>CAVZQC010000001.1:0-463171 GCA_963777315.1 Vulcanimicrobiota bacterium
GGATGTGCTCTACCACTGAGCTACAACGGCGCACCGTTCGACCATTTGGAGCGGGCGGCGGGAATCGAACCCGCGCTGTCTGCTTGGAAGGCAGAAGCACTACCACTATGCAACGCCCGCGCTCTGGGCAGGGCTGGATTCGAACCAGCGTACAGCGTTAGCTGGACAGATTTACAGTCTGTTGCCTTTAACCACTCGGCCACCTACCCACGCAGCGCGGCTACCCACCTTCTAATCGGATTCTGACCCTCCTCTCAGCAGACGCTCATGAAGCGCTTCCTTGCCGACGTTATAACGGGATCAAGCAACCCTACGTCAAGCATTTGGAGCTTCGCATGAACGCACGTCTCGTTCTCCTCATCACTACTCTATCGGCAAGCATGGCGCTTGCGGGCTGCGGCGGAGGAAGCGGCAGCGGCGCCGGTTCACTGCCCCCGGCCGGCGGCAGCGGCGGCGGCAACACGCAGTCGGTCCAGCAGCAGACCGAAGACGCCATTGGAACCGCAAACGACGTCGGCAGTCCGATCAAGGACCTCGCCGGTTACAACGACGCAACGGGATCCCCCGCGCAAAGCCTGTCCGAGCGAACGCAATTCCTCTCTACGCAATCGTCGGGCGCGGGCAGCTGCCGCAACGGCGTGGAGTTCTTCTCTCCCGATAAAAAAGGCGATCCCAACTCCACCGAGCGCATCGACTTCTACGATAACGGCTGCACCGCACCGGCCCGCGACGCTGTGCGAATCTGGACGTCGACCGGTTCGACTTCGGAAACGATTGCGCGAACGGTCAGCATGTACGCACTTAACGGCAACTCGCCGTCCGCCGTCCGCTCCGAAACGGTGAACTACACCAATGCCGCGTTCGATCAATATGGTTATCCCGTTCTCAAGAACGGGTTCGACCGAACCCATACCGGCGAACTCGACATCAGCGGCAAGAAAACGATCGACGCCGATGGAGAGTTGGTCGTGGCCGCGAGCTCGCAGAACAGCACGACGTTTTGCTCCGACTCTGCGGGATTCAACGCAACCGGGATTGCGTCCCTGAATGAAACGTTCGGATGGGCCGGCGTTATGCCCAGCGGAACGCGCACGGTAAACGGTGACGGCAGCGTGACTTGGCAATCCAACCACACCGGAACGGTGTATACCGGAGCCATCGGCAGCCTGTCGATCCAAGCCGGCGTCCAAAATACGTCGTGTCCGATAGCGACGCCGATGTTCACGCTCACCGGCGGCACCGCCAAAGGGCAATACGTTCTGCCCATATCGGCGACGTTCGACGACGGCATTCTGACTAACCTGACGATTCAGAACGCCACGCTGGCCAACGGGGACACGCTTAACGTTCAAACCAACGGCGGCGTTTCACCCGGCAACCCGCATTTCATCTCCGGCTCGCTCTCAAACGGCGGCGGCGCGATTGCGAATTTCAACGTGGACGCATTCGGCGACGGCGTGCTGGTTGTCGTGGCCAGCGGCAAACAATATCAAATCGAAGATTGGCACGTAGTCAAATAACGCCGTCGCACGCCTTCGGCATATCCCAAAGGCTCGCGTATGTCTACGCGAGCCTTTTTCTGGGCGCGTTTAGGTTGCCGAAGAGCTCTCTTTTTTCAGCCGGCCTTCCTGGAGATCGACCAGATCGGTCCACGTGTTTACCGAATCGTTGCCGGGGTCGATTTTTTCCAGCTCATTGCAAAACTCTTCGCGTTCGGACGCGGCGGGTTCGTTGTGCGCGACCCAGTCGTTGACTTTAGCCACATCCTGCGGTTCGGGATGAACGTACTCGCGAATCCACTCCGCCACGCCGGCGTCGTCGGGCGAATTGCGTACCGCATCCAGGAACTCGTCGTCCGTGACGCCCAGCGCGTTGAACAGCTTGTTGTTGAAGCGGCATCCGTAATACTTGTATTCGCCGAGCTTGCCGTCAATCTGCGCCCGAGCTTTGTCGATGGCGCGCGGCAGCAACATGATCCCGTCTATCTTCTCCCGAGGTCCGCGCGGAACGCCGGTGGTCAAATCCATGAGCGTAGTTTTCCCACCCCGGGCCGCGTTTATTCTTCGCCGTCGAAGTAGTCCAACGACTGGACGCGCATGACTTTGCGTTCGGGGGCGTGGGCCGAGCATTTCTTGCTGTCGGGATAGTAGCACGACTCGCCGATAGGGTTGTCGGCGACGACGTAGAGCACCAGATCGGCCGAGCTGTCGTTGAGGAGCTGATGCGCTTGACCCGGCCGGAAAAGAAACGCGTCGCCGGCCGCAACAGCCGTCGTTCCACCGTCATGCCGTACCGTACCGCTGCCAGAAATCACGTGATAAAATTCCCACTGCGCGCTATGCGAGTGATATGGACAGGCGGTCTTGCCTGCGGGGATGCGCTGAATCTCGACGTCGAAAGCATGACGTTCCATCAAGTCTGTGGACTGCGGGTCACGCCCGAGCGCTTCGGAAATTTCAATACCTGCGGACTCGAACTTTCCTTTGGGCGACGCCCATGCGATCTCCGGTATGTCGTTCGTGTTGACTTTTTGCATGCGTCCCTCACAATAACCGCCGAACCGGAAAAGGTTCCGGCGGCGTCGAAGCCGGAGTCGCCGCCGACGTAGCTCAGGGGTAGAGCGTTTGCCTTGTAAGCAAAGGGCCGTGGGTTCGAATCCCACCGTCGGCTCCGAGATTACGTCAAACCTGATGCCGAAAAAGTAATGCAGCCCGTCAAGCCAAAATGGACGCGTTCCGGTCTCGTGCTCGTCTGCGAGCGCTGCTTCAAAGAGCGCATCCCGCAAGAGGACCCAGACAAAGCGGCCGAGATTGGCGATTTCCATCTGCGCGACTGGCTCAAGGCCCGTTTGAAAGCGGACGGGCATTGGGGCGCGGTGCGCGTCCTGAGCACCAGACTGCATGGACGTGTGCGCACGAAGACGCGTAACGGTGGTCATCGATCCGAAAGGCGCAAGCGAGCCGGCCGAGGTCTTTGTGGTCGATCCTATTGCCGACCGCGAAGACCTTTATGCCGCCATCGTGTCCCGCGTTACTGGTAGGTCACCAGGTCCGGCGCCGGATGCAGATGCATGATCTCTGCGGCCGACATCATGTCGATGTCCTGCGTGTAGAACAACTTTAGGCCCATGAAGGCGCCTTTACGATGCTGCGAAAGCAGACGATACTTGCTCAATTTCGCTGCCCGGCTCCCGAAGCCGTCGATGTGGAAAACGATCGCGAGACCCGATCTGTCGACGATCGCGCCGCGATGCGCCACCATGTCGGGCGTGAACTGATGCACGACTAAAAATTTTTGCGGCAGATCGTACCGGCGCACGAGCGACGCTACGTACGCCGACACGCCGTTGACTACCTCACCGCTCGTGCCGCCGATCACCTGCGCGGGGACTTCGTCGGGCGCCATGCTCCATTCCGAATCCAGCGCCAACTCGACGTCGGGCTGGCGCAGAAAGCGGTCGTAGCGATGCGCTTCGTGCAAAAAGGATCCGCGCCCGGGCTGGATATCGAGGATCAGCAGCCCGTGAAACCTGCGAACCGCGTCCAAATAGCGTTGTATCGTGGCGCCGTCGGTCGGATCGCTGTACGTGCCGTCCGCCCCGGGCGCGCGCTGCGCCATGGTTGCAATCAGTTCGAACGCAGGAACGACGGGCTTTCCGTATCCGCCGTACGCTTTGGCTTGGCGCAGCAAACGCGCAGCGATTTTTGAAGGCGGCGCTTCTCCCAATACGCCCATTGCCGGCGTTTGCGCCGCGCCGTAATACGCGACGACGCGGTGGCCCGGCAAGATCGTCCGGCCGCCGAACGGCAACTGCGCTTGTGCCGCAGCCGAAGGGCGCAGCGGCGTAGCGGGCACGGACTGCCGCTGGATATTGGGCGGCGCGTGCTGCGCGCAGCCCAGTTGAACCGCTGCGAGCACTGCCAGCGCGAACGGGGCGCGTACAGAGGCGCCGTTTCCGGCGCCTGGTGTTCTATGGCAGTTCGATTTCGGAAAGATTCTTTTCGATCTTGCGTTTGACGCGCTGCAGCGCGTTGTCGATCGATTTGACGTGCCGCCCCAAATCGCGCGCCATTTCCTGATAACTTTTCCCCTCCAGATACGAGAGCAGCACTTGCGATTCGAGTTCGGAGAGGTTCTCCTGGATGCGTTCTTTGATGTCCTGGGAGACCTCTTGGTTGATGACCAGTTCTTCCGGATCCGAAGTCTTCTGAGAAGCCATCACGTCCAGAAGCGTACGTTCGCTGTCCTCGTCGTAGATCGGCTTGTTGAGCGAAATGTACTGGTTGAGCGGAATGTGTTTTTGCCGCGTCGCGGTTTTGATGGCCGTAATGATCTGACGCGTGATGCACAGCTCCGCGAACGCGCGGAAGCTGGAGAGCTTGTCGGCTTTGAAATCGCGAACGGCCTTATACAGTCCGATCATGCCTTCTTGGATGATGTCTTCGCGATCGGCGCCGATCAGAAAATAGCTTTTGGCTTTGATGCGAACGAAATTCTTGTACTTGTTGAGCAGGAACTCCATCGCGAGGTTGTCGCCCGCTTTCGCCGTTGCGACCAAATCCTCGTCGGCCCGCTCGTGGTAGTCCAATCCATCCGACACAGGATGGGTCATTGCCATAACGTCTTGCCCTCTGGGGGTGATGTGTCCAAATCGCAAGCTCCGGAGAGCCTGTCGAGCGCGACACATCTCGAACAGTATAAGAGGGTACTCCTCCGGCCGTCAAGGACAACGTGGGCAAGCTCTCGCGCCGCCCAAAGCACCAAGCTAGGAAGCGCCATCTGCCTTTTCACGCTGGCGGACCGCCTCGTAAAACAGTACGGCTGCGGCTACCGACGCATTCAGGGACGGCGTCCGCCCGGCGACCGGAACGCGAACCAAATAGTCGCATTCGCGTTCGACCAGTTGCGACAGACCCGGGCCCTCGGCTCCGATGACGAACGCGACATCGCCCAAAAAATCCGCGCGTGTGTACTGCACCGCACGCGGACTCGTGGAGGCACCGGCAACCCAAACGTCCGCTTTCTTTAGCGTGCGCACGGCCTGCGCGATATTCGAGACGCGCGCGATCGGCAAATGGGCCGCTGCACCGGCGGCCGCTTTGCGCACCGTCGCATTGACCCCCGCCGCACGGCGCTCGGGCAGCACGGCGCCGCTCGCGCCGGCGCATTCGGCCGTTCGGATGATGGCGCCGAGGTTGTGCGGGTCCGTAACATGGTCGAGGACCGCCAGCAGCAGCGGCTGCACCCGCGGCGCATTGAGAATATCTTCGAGTGCGGCATACGCAAAGGGCGGTCCGAATGCGATGATGCCCTGATGGGCCTTATAGGGAAATTGCGCGAAGTACGGCCGTTCTTCGTACCGAACGTGAATCTGCCGTTCGCGCGCCTGCTCGAGCAGATTGCGCACCGCCGGGTCGCGCTTACGCTCGGCCGCCACGTGAACGTGCCGCAATCGTTCGCCTGCGAGCAGAGCTTCTTCGACGGCGTGCACGCCGTAAATGACGTCGTCGAGCTCCGGCACGGGCCGCGTGCGAGGCCGAAAAGACCCGCGCCCTACTGCACGATGCTCCACGTCGTGCCGTCCTTTGCGTCTTTCAACGCGATGCCGCACTGCGCGAGCGCGTCGCGCAGCTCGTCCGACGTGGACCAGTCCTTTTCCGCGCGCGCTCGCGCCCGCAGCGCAATGACGGATTCAAGCAGCGCCTGCGGCGTTTCGCCGTCCGCGACGTTCCGGCCCAACGCCGAACGCAGGCGCGCGGTGAAATCAGCAGGAAATTCTCGCACGGTTTCCTGCAGCCACGCATCGGCCGGCTTTAGGCCCAACACTCCCAGCGCATACGCGAATTCTTGCGTGCTGCCTTGCCGGTAAGCCAGCAGCTCCGAAAGCGCAACCGCAGTATTCATGTCGTCGTCCAGCGCCGCCTCGATGCGTTTCATCAACGCTCCTTCGCGTGCATTCGAACCGTTGCCCCGGTCGTCAAGAGCGCGATACGTTTTCTTGAGGCGATCCAACGCGACATTGGCGCCCGCAACTGCATCGTCGGTGAAGTTCATCACCTTGCGATACCCGGTTTGCAAAAAGAGCAGGCGTACTGCCTGAGGATCGTACCGGTCGAGCAGATCGGACAGCGGTTCGAAGTTGCCCAGCGATTTACTCATCTTCTGATTATCGAACAGCAGCAGACCACCGTGCATCCACACGTCGGCCATCGGAGGCTGCCGCATCAGCGGCTCGCTTTGCGCGATCTCGTTTTCGTGGTGGGGAAAAATCAGGTCGGCTCCTCCCCCGTGAATGTCGAAGCCGACGCCCTGCGGGTCGAGCAGCGCGCGAGACATCGCCGAGCACTCGATGTGCCAGCCCGGACGGCCGTCGCCCCACGGCGAGGGCCATTTCGGCTCGTCCGGTTTGGCGAACTTCCACAGGGCGAAATCCAACGGGTCGTCTTTGGCTTCGTCCACTTCGACGCGTGCCCCGGCCTCGAGCTCTTCGACGTTGCGATTGGACAGCCGTCCGTATCGTGCAAAGGAAGTCTACGCGGTAATAGACGCCGCCCTGCGTGACGTACGCGTGTCCGCCTGAAACCAACGCCTCTATCATCGCCAGGATTTGCGCGATGTATTTGGTCGCATACGGCTCGTGGTCCGGCTCGAGCACGCCTAAGCGGCGCATCGACTCTTTGAACGATAGATAGTGCTGTTCCATGATGTCGGACCATTGCCGGTCCGTGGCTTTCGCGCGCGCGATGCTGCGGTCGTCGATATCCGTTACGTTTTGAACGAAGGTCACGTGGTAGCGCAGATGCTGCAGATAGCGGCGCAGAACGTCGAAAAACAAAAATGACCGCGCATGACCGAGGTGTGCCTGCGCCGAGGGCGTCAATCCGCAAACGTAGATGCACACGACGGGCGGCCGGAGCGGCGCAAACGGCTCGATGCTGCGCGTGCGCGTGTTATACAGCTTCAGCGCCACGGGTCTAAATCACCCAGGACCACGCGCGCTCGCCTTGCTCCTCTTGCTCGATTGCGTTCAGGCGGTCTTCCAACTGGGTGATGCGCCGCTGCAGGCGCGCGATTCCATCCGATGTGGGGTCGGGCATGTCGACCTGCGGACGCGCCGGCACCGCGCGCACGGCAACGCCGTCCTGCATGACCAGACGCGCGGGCACGCCCACGACGGTCGAGTTGGGCGGCACGTCTTTGACGACGACCGAGCCGCCGCCGACCTTCGAATTGGCGCCGACGACGATCGCGCCCAACACGGCGGCATTCACGCCCACCGTGACGTTGTTCCCGAGCGTGGGATGCCGCTTTCCGTGTGAGAGGCTCGTGCCGCCCAGCGTTACGCCCTGATAGATCGTGCAGCCGTCGCCGACTTGTGCGGTCTCGCCTATGACTACGCCCATGCCGTGGTCGATGAACAGGCCCTTGCCCAACCGCGCGGCCGGGTGAATCTCGATGCCCGTAAAAAACCGGCTGACTTGCGAAAGCCACCGCGGCAGCAGCGGCATCCCGGTGCGGTGCAGGGCGTGAATCAGCCGGTGCGCGCATACGGCATGAAACCCCGGATACGACAACATCACGTCCAGCGGACCCCGCGCGGCGGGGTCGCGTTCGAGCGCAGCATTCAAATCGGCAAGCACGGGCTCCCAGGGCAATGCCATAGCAGCTAGTCTAACCGAGCCGTCCATTCATTGGATGCACTTATACTCGGTGGCCGCAAAGGCCGCCTTCAGCTCTGCGCGTCTTTGTCGCCGCGTATCGGTGTGAACGGCTCGCCGCCCGGACCGAAGCGAATCGGTTCCAAGCCGCGTCCGTGCAGCAAGTGCGAATTGACGGCGCCGATGCGGATCAAAATCCGGTCGTGTCCGAGCAGCGCAAACAGCAGATCCAGCGCCGGCCCTTCCTTCTTGCCGGTGAGCGCCATCCTCACCGCGTACCGTGCATCCGAATCGGAAATGCCGAACTCCCGCGCCATCTGCGCGAGATCGTGCTCCAGCGGCAACCCGCGCAACTCGGGCTGCGCGTCCACGTACTGGCTTACCGTATCCAAAAAGAACAGCACTTCGCGGCTGCGCAGCCGCTCGAGCTCGAGCGCGGGAATGATGCACGCCTCCTCGCGCAGCTCGGCGACGTACCGGCGCGCGTCTTCCGCACTCGCAACCCGGTCGCCGAACGCTTCGATAAAGGTGTCGATCCACCGCAGTGCCGCGTGCGGCACGGGGCTTTCCAACACTCCCCATCGCTGCATGGCCTCCGCCAGCTCGTCGCGCTGCACCGCCATACCGCTACCGCGGACCAATCAGCGCAACGGCATATGCCGCGATCCCGCTGCCGTCGCCCGTATATCCCATGCCTTCGCTGGACTTGGCCTTCACGCCGACCTGTGAGACGGATAATGACAGACGCCGCGCAACGTGCTCGCGCATGCCGGCGAGATACGGCTTGAGCGCGGGACGCTCCACTACGATCGTTGCGTCGATATTTTCGATTCGGTAACCGTGCTGCTCCACTTCGCGCGCGCACTTCACCAAGAGCTCCATCGAATCCGCGTCCTTCCAGCGCTCGTCGGTATCGGGAAAATACGCGCCCAGATCGCCCAATGCCGCAGCTCCCAAAAGCGCGTCGCTGATTGCGTGCGCCAGCACGTCGGCGTCGGAGTGTCCGAGCGCGCCGGTTTCATGCGGCACGCGGACGCCGCCCAAGCGAAGTTCGCGTCCTTCCACCAGGCGGTGCGCGTCGAAACCGTGGCCCACGCGCATCAGCGCGCCGTAAAACCCGCGCCGGCACGGGCGCGCAGCGCGGCATCGGCGCGATCGCGATCTTCGGGCACCGTGACCTTGAAGTTGGCGGCGGAGCCCGCCACGACGTGCATCTGCACGCCGATCCGTTCGAGCAGCATTGCATCGTCAGTTGCATCGATTCGATCGCGAATGCCTGCTTCGTGCGCGCGGCGCATGTCCGCCAGCATAGCGAACTGCGGTGTTTGCGCCGCCCAGAGCGCGGCTCGGTCCAGCGTTTCGGCAACCACGCCGGTGCGCGGCTCTACCACTTTAATCGTGTCGACGACGGGAACGGCAAGCAGCGAACCATGCCCCCCGCACACCGGCTGCATTCCGCGCCGGACGTCAAAGGGCGTGACGAGCGGGCGAGCTCCGTCGTGCACGAGCACTGCGTCGCAGCGTGCGGGCACCGCGCCGACTCCCTGATAGACGCTCGCGGATCGCGTTGCGCCGCCTGGGACGACCGCGCACTGCGTTACGACGGCGGCCACGTCTTGCAGCCACGCTCGTTCGGTCACCACGATGATGTCCGTAATTTCCCGCATGCTTTCGAACGCGCGAATCGACCATGCGATCATCGGCATTCCGCCGACCTCGACAAGCTGCTTTGGACGGCCGAATCTGGTTCCATGTCCCGCCGCCACGATTACCGCGCCCCAGCGCAAGCCCGCACTCATCGCTTATCCGGACGCATCGAACGAGCCGGTCGACGGGCGTTTGGGTTTAGCGAAAATCATGCGTCCTGCGGCGGTTTGCAGCACGCTGGTGACGACGACGTCGGCGGCACTGCCCACCAGCCGGCGACCGTGTTCGACCACGATCATCGTGCCGTCGTCCAAATATCCCACGCCTTGGTGAGGCTCTTTGCCGTCGCGAACGATCTGCACGCTCAGTTCTTCTCCGGGCAGCATCACGGGCTTGACGGCATTGGCGAGCTCGTTGATGTTGAGCACTCCCACGCCTTCCACGTGGGCAACGCGGTTGAGATTGTAATCGTTAGTCACCAGTTTACCGCGCAGTTCTTGAGCCATTCTCACCAGTTTCGCATCAGCTCCTCGCACGTCGGCGTAATCGCGCTCGCTCACTTCCAGCGCGCCGGTCTCCTGCAGGCGATTGAGCACTTCCAGCCCGCGCCGTCCGCGTGAGCGTTTCATGGAATCGGTTGAATCCGCCACGGCTTGAAGTTCCTGCAGTACGAACCGAGGCAGGATGAACGGTCCTTCCAAAAAGCCCGAGTCGAGAATCTCTACGATCCTGCCGTCGACGATGACCGACGTGTCGATGATCTTGGGCGTGCCGCCCGCGGCGCCCGCAGATGGGATGAGCGGCAAAAAGTGCATGCGCGCGCCGACGCGCGCGCCCAAATAGGCCGCAAAGATGCTGATCACGATGTAGAGCAGAATCGCGATATAGCTGCCCGCGCGTCCGGCGGTCGAGATGAATTCGAAAAGGATGCTGCGGATCAAGAATGCGATGACCAGACCGGCGATGAGCCCGACGGCCCCGCCCGCCAGCTCGATTGGAGCCAAACGTTCGATCGCGCGTTCGACGGCATTGAGCTCGTCTTCGAAAAACGTTTGGGCAAACGGCGCTATGAGGACGCCAATCACCGCGCCTGCCACCGGCGTGACGATCGTCAGGGCCAGCTGCAGCGCCTCACCGGCAAAATGCAGCGAAAACAGATGCACGTACGCTTCGCGCCCCAGCAAAAAGCCGGTGACGCCGAAAACCACGGCAAACAGCAGCCGCAGGAGCGTTCCGGCGATGCCGGGACCTACTCGAGCGTCACGAAAGCTGCGCATACGTCGTTGGCCATGAAACGCCCGTGCATCGTAAGCCGCACGTGCGTTGCGTCGACTTCGAGCAATCCGTCACCGCGATAGCGGTCGACGATTGTTGCATACCGTTCCAAAAAATCCACGCCGTACCGCTCTTTGAACCGCTGCAGCGATACCCCTTGCCGGGTGCGCAGCGCGAGCATCACCGCCTCGCCGGTGCGCGCGCAGCCCTCGAGCCGCTCGGCTTGGCCCGGAATCGGCAGTCCTGCGAGCACGGCGTCGACGTACGAGCCGAGTTCCTTTGTGTGCACGCTTCGCACGCCGTCACGATACGAAGCCGCGCCTACGCCCAACCCGACGTAGTCGCCGTTCGCCCAGTAGTTTTCGTTGTGAGCGCTGCGATGACCGGACCGCGCAAAATTGCTGATCTCGTACTGCGTCAAGCCGGCCTGCTCCAGCGTCGCTATCGCCAGCTCGTACAGCTCGGCCTCACGCACGTCGTCGAAAAACGTTTCCGGCTGCCTGCGGCGCAGGCGTTCGAACGGCGTGCCGGGTTCGATCGTGAGCCCGTATGCCGAGACGTGATCGACGCCCAAAGCAACGGCGGCACGCAGCGAACGCAGCCAACTCTCCCTCGTTTGTCCCGGAACGGCAAACATGAGATCCACGCTGACGCTTCGTATGCCCGCGCTGCGGCCCGCGCGTACCGCGCGCTCGACGTCGTGCACGCCGTGCCGGCGGCCCAACGTGCGAACCTCTGCAGGCTCGAACGATTGCACTCCAATCGAAATGCGATTCACGCCCGCGGCTAGGTACGCCTCAAAGTCCTGCGCGCGCACCAGTTCTGGGTTCACTTCGATCGTGGTTTCGCGATCCGAGGGCCCCGGAAATACTGAGTTCAGGTGATCGAGCAGTTCGGCTAAGTCCCCGGGCTGATACGTGTTGGGAGTGCCTCCTCCCAAAAACACCGTGCTCCCGACGGTTTGGGCCGAGCCCGCACGGTCGATTTCCGCGTGCAGCGCCTGCAAATAGCGCCGCGCGGCGCTCTCTTTGTGGGGCCACTTGGCAAAATCGCAGTACGGGCAAATATACGGACAGAACGGCAGATGAACGTAGACCCCGGCCGCGTTCACTGCGCTGAAAAAATTCCGACGGCACCGGGACCTGCATGAACCGCAATCACCGGGCCGGCTTCGAGAACGTCGAGCGCCTTTGGCGATTCGCCCTCCAAGCGCGCGCGCAAGCGGGCCGCGATGTCCGACGCCAGCGCGGGCGCATTGGTGTGCATGACTAAAAAGCGCGCGCCGGCCACGTCGGTTATTTCGCGCAGCGAAAGGTCGATCATCGTTTGCCGTGCGCGCGCCGGCGTGCGCACCTGCGCGTGGGCCGATACCTCGCCGTCCTGCAGCGAGATGACCGGAACGATCTTCATGAGCGTGCCGATAACGGCGCGCGCCTTACCGATGCGTCCCGTGCGGACGACGTGCGACAGATCCGGGATGCAGGCATACAAGTGCTGCACGTCGCGCTCGTGCTCGAGCGCCGCCACAATGTCCGCGCGCGTTGCATGGGCGCGAGCCAGCTCGCGCGCAAGTGTGACCTGCATGCCTAAGCCGCCGGCAACGCTCAGTGAATCGACGATCGTGATTGAGGCATCGGGAAACCGGCTCGCCGCAGCGCGCGCCGCATTGATCGTTCCCGACAGCTTCGAACTGATCACGATGCACACCACCTCGTCGCCGGCCTGCACGTGCGGGCGGAACGCATCCTCGAACATTGCAGGCGTAGGCTGGGAGGTCGTCGGAAGAATCGGTTCGCATGCCAGCTTGCGGTAAAATTCGCTGCGCGACAGATCCAGATAGTCGCGATAGCTCGTCCCGTCGAACAGCACGAACAGCGGAACTACGTCGACGCCGAGCGTTCGGGCACGCGCCGGCTCGATGTCCGAGGTGCTGTCGGTAACGATCGCGATGCTCATCGAGGGCCGCTAGTGTCCTTGCGGGGACGCTTAGGAGCCGGCGTTAGCCAAATGCGGCTTCGCGAGCTCGCTGATTTTGCCCACGACGTCGTGACGGGCTTCGACCACCGCCGCTGCGATCGCGTGCTTTATGCCGTTGCGTGTGACGCGGCCGTGCGTAACGATGCAGTTTCCCGCCAGTCCGAGCAGCGGCGCGCCGCCGTACGTTTCGTAATTGAACCGGGTTCGCAGTTGCCGCAGTGCAGGCAGCATGAGCGCCGCGCCGGCTTTGGTCAGCAGGTTTCCGCCGAGCACCGTTTCTTTGATGACCTTTTGCAGATCCGAAACCAAGCCCTCGCCCATCTTGAGCACGACGTTGCCCACGAATCCGTCGACGACGACCACGTCCGCGGCATTGTGAAACAGGTCTTTGCCTTCCACGTTGCCGATGAAATTGACCGGCGCGCGCGAAAGCAGTTTCGCCGCTTCCAGCACTTGAGCGTTGCCCTTGGTATCCTCTTCGCCCACGGAAAGTACGGCAACGCGCGGATCATTGATGTTGAGCACCGACTTTGCATACGCGGAGCCCATGATTCCGAATTGCTCGAGCCACTCAGGACGGCAGTCGACGTTGGCGCCGGAATCCAACAGCACCATCGGGCCGTTGAGCGCCGGCCACACCGTGGCGATAGCCGGCCGCGCGATACCGGCGATCGTACGCAATTTGATGAGCGCGATTGCTAAAAACGCGCCGCTGTTGCCGGCCGACACGGCCGCGTCAGCATTGCCCGCCTTCACCATGCCGACCGCCGCCCCCAGCGAGGTTTGGTCGGCAATGCGCAGCGCTTGGGACGCATGCATGTCCATGGGAACGGTTTGCTCGGCATGCACCAGAACGATCTTTTCCGCGCCGCGTCCCTGCAGCAACGGGCGCACTTGCGCCTCGTCGCCGACGAGGATCAGCTCCGCATCGCAGTCGCGCGCGGCCAGCAGCGTTCCCGCGACGATCTCCGCGGGGGCGTGGTCGCCGCCCATGGCGTCGATTGCAATGCGGATCCTACTCATCGAGCGACATCCAAAACTCTACGTTCGTCTGGCCGCCGAAGTAATATTCGACGTCCGCTTGCGCAAAGGCCTCACGCAGCTCATCGGACAGACGCTGCGCATCGCGCTCCTTTTGCGCGCCCCCGTAGTACACCGTGATCAAGCCTCCGTCGCCTGCGCCCATGGCCCCGAGCGCTGCGCTCGCGGCTTCGCTCAGCGAGCCGCCCGTGTATAGCACTCCGGAGCTGCTCGCTACGGGTCTCCCGCGCTGCACAATCGTTCCACCTACGGTTGCGTCCTTCCCGGCGAAGTACGCCTGCGCGCTGCGTGTCCGCGCACCGGCTTGCAGCACGAACTCGGCGTCGGGCAGACCGTCGCGGGCCGAACGCAGCGCGAATAAGCCGGCAATTCCGGCCACGATATCGGCCGTGGGCACGACGTGAACCGTACGCCCGCTCAGCTGCGCGGCTTGTTGCGCGCCGAGTGCGACGTTTTTGTCGTTAGCGAACAGCAATACGACGTCGGATAAACACGCGTTCACCGCAAGCAGAATTTCACGCACGCTGGGATTGCGAAAGGTAATCGGCGCGACCTCGGCGCCGAGTTCTTTGGCGATTTTTGCGAAGCCCTCACCGGGAACGAACGCGACGATGGAGTATGGTGCGGCGGGTTTGTCGACGAGCAGCACGTTGTGCTGGCGCTCCATATCGTCCACCTTGACGGCCGTCGGCTCTCCGTGTTTACCCGCCAGCGTTTGAACCGCTTGCGGATCGCTCGTATGTACGTGCACTCGAATGGTCGGAGCGCTGCCTGCCACAATCAACGATTCACCCTTGACTGCGAGCATTTCCCGCAACTCGGGAACCGAACACGTTGCGCGCTGCAGGATGAATTCGGTGCAGTATTTGTTT
Organism: Vulcanimicrobiota bacterium; assembly: GCA_963777315.1. Taxonomy (GTDB): domain Bacteria; phylum Vulcanimicrobiota; class Vulcanimicrobiia; order Vulcanimicrobiales; family Vulcanimicrobiaceae; genus CAVYEM01. The sequence continues at coordinate 14,471 of CAVZQC010000001.1, forward strand.
TCGCCGACGGCTTGCGCGGTCGTAAAGACGCGCCGGCGCACCGGACGCCGGGGAAAAGCCGTCGAGCGCGCCGTGATGTCGGGCAGAAAGCGCAACACGCCTTCCAGGAAATACACAAAGCCCGCGCCGCCTGAATCGACGACTCCGGATTCTTTGAGCACCGGCAGTTGATCCGGCGTGCGATCCAGCGCTTCGTTCGCAGAGCGCAGCACGCCGGTCAAAAACCGGTAGAAGTCAGGCTCGTGCAGCGCGAGGCGATACGCGCTTTCTGCGGCGGCGTCCGCGACCGAAACGATCGTGCCGTCCAACGGTTTGACCAATGCCTGCCGTGCCGCAGTCACGGCCTCTCGCATTCCGGTCGCCAACACGAACGTGTCGATGGCGCTGCGATGGCGAACGTGGTGGGCGAAGCCTCGCAGCATCTGCGAGATAATGACGCCGGAATTGCCTCGCGCGCCCATCAGCGCCCCTTGCGCAGCGGCCGCAGCGACCTCGGCCAGCGGGCGGCCTCGATGCTTGCCTGCCTCGAGTGCAGCCTGCCTACAGGTGAGATACATATTAGTGCCGGTATCGCCGTCGGGCACCGGGAAAACGTTGAGATCGTTGAGGACTTCACGGTACTTCCTTAAGAAGTATGAGCCCGCGGCCAGGAATTTGGCGTAAGCTCTTCCGTCCAAGGCGGTGACGTCCATCGGCGGCCCTGTTCGCGCAAGAGTCGCTTGCGCCTAGGCGCGGGTGCATGCTAATCTACCAAGGTTGTCCCGGGTGGGCTGCGAGAGAGGGTTGGACCGACATGGCAAAGCGCTGCGAAGTCTGCGGCAAGGGACCGATGGCCGGCAACAACGTCAGCCACGCAATGAACAAGACCAAGCGCCGCTGGCTGCCGAACCTGCAGGCGGTCCGAATTCGGGACCGCGGCACGGCCCGAACCGCCCGCGTCTGTACGGCATGCCTGCGCGGCAAGCGCGTCACGCGCGCCGTCTGACGTAACCCCGGCAAGCGCAAAATTCCGGCAGCGGCGAGTCGTACGACCGCCGCTGTTTTCGTTGGACTACTCAGTTTTCGGTATGTCGGCGCCCGGCGCGGTTGCGTATCCTAAGTACGCACCATCATCGCGAATGCAAAGCCGTAACCGGCCGTCACCATAACGATCCTCTTCGGCACGACGGTCGCGCGATCGAAGGGCGCCGCAAATACTGCGGCGCCCTTGGGTGTTGGCGGTCGACCTCGGCTATAACGTATTGCGATCGTCGATGTCCCGAGTCGTTCGCGTACTTTGCAGATCGTCGGTCGCACCGCCGATATACTGCGTGTCGTCGATCTCGCCGGTGGTCGAAGGCGGCACGCCGCCGGTTCCTCCCGCACCGAGCCCCGTACCGGTCGTTCCCAGTCCCGTGCCGGTCATGCCCAAGCCGCCGCTCGCACCGGCCACCGTCGACTTGCCCGTTATGTCGGCATTGACCGTGCTCGGCGTGCCGGCGGCGCTGGACGTGCCGGTCGCGTCGTTCACGCGTCCATTGTACTGCTGCAGAACGGTGCGAACGGTTTGCGGATTCCCCCCGGTAACCGTCAGCACGGCGCCGGTGCGGTATTGATCCGTGTTGTGCTCTCCGGAGAAAAAGCTCTTGATGCTGTCCCAAAAACTTTGTCCGTGCGAACTCTCGCTGCGCACGTCGACCTCGCATCCCTGCGCCCGCAGATCTTCTGCGGCGCGCCGCGCGTCGGTTTCGGTTGCGAAATACGCGCTGGTTCCATAGCCCTGGTTCATGTGGTTGCCCTCCCATGTGTCGGAGTACCACTGATGTTCCCCGCGCGGCGCGCGGCGAATCGCACGAGCGTCTTTTCCGCCAACCTTTAGACCGCGGTCTTTTGCGATATTGCGGACTTGGCGGCCGCCAGCCGTTCGCCCAATGCGTCCAATTCGGTTTTTTCAAGCAGCTTGCGCGCCTGCTTGAACATCTCGTTTTCTTCTTCTTTGACGTGATGCTTGACCATTTCGCTGAGCACTTGGAGTTTGGCGTTGTACGTCTGGTCGTCCGGTTGGAGCGCCTCGATCTTCTTGAGCATCGCCTTCACGTTGGCGTGCTCTTCGTACGCTTCCAAAACTTCGTCGCTGGGTTCGGTATTGGCGGTCGTTTTCGCCTTGAGCGCGGGATAGAAGATCGTTTCTTCGATCTCGGAATGCACGGTGAGCTCGTGATCGATTTGTCGAAAGAGTTTCTCACGGGAAACGTGAGCGGTATCGCCCAGCGCCTGTACCTTCTCGAACAGTTCGGTGACTTTTTCATGGTCGGTTTTGAGTAACGTGATGGCATCCATAAGCTTCTGGCCTTTCCAACGAGATGAGCGGGTTCTCCGGCGATCGCGGCCGTCACGTTGGCCTTACCCGCTTACACGGCCTCTTGCAGCCGAGCGCTTCACGGTGTTACTGCTGCGCGTGCATTTTCAGTTGCGAAAGCCCGAAGGCCGTGCGCGCGATGTCCGAAGGTTCCAAAGTGATGAGAAACTCCAATCGCACGTGCGCGGCGTCTATGGTCTTGAGCAGCACGGCGCACAGCACCGGCCCTCGCTTGGAGGGCGCGAACGACAACGTGAGTAATCCGCCGGCGAGCATAAACGACTGCGAAGGGCCGTTGCCCGTGCCGATCCTGGCCAGATATTCGCGCAGATCGAACAATTCCCAAAGCCCGATCGGCATTTCGAACACCGCCTCCACGGGCTGGGCACGTGCGGTGATCCGGCAATGCATCAGATCGAGATCCGCGGGCTCGGCGGTATCCGGATGCTCGTAGTCGACGACTTCAAGCACCAGATGCGGCTGCGCATCCGGACCCGCCAAGCGAATCTCCACCGGCGCGAAGGTCACGGGATTCCTGCGCGCAGCGCGTCCCAACCCGTCGGGGCGAGCCGTTCTTGGCCGGTATTCGTTCGAACGAACAGACCGCTTTCGCTGCGGAAGCATCCGGCCGCGTGAAGCTGACGGCCGAACCGCTCGGCAAACTTTCGGCGCAGATGCTGGAACGCACGGGGCGCAACCGCAGCGAGCAATTCGAAATCTTCCCCGCCGGCCAACGCGTAGGCTTGCGGGTCCTCGCTCTGCAGCCGCGCCACTGCGGCCGCGCTTTCGTGCACCGGAACGTCTTCGAGCACTGCGCCGCAGTGCGACCTGACGCACATGCGCGACAAGTCCGTCGACAGGCCGTCGGAAATATCCATCATCGCGTGCACGTGCGCACTGGCTGCCAGCCACATACCTTCGCGCACGCGCGGCTCGGGCCGGCGGTGTGCGCTCAGTGCCGGCGCGGCGAGTTTGCCGGACATCGCCGTTTGTTTGCGGGCCAAATGCAAACCGGCGCGACTCGCACCGAGCGCACCGGTGACGGCCACGACGTCGCCCGGGCGCGCACCGCTTCGTCCTTTGACGTTGCTGGGGCGAACTTCTCCGACGGCGGTGATCGCAACGACGATTGCATCGGCCCGCGTGAGGTCGCCGCCGGCGACCACGCAGCCGTGGCGCGAGGCCACGTCGAGCATTCCACGATACAGCTCGATCGCATCGCCGTGCGCATACGCAACGGGCCACCCTAACGCCACGGTCGCGAGCAGGGGGCGCGCGCCCATTGCGGCGAGATCGCTCAAATTACTGGCCATCGCGCGCCACCCGGCGTCGAACATCGACATCGTGTCGCGTGCAAAGTGTACGTTCTCGATCAGGGCGTCGGTCGTTATGACGCTCCGGTGAGAACGCGACGGCTGCCACACGGCTGCGTCGTCTCCGATGGAACTCACTATCCGCCGGTTGGCCGGGCACGTTTCAATGAGCGCGCGCAGCGCGGCCAGGAGCGCATCTTCGCTTTGCGGCCCAGGTGCGGTCAGCGTGCGGCAGCTCCGTCGAGCAGTGAACGCAATTCCGCCGTCGCGCGGCCGCAATCGGGCGCATCGAAGATCGCCGAACCGCAGACCAGCACGTCGGCGCCGGCCTGCGCCACGCTGCGGGCGTTGCGCAGCGTAATGCCGCCGTCGACTTCGATGTCGCATCGCGTGCCGGCGCGCTCGACGAGCGCGCGAGCTTGGCGGATTTTCTCGATCGACCGCGGGATGAACGTTTGTCCGCCGAAACCCGGGTTCACGCTCATAACCAGAATCAGATCGATGTCGTCGAGCAGGTCGGCCAGCATTGCCACCGGCGTCTGCGGGCAGATCGAAATGCCGGCTTTGGCTCCCAGCGACCTGATGTGCGAGAGCAGACGCTGCGCGTGCGCGGTAGCTTCCAAGTGAAACGTGATGATGTCTGCGCCTGCACTGCGAAACCGGTCGACATATCTTTCCGGTTCGACGATCATCAAATGGCAGTCCAGAGGCAGCGCCGTATGCTTGCGCAGGTCCGCAACGATCTTGGGTCCCCAGGTGATATTGGGAACGAACCGCCCGTCCATTACGTCAAGGTGAACGTACGAGGCGCCGTTGCGTTCGACGGCCGCGACCTCGTCCTTTATGCACGCGAAATCGGCCGAAAGAATGGACGGGGCGATTTTCGCCGTCATGGCGTGACTTTCGCACCGCCGGCGTTTTGCTGCGCCCCGCTCGTGCCGTACGCATTTTTCGGCTCCTGTCCGACTTTAGTTTCACCCAGCAGCGTGTCGTTGACGAAAAAGTAGATCGCGGACGTGCCGATCGTGGTGACGTTGAAGTCGAACTTCTGTCCCGGTTGCGCGTACCCCACGAACAAATCGTAACGGCCCGTTTCGTCGCTGACCGAAAAACGAACCCGCAGCGGCTGGTTCTGCCCAGCCTCGGCAGGCGGCACGGCGGCAAGGACGTGCGTTTGGTGAATGATGCGTCCCGATTCGTGCGGGCCCGCGCTCACGTCCAGCGACACGACGTCGTACGGGCCGATCGTTTGGCCCGCGGAAGGAGTCTGGCGCACGACCTGTCCGTGAGGCGGCCCGTTCGGGCCCAGGGGCGTCCATACGATTTGGCCGAACTTGATATGCTCTTGCGCCGCCAGACTGCGCGCCTCGTCGATGCTCATTCCGCTAAAGCCGGGAACTTTGATCGACGTGATTCCCCCTTTGCTCACGAGCAGCGAAACTGGCGTGCCTTCCGTAACGCTTACCGACGGATCGGGGCTCTGCGAAATAACGTGATCGGGCGGAATGTCGTCGCTGCGCGCGTAGGTCGTCTTGGACAATTCCAAGCGCGCGTGCGAGAGGTCCAGCTTGGCATCGCGCAGCGATTGATAGCGTACGTCCGGCATGAGTATCGTCTGGACTCCGTCGCTGACCACCAGCGAAATTTGCCGGCCGGCTCGCACGTGCATTCCCGCTTGCGGCTCCTGATTCATCACCACGCCTTTGGGATATTGGGTGCTCGGCGCGTGTCCTGCTATCGACGATTTGAGCTTCATGCGCACGATGTCGTTCACGGCGTCCGGCTGCGTCATGCCGATGAACGAAGGCACCGTGAGCGTGTTGGGGCCGGGCAGCAAGAACTCTTGAATCGAATGTCCGAACCAAACGATCACGCCGACGAAAGCGGCAAAGACGATCGGGAACACCCAATCGCGCGGCACGTACCGCGCAAGGTCCGTCAAACCAGCGCCTCGAGCGCCGCTTCGCTCACTTCGAGGTTTGAAAAAACGCGCTGAACGTCTTCGTGGTCTTCGAGCGTCTCTAAGAAGTTGAGGGCAGCGGTGAGATCCTCGCCTTGCAGCGTCAGCTTCTGCTTTGCGCGCGCCCCCAGATACAGATCCGAAATCTTCACGCCGGAGGCGCGCAGGGCCTCGCGCACTTTCGCAAGAGCGGCAGGTTCGGTGTAGACGTCGGTGGGCTGCCCGAAGTCCACGTCGACGACGCCGTCGACCAGCGCCGCTTCGGTCATTGCGTCTTCCGATCGGCCGGCGGGATCGACGACCAGCATGCCTACCCCGTCGAACATCCAGGCAACGCTTCCGCTTTCGCCCAGGTTGCCGCCGTTTTTTGTAAACAGGAAGCGCAGTTCGCCGGCGGTGCGGTTGCGGTTGTCGGTTGCCGCATCGACCACCACCGCCAATCCGTGCGGCCCGTAACCCTCGTAGCGGATCTCCTCGATGTCGCGCTCCGAGTCGCCGGAGCCGCGGGCAACCGCGCGTTTGATGTTGTCCTGCGGCATATTGTTTTCGCGCGCCTTTTCGACGGCCATCTTCAAACGATAGTTCGCCTCGGGATCGGGCGAACCGGATTTCGCGGCAAGGATGATCTCTTTACTCAGCTTGGTAAAAAGAGCGCCGCGCTGTGCGTCGACTTTGCCTTTGCGCAGCCGAATGTTGTGCCACTTGGAATGACCGGACATAGCTTGCTTCCTTTATACCCAGTGGTTGCCCAGCCACATGCGGGCGTGCCAATCGTTCCACGGAATCGGAACGCCGGCCAGTATCGGATAGAACCAAATGAACGCCAGTACCACGGCCGTCACGTATGCATAGACGCCGGCGCGTGCAAACAATCGTTGCTCGGGATTTTCCGCCGGCCGGTTCCAGATGCGCTGCAGCACGATGACGTTGCAGAGCACGACGATCGGAACGTCCACGTAGAAGTGGTAGATCCACGCCAGCCTCGGCGAAAGCGCCCATGGCGCCCACTGTAGAACGTACGCGACGACCAGCAGCGCGTAGCCTTTGTTCTTTTCGCGCCAAGCTAAAAACGCCACGCACGGCACGCAGAACAAACCTAGCCACAAGATCAGCGGATTGGGCAAAGAAATGATCTCCGAAACGCAGCATGCGTTGGAGTTGCTCGCCGCCAGACCGCTGCGCGAGTCGTTCCAGTAATAGGCGATCGGCCGCAGGTCCAGCGGCCACGACCACCACTTTGAAGCGTACGGGTGCGTCGCTTTGAGCGTGTCATGGTACTCGAACATCGTGTATTGGCGGTACACCAGTTCGCTCACGTTCGCAGCGCCCGTGTCTCCGGGCGGCGTTACGTGACGCACGAGTTCGGGAATCCACGCGCAGATATACACCGACATGCTGATGAAGACGATCGCCGCGAGCGCTACGTCCAAACGAAAGCCGAACGGGTTGCCCCATCGCTTGGTTTTGCCTTCCCGCCAATACCGTTGCAGCCACACCGCGGCGATCACGATAAACGACACGCCGTACGCCATCACGCCGTACCATTTGCTCGCCACGAGCGCGCCCAGCAGCACCGTAAACGTCACGAGCCATCCGGTCGCATGACGGCCCTGCTCGATTTCGCCTTCGTCGTCCGTCACGCGTCCGGGCGTATACCTGGCCGACCCTACCGGCGTGGCATACACGACCGAGCCGTCGCGCTTGTACGTTATGGACGCTTGCTCGTCGGCGACCTTCAAATCTTTCTTCACCGGCCGCCCATCCGGGGTCGTGAGGTTTGTATTGCCGCCCGCGATAGACAGTTGCGCACCCTCGGGATAACTCGCGAAGCTGCCGGCGGCGCGTATAAAGCGCGGGAGGAGCCACAGCCGCATCACCAGATACCAGCCGCACGAAAAGTACAGTCCACAGACGACAAAGCCGGCGCGCGACCCGCCCCCCAGGCTATTCGTGACGGCGCCGCAGATGAACCCCAGAATCAGCGCGCCGCACAGCGAGACAGCCGCGCGCGCGACCGTGCCGGGTTCGTACCGGCGAACCGTGGACTGCGAGGCTATCCAGTACCGGTAGAACGCATACAGCGTTCCCAGCGAGAATACCACTACGATGCCTTCAGGCGTCGCGATCCGCGATTGCACGAAATGCATGCCGTCCGCGGTGAACATCACGGCTGCAAACGACGCGAACAGCGTCGAACGGGTCAGACGTTTGGCAAATGCGTACAGCACCACGATGACGATCGCGCCGAACAGTACGTCCAAAAAACGCCAGCCGTGCGAATTGTCGCCGCCGTGCATGCCTCCGAACAGCATCGTGGACAACGTGATGATCAGCTTGGTCAGCGGCGGGTGCGTGTTTTCGTAGATGTATTTGTTGGTCAGGTACTCTTCGGCCGCTCGAGCGAAATAGATCTCGTCGAAAATCTTTTCGGTCGGCAGCCAATAGTTGACGTACGAAACGACGAACGAGACGATTGCGAACAAGCCGGCCAGCACGTAATCCAGCGGCCAAATCATCGATCCCAAGCCTTCGCGCGGATCGAACCACGACCGGGCTCGCAGATTGACGGGCAGCTCCGGCGCGGACCGCGCCTGCGCCGCCTGCGGCGCCACGCTCGTTTCGTCGGCGCCTTGGCCCAAGAACACGTATCCCAAGTAGAAAAAAGCCGCTACGTTGATCAGCGAAAGCGGATGCGTGATTGCCGGCCACATGTCCATCGCGTTGACGCCCGGCGTATGGTTGGTCACGACGCTCAGGTACGTGAGCGAGTACAGCAAATTGACGAATAGGGTGATCGAAAACACGACCGACGTCCACAGATACCGCATCGCGAAGGGTATCGCCGCCATCGTGAACAGCATGCCGTCATAAATGTATCTTTCGTGCATGCGGGTAGAGAGCATATAGAACGCCAGCGTCAGCAACGCGGCCGATTCGATGAAGGCTTGCTGCGTGCGGCTCTGCGCGTAGCGCACCAGCGTGAGCACCGTGGCCGCGGCGACCAGCAGGACTCCCCAGAAGTATTGCGGCCACGGGCCGATTTGCTGCGAGTCGGGCAGCCAGAACGGATGAATGACCGACCACAGGTTGAACGCGTTGACCGAACTATAGGCGTAGACGTCCTTGCCGAAACTGTACTTCTGATACAGCCAAGAGAATGCGTCGACGGGGTTAGGCGTCGGATGAAACGGCAGCGTGAGCACCAGCGCCAAGGCGGCCGCAGCGACGATCCCCACGCCGGTGGCCGTCAGCCGCATCGTGCGGCGCGCGGGCGAAACGAACGCGAAGACCACAAACAGCGGGATGAGTATCGCGGCCTGCGGCTTGATCAGCAGCGAATACGACAGCGCGAGCCACGCGGGAACGATCTGCGCCATCGCCCCTGCGATGGAATCGGCGTCGTCGCTGCGCAGCAGCAAATACACCGCCAGCAGCGCAAGGCCCGCGGAAATCGAATCGACTTGCCCCCATGCGGCCGAGATGAAAATCACCGCCGGGTTGAGCACGAACACTGCCGCCACGCCCAGTGCCCAACGCTCGCCGACGAAGCGGCGCGCCACTGCGTACAGCAGTCCCGCATCGACCAAATCCATCACGACTGCCGGCAGCTTCACGAGGTACTTGAGAACGTCGTAGTTGCCGTGCGGCGAAAGCAGGCCGTACAGATGCCCGACTATCCATAAAACGTAAAAATATCCGGGCGGGTAATCCGCAAACGACGTCGAGCTGTAGAATTGCGCGAACGGGTGCGCAGCAAGCGTGATGGCCCAGGCTTCGAATGAACTGACGTCGTTGCGAAAACCCTCGTTGCCCATGAACGGCAGACGCAGCGCCAAACCGGCGGCCAGCAGCAGCCACAGCCACAGCGTCGCTGAGGCCGAGCGTTCTTGCGTGCCCACGCCGCTGCGCAGTTGCGCCTTCGATGTACTCAAATGCTCCCCCACGGCGTCCGCCTTTAGGAAGACGCCAGCTGCAACGAGCTCAGTAAGAAATCGCGAATGCTAGCCACGTGGTGGCCTTCGACGACCGCCAAATGTTCGGCGACGGCCGCATAGGCGGCCTCTTTGGCGCCCAGCGCTTCCAGCGCTTCGATCACATCCGTTACAGTGGCCGGATCGAGGGCCTGACCGCGCGCGTATGCCGACGCGATCGTCTCGCGCGCCGAAGAAGGCGGCTGGTCCAAAGCCCAAACGACCGGAAAGGTCCACTTACGCCGGGCGATGTCGTTGCCGCGCACCTTGCCGGTCGCATTGACCGAACCCCACACCCCCAGCATGTCGTCGCGAATTTGAAACGCCAGCCCGTACGCGCGGCCAAGCCGCCGGTACTGCAGCGCCAGCTCGTCGCTGCACGGCGCGCAGAGCGCTCCCAGTTCCGACGAAGCTCCGAACAGCGCCGCGGTTTTCGCGGCGATCATCGCCTGGTATTCGCCCGAGTTCACGGCGGCCGCGCGCTCGAATGAAAGATCGAGCGACTGACCGTCGCACATGGTTGCGTGCGCCTCGTGCAGCGCCCGAACCATGTGCAGCACGCGCTCCTCGCGGTGCCGCCCGCGCGCCTTCATCAGCACCAGAAAGCTGATGGCGCATAATGCGTCGCCGGCGTTGAGCGCCTGCGGGATCCCGTACACCGACCACAGCGTGCGCCGTCCGTGCCGCAGCTCGTCGCTGTCCTCGATGTCGTCATGAACGAGCGAGTAATTATGCAGGATCTCGACTGCTGCAGCTGCGTCCAATGCATCGCCGACGTCGCCGCCCTCGGCTTGGACGACGCGTAAAAGCAAACTCGGACGCAGGCGTTTTCCGCGGCGGGCCGGCCCATGCTTATCGAATCCGAAGTGGTAGAACAGCATATCGGCCAGTTCTTTGGAACCCCGATATTCACGAACTACCTCTTCGAGATGTGCTTCGAAACGCTCGCTATGCTCGCCCAAGACTGCTCGCCAGCGAGCGAATTGCCCGCATGACCTCGTCGGTGAAATTCGCCATCTCGGCGCGGGTGGCTTTTCCTTGGGAGTGCAGATGCAGTGCAGGTCCGAAGGCGACCCGAAATGCCGCCAACCGCACGGCAGCGCTCGTCCCCACCAGGCACGCGGGTACCACGGGGGCATTCCCCAAAGACGCCAGCAGCGCAACGCCTTCGCGCACGGGCGCCACGCCTTGGGCATTGCGCGTGCCTTCCGGAAATATTCCGATGACGCCGCCCCCGCGTAAAACGCCGACGGACCGTTTGATCGCCGCCGCCGCCGAGCCTTCGCGATCGACCGGATACGCGCCGACCGCGTGGATGGCTGCGCCCAGAACCGGAATGCGGAACAGCTGCGCTTTGGCCATGTACGAAATGCGCCGCGGACAGGCTGCACCCAGCACCGGCGGATCCAAATACGAAACGTGATTGCAAGCGATGATCGCGGGCCCTTCGCTCGGCACGTTTGCCGCGCCGTGAACCCGCATGCGCCATACGGTGCTGAAGGCGGCCCAAAACGCATTTTTGGCGGTGTCGTACAGCAGCGCGTTCACACCGCTGCTTGCACGATTCGGCAGATCTCTTCAACCACTTGCGCCACGCTCAAGTCGCTTGAATCGATCACGTGCGCGTCGGGGGCTCTGCGAAGCGGCGAGACTTTGCGGCCGGTATCCAGGCGATCGCGTTCCTCGATTTCAGTGGTCAGCTCGTGCAGGCCCACGTCGACGCCCGCGGCTTCGAGCTGATTGCGCCGCCGGCACACCCGTGCTTCAACGGAGGCCGTAAGAAATATTTTGTACGCGGCATCCGGCATCACTACCGTACCGATGTCCCGGCCCGCCATGACGACGGAACCTTCGGCGGCAACGAGGCGCTGTTTGCCGACCATTGCCTGGCGCACGCGCGCGTGCGCTGCTATCGTCGACACCACCGCGGTCACTTGCGGCGATTCCAGCTCTACGTGCGTGAGCGCCGTCCCGCCGGCGAAAATCGCAAAACCGAGCGGCGCTTGCCGATCCAGCACGACGCGGATACGATGCTGCTCGCACAGGCGTACAAGTGCGTTCTCATTGTCGAGATCCGTCTGGGTGCTCAAGGCTAAATACGCCAAGGCCCGATACATCGCGCCCGTATCGAGATACAGCACCCCCAATCGATCGGCCAAAAGCCGCGCAGCGGTGGTTTTACCGGAGGCGGCCGGCCCGTCGATGGCAATTTGAAGTCGCGGGGGCACGCCGCCGCATTAGGCGGTCGTCCGGCAGAGGCCTTCGCTGCACGTTCCCGCCAATACTAGCGGCCCGTGAAGAAATCTCCGCACGCCTGCCGCATCCCGTTTTTGGCCTCTTTCATCGTTGCTGCGGCGGTCTGCCGCCGTGGCTAAAGCGCGGTCGGTCTATTTTTGCTCGGCGTGCGGTTTCGAATCGCCGCGCTGGCTGGGACGCTGCCCGCAATGCGAAGCATGGAATTCCTTCGACCAGCGTCCGATGCGCATCGCGCCCGCAAAAAATGCCGCGGCCGTGCCGCTGCGAGCGCAAAGCGGACCCATTGCCCTGCGCCACGTCGACCAAGAACAATTATCTCGCACGCGCACCGGCCTTTCGGAATTCGACTCGGTCATGGGCGGCGGAATCGTGCCGGGCAGTTTGACGCTGGTCGGCGGCCCTCCCGGAGCCGGCAAATCGACGCTGCTGCTGCAGATCGCGGGGTTGCTCGGGCGCGCAGGCTCCGTGATATACGTCTGCGGCGAGGAGTCTGCGGCACAAGTAAAGCTGCGCGCGCAGCGCATCTTTAGCCAATCCGGGCCGGGCGGCGTCGACGACGTCCTGGTGTTTGCCGAAACCAATTTGCGTGCCGTTCTCGACGAAGTCGAAAAGCGAGCTCCGCGAACGCTCGTCGTCGATTCGATTCAAACCGTGTGGCTGCCCGAATCGGAGTCGTACGCCGGCAGCGTTACGCAGATCCGCGACTGCACGCAGGCACTGATGGAGTTTGCCAAGCGTACGGGATGCGCGACCTTCATCGTCGGTCACGTCACTAAGGAAGGCACTATTGCGGGGCCGCGCCTGCTCGAGCACTTGGTCGATACCGTGCTGTATTTCGAAGGCGAAGCCGGCGCCGATTACCGCATCGTTCGCGCCTATAAGAACCGCTTCGGAAGCGTCGACGAGATTTGCGTTTTCACCATGCGCGCCGACGGTTTGCACGAGGTCGCCAATCCGTCGGAACTGTTCTTGTCGCGACGCCACGACCGCCCGAGCGGATCGTGCGTGGTGGCCGGCATAGTCGGATCGCGTCCGGTGCTGCTGGAAGTGCAGGCGCTGGTCGGAGAAACCGCGTACGGCACGCCGCGCCGGTTGGCCAACAACATCGACCAGCCGCGCCTGGCAATGATCATCGCCGTGCTCGAACGGCGCGCCGGTTTGCAGATCGGCGCGCACGACATCTACGCCTCGGTCGCGGGCGGTTTGCGCGTAAACGAACCGGCCGCCGATCTCGGCATCGCGCTGGCGATTGCATCGTCGTTCCGCAACCGTGCAATGGCCGCCGGCTCCGCGGCTTTCGGCGAGCTCGGGCTTTCGGGAGAAGTGCGTGCCGTCAACGGAGCGGCGCGCAGAATCGCCGAGGCGAACAAACTCGGTTATCGCACGCTGTACACCCCGGAAAACTGCGCCGACGTCGCGCAAGCGCTGGATCGCGCGCTGTCGGCTTGAACCCGGCGCCGGTGTAGTGCTGTTCGAGTCGGTTCCGAACATCTCCGAGGGGCGGGACCCGTCGATCGTCCAGGCATGCATTGCGGCGGTGAGCGATGCCGGCGCTCGCGTGCTGCATCGCACCAGCGACCCGGTGCATAACCGCAGCGTCCTCACCATCGCGGGCAGCTACGAGTCGCTGCGCGACGCGGCGGTGGAGCTGGCTGCGGTCAGCGTGCAGCGGATCGATTTGCGCGCGCATTCCGGCGTGCATCCGCGCATGGGAGCGCTGGACGTTTTGCCGTTCGTTCCGCTGCGGCAGGCGTCGATGAGCGATGCCGTCCGCTTGGCACGCGAAGTTGGGGCCGCCATCTGGGATCGCCTTCGCGTTCCGTCGTTTTTATACGCAGAAGCGGCCGCGACGCCGCTTCGCCGCGATCTCGCGCGGGTGCGGCAGGGACAGTTCGAGGGACTGGATGCGCGGTTTTTGCTTCCGGATTGGCGGCCGGACTTCGGCGACGTTGCCAAGCACGCAAGCGCGGGTGCCATCGCCGTCGGTGCGCGCGACGTATTGATTGCTTTCAACGTCGAGCTGGACACCGGCGATCTTTCACTGGCAAAAGCAATCGCGCGCGCGCTGCGCGAACGCGACGGCGGCCTGCGTACGCTCAAAGCGCTGGGGCTGCGCCTGGGCCCGCAGTTGGTTCAAGTTTCGCTCAACGTGACGGACTACCGCGCCACTCCGCTCTACCGGATCGTCGAACTGATTCGCGAAATGGCAGCCCAAGCGGGCGTTGCGCTGGTGCGTTCGGAACTGGTTGGGTGTATACCGTACGCCGCCGTCGAAGCGTCGGCATCGTATTACTTGGGCCTTAGTCCGGAGACGTCGTGAATCGATTCTTTCTCTTTGTCCTCGTCTGGCTCGTACTGTGCGCGCCTCCAGGCGCGGGCGGCGCCCAAACGGCCGCCGGCGCAGGCGTGGGAGATCGCGGCGTATACCAAACGCGTCTTCCCAACGGCCTGCAGGTCATCGTAGTGGAAAACCACTCCGCTCCGGTCGTTCACACATCCGTGTGGTACCGCTTCGGATCGCTCTACGAGCTGCCGGGAAAAACCGGACTGGCGCACGCGTTGGAGCACATGATGTTCCGCGGAACCAGCGAAATTTCGGCCGGCGGTCTGGACGACATCGTTGCGCGTCTGGGCGCGCAAATGAACGGGCAAACCGACTACGACTATACCAACTTTTTGTTCGATATGCCGGCGGACCGCGTCGGGATCGCGCTGCAGATCGAAGCCGATCGCATGCAGCATCTGTCGCTGCTCGCGTCGGGGTGGGCCGTGGAGCGGCGCGCAGTGTTGAATGAAATCGACGGCGACGAGAGTTCGCCGTTCTTCAACCTGCTCTCGCGCGTGCGCGCCGCCGCGTATCCGGATTCGCCGTCGGGACGCACGCCCATGGGGCGGCGCGCGGACGTTGCAAATGCGACCGTGGCCGACCTGCGCGCGTACTACGACCGCTGGTATGCGCCCAACAACGCCGCTCTCGTCGTCGCCGGCGACGTCGAACATGCGGCGGTGTTCGCGCTGGCGCGCCGCGATTTCGGCTCGATTCACAAACGGCAGCTTCCGGCACACGCATTCGTGCATCCCAAAGCGGCTACCGGAAAAGTGGTCGATGCAGAATTTCCCTTTCCGTTTGAAGTGCTGGATCTCGCTTATGCGGTCCCCGGCGACACCGAACCGGGCGAGCCGGCCATCAGCACGCTGTCCTCGCTCATTCCCAACCAGCGCGGGCCTTTCTATCATGCTTTGGTCGAGAGCAACGTCGCGCTCGCGGTGGAAGCCAACGCCGATACGCAGCTGCGCGGCGGTCTCATGCACGTCTTCATCGTTCTCAATCCCGGGCACACGGGAGTGCAGGCGCAGCAGATCTTTCAATCTACGATGGACCGCGAGCTCAAGGACGGGTTCGATCCCGATTTGGCCGCCGCCGCCAAGAGAGCAACGCTTGCCGAGCGCGCTTACGATGCCGATTCGATCGGCGGATACGGGGATTTGGTGGGTTACACGTACGGGATCGTCCGGGAGCGCGATCGCGATGAAGACCGGCGGCTGGCATCGCTCACGCCGCAAGACTTGCTGCGCGCCGCGCGCACGTATCTGGCAAAACCCAACGTCGTCGGACACTTGACCCCCAACGACAAGCCGTCGGCATCGTCCTCGCAGAAAAGCACGGCTGCCGCCGAGGACAACTTCAGCGGCCGCGTGCCCAACGGACCGATCGTCGAGCCGGCCGATATTCGCGCCCAATTGCGCAAGCCCACGACCGCCCGCAGCAAACTGGCGCCGGTTGCGTTCACCTTGCCCAACGGGCTGCGCATCATCGTGCAGCGCAAGGTCGATCGTCCGACGGTGTACGTCGGCGGCAGCATCGCCTCGTCGCCCGCTTTCGTTCCGCCCGGCAAGGAAGGATTAGTGCGTCTGGCGTCTTCGCTGGCCGGGTTCGGCAGCGAGCATTACGACTTTACGCAGTTGCGCAAAATCGCCGACGACATCGGAGCATCGATCGACGTAGGACAACAATTCGACGCGCACGGATTCGCACAGGACTTCGAAACGATGCTCTCGCTGCTGGCCGACGGCGAAGAGCATCCGACGTTTCCGGACCGCTGGCTATCGCTGCAGCGATCGCAAATCGCCAACAGTATCGCCAGCGAAGAGAGCATCTCGGGCCGCATGGTCGATCGCGTGTATCTTCAGCGCCTGCTCCCCGCCGACGATCCGGCTTTGCGCTATCCCTCACAGGAGTCGGTGTCGTCGATCACGCGCGACGACTTGATCGAATACACGAATCGCTATTGGCGCCCGGACCTTACTACAATAGCCATCGTCGGCGACGTCACGCCCGAGCGCGCGCTGCGCGCGGTTGAAGCCGCGTTCGGCTCCTGGCGCAGCCAAGGTCCAACGCCCTCGGTAGCGCAACCGCAGTTGCCTCCCGCGCATCCCGGGCACGCGTACGTTTCAACGGATGCGAATCAGGTCTTCATCCAACTCGGACAGCCCGCGGTCGCGCGCAGCAGCCGCGACTTCGACGCGTTCAACTTACTCAGCGAGATCCTGGGCGGCTCGGGCTACTTCGAATCGCGCCTCTGGCAGGAGCTGCGGCAAAAACGCGGCCTGGTATACAGCGTGGACAGCGTAGTCAAGAGCGATAAAGATCGCGGCGACCTCGAAGTGCAGCTGGAAGCTTCCCCGCAGAACGTTGCGGCGGCTATCGCCATCGTCCGCCAGCAACTGGAGCTGCTGCGAACGCAGCCCGTGAGCGCGGACGAGTTAGCCGAAGCGAAAGTCCGGCTGTTTTCCCAGGCGCTCCTGAACGAAGGATCGGCCGGCGGCCAGTTGGACGAGCTGCTGGCTATCGCTCAAAATCACTTACCGTTGAATTACTACGGCACGCTGTCCGGCCGGTACGCCGGAATAACGCCTGCCGACGTGCAGCGCGTGGCCAAAGAGTACCTGCAGCCCGACCGCCTCATCCAAGTCTTTGCCGGACCGCCGGGCCCGTGGGCTTCCGGTGCGCTGTGAGCGACATCGTCACGATAAACCCCGCGACCGGCGGTGAGCTCGAGCGCTTTACCTACATGACGCGCGAGCAGGTCGACGAGCATTTGGAACGAGCGAGAACCGCCTTCGCGCGCCGCCGCAGGCAGAGTTTTTCCGAACGTGCGACCCTGCTGAGCGACTTGGCAAACGCGCTGCGTACCAACCGCGATCGGCTTGCGCAAACAGCGGTGGCGGAAATGGGCAAGCCCATCGTGCAGGCGCGCGCCGAAATCGACAAGTGCGTCTGGGCATGCGAGCATTTCGCGCAGCATGCGGGGGAATATCTTGCCGATCGCCCGGTGCAGACCAATGCTGCGCGCAGCTCGATCGCGTTCCGCCCACTCGGCGTCATATTTGCGATCATGCCGTGGAATTTTCCGTACTGGCAAGTGTTCCGGGCGGCGGCGCCCGCGCTGATGGCCGGCAATGCGATCGTTCTCAAGCACGCGGACGGCACGACACGCTGCGCGCTGCAGATCGAGAGCCTGTTCGAGCAGGCCGGCGCATCCGAAGGCCTGTTCCGTACGCTGCTCATCGGCCACGACGACGCGGACGCGCTCATCGCCGATCCGCGCATCGCTGCGGTGACGCTGACGGGTAGCGAGCGCGCCGGCATGGCGGTCGCTTCAGCCGCCGGCAACGCGCTTAAAAAATGCGTGCTCGAGTTGGGCGGATCGGATCCGTTCCTCGTGCTGGCCGATGCCGATCTGGAAACCGCAGTCGAATGCGCGGTCAAGGCGCGCTTTCAGAACAACGGGCAGAGCTGCATTGCGGCAAAACGCTTCATCGTCGAAGATGCCGTCTACGATCGATTCGTGCGCCGCTTTTCAGAAGCTGCGGCGGAACAACGTCTGGGCGATCCGATGGACGAGCATACGCAAATCGGCCCGTGCGCCCGGCAGGATCTGCGCGAAGTTTTAGCTGCGCAAATCACGCAAACCGTCGTGGACGGCGGCCGCATCACCGCGGGCGGGCATGCCGTCGAGGGCGCAGGGTACTTCTTCGCGCCCACGGTCGTTGCGGACGTGGGCCCGACCGCCGCGATGTTCCAAGAAGAAACCTTCGGGCCTGCCGCCGCGGTGATTCGCGCCGAGGATGAAGAGCATGCTTTGGACCTAGCCAACAATTCGACGTTCGGATTGGGCGCAAACGTGTGGACGCGCAGCGTGGAGCGCGCGCAGCGCCTTGCCGGCCTGCTCGAATCGGGGATGGTGTTCATCAACGGCATGGTCGCGAGCGATCCGCGCTTGCCGTTCGGAGGAGTCAAACGCAGCGGCTACGGACGCGAACTTTCGATGTTCGGCATCCACGAGTTTGCGAACATTCAAACGGTGTGGGTGGGGCCGGAAAACGGCGCAGTTTCTTCGCCGGCTTCAGAGTAACGCAGAAAAGGCAGCGGTTACGTAGAGATTCCCGTTCTTTCTACCGCGCAAGCGAAGCCGCAAATTCCTCAATCCTCGAAACGCCTTCGGCGATGCTCTGCGTCGAAGACACCCACGTCAGTCGCAGCCAGTTCGCAAAGCACCCGCCGAACGCGACGCCGGGAATCGCGATGACGTCGTACCGGTCGGCCAGGACGTGCGCCGCCTCCAGCGATTCGACGCCGTCCGGCAGCCGCACGCAAGCGTAGAAGCTTCCCTCAGGAACGATGTACCGCAGCCCGCTGCGCTGCAGCACGTCGAGCATTTGTTGCCGCTTGCGCGCGTACCACGCGGCGTGCTCCTGCAGCGCTCCCGGCGTGGTGAAAATGTGCAACGCGACTTGCTGTGCGAACGTGTCGGCACACGACGTCAGCCATGCGTGGACTTTGACCAGCGACGGGGCGATTTGCCCGGGCGTGATCGCCCAGCCCAAGCGCAGTCCAGTCAGCGCATTGCTCTTGCTCACGCTGTTCGTGACGATCGTGTAGGGGTAGTGCTCGGCGAAATGTCCCGCGCGCTCGATGAACGTCTGTTCGCGATAGATCTCGTCGTGCAGCACCCACACCGGCTCACCGCCGCGCTGCAGCAGCGCCTCGCCCAGCGCAAGGGCCGCCTCGCGGTCGACGACGCGGGCGGATGGGTTGCACGGCGAACAGATTGCGATCATGCGCGTTGCGGGCGTCACCGCGTGCGCGATCCTCTCGGCGTCGAACGCGAAATCCTGCGCTTCATCCATCGCCACGCTGCGCACGCGCACGCTTTCGAGCGTCGCCATCTTCGCGTACGATGGAAATGCGGGTTCGACGACCAGCAATTCGTCTTTGGCCGGATCCAGCACGGTCTTGATGACCGCGTACGTGGCCTCCTGGGAACCTGTGGTTATGCAGACGTTGTCCGCGCCGTCCAGATTCGGATACCGGTAATGCCGCGCAATCGCGCTGCGCAGCTTCGGATCGCCCGCGTTGACGGTGTACCGTAGCCCTCGTTCGTAAACGTATCGCATCCCGGCTTGGAGGTGCTCGTGATTGGGCATGAGCGACGGTTCGCCCAGACCAAGATCGATGGAACGCTCTTTGCGTTTGGCCGCGATCTCGCGAATCAGGGAACCTGAAATGTTGGAAAGAACCGGGTTCATACTGCGATCTGATGCTCGCGTAGAGCGGCATTGAGCGACGTTTTGCGATCCGTCGATTCGCTGCGCGTTCCGACGATGAGCGCGCATGGAACGCCGTACGTACCGGCTGAAAACGCCTTCGGCATCGTGCCGGGAATCATCACGCAGCGCTCGGGTACGCGTCCCTTCAAGATGACCGGCGCGTGGCCGCGCACGTCGACGATCGAGGTGGCTGCGGTCAGCACGACGCCCGCACCGAGAACCGCCTCTCGTCCTACGCGCACGCCTTCGACTACCACGCAGCGCGATCCGATGAACGCCCCGTCTTCCACTATCACCGGCTGCGCTTGCACCGGTTCCAACACCCCGCCGATGCCGACGCCGCCGGAAAGATGCACGTTCTTTCCAATCTGCGCACACGAACCGACGGTGGCCCACGTATCGACCATGCTGTTGTCGTCGACATACGCGCCGATGTTGACATAGCCCGGCATGAGGATGACGCCGCGTCCCAGGAAGCTGCCGTACCGCGCGACTCCGGGCGGCACGCAGCGCGCTCCGGATTCGGCATAGTTGGTCTTGGTTGGAATTTTGTCGTAAAACGCGATACCGCTCGAATCGCCCATGCGCCGCGTCTCGCATCGCGCGAAGTACATCAGAATCGCCTGCTTGATCCAGGGATGCGTCACCCAAATATCGCCGGCGGGCTCGCATACGCGCAAACGCCCTTGGTCCAGCGCAGCGATCGCTTCGTCGATCGCGCGCCCGGCGCGTCCCCGTATCTCTTCGGGACGGTCGGCAAGCGCCTCGATCTCGCGCTGCAGTTGCCCGGCATCCATGGTCGGCTGCTTTTTGGACGAACGCGGTCCGCGCCTTCGCGCGGCAACCGAGCATCCGCCCGCGAGTAATGGGTACAATGGAGGAACCCGCCTCATGGGGCGAGCGCTCACGCTTTTAAAGGAGTGGCCGTGCCGAACACGCGCGAGGACGAGCAACGTATCAACGCGATTCGCTTTCTTTCGGTTGACGCAGTTCAGAAGGCCAAGTCCGGGCATCCCGGCATGCCTCTGGGCGCGGCTGCGGCAGCGTACACGTTGTGGACCAAACACCTGCGCTTTAACCCCAAGGACCCGGCGTGGCTGGGGCGCGACCGTTTCATTCTGAGCGCCGGACACGCTTCGATGCTGCTGTACTCGCTGCTCTATTTGACCGGTTACGATCTCACGCTGGACGATCTCAAAAACTTCCGCCAGCTCGGCAGCAAGACGCCCGGGCATCCCGAGGCGCATCACACGCCCGGTGTCGAGGTAACGACCGGACCGCTGGGCCAAGGATTCGCCAATGCAGTAGGCTTTGCCATTGCGCAGGCGCACTTGGCGCAAACGTACAACCGCGATCAAACCATCATCGACCACTTCACCTACGTCATGTGCAGCGACGGCGACATGATGGAAGGCATCGCGTCCGAAGCCGCTTCGATGGCCGGCCACCTGCAACTGGGCAAACTGATCGCGCTGTACGACGACAACAAGATTTCTCTCGCGGCAAAAACCGAAGTGACCTTTACCGAAGACGTCGTGGCGCGTTTTGAGGCGTACGGCTGGCACGTGCAGTTCATCGACGTCGATCGCGGCAACGACGTGGAAACGATCGACCGCGCCATCGCGGATGCAAAAAGCCAGACCGGTAGACCGTCGTTCATCGCAATTCGCAGCCACATCGGCTACGGCTCGCCCAAACAGGACTCATTCAAAGCGCACGGGGAACCGCTCGGGCCCGACGACGTCAAGGCCACCAAAGAAAACCTCGGATGGCCGGTGGAGCCGGATTTCTACGTCCCGGACGACGTGCTCGCGTTTTATCGGTCGTTCATCGAGCGCGGAGCGCAACTGCAGACCCGCTGGCAGCGCGCGTTCGATGAATGGAAAGGCGAGAACGGACAGCTCGCCGCGCAGTTGGATCGCACGCTGGCAAACCGGCCGCCGTCGAACGTCCCTTGGCCTACGATACGCAAAGACAACGGCGACGACATCGCCACCCGCGAGGCCGGCGGCATGGTGATGAACGCGATTGCCGCGGCCGTGCCCGAACTCGTCGGCGGTTCGGCCGATCTGGATCCCTCGACGAAAACCTACCTCAAAGATCAAGGCGATTTTCAACCCGATAATTACGGCGGGCGCAACATTCATTACGGCGTGCGCGAGCACGCGATGGGCGGCATCAACAACGGCATCGCGCTGCACGGCGGCCTGCTGCCGTTCGGCGCGACCTTTTTGAACTTCTTGGACTACATGAAGGGCTCGGTGCGCCTGGCGGCCATCAACAAGGTGCGCTGCTATTACGTCTTCACGCACGATTCGGTCTTTTTGGGCGAAGACGGGCCCACGCATCAACCGATCGAGCATCTCGCGCACATGCGCGCGCTCCCAAACCTGATGACGGTGCGCCCCGCCGACGCGCTCGAGACGCTCGCGGCTTGGAAGTTGATGATCGACGCCGGTGAGGGCCCCTGGGCGCTCGTACTTTCCCGCCAGAAGCTGCCCTATCTGGGCGACCGCGATGCGGACGTCGCGCGCGGCGCGTACGTGCTGGCGGATACCGACGGCACGCCCGACCTGATCCTGATCGCGACCGGTTCGGAGGTGCACCTAGCGGTGCAAGCCGCCGCGCTGCTGGAAAACGGTGGAATGCACGCCCGCGTGGTATCGATGCCCTGCTGGGAGCTGTTTGCCGCGCAATCCGAGGAATACCGGCAGGCCGTCCTCCCCCCCGACGTCACCGCCCGGATGTCTATTGAAGCCGCCGCGACGTTTGGGTGGGAACGCTGGATCGGCAACCGCGGATACGCGTACGGAATCGATCATTTCGGAACGTCGGCGCCGGCCGGCGCTATCGCCAAAGAGTACGGTTTTACTCCCGAGCACATCGCGCAGGTCGCGCAAGAGCAATTCGCAACGGTACGGCGCTAGGAGAGAGAATGGAAAATCAACTGCAACAACTGCTCGACGCGGGCCAAAGCGTCTGGCTCGACAATCTGCGTCGCGGGATGTTCGCCTCAGGCGAACTGCAGGCGCTAATCGACCGAGGCCTGCGCGGCATGACCTCAAATCCGACGATCTTCGAAAAAGCGATCGGAACGGGCAACGACTACGACGAGCAGCTGCGCTCGCTGCTGCGCAGCGAACGCGACGCCGGCACGCTCTTTTGGGATCTCGCGATCCAAGACATCCAAAGCGCCTGCGACCTGTTCGCGCCGGTGTACGAAAAGTCCGGTGGAAACGACGGGTTCGTCAGTCTGGAAGTATCGCCGCTGCTCGCGCGCGACACGGCCGGTACCATTGCCATGGCCAAGGACCTTTGGAAGCGCGTGCAGCGCCCCAACCTGATGGTCAAGATTCCCGCGACCAACGAAGGCATTCCGGCCATCGAAGAGTGTATCGCCGAAGGCATCAACATCAACGTCACGCTGGTGTTTGCGGTCGAGTACTACGAGAGGGCTGCGCTTGCGTACATCCGCGGACTGCAGCGCCGCCTTGAAAAAGGCTTGCCGATAGACCGGATTAGGTCGGCCAACAGCGTGTTCGTCAGCCGTATCGACACGGCCATCGACAAGTTGCTGCAAGCCAAGATCGACAAAGGCGAAAAGCAGCTCGCGCAGCTGCTCGGCAAAGCCGGCATTGCAAATCTGAAGCTGACGTATCAGAAGTTTCAAGAACGCTTCGGTTCAACCGAATGGCAAGCCGTGCAGGCCAAAGGCGGCTGCATGCAGCGCCCGCTGTGGGCGTCGACGTCGACCAAAAACCCCAAGTACGACGACTTGATGTACGTCGAAACCGTCGTCGGCCGCCACACGATCAATACGATGCCGCCGCAAACGCTCGAAGCGCTCGCCGACCATGGAGAAATCCGGCCGGACACCGTGCTCGAAGATCTCGACGAAGCGCGCGCGACCCTGCGGGCATTGGCCGATGCCGGCATCTCGCTGTACGACGTCACGCATCAGCTGCAGGTCGAAGGCGTAAGCCTGTTCAGCGATTCGTTCGCGGCGCTGATGGGCGCGATCGTGTATAAGCAAAAGCAGCTCAGTCTGGGCGCGGAGCGCGTGGCGTTCTCCGGCGCGCTCCAAGACCAGAGCGACTGCGCCAAGGCGTACCGTTCCGCGCTCGACACGCTCGCGCAACGCGATTTCCTCAAAAAATTGTGGGCCAAAGACCCCGCGCTCTGGTCGACGGATCCCGCGCACGAAGAGATCGTCAAACACGCGCTGGGGTGGCTGGAGATTCCGCAGCATCTGCTCGACTCGGTTGCCAACCTGCAGAGCTTTGCCAAAGAAGCGGCCGCGGAATTTACGGACGTGGTCGTTTTGGGCATGGGGGGAAGCTCGCTCGCGCCGGACATCATGCGCCAAACGTTCGGGAAAATCGACGGCCGCCCGCAGCTGCACGTGCTCGATTCGACGGACCCGCAGCAAATTGCCGATCTGGAATCGCAGATCGACGTTTCGTCCACCTTGTTCATCGTCGCGAGCAAAAGCGGCACGACGACCGAGCCGGACGCATTTTATCGCTACTTCTGCGACCGCGTCTCCAAAGCGATTGGTGCGGACAAATGCGGGCGGCGGTTCGTCGCCATCACGGATCCGGGTACGCAGCTCGAAGCCGAAGCCAAAGAACACGGGTTCCGCGCGTGCTTTCTGAACGATCCGAACATCGGCGGACGCTATTCCGCGCTGTCGTTTTTCGGCATGGTGCCTGCAGCGTTAGCGGGCTACGATATCAATTTGCTGCTCGACCGGGGCTTAGGCGCGATGGCTGCCAACGACAAAACGGTCGCGCCCAAAGATGCTCCCGGCGTAAGGTTCGGAGCCGCGATCGGCGGCCTGGCGCTCGCGGGGCGCAATAAACTGACGATCGTCACCCATCCTGCCGTCGAAGCTTTCGGAGCGTGGGCGGAACAGCTGATAGCCGAGTCCACCGGGAAAATGGGCAAAGGCATTCTCCCGGTCGAAGGCGAGCCGCTTGGCGATCCGAACGATTACGGCAACGACCGCGCGTTCGTTTACGTCGGCTCCAACCTGCCGCAGGCGCCTGCGCACGTCGAGGAAAAGCTGCGCGCGCTCGAACAGGCGGGTCACCCGGTAATACGTCTTGCGATGAACGATGCGTACGACGTCGGCGAGCAGTTCTATCTGTGGGAGATCGCGACCGCGGCTGCCGGATCGCTCCTGCAGATCGATGCGTTCGATCAGCCCAACGTACAGGAATCCAAAGACAACACCAAGACGCTGCTGGCGCAATACGCGACCAAGGGCAGCTTCGATCAACCCAAACCGGCGGTCCGGGGCGACGAACTGGACATTGCGTTCCTGTCCGGTAGCTCGGGGCTGCCGGCGCGCGATGCAGCCTCGGCGCTGGCCGGGCTATTCGCCCAGGTTCGCGACGGCGACTATGTCGCATTTTGCGCGTACATCGAACGCAATGCCGAACACATCGCGCTGCTCGAGCAAATGCGGCTAAAAGTGCGCGACGCGCGCAAATGCGCGACCACCGTTGGATTCGGTCCGCGTTTCCTGCACTCAACCGGCCAAGAGCACAAGGGCGGCCCCGACACCGGCGTCTTCGTGCAGATCACCGCCGATCCGGCGTTCGATCTGCCGATTCCGGGGATGAACGTGGGGTTCCGCACGTTGATTGCAGCACAGGCGCTGGGAGATCTGCAGTCGCTCGACAAGCGTGGGCGGCGCGGCGTGCGCGTGCACGTCAAAGGCGATCTCGACAAAGGCTTGCACGCACTGAGCGGTGCGATCGACGACGCGTTAACGGCAAAGGCGCAAGCGTAATGCAGCTGGGGATGGTGGGACTGGGGCGCATGGGCGCCAGCATGGCGACGCGATTGATGCAGGACGGTCATCAGGTCGTCGTCTTCGACCGCGACGCGCAGGCCGTTGCGAGCGCGGCTTCGGGCGGCGCCGTGGCAAGCAGTTCGCTTTCCGAGCTGGTATCGAAACTCTCGGGGACGCCCAAAGTCGCGTGGAGCATGGTTCCCTCCGGCAAGCCGACCGATGAAACGATCGATCAACTTGCCGGGCTGCTGGGCAACGGCGACGTGATCGTCGACGGCGGAAACACCAACTGGAAGGACGGCCTGGCAGCGTACGAGCGCTGTAAATCGCGCGGCGTTTCGTTGGTCGATGCAGGAACCAGCGGCGGCGTTTGGGGCCTAAAGGAAGGCTATTGTCTGATGGTGGGCGGCGAAGACGCCGCGGTCAAAGCCTGCGAGCCCATTTTCCTGTCCCTGGCACCGGAAGGCGGTTACGCGCACGTCGGTCCGCCGGGTGCCGGACACTTCTCCAAGATGGTTCACAACGGCATCGAATACGGCATGCTGCAGGCCTACGGTGAAGGGTTCGAAATACTGCGCGCTTCGCAGTTTGGGTTCGACTTGCATCAACTCGCGTCGATATGGCGCTACGGAAGCGTGATCCGTTCCTGGATGCTCGATCTGGCGGTGCTGGCGTTTGCGGCAGATCCCGATTTACGAGACATCCGCGGATGGGTGGACGATACCGGAGAGGGACGCTGGACGGTTCAGGCGGCGATCGACGAGAACGTTCCCGCGCCGGCGATCACGCTGGCCCTGCTGGCGCGCTTTGCATCGCGCCAGGACGAATCGTATAGCGCCAAAGTCATCGCCGCGCTGCGAAACCAGTTCGGCGGCCACGCCGTCAAGGCGGAAACGACGGCAAAATGACGACGACTCCGGCGGCTGCAGGCAACGGCATCGCGCAAGCGGCGATCAATCCGCTTCGACAGGGCATCGAAAGCTCGCGCGTCAGCGAACCGTGCACGATCGTCTTCTTCGGGGCAAGCGGCGATTTGTTCAAGCGCATGCTCATGCCCGCGATCTACAACCTGCGCTTGGACGATACGCTGCCGGCAAATTTCGGGTTGATCGGTTTTGCCCGCACGCCGTACACCGACCAGGAATTCCGTGACTACTGCCGGCAGTGCGTGGACGAGTTTTCGCGATCGGGTCCCGTCAAGGAATCCCTCTGGAACGATTTGGCCCAGCGGATCAGCTACATCACCGCGGATTTCGATGACACCGCTCATTTCGAGGCGCTGGGCAAACGTTTGGCCGAGTACGAAAAGCAATTCGGCGCGGGCGACAACCGGCTGTACTACTTGGCTACCCCGCCTTCGGTCTTTCCCAAGATCATCGCGCAGCTCAAACGCGCCAAACTCGATCCCGATCGCAACGCAAAGGGCTGGAGCCGCATAATCGTCGAGAAACCGTTCGGCACCGATTTGCCTTCCGCGCAAGCGCTGCAGACCGAAGTTGAAAAGGTCTTCAACGAAAGTCAGGTCTACCGCATCGATCACTACTTGGGCAAGGAAACGGTTCAGGACATCATGGCCCTGCGCTTTGCCAACACGATTTTCGAGCCGATCTGGAATCGCAACTACGTGCAGTCCGTGCAAATTACCGCCGCCGAAACACTGGGGGTCGAACGCCGCGGCGGCTATTACGAAAGCGCGGGGGCGTTGCGCGACATGATTCAGAATCACGTCATGAACCTGCTCGCGCTCGTGGCGATGGAGCCGCCGGCCGGCGCGGACGCCGACGCGATCCGCAACGAAAAATACAAAGTGTTTTCCGCGATTGCAGCGCCGGCTCCCGAGGAAGTCTTCCAAATGAGCGTGCGCGGTCAGTATGGTGCAGGCTCGATCGGCGGACAAGCCGTGCCTGCATACCGTTCCGAGCCGGACGTTTCGCCCAATTCGAATACGGAAACGTACGCCGCTTTGCGCCTGCAGATCAACAACTGGCGCTGGGCCGGGGTGCCGTTCTACCTGCGCAGCGGCAAACGGCTGGCGCGCAAGGTATCGGAGGTTGCGATCGCGTTCAGCCCGATTCCACACCGCCTGTTCGGCGAAAAGAGCGACACGATCGAACAGAACCTGCTGGTGATCAAAATCCAGCCGGAGGAAGGCATCTCGATCCGGTTCAACGCCAAGGTACCCGGCCAGAAAAATCATATCCGCGGCGTCACGATGGATTTCAACTACGGCACCGGTTTCGCGGTACAGTCTGCTCCGGCATACGAACGGCTCATCGCCGACGCGATGCGCGGCGATGCGACGCTGTTCACGCGGTGGGATGCCGTCCAGCGAGCCTGGGAGATCGTCATGCCGATTTTGGAAGTGTGGCAGTCGATCAAGGATCGTGCGTTTCCCAACTACGCCGCGGGCAGCGAAGGGCCCGACGCGGCTGCAGCGCTCAATGCCGGGTGGCGTCCGCTGTGAGCGCCATCGACGTCGGCGAGCTGCTTGGCAAACTATCGCAGCATCGCGGCGAGCGGGCCGCCATCTCCACCGTTTCGCTGAACCTGGTCGCGTTCGTCGAGGACGATGCGCAGTTGCTCGAGCGAATCGCGCAGCGAATCGACGCTCTTGCCGAGCGGAACGTCTCGCGCACGATCCTTTTGACGTGCGACGAGCGTCCGCATTCGGCCAGCTCGCACTCGAGCGAGGTCGACGACACGCTGATCACGCGTTCGGAGCAGATTCAACTTGCGGTCGGGCATTGCGCTTGCGAGGAGCTGCGTTCGGCGGTCCACGAGTTGCTCGTGCCCAGCGTGCGCACCGTGCTACTGTGGGCCGGCGCTCACTACGTCGACCGGCGCTTGTCCGCGCTGGCCGATTTGGCCGATACCGTCGTACTCTTCAGTTCGGCAAGAGATCCCGGAACGGCCCGGCTGCAAGAAATCCTCAAGTTACAAGGCACCCACGTCGAGCCGAAGATCCACGACCTCGCGTTCATGCGCCTGCTCTCGTGGCAAGACATCATCGCGCAGTTTTTCGACGACGCCGAGTTGGCTCAGGAACTGCCCCACCTCACCCACGTCGAGGTCGTGAGCGGATCGGCAACGGAGGCGTATTATTTGGTGGGCTGGCTGGGCAGCCGGCTTTCTTGGCAGCCCTGCGGCGAGAACCAGTTTTGCAACGAGGATGGGGGCACGATCTCTTTCGATTTACGCCAGCATGGCAGCCCGCTGCGCGTCTATGCGGTGCGCCTGCATTCGCACAACTGCGTTTTCGGCGCAGCGGTACGCGAGGACGCAGACGATCTGATCTGCGTAACCGTGGAGGGACGCAAGAGCCGGCCGCAGCGCTGCATGCCGCTGCACGATCTCGATATGGTATCGCTCATCGAGCGCGCCATCTTCATGCCGCGCAACGATGAAGTATTTGCGGGAACGCTGCGCACGATCGACCGCCTTTTGGAGCTCGCTCGATGAACCAGGCTGCGGCCGACGTCCGCATTTACGAAACGCCCCAACTCCTGGCGCAAGCGCTCGCCGATGCGTTCGTCGACGACGCGCGCGGGGCGATCGAGCAGCGCGGAGACTTCTTTGTCGCGCTTGCCGGCGGAACGACGCCGAAGGCGGCATACACGCTGTTGGCGCAAGAACCGCGGCGAAGCCGCGTCGACTGGCACCGCGTGCAGGTCTTTTTCGGCGACGAGCGCTGCGTGCCGCCCACCAGCGCAGAATCCAATTATCGAATGGCGAACGAGGCGTTTTTGCGCGCCGCCGCTATTCCCTCGAGCAACGTTCACCGCATGGAAGGCGACGACGATCCGGCGCTGGCCGCCTCCCGGTACGCAGCGGTGCTCCGCGAAACGCTGGGAGACCCTCCGGTTTTCGACACGATTTTTTTGGGAATGGGCGCGGACGGACATACCGCCTCGCTGTTTCCCGGTACGGATCCGCGAACGGACGAAGGCCGGCTGGTGCGAGCTCCCTACGTGCAGCAGCAACGCAGCTTTCGCATAACGCTGACGCCCCTTGTCATCAATGCCGCGCGCCACGTTATCTTTGCAACCGAAGGCCCGCAAAAAGCTGCGGCGCTAGCGGCAGTCCGCGCCGGCCCGTACGATCCCACCGTCCATCCCGCGCAAATCGTCGCGCCGGTGGACGGACGTCTGAGCTGGTACGTCGATAGCGCCGCTGCCGCAGAGTCTGTCGCCTCGCTGAAGCGACTGTTACGGCAGCGTGCGCAAAGGCTGGTTCGCCGACGTGTCGCCGGTCGACGGCGCAGCTGCATTGAACGCCGTGTTTGCGGGCTATCTGGTACCGCTGCAATTCAGCCCCGAGCAACTGCGCCTGCACGCCGTTTACAACGACGTCGATCTCGCGCTTTCGCCGTTGTGGTCGGATCATGCCGGCCGCGTGGTCGCCGCGGCGCTGCTGGCCGTGCGCGACCGGCGCGGATGGATCGGGGGTTTCGGCGTAGCGCCTGAATTCCGGCGCCGCGGATATGCTCGCGAGCTGACGGAACAGCTGTTGGCCATTGCCCGCGAGCGCGATATGGAACGCATAACCCTCGAGGTGCTGTGCGAAAACGCGGCAGCGATAGCAGTATACCGGGACGCAGGGTTTGTCATCGAGCGACGGCTGCACTCGCTTCAAACGTGCAGCGAAGGGTCGCAAGCGACGCACGGATTTCGATTCGTCGAACCCGAGCAGTTCATCGACGAGCCCGAAAACGTCTCGCCGTGCTGGCAGCGGGAATCCGCCAGTCTTCGCAACGGTGCGATATCCGGCGCCCTCGCCGACGATGCAGGCTGCTACGCGCTGTTCCGGCACAATGCCTCGGCCGCGCAGGTGTTCAAACTTCGCGCCCGGGATGCACAAACGCTGACGGCCCTGACAAGTGCGCTTGCTCAGGGCCGCCGGTTTCAGAACGTTACGATTTTGAACGAGCCGGAAAACAGCCCGCTGGTTCGCTGCGCGCTCGAGGCGCGATGGCACGAACCATTCGTGCAGTACGAGATGGTGCGCAGCGTCTAAAGAGCGTCGCGCGTCTCTCGCTTGGCCTTGTCGACGTCCGCTTTGGCATTTTCGGTAACTTCGCGCGCCATCGAACCGGCTTTTTCTCCGCCGGTCATGACGTCGCCGGTTTCGGTACGGCGCTCGTGCTCCACGCCGGCTTTGCCGCGATGGACGCCTTCTTTGACCGCGTCGCCCGCGTCCTTGATGGTTTTACGTATTTCATCCGTCATAACAAGGCTGTTGTACCCATCCGCGCCCGGCAATAACCTGCGGCGGGGGCACACCACTACGCAGGCGGTTCGCGTCGAGGTTTAAGGTTCCAGCGCTCGAGTTCGCGCATGTACAATATCGCGCTGCGCTCCTGCAGCTTCTGCTGAGAAAGCTTGGAAAGGCGCATGCGGACCAACGCGGATGGTTTGCTTTTCATCGTTTTGGCGCTCCTTCTCCGACCGTCTTGAGATTAACGTTGTTCGCCGTGAGGATGGTTCCGGTGGCACGTTGAAGTTCGACGACTGCTTTGTTGAGCGCCGTTTGCGCTTGCAGTTCTCGCCCACGATTGTCGGCCAATTCGATCTCGCGCTGCAGCACCAAGAACGTCGTCGACTCACCGGCGCGAAACCGGCGCTGCTCGCTGGCGAGAATTTGCTGCGAGGCTCGACGGGCCGATCTCGCCGCAGCCAGCTGAGCCAATGCGCTTTGGTAGGTTTGCAGCGCATCGCGGACCTGGGCCGTAATGCTTTGAATCGTGGATGCTTCCTGAACCTGCGCTATGTGCTGCCGCTCGATCGCCGTCGCCAAATCCGCTTTGGCAGCGTGATTGCCGACGGGAAACGAAACCAAAACGCCGGCGGCGTATACCGGAAACTTGTTGGAAAGCAAATTTTTGATCGATTGCTCCAAGCCTCCGGTCAAGTACGAGGGGACCGGCGTCGTCGCGGTGGGCAGCGCAGGAATCTGCTGCGAGGGCGGCAGCGTTGGATTGACGGCAGCAATCAGCTGATCGATCGCAACGACCTGCTGCGCGCTGCTTTGAAGAAAGGCGCCGGGCGGTATGACTTGCCCGGCGAACCCGTTGCTCGTATATCCGAGCTGCAGATCGACCTGCGGCTTGAGCTGGTTTTGGGCGTACGCGACTTCCACTGCGGAGCTCTGCAACTGTTCGCGCAGCTGCGCGATCTCCGGACGAGTGCGCAGAGCCTGCGTCACGAGCGCGGCGAGCGAAGGCTGCGCCGGCAACTGCAGGGCCGGCGTGACCGGCACCAAATTCGCGCTCCATATCGGGTCGCTCGGATTGTCCGTCAGCTGCGACTTGAGCCGGTTCTGCAGGATCGCAACGTTTTGCAGCGCGGAAAAAACCTGCTGCTCGAACACAGCTATCTGCGAATTCACCTGCACCACGTCGATGGGTGCGCCCGCGCCCTTTTGCGCCAAGCGCACGTTGCTGTGCTGCTGCGCGATAGTGTCCTTGAGGCTGTCTTCCTGGATCGCAACGTTTCGCCAAGCTGCGACCAAGTCCCAATACGTGTTTTGGATCTGCGCAATGGTCGTGGACACCATCCCCAGCGTCTGAGCGTTCGTCGTCTGCACGCCGATTTGCGCGAGCTGCAACTGGCGCGAGGCGGCCGTCAGCGCTCGGCCACGACCCAGCGGCTGAGTAAAATTGACCGAAAAGATCGTCGGATAATAGGGATCGAACGTGTTGATCGTGGTGTTGTCGTACGTTTGCTTGCCGGAAACGTTGACGCTGTACTGCTGGCCCGCGGGCAGAACGCCTTGAGCGCCTGCGGTCACCGAAGCGTTGCGCTGGACGATAGGACCGAAGTCCGGGCCGGCAAAGAACACGTTCTGCGGCGGCTCGGACGCATACTGATACTGCGGCTCGACCGACAAGCGCACGTCGTATGCGCCTTTGGCGGCTTCGATTTGATATTGCGCGATGCGGCGGTTGGCTTGCGCGACGACGAGATCCGGATTGCGCGAAAGCGCCATGCCGACCGCGTTCTCCAGCGTGATTCCCACGAACGGCTGCTGCGTGACGCCGACGGCAGCCGGAGCTGCGGGCGAAACGTCCGGCGCAGCGTACCCGGGCCCCACCATCGGCACGGCGGGCAGCCGCGGAGAGGGCGCGGGTGAGGGGACGTTCGCAGTCGCGGCGGCAAGCACGAGCGCTGCGAGCATCAATGCACTAAAACCGACGTCTCGACCGACATGCCCGGGCGCATCGGGTACTTCGCGAAATCCGTGCCGTCGTCGAACCCTATACGCACCGGAATGCGCTGGGTGACTTTGACGAAGTTGCCCGTTGAGTTCTGGGCCGGCACGAGCGCGTACGTGTTCTGCGAAGCCGGGTTGATCGAATCGACCGTACCGTGGAACGTCACGCCCTTATAAGCGTCGACGCGAATGTCGACCGGCTGTCCGGAGCGCATGTTCCCGACCTGCGTTTCCTTGTAGTTCGCGGTGATGAAGACGCGATTCGGAATCAAGGTCAGCAGCGTCATCCCCGCGCTGACCGTTTGCCCTACCTCCACGCTCTTTTCGCCGACGTAACCGCTTATCGACGAATGAATTTTGGTGTTGGCCAGATTCTGCTGCGCGATCGCCAATGCGGCACGCTGCGCGGCGATCTGCGCGGGCGCCTGCGCCTGATTGAGTTTGCCTTGAGCGGCTTGGACGGCGCCTTGCGCCGCCGACGCTCCCGACTGCGCCGCCCCCACCTTTTGCTGCGCTGCGTTGAGGTTGGCGACCGCGACGTTGACGCTTTGAACGGCGGCCCGGTATTGCGCCTGCGCTTGCGCATCTTGCGCGCGTGCCGCATCGAGATCCGCGCGCGCGATGTCGCCGGTCTTCACCAGCGATGCGGTGCGATCCAAGTTGTCCTGCGCCTGCGCCACTGCTTGACGCGCTGCCGGGAGCGCGGCCTGTGCCTGAGCAACCTGCGCTTGCGCGGCGGCAACCCCCGATTGCGCGACCGGTACGTCGGCTTGGGCCGTCTGCGCTTGTCCTCGGGCTTGCGCGACGCCGCCCGTGCCCTGCGTGACGCCGGCGGACTGGTTTTCCAGGGCCAACTGCAGGTTGGCCCGGGCTTGATCGACTGCGGCGCGCTCGGTCGCGCTGTCCAAAACGATCAGCAGCTGTCCGCGCTTTACCGGCTGATTGGTGTCGACCAATATCGAATCGACGCGCTCGGCGATCTTGCTGGTCACGGCCACGGTGTTGGCATCGACTCGCGCGTCGTCGGTGGTTTGGTGCGCGCGAGCGTACGAGAAATACTTTACACCCCAAATAACGATGGCGATTGCAACGATCGCTCCCAGTGCGAACAGCAGCGGACGAAAATTGCGCCGCGCCGGCGCTTGCTCTTCTAGGCGCTCGTCGCTTTCGTCCGGCGGGACGGTTTTCGCGTCGCCCTGCGTCTCGCGCTCTCGGGTTTCCATTACTTGCCGCTCCTCACACCGTTCAAGAACACGCCGAGCTGAAAATCGACGATTTCGTGCGTCGAATACTGGGTCTGCGGAAACTTTTTGCGCCCGATGACTTGCGCGAAAATCATTCCCATGAAAAAACGCGCCAGCAAAACCGGATCGCCGACCAACTCGCCGCTCTCCACGCGCCCGGCCATGAACTCCGCGACGATGTGCTTGATGGCCTCCGGCGCTCGCCACGCCGCATTGCCCACCGC
This sequence comes from Vulcanimicrobiota bacterium, assembly GCA_963777315.1. GTDB lineage: Bacteria > Vulcanimicrobiota > Vulcanimicrobiia > Vulcanimicrobiales > Vulcanimicrobiaceae > CAVYEM01. The sequence goes on from CAVZQC010000001.1 coordinate 48,397, forward strand.
ACTGTCGGTTTCTTCTTCGGCCAGCGACATCACGATGAGATCGCGGACCTGCTCCATCCGGTCGGCCAGCGCCCAAGCGATCAGGCGAAGGTCGCCTTCGAGGTCGCCGGACAAGCTGGTCAGCAGCTCCTGAAGCTGCACCGTGGAGCAGTAGTGCACCGCACACGCCTCGATCGCGGCGGCTTTGTTGCCGAAGTGCCTGAACAGCGTGGCCTCGTTCACGCCGGCCACTTCGGCTATTTCCCGAGTCGTCGTACCGCGACGGCCTTTTTTTGCGATCAACTGCCGAGTCGCGGCTAAAATGCGGGCACGTGTTTCTTCCGGGGAGCGGGCATGCGGTGGGGCCTGGAGCACGGAGCGAGCGATCCCTTCCGCAAGTGTGTACTTGCACGCAAAATCGTACCATACTACCTTGCGTGATTGCAAGTACCTGCTTGCGAGTCGCGAACGCGCTTCGGCGGGCTCCCTCGACGGCGCCCAGAAGCCTGCGCCTATGATCACTGCCGAGGATTTGGCCGAACTGGCCGCGCGCTGCGGTCTTGCGCCGGTTTCGCTCGTCTTGGCCAGACTGGACCGGCTCGGCGGTCCGGCGCTGGCGGTCGATCCCGAATGCTATTTGTATCCGGCAAGCATGCTCAAAACCCCGCTCGCACTAGCTGCGTACGCCTTGGTGGCAGACGGCGAACTGCACTTGGAAGCGCCGTACGAAGTAACGCCGGCAAACATGACGACGAACGACAAAGACTCGCCGCTCGTGCCCGGGCATTCCGGTCCGTTGTACGAGTTGCTGGACTTGATGCTCACGCGCTCGGACAACGTGGCCACCAACATGCTGTACGACATCGTCGGACGCGAACGAGCCACGGCGATCGTTCAAGAGCGTTTCGGTTTGCGGCAAACGGCGTTCTATCGCAAGCTGTCGGGCAGTTTGCCGCTGATTCACGATCCGGGATGGGACGGAGTGCATCGCAACGCGCACTCCGCGGGCGATGCGGGACGGCTTTTCGAAGCGATCGCGCGCGACGGCGTCCCGTTCGCACTCGCGCTGCGTCAAACGCTCGCGCGCCAGGAATGGAACGATAAATTGTCCGCCGGCCTGCGTTCCGGCGACCGCTTTGCACACAAAACCGGCGACACCGACGAGGTCACGCACGACGGCGGCATACTCGATACCGAACTGGGCGCATCGTACGTTCTCGTCGTCTACACGGGCATGGAATCGAACGACGCCAACAACGGAAAATTCGGGCCGTTCATGAGCGCGCTGCGCGCTTACCTGTAGGAGTGACCGGTCGCGGCTTCGCGATACCCCTCGCGTCGAGCATCCGCGGGACACAGATACCGGCCGCGCTTGGTGCGACCGTAGTACGGATCTCCGGCCACGTGGTACACCTTGGTGCGTTCGTTGACCCAGACCGGCTGCGCGCCGCTGCAATCGACCGTGGTAGGTACCGGCGCAAGCGAAGCGGCCGGGATTGCTCCGCGCTGCTCGCGGCTCTCCGCGCGGCCGGGGAAAGACGCGACCGGCGCGGCCGAAACGACGCCGCCCGCTCGAGTCGATGCCTTCTGACCGCAGCCGATCGTAAGGAGCACGGCTGCGGCGCATAGTGCGATGCGATAATTCATAAACGCAGGTTCGGCAGAGTGCGCGCGAGTGCTTTTCGCGCCTGTTCGGGCGCCGATTGCCCCGCGATGCGCACGCAGCGTGCCCCAACGTACGTCTCGAGAATCCACGCGTTTTCCGCCCGGTACACCAGCGCGTTCGCGGCCGGAGTCCACGGGTCCATGCCGGCTGCGTCCACCACGACGTAGTCCGCGTATGTGCCGCGCCGAAGCTCGCCCGCGTCCACATCCAGCGCGGCAGCGCCTTGCGACGTGCCCAAAGCCAGCGCCGTCGATGCGCCCAAAGCGCTTCCGTCCCGCCGTGAAACCTTTTGGAGCAGCGAGGCCGCGCGCATTTCGTCGAGCAGCGAAGGTTTGACGTCGGCATCCGTGCCCAGCGCCATTCGAACGCCGCGCGCCTGCAGGCCCGTCACATCGCAGATTCCGTCTCCTAGATACTGGTTGGTCGTCGGATTGTGCACGACGCGCGCGCCGGTTTGCGCAACGAGATCCTTTTCGGCGTCCGAGACGTAAATCGCATGAACGGCAATCGTGCGTTCGTTCAGCGCCTCCAGCTCGTGCAGCAGCGCGACCGGCGTCAGTCCGAACCGCACGAGCGTCTGCTCTGCTTCGTACTGCGCTTCGGCGACGTGAACGTGCATCATGCAGCGCGCGCCGGCAGCAAACTTCGCCGCCGCCGCGATCATCTCGCCGGAGGCTGCGTGCAGCGAATGGGGCGCTACGCAAATCTGCACGCCGGGAAATTCGTCCATCAACTCGCGGGTGCGTGAGGCCGCCCGATCGATAGACTCGCGGAACGCCGGCGGTGCGTAATCGGCGTCCATCCACGTGCGTGCAAACACCAGCCGAATGCCGGCATCGTGCGCGGCTCGAATCGCTTCGCGAGCGCTGTCGTTGCCGGCACCGTTGAGATAAAAAAACTCTGCCACGGTGGTGATGCCGCCTGCGAGCATTTCGTCAAAGGCGAGGCGGAAAGTCCAATACACCTGCTCGGGCGTGAGCTGCGGAACGATTTTGTAGAGCGCTTCGCTGCGCCAGCGCTCGAAGGTGAGATCGTCGGCCCAGCCTCGCAGCAGAATTTGGTACGCGTGGCTGTGCCCGTTTACGAACCCCGGCGCAACGAGCACGCGGGTTCCATATTCTCGGACCGGCGCATCCGGAAAGCGTCCGCGTACGTCGTCGAAGGGGCCGGCGTCGGCAAAGCGTTCGCCTTCGATCGCGAGTGCGAAGTCGCTGCGCTCTTGTGAACCTACCAGCGCGCGCGCGCAGCGCACGATGGCGGTCATGCGGCGCGAACTCCGTTTCTGAAGACGGCCGCTGCCAGATTGCCTCCGAACTGCCAGCCGAACTCGTGCGGCGAGCCGATGTCCAGCGCGACGAAGTCGGCGCGCGCGCCCGTTCGCAGCGTACCGGCGTCGCGCCGCAGCGAGCGCGCAGCGGAACGCGTAACGGCGAACAGCGCTTCGGGTGCGGACATGCCGAACATCCGGCGTCCGAAATATGCAACCGTTTGCAGATTGAAGCACGGCGACGTGCCGGGATTGTAATCGCTCGCCAGCGCGACGCTCCCGCCGCGGTCGAGCACTTCCCGCACCGGCGCTTGCTGCGGTAAAGCCAGATATTCTATCGTCGCGGGACACGCGACCAAGACGATGTCTGCCCGGACGATCGCCTGCACGTCGCTATCGCGCGCGTAGTTGCAGTGATCGACCGCATCGACTCGCAGTGCGGCGGCCATCTCCACGGCTCCACCCCACGACATCTCGTCGCAGTGCACGCGCAGCCGCATCCCGTTATCTCGCGCCGCCTGCAGGTAACGCTGCGTGTGAACGGGCGAAAAGAATCCCGGCTCGCAGAAGGCGTCCGCATACACTGCCCCGTGAGCTTTTGCAACCGGAATGCACTGATCGATCAGGTAATCCACGTAAGCGGCTTCATCGTTGAATTCGGGCGGCAGCGCGTGCGCTCCCAAAAACGTGGCGACGAGCTGCGGTAGGCGCTGCCGATCGCAATGCGTGCGAATCAGGTGCAGCAACTCCATTTCCCCCGGCTTGTGCAGGGCGTATCCGGTCTTGGTTTCCAGGGTCGTGGTGCCGTGCGCGAGCATCGTGGCAAGGCGCGCTTCAACGTGCTGCCAGAACGCCTGCGGATGCTCGAGCGCCTTGCGTGTCTGCTCGACGGTGTACAGCATCCCCAGCGGCGCCTTTTCGCCACGCTGCCTGGCGGCGAAGTCGGGCTCGCGATCGCCGGCGAACAGCGGGTGCGCGTGCGCATCGACCAATCCCGGCACGATGGTGCAGTCCGCAAACTCGTGAAGGTCTTCTGCGCTGCGGTACTGCGCGGGCAGGTCGTCGACCGGACCGGTCCACGCGACGACGGCGTCTTCGCACACGACCGCCGCGTCGGCAACTGCACCCATGGCTTCGAACGTCACGCCGCATTGGGCGACGTCGAACGCATTCGGAACGACCGTTTTCGCTCTGGCTACAACCGCCAATCGATGCCTTTCGCATCGGCCGTTTCGATCGCGATGTCGTAGCCGGCATCGGCGTGCCGCACGACGCCCATGCCGCAATCCGTGGTCAGCACGCACTCCAGCCGTTCGCGCGCGTCGTCGGTCCCGTCGGCAACTACGACCATGCCGGCGTGCAGACTGTAACCGATGCCGACGCCGCCGCCGTGATGCACTGAAACCCAATGCGCGCCGGCGGCGGTATTGAGCAGCGCGTTGAGGATCGGCCAGTCCGCGATGGCGTCGCTTCCGTCTTTCATCGCCTCGGTCTCCCGGTACGGCGAGGCGACGCTGCCGGTATCGAGATGATCGCGGCCGATGACGATCGGCGCCTGCAATTCGCCGCTGCGTACCAGTTCGTTAAAGCGCAATCCCGCTTTGGCGCGGTCGCCGTAGCCCAGCCAGCAGATGCGCGCGGGCAACCCTTGAAACGACACGCGCTCTTGCGCGAGCCTGATCCAGCGGCACAGCCGTTCGTCGTGCGCAAATAGCTCGAGCAGTTCTTTGTCGCAGCGCGCGATGTCCGACGGATCGCCCGAGAGCGCGGCAAAACGAAACGGGCCGCTGCCTTTGCAAAAGAGCGGCCGAATAAACGCGGGAACGAAACCGGGAAAATCGAACGCACGCGCCACGCCGGCGCGCTGCGCCTGAGCGCGAATGTTGTTTCCGTAGTCGAAAACCACCGCGCCGGCATCCAAAAAGTCGAGCATTGCCGCAACGTGCTTTGCCACGGTCGCCAAACCACGCCGCTCGTATTCCTGCGGGTCGCTCTGCCGAAGACGCGCGGCTTGCTCCAGCGACAAATCCATCGGTACGTAGCCGTCTATCATGTCGTGCGCGGAAGTTTGGTCCGTCACGGCGTCGGGACGCAAACCCAGCTCGTACAGCGCCGGAAATTCCACGCCGGCGTTGCCTTCGTATCCGACCGACAACGCCTGCCCGTCGCGCCTTGCGCGTTCGGCCAAATCGAGCGCCTCCGGGCGAGAAGCCGCCACGACGTCGAGATAGCGCAGTTCGCACCGGCGCTGCAGGCGGGCGGGATCGACGTCGACGACCAGCGCCACGCCATGGTTCATCGTGATTGCCAGCGGCTGCGCGCCGCCCATACCTCCGATGCCTGCGGTCAAGCACAGCCGGCCCTTGAGCGATCCACCGAAGTGCGCGCGCGCCAGTTCGGCAAATGTCTCGTACGTGCCCTGTACGATGCCTTGCGTGCCGATGTATATCCACGAGCCCGCAGTCATTTGACCGTACATCGTGAGCCCTTGCGCCTCCAGCTCGCGAAACGTCTTCCAGTCGGCCCATTTGGGGACGAGATTCGAATTCGCAATCAGCACCCGGGGCGCGCGCGCGTGCGTCTTCCACACGGCCACCGGCTTGCCGCTCTGCACGATCAGCGTCTCGTCACTGCCCAAACGTCTGAGGGTGCGAACGATCGCGTCGAATGCGCCCCACGAGCGCGCGGCTCGCCCGTTGCCCCCGTACACCACGAGATCGTCCGGACGCTCTGCGACCTGCGGATCCAGATTGTTCATCAGCATGCGCAATGCAGCTTCCTGGGGCCAGCCGCGGCATGAAATCTCGGTTCCGCGCGGAGCGCGCACGCACGGGCGTGCCGCCGTGCTCACACCAGCGCCTCGTCGATACTGCGTTCGGCGGCGTGCACCATTGCGCCGGTCGCAATGAGTTCGCGCGCCGCGCTGATGTCGGCGCTCGACGATCGATCGTCGGTCCAGGGCGCGATGCGTTCGCGCGCGCAATCGTACGCCGCCTGCGTTCCCGTTCCCGAACGCAGTGGACGGCGAAAATCGGTGGCGACCAGCGCCCCGAGCAGCTCGCACGCGAGCGAGCCTTCAACGTTTTGCAGCACGCGATCCAAGTTCACCGCCGCGGTCAGCCCCATGCTCACGTGATCTTCCTGGCCGGCGGAGGTCGGAATCGAGTCGACGCTGTTCGGCCACGCCAAGCCTTTGTTTTCCGATACCATCGCTGCCGACGTGTACTGGACGATCATCAGCCCGGATTGCAGCCCCGAACGCCCCGTCAAAAACAATGGCAAACCACGCTCTTCGGCGTTGAGCAGCAGATACAGCCGCCGTTCGCTGATGCCGGCCAACTCGGCCAGCGACATCTTGAGCAAATCGCACGCGAGCGCGATCGGCTGCCCGTGAAAATTTCCGCCGGTCAGAAATACGCCGTCTTCGGGAAACACCAGCGGATTGTCCGTAACGGATATCGCTTCGATTTCGATTACGCCCCGAGCGTGCGATGCCGCGTCGCGGACCGCGCCGTGCACCACCGGAATGCAGCGGTACGAGTACGGATCCTGAACGCGGCCGCACTCGCGATGCGATTCGACGATCTGCGATCCGTGCAGCAGCGCGCGAAGATTGTCCGCGACCCGGGACTGGCCGGGATGCGGGCGTAAATCGTTGATGCGCCGGTCGAACACCCGATCGGTTCCGAGAAACGCCTCGAGCGACATCGCGCCGATGATGTCGGCAGCTGCCAGCAGCCGCTCCGCGCGCAGCAAGCACAGCGCCGCGATGCCGGTCATCACTTCGGTCCCGTTGACCAGGGCCAAGCCCTCTTTTGCGCCCAGCGTAATCGGCGTCAGGCCCGCGAGTTGCAGCGCCCGCGCGCTGCTCATGCGCTCGCCGCGATAGAACGCTTCCCCCTCGCCGATCAACGTGAGCGTCATGTGCGCCAAGGGCGCCAGATCGCCGCTGGCGCCGACCGAACCCTGGCGCGGCACCAGCGGCGTTACGCCGCGATTGAGCAGTTCGGTCAGCAAATCCAGCGTGCTTTCGCGAATACCCGAATGGCCCGCAGCCAGCGAGCTCACCCGCAGCACTCCGGCGGCGCGTACGAACTCACGCGGCAGCGGTTCGCCCGTTCCGGCCGCGTGGCTGCGCACCAGATTCAGCTGCAGCTGGGCGGCGTCTTTGGGATCTATCCGCACGTTCGCCAAGCGGCCGAATCCCGTCGTGATGCCGTATATCGCATCTCCCATGCCGAACTTCTCTTCGACCAGGCGCCGCGCGGCCGCCACGCGAGCACGCGCGGATTCCGTGACGCGGACGACCGCTCCATCTTCGGCGATCGCTCGAATCGCCTCGAGGGGCAGGTGCCGGCCGTCCAGGTCGACCGCCGGCAGCGCAGTTGCCGTCATGCGTTCGTACTTCCGGCCAAGGCGTTTGCAGCCTTCAGAGCGAGCTCCAGTCGGCGCGCCGCGGCCTCGCGTACGGCGGTCCGCTCTGAATGACGATCTCTTCGTGGTCGCGCAGCGGAATAGCACGCGGGTCGCGCGTCCACGCAGTGCCGTTGACCGTCGCGCGCAGCGCACGCCCGGCGCGAGCACGCACGCCGTCGGCCTGCCGATGGTTGAGTTCGCGGTCCCAAATGTCAAAGAACTGCCCGAGCGTAAACGTACGGTTCACCGGCGCTTCGATGTGAATGATTCCGTCGTCGTCGTGCGTGTGCACCCAGTATAAACAGCCGGCGCCGGCGGGTATGCCGACTTGAGCGGGAATATGGATCGCGCGTCCACGGTCGAACAGACTGAAGATGCGTATGCACGTGCACCACCGCGCCTTCCGAGACGTCGCACCGGATGCCGTCGATGGCCAGGCCGGCCAGCATGTTCTGGGCGACGGCCGGCAGCGGCGCCGCGTTCGCAAGCAATGGTGCCGCCATGCACAGCGCAACGGCGGTTCGCAAATTCAACATGGGACCTCGCGGTGGATACGGTGTGTATAACAGATAATTATTGTGGAAACGCTGTGAGTAGCGATTGCGCCCTCTTGCTACGACTTTTGCGCGATGATACCATTCAAAAACTTCGATAAAACGAAGGGCGATGAACGTATAGTCGCGATCGGACCATGTTGACGATGCAGTCGCAACGTCGGCGATCCGAGTGGGCCGATCGAACCGTCGAGCGGCGTCAGTAGGGCTTCTTCACCGGAGCCAAACAGGCGAAATCGATGCGTGAATACGTCGAAAGCCTCGGGCTCGTTCCGGGGCTTTCGTTTGCGTTTTCGAACCTCTTATTTCGAGACCGGCAGTTCGTACTTGGCGGCGATTTGCGCGATCAGCATGCGAACGCGCGAGCGAACGTCTTCAGGCGCGATGACCTCGGCCTGCGCCCCCCATCCCAGCACCCAGCGCGCGAGTTCGTCCACGTCTGCGACGTTGTACGCGATCTCCACCGAACCGTCGGCGCGGCGTTCGACGGCGCGCTCGGCAACCACGCGCGCGGCGACGGCGGCTTTGGCGACGCGGGCCGCAAAACGAACGCGCACTTCGCTCGTTCGATCGCTGTGCAGTACGCCGCTGATCGAAGTCGAGGCGAAATCTGCGATGCTGAAGTCCGAGGGCTTGGTGTACGTTTGCCCGAGCACCGTCACGTCGGACATGCTGTCCACGGCAAACACGCGCTTGTCGCGGCGAGCGTGATCGTACGCGACGCAATATACGCGGCCGCCGTTGACGATGAAGCCATAGGGGTCGGCATTTCGCTTGGAACGGTTGCCTTCTTTGTCCTGATACGTGAACGAGACGCAGCGCGTGCTGCGCTCGGCGGCGGAAAGCATTCCGAAGATGCGTTCCCCCTGTTCGTCCAAGGTGATCTCGCTCAGACGAAACGCGACGTTGGGGCGAGCCTGCATGCGTTCTTTGGCGCCGCTTCCGCTCGAACCGACGATCTTTGCGGTGACTTCATCGACGTAGGTTCCGATCGCGCCGCCCAAACTCGCGCTGATGGCGCGCAGCGCCACCAAACCGAACAGTTCGCCCGAGCTCAGCTCCATACGCTTGAGGCTGTAGCCTTCGGAAAACCGGTACGTGTTCGTGCCGCGATCGAAGTACCACGGGAAACCCGCTTCCGCCAGCACCGCCAGATACCGGCGTAGGCTTCGCGTGCTGGGACGGTGTTCGCCCTCGGAGATACGGTCTTTGAGCCGCTCGAACGAAAAGCGCCCCTCGTCGATGGCGTTGAGAAGCCTGACGAGCAAGACGATTTTCGGCTCATTGGTACGTTCTACGGTAGGTCTCCCAAAGCTTGGAAAGTCTTGCCGTAATTGTGCCACTTGGATGGCTCGCCGGCCATCAAAGCGCTATCAAAATCCGCTGCGGCCGGTGGGCTCGGGGACCGGGGAAGGCGATCCGGCCGGCACAGCCGGGGCCGGCACGGAGATCGGCTTGGGAAAACAGCCGTCGGGTGCAGACATCGGCGGTGTCGTGGGCAATGGCGGCGCCGGCGTCACGCCGACTTCGAGCGGATAATTGGAGCCGCCGTCGGTCATCGTTTGGACGACCATGCGGGACGCCGAACCTGCCGCCAGCGTTTGCGGAGGCCCGATTTGATAGGCCTGTGAAAGCCGCGCGCAGCCCAATTCGATCAGCGCTCCGTCGACCAGAAAACTGCTGCGCACGGGCCCTCCAAGGGGCCGCTCGTAGAGGTATGCGATCGCCGGTGCCGCCGTGGGATTGCGCAGCTCGAACGTGAGCGTGCGCAGGACGCCGTACTCGCCGTAGTCATGACCCGATGAAGGCTGCGCCGCCGGCGGCGTTGCGGTTCCATACTCCAGACTTGCTTGCGGGCCGCCGACGCTGTACGAGACCACGTCGCTATCGGCGTAGCCGTTCAGATCGAACGTCCCGGTTCTGTGATGACCGTCGCCCGCAAGCCGAGGACCATCCAGGTACGCAGCTATCTGGGCATCGGATATTTCGGGCGCAACGGCTAGAACGGTCACGGCGACCGGGCCGCCGCTCAGGACGTTGATGCCGACGCTGCCGGCCGCGCCGTCTAAATGCTGCATCTCAAAGCGATCCGCGACGTAGGCCGTGCCGGGCTGCAGATCGGCTACGGCTCCTTGATTGCGCGGCTTGCGCACGAGAAAATCGCGCGAAACGTTGTGTCCCACGGTCATCACGTCGATGTTGGGACCGGCCGACGCGTCGATGAGCTGCACGCTTGCAGGCGTCAGCGTGGCTTGGAGTACGACCAGTAAACGTCGCGGTTGCCCTACATTCTGATGATAGTAATACAGCCGCGCCGGTGCTCCGCTCGACACCTGCGCGCGGTAGAGCACGCCGTCGGCCAAAATTTTCTCGGGATCGTCGTCGTAAAACAGCAGTGCCGGAGCGAACCCGGGCACGTCGAGGTTTTGCAGGTTCACCGACACGGTCGTATCCACGTCGTAATAGAGATCGCCGCCCGCAATATGCACCCCAACCGGAACCGCCGCCGTCGCGCCGGGCGCGAACGAAGCCGGCAGCGTAAACGCCGGCGGCGTCAGGACCGCTCCGGGCTGCAGTTGAACGGCCTGCGTTACGGCTTTGGCGAGCTGCGTCTGCAGCCAGGCGGGATCGATTGGATTGCCGGTGACGCGAACCCAGACCGAGCTGGCGACGGCGCCGGCGTCGAGCGCTACGCGAATGGGCACCTGCACCGTCGCGCCCGTCGAGTCGGCGACGGTCAGGGTCGCTCTTCCCGTTTGGGCGGACGCAGTCACCGTTACGGTGCGAGCATTTTGATCGACTGCAGCCGTTACCAGCGCAGTGTCGAGCTGCGCGGAAATGCTTGCGTTTGCTCCGGTGACCGTGATGATTTGCGTTTGCGAAGGATGCAGATTGACCGCATTTGGTGCTGCTGCCAGCGGGGCTGGAGCCGGCGTGGTTGCAACCGGCGGTGACGGGGGCGCCGTGGCCTGCAGCAAGGCTGCCATGAACAATGCGGGATTCACACCAGGTAGTACTACGGCGTGCAACTATTCCCTAACGAACTGCTCCGCAGGAATATTCGGCGGCGTGGGCGGGCACGATATTCCCATGAGCACCTGGCACGTTTGGGGCGATTACGTTCACACCAGGCCCGATCGCATCGGCGACGCTAAAGTCGTTGCCGGCAACGACAAAGCGGCCGAAAAGACCGCGCAAGCGAGCGGCTTCGATCTCGACAAACGGATTCACAACGGTTTCGAACCGTGGGCGGCGACGTACGTGTCCGAAGAGGACGACGGACAGGAGTTTGCGTTCGCCAGCTATCCGATCGTCAAGGGGTGGAAGAAGCTTTAGCCGAGAGAAACGGCGCTGCTTGCGCTTCCAAAGCTTTTGCGCGCTCTTCGAGCACGAAAAGAACTTGGTACTGCGACACCGTCGGCGCCGCGTCGGCTGAAGCTGCGGTCGCGCCCAGATACGACAGCTTGCCGTAGACCTGCTGAGGATAGCGCAGCGCGTCTTCGCTCTGCGTTACTTCGGGCTCGTAAATGCGATGCAGCAGGGCATCGGCTCGTGCCCCGGCGCGTCCGTTCTTGGCTTTTACTGCGTTGAGGCCGTCGATCGTCGAGGTGAGCCGGGCCAGATCCGCCCGGACGCGCTGCAGGAAGGCCAGCTGCGCGCGCATGTCTTTCAGGCTCGCTCGAGAACGCGGGTCCGCGCGCACTTGCAGCGTACCCTCGCGCGTGATGCCGTTTTGCGTTACGCGTACGGTGTAGCTACCGGGCAACACCAGCGGACCGTTGAAGCCGCCTTCTCCCCACGGCGCGTAGTTTTTGACCGGGTGCAAATCTTCGTAACGCAGATCCCACCACACGCGGTTGATGCCTGCTGCGGGCTTTTTGACCGCGAGCGTGCGAACCGGTTGCGTTCCGTCCAGAATCTCAACGCGTACCGCGCTATCGGACGCCGCGTTTGTGACGTAGAAGTTGACGTCCGCGCCGTAGGTGGGATTCTCGCCGCCCCATGCCGAGGCGTTGAATCGGCCGATCCTATAGCGATAAGCCGGACGCAGCGTAAAGAGGTGCAGCGGTTGCTCGCCAACGCTTTGCGTGAGTTCCTGAAGCGGGTGAAGATCGTCGAGAATCCACAGTGCGCGGCCGTGGGTTGCCACGATCAAGTCGTCGAAGCGCTTTTGCACTGTAAAGTCGTACACGGGCGCTACCGGAAGATTGGCGTTGAGCGCGATCCATCGTGCACCGTCGTCGTACGAGAGCCACAGCCCGGTTTCCGTGCCGGCGTACAGCATGCCGCGGCGCACCGGATCGGCGCGAATCATTCGGGCGTAGGAATCCTGCGGAAGCGTTGCCGCTATCGGGGTCCAGTGCGCGCCATAGTCCGCGGTCGTATACAGATGGGGCGCGCGGTCGCCGGATTTGTGATAGTCGACGGCCATGTACGCCGTCGCGGGATCGAACGGCGATGGGTCGACGTAATCGATGCGCCCCCATGAGCCGGCGGCGTCGTGCCGCATGGCCACAGGCGCGACGTTCGTCCAATGTCTGCCGCCGTCGCGCGTGAGCCACACCAGTCCATCGTCGGTGCCCACCCACAATTCGCCCGCACGCAGCGGCGATTCAGCGATGCAGAAAATCGTGTCGTAGTATTCGACGCTGGTGTTGTCGGGCGTCAAACCCCCGGAAAACCGTTCGAAGCGTTTGTCGTTGCGCGTAAGATCCGGACTGATCGCGCGCCAACGCACGCCGCCGTCGTCCGTGGCAAAAACTTTGTTGCCGCCCATGTACAGCCGATGCGGATGCTCGGGAGAAATCGCAAGCGGAGAGGTCCACTGAAACCGGTAGCGCAGCTGCGCTGCGGGCCATCCCATAGCGTCCTCCGGCCACACGTCGATCTCGCGCGACTGCTCGCTGCGGCGATCGAACTGCGTGAGCGCTCCCTGGTATCCGTCGCCGTAGATGAGGTTGGAATTCGCGCCGTCAAAGACGATCCAGCCGCTTTCGCCTCCTCCGGCATCGAACCAATCGTTTTCGCTGATGCCGCCGTACGCCAAACTATTGCTGGGTCCGCATGCGCTCCCGGCGTCCTGCGTTTCGGCGCAGACCGTATAGGGCGTGCGATCGTCCGTATCGACGTGGTATGCCTGCGCGAGGGGGATCGCCGCGTTCATCCACCCGTGAGGCGCCGCCGAGGTAAACTGTGAGCCGCCGTCGTCGCCCGCAATCATGCGCTGCGAATCGCGCGGATCGATCCATAACCAGTGATAATCACCGCCGCCCGTGCCGTGCAGCACTTCCGCGCGGGCGCCCCCGTCGGTCGAAAGCCACATCTGCACCGACATGAAGTACACGCGATCGGCGTTTTGCGGATCGACGGTGAGCGAGCTGAAGTAGAATGGGCGCTGATCGATGCCGTGACTTTTGTTCACCAACTTCCACGACTTGCCCGAATCCTCGCTGCGCCACAGCGTGCCTTCGTTCGATTCGATGAGCGCGTACACGCGCTTGGGATTGCTGGGCGCGAAGGCGACCGCTATCCGGCCCATCATCGTCGCAGGAAGGCCCGCTCCCCGCAGTCGCGTCCACCGGTCGCCGCCGTCCGTCGACTCGTACAAGCCGTCGTCGACGCCGCCGCTGTTCAAATGATACGGCGTGCGCCAGCCTTCCCACATGCCGGCGATAAGGTGGTTTTTATCGGCCGAGTCGATCGCGACGCTCGACGCGCCGGTGCGCGCGTTCGCGTACAGCACCCGCTGCCACGTCTTGCCGCCGTCGAGCGTTCGATAGACGCCTCGCGTAACACCCGGCTTGTAAAAATCACCTGAAACGGCGACGAACACGCGTTGTGGATCGGTGGAATCGACTGCGATGCGCGCGACCGATCCGCTCGCATCCAAACCGGCGTGCTGCCACGTTTTGCCCGCGTCGATCGACTTCCAGATGCCGTCGCCGAATGCGACGTCGTTGCGCAGGTTCGGTTCGCCCGTACCTGCGTACACCACGTTTGCGTTCGAGGGCGCGACGGCGATCGCTCCGATCGAACTGACCGGTTTGCCGTTGAAGATCGATTGCCACGTAGCGCCGCCGTCGCTGGATTTGAACAAACCGCCCAAGCCGCCCGCATAATACGTCCGCGGATCTCCCGCGACGCCGCTGACGGTGTCTATCCGGCCGGAGAGCGGACCGATGTTGCGGAAGTGCAGATTTGAAAACAGCGAAGGCGATATCGCCATCAGCGCAACGGCAATAAGACGCATGCCGAAAACGTTGTAAGCAGGTCGAGCGGTCCCTGCGTGTCAGCCTAGTGGCACGAGAATACCGGCCGAGCAACTGCGCACGCGGAATATCGCAAAAGGCCGGCTTCCGGCGTTTTCGTACGCGAAATCACCGGCTGAACACGATGAGCTCGCGCCCGAAGATGATTAGCTGGCTGCGTGCTCCGGCTCGCGCTGCGCCGGCGGCTCGATCCCCGGGATTTTGCTAAAGCGCAGCTTGTCGGGATTGTCCGGATCGACTTCGGCCAGGATGCGGTCGCCGGCGCCGAACGTGCCGCGCAGCATTTCCTCGGCGAGCTCGTCCTCGACTTCGCGCTGAATCGCTCGGCGAAGCGGCCGTGCGCCGTACTGCGGATCCCAGCCTTTTTTGGCCAGCAGCGCCTTGGCGTCTTCGGCCACTTCCAGGTGCATCTCTTGCGCCTTGACTTCGCGCATGACTTTTTCCAGTTCCAGTCCCACGATCTGTTCGATCTGCGGGCGCGTGAGTTGATGGAACACGACGATTTCGTCCAAGCGATTGACGAACTCGGGGCGGAAGGTGTGCTTGACCTCGTCCAGCACTTTGTTCTTCATGCGTTCGTACTGGCGGGCTTCGTCTTCGTCGGTGTTTTTCTGCGTGCGGAAGCCGATGTCGGTGGTCGTCGTGATTCCCGTCGCGCCCACGTTGGACGTCATGATGATCACGGTATTTTTGAAGTCGACCTGGCGGCCCTGAGAATCGGTCAGTCGTCCGTCGTCGAGAACCTGCAGCAGCAAATTGAAGACGTCCGGATGCGCCTTCTCGACTTCGTCCAACAGAATGACGGCGTACGGACGCCGGCGCACGGCTTCGGTAAGCTGGCCGCCTTCTTCGTAGCCCACGTATCCGGGAGGCGCGCCGACCAGCCGCGATACGGCATATTTTTCCATGTACTCCGACATGTCGATGCGGATCATCGAATCGGAATCGTCGAACAGAAACTCGGCCACGCTGCGCGCCACTTCGGTCTTGCCCACGCCGGTTGGGCCCAGGAACATAAAGGACCCGATGGGGCGGTTGGGGTTCTTCAGGCCCGCGCGCGAACGTCGAATCGCGCGCACGATCACGTTGATGGCTTCATCCTGGCCGACGATGCGCTTATGCAGCGAGTCTGCCATGTTGAGCAGT
This sequence comes from Vulcanimicrobiota bacterium, assembly GCA_963777315.1. GTDB lineage: Bacteria > Vulcanimicrobiota > Vulcanimicrobiia > Vulcanimicrobiales > Vulcanimicrobiaceae > CAVYEM01. The sequence continues at coordinate 63,694 of CAVZQC010000001.1, forward strand.
TTTTCGGTTTCGGCCTGTGCGAGTCGGCTGACCGGTATCTTGGTCCACGACGAAACGATATAAGCGACGTCTTCTTCGGTGACCTTGATGATCTTGTCGCTTTGCGCGCGCTGTTCTTGCCACTCTTGTTCCAAGCGGCCCTTTTCCAGACGCACTTTCTCTTCTTTGTCGCGCAGCGCGGCGGCCTTGTCGAACTCCTGCGCTTTGACGACGGCTTCTTTTTCGGTGATGATCCGGCGCAGCTGCGACTCGATCTCGCGAACTTCGCGCGGGGGAAGCGTTGCCTGCAGCCGCACGCGCGAGGCAGCTTCGTCGATCAGGTCCACGGCCTTGTCCGGCAGAAAGCGATCGGTAATGTAGCGGTCGCCGAGTTTTGCGGCGGCCGCCAGGGCGTCGTCGGTGATTTGCACTTTGTGGTGCGCTTCATAGCGGTCGCGCAGGCCCTTGAGGATCTCGATCGTTTCTTCGACGGTCGGCTCGCCCACCAATACGGGCTGAAACCGGCGTTCCAGCGCGGAATCCTTTTCGATGTGCTTGCGAAACTCGTTGAGCGTCGTCGCGCCGATGCACTGCAGCTCGCCCCGCGCGAGCGCCGGCTTGATGATGTTGCTGGCGTCGATGGCGCCTTCGGCGGCGCCCGCGCCGACCAACGTGTGCAGCTCGTCGATGAACAGGATGATCTCACCGGCGGCCCCGCGGATTTCGTCCATGACGCGCTTCATGCGCTCCTCGAACTCACCGCGATATTTCGTGCCGGCAACCAATCCGGCCAAATCCAGCGTGATGACGCGCCGGTCGCGCAGCGGCTCCGGTATGTCGCCCTTGATTACGCGCTGCGCGAGCCCTTCGGCAATCGCCGTTTTTCCGACGCCCGGTTCACCGATGAGAGCCGGATTGTTTTTGGTGCGCCGCGAGAGGATTTGAATGACGCGTTCGATTTCACCGCTGCGGCCGATAACGGGATCGAGTTTGTTTTCACGCGCGAGTTGCGTGAGATCGCGGCCGTACGCGTCGAGCGTGGGCGTCTTGCTCTTGCCCTTGGGTGCGGGCGGCTGGCCTTCGGCGCCCAGCAGCGAAGTGGTCTGCACGCGCACCTTGGCGGGATCGACGCCCAAGTTCGTGAGGACGCGCGCGGCAACGCCTTCGCCTTCACGAATGAGACCGAGCAGCAAATGTTCGGTACCGATGTAATTGTGATTGAGCTGACGCGCCTCTTCGAAGGCCAGTTCGATGACGCGCTTGGCGCGTGGAGTGAAGACCATTTCTTGCTGAACGGTCTGGCCGCCGCGCCCGACGATTGCCTCGACTTCTTGGCGCACCTTTGCCAAATTGACGCCCAGCGTCTCGAGCACTTTGGCCGCCAGGCTTTCGCCTTCGGAAATGATGCCGAGCAGAATGTGCTCGGTCCCGATGTAGTTGTTACCGAGCCGCTGCGCCTCTTCTTGGGCGAGAACGATGCTTCGCCGTGCTCTTTCGGTGAACGGTTCCCACATTGACATGGTGCGGCTTTATAACTCCTTCGTTCCGTGCGCTGCTCGTCGCGTCATACTACACTACCGGTCTATACCCGATTCCGTTGCACGCTTGCCTACGAAAACCCGGTTCTTAGGTAATCGGTTACGAGCGCGCATTACTGACAGGCTAAAAGCTGAATCGCACGCCGATGAAGCCGGCGGTCGCTCCTGCCGCCTGGGTTTGCTTGTAAAGACGCAGCTCTATCGAAGTGAACGGCGCCAGCGATTTTCCGGCGAACACCGTGAATACGGTTCCGGACGAGCGGTTGCTCGAAAGCGTGCCGATGCCCGCACCGGCCCCCACGAAGGCGCCGCCGTATCCGCCGCCCGTAAAGCCGCGGATTTCGGCCGTTGCCGCGTAGCCGCCCGCGCCCGTCAGCGGTACGAGGAGCGAACCCTGCACTTCCAGGGGTACGGCCGGTATCGACGCCCCGGAGCTGACGATGGCGGCGGCGCCCCCCGTAGCCGGCGCGCTTTGGGTAAAGCCGCCGCCCGCAACCGAAACCGCAGCTCGAGTACTCAGCGGGCAGACTGCGACACCCAGGGCCGCTGTCGCGATTAGAGCCGAAACGGCACGCCTCATGAGCAGGCTGTTCGCATACCGCGCCCGAGCGCCTTGCGCGCACCCGCGCCCCGGAATCCAAATCGCGCATCGCACGCGGGTGCGCAACGGCCGGGCGTGAATACCTGCAGCATGCCGACCGTAGAACAAGTGCGCGAATCGCTTGCCGCCGTAAACGACCCCGAGCTCAACATTCCGATTTTAGATCTCGGCTTAGTGTACGACATCAGCGTGGAGGGCGAGAACGGCGAACACGTGACCGTAACGATGACGCTTACCTCGCCGATGTGTCCGGTGGGACCGCTCTTCAAACAATCCGTGGAAGACAATGTCAAGGCGATCGAAGGCGTAAAAACCGTCAAAGTGGATCTCACCTTTACGCCGGCATGGGACCCGCGCGAGATGGCCACCGAAGACGTCAAGGTACTGCTCGGCATTTGGTGACGCGCCGGCTTGCGGCGCTTGCGATCGTTGCAATCCTGAGCGCCTGCAGCGCAAACGGCTCCGGAACGCCGCCGCTGCGATCCACGCCGACGCCTGCTCCGCCCCAAGTGCCACCATGGGCCGGCAACGTGCAGCGGATCAGCTCCGACCCGTTCACCAACGGGTCCAGCCAGCACGCAACCGAAGTCGAACCCAGTGCTGCGGCATTCGGCGCTACGGTAGTCACGGCGTTTCAAACGGGACGTTTTTTCGCAGCAGGAGCGTCCGACATCGGTGTGGCGACGTCGCTCGACGGCGGTGCGACATGGATACGCGGCGTTCTGGGAGGAACGACCACCTACGCATTGCCTTCGGGCCCGTACGACGGCATCACCGATCCCGCCGTTGCGTATGATGCGCGGCATGCAACGTGGCTGATTTCCGCGCTGCCGGTGCTGTCGAGCAACGCTCCGGTGCCCGCAGCGGTCGTCGCGCGATCCTCCGACGGCGTGACGTGGAGCAGCCCGGCGGCAATCACACCCGCCGACGAAACGATGAACGACAAAGACTGGATCGCGTGCGACGACCACGGCGCAAGCGATTTTTTCGGCAACTGCTACGTCGAGTGGGACAATTACGCCGGCCAAGGCGAGATTCTGATGAGCACCTCGACGGACGGAGGCCGTACTTGGAGCCGTCCCGCAACGCCGTCCAGGACGGTCGGCGGCATCGGCGGACAACCGCTCGTGCAGCCCGGCGGCACGGTGATCGTGCCCATCGACGATATCAATGCGCAGAAAGTACTGGCGTTCCGATCGGCCGACGGCGGTCAAACCTGGAGCGAGCCGATCGCCGTATCGGCAATCGCCGACCATGCTCAAGCCGCGAATCTTCGCAGCCTGCCGTTGGTTACGGCTGCCGCCGATGCAGCGGGCACGGTGTACGTCGTGTGGCAGGACTGCCGCTTTCGCGCCGGATGCGCCGCCGACGATCTCGTACTGTCGACGTCGGCGGACGGCCGGTCGTGGAGTGCGCCGGCACGCATTCCGATCGACGCCGTTACGTCCCAGGTCGATCATTTCATTCCCGGGCTCGGTATCGATCCCGCAACCGCGGGTTCCGGCGCGCACCTGGGCGTAACGTATTATTCGTACGCAAACACCGCCTGCGCTCCGTCGACGTGCCTGCTTTCGGCCGACTTCATCGCTTCAACCGACGGCGGCATTTCATGGGGCGCACCGCAGCTGCTGGCCGGTCCCATGAACGTTCAGTGGCTCGCGCAAACGCTGGACGGCGCAATGGTCGGCGACTATATGGCGACGGCCTTTGACGGTTCTCGTCCGGTGAGCTTCGCGGCAATTGCGAATCCGTTCTCCGGCGGCAGATTTGACGAAGGACTCTACGCATCCAAGCCCGGCGTCATTACGGAGCAGTCCGCGTTGCGCCGCACGTCGATCGGCGAACGCCCCGTACCGGGCTTTCACTCCGATCATCCGCCGCGCCGAATTCACCCGTAGACCTCTTACTGCCGAATGAAGCGCAGATTCAAACCCGCCTGCCGGCCCATGTTGCCCACGCCGCCGAACGGAACCAGCGCGCCGACTTCGATCCCGCTGCCGTTTTTGCGTCTAACGCGTACGTCGAAGGCGGCGCTGTATTGCGGACGGCCGAAGCCCGCAGCCTGCCCGTAATCGTGGGCGTATGCGATCGAGGTAACCAGGTTGAACGCTTGGCTCGCGCGCCACGTCGCACCCCAGGTATACGTGCGATACGTCGACGGAAACGGCGGTGCGTCGTGCGAGAAGCCGGCGCCTGCGGTAAAGAGCAGTTTTGCCGTCACGGGGAAATTGCCCCACAGCGAAGCGTCGCTGGAAAGCGTCGCTCGCCCGTAGCTGTACAGCGACTCGCCCAAATCGCATGAACCGGTAATCGACGAAGCACCGATCCGCAGTGCGGCCGTGTCGACGTGCATTCCGGGCGTAAGCCGAAAGTCTTGGACGACGTTCCAATCGCCGGGATGGATATCGTGTCCCAGATCGATCTGCAGCCGCAGCGATGCGGCGCGGCCCATCGCGCGCTGATTGCCCGAGAACAGCAAGTCGTCGCTGCGCGAGGCGTTGTACTGCGAGAACGAAAGCGACGAGTATCCGCGCCGGCCGCTGGAGGTCAAAGCGTAACGCGCCGCGTGCGCGCCGGGCAAATACGAGCCGGTCAGAGATTGCGAAAGATTTGCATTGAGCCGCTCGTACGCGGCCAAATCGTAGCGGCTTGCGTCCGCATCGAGCGTTTGCCCCAGCACAACGTATCCGCGATCGGTTCGAGCGTAGTGCTCTTCCAGCCCGGCTCCGGGACCTGCGTTGTAGCGATCGTAGCGCAGGCGGGCGAACTCGTACGCGTTGCGCGAGCTGCCGATCAGCACGGGCCATTCCAGCGCCGCCGACGGAACCGGCGAATAGCCGAAGTCTTTGGCGTTGGGCGCGGGGATGTAATACGTGTACGATGCGACCGGTGTGAGCGTGGAACCCGCCAGTACCTGCGCGTTGGTGAACGTAATGGTGGACGTCGGACGCAGTTCGACCTGCTGTCCCAGCGCCGTTGCATCGGACGTCGAGAGTTCCGGAACGATCGCGCCTGCGACGACGGCGCCGCGCTTGGCCGTGAAGTCGTAAACGTATCCGGTCGCGTTCAGCTGCCCGGAACCGGCGGAAACCGTAACGTCCCCGGCTGCGAGCAAACGATTCGTGCGCAGTTCGTATTGCACGCGCGTCGCGGCGATCTGCATCGATTCCCACCGCACCGAAACGCCGCCGCTTGCGACGAGCAGGCTGCGATCGGAATGCAGCGCAATCTGCTGGGCGGTAATGACGACCGACGCAGGGAGCTGCGCAGCGCAAGCCGGTGCCGCCGGGATGACGGCGATCGCCAGAAACGCAGCAGCCGTCCGGATCATGCCGGCGCATTCGCCTCGCGCGGAACAATCTCCGTCGGTGCAGAAGCGGACCTGCGATGAAAACGCACCAAGAACGGTACGCCGAGCTGCTGCGCCGACGGGAATCCGCGCAAGCCCCCGCAGGGGCGGCTTCGATTGACAAGCAGCATCAGCGCGGTAAGCGCACCGCGCGCGAGCGGCTCGACGCCTTGGTCGATCCCGGCTCGTTCATCGAGCTGGACCAATTTGCCGTGCATCGCGGCGGCGCGTTCGGCTTGGCCGACAAAGAGTTTCTGGGCGACGGCGTCGTGACGGGTCGCGCGAGTATCGACGGCCGCCAAGTGTTCCTCTTTTCACAGGACTTTACCGTTTTGGGCGGCTCGCTCGGTGAAGTGTTCGCCGAAAAGATCTGCAAGGTGATGGACCTTGCCGTTCGAACCGGCTCGCCGATGATCGGCATCAACGACTCGGGCGGCGCGCGCATTCAGGAGGGCGTGGTCAGTCTGGGCGGCTATGCCGAAATTTTTTGGCGCAACGTTCAGGCCAGCGGCGTCATCCCGCAAATCAGCTTGATTGCCGGACCATGCGCGGGGGGCGCGGTGTATTCACCGGCGATCACCGATTTCATCGTCATGACGGAAAACATCGCGCAGATGTTCATTACCGGCCCGGAGATCATCAAGACCGTCACCGGCGAGGACGTCACGTTCGAACAGCTCGGAGGCGCCGCGACGCATGCGACCAAGAGCGGCGTGGCGCACCTGACCGCCGCCGACGAAGACGAAATGGCCGACATGGCCAAGGTTCTGCTCTCGTTCATTCCTCAAAACAACCTGGACGATCCCCCACGTTATGCGTGCGACGACGACCCGCAGCGGTTGATTCCCGAGCTCGACGAGATCGTGCCGGATTCGCCGAACAAACCGTACGACATGCACGAAGTCATCGTGCCCGTGGTCGACAACGGCGATTTTTTCGAAATCCAGCCGCTGTACGCCCAAAACATCATTACGGGCTTTGGGCGGGTGAACGGACGCAGCGTGGGAATCGTCGCTAATCAGCCGACGGTGCTCGCGGGGGTTCTCGACATAAAAAGCTCGATCAAAGCTGCGCGCTTCGTACGGTTTTGCGATGCGTTCAACATTCCGCTGATCACTTTCGTCGACGTTCCCGGCTTTTTGCCCGGCACCGATCAGGAATATGGCGGCATCATAACGCATGGAGCCAAACTGCTGTACGCGTTCGCCGAAGCCACGGTGCCGAAAATCACGGTCATCACGCGAAAAGCATACGGCGGTGCGTACGACGTCATGGCCAGCAAACACATCCGCGCCGACGTAAACGTCGCCTGGCCCACGGCCGAAATCGCCGTCATGGGAGCAGAAGGCGCCGTCAAAACGATATTCCGGCGGGAAATCGCTTCGGCGCAAGACAAGAGCGCCAAAACCCAGGAGCTCATCGACATGTATACCGACCGCTTCGCCAACCCGTTCATTGCGGCTCAGCGCGGCTATATCGACGACATCGTCGAAGCGCGCATGACGCGACGCGTCGTCGCTAAGTCGCTCGACATGCTCGACACCAAACGCGTCGAGCGCCCCAAGCGCAAACACGGAAATATTCCGCTATGACTTCGCGTAAAGGATTCATCGCCGCCGGCTCGCTATTTGCGCTGACCGGCGCGCTTGCCGATGCCGCTTCGCCCATTGCGCATACAGCATCCGCGGCCGCGCACCCGGCGCTGCGGTTTTCGTTCGACCGCGCGCGGTTCGACGCGATTCTGGCCAAACCGGCTCGGCACAAACAATGCTTCGGCGCCACCAAGATCGCCGCCGGCGACGTGCTCGAAGGTATGAACAATTCGATACGCGCCTACCGGGAATATATGGACGAAGGCCCGGGCTCTCTGCAGCCGGTCGCAGTCCTATATCACGGAGCGGCCATTGCGATGGGTTTGAGCGATACGGTATGGAACCGGCTGCTCATTCCCTCGCTGCCCAAGGCTCCGTCGCAGATCCGCGCGCAGTTCGGCGCGGTCAAAGCCGGCGCCGGCAACCCCTATTTACGATCCGCCGGTTCCGATCCCGACGACGTGAGCGTCGAACGGCTGGTCGGCAAGGGCGCTGCGTTCTTCATCTGCCATAACGCGCTCGTCGGTTTCAGCGACCTGGTCGCGTCGGCGCTGCGAATCCCGCTAGCCGCGGTTCACGCGCAACTACTCCAGGGGGTGGTTCCCGGGGCGCTGGCCGTACCCGCGGGCGTGATGGCGATCAATGCCTGTCAAGAAGCAAAATTTACGTACATTCAGTCTTCGTAGTATCGTCCCCGACGATGATGTAGCGTTCCACGAACTCGGACGGGTCGCTTACGAGCAGATCGAACTGCTCGGAGCATATGACTTGAGACTCGCGCCAATCCGCGCTCTCATACCGCGCCCGCAGTTCCGCATCCGCACAGATGCGGCCGAATAAATCGTTGTTGAGTTTGACCCAGTTGACTTTGAACCCATGCTCGTCGTGGGTGGGTGTGTCGCCGCGCATCGCTGCTTCCTCCTTGACCGACATGCTCAGTATCGGCCGCGAGCAGCGCGGGTTTTATCTCCGGCGGGTACACGGTACGCATGAACAACGTCCGGTGCATAAACTTAGCGTGTGCCTGCCAAGTCGACAAAACAGCCGATGCCTGCAGCCCCTACTGCCAAAAGCCTCCGGCCGAGCCTCGTGAGGACGTGTGCGGCTGCGGCCATCCGGCCTGCGAGCGCGAAATGCGCGAAGAGATCCGCTCGTCCGCAGCCTTCCCGCCCTAACGGGCCGCCCGCTCGGCGAGAGGACGAGGGCGCCAATCTTGGTATGTAGGCCGAGTGGGGCTCTTAGAAGGAAAGACGGCGCTGGTCACCGGCGTTGCCAACCAGTGGTCTATTGCTACCGGCATTGCCCGGCAAATGCACGAGCACGGCGCGCAAATCGGCTTTACCTTCCAAGGAGACCGCGTCAAGGATCAGGTCGAGAAAATCGCCGCCGAGCTTGGCAGCGGTCCCGTCATCGAATGTGACGTTTCTTCGGACTCTTCGCTTGGCGCCATGGCCGATCGCCTGGAAGAAGCGCTGGGCAGCATCGACGTTTTGGTGCACTCGATCGCCTTTGCCAATAAAGACGATCTGGCCGGTAAAGTGTACGACACGACGCGAGCCGGCTTTGGTCTTTCCTTGGACGTTTCGGCCTACTCGCTGATCGCGCTGGTCAATGCGCTTGCGGACCGCATCAACGACGGCGGCTCGGTCATGGCCCTGACGTATCTAGGCGCAACGTCAATCGTGCCCAACTATAACCTCATGGGCATTGCCAAGGCGGCACTCGAAGCGTCGGTGCGCTATCTCGCGTTCGATTTGGGCGAGCGCGGAATTCGCGTGAACGCAATCTCCGCCGGTCCGATAAAGACGGCCAGCGCGCGCCAAGTCGCCGGGCTTTCCAAAATGCTCGACGTCGTTGCGGCAACCGCGCCGCTCCGGCGCAACGTTACGACCGACGACGTTGGAAAGACCGCGGTCTATTTGGCGTCGGATCTTTCGCGCGCCGTTACCGCGGACGTGCATTTCGTCGACGGCGGCTTTCACGCTATGGGGATGTACCCGCCTTCGTGACCGCAGAGGAACTTGCGGCGATCGCTGCAGCTCTCAATGCAACCGTTTCGGCATCGCGTTCGGCGCGAGCCGAGCCGGGAAAGGCATCCGCGTGGAAAACAGCGGCGCGGGAAGAGGCGTGCGCGCCGTTTGAAGGCAGGCAGGCCGATTGTTCGACAAGATCCTGATTGCCAACCGCGGTGAGATCGCGGTGCGCATTCTGCGCACGGCGCGCGAAATGGGAATCCGCACCGTCGCAGTGTATTCCGAGATCGATCGCGACGCACTGCACGTTCGCATGGCCGACGAAGCCTATCTTCTCGGACCGGCGGCAGCTTCGCAGAGCTACTTGAATATCGCGCGATTGCTGGAAGCGGCCGCATCCTCGGGCGCGCAGGGCGTCCATCCCGGTTACGGGTTCCTTGCGGAAAACGCGGCGTTTGCACGCGATGTCGTCACCGCGGGTCTGGCGTGGATCGGTCCGCATCCCGCAGCTATCGAGGCCATGGGCGACAAAGTGCGCGCCCGTCAAGCGATGGTCGCGGCCGGCGTGCCCGTCGTGCCGGGCGGCACGCAGCCCATCGAGAACGAATCCCAAGCCGCGGCGGCGGCCGAGCGGTACGGGCTGCCCCTTGCGCTCAAAGCCTCGGGCGGCGGAGGCGGCAAAGGCTTAAAGGTAGCGCATGCGTTGTCGGAGTTGCCGTCGGCGCTGGCTACCGCGCGGCGCGAGGCCGTTGCGTATTTCAACAACGGCACCATATACGCCGAACGCTATCTGGACAACCCCAAACACGTCGAGCTGCAGATATTGGCCGACAAGCACGGTACGGTGCTGCACGTCGGCGAGCGCGACTGCTCGCTGCAGCGCCGGCACCAAAAGCTCTGGGAAGAAGCTCCTGCAACGATTCCGCAAAGCGTGCGGGAAGGCATCCGTGAGGCCGGCATCCGCGCCGCCAAAGCGATCGGCTACGACAGCGTGGGCACGATAGAATGTTTGGTCAGCGGCGACGAGTTCTACTTTTTGGAAATGAACACGCGCATTCAGGTCGAGCACACGGTGACCGAATGGATCGCGGGGATCGACCTGGTTCGCGAGCAGATCCGGGCCGCCGCGGGAGAACCGCTCGGGTACTCGCAGGACGACATCGCGTTTCGCGGCCACGCAATCGAAGGCCGCGTCAACGCAGAGGATCCGGCGCAGCAGTTTCGGCCGGCCCCCGGGACGGTGACGACATACCGGGAACCCTCCGGTCCCGGCGTGCGAATCGATTCGGCCGCCTATCCGGGCTTTACCGTAACGCCCGACTACGATTCGATGATCGCCAAGCTCGTCGTATGGGCGCCGACGCGCGCTCGAGCCATAGCCCGCATGCGCAGAGCGATCGACGAATACGAGATCGGAGGCGTGTCCACGACGCTGCCGCTTTTGCGCGCGTTGTGCGACGAGCAGACGGTGCTGGACGCCACGTACGGAACGTCTACGCTCGAGCCGTTTGCCGCGGCACGTTTTCCGGCGGACTCACGCGAGCCGGAGGATGCTCGCGCACCGGCCGTCGCAAGCCGCGATGCTCAGCCCCCGGAAATACGGGTGGAGGTGAACGACAAACTCTACCGGGTGCGTTTGTTTGACCCGCCGTCAGGCAACGCCGCTTTGCCGCACCATCGACCCGCGGCCCGCCGCATGGTGCAAAAGGACCGTTCGGTCACTGCGAGCGGCAACGACGTCGTTTCACCGATGCACGGCGTCGTCGTCGAGGTCTCGGTCAAGCAGGGAGACGCGATCGAACAAGGGCAGATCGTGGCTGTGATCGAGGCGATGAAAATGATGAATGAAGTTCGCGCTCATAAATCGGGAATCGCGGGCGCGATTCACGTCAAAGCCGGCGATACGGTCGAGGCGCATTCCTCGATCGCGACGATCCGAGCGCAGGTTTAACGACCCTGCCATGGCCCGTAGCACAAACGGCAGCGGAATTCCAATCGAACCGGTCTACGACCGCGTGGAAGGCGCCTCGCATGCCGCTCACGAGCCCGGCACCTTTCCGTTTACGCGCGGCGTGCGCAAAGACATGTACCGCGGCAGGCTGTGGACGATGCGCCAGTATGCCGGTTTCGCGACCGCCACCCAGTCCAACGCGCGCTACCGCTATTTGCTCGAGCGCGGCACGACGGGTTTGTCCGTGGCTTTCGATTTGCCTACGCAGCTGGGTTACGATTCCGACGCTGCGGCCGCGCGCGGGGAAGTGGGCAAAGTCGGTGTCGCCATCGACGGCGTTGCGGACATGGAGACGCTGCTGGCCGACATCCCGCTCGAGCGCGTTACCATTTCCATGACGATCAACGCGCCCGCCTCCATAATTCTCTCCATGTACCTGGCCGTCGCGCGCCGGCGCGGCATCCCGTTCGAGCGGTTGGGCGGGACGGTGCAGAACGACGTGCTCAAAGAATACGTGGCGCGCGGCACCTATATTTACCCGCCCAAACCGTCGATGCGTTTGGTCACCGACGTGATGTCGTACTGCGCGGCGCACGTACCGCAGTGGAATACGATTTCGATATCGGGCTACCACATCCGCGAAGCCGGCTCGACGGCTCTGGAAGAACTCGCGTTTACCCTCTCCAACGCCAAAGCGTATCTGCACGCGGCGCGAGCCGCCGGGATCGACGTGAACGCAGTTGCACCGCGCATCTCGTTTTTTTGGAACGCGCACAACGACGTGTTCGAGGAGATCGCGAAGTTTCGCGCGGCCCGGTATCTTTGGGCTCACATCACGCGCGACGAATTCGGCTGCACCGATCCGCGCGCGCAGATGCTGCGGTTTCACGCGCAAACGGCCGGCTCGACCCTCACCGCGCAGGAGCCCGACAACAACGTCGTGCGTGTAACGCTGCAGGCGCTGGCCGCCGTGCTGGGCGGCGCTCAATCCCTTCACACCAACGGCAAAGACGAGGCCTTGGCGCTTCCCACGGCCCAGGCGGCGAAGCTCGCGCTGCGCACGCAGCAGATAATCGCCTACGAGAGCGGCGTCGCCGACGTCGTCGACCCGCTGGCGGGCTCTTTTTACGTGGAATCGCTCACGAACGAGCTTATCGAGCGCGCGCGCGCGCTCATCGAACAAGTCGACGAGTTGGGCGGCAGCATTGCGGCGATCGAGAGCGGTTGGATGCAGGCGCGTATTGCCGACTCGGCCTATCGCGCGCAGCAGACGATCGAAAACGGCGAGCAGATCGTCGTGGGCGTCAACGCCTTTACCGATCCGCAGTCCGAGCAAACTGCCATCGCGCTCCAGCGCGTGGGGGAATCGGTGGAACGCGATCAGGTCTCCCGTCTGGCGGCTGCGCGCGCTTCGCGCGACGATGCGTTGACGGCCCAGCGCCTGGAGCGAGTGCGCGAGACGGCCCGAGCGGGGCGTAATCTGATGCCGTCCTTCATCGATGCCGTCGATGCGGGCGCCACCTTGGGGGAAGTCTGCGACGTTCTGCGCGACGTGTTCGGGGTCTATCGCGCGCCGCAAGCGATAGCCTGATGGTGCTCGATCACGTAGCCATCGTCGTCAAGGACTTGGAAGGCGCGATACGCCTGTACGCGACCACGCTCGGATTTCATCAAGCGTATCGGGAAACGATCTCCGAACAGGGCGTCGAGGCCGTCGGCATGCAGGCCGGGGAATCCATCGTCGAGCTGCTGCGCCCGTTGAACGAAGATTCGCCCATAGCGCGATACCGCGGCCAAGCGCAGACGAAACTGCATCACACGGCATATCGCGTCGAAAACCTCGTAAGCGAGCTCGCGCGCCTAAAGAGTGCCGGCGTTCAGCTCATCGACGAGCGCCCGCGCAAAGGCGCGCACGGCAATACGATTGCGTTCCTGCACCCAAAGAGCACGGGCGGCGTGCTGATCGAACTTTGCGAGCCTAGTATGGAACGCCGCTCTCGCGGCGTTGTTTGAGCGCCTCCATGTACCAAATGAACTCGTCGAAGAAGCGCGCGTTGCGATCGCGAAAACGGCTGTCCGTGGGCTCGCCGTCCGGAGTAAACGACTCGCCGACGTTGGGAATGGGCAGCAGCGACGGGATCGACGGCATGCCCAGTTCGGCCAAGGTCATGCGCAGCTGCATAGCGGCCCGCACGCCCCCGAAACGGCCGCCGGAGTAGCAGACGATGCCTGACGGCCGCCAAAAGTATTCTTCCAGGAAATAATCCAGCAGGTTCTTGAGTGCCGGCGGAATGCCGTTGTTGTACTCGCCGCTCACAATGGCAAAGCCGTCGGCTCGGCGGTAGATTCCCGCCAGCTCTTCGAGCATTGCCGGCGCCTGCCCCGACGGATAATCGGAGTATTGCTTTTCCAATAGCGGCAAACGGTATTCTACCGGATCGATCAGCGTGGCCGCGCATCCGCGGCGCTGCAATTCGTCCACGATGAATCGTGCTGCTTTGATCCCCTGGCGCTCGACCCGAACCGAGCCGAATAGTACTGCTACTTCCAACATTTACGGTCTTGTTAAGGACCGCTGCCCGAAACCTCGCGCACCTCTTGCGCGAGCAGGTCCTCGTTGAGCGCCATCGCGGCGCACACGCCGCTGGCAGCGGCGAGCACCACTTGGTGAACGGACGTCACCGCATCTCCGGCCGCATAGCATCCCTGCACGTTCGTTCGCCCGCGTTCGTCGATTTCGATCTCGCCGTCCGCGCGCAAACGGCATCCCAACATTTCCACCAGCGGATATCGCGCCCGCAGCGGCGCGCACAAAAATGCCGCATCACAACGCTCGGGTTCGCCTTGGTCGAAATAGACGCGCTCGAGCGCACGTCCTTCGCCGCGAAACGAAACTACCGTCGCGGAACGTACCGGAAGTTTCGTGGCGGCAAGCCAGCGCCTATCGTCGCTCGTGAGATCGTCGGTTCCCTGCGTGCATATCAGAATATCGTCGCTCCACTGGCGCAGCTCTTGCGCCAGCTCGACGGCTTTGCGGCCTTTCCCGACGATCGCCAGACGCTTTCCGCGCATTTCCCAACCGTCACAGTACGGACAGACGAACACGCTGGTTCCCCAGCGTTCCGCCAGGCCGGCAATGGCCGGAAGCGTGTCGTAAACGCCGGTCGCAAGCACGATGCGGCGGCCCGTGAATTGCTCGCCGCGCTCGTCGCGCGCCGTAAAGGCGGTTTCCTCGCGAGCGGCATGCACGATGCGCGTGCGCACGAAGCGCACCGAACGATAATTTTCGAGCTCCTGCCGTGCGGCGGCGAGCAAATCCTGCGGCGGCATGCCGTCGCGCGAAAGAAATCCGTGCATGCGATTTGCCACGGCGTTGCGCGGGCGCCCTTCATCGCACACCACGACTCTGCGGCACGACCGTCCCAGAATCAGCGCGGCGCTCAAGCCCGCGGCTCCTCCTCCCACCACGATTGCGTCGTACGGCTCATCCATAAAGGCAAAGTTACCCGCGTTTGCCGAAAATGCATTGCCGATGCCTCGCAGGAGAAAGCGCAAGCGCCCCTTCAACGCTGCGCCGCTTCTGCTCGCGGCCTTGGTTTTGGCCGCACTGGTTGCGTGGGCGATCTACCCTAGACCGCGACCGCATCGGCATTCCGCATCATCGCATGCGCGCGCCATAGCGACTCCGGTCGTCGCGCAGGCGTCACCCGTGCCGACTCCAGCGGCGCAAACCAGCGCGAGCGCGCCTTCGTCCCCCACAGCAGCGCCGGCGGCCTCGCCGACGCCCGGCGCTTTGGCCGGACAAGTCGCCATCATTATCGACGATTGCGGTCAGTGGCCCCAGATCGAGCGCGGCTACATCGCGCTGCCGATTCCGCTCACGCTCTCGGTTCTGCCGCACGTCCGTTACACTGCAGAGATCGCGCGCGAAGCTGCCGATTCCGGCAAAGGCGTCATGCTGCACCTGCCGATGGAGCCGCTTTCCCACCTCGACCCCGGCCCGGGCGAAATCAGCACGGAGATGCCGGACGCCGCCATTACGCGGCAAACCCAAGACGACGTAGCGCAAGTTCCGCTCGCGCGGGGCGTCAACAACCACGAAGGCAGCCGGGCCAGCGCGGACGATCGCGTCATGAAAGACGTCATGGCCGTCATCAAAGCGCACGGTCTGTTCTTCATCGACTCGCGCACCAACCCCGAAACGGTCGGCGCGCAGCAGGCGCAGGCAACTCAGGTTCCCAACGCCTCGCGCGACGTGTTTCTGGATAATCGAGCCGACGTTGCCTACACCGAGACGATGCTCGAACAGACTGCCGCCATAGCCAAGCGCAACGGCTCTGCGATCGCGATCGGGCATCCCAAGCCCACGACGCTGCAAGCGCTTCGCGCGATGTATCCGCGCATGCAGGCGCAGGGCGTGCGTTTCGTTTTGGCTTCGCAACTGGTGCGCTAGTGCAAATCGGGTGCAAGAGCCGCATCTATCTCGGTCTCGAAGGTGCGGCTCCACGGCAGCGATATGTCGATTGCGGCGATGTGGTATCCCGGATAGAGCTGCGGCAAAATCAATTGCGCGCGGTTCCACAACAGCGCGCGGTTCAAGGCGGCAATCGGCGCGGCTTGTTCGGGCAGCAAGTACGTGTGATCGGCGATTCCCGACGATTCAAGCGCGGCATTGAGCGCCGGCCGCACGTAGTCGTGAAATGCATAGTCGTCCACGATGCGGTTGAAGGTGAACTCTTTTTGCGCCAGCGCATCGTAGGTGCCGGCGCGCCTTCCCACGCCGGCGGCAACCGCCTGCGCAACCGCCGTTCCAACCGTATTCGCGTTCGTATTCCAGGATGCATAGGCGTCGAGCTTGCCGGCCTCGCCGGTTTGGAGCAGCCGCTGCGCGAAGAGCGCTTGATCCGCGTACGTGTTTTCCAGAAAGCTCGAGATCGGCAAAAGCGACGGATCGATGCGCGGCCTCGTCGCGCCCGATGCCGTCGAGCAAGGCGGAATCCAGAGCTGCGCCGGTGTCGGGAACGCGAACGTACAATTGAATGTCCGCCCGTGCCCGCGGAACTCTTCGGCCGCCGCACAGCGCGATGAGCCCGTCGATCGCAACGTCGATGGGCGCGTATTCCAGCGGATCGTTGAACGAGGCTCCCTCGGGAGTCGAGTAATCCACGGCAACGCGGGGCGTCCACGAAACGCTGCGCGCCAGCGCCTGCGCGACCATCGCCATGCCGAGCTCGTCGGCTCCCGGTTCGATTGCAACTCTGTCGCCGACGTTCTGCTGCTGCACGGCAGACTGCAAAGCCCGTACGTCCTTCAAGTGCAGCCCAAACGGTCCGGCATCGTCCTGGCCCAGCACCAGCGTATCGATCGCGCCGCTTTGCGTCACGTCGATCTCGCGCAAATCCACGGCCAGGTTGCGCTCACGGGTATCGAGGTACGCCTGCAAGACGGGTTTCCCAATCAGATCGCGCAGATGCCGGGCTCGCTCCAGCTCGGAAGGCAGCGGCGGGTCGTGCAGGTTTGCGTAGTCTTGAAGATATTGCCACAGCGGATAAGGAGCAAAGAACTTCGCGGCCGGCCCGACATCCGGAATTCCGGTCGGGGCCAAACGCATGATCGTGCCGAACGCGCCGATCCACGCGCGGGGATGCTGCCGGCGCAGCTGCGTGAATTCATTCAATCGAAAATATGCGTCGGAATAGGTGACGCCGGGCACGCGCGAGGCGATCAAACCGCCGTACGCGAGCATGTCGGCGGATATGACGAATGCGTTCGAGCCGCGCGCCGATTGCGCGTTGAGCCACGCAATGATCCGGTCGGGTTTCCCGGCCAGCAGGTAGTTGCCCAGCAGGGGGCGCGGCGGTTCGACGACGGTTTGGCCCGCTATCCGCCCGAGCATTTGCGGAAGCTGGCGCGTCACGGGGCGATCGTCGAGCGGAACGAAGGTGACGAGTGAAAAAATCAGCGCCGCAACATGCATCGAGTCGCGGCGCTTTTCGCGTCGTTACACCGTGGCGCCTCGTCCCCTCACAAGATTGACGAACAGCAGCACGACGGCGATCGCAAACAGAATCCAAATCCAGCCGGCTAAGAAATGCAGGATCAGTCCCGCTATCCAGATGGCAAACAGGATCACGATGATGGTCCACAGGATTCCGGCGAGAGCGGCCATTACTTTCCTCCTTCTGCGCACGCTGGTGCGCTAGTCGTAAGAGATATACCCAGCGCGCCCGGACTACGCTTCCGCGCGATCATGCCTCCAAACTGCGCCGCAGCGAGCCCTCGTTTGCCGTCAGAAGCGCGCGCGCCGCGGCGGCATCGAGGTTTTTTGCGTTCATCACCACTGCGAGTTTCACGTTGCCTTCCGCCAAACGCAGCAGTTCGGCCGCCCGATGTTCGTTCGCGCGCGCGAGCTGCATGACCAGGCGAAGCGCGCGGCCGCGCAGTTTGGCATTCGTCGCGACGACGTCGACCATGAGATTGTCGTGGACTTTTCCCAGCCGCACCATCGTGGCGGTCGAAAGCGTATTGAGAAAAATTTTCTGTGCGGTTCCGGCCTTCAATCGGGTCGAGCCCGTCAGCGGTTCGGGGCCGGTCCGCAGCACGACGCCCAAATCCGCCGCACGCACCAGCGCGCTGTGCTCGCTGTTGGCCACGCCCAGCGTCCACGCGCCGGCCGCGCGGGCTGTTTCGATTGCGCCGATTACGAAGGGTGCACCGCCGCTCGCGCTCATTGCGACGACCGCATCGGCAGCACGTACGTGATCGCGCAGCTCGCGCTCGCCAGCGGCGCGATCGTCTTCGGCGCCTTCCACCGCGCGCGTGAGTGCGCCGATTCCGCCCGCGATGTGCGCGCATATCAGCTTCGGATCGGTGCCGAAAGTCGGCGGCATTTCCGAGGCGTCCAAGAATCCCAAACGTCCGCTGGTGCCGGCGCCCACGTAATGCAGACGGCCGCCGGCGCGCAGGCGCGCTGCAATCTCGTCGACCGCGCGCGCCAGCGAATCGCTTACCCTCAGCACGGCGTCGACTGCCGCTCGCTGCTCGCCGGCCAGCACCTGCACGAGCTGCGCAGTCGGCAATGCGTCCAAATCACGCGTTCGCGGATTCGCGTGCTCGGTTTGCGGCAAATCGTTCATCGTGAAAGTTGCTCGGCCTGGGAAAGCGCGCCCACGTAGGGCTCCACGTCGCTTTTGAGTATCGGCATCGTGGGCAACTCGTGCGAAAGCCGCGTTTCCAGCAAGAACGTCAACAAGCTGTTCTCGCGCAGCAGACCGCCGGCCAGCACGACGGGGGCCGTACCCGATGCCAGTCCGGAACGCGCCGCCAGCGCTTTGACCAGATCCGCCAGCTCGAGCGCAGCCGTTTGCAGCAACTTGTGGGCGCTGCGCTCGCCCCGGTTTGCCGCCGCGATTGCAACCGGTGCAAGCCCTGCCAGCAGCGTAACCGGGTTTGGGCTTCCGTACACGAACGCCAAGACGTCCATGGACGATCGCGCTTGCAGATGCTTTGCGATCTCCTGCGCAAATGTATCGAGCGGTCCGCGCCGATCGTAGGCACGCAGCAGCATGCGCACCGCAGCCGAACCGATGGCAAATCCGGACCCTTCGTCTCCGAGCAGGTAGCCGTATCCGCCCGCGCGATACGCGACGCCGCCGCACTCGGCGTACGCCGCCGAACCGGTTCCGGCTATAAGCACGAGCCCGTCGCCGGCGGGAACTGCAGCACGCAGCGCAATGCCGCCGTCATCGCGCACCGCGACGCGCGTCCCGGCAAAACGTGCCTGCAGCGACTCCTCGAGCGCGCGCGCGATCTCTTCGCGGCCTGCGCCGGCGGCGCCGACGAAGATCGCTCGCGGACGAGCGCCTTGCACCGCTTGGGCGATCGCATCCCCAATGCTTTGCGCTGCCGATTCAACGCCGCCGGAACTCGCATTGGCGGCGTTACCGCGATGCGTACGCACAATGACTCCGTCTTGGGCCGCGGCAGCAACGGTCGACGTGCCGCCCGCGTCCACGCCGACCACTAATCCCGGCATTCCGCTTGCACTTTCTCCAACAGCGCGCGCAGATCGTACGGCGCGACCGCCCCCAGCAGAGCCGCGTGCGCAGCGCCGGTTGCGCTCGGTAAGTTCGCCGCTCGGCCGCGCAGCGTTTCGTATCCCAATATTGCGAACGCAATAGCTTCTTTGGCGTCGGCGTGAAGGCCCAGCGAGTCCGACGTTTCGACCGTAAACGCACCCAGCCGTTCGCGCAAGCCGCGAACGATTGCAGGATTGCGCGCGCCCCCTCCGCTGACGATGATGCGCGCGCCGGCAGACGCGTTCCGGCGCACCGCGTCCGCGACGGTGCCGCACGTGAGCGCAACGAGCGTGGCAGCGCCGTTTTCGATGGAAAGGTTGCCCAGCGTGCGCTCGTGCGCGCGCAAGAATTGTTCGCCGAATTGCTCGCGGCCCGTCGTTTTCGGCGGCGGCAACGCGAAATACGGATCCTGCAGCAGCGCGTCCAAGACGGCGGAGTCGACGCTGCCGCGCAGCGCCAGTTCGCCGTTGCGGTCGTACGGCAAACTTCCGCGCGAGCGCAGCCGCACGAACGCGTCGAGCAGCATGTTGCCCGGTCCGCTGTCGAACGCTCCAACGTCCGCAAGGCCTTCCCCGCGCGGCAGTACGGTCAAATTTGCGATGCCGCCGACGTTGACGGCGACGCGGTCCTCGTTCGTGCTGCGCAGCAATAGCGCGTCGGCGTAGGGCACCAGCGGAGCCCCGTGGCCGCCCGCGGCGCAATCCGCGCTGCGAAAATCATAGCAGACCGTGGCGCGCAAACGTTCGCGAATCACGAATGCATCACCCAGCTGCAGCGTGACGTGCGCGTTTCCATCGTGCCAGACCGTTTGTCCGTGCGAGGCGACGTAATCGATCTTCGTGTCGCGCGCGGCCTCGGCCGCCGCCGACGCGAACGCTTGTCCCAGCGCATGGTGCATGTGAGCGCAGCTTGCCGCACTTCCTGCATTGGGAGGCAGCAGCCGGTGCAATCGTTCGAGTAGCTGCGGTTGGAACGCAACGGTGACGAAGTTGAGCATTTCCACGTCGTACGTCGACCGGCGCGGCCGGACGTCGACCAGCGCGGCATCCACGCCGTCCAGCGACGTTCCGCTCATCACGCCTACCGCAACCACGTCAACGGATATCTTCGACGACGGCGTCGTAGAAGGCGGCGCGCAGATCCCGGGTGTCGTTGCGCCCGAAGTACACGCTGTTGGTGAGCAGCACGCCGCTGCAGTCGCGGGCCGGATCGGCCCACACGCACGTTCCGACGAATCCGGTGTGCCCAAAGGCGTCCATCGAAAATCGCGGGCCGCACGAATTGAGATCCGTCGTTTTCAACGCCCATCCCAGGCCGCGCCGCAGGATCGGATCGGCGGCTTGTTCGCTTGTCGCGGCCCGCGCCAATTCATCGGACAGCATCGTGCCGCGCCCGCGCAGCGCAGACAGATACCATTCTGCAAGCCGCGCGACGTCGTTTGCGGTGCCGAAAAGCCCGGCGTGCCCGGCGACTCCGCCCATCAAAAAGGCCTTTTCATCGTGCACGACGCCCTGCACGCGTCCGCGCCAGCCGTCGTCTTCGGTCGCGGGAATCGATTGCGAAAGCGTTTGCGCCGGCCGGTACTCCACGCCGGGGGCAACTGCGCGCATCAAAGCGCTCAGCGAGCGCCCGTAGACGACTTGCAGCAATTCCCCCACCGCGATGAAACCCAGGTCGCTATACACGACGCGCTCGCCGGGTTTGCCGACGAGATCCCGCGCCAGCGCGTGCCGCGCGACGTCATGCTCGAGCAGCTGACGATAATCCGCGCCGGAGTTCATTCCCGAATTATGCGCGAGCAGCATGCGCAGCGTTATGGCTTCGTGCGCCGTATTCTTCCATTCTGCAAACCATTCGACGAGCGGCCGGTCGAGCGTAATTCGTTCCTCTTGCACCGCGATCAGGGCCAGCGTCGAGACGAAGAGTTTGGTGATTGAAGCCAGATCGAACAGCGTGTCCGCATAGACGGGACGCGCCCATCGGTCGGCGCGCGTTTGGCCGTACGCGCGTTCGAAACGCAGCCGGCCTGCGCATTCTATTCGCGCGACCGCGCCCGTGAACGCGTGGCCGCAGGCGTCCGATATCACGCGCTCGACGTTTGCGAATTCGCGCGCAACCGCGAGCATCTACGCAGACCCTTGCAGTGCGTGCACGCCGCCGCCCAACGGAAACCGCCCAACCGTTGGATACCGGCCGAAGAGTACGTCGGAGAGGCCTTCCATGCTGGGCGCGTCGTCGCCGTACGTGCAGAGCACGGCCCTTGCCGCGGGAAATGCGAGCGCGTCGTACGGTTCGCGCACCGAAACGAGCATCGCGTCCGGAAACGCCTGCAGCAATCGTTCGACTGCGGCCGACTGTTTGGCGTAGATGTGCGCGCGCCGCATCAGCACGATGGGCCGCTTTCCCAGGCCGCGAATTCGAGCGATGGCCGCTTGCACTTGCGCGAGCTGGGGCTCGAGAGCAAGCGTGAACTGCGCGAGCGCAGCCGGCGCCTGCAGTCGGACATGGTCGGTATGCGCACCCTGCACGCCTTCGATCGTCGCTCCTTCGAAGCTGACCACGACGCTGCGCGCCGGATCGAGGCGCGCTTGTCCCCGCAGCACCGTTACGGCTCGCCGGCCGATCTCGCGTCCGATCCCGGGATGGGGCGCGTCTGCCTCCAGGGCCAGCGGACTTTGCAGACTCGCACGCAGAGCGGTAACGCGCTCGAAAGCTTCTTGCAGACGGACCCGCGGGAGATGGCCGCCCTGCACCGCCGCTTCGATCAGATCGATGCTCTGAGCCGCGATGTCCAAACTGCGGCTCACGAGCACGCAGTCCGCTCCGGCTCGCAGCGCCTGTACGGCGGCAAGAGCCGAGCCGATGCCCTTTGCGATTGCATCCATCTGCACGCAATCGGTAAAGCACACTCCGCGAAAACCCAATTCGTCCCGGAGCAGCTGGGTCAAAATACGCGGCGACGTCGTCGCGGGCCGCTCACGATCGAGCGCTGAAACGACGACGTGCGCGGTCATGATCGCTTCCGCCGAGGGCAACAGACCGGCGTAAGGCGCCAAATCTCGCGCGCGCAGTACGGCCGCATCGAGATCGATCACGGGCAAATCGACGTGCGAATCGATCGCGGTCGAACCGTGGCCGGGAAAATGCTTGAACGTCGGGACGACGCCTTGCGAACGCAGCCCGCCGGCGAACGCTCCGGCAAACTCTTGCACGCGCGAGGGATCGTCGCCGAAGGAACGCGCGCCGATGACGGTGTTCGCCGGGAAAATCGCAAGGTCGAGCACCGGTGCGAAATCCACGTTGACCCCCGCCCGGCGCAGATCGAAGCCCATCCGTTCCCCCGCGCGGCGCGCCAGCGAGCTGATCGCCGGTTGCGGAAACCGCGAGCATTGCGGGGATCTCTTCAACGCCCTCGCGCAAACGCGCTACCCGGCCGCCCTCCTGATCGATCGCGATAATCGGATTCGCGTACAGCGTGCGAATGCGGTCGGTCAAACGCCGCGTTTGCGCGAGCGACTCGACGTTTCGCCCGAACAAGATCAGCCCGGCAAGCGGCATTTCACGCAAACGGCGCTCGAGAGATTCGCCGATTGCCGTGCCGTCAAAACCGACGCACAGCACGCCGGCGGCCAGCGCGCGAACGCCGGTCACGATAGGGCCGTTCCCGTACGCCGATCGAATTTGCGAACGTAACGCGCGTCGAAAGCGACGGCGGTTCGAGCGCCGGGAGCCGGCAGCGGCTCTGAAGCGGGCGCCCGCGCCAGCAGATCGCCGCGTTCGGTGCGCACGCGCACGAAGACATCGGCACCCGTCGATTCGCTGCCCGTCACGACGCCGTGCAGCGATCCGGTATCGTCTATTCGCACGCGCTCGGGCCGAATACCGAGAATTTCGCTCTCATGCTCGAGCAAGTTCATCGGCGGCGATCCGAAAAACCTGGCGATCTGTACGCTGGCCGGGCGATCGTAGACCTCTTGCGGCGCGCCGCACTGTACGATGCGTCCCTGCATCATGATCGCCAAGCGGTCGCCAATCGACAGCGCTTCGACGTGATCGTGTGTCACGTGAATGGCAGCTCCGCGGAAGGCGCTGCGGAATGCATTGAATCGCCGGCGCAGCTGCGCGCGCAGTTGCGGATCCAGATGCGCCAAAGGTTCGTCGAGCAGCAGCACTCGCGGTTCGCTCAGCACCGCTCGCGCCAGCGCGGCTCGCTGCCGTTCGCCTCCGGAAAGCCTGCCGGGACGCGCGTCGAGATGCGCCGCGATGTCCAACGCTGCGGCGATCTCACGCACGCGGCCGTCAATGCGGGCGGCGGGCGCCCGTCGCACTCGCAGCGCGAACGACAAATTGTCGTATAGCGTCATGTGCGGGAAGAGCGAGTCGTCTTGAAAGACCACCGCGACGCGCCGGCGCTGCGGTGCAACATGCAGCAGATCGCACCCGTCGAGCTGTAGCGTGCCGGCATCGGCCTTTTCCAACCCGGCAATGACCCGCAGCAAGCTGGTCTTGCCGGCGCCGCTGGGGCCGAGCACGACAAGCGTTTCGTTGTCGGCCACGCTGAGCGAAACGCCGGCCAGACGGTGCCCCTTGTGCAGGGCGTCCGCCACCAGCGCAGCTGCGCCGTTATTTGATGCGGATGATTTGAGCGACGAGGTGCCCCTCGCTTCGGCTGACGTCGACGGTGACGTGCATGCCTTTGCCCAGGTCGGCGAACGAAGCGAATCCTGAGCCACGAAAGACGCTCGTCGTGGGCGTTACCGCGACCGGCACGGAACCCCGCGCCGTTTTAACCACAATGCTGGCCATGCCGTAGTTGACTGCCACGACGGTGCCCGCGATGACGCCGTCGGCCTGGGCACGACCCTGCGCGTGGCCATGGTGGCCGGGCGGCGGATCGGCAAATGCCAAGGCCGCGCTCGCGGCCGCCAGGACCGCGGCGAGCATTGCCGTCTTGAGTGTTCGAAGTACAGCCATGTCGTTAGAGTCAACGTGAATGTCCGGCTCGGCCGTTCCATTCGCCGCCAAAGGGCCTTCTCCATCGCCCACTTCTGCGTCCTCGGCCGCGTACTGCCCTTGCGGCGCACAGGCTGCGCAAGAGACAGCGTGCGATCATTGCAGCTCCCTATGGTATTCCTCGAGGGCGGTTTCCCGCTCGGCGCCGTTGGCTCGAGCTCGCTCTGCGAGCGATCGCAGACGAACGACGCTCGAATCGTCGGCGGATTTTCCCGCCATCACCAGACGCAGCGCGAACAGCGTAAGGTCGGGCGTTCGCGGGCCGAGCAGTTCAATGCCTTGGTAAAAAGGCGCGCAGCCCGGTACGGCCGAGCGCCGGTGCAACAGTTCGTCGATCACCTTGGCCTTCGAAGGTACGCCGTCGAGAAGATAGCGGTCCAATAAATCGAATTCCATGCTATGAAGTTCGCCGTACGGGTTGCCTTGCTCTGCGTCTTCGGCGTGCTCCCGCTGGGGGCCGTCCCGGCGCCTTCGCTGTCCGCGGTTTTGACGCACATGCGCGCAGTGGACGGCGGACTGTACGGCGCCCATATCGCGAGCACGACGCCGCGCGTAGTCGACGGCGAGCAAACTTTGCTGCGCGTCGACGTCCAAGGCTTGCGTTTCGTGCTCGAGCAATGCACCGGCGCGGTGTGCTTGGGGACGTACTTCGACGGGGAGCGGTTGTACTCGGTCAACATCAATGGCACCGCGCTGCCGCGCTCGCCGGCGCCCGAAGCGTATCTGCGCGCCTTGCGAATCGTCGGCACGCTGCAATTTCTCTCACCTGATTTTACCGCCGGCGGCGGCATCATCGACGACGGAGGCTGGACCAGCTTCAACGGACGCAAATGCAGGCGGGTCATCGTTTCCGACGATATCGCAACGCCGATGATCGTGTACGTCGATCCGCAAACTTGGCTAGTGGCCGGCGCGCAAGACGTCGACGGGAACGCGACGTACGTGATGCGCGACTATCGCAAAGTCGGACGGTTCCAACTGCCGTTCGAGATCGACCGCAACGGTACGCCGCTCGAAAGCTATGAAACGCGCTCCGTCGCGCAAGGAGCGCTCGAAGAGCCGCACGGCATCGGCGCCGCGCGCAGTTCCGCGCCCGCCGCGGTGGCGTTGGACCCTCACAGTACGACGCCGCTGGCATCCTGCACCATCGCCGGCGTGAGCGCGCGTTGCCTGATCGATTCGGGAAACTCCGCGATGTCGATGAGTTTGGAATTGGCCGAGCAGCTCGGTTTAAAACCCGTCGGCATGCTGCGCGTGGCCGGCTTGGGAGATTATGCTACCGAGGTGGTGCGCGCGGGGCCGCTTGAAATGGGCAACGTACGCTTCGGCGACGCGGACTACATCGTCCTGAGCGATATCCATCGCTACGGCTACGACGTTGTCGTCGGTGCCGACGTCTTGGCGAGCATGCCCGTAACGATCGATTACACGCACCATCAGCTGTTCTTCGGGGCCGGTAACGGCTCGGCGCATCCGCTCGAGCCGTCGCCCATCGGCACGACGGTTGCGCTGGATTTTGAAAACTTCGTTCCCGTCGTCAACGTGGCCCTGAACGATAGCCTCACTTCACTGGCGATCGACACGGGCGATCAGTCCAATATCAACCTGGCCTACCGCTATTACCAGCACCATCCCGATCTGTTCAAAGCGACCAAAATGGAAAGCGTCGGTGGAGTGGGCGGCAACAGCGTCGAGCTGCTCGGCGAGATCGCTTCGGTCCGCATCGGGACGTTAACGGCGCAGAACCAGCAAATCGGCACCACGAAGACCCTCAAAGGCACTGCAGACGGGCATCTGGGAGCGGGCTTTCTTTCGCAGTATCGCGTCGAACTGGACTACGCCCACGAGCGCATGCGCCTGTATCCCGCTAAACCATACTAGGGAACCTCGTGTCCGTACGCGCAAAGCGGGCGGAGGAAACGCCTGCCTGTGGGATAACGCCCCTTCACCCGGCACTTGCCGGCAGCCACTTGTAGAAGGAGGCCTTATCATGTTTTCCTGGTCCAAAGTTTTTGGGTCCGCGCTGGCGTGCGCGGCATTGATCGCCCCAAGCGCCGCCATCGCCCAGGTGGAGTCCACGCCGGTTCCGATTGGGGGCCGCCCGAACTTTTCCACGCAGCAGTTTTTGGTCGGTACGTGGTCTTGCAGCACGAAAAGCTCGCGGCGTCCGTCAGCCTATGCATCTACGTTGACGTACGCTATGGATCCGAGCGGCTGGTGGATGAACCAAAAAACGGTCACTCCGGGCATGAAGTGGTTCCCGCGCGCGACCACGACGTACGACAAGGTCACGTACGACTCCATGGCCAAGCGCTGGGCCGACGTAACGTACGGTGATTTGGGCGCGTACGGCTTAGCAACCTCGCCCGGTCCAAACGGCAACACATGGGTTTGGCACGCCGAAGGCTTCGTGCCGGGAGGCGGCATCAAATCGCAGTCCGACGTCACGTTCACCAAGATCAGCCCCACGAAAACCGTTTCCACATCGTGGTTCACGGAAAACAGCGGGCGTAAGGTCAACGTCGCCACCACCTGTAACAAACACACCTAGCGGCGGTCAAACTCGCTCCCGGCGTACGTGCCGATCATCTCGTGCCACCGGCGCCGGGAGCTCGGTCGAGCGGGCTACGCAACAGGGCTCGTTACTGCGGGCTGCGTAGTGAGCGGATCATGTCTGATTTGGCCCAGCGTGAATGCGTGCCGTGCAAAGGCGGCGTTCCTCCACTCGACCGCGAGCAGTGCGAGGCGCTCTTGCAACGTTTGGGAGCGCAATGGAGCCTGCGCCGGAACGCGCACGACTATTTGGAAAAGACGTATGAGTTCCGCGACTTTCGACAAGCGCTCGCGTTCGTCAATCGCGTGGGCGCTCTGGCCGAAGCAGTGGGCCATCATCCGGACGTCTATTTAGCGTGGGGCCGCGTACGGCTGCAGATTTGGACGCACAAGATTTCCGGGCTGGCTGAAAGCGACTTCGTCTTCGCCGCCAAGTGCGATCTCGAGCGCGATACGTGAAGTTGTCTGCGCGACAGGCTGCAGTCGCGGCCTGTCTGCTCGGCGCCTGGCCGTGTGCCGCGGGAGCCGACGTCCTTTCGATCCAGGGTTTGAAACCATGTACGGTGGTCGCAGTGCAGATGATCGACAACGTCGATTCGTCCAGCGCGCAGCCGGGTGACTTCTTTCGCTTCGAGACGGTCAACGCGGTAACGGTCGCAAAGCGGATCGTCATTCCGGCGCGCACGATCGGCTACGGCATCGTCGCGGTTGCTTCATCGGCAGGCCGAGCCGGTCGTCCGGGGACGCTCGTGCTGGAACCTCGGTACCTCGATATGCCTGGTCACGAACATCTGGGCGTCGTGCTCGATCACGACGCGAGCGATCTCGAAAAGAACGGGAAAACCGGAAACATGCCCGGTTATCTGGGAGCCATTCCGGTGCCTGCGTTGGGCGCAGCGATCGGCATCTTCAACTATTTTCACCACGGCCAGAACATACTGGTGAAAAAAGGCACGATGTTTTCGATCTTTCCGGCCGAGGGTCCGCAAACCGAGCGCTGCCAGCAGGATCCGGATCTGTAGCTGCGGCAGCTACCGTTCGAACAGCGAACCGCCAATCGACTGACGGAACATGAACCGCACGATGCGCGGCCCGATCGCGCCCGCATTCACGGGAGCGTACGCGCCGTTCGCCAGCGCGACCGGCAGCCCGGCAAAGCCGATCGGGAGCGCGTCTGCGTACGCGCCGGTCAAGTTCTGCACTGAGAGCTGCAGTTTCGAGGCGTTGTTGAGCGAGAGTTCGAGGTTGGCATTGAGCTGCGCGAACGCGGGGCGCGCGTACGGATTGTTTGCACCGAAATACAACGCGCCCAGCGACGTGCGCGAACCCCGCGGCCATTTGTAGCTCGAGCTCGGCATACCCTTGAGCGTACGGCACGCGCATGGGCGCGATGTCGTTCGCGCCGGGAACGAACGGCGAGCCTCCATTGACGTTCAAGCCGGGCGTGACGGCCAGATTCGTGCTCAGCGGATCCGACGCGCTGCCGTAAAAACCGGGCGGCACCGAGTCGACGTAGGTGCGCAGCAGCGACGCTTGCGCGATAAAGCCCAAGCCGACGCGCTTGAATTGCTGCACCGAGAATTCGACGCCTTCATGCGTCATCGGCGGCGCATTTGCCCAGCGATACTGCCATACCGGACCTTGCGCGCTCGCGCTGTCGACGTACGCGCCGTGGACCGTCGTGCGATACACGTCGACGGACAGAGTCGACGTGCCGCCGTGCAAGCGATACTCCAAGCCCGCGTCATAGCCGAGCGATGTTTCGGGCGCGATGCCGGGATTGGGCGCCTGCGCAACCACTCGCGCCGGCAACCCGACCGGCGTTTGCGCGGCAATCACATTGGACTGCGCTGCGGTAATCGCCGCCGGCGCAGCAGCGGCTCCGGTACCGGCGGAAACGCGCAGCGTTACGTCGGACCGCGGATGAAACGCAGCACCTGCACGCACGACGGGCGTAAAGGACGGCAACCACAAACCCGCTGCCGCCACCAGCAAGTCCGTCAAGGCGCCGACGCGCATTTGAGCGGAGGCGCGAAGCATCGCGGCGTTCGTATGCGCGCCTTGTGAAATGAACGGTTCTACGAGCGTGTATCCATTGTGGTCGGAAAACTGCACCTGATACAGATTTCCTGCAACTTGACGGTCGTCTTGCAGCGAAAATCCGATCAGATCGTCGAGCGCGGACAGCCCGCTCCCGATGCCGGGAAACACGAACGGATCGAACGATCCGGTTCGCTGCAAGCGCATGCGGTATGCTTTGGCGGTGAGGTGATCGGCGCCCGCATCGGCGTGCAGCTCGAGCGAATACAAGCCCAGCCGATGCGTTTCTTGCGCGTCCGCCGAGTTTGCGAACGACGCGAACAGCGGACCATCGGAAAATCCGCGCGCGACCGCCGTGCCGAGCGTGCCTTGGGAGCCCAGATACGTTACCGTCCCGCTCGCGGCAGGCGAGAATTGATAATGCGCCTTGAGCAGCTGCGCGCGCTGCAGCGCGGCTCCGGCCGCATCGACGTGCGGCACCGGGCCGGGGTTGCCGTCGATCGAAAGCATCGTAGCAAAGGAAAAACGGCCTCCCGGCGCCGTTCCGCCGTACGCCAGATCGGTGAACTGGCCGCCGCGGTCGTCGCCTTCTACTTCCAACAGTGCCTTGCGCGCAATGCCCGGTTCGGCCGTGCGCAAATTGAGTGCTCCATCGATACCGTTCGCGATCGTCGTCTCCGCGCTTCCGTAACCCTTGACGACCTCGACGTCCTGTAACACGAACGACGGCACGTACGCCAGATCGAAGCTTCCGCTGCTGGGCAGCACGATGGGATTGCCGTCGATGAGCGTGGCGGTCTCCCAGGGCAGTCCGCCTCGAATCGTTCCGCTATATGGGCCCAACGGCTGGTCCGCGTTCAGCGAAGACGAACGCGCGACGATTGCGCCCGGCGTTTGATCCAGCACCGAGGCTAAAGCAGCTTGTCCCTGATCGCGATACGCTTCGCGCGGAAACACCTTGAGGGCCGCGGGCGTGGTATTGAAGGGCAACCGTTCGCGCGCAACCACCGATCCGATGACCTTCAGGGACGCCGGTACGGGATCCATGGTCAGGTGCGCCAGCATCGCTCCGGCGCGGTCCGTGCGAACATCGCGCACGACCAGTGGCTCGTACTCTTGGCGGCTCAAATGCAGCACGTACGCGCCTGCCGGAATGCGGCGAAAAACAAACCGGCCGCCCGCATCCGTGCTGCGCTCGACGTGAACGGGGCCGTCCAGAATCACGCGAACGCCGCCCAGCGGCGCGCCCGACCGTTCGTACACTCTTCCGGCGATCGTTGATTCGGCAGCGTTCACAGGTTGCGTTAAGGTAAGCGTGATACTGCCCACCAAGAACATAACTCCCACGGCACTTCGAAGGAAGAACGACATCGCGCTCACGCGACATATAGTACGGCTTGCGCTCGTGATTCTCTTTGCCGCTGCCTTTCCGGCGCACGCGATCGCGCAAAGCGCAAGCGCAACCATTGCAGGCACGGTTCGCGACCGCGACGGCGCGCCGATTGCCGGTGCGACGGTCGAACTCAGCGGACCGGTACGGAGTACGCGGACTTCCGATTCGAAGGGCGCCTTCACGTTCGTAAATCTCGCGCCGGGCTCGTATTCGCTGACGGTCAACAAGGGCGGATACCAAGCCGGCGGTCTGGACGACGTCGTTCTGTCCGGTGCTTCGAGTGCTGCCGACGTAACGGTGACGCTGGAACCGGCGACCATGTCGAGCATTCGACAGATTGCGCACGTCGTGGCCAACGCGCGCGGCACGTTCAATTCCAGCTCCGCCGCGCAGACCTTCGTCTCAGGCGCGCAATTCAAAGATGCGGGCCAGGTGCAAATCAATCGCGTGCTCGACCGCGTTCCGGGGATCGTTTCGGCGCGCAGCGGCGGCACGAACGCGGCCGTTCCCGGAGCCATCATGTCGCCCAACGTGCGCGGCGCGTTGGACTACGAGAAGGAAACGCTGCTCGATGGACACCCGCTGATCAACGGGCGTTTCGGCGACTATCCCATCATGTTCGTGAATTCGTTTTTGCTCGACGGCGTGGAGATCGCTCAGGGCCCGACCGCGAACGCCGCGCAAATCAACTACGGCATCGGTGGAACGATCAATTTTCGCACCGCGCAGCCCACGCGAACGCCGATGGGCGATCTGCTCGTCGGCACGGACGGGTATGGCGGAACGTATTCCAACGCGCGGTACTCCGGAACCAGCGCAAACGGCAAGTTCGCTTGGGTTGCGGACTATGCCGCATACGGTACGCGCGGGCCGCTGGACGGCTATGCTTCGCAGGTAGCGTTGCCGGCCGGCAGCACGCTGGCCGGTTATGGAACGCTAGGCAATACGACTTCGCAATTTCCGGTCAACGGCGCCAAGGGGCCGTACCCGCTGCCCAACGTGCGCGGCAATCCCGCCAACGCATACGCTACGCTGCTCGCCTGCTGCCAAACCGTCACCTCCTCATACCTCAATCACGGGGAGCTGGCAAAAGTGCGCTATGCATTTTCTACGGCAACGTCGGCGACGGTGACGTATTTAGGTCTGCAATCCCAATACGACGGGACGGCATCGAGCTTTACGCAGCTGTATTCGACTTTTGCGCCGGGCAGTGCTTATGCGGGCGGCGCAGGCGCTCCGCAGAGCGGACAGCAGATTTTACTCAATGCCGCCACGCAGATTCCCGGGCGGCGGCTCATCGACAACGAACCGGTGATCGAAGCCGAGCTGCGTACGGCGCTTAGGGAAGACAGTCTGCTGGCGCGGTTTTACGGCGCCGCCCTGGACCGCTTTACGGTCAATCCGCTCGACAATCCGGCGGGAGCTTACACCACGGCTCCAATGACGCTGTACGGCACGGCGCCGGTCAACGACATCCCGACGACGTTCAACGGCGCGTCCGCAGCGGTCACGATTCCCGCCGCGTATTTTCAGCAAGGGGAAGTGGACC
This sequence comes from Vulcanimicrobiota bacterium, assembly GCA_963777315.1. Classification (GTDB taxonomy): domain Bacteria; phylum Vulcanimicrobiota; class Vulcanimicrobiia; order Vulcanimicrobiales; family Vulcanimicrobiaceae; genus CAVYEM01. The sequence continues at coordinate 95,303 of CAVZQC010000001.1, forward strand.
AACTGCGAGGTGAATCGCTCCAGTACAATCACCCCATCGGCGTCAACTTGCTCACGTTCTCGTTCGACCGCACCACGTATCTGACCAACGCGTATCAAACCACGGGCAGCGCGAGCTCCCCGGGCGGAAACGTGAGCGCGCCGATTCCGGCAGGCTCGCGCCAAGACTTCACGACGTATCTGCTGCGCGCGCTGTGGGAACTGGGGCCCAAGACCGAACTGACGGCGGCGAATTACTTCAACGTCTACCAAAGCCGCTTTACCACCGCGCGCAATCCCGACGGCACGTTTGTCTTTCAAACGGCCACGCGCGTTCACGACGATCCCCGCGTAGGGCTCTCCTATCATCCCGGTCCCGACGTTTCACTGCGCTTGACCGCGGGGTCGGCCGTCGCTCCGCCGTACGTGCAGCTCCTGGACGGATTGAGCCAAACGCCCGCGCAGGTGTATACTCCCGGCGCGACGTCCGTCACCATCGCGCAAAATTCGGGCGGTCTGCTTCCGGAAACGTCCTTCGGCTACGACGTCGGCGGGGATTGGCGTTTTCGCGACGGCGCGGTGCTGTCGGCAGACGCGTATCTCACCGAATTGCGCAACCAGTTCGTAGGAACGGTCACTCCGGCAGGCACGTTTACCCCGCCGGGATCTTCGAGTCCCATCCCGGTTTTCGTATCGACGAATGCGAATCTGGGCAGAGCGCGGTTCGAGGGCATTCAAATGGCGTTGCGCAAAGAGCCGCCGGTAGGCGTGGGTTTCGTCGTCAGCGGTGCGCTGCAGCGAGCGTACCCGTACGGCGTCGACCCGGCATTCTACGCCACGAGCGCGGGCCCGTATACGACCAACCTGGGCGTGCTGCCCGGCGTCAACTTCATCGGCGACAACAAGCCCTTCTTCAACGGCATTTCGAACAAATCCGAAGCCTACGCGCAAGGTTTCGCGCAGATCGACCGGCGGTGGCCGCACGGTCAATATCTTGCGCTGGGCTTGACTTACTACGGGCCCAACAATACCTATAACGTGCCCGCATTTGCCGTGATGAATGGCACGTACCGTTTAAGCATCGCGCCGCAAACGACGCTGCAATTGAGCGCGGACAATATGTTGGGATCGTATCCCTCGCCGTGGATTGCGGCCGGCGCGGGCATTCCCGCGCCGCTTATCGATGGCCAAACCGGTTTGCGCAACCTTGTGCCGTATGGGCCGGCCGCGGTTCACCTCCAGCTGGAGCACCGTTTCGGTCCCTAGCCTCGCACGCTTGACACGAACGCCGCCACGCAGCTCGCAACGATCCCGGGACGCTCGCGATGCGGCGAGTGGCCGCAATGGGCGAGGTAGAGCGAATCCACCGCGCCTTTCGCGTCCGCGTGGATTGCATCGATCTGAGCTCGCGTTCCGTACTGGTCGCCGGCGCCTTGCAGCAACAGCATCGGCACGTCGATTCGCCGCAGGCGATCCCGAATGTTCCAGGCGCGAAACCGCGGATCCAGCCAGATGTCGTTCCAGCCGTAAAACGTGCGGTCGACGTCCTGGTGGTAGCGTTTGAGCCGAGTTCGCAAATCCCCCGTTTCGTATGCGAGCTTCGCGCGGGCGATACCCTCAATCGAGCGGTCTTCCACGAACACGTGCGGAGCCGCAGTGATGAGCGCGCGAGTGCGCACCCGAACGTCGGCTGCGTAAATGAGCGCGATCGAGGCGCCATCGCTATGCCCGAACAGGATTGCGTCATGGACCTCGAACGCGTCGAGCACCTGGCCGAGCGCCGTGTGCGCTTCATCGTGCATGTACTCGACATTCCGGCTTTCGTTCAGCGGTTCGGAAAAGCCGTTGCCGTACCGGGAATAGAGCAGCGCGCTGCATCCCGTACGCTCGACGAGCGCGTGCGGAAAGCGTTTCCACATCGCAATGGAGCCCAGGCCCTCGTGAAGGAACACGAGTACGGGCGCGTCGCCGTGGGCGCCGGCAATGAATTGCGCGTCTATGCGGCGGCCGGCCGCGGTAACCACCGCCGGTTTACGTTTCGGGTTTAAACTGCAGCGAGAGCGAGTTGATGCAGTACCGGGTTCCGCGCGGTTCGGGACCGTCTTCGAAGACGTGTCCTAAGTGCGAATCGCAGCGCTTGCAGCGAACCTCGACGCGCTGCATGCCGTGGCTGCGATCCTCCAGCAGACGCACGTTCTGCTGCTGCTCCGGATGGGTGAAACTGGGCCATCCGCAGTGCGAGTCGAATTTGGCCTGCGAGGCAAAAAGCTCGTAACCGCACGCCGCGCAATGGAACGTGCCCGCACCGCGCTCCTGCAGCAAATTCCCCGTAAACGGCGGTTCGGTCCCCGCTTCGCGCAGCACGTGATAGCGCTCGGGCCCGAGCTCTTGCCTCCACTGCGCTTCCGGCTTGACGACTTGCGTCGTACTGTCGTGTTTCATGCGATTTTAGTCCATTTCGATGTCGGCGCCGCTTTCGTCGAACAGAAAGCGGCTGTCATAGGAGCGGGTTTCTCCGCCGGCGTCGTCGATCACCCGCGAGCGAATGGAGAGACGGTGCATTTTCTTGCCGCCATGCGTTACCGGCCCGCCGTAAAAATATTGCACCAGCGGTATTTTGTCTTTTTCCAACGCGGACAGACGCCGCGCATCCACCAGCATCGCGAGCATGCGTTCCTGCAGGCGCTGCGGAATCAGGCGAACGACGTCGTCGGCCTGCATCCGCACCAGTTCCAACTCTTTTTGGGCCTTGTTTTCGATCTCGACGGCTTCATTGCTGCAAAAGCGCACCAGCGCGTCCCAGTCGTCGGCCCCGATTCCGGTATATTGCAGCCCGTAGCGCCACACCGGTTTGCCGTGCAGCGTGCCGGGCGTGCACCACACTTGCTTGGCACGAACCGCGATCGATTTGTTCTCGGCGGCAATGCGAAAGTTCATTTCCGTTTTGTCGAGTTTGACGCTGGATATAACGCCCATCCCGCCCGCTGAAATGTCTACGGGCACCAGCGCCTTCCAGTCGGAATCGCCGGCCGACCACGCGCGAAAACCACCGGCGCGGCGCGGGTAATGCCTGCGGTTGCCGCGCCGGCGAGAGAACCAGGACAGTAACCCGGTGAGCAACCCTTCCAGCCGTTATTCGCCGGACTGCGAACTGGGTTCTACGACCACCGCGCCGGTTTCGCGTTTGACGTCGCTGGCGATGTCCGGCGCCTTTCCGCCGTGTTCTTCGACCCAGTGACACGCTGCAAAGTGTCCGGGGCGGTATTCGTTAAAGGGCGGAACCTCGATTTTGCAGCGCTCGAACGCGATCGGGCAGCGCGTGTGGAAGCGGCAGCCCGAAGGCGGATTGACCGGCGAAGGAATGTCGCCGGTGAGGACGATGCGTTTGCGCCGCCGTTCGACGTGCGGATCCGGTATCGGGATGGCCGAGAGCAGCGACTGCGTGTACGGATGCAGCGGCTCTTCGTAGAGATCGCTGCGGTCGGCGAGTTCCATGATCTTGCCCACGTACATGACCGCGACCCGCGTAGAGATATGGCGAACGACGGAAAGATCGTGCGCGATGAACAAGTACGTCAACCCCAGCTGATGCTGCAGATCTTCGAGCAGATTGATCACCTGCGCTTGAATCGACACGTCCAAGGCCGATACCGGCTCGTCGCAAACGATGAACTTGGGGTTGACGGCCAAGGCTCGGGCGATGCCCACGCGCTGACGCTGACCGCCGGAAAATTCGTGCGGATAGCGGTTGGCGTGATAGGGCTGTAAGCCCACCACGCGCAGCAGTTCCTGCACGCGCGCGCGCGCCGCCTTGCCGGTTGCAAGTTTGTGAATCTTGAGCGGTTCTCCGACGATATCGCCGACCGTCATGCGCGGATTGAGCGACGCAAACGGATCCTGGAAGATGATCTGCATCTCTTTGCGCAACTTGCGCAGCTCTTGCCGGTTGCAGTTCAGGATGTTTCTACCGTCGAACCATATCTCGCCGCTGGTTTCGCGCAGCAGGCGCAGAATGACGCGGCCCACCGTCGTTTTTCCCGAGCCGGATTCGCCTACCAGCCCCAGCGTTTCGCCGGCCGCAATGGTGAAGTCGACGCCGTCGACCGCTTTCACGTCACCGATGTGGCGCGACAGCAGGCCGGCGTGGATGGGAAAATACTTGTAGAGATCCTTGATTTCGATGAGGTTGGATTTCAGCTGCGATTTGCCGTCGGCCAGCTCGGGCTCTCTGGACATCTCGGCGTGGCTCATCGTTTCACGGCCTTCGAGCGCTCATTGCTCGATCGCCGTCGATCCCGACGTCGGCGGCGCGATCGAGCTCACCGGAGCGCTTGCAACTTCCACGGGGCGCTGGTCCTTGGCGCGCTCGTCGTACAGAAAACAGCGCGCCACGTGGCCATCTCCAAAATCGTAAACGGGAACGGGCTCGACGCAGATCGGCATGCGGAAACGGCAGCGCGGGACGAACGCGCATCCCGGCGGCAGGCGCAAGAGGTTGGGCGGTTGTCCCGGGATCGGTTCCAGCCGCTGGCGTTCGCGAATGTCCAAGCGCGGCAGCGAGGCGAGCAGCCCTTGCGTATACGGCATCTTCGGATCGTCGAAGATGTGCTCGGCCGTCCCGTATTCGACCATGTTTCCGCCGTACATCACGAGCACGTTCTTGCACACTTCGGCTACGATGCCGAGATCGTGCGTGATCATGACGATCGCCGCTCCGGTGTCGCGCTGCATTTCGTTCATCAATTCCAGGATCTGAGCCTGAATCGTAACGTCGAGCGCAGTGGTCGGTTCGTCGGCGATCAGCAACTGCGGGTCGCAGGAAAGCGCCATTGCGATCATCACGCGCTGGCGCATGCCGCCGGAAAACTGATGGGGATATTCGTGCACGCGTTTTTCGGGTGCCGGTATGCGGACCTTCTTGAACATTTCGATGGTCTTCTCGAAGGCGTCGCGCCTGTTGTACCCCAGGTGCAGCACGACGGCTTCGGAGATTTGTTCGCCGACGGTCAGGACCGGATTGAGCGAGGTCATCGGGTCCTGAAAGATCATCGCGATCTTGTGACCCCGGATCCTGCGCATTTCCGATTCGCTTTTTTTGAGCAGGTCTTCCCCGTTGAAGAGAATGCGGCTGTCGGGATCGATATATCCGGGACGCTGGATCAAACGCATGATCGAAAGCGCCGTAACGGATTTGCCCGACCCGGATTCGCCGACGATACCCAGCGTGGAGCCTGCTTCGAGCGAATACGAAAGACCGTTTACCGCGGTCACCGGACCGTCTTCGGTTTTGAAGGTCGTCCGCAAGTTCTTGACTTCGAGCAGGGGCATACGCGAAGCCGGCTAGATGCCGGTCAAAGAGAGAATCGTGCCGACGATGACGAACGCGACTGCCGCCACCCCGGTGATCCGCTTGAGCTGTTCCTCGGCCCCCGGCCGGCCGTAGGCCGATTCAACGCGGCCGCCGATCGTGCCGGACAGGCCTTCCTGTTTGGTCGTCTGCGCGGCGAGCAGCGCGATGAGCGCCAGTGCGGATATGATGAAAATCGCTCCCAGCGTGTGGGTGAGCCAGCCGGCATGCTGCTGAAACCAGGTCTGATGCACGTAGTTGAGCCCGGGCGCGACGCGCAGGGGGCCCGGCGTGGGAACGTTGCTGAGCGGAACTTTGATGGGCGCGGCCGCCGCGAGCAGAAAAGACGTCAACCGAAAAGCTCCTGAACGAAAACGCGGCGCGTTGCACGCGCCGGCAAACTGAGCAATTTTATCATGGACTGACCGGGGCTACAATGAGACTTGCCACCCGTGCGGCCACTTGCTCGCCGGCCAGCCCGAACAGGGCCCGCTGTTTGGGCTGCGCGTCGTGCTGCACCAGCACGTTATTGGGAACGCCCATTCGCTCGACCTTCACTTCCAAATCGCGGTCGCAGACCAACTCCGCGACCGCCGAACCGAAGCCTCCGGCCAGCGAATGTTCCTCCAGGGTCAGAAAATGGGAATGCGCGCCGGCTAAGTCGAGCAGCAGCGCCTCGTCCAGCGGTTTGACGAACCGCATGTTCACCACGGACGGGCCGCCCGACAGAATGTCCCATGCGTCCAAAGCGGCGTCGACGGTATTGCCGTATGCCAGAATCGCGACGCCGGACCCCCGGCGCAGCACTTCGGCTTTCCCGTGCGCGATTGGAGCGATGGGATCGCGATGGGCGCCGCTGGTAGAACCGCGCGGATAGCGGATCGCCGCGGGACCGTCCAGCGTGAGGGCATGTTCGAGCATCGGCAACAGCTCGTTTTCGTTGCGCGGCGCCATCACCGTGACGTTCGGCAGCGTGCGCAGATAGGCGATGTCGTACAATCCCATGTGCGTGGGCCCGTCGTCTGCCACGAAACCCGCGCGATCCATGCAGAACACCACCGGAAGATTTTGAACGCACACGTCGTGGACGATCTGGTCGTAGGCACGCTGAAGAAACGTCGAGTAAATCGCGCACACGGGCCGTAGACCGCTGGTCGCGGCGCCGGCGGCAAAGCATACCGCGTGCGCTTCGGCGATGCCTACGTCGAAGTACCGCTCGGGGTACGCTTTGCCGAATGCGGCCAGTCCCGTTCCGTCCGGCATGGCGGCGGTAATGCCGATAATGCGCGGATCGCGGCGCGCGATGCTGATCATCGCGGCGCCGAATGCCTGCGAAAACGTGGGCGGCGCGTCGGGCTTTTTGATCACCTGTCCATTGGACCGGTCGAAGCTTCCAAGGCCGTGAAACGTGCGCGCGTCTTTCTCGGCCGGCTCGTAGCCTTTGCCTTTGACGGTGCGCACGTGCAGCAGGACCGCGCGGGGAATGGCTTTGGCGGTGTTGAGGCCGTCGACCAAAGCGTCGTAATTGTGCCCGTCGATCGGTCCGATATAGCGAAAGCCCAGTTCCTCGAAGATGACCGCGGCCTTTTCGGCCGGCGCGATGAACCGCATTGCGCCCAGCTCCGCGGACTCGAACGCCTTTTTCGCCATCGCGCCCAGCGGCAGGTGATCGAGAACGGTTCTGCCGGTCGCGCGCGCGAGGTTGGCCAGCGGTTTGCTCCGCAAAACCGAAAGGTAGGATGCTATCGAACCGACGTTGGGCGCGATCGACATCTCGTTGTCGTTCAGGACGACGACGAAATTCGTGCGCAGTTGGCCGGCATTGTTGAGCCCTTCGTACGCAAGACCGCCGGTGAGCGCGCCGTCGCCGAGAACCGCCACGATCGTTTCTTGCCGTCCGGCCAAATCGCGCGCTTTGACCATTCCCAAAGCGGAGGAAACGCTCGTGCTGGCGTGCCCGGCGCCGAAGCAATCGTATTCGGATTCCGCGCGCATCGCAAAGCCGGACAAACCGCCGCCCTTGCGTATCGTCGGAAACCGGTCGAGCCGTCCGGTGAGCATCTTGTGCACGTACACTTGGTGGCTCACGTCCCACACGATGCGGTCGCCCGGCAGGTCCAGCACCCGATGGAGCGCCAGCGTCAGCTCGACGACGCCCAAATTCGGCGCGAGATGTCCCCCGTTCTTGGCGCAAACCGCTACGAGCATGTCGCGGATTTCTTGCGCCAGCGCATCGATCTGGGGCCGGCTGAGCTGCTTGAGGTCGTCGGGAGAAGCAATGCGTTCGATCAGCATATCAGTGGGCATGCTTTTCGGTTACCCAGATTGCGGGTCCCCTCTTGCTTGACCGGCCCGCGGATGCGCGCCGGATGCACCCGGACAGGCTCGCAGCCGCGCATGGAGGAAGGCGGAACGCGTGATCGACCTGCATCCCCGTCTAACGCCGGTGCCGATCAAGAACCGCCGCGTATGGCGCGATCTCGCGAAAATTCTCTCGACGATCTTCAACCCGTTTTTGACCGCGCTCGCCTTGTTCGTTATCCTGTCGCACATCCGCGCGCGCACGACCGAAGAATTTTGGTGGACGCTCTTCTTGAGCACGTTCTTTACGTCGATCGGCCCGATGCTGTTCATTTTTTGGCTATATGCAAGCGATCGCATCTCCGATTTGGACATGTCCGTGCGCCAGGAGCGAGAGAAAGTGTTCGGCGTGTTCGTGGTTTTCTATCTGCTCGGAACGGTAACGCTGTGGTTCACGCACGTGCCCACGCTGCTGATCGCAACGATGGCGGGGTACACGCTGGCCACCGTCGTCGTACAGTACATTACGCGCTATTGGAAGATCAGTACGCACGCGCTCGGGATTACCGCACCGCTCGTCGCGCTCAGTTTGCTGTATGGGCGCGAGCCGTTGCCGTTTCTGCCGCTCATACCGGCAGTATGCTGGGCGCGGGTGTACCTCAAAGCTCATTCGGTCGCACAGGTGATCGCGGGCGCGGCCTTGGCCGCGGGAAGCGTGGCGCTGCTTTTCTGGTTATTCCACGTCAAGACACTGGCGTGGTAACGCCAGCCGGCGCATCGCGGTTTCGACCGGCACTTTGACGCGCTGCGCGAGCCGCAGTCCGGCGAGCAATCGGATGAACCACCAGGTGGGGTCGATTTCGAACCAGCGCAAGCCGTGGCGCGCCGAGTACGGAAAAGCGTGGTGGTTGTTGTGCCAGCCCTCGCCCCAGGACACCAGCGCCACCCACCAGCAGTTGGTGGACCGATCGGCGGTATCGTAGCTGCGATATCCCAGAGAATGGGCCGCGCTGTTGACCAGCCAGGTGGCATGGTAGCTGACGACCAGCCGCACGAACACGCCCCAGATCACGAAAGGCCATCCGCCGATCGCAAATAGCAGTGCGGCCAAAAGCAGCTGCAGCGGAACGTGCATCGTTTTAAGTGCTCGATAAAAAGGGTCGGCGCAAAGATCGGGCGCGTAGCGCTGCAGTTCGGCCGCGGTCGGCATCGCGTCGTTATGCCGGTACAGCCAGCGCATGTGCGCCCAGCGAAAGCCGCGATCGATGCCATGAGGGTCGCCTTCGCCGTCCGCGTGGGCGTGATGCTTGCGGTGCGTGGCGACCCAACGAATGGGATCGCCTTGAAGCGCGAGCGCGCCGAAAACGGCAAACAGATATTCCAACGGTTTACTCAAACGCAGGCCGCGATGCGTGAGCGTGCGATGGTAGCACAGCGTGATGCCGATTCCGCCGGTGAGGTAGAGGACCACGGCCAGCACGGCGAGCACCGGCCAGTGAAACATGCCCGGAAGAAACGCGGCCAGTGCGCCCAGGTGAATGCCCGCAAGCCCGAAGCGATTGACGGCGCTTCGGGCCTGCGGACTCATGGACGCTGCTCTCGCGTTAGCGATAGCTGGGACGGCTGGCGAAGCAGTCCCGGCAGTACACGGGCTTGTCGCCGCGCGGCTGAAACGGAACTTCGGCGACGCCGCCGCACTGGCTGCACGTGGCCTTGAACATTTCGCGTCGCGCGCCGCCGCCGTAGCTGCTGCCGCCGCCGCTTTGCGGGCGGGAGGACTTGCGAGCTGCGCGGCAGTCGCTGCACCGGCTGGGCTTATTGGTAAAGCCCTTGCTGGCAAAGAATTCTTGTTCGCTTGCGGTGAACGGGAACGAACGTCCGCAATCCACGCAATTGAGCGTTTCGTCTGAGTACATAACGAGTCTCCTAACTCTTATCGTAGTGATTGTTTTGGGATCCGACTCGCCAGTACTTGGAACGTAAACCGCAAACTTCGAAGCCTGTAACGGAACGCTAAACACCAGAGAGTGCCAAATGGTTGCGCCGAAGCGCTGCTACGTTCGCCTCGCTTCGCCGGCGCGGTAACGATACACGATACGGCCCTTGGTCAAATCGTAGGGTGAAACCTCGACGTCCACGCGGTCGCCCGGGAGAATCTTGATGCGGTGCCGGCGTAGGCGGCCGGCGATATGCGCCAGGATTACGTGCCCGTTGTCCAACTCCACGGAAAATGTCGTGCTCGGGAATACTTGCTTAACGCTGCCGTACACCTCGAGCGGCGACTCTTTTTGGTCTAGATTGGAGTGGCGGTTCTGAATGGTTGCGTGTCTCTTTGGGCGCGTGGGGTGAGATACTGCCGGAGTGTCTCATATTTCCGCCCCCTCGACAAGCTTATCGGGATTGCGCCGAACCGGCAGCTCGACCGTGACGTGGTTGCCGTACCCGGCCACGTGCTCGACGTGGACGTCGCGCGCCAGACGCCGCACGATGAACAACCCGCGCCCGGACTCGCTCAGCGGATCGCCGGGCAGGCCCTCGGTTAGTTCGAAGGGGCTTCCGCGGTCGATCACGTGCAGCGTCGGGAAATCCGCGACCCAATCCAGGTCGATATCGATGGGTCCCGGGGAATGCCGCACGACGTTGCCGACCAGCTCGCCGAAGATGAGCTCCGCGATACCGACCTGCGCTTTTTCGCTTCCTCGTTCGAGCAAATATCGCACGAATTGACCGCGCGAATCCTGGGCCGCTCTGGCGTTCTCGGCATCGAACGTCCAGCGGACGGACGGTTCGAACGAGACCGTCAGCACTGCAACGTCATCGTCCGAACGATCCGTAAGGCACGATTCTTCGATGAACCGCGCCGGGTCGTGCGTATGCAGCAACGCTTGCGTTTGGACCACTTCGCGCAAACGCCGGTATCCCGCCAGCACGTCCCGCGTAGCTTCCACCAAACCGTCCGTGTACAGCACGAGCATGCGCGCCCCGCCCAGATCCGCTTGAACGGCCTGCGCCGGTTCTCCGCGTGAACGCAACCCGAGCGGCAGGCCGTCTGCACGCAGCTCTTCGACTTGCCGGCTGCGGCGCAACAACGGATGCGGATGTCCGGCGTTTCCGTAGCGCAGCGTGGTGCGGCCGGGATCGATGATTCCGAGAAACGCAGTAACGATCGCTTCGGGATACCGCCGCGCGAGCACGGTTTCCACGGTGTCCAAAATGCGCGCCGGATCGCGCTCGTACGACGGCGCGATGGCGATCAGATGGCGCACCTTGCCCATGATGACCGCCGCGTCCGTGCCGCGGCCGGTAACGTCGCCCACGCTGATGACTACGGAGCCGTCCTCCAGCGCGAACGCATCGTACCAATCTCCTCCGACTTGTTCGCCGGTCGCGCTGGGCAGGTAGACCGCATTGAATCGCAGCCCTTGGAGAGACGGAACCGAGGGGGGCAGCAGCGACTCCTGCAGCGTTTGCGCTATGCGCCGCTCCCTGTCGAACACTTCGGCGTTCTCCATCGCCACCGATGCGTGCCGCCCGACCTCGGCCAGAATCTCAATCTCTTCGGCGGTGAAGTTTCTCGTACGGTCCGATGAGTACGCCACGATCGCGCCGTACGTCGTGCCGCGCGAGTGCAGTGGAATCGTCACGGAAAACGCAGCATCCAGCGCGGCAATCTCGTACGCCAGATACGGCCACGTCGAACGCTCAGCCACGCCGGGCCGCAGGCTGCGCGCGATCGTTTTGTGTCCCTTGAGACCTGCGATGAACTTTTTTTCGGCGTCGGGATGAAACGGCCGCACGCCCACGAGCGCGCCCGCCACGTCGCTTTTGGCGGGATCGCGGTGCGCTGCGGCCAACACGCGAACGCATTCGCCGCGTTCGATTCGGGCGATTGCCGCGAAATCGGCAAACGTCGAAACGATCAGCTGCGCGAGTTCTGCGAAGGTGGCGCTCAAATCGAGCGACTCGTACACGGCCTGGGTCGCCCGTCCGATAAACTGCAATCGCTGCTTCGCGCGCTGCTCGCGGCTCATCAACCGCCGCCCGGCGATGGCGGCGGCAGCGCGTTCGGCGAGCATGCCTACCACGTCCAGGTCTGGTTTTCCGAACGCTCTACCCGATTCAGCCGTATACAGTATGACGCCTCCCAGTACGGCGCCCTCGGCGTGAAGCGGCATCACGATTGCCGAATGCATTCCCAAACTGCGCAGCAGCCGCAGATGTTCTTCATCTCGCGCAGATTTGACGAGCATCTCGTCGGTAATCTCGCTGTAGAGCACCGGCTGGTTACGTTCGAGTAAGTCGGTAAGGTTTTGGTCGTCGGCTATAGGATAGCGTTCGACGTACGACCAGACTTCGCGTAATTTCTGCGGGTCGCGATGTTCGAGCGATGCCACGGTGTGGCGTCCCAATTCGTCGGTCAATACGACGACGCACCAGTCCGCAAACCGCTGCACGGCCAAACGAGCAAATTCGTTTGAAATTTCCTGCGGCGTCGCTGCCGAAGCGAATAGGCTCGAGGCCTGCAGCACGAAATTGAGATTTTCGTTGGCGCGCTTTTGCGCATCGATATCGGTGGCGGTGCCGACCCACATGCGCACGGTGCCCGCGCTGTCGCGCATGGGCAGAGCGCGCGCGATGAACCACCGGAACGTTCCGTCGCGAGCGCGGCGAAGCCGGTATTCCATTTCAAACGGCGTATTCGTTTGGACCGCCTGATTCCAGCGTTCCCACATCAAAGCAATGTCGTCGGAATGAACGACGCCTTTGTAGCCTGCGCCGCGCGACTGCTCGACGGTTTGGGCGGTGTAATCGATCCAGCGATCGTTAAAGAACTCTACGGTGCCGTCGGGCGCAGCCGTCCAGACGAAATGCGGCAGCGCGTTGGCCATGCTCGCAAACGCCGCGCCGCCCGCTTCGAGTGCGAGCGAAAGCGCGTTCAGTTCGGCGCTCGACACGAATTCTCCAAATGCCGAACCTGCGGCGCCAAATCGCCGATGAGCGCGCGCAGGCTCGTTTCGAAACGCTCGAGGTTACCGTTGGTCACGCAGACGAGCCGGCCGCTTCCGGCGGTGATATCCAGGCGTTCGACTAAAGCCACCGCACGCTCCGCCTGCATGGCGGCGGGATCGACGATTGCGACGCCGCTATCCAGCGCCGCGCGAAAATGCTCGAAGAGCAGCGGATAGTGCGTGCATCCCAGCAGCACGGCGTCCACCGCGCCGGGCAGCAGGGCGCAAACGCTCTTGACGGCGCTTCGCGGCTGCGCACCGGCCAGATGTCCCGCTTCGACCAGTGGAACCAGCGCGGGTGCGGCAATCTCGAAGACCTGAGCGGCCGGCACGCGAGAGTGAATTCGACGAGCGTACGCGCCGGTTCTAGCCGTTGCCGCCGTCGCGATCACGCCGATGCGTTGAAACCCGCCGCGCTCGACGGCGATGGCGGCCGACTCGATCAGGTCCAACACCACGGCGCGCGACTGCGGCCATCCGAATTCGGACGCCGTCGCGCAGGTGGTATTGCACGCCATGATGATCGCGCGAACGCCTTCGTCGTCCAGCCATGCCAAGTTCCGGCGTACCAATCCCAGCAGATCGGCCGCCGATCGATCGCCGTATGGAACGTGCGCCTGATCCGCAAAAAACAGCACGTCGTGCGACGGCAGCACTTCCCGGACGCGGCGCAGGACGGTAAGCCCGCCTAAGCCCGAATCGAAAAGCCCAAGCACTATTCGCCGCCGGCGTTGCCCGGCGCGGGCGGCGGCCCGGCATAGTCGGCAATTCCGTCGGCGATGGCCAGCGCGATTTTTTGCCGCCACTGGGGCGATTGCAGCAGCGCGCGATCGTCCGGGTTGGAGATGAACGCCGTTTCCACCAGCGCGGCAGGCATGTTGGCGTGGTGCACGACGTACAGCTTGTCCTTGACGGTGCCGTCGTCCGCGATGGCGCCTTCGGATGCGATGCGGCGATCGAGAGCCTGCGCGAGCGCGAAATCGATCGGCTTGTAATAGTACACCGTCGCTCCGTGCGGCCCGGCATTCATGAACGCATTAACGTGAACGCTCACCAGCAGCCGAGCCCCGTTGTTGTTTGCGATGTCGTCGCGCGCCTGCAGCTCGTCATCGGCCGAATCGTTCGGAGCATACACGTCCTTGTCGGTTTCGCGCGTCATGATCACTTGCCAGCCGCGTGCCACTAAAATATCGCGAAGGCGTTTGGACATGTCGAGCGCAACCGTTTTCTCCACTACGTCGCCCCGATACGATCCCGGATCGCTGCCGCCGTGGCCGGGATCGATGACGATGAGACGAGGGTTTGCTGCAACGTATGGACCGGCCGCGGGACGCGGCGAAAACTTCCAGCGATTGCCGGAAGCCGGTGGCGAAACGTTCGCAACTGCGGAGTCGCCGATCGTTCCCGAGCCGGATCGCGGCGCCGCAGCCGATGCGAGCGCGCTTGCGACCCCGATCGTTACTCCGCCGGCATCGGGCGTTACGGCGACGGAGTAAAAGTCTGCCAGCGACAACGCTACCCGCACCGTGTCGGCGCTTTGCTGATGCACGCGAATGCCCGTTACGGCGTCGTTTCCCGGACGGTCCGAGGGCGGATTGGCCAACCGCGCGCCGTGAACGTCGATCCACCATCTGTTGTCCGGCGGCCGCAAGCGATGCCAGCCGTACGAAGCGTTGCCGCTCACCGCGATGCGTACGACGGAACTGCCGTCTTGCGATTGCAACTGTACCGACGTTACCTGCGCGCCGCTGGTTTGCACCGCGGACGGCGCCGGGGCGCCTTGCGCCGGCGATGCACCGCTAGCGCCGCCGAAGGCGAGCGTGAAATCGCGCTGATCGTCCGTGCCGGGTGCGGAGTGCGCAGTGCCTGCGGCAACGTACAGCGTCGCGAGCGTGCGGGGATTTTCCGGCGGACCTTCGGTTCGAATATCTATGCGCCGCACCGGCCCCGCCGAGGTCGTCCGGGAAGACTGCAGCGTGCTTCCGACCCCTTCGAAAGCAATGACGATCGCGCCGTTTGCGTCGGAAACGATCTTGCCGTCGAGCGGCATCCCGCCGCGCGCGATGAGTTTGGCTCCGTGCGAGTCGGCCGTGACGTCGATGGAAGTCAGCTGCGGCTGCAAAATGCCCTGCGCGCCGCGGTTCTTCTGCGCTAAATCCAGCGCGCCGAGCAGTTCGTCGAATGGAACGTACGCGTGTCCGCCCAAAACAAACGGCGCAAATGCGGCCGTCTGCGTGACGGGACCCACGTCGTAGCGGCGATCGCCGATTGCAAAACTGACGACGACGGGTTCCGCCGTCGTCACGAGCACGTAGCGCTCGCCGGGCTGCCACGTTACCGTCGCGCCAATCGATTCAAACAGCGCTTTCAGACCAGGATCGTCTATGGCAACCGCCGGGCCGCCGGGCTGCGCGATTAGCCGATCGAATTCAATGGTTTTGCCTTCGAACGTGAATGTGGTTCGCGCGCCGGCCGATGCGGCGCCCGTCGCGAATCCGGCAACGGCGAGCGCGAGTGCGAATATGCTACCAATCCGAACGGCGTAACGGCTCATCGATTTCAAGATGTCCCCCCGGAAGCGTATCGAGCTTCTGCCCTTGAACGCGGATGGCAACCTGCGCGACTCCGGGCAGCGCCGTCAGCGTCCAAACCAGCGATTTGAACTCCGCGCTCTCACCCAGCATCCCGGCCTGGTTCTTCACCTGCGCCGATAGATCGACCATTGCGGTCGAATCGTTAACGTCGGCAGTCAGGACGTGCGTTCCGGGCGGAAACCGGACCGCCGGAACCGAGCTCGGCGGCCCTGCAACGGCTTGCGTTGCCGCATAGACGGCGGCATTGTGCAGATGCTCCCGGGCGCTTTCCCCCGGCTGCTGCGGGCGCATCGAAACAGTCCACGGCACCATGGTCCTTCCGTCGGGTTTGGCGTAATAGACGGTGATACGATCGCCCACGCTACTGGGCCGATGCGAGGTCCAATACCAAGCGATGATCGCGATAATCGCAAGAACAGCGATCCACAATACAACGCGCGACGTTCTCACGGGCCAAAACCTTCGTCGCGTTACGGAATGCGGCCTTTAGCGTTCTTCCGACACCGAAGAGTCTTGCTCTTCGCCCGTCTCGCGCTCGGCTTCTACCAGCGCTTGCGCGGCCTCGTGCACGTCGGTGGCTTCGCGCAGCGCCGTGGGTTCGTCGGTGGTTTCGATCTCCGGATTGACGCGCCGCAAGTCTTCGATTGCGTTGAGCGCCTCGGTGATCTTCCTATCCTGAATGACGGCCAGCTGCAGCATGAGGCGCGCCCGCTCGCGCTCGACCGTGCCCTGCGTATTTTGCGAGCTGAGAACGCCGATCACCAACAGCAGGCTCACGAGTTGCGCGACGGTATTGAGCAGTCCGAACGTTTCTGAATCGAACCGCCGGTGCTGCGCGCGAAGGATCAAGTCGGCGACCACCCAAGCCAAAATGAAAACGACGACGGCGAGGATGAAGCGGGGGCGCCCGATCCGGTCCATCAGCGCCTGAACCGCTCGCTCGCGCGCGGGCAGCCGGCGATGGCGCTGCGTGCGCAATTCGTCGATCGCCTGCGCGGCCTCGCGCACGTGATCCGGATAATCGCTTTGAGAACTCACGGCGATCGGAGGCTATATTCCGTGAACGTTATGCAGCGACACTCCGTACCATATCGTGAACACGATAAAAATCAAACCCAGAAGGCTGATGGCCCAGCCCACGATGCGGTACCGTTCGGGCCCGCGGTCGACGACGCGCCGTCCGACGATGTAGGCGAACATCGCTATCAAGGCCGCGACGATGTGAATCCACAGCGTGGCGGGCAGCGGCGTGTGCGATGCTCCGGCCAATGCCGTAACCAGTATTCCAATGAGTATCTGTATGCCGACGACCGTTACCACCACGCGCCGGCCCAATTGCACCCAACCGATGAACAGTCCCAGCAAAAACACGAAAAACGCAAAGCCCAAGTGAATTTCCAACAGAGCGTTCATGCTCGCTGCTTTTGGGAAGGCGCGCTTCATTCCCTTGAACGCCGCGACGGCGTCCCTACCTTACCGCTAATCGAATCGAATCGTGAGAATCGCTAAGTCGTCTTGCTGCGGCACGTGTACTACCGCGCGTTCGAGCGCGCGCGCAGGCGAGGCGGCGCGCGCAACGGCGTCCGATCGCAATGCGTTTACGATTTCGCGTTCGGCGCCGATGACGTCGCGGCTGATTTCGGTCAGGCCGTCGGTGTACAGCACGAGCAGCATGCCCGGCTCGATCCCCAATTCGCGGTTGTCCACTTCGCATTCGGACGTAACGCCGAGCATTTGGCCCGAAGGCAGCAATTGCTCCACGCTTGCATCCGCGCGGCGTACGAACGGCGGCGGATGGCCTGCGCCGGCGTACGTAAGCCGCGCTGCGTTGACCGGAATGACTGCGACCCAAGCGCTCGCGAAGCGGTCGCCGCTCTCGACGAACAGCGAATCGTTCGCCAGACACAAAATTTCGGCGGGATCGACGGTTCGCACGCTCGCAACGCGGATCGCCTCACGCAACTGCACCATCGTGCGCGCTGCGTGCACGCCCGTTCCGGCCACGTCACCGATCGCGATCACCACCTCTCCGCGTCGAGTTTCGAAGACGTCGTACCAGTCGCCGCCCAGTTCCACGTCGTCTGACGCGGGCCGGTACAGCGCGTCGAACCGCACGCCGGGGCGCAATGGAAACCCCACCGGCAGAAAGGCGTGCTGAAGCGTGGCAGCGATGTGCCGTTCGCGAGTATACAGCCGCGCGTTCAAGCAAGCCGACCCCGCTCGCCGTCCGAGCTCTTCGGCAAACTCCAGATCGGAATCGTCGAAGTCGCGGTCCTCTCCGGTGAGCACGAAGGTCAGCGCTCCGAAAATTTCTCCGTTTGCCACCGCAGGCACTACGATCAGTGCGCGATAATGCAGGCGCTGCATGAATTCGGCATGGCGTTTGGACGCGGCATGCGCAATTATGACCTTGTCATCCATTCGGCGCACGAAATACGAGCGTCCCGTTTCGGTCACTCGGACGGTGTGATGCACGCGCAATTCCCGGTCGTACACCAGCGCGCCGACGTCGAGCAGCTCTCGCTCGCACGCCGGATCCCGGTGCGCGGCCGCAGTCGAATACAAGCGTTCTTCCGGACCCTCGAGCAGATCGAAGATGCAGAGATCGCAGAAATCGCCCACGGCAAGTCTGGCTACGTTCCCCAGCGTTTCCCGAATATCGAGCGACCGGTGAAAAATCTCTCCCGCGCGCACGAGCAGTGAGAGGCGCTGCTCGATCCGCTTGCGTGCGTCGATGTCCTGAGCGGTAACGACGAACCGGTGAATCGGGGCGGCCCCTTCGTTGACCGCACGCACGATCCCGCGCATCCAGCGATACGAGCCGTTCGGACCGCGCAAGCGAAACTCGAACTCCGCCTGATCGCCGTTTTTCGCGCGAAACTTGGCCGCATCGACCGCTTCGAGATCGCCGGGGTGGACCAAGCGCTGCAGAACGTCGGCAGCGACCAACGCATGTACGTCCAGGCCCGCAAACTTCAGAAACGACGGAGAAACGTATTCGGCTTTAGCCGACAGTTCGTCGTGGACGAAAACGAAATGCGGCCCTTCGGTTAAAGCCGAAAAGACGCGCTCGCGTTCGTCGACGTCCGTGGCGGTGAGCAGCAGACGTCGTTCGCCGCAAGCGAGAAGCATGTCGCGCACGCGCAGCAAAAACCACCTGTAGCCGCCGTCATGCCCGCGAAGCCGAGCCGTGAAGCCGTGCAGCAGCGTAAGATTGGAGCGGGAATGCCAACCCGCCGCTTGTCGATCTTCGGAATGAATGTACGCGTACGCTTCGCAGTGTTTTCCCGGTGCCCACGGCAGCCCAAGGTAGGCGGCTGCGGCTGCGTTCCAATATTCAGCCGTGCCGTCCGCATGCGCAAGCCAAACGAGATGCGGAACGGAGTCCGCAACGGCTTGAAACGCCGAATCGCCCGCTTCCAGTGAAGCGCACGCATCCCGGCGCGAGGTTTGCATGGCGAATCAGCCGGCGCGGCGTCGCCGCAGCGGAAGCACGGCGCGAACGGTGAAGCCCCCGTCTCGGCGCGAATACGACACGTGCTCGCTCACTTCGCGCACGATAAATAGGCCTCGGCCCGACTCATTGCGTTCGTCGGGAACCAGATTCATGTGCCGGTCGCTAAAACCGCCGCCCGCGTCCGTCATGCAGAGCGCAAAACGTTCGCCGACGGGCTCGAGCCAAACACGCACGCCGCCGTCGGGAGCATGCTTGATGACGTTGGAGAGCAGCTCGCCGAAGATGAGCGAGGCTTTGAACAGATCCCCATCGTCGCAGTGGTTGGATAGATAGCGTTCGAGCAGCCGCCGTCCTTCGAGAGCGTCTTCCGGTGCATCGGTCTCGAAATACCAGGGATGCTGCGCAACCGCCATGTCGCCGTCATTTTTCCCCGGTACATTAGCCTTAAGCAAAAAACGCGACACTACTTCATTAAAAGAAGGGCGGGAAGCCGACCGCCGACTATGCTTGCGGCACCTTGCTCCGCGGTTAGCGGACCGTGATGCCGACCGAAACTGCGTTCCCCGCTTCATCGCGTACGACTGCCGTGCACGAACCCGTCGATACCGGTTTGACGGAATAGGTTGCGGCCGCTTCCCCGGTTGCCGCCAGCGTTACCGTTGCAATGCCATCGCAGGTGCTGCGCTCGGAAAACGCGGCCACCTTTTGAGTGCTCGACACCATGAAGAGCCGCGTTTCCGAGTTGCGGTCTACCTGCACGCTGGGCGGATTGGCTGAAAGCGGATTGGAGGCCGCGCCGGCCGGCGGCGGCAGAACCGCGGCTTCGCCGGCGCGCCAAACCGTGCCGTCCGTAAATCGAACGGACTGCACCGCGCACGTCAGCTTGGGCGCAATGAATTGCGGCAGGATGAACGCCTGCCCGGCGCCGTTTCTAAACTTGTGCTTGATCTCGATATCCGGCGAGAACGTGCCTACGTCGCGTATGATGAACGACGTCCCGTTCGAATCGACCGCAAAATTGATCAGGTCGGCGGTTTTGGGGGTCGTATTGGTAAATTGGATTTGGATCCCGGAACTGCTCGAGGCGATTGGAATTCCCAGGACGTTTTGCGTCTGATTGTTGTCCAGCATCGGCCCGCACGAATTTATCGCGACCGGCACGGCACTGTTCTGCGCCCGAACACCGGGCGGTACGACGCTCAGCACGAAAGCCGCTATGCCTGCCGTTATAAGTACGATCGTGCGCATGGGGCGATTTTTCGCCGGATGCGCCGCCGCGGCCTCGTGCTCGAGCCGGAAATGTGCGTTCAATCCAACATCTCGCGCAGGATGCCGGCATCGCGGGGCGCTGCTGCAAGCGTGTCGTTGTTGAAGTACACGAACACGTCGCGAGCTCGCTCGGATAGCGATCGAATGCGCCGCGCCCAATGCCCGAGCGACCGGCGCGGGTAAGATCCGACGTACAGGCCCTCGTAGCCGTGCAGCCGGACGTAAGCGAGCTGCGAACTTGTGACGGCTTCCCGCACCCGCATGCCGGGGTAATCGTGAACGCACAGGGCGATGTCCCGCCGGCGCAATAGGGCTTCCACTTGCGGCACGTGCCACGACCGGTGGCGAAACTCTACGACATAGCGATGATGCGCAGGCAGCTTGTCCAGGAAGGCGTTCAAATGCGCGTCGTCGCGCTGCAGATACGGCGGAAACTGCACCAGAATCTGCGCGGCTTTCCCTTCATCGAAACAGGCAGCTCGACGCATGTAATTTTCGATGAACTCGTCGACGCGCGGCGGTAGCGTCTTGCGGTGAGTGATGAGCCGGCTCAGTTTGATCGTGTAAAGAAAGTTCGCCGGCACGGTTGCGCACCACACGCGCACCTGATCTTCTTTGGGCAGCCGGTACGTAGTTGCGTTCAGTTCGACCGTATCGAAACGGCCGGCGTAGTATTCGAGCCAGCGCCGCTGCGACAGTCCTTTGGGGTAGAAGCGGCCGCGCCAGTCGGCGTACACCCAGCCGCTGGTGCCGATTCGGATCAGCGGTCTAGCGCCATCGGCTCACGAGAAGACTTAACAGCCTGCTAGGCGACGGCCGCCGGGAGCGCTTCGCGGATGCGCGCGAGCAGGGTCGCGGTTTCTTCGCGGTGACGCCCGGCTAGAGCGGCGGTGGACGAAAAACCCAAAGCGCGCGCATTCGACTCGAGCATCAGCGCACCGGCATGCGCGAGGCTGAGCGCGGCATAGTAGTCGCGCAGCGCCTTGGCGACGGGTTCGGGCGCCCGCTCGTCGGAGCGCAGTTCAACGAGCGCGCTTTCACCGCCCAAGCGGCGCAAGTGTTCGGTGAGATCGTCGACGTGAGTGCCGAGCGTGCGCACCAGCCGCTCGAGCAGCCCGCGAGTTTCCGGCAACGCCTGAATTTCGGCCGAACGCAGCTGCGCGGCGACCAAAGCCAGCGTTCGTTGAGTAGCGTTGCGCATATCGGCCACGTACGCGCGCATTTGATGGATGGCATTGCCCATGTGCGGCACCTCGGTTCATGCAGATTGCCGAAACGGCGGTTGGGCAAACCTTGCCGGCGGGGAACCGGACGCAGTCTTTCGGCCCTATCCTTTATAGAAGCACGCTGCGCACATCTGCACGTAACGCGCCTGGCCCTCGATTGCGATTTGCGCGCCGCTGGTTATCCGATTGCCACGCTCGTCCACGCGCACGTTCATCGTTGCCTTCTTGCCGCAAGTGCACACGTTCTTGACCTCTTCCAGGCTGTCCGAAAGTGCCAGCAAGTACGCCGCTCCCGGAAACGGCTCGCCGCGGAAGTCGCTGCGGATTCCATAGCAAATGACCGGGATGGCCAGTACGTGCGCCGCACGGTGAAGATCTCTTACTTGCAGCGGCGTAAGAAATTGGGCCTCGTCGACCAGTGCGCATGCCAGGTCGCGTTCGCTCTCCAACCGCGTATAAAAGTCGGTCGCTTCGTCGAAGGTTTCCACGCTGCGGCGCGGCCCCAGCCTCGATGCGATCACCCCAAAACCCGCGCGCGTATCCAAGGCGGACGTAAAGACCGCCACGCGGCGACCGTGCTCTTCGTAGTTGTGGGCTACCTGCAGCAGAGCGGTCGATTTGCCGGCGTTCATTGCCGAATATCGGAAGTAGAGTTTTGCCACCGAGTCTAGAGGCGCACCACCAGCACCGGCACGGGCGCGGACCGCACGACGGCTTCGGCTACGCTCCCCAGCAGCAGCCGCTGAATGCCCGTGCGCCCGTGGCTTCCCATGACGATGAGGTCGGCATTGCATTTTTTACCGAAGGCAACGATGTCCTCGGCGGGGTAGCCTTCGACGATCTGCGTGTCGATGCTCACGCCCGCTGCTCGCGCGCGTTCGGCGGCCTGCTGCAGCACGTGCTTGGCATCCTCGCGCAGCGCTTCGAAATACGTTTGAACGACGTCCGCAGATGCAATCGTCATCGACGATGCGGCCCGGATGATGTCCACTACCGTACACGCCGTGCATTGCGCGCCAAGCGCTTTTGCCAGCGAAGCCGCAGCGTCCAGCGCTTTGGCCGCGCACTCCGAACCGTCAACCGCGACTAAGATATGCTTGAACATATTGCCGTTTGCGGCAATTACTTCTTCTACGCAGTTTTACCCGGCTGCCCGGCACCGCTCGCGACGGATGGATGAGGTTGCGGCTCGGGAAACGTTTGTTCGGTCTGAAACGGCGGCTGCAAGTCGAATTTCCAATCGCCGTGCGATGACACCAAATCAAATCCTGCGGGCTTCTCTTGAGCATTTTTCGCACCGTCGGTCGAATCGTTCATGTAGGCGTGCGCGAATTTTTCGGTGCCGGGCAGATTGCCGGGCGGGAAGTTGGGCTCGATGGCGTCGAGCGCCGCTTCGAACATTTTTTGATGCGCGATCTCGCGGGTCATGAGAAACGTCAGCGTGTCTTTGCAGCCGGCATCGTCGCACTGTTTGATGAGGCGTTCGTATACCATCTTCGCGCGTGCTTCTGCCGCTATGTCGGATCGTAAGTCCGCCGTCGGTTGTCCGATCGTGTCGTTATATGCGGCAGTCCACGGAGCGCCCATCGAGTCCGTCAGACGCAGGCCGCTGCCGCCGCTGAGCAGCGTGGCGCCGCTGCTTAGCGACATCTCGACGAATTTCTCATGATTGCCTTCGAGCAATTCCCCCAGGTAGTTACCCTCGACTTCGTCAATTTGCGCTCCGGACGTTCCCTTGAGCAGCTGCACGAGCGTTTGGGCCACCATCTCCAAATGCGAAAGTTCTTCGGTCGCGATGTCGAGCAGCATGTCGCGCCGCTTGACGTCGGATTCCGCCCAGCCTTGAGTAAAGTACCGCATCGCGGCGGCCAATTCGCCGTTGGGGCCGCCGAACTGCTCGAGAAGCATCTTGGCAAACTTCGGGTTGGGTTCGTCCACCCGAACCGCATACATCATTCTTTTGTTATGAAGAAACATTGAACTCCGATTCCTTACAGATGCTCATCATTCCGTTGCCGGCAGCTGCCCAAACACGCGCGCCGGAATGCGGCGCGCCGGAGCACACAAAAATCGAAAAAAAGGCGTAAGACCGAGCCCGGCTGAGGCAAGCCGACGCCTGGACGATATGGTCGCAGAGAGCGGCGGCGAATTGCATGCGGACACTTGGTGCCTCGTGAGGTAATCCATCGTGAGTTTTGCAAATATTTCCAACGCGCGCGCACTGGCTGTAGCCACTGCGCTAGGTCTATTGGTCAGCGGCTGCGGCGGTGGAGGCGGCGGGGGCGCTGCGTCCTCATCCGCGCCCGGAGTCCTGCCGCAAACCGCCGCCCGCGGCACTGCAGAACGGGCGCCCGGAGGAATCCGCAGCGGCATGGTGCGCATCGAAAAAAGCGACGCATCGCCCACAGCCAACGCGCGTATCGTTCAAACGCACGTCGGCTCTTCGCAGCCTGCAACGGCCGTGCCACCCGTGCCGCGGCCCGACGAACGGCCGTGCATCGTTCAGTTGTTTTCGCATTTTCAATTCACGAACTTCACCTACCCGACGTTTCAATACACGCCTCCGTCGGCGTGCCCGGGACCTTGGGCGAAAGTCGTGCTCGACGCCGACTTTAACGTAACGGCAGGACGCCAATTCGACCGGACGGCTTCAATTTGGATTGCCGGGACGAACGTCTACTTCGGCACTACGGCGGAACCATCGGCCACCGTCAGTCCATCTTGGCACGTCGAACGCGACGTGACCGCGCTGAGCGCAATCTTCCGCTCGCCCTCGACGGGCGAGGTCGTGCTGGGCAACATCGTCAACAGCACGTACACCGGCATTATTTCGGCCAGCAGCAAACTCGAGTTCTACCCTGCCGGCAGGCGTTATCCGGCTCGAGTCGTCGCGGACGACGTCTATCCTCTCTCGGGCGGTCCGCTGGGCGACAATCAGTACATCAGCACGCAGCAGCAACCGCTTACGGCAACCTACACGCTGCCCAGAAACATTCGAGCCGCGTATTTGGACGTGTACTTGCAGTCGCAGATCGGCGACGAGTTCTGGTACACGTGCTTTCCCAGCGACCTTGCAGCAAAGATCCCGAATTGCGGAAACACGGCGTTTCGTGAAGGCGACGTCGCCGTTGACGGACAGCCCGCAGGCATATCGCCCGTGTACCCGTGGATCTATACGGGCGGGATCGACCCGTATCTCTGGCGACCGATTCCGGGAGTCGAAACATTCGACTTTACTCCCTATCGCGTCAATCTGACGCCCTTTGCCGGGATTTTGAGCGACGGACGGCCCCATACGATAACCGTCAACGTGTTCAACAACGGCAACTATTTTGCGGCCAACGCGGCGCTGCTGACGTTCCTGGATCACGGATCGTCGCAGGTTACCGGCGGAATCATTCGCAACACGACCTCGTTGTATCCCAGCCCCAGCGTAACGGAAAACGTGCGGTTCAACGCGCAAGGTTTGGGCGCCGGACCGGTCAGCGTGACCTCGACGCATCCCCTCTATATCGCAGGGTACGTCAACACGTCTCGGGGTCGCATCGAAACCCAAGTGCGCCAGCGCGTGACCTTCAGCAACATGCAGCAAATATCGGCGAACACCACCGGAACCATCTTCGATCAAAACATCAAGCAGCAGACCAACGTGCTGTCCGACACGACCACGCTGGGCCCCGGCTTCCGACGTTACGTTCGTGAAGAGCAGCATTGGCCGCTGCAGCTGATCTATGACTACAACGTCGCCGCCGACGGCAGCGCCGTGCAAAAGGCTTCGGTGGAGCAAGGCAAGATCGACATTCGAGTTGCCGGCGGCGACAACGACGAGAACGACGATCGCGGCGAAACGGAAGGCGGCGGATTCCGCTCGTTCCTCTCCAACTTCGTGCAGTCGAGCGACACCCTTACGTTCCCGACCACGGGCGGCTACACGCCGTCAGGCGGCGAAAGCAGGCAAATCTACATCAAGGGCAACAATCGCGGATATTGTTATGCCAAGACCGTCATCTCCAAGAACTACGTGCTCACCGGGCAGTTCGGGGGATCCTGCTTCGGCCTGTAGGTAAACGGCATGGGCGGTGCCCACCTCTACGGTGCGGCGCCGCCCCTGGCCGGCGGCGACCGGTTGTGGCTGTGCTGTGCGCGGAGTTGTAGAGATCGACTTCGTCGACGACGAGCTCAGTGGGCACGCTGGAAAGATGATAGAGGCGCAGCGCCGCTCCAAGCAGCACGATTGCAGGATTATACTATAAGATGCACGTCCCCGAATTCGTGTTGGTAGTAGCCCAGCCCGGCGGCGTGCGCATAAGCCTGGCCGATCAATTGGCGGTCGGCAAACGCGCGCAGAATCCATTGATGCGTCGCGCCTGCGTCGTGAAAGCCGGTCAATAAAGCGTTGGGTATCGTTACGCCCCGGCGTTCGTCGACGACCAGATCGGTCCAACCCGACGCGGCGACGACTTCGCCGCCGTACACGGCGCTTTCCAGCGCGCGAACGACCGTCGTTCCCACGGCGACGACGCGCCGCTTTTCGCGTTTGGCCGCATTGATTGCCTGCGCGGCTTGCGGGGATACCGCATATCGCTCCAACGCCGGCAACTCGGGCGCCTCGAAGCTCGCGACTGCGCAGTGCAGCGTTATCGTCGCTACGCCGACATTGCGTTTACGCAACGCTTCAATTACCCGCTGCGTGAAGGGGCGTCCCGCCGAAGGCATCTCCGACGAGCCGGGGCTCCGCGCAAACATCGTCTGGTAATCTGCCAGCGGAAAGCGTTCGGCAACGTAGCGGTAGCGAATCGGCTGGCCGAATCGCCCCAGATACGAATTCATCGCCTCGGGCAGCTGAAACCACGCGTACCATAAGCGGGGGCGTTCGGGCTCGACGGGTGCAATCATTACCGCAGACGCGTTCCCGGGAAGGCGCAACTCCTCGCCGCCCACGACCTGAGCGCGGGGCTCGGCCGTCCATACCCGCCGGTCGATCATCGTCGACACGTGCAGCGCAAGAGACTTGCCGTTAGCACGGTGCGCGAGCAGAGCCGCCGGCAACGTTGCGGAATCATTCACGACCAGCAAATCGCCGTCGCGCAGCACGGAGGGCAGCTCCAAGAAATGCCTATGCGAATGCGTGCGCCCTGCGCGATCGGTCACCAACATTCGCACGCAATCGCGTTCGATGCCGCGAGCCTCCGGCGGCGCGACGGCTTCGCGCAGTGCAGGTCCGCTTTGCATGGCAGCGCTCATGCCGGCGACGAGTCCGCTAG
Source organism: Vulcanimicrobiota bacterium (assembly GCA_963777315.1). GTDB lineage: Bacteria > Vulcanimicrobiota > Vulcanimicrobiia > Vulcanimicrobiales > Vulcanimicrobiaceae > CAVYEM01. The sequence goes on from CAVZQC010000001.1 coordinate 121,748, forward strand.
CCGAACGCGCTCGTACGGATGCTGCATCGACGCAATGGCGTGCAGCAGGGCGCGGGCGCAGTCCGCGGGGTCGAGTAATTCTTCGGGATCGGCATCGGGTATGGCGTCGCGGTGCATTTGGGTGTCCATGTCGCCCGGATCTGCGACGAGCACGCGCACCGGCGTGCCCTCGAGCTCGGCGGCGAAAACGGCCGATACGTGCTCCAAGGCAGCCTTCGTCGATCCGTAACCGCCCCACGTTGGATACGCCTGCACGCCCGCGTCGGACGTGACGTTGACGATCGTACTGATCCCGCCGCCGCGACGCAGGAGCGGCAAAGCGTGCTGCATCAGATGAATCGGCGCGAAAACGTTCACGTCGAAAAGGCGCCGGAACGTTTGCTGCGTGAGTTCGTCGATGCGCGGGAGCGGCACCTCGCCCAGCGTCGAAGCGTTGTTGACCAGCAGGTCGAGCCGGCCGAGCTCGTCTGCGGCGGCCACGAGCGCGTGCGCGTGATCTTTGTCCGTTACGTCGCCGGCAATCGCGATGACGTTACCGAATTCCCGAAGTTCGCTATGCGCCGCGGCGAGCGCAGGTGCGTCACGTCCGTCCACGATCGTCTGCACGCCGCGCCGGAGCAGTTCGCGGGCAATCTGCTTTCCAAGTCCGCGCGAGCCTCCCGTAACGATGGCGACGTGCCCGGGTTTGAACCAAGAATCATTCATATAAGTGCAACTCTACAACCTAAAGTATAGTTGAGGTCAATATCATGGCCGATTTGCTGACGGTGGGCGAGATGTCGGCGCGCAGCGGCGTCGCCGTTTCGGCTATCCGCTTTTACGAAGCCAAAGGCCTCATTCACAGCGTTCGCAGTTCCGGCAACCAGCGCCGTTTTTCACGCTCGGAATTGCGGCGCGTCGCCGTGATCAAGGTCGCTCAGCGGGCCGGCATCGCGCTGGGCGAGATCGGCGATGCGCTAGCGACGCTGCCCAGCGGACGCACCGTCTCGGCCAAGGACTGGGCGCGGTTGTCGCTCAGATGGAAGCGGGATTTGCAAGAGCGCATTGCGCGGCTCACTGCGCTGCGCGATCAATTGGGGGATTGCATCGGATGCGGATGCTTATCCTTGGACAGCTGCCCTTTGCGCAATCCGGGCGATGTACTCGCATCCCAGGGTCCAGGTCCGCGGCTGCTCGACTTCGAGGATTAGCCCCATTGTGCGATGGTCAGTACGTCGGCTTGGCGCGGGAAGATTTTTTCCAGCAAAACGCGCTGCACTTCTTCGTCTGCATCCGCGCAGCAATCCGACAGCACGGTCAGCGCATAATCGCGATCCGCGGCTTCGCGCAGCGTCGACAGCACGACTCCGCTGGTGGCGATCCCGGTCAGGACCAGCGACTCGATCTGCCGTGCTCGCAAAACGACCTCCAAATCGCTTCCGGTAAAGGCCGAGATGCGGCGCTTGACGACGAGTACGTCGCCTTCCTGTGGGGCGATCGCCGGGTGCACGAGCGCCGCATCCGGATCGGAAAACATCGATCCTCGGGCGGCCATCCCCGCGAAGATCTTATTTCGAGCGCTGATCTCCGGAAAGCCCGGGCGAAACTGCACCACGACGTAGACGACGAGCAGACCGCCGCTTCGCGCGATCGCGATCGCCTGCGAAATGCGATCGAGCAGGCCGCGATTGCCGGCATGGCGCTCCACAATGCCGCGCTGGACGTCCATGATCAGCAGCGCGGTATTCGATCGTTGCATCACGGCTTCTCCATCAAGAGGGCTGGAGTTAGTCATCACCTATCGGCCGGTTGCCTGTTCCATGCGTGTGACATAATCGTTACATTCACGATGGAGGACGCAATGTGATGCGAACGCCGCACATTGCCGCGCCGGCCGGAACGGTGACGTTTCTGTTTACCGACATCGAGGCCTCGAGCCGGCATTGGGATACCGATCATGACGGCATGTCCAACGCGCTTCGCCGCCACGACTCCATCGTGCGTGAAGCGCTCAGAGCGCACGGCGGGTATGTGTTTAAAACCGTCGGTGATGCCTTTTGCGCGGCGTTTAAAAGCGCACCGGACGCAATTGCGGCAGCACTGGACGCCCAGCGCGCCTTAGCAGCGCAGGATTTTGACGACATTGGCGGTCTGCGCGTGCGAATGGCGCTGCACAGCGGCGACTGCGAGCACCGCAACGGCGACTACTTCGGCCCCGCGCTCAACCGGACGTCGCGGCTCATGGACATCGCGCACGGCGGCCAAATCGTGCTTTCGCGCACGACCGCCGATCTCATCGGCGACCGTTTACCACCCGGAACGGCCCTGGCCGACCTGGGCACGCATCGCCTCAAAGACCTGGCTCAGCCCGAACACGTCCAGCAATTGATCTCGCCGGACTTGCGTTCGCAGTTTCCCGCGCTTCGTTCGCTGCAAACGCATCCCAACAATCTCCCTTTTCAACTCACCAGCTTCATCGGGCGCCAAAACGAAATCGCGCAAGTTCTTTCTCTGCTCGAGGAACGCCGGCTCGTCACGCTCATCGGTTCGGGCGGAGTCGGCAAGACGCGATTGGCGCTTCACGTCGGAGCAGAGGTGCTGGGCAAGTTTGCAGACGGCGTTTCATTCGTCGATCTCGCTCCGGTGCGCGATCCGCAGTTCGTTCCGTCCGCCGTCGCAAAGAGTTTGGGCCTGGTGGAGATGGCCGACGTGTCGGTCACGGAGCTGGTTGCCGGATATTTGCGCGAACGCTGCGTGCTTTTGATCCTCGACAACTGCGAGCATCTCATCGGAGCCGCAGCCGTCTTGGTGAACGAACTCCTGCGTCGCTGCAAAGACGTGCGGGTTCTGGCAACCTCCCGCGAACCGCTCAATATACCCGGCGAACATTCGCTGCGCGTAGCGTCGCTCCCCGAAGGCGACGCCGTTGCTCTCTTCATCGACCGTGCCACGTCGGTAAATCCCCAGTTCGAGACCACTGCAGAAAGCTGCGCCCAGATTGCCGATTTATGCCGGCGCTTGGACGGTATTGCACTGGCAATTGAACTTGCGGCCGCGCGCGCTAAGGTGCTGTCGGTGGAGCACCTCAACCAAAAGCTGAACGATCGCTTTCGCATTCTCACCATCGGCAGCCGCACGGCGCTGCCGCGGCACCAAACGATGCGCGCACTCATCGATTGGAGTTACGATCTGCTTGCGCCTACCGAACAAACGTTGTTCCGCCGGTTTTCGGTCTTTGCCAATGGATGGACGTTGCCGCAAGCATGCGCGGTCTGCGGGTTCGACTTGGAGGAGTGGGACGTCGTCGACGGGCTCGCTTCGCTGGTCGATAAATCCCTGGTCGTTGCCGAAGTTGCCGCGTCAACCGAGCGCTTCAAGCTGTACGAATCGACGCGCCGCTATGCTCTGGAACGTTTGAACGATAGCGGCGAGCGGGAAACGCTCGAACGCGCGCATGCCGCGGAGTTTGCCGCAGTGGCCAAACGCAGCGACGAGATCTGGGAAGACACGCCCACTGCCGCGTGGCTCGATCAGCTCCTCCCGGAGGAGGACAATTTCCGCGCCGCACTCCACTGGACGCTCGAGCAGAAACGGGATGCGGAGCTGGGCGTGCGGCTCGTTTGCTACCTTCCCAGATTTTGGTGGACCGGCGGACGCCAGATCGAGGGAATCCGCTGGTACGATGCAGCGCTTATAACGGCACAAGTGCGCGAAGCCGACGTTCCCACGATGGCGCGCCTACGTTACGGGCTTGCGGTGATGTATTCGACGACGCTGATGCGGCGCGACGCGCGTGAAAATGCCGAGCTCGCAGTGACGCTATCCCGAGACAGCGGCGATGCGCTGCTGCTGGGATGGAGCGTGCTGGTGCTGGGAGTCGCGTGCGCGCTCATGGGCGACCCGCAAGCCGGCCGGAAACATTGCCGGGAAGGCATGGAGATTGCCGGCGGCTTGAACGCCACGCGGCTGATGGCCTGGCTGAGCTGGGCGCACGCACTCAACGATAGTGTGGCCGGTCAGTTCGACGCTGCGCGGGTCGAGCTGAACGAGCAGCTCGCGGTGTGCAAACGCCTGGGCGACGATTTGCTTTTAGGCTTCGCGCTGATTTTTTTGGGCATCGTCGAGCTCGGCACCGGAAACGGCCAGCGTTCGCTGGAGTGCACGCGCGAGGCGCTGGAACTCTACCGCCAAAAAGGCGACCGCGTGGGGTTGGCGCTGGCCTGGTCGAACATCGCGCCGGCTTATCTGGTTCTCGGGCAGATCGACGACGTACGGGAAGCGGCCCGCGAGGCGCTGTCCTATGCGCGGGACACGCACAATTCACGCTTAATCGTGATTGCGCTCGAGTATCTGGCAGCCGCCGCACTCCAACGGCCTACGGCGGCGGCATGCCTGTTGGGATTTTGCGATGCATGGTATGCAACTTCGGCCACGCCGCGCGATCTGACCGAACAGCAAACTCAGCGCCGCACGCTCGAGGGCTTGCGCGCTGCATTGCCGGGTGCGGAGCTGCAGACTTCACTGGAAGCCGGCGCGAGAATGACGCAAGCGCAGGCCATCGAAACGGCGCTGCAGAGGTAACTTCCATTCGATGTAAGCTTTACGTCCGCATGGTGAGGAGAGCGTGACATGTTCGGGCATTTCGGACAAATCGAACCGCTGATCGCCGCGGGCGTTTTTGTGAGCACCGCTTTAACCGACGCAGTATACGTGCTCTTCACCGCATCCGTGGCGGCCCGGCGGCGGGTTTCCGCCGCATCGTGGAGCAGCGTTTGGTATCTGCTGTCGTCGTTCGCAGTGATCACCTACACGCATGCGTGGGCCTATCTAATCTTCGCCGCCGCCGGTTCGTGGCTAGGCGCCTACGTTTCGATGACGTTTCTGCACGGCGCGCGCAACCCATCATCGCCGATCGCACCGACGTAACCTTCAAGGAGCCAAGAGCGGCAGCGTCACTTTACTTTGCATTTCGCCAGGACCACAGCGGAACGACCAAGAGGGGATCCTTGCCCGTGACTGTCGTCGTCCAGACATATTCCGCCGGCAAAGGATTGCAGTCCGAGTACACGCGGTACCCATGGGAAGCATTCCATGCGAGCGACGTGTGGCTCGGGCGAACCGGTTTGAAGCCGGTACTTTGCGCGAGCGGATAGGTTTGCGCGCGCGCAACCGCAAGCACCGCATCGTCAAGCGCTGTGTTTCCGCTCGCGGTTACGAGAGACGCATTCGTCACCGAACCGGCGGAGTTGACCTGTACGCGCACCGATGCGCTCAAAGTCGAGCGTGCCGGGATAGCTTCCAGTGACGCTGGGAGCGCCGGAACAGCGGAGTGAAGCAGATTCGGCACCTTGCATGCCTTTGGGTGCGCTGCGCTCCACCCGACGGGATACGCTGGATCGACCGCGGACAGCGTCTGATGCCGAGGCCCACCAGGCTGCCCTACGTAGGCTCCCATTCGCACCGTCGATGATGTGGCATGGCAATCGCGCAGAGCCGGCTCATAGGTTGCGCCCATGAAGCTGCGCACGATTCCTTCCCGAACTCCCGGATAAGACGGCGCCGACACAATGACGACTTTACGCGCGGTTCCCGCGGCATCCACCGTGAGGTCGACGCTCGCAAAGTGTTGCGCGCCGACCCGTCGAGCAAGTTCACCAGGCTTGGCGGGTCCGACCCAGAGGCGTTCGACGCTGTTCGTGTGATCGATTTCCATAAGCGACCGAATACTGCGATTGGGCGTAGTACAACCGCTTGCAGCTTGAATGGACTGCGGCGACGGCGGCGCATAGGCGAGTACCGGCGAAATCGATTGCAGAACAATCCCGGTGAGCGCGAACGTCAGGAGCGCACCGCTAATGGCCGAAGGCGAAAGGCGAAGACGGCGGGGCCGAGCATCCAGGAGATGCTCGATCCGCGCGACGACGGAGTGACGCGAACCGATCGCGCTCGGAGCGGCGAGTGATGGGCGCGCGCCGGCGCAGCTCGCCATTGCCGCTAAAGCCCGGGCGAACACGTCGCCGGCGCCGAGTCTGGCGACGACCCAATCATCGCATGCAATCTCGCGTTCCGTCGCAACTCGGCGCAGCACCAACCACGCAATCGGATTGAGGGTAACCAGCGCTTCGAGCACGCGCGCAAGTGCATTCGTCCAAACGTCGTTTCGCCGCAGGTGCGCGGATTCGTGCATAATGATGGCGCTCACCGCGTCATCCGGCTCTTCTTGCACAATCGACGTCGGTAGGACGATTGCCGGCCGAAGAAAGCCGAGCGCAAGCGGGACAGCCACGCGATGCGAGAGCGAAACGGGATAATCGTGGGTAGACGACCACGGCCTCGATTCGCGCCTAATCACCGCAAGATCGCGCAGGTTTTTTAGTAATAGGATGATACGCGCGCACGCTGCCAGCAGCCAAACGAGCGCCACAACCAGCGCAAGACTTTGCGAGACCGTAATGCGTGGAGCGTGCGGCGTTTCAACCGGATACGCGTCCGGCAGTTCAACGCCGGACACATTGGCGCGGATCACGGCAACGGACGCATCAGTCGACGTCGTGACCGGCGGCGGGGCCGAAAGCTGCGGCGACGCGGGCACGAGCACCGTAGCAACCGGAACCAGTACGAGCGCCGACAGCGCGCACAGCCAAATTGCATAGCGCGTTGCAGCGCCGACTTGCGGCATGCACCGCAGACCCAGCCATACGAGGCCCACGATGAGTGCGCCCTCCCACAGACTATCGAACAACGCGCCGGAAACGGCAAGTGCAGCCTGCATCAGCGTGTTCATTACTTACGCCCTCGGGGTCGGCGTTCGAGCAGTTCGCGAATCGCTTTGCGATCGGCTTCGCGCAGCGGGACGTCGTCGAGCAACGTTAAGGCCAGCGCGTTCGGCGAATTCTTGAAGAACCGCGCCATTACATGGCTGACTGCGGACTGCGCTGCCTCGCTGCGATCGATGAGGGGGCGATAGGTAAAGGCGCGCCCCGTCTCCTTATGTCCGACATAGCCCTTCTGCTCGAGCGTACGCATCGTCGAAAGAACGGTATTGTAGGCCAACGGCGGCGGCAGCAATGCCGCCGTTACTTCAGAAACGGTGGCCTGCCCCTTGGCCCAAAGGATTTCCATCAGGCGCAACTCGTGGTCGGTCAGCACCAGCGCTTTCTTCCGCGGCATACCACCTCCTAGATTTCTAGTTCATAGTAGCCGCCCGAAGCTTCGTTGTCAACTAGTATTCTAAGTTCAGAGCCGGCCGTGCAAAAGCGGCGGCTTCCTTCACTGACTCGATTTACTCCGATGGAGTAGCCGGCGACAATGGTTCAATGCCTAATCATCTTCGGGGTGCGCGGGGATGGCGTGAAGCGATTTAGGGCGTCGACAACGTGTTCGGGCAAAGACCCGGTTCCGTGACCGGCGTCAGCCACAATGTGCAACTCGCTTCCGGTCCAAGATTTGTGTAAAGTCCACGCAGTCTCCAAGGGGCTGCTGATGTCGTAGCGGCCGTGTACCAAGACGCCTGGAGTTCCGTTCAATGAGCCGGCGTTACGGAGAAGTTCGTCCTCTCCCAGAAACGCCGCATGCCGCCAGTAGTGCGTCACGATCCGGGCAAAACGCAAGCAGAATTCAGGGTCTTGGAACCGGCGGTTCGGCCTATGCCCGGGCACCAGCGAGACATGACTGTCTTCCCAGGCACACCATTTCGCAGCGGCCGCGGCGCAAACTCCGGGATCGTCGTCGAACAACAGTTTAGCGTAGGCGTCAACGATGCGCTCGCCCCTAAGTGACTCGGGAATATGAGACGTGAGCTGTTCCCATTCTTGCGGGAAAATGCGGCCTACGCCGCACGTGACCCAGTCGACCTCGCGACGCGACGTCGTTGTGACGCACGCCAGAACGAGCGTTGCGACGTGCCGGGCATATGCCTGAGCGTATGCGAGCGCCAATGTCGTGCCCCACGAGACGCCTAGCATGGTCCAACGTTCGACCGAGAGGCGCTTGCGCACCGACTCCATGTCGCCGATGAGATGCTCGGTCGTGTTGGTCTCCAATTGCTGCTTGTGAGTTAGCAGCGGTTGGCTGCGGCCGCAGCCGCGTTGATCGAATAGGACAATCCGGTACTTCTGGGGGTCGAAGAAGCGGCGCGCGCCCGGCGTGCAGCCCGAGCCCGGTCCGCCATGTACGTAGACAGCAGGCGCACCTTTAGGATTGCCGCAGCACTCCCAATAGATGAAGTTGCCGTCGCCAACGTCAAGCAGCCCTCGATCGTACGGCTCGCTATTCGGAAACAACGCACCCATAAATTACGCGTTCAGGGGGCAAAGCGCGACTCCCGCTTAAGTTCGTTTGCCGCCTCCGGCACTGGAGAACGCCGACGCCCAAAATGACCTCGGAAGATGGACCTTTGGAACACCGCAGATACGTCACGGTCGAGCGATGGGCGACGATCTCAAGGCATGAACCGGCCGCTGTTTGCTCTCATCTTCGTTGTCGCTTTTGCGATTCCAATGGTCGTAGCGCGCGCGACGCTGATTCGCGATGGCGACTATGAGATGCGCGGTAAGTATCAAGGCGTGCTGTTTTGCTCGGATTGTCCCGGTATCTGGACCCAGGTTACGCTCGAGGACAACGGCCCGGACCTCGGCGTGGGCCACGGAACGTTCGTCATGACGCAACGGTACAGCGGTGGCATTCACAGAGGTGAGACGGTCGTCACCACTGGGACGTGGTCGGCAATCTCGCGGGACGAATATATGACGAGCGGCCTTCTGAGACTGCTGCCTGCGAGGCGTGACGCAAAGCCGCGCTACTTTCGATGCGAAGGCGGACGGCGACTGAGCGAGACCAATGGCGGCGGGATGCCGCTAACGACGCACCTGGAGCAAAGTATGCTGATGCGCGTGATCCCGCCCGAAACGCCGGCATTTGCGCCGCTCACGCAAGCCGAGGCCAATCGTACGATTTACGGACGCGTGGGCGATCGGTTTTCCATCGATTTGACGCCCAAACCGATAGCGGGCGCGACGCCAAACCCACAGCCCGATTTTTCCATCTTTGCGTTGGTCACGGTCACGCAACTCCCAACGATTCCTGCCGCATTGGACGTCTACGGCCAGGACGCGTTCGTCGACATCGTCGCCGCAAATCCCGGTACGGCGAAACTCACCTTTCGGAGCCGTTCAACGCCGACGCGACTCGTAAGCTTCGAGTTTGAAATTCGGCCATAGCAAGCATTCCACACGATTCACAAAGGATTAGTACGTCACCGTGGCGATAACGGCGGCTCCGGCAACGAGTCCATCGTCATCACGGCTGTACGCGTAGAGCAGGGTTTTCTTCGGCGTTTTTACCGTGAATAGGTAGGCCGTGGTGGGAGGCCGGCGATCCGTCGAAATCAACGTGTAGGTGCGCTTACCCAGAGCTGCGAGTGCCTGCAAGTCCGCGCGGTGTGGCGGAATCATGTGAGCGCGAAAGTCGGGCCGCAGCTGCGCCATGTCGATATGGCCCGCAATCGCATCCTCGAGCCAGCGCTGAGCCGCGGCGACTAGCGCGGGATTCGCTTGCGGTCGCGCGCGCTTGCCGGGCGTCGACCCGGGGTGCGGCGACGGCTTCACCGCCGCCGAAGGTATGAGAACGCCATACAGCGCCGAAACAGCGGTGTTGTAGCTGAATGTTCCACTGTTTGCTAAGACGACGATGCCGAAATGGTCGTCCGGAAAACGCGCATCCTGCGTTGCCGCACCCTCCGTGTTTCCGCCGTGCGAGACCATCAGGTGCCCATTCGGCAAACGCGACACCATGATTCCGAATCCATAATCCGGGAAAGGATCGTCTTTCCCGATGCGGTGCGGCGTCATCATCTCGGTCAAAGAACGCTTGGAGAGCAGTTTTCCGCCGGATAGCGCGGCGTTCCACTTTGCAAGGTCGCCCGCGTTGCTCACGATCCAGCCGGCGCCGCCGAACCAGGTATAATCGAGGTGCGGCGCATGCTCCCAAGGCCCCAGCGCAAAGGAATCGTACTCGGTCGCAACGTTGGGTCGCGTATCGTCCCAGGTGCGCACGAAGGTCGCCGTCATCCCGAGCGGCCTAAAGATTCGCCGCTCGAGAAAATCGCCGTAACTCATCCCGGACACCCGCTCGATAACCATCGTCAGCAGATTGTATCCGGTGTTCGAGTACTCACGCGACGTTCCGGGCGTGAACGCAAGCGGCCGGTGATCGACCGTGTTCACCATCGCTGCCAGCGTCGTGGGACGATTGCCGATCTCATCGAACGTGCCGATCTCGGTATATTCCGCATAGCCGCCGGAATGGGTGAGTAAATTTCGCAGCGTGACCTGGTTCGCGTGCGGAATTTCCGGCAAGTATTTGGAGAGGCGATCGTCGACGCTCAGTTTGCCTTCGTCTTGCAGCATCAGGATCGCCGCCGCGGTGAATTGTTTGGTATTCGAACCGATGGGATAGCTCGTATCTCCGCGCGCCCGTACCGCGTCCTCGACGTTCATGTAGCCGAAGCCCTTTGCGTAGACGACCGAACCGCCGTGCAGGATCGCGATGGTCAGCCCGGGCGTCGCCCGTCCGGCCACCGAACGGTTCCCGATGGCATCGATCGCGGCGAGTTGTTTGGGCGTCAGCGAAAGAGGCGCAGCCCCAAGAAGGCAAAGCAGTGCCGCTGCAGCGGCGATCTTTTGAATCATGCGGCCTTCTTACGCCGCAACGCGATATTTCCCCGCAGGCGGCAGTATATCACCGCCGGCTGTGCAAAAGGGCGCGAACATGAGCAAGACGGTCTATGCCGGGGCAACGGTCGTCGACGGCACCGGCGGGCCCGCCGCCGCGTGCGACGTGTTCGTTGCCGGCGAGCGGATTGAAGAGCTCCGCCCCCACGCAGATACGCACGCGGGTTGGAACACCATCGACGCCACAGGTCTGGTGATCGCGCCGGGCTTCATCGACGTCCACTCGCACGGCGACAACGCCCCGCTGCTTCCGGGCGACGACACGATGAAGATACTGCAAGGGGTGACGACCGAAGTCGTCGGCAACTGCGGCATAAGCCTTGCGCCGACGTCCTCGCGGCACCGCGCGGCCCTGCTCGCGTCGCTCGAAGCAGTGATGCCGGTGCACGACGACATCGGCGCTAGTTTCGCCGATTTACTGCGCACCACGGATGCACGCGGCTATGTTACCAATTACGTTCCGCTCGTCGGCCACGGCACGCTGCGTTTAGCCGCAATGGGAATGGAGCGCCGCGCAGCAACGTCGCGAGAACGGGCGTTCATGCGCGCGTCGCTCGAAGAAGCGATTGAGGCGGGAGCGTTCGGCCTGTCCACGGGACTCATTTATCCGCCCGGTGTGTTTTCCGATTCGGACGAGCTCGTCGATTTGGCGAAATGTCTGCCCTCCGGAACGATATATACGTCGCACATCCGCGGTGAAGGCGATACGCTGCTCGATGCAGTCGCCGAAGCGTTAACGATTGGGAAAAAGGCGCACGTTGCGGTACAAATATCGCACCACAAAGCCTGCGGCAAAAAAAACTGGGGAAGAACCCGTGATTCGCTCGAGCTGATTCGGCAAGCACGCGCGCGCGGCGTCATCGTTCACCAAGACGTCTATCCTTACACCGCCGGCAGCACGTATTTGAAAGCGGTCTTGCCTCCGGAATTTCATGAAGGGGGCAATGCAGCGACGCTCGAGCGCCTGGGCGATCCGGAACAACTGCGTACATTACGAAAGACGCTCGAAAGCGATACGTCGCACTTTCAAAACTTCGTTGCGGAGGCGGGATACGATGGAATCCTGATCGCCTTTACGCCAAGCCATCGATTTGAAGGCAGCACGCTGGCCGAAATAGCCACGCAGCTCGGATGCTCGGCGTTCGATGCGCTGATTCACGTACTGGTGAACGAGCGTCTCGTCGCCATGATGACGATATTCTTGATGAAAGAAGACGACGTCGCGCGCGTCCTGCGTGACGAGCACACCGTCATCGGTTCCGACGGGGCCGCGCCCGGCGTGCAAGGGCGCCATCATCCGCGATCCTACGGGACGTTTCCCCGCGTCATTGCTCATCACGTCCGCGAACTGGGGACGCTTACTTTGGAATCGGCCATTCACAAAATGACCGCGCTTCCGGCCCGCATCTTCAACATCCCCGACCGCGGTACGATCACCCCGGGAAACTTCGCCGATCTCGTCGCATTCGATCCGCGAACCTTTTCCGACGACCTCGACTTCCGAGATCCGGCACGGAACCCAAAAGGCTTGGCGTGGGTGACGTTGCGCGGTACCCAAGTCGTTCGCGGCACGGCGTATCTTGGCCGCCGGTGCGGTGCAAGATTGCAGCGCCAGGGGATCCGTTCTGCGCGATAACGTCGACTAGAAGCGCACGCGCTATGCACTGCGAAGGGCCGGTGCGTGCCTGAGCGCAAAGAGGCGAGTCAACGTGATCGTTCATTTGATCGACGGAACCTACGAACTCTTCCGCCATTTCTACGGGCTGCGTCGCGCCACGAGTAATAAGGATCGGCCGTTCGGGGCGGTTATCGGCGTTCTCAATACGGTGATGCACATGATCGACGATGGAGCAAGGTACCTGGGCGTCGCTACCGATCACGTTATCGAGTCTTTCCGCAATGAGCTTTGGCATGGGTACAAAACGGGGCTGGGAATCGAGCCTGCACTGCTTGCACAGTTCGAGCCGCTCGAGGACGCGCTGCGGGCGATGGGAATTCCGGTATGGGCGATGATCGAGCTTGAGGCCGACGATGCGCTTGCCTCGGCGGCCGCTATTGCCTCAAAGGATTCTCGCGTGCAGAAAATTTGCATTTGGACGCCCGATAAAGATCTCGCGCAATGCGTGCGCGAGGAGCGCATCGTGCAGATTGACCGAAGGAGCAAAGTCATCCGGGACGCCGATGGGGTGCGAGCGAAGTTTGGCGTAGATCCCGAGCTGATTCCTGACTATCTTGCGCTCGTCGGTGACGCCGCGGATGGTTATCCCGGCATCCCGGGCATTGGACCGAAGAACGCTGCAGCTCTGCTCGCCCGCTATGGCGCGATCGAAGTATTCCCGCGGCAAGTGCTCGGCGAGCGTCAGCGTCTCGCACTGCTATTCAAGGAATTGGCAACCCTTCGAACCGACGCTGCCCTTTTCGCCCATATCGACGAGTTGGAGTGGCGCGGACCCACTACCGAATTTTCCGCCGTGTGTACGCAATTGGGCGCTCCCGATCTCTTTGAGCGCGCCGCGCGGACGGCGCGAACCCCGACCTAACGGGATTTCGCCAATTTTCCGGATGTTCTCGCGGACGCTGCTTAGGCCCAAGCGCTCTCTTGTATGCGTGCGGGGACGATGTCCGTTCGTTCTATTTCGCGGTCGCAGTGCGTGCAGTGAAAACCCAGTTCGACGCTGCCGCCGCAGCCTTTGTGGACGACGTGACTCGTGTCCGCGCCCTTCGTAAATCGTTTGCCCCAAGAGCGTAGCGCCAGTACTACCGGCGCGAGCGCGTAGCCCTTTTCGGTGAGCAGATACTCGTAGCGGTCGGGATGCGTCTGATAGCGCTTTCGTTTCAGGATGCCCGCCTGCGTAAGTCTCTTCAACCGCGCGGATAGCACGTTGTCGGCGATGCCGGTGGCTTTGAATTCGTCGAACCGGCGAGCCCCGAGCAGCGCGTCGCGGACAATGAGCAGCGTCCACCACTCTCCCACGAGATCCAGCGTTCGGGCGATCGGGCACGGCTGTGCGGCCAAGCTGGCATGTCGCATGTCCAAAGCATAAAGACTTGCGTCACGCAAGTCAATATGCTATAGTCGCTTGTGTCACGCAAGTAGCTATGTAACGTGAGGAGTCCATGCTCGAAATGTTTCGCACCTTGGTCCTGGGAGCTGCGGTGGGGACGCTGTTCGCGGCAGCGCTCGGCTCGCTGCCGATCCGTCTGGGACAGCGGTTAGCACTCGGCGCCGGTATCGGCACTTGGATCGCTTTCACCGTCGCGATCACCGCCTCGGGTGCGGCGCGCAGCTGGCCGCTCGTCGTGCCCGTACTGTTCATGCTGCCGCTGATTGCAGCAGGAGTCGCAGCAACGTCCGCTGCGAGCCGTTCGGCGATGATGGCTATACCGGTCCGGTTGATCGTTGCGCTCAACGTGATGCGCGTGCTCGGTGTGCTCATGCTTATTGCAGCCGTCACGGGGCTTATGAGCGGACCGTTTCCATACTTTGCCGGCATCGGCGACATCATCACGGGCCTTTTCGCCCTTCCGGTCGCGCGCGTGGCGGCACGAAACTCGCGCGACGTACGCATCCTCGAGTGGAATATTTTGGGTTCGTTCGACCTAGTAACAGCCGTGACGCTGGGCGTGATATCCGGGCGAGCAGGCTCGGCCGCGATGACGACGCTGCCCTGGGCCCTCATTCCGCTGGTGCTCGTGCCGACGTACCTGATCGGCCACGCGCTTGTCTTCGCGCACATGCGCGCCGCGGAAGGCGCGTCGAACGGCAGTAGGAGCAACTTGGCGCGAGCGATTTAGCAACGAGAGAGCCCGGCTTTTACGGCCGGGTTTTCTTAAAGGCCAACCGGCGATTGTCAACCCGAAGAGGTATTCGCGTTCATCACTGAGTTGCTGCGGCCGATCGGAACCTATCTCTATGGGCGGCGGCTCTACGAGACGATAACGTACGGGAAGCGCCGGCGTGCTTCAAAGATTCCCTCAGTGAACCGTAAACGGTTCGTAAGAGCCTGGACGTGCGATTAGGAGCGCTCCTGCCTACGGCATACCGCCATCGTTTAGGCCGCGCAAATATGTGTCGATTTGCGGGCGGTGGTCTGCCAACTTTTCATTGTGCGTCACTCAGCTCGACGTCGAACCTGTCGCATAAGGATTTTACCAAAGTTGGCAACACGTCGTTGTCACAGTTTATGTACCAGCACTCATCCTCAAGTTCAAAGGAGATGTGCGCCATAGGCCGGTCCCTAAATGGCAGCACGTATAAGTTGCTCGCCTCATGCTGATAAAGGATCAGAAGATCGCGAATATCCGAAATGAAGTTGCCCGGCTCTCGTGGACACTTCCGCTTTGGCGGAGAAGGGTCCACCAATGGGCAAAAAGCGTCCGCACTCCTACCCGCCGGACTTCCGGCATAAAGTTCTTGAACTGCTGCGTACCGGTCGCCGCATAGATGAGTTGGCCGCCGAATTCGAGCTTGCACCACAAACGATTCGCAATTGGGAAAAGCAGGTCGATCTCGATACTGGCAAGCGCACCGACGGATTGACCAGCGAAGAACGAGCAGAACTCTCGAAACTTCGACGTGAAAACAAGCGACTCACGATCGAGAATGAAATCTTGTCAAAAGCCGCGGCCTGGTTTGCTCGGGAGACCGACGTGATCCCCAAGAAATCTTCCGACTCGTGAAGAGCTACCAGGCCAAATTCCACATTTCCACGATGTGCCGGGTTCTGGAGGTCTCCGCCAGCGGGTACTATGCGTGGCTCAATCGTCCACCGTCAGCGCAAGCGCGGCGCGACATTGAACTTGGTGATCGCATCGAGGCAATTCATCGACGCTCTCGCAACACGTACGGTCGACCACGCATCAAGGCCGAGTTGAAAGACGAGGGCATTACCCTGAGCAACGACCGACTTGCGCGACTCATGAACGAGCGAAATCTCGTAGGCGCAAGCCGCCGTAAGGGCGTTCGGACGACCGTGCGTGATCGAGATGCTCGACCCGCACCGGATCTTGTCGATCGAAAATTCATCGCTAACGCACCAGACAAACTGTGGGTTGCTGATATCACGTACATCCCAACCTACGCCGGGTTCTTGTTTCTTGCAGTCGTTCTCGACGCGTTTAGCCGCCGAATCGTCGGCTATGCAATGAGCTCGAACATGCGCACGCAACTTGTACTCGATGCGCTCAACATGGCGATTGAACGTCGTAGGCCCGAAAGCGTCATTCATCATTCCGATCAAGGAACGCAATACACCTCGATTGCTTTCGGATCTCGGTGCCGGGAAGCTGGAGTTCGTCCGTCGATGGGTTCAGTTGGTGATTGCTACGACAACGCGATGTGCGAGAGCTTCAATGCGACGCTCGAATGCGAACTACTCGATCGGAACCGGTTCCGCACGCATAAGGAAGCCGAACTTGCTATCTTCGACTTCATCGAGGGCTGGTACAATCGGCATCGTCGCCACTCAGCTCTGGGCTACCGCTCTCCCGCCGCATATGAGCGGGAAACCGCGGCGTGATTTCCAATCTAAAACTCTCCACGAGAGCCGGGCAACTTCAAAATTGTTTTGGGATAGAACGTGATCACATCAGCGCCAATATCGTAAGACGCGAGACCGATGTCCGTCGTGGCGCCGAACAGCTCTTGCGCCTCTTCATTTGTAACAAATTTCTCTGGAACGGATGGAGGCCAGTGCGGGTTAGGCTTTGCTGGCTGCGGCTGGTGGTCGATAAATTCTACGACCTTTGACCGGTAAAACTTCACCGTTATATTTGGCGGTGTGCACGCATTTCCCAGGACCCATGCCAACAGCGCACAAAACTCCGCCTTAAATTCAAGCGGCCTGTACCCAGTCGTTCTGATGAAAAGCTCTCCGCCTCCCACTGTTTGTGAGAGAACACGGCCGCCCGCTACGTCCTGTGCGCCAAAAGGTTGCGGTGCGCTCCAATGGTCTCCCGGCGTTTCATGAGGGGAGCAAAGATCGAAATACCAGAGTCGGCCCTGCTCATGAAGTGCAAAGAGCCGCGGCTTGACGTGTCCGCCGTGGTATTTAACCGAGCATACAGGCTGGTCAGCTCGATCAGACATCGCTAGCCATGCGGCTCAGCTGCATCGGTATGAACCGCGCCACCATGCCGCTACTTATAGCCAGCGTAGCTCAACTCCCTCGATCAGAATGCCCTCGAGCTCAACGCTATGCTGTGACGCGCCTGACGACCGACGTTTGGCGTTTTTGTCCAACGGAAACAAAATAGTTGAACGAATGAGCATCCATTCAACTAAAGCAGAGAGATGGTGGAGCTGTCGGGGTACTGCCCCCCGAGTCCGAAAAGCCGGACCAACGCGTTCTCCAGGCTCAGCTTCGAATTTATCTTACTCGCGCGTACGCCCCGAAGCCGGGCTTATCGCGCGCAGCAGGCTCTAAAGTCTCGCGCGCACGTCGAGCCAATCGTGCGAGCCAGCCCGAGTTTGTGACCGGAAAGCAAGGCGGTTCGGGCACCCCTTGCGTCCGGTGACTAGCCTAGATTAGGCAGCCAGTGCGTATTCAGTGTTCGCGTGTATAACGCTTGCGATCGTTTTAGGAGTGCTCGCAACTCCGCCTGCTTACGTTGACCGCGGATCCTTCCGTCGAACCTATTTCAGCCCCGCGAGTCGTGCCGCTTAGTATAACACGCGGCCGAAAGTCCCAGATGCGCCGCGGCGCGTGATGGGTATACCTGTATCCCGCTCCGTGCGGGACCTGGAGGCAATCATGCGTACGGTCATCGCAGTCGTGCTGGCGCTCGGCCTGGGCGCACCTCTTGCGGCACAAGCCGCCACCACCGGAACCGGCGCCGACCTGGGGCAGCTGGTCGCGGCCTTCGATCGCGTCCAGAGCGTACGCGTCGTCGAAACCTTCGAGAACGGCACCGCCGCAACGGTGGACGTCCTCCCCTCGGGACAGTTCCGCATTGCCGCCACCGGCGGACAGGACGCGACGCTGGTGATGAAGCTCGCAACTCAGCCCGTGGACGGTGCCGTTTCCACTGGCGCCTACACCGTTACGCCGGCCGGCAAAAAAACGGTTGACGGCATGCAACTCCTGGGCTACAACATCGTCGCGCCCGACGGCACCTACAATGAAACGGTCTGGGTCAACGACAAGCACCTGCCGGTTTCGGCGCACGTCCAAACCCAGGGCCATACCGTCGACGTTAGCTTCGGCGACTACAACGATTCAGCGCTCATAGCCAGGCCCTAGACCGCGCCACGCCGTGCCCGCTGCCCTAGATTTACCGGGTGGCGGGCTGCTGCTCCGAGCGGGGCGACCACATTTGCTGAAGGGCCGTTGCAATGACCATCATGATTGCAGCGCCGACCAAATTGGCCAGCCACGCCGGCCAGCCCACGCCCGTATTCTCGAAGTGCGGCGCGATCCAAACGGTGAGCCAGAACAGAATGTAGTCGACGATGAGCGTGAACAACCCATGCGTTATCCAATTGAGCGGCGCGGTTAGCAGCCGCAGCACGGGTCCGATGAACGCGTTGACGATTCCGAAAACGATGGCGGCGATAATCGCAGTACCGGCCCCGACGTTGTGATTGAAGCCCGGAACGAAATGCGCGATCAGATAGAGGACGATGGCGTTGATAATGAAGCGGATGATGAGGTGCATGTCACTCCCCTAAAGCAGCCTTGACGTGCGCAGCCAAGGCGGGTGTCATCCCTTTAACCGCCGCTATCTCGTCCACGCCCGCGCGCTTGATGGCGGCCAGCGAACCAAAAGCGGTCAACAAGCGCTTCTTGCGCACCGGACCAACCCCTGCCAACGCGTCGAGTCCCGAGCGCGTCATCGCCTTCGCGCGTCGCTGGCGGTGATACGCAATCGCAAACCGGTGCGCCTCGTCCCGCACGCGCATGACCAGATGCAATCCGGGCGAATTGGGCGGCAGCACGATGGGCTCGGACTGCCCGGGCAAGTACAGCCATTCGTGTTCCTTGGCCAGCCCCGCAACCGGAATGCCGGTCATATCGAGTTCCTCGAGCACCTCGACGACGGCCCCGAGTTGGCCTTTGCCGCCGTCGATGAGCAGCAAGTCGGGCTTTTTGTTGAATTTTTCTTTTTTTGCTAGTTCCGTTTCCAATCGTCCATCGGCGTCGGGGCGCGCAGCACCCACGTCTTCATCCGTGCGAGCGCGCAGATACCGTAGCCGCCGGCGCAGCGTCTCCTGCATCATCGCAAAATCGTTCGGGCCTTTGTCGTATTGGATCTTGAACTTGCGATAGTCGCTTTTTTTCGCGCGACCCTCGACGAACACCACCATGGAGCTGACCGGGTTGGTGCCTTGGATGTTGGATATGTCGTAACACTCGATGCGATGAGGCGGTTCGGGCAACTCCAGCGCGTTCGCAAGCTCGGTCAGCGAGCGCGCTTGTGCCGTTTCCTGCACTTCTTGGTGCGCTAAAAAAGCTTTGAGGTTCTGCTCTGCATTCTTCTGCACGAGGCGCATATACTGCGATCGATCGCCCCGCCGCGGCACCAGCAGGCGCACGCGCACGCCTTTGATTTCGGTCAGCCAGCTTTCGATCACGCTCGCATCCCCGGGCAACGCTTGCACGAGCACTTCTTTGGGAACGGCGCCTGCGCTGCCGCGAGAACGCCGGGCCTTGACCGCAACGGGGGCTTGATTATCGCGCGCGACGCGCGCACCCGCAGCAGCGCCGCGCGCCGGTTCGGCAGCGCCCGCAGTGCGCGCGGTATAGAATTGCTTGAGGAATTCGCTGAACAGCACGCCGTCGCTCTGCTCGTGCACGCCGTCCAAAATGAAATGCTCCTGGCCGATCAGCTTGCCGCCGCGCACCATGAACACTTGCATGCAAGCTTGCCCCTGCGAACGAGCGGCTGCGATGAGGTCCATGTCCAAGCGCGAACGCCATACGACCTTTTGGTCCTCGGTAACCCGGCGCACGGCTACGATGCGATCGCGAATGCGCGCCGCCGTTTCGAAATTATACCCCTGGGCTGCGTGGATCATCTCGCCCTGCAGGCGCGTCAGCAGCGATTCCTGCTTGCCCTCAAGGAACAGCACGACTTCTTCGATCATCCGATCGTAATCGTGCTCGCTCTGATACCCGACACACGGGGCTAAACAGCGTTTGATGTGGTATTGCAAACACGGCCGGCGCCGCCGGCCGTCGATCGGTTCGGGACACGTGCGCAGCGGGAAGACCAAGCGAACCAAATCGATCAGCTCGCGCAGCCCATGCGCGTTGGTGTACGGCCCGAAGTATCGCGCCCCGTCATCCTTCACTACCCGCGTAAACACCACGCGCGCAAACGGCTCGCTGGTGACTTTGAGATACGGATACCGTTTGTCGTCGCGCAGGCGCACGTTGTACGGCGGCTGGTGGCGTTTGATGAGGTTGGCCTCGAGGATCAGCGCTTCGACCTCGTTAGTCACGACGATCGTCCGCACGTCCGCAACGCGTTCCACCATAGCCTGGGTGCGCACGTGGTGGGCGGCGCTGTCTTGAAAATACGAACGCACGCGGTTGCGCAGCGAGACCGCCTTGCCGATGTACAAAATCTCCGCGTGCTTGTCGACCATCATGTAGACCCCCGGCGCATCGGGAATCTGGCTGAGCGTCTGTGCGAGCGCGATGCTTGCCGGCGTTGCCATAAGGCAGCTGCTACGCCGCCTCGCGCTTTGTCCGGCGGCTTTGGAGAAACAGAAATACGATCAGAGCCACGATTCCTAAAACCAAGATCAGCAGTGCATATTTGCGCACTGCGTCCACGACGACGTCGGCATGCGTCCCCAGCGCGTTGCCCAGCAGGACTAGACCGCCGCAAAAGATCGCCGATCCGCAGAACGTCCACAAATAAAAGGGGCCGAGCGGCATCTCTGCGATCCCCGCGGGAATCCCGACGATTCCGCGCACGACCGGAATGAAGCGGCAGATGAATATCGCGAACTTGCCGTACCGTTGAAAGAAACGCTCGACGCGCTCCATCTGGCGATGGTGGAAGTGGATATATCTGCCGTACTTATCGATAAACGGGCGTCCTCCGAATCGCCCGACGGCGTAAGCGATGCTTTGGCCGACCAGCTCGGCGGCGACCGCGAGAACGATCGCGAGCCAAACGCTCGAAAGATGTCCGGTAGCAGCCAGCGCTCCCGCTGCCGGCAGCACGATTTCACTGCCGACGGGAGCGCCGATGTTTGCCAGCGTCATGGCGACGAACAGACCGGCGTAGCCGGCGTGGTCGACCAAGTTCAAAAAAAACGCAGTTAGGGCGTGCATGTGGCGTTGCGCACGATTTGGGCAGCCAAACTGCCGCCTTCAGCGAGTATCGCTTCGAGGAGATCGAGCGGTTCGACGGCGCGATTTCCGGCAGACTCGCTCGCCAAAGCAACGATTTTCCGCACTCGCGGCGTCACCAAGATTCCTTCCCACACGCGGTCTTCGCCGGTCCCCAGCGTTCTGCGCAACCGGGCATGCACGTCGCTGGCATCGATGCCGTGCGCGCGCAGCCAATCCGTGATGGAACCGTCCTGTTCCTCGAGCAGTGCAACGAGCAGGTGTTCGACGCCGACGTAGTAATGGTTGTGATTGCGGCACTCTTGTTCGGCCGCGCGCAGCACGCGCCCCGAGGCTGGGCTGAAGTTTGAAAACAATTCGCTGTGTGCCGGGTGCCTTTGAAAGACGGAGGGTACATGGTCGGGGCGACTGGATTCGAACCAGCGACCTCTTCGTCCCGAACGAAGCGCTCTACCAAGCTGAGCCACGCCCCGAGATTTCTCCGAGCAAGCCGGCCGGCGTTTCGGAGCATGCGTCCTGTTCGGGCGGTCGCCTCACCCTCCTGCCTAAGGAACGCTGCAACATGTCCCCGCGGGAAACTTCACCGGCTATCAGAACACGGTACATTCGGTCATGAGATATCTTATCGTAGGGTGCGGCCGCGTCGGGTCGACCCTTGCAAAGCTGCTCGACGCAGACAGTCACGAAGTCATCGTCGTCGACGAAAACCCCGGAGCCTTCAAACGGCTGGGCCAGAAATTCAAGGGGCACGTCGTCGTGGGCACCGGCATCGACTACGACGTACTAAAGCGCGCGGGCGCTCAAACGGCGCACGGGCTCATCGCGGTTACCAACGGCGACAACCGCAACGTCATGGCGGCTCTCATCGCGCAACGCATGTTTCACATCAAAAAAATCGTGGCGCGCATTTACGATCCTACCCGTGGGCTGATGTATCGCGATTTAGGCATCGAAACGGTCTGTCCGACTACGGTAGGGGCCAAGCTGATTCGGGACGTGCTCACCGAAGCGCCGTGGGATACGCTGCAGTCCTTCGATTTCGGTAAAGTGACGTCCGTCACCGCCGTCGTGCGCGCGAGCGATGCGGGAAAGCACGTTTCGGAACTCGAGCGCGCGGGCCGCATTCGCATTGCTGCGGTGCGGACCGGACAAACGGTGCGCGTCGCGGCCGACGATACGATTTTGGCAGAAGGCGATGAAATCAATGCGATCGTTGCACCCGACGCCATTTCCGAGCTCGCGCAAATGTTTCAGATGGACAAAACACCGGTCATGCCGGCCGCTACGGGCAGTTTGCGCTAGCCATGTTCGTGCTCATCGTCGGCGGCGGAAAAGTCGGATCGTATCTCACGCGTGCGCTGCTGCGGCAAGGCCATGAAGTCGTCATCGTCGAGAAGCAAGATCGCAAAGCCGCCATGCTCGAGCAGCTCATCGAACAGAAAGTCGCGGTGGTGGGCGACGGCTGCGACCCGCTCGTGCTCGAACAAGCCGGCCTTCGGCGCGCGGACGTGGTCGTCGCGGACACCGGCGACGACGAAGACAACCTGGTCGTCTGCCTCATCGCTACCAAGAGCTCCAAAGCGCGTTGCGTTGCGCGTGTAAACAACCCGGCCAACAAAACGATCTTCGAATCGCTCGATTCCGAACATCCGATAACGGTGATTTCGAGCACCGAAATCGTCCTCGACGTGATCAGCCAGTCGATTACTACCCCGGCTTAACCGCCTTCGAGCGGCAAACGCCCGACGCGCCGGCTCAGCGTCAGGGATCCGATCAGAATCGTCACTACGACGACGGCGAACGTCGCATCGACGATGGCTGCGCGCTGGGGCACCTGCACCGGAGTTGCCAGCGCGAGCGCCAGAGAGAGCGCGCCGCGAATTCCGGCCATGCGCACCACCGTCATCCAGTACGGCTGCAGATACGCACGCGCGAACCGCAGCAGTCCGTACGCCAGGATCGCGCGTGCCAGGAACACAGCGGCCAATGTGATTCCGGCGGCAGGCAGACTGTGCACCAAGCGTTCGAGGTCCAACGCCGCGCCGATCAAAAAGAACAGCACCACGTTGGCGGCCAGCGCAATGCCGTCCCAAAATTTTTCGACGCCGCCGGCCGACGCGGCACTGACCCGATGGCGTTCCAGCTCGCGCAGCGCGATGCCGAACGCAATAACGGCAAAAATGCCGGACCAGCCGAAACGCTCGGCGATTGCGTAAGCGCCGTACGCACCCGCAAACGTGGCCGCACTTTGCCAAGATGCGGTTACGGCGTCGCGTAACGCGAGCACCGCGCAATATGCCAGCGCGATCCCGATACCTGCACCGATCGCCACGCCTAGGGCCGCTTGCCCGACGGCGTGCCCGATCCCGCTCGCGCTCGCTCCGACCAAAGTTGCGGCAATAATAGCGCGATACAGCACCACCGCGACCGCATCGTTGAACAGCGCTTCACTTTCGACGATCGTCGCCAACCGGCGCGGCACCGAAAGACGGCGAAAAACCGCGACGACCGCCACCGGATCGGTTGCGCTCAAGATCGCTCCGAGCACAAGCGCGGCCGCCCATGCCAGCGCGCCGACGTAATGTACGCAAACGGCGATGATCGCTGACGTCATCGCCACGCCGGGCACGGCCAGCAAAGCGATCGGCTTCCAGGCGCGCCGCATGACGTTCAGATCCAAGTGCCAAGCCGCCTCAAAAATCAGCGCCGGCAAAAATACGTAAAGGGTTGCCGCGCCGAAGATCCACGTTAGCCGGCCAGGCAGCGCGACTCCGGTCGCGATTCCGGCCAGCAGCAGCACGGCGATGTGGCGCAGTTTCATGCGGTTCCGGGCGTTAGTGCGTGTGCGTAAAGTTGCCGACCTTCACGCCGGCACCGGCAATCGCGTGCAGCGCCGTTCGCATGCCCAGCGGATTGCGCGGTCTTCCGACGGCAGCGAAGTACCATTCGGGATCGATGTTGAGCGTGCGCGTCTGAATCATGTCGATGCGCGCGCTGCGCAGAAAGCCGGTCATCGCTTCGAGTTCTTCTCCATCGTCGGTGATCCCCGGATGCGTAAGCAGGTTGAGCGACACGCGCAACCCGTTGTCCGACGCAAGCCGGATCGACGTGAAGACGTCCTCTAACGAATAGCCGGCCGGACGGTAATACGCGGCATACACCGGCGGGCGGAACGAATTCAAACTCACGCGCACGGCCTGCAGGCCGGCGTCGATGCAGCGCCGCAGCGCCGAAGGCATGCTGCCGTTGGTGTTGAGGTTGACGGTTCCGTTGGTTCGCGACGCGCGTATGAGCTCTATTGCGCGCGCGATCGTTAACGAACGCAGCAGCGGTTCTCCTTCGCATCCTTGCCCGAAGGAAACAATGCCGTCGTCGACGCGTTCGAGATGGTGAACCGCCACGCGCGCGAGTTCTTCGGGCGAGGTTTCGAACGAGATGCGTGCCTGCGGCGCAGGTAATCCCGTATCGGAGTCTTGCTCGGAAATGCAGCCGACACAGCGTGCATTGCACGCAGGCGAAACGGGCAGCGCCGCTTCACCGCGCTCCAGGAAGACGTTTTGCGCCGTAAAGCATCCGTACTCGGACGAACACCGAACGAGCTGGCGCAGCACGCGGTTGAGCCGATCGCCCGCCAGCCGCGCATCCAGGATGCTTTCGAGTTGTCCGGGCGCAAAATGCCGCGGTTCCCAGTCCGGGCTGCGATCGGTGCGCATCGCGGCCACGTGCAACTCGTCACCGACGGCGCATACGAACGTATAACCGAAGAGCGGAAGCGCCGGCGCGTCCGCTGCTGGTTCGTACGCCGGCAGCAGCAAGCGCGTGTAGCCCGCGGGCAAAACTGCTGCCAGAGCGAAACGGCGCTTCGACGTTCCGGCGCGCGTCAACGGCCGACGCCCCGGCAGAATCATGGGAACCGTCCCCGTGGGCGCGGGCATCAATTCGTTAGTCGCGACGGTACGCACCAAGCCGCCGTCGGCCAGCGGTTCCTGCGAGGAATCGAAATAGATGCGGCCGGCTTTGTCGCAATACGCAAGCCCGATCATAGGTTTTTTTGCAGCACGTACTCGGTCTTGAGAAGTTCGTATCCCAACCGGTAGTAGAACGCATGCGCTCGTTCGCGCACCACGTTGGACAACAGCCGCATTGCTCTGCAGCCGTGCCGCTGTGCCCAACGTTCGGCGGCGGCAAGCAGCATTGCGCCGATGCCGTTGCCGCGAAACTCGTCCTCCACTACCAGTCCTTCGATGTCGGCGCGCTGCATCGAAGTCAACGTGCGGGAACGTGCGACGCCTATCCAGCCCACGACTCCGGCGCGCGGCACGACTGCGACGAACACGACTCGCTCTTGCCCCAGCGTACGCAGATGCCGTTCGACGTGTTGGCGCGAAACGCCGTATCCCAGCTGCAGGCACAGTCCGACGATCCGTTCGGCGTCGCCGGCGAACGCTTCGCGTACCGAGCATCCAAGTTCAGAACTGCGCATCGAACACTCGCACGGCGGGGCCGGTCAGCGATGCTTCTCCCACGCCATCCCATTGCACGCGCAACGTCCCTCCGGGTACGCGCACATCGACCGGGGATTCGATCATATTGCCGCGTATTGCAGCCGCAGCGCAAGCCACCGCGCCGGTACCGCACGCCGGCGTAATTCCCACGCCGCGTTCGTAGTGATTGACCGCCATGCAATGCCGATCGACGATGACGGCCAGATGGACGTTCATACCGCCCATCCCGCTTGCGAGGGCAGGCAAATCGACCGCATCGAGCGACTCTTCAAAGATGACGGCGTGCGGATTGCCCACCGAAACGAAAACGGCGCCCTCCATAGCCGGCACGCGCCCGTCGAACTGCGGCACGCCCATGTTCACCCGTACGCGGTACACCGCTCCTTTTTCCAGGACATCGGCGGTGATGATTCCCGCGGCAGTCTCGATTCGGAAACGCTCGCCTTCGCCGCCCTCGCACAAGTAGCGCACCATGCAGCGCATGCCGTTGCCGCACATCTCGGCTTCCTTGCCGTCCGGATTGAGGATCTGCATGCGCGCATAGGCTCGCTCCGACGGCAAAACCACGATGAGTCCGTCCGCTCCCACGCCCGCGCGCCGGTCACATGCCGATCGTGCAAAAGCTGCAGTGTCGCCGATCGTGGGCGTTCGCTGATCCAGAACGACGAAGTCATTCAACGTGCCGTGCATCTTGGTCACGGCCACGCGCGGCATTATCCCGAGGTCACCTCGACGCGCGCCGGAGAGTGCTGCAGCTCGGCGTCGGCCGGCGCGGCAAATGGGCCTTGTGGCGAGATCGTCGAAACCGCGTGTTTGTAAATGAGATGCGTCTTGCGCTCGTATTCGATGAGAACGGTGAACGAATCGAAGCCCTTGACCACGCCGCGCAGTTGGAAACCGTTCATCAAATAGATCGTTACGGGTACGCCTTGCCGCCGGATTTCGGCGAGGTACGTATCTTGCAGGCTTCCCGGCATGCGTTGGCCCTTCAAACCCAGCCGAGCATTTCCCTTGCCGCTCGCTCGACGTCGCCCGGCGCAAGCCTATGCGTATGCGGCTCGCTGCGAAACCATGTCGCCTGACGTTTGGCGTAGCGTCGCGTTGCGCGAACGAGCAGCGCGCGCAGTTCGGCAAACGTGCACCAACCGCGCAGATGGGCAAGCGCCTGTGGGTAGCCCACGGCCCCGCCCGCAACCGCATCCGCACCGACGCGCTCGGCCTCTTCCAAAAGCCCGCTCGCGAGCATCGCGTCCGTCCGGCGTTCGATCTTCCTATCGAGCTGCGCATCGTCGACGCGTAAAAAGACTTTGAGAAACGGAATGCCTTGTGTTGCGAGCGAGGTGAGCGCCGTGTCGCGCAGCGTTTTATCCGCCGGTGCAAGCGCGACCTCGAGCGCGCGAACCACACGGTATACGTCGCTCGGGTGCAGCATGGCTGCGCGGCGTGCGTCTCGCACCTTGAGCCAGTCGTAGAGAAACGACGCCTCGTGCAATTGCGTTTCACGCGCCAGCCGCTGCCGAAGCGGCGCGTCGAACTCCGGGGCGAGCTGCACGCCTCCGGTGAGCGCGCGAATGTAAAACCCGGTACCGCCCACGACGATAGCACGTCGGCCGCGCGCCTGTATCGCTTTGATGCTCGCCACGGCGTCGACCGAAAAACGCGCCGCCGAATAGCGCTCGCGTGGATCGAGAAACCCGATCAGATGATGCTCTACCGCAGCGCGTTGTGCCGCCGTCGGCGCTGCCGTTCCCACGGGCATCCCGCGATAGATCTGACGCGAGTCGGCGCCGACGATCTCGCCGTTGAACGTTTGCGCGAGCCGTATGGCGAGATCGGTTTTGCCGCAAGCCGTCGGGCCGGCGATTACCAGGACGCCGGCTCGCACAAGACCGGAAAATTCACCGAACGGGCGATAAAGCACAACTCATGCGCGCGTTGGTGCAGTGTCCCGGCTTGCGCCGCGCGCGACCGATCGGCCAGCCGAACCGCCGGATGCAGCGTCACCTGCGAAAACTCACCCGAACCGTCCGGGTTCAGGCGTAAGGTCCCTTCGGCCTTATCGCAATATTCGGTTACGGTGATTCCCGAGTCTGCGCAAAGGTGTAAGAACCAGAGCATGTGACATGCCGCAAGCGAAGTTATCAAAAGTTCTTCGGGGTTATACCGCGTGCCGTCTCCACGAAACGGCGGCGTGGAGGAACCGGGGATAACGACGGTTTTCGCCGGGGTGCCGATCTCGTAGTCCCGACCGTACCCGCGATACGACGCCGTTCCGCTGCCCCGATTTCCGGTCCAGGTCGTGGCGATGCTGAAACGGTGCTCCGATTGCGGCTTCATATTCGTTTGAATAGTCTCGCAATGGTTTCTGCGTCCATTCTGACGATGGTCGGTCTCCCGTGCGGGCAGTGCATCGGATTATCGCATCGTCCCAGGCGTTCGACAAGCGTAATCATCTCGGAGAGTTCGAGCCGCTCGCCCGCACGAGTAACGGAGTGGCACGCCAGCGACGCCCAAACGCGTTCGCGCACGTTGCGCTGCTTGGGTTCCTCGCCGAGATCCTCCAAGAAGCCGGCAACGTCGAACGCGCGCGCGCCGTAACCGGCCGGCGTAGCCACGACGCGGTACGTGCGTTCGCCGAATGGCTCGATCTCCAGGCCGCCTTCGTGCAGAATGTCCAATGTGCCGTCCAGCGCAGCGCTTTGCGCAGCGCTCAATTCGAAGACGTTGGGAACCAGCATCGGCTCGCGCGCAACGCGATCGTGTGCGGCAGCGGCAATGCGCTCGTACGCAACGCGCTCGTGCGCCGCGTGCTGATCGACCAGAACCAGCGTTTGGCCGTCCGTCGCTACGATGAACGTGCCGTTCACCTGCGCGAGCACGCGCACGCCCGACGACGCCGGCTGCGCCACTTCAGCGTGCTCGAACAGCGTCTGCAAGTGCGCCAGGGCGCCGTCCATGTTCTGCGCAGCCGGTGAAACCGTCACGGCCTGCGAGAAGCGCGCGGTTGCGTTATCGCGCAGCGTCGTTGCAATGGCGCGTTTGACCGCTTCGAACACCTGTTGCCCGTAACGCAGCCGTACGTCGCTCTTGGTCGGATGCACGTTGGAATCAACCTGATCGGGCGGCAACGTCAATGCCAGCACGCCGTACGGCTGGCGTCCGAGCATGGCGAACGTAGAATACCCGGCGCTCCACGCGCCTGCCATCAACGAGCTGCGCAGCAGCCGTCCGTTGACGAACAGCAGCTGCATGCGGCGATCCGCGCGATCGAATCCGGGCAAACTGATGTAGCCTCGCAACTCGCCTTGCAATCCGCGCGCCGCCCCCGGATCCAATGGGATGAGATTCTCCGCAGCGCTTTTACCGAAGACGCTCGCCAGACGCGCGCGAAGATCGTCGGTCGCCGGCATCACCCAGACCTCGCTTGCGTCGTGATGCAGTGCGAAGGTGATGTGCGGATATGCCAGGGCGAACGCCGAGAGCCAGCCCGATACGCGATTGAATTCGGCGCCGGCCGAGCGCAAGTACTCGCGGCGCACCGGAACGTTTGCGAAAAGATCCCGCGCCCGGACCGTCGTTCCGGGCGGCCCGGGCGTGGGCACTACGGGTGCCGTGTGATCGGCGTGTGCGGTCACGCGAGCGCCGAATTGCTCGTGCGGCCGGCGGGAGCTGACTTCAAGGTGCGCGACTGCCGCGATGCTGGCTAAACCCTCCCCGCGGAATCCCAGCGTGCCGATGGATTCGAGATCGGCTGCCTGCGCGAGCTTGCTCGTCGCGTGCCGGCGAACGGCAAGATGCAGCTGGTCCGATGCGATGCCGTCACCATCGTCGACGACCTCGACGAGCTCGATTCCGCCCTCGCGCAAGCTTACCGTAATTCGCGCAGCGCCCGCATCCACCGCATTTTCCACGAGCTCTTTGACCACCGACAACGGCCGCTCGACGATCTCTCCTGCGGCAATCTGGCCGATTGTGGTCCTGTCGAGGATGCGGATCAAGAGTCGGCGTTCAACAGCGACAACTGCGCCGCCGGCGGGATCTTGGCCAGCTTGCCCCGCAGCGGAACCTGCTCTTCGACGTCTGCTTTGCCCGACAGCGCTTCGGCGATTTCTCGAGCGCGATCGACGACTGCGTCGGGAAGGCCGGCCATGCGCGCAACTTCGATGCCGAACGAGCGCGACGAACTGCCGGGCAGCACGCGGTGCGAAAACACCGGACCACCGCCCGCGCGCACGTTTTCAACCGCCGTAATGTGATAATTGGCGGCCGCCTTCCAATGCTCCGCGAGCGAAACCAACTCGTGGAAGTGGGTGGCGAACAGCACCATCGGAGCGTGCTCTTCCAAACCCAGCAGGAACTCGCACATCGCTTGCGCGATTGCCAGACCGTCCAAGGTCCCGGTACCGCGCCCCACTTCGTCGATCAGCAGGAGGCTGCGCCGCGTGCAGCGCCGCAGAATGTTCGCCGCTTGCGCCATTTCCAAGTAAAACGTCGATTGCCCCGAGGCCAAATCGTCGCCCGCGCCGATGCGCGTGAAGATGCGATCGACGATTCCCATTCTCAGCGATTTTGCGGGTACGAAAGATCCGATTTGCGCCATGATGGCGAGCAGGGCCGCTTGACGCAGATACGTCGATTTGCCGCCCATGTTTGGGCCGGTAAGGAGGATGAAACGGTGTTCGCCGTCGCGCAGTTGCAGGTCGTTGGGAACAAAGCCGGTTCGGACGATCGCCTCCATCACGGGATGACGTCCGTCGGCAACATGCAGCTCGCTGCGCTCGACGAACTCGGGCTGCACGTAGCCCCGTTCGGCCGCACACTTGGCCAGCGAACACAACACGTCGATTTCCGCTATCGCCTGCGCGGCCGCCAGCAAATCCTCGACCCGCCGCGCGATGCGATCGACAAGTTGCGCGAAGAGCCGTTCCTCGATTCGAATCCGGCGCGACTGCGCCGAAGCAATGGCGATCTCCAGTTCCTTGAGTTCCGGCGTGACGAAGCGCTCACCGCTCGTAAGCGTCTGCTTGCGCACGTAGTCGGCAGGAACTTGCGCCGCAAAACTTTTGCTCACCTCGATCGCGTAGCCGAACGCGCCCGAGAATTTTATCTTTAGCGACTTGATGCCGGTGCGCTCGCGCTCGCGCTCCTCCAGCTCGGAGAGCTTCGTTCGCGCGCTCGTGCGCAGTGAAATGCACTCGGCCAGATCGGCGTCGGCACCCTCACGGATGACTCCACCTTCGGACAGCGCAGCTGGAGGATCGTCGACAAGGCTGCAGCGCAAGTCTTCCAGCAAGGCGTCGAAGTCGGCTATGGCGCGGCTCTGAGACCCCAAGGTCTTTGCGCAGAGTTGCCTGAGCGCAGGCACGATCTCCAGCGTGCGCCGCAGCGAGGCCAGGTCGTGCGGCTGCGCGCGTTTGAAACGCACCTTTTGCGCGATGCGCTCGAGATCGTAGCAGCCGCGCAGCAGCTCTTGGACGGCGTCGCGCCGTACGTGCTCTTCGACCAGCGTTCGCACGCCGCAATGGCGCGCGTAAATTGCATCGCGATCCACCAGGGGCGCCAAAATCCAGCGCGCAAGCATCCGCGATCCCATCGAGGTCGCGCACTTGTCGAGTGTGGCCAGAAGCGTTGCCTTCGGATTGGCGCCCAGCGCTCTGGTCAGCTCCAGGTTCTTTCTGGTGTGCTGGTCCAAAGCCAGGAATGTGCGTTCTCGATAAAACTTGGGCGCGCTGAGCATTTGCGGCTCCTCGGCCGGCCCTGCCCGGTCGGATCCGATGCCTGCGCGTTTGACGAACGCCAGGAGTGCGTCGAGCGCACGATGGATCGCCAGCGATTCGTCCAGCGAGAAGCCGTCCACCGGCCCGCGCGCACGTGGCCCGACGACGGAAAGACCGGGTGCGGCCACGCGGGCGCCGAGCTCTTCGAGCGTGCTCGCGAGCGCCGTACGCAAATCGACGGGCATGTCGGCGACGACCTCGGCCGGAGCGACTCTGCCGAGCTCCGCAACCAGTTCGTCATACGCGGAATCGCCCGTCAATGCGGTGGCCGCGCACAAACCGGTCGACACGTCGGCATACGCCAGTGCGAAGGTGTCGTCCACGGCCGTGACGGCAGCCAAATAGTTATTCTGCTTACCGTCCAACAGCTGATCTTCGATCAGCGTCCCGGGCGTGACGATCCGCACGACGTCGCGCCGCACCAGCTTATTGGGCTGCGGAATTTCGAGCTGCTCGGCAAGCGCGACGATGAACCGCTGCGCCACCAAGCGCGCCAGATACTGCGAGAGTGCATGATAAGGCACGCCGGCCATGGCGACGCGCTTGCCGCCGCCGGCTTCTTTGGACGTGAGCGCGATCGAAAGCGCAGGTGCGATCGTTTCCGCGTCCGGTCCGTAGGCTTCGTAAAAATCGCCGACGCGCGAAAGCAAAATCGCCTCCGGATGACGTGCCTTCATTCCGAAGTATTGTTCGAGCATCGGTGAGAACTGCTGCGCGCTCACGCCGCTGGCCGTTTCGGCGCAAAGCCTGTGGATAACTTGTTTACAGGTGCAGCAGGTTGTTCATACCAGCGTTATCAGCGGCGAAGCCACGGCAACGCCCGCGCCGGTGAAATACTGCGCGCGGCGTACGATCGTTCCGGTGCATCCCCAAGTGAACCCTTGTTGTATCTCGACATCGAGCCACGGCTCGCGCGCGTACAGCGCTTGCTCGAAATCCGGCGGCATCGGCGCGATGACGGTGACGTTGTCCGTTGCCTTTGCCGCTAATTTACCGGCATCTTTTTTCGAAGGGCCCTGGATTAGGCAGCGGACCACGGTGCCGATCTTACCGGCGTGATACGCCCGTGACGCCGCATTTTGCGCCTGCATCAACCGGCCGAATCGCTCCGAGGCGATCGCGGGCGCGACCTGTTCCCAGCGCGCGGCCGGCGTCCCCCGACGCGGCGAATACACGAACATGTACGCGTTTGCAAACACGCCGCTCTTGACGTAATCCAGAGTCAGCTCGAAATCCGCGTCGCTTTCGCCGGGAAAGCCCACGATGACGTCGGTCGTAATTGCCCAACCTGGCAAGTGCCGGTGAATCAGCCCGACGATTTCCCGGTAGCGTTCGAACGTGTACTTGCGGTTCATCCGGCGCAAGACCGCCTCGCTGGCCGATTGCAGCGGCAAATGGATGCGTGGATTCAGCTGGTCGACCTGCGCCAAATCGCCCAGGATCTTCTCGGTGAAATCCTTGGGATGCGGTGAGATGAAGGCCAAGCGCTCGAGGCCGGGAATCGCGCCCACCGCTTTGCACAGGTCGCCGAAGTCCAAACCGTTTACGGAATCTTTGTAGGCGTTGACCGTTTGCCCCACCAGCATGACTTCCCGCGCGCCGGCGCGCACGCGCTCCGAAACCTCGCAAAGAATTTCCGCGCTCGGGCGATGGTCGAAGCGTCCGCGAACGTGCGGCACGATGCAGAACGTGCAGTAGTAGGAGCATCCGCGCTGCACCGTAACGAAACCGCGCAAGTCCGAGAATGCGTCGGTCACGCAGTCCGCGGATCCGCCGAAGGGCACGAGCAAGGCCCGCTCCATCGAAAAATCGGTCTCCTCGAAGTCCGAATGCCAGCGCGCGATTGCGTCGCCCATTTGCACGAGTTGCGACGTGCCGAAAACGGCATCCACGTGCGGAACGATCTTGCGCATGCTATCGCGATCCTGTTCGGCCAAACACCCCATGACCGCAAGCCGTACGCCGGGATCGGCGATTTTCAAAACCTTGAAATGATTGATGCGGCCGTAAGCGCGCCGTTCGGCGTTATCGCGAACGGTGCACGTGTTCAGCACCACGACGTTGGCGTCTTCGGGCCGCTCCGCAATCACGTAGCCGGCCGATGCGGCACGATCGGCGATGTATTGCGAGTCGGCTTCATTCATCTGACAGCCGAAGGTCTCGATATAGATGCTCGCCACGCCGGGGAATACGCCGAGGCGGCCGGAAAGTCCCAGACGTGCACTCCGTGGAAGAACGCAGCGCCGTGCTGCGGCCGGCAACCGTTGCGATCGTGGGCCGCCCGAACGTCGGAAAGAGCGCGCTGTTCAATCGTTTGATCGGCAGGCGCCTGGCCATCGTCGAAGATTCACCCGGGGTCACGCGAGACCGATTGTACGCGCTTTGCGAATGGCGCGGTCGAACGTTCAGCTTGGTCGACACGGCGGGCATCGACACCGACCCGCACCAAGAGGGCGACGTCGCTATTGCGACCCGGCGCCAAGCACAGGCCGCGGCCGCGCAAGCCGATGCGATCGTGTTCGTCGTCGACGCCGCCGGTGGACGCAACCCGCTCGACGATGAAGTCGCTGCAATCTTACGCCGTACGCGCCGGCCGGTCGTCTTGGCCGCGAACAAAGCCGAATCGCCCAGCGCGTCCGCTGCGGTCTACGGCGAGTTCGCCTCGCTGGGCTTTGGACAACCCGTAGCGGTATCGGCCATTCACGGTGAAGGCACGGGCGATCTGCTCGACCGCGTAATCGAGCATCTCCCGCCCGAGCAACCGCAGGACGAGCAAGGGCGAGAACTCGCGTTGGCGTTAGTGGGTCGCCCCAACGTCGGAAAGAGCTCGCTCCTCAACGCCATGCTCGGCGAAGAACGCGCGATCGTATCCGAAGTGCCGGGAACCACCCGCGATGCGGTGGATACGATATTGCAGTTTCACGAACATCGCATCCGCTTGATCGACACGGCGGGCGTACGCAGAAAGCCGCAGCAGCACGGCGCAATCGAATACTATTCGGCCCTGCGCTCTTTATCGGCCATTGCGCGCTGCGATATCGCCATTCTGTTATTCGACGCAATGCAGGGAATATTGGGACAAGAACGCCGGCTCGCGGGAATGATTTTGGAGGAACGCAGGGGTCTGGTGATCGCCGGCAACAAGTGGGATCTGGCCCGCGAACAAGGCGAGTATAGCCAAGGCGAGCTCGTCAACGTGATCTACGACCAGATGCCGTTCGCGCGGTTCGCTCCGGTCACGTTTCTTTCGGCCAAGACGCGGCGGCGACTCGGCAGCTTGATGCCCGTGGTGATGAAAGTAGCCGCCAATCTCGACCGCCACGTGCCGACCGCGCGCCTGAATGCGGTCGTACGCGATGCCGCCATGGCGCATCCGGCTCCGGCAATCGGCGGCAAACCCTTGAAGATGTACTATTGCTCTCAGCCGGCGACGCATCCGCCGCTGTTCGTCTTCCACTGCAACGATCCGGATCTCGTGCAGACGTCGTACAAACGCTTTTTGGAAAACGTCATCCGCCGCAACTTCGAATTCGAAGGCGTCCCGCTCACGCTCGAGTTTCGCGAACGCTCGCGCGAACATATCGAACAATGAACGCCGCCGCGTACACCGGCATCGCTTTGGGTGCATTCTTCCTAGGATCGATTCCGTTCGGTCTGGTCATCGGCGGCGTCTTCTATCGCAGGGACATTCGCAAAAGCGGCAGCGGCAACATCGGCGCGATGAATGCATTGCGCACTTTGGGCAAAAGCGGCGCAGTTGCAGTGTTGCTTTTGGACGCGGCTAAAGGTTTCGTTCCGGCGGTGGCCATCATGCAGGGGCTTCACGATTCGCACCTGGCGGCGATCGCCGCCGCGTGCGCCGTATTCGCGCACTGCTTTTCGCCGTGGCTGCGATTGCGCGGCGGCAAAGGCGTGGCCACGTCATTCGGCGCCATCTTCGGGTTATCGTGGCCCGCAGGAGCGGTCGCGGTCGGGGGATGGCTGCTCGGAGCGCTCCCGACGACGTACTCGTCGGTCGGATCAATGCTCGGAAACGTTCTTGGGGCTCTGGCCTTGTGGTACTTCACGCGCGATCCGTGGCTGACCGGATACGGGGCGTTTGCTGCGATCCTTATCGTTTTCACGCACCGCGAAAACATCGTCCGTTTGCGGCAGGGCCGCGAAAGCGGCATTTCTTTTTTGGCGAACCGTCGCGTAAAGGATTGAGTATGTTCCACCGCATCGTTTCGGCGCTCGGCGCATCTTTTTTTCTGCTGACTGCCGGCGCCGCCGCTCAATTCGTGCGCGTTCCCAGCAGCGAGCTGGTCAACGCGCTGGCAGGGGTTCGCGCGTTGAGCGACAGCAGCTTTGCGCAGCTCGTATGGTGGGCGCCCAATCCCATCGACCCGGGCATAACCGTTCCGGATTGGAATAACTCCGAGCGCCAAATCCTGCAGCTCAAACGCCACGACCGCGACGCGGTGCTGCAGTGGCTTACGGGAAACGGCCGCAAAGCGCTTTATGCGCGCGGGGCGACCGATGCGATGATCGGCGCGCGCGACCCGGCCTCGTTCGGCGCATCTCCCGGCGCCACCCCGGCAGCGCGCTCGCGATATCGAACGCTCCCGTTGACGTCGGACGCGCTGCGCAGCGGCGTACCGCCAAGCGGTATCGTCGTGAACGGAGGTTTTGCGCTGATCGCGCGCGACGGTACCAAGGCAATCGTTTGTCTCTCCTTTACGAACGTTGCCGACCGCACCGCGACCCAAGTGCGTTTCACGTTTCCGCTGCTGGACGTTAATGGCGCGAATTTGGGTGCTCTGTCGCTCGTGCGCACGGGTGAATTCTCGGCGCACGTCGCGATCAACGGGCCGCCCGACGCGAATACGTACATCAACAACGGCCCGGGCCCGCGGGCGATGTTCGACAACTGCGTGGTTGCAGACCAAGGAACTGCCGCTCTGCCGCTGCTGCAGACGCGGTATGTTACGTACGCGATTTCCGCGGTGCGGTATGCCGACGGTTCGGTATGGCCGCAACCGACGCCGGCGCCAACCAGGGCTCGGCCCTCCGGGCTGCGTATTGGGCGGAGTCATGATTTCATCGAACGACCTTCGTAACGGCGTCACGATCCTCGAGAACGGTCAGCTCTGGACCGTAATCGAGTTTTTGCACGTCAAACCCGGCAAAGGTTCGGCGTTCGTGCGCACGCGTTTGAAGAACGTCAAGACCGGCGCCACCGTTGAAAAAACGTTCCGCGCCGGCGAAAAGCTCGAACGCGCGACGGTGGACAACCGGCAGATGCAGATGCTCTACAACGACGCCGACGGCTACCACTTCATGGATCAGGAAACGTTCGAGAACGTGACGCTGCAGCGCGAGATCATCGGCGATCCGGCAGATTTCCTCAAGGACGGCATGGCGGTCGACGTGCAGTTTCACGACAGCATCCCAATCGGCTGCGACCTGCCGGCGCACGTCGAGCTGAAAATCGAGCAAACCGACCCGGGTTTCAAAGGCGACACGGCAACCGGCACGACCAAACCCGCCACGCTTGAAACCGGCGCAGTCGTCAACGTTCCGCTGTTCGTCAATCCGGGCGACGTGATCAGGATCGATACGCGCGACCGCCGGTATATCGGGCGAGTCGGCACATAACCCCGACCCTGTTCTGGCTGTTCGCGACGGGCCTTGGCGCGAGCATCTTCGGATCGATGGTCGGTTTGGGCGGCGGGTTCATCGCCGTTCCCGTGCTGCTCCTGTTCTTCGGTCTTCCGCCCGCCCAGGCATCCGGCACTGCGCTCGGTTTGGTCGTCGCCAACAGCGGATCCGGCGCCCTGACGTATCTCGCGCAGCGTCGCGTGCACGTTCGCATCGGGCTGATCGTCGCATGCGGCGGTTTTCCCGCAAGCATATTGGGCGCGCTGGCTTCCGCGCGCATCTCGTCGCAGCTCTTCGACTGGCTCTTTGCCGCAGTTCTCATCGGCGTTGCCGGCGATATGGCGTTCAACCGGCGCAAACGCCTGGCTGGGCGCAGCGAACATCCGGCGCAGATCGTCGGCATGCCGTGGCACCGTGCTTTGGTGCTTGGGTTCGGCGTGGGCTTCATCTCGAGTTTGTTCGGCATCGGCGGCGGCGTGCTGCTGGTGCCCTCGCTGCTGTATTTCTCCGACCTGCCCGCGCACATGATAAGCGCGACCTCGCACTTCGGCATCGTGCTCACGTCGCCGGTGGGCTTGGCGGCGCACTGGGCGCAGCACGACATCAAATGGTCCTTCGTGGTTCCCCTGGTCGTGGGCGGCGTTCTGGGCGGCCCCATTGGTGCGCGCCTGTCGATGCGAATGGCGCAGACTCGACTGGTCGTGCTGGTCGCGTGCGCGCTCACCGTCGCGGCATTAGCCCTGGTGGCGCGGCATTTCGTACACTAACCTGCAATTCTCTTAGCACAGGCTTGACATAGCCGCAAGGAATGGGCCCCGGGCAGTTCTCAACTAGGAACTGCAGTCATGTATCCCGTCGGATCGCTTTCGAGCGGCGCGGGTTCGGTCACCGAACTCGAGCGCCTCTTCGAGATCACGCGCGACGTTCTGGGCGCTCCATCGCTTGATGCAGCGCTGACTTCGCTCGCCCGCGGCGTTCGCGATTTTTTCGGCTGGCGTTTCGTCACGATGGTTGCCGCCGAAGAACCCGACGGCGAATTGAAGCGCCGCGTCATGCTCGGATATCAGGACGATGCGGTCAGCCAGCGCTTGTACGAAACGATCGATCGCACCGCGTTCGACGGAATGCTCAAGCAGGCCGTCCGATTTTTTGAAGACTGCTATTTCTTTCCCGCGGAACGCGAAGCCCATTGGGAGCGCTCGATCTATACGGGCGCCAATCCCAACGGCGCGGTGCGCAAATATCCCAGTCAGTGGCACGAACGCGACGCCTTGGTGCTAACATTGCACGACCGCGACGGCGTGATGATCGGCTACATGTCGCCGGACGCACCGATAAACGGCGAGATTCCCAGCGCCCAAACGCTGCGCGCGATGCAGGTGTTCGTGAATCTCATGGGCATGGCTTTGACCAACGCGCGTTCGCAAAGCCGCCTGCAGTACGACGCCACGCACGACTCGCTTACGGGCCTGCCCAATCGCACCGTCTTTTCGCTGGAACTTGCCGGCGCGCTTGGGGCGGTTCAGCGCGGAGAAGCGCTCGGAGGCCGCACCGTTCTGTATCTGGACTTGGATGAATTCAAATCGATCAACGACACGCTGGGCCATCTTGCCGGCGACGACGTGCTCAAAGAAGCTGCGGCCAGGCTGCGCGCGGTCGTCGACGAGCGTTTCATCGTGGCGCGAATGGCAGGCGACGAATTCGCCGTTCTGCTGGCTGAAGATGCTCCCGAGCGCATCGCCGGCGTGCTGGACGTCGTGCACAAAACGCTGCGCCGTCCCTATCATGTCGCCGGCAGAGAGATCGTGATGACGGCCAGCATCGGCGTCGCGCCAATCGATCGGCATTACGCCTCGATAGCCGACGTGATGCGCGATGCCGATACGGCCATGTATCACGCGAAGGGGCAAGGCCGCAACCGCAGCGCGATTTTCACCCCCAGCATGCACGAAGAAGCGCTGCGCCGCTTGTCGCTGCGGATGCATCTCCGCAGCGCAATCGAGCACAAGCAGTTCGTCGTGCTCTACCAGCCGATAGTCACACTTGCCGACGCAAAGATCTGCGGCGTGGAAGCGCTGCTTCGCTGGCACCATCCCGAACAGGGATATCTCGCGCCTGCCTCGTTTCTGCCGTTGGCCGAAGAGATGGGACTGATGGTTCCGGTCGGGCGGTTCGTGCTCGAGAGCGCCTGCGCTCAATTGCGCGAATGGCACCAGGCTCGCGGAGAGCGCAACTTGCAGATGCACGTGAATCTTTCGGTGCAGGAAGTGCTCCAGCCCGATTTGCCCGAGTTCATCGCTGAATTGATCGAGCGCAACGGGATCGAGCCCGGGCAGCTCACGCTGGAAATAACCGAGACCTCGATTTTGGAGAGCGAACTGCGCGCCGCGGGCGTGCTCGGTCAGCTCAAAGCGGCGGGCGTCAAGTTATGCATCGACGATTTCGGTACGGGATACTCGTCGTTGCGCTACATCAAGACGCTGCCTGTGGACGCTTTCAAGATTGATCAGACGTTCATTGCCGGCGTCAACGACGCAAAAAGCGAACAGATCATCGAGTTGCTGGTCCGCTTGGGAGATGCGTGCGACTTGCGCGTGACCGCCGAGGGCATAGAAACCGCCGCTCAGGCAGAGCGGCTGCTCGCGCTGGGCTGCACCTACGCCCAAGGGCTGTACTTCAACGGGCCGATGGAAGCCGGAATCGTCGGTACGCTGCTGAGATAGATTTCGCGCGAATGGGTACTATGGCCGCATGGTTCTTGCTAAGGAACGGGCCGCCTCGCGCTTGGGAACGCCCGCAAACGTCGTCGAGCGCGGCACGATCGGACAAGACGGCTCCAGCTTCGTACGCCGCTGGAATTGGGCGTGCGGGTGCAGCGGTGAAATCATTGCCGGTCCGCTCATGGAATTGGCGTGCTGCGCAGGCCATCGCGCAGCGCCGCCGCGATAACGCGCGCGGCGATCGCCGCACATCGCGGCCCTTCCCGGGCTAGAAACGGCACGTCGATCCAAGCACGCGGACTGACGAGAACGCTTCCCGGACGTTGCCATGCCGCGGAAATTTCTCGCTGCGGCGTGTCGAGCACCACGCGCACGCACGCGAGCGCCTCGCAGTCGATGAACCCGCTCTCCATGTCGGCGCCCGCATAGCCTCGCTCCGCCCACGTTTTCCGTTCGCCTTCACGCACCAGCGCGGCGCTGCTCAAAAGCGGCGCATCGACGGGAGCGTAACCCAGCGCGCGCGCTGCGGCGGCAAGCGACTCGACCAGGCTCTCCTCGCACACGATCTCTACGCCGTCGGTACGGTGCACCACGCGCGGAATCAACACCGTACCGGTCGGCACATCGTCGCGCAGGCCTCCGGCTAAGCCGCAGCTGATCGCTATCCCTGCGATGCGCGCGCGCGTTGCGCGCAGCGCGATCCCGGCTTGCACGACGCGAACCGTAGGCGCCAGTGCTTTTCGCGCGGCGAGGGTCTCGACGCCGGTGGCCGTGACGACGGTAACCGGCCGATCAGAGATATCCATGGCGGCCGTACCAGCGCACTGCACGATCGAGCGCTTCCCGAACCGAGCCGGCGTGAAACCCGAGCTCGCGACGAGCCTTGGAGTTGTCGACGAACATGCGCTCGCGCGACATGCGCAGGCCCTCGAGCGGAACCAGCGGCCGGGCGCGCCGGTGCAAGCGGCAACGCACGTCGTCGGCGTAAGCGATCGCGAACAGCAGCGCATCGGGAACGCGGACGGCGGGCAGAGGTTTTTGCGTCACGCTCGCGAGCAACTTCCAAACGTCGTCGAGCAGCAGATTCTCGCCGCCTAAAATGTAGCGTTCGCCCGCTGTGCCGCGCTCCAGCGCTGCGACGTGCGCGCGGGCGACATCCTCGACCGGGACCAGGTTCAATCCGCCGCCCGGGGGTTTGGCGAACATTTTACCGCGCGCAAAGTCCACGATCATTCGGCCCGTCGGCGTGGGTTTCCAATCGCCGGGACCAACCGGCGCGGTCGGCAGCAGCGCTACGACCGGAACGCGGCCCGCAAATGCGGCGCGCTCTTGTTCCAGCTTGGAGTGATGATAGCCGCGAGCGCGCCCGTCCGCAGCCCAGTCGTCTTCGGTGCGCGGCTTTGCCTCCGTGCATGCGCCCAGCGTTGCCGAGCTGGACGTCAGTACGATGCGCTCGACTCCTGCAATGCGCGCGGATTCGACCAGGCTCGCCGTTCCACGAACGTTGACTTCCTGGACGAGCTTGCGATCCGCGGGCGCAAACGAGTACAGCGCCGCGCAATGCATCGCGTATCGGCAGCCGTCGAGGGCGCGTGCAAACTCGCCGGGCGCGCGCAGATCGCCTTCGACGGCTTGAACGCGCGGATCGTCGTGCCGCCAAGCCTCGTTGCGCGTCAGCGCCCGCACCCGGTACCCCGCGCCGAGCAATTCGCGCAGCACGTGACTGCCGACGAACCCCGACCCGCCGGTAAGAAAGACGGTATCGCTCATCCTGCCAGCGTCAATTGCCTTGTGCGATTCGCAGTGCCTGTTCGTGCCCGAACCGTCTTGGGGAACGGCGGTGAAGTTACGGAACTTCCCGGAGTGACGTACTAGTGCGCCAGCGCCGCGCGAACGCTCTCCTTCATCGAGCCGGTCGTCTTTACGACGGCGGTCGGTTCGTAGCCGCAGTGCGCCATGCAGTTCTCACACTTGGGATGCTTGCCGCGACCGTACTTGGACCAATCCGTTTCGTCGATCAATTCTCTGTACGTTTTTGCGTACGCTTCGTCCGACATCAGATAGCACGGTCGCTGCCAACCGAAGATCGAGTACGACGGAATGCCCCACGGCGTGCACTCCATGTCGAGTTTGCCCTCGAGAAAATCCAAGAACAGCGGACTGTGATTGAGGCGCCATTTTTTGCGCTTGCCGCCTGAGAACGCTTCGCGGAAGATGGCGCGCGTGCGCTCGACGCCCAGGAAGTGCTCCTGGTCCGGAGCCTTTTCGTAGGCATAGCCGGGCGAGATCTGCATCGAGTCGACCTTCAGATCGTCGTTGAGGTAGTCCAGCGCGGCGCGAATCGTCGCCGCATCGTCGGGATCGAAAAACGTCGTATTCGTCGAAACCCGGAATTTTTTGGCCTGGGCGGTCTTAATCGCGGCAACGGCCTTGTCGAACGTTCCTTCTCGGCACACGACCTGATCGTGCCGCTGCTGCAGACCGTCCAGATGGACCATCCACGTGAACAGCGGATGCGGTTTGAACTTGTCGATTTTCTTTTCCAGCAGCAGCGCGTTGGTGCAGACGATGACGACCTTCTTGCGCGCTATCAACTCGTTCACCAGGCGCGGCAGCTCTTCATAGACAAGCGGCTCGCCGCCGGCGATCGAAATCACCGGCGCGCCGCACTCCTGCACGGCGGCCAGGCAATTTTCGACCGATAGGCGCTTGCGCAGCGTATCCATCGGATACTGAATTTTGCCGCAGCCCGCGCAGGCAAGATTGCATTGAAAGAGCGGCTCGAGTTCCATGACCAGCGGATACTTGGTCTCTCGCCTGATCTTCTTGCCGAAGATGTATTTGGCGATTTGGGCCTTCTGTGCGAACGGGGTGCTCATGAAACGGTAACCTGCTCCCTTGAGGTAATTTGACCGGTATGCGCGTGATGAGAATAGCGCGCGTCCATCGCGAGCGCCATCATCGGAAAGAGATGCCGGTACATGTGATAGTTGAGATAGAAATCGCGCGGAAAACCTGTACCCGTAAAATAGGGTTCGTCCCACGTGCCGTCGGAACGCTGGCGGTCGCGCAGGAATTCCAGGCCTCGGCGCGCCGCGCCATGCCGGCCCATTCCGGCCCACTGCAGCGTCATCACGGCCCATGCAGTTTGCGAGCACGTGCTGGTGCCTACGCCCGCGAACGACTCGTCGACGTACGAATGGCAGCTCTCTCCCCACCCGCCGTCGGCATTTTGTTTGCCGATCGTCCAGCGCGTGGCTTTGGCAATCATGTCTCGGCCGACCTCGAGCTGCGCGAGCGCGGAGACCACGCACCACGTGCCGTAAATGTGATTGACGCCCCAGCGTCCGAACCAGGACCCCCACGGTTTTTGCGCGCGGCGCAGATACTGCAAACCGCCTGCCACGTATGGATCGTTCTCGCCGGCGCCCAGCATCGCCAGCATTTCCAGCACGTGGGCGGTCACGTCTTCGGTGGGCGGATCGATCATGGCGCCGAAATCGGAAAACGGCATGCGGTATAAAATTTCGCTGGTGTTGTTTCGATCGAACGAAGCCCATGCGCCGTTGGACGAGCGCATGGCCAGCGTCCACTTCACTGCGCGCTCTACGGCGGGCCGAACCAGTTCGGACCGTCCTCCTTCGAGCAGCGCGCACACGATCGCGGCGGTATCGTCCACGTCCGGGTACGCATCGTTGTCGAATTCGAACGCCCAACCACCGCCTTCGACGCCTTTGCAGCGAATTTGCCAGTCGCCCGGCGCACCGGCCGGAATCTGTTCGCTCAAGAGCCAGGCGACGGCTTTGCGCATCGCCGGATGGTCCGATCGAAGTCCGGCTTGATAGAGCGCCCGCACGGCCCATGCGGTATCCCAGACCGGCGACATGCAGGCTTGAAAACGCCAGCCCGAATCGTCGGAAAACGCGAACCGCTCCATGCCCTGCAGCCCTTTACGCATTACCGGATGATCCAATGCGAAGCCCTGCAGGCTGAGCGCAATCAGCGAATACACCCACGGCGGCTGAATGCCGCCCCAGCTGCCGTCGGATTCTTGGCGCTGCACGATCCA
This sequence comes from Vulcanimicrobiota bacterium, assembly GCA_963777315.1. Taxonomy (GTDB): domain Bacteria; phylum Vulcanimicrobiota; class Vulcanimicrobiia; order Vulcanimicrobiales; family Vulcanimicrobiaceae; genus CAVYEM01. The sequence continues at coordinate 165,472 of CAVZQC010000001.1, forward strand.
CTGCGCCACCTTCTCGCACGCCGCGTCGCGTCCGGGCTTGAACGGCGAAGCCTCGTAGAGCTTGAGCACTTTGTCGGCGTACCGGAGCGGGCCGCTGCCGGGTACCGAATGCGTGCGCGCCTGCGTTCCGGGATTGACGATCTCGCCGACGGCCACGCCGAGCTCGCGCACGGGCCGCCGTGCGATCACGATGCACAGCGGCGCGACGGTGCCGCGGGCCCAGCAAGAAAAATCGTACAGATTGAACGGCATCCACGCGGGAAGATGCGCGATCTCCGGCGGCATCGTGGGAATGCCGTCCCACGGGTAGGCGCCGAACATCGCCATCCAGATCTTCGTGAAGACGCGAGTCTGCGTTAAGCCCCCGAGAGTTCGAATGACGCGCAGCGCGCGCCGCATCGGATCGGCCAAGGGATCGACACCCAACACCTTGAGCGCCACGTAGGCTTCGATGGTCGTGCTCAAGTCGGCAGGACCGTCGTAATAGAGCGCCCACGAACCATCCGCGCGCTGGTGGTGAAGGATGTGATCCACGGCGCCTTGCCGGATCGAATCGTGCGGAACGCCCAAAAACCGCAGCAGCAGCACGTGCTCGGCCGTCATGGTCACGTTGGTTTGCAGTTCGTCGGTCCACCAGCCGTCCGCATGTTGGGTGGCCAGCAGCCGATCGACGGCTTTTGCAAGATGGTCAGGCATGCGTTAAATCGTTCGCTTGTTGAAAAGTACCCGCGCAGGCGCTCCGCTCAAGCACCTGTGCCGCGCGCAGCCCGCTGCGAACGGCCGACTCCATCGTATCGGGCCAGCCCGTATCGGTCCACGCGCCCGCGACGGCGACGTTTGCAAGCGCGCCCTGCGCCTGCGGCCGCACGGTTCCGGGGGATGCGAGGTACGTTCCCTCGGGATTGCGGGTGGCCGCTCCCAGCACGAGGCGTGCACCCGCGAAATTTGGCAGCGCCCGGCAAACTTCATTCCAGGCCAGGGCCACGACTTCGGACGTCGGCTTGGCGATCAGATTGGCGGCCGCGCTCATACTGGCGCACAAGTATCCCGGCGCTTTTTGAAATACCCACTGCACCGGCGAATCGAGAATCGCCGCGAAGTCGCCGTCCAGGCCGGCACCGTCGTGCCAAAGATGCACGTCCATAATCGGAAACGGCTCGTACGCGTCCAGCTGCGCAAGGCCCAGACGCGAGTGCTCGCCCACCAGCCGCGCCAGCGCGCGCGGCGAAACCGCCAGCACGGCGGCATCGAATCGGGATTCGGTTTGCGCGGTGCGCAGGACGACCCGGTGCTCGTCCGCATCGAACGCCAGCACCGCGCTGGAACGATGCACGGCGTCGAGCGCCGCGGCGGCGTTCTCCATGATTTCCGCCAGCGCAACGGTGCAGTAGCCGAAGCGCGCGCCGTCGCGATCGTGCAAAAATGCGGTCGATAGGACGAACGCCGCTTGGGCTGCGCTCATCCGGTCGAGCGGCGCGTTGAGCGCGGGAACCATGAACGGCTCCCAAAAGGCACGCAGCGTGTCGCGGCTTTGCCGGTGCTGCTGCAGCCAGCGAGCGAAGCTCAGGTCGTCGCGGGCACCTGCCGGATCCAGCATGAGCGCAAGCAGCGCGAACGCGATCCGGATTTTTCCCGCAAACGATATATGGCGATACCGGACGAACGACGCGAACAGATGCAGCGGCGGCGGCAGATCCGCCGCGCGCAGCTCGCTGCGGACACCGTTCTTGTCGTAAACCGCAACGCTGAAACGATCTTGCAGGTGCAAGGCGTGACCCATGCCGATGCGTTCCACGAAGCGTACGAATTCGGTACAGCAGGCCAAATACACGTGCTGGCCGTTGTCGACGACGCGCCCTTCCACTTCAAACGACGTGGCCCGCCCGCCCAGCAGCCGGCTGCGTTCGAAAAGCTCCACTCGCCAGCCGGCTTGCTTGAGCTGCGTTGCTGCGGCAAGGCCGGCCAGGCCGGCGCCGACGACGGCTGCGCTGCGCACGTCAGTCCCAGCTCGACGGACGCAGCCACGAACCGAGCACGACGCGCAGTTTCTCTCTTTTGGAAAGCGCGGCACGTTCTCGCAGCGGCAGCTGCGGATCGCGTTCGATTTTCTGCAGGATCCCTTCGTAGATGCCCGCCATCGTTTGCACGCACGCGCCGGCACGTCGTGGAATGTACCGCAAAACTTGATAGCCGCTTTCAAACAGTTGCCGCGCGCGCTGCGTTTCAAACGCGATCAGTGCATCCCATCCGGCACCGGGATTTTCGAGAATCGTTTCGTCGGTTATCCCGAATCGCCGCAGGTCTTGGGCGGGAAGATAGACGCGGCCCATTTCGGCGTCCTCGCGCACGTCGCGAAGAATGTTCGTCAACTGCAGCGCAAGCCCCAAGTCGTCGGCGCGCGCCAGTGCCGCCGCGTCGGTAAAGCCGAAGATGCGCACGCACATCCGGCCTACCACCGATGCGACCAAATAACAATACTCGCGCAGCGCTTCCCACGTTTCGTAGCGGGTGCAGATGCAGTCCCGTTCGACGCCGTCGATCAGCGCGAGCAATTCGTTTTGCGGTATGTCGTAGCGCGCCACGGCTTTGGACAGCACCTGAACGACCGGGTCGCCGTCGCCGTGCGGCGCCGGCAAGCTGCCGAAACACGCGCGCACCCGTTCGCGCTGCGCTGCCAGCCTGCGGGGAATCAGCGCCGGGGCGGGCGCACCGTCGACTTCGTCGTCGACCTGACGCGCGAAATCGTACAGCGCGTAAATCGCCATCCGCTGCTCGTGCGGAAGGGAAATGAAACCCCAGTAAAAGTTCTTGGCTTCGCGCCGCGCCATCTCACGGCAAAACCGTTCGGCTTCTTCTTCGACCGTCTGCGGACGGCGCACATAGCGAACCGCGTCAAGCGGTTTCAGCATCGTTCACCCCGGGCCCGCGCCCGCTCGCTTCCAACGCCGCTCTCACGAGTAACCCCATTTTGGTCCGCTTCGATACCGAAGGCCGCTGAACATCCGTTCTATAGCCGATGCGGCGAATCTGGTCGCAAATCGCAAGGCCGCCCAACCGGTACAGCGCGAGTTGCATGCGCAGCGGGCGCGGAGCCATTGTTTCCAAGACCCTGCCCGATGCCAGCAAAGTGCGCGCTCGATCGACCAGCGATTTGACCGCGCCGTGAATCCCCACTCTCTGGATGTCTTCCTGCAGCAGATAACAGCGCCCCATCCTTTCGTCGCGGCTCACGTCCTGCGCGTGATTGGCAAGCTGCAAGCCGATGCACACGTCGTCGGAAAGACGTTCGGACTGCGCGTCGGCCATTGCGAAAAACCGCAGCACTACGCGACCGACGGGTGCCGCCGACAACATGCAGTATGCCTGCAACGCGGGCCAATTGCGGTACGCGAACGTCCGCTGATCCCACTCGTTGGCCTCGATGAGATCGACGAACGGCTGCTTGTCCAGGCCGTAACGGTCGACGGTTTCCCGCAGCGCGATCAGCACGGGATGCACCGGCGAGCGCCCCGCAAAAAACGCCTGGGTCTGTTCGCGCCAGGATGCCAGCCGCTCGAGCGCCTCGTGCGGCGACCCGCTCTCGTCACCCAAGTCGTCGGTCGTACGGCAAAAGGCGTAAAAGCGCATCAAATCCAGGCGAATGCGCGCGGGAACCAGTCGCGAAGCCACGGCGAAATTCTCGTAATGCTCGTTCGCGAGCCGTCTGCAGTATGCATCGGCACTGTGCAACTCGGTCATCGATCTTACAGCTTCTCGCCGGCGCGCACGATGCGGGACGAACCCCGCAGATCGCCTATCGTGCGTACGCCCAGCGCGAACATTGCGATGCGAAGCACTTCCTGCAGCTCCTCTGCGAGCTGTGCGGCGTGCTGATATCCCTGCGCGGCAGCCCGCAAAAACGGTCCGGCGATTCCGACCAGATCCGCGCCCAGCGCCACGGCTTTGACCACATCCAAGCCCGAGCGGATTCCGCCGCTGGCAATCAGTATGCTCCCGGGCGCCACGCGGCGGGCGGCCGGCAAGCACTGCGCGGTCGCGATGCCCCATCCGGCGAACTCGGCAGCGGCGCGCGCGCGCCACGGTTCTTCGATGCGATGGCGTTCGACCTCGCTCCAGGACGTGCCGCCGGCGCCGGCGAGATCGACCGCCGCGACCCCGGCCGCGAACAGCGCGCGCACATCGTCGGGCGCGATGCCCCAGCCGACTTCCTTGACGATCACCGGAACGCCGATTTGCCTGCACACCTGCGATATCTTTGCCAGCAAACCGCCAAAGCACGTGTCGCCTTGCGGTTGAAGCGCTTCCTGAACCGCGTTCAAATGCAGCACGAGCGCATCCGCGCGCAGCAGATCGACGATGCGCCGGCAATCCCGTACGCCGTAGCCCTTGTTGAGCTGCACGGCGCCCAAATTGGCGAAGAGCAGCACGTCCGGCGCGAGCGATCGCACGTCGAACGTATCGAGCAGTTGCGGATTTTCCAGCAACGCGCGTGCCGAACCCAAACCCATTGCCAAGCCGCGCTCCTGCGCAACCTGCGCGAGCGCGCGATTGATGGCGCGCGCCGCGGATGTCCCGCCGGTCATGCACGAGATGAGGATCGGCACGGCCAAAGCTCGCCCAAACAGCGTCGTGCTCGTATCGACTTGCGCGAGGTCGATCTCCGGCAAGGCGCAATGAATCAAGCGGTAATCGTCAAATCCGCTTGCTTCCTTTGAATCCACGTCGCGTTCGAGGTTGATGCGGACGTGATCGTCTTTGCGAGACGGCGTACCGTTTGCGAGCTCAGTCAACACAAACGCGCTTGGCCGCGTCGCTCTGCGAAGCCTTCCGGCATGATTGCGGCACGAACGCGCCGCATTAGCTGCGATATGCGCCGGCTCATCGTTACTGCGGACGACTTCGGCTTGGCGGTCGAAGTCAACGAGGCCGTCGAGCGCGGCCATCGCGAAGGCATTCTTTCTACGGCCAGCCTGATGGTCGCGGCGCCCGCAACCGAGGATGCGATAGCGCGCGCGCGCGCGCTGCCGTCGCTGCGCGTGGGGCTGCACGTCGTACTGGTCAACGGCCGCCCCACGTTGCCTCCCGAAGCGGTGCCCGCCCTGGTCGACGCCAACGGCGAGTTTGCCGCGGATCTCTTTGCCGCCGGGGTGCGCTATTTTTTCACGCCCGGCATACGCGCGCAGCTGCGAGCCGAGATCCGCGCACAGTTCGCGGCTTTTGCGGCAACGGGGCTCGATCTGGATCACGTCAACTCGCAAAACCACATGCACGTGCATCCCACGGTGCTCTCGATTCTGATCCAAGTCGGACGCGAATACGGCGTGCGCGCGATCCGCATTCCACGCGAGCCGTTTTGGCCGTCCTGGCGCGCCACCCGAACCGATGCGCCCGTGCGTTTGGCGAATGCGGTTTTCCTCGCGCCGTGGCTGTGGCTGATGAGGCGCAGACTGCGCACTGCGTCGATTGCGGCCAACGACTACGTATTCGGCATGAACGACAGCGGCCGCATGAATCCCCAGCGGGTCCGCGCTTTCCTCACAAATCTGCCCGCCGCGACGAGCGAACTGTACGTGCACCCGGCAACGCGCGCGTGGCCGCAAGCTTCGCCGCCGGACTACGATTTCACCGGTGAGTTCGCGGCCCTGGTCGACCCGCAGGTTCGCCGCACGATAGCCCAATGCGGCATCACGCCGTTCACCTTCGCGCAATTGGCGGCACGCGATGTCGGCTGACGTTCGCAGGCTCATTGCCGGCGCGGCGCTGGCATTCACCGGCGCAGGCATGGCGTATGCCGCCTTTTCCATCGCGCAAATGCGCCGGTTTCGTGCACGCATGGCGGAACCGCCGCCTCGCTTCATGCCGCCGATCACGATACTCAAACCGCTGCGCGGCAACGAGATTGGATTGTACGAAAACCTGCGTTCGTTCTGCGATCAGCGATACGCACGGTATCAGGTGATATTCGGTGCAGCCGATGCAAACGATCCGGCGCTCGAGGTCGCGCGCGCCGTTCAGCGCGAGCATCCGCAGACGGACGTCAAAATCGTCGGCGGCCGCGCGGTGCCGTCCAACAACCCCAAGATCGGCAATCTGCTGGGCACGATCGCGCACGCCAAATACGAGCTGCTCGTGGTTGCCGACAGCGACGTTCGGGTGGGGCCCGGCTATTTGGCGGCCGTTGCGGCGTGTTTTATCGACCCGAACGTGGGAGCCGCCACGTGCACTTACGGCGGAACGCCCACGGGCGGCGTTCCGTCACAGCTGGGCGCGATGTTCGTCAACGAACATTTCTCGCCGTCCGTTCTCGTGGCAAGCGCGCTCGAGCCGCTCTCGTATTGCTTTGGCGCGACCATGGCGGTTCGCAAGGACGTGCTCGAACGCGTCGGCGGTTTGGGCGCGCTTTCCGACCGGCTGGGGGATGATTATTTTTTAGGTAAGCTCGTTGCGGCGCAGGGCTGGATCGTCGACCTCTGCCCATACGTAGTGCGCACCTCGATCGCCGAACGCGATCTCAAATCTCTGTGGCTGCGCGAGTTGCGTTGGGCGCGCACGATTCGGGCCCAACGGCCCGTAGGCTACGCCGGATCGATCGTAACGTACGTTTTGCCGTTTGCGTGGCTATTCGCGCTGGCGACCCGCTCGCGGACGCTCGGCTGGGCGGTGGCCGTGACGGCGAGCGTTCTCCGTCTCGCCGTCCAATTCCAAGCGCTCAAGACTTTCGGCCCCGAGCTGCATGCGGCACCTTGGCTCATACCGGTCCGCGATGCCCTAGGCGTGGGGGTCTGGTGCGCCAGCTTCGCGGGACGCAACGTGACTTGGCAGCAGGCCCTGTACAGCGTGAATGCAGGCGGAGAGATCGTCGTACCGCCGGGCAATTGTAACGATTCTGTATACCGTTAGGGCGATGGACCTAACCCGAATGCAAGTTGCACATTTCAACGCCGATAGCATACGGTAAGTGAATGGAAGTAAAGGAGCGGATATGAACGGCCACACGCTGGTTGCGCTTGACGCGGATGACTCATATTTCAACGACTGGATGATCGACCTGTTCAGTCTCGAACGCTTTGCTTCCGACCGCTGGAACGAAAAGATGTGGACGGGCGTCAAGCCCACGTACGCGTCACTGCTGATCCGGCAAAATTAGACGCAGGCACGAACCGTTTTGAACGAAAGCCCCGCTCGGCACGCGGGGCTTTCGATTATGCCGGACCGGTCATCTTCGCCGGAACGACGTACCGGTCGAATTCCTCAGCGGTGACGTGGCCTAATTCCACGGCGGCTTGCCGCAGTGTGGTCTTGCGGTGATGCGCGTGTTTGGCGATCTCGGCGGCTTTGTCGTAGCCGATCTTGGGCGAAAGGGCGGTTACCGTCATCAGCGATTCGTTCAGGTACCTGCCGATGACGTCTTCATTTGCCGCCAGCCCTTCGACGGCGTGTTCGCGAAACATCGTGCAAGTGTCGCGCAGCAGCGTACACGAATGCAGAAAGTTGTAGATCATCACGGGGTTGAACACGTTGAGTTCGAAGTTGCCCTGTGAGGCACCGAAACTGATCGCAAGATCGTTGCCGTACACTTGCGCCACCACCATGGTCATCGCTTCGGACTGCGTGGGGTTCACCTTTCCCGGCATAATGGACGATCCGGGCTCGTTTTCGGGAAGGATCAGTTCGCCGATGCCCGCACGCGGGCCCGACGCGAGCCACCGGATGTCGTTGGCGATCTTCATGAGCGCAGCCCCGAGCGTTTTCAGGGCCCCCGAAGCGAACACGAAATCGTCGTGCGAGGCCAGCGCGGTGAATTTGTTGGGATGCGAGCGGAACGGCAGCCCGGTCAATTCCGCAATTTTCGCCGCTGCGCGCTGCGCGAATTCCGGGTGAGCGTTCAGGCCGGTGCCTACCGCCGTACCGCCGATTGCCAGATCGTAGAGCGGATCCAGCGCCGATTCGCACGCCTTGACGGCGCGGTCGAGCTGCGTGACGTATCCGGAAAACTCCTGGCCAAGCGTCAGCGGCGTTGCATCCTGCAAATGCGTGCGCCCTACTTTGACCAGCCGGTTCCACGATTGTGCCTTGGCGTCGAGCGCATCGCGCAGTTGCTTTACCGCCGGCAGCATGTCCACCATCGCTTCGGCGGCCGCCATGTGCATCGCCGTTGGAAACGTATCGTTGGAAGATTGCGACATGTTGACGTGATCGTTGGGATGGACCGGTTTCTTGCTGCCCATCTCGCCGCCGGCCATCTCGATGGCGCGATTGGAGATGACCTCGTTCACGTTCATGTTCGTCTGCGTGCCCGAGCCGGTCTGCCACACCCGCAACGGAAAATGCGCGTAGAGTTTGCCGGCGATCACTTCATCCGCGGCTGCAGCGATCAGCCGGGTCTTTTCCTCGTCGAGCTTGCCCAAGTCGCGGTTGATCAGCGCTGCGGCTTTCTTGAGCACGGCCATGGCCTTGATGACCTGGCGCGGCATAACGTCGCGCGGCGCCGTGCTCTCGCCGATGTCGAAATGAATCAGCGAGCGAGCCGACTGCGCGCCGTAGTACTTGTCGTCGGGAACTTGGATCTTGCCCATGGAATCGGACTCGGTGCGGGTATTGACGCCGCTCGCCGGAAGATTGGTCGTAGTCATGCTGCTTATCTTCGCTGGGCGCCCGCAAAATCTGCCCGGATAAACGTCGCAATGCGCGGGCGGCGCGCCGGCTCAGCCGCGGCCCTTGAACGCTGCGCGGCCCGTCGTAACGCCCATTTCCCGCGTCTGCACGATTTCGATGACGCTCAGCGGGAAGCGCGAGTCATAACCGCGTTTGCTGCAGCGCCCGCAACTCATCGCAGTCGACGGCAAGCGCCGGCGCAGCAGTTCGAGACCGCACTTGTCGCAGCGCAGGATGTAACGCTTGCCGCTTTCGTTGTAGGGCTTGACGTTGCCGAGATCGTGATAGATCGAAGCCATGCCGCAATCGCGCATCTTTTTGCGAAACGCCGAGCCGTGGCCCGTGTCGCCGGAGCGATCGTACAGCCAGGCGTGAATCATTTCGTGCAGCAGCGTTTCCCGCAGCGCCTGCGGGTGGTGCTCGAAGTGTTTGGGTGAAAGCTCGACCAGCAGCGGGCGTTCGCTGTACGTTATCCGGCCCGCGGAGTTGGAAAACCGGGCATTGTACCGCAGGCGGCACACCGGCACCTCGCCGTTGAAATAGTAGTTGTTCAACTCGGCGAAGAGCAGCTGAAGATCCGTTTCCGAGGGCAGCACGAAGAGTTGGTTCGTCGCGCGTCCAAACGAGTCTTGTGCCCTCCCCCGTCCGGCGCGGTCTTCCGCCGCGCGCTTACGTTCCGATCGTCGTCGTCGTTGCGGCGATCTTTTTGGGCATCATGGCGTGGCTCGTGCACGCGGGTTTTACCACCGGCGGTTCCGTCTTCGGCGCCGGTACTGGAGCAAGCAATCACACAGCCGTCGTGAACGCCGGTCCGCCGGCGGTCAGCGTTGAAGGCGGACCGCCGGCGGGCGTTCGCGTCGCGCTGCAGGAACTGCGCGATCGCATCGCGCGCAATCCCAAGGACGACGTCGCGCTCACGCAACTGGGCGACATGTATCTGGCCGTGGGAAAATATGCGCAGGCCATTCCCTACTATCGTCGCGCCCTTGCCGTCAATCCCGGCAACGCCGCCGCGAAGGAAGGCCTCGCACAGGCACGCAGCGGACTACAAGGCTCGCAATGAAGCTCTATATTTCCTGCGATATGGAAGGCACGGCCGGCGTGTGCAGCTGGATGCAGTGCGATCCGTCCAACGCGCGCGAATACCCAATCTATCGCCGCTACATGTCGCAGGAGGTGCGCGCCGCGATAGACGGCGCGCGCAGCGCCGGCGTCACGCAGGTGCTGGTCAACGATTCGCACTGGGATATGCGCAATCTGCTGTGGGACGAATTGCCCGACGACGTTCGAGTGCTCAGCGGATCGCGCAAGCCGTTCTCGATGACGCAGGGACTCGACGCCGGATATGCCGGCGCCTTCTTTACGGGGTATCACGCCAAGGTCGGAGACGCCGACGGCGTCCTCGCGCATACGTACACTGCCGAAACGCTCTACAACGTTCGCATCAACGGCATCGCCTGCAGCGAAGCGCTTCTCAACGCCGCCATGGCGGGATATTACGGCATTCCGCTGCTGCTCGTCAGCGGCGATCGGGTCGTCGTCGATCACGTTTGCGAGCATATGCCCTGGGTGCGCGGCGTCGCGGTCAAAGAAGGCATCGGCCATTATTCCGCCGATTCGATCACGCCCAAGGCGGCGCAGGCGCTGCTCGCGCAGGCCGCAGCCGAGGCAGTGCGCGCTGCTGCCCAGGCAAAACCGTTCACGTTCTCCGCGCCGATCACGCTGGAGTTGGATACCGCGCGCGCCGAACAGGCGGACTTCATCGAGCTCATGCCGGGCTTCCGGCGAACCGCCGGGCGAACCGTGCTCTTTGCACACGACGATTATTTGACGGTGTTCCGCGCGTTCGTCGCTGCATTCCGTCTAGGCGGCGCGGCCGGCGCCATCGCTTGATGCCGCCACGATGAACCTTTACATCTCGTGCGACATGGAAGGCACGGCGGGCGTTTGCAGCTGGCAGCAGGTCGACGCGCGCAACCAGACCGCCGACTACGCGATCTATCAAAAGTACATGACGGGCGAAGTCGCCGCGGCCGTCGAGGGCGCGCGAGAATCGGGTGCGACCGGCGTGCTGATCAACGACTCGCACGGCCCAATGCGCAATCTACTCTTGGACGATCTTCCGCACGACGTTCGCGTACTGTTCGGTAGCCGCAAACCCTACTCGATGACGCAGGGAATCGAGGGCGGATACGATGCGGTGTTCTTCACCGGCTACCACGGCGCCATCGGGGACGCCGATGCAACGCTGTGCCACACGTACACGCCCTCGGTCGTCTACGACGTGCGGGTGAACGGCATCCGCTGCAGCGAAGCGACTCTCAACGCCGGCCTTGCGGGCCATTACAACGCGCCGGTGCTGCTCGTTACGGGCGATCGCGCCACCGTGGAAAGCGCCCGAGCGCAGATGCCGTGGATAACCGGCGCCGTCGTAAAGGAGAGCATCGGGCACTACGCGGTCGATTCGATGTCTCCACGCGCCGCGCAGCAGGCGATACGCGCCGCAGCGGCACGAGCGTTCCGCAGCATGTCCAACGCTAAACCGTACGTGTTCCAACGGCCGATTGCGCTGGAGATCGACGTGGCTCGCGTGGAACAGGCGGATCTGATCGAATTGATTCCGGAATTCCAACGGCTGGGGCCGCGGCGCGTGCGTTTCGTGCACGAAGACTATCCCACGGTGTTCAAGGCGTTCGTAGCGGCGTTTCGGATGGGGGCGCTGGCGGACGGTCCGGCGTAGCCGCCGGCACGTATTTTTCAAACCACGCGAGGATTCGCGAGCAGTAGTCGACGTACGCTTCGAAGCGTCGAATGCCGTGCCCCTCCTGCGGGTAAATGACCAGCTCGCAGACCGCTCCGTTGAGCACGAGCGCGCGATGAAACGATCGCGCCTGAGCCGGATCGCAGTTGGTATCCAAAGCGCCGGCGATCGAAAGCGTCGGAGTGCGCACGCTGCCCGCATACCTGATGGGGCTGCGTGAAACGAACGGGCCGTTGGAGTCAAACGGATCGCCGCCCAAAAACAGCGCATCGCCCAGCGCATTGTCCGATTCGAATCGCATTGAAAACCAATCGGTGATCGGAAAGGCGCTTACGGCAGCCGCGAACATGTTCGTCTGCGTAACCAGCCACGCGGCCATGAATCCCCCGTGACTGCCGCCCATTACCGCCAGGCGACCGGCTTGGGCAATCCCTTGACCGATCAAGAACTCTATGCCGCACAGTATGTCGTACGTCTCTTCTCCGCCCACGTCGCCGCGCACCATTTGCGCAAATGCTTGGCCTCTGCCGGCGCTTCCGCGCGGGTTGGGAAGCAGCACCGCGTAACCGCGGCTCACCAGCAATCCGGTCAACTGCTGGGAAAGCGCCCACGAGTTGGTATGCGCGGAAACCGGGCCGCCGTGAACGAGGACGACGAGTGGAAACGGGCCGTCCGCACTCGGTCGTGCCAAGTATCCGTGAATGGACAGACCGTCGCGCGCTTTCCAGGAAATTTCCTTGAGATCGGCCGTCGTTTCGGCGACGTACGCGCTGCCGGCGTGTGCGAAGCCATGCAGCGAAACGGCAGGCTCTGCGCCGTCGAAGTACACCAGCGATGGAGCGTTCGCGTACGAATGGGCAACCGTGACGTACCCTTTACCCGCGCGCGCCGTGGCCGGATATGTGCGAAGCCATGTCTCTCGCGCGCGACGCGCGATGCGCGCGCGCGCACTGGAGGTGTGGATTACTCCGGCTGCCACTTCGAAATCGCAAAGGCCGGCAAAATCGAATTCCCCGTTGCCGGCGGCTTGCAGAAACGTCACGTCGACGCCGTGCGTATCGACGGCGCGCCTTTGCCAAGCGCGCCCGCGTTCGAAGAGCTGCACGTCTCCGGCGACCAGCCCGCGGTCGCTGCAGCACGCCTCCACCACTGCAACGAACGCACCGTCGGGCGTGGCAGCCGGTAGGCCGAGCTCGTATTCCGGCCGGTAGATCGTCCGGCACGCGTCCGCGGACAGCGGTAGATGAACCAGCCGCGTTTCGTGCCAAGCGCCTTCACGCGGGTCGTCGGATACGATCGCGGCGACGGCGTCGTTTCCGCACCAGACCGCTTCCCAAAACGTCAGGGCGTGCGGGTGGATCGCTTGGACGCAGCCATCGGCTACCACGTACGCGAAAATGCGCCGCCACTGCGTGCAGGCATTCGGCGGTTCCGTTTTGGGAAACCACTCCGGGTGCTCGTTGCGCGAAGCCGTAACGGCCGTTCGCAGGAGAATTCGAGCACCGTCGGGCGACCAGCTGAGCGATTCGGCCGATCCCGGCACTTCGGAAGCCTCAGGACGAATCATTCCGTTCGTATCGGCGACGTACAACCGGAACCGCCCCGGACTGCCTCGATCGGAAAGAAAGGCGAGTTGGCCGGACGGCGACCAACGCGGCCCGATATCGTTGCCGCCGCTTTCGAGCAGAGACAGCGCGCAGGCGGCGGTGTCGAACACGCCGATTCGCGATGCTGCAACGCCGCCGAGCTGCTCGTAGACGGAGCCGGCCAGCGCGACGTAACGCCCATCGTGCGATGCGCTCACTTCGCGCACGTCCTCGAGCTTGCCCAAACCCGGTTCGTAGATCCGGCGAAAATGCTCGAAGACGCTCACGCGCGGGCAGGTCTTGTGCCCAGTGCTTCCTGCACCGCGCGCTGTTCGCTCCATGCGGCACCTTCGCTCGCGCACGCATCGCGCTCGGACGGCGTCAGCTTTGCCGCGAGCTCGCGCTCGATGCTTTGCCGTCCCCATGCCTCGGTCGCTTCGCGTTCGACGGCACTCGAGTCGAAATACGCGTCCACGTATGCGCACAGACGCGCGGCCAGGCGCGCGTCACCCTCCAGCGCTTGCGCTAGGGCGACGTGCTGAAGTGCGATGGCGGTCTGATAGCTGTCCTGCGTGCCGGCAAGCATACCGATCGCAGCGACTGCATCGTCGGCGCCTTGCGCGCGCTCGCCCTGCGCTATGCGGTAGATCGCCAGATTGCAGCGAAGGTTCGCAGCCAACCGCGCGGCGCCCGCGTTTTGCGAGGGCAGCAGCGCTTCCAACGCGTGCCGGACCGCGCCCTTGTAGTCGCCGCATTGAAACTCCAAGTCCGCCAAGTACGCATGCGTCTGACCGATCGCATATTCGCCGCCGTGGCTGAGCGCCGCGTCCAGCGCTTGGCGATGAATCGCGCGGGCATCTTCGATCTGACCGCTGCCCGCAACGATCGAGCCCAGCGTGTTCGAGGCCACTGCAAATCCGGAAACGTCGCCGGCCTCCTGCAGCAGCGTTGCGGCCCGGCGCGCCGCCGTCTCGGCCGCGGTCCACCTGCGCGCGCGACGCAGCGCCAACGCCCGCTGGCGCAGCGCATATCCTAATCCGCGACGATCGCTAACGGCCTCGTAGAGCTCGCAAGCGCGTTCGGCTGCCTCCAGCTTCTTGGCAGCCTGCAAGAGAACCGCTCGGGCCAAATGCAAACGCGCCGCAACACCGGGTTCGAGCGCTTCGTCGAGCGCCGCCAGCCCGCATTCGATCCAATAGAGCCCTTCGCCCAGGTGGCCGGCGTCGAACCAAAAACGCTCGAGCGACCCGGCGATGGTGCCGCCCAGCACGGGATCGTTGCGCGCATCCAGCGCCCACAGCAACGCCGCCCGCACGTTTTCGTGCTCGCGCGCGAGCTGCGCAAACCACTGATACTGCGGCATCGCCGTCTCTTGGTCGCCCTTTTGCGCAAAGTCGCGAAAGAACTCCGCGTGTTTGCGCGCCGCGAGCTGGCGTTCGCCGTTTTCCGCCAGCTTCTCCAACGCGTATTCGCGACTGGATTCGAGCAGATCGTATCTCTCGTGGCTGCCCTCGGTGTGCGCGACCACGAGCGATTTTGCCGCCAGTGACGCGAGCAGATCGAGCACTTCGAGCGCGTCGCCGCAATTCTGCCCGCACGTCGCAGCTGCGGCGTCCCACGAAAATCCGCCCGCGAATACGCCGACGTGCCGGAAGAGCGCTTTTTCGCGCTCGTCGAGCGAGTTGTAACTCCAATCGATGAGCGCGCGCAGCGTTTGATGATGCGGCAAATCGTCGCGGCTTCCGCGTGTGAGCAAACGAAACCGCTCGGTAAGTCCGTCGCTCAGACGCGCGACGCTCAAAACTCCGATGCGCGCCGCAGCGAGTTCGATTGCCAGCGCGATGCCGTCCAGCCGCCGGCAAATGTCGCCGACGATGGGTGCGGTTTCTTGCGTCAATACAAAATTTTGACGGACCGCAGCGGCGCGCTCGGCGAACAGCGCAACCGCGCTGTACTGCAGCGCATCCTGCGCCGTTACGGCCGAGCCTCGGGGCGGGTACGTCAGCGGTGGGACGCGGTACACCTGTTCGCCGGCCAGTCCGAGCGCTTGGCGGGACGTGGCGAGGACGTGCAGGCCGTTCGAAGCACGCAGCAGCTCACGGCAAAACTCGGCCACCGCTTCAATAAGGTGCTCGCAGTTGTCGAATATCAACAGCGTGGAACGCGCCGACAGCGCGGCGGCGATCGACGCATTGAGCGAGCGATCCGGCGATTCGTGAATCCCCAGAGCGGCTGCGACCGCATTGGGGACGAACTGGTCGACGGTGATCGGCGCCAGCTCCACCAGCCACACGCCGTCGGGAAACGTCTGCAGCATCTGCGACCCCACGCATACCGCGATGCGGGTCTTGCCGATGCCCCCGCTGCCGGCAATCGTGACGAGCCGATTGTTCTGCACGCATGCCATGAGCGCCGCGACTTCTTCGTCGCGTCCCACCAGCCGCGTGAGCTGCGTGGGCAAATTGTTGCGCGAGGGCTGCGAAAGCGGGGACAGCGCAAATTCATCTCGCAGCTCCGGAGCGCACAATTGAAACACGCGTTCGGGCGCGGCGACGTCGCGCAGCGTGAAATACCCCAGTTCCCGAACGCTGACATGCGCGCCCAGATGACGCTCGACCATGTCCGCAGTCACGGACGTGAGCAGCACCTGGCCGCCCTGCGCAAGGCCCATCAGCCGAGCGACGCGGTTGACCGCAGGACCGAAATAATCGCCGTCCCGTTCCTCGGTTTCACCGGTATGAACGGCCATACGCACGCGCACGCCGCTTACGGCGCTGAAATCCTCCTGCGCCAAGCGGCGCTGAGCTTCTAATGCCGCGTCGACGGCGTTCTTGGCTCGATCGAAAACCGCGCAGCACCCGTCACCGAGTTTTTTGAATACGATGCCTGCGTGCGCCGCCACCGCCGAATCCATGATGGCATTGTGACGCTCGAGTGCCGCGCCCATCTCACGGCCGTGCGCTTCCCAGCGCAGCGTGCTGCCTTCGATGTCGGTAAATAAAAACGTCACCGTGCCCGTGGGAAGGGTACGGGTACGCGCCGAACTTTTGAGCTGGGTAGCCGCACGCGGCATTGTAACCTGAGCTTCTCTTGCCTGCTCCTTTTTTCCGCGCTATAGAGCGCTTGTTTGGCCGCTTACAGGGAGAACACTGATGGCGACACCCGTTACCGACTACGTTCTGCGTCTGGCACGCGATCGCCAAGAGGCTGAGAAATTCAAAACGTCCCACGCGTCCGCCAAGCAGTCCATGACTGCTGCAGGCCTGGACGAGCAACAGCAAGAGCTCGTGCTCAGCGGCGACGCCAACCGGTTGGGCGAGGCGATGCAGAGCGAAATGTCGGTCCATGCGCAAGTTAACGCTGCGTACAATAACGTGCAGTGTAAGATGACTATTCCGATACCGCACCCTCCGAAGCAGTAGGAAGCAGCCGGCGTGCCCGCCGGGTCGCTCAGCGTGGTCGGCACCGGTATTCAAGTCGTCTCGCAGACCTCGCCCCAGGCTGCAGCATGCATCGAAGCGGCGGATATCGTCTATTTCGTTTCGGCCGACGCGCTGACGGCGGTCTGGATCCGCCAAATCAATGCCAACGCGCACTCGCTCAACGGATTGTACGCCGAGGGCAAAGATCGCGGCATCACGTACGAAGAAACGATCGATCGGGTGCTCGAATCCGTATTCGCAGGACAAGACGTTTGCTTTGTCAGCTACGGCCATCCCGGCGTTTTCGCGTACCCCACGCACGAGGCGATTCGACGCGCCCGAGCTGCAGGACACCGCGCCCAAATGCTGCCTGCCATATCGGCCGATGCGTGTCTATTTGCCGATCTCGGCATCGATCCGTCGTCGACGGGATGCCAAAGCTTCGAGGCGACGGATTTTCTGCTGTACGGCCGCCGTTTCGACTGCCGGTGTTCGCTGCTGCTCTGGCAAATCGGCATCATCGCGGAGATGGGCCATTTCGACAGCTTCACTCTCTGGAACCGGGCCGGAGTTGTCACGTTGGTGGAGGTCTTGCGCCGGGATTATCCCGCCGAGCACACCGTAACGGTGTACGAAGCTCCACGATACGCCTGCTGCGAACCGCACATCGAGCATGTCGCGCTCGCGGAGTTGGCAAACGCGAATATCACTCCGCTGTCCACGCTGTACGTCCCGCCCTACGGAAAAGCCGAACCCGACCTCGAGATGGCCCGCCGGTTACTCGATCAGACGTCGGGGCGCGCCGGCCGCGCGCTGCTCGCAAGCGCTCCGCCCACGAACGCGCCGACGCCGCCGAGCAGTGCAGCCGCGTACGGATACCAGCTGGGAAAGGGCTGATGCGGCGGAGGTTTGGAGATCGCGGCCGCCAGCGCCGTAGCGGACGCAATGGCAAAGCCCAGGGCGGTAGCATGGCTCAAGGGACGTGAGGGCGCCAACCGCGCAGTAACCGCACCGGCGACGATGCCCGCAGCCAAGGCGACGATTTCGCCGCCGATGATGGCCTGCGGCCCCATCCGCCCGTGCATTGCAGCACTCAGCATTGCGGCGCCGACGAGCTCGAGCACGATCAGCGCGAGGTACCCGGCCAGTACCGCCAAGATGGTGCGGCTCGGATTCAAGAGCGATTAACCGGCTGCAGCGGCTTTGGATTGACCGAGCGCAACCGCGATGTCGACGACTTCGTCCTCCCCGATCGACAGACGGCGCATCGCGTCTTCGTAAAGCGCGATCGTTTCTTCGCTCTTGCTGCTTGCAGCTCGCTCTTCGCGCAGGCGTTTGATCTCTTCGGTAACGTCGTGCGAGAGCTGCGCAGTCACTTCGACGCCGTGCGAAGCCAGCTGCCCCGCGTGCTTGCGCAGCGTGTCTTCGACGAGCGCGACGCCCGAGTGCTTTCCGAAAATCCACGACGTCCGGCCGCCTACCATCGCCGCCGGCACCGCTTCGTACATGCGCCGGTCGATGAGCATGGCATGCGTGTGTATGCCCGATTCGTGCGCGAACACTTTCGAGCCGACGATGGGCTCGTGCTGCTGCATGGGAATGCCGGTCATGCGTTCCATGAAGCGCGCCAAATCGCGCAGCGCTTCGTACTTGAATCCGGGAATCTCAACGCCGTAGAGAACGCGCAGCGCCGTCACGAATTCATGCAGCTTCACGTTGCCTGCCCGCTCGCCGTATCCGTTGGCCGTAACGGAAACGACCGTAAAGCCGCATGATACCGCCGTTATGGCGTTGATCGTCCCAAGCCCGTAATCGTTGTGAAAATGGCAGACCATCGGCAGACCCTTGGGCATGGCGCGCACGATGCGCGAGCAGTACCACTTTGCCGCCTCGGGCGTCAGGCAGCCGACGGTGTCCGGCCATGCAGGCCGGTCTCCCCCCGCCGCAAGCGATTCCTTGAAATAGCGAATGAAGTAGTCGACGTCGCCTCGGCTTCCGTCTTCGGCTCCGAACTCGACGCGGGTCACGCCCCGCTCGCGCGCGTACCGGATCGCGTCGCACTGCAGTTTGATGTTGGCGGCGCGATAGAACTCCAGCGGAAGGTCCAGCCATTCGCTTTCGGCGCGGCCCTCGAGTTTGAGGAGCGTCTTTCCGATCTTGTACTTTAAGTGCAGATCGCTGCCGCTGGTGAAAATGAAGAACGTGACCTCGGACGGCGACACGTCGACCTCATCCAACGTGGCGATCGTGACGTCGATGTCTTTCGGATTGCTCCGGCACATCACGACGATCTCGACTTCACCCAGTTCGCCGCGGCGTTTTGCCTCCATCACCAGCTGCAGCGTCTTGCGGTCGCCCGCGGACGCGGCCGGAAAACCGACGCTCATGACGTGCACGCCGATGTCGGCCAAGCGCTGCGCGATACGGTACTTCTGCTCCGGAGTAAAGCACACGCCGGGCATCTGCTCGCCGTCGCGAAGCGTTTCGTCGTAAATGCGTATCTGCGACGGATCCGGAAAGTTCAGCTGCGCGGTAAATTCGCGCGGATCGCGGATGAGTCGCTCGATGGGCTCGCGGAATTCCATAGCTTGGCAAAAACCTCTTCACAGGTTCCTGAGCATAACCTCCTCGCGCGCGGGCAGTCCTGCATCGGACGCCGCGCTGGACTGCGCGCGCCGGCTATAGACGCGCAGTTCCGAGATGTCGCGCGGGAACGCAAGCTCCAGCGTCCAGTCGAACGCCACGCGCAATTTCCGTTCCAATCCCGGCAAGCGCAAAAGGTAATACGTGCGCCACAAAAACCATGCGGCAAATCCCGTCAGTACGCGGTTACCCGGCAACTCGGCAACGGCTTTACGCGCTCCCAGCGAGGCCATCATCCCCAGCGATTTGTACCGGAACGGGCGCGTCGGCTTGCCGCCCAACGCGGCAACGATGTTGTCCGCGAGCACCGGGCCCTCGCGAATGGCGTGCTGCGCGGTCGGCGGATAAAAGCCGCCTTCGCCGTTCGGAATGGCGGCGCAATCGCCGATCGCCCAAACTCCGGGATGCCCGGCGACGCTCATGTCCGCCTGCACCGCAATCGTACCGTTCTTCCCGCGCGGCAGCTCGCCGCTGCCGTCGAGCGTTCGCGCGCGCACGCCGGCACTCCATACGATCGTGCGCGTTTCGACGCGCTTGCCGCTTTGCAGCGTTAAGCCGTCGTCGTCCGCCATTTTCACGCCGTCGCCCGTAATGACGCTCACGCCGCGACGCCGCAAATCGTGCAGGGAATACTCGCCCATGCGCGCGGGCAAACCGGGCAGCAGCGTCTTGCCGCCTTCGATCAGGACGATGCGGATGTCGTCTTTGCGAACGTTTTTGTAAAACCGCCCGACGCTGCGGAACAGCTCCACCATTTCTCCGGCCGTTTCCACTCCCGTAAATCCGCCCCCGACGACGACCAGCGTGAGCAGCCGCTTGCGCTCGTCGTCCTGCTGCGTCGTGTCGGCCAGTTCGAGCAGCCAGATGAAGCGATTGCGCAGCGTGCCGGCATCCTCGAGCGTTTTAAGCGCAAAGACGCGCTCGGCCACGCCGGGCAATCCGAACGTCGACGTCGCCGCGCCGATGGATATCACCAGCTGATCGTACGGCATCTCCAGGCGGTCGCCGGTGAGCGTGTGCGTATAGCGCACCATACGCCCCTGCACGTCGATGCCGGTGACGTCCGCCAGGATGAACTGCGTGCGGCTGAGCTGCGCTCGAATCGGCGTGACGATGTGACGAACGTCCAGCGCGCCCGAACTGACTTCCGGCAGCATCGGCGTGAACAGCGAGAAGTTCTCACGGCTGATCAGCACGAGCTGCGCTTGACTATCGCGCAATCGCTTCTCCAACCGATGAGCGACTGCTATGGCGGCAAATCCGCCGCCCAGGATGACGATGCGCTTCACAAACGGCTGCGTTCGGTGCTGTAGTCGGCCGCCCCGGCTAAGGGCACGCTCCAGGTCGCCACTGGAAAATCCACTTCCTGTGGATTTTCCGCTCGCCCGCATTTTTGGCACAGCAAGCCTGGAAGCTGCCATCCGTGGCAGGGCCAAAAATGTCGGAGCGCGCCCCGAAGCATGCCCTTAGCCGGGGCGGCCGACTACAGCACCGCATTGAGCGTACCGGTAAGAGCTTGCGCAGCGATATGAGAACGGAGAAGCGTGAACTCGCCGCACAAACCCGACGGCCCGAAGAGCGGCTGGGCCGAACGTCCGGACGACAAGCAATACGACGTAGCGCAAGGCGACGCGCAGCCGCGCGAGCAGCGAGCGCAAAATACTGCCGCTAAAGGCCTGGGCGCGGCCGGCATCGGCATCGCGGTGCTGCTTGCCAAGTTCAAGACGCTGCTGCTCGTTTTGCTGAACTTCAAATGGGCGTTCGTGCTGCTCAAGGTGCTGTCGTACGGCGGATCGTTCCTTATTTCGCTGGTATTTTACGCGCTATTCTGGGGCTGGAAGTTTGCGCTCGTATTCGTCTTGATGATCCTCGCGCACGAGATGGGGCATTACGTTACCATTCGCAACTACGGGCTGCCCGCAAGGCTGCCGATGTTCGTGCCGTTCATGGGCGCATACACCATGGGTGGCGTGCCGCAGTCGCTCGAACACGACGCATATATCGCGTTGGCGGGCCCGCTGACCGGACTGGGCGTTTCCGCGGTGTGCCTGGCGTACGGCCATCAAACCCACGATCAGTTCTGGTACATGGCTGCCAACGTCGGTGCCTTCATCAACCTGTTCAACATGATTCCGGCGCTGCCGTTCGACGGCGGCCGCATTGCCGGAGCGCTATCCCCGATTCTCTGGGTGTTCGGGTTTGCCGCCTTTCTCGGACTGTCGATTGCACTGCACGTTCCGTTCTTTTTCATCATCATCTTCGGTCTGCTCGCGCTGCCCAGCGCGATCGCCGGCTGGCGAGGTTACGTGGATCCGCGCTACGCGACGATGTCGCGCGCGGGGCGCGTGCGGGTAGGACTGTGGTACCTGGTCACGCTGTTCGCGCTCTTCTATCTGATGACGATCTCGCACGTGCAGGTTCCCCACGGGAGCGGTTTGCGGCTGTGACGCGCTGGGTTTTGCTGGTAATCGCGGGCGCTGCGGCAGCTGCCGCGTTACTATTTGCGCGTCCGCACCAAACGCCGGGACCGCCGATGCGCGATTTCGAAGCCTATTACGCCGCCGGTGCTGCTTGGCGCGCGGGCGAAGATCCGTACGGCGCGGCAATTTGGCGGTACGAAAAAGTCCTGGCCGGCGTGCAGCCCGCACGCTACGAGCTGCTGCCGTTCGTCGGGCCGCCCGCCATACTGCCGTTGTGGAGCGCGGTCGCGCGCTTGCCGTTCGCAGCGGCCAACCTTGCGTGGCGCGCGCTGCTCGTGCCCTGCGTTGCCGCCCTCGTGCTCGTTGCGCTGGGCTTGTGCAGGATACGGATTGCGCCGTTCTCGTTTGCTGCGGTTGCAGTCGCCGCGCTGGGCTTCGGTCCGATCACGAGCGCTGTTGCGCTGGGCCAAATCGCGTTGCCGTCGTTCGCCTGTGCGGCGCTGGCGCTGCTGTGGGCGCCCGCCGGAATCTTTGCCTGGGCGCAGCCCAACATCGCGCTGACGCTTGCATCGCAAGTGCCGCGCCGTGCGGGCGCGATCGCTTTCGTCGCCGGCATCGCCGCGTTCGCGTCGGCGTGCCTTATCGTGGCCGGGCCGCAAGGTTGTCTGCGTTACCTGGCGGTTCTGCGCGCGCACGAACTCGCCGAGCGCTTTGCGCTCATTCAAATAACGCCCGCTGCGGTCGCCTATGGTTTCGGCGCGTCACCGGCCGCCGCAGCGACCGTCGGAATTGCCGTCAGTGCGTGCGCAATTGCGCTGTGGGTACTCTTCATGCTCAAACTGCGCGATAGCGCCGCTCGCTTTTGCGCTACCTGTGCGCTCGTGCCGGCGGCGATGCCGTTCTTTCACGAGCACGATCTGCTGATCGCTTTTCTGCCGGCGCTGTACTTCACCATGCGCTGCAGCGCGCGCGTGTGGCCGCTGGCTGCAGGCGGCGCCTTATTGTGCGCCACGGACTGGTTGGGTCTCGCGCAGCGCCCCGATGGTATGCCGCAGACGCTGCTGCTCGTCGGCGCCGCCGGTATCGCGCTGTTTGCGCTGCGAAACGATCTCCACGCGCGCGCATTGGCAGCGCCCGCCGCGGTTCTGGCTCTCGTCGGCATCGCAGGCGCGTTCGCCTACGCGCATCCCGCGCCGGTTTGGCCGGACGCAATGCGAGCATTACCTGCGACGGTTCTGCACGGCAA
This sequence comes from Vulcanimicrobiota bacterium, assembly GCA_963777315.1. Taxonomy (GTDB): domain Bacteria; phylum Vulcanimicrobiota; class Vulcanimicrobiia; order Vulcanimicrobiales; family Vulcanimicrobiaceae; genus CAVYEM01. Next base: position 188,205 of record CAVZQC010000001.1, read on the forward strand.
CGCCGCGCAGGTTTGGAGCGCCGAGCAGATCGCGGCCGGTCTGCTGGCGCGCAATCCGTTTTGCGCTATCCTGCGCTGCGGGTCGCTTGGGGGCTGCGCGCTGCTTGCGCTGGCCGCGTGCCTTCGGCGCCCCGACCGCGGCGATCAAATGTCGACGTTCATCATCTCGTCGAATTGCGTAACTGCGCCGGGGTGAAAGCCGCGCAGATCTTTATTGAAAAAGAAGATGTCTTCCGAGCCATAGATCACGACCGCCGGCGTGTCCTTTTGCAATTGGCGTTCGACGATTGCCACGTCCTGGTTTCGCTGCGCTTGATCGTAGTGGGCGAACAGGTCGTGCATCGCTTTATTGGCAGTGGGATTGCACCATCTGACGACGTTCTGCCCGTTGGGCGGGATCTGATCGCAGGCGTAGAGATTGGAGAAGTCGCCTATCGGGTCGTCGCCCCAGTTGACCAAAGCGACGTCCCATTTTCCGTTGTACAGTATGCCGCCGGCTTGATACGTGTCGAAGTACAGGTTGGCCGGATAATGCTTGACGACGAGACCGACGCCGATCTGCTTCCACCATTGACGTACCAGTTCGATCATGCGATCCGTGTCGGGGGTGCCGATCGACGTAGCAAATTCCAAATTGAGTTTTTGCCCCTGCTTTGCGCGAACGCCGTCCGGACCGCGTTTCCAGCCTGCGGCATCCAACGTCCGGTTCGCTGCGGCAATGTCGAAGGGCACGAGCGCAATGCCGGGCTGCCAGTAGGGTGACGTGTGGGGAGCCGGCTGTTCCTGAAGGTAATTCGCACCGAACCGGATCTTTTGAATGATCGTGCGGCGGTCCATCGCTTGTTCGAGCGCATGCCGCACAGCGGCATCGCGCATGGCGGGTCGTTGAACGTTGAATTCCATGTACGCCGTGTAATAGGCCGGCTGAAGTATGGCCGTGAAACCCGGGAGCGTGTTGAGGTGCTGTCCGATGTAGTAACTGCCGGGGACCGGGTACCACAAATCCAGTACGTGCGCTTGCAGCGACGTCATCACCGTATTGCGATCGGGGATGATGTCGAAATCGATTTCCTTGAGCTTGGGCATGCCACGCCAATACAGCGGATTGGGCACCATTACGACGCGCTGCGCACGTTCCCAAGCCTTGTACTTGAACGGCCCGATGCCGATCGGCAAAGAGTTGTACGCGACGTGGTTGATGTTCGGATATTGCGCCAGCAGGTGCTTGGGCAGTACGCACGGATTGGCGCCGCCGCTGGAGAAAAACGTCGTGACGAACGGTGAGTACGGTTTGCCGAGGTGGAAAACCACTGTGTACTTGTCGGGCTCGGCTGCCGTGGTGATTCTATCCCAGCCCGCGCGGCTGACGATATTGTTGGCCGGGTTCATGACGGCGTGATACGTCCACACGACGTCGTCGGCCGTAAACGGCGCCCCGTCGGACCATTTCACGCCCTTGCGCAGATGATACGTGATGGTCAGACCGTCGCGGCTCACGCCGCCGTTCTGCATTGACGGCACCTGCGTCGCCAGTTCGGGGAAAGGATGGTTGTTGCGATCCCACTTCACCAGCCACGCCATGGTCAGCGAGGACATCATGCCGAGCGTGGTTTGTTGGATCAGCAGCGGATTGAGCGATGAGACGTCTTCGGCGGTCGCGTAGCGCAGCACGTGCGGGCGCGTCCACGAATTGAACCGCTCCTGCGTACCGCCGCCGCCTTGTTTGGAACACGCGGCGAACGCGAACGCGACGGCCAAAGCCAGTCCGAGGATGCGTCTCATATCGAATACTCCCACGGATTCCAGAACGCCGATATCACCGGCGAGGGAAGAAAGTTCTTCAGATCGGTGTTGTAGACGTACGGCTCTTTCCAAAAGAACAGAATGATGCTCGGAACGTCCTTGGCCATCTGCTGCTGAACGATTGCGTAGTCGCGCCTGCGCCGGTTTCGGTCGAGCGTTTGCAATGCGTCGTTCATTGCCGCCGTTGCGACGGCGTTCGTCCAAAACAAGGCGTTTTGCCCGTGCGGGGCAAGGTTGTCCGCCGAATAGATCGCCGAGTCGTCGGGATCGGCCGATGCGCTCCAGCTGTAAAGTGCGGCATCGTAGTGGCCGCCCTGCAGCGTACCCGTCGTGCCGTTTTGAAACATCAGTTGCGAAGGCACGTTTTTCACGATCGCTTCCGCGCCGATCTCGTGCCATTGCCGCTGCAGCAGCGTTTGGATCTGGCGTGCGTAGTTGGCCTCCGCAATGCACGTGAGGTCGAAGGATAGGCGCCGGCCGTCTTTGACGCGGATGCCGTCGCGGCCGCGGGTCCATCCATCCGCCTGCAAGATCTGCGAGGCTTTGGCCGGATCGAACTCATGATGTTCGAATGCATTCGTGTACGCCCAGGAGAGCTGCGGCGATTGGTCGGTCTGCGCCGCCACCGCCGAACCGTGCATCACTTTGTCGACCAGCTCCTGACGGTTCGTCGCGTACGCCAGGGCCACCCGGACGCTGCGATCCGCGAACAACGGGCGACGCAAGTTGAAGTCGATGTGCGTGTACAGAAAGCTATCGACGCGGACTGCCCTAAGGCCCGAGCCCGGCCCGCTGATCTGCACGTACCTCGGCCAGCTCAGGCCCGTTCCGCGCGCGAGCAGGTCGATCTCGTGCGTCTGCAGCGCGGTAACCATCGTGTTTTCGTCGGGCATGTAACGGAACACGATTTCCTTGAGCTTGGGCTTGCCCAAGAAATAGCGCGGGTTTGCCTCCAAGCGTATCTCGCTGCCGCGCTGCCACTGCAGAACCTTGAACGGACCGCTGCCGATGGGCATCGACTGATAGGGCGCGCTGTTGAAGGAGCCTTTGTCGTCGTTGTACTTCGCCAGCAAATGTTCGGGCAGGATCGCCGCGTTTCCGTTCACGCCCCACAGCTGCTGCAGATATGGCGCGTACATGCGTTTCATGTGAATGACCGCAACGTACGGATCGCTGCAGTCGATGTCGTTGATGTCTTTATAGCCGTCGGTCGTGACGACGTTGTTGTGCGTGTTCATGACGGCTTGCCACGTAAAACGCAAGTCCCGGCACGTGAGCGGCTGACCGTCCTGCCACGTGACGTTATGCCGCAGCTTGTATTTGAGCGTGCGGCCGTCTTTGCTCACGTCGCCGTTCTCAACCGTGGGAATCTCCGAGAGCGCATCGGGAACCGGCTGCGCCTTGTCGTTGTAGCGCACGGCGTACGAATAGATGAACATCGACAAGTCGCCGGTGATCGCCGACGCGTTGAGCATCGGATTGAGCGACGACGGTTCGGCGTTTTCGGCAAACCGCAGGACGCCGGGGTGAGTCCACGCGTTTCCGCCGCCCGACGCGCCGCCTTGTTTGGTGCACGCGGCCAGCATGACGGCGGCGGCCAGCGCGGCCCCAAGGCGACTGTTCATGAGCCGCTATTAGTTAGCAGGCCCGTGAAAAAATCCCCGCACGGTTCTCGCACCCCGCTTTTGGGCGCTTTCGGCGTTGGCGGTCCTATGGCGAGGTCGGGTTGATCGAGCTTTCGCCCAGCGCATACACGTAGGTCTGTTCGGATTGACGCAGCGTGTACACCGCGGTCAGTTCGCTGGTTTCGGCCGTCGTCAGATTCGTTTGCGCCTGCAACAACGAAAACAGCGTCGTAACGCCGGCGCGGTATTGCGCCTGCGTCGCGCGCAAGCTTTCCTGAGCGGCGGCCAATGCGGCCTGAGTCTGCGTCACGGCGGCCTGATCGGAGATCAGCCCCACCAAAGCCTGCTGCACGTTCAGCTCGACGCCGAGCTTGCTTTGCGCCAACTGCGCGCCGGCGAGATCGAGCTGCGCCTGCGCCTGTTCGGTTTGCGCGCGCGTGATGCCCTGATCGTACAGTGGAACGCTCAACGTCAAACCCACCGAGCCGCTGGACTGAAAATCGGTGCCGGCTGCAGTCGTCGAATTGGTGCCGTACGATGCGCTGCCGTTGATGGTGGGATAGTATCCGGCGTGCTGAGCCTGCACGTTGTATTGCGCTGCGAGCACCGCGCTCTGCGCGGACAGATAATCCGGCCGAAGCGCGAGCGCGCGCGAGAGGGCTTCGTCGTACGGAAGCACCTTGACCATCGTTTGGGCGGGATTAGCCGGCGTGTTGTTGATCGGAAGCACCAGCGTGTTGGCGTCCAGGCCCATCGAGTTGGCGAACGCGCCGAGCGAAGCGGAACGCTGCCCTTGCGCTTGGATCAGCGCGACCTGCGCCTGCACCGTGGGCACGTGCGCCGTGACGAGATCGACTCGCGGCGCGACGCCCGTGCGCACTTGCGCGGCGACCAGTGCTTCGTTGGCTTGATTGAGCTTGACGAGCTGCTCGTCCACTTGCGTGGTTGCCTGCGCCTGCAGCGCTGCAAAGTATGCCTGCGAAACGTTGAAAGCGAGCGTTTCGAGATCACGTTCGTACGTGTCCGCGCCAGCCACCGCGTTGGCGCGAGCTTGATGAATCTGCGCGATCGTCTTGCCGCCGTCGAAAATCAACTGGCGCAGCTGCGCGTTGATCCCTTTGCTCGTGAACGAGTTGCCTAATCCCGCGCGGGAATTGCCGCTGCCCGTGCCCCCGGTGCCGTTCGTGTTGTTGAACGACGAGCCGCTGGTGGAGTGGTTGATCGTAGCGGTAGCGCTGATGTTGGGGAATATTGCCGTGCGCGCGAGCTCTACGGGTATCTGCGTGAGCCGGTAATTCGCGCGCGCCGCGGCCAGCACGGGCGATTTTGCCACGGCGACGTCGATCGCTTGCTGCAAGTCGACGTTCTGCGGAACGCCTGCCGCAGCGCGCGGCACCGGCATGGGCGCGCCGGTGGGCGCCGGCGTGGGCGCGGCCAGCGCCGCCGCTAAAAGTATCGCTTCAATCACCGCTATTGCCCGCGCGGGCTTCCGGCAATCGCCACGGCGCTTCCGTTCTGCAGCGCGTCCGGCCGCGTGGTAATCACCAGCGTTCCGGCGGTGATCCGCGGGCTATGCACTTCGCTCAGCGTATCGGTCTGCACGCCGAGCTGCACCGGAACCTCCTGTGCCTTTCCCTGCGCCGAGCCGTTCGAATGGCCGGTCACGATAAAAACGTTTGCGCCCTGATCGGTTTGCGCGACCGCTTGGCGCGGAACGACGATGACGTTCTTGTGGTGCTCTTTTTGAACGGTGACGCTCACGAGCATTCCGCCGCGCAGCGACGCATCGGGGTTGGGCTGCCGGATGCGGGCTTGGTACGAGAGGGTGCCTTGCGTCGGTACCGCGTTGACGGTGTTGATCGAACCGGTGAACGTGCGCGCCCCCAGCTGCGAAGAGGTGAACGTCACCCGCGTGCCCGCGTGCACGTAGGACAGGTCGTCGTCCGGAACGTTCACGTTGACCCACACGGCATTGACTTGCGACACGCGCAGCACCGGCGTGCCCGGCGTCGCCATCGCGCCAGGATCCGCCAGGCGCGCGGTCACCACGCCCTCGAACGGCGAGTACAGCGCAGTTTGCCCGATCTGGGTGCGCAGAATATTGGCCTGAGCGCGCGCAGCGTTGACGGCTTGCCGCGCCGCTTGCGCCTGCGAGCTCTGTACGCCGGTGGTGCCCTGATTGGAAAGCGCGGTCTGGTAGGCGGACTGCGCCGCCACGTATTGCGAACGGGCCTGCTCCATCTGCGATTGCGAAACGTATCCTTGTTTGTACAGCTGCGCGTCCTGGTCGTACGTCAGCTTGGCGTTCGCGAGCGCCGCTTTGGCCGACGCTACGGCCTGTGACGTGTTGGCCTGGGTGATGGGCACGTTCAACGCGGACGACTGCGCCTGCGCGGAGCTTTGCGCTATCTGCGCCTCCGCGGCCGAAAGCTGGGCGCGCAGGTTTGAATCGTCGATCTTTGCGAGCAGCTCCCCGGCGCTCACGCGGTCGCCTTGATTGACGTAGATCGCGGTGATGGGTCCGGATTGCTGAAAGGAGAGCGTGGAGTCTTGCAGCGGAGCAACTTGGCCGTCCAGCGTCAGATACGTCGCGATATCGCGCCGTTGCGCCTGCGCCACCTCCACGTCGAGCGCCATCGGCCCGCGCTGCTGCTGCGGCTTGCCGCAGCCCGTCAAAAGCAAAGCGACGGCGAGCGCGCCCGCATACCGGTTATACTGCATGTAACTCCTCTTGAAGGTAACCGAACTCACCGAGTATACAGTCCCCGGCGGCCTTTTGATTCACTTACTACCGCGCAAACCTTAAAACCCGCCCGGGAAGGCGCGACGAGCGCGTTGTATTGTTCACGGGCCATGCGCGCCAAACCGGACATCGGACGAACCTTCAGCAGGCAAACTCGCGTCGAGGAGTGGATGACCGCGGAGAAGGCCGGCAACAAGGGCGTGGACGTGCTCTCGACGCCCATGCTCGTCCAGCTGATCGAAGACGCGGCCATGGCATGCGTTTCTCCGTTGCTCGAGCAAGGACAAATAACGCTGGGCACGCACATCGACCTCGAGCATCACAAACCCGTTCCGGTCGGCTTTATCGTGCGCACCGAAGTCGAAGTCGTGCTGGTGGACGGCCCGCGCATCAGCTTCGCCGTTCAAGTCTTCGACGAGCAGGAGGCCGTCGCCGAAGGCACCCACGAGCGCTACATAATGGAAAGAGCAAAATTCCTGGCAAAGCTTGAAGAGAAGCTCGCTTAACGCTACCTTTATAGACGAACGGAGATGCCCGCCTGCATTATTCTGCAGGGGGGGCAACCTGGTCCACGAAGGATTAGCTCCGCTTGCTTTCGGGTATCTGCGGCATAACGCTTGGTTTGCCGCAGGCTCACGTAAAAACGAGCTCCCTGCAAAGCCAAGGTTTCATTCTAGCTAGGAGGATAACTTGATACGACTGAGCACCGGAGTCCTTGCCGCCGTTTTAGCGGTCGGCATGGGACTTAGCGCGGTCGCAGCTCCGTCCTCGGCATCGCATGGCAACATTGGACTCAACGCGATTGCCCAGGCAACGGCTGCACCGTCTCCGGCAGCGAGCGCACCGGCTTCCCCGGCACCCGCGGGCTCCATGGAACCCACAACGGCACCCTCCATGGAAGCATCGGCGACGCCGATGGCTTCCCCGGCGCCGGCAGCTCCTGCCCCGGCGGCACCAGCGGCAAACACACCGCCGGCGAACTTCGGTTCCCCGCCGTCCGGACAAATCCCGATCCTCTTCAACGACCACCACGTCTACGCCAAACCCGACCGGCTCAAGCAAGGCCGCGTCCTGGCGGCGCTGGTCCGCGGTGGCACCATCCTCATACCGTTGCGTTCGATGTTCGAACAAATGGGCGCGACCGTTTCGTACAACCCCGGCTCCAAGACGGTAGACGTCACCAAGCCCGGCGCGGACGTAAAGGTAACGGTTGGTAAACCTGAAGTGGTCATCAACGGCGAGACCCGTCCGCTGGACGTTCCGCCGGAAATCTATCAAGGTCACGTCGTCGTGCCCGTCCGCGTCATTTCGGAAGGCATGGGGGCTTACGTTCAATGGGTTCCGGACCGCCGCATAGTGGTCGTCCGCTACCTGCCGCCGACTCCGCCGCCGCCGCCGGCCCCGCCGGCGCCATCGGCAGCGCCCGCAACGCCGGCTCCGACCCCGGTCCCGACTCCGGCCATCACGGCCTTCGTCGCCGGCGACTACATCATCTCGCCCAAGGTCTACAACGAGTTCAGCCCCGGCAACACCGCTTCGAACAACAACGGCGGCTTCTCGTATCGCATCCATGGCGCATGGGAGTTCGATCTCGGCAGCTTGCCCTGGATGATCGAGGGCGATTATCGGCAGTACAACTACCCGCACAATCAAGGCGTGGCAACGGATACGACCGGCGCAGCCGGCGCGATCCCGGGCGCGCAGTGCGGCACCGGTCTGCCGGGCAGCGCTCCAAGCGGCGATCCGGGCTGCGTCACCGCAATCGGCGGCCAGTTCCAGACGTTCGTTCCGGCGTTCACCGTGCGCGACTACGATTTGGATGCGCGCCTGGGTCTGAAGATCCTCGACCCGCACATCTACATCGGCGTCGGCTACATGTGGCGCTCGGGCAACTACGGCTATCCGCGTCTGACGGGCGTCGGAGGCGGTATCGAGAAACTGCCCGATCTCAACCAGAACGGCTTCACGTGGTTCGGCAGCGCGTACTACTATCCGAACGCCAAGGGCAACGGAACCGGTTGCCTCACGCTCGGATGCGTACCGCCGGGCAACTCGTACACCCTTGCGTACAATATCTTCAAGTACGACATCGGCGGCGCGTTCACGTTCGGCGCCAACACCCCGCTCTACGTCGAGTTCGGCTTCTTGGGAGACAAGGGCACGAGCAGAACCAACGCTCCAATCGACTTCACGCACTCCGGTCCGTACGTCGGTTTGGGTCTCAAGTTCTAATCATCAACGACGAGAACGCAAAGAGCCTCGCAGCGATGCGAGGCTCTTTTTTTGTCGTTTAGTGCGGTTTGCCGGGCCGGCGCGTCGGCCGCTCCATCGGCGAAGCGGTCGGCGACGGCGTCGCGGAGGACCCCGGTAACGGCGTCGCAGCCGGTGTTGGCACTAGGCGCGGGGATGGTGTCGGCCCGGGCGAGGGCGTCGGGCCGGGCAAGGGCGTGGGACCCGGCGACGGCGTCGGACCCGCGGAGGGCGCCGGAGCGGGCGAAGCGCTCGAACCGGGGACTGGCGAACCCGTCGCAGCCGGCGCGGGCGAGCCCGTTGCAGCCGGCACCGGGGCGAGCGAACCCGTCGGCAGGGGCGTCGGCGTGGGTACCGGGGCCGGAGACGGCGTGGGCGTAAGGCACGGAACGGGCAGAATCTCGACCTTGGGGCCGCCGGGCGCGGTCGTCGGCGTAGGCGTAGGCGTTGGGGTGGGGGTTGGCGTGGGTGTCGGACTGGGCGACGGCGTCGCGCGGCCGCCCGGCGACGGCGAACCCGAAGGCGCCGCAGTCGGCAGGTCGGCACACGCGACCGGCGTGGCGAAATAGTGCTCGGTAAAACCGACGGCCAGATCTTTCTTGAGCGCTTTGCCGAAGAAACTGTTCGGCCACTTTTCGATCACGATGTGCGCGTACCGCCATGCCTTGTCTTGGTATTGCTGTATCCACACCTTGCGGTACATTTGGAACGCCAAAAAATACGAACGCGCCAACTGCGGATCGTTGGGATACTTGCGCGCCCATGCTCCAAGCGCCTCGTCGGCGAATTCGGCGTGACCGATGATGCCCGGATCGGTAGTGTACGCGCCCGAGCGAATCAGCTCGTCGTGAAACGTGTTGTTGATGCCCAAATAGCTCATCTTGAGCCGGCCGAAATATTCGTCGCCGGGAGCCGACGCGTGCAGCATGTCCTCAATGTGCTGCTGCCACTTGGACAATTTCGGCGGCGCATCTTTTTTGCGCGAGGCGGGCGTTGCCCGCGTTTTCGGCGCAGGCTTGCCGGCCGGACCGGGGGCTGCGGCGACGGAGCCGATGATGCTAAGCCCAATTGCTGCAGCAGATGCGGACACGAACGCGCGTTTCAAATACAACCTCCGATGAAGCGTCCGGTTCGTCGAAGAACGTTACGAATGCCTGCAAGGAGCGCGCCTGCCCGAACGAACACCTTCATCGGATGCCCCGGACGATTAGGGCCGCTGCAGTCCAGCTGCGTGCGCACGATCGCGGATCGTTTGAAAAGGTATGGCCATCGATCGCGGTGCGAGTACGGGAAGCGGCCGGTACGGGGGCGCAGCTCGTCGTCTTGCCCGAGGGCACGCTTCCGGCGTACGTGCTCGGACACGAGCGATTCGAGCAGGCGCAAATCGAGCCCGCGCTCGCGCACTGCCGGGAAATCGCGCGCGCACACAGCTCCGTTATCGTCATCGGCGCTGCGCGGCGTCAAGGCGAACGCGTCTTCAACACCGCGCTGATCGTCGATTCCGATGGATCGATCGCGGGAACTGCCGACAAGCAATTTCTTTGGCACTTCGACCGTCAATGGTTTTCGCCCGGAGAACGCTTGGAGCCGGTACAGACGTCTTTGGGCGCAATCGGCGCCCTGGTTTGCGCCGACGGGCGCATTCCCACGATTGCCGGCGCGCTCGCGGACAAGGGAGCGGATGTGCTGGTGATGCCGACCGCCTGGGTGACGAGCGGACGGGATCCGCACGACCTCGAAAACGTGCAGGCAGACCTGCTCGCGCGGGTTCGTGCGCGCGAAAACGGCGTGCCGTTCGTTGCGGCCAACAAATGCGGGGTCGAACTGGGCTGCGTCGCATACTGCGGCAAAAGTCAAATCGTGCGGCGCGACGGAACGGCTGCCGCTTGCGCATCGCAGGATCGCCCGGAAACGATCGTTGCAGAGATCGAAATCGGAGCGCCGGCTAATCGACGGACGAACGCAGCCGCCTTTGTCCCGGCTCCAATCGAAAGCCGTGCGGCGCGCATTGCGCTAACGCCGCGCACCGGCCTGCACGACTCCGACGAGCGAATGCGCATAGTGCAGGCCGATCTGCTGCTTGCGCCGGATCGCCCGCATGCAAACACGGCCGGCGACGAAACCGTGCTGGATCCGGCGGGGCTGGTGGCGGCGCGCCTTGCCGGCATGGATTTGGTGGTTTGGAGCACGTCCCACGATCCGCAGTGGCAGGTCACAATCGCGCGAGCGCGCGCGCTGGAGCTGAGAATGTATGTCGTCGTCATCGACGCGGCGCACGATCGCGCGTATGCCGTCGATCCCGACGGCAGCGTGCTGTGCGGCACGTTCGGCGGTTACGACATGGCGAGCTTTGCGTACGATCCGGCACGCGCGCGGCAGACTATCGTCGCTCCGGAAACCGACGTGCGGGAAGGGTTGCAAAGCGCGCATCGTCATGCGGCGCGCTAGATTTCTTGCCCGCTGCGCGGTCGCAGCGGCTCTGCTGGGAGCGCTCGGTACGGCGCCGCATCGCTCGATGCATGTGACCGGTTCGTTCAAACTTGCGATCGCATCGGGACCGTTCATTTCCGGAAGCCGGCTTGCAATCGATGCGGCCGGCATCAGCGGCCCGCTCGCGCTCGCATTGGTGGGACCCGGCGCGATCGACGGTTCCCAACTGATTCTCCCCACCGTCGACCGAGCCGCCGACGTAACGCTCGTGGCGGCAGCGCGCGGTGCAACGGCGTACAGCACCGTTCGCGTCGTGCCGCCGCCTGCACCCGGTGCGCCGCTGCTGGCCGTGGCGACGTACGACGACGGAATCGCACTTCACGATCCCAAGACGTTCGCGCTGTTGGGTTACGCGGCTATCGGCGGACCGGTCGGAGACGTTGCATTCTCACGCAGCGGCGAATTGCTCGCGCCAGATACCGACGGCGATACGCTGGCGAGAATCGTGCGCGCGCCGTGGAAAACCACGTCGGTGCCCGGCGTTGCTTTGGGAAACGAAGTCGCGGTCGATCCGGTCACCTCCGACACGTTCGTTACCGATCGCGCGGTCGGCAATACCGGTGCCCTCACGCGAATCGCCCCGGACGGACGCGTGACGCGCGCGATCACCGGCGATACGTCGGAAGGCCTGGCGATCGACGCCGCACGCTCGACCGTCTATGTCGGCAACGTCAATGACGCCACCGTTACGCAAGTCGACTCCCGGTCCATGGCGGTCGTGCGCAGAATCCGCAGCGTCGAGCGCACGTTCGGCATCGCGCTCGACCCGAAACGCCGCCGGTTGTACGTCGTTTCCAATCTGAGTCCGACGATGCGCGCTTCGGGCGGATATGCGGCGGCCATCGACCTTGCACGCCGAGGCGCGCCGATCGTTGCGCGCAGCGGCTCGATGGAATTTCCGCTCGGCGCGGCGTTGGACACGGCGCGAAACCGGTTATTCGTTACCGACGAAGGGGCCGATCGCGTCTATGTGCTCGATGCGGCCACGCTGCGCGTGCGGCGCGCGCCGCTGCGAACGTGCCGCACGCCGTGGCGACCGCGCGTCGCAAAGGATCGGCTGTACGTCCCTTGCGCGCGCTCGAACGCAGTCGACGTTTTCGATCTTCGCACCCTGCACCGCGTTGCGCACGCCCCCTTTGCTACCGGAGGGTTCCCGCTGAGCGTTGCGCTATGGCCCTAGCGGGTCTGATTTTGGCTCTTGCCGGCGTGCTTGCGATGTCGCCGCGGCCGGCGGCGCCTTTTCCCACGATCGTTACCGACGCAGCGACCGTCGTCGACGTCGCGCCCGGCATTGCGTACGGCGATTATGAAATGCGCACGAACGACGGCCCGCTATCGATTCACGTCGTCGCCGTGGACTTGCACGACCCCGCCGTCAGAATCGGAACGGCTCTCGCTCACGAGCGTTTGGTCTCGCAGGGCGAAACGCTGTCGTCGATGGCGCGGCGCACCGGCGCAGTGGCCGGCATAAACGGCGACTACTTCGACATCAATCAAACCAATCAGCCGTTAAACATTCTGGTGGAAAACTCGCAGCTGGTTCGCATGCCGATGCAGCGCTGGGCGATCGCGTTCGACAAGGACGACAATCCGGCGTTTGCGCAATTCGACATCGCGCAAACCGCGCTGCTGCCGCAAGGAACGCTGCCGCTCAAGACAATGAACGACTGGCCTCCCCCGGGGGGCGGCGCTGTGCTCATCACCCCGCGGTACGGCCCGCTGCGTCCCGTGCCGAACGTTACCGAACTGGCACTGCAGCCTTCCGACGGCACGCCGCCGTTTGCAACGTACCGCGTGAGCGCGATCGCGGACAACACGCTCCCGCAGCAAGCGGGTTACTATCTGGCTATCGGTCCGAACGCGTACGACGTCGTTCCGCTGCCGGCTTTGGGCGATCCGGTCACGATTTCGGGCACGTCGGTTCCTACGCTGAACGGAATCGCTTGGGCTATTGGCGGAGGACCGCTGCTGGTCAAAGACGGCGCATGGTACGCCGATCCGTCAGGGCCGTCAAAAGGCGAATTCGCAACCCACATGCCGGCCAGCGCGGTCGGAGTTACTCGATCCGGAATGCTGCTGCTTTTCGAAATAGACGGACGCCAGCCGTCGCTTTCGATCGGCGTTCTCCAGCCGCAGCTCGCATCGCTGATGATCGCATTCGGCACGGTGACCGGCATGCAATTCGACGGCGGCGGCAGTTCCACGCTGGTCGCTCGGATGCCGGGCGATGACGTTGCCCAAGTGCAGAATTCGCCCTCGGACGGCACGGAGCGGCGAATCGCCGATGCGCTGCTCGTCTACAGCGACGCTCCCTACGGACCGCCCGCGCGAATCTCCTCAATGCCCCAAGGCGTTCGCGCGATGCCGCGAGCCCGCGTGCCGGTGCGCGTGGCGATAACGGACGCGGGCGGCCATCCGGCGCGCAACTGCTGCGCCGTTACGATGCAGGTCGTGCCCGGCGCCGCAGGCCGGATGGACGGCATGACGTTCGTGGCGGGCGCCCATCCGGCAAACGCGCAGATTCGCGTGCACGCCGGCTCGCTGTACGCACGGATTCCGGTAAATGTGACCACCACGGCGGCCTTCGTCCAAATTCTTCCGCAGAATCCCACCTTGCCCGTCGGAGGAACGCTCAAGTTGCAGGCGCGCGCCTTCGACCCGCACGGTTATCCGATAGCTCTGCCCTCAACCTTGCCGTGGGCGACGAATTCGGGCCGCATCGACGCGGACGGCCTGCTGCACGCCGGCGATCGCAATGCCGCGGTGCAAGTCGCCCTTGGAGATGCGCAGGCGCGCGCGAACGTCATCGTGGGCGAACACGCCGTTGCTTTTCCGCTGCAGCGCTATGCCGCGTTTGCGACCGCACCCGGCGGCCGACCCGGCGGCATCGATGCAGGCGCGCCGTGTCCGGCGTGCACGACGCTGCGCTACGATTTCACCGGCGACGAGCGCGCGGCGTACGCCCGAGCTTCGATCCCGCTGCCGCAGCGCGCTCTGGGAATCGACGCCGACGTCTACGGCGACGGCAACGGAGAAATTTTGCGAATCGCGGTCGACAACGCGATCCACGAACGCTTTCTGTATACCGTCGCTACGATCGACTGGCGCGGGCGGCGCCACGTCGAGTTTCGTTTTCCGTCCGCACTTCCACAGCCGATCACCTTCAAAGCCCTCTACGTCATCAATCGTGTAGGCCCGTCGCGGCCGGTGCACGCAGCGGGCTCGGTTGCGTTTGCTCACGTTCGAATACTGCTGGCAGGCAGGCTCGACGACGCTCCCAAATAGCGCTGCGATGAACTTCGACGCCTCAGCCGCACGCGCGCTCGATACGGCCACGCAGCGCGGCGCGCACTACGCCGACATCCGTTTCGAAAACGATCGCACCCAGCGCATCGAGGTTCGCAACGGCGTCGTCGCGGCGCTCTCGGACTCGACCAGCAGCGGGTACGGCATTCGAGCGCTCGTCGACGGCGCCTGGGGATTCGCCGCGAGTTCGGATTGCACCGACGCCGGCATCGACCGCACCGCAGCCCTTGCCGTGCAGATCGCACGGGCCGGCGCAAGCGTTTCTCGCGGGCCTTTCGGCCAAGCCCCTTCGCAAGCGTATCGGGACGCGTTTCGAACGCCGATCGTCGACGATCCGCATGACGTTCCGCTCGGCAAACGCGTCGCGCTCTTGCTGGATGCCGAAAAAGCGTTGCACGTATCTCCCAGCATCAGCGCCGGACGTGCGTGGATAGATCTGTGGACTACGGACAAATGCTTTTACAGCACCATCGGCTCTCGAATCGAGCAATCCTTGATGCAAACCGGCAGCGCAATCGAAGCGATGGCCGTCGGAGACGGCGACGTGCAAATCCGTACGTTCCCCGGCGACATCGGCTTGTACGCTTGCGGCGGCTGGGAAGTGGTCGAACGGGCGCAGCTGCAAGAAAACGCGCAGCGCATCGCAGAACAGGCTCACGCGCTGCTGACTGCGCCGCAGTGCCCGAGCGGAACGTTCGACATCGTCTTAGGCGGTTCGCAGGTTTCGCTGCAAATTCACGAGTCGTGCGGCCATCCCGCCGAACTCGATCGCGTCATGGGATGGGAAGCGAACTTTTCGGGCGTGAGTTTTTTGGACGTCGCTCAATTGGATCGGCTCAAATACGGTTCCGATCTCGTGACGATCGTGATCGACAACACGCTGCCGCAAGGTCTAGCCACCGTCGGCTACGACGACGAAGGCAGCAAGAGCGTCGTCTCGGACGTGATTCGCAACGGCGTCCTGGTCGGCTACGAGACGAGCAACGACACCGCCCGCAGCATCGGACGGTCCAGCAACGCTTGCGTGCGCGCGCAGGACTGGCAATCGATTCCGATGATCCGCATGTGCAACTTGAACCTGCTGCCGGGAACGACGCCCTTCGAACATCTTTTCGACGACGTCGACGACGGCATCTACATGGAGAGCAACCGTTCGTGGTCCATCGACGACCACCGGCTAAACTTCCAGTTCGGCTGCGAAATCGCTTGGGAGATCAAACGGGGAAAGCGCGGCAGAATGCTCAAGAACCCGACGTACGCGGGCATCACCCCGCAGTTTTGGAATTCGTGTGATGCCGTCGGCGACGAACGATCCTGGACGGCATGGGGTACGCCCAACTGCGGCAAGGGCGAGCCGATGCAGACCGGCCGAACTGCTCAGTGCGCAGCGCCGGCCCGCTTTCGCGGCATTCGAGTGGGCGTTGCCTACGATGGATAGCGCGCCGCGCGAGCGGCTGGCGCAGCGCGTTTTGGCGCTTTCTCCGGTCGATCAAACCGAAGTCACCGTATACGGCCACAATAGCGGTCTTACGCGGTTCGCTCGCGGCATCGTTCCTCAAAACGTCGCAACCGAGGACGTGACGGTAAAGGTGCGCGCCGTCGCCGGCGGACGAACCGGCGTGGCTGCTTCGAACGCGCGCGACGATGCCGATGTAGGCGAGGTCGTGCAGCGCGCGGTTGCGATGGCACGGCTAGCGCCCGTCGATCCCAATCAGCCGCAATTGCCCGCGGGCGCTCCGACGCAAACGCCCGCGAGAGCATACGCCGCTTCGACCGCGCAGGCGACGCCTGCGCTACGCGCGGAGTTGTGCGATGCGATCCTGGGAACTGCCCAGGCTGCGGATTACTGGTGCGCCGGCTTTGCGAGCACGAGCTGCAGCGGCGTGACGATCGTCAACTCGAGCGGCGCGGCTGCATCGTTCGACGGCACCGACGCGGCGGTCAACGTCAAGATGAGCGCCGCCGATTCGACCGGTTACGCGGAGCACTACAGCAACGACGTAGATGACGTCGATGCAAAAAGTGCGGGCGAGATTGCGGCGGCCAAAGCGCGTGGTTCGGCCAATCCGCGCGCCGTTCAGCCCGGCGAATGGACCGTCATTCTCGAACCGGCGGCCTTCGGCGAGCTGCTCGCGTATCTGACCGATCATTTTTCGGCGCGAACCTTCGACGAAGGCTCCTCGTTCTTGAGCGATGGACTCGACCGCCGGTACTTCGGCGAAAACGTCACGATAACGGACGACTACGCGCATCCGCTGCTGCAGGGCATGCCGTTCGACTATGAAGGCCAGCCCACGCAGCGCTTACCGCTGATTCGCGGCGGCGTAGCGGTCAACGTGGTCACCGACAGCTACTGGGCGCACAAATTGGGGCGCCCCAACACGGGCCACGCACTGCCCTCCCCCAACGCGCGCGGTCCCGCGCCCTTGCACGTAGCCGTTTCGCCCGGAACCAAATCGATCGACGAACTCATCGGCCAAACCGCCCGCGGTCTACTGATAACGCGCTTTTGGTACATCCGCCCGGTCGATCGAAAACGGGTCATCGTCACCGGCATGACGCGCGACGGCACCTTTTCGATCGAGAACGGCGAGATCAGCGGGGGCGTGCGCAATATGCGTTTCAACCAGAGCATCCTTGAAACGCTGCGCCGCTGCGAACTGAGCAATACGCTCAAACGAACCGGCAGCTACGCCTATTCGCTGGCCGTTCCCGCCGCCAAGGTCGAGGGCTTCAGGTTTTCGAGCGGTACGGAATTCTGACCAGAGCACCGGCCGCAAGCGCAAGCAGACCGGCCGCGAACACCGGCAAATACGGAGCCGATGCAACGACCACGGCGGGATAGGTGCCCACCGTTCCGCGCAGCAGCAGATCGCCGATCCGTTTTTGCTGCCCGGAAGCGGCAAGCGCAATGCCTCCGCGCACGATGCGATCGTTCGCATCGGAAACCGCAAACAGCACCGCGGGCTTGCCGACGATCGGCGGATCGGCGCGCAGCTGCTCGGCCTGTTGCGAACTGAAGAGGACGGCCTTGACGCTGCGCCCGCTCGCCGGCACGGAAAAAGTGTCGAAGCGCACGTCCATGCCCGCGATCGTCGTCGATTGCTGCATCAGCAGCACCGGCGAAAGAAACGACGCGTTCGTGGGCTGCGTTACGGTGAGATGGTTGCCGGCCGAGTCCGCTGCGTCGACGTACACGACCTTGCGCGGGACGCGCCACAGCACGAAACTGCCCGTATAGCGCCTGCCGCCTGCAATCGACACCGCGCCGCGTCCACTCTGCAGTTCGATCGGCGCGTTCGATTGCGCGAGAGGAAACACCAGTGAGCCGTTGACGTCGTCGTTGTGAACGCGCGCGCCCGGAGCGCCGACGACCGTCTGCGTGTCCGGCCCCATCAAACCGCTCGCAACGCCGGCAAACACTACCGCGGCGCAGCCGAATGCCGCTACGATCGACGCGCTCGTGGCGCGTTTGCGAACACCGGCGACTGCGACGACGAAGAGACCGGCGTCGATCGCGTTGTACCATCCGTAATGGTACACCGCTTGACCGGGATACACGACTTGCGCTGCCACCATCGCGACGGCGCATCCCGCGAACAGCCAAAAACCGGTCACGTATGCTTGCCGAGCAACGGCGTTATTGCTTCGACCATTTGGTCGAAGGATATTTGACCGTCGAACCCGCGCGCCACGATGCCGGCCGGATCGACGACGATCGTCGTGGGCAGCCCGAGCGCAGTGTACACCCGCCCGTACTGCTGGCGTTCGTCGAGCAGAATCGGATAATGGATGCCCAACGCGCGCGCAAACGCCGATACCTGCTTTGCCGACTCCCCTTGATCGACGCCGAGCACGACGACGTTGCGCGATTGGTACCGGCTATACAGCCGCTGCAGTTCCGGCATTTCCGCGCGGCACGGCGGGCACCACGACGCCCAAAGATTCATGACGACGATGCGTCCGCGATAGGCTTGCAGACCGGACGTACCGCCCGACAAAGAGGCGGTTTCAAAACTCGGCGCGGGGCGTCCCACCAATGCCGTCGGGCCGGTCGTCTGCGCGTTGCCGCCGCGAAAATACACCCCTAGAACGATCGCCGCAATCGCCGCTCCGGCAAGCCAGTACATCCATTGCGCGCGCCCTTTCACCAGTCTCCCATTCGGTCCGGATCGACCTCGCCCTCGAACGCCACCATTCCCGGCGGCATGACGGCCGCGCTCACGCGCACGCCGTCAAAGCGCAGCAGGCGTCTGTGGCATTCGTCGGGTCGTTCGAAAATTTCGCAAAAGCGCTCGAGGGCGTCGGGACTGCACAGCACGTGATTGGGGCGCACTTGGTACATCTGCTGGAAGCTGCGGAACGCGCGCTCGAATTCGATCGGACCGTAGTGCCGCCCCAGACTCACTTCACGACGCACGCGTTCCAGGGGACGCTCCTCTCGCAGACGAATGCGCGTGCCGTGCCCGCACGCATTTTGGACGGCCGCGCGGTCGCTACCGAACTGCGCGCCGAATTGCTCGTCAGAAGCAACGAGCTTCGCGAACGGGGAGTTCATCCCCGGCTCGTCATCACGCTGGTAGGTGAGGACGAGTCTTCGCTTGCGTACGTCCGCAATCTCACCAAGAGCGGCGAACGCGCCGGCATCGCGATCCACGTCGACGAATTGCCCGAATCCTCCAGCGCCCGCACCGTTCGCGAGCGCTTGGAACGCTTGGGCAACGATGCCGGCGTGCACGGCGTCATGCTGCAGCAGCCTCTGCCGGCACACCTTTCGATACGAACGCTCGCGGATTCCATTCCGCTGCACAAAGACGTCGACGGCAGCCATCCTACCAATCAAGGGCACCTGGCGTTCGGAAGCGGCGCAGAGTTCGTCCCGGCGACTCCCGCGGCGGTGATGCTGCTGCTCGAACGCAGCCCGCATTGGCCGCTCGCCGGCCGCCGAGCCGTGATGATCGGCCGTTCGATCGTCGTGGGCGCCCCGGTTGCCATGCTGATGCTTTCGCAGGACGCAACGGTGACGGTTCTGCACAAAGAATCGATCGATTTGCAGCCGTACGTGCGTATGGCGGAGATCGTCGTCGTTGCAACCGGCGTACCGGGATTGATCGGAGGCGCGGACATCGCGCCCGGCGCCACCATCATCGACGTCGGAACGACGGTCGTCGACGGAGAGCTCAAAGGCGACGTCGATTTCGACAGTACGCTGGCCGTTGCAGGCGCCGTCACGCCGGTTCCGGGGGGCGTCGGACCGGTAACGAACGTCGCGCTGCTGCGCAACGTCATAAAAGCGGCTCGCCTTAGTTTGCGCTGAAATACTTGCCGAAGTAACGCTCTTGCCGGCTGCGCCGGTTTTGCTCGTTCCTGCGATCGCCTGCGGCCCCGAGCTCGGCCCTACGCTCGAGCAGCTTGCGCACCTGCGGCAACAGCTGCTGCAGGAGATCGTGTTCGAGCATCAGCCTGCGCCGCGTACTCGCCGCGGCGAGCAGCTGCTGCTTGACGGCGTCCGCGATTTGCAAGGCGTCGGCAACGATGAAGGACAGGCGGCTTGGATCCTGCGGTAAATCAATTTCCGGCTTCTCACCGCTGAACTCCACGATCGCATCGCGGTATTCGCAAAATATGCCGCGCACGCGCTCGCGCAATCGCGCAAGCTCTTCGCCGGCTGCATCGTTCTCCGGAAGAATATCCGCTTCGACGGTCAAATAGGGTTCGCGGCTCAGGATGCGCCGGATGCGAAACCGTTCGCGTCCGATCGTGGAAACGTAATACCGTCCGAACGGCAGAGGCTTTGCCTCGCGGATTTGCGCGGTCGTTCCCACGTCGTGCGGCTCGACGGCAAAATCGCCCGTTTCGCTGCCTTGGCGAATGAGCGCGACGCCGAAGCATTCGCCGGACTCCAAACATTCGCCGATCAAGCGTTTGTACCGCGATTCGAAAACGTGCAGATTGAGCACCGTGCCGGGGAAGAGCACCGCGTTGAGCGCAAACAGCCGCAGACGCCGCAGCATGAATTCGTTGGCTTCCGCCGCCAACGCAAACGCGCCTGCCCGCGGCGGCGCGGGCTTTCGCGTATCAAGGATTCGCCGGACCGTACACAAAGATGACCACGAATGCACGAGGCGTTCGGCTACCTTCGGGCGGCGCATCCCGATCCGCACCCGCTTCTGCTCGAACTCGAGCAGTACGGCCGTAAGGAAGAAGTCAGCGCCGTTCCGCGCGAAGTGGGGCGGCTGCTCTCCACGCTCGTGCACGGCATGCAGGCCAACCGCATTCTGGAGATCGGCACGGCGTACGGCTACGCAACGCTATGGATGGCGCTGGCACAGCCGCCGCTGGGCAAAATCTGGACGTTCGATCCCGATATCGAACGCACGCAGGTTGCGGTTTCGTACTTCAAACGCGCGGGAGAGGACGATTTCATCGAAGTCGTCAACCAGCCCGCGCTGCAAGTGCTGCCGGTGTTTCCACAGCGCAACATGGACGTCGTGTTCGTCGACGCGCCCGCGGCGGATTACGAAGCGTACCTAGAGCACTGCTTGCCGCTGCTCAAACTTTCCGGACTGGCCATCTTCAACAACGTGCTGGCGGCGCAATCGGCACGCCCGTTCAACCGCGCGTTTTTGCATCACCCGGACCTGGACGCAACGATCATCCCGCTCGGGGGAGGCCTGGGCATCGGCGCGCGCAAGCGGTGAACGTGCCTTCACCGCCCAGCGCCCAAGCGTTCAAAGCGGCCATGCGCCGATTTCCCACGGGCGTTACAGTCGTTACGAGCGTGCGCGAAGGCGAGCCGCGCGGCGTAACGGTCAGTTCCTTTGCCAGCGTCTCGGTCGATCCGCCGCTGGTGCTGATCTGCATCAATCTCCAAGCGCGCAGTTATTTGTACATCTCCACCTCGCGAATTTTCTGCGTGAACGTTTTGAGCGGGCGCCAGCGCGCGCTTGCCGAGCGGTTTTCGGGTAAACTGCGCGAGAATCAGTTCGAACACGTGCAGTACGGCGTCGACGTCACCGGAGCGCCGGTGATCGACGGCTGCGTTTCACACCTGGACTGTGAAGTGGCGCAAGAACACCACGCGGGCTCGCACAGCATTTTTATCGGGCGCGTGCTCTCGTGCCGCTCGCGTGCAGGATCGCCGCTGGGATACTACAACGGAGACTTTCACGATTTCGGGATACGGATAGAATAATCCGCGTGCGCATTCTGGCTCTCAACGTGAAAGCCGGCGGCACGAGCGCGAAAATTGATGCGCTGCTCGAACGCGTGCTCGGACATCGGGCCGACGTCCACGTGTTCGGCGAGTTCCGCGATTCGGCCACCGGCGCGCGTATCCGCGAAACGCTCGCCCGGGCGGATATTCCGCACCACGCGTATTCGCCCGGGCATCGCACCAACGGGGTGCTCGTGGCGGCGCGCGAGCCGTTCACGCCGGTGCGCAACCCGTGCGGATTGCCCGAAGACTCCTACCCTAACGCGATGATCGAATGTATATTTCCCGGCGTGCACATTATCGGCGTGTACTTGCCCGGGCAGGATCGCAAACGCCCCCATCTCGAGTGCTTGATTCGCTTGGCGCGGTCCATGGACGAGCACAACGTCGCTGCGACCGTCGTGGGCGATTTCAATTCCGGACGCAATGAAACCGACATCGAAGCCAACGTCGGCAAACGCCGGTTGGCCGACGAGTTCAGCACCGCCGGCCTCTACGGCCTACTGGAGCGGCAATGGCGCGAGGCATGGCTGTACGAACATCCCGATGCGTTAGAGTTTTCGTGGTATCCTCGAATGGGGCCGCCGCAACGCAAGAACGGCTGGCGTCTGGACAAAGCGTTCGTATCTCGAGCTTTGCTTGCCGGACTGCGCGGCGCATTTTACGATCACTCGTTCCGGTTGGACGCGCTCACCGATCACTCCGCGCTGATCGTAGACTTCGGTTAGGCCGCTAACGAGGCAAATACGGAAGAGGATCGACCGGCGTGTCTCCCACGCGAACTTCGAAATGCAGATGCGGACCCGTGGAACGCCCAGTCGAGCCAACCGCGCCGATAGGCTGTCCCTGCGCGACGGTTTCACCGACTCGCGCGTAGATCTGCGAGCAGTGCGCGTAGCGCGTCGTCACGCCGCTGCCGTCGTCAATCACGATGAGGTTGCCGTAACCGCCGTCCGGTCCGGCAGATACGACGCGCCCGGGCGCCGCCGCCGAGATCGGGGTGCCGGCGTCGGCCGCGATGTCCAGGCCCGGGTGAAAGTCGTTTCCGGCTCCCAGCGGATTTTTGCGCATCCCAAAGCCGGAGGTTATGTCGCCGGAGAGCGGCCATTGCATTGCGGTTTGCGAGCGCGCGGGCGGGAACACCGAATTGACCAGCGACGCAAAGGCGCCGCCGGCGGCTGGAGCTGCCATGGGCGCGATGCCGCCCGAAATCTGCGCGATCCGCTGCTGCACCGCTGCCAGGTCCATCTGGATATCCACGTTTTGCTTATCGGCAAGCGGCGCGGCGCGCCACAGGGTCGCAGGCGCGCAGCGCAGTAACGAGCGCCGCGTGACGATCGAAACCTTTGCAGTCGGCCCGTTGGGATGCAACTGCACCATTCTGGCCGACCGGCGCACGGGTGAGGCGATCGTCGTCGACGGCGGCGATGGGGTCGACGAAGTGGTGCGCAGGCTCGCCGCGCGCGGGTTGCGGGCCCGTTATCTCGTGCACACCCACGCGCACATCGATCACATCGGCGATCTCGGTTCGCTCCGCGAAAAAACCGGCGGCCGCGGATTGCTTCATCCGGCCGATCTTCCGCTGTACCGAACGCTGGCTGTGCAGGCATCGTGGCTGGGACTGCGCCGCGCACCCGAAATAGTGGAACTCGACGGCGAGTTGCGCGACGGCGACGCGATTTGCGCGGGCGAGATGAGCCTGGAAGTACTGCACACGCCGGGGCATACGCCGGGCAGCGTGTGTTTTGCGCTGCGCAGCGAAGACGCCGTTACGATTTTTTCCGGAGACACGCTCTTTGCCGGGTCGATCGGGCGCTGGGATTTGGGCGGTACGTCGATGGAAGACATCGTGAACAGCATTCACGCAAAGCTGCTTGATTTCGCGGACGCAACCGCCGTCATACCGGGCCACGGACCTTTTACGACGATCGGCACGGAACGGGCGTCGAATCCGTACCTGCAACGTTGATGCCCAATCGCCCCAAGCTGTTCGCGGGAATCGAACTCGACGCGGGCACGCGCGCGCAGTGCGCGGCGGTGGCAGCGCGGCTGCAGGCGCAGGGCGTGCCCGCGCGCTTCGAAGCGCCCGAGAAATTGCACTTCACGCTGGCGTTTTTGGGATGGGTGCAGCCCGAGCGCGTGGAGCCGATCCGCAACGCGCTGCGATCGCTGGCGGCTCGAACGCCGGTCTTTGGTTTGGTGCTGAATACGCTGGGAGCATTCCCCAACGAACGCAATCCACGCGTGGTTTGGATCGGCGCGCGCGAGCAAGGCGCCGCGTTTACCGCCCTAGCCGCAAACGTCCGCAGCGAATACGGCGCGCTCGGATTTCGCTTCGACAAGCACGCAGTGGCACACGTCACCATCGCGCGCATCAAAGAGCCTCGCGTTCACCTGCCGATGCTCGACGTTTGCCCGATACCGCTCGCGGTGAGGGAGCTTACGCTGTTCGAATCGGTGCCGGATTCGCGCACGACCCGGTACGAAATCCGGGACCGTACGGCCTGCAGATTGCCGGACTGAGCAGCTGCGCGCAAGAATGCCCCGGCGGGCTTGCGGATCGGGAAACTAATGCAGCTTGATCAGCATCTTCCCGTCGTCGCTATGCGGCGGAGGCGGCGTCGGAAGCGTTTCGGCCACCGGCGCAACGCGGCGCTCCAACGGCGGCATCGCGCCGTAGTCGGGAATCGCCCCGGACGCGATTTTGCCCTTGTAGTCGTCGATGGCGACGTGCAGCGCTTCGATCGCGCGCTGCGGGTAGTCTTTTTTCTTTTCGGGATAACCGCCGAGCGCGCTTTCGATGTCGCCCGTGGAAATCGCAAGCGCCTGGTCGACCGTTTTGCCCTTGGCCAAATCGACCATCAAACTGCACGTTGCCGTTCCGAAACCGCATCCGGTGGTGAAATACGAAATGTCCTCGATGACGGCGCCCGGTCCGATTTTTAGGAAGAAATTATACATGTCGCCGCAGGAGTCGCTGAAATACTCACCGCTGGCCGTCGGCTCGTCCATCGTGCGAAAGCCGCTACGTTCTTCCACCAATCGCTGGAATTTCGGAAAGTCCATTCTTACAGGCGCTCCAATCTGAAGTTTGATGCGGCGATGCTATCCCGCTTTGACTTCGAACCGGCACTGGGTGCCGCCGGTTGCAATCGACTCGGTTTGCACGTGTTCGCCGCCGATCGTTTCGTCGAGCACGTGGTGGATGACCGAGCACACTTCGGGATGTTCCTTGGCGACTTCGGAATAGGGACAGTTGTGCTCGCGAAGCTCGAATCCGCCGTCGATTAAACTGTATTCGGCGAGCACGCCACCCTCTCGCAGCACTTGGGTCAGCTGCTCGAGCTTGGCCTGCGGGTCCGCGGCGGTCACGCGCTCTTTCGCTTTGGCGACCGTGCGTTGGGCAATTGCGTCGAAAACTTGAGTGACGCCCTCCTGCCCGAACTGCCGCTTCATCTCACGCAGCACGGCGCCGAGCATCTTGTCGTACCGTTGCGGAAAGAGCTTCTCGGCTGCGTCGGTCAGCGAAAATTCGTACGTCGGTTTCGTGCGCCCACGCCGTACGGACTTCTCGGCCACCAGCCCGTCGCGTTCCAGCACCACCAGCTGCTGGCGCACGGCGTTGGGCGAAAGCCCGAAAACACGGGCCAAATCGACCGCCGAGGCCGATTTGCTGCGCCGCAGTTCTTCGACGATGCGTCCGCGCGTAGACTGAAAAAAACGATCGGCTTGCATGTTCTCCCGTGAGACTAACATGAAACCCCAAGATAGTCCAGGTTTTCCTTGACTTTCTCTTGGGGTAAGTCTAGCATTACAAGCGGGTCCGCTTGGACCAATCCACACCGAGGAGAACCACGTGTCCGATAGGGGCCTTGTCGTCCGCGACCTGCATGCCGGCGTCGCCGGCAAAGAAATTCTCAGGGGAATCGATTTGGACGTCGAGCCCGGACGCGTGCATGCGTTGATGGGCCCCAACGGCAGCGGCAAATCGACGCTCGCCTTTTCGCTGACCGGGCATCCGAATTATTCCGTTACTTCCGGCACGGCGACCCTGGACGGTCACGATTTGCTGGCAATGGCTCCCGACAAACGCGCCAAGGCCGGGTTGTTTCTGTCGTTTCAATATCCCGCCGCAATCCCGGGCGTGAAAGTCGCCAATTTTCTGCACGCCGCGCGTCAGGCCGTGCGCCCCGGGGATCTGACGCCCAGCAAATTCCGCGCGTTGCTCATGGAGAAACTCGAAGCGCTGGACATGGATCCCGCGTTCATGGGGCGGTACTTGAACGACGGCTTTTCCGGCGGTGAGAAAAAGCGGCTGGAAATGCTGCAGCTTGCCGTGCTCGCTCCCAAGTACGCGGTGCTCGACGAAACCGATTCCGGCTTGGACATCGACGCGCTCTCGGCCGTGGGCGAATCGGTCAATGCGCTGCGCCGCAGCGATGAAGGCAAGGACATCGGATTCCTGATCATCACGCACTATCCGCGCATTCTCCAATACGTTCGGGCTGACGTCGTGCACATCATGATTGAGGGCCGGATCGTCAAGCAAGGCGATGCGGAACTCGCCAATCGTATCGAGCGCGAAGGATACGATACGGTCCGCGCGGAGACCGAACAGATTGCCTAGCGCCATTGCGCGAGCCGTCGCGCCCGAGAATCTGGAAGATGCGATAGCCGCGCTGGACCAAGCCGTGCTGGACGCGCCGGCCCGCAAGGCGCTGCTGTCACGCTCGTTTGAACTTCCCTCCGGCCGCGAAAAGCCGGGGCGCTTCTGGAAGATCGATCTCGAGGCGCTGGATTATACGACGCTTTCGGTGCGCCCGGCATCCGCGCCGCGCATAACCGCAACCCAGGTGCGCGGGCTCACTGCATGTGATTTGGCTGGAGCGGTTCGCTCGCACGGCGAGCTGGTGTCGCGGGCGTTCGAATCGGCCGCTCCGGCAGGCAACAAGTTTGCAGCGCTCGCGGGCGCGCTGTGCAATACGGGCGCATTCGTCCACGTGGCCGCCGACGTTGCAGTCGATGCTCCCGTCGAAATCGTTTACGACGCGCAGGAGCCGCTGTTTCCCTACACCGTGATCGTTCTCGAACGCGGAGCGAGCTGCACCGTGATCGAGCGATTCGAAGGCGCCGAAGGCGTCTTCGTTTGCGGCGCAGCCCAACTCATCGCCGGCGAAAACGCTTTCGCCGCATATGCGGCCGAACAGCAGCTGCCGCAGGGCGCCCGCGCGATCTTCACTCGCACGTTTCGGCCCGGTCGATCTGCCAACGTCGTATGCTCGGTCGCCGATCTGGGCGCGGAGCTGGCCGTGGGAACGCTCAACGTAGCGATAGAGCAGCCGGGCGTCGACGCGCAGGTCAACGCGCTGTTCTTCCCGTGCGGCAACCAGCACGTCGACCTGATCTCGACGGTGGAGCACGACGTCGGCGATTCGCAATCGCAAACGCTCGTCAAGTCCGCAGCCAACGGACGCGGCCAAGCGCGCTACCTGGGCAACATCCGCATCGCGCCGGGCGCTCAGGCTACGCTGGCATCGCTGCGCGACGATGCCCTGCTGCTGTCCCGCCACGCGCACATCGACTCCGTACCGGCGCTCGAAATCGCGGCCAACGACGTAAAGGCCTATCACGGCGCAACGGTCGGTGCGCTGGACGCCGAGCAGATCTTCTATATGACCAGCCGCGGCATCGCACCGGGCGACGCCGAGAAGATGATCGCGTTGGGTTTCTTCGAGCCGGTTATCGAGCGCTTTCCCACGAGTGCGCTGCGCGAACGGCTGCGCTCGGCACTGCAAGCCAAGGTCGGCGAATGATCCATCCCGTGCCGCCCATCGCGAGCGATGCCAAAGCCGAGCGCATCGTTGCGGATTTTCCGATCCTCGCACGTCCGACGTCGCGCGGCAAACGCCTAGTGTATCTGGATTCGGCGGCGACTTCGCAAAAGCCGCAGTGCGTCATCGACGCGCTGGTGGACTACTACACGCGCTACAACGCGAACGTCCACCGCGGCGTGTACGAGCTGGCCGAACAAGCCAGCGACGCGTTCGAAGCGGCCCGCGGCAAGGTCGCGCGATTCCTCAACGCGCAGGCTGCGGAGATCGTGTGGACGCGCAACACGACCGAAGCGATCAACTTGGTTTCGTATTCTTGGGGGTTGTCGAACCTGAGCGCCGGGGATGCGATAGTGACGACGCAACTCGAGCATCATTCCAATTTGGTCCCGTGGCAGCTGCTTGCGCAAAAGACGGGAGCGCAGCTGCGCTTCATTCCCGTCGACGATCGCGGTCTGCACGTGCTCGACGATTTGGACCGGCTGCTGCAGGACTGCAAGCTCGTCGCGCTCTCCCACGTGAGCAATACGCTAGGTACGATAGCGCCGTTGGAAACGATCGTCCCCAAGGCTCATGCCGCCGGAGCGCTCGTGCTGGTGGACGGCGCGCAAGCGGCGCCCAACATGCCGGTGGACGTGCAATCGCTCGATGCGGACTTTTACGCCTTGAGCGCACACAAAATGTGCGGTCCCACGGGAATCGGGGTTCTCTACGGCAAGCGCGCGCTGCTTGAAGCGATGCCGCCGTTTCTGACGGGCGGGGACATGATTCGCAAGGTCGAGTACGCGAGCACTTCGTTCAACGAATTACCCTGGAAGTTCGAGGCCGGCACGAGCAACATCGCCGACGCAATCGCATTCGGGGCGGCGATCGATTATCTGCAGGAGATCGGCATGCAGTGGGTTCGCGACCACGAGCGCGCGATCGTGGGTTACGCGCTCGACCGGCTCGGCGGCCTGCGGCGGCGCGGCCTTGCGATCTATGGGCCGGCGGATTCGAACCTGATTGCGGACGTCATCTCCTTCAACTTCGGCGACATTCACGCCCACGACTTGGCTTCGCTGCTCGATACGCAAGGGGTTTGCGTTCGGGCCGGCCATCATTGCACGATGCCGCTGATGGAAAAAATGGGCTGGCCCGCCACCGCGCGCGCGTCGTTCTACATCTACAATACGCGGCGCGACGTCGACGCGCTCGTCGATGCGCTGGAGAAGGCGGCGGATGTCTTCAAGCTGTAAACGCGCCCCATAACATGGACGACTTCTACCGCGACTTCATCCTGGACCATTACCGCAATCCGCGAAACTTCGGCCACCTGGAGCAGCCCGACGTGTCGGCCGAAGATCTCAATCCGCTATGCGGCGACCGCATTCGCGTCGAACTGGCGGTCGATGCCGATCGCACGATTCGCGACGTTCGGTTCTCCGGAAAGGGCTGCGCGATCAGCCAGGCGTCGATGTCGATGCTCAGCGAGGAAATCAAGGGGAAAACCCTCGAGGAGGTCGCCACGCTGCCCAAGGAAGCGGTACTGGAAAACGTCGGAATCGGCATTAGTCCCACGCGCATGAAATGCGCGATGCTCGGGCTGAAGGTTCTCAAGAGCGCGGCCGTGGGCGAGCTCGCGGCGTGGCCGGACGAAGGCTGATCCCCTCTACGGCTTGATCGCCGTCTTTTCCAAGATGCGAGGCGCGCCCGAATCGGCGGCGACGACGAACGTTTCGAAATATTCGCCCTTGGCGGTTTGCATGTCGACCGCCACCTTGTAGCTGCCGTCTGCGTTGCGGGTCGTCGTCAAACTGACGATTCGCGTGCCGGCATCGATGAAGTCCTCATCCGGAACGCCGTTGGCCAAGTAGGTCGCAGCTGCTTGCGGGTCGCCTCGCCGCAGCGCTTGGACGTACGAGCGCACCGCATCGCCGGCGGGATTTCCTTGCGGCGCTTCGGCGCGGCGCGCGACCGGAAGCGTCGTGCGCGCGGCCGGCGTGGTTGCCGGCGCAGCGCTCGGCGCGCGCGGCGAAAGTGCAGGCGCCCGCGTCGGCAGCGGTGCTGCCGTGGGCGCCCGAGTTTCAGCCGTCGTTGCGGCCGGAGTTGCAGCCGGCGTTGCCGTTGGCGCCGGCGTTGCGGCCGGAGTGCGCGCGAGCGTGGGCGCAGCCGTCGGCGCGGGCGTCGGCGTCGCCGGGGATGGGGATTGCGCAGCGACACTTTGCGCGGGCGATGCAAGGGGCGTGACGACCGGCGCGGGCGTGGGAATGTGCGCGACGCCGGCGCTCTGCTTGGGGCTGAGCCAATGCGCAAGGCCTTGGCCCAAAAACCAGCCGCCCAGTATGACGACGATTGCCGCGATGAAGGTAACTATCCAGGGATTGAAATTGTTCGGTCCGCCCGAAGCCGTGCGGCGTGGTCCTTTCCCGGTCAGCCGGCGCCTACGGCGCAAATCGCCGCTCATCGCTCCAGAAGGCGCGCCGCGATTGCCTCAGGCAGCGGCGGCGCAAGCTCGCCTACGATCTCGGGACGGCGCTCGACCAGCGCACCGGCGGCTTCTTTGAGTAATCCCGAATTCGTTTTGGCATAGCTCACCAACGCCCGCACGGCCGCGGGATCGCCTTGGGCCGCGGCATCCAGCACGGTACCGGCCGCTTCGACCGCATCTTCGGACGATTCGCCGCGCTGCCGAAACGCATCGAAGATCGCTTCGACCAGCAGCGTACGGCCCGCCGGGGAGAGTGTCCGTTCGCTTTGCTCGACGGCTGCTGCGAGGTCGCGCTCGTCCATCTTTGCAATGAACTTTCGGGCCGCATCCGCGACCGCGGCCAACGCATAGTTGCCGAAAACCGACATCGGTCGAATCCTTACTCTCCGCGGCAGGCGGCTCCTCGAAAACCCGCAAAGAGATGGGGCGAAATGATCCGTGTTCGGGTGCCGCTCGACATTCATGCCGTGGCTTGCAGCGGTTGCGGGGCTTTCGCACTGGCCACGCCCCTGCGCGTGCGCGATCTGCTCTCGCTTGCCGTTCGCCAAGCGATCGGCTCGCGAGCGCCGCACGACAAGTTCGCGCGAAACTTGCGCGCTACGCTGCTCGGACTTTCCGGCGGCCGGTTCACCGTCGACGTCGACGGCCGGCACTTTAGCGATCCCGAACAAGTCGTCGTTTGTGAAGGGGTCGCGGACGTCCGGTTCTTCCTGCCTTCCCGCCGGCTCCCCGTTCATCATTAAAGACGTTCCCTCGTACCGGCCCATCGGTTTGGTCGCGGCGCAAATCTTCGTTCGCCGTTGGCCGCTGTATTTGGCATCGTGCGCTGCGGTCTTCGGACTGGAAGCGCTGTTCTGCAGGTTCGTGCACGTCCGGTTTGCAAGCTTTTATGCCGAATTGATCGGCTCGCCGCTGATAAGCGCCGTGGTTTTGGTGAACGTGGGCTGCGATGCGGCGCAAACGCTGCAGCGGCGCGGGGAGCGGCTCGAACGGATCCTGGAACGAGCGTGGGCGATCATCGTCATCGACGTGTGCATCAGTTTGGTGATGAAAATGGGCTTGGAGAGCATGAGCTCGGCGGATGCCGGCGACATATTCCTGGGAATCGCCGTGATGTTTCTAGCCGCCATGCTGGCATACGCCGAACCGTATGCGGCGCTGGAAGAGGGGGCCGCTACGCTCACGGTCGTCCCGCTGGCGATTCTGCGCAGCATGATGCTCGCTTGGGTCAACATCTCGCGCATATTTTCGCTGTTCGCGATACAGATCGCGCTCTCGATAGCGGAAATCGCTTTACTCAAAGCCGTTGCGGGATGGGGAGAACAAACTTTGGCCACGCTCGACTTGGCGTACGTCGCGCTGGCTACCGCGCCGCTTTCGGCGCTGTTTGCGATCGCCTATCTCGATACGCTCGCGCAGGAGCGCCGCACGAGCCCGTAGATCCAGTCTCCCGAGCTAGCGGGCCATCGACTCCAGAACGGCCGGCAGACGTCCTTGGCGCCCGAGCATCATCTGCGCGAACAGGGCGTTCGGCCAAGCGAAATCCGCGCGCGTGTACGACTCGGGCCAATCCGAGTTGAACGACTCGTGCAAACGATGGTCGCCGGTATCGGACGCCGCAATATACCCCATGACGCGATTGATTTCGCTTTGGTCGGTCGAGGTGAGCGCTTGCATGACCAGCGCGAGCGGCCACACGTAGCCGTGCGGCGTGTGAGGGCTGCCGATGCCCGACGCGTATTTGCCGGTGAAGTAGTATGGGTTGCGCGGCGATAGGATGAACGTGCGCGTCGCTTGGTATACGACGTCGTGCACGCCGACGTAGCCGAAATACGGAATCGACAGCAGCGAGGGAATGTTCGCGTCGTCCATCAAGTTGGCGTGGCCGTAGCCGTCGATCTCGTAGGCGTAGATGCGCCCGATGCCGCGAATGTTGACCTGGCCGTAGCGCTCGATGGCGCGCTGAATTTCCACTGAGAGTCCCCAGGCGTCCGCCGCCACGCGTCCGTTGCGATACACCGTTTTCTCGATCTCGGTGAGGTCGCGCAGCACGACCACGCCGAACATGTTGTCCGGAATGTTGTACTGGTAGCGCGCCGCATCGTCGGACGGCCGGAAAGCGGTCCAGACCAGGCCGGTGTAGGCAACCGGCGTGCCTTTACCCCCGTTTGCCAGCTCGGGGTGGCGGTAATGCGACCGTTTGTCGTGATGCTGCTCGGTGCGCAACGTGGTCAGAACCGTTTGGAAAGCGCGCTGCACGTCGGGCGTGAAGATCGAGTTATCGCGCGTTGCCTTCCAATAGAGATACGCAAACCAGACGGGATAGAGCAGCGAGTCCATTTCGAACTTGCGCTCGGCGACGCGATAGTCGTCGGTGAACGCATCGGCGTACGGGTCGATCTGTATGTAGCGCGCCTGCCGGGCAATCGTGCCGCGCAGCATCGTGCGCACGTACGGGTCGGTCACCGCCAGACCGATGTACGGCGTCATGACGGCGCTCGAATCGCGCAGCCACTCCATGGCGATGTCGCCCGTGGAAACGAACGTCGTGCCGTCGCGCTGCTGCGTGGCGTGACGGCTGTACGCCTCGTCGTACGCGCGCTGATAGATCTTCTGGAGCGTTACCGAAACGGCCGCAGGACGAACGGGGGTCTCGGCCGTGGGATTAGCCGGAGCGGGAACCGATGCAGCGGCAAAAAGGATCGTCAACGATAGGACGCCGGCGATCCGAACCGCTCTCATGCTTGCAAGGTACCCATGGCCGGCTTTTTCATACGTACTCCTCTACTTGTATCGGCAGCTGCCGTAACGGCCGCGCCGGAGAAAAACGTTCTGCGGGGCGTTTCGCGGCGTTCGATTTCCTGGGATAATACTGTACGGATACCCTTGGAAACGACCCGGAAAGAGAGCTGACGCCGCCGTATGCGCATCCAGACTGCCGCCCTGGGCCTGGCTACGGTGTTCGCGCTGGCTTTACCCGCCGAGGCAGATCAGCGCTATGCCGTCAGCGGGAACGACCGCTATCAGGTCGGCGGCGCCGAGCTGCACACCAGCATCACCTACGCCGGAAGACAGCAGCTCACGATCCGCAAGGACGGCGCCCAGACGCGCTTCATCGCCCAGGCGCACTACACGCGAACCGACGCTTCGGGCAAGGTTCCGGCCCAGGCCACGTTCGTTCAAGTAATGACGCCCGCGGGCGACCTGCGCGACAAAACCGACCTGGATCCCGATTATTTGACCGTACTCAACCAGCCGTTTGCGGTGCAGTTGGATGGGGCGACGCTGCACGATCTCCTGCGGCTGCGCGGCCGCGTGCCGTTCGAGTTTCCCGCTCCAATGATGGGCGGAACGCTGCGCGGATATTTGGAACGCGGCAGCGTCGGCCGGGTCGATTCGCGTCCCGCGCTGGCCGTGCAGTTCGGCGCGTCCGGCGCGATGAAGGGCCCGTTGCCGGGACACGCGGACATGTCGATTGCCGGCACGATGCGTATGAGCGGAACGGCGCACTATGCAGTGCGAGGTCCTGCGCTGCTTTTAGCGTTGAACGAAACGCTGACCATCTCCGGCACTCTGAACCGGCAAGGACGTTCGTCTCCCGTGACGATCGTGTACCGGCGTTCGATCAAAGCAGACGATTCGGCACCCGCTTCGACGGAAGCCGACTCGCACTAGCCTCCTAGACCGCCGCGGGTAGTTCGACCGTGAGAGGGTGCGTGAACGGCTGTTCGGTCAATGCGACCAGCGGGGTGAAGGCCAGATGATTCTGATGGCAGTCGATCAGCATCTCGATGCCGCGCTTCACGCTGCCGTTTTCTTCGATGTACTTGTCGAGCTTCTTCGAAAAATACGATTGCGGATTGCGCAGCACTTTGGCGTAATACGGATCGTCGGTCAAACCGCGCGGGCTGATGCCGTGTTTTGGAACCAGCCACACGAACCACGGATCTTCCCCATGGCGGTATCCGATGAGCAGCAGCGGAACGGCACGTGACGAATCCAAGTTCGGGAGAAAACTGCACATCGTATACGCGTCGAACAAAACTTCACGAGGTTCAATGGCAGCGGCCGGCTTCATGGCGGAGGCTTCCGTCGCGGCGGGGCTGAAACCTTTGGGCCCTTGCGTGGTGTTGGGACGCGTGTATGAGCGTGCTCGCAGCACCACTCCTGACTTGGGAGTATATTGTGCCACCGTCGGCCGCCAAGAAGGCAGCCCCTTCGACCGAACGCTTCGATACGATCGTCGGCGAGTACCAGCGCCGGCTGTACGGTTTCGCCCTGCGCATGACGGGCAATCGCGAAGATGCCGAAGAGATCGTGCAGGACGCATTCGTGCGGGCATATCGCGCGCTCGGCAAGATGTCGTTCGAGCAGCGGGCCGAACTGCGTTTGCAGCCCTGGCTGTATACGATCACGCTCAACGTCACGCGCAACCGTCTGCGCAGCAAGCGTCCGGCCAACGTCGCGCTCGACGCACTGGCCGATCCGGACGCACTGCTGCGCGGCGCCCACCGCGAGACGCCGGCACAGCCTGAAAAAATCGTCGAGCAGAACGCCGACATGGCGCTGGTGGAGCGTGCGCTTTTGCAACTTCCGATGCACCTGCGCGCCGCCGCCACGCTGAGGTTCATCGAAGGGCGCAGCCATCCGGAGATCGCCGAAATTCTCGATCAGCCGATCGGCACCGTGAAATCGCACGTGCATCGCGCCGTGCGGATCCTGCGGCGAATCCTTGGGCCTCAAATCGGAAAAATCGCACCTGAAGGGGGAGCAGCCATTCATGCGTTGTCGTGAAGTCGAGGCGTTGTGGGACGACCTGCGCGACGGCATGCCGTCGATGCGCCAAGCCGTGACCGCGCATCTGCGCGAGTGTCCGCCGTGCCAAGATCTCTACGAACAATACGAAGGCGTGGCATACTGCCTCTCCTGCCTGCCTAAACCCGAACCGTCGTGCGACCTGGCCAAAAAGGTCGTCGAGCACATCGCTTCCATGAAACACCGTTATCGTACCGAACCCATTTCGCTCACGTCGGTGCAGACTCCGATCGGGCGCGTGTACGTCGGCTTCAAGCGAACCCGCATCGCGTTCATCGGACTGGATCGCGGCGAACACCCCGAGCAAGTGCGCCGGCAGGTGGAACACCGGCTGCGCCGCCCGGTGATCTCCGCCGGTACGCCCGATTGGCTGGGGAAGCTGTTCGACGAATTCTTTACGACCTGGCACGTCGACGAAGACGCCGTGGACATCAGCGATCTAACGCCGTTCGAGCAGGCCGCGCTCAAGGCCGCAGCGCGCATTCCGCCGGGCGAAGTGCGAAGCTACGCTTGGGTCGCCGCGTCGATCGGGCGCCCGCGCGCCGCGCGCGCCGTGGGTCAGGTGATGGCGCGCAATCCGCTTCCGTTGTTTTTCCCTTGCCATCGCGTCGTCGATTCGAGCGGTGACCTGCATAACTACGGCTACGGGATCGAAATGAAAGCGCGGCTGCTCAGCATGGAGGGGTATTCTTCGCGGCGCTGAACATCGGCAAGACATTCGTCCGCAGCTCCCTCAGAGATAGACGAACGAGGGCAAACGGCCGGACAAAAGGGGGTGGTCGTCGTTAGTACAGACAGTAACACGATGATTGGAGGTGCCGCGCGTTAGCGCGGCACCTTCTTTTTTGTTCGCGGGCGCTACCAGGGGAACGGACGAACGCGGTTAACTTTTTCAAAGGTGGCCACACCGCTGAACGACCCGCGTCTCACCGCCATTCCCGACGTTCATGGGCACGCAAAGGGCGAACACAAACCCTTTGTCGAGGAACGTCCCATCGCATACTCCGCCCGCATGCTGTTCTTGTGGTTCTATCATGCGTGCCAGCGCGGAGCTCCGCTCTTCCTGATGGTCAGCGACCACATCAATTACCTCACCTTTGAAGATCCCGGCGCGGTCCATACGGTGCGCCGCGCGCTCAAACTTGCGCAAGCCGGCGACCTGTACGGGGCGGCAGAGACCGCCGGCGTCGAAGTCGGGCACGCGCACGTCGTTTCGCAGGCAATGCGCCGCGGGATGCGCTTTTCCATCGGCGCCGAGCTCGACAACGATCCGCGAGCCAGGCCCGACGCGCAGAACATCGTGGACGCCATGCGCCCGGACGGTCTGATTCGCTCGGTGCATTTCCTGACGATCGAGCACCCCGAGAAAGGCCCGGACTGGCAATGGCCGTTCGACAACCCCGAGTTCAAGGATCTTTACGACGCGATCGGCACCGAGCGCGTTTGGGAACTCTACGTGGCCAAGCTGCTCGACGACGTCGAAAAGCTTCCCGGGCACATCGTGGGCCACTTCTACGTTCCTGCGACGTTCGGGCATTGGCCCGCTGCCGCACGGTTGGAACAGTATGAGGACCGGCTGCTGGACGCATGCGCGGCGCGCGGAATGGCCGTCGAGATCAACACGCGGTTTCTCTACCGCGACAATCCCGAAGAGCTCAAGCAGAAATATCGCGGCGCGCTTGCGCGGCTGATGCGCAAAGCCAAAGCCCGAGGCGTCGGCATCGCCATCGGCTCGGACGCTCATAGCCCCAAGGATCAGGGCAACGCATTTGGTTCGGTTCTCAAAATGCTCGACGAGGCGAAGATCAACGAGATCGTGTTCCCCGTCGGCGGCCGCTTGGCGCGCGTCGCGCTGCGCGCCACCAAAGAGCATTTGCAAAAGATCAAAGCGCAAGAACCGCTGCCTGCGCCGGGCAGCAGCATCAGCGGATTCGGGAGAGCCGAACTGGGTTTACCCGAGCGCGAGGAAGCCCAAGAGCGTGAAAAAGCCGGCTCCCATTCCAAGTCCGGACGCGACTTAGGACCGCGCAAGCGCGCGAGCAGCCCGGCGCGTTCGAGCAAGAGACCCGTCAAAGACTTGGGCGACGGCAAAGCAAAAACCCTCGAGCCCCCCAAGCCTGTGCCCAAGGGCCGGGTTCGCGCGACGGCCGCCGCCAAGCCGGTAAAACCGGCCAAAACCGCGCCCAAGAGTTCAAGGCCGGCGCCGAAAGCGCCGGCTCAGGCGGCTAAGGCGGCCAAGCCTGCCAAGCCTGCCAAGCCTGCCGTGAAGTCCTCGTCAAAGCCGGCGGCAAAGAAGCCCGCCGGGAAAACGGTCAAGGCTGCGGCCAAATCCAAGGCGTCGCGCGCCGTTAAAGCAGCCAAGGCGCCCAGCCGCCGGAACGCTTCGGCCAAAAAATCCACGCCGGCCAAACGTTCGCCCGCAAAGAAAGCTTCCGGCAAGAAGGCCGCTCCCGGCAAGAAGGCCCCCGCGAAAAAGCGCGCCGGGACCACGCGCAAAGTTTCCGCGGCCAAGCGAACGGCAACAAAGAAATCACCTTCGAAACGCCGCTGAGGAGTCTGGTTCGTGCCTGATATTTCGCGCGTACGCAACGTCGGCATCGTCGGCTCTCACCATGCCGGAAAAACCACGCTGGTCGAAGCAATCCTTTCGCATTGCGCGGCAATCGGCCGCAAGGGTACCGTAATAGAAGGCACCACGACCACGGACTACGAGCTGGAATGCATCAATCACGCGCAGTCGACGACCGTCGGCTTCGCGCACTGCGCGTGCGGGGCAAACGGCGAGGAGCCGATCGAAATGACGCTCGTCGACTGCCCCGGCTTCATCGATTTTTTCGAAGAGACGAAACTGGCGCTTTCCGGGTGCGACGCGGCGGTGGTCGTCGTCGACGCAGATCCGTCTCGCGTCGCGCAAACGCAGGCCGTCGTGGAGTTCATCGAGTCCCGTAAACTGCCGCATTTGTTCCTCGTGAATAAAATGGATCGTCCCGGTTCGGATTTTGCCGGCACGCTGACGGCCTTGCAGGCCTCGTACGGGCGTCACGTCGTTGCCGAGCAATGGCCCGTCGGCGCAGCCGACGCATTCAAGGGCTACGTCGATTTGGCCGAACGCAAAGCGTATTCGTTCCAGGGCGCCGGCGAGCAAGAGTCCGGCGTTCCGGCCGAGATTCAGGAAGAGGTCGAGCTCGCGCGTGGTCAGCTGCTTGAAGCTATGGCCGATTTCGACGACCACCTCATGGAAGAGCTGCTCGAAGGGGTCGAGCCTCCGCAAGACGAGGTGCGTGAAGATCTCTGCAAGGAATGCGCGCACGATCAAATCGTGCCCGTGCTGGCCGCAGCCGCGCTGTCGGGCCAGGGCGTTGCGGCGGTCGTGCAGGCGATCCAAAAATGGTTTCCGTCGCCCCGAGAAACGCCGCTGGTCGATGCCGAAGGACGGCAAATCGACGTCACCGACGGCGGTCCCGTAGTCGCATACGTCATCAAGACAATTGTGCATCCGCAGTCGGGGAAAATATCCGTAGTGCGCGTGCTCTCGGGCACACTCAAATCGGATGCGACCTTGACCGACATCTCCAAAGGCTCCGATAAGGTCCGTTGCGGCGGGTTGTACCGTTTGCAGGGCAAAAAACAGGAAGCGATTGCACAGGCGGGTCCCGGAAGCATCGTCGCCATCGGCCGCCTGGAAAACGTTTCCACCGGCGACACGCTGACCGAAAACGGCTACAAGATTCTTTTGCCGCGCGTGGCGGCTTCCGACCCGGTTTACGCCGTTGCCATCAAGCCCAAAGACCGGATGGACGAAGCGAAGATTTCACAGATGCTGGCCCGGATCATCGACGAGGATCCGGCGCTTCGTCTCGAGCGCGCGCCGATTACCAACGAATTGCTGCTCCTGGGCTGCGGCGAACAGCACGTTGCCATCGCCGTCGAACGGCTCACCCGCAAATTCAAAGTCGAGGCGACGACGGCGCCGCCGGCGATCCCGTATCAAGAAACCATCGGCGCGGGCACCGAAGTTCACGGGCGATACAAACACCAAACCGGCGGCCATGGGCAATTCGGCGACGTATGGCTGCGCTTTGCTCCGCGCGAGCGCGGCAACGGCGCGACGTTCGAAGAACGAATCGTCGGCGGCGTGGTGCCGCGTCAGTTCATCCCCGCCGTGGAGAAAGGGGTGCGCGAAGCGCTCATGCACGGCAGCATCGGGGGGTATCCGGTGACCGACGTTCACGTCGTACTGTTTGACGGCGCGTACCACGACGTGGACTCGAGCGAACAGTCGTTCCGGACTGCAGCCGGAATGGCAGTGCGCGAAGCGCTTCCCAAGTGCAGCCCCGTAGTGCTCGAGCCTATCGTTCGCGTGCACGTCACGGTGCCGGCCGCGTACACCTCCACGGTCATTCAACAACTGACGGGCAAACGCGGTCAAATCCTGGGAATGAGCCCGGCGGAAAAGCCGGGGCACGACGTCGTCGAAGCCGACGTTCCGCAGGTCGAGCTTTCACGCTACATCACCGAATTGCGCACTGCCACCCAAGGTTTGGGCACGTACGCCTGGCGTCACGAACGATTCGATCCCGTACCGGGCAAGTGGACCGGCCCGAAGGCCGCCGCCGGAGCGTAGCGAACAGCGCGGTTCTTACTCAGTGGAGGATTCCTTGGTGAAACGTCTTCTGGCGGCCGCCGCTTTGGGCGCGCTGCTCGCGAGCTGTACCCAAAGCGGAACGTCCGGAACGTCGGGTCGAAACGCAGGCGGTCAACCCGGTACGCTGCGCATGTCGATTCAGCAGGACGTAAAGAATCTCAATCCGCTGCTCAATTCGAACACCACCGACGGCATGATCGCGTTTCTGATGTTCGAGCCCCTGCTGCACTCGGACGTCCAGGGCAATCCGGTACCGATGCTGGCCGCACAAGTGCCTACGCTGCAGAACGGCGGAATCTCCAAGGACGGCCTGACGATCACATATCACCTGCGCAAGAACGTAAAGTGGAGCGACGGCGTCCCGGTGACGTCCAAAGACGTGAAGTGGTCCTGGCAAGCCATCGTCGACAAGAACAACAACATCATCTCCACGCACGGCTACGATTACGTGCGCAGCGTCGGCACGCCCGACGATTACACGGTCGTCGTGCACCTCAAACAGAGATTCGCGCCGTTCATCAACACGTTTTTTGCCGACAGCGACCAGCCCTATCCCGTGGCTCCGGCGCACGTTCTATCCAAGTATCCGAACATCAATCAGATTCCGTTCAACAACAATCCCAACGTCAGCGACGGTCCCTTTAAATTCGTGCGCTGGGTGCATGGCGATCACATGGAGTTCGCCGCGAACGACGCTTTCTTCATGGGCAAGCCGGGACTGCGCAGCATCTACATTCGCATCGTTCCGGACGAAAACACGGCGATCAATCTCTTGCGCACGCACGAGCTGGACTGGATGTACCAGGCGTCGATCAACAATTATCCGCAAGCGCGCAATATCCCCGGGGTCCGGCTCGCCTGGGTCGACGTCAACGGCTACGAGTACAGCCAATTGAACGTCCAGCGGCCGTACTTGCAGGACGCGCGCGTGCGGCGCGCCATCGCGTACGCGATAGACAAGCGGCGCATCGTCGACACGACGACGTTCGGCCAAGAAAAAATCGCAACCGAGGATCAGCCTCCGTTCATGTGGTCGCACGATCCCGGGATCGCAGACTATCCGTTCGATCCGGCCAAAGCGCGCCAATTGCTCGAGCAGGCGGGCTGGTCGCCCGGGCCCGGCGGCATCATGACCAAGGGCGGGCAGCCGCTCACGCTGGTCATGGTCAGCAACAACAGCAACGTGACGCGCCGCAAAAACAGCGTGCTGCTGCAAGCGATGCTGCGGCAAGCCGGCATTCAAGTGGAGGTGAAGTACTACCCGGGCGACGTGCTGTTCGCGCCGGCCGGCGAAGGCGGCATTCTTCAGAGCGGAAAATTCGACATTTCGCTCGCGGGCTGGTACTCGGGTATCGATCCCGACGACGCTTCGCAATTGACCTGCGCGAACGTGGCGCCCAACGGGTACAACTATTCGCGGTATTGCAATGCGGAAATGGACGCGGCGCAAAACATCGCCCTGGACAACTACGACCGGCCAACGCGCAAGAAAGCATACTTTCACATTCAGCAGCTGCTGCATCGCGACGTGCCGATGATATACTACTGGTACACGCGTCAGATGCAACCCGTCAGCGTAAACTTCAAGGGATTCGCCCCCAATCCGGTGACCGAATCCTGGAACGCGTGGCAATGGAGTATCTAGGACCGCGCGACCCTATCGCGCGGATCCCCGATCTGAACTGGCTGCGCAAAGTCATCGTGGAGCGCGCCCTTACCCGGGGTGACTACGTTCTGTCCGGCGGCGCTCGCAGCGACTACTACATCGACAAGTTCAGGCTCTTTTCCGACCCGCAGGTGCTGCGCCGGATCGCCCGGTTGTTCGTGCCGATCATTTCGGACATTACCCCGGACCTCATCGCGGGCACGGAGCTCGGCGGCGTCGTCATCGCGACGGCGGTCTCCCAACTGAGCAACATTCCCCTGCTCGCGGTCCGCAAGGAGCCCAAGGGCTACGGCGCGTTTCCGGGGGAATACGTCGAGGGGCCGTACGAGCCGGGTCAAAAGGTGCTGCTCCTCGAAGACGTAGTGACCAGCGGGCGGGAGCTGCTGGCTGCCAAAGCGCGCCTGGAGGAACTCAATCTACAGGTGACCTGCTATGCCGTGGTCAGCCGGGGGCTGGCACCGGTGCGTTCGCTCATACAATTCTCGTTGCCAAGAGGGCGGCCCCAGACGGAAAATTAGTAGCCGTCCTGAAGCGCTTGGGCACTAAGGACCACCCCTCGGCAGCTACACTTAACGGTGCGCCCGGTCGATTGCTATTAAGAGGGCGGCGTTGTAGCTTGGGCAGGCAGTCAATCCACGGCGTTATCTTGTGGGGGAGTTCGCTATCTTGCACGCAAAGGACGCAAGCGCTATAAGAGCGGCACACGCGCCGGGAGAGCATCTCGCTCGCTTGCGCGCGCTGTGGGATCTTGCGTTGCGCGACGACGCGACCCAAACTCAAATCGACGGCGTGCTGCGCGAAGCGCGCACGGCTCTGCACTGCGACTACGTTGAAGTGTGGAACGACGCCGCGCGCCAGCGCATGGCTTACGCGTCCGACGAGCATCTGCCCCGGCCCATCGGTTCGAGCGCCTTGTCCCGCAATGCCGCCGACGACAAACCGACGATGTTCTTTCGCGATCCCGGCGAACATACTGCACTGCAGGAAATTCTGCGATCGCTCGGCTGGTCGACGATCCTCGTTCGAAGTTTTCAAACCGGCGAGCATCGTTCGACCCTGTCCTTTGCATGGAAGACAGCGCGGCAGACGTTCGTGTCGGAGGTCGAACTGCAATACGTTGATTTCTTGACGCACGTCGTTTCGCGTCTCATCGAACTTGCCGAAAAGCAGCGGCAAATCAACGATAAGATGCTCAACGACCCGCTCACGGGATTGCACAACCGCGCGGCTACGCTCGATCACGCGGCGCTCATGCTTTCTTCGGCGAACCGCACCGGCGCGCCGCTGGCATTTCTGTACGTCGATCTCGACGGGTTCAAGGCCATCAACGATTCGTATGGCCACGCTATCGGCGATAGAGCCATTGCCGAAGCGGCCAACCGCATGCGTTCGGCGCTGCGCCGGCACGAGATTGCCGGCCGTATCGGCGGCGACGAGTTCGCGGTGCTGGTCAACTTCAACGAAGACGGCGAACTCGAAGCCATCGCCCATCGCCTGCTCGAAGCGATCGCGGCGCCCATGACGTACAACGGCGTGGAAGTGCGCTTGAGCGCGAGCGTAGGCATTGCGGTCTTCCCGCAGGACGGTACGAGCGCCGAAGAGCTGCTCGCGCACGCCGACGCGGCAATGTACATCGCCAAGCGCAGCAGCGGCGCGGGATATGCCTTCTACGAAAGCGCCAAGTACGAGCCGGTACTGCTCCAGCAAGCCGAGACCCGCGATCCCGCAGGCAATGCGGATCGCCCATTCATCCTGTGCTTTCAGCCCATCGTCGATTCGAGAACCGGCCGCATCATCGCAGCCGAAGCCCTCATTCGCTGGCTGCATCCAACGCACGGCCTTCTGCTCCCGGACAGTTCTCCGGACGACGGCGGCCGTTCGAGCGTACCGGCTCATATCGATCGCGCGGTCATCGAAGCGGTCTTCGACAGCGAGAAATATCGCGAAACTGCGCGCTCGATTCCCGTGCACGTCAACGTGAGCGAAGCTGCGGAAAATTTGTTTTCGGCTTATTCGAGCAGCCAGGCCAACATCGCGATC
Source organism: Vulcanimicrobiota bacterium (assembly GCA_963777315.1). Lineage (GTDB taxonomy): Bacteria > Vulcanimicrobiota > Vulcanimicrobiia > Vulcanimicrobiales > Vulcanimicrobiaceae > CAVYEM01. The sequence goes on from CAVZQC010000001.1 coordinate 231,105, forward strand.
GAGATTCCGGAAATGCTGGTCGCCGACGACCCCGAGCGGTACGCCGCGTTCATTGCGCACATACGGGAACGCGGCTTCAGCGTCGGTCTTTCGAGCTTCGGCAACGCTGGGCTGGCACTGCGTCTGCTAGCGGATTTGCCGCTTGATTTCGTCAAGATCGGTCCCAAGCTGATCCCGGGAAAGCGGTTCGGCGCCGGTTCTGCCGCTGCCGCGAAGGCTGCGATCAAACAAGCCCATCACTTCGGATGGTCCGTAATCGCCGAAAACGTCGAAGAAGAATCGCAGCGCGAATGGCTGATCGGCGCGGGCGTCGACGGACTTCAGGGATACTACATCTGCAGCCCGCTCACGCAGCGCGACTTTGCCAACTGGCTACGCTACCGAGCCGCGCAATGACGATGAAGCCACTAACCCGCACGCGGCTCACCGCGCGTCTGCACGCGGCCTCAAAACGCCCCGCGACGGTCATTTGCGCTCCGGAAGGCTTCGGGAAGACCACCGCGGTTCGCAGGTTTTTGCAAGAGCATCCGGCCGCGACGCTGGAATTGGAGCTGCTGCGCGAACACGGCTCGCTCACGTCGTTTGCGCGCGGCCTGGCAGAAACGCTTGCGCCCGTCGCGCCGGGCCTACCGTCCTCGTTCGCGCGCGCCATGGAGTTCGCGTTCCAGTCGTCGCGCGTGGAAGACGAGTTGGCGATTTGGTTTCTTGGGCACCTCGATCGCCACGCCTCCCGAACGATACTCATCGACGATCTCCACCATGCCGCGGACGAGCGGATACTGCGGCTGCTCGAGCGCTTGGTGACCGATTCGCCGCCGGGCTATCGCTGGCTCATCGCGTCGCGAGAGATGCCGGCTCCGGCGGAACGCTGGCTGGAGCGTGACCTTTGCGCCCGGCCCGTTGACGAGAATGACCTGCGGCTCACGCAAAGCGAGATGCACGAGATCGCGGCATCGATGGAACTTTCGCAGACGCAGACGGCTTCGCTCGAGGAGATGACCCGTGGCTGGCCGCTCGCCTTCAGTTTGGGTGCGAGCCTTCCGCGCTGGATCGATCGCCTGCACCAGCTGCGTCCGGCCAGCGCCGAAGGCGTGTACGCATTTTTTGCCGAGCAATTCTTTTTGCAGTGCGACGATCGCCTCAAAGAACTGCTGCTCGATACCTGCGTCTTCACCACGCTCGATCGCGACGTCATTGCCAAAAGCCCATGGCGCCGTTCTTGGCCTGCGCTGCGCGACCTGGCCGCGGACGGACGGCTCGTATCCCTTCGGCGCGACGGTTCGATTCAATTGCGCGATCTCTTCCGAACGTTCTTGGAACAGCGCCTGGAGCAGGAAACCGCCACGACGGTTTCCGAGGCCTGCACGACGGCGGCGAATTTGTTGGAGAACTGCGGGCGGGTAGCCGACGCTTTGCGTTTGTATGCGCGCGCGGGCAACGATGCCGGGGTTCTGCAGCTGTGCGAACGCTACGGGTTCGCGCTCGTCGACGAGGGGCGCCTGGACGACTTGAAGAGCGCCTTGGCGACCGTCGCTGCCGACGCGGCTGACGGGAGCGCGGTAGCATTGGCGGTAAAGGGGATCGCCGAAGCCAACGCCGCTCGAAGCGACATCGCGGAATCGTGGTACTTGCACGCGATCGACAAGGCGCAAGGCACCGTCTCGCGAGCCGAGATCGCCTACCGTTACGGCCTCGAGCTCGTGCGGCAAGGCCGCTTGGACGGCATCGAACTACTCGAGCAATACGTCGGCAAAACGCTTCCGGTAGAACTGGACGCATCGCTGCGATCGACGCTCGCAACGGCGTACGTGCTGGCCGAGCGATTCGACGACGCGCGAACGATGATGGATACGGCGCTTGGGCTGGTGGACCCATCCGCGTCCAAGCCGCTGCAAGCCAAAATTCATCACCACGCCGCGTGGGTCGCGCTGTTCACCGGTCAAATCGCCACCGCGCGCAACTGCGCGACGCTGGCAGTGGAATCCGCGCTCGAATGCGCCATGTACGACGTCGCGGCTCGCGCGTATTCGGTACTGTACAACATTTCGTATGACGTCGAAGACAGCCCTATCGCAACGCTGGAAATTTTGGACCGCATTCTGGACTGCGGGCTGAAAGCCGGCAGCGAGCAAGTCCGGCTTTTTGCGCTGCTGGGGAGCATCGATATTCGCGCCGAAATCGGTGACGCCGACGGTCTGCGTAAAATCGAAAAAATACTCGATGCGCATAGCATCGATTATGCCAGCCGAGCGACTACGGAAGCGCTGTTGCCCGCAGAAGCGCTCACCCTTGCCGGCAGCGGACGCTTCGGGGATGCGTATAATTTGATTTTCCCCACCGGCGAACGCCAAGTTACGGCCGACCGTAAAGCGCTTCGGTTTTCCGAGATTGCGTTCTACGCCTCAGCCGCCGGATTCACCGAAAAAGCGAAGCTTGCGCTCGCCGAAGTAGAAAACCATTTGCGGCAAAGCGATCCGGCTTCGCGGCGCACCATCCGCACGCAGCTCTACTATGCGCTTGCCGTTCGGCTTCTTGGCCGCATCGGCGAAGCGTACGATATGTTGCGGCTCGTATCCGAGCAACGCGATGCGATGTCTGCGCGCTTGCGCGCCCTGTACGCCTGCGTCAACGCCATTTTCGATCACTGGGAAAGCGCCGATAACTACGATGCTCTCTACGTAGCGCTGCACGAGCTGCGCGCAGAGCATTTCGGCGGAGTAGGAGCTGCGCTGGCAGCTCTCCCATGCGCACAGGAGCAGATGCAAATTGCTGGATAGGCAAGTCGCCTCGGGATCAAACGTGACGCACCGCATCGGAGCGCTGCGGCGCGAGATTTCGAATCGAACGCTCGCGAGAACGCTGCCGCCGGAACGCCAGTCGATTTTGGCGGACGTGGTGACGAAGCGAACGCTGGATCGGATCGCGGATTGGACGCTTGGCCAAGACGTATCGCCGGTTTTCGACTGGGTGGACACGGTCCTCAAGGAATATCCTCAGCAGAGCCGCTTGTACACCTTGCTGCCTTCGGCAGTCAGCGCAACGCTGGATGTCCTTTCCGAGGAGCCCGAATCCTTGGCGCCGGCGATTCGCGGCGAGCTGATGAATTTGCAGCAGCGAATCGACGTCCACATCGGCGCTTTTTGCACGAAGCGCCAAGAGAACGAACTGCGTGCCATCGATCCCGTCGATGCCAAAATCGACGAGCTGCTGTTCAGGCTTTCTGCGCAGGATTCGCTTACGGCCGAACACTCGCGATCGGTGGGCATGTGGTGCTGGCGCATAGCCAAGCATCTTGCGTTACCGCGGGCTGAGTCGTACGTTATCATCCGCAGTGGTTTATTGCACGATGTCGGCAAGACGGCTACGCCCATAGAAATTTTGATGGCGCCGCGCAAACTCACCGAAAAGGAATGGGAGATAATGCGCCAGCACGCCGTCCTGGGCGAGCGAATTATTCGGCGGACGTCAGAACTGCGGCAGTTCACGCCGGCGGTTCGCTCTCACCACGAACGATTCGACGGCGACGGATACCCGGACGGCTTAGAGCGCGGCTCGATTCCGTTTGCGGCGCGCATCGTCGCCGTGGCCGACGCGTTCAATGCGATGATTGCGCGGCGGCCCTACCGCAATCCCATGCCGCCGACGCACGCGATCGAGGAACTGAAACGAAACAGCGGGACCCAATTCGATCCCGCTGCCGTTGAAGCGATGATTGACGTCGTGCTTAGTGGCCGATGATCCGCATCAACCAAGAAACGTCGATAGTAAAGGCGCCTGACCCCGGAATACCCGAAAGCACAAGAAATTTCGGGAGGGCGCTCGCGCTGTCCATGCGATTGGGTCCGGGCAGGGCGCTCGCGCTGTCCATGCGATTGGGTCCGGGCAGGGCGCTCGCGCTGTCCATGCGATTGGGTCCGGGCAGGGCACTCGCGCTGTCCATGCGATTGGGTCCGGGCAGGGCACTCGCGCTGTCCATGCGATTGGGTCCGGGCAGGGCACTCGCGCTGTCCATGCGATTGGGTCCGGGCAGGGCACTCGCGCTGTCCATGCGATGGGGTGCGGGCAGGGCGCTGGCGCTGTCTGCTAACGCGGGGGCCGTAGCGCACACCAAAGCTATAGCACCAAAAACGAGCGTCTTATATGAGGTCATAAGGGCTCCTATAATAGCGAGAAAACGCGCAGCGTTATACGCGCTGCTTGTCATTATGCTATCTTGCTTGGAAGCAGTTGAAAGCTCTCATCGCTATCAGCAGTTGACGGCAGTGGGAACATAGAACTACCCGTGATGATAGGTACGCGCCGGGCAGTATCTACCGTAGACCAACGGGCGCCGCTCTTACCCGACCATTTCGAGGTATTGCAGCGGCGGGCCACGCCTGCGCTGTTCGTCGTGGACAAGCGCTTGCGGGTTATCTACTATCGCGCCGATCCTGCCGAACGGCGCAAAGAATTTCATCCCGCTCATGACGGCTCGCTGCCGCAAGCGATCGAGTATACGGTCCTCAAGCTGCTGGCGCAGGCGGAGGACAGCATCGACGGCGTTCTTCGCGGTGCGGTCAGCGCCTCGGTGGCCGTTCGCGTGATCGAGCTCCACGGAACTCCGCCCGTCTACGCTATTATGGTCGAGCGTTTCGCGCTTCGCGATCACATGGAGACGCTTGCGAACCGCTTCAGCCTCTCCCCGCGCGAACGCCAAGTGCTCGGGCTGGTCGTCAAGGGGCTGCGCAACGAAGAGATCGCCCAGCACCTGTTCATCTCCAAATCTACCGCCATCTTCCACGTCAAACAATTGCTGACCAAAACCGGGTCGCGCAACCGCACGGAAATGGTCGCCAAGATCATCGCTTAGAGCGAAAACTCCAAACCGTCCTCGGCTACCGTGATGCGGCCGCCGAACTCTTGGGCGGCCGCCTGTTGCAGCTCGCGCGGATCGTTTTCGGCTCCGTAATGCGTGAGGAGCAAATGTTTGACGCCGGCCTGGGCCGCCATTTTCCCGGCTTCTCCTGCGTTCGAATGCCCGCGCGGACGGTGATCGCGCCCGCGTGGCCCCAGCGCGCACTCGCAAATAAAGAGATCGGCATCGCGCGCCGCGCGCACGACGTCCGCGCTCGGAGCCGTGTCAGCCGAATACGCGATCGACGCTGCCTGGGTTGAAACGCGCATCGCATATGCTTGAACGTAATGGATCGTGCGCATGAACCGGATCTCCAGATCGCCGACGGTCAGCGCTCCAGCGGGATCGTACTCGCGCAAGCGCATCGATGCGTCAAAGAAGCGTTGATTCTCTCCAACGGATGCGGCAAGCCCGTACCTTTGCAGCCCTTCTATGCCTCCCGGATACACGTACACGTCCAGCGGAACGGCGCGCTTGGTGGGCGGAAGCGACGTGAGGTAGCGCAGCGGAATCAAGTCGACCACGTGATCGGCGTGCATGTGCGAAACGATCACGGCATCGAGCGCGGCCGGATCCGCAAAGCGCCGCATGCTCTGCACGGCGCCGCTTCCGCAATCCAGCGCAATCGACGTTCGGCCGGTTTGAATGAGATAGCAACTGCAGGCCGTGCCGGCGCGAGGCACTGCGGAGCTGGAACCGATCACCCGAACGCGCAGCGCCGAACGCTTTACGGCAGCGACTCGTAGACCTCCCGCGCGTGACCGTCGACTTTGACCTTCGGCCATACCTTGGCAATCTTCCCCGATGCATCGATCAAAAACGTAGACCGCTGCACGCCCCTGGTTATTTTGCCGTACAAGCTCTTGTCGACGACGACTCCAAACGCCTCGCAAAGCAGTCCGTCCACGTCTGCAAGCAAGGTGAACGGAATGCCGTACTTGGTTTTGAACTTCTGATGCGAGGCGACGGTATCGCGGCTCACTCCCACGATCTTTACGCCCTTACGCGTGAAGCCGGCATAGGCGTCGCGAAACTGCGACGCTTCGCTCGTTCAGCCGGGCGTGTCGTCTTTGGGATAAAACCACAGAACCAGGGGGCTCCCGAGCAGGTCGCCCGTGCCGATCGTTTTACCTGCATCGTCGAGCACGTTGACACGGGGCATCTGCGTACCTTCGGTTAACATGGCGCTCCTCTCAAACCGATCTTTGGAACGGGAAAATCCTGGACCGGCTCGAGGTTCCCTGCCTCGCCGGCAAAGAGTACCGCACGGCGCGGCCTTTGAATACAGAGCGCAGCACAATGGAAGCTTCAAGCAGCGTCGGCGCGCACCCCCTGGCCGATGCGCTGATCGAACGGCTGCGCGGGCGCGGCGCGCGCGTTCTCGAACTAGGCGCCGGAAGCGGCCGCAACACGGCCGCACTGCAGGCTGCCGGTTTCGACGTGCGGGCGATACGCGACGACGACGTGCCTGAAATTGCACCAGGCGATGGAGCGTTCGACGCCGCGCTCAGCACTCACGCACTGTTGCACGGCACCCCTGCCGCCATCGCGTGTACCGTGCAAAAAACTGCGCGAGCACTCAAGCCGCATGCGCCGTTCTATTGCACCTTCTCCTCCAAGCGTGACGCGCGCTGCGGTCGGGGCAGGCGGATCGCCGATGATACGTACGCCCCGCTGAGCGGCGACGAGGCCGGCGTGCCGCACGCGTATTTCGACGAGGCCGGCTTACGTGCGATGCTGCAGCAGTGGTACGAAGTCGAGTCGCTGCAGGAGCACGAAGTGGACACTATCGTCGGACGGTGGGCGCACGCGCAGCCGCGGTCGGGCGCCGTCCACTGGTTTTTGCGCGCGCGGAAACTTTAGTTCTTTTGAAGAGCGATCATTCCGCGCATCGGACTGGACGCGTTCGCGTGCAGCCGCTTTTCCATGCGTCCCGATAAAAACGCCATCCGGCCCGCCTGCACGGCGTATTGCATCGCGCGCGCCATCTGCACCGGATCCCCGGCGCAGGCGATCCCGGTGTTCATGAGCACTGCATCGGCTCCCAGTTCCATCGCAATCGCCGCATCGCTCGCCGTGCCGACGCCGGCATCCACGATGACGGGCACCGTGGCGCGCTCTTTGATGATCGTCAAAGAATACGGATTGCACACGCCCAACCCGCTTCCGATGGGCGCCGCCAGCGGCATCACGGCGGCGCAGCCTTCTTCTTCGAGCTGTTTGCACGCGACCGGATCGTCGACCACGTACGGCAGCACCGTGAATCCCTCTTTGACCAGCTGCGCTGCGGCGGAAAGCGTTTCCCGGGTGTCGGGATACAGCGTGCGAGTATCGCCGATCACTTCGAGTTTGATCAAATCCGTGGCAAGCAGCTCGCGCGCCAGCTGAGCGGTCAGAACCGCTTCCTTTGCGGTAAAGCAGCCCGCGGTGTTCGGCAAGATCGTGTACGCGTCGCGATCGATGTAGTCGAGCATCGTCTTACCGCTTGCGTCGTCGAAATTGATGCGCCGAATAGCGACGGTCACCATTTGCGCGCCGGAGGCTCGATGCGCCGCCTGCATCGTCTGGAGCGACGGGTACTTGGCGGTCCCGACGATGAGGCGTGAGGAGAATGTGGATGTTCCGATCTGCAGTACGTCGTTCATTGTGTCCTCGATGCGGTCAGCCGCCCGCCGCGGCTTTGATGATTTCGATGCGATCGCCCTCTCGAACGAGCTCTTCGTCGTATGCGGAACGGCGCACGACGCAGTCGTTCTTCGCAACGGCGATTCCCTTTGGCGGCGCTTGCACGCGCACGAGCAGCTGCGACACGGTCATGCCGTCGGGCAATTCCTGTTCGCTGCCGTTGATCGAAGCTTTCACCGACCCGAGTTTCGCTACGCGATGCCCGCTTTCGTTCCCAGGCGCGCAAGATCGAACGCAACGAGGCGCTCGGGGCTCGCTCCCTCCACGACGTCGGCCAGCAAGCGCGCGGTGATGGGCGCGAGCAGAATGCCGTTGCGATAGTGTCCGGCGGCCAGGAAATAGCCTTGCCGAAGCGTTGCGCCCAGGAAGGGCCTGCCGTCCGGCGTTGCCGGACGCAGCCCTGCCCACATTTCGCTCACCGCAAAGTCTTGTAACGCAGGGGCTGCCGCAACGGCCGCATGCAGCAAAGCATGCACGCCGCCCGCGGTTACGCGAAGGTCCGCGACCTGCTCCACCGTTGCGCCCACGAGAAGCCGCCCATCGCTGCGCGGCACCAAATACGCGCCCGGAACCCATGTCGTGCGGCGCATGAAGCCGGCCGGAATCGTAATGGCGATCATTTGACCCTTGACCGGACGCACGGGCGGCACGCATTCCGCGGGAACCCCCTCGATCTCGCCGGCCCACGCGCCGGCCGCATTGATTACCGCCCCCGCCGGCTCGTAGCCAAGATCGGAGTGCACTCCCAAAACGCGGCGCGCATCGAATTGCAGCCCCACCGATGCGAGTTCGCTGCGCACGACGACGCCGCGCGCGCGGCATGCGGCGGTAAGCGCGCGCCCCAGTCGACGATTGTCGATTTGGCCTTCACCGTGCACTAACAGCGCGCCGGCGACGTTTTTGCTTAGAGCCGGCTCGGCCAGCAGCGTGTGATTCCGATCGAGCAGCGTTGCCGAATTGCCGGCGGCGTGCAGTTCGGCGCACCGCCGCGCCAGCGCAGCATACTGCTCGGCTGAATACGCCGCGTGCAGAATGCCGTCCAGCCGCAAATGCGGATCGACGCCGCCGGCGTCGCGCACGGACTGCGCAAAAGCCGGATACAGCGCCAGCGACTGCCCGCACAGCGACTGCAGCGGTTCGTCGGGCAAACTCTCGGTCAACGGAGCCAGCATTCCGGCTGCGGCCCACGATGCGGCTCGCGCCGGTTCTGCCGTATCGTAGACGCGCACGGCTGCGCCGCGCGATGCCAGTTCGAACGCAATCGATAATCCGATGATCCCGGCGCCGACGATGGCTACGTCGCCGGAAGCGCGCGACTGCATCTATCGCGCCCCGTGCAAAAAAGCTCGAATCGTGACGGGCTGCTCGATTTCGAACGCGGTCAAGGTCATATATCGACCGGTCTTGGCCGACGGAGCGCTGATGATCGCTTTGCTCACGACGATGCCGCGCAGCACGCCGGCGCGGTCGAATGCTCCGGCGCCCGAATCGCCCCGATCGCAGGTCGGGCAGAACAGCAGCGTGCCGTAGAGATGCCGTTCGGCGATTCCGGGCGACGCGGTCCAGCTCTTGGCACCGGGATGCCCCATAACCACGAATTGCTGACCCGTGGCAAGCGCCGCATTGCCCACGCGCGCCGTGGGATATGCCGTCAGAGGTACCGGTTCAACGTATACCAGCGCGAGATCGGCGCGGCGGTCGCGAACGATCCGTATCGCCCGCCGAACCGTGTGGTCCGGGAAGATGACGAACTTGCGCCCGGCGTGCGCGACGATGTGCTTGGCGGTAAGTATCTCGATGCGCGAGTTGCGCACGCGCACGATGACGCCCGCTCCCATGTATGCGCTATGCTGCGAAGTCCGGGCTGCAACAATTACCGTTTGCTCGCGCAGGCGTTCGGCAAGTCCGCTGCTTTCGCGCACGCGATACGATTCTTGAATCAGCCCTGCGTCGATGAAGAGATCTTTTTGCCGAGCTGCGTAGAGGATCAGACCCTTGCCGGCGTCGGGAAACGCTCGCGCCATCTGCCAAATGCCCTCGCCGAGCAGGCTGAGCACGGCGAGCAGCACGACGAGCGAAAAATCGACCCGGGTTTTCACATCGCGGTGTACACCGGCCCTTCGCCGCCCTGCGGAGGGACCCATGTGATGATTTGATAGGGATCGGCGATATCGCAGGTTTTGCAATGCACGCAATTCGTGAAATTGACGACGAGTTGTCCCTGTACCTCACCTGAATCCGCTTTTTCGAATTGCGGTTCGTACACTTGCGCGGGACAGAAATACTCGCAAGGGTTGCCGTACTCGACCGTGCAGCGGTCGCGGCAGATGTTGGTATCTGCCACGTGCAGGTGGCTGGGTTGATCTTCTTCGTGCATCGTGCCGCTGTTGTACACGTCGGTGAGTTTGTCGAAGGTGACGACGTTGTCGATGACGGCGCGCTGCGTAGGCCGCGGCTTGTAGCCGCGCTTTTCCATGCGTTCGAATCCGGGCTCTCCGCGCAGTCGATCAGCAACGCCGAAAGCGCGGCCTTTGGTGAACATCCCCAGGCCGGTGTTGAGCACGCCGTTGATCAGGCCGTTTCTGAAACCTTGATGAAAATTGCGCGCCGAATACAGTTCGTCGTATGCCCACGACGTTTCGAACTTGCGCTGCATTGCCGACAGCTGCTCTGCATCGAAACGGCCCGCCTGCAGCGCCTCGAACGCGGTTTGCGCGGCCAGCATGCCCGACTTGGCGGCCAAGTGCACGCCCTTGAGGCGCATGCCGTTCAAGAAACCCGCCGAATCGCCGATCAAAAGCAAGCCGTCGGCGTACAAGCGCGGCATCGCGTACAGACCGCCCTCGGGGATCGCTTTTGCGCCGTACCGCAACAGCTGTGCGCCTTCGAGCAGCCGGCGCACCGCCGGCTGCGATTTGAAGAGTTGAAAGACGTCGTGCGGATCGGTAGTGGGATCCTTATAGTCCAGACCGGTGACGAACCCGATGTCCAGGATGTCGCCGGCCATGCCGTAGATGAATCCGCCGCCGAACGTGTCGTTGGGAAGCGGATAGCCCATCGTGTGGATCACGCTTCCGGGCTGTACGCGCCCGGGCGGACACTGCCAAAGCTCTTTCACGCCCGCGGCGTAGACTTGGGGTTCGCGCCCCGCATCCAGATCGAGCCGCGGAATCGCCTGCTTTGCGAGCGTTCCGCGCGGACCTTCCCCCAGCACGACGATCTTTGCGAAAATGTCCGCGCCCGGCTCGTAGTTGGCTTTGGGTTTGCCGCTGCGGTCAATGCCTTTGTCGCCGGTGCGCACGCCGATAACGCGGTCGCCTTCCCACAGCAGCTGCTGACCCGGAAATTCGCCGAAGACCTGCGCGCCCGCATCCTCGGCGGTGCGTGCCAACCATGTGACGATCTTCTGCAGCGACACGACGTATTTTCCGCGATTGTTCATCATCGGCGGCACCATCGGCGCTTTGATTCGCCCGCTCTGCGTGAGCAGCCACAACTGATCGCTGCTGACGGCAGCTTCGAGCGGCGCTTGCTCGCGCCACCCCTCGAGCAGCTCGTCGAGCGCCTTGGGATCCATCACCGCACCGGAGAGCGCGTGGTTGCCGATTTCGCCGGCTTTGTCGATGACCAGAATTTCGATTTCCTTGCCGGCCGCTTTGGCCAGCTGCGCCAGCGCAATCGCGCCCGCAAGACTTGCCGGGCCGGCGCCGACGAACAGCACGTCTACTTCGAGCGAATCGCGTTCGGGCATGATGTTTTACAGGTTCGAAAGCGCGGCGATAGCCGCCTTTACAGCGATGCCGTGTATGGAGATGCGTGCCTCCAACGCCGCAGCGGTCGGTGTTTCGAAGGTCAACGCTCGCTTTGCCGCGCGCCGCGCGATCGCCATCGTGTAGGACAACCCGCCCAACGAGTCGCTCTCCGGCGTTTTTGCCGGCCGCACGACGCCCTCGTCCAGCTCGGCGCGTTCGAACGGCGCTCCCAGATCGCACGCCTCTAGGTCTTGAATCGCAACGCCGCTTTCGCGCAGGCGCGCTATCACGGTGCGGCCCAAGTCGCCCGCGCCGTACTCGTAACAGTAAAATCCACGAGCGTCGCAGTCCTCGTGCAAATCGATCGACAGCGCAAACTTGCGATTCCGGTTGGCGGTAACGATGGCGCGCGTTTCGGGCGTCTGTCCGCCGCGACCGAAGCTGCGGTTCACGTCCTGTCCTTCGGCGTTCGTCCGCGTTCCGCGGCGGTAGCCGCTGGGATTCGTGCACGGCCAGATCCGATACGCATACCGCGCGTCGGGAGGCCCGTTTTCAAACAACGCCAGCAATGCCCAAGGGCCGGCGGGCTCGTCGCCGTGAACGCCGGCGGCGAGTGCAACGGCCGGCGCGGCGGCGTCCCCGAACTCCGCGCACAGCAGCGTGCGCGCGGCACCGGCGCAGGCAACTTCGCGCACGCTGATGTCGCCGCGCGCGCGCAGCGCTTTCCAGCGCGCCTCGAGATCGTCGTAACCGTCTACGATAGGCGCTCGTTGATGCGATCGGCCGTCTGCTGCGCGGTCCACCCGCCGTGCCGTGCAATGCGAAAAGCGTATGCCAGCACACCGGCCACGTCTTTGGCGTCAGTGCTTTCTCCCAAGCGTTGCCACAGCTGCTCGGCATCGCCGCCCGGCTCGGTGCGTTCGAGAATTTGGTCGAGCGTAAGCCATAATCTGTCGGCGGGACCTTCGACCGACGCGCTTTTCAAAACGTCTCGCGTTTTGTCGCGCAGTTCCTCGGGATTAACGTGCAGTGCGGCAAGCAGCTCGTTGGGCGATTTGCACGCGCGCAGGTATCCCATCATCAGATGTTCGGCGCCGATATACCGGTGGCCGAACTTGCGTGCTTCGTCGAACGAACACTCGATCAGGTGCTTTGCTTCCTGGGTGAAGGTCATCCCCTCAGACGGGTTTGTCCCTTGACCCGTGCCGATGATGGTCCGCGCAGCCTCGAGCGTCTTGGGTTCGTCGGCGCCCAGCGATGCCGCGATCTGCGCGGCCTCACTTTGTCCTTCCATCACGATCCCGGCAAAAATATGAGCCGGCCCGATGTACGGGGTTTTCAGCCGCTCGGCAACTTCTTGCGCGCGAATGATCGCACGCCGGGCCACTTCGGTAAAGGGCTCCCACATGCTCATATCAATCGTGAGTCCATTCCAGCATCGCCTTCCACTCGTTCTTGGGAAAACGCTGTTTGCTTTTAATCGTATCGAGGTACTTGCGCTTGCCGCTGCGGTTGCCCTTACCCATGAAACATCCGCCGACTAGGCGGTTCTCCCAAAAATACAGCGCACGATACCATTTCTTTTCGCCGTCGAGGGTGCATACCGTTTCGATGTCCTTGCGGTATTCGGGCGAAAGGCCGAACTGCGTGATGGTTTGGCCTTTGAAGAGCAGGCTGGAATATTCGGGAACGTCGTCGTACTTCACGCTTGCGCCCATCATGTTTTGCGCGGCGACTTTTCCGTGCGCACCCGCGTTGTTCCACGTTCCCATGCGGTAGCGCATTTCCAGGATGGGATCGTAGAAGTCCGCGATGTCTCCCGCGGCAAAAACGCCTCTGACGTTCGTTTCAAGTCCGTCGCCGCACAAGATGCCGTTCTTGCTGGTTTCGATGGCGGTGCCTTGCAGCATTTCAACGTTCATCGCCAGCCCCAATCCGACGCCGTAACACTGCGCGTCGATGTCGGCGCCGCTTTTGAGGCGCACCTTTCTGACCACGCCGTTGTCGCGTACGAATTCGGCGATCTGGTCGTTGTAATGCATGTGCACGCCGTCCGTTTTAGCGGCCTGGTCGATCAGTTCGCCGGCCTGCTCGTCGAGCATCCGGTGCAGCACCCGAGGGCCGCGCATGACCCAATGCGTTTCCACTTTGCGTGAGATGAAGGCTTCGGCCAACTCGTAGGCGATGAACGACCCGCCGATCGCGACGCCCGCTTTTGCGGTTTCCAGTTCGCGCGAGATCGCCAAGGTGTCGCTCATGTATTGAAAATTGTAGACGTTGGCTCCATCCGCGCCGGCTGCAGGGTGGGGATTGGGGCGCCCGCCCGTGGCGATCAAAACGGCATCGTACGGGTAGCTTTTTCCTTGCGCGACCACGACGTTCTCGTCCGGCACGATCGCCTCTACGCGAGTCTCCAAATGCAGTTCGATGTTTTGCTTTTCGTGCCAGGCTGCGTCGCGCATGATCACCTTTTGCTCGGTGACTTGTTTGCGCAGGAGCGGCGGCAGCGCTATACGGTTATACAGGGTGTATGGTTCGTCGGTGAACAACACGATCGTGCACGAGGGATCGTGCTTGCGCAGCTGCTCGGCCGCGGTCGTACCGGCAAATCCGTTTCCGACGATGACGTATCGCCGAAAATCTCCGGCTGCATTCACGAAAGCCCCGGTTCGGGGTGCGACAGCCCCAGGCCCACCATCATCTCAAAACCGACGGCGAGCGCGCGTTCGTCGATGTCGTACTGGGCGCTGTGCTGGGGAAAGGTGCCGAGCTGCATTCCGCGCGCTCCGACGATGAAGTAGGCGCCCGGGCGCTCCGCCAGCATGTACGCCATGTCTTCCGCCCACATCACCACGTCGTGCGGATAAACCACGTTCTGCTCGCCCAGCACGCGCGCGCCCACCGTTCGAACGATCTCGTTCATGCGCGGATCGTTGACGGTCGGCGGATATCCGTATCGGTATTTCAGGTCGTATTCGACCCGCATTGCGCGGGCAAGCCCGCTCACGATGCGCTCCATGCGTTCGGGCATCGATGCGCGCACGCCCGCATCGAAGCTGCGCACCGTGCCTTCCATGAGCGCCTCGCTGGGGATCACGTTGAACGTCGAGCCGGCATGGAATTTTCCAACGGTGAAAACCGCCGGATCCTTGGGTGCGATTTCGCGGCTGACGATCGTTTGCAGCATCGTCACGAAATGCGCTCCTGCCACGATCGGGTCGATCGCGCGCTCGGGCATTGCCCCGTGGCCGCCCTTGCCGCGAATCGCCAGGTGGAATTCGTCCGAGGAAGCGAAGAACGGACCGTCGCGTACGCCGATCTTTCCCACGTCCAGGCCGCTGAACAGGTGCAGCGCGAAACAGCGATCGACGTGCGGCCTTTCCAGCGCTCCGTCTTCGATCATCAGTTTGTTGCCGGCATAACCTTCTTCACCCGGCTGAAAGCACAGGACCAGCGTTCCGGCAATCTCCGCGCGGCGCGCCGCCAGCTCCCGCGCGGCACACAGCAATATGGCTATGTGGCCGTCGTGCCCGCACGCATGCATGACGCCGTCATTGCGCGACCGGTACTCGACGTCGGATACTTCGGTTACGGGCAGCGCATCCATGTCTGCGCGCAAGAGCGTCACCGGGCCGGGCTTACCGCCGCAAAGCGTAGCCAAAACGCCCGTGCCGCCGACACCGGTTCGCATATCGTCCGGTTGCAGCTCGCGCATTTCGCGTTCGATATACGCTGCCGTCCCGAACTCTTTGAGCGACAGTTCCGGATGCATGTGAAAATGGCGCCGGTGCCGGACCAGTTCACGTTCGGGCGCTTTCATAGCGGCACGACGTCGGCTTTGTAGCGGTAATGCCCAATGGTCGGCAGGCAGTATGCGGTGGCGGGGGCGTACTTTGAGAGTTTCGCGGCTTCCACGGCGGCACGGTCGAACCCGTACGTCTTCGAACCTTCCACCACTTCGGCGTTTGCCACGCTCCCATCCGGCAAGACCGTAACGTCCACCACTGCCGTTCCGGGAAACGTTGCTTGGCCGGGAGAGAACTGCGGCTCGACGACGGTGAGCGCGCGGACCGGCGCAAAGGGCTGCGCGCAATCCATGCGACCGTACGGAGCGCGAATGGTCGCGGCTATGACGACGTCGCCCGGCGACGGGGAGCGCGCCACCGAATCACCCACGGCCGCAGGAAGCTTCTGCAGGGTTTCTTGCGGCGGATAACAGCCTTCACCGGGATCGTCCAGCCACGCGCGCCGAATCCGGATCGGTTCGGGAAACCGCGCATAGAGAACGCGCGAGGCGAAACTGCCCGCTTCTTTGCGATCGGTCCTCACCGGCCCGAACGCAATCCTAAACCAGCCGCGGTCCGAGTCGAGGGCAACGGATCCCGACAGCTCGCGCGTTTTCGGCGACGTCAAAAAAAAGCCGAACACGGTACGCGCGGCGTTCGCCGGCAGAAAGCCGACCGCGGCTGCCGGACACTGCTGCTGCGCCGCAGCGGCCGCTCGCGGCTGCGCAGCAATGGTCAGGAAAGCGGTAACTGCGGCAAGCAGAGCCGTTTTCAACGCGCGATTGCTCACGGTGCCGCCTTCGCGCAGGATTCGAGCGCGGTCCTGCGTGACTACGAGCCTGTGGCGCCAGACACGCAATCCTCGCCAACGTTCGAACGGCACGGGCTTTCCGACGAGCAACTCGTGGAACTGTGGCGGATCATGCTCCTGCACCGGCGCTTGGAATCGCGCGGCTTCGAACTCAACCGCCAGGGGAAAATACCCTTTGCCTCCGCGGGTGAAGGGCACGAGGCGGTGCAAGCCGGCGCTGCCATGGCGTTCGAGCGCGGCAAGGACGTTCTGGTTCCGTACTATCGCGATCTGGGACTGGATTTGGGCATCGGTCTATCGCCCTACGAAGTCCTGCTCTCGCTGTTCGCGCGCGCGGCCGACCACAGCGGCGGACGTCAATTTCCGCATCACTACGCGAGCAAACGCTTGGGCCGTCAAACGATCAGTTCGATCATCGCCGCTCAAACGTCGCACGCGGTCGGAGCGGCGTATGCGATGCAATACCGCAAAGAGCGCGGGCGCGCTGTGCTCACGACGTTCGGCGACGGAGCGACCAGCGAAGGCGAATGGCACGAGTCCGTCAACTTTGCCGCGGTCCATCGTCTCCCGATCGTCTTTCTGTGCGAAAACAACGAGTGGGCAATTTCGACGCCGTTGTCACGGCAGATGGGGCAGCCGGACGTGTACGAGCGCGCAGCCGGCTATGCCATGCCCGGCGTAAGGGTGGACGGATTCGATCCGATTGCATGCTACGCAGCGGTCAAAGAAGGTTTGCGTCGCGCCCGGGATGGGGACGGCCCGACGCTGATCGAAGCCAAATGCTATCGTTTCCTCGCGCATACCACGGATGACGATGACCGCACCTACCGCTCCCGGGGCGAGGTGGACGAGCGCCGCAAAAGCGACCCCGTGCCGGGTTTCGAGCGCTTTTTGATCGAGCATGGAGTGCTGAGCGCTGCGCAGGCAGAAGCACTGAAGTCTCGCATACTTGGCGAGGCGAACCAAGCCACCGATGCGGCCGAAGCTATGCCGTATCCGAAACCCGCCGACCTGTACGCGAATGTGCACGCAGGCTCTTGGGAACCATGGCAGTGACGAGTAGGACGATGAAGTAATGGCAAAGAGCGAAACCCAAATGCGCGCGGCGCTCGAACGGCACGGATTATCGGACGATCAGCTCAAAGCGATCTTTCGAACCATGCTGCTGCAGCGCCAACTCGACAACCGCGGATTCCAGCTGAACCGCCAAGGCAAAGTGCCGTTCGCGCTGGGCAGTGAAGGCCACGAAGCGCTCCAGGCCGGCGCCGCAATGGCGTTCCAGCGCGGCAAAGACATCCTGGCGCCGTATTATCGCGATCTCGGGCTGGCGATCGGCATCGGCTTGTCGCCCTACGAGATCATGCTCTCGATTTTCGCGCGGGCCGACGACCACAACGGCGGGCGTCAGTTTCCCAACCATTATTCGTCCAAAAAGGCCGGCCTGATGACGTTTTCTTCGATTCTGGCCGCCCATATTCCGCACGCCGTAGGGGCAGCGTTTGCGATCAAATATCGCGCCGAAACGGGGCGCGCCGTGCTGGTTACGTGCGGCGATGGAACCACCAGCGAAGGCGAGTGGCACGAATCGGTCAATTTCGCCGCCGTCCACAAGCTGCCCATCGTGTTTCTGATCGAGAACAATCAGTGGGCCATTTCCACGCCGCTGCGCCAGCAGATGGGACAGCCCGATATCTACAAACGCGCCGGCGGGTATGGAATGCCGGGCGAGCAATTCGACGGCTTCGATCCGATTGCGACGTACGACGCGGTAAACCGCGCGATGGAACGCGCGCGCAGCGGCGATGGCCCGAGTCTGGTCGAAGGCATCTGCTACCGCTTTTTGGCTCACTCGACCGACGACAACGACATGACGTACCGCACCAAAGACGAAGTGAGTGAGAACCGTAAACACGATCCCGTTCCGCGGTTCGAACGGGTACTGCTCGACGCGGGAATCATGACGCAAGCGCAGATCGACGAAATGAAGAAGGCCGTCCTCGCGCAAACGAACGAAGCGACCGACGCAGCGGAAGCGATGCCGTATCCGACCGCGGCGGATCTGTACGAACACGTCTATGAAGGAGCGTGGGAACCGTGGCAGTAGCGACTTCTTCTTCCCAAACGCTCAACAACGTCGAGGCCGTGCGCGCGACGCTGTACGAAGCGCTCAAGAGCGACGAACGCACGGTGATTCTGGGCGAAGACGTCGGCAACCGCGGCAACGTCTTTCTCATCACCAAAGATTTCATCAAGGAGTTCGGCCCCGAGCGCGTGATCGACACGCCTATCGCCGAGGCGTCGATCGTCGGCATTGCCGTGGGCATGGCCATGGAAGGATTGCGGCCCATCGCCGAGATTCAGTTTGCCGACTTCATCTACCCCGCGTTCAACCAGATCGTCGGAGAAGCGGCCAAAACCAGATACCGCAGCAACGGCGAGTATACGTGCCCATTGGTCATCCGCACGCCGTACGGCGGCGGCGTGCGCGGCGCGCTCTCGCACTCGGTGTGCATCGAAGCGCTCTTCTACCACGTTCCGGGCCTGAAGATCGTAGCGCCGTCTTTCCCGGCGGACGTCAAGGGGCTGCTGAACGCGGCCATCGACGACCCGGATCCGGTGCTGTTCCTCGAGCATAAGAAAACGTATCGCCTCATCAAGGGCGACGTCCCGGACGGTCATTACACGATTCCGATCGGGAAAGCCGAAGTGAAAAAGGCCGGCAGCCGGCTCACGGTGGTCTCCTACGGTTTGTACGTTCATTGGGCGATCCAAGCCGCCCAGGAGCTGGAGAAAGAAGGCATGTCGGTCGAAGTGATCGACTTGCGGTCGATTCGGCCGATGGATCGCGGCACGATACTCGAAAGCGTGCGCAAGACGCAAAAGCTGCTGATCGTCCACGAGGACAACAAGTTCGGCGGCGTCGGCGCGGAGATCAGCGCGATGGTGGCCGAGGAAGCGCTCTTCGATTTGGACGCACCGATTCGCCGCTTGTGCGCCCCGGACGTTCCAGCCATGGGCTATGCGCTTCCGCTCGAGGAAGAGTATATGAGCTCGCCCGCCGAGATGGCGCAGGTAATGCGCGAGATGGTGAGGTTCTGACGTGGCAACCACGATAACGATGCCGCAGCTCGGCGAAACCGTAACCGAGGGAACGGTGGAGCGGTGGCTGAAAAAAGCCGGCGACGCGGTTGAAAAATACGAAGCCTTTTTGGAGGTTTCAACCGACAAGGTCAATTCCGAAGTGCCTGCGCCGGTCACCGGCACCATTCGCGAAATTCTGGTGCAGGAAGGCACGACCGTCGCGACCGGCACCCCGATCGCGGTCATCGACGATGCAGCTGCTGCGCCGGCAGCACCGGCCGGCCCCGCGCAAGCGGCGTCGGCGCCCGTACCCGCGCCTGCAGCCGCGCCCGCCGCGGCGGCGCGGGCCAACGGCCAAGGCACGACGACGCCGGCCAACGGCGCGCAGACCGCACTGCGCGGCGCCTCGCCCGCGGTACGCAGGCTCGCCCGCGAACACCAAATCGACATTCGCGCTATTGCGGGTTCGGGGACGAACGGACGCGTGACGGCGCAAGACGTTCTCGGCGCAGCTCGCATGGGCCCGGCTGCCGCGGTCGGCCAAGCGATCGCGGTTGGCACGAATTTCGCCGCCACCGGCGCACCGGGGCAAAAGGCCGCCAGCACGTATGCGCAGCCGATGCCTGGTTCGATCGTTCCTCTGAGTTCCGCGCGCCGCATCATTGCCGAGCGAATGGTCGAGAGCAAGCACACCGCGCCGCATGCGTGGTCCATGGTGCAAGTCGACGTCACCAACGTTTGGAAATGGCGCGTGCGCGAAAAGGACCGCTTCGAGCGCGAAACGGGCTACAAGCTCACGCTGCTGCCGTTCTTCATCCGCGCGGTAATCGAATCGCTCTCGGCGTTTCCGCTGATGAACGCCAAGTTCACGCCGGACGGCATTTACGTCGAAAAAGACGTCAACATCGGCATCGCCATCGGTTTGCCGGCCAATCTCGTGGTCCCGGTAATAAAGCACGCGGACAAGCTGTCGATCAAGGGGCTTGCGGCCGCGGCCGGCGATATCGTGGACCGAGCGCGCCGCAGCAAACTTTCTGCCGACGACGTGCAAGGCGGCACGTTCACCGTCAACAACAACGGCGCAAATGGCTCGTACGCGTCCGCGCCGATCATCAACGGCGGCCAAGCCGGCATCGTCACGATGGAAACCGTCGTCAAGCAGCCCGTCGTGACCGCCGACGACGCGATTGCCATCCGCCACATGATGAACGTGTGCCTTTCACTGGATCATCGCGTGGTCGATGGTTACGTCGCGAGCGGCTTTTTAGCCGATCTCAAGCGGCGAATCGAAGCGATGGGGCCCGACGGCGAACTATAGCTACCTGGCCGCGACGTAGACTGCGGAAAAGACGCGGACCAAATGGTCCAGCGCGATCACCAGCACCCAAAAGGCCGCCAGCGCCGCAAGAACCACGAGCGATTGGGCGCGTTCGCGAGACCTGGCTTTTTTGCGGGAACCGGCATCCATGCAAAAAGTATCGCATTGCAAACGAGCGGCCGAACGAGTCCTTGGGGCTGGGGTGCGGGTCCTAGTGGCCCTTAACGGCGTCCGCCGCTAGCGAATCATCGGGGTAGAGTATTCTCCGACGAAAAAGTTAAGCATGAAGACCACTACCCAGAACGCCGCGATAGCGGCCAGCAACACGATCGATTGAGCTCGCTCGCGCAGCCGAGCGCTGTGCCGCAAGGGCAAATCCTTGGGCAGCAGACCAACCGTACTCTGGGATCGAGCGGAATAATGCTTCACCACAAGCTTATTCCCGGCACTCCTGCGGGCGAACCGTCATCTCAGACCCAACACGTTTGCAAGGTTCGCACTATCGTCGACGATAGCCTCGATTTTGCCCCCCGGAGATGTCAGCAAGGTAGTCACGCCGGGCCCGTGGCCGGCGATGAACGAGCGGCCATGCACGACGACGCCGACCGAGATGGCCCCGGTACGGTACACTCGCCCGAACGAGTGGTCGGCGTCCACGATGGCGACGAAATCGCCCAAACGCAAATCGCGCAAGCCATATTGCTGCGACAGCGCCTCATCGAAGGTTTGGATGTCGCAATCGCCCCGGACGACGGTCGAGCGGCCGAGCCCCGAACCCATGACCGCGGCCGGCACCAGCTTTGCGACGCGCGCGCGCACCGTTTGCCCGCGCAGCTCCGGAGCCCAGCGCTCGAGCAAATCCGATCGGCGTTGAACACCTTGACGTCGGGCGCATCCAGCAGCCGCATCCCCTGCCCGCAGCCCCAGACCTGGACTTTGTCGCCGATGGCCATCTTGCGCATAATCTCCGGCTCGAAATCGACGATCACGTGTTCGACCCCGCCGTGTTTGCCCGTTACGCGCCCCACCGCTCCTTTGGCATCGCCGCCGACGACTACCGCTTCGTTGCCGATGCATGCCATCGCGTTCAGCGCCGCGTTTTGCCGGTCGTCCGGCGCGCGCATGCTGACCGCCGGCTCTATGTGGTCCGCTGCAAAAGCGAACGCCGCGTCGCCGACGCGAACGTTCGGGTTGATTCCCCCAACGCTGGGAAGGATTCGAGCTTCTCCTTCGCAGCCGACGTCGTACCGGCCCGAATTCAGTTGCGCCGGGGCAATTTCGCCCATCACTGCGCAAATGACCAATTCCGAGCGGTTGATGCGAAGGCTCACGATACGGCGTACCTCGAAGCGAGCGGATGTGCAGATTCGTAAGCACTTCCGGTTCGAGGCTGCGCACGTTCTCCCTTACCATCCGGGAAAGTGCTCGCGGCTGCACGGCCACTCGTACCGCTTGGACGTCGCTGTACGGGGGCCGCTCCAAAGCGACGGACCCGCACGGGGAATGATCGAGGACTTCGATGCGATCCGGGGTATCGTGCACCGTGCGATCATCGATACGCTCGATCACTCCTGCCTCAACGACGTGATCGAAAATCCGACCTGCGAGCGGATCGCGGCATGGGTTTGGCAGACGCTCCTGCCCGCGCTTCCCGCACTGGACGAACTGGTGCTGTGGGAAACGCCGACGTCGTGCGCCGTACTTCGCAAAACGGATTTTCACTGATGCTTGCGCTCGCGGAAATCTTTTACAGCATTCAAGGCGAGGGCGCATTCAGCGGAACGCCCGCGGTATTCGTACGGCTGGCGGGGTGCAATCTTTCCTGCGATTTCTGCGATACGGATTACTCGCTCAAGTTCTTGGCAAGCGTCGACGAGGTCGTGAGCCGCGTGCGTGACATCGGCGCGCAGTGCCCCATGGTCGTTCTCACGGGCGGCGAACCCCTCGCGCAGACGGAGGCTAGCGCGCTGATCGCGGCGCTGCGCGCGAACGGCAAGCGCGTGCACATCGAAACGAACGGCACCATTTACGTAGACGTCCCAAACGACGTTTGGGTCACGGTGTCGCCCAAAGAGCGCGTGGATCCGCGCATGGCGCGCCGCGCCGACGAGGTCAAACTGATCGTCGACGGCCGCGTTCCCGAAGAGCACCTCGAACTGTTCGAGGAGCACGCGGTTCTGCTGCTGCAGCCCGAAGGCAACAAGCCGTCAAACGTCGAGCTGGCTTTAGCGTACGCCAAAGGGCATCCGGAGCGCTTTCGACTCTCCTTGCAAACCCACAAACTGATCGGCGTGCCGTAGTGGGCGTTGCCGATACCGGTGTCGAGCAGCAACGCCGCGCATGATTTTGGTAACGTGCGCAATCGGCAAAGAACTGCGTTCCTTTCGGCCGGTGCCGCATGTCGAGATGCTCGTTACGGGGGTGGGGCCTGTGGAAGCGGCGGCATGCGTGTCACGGGCGCTGGCGCAAAGCCCATACGAGCTGGTCATTAGCGCGGGGATCGCAGGTGCGGTCGACGGAGCGGCGGCTATCGGCGAAGGCGTTGTGGTTTTCGAGGAGACGTTCGAGCTCGATCTGGAAACCGGAATGCCGCTCGTGCTACCCGAGGGCGCAAGCGTCGTCGATCGCGCCGGATCCGATTTGGCGCTGGTCGATCGACTGGTGGAGCTGGGCTTTCGCAGCGTGCGAGGCGTTACCGTGCCCCGCGTCACCGCAACGGACGACGGCGCCGCGCGGCTTGCGCGCGCCGGCATCGGCGTTGAAACCATGGAAGGTTTTGCCGTTTTGCGCGCCGCCGAGATCGCCGGCGTTGCCGCGATCGAAGTGCGCGGAATATCGAACGCCGTTTGCGATCGCAAACGCAGCGGCTGGGATTTCGAAGCCGGCGTGGCGGGGGCCGAAAAAGTGTTGCAAGCTTTGCTCTCGGTAATTCACGTCGATGGATAGGCCGCTCACCCTCGCGTACTCTCCGTGCCCGAACGATACGTACGTCTTCGCCGCATGGAGCAACGGCCTGCTCGACGGCGTGCCCGAAGTACGCGTCTATCTGGAGGACGTTGAGAACCTCAACACTTCTGCGCTCAAAGCGGATCACTGCTTGACCAAAGTGAGTTACGGCGCCATTCCGCTGCTGATGGCAGATTACCGGATCCTGCGTGCCGGCGGCGCCCTGGGCTCAGGCTGCGGTCCGCTGCTGGTCGCGCGCGCCGGTTCGCGCACGAAACTCGAGCAATTCAAGAATACGATCATCGCGATACCGGGCGAGATGACGACGGCGTTTATGCTGCTGCGCATGGCGATGGGCTCGCGTCCGCAAACGGTGCAGATGCGCTTCGACAAAATCGTCGAAGCGGTCGCCGGTGGGACGGCGGATGCCGGTCTGATCATTCACGAGTCGCGCTTTACCTATCAGGATTCCGGCCTCGTCGAAGTTTTAGATTTGGGAACGTGGTGGGAAGAGCAGACTTCGATGCCCATACCGCTAGGCGCCATTCTGGCCAGAAGAGACCTCGACGATGCCGAAGCGCGCGAAGCGGATTCAGCCATTCGCCGCAGCTTGCAGTATGCGCGTGAAAACGAAAGCGACGTCATGAAGTACGTTCACGAGCATGCAACGGAAATGAGCGAACAGGTCATGCGCAAGCACATCGACCTCTACGTCAACGACTACACCGGCGATCTGGGAGACGAGGGAATGGCTGCCGTGCGGGAACTCTTTGCGCGCGCCCATCGAGCGCGCATCATACCCGAAACCACGGAGCCGGAGTTTGTGTAGGCGCCTGCTTGCGTTTGCTGCGGCGCTGGCGATAGGCGCTGCGGCGACCATTTTGCCGGCGGCCGCGGGAACGTTGCCCCCCGCGCACGTCGTGCTTGGCGACGAAGTGTTTCTCCAATCCGCATGGCGCGATTTGCACGGACGCTGCGTGGGCGTCATCACCAACCAAACCGGCGTTACTTCCCGGCTGGTCAATCTCGTCGACGCAATCGCAAGCAATCCGCAGATCTGCATCAAAGCGATCTATTCGCCCGAGCACGGCTTGCGCGGCGACCGCCCTGCGGGTGCGTACGTTGCCTCGTACACCGACCGGCGCACCGGTTTACCCGTCTACAGCTTGTACGGGCCGCAGCGCCATCCGACCGCGCAAATGCTTGCAGGCGTCGACGTGCTGCTGTTCGACATTCAGGACGTCGGTTCGCGGACGTACACCTACATTTCCACGATGGCCTACGCGATGCAGGCTGCCAAGCAGTTCGGCAAGGAAATCTGGATTCTCGATCGACCCAATCCCATCGGCGGGACGATGGTGGAAGGCCCCGTGCTCGATCCTCGCTTCAAATCGTTCATCGGCCTTTATCCGATCGCCGTGCGTCACGGCATGACGGTCGGCGAACTCGCGCGCATGTTCAACGAACGCTTCGGCATCGGAGCAAATCTTCGCGTCATTGCGATGCGCGGCTGGCACCGAAGCATGCTGTGGCCGCAAACGGGGCTGCAGTGGGTGCAAACTTCGCCGAACATTCCGGAATGGAGCACGGCCATAGTCTATCCGTGCACGGGCTTGATCGACGGCGTCGGGCTCAGCGGCGGCATCGGCACCACCAAACCGTTCAAGTACGCCGGCGCAGTCAATGTGGATGCCTACCGGTTAGCGCAGGCCCTCAACGATCGCAACATCCCCGGAGTGTACTTCCGCCCTGCGTATTGGTCGCCGCTATTGAGCGGGCGCAATCAGCCCGAGTACGGCGGCGTCGAACTGGATGTGTACGAGCCTAGCGTCTTTCCGGCCGTACGCACGGCCGTAGAACTCATCACTGCCGTGCGCGACGTTTCGCCCAACGCTCTGCGCATTCGTTCAAAGCAGTTGGCCATTGATTGGGGCACCGATACGCTCGAACGCGGGGTGCGCGACGGACTGCAGACCCGGCAAATCATGCAGGGTTGGCATGCAAGCCTCGAACGGTTTCTGTCGATCCGCCGCAAGTACTTGCTGTACGATTGAACTTTAGTCCAGGCCGCCGCGGCGGGTGCGCAAGTAGTTGATCTGCCAGAGATGAATGAAACGCTGCAGTTCTTCCTGCGTTTTAGGATCGATGTCCACGAACGCTACGCCGTGTTCGAACGTTCGCCGGTCGCGATTGAAGAACGTCGCAAGTACCGTTGCCTTCACGTTCATCGGAGGAAATCTCTGGGGTTGCACTTTGACCGTTTCGGGGCGCAGCCCGAAGGGGCTTTGCTCGTACAGTTCCTTTTCGATCGTCATGTTCGCTAGAAATTCATCGGGAAGCGTGAATTCCAGCTGGAGGATGCACCCGTTCAACAGGTCCTCGCGGCACGATAGGCGCAGGCCGCCGGCGCTCAGGTCGTTTGCCTTAGCGGCGCACCGCTGTGATGCGCCTTGGAGCCTGTATTGCACGTCGAACTCGACGGGCATGCGGAACGCTGAACGTTTTTGGCCGCTCGGCAGGGGAGTTTTGCGCCGCGGCTGGGGTTTTTTCTTCTTGAGGAACCTGTAAAAAAGTCCCACGTCGAGAGCCAGCTTAAAGGCGCCCGGTGCAGTTCCTCCTAAACACCACCGCGTGCTGGTACAGCGGTTGTCCGATGCGCTCGGAGCGGATGCGGTAAAAACCGAACCGGAAGATTGCTCCGTCTACGCGTTCGATGCGTATTCCGAGGGACGGCTTCCCACGGCAGTGGTGCTTCCGACTTCTACGCGCGAAGTTGCCGCTGCAGTGAAAATCGCGCGAGATTGCGGCGAGCCGATCGTCGCGCGCGGTGCGGGCACGGGTCTGTGCGGGGGCGCCGTTCCGGCCCAGGGCGGCATCGTGTTTTCGTTTGCGCGCATGAATCGTTTGCTGGAGCTCGACGTGCGCAACCGGCGCGCGCGCGTGCAACCCGGCCTGGTAAATTTGGATCTCTCCAAACTCACCTCCGGCGCAGGATTGTTTTACGCGCCCGATCCGTCGTCGCAACGGACCTCGACGATCGGCGGCAACATCGGCACGAACGCGGGCGGCCCGCACTGTTTGTCGTACGGAACGACGGTCAATCACGTGCTGGCCTTGGAAGTCGTCGACGAATCGGGCGAAGTCTTTCACACTTCGGTCGAAGAGGACGGCTACGATTTGACCGGCGCGCTGGTCGGAAGCGAAGGGACCTTGGGCATTACGTGCTCGGCGTGGGTGCGGCTCATGCGTTCGCCGGAATCGGTTCGGGTGTGGCTGGCGGGATTCGCCAACGTCGAAAACGCTTCAGCCGCCGTTTCGGCGATCGTCGGGGCCGGTATCGTGCCCACTGCGCTCGAGATGCTCGATCGCCTCGCGCTGCAGGCCGTCGAGGCGGCGTTCCATTGCGGTTATCCAACCGACGCCGGCGCCGTGCTGCTCATCGAAAGCGCCGGCTTCCAAGAGGACCTGGACTCGTATGAGTCGCAAATGGCCCGCCTGGTCCGCGACGCCGGCGCGCTGTCGTGGCGTTCGGCGCGGTCGCAAGCCGAGCGCGACGCGCTCTGGGCGGGGCGTAAAGGCGCGCTGGGAGCCACCGGACGCATCGCTCCCAACTACTACATTCAAGACGTCGTCGTGCCGCGAACCAAACTTCCCCAAGCACTGCAGGCGGTCGAGTCCGCCTGTGACGCCCGCAGCATCAAAGTCGCGAACGTTTTTCACGCCGGCGACGGCAATCTGCACCCTTTGCTGATGTACGATCGCAGCGATCGCAGGCAAGTCGGCGCGGTGATCGATGCCGGCAACGAAATACTGCAAGCCGCCGTCGATCTAGGCGGAACGATCAGCGGCGAGCATGGCATCGGCTACGAAAAACGGGGAACGCTGACGCGTATTTTCAGCACGGACGATCTGGCGACGATGGCGCGCGTGCGCGAGGTATTCGATCCCAAGCGCGCGCTCAATCCGGAAAAAATCTTCCCCGCCGGCGTGAGCTGCGCTGAAGTGCAATGATCGCCGATCGCGTTCTGCCGCATACGGTGCAGGAAATGTCCGACAGGATCGCCGGCTGGAACGCGCAGGGTTTGCCGGTAACGATCGAAGGCGCAAATACGCTTGCGGGGATGGGATCGCCGGCGCGGTCGGACGTCTCCCTCGTGACGACGCGCTTGAACGGCGTGCTCGCCTACGAGCATCACGATATGACGTGTGCGGTGCAGGCCGGCGTCAGTCTGGCGCAGCTCGCCGGTGTTTTAGGCGAGCACGGTCAGTTCGTGCCGCTTGACGCGCCGCTTTGCGCATCCGCGACGCTGGGAGGAACGGTGGCGGCCGGCTGGCTCGGACCGCGCCGGCATTTGTACGGACGTCCGCGCGATTTTATCATCGGCTCCCAGGTCGTTCTTGCCGATGGAACCATCGCCAAAGCGGGCGGCATGGTGGTCAAGAACGTGAGCGGATACGACATGAGCAAGCTGTACGTCGGATCGTTCGGTACGCTGGGCGCGATCGCGCAGCTCAATCTCAAAACGTTGCCGCTTCCCCCGCGACGGCGCGTTCTGATCGCGCAGCTGCCTGAAGGCTCGCGCCCCAAAGCGATCGCCCAACTCGTATCGCTGCCGGTTTACCCGGCCGCCGCGTGCTGCATCGAAGGTTTCCGCAAAACGATCGACGGCGAAGATGGCGTCGATGGGCGGCTTTTCTTACTGCTCGAAGGATCCGAGGCGTTGCTGGAACGCGCAACGCGCGATATGCGTTCGGCTCTGGGGCGCGCGGGGGTGCCCGAAACGGTCATCCTCGACGCGGGCGCCGGACAAAGCGTCCAGCGTTTGATCGACGCAGAGATCGCTTGCGTTGGGGAACGTTCCATCACGTACCGTTCGCTGGGAATGCCTGACGGCGTCGAACGGCGCGCGACCGCAATGCGGGATGCGGCCCACCGTCACGAGCTGTTTACCGACGTGCTGCTCGACGTCATGAACGGCGACGTGTTTTTGCGCATAACCGAGCGCGACAGCCGCGTGTTTGCCGGGAAGGCAGAGGCGTTCCACGACGAGCTGCGCTCGCTCGAGCCGCGCAGCGTTATCGTCGCCGGGAAGGCGCCCATTCGGGATTGCCTGGACGCGTGGGGAGCGCCGCCGGCGGCGATCGAGAAAATGCTCGCGATAAAAGCCCGATTCGATCCGAAGGGTACGCTCAATCCCGGGCGCTTCATCGCCGGACTCTAACCGGGTGCTGTCCAAAGAAATCCGCTGGGCCCAGGCACGCGTGCTTTTGGGACCGCGGCGCTTGAGGTTTCTTCTCGACGGCGGTTTGGACGACGTGCTGGATTTGCGGAGATTTTTGGTGCACGTCGTGCCACTCGCGCGCGCGGCACTGGCGCGGTTGGAGTATTTGGCTCATAGAATTCCCGACGCACAGCTGCGCGCGCAAGCGCTTTCATGTCTGCACGCAAAAGCGTATCATGTGGCCGGCGCGGGCATTCTGGCAACCTTTTTACCCAGCATGGCACGCGAACATTACATGGAGATCGTCGCGCCGCTCGAAACGATATACGATTTCCTCGACTCTCTGTGCGACCGTCACCCGCAAACTCCGGTGCGCGCCTTTCGTCAGCTGCATGAAGCGCTGACCGACGCGTTGGATCCGGGACGCCCGATGCACGAGTATTACCTCTACGGACCGCCGGGCGACGATGGAGATTACCTGCACACGCTCGTGCGTCGCGTGCGGCATGCTCTGAGCCGGCTGGGCGACTACGAGCTGCTCGTACCGTATTTCCGTCACGCAGCCGAGTTGTATGCCGATACGCAAACGTTCAAACACTTGCCGCCCGGCGAACGTGAACGCGCGTGCATCGACTGGCACGCTCGCGAAGGCGGATCTTTCGGAGACTTATCCTGGTGGGAATTCGCCGCGGCGGCGGGATCGCAGTTTCAAGTCTATGCGCCGCTCTATGCCGGATTCTGCAGCGAGTTCGACCGCATCGGCCAAACGTATGCAGCGTACTTTCCGGCATTCTCGGCCTTGCACGTACTGCTGGATTCGTTCATCGACCAAGCCGAGGATCGCGCCCACGGAGAGCTCAGTTGGGTCGAGTGCTATGCCGGACCGCAAGAGTTTCTCAATCGCGCCGGCGTGCTGGCGGGGCGAGGACGCTCGGCGTTTGCGGGCCTCGCGATGCCGCGCGCGCACTTCTTCGCTCTGCGCATCATGGCGCTGTTCTACTCCACCCATCCCAAAGTTGCGCAGCAGCGCCTCAACGACGAAGCGCTCGATCTGCTGGAGGCGCTGGCTTGACCAGCCCTGCAATGCCCCGGAGGTCTTCGATGAATTTGCCCAGCTCGCGCCGGCGTGTTTGGTCGTCGGGCGCGCGCAATATCGAAGAAGGATGCACCGTGGCCACCACGCGTGGCGCCAGCGGGGAAGTCATCACTTCGCCGCGGTGCTTGGTCAGACGGAACGCGGATCCCAACAGCGCCTGCGCTGCGGTGGCACCCAGCGCAACGACGACGTCGGGCCGCACCAGCTCGATTTCCGAGCGCAGCCACGGCGCACAAGCCTGAATCTCGATGACTTTGGGCTTGGCATGGATGCGCCGCTTTCCCCGCACGATGTACTTGAAGTGTTTGACCGCGTTGGTTATGTAGACGTTTGCCGGTTCGATGTTTGCGGCTGCCATCGCTTTGCGCAGTAGCATTCCAGCCGGCCCGACAAACGGGTGGCCTTGGCGGTCTTCGACGTCTCCGGGCTGTTCGCCGACGAACAATAGGCGCGCGCGAGCTTTACCTTCGCCGAATACGGTCTGGGTCGCCGCCTTGTACAGATCGCATCCGCGGCAACGCGCCGCCGCCTGCCGCAAACTCTTGAGCGAACGCTTTTGCGGAAGATATTCGGCCGCAGACCGGTGCTCGTTCACGAAGCCACGGCGGTGCTCGACGCTCGTGCATACCCCGGGCCGATGCGGCGTCCGGCAAGCCAATACGCTAACGCGCAAAGTATCGGCAACGCGCTCACGCACAGCAGGGCGCCCGAGGCGCCGATCCGCGCCACGCCGAACCCGACCGCCGTCACCAGCGCCGACCCGGCACCGAATGCCACGCCGTTCATCAATCCCAGCGCCATGCCCAGATTGCGCGGCAGCATGCGCTGAACGATCGCCACGCTCGGGGCGCTTTGCACGTTGAGCAAAACGCCCGCGAACAACAATGCGGCTACGCCGACCGGACCGCCCAATACGAAAAACCCGTACAGCACCGGAGCCGAGACAATGAGACTTCCCACGGCGATAGCAAGCGCGCCGAACCGATCTCCCAGCCAGCCTCCGGCATACAGACCGATGACTCCGACCGCCAAGAAAGCCGTGACGAGCGTTCCGGCTTGCGCGATCGTGCCGCCGCGCGCAACGACGAGATTCGGAAGATACGTCATGAACGACGCTCCGACCAAATACTTCAACGCCGTCCCGGCCACCAGCAATCCAACGCCGGTCTTATCGACGGGTTGTTCTCCGGCCGCAAGCGAGGCATGGTGCGCCTGCGTCGCGCGCTGCGCGCGATCGGCCAAGGTGCGCATGAGGACGAACGTCACTGCGACCGCCGCCGCGCCGGGGATCAGCATCCAGACCGAACCGGCCGTGCCGCCGTGCGTGATGAGCGCCGCGATTGCGAGAGGGCCAAACGCGTATCCGACTGCGCCGCCGATCTGAAAGATCGAGATTCCGCCCGATTTGCGATCGCCGCTGAGCAGCGCGGCGTACTTGCCGGCTTCGGGATGCATGATCGCCGAACCGAGGCCGCCCACGACGGTCAACGCGGCCAAAACGGCAATTCCGGGCGAAAGCCCAATGAACGATACTGCGGTTGCAGTCAAGCCGACGGAAGCGGGAAGAAACCACCACCGGCCGGCTCTATCCGAATAGGCGCCGAACAGCGGTTGGACGATGGAGCTCGTCAGATACCAAAGGAATCCGATCGCGCCTTGATACAGCGGCGAAAGCCGGTGCGCCGTCACGATCGCGAAAATCAAGAACGGCACCATGCCGGAGAAAAAATCGGACGCACCGTGCGCGAACCCCATGGTCAAGAGTCCGCGCAGGTGCCAAGTCTGTTTGGTGCGCACTACCGGTGCTTTATCGGCGGGCGGCTGCCATCTCCTCGCGCGGTGCG
Source organism: Vulcanimicrobiota bacterium (assembly GCA_963777315.1). Taxonomy (GTDB): domain Bacteria; phylum Vulcanimicrobiota; class Vulcanimicrobiia; order Vulcanimicrobiales; family Vulcanimicrobiaceae; genus CAVYEM01. The sequence goes on from CAVZQC010000001.1 coordinate 262,539, forward strand.
ACCTCGCCTCGCGTCACGGCGGCCGGACGGACGAACGACTTGACGAAATCGTCCTCGTGCTTGGCCATGAGCCGGTAAAACTCGGGCACGTCGTCAAGCGTTCCGCGGTGCGTGATGATGAACGACGGATCGATGTCGCCTCGGCGTACGCGATCGAGCAGCGGACGGATGTAACGCTGCATGTGCGTTTGCCCGGTGCGAACCTGCAGGCCCTTTTCGAAAATCGTTCCCATCGGCATCTTGTCGATGAATCCGCCATACACGCCGGGTACGGAAACGGTGCCGCCCTTCCCGCACGCTTGAATTGCCAGCCGCAAAACGTGCGCGCGGTCCAATTCCAAGCGCACGGACTGCTTGGCCTTATCGATCACTGCATCCGGAGTTCGGCCGTGCGCCTCCATTCCCACGCAATCGATGCACGAGTCGGGTCCTCGTCCGCCGGTCATCTCGTGCAGCGCTTCCAGAATGTTGACTTCGTCGAAGTCGACCGGAATCGCTCCGGCGTTTCGTGCCATTTCCAATCGCTCCGGTATCCGATCGATCGCAATGACGCGTTCGGCTCCCAGCAAAAGTGCGCTGCGAACGGCAAATTGTCCGACGGGACCACAGCCCCACACGGCGACGACGTCGCCCTGCTTGACGTCGGCGTTTTCGGCACCCATGTAGCCGGTAGGGAAAATGTCCGTCAGGTACAATGCGCGCTCGTCCTCGATCTCATCGGGAACCACTACCGGTCCGACGTCGGCAAACGGCACTCGAACGTACTCTGCCTGTCCGCCGGAGTATCCGCCGAACAAGTGCGAGTATCCGAACAATCCGGCGCAGGAAAACCCATACAGACGCTCGGCCATGCCGGCGTTGGGGTTGGAATTGTCGCACAACGCCCACTGGTCGCGCACGCACGGCTCGCAGTTTCCGCACGCGATGTTGAATGGAACGACGACACGATCGCCGCCGCGAAGCGTATTTACGCCCGGCCCCACCTCTTGCACGATCCCCATGAACTCATGGCCCAGAATGTCGCCCGGCTTCATCGTCGGCATCATACCGTTGTACAAATGAAGATCCGAACCGCACACGGCCGTGGCTGTGACTCGCACGATCGCATCTCGAGGGTTGAGAATCTGCGGATCTTTCACTCGCTCGACGCGCACGTCATGCGTGCCGTTCCAAACGACTGCTTTCATGCGTAACGCCTCCCGGTGGCGATCTCTCCGGTTTCCAGCAGCGCTTTAGCGCGCCGGAGCACTTCCTTTACGTCGTACTTGCCGATGCCGCGCATCGTGAGATAGATTTCCGTACCGCGGCCCGCGGGCGCATCGCAAATCTCCAGATTATCGATATTGGCCAGCTTGCGTTTTGACTCCAGCGCCTGGATCATGCGATCGCGAGATTCGACGAACTGTTCGACGCGCGAGCGGGGCGCAAGCACCGTGGCTGCTTGCGTAATCGGCCGGCGCAAACGCGCGCGCGCGTTGCGAGCAAGATATGTAAGCGTCAGCCCGGCTACGGCGCCGGCAGCCAGAAGCGTTACGGAAGTGTTCCGCTCATTCATGCGCCCAGTTTTCCCGTAAAATGGGTAATCCCACGGCATGCGCTTGCCATCGGGCTATAAATCCGCCGGTATCGTCCTTGCCGGCGCGCTTGCCTTGCGAATCGCCTCTCGCTTGCTGCGCCGAGTCGATGTGCGCGATAAGGTCGCGTTCATTACCGGAGGCTCCCGAGGTTTGGGACTTGCGATCGCGGTCGTTTGCGCGCGCGCGGGCATGCGCGTGGCAATTTGCGCGCGAGACGCGCAAACGCTCGAGCGGGCGGCTGGGCAGTTGCGTCGCTACGGCGCGCAGGTTCTCGCGCTCGCCTGCGACGTGCGCAATCGTAGCGAGATAGAAGAGGCGATCGGCCGTACTGCGGCCGAGTTCGGCAGGCTGGACTTGCTGGTGAACAACGCCGGCACCATCGCGGTCGGTCCGATGGAATCGATGACTATCGACGATTACGCAGATGCGATGAGCACGCACTTTTGGGCAATGTACTACGCGGTGGAAAGCGCCCTGCCGGTCTTCGAACGTCAAGGCAGCGGCCATATCGCCAACGTGACCTCCATTGGCGGAAAAATCAGCGTTCCGCACTTGCTGCCGTATTGCGCGAGCAAGTTTGCCGCGGTCGGCTACTCGGAAGGGCTGCGCTCCGCCTTGGGATCCAAAAACGTGAGCGTGACTACGGTGGTGCCGGGGTTGATGCGCACGGGAAGCCCGCGCAATGCTTGGTTCAAAGGACAGCATCGCAAAGAATACACCTGGTTTGCGCTTTCGGACGCACTGCCCGGATCGTCCATTTCCGCCGGCGCTGCGGCGCGGCGCATCGTCGACGCGGCCATGCGCGGCGATGCGGAGATCGTTTTGTCGCTGCCGGCCCAGCTGGCGGTGCTCGCAAACGGCATCGCGCCTCGGCTGGTGTCCGCCGCACTGAAGATCGGCGCACGGCTGCTTCCGGGACCGGTTGCAGGAACCTCGCAGCGCGTGCGGGGCGCGCAGAGCGCAACCGCGTTGACCGACTCTGCACTGACCGCGCTGAGCAAGAAGGCGGAACGCGACTACAACCAAATATGACGGGATGGATTATCGCGCGCGGCGTGCCGCATTTGCTCGAGGCTTGCAGGACGGCGTAGCCGTCATTCCCGCCGCGCGCCGGCGGTACCGCAACGCCGACACGGACTACGAGTTTCGCCAAGACTCCGACTTCCAATACTTGACGGGCTTCGACGAGCCTGATGCCGTGCTCGTTATCGCACCGCACTACGAGCGCGAACGCGAAATACTGTTTCTTCATCCCCGCGACCGCGACCAAGAGATTTGGACGGGCCGGCGCTTGGGCGTGCAGGCGGCGCCCGAGCGACTGGGCATCGACGCGGCGTATTCCCTCGACGAACTCGATGCACGTTTACCGCAGTATTTGTGCGGCGCGCGTCAGCTGTATTACGCGCTCGGACGTCACGATCGATCCGATGCGCGCATTCAGACGGCCCTTGAATCGGCCCGCACGCTGACACGCCGGGCCGGCCGCGCGCCGGAATCCATCGTCGATCCCGCGACCATTCTGCACGAACAGCGCCTGCGCAAAGACGAGCGCGAGATCGCGATCTTGCGGCAAGCTGCGGCTACGACGGCGCTGGGATTTTCGGCCGGCATGGCGGCCACGCGAGCCGGTATGTACGAATACCAACTGGAGGCGGCGATCGAAGCGGAATACTTTCGCAACGGTGCGCAATCGGTCGCGTACCCATCCATTGTAGCCTCGGGCGTAAACTCGACGATCCTGCACTACACTGCCAACCGTAAGCGACTGGCGGACGGCGAGCTCGTACTGGTCGATAGCGGCTGTGAGAGCGATTCATACGCGTCCGACGTGACGCGAACGTGGCCGGTGAACGGCAAGTTTTCACCGGAGCAGCGCGCCGTGTACGAGGTGGTGCTGACCGCGCAGCTAGCCGGCATTTCGCGCGTCGTGCCGGGAGCGGGGTGCCGCGAATTTCACGACGCCTGCGTGCGCGCAATCACCGAAGGACTCATCGACCTCGGGCTGCTCGGCGGCTCGCTCGAGGAAAATCTGGAAAAGCGCCGGTACACGGATTACTTTATGCACGGGAGCGGGCACTGGCTGGGCCTGGACGTGCACGATGCGGGACGCTACCGCGACGAAACCGACGCGTATCGCGCGCTGGAGCCCGGAATGGTGACCACGGTCGAACCAGGCATCTACGTTCAGCAGGATCTGAACTGCGACGAACGCTTCAAAGGCATCGGCGTGCGGATAGAGGACGACGTGCTCGTTACCTGCGACGGCAACGAAAACCTCACGGCCGCGATTCCGAAAACGGTCGCGCAGCTCGAAGCGCTGATTGGACAGCGCATGGTCGCCTAATCGAAAACCCCACGCCGCAGCTCATCAGCGCAAGGCTGATTCTCGAACCGGTTCGCCCGGCGCATGCGATGGAAGCGTGGCCGCATCTGGACGACGACCGCATGTGGCAATACTTCGAGCACCTACGGCCCGCAACGTTGGACGAGCTGCGACGCCGTTATGAGAAGTGGCAGGCAGGCCGCCCGGAATCCGGCGAGGTTTGGCTGAACTGGTTGTGTCGTCTGCGCGCGAGCGCTGCGCCGGCCGGCGCGATGCAGGCGACCATTCTTGTCGAACGACGGCTGGCGTATATCGCTTACGCTTTTTACCCCGAACACCGCCGGAAAGGGTATGCCCGCGAAGCCTGCCTCGTCGTCCTGGCGCATCTTCGCAATGCCTATGCGATAGACCGCGTTTTGGCCGAGATGGACTCGCGCAACGTGGCCTCGTATCGACTTGCCGAATCGCTGGGATTCACACGGGCGGCAACGCGCGAACACGAGTACGTCTACGAGTTACCGCTGCGGCGTCAAGGCTAAGCGATGGCCTCTTCGATGGGAAACTCGAGCGCTTCGAGATATTTTTCGGCGTCCATTGCAGCGCGGCAGCCGAGGCCTGCCGCCGTCACCGCTTGTTTGTAGCGCTTATCGTAAACGTCACCTGCGACGAATACGCCTTCAACGCTGGTCGTAACGCCGTCCGGCGATCGGATGTAGCCGGTTTTATCGAGCTCGAGTTGGCCGCGAAAGATTTCGGTATTCGGATCGTGTCCGATGGCGACGAACAGGGCCTGCGCCGGCAGCTCGAAACGGCGCCCTTCGACGACGTCGTACAGACGCAGGCATTCCAGCGAGTGGTGACCGACCGCTTCTTCCACGATCGTGTTCCAGACGAACTCGATTTTGTCGTGCGCCATGGCGCGGTCGGCCATGATTTTGCTCGCGCGCAAATGATCGCGCCGGTGAATCACGCTGACTTTGCTTGCGAAGCGCGTCAGGAAGAGCGCTTCTTCCATCGCCGAATCGCCGCCACCCACGACCGCAATGTGCTTACCGGCAAAAAACGCGCCGTCACACGTCGCGCACGTCGAAACACCGCGCCCGCGTAAATGTTCTTCACCGGGTACTCCCAGCCAGCGCGCGGTCGCACCGGTTGCGACGATTGCGGTCTTGGCTTCATGCTGCGCGTCGAAAGTCGAAATGACGAGCGGGCGCTTGTGAAAGTCCACCGCGGCCACGTCGACGTTTTCGATGCGAGCGCCGAAACGCTCGGCTTGTTCGCGAAACTTGATCATTAGGTCGGGGCCCATGATCCCCTCGGGGAACCCGGGGAAGTTTTCGACCTCGGTCGTAAGCATGAGTTGGCCGCCGTACATCCCCCCTGCAAGCACGAGCGGAGACAGGTTCGCGCGAGCGGCGTAGATGGCCGCGGTGAGTCCGGCAGGGCCGGAACCGATGATAACGAGGCGTTCCATACCAGGCCATTTCGACCGGTCCGGGGACGCTTCCGGTTGCACGAGGACACGCTATGGCGCTTGAAGACGAATTCTGCGACGTCCTGACCAAAGCGATGCGGGGCTCGGGCACGAGCGTTGCCGCTCTGGCACGCAGCATCGGAATGCCGGCCGACGCAATTGGGGCATGGGCGTCGGGTCGCAGCGTGCCGGACGAAAACGGCGCTCGAGCCGCAGCCCGCGCCGTTGGCTTAGACCCCGGCAAACTCGCCGATGCGGCCGCACAGCGCTGGCACCCCGAGGACGTTTCACTGACCGGCGTTCGGCGTCACGCCCAGCATCCGCATCCCAGCAACGGATACGTCTTCTTTTTGGACGGCGGCAAACGCGCTGCGCTGGTCGATCCCGCGGGCGTTGCCGCCAATCTGATGCGCATGCTGCGCGACGGCCGGTACCATTTGGAATACATTCTCATCACGCACAAGCACGCCGATCACTGCGATGCGACCGCCGACGTCGCCGCAAATTTCCCCGCTGCCAAAATCGTCATGCACTCGGCAGACGCACACGCGATCGGATCGCTGGCCGACAAGGCGCTGCGCGTGAAGGACGGCGAAGAGCTGCCCTTCGGCGACATACGCATTCGCATGCTCCACACGCCGGGCCACACGGACGGCTCGACGTCGTACCTGTTCAAATCCACGCTGTTCACCGGCGATACGCTATTTGCCGGCAGCGTCGGGGGCGCGTACGGCGACGCGAGCACCTACAGCGATATCCTCAACAGCGTTCGCTCCAAGATTTTCTCACTGCCCGACGACACGGTGCTCATGCCGGGTCACGGTCCTGCGAGCAAGGTCGAGTGGGAGAAATCCCACAACCCGTTTTTTTAGCCCCCGTTTACCGCAACATGGGAATGCTTTATACGATATGCTTGCTTCAGTGATACTTTCCGCCGCGCTTGCGGCGACCGTCCCCGTTCCGGCGGGGATTTCCATACCGGCGACCATGGTGTCGTCGGTGTCGTCCAAGACCGCCAAAGTGGGCGACACGTTTACGTTCCGTACCACCAAAAACGTGCGCGCGGGTGCGCTATTCGTGCCTGCGAACACTCCGGGCGAAGGCGTCGTTTCCGCGGTGTCCCACGCGGCCGGCACGCGTCGCGGAACGCTCACGCTGACGCCGCAGCGCATTACGCTGGCGTCCGGACAGATTTTGACCGTTGCTGCAGCCGGCGGCGGAGCATATGCCGCGCGCCGTCATGTGTTTGCGCTTCCCATTCCTTTGCCCGGAGTACTGCTCATCGGCGGAGTCGAGAATCCGGGACGAGACGTTACCATTGGACCCGGAACGGATTTTACCGTGGTGACGACGGCCGCGCGCAACGGACGCGCGCCGTCGGCGCGAACCGTGAGACAAGCGCGCGCGGGCGCCGCGCCGTCTATTCGAACGGCCTGCAGTTCGATCGCGCCGGCTCCACGGCCGTCGAGCACGATCGTGAAGCGAAACGGCGAACAAAAGCGGCGCGTGCAGAATGATGCAATCCAGCCGCTCCGGTCCAGGCTTGCACTCAAACGAACCGCTGCGCGCGGGGCACCGTGCACGACGAGCCGGTACAATGCGGAATTCGGTGCGGACGGCTGCAACGGCGCTGAATTCCACGGCGCAAGCAGCAGGGTGACGAGCGCAAGGGCGATCACGCCGGTCAACGATAGAATTCCTTGAGTTGCGGGTTCGCAATCACCGTCGCTCCAGGTTCAGAGAGAGCTGGCCTCCTGTTCATCCTAGGCCGTTACGAGCGCCAAGTTTCGCCGTTCCCGCCGCTGCCGCGTTCGAGCCTCTGCCAATAGCCTTACGGAGCATACGGTTGACAGAACTGAAGCATCTCGCTAAATTTCGGAGTTGCACCTTCGCACAGTTGAAGAGTGCTGGCGCCGGATATTCGAGCTGCGGGTAGCCCATTCTTAAGTGGTAAGTCCGCAAGTTAGGCGGTCAACGCGGCGGCCCGTAAAGTGAAGTATGCCGCGTCCGGCGTGCGACCGTCAAGCGCCGAGTGCGGCCGGATGCCGTTGTAGAACTCGACGTATCTTCCGATTCCGCCTTGGCGATCGCTTCCTGCACGGCCTCGATACAGAAATCGGTCGTGAGCGTATTGGAGAGGCGCCACGCGAGAATGCGTCGCGTTGCACAGTCGATAATCGCGAACAGATACAAGAAGCCGCGCTGCATCGGGATGTAGCAAATATCCGCAGCCCAGACCTGGTCCGGCCGATCGATGGTCAGGCCACGCCAGAGATAGGGAAACACCGGATGGTCAGGATTACGCCTGGCCGTACGCTTCTTGCGATAGAGCGCTTCGATGCCCATCAGTCGCATGAGCTGCGCCACACGCCGGCGGCCGATGCAAAAACCGAGCGCCTTGAGGCGATCGCGCAGCATCGGCGTACCCATGAATGGGTAGTCCGTGTGCAAATGGTCACTCGGCGCATCAACTCCAAGTCGGCTGCTGAAATTTCTGCCGGCACGTTGTATAGCGAACTGCGCGAAAGTTGCAAGAGATCGGCTTGGCGCTTTTTCTAAAAAATCGTTTTTCAGCGTGAGCTGGCCGATCTTCGCATGTAATTTCTCGACGTCGACTTCCTCGGTCTTACGCTGCTTCCGTCGAACGCCGACACGGCGTTCTCCAGCAGCTGCGTTTTCCAGTTCGTGATCTGATTGGGGTGCACGTCAAACTTTTTGGCCAACTCTGCTATCGTGAGTCCACCGCGAATCGCGAGCAGCGCTACCTTCGCTTTGAATGCCGGTGGGTGGTTCCGGCGAGAACGTCGTGCCAAGATCTGCTCCTTCTGAAGGCTCGTTCGCCTTGCGTGGAGCGGAGTCACCACTTAAGCCGCTTCCGGCTACCCGGGGCCACCTCTGCCCTCACGCACAGCGATCGATTCGCAGATCAGAACGCGTGCTAGCGGGAATTGAAGTGCCCCCACCCTGCGGTAACAAATTTCCCCCTTTTTCAACAGTGAGAGCCGAACTTTGGGCCATCCCTTGTTCGTTCCCCGCAGCCCAGCGTTTTCGGTATCCGTAATAGCTGGTCAAGCAGCACGTCACTCGGCGGCGTAAAAAGCACCCAAGGGCATACTAGCGGCTGGCCTTCCCGTCGGCGCACGCCAGGCGAGCGCGTGGTGTATTCACTCTACCTCGTGATCGTCGTCCTCCAATGATTCGCTGGAGATCGCGGAGTGTTCTCGGGCGACGCTTTGGCCGCCCTCGTCTCGACAGTATGTGATGATCCATTTTTGTGATGCAACAACAACGCGCTTCGCCGATGAGCAGACTGCATCCCAGTCGACAGATTCAATTACTTGGCTCTCCTTAGACGTTGATGGGTCCCAGCGATCTGCGACGGTGGTTACAATTTTTAGAAAAGCTCGGAGAGAGGCGAGCTGCGCTGCAGAGAGACCATAGGAGCCTTCGCGTTGAGCGCAAAAGTACTCGATGCGATAGTCATAGAGCGACTCAAATGCCTCCCAGTACGAAGATGCTTCGGGACCCTGACCTTCAACCCACACGCGTTTCTGATAATGACGATCCGAAAACTCTCCAATGAGCTGAATTAAGCCGCAAAGAGCATTGTAATCACCTATCATTCGATCCTTTTTCCGATTCCGCCGCAAGCAGCCTTAATTTGGCGTGGTGCTGCTGGGATGTTTGGATTTCTGGCCGCTCTTCGGCTTTGGCATGAACTTGTAACGATCGGCTGGAATGTGGGACTCAGAAGATTTTCTGGAAACATATTTCCCGTCTTCGTCTAGGTTTCTACCATTCCACTGCTGGGTGTAATAGGGTTCTCGTTGCGATTGATTGGGGCTGTTTGGATTCCCCGGCATGTAACGCACGTTGTTGTTGGGGTTCCCTGGTTCACTCCATCGCCACCGTTGCCTTTTGCTGAAGTCTCCTCCGTCCAGCCAGCCGGCATCCCCGCGGGGCGGTGCATGGAATCGTCGTCCAGCGGCATTGGGGTTAGCAGCGTCCGCAACAGAAGCTCAAGCCGGCCACACCAAGGGCAATAGCCACTCGGGTCTTGATAAGAAAGCGGATTGTTCCGATTCCACATGTACGGCTTTTGCGACATCGGATCGTGCACGTCGCCGGCGTACGCGTCAGGCGCGGTCCACTGCGCGGAATTGGGATCGTAGGCGCGCACGCCCTGAAAGACGTTCAGGCCGTCCGAGTAGCCGTCGGTACGCACCGCCGTGAGCGCCGGCATATAGGACTGATAGCCTGGGCTGCCGCCGTTGGGATTGTATTTCTGACATAACTTCGTTTCGCAGGAGCGCTGCGAGGGGTCATCGTTGCGTGCACTCAGGCCCGTCGTATTGTGCGACTGCACGGCCGTATCGCTGTAGTCACGGTCGAAGACGGTCAGCTTCCCGGTCGTATCCGTCGTGCCGAGTTTCTCGATGTAATAGCTCAGGCTGCTGCCGTCGTACTGATACAGCAGGGCGTTCCCGTCCCAGCCGTAGGTCAGCGTCGTCGTGAATGTCCCGTTGTCGACGAGGGTATTGATTCTCTGAGCGAGCTGCCCATCCGCCGCCCAAACGTAGGCGTTGGTCTGCGCGTACTGATTCGTGGGCGGCGAATCCTCGGAGAACGTGGGATTGATCGAGACGTAGTTGACCGGCAGCGTCTGCTGGATCACGTGGTTCTCCGCATCGTAGCTGCGTTGCGAGGTGGCCACGGTCGTGCCATAGGTGGATTGATCGCTGGATTCGCGGCCGGCGGTATCGTAGCCGTAAACGTGTCCCATATGCTCGGTGATTGGGTTGCCGTTTTCGGAGGCTTGAATGTCGTAGACCGTCGAGCCCAGCGCGCCCGAACGGGCATCGTACGTGCACGATCCGGTATTTGCGGGCAAGGTTTGGCACGTAGTGCCGTTGGCGTAGTAGCCGATGGTGTTAAACGGGCCGCCCAGTTCGCCGCGCGTGCTGTACGAATACGGTTGTTGGGGGAGCTGCAGCGGCGTAAAGTACAGCAGCTCACCTTCCGCGTCGTAATTGGTCTGACCCGATGGCGCGCTGTCCGCAGGAAGTTGTTCGGTAGCGATGCGGCCGGACGCGTCGTACGTGAACGTCTTAGCAGCAAGCGTGATTGTGCGGGCTTATAGTTGGGCACGCTGGTGCCGGTGAGCGGATCGCTTTGCGTGAGCTCACGGCCGGCATTGGTGTACGTCCAGGCAAACGTGCCGCCCGAACCTGCGCTGGTCACCAGCGACGAGCGCAGGCCGTCGGCGCGGTAATTGTACGCCATGAGATTGGGCTGCGAGACGCTCAGCGATGGAATAGTCAGCGACAAGTCCTTGCGCAGCCCGTCGGGATAGTACGCATAACTTATGGTGCGGCCCAGGCGTGGGTGAAGCATGAGCGGCACCATGCGCGCTCGCAACGCCCGCAAACGGCGGGGTCGCCGCTGCCATCGACGCAACAAGCAGCGCCGCGCCGGCAATGCGAAAACGCGGCGCAGTGAAACTGCCCACCAACCCGGCTCCCATATTTTGAAAATCGACAGAAGGCTCGCAAACCTTAGTGTGCGCGGCATGATGCCGCAGCGGTGTCCATTACGTGCGCAGCTTGTACCCCGTGTACGCCATGCGCAGCGCGATCGTCAGCGAAACGGCCATGAGCACTACGATAACCAGCACCGAAAGCCACAGCGGCAAATACCCCTGGCCCGTATAGCTGTATCGGAACGCGTCGATCGTGTAGAACATGGGATTCGCCAGTTCGACGTGGCGCAGAACCGGCGGCAGCAGCTGGGCCGAAGTGAAGACGCCGCCGACGAAGACCAGCGGCGTAATGGCAAAGGTCGTCAGCACGGCAAGATGGTCGAACTTCTCGGCAATCAAGCCGAAAATCAGGCCCAAGGCGGAAAACAAGACGGAAACGACGATCATCACGAAAAAATACAGCCACCACGTGCGCGGCAAGGTGTGCACGAAGAAAAAGCCCAGCGCCATGATCATATTAGCGATCAGCATCGCGCGCGCCAAGCTGCCTAAAATGTAGCCGAAAACCATCTCGCCGGCCGACATGGGCGCGATGAGCATCTCTTGGATCGAATTCATGAACCGGCCCTGAAAGACCGAACTGCTGCACTCACCGTACGAGGAATCGATGACCTGCAGCATGATGAGGCCCGGTATCAGGAACTCGGCATACGAAACGCCTTGCACGCTCTTGATGCGGCTTCCCAGGGCAAGCCCGAAAATCGAAACGTACAGAATCGTCGTAATGATCGGCGGCCAAATGACCTGATTGATGATCTTCAGGCTCCGGACCATCTCACGCTTGATCAGCGTGAGCAGCGCGATCCAATTCACGCCGGAAGGATTGGCGGCGCTTGCTCGAACCATCATGCTCGCGTCAGATCCAGGAATACTTCCTGCAGCCCTTTGCCTTTGCGATCGAGCAGTTCGCGCGTGGGCTCGAGCGCGACCAGCTTTCCGCTGCGAATGATTCCCACGTTGCGGCACAGCGCTTCGGCCTCTTCCAGATAATGCGTGGTCAGAAAAATCGTCATGCCGCCCGCATTGAGCTCGCGCAGGAAGGCCCACAATTCCAGCCGCAGCTCCACGTCGACGCCCGCAGTCGGTTCGTCCAGGATCAAAAGCTCGGGCGAGTGAACCAAAGCACGCGCGAGCGTGAGCCTCCGCTTCATCCCGCCCGAAAGTTTCATATAGTCCTGCTTGGCCTTGGAAGAAAGACCGAAGCGCTCGAGCAGCATATCGGCCTGTTGAGCGACTTCGCGCGGCCGCAATCCAAAATAGCCGGCTTGGTAGATCAAAATATCCCGAATCGACAGATACCGGTCGAAGTTGTATTCCTGGGGCGCCAAGCCGATGAGCCGGCGAGCCGAGCGCCACTGCGCAACGTTGTCGTATCCAAAAATGTTGATGCTTCCGGAGTTCATGCGCGCCAGTCCGACGATGGCGTTGATCGTCGTGGTCTTTCCCGCGCCGTTGGGGCCCAGAAAGGCGAAGAAGTCTCCGGCCTGCACGCGCAGCGAAACGTCGTCGACCGCGACGAACCGCTCGTAGCGCTTGACCAGATGCGAAATCTCGATAGCGGGGGCGCCCGAAGCGGCGCCGTTGTCTAGGCGCCCGTCCGGACGACGGACTCCTAGGGAACTAGCGTTTTTAATCGTTTGTACCGATGGCGGCGAAGGGTGGAAATCAGACTCCGTACTTTCCGGAATCCCGCAATCTGCCAGCTGGGTTGCAACTTTCTTCACGTCGAAGGGAACGCGGCGGTGCTTGACCTCCCACCCGCCCGCGCGCCGCGTGAACAGCGCATACCCCGCGCGCGGGTCGCCGTCCTTGGGCAAACCGGCCGAAGACACGTTCACCAGCAGTTTGCCGCGCCAGGTGCGCGCGTACGGAATGTGCAGATGCCCGAACGCAATGGTGCCGGCGCGTTCGGGCCCGATCAAACGCTCCAGCGTAGCGTCGTCCGCGTCGGGCCAAAGGTGATCGTCGTCGGTGGCCGGATTGGCATGCACGACGAGCAGCTCCTGATCTTCATCGCCAAAGCGCAGTGAGAACGGCAGCTCGCGAAGCCAGCCCACCCACTTCTCGCCGATCTGCTTGCGCTGCCACTCCAACTGCTTTCGATCGTTCTCGTCGGCGCCGCGCAAGTCGCCCGCATCGGCCGCGCTCACGTAGCGATCGGTGTTTCCGCGCAAGCATTGGGCGCCGATATCTTGCAATCGCTGCAGCACTTTCTTAGGGCGAGGCCCGTCCATGCACAGGTCTCCCGCGCCGACGATCACGTCGGCGCCTCCTTGGTGCTGCAGATCGGTAAGGCAGGCGTCCAGCCCGACCAGGTTGCCGTGAATATCGGAAAGGATTGCTATGCGCATAGCCGTTTACACGCGTTTGATGTCGGCAACGAGCATCGACGGCGTAATTCCGACTCGCGCAAAATCGTACAAGTCGATCGCTTCGACGATCACTCCGCGTTTGCGCAGCATATCAACGACTTTGGGAAACCGCATGTCCGCAAGCACGTGATGTTCGCCCAAATTGAGAACGCCCGCGCCCAGTTCGTCGCCGGAATTCGCCGTATACACTTTGTACGATGCGAACGCTGCATGATCCACGTACTGCGGCCCGGCGAGCACGAACGCGTCCTTCGCCAGGACGCCCGCCACGGCGCGCAGCGAACCGGCTCGTTCTCCTAAGCGCACTTCCACGATTCCGTAGCCGTGCGCTCTGGCGATCTGCGCGAATCCGTTGCGACCGAGCGCGTTGCTGCGCGCGCTCGCGCCGATGAATGCCGTGTTGCCCGCCATGATGACGTCGCTGCCGTCCAGCAGTCCGGGCGGCGATACGTGGGCGGCGATAGGAATGTCGTGCTGCTCGAGCTGCGCCTCCAGCCAGGCAACTTGAGGACGGCGCGCCATCGAGCAGGGACGCATCATCACCACGCCATTCTCGAAAGCAATTGCGGCATCGGCGACGGCGCACGCGTAAGGATCGCCGCCGTGAGGCTGCAGCACGGTCGTATCGCAACCGAAGTACTCGAGCGTCTTGACCAGGATGCGCTGAGCAGACGCAGCTCGAGCATGCACCGCGCTGGGCTCACCGGCCAGCGGGCGGGCTTCCTCGATAGCAGCGCTCACGGCCACCAGCATGGCGGCACGCAGCGCGCCGGTCGGGTTTGCAACCAGACGCGGTCCATAGGAAACGTTGGAAGTATGCATTCCCGTCATTGATTCGCGTGAAGGGCCCGCAGTGCCGCCCGATAGAGCGCCTGCTGGCGGCCGGCATAGATCGCGGGAGGCATCGTGCCGCGCGCAGCGGCCAGCGCGTCGGCTCGACGCGATAGATCGACGATTGGCGCGGACCGTTCGACATCCGCGTCCGGGCCGCTCTGGTCGGTTTGGTCCAAGAGCGCGGCAATGCGCCGGCCCGGCGCGCTTGCAGTCTGGGGAGCAACCGGCAACGCGGAATAGGGCGCGCTATCGGGCGGACGCGCCGTAAAAAAACTCGCCATGTCGGTGGCCAGCAGATCGCCCAGCGAGAGCGGCGGCAGGCCCAAAATCTCTTCTTCCGTTTTCAAAATGCTGACCGTCGATAGGTGCGAGTCGCCGGTGAAACGCCGTTTGGCGTATGGCGAGACCACCACGGCGTACGTACGGTGTTCGCTGACGTGATCGCGCGAACTCTGCGCGTCGTCGGGGGTGATGAAGATTGCCGTCGACGGCCAAGTCGGCTGATGCGAGAGAAAATCCACGATCAGGCCCAAAGCGCGATCGCCGTCGGCAACTTCTTCGGGAAGCGGCGGAATATCGGGACCGAAACCGCCGTGATCGTTGGGCAGCCAAATATAGGTGAAATCCGGCACGGCGCCGCGCTGCTCTAATCCGGTGTAGTCGCGGATGAACTCGCGCGCGCGCCGGACGTCGCGGATGCGAAGATTCCATCCCGGGTAATCGGCGTCGATGTGTCCGCCCAATGCCGCCAAAGCCGGAACGTCCAGCGAATACAGCCCGCCCAAACCGCTGGTCGGCGCGCTTTCATCGTTCACGCCTAGAAACTTCGGATCGTCGTCTTTGGGATCGACGGCCCGTCCCTCGTCGTATCCCGACAACCGGATCAAATCGCCGTAATCGCGGTACGTGCGGCCGGCTCTCGCGGCGTTGTTGAAGATGTAGCCGGCGCGCGGATAGTCTTCAGGATCCTCGTTCTTGTTGACCATCGGCGCGCGTCCGCTTTTGACCAGCAGCGTTTTTTCCGAATACGCGGTCGTGATGCCGGCCGCTGCGAATTGGTGACCCGCGTCGGACTCCTCCGAATCCGCGTAGAGATTGGTGGCCAGCGCATACTCGCGTGCGAGCGCGTGCAGATTCGGGGTAATGGTTTGGCCAAAGGAAACGAGTGCGGGATCCCCCTTGCCGTACGGCCGTCCTTGCGCGTCGGTCAGATCGCCCAGCATGGCGTCGTACGTTTTATTCTCTTCTAAAATGAACACGACGTGTTTGATGACGCTGCTGCGTTGGAGGGATCGCAGTGGCGGCACCACCGGATCGGCGTGCGGACGCTGCGCGACGCGCAAATACCGCAGCGCCGAGAAGGTCGTCTTCTCCAGCGGCAGCTTGTGCAGATCGATCCGCTGCAAGGTCGACCACATCACGTTGCTGTCCTGTTCGGCTTGGTACACGTGACCGCCGGGACTGCTGCGGTACGGCGGTCCTCCTTCAAAGCGAGGTTCCTGCCCGATGCCTTTGGCGTTTGCCACGTACAGATAGCGTCCCGTCGGCGAAACGGCGAGGGCGGTGGGATACCATCCTGTTGGAATCAGCCCCAAGCGGTGCAGTTTTCCGGGGTTGCGCGCGTCGACCACCGCGATGGCGTTCATGCCTGCCAACGCGACGTAGAGCCGTTTGCCGTTGGGGCTCAGGGCGATGGCATCGGGCTGCGTTCCGTACGGCGAGCGGTCGAACAAGCGCAATTGCAATCCGCTGACCACGCGCGGTATGCCCGATAAGCTCACTACGGCAACGCGGTCGACGTTGGCCATGCAGACGTAGGCATAACGCCCGTCCTTCGAAATCGCGATCGCATTGGGGTGCGCGCCGCCGACGTTGTCCATGCCGTCCGGCGCCTGATCCATCGCGGTCGACACGAGAGCTTGCCGAACGTCGCCCTGCGCGGTAAGCGCGACGGTCGTCATCGCCGAGCCTTGCGTGGGTGCAAACGGAACGTTGGCAAAGACGGGATAGCGAACTTGTTTAGGCAGATTGCCGTACAGCATCAACCCGGGATCGGTGACGTACAGACGACGGCCGCCGACCGCGGCTGCGTACGGAAAAAACCCCACGGGCACCGTATGCATGACTTGCCGCGCGGCCACGTCAACCGCAGTCACGCTGTTGCCCAAATTGTTCACGACGTACGCGATACGGCGATTCGGCGAAAGCGTAATCCAACCCGGAAAGGCGTGGTGCGCATTGGCGTACCGCGGATCTGCGGCCCGAGGAATGGCCAGCGTCGACTCTTCGTGCAGCTTTCCCGCACCGTCCAAGCGCCAAAAGCGCAAACTGTCGGCACCGCCGGTGGACGCGATCACGAGCGTTTGCTCCGGGCTAGCAGGATCGCGCATGGCAGCGACCCCCAAGAACAGCGACAGGTCGCCGCTCTTGAACACGTCCGTCACCGCCATGGTAGCGGTATCGACGACAGCCATCGAATAACCGCCGCGCACCGCCGGAGCGATCGTGCTGCGTGCCGATGATTCGCGTTCGTCGTCGTTGCTCACGACGGCGTACTTGCCGCCTGGCGCGAGCGCTAACCCGAGCGCATTCATCCCGACGATAGTGCTCTTTCCGACGGGCGCGAGGATGCGGCCGTTGGGTAGCACGACGTTATACGGAATCGCGGGGTTGGGTGCACCGGCGATGCGCAAACCAGCCGGCGCTGTATATACCGTCGGCAGCGGGCCCGCTCCGAGCAGCGCCAGCGCGGTAACGACCGCACAGAAAGCTCGCAAATTCACAAAGGCAGCCATACGGACGGCGCACGAGGCTCCCCTGCTGCGCCTAGGGGCGAACGACTTCCTCTTCTTTGGCTTATAGCGATTCTAGGATTTCAATCCAGCGATTCCACAGCGCGACGTCGCCTTTTTCCGGATCGTCCGCAGTCTGTTTGGCCGACTCGATCATGGCGGCGGTTTGGGCTTTCCCGCGCGCGTCCACGTTCTTCTCCATGAATTCCGCCGCAGCCGCCAGTGCGTCTTGGGGCTCGAGCGGATCGGCGGTAACCGTGTCCAAGAAGCGCTGGTACAGCGCCGGCAGCCGCGAATGATCGCCGTCCATTTGCATGTTGCGCGCCAGCTCTTCCATCGCCGGATCCGCGAGCCGCGATGCATCCTGCAAGAGCAGCTTCCGGATCGCTTCGTACGTCTGCTGCTTGGAAACGAACTCCATCGTGCGCCCGTATACCCGGTTTACTTCGTGTCCAGCCGGTAGCCGATGCCGCGCACGCTGGCAATCTCCACCGGCGCACCCACTTCGGAAAGCTTCTTGCGAAGCGCTGCGATGTGCACGTCGACCACCCGGGTAGGCACTCCCGACGTGTCGTTCCACACGTGCTCGAGGATCTGTGCGCGCGTGAGCAGCCGGCCTTCGGCTTCGGCCAAAAACCACAGCAGCCGAAATTCCAGCGCAGTCAGCGTCACGTTCTTGCCGTCGTTGTTGAGCGTATGGAAATCACGCACGAGCTTCGCCGTGCCTACTTGCAGGACGCCGGCGTCTTCTTTCTTTTGAAGATACTTCTCGCGCCGGCGCAAAAACGACGCAACGCGCGCTACGAGCTCGTTCCCGGAGAACGGCTTGGTGATGTAGTCGTCCGCGCCCAAACCCAGACCCAGCAGTACGTCTTGCTCGCGTGAATGTCCGCTGACCATCAGCACGAAGGCGTTGTTGGAGTTGGACAGCGAGGTGCACACGTCCAGGCCCGAGATGTCCGGCAAGCCGATGTCGAGTATAACGATGTCGGGTTTGTACGTATCGGCCAGTTCCAGACCTTCGGCGCCCGTGCCGGTGACGCGAACTTCGTAGTCGGCTCGTTCGAGCACGCTCTGCTCGAGCTTTGCGATGTCTTCGTCGTCCTCGATAACGAGGATCTTGGACTGCGGCATATACCCCCTTTATGTACTCGCGGTTATATCTTCCCCTTCCGAGAGGACGAATTGACGCCGGGCGACTCCCTCATCGACCGCCGCGGACGCGACCGCCTTTGCAACAGCCTCGACCACCCGCACGTCAAAAACGCTCGGTATGATGTATTCCGGGCTGCGTTCCTGGTCCGCGACGATGGACGCGATGGCATGAGCCGCTGCAAGCTTCATCTTCTGCGTGATTCGCCCCGCCCGGGAGTCCAGCGCTCCGCGGAAGATGCCGGGAAACGCAAGTAAGTTATTGACTTGATTGGGAAAGTCGGAGCGCCCCGTTGCGATGACCGCGACGTGCGGCGCCGCGATGTCGGGCATGATCTCCGGAGTGGGGTTGGCCATGGCAAAGACGATCGGATCGCGCGCCATGTTGCGCAAGTCCTCGGACTGCAAGATGCCCGGCGCCGAAACGCCGATGAACACGTCGGCGCCTTTGAGGACCTCCGCCAGGGTGCCGCGCCGGTTCTCGCGGTTGGTGTGTTCGGCCAGCCACCGCCAATGCGAATTCTCGTAGCGGTCCGTGCGGTTGAGCGCTCCGGCGCGGTCGACCGGAACGACGTCGCGTACTCCCGCCTCGAGCAGCATCTTGATCGTAGCGGTTCCCGCGGCACCGCTGCCGGCCACGACGATTTGCAGATTCTCCAACGGCTTTTCGACTACTTTGGCCGCATTGATGAGCGCCGCTAGAATCACGACCGCCGTGCCGTGCTGATCGTCGTGCATAACCGGGATGTCGAGCGTTTCGACCAGCCTTCGCTCCACTTCAAAACAGCGCGGCGCCGAGATGTCCTCCAAATTGATTCCGCCGAAAACCGGCGCGATGCGCTGCACGGTTTCGACGATCTCGTCGATGTCTTTCGTGTCCAGGCAAATCGGAAACGCATCAATGCCGGCGAACTGTTTGAACAGCATCGCTTTGCCCTCCATGACGGGCAGCGCGCCGAGCGGTCCGATATCGCCCAGCCCTAACACCGCGGTGCCGTCCGTGACCACCGCGACGCTGTTGCGCTTGATGGTCAGATTGAACGCTTTGGAGGGATCGGCCGCAATGGCCATCGACACGCGCGCAACGCCGGGCGTGTAAACGGTGGAAAGATCCTGACGTGTTTTGACCGGAATTTTCGGCTCGATCCGAATCTTGCCGCCCAAATGCGCGAGAAACGTGCTGTCCGAAGCGCTCACGACGGTGACGCCGTCGAGCTGTTCGACCGCAACCCGCACGCCTTTTCCGACCAAGTCCGAACTGACGTTCACGGTGACGTCGCGAACGATTTGCGTCTTGTTGATGGAGCGCATGTCCACTGCCGCGATGACGCCGCCCGCGTCGCCTATCGCGGCAGCGAGCTGATTGAAGGCGCCTGGGCTGTTGGGCATTTCCACCCGCATGATGAGCGTGAAACCGATCGCTATCTGTGGCATCGACTAATCCCCACTGACGGTCATTTCGCTCACGCGAAACGACGGCGAAACGATCGAACCGTCGAAGCGTAAGTCGTTTGCGACTTCGTCGATGCCCTCGAGCATCTGCGGAAACGTCGTCGCAATGGTGAATTCTTCAATCGGGTACGCCAGGCGGCCGTTTTCGACGTAGTATCCGCGCGCTCCGCGGCTGTACGTGCCGCTGGCGTGCTCCGTCGCAAAACCGATCGTGTCGATGACGAGCACGCCGCGCTCCGTACGCGCCACGAGGTCTTCGAACGTACACGAGCCCGGTGCTAAATGGAAGTTGTTCGGGCCCACGCCGCCCCCGGTAGAGTTGCCCGTGGAAGCGGAGCCGAGCTTGCGCGCGTAATACGTATCGTAGAGGAACGTTCGCAGCGTGCCCTTTTCGAAAACGATCGTGCGCTGCGTGGGCACGCCTTCACCGTCGAACGGAGCGCTGCCCAGTTTTCCCGGCATCGTGCCGTCGTCGACCACGGTGACCAGGTCGTTGCCGATGCGCCGGCCGATGCTCTCGGCAAGCCACGAATTGCCAATCGCGACGTTGGAGGCATTGACGGCAGCGAATAAATCCGACAGCACGCCGGCCGCGACGTCGCGTTCGAATATTACCGGCACGCGCATCGTCGGCGGCTTTCGTGCGCCGAACAGCCCAACGGTGCGGTCTACGGCTTTGCACGCGATCGACTCGAGGTCTTCCATATCGTTCAGTCGCCGCGCGGCGCTTGCATACGATCCCGTGCGTTTGGCCGTACCGTCAAGCGCCACGGGACTGCTCGAGCGATGCGCGCGCGTCGAACGATACTCGCCGGCAAACCCGTTGGAGTTGACCAGTACCGTGGTGTTTACCGTATCGCTCACGTGCGATCCGTTGCTGTTGGTGATGCGCGAATCGAGCTCGCGAACGCGCCGTTCCAGCGCGAGCGCCTCATCGATCTTCGAGCCGGCCTCGCGATTTGCCAACTCGTCGGAATAGAGCTGCAGGTCGAAACCGTCCGCAACGCCGGCAGACTCCGGCAGCAGCGCAAACGGATCGCGGCCCACGTGGCGAGCTGCCGCGATTGCGGTCGCGACGGCGGCGCGTAGGTTTTCGCGGTCGAAATCGGAGGTCGAAAGCGAGGCTTTGCGGCCATCGACGAAAACGCGCAGATGCAGCGAACGCCCAGTCGACTGTTCGAGTTTGGTGATCGTGCGGTCGCGCGCCTCGGCTGAAAAACGTTCGCTCACGCAAATGCCGGCCTCTGCCTGCCAAGCGCCTTCGCGCATCGCGCGATCCAACGCCGCCTGCGCGTGTTCCAACGCATCGGCGTGCGTGTGTTCGAGCCCGGCGCTATGCGACATTGGAGCCGCCCACGGTTATCGAGGATATTTTTATCGTGGGCATTCCCACGCCCACCGGTACGTATTGGCCGCCTTTACCGCACGTGTAGTGGCGGTTGGCCAGGCGGCCGTCGTTGCCCACCGCCGTCACTTTGGTCATGACGTCGGGACCGTTGCCGACAATGGTGGCGTTCTTTACGGGAGCCGTCACGCGGCCGCCTTCAATCAGGTAGCCTTCGGCGACCATGAAGACGAAATCGCCGCGGCTGATCTCCACTTGTCCGCCTGCAAACGACTTGGCATAGATGCCGCGCTTGGTCGACGCGATGATGTCTTCCACGCTCGATTCACCGCTGGGCATGTAGGTGTTGCACATGCGCGGTTGCGGCATGGATCGAAACGACTGACGGCGTCCGCTCCCGGTCGATGCCGTGCGCATCAGTTTGCCGTTGAGGTAATCCTGCATGTAGCCGCGCAGTATGCCGTTTTCGATCAGCACCTTGTGCGCGCCGGGATTGCCTTCGTCGTCGATCGAGATGCTGCCCCGCTCCTCGGGCAAATTACCGTCGTCGTAAATGGTCACCAATTCGCCGGCCACTCGTTCTCCGACGCGCCCGCTATACAGCGAAACCCCCTGCCGGTTGAAGTCGCTTTCCAGCCCGTGTCCTACGGCTTCGTGCAGCAGCACGCCGCCCCCGCCGCAACCGACCACCATTTCCATCTCGCCCGCAGGCGCTGCTACGGCTTCCAGGTTCGTTATCGAGATGCGCGCGGCTTCAAGGGCAATCGATTCGGCGCTGCGGCGTTCGTAGAATGCGATCGACGTGCGGCCGCCGTCGCCGACGAAACCGTGTCCGCGGTCTCCGTTTTTGGTCGTGACGACCTGTACTCCCAGCGACACCAGCGGACGCCGGTCGTGCAGCCAGCGGCCGTCGCTGGTGCCTATCCAGACTTCCTGCAGTTCATCGGCGACGTTGGCATTGACTGCGGCCACGCGCGGATCGAACCGGCGCGCCGCCGCATCGGCGCGTTCGAGCAGCTGTACGTACGATTCGCCGGCTGCGTGCGCGGACCGGAGCGTATCGTAAAACGGTGCCGATGCTATCGGCTGGATTCGACCGCCGGCCGGCGCTGCGCGGGAGTCGCGAGCTGATGAGAGAGGCCATTCGTGCGGCGCGCTGCAGCGCTTCAAACGACAAGTCGTCCGAATACGCATAGCCCGCGGATTCTCCGACGATAGTCCGAATGCCGACGCCTTGCGTGACCGTTAAGCCGCTTTCGTGGATATGGCCGGACTGCAGACGGAAGGACGTGGCCACACGGCGCTCGCAGAAAACGTCGGCGTAGTCGCCGCCGCGCTCCAACGCCAGCGTGAGCAAACGCTCTGCGACCTCTCGATCTATCACGGCGTTAACGCTGCGCGATCCGGTCGACGGCGGATACGATCGCCGCGTCGGGATCGCCGGGCGAACCGTCGATCAAAAATGCAAACGCAAGGCGGCCGTGTTTGCGGCTGTCGACGTAACCGGCCAGTGCGGCGGCGTCGGCCAGATGACCGCTTTTTGCGCGCACGCGGCCGGCCGCGGCGGTAAAGTGATACATCTTGAGCGTTCCGTCCAATCCCCCGCGCGGCAGCATCGGATACAGGGCGTTGCCGTGCGGGTCGGCGTCGAAATGCGCCAGAATGCGCGCGAGCGTCATCGCACTTACCCGGTTCGCGTGGGCGAGGCCGCTGCCGTCGACCACATGCAACCCCGGAACCGGTATCGCCTGCGCGGCAAGCACGCGACGTTCGGCGGCCAGGCCGTTGCGGTCGTCGCCGGCCGATCCGCTCGCCGCACCCAGCGTGCGCATCAGCTGCTCGGCGAAATGGTTGTCCGAAAACGTGAGCATGTGCGCGACCAGCTTCGCCAGCGGCTGCGAATGGTGCTCCCATAGGATGTGGGCGTCGACCGGCACGGTCCCGGTTCGCGGCGCACGCGCAACCTCGATCCCGCTTTCTGCGAGCAATGCATTCATGACGCCGGCCGCATACCGTCCAACGCCGTGCACCGGCACCCAAAATTTCTCTTCGACGCCCGGCGGCACGTTGCCGTCCAAACGAAATTCGTTCGGCGTTTGCGTAGCCGCAACGATGACGTCATCGCCCCCGCCCGTCGTTACGTTGCCGTAATAGCGCACGCCCGGGCTGACGGGACGAATGCGGACGTTCGCCGCATCGCCGGACGACGTACCGATCACGTCGAATTCGACCGTGTCCTCGTCGACGGAGATGCCGCTGGTCGCCGCCATAAAATCTTCGTTGCCGTCGTCGGCGTCCCAGTTGGGGTTGATTTCCTCACCCGACAGCGCGCTGGGATCCGCGACGACGCTTCCTTCAATCGCCGTCAGGCCCGCATCACGCAGCGCGCGCGCCCCCAAAGCCAGATCGCTGCTGCGAAGTGACGGGTCGCCCGATCCGGCGAGCCAAATATCTCCGCGCAGCACGGTGCCGTGCGGAGGCTGCGCAGACGCGAGCAACGTGTCGAACCGGTACGCCGTTCCCAATTCGGAGAGCGCGGCGTCCGCCACGATCAATTTCTGCGTAGATGCCGGGGTAACGGCAGCGGAACCGCGATCGTCGTAGAGCACCGAACCGTCCTGTGCGAGAACCACGCACTCCACGAACCGGCGCCGCCGATTGCCGGACCGAGCGCGCTGCGCAGCACGCGCGCAAGCTCGGCCTTGGATGCGTTTCCCCAACGTGGAGCAGCCGTTCGTTGCACCCGGAATAGAGCCGGAGCTGCAGCCGGATGCGCGTGAATCGGCTCGGCCGGACTGCGCGGGCGCAGCACGATCGCCAAAGCGAGCGCGAAGAACGCCAGCGCGAGCGTAACCGCAACGCGCCTACGAGCGCGAGAGCGCCTCAATCTTCTCTTGAATCTTTCGCTGTTCTTCACGTAAGGCATCGACGTCGCTTCGCAAGCTGGTAACTTGGGTCGGGACTTTCTGGGATTCGCGAATGCGTATCGCGGCTTCGGTCGCATCGCGGCGGATGCGCCCGTCGAACGCACCGATCGATAGACGATCGAGCGCCGAAAGGAAACGGCGGTCGGCGAGCTGTTCGGCGGCCGCAATCGCCTGACGCTGCACCAGAAACATCGGGTCATCGAGATGGACGGCGATTGCGTCGACCGCCGATGCGCGCTCGGCTTCGGTTATTTCCGCATGACGCGCCAGAGCGATGAGCGCCGCCCGTCTGAGCCCTTCCTCTTTTCCGATGCGCGCCGCGGCGATCAGCGGTGCGGTTGCGCGCGCATCCGCGAGTTCGCCCAAACCCAGCGCAGCACCCGATTCGACCACCCCATTCCAGGTCACTTTGTCCAGCGCGTCGCTCAATACGCCGTACGCGCGCTCATCGCGAGTTTTGCCCAGGGACTGCAGCGCTGCCGACTGCACGAAGTATGAGGCGTCGCCCTGCGCAGCTCCAATCAGCGCACGCGCAACGCCGGCGTCCCTGAAGTTGCCCAGCGCACCCGCAGCAGCGCGGCGCACCTTGGGATGCTCGTGCGAGAGCGCGCGCAACAGCAGCGAGCACGCCCACCGCGCCCGCGTCGCGCCGACGGCCTGCGCCGTCTCCGCCAGCACGCCCCAAAACTGCTCGCGCGCGAACGCACCGCTCAAGGCTTCTCGAGCGCTCGCCGAGCCGTCTTTGGCCAGTTCGCGCGCGGCTCGAATGCGCGCGACGACGTCCGGATCCGCCGACAGCGACGCAACGGCGAAATCAGCGCCGAACTGGTACGTCACATCACCCAATATGAACGCGCCCGGATCGAATCGAAACAGCTTCGGATCGAAATCCAAGGGAACCGTGACGGTTTCGTGCGCGCTTTCTACGTGAACCCGGATGCGCCGTTCGGAATCGATCGCAAGTCCAGGCGCGAACGCTACGTCGACGTCGAAAATGTACGCGGGATTCTGATCGTTCACCGGCTGCTTTTGGTCGATGGTGACGGTCGCCACGCGCCGCTCGGCATCGTAAGAGGCGGCCACGTTGAGTTGCGGATGGCCGCCGCGCAAAACCCACTGATCGAAAAAGCCGCGCATGTTGCGCCCGGTGCTTTGCTCGATCGCCCGTACGAAATCGATCGTTTCGACCGTTCGTTGCGCATTGTCGCGCACGTAACGGCGAATCGCGCGCCAAAAGCGTCCTTCACCGAGCTCTCCCCGCAGCATGTGCAGCACCGCGCCGCCCTTTTCGTACAGGTGCCGATCGAACAGTTCGATCGGATCGCGAAAACGGTTGTACACGATCGGGCGCCGATACCGGTCCGCGTCCTCGTGCAGGTAGCGCTCGACGCACCCGAAGATGTCGTAGAGGTACTCATCGTATCCCAAGTCGGCTTCGCGGAAGACCGCTTCGAAGTACGTAGCGAAACCTTCGTTGAGCCACGCGTGCGACCAATCGCGGCAGGTGATGAGATCGCCGAACCATTGATGCGCCAGTTCGTGCGAAACCAGCGGGTCGCTCGAAAAATCGATATGGGCACGCTCGTCGTGCAGCGTGCGATCCGTCTGCGTCGTTGCCGACGTGTTCTCCATGCCGCCGAAGATGAAATCCGAGACCGCGATCTGCGAATAGCGTGCGTACGGATAGCGCATGCCAAGCCGCTCTTCGAAGACTTCGAGCATCTTGGGCGTCTTTCCAAAGGCGCGTTCGCCGTCGGCTTCCCGGCCGGGCAGCACGTAATAATACACCGGCAGAGCGTCCTGGTGTTCGCGCGGCACGGAGGCTTGCCGAATCTCTACGAAGGGTCCAACCACCAGCGTCATCAGGTACGTCGAGTGCGGCACGTCCTGCCGGTAACGGTAGATCGTGCGATCGCCCTCGTCGCGCCGTTCGACCAGTGCACCGTTCGAAAGCGCGAACTGCCCGGCCGGAACGACGATCGTAGCGGACGAGGTCTGCTTCTCGTGCGGGTAGTCCAAGCACGGAAACCAGTACCGCGCGTTCTCGTCTTGGCTTTGCGTCCAGGCATGGCGGATTTTGTCGGGATAGTCCGCGGTGGATTCGACGAAAAACAACCCATGCCGCGGATGCCTCACGCTGTAGGCGATCGCAAAAGTCGCTTCTTGTTCCGGCGCGATGGGAGGATCGAAAGTTATTTCGACCTTTCGGGCGCGATGCGTGAATTTTTGCGGCTTTCCGTCACGCAGCACCGAAGCGATGCGCAAATCGACTGCGTCCAAAGCAAGCACCGGCACGGCTTGATCCAAAGCGCGAACCGTCGTCGTGCAAACGGCGCCCAGCCGGGCTTTTTGCAAGTCGGGCGTCAAGTGCAGGTCGATATGCGCTACGTCCACGAGTTTGTCGGGGCCGTAACGCAGTGAAGAGCCGGGCAGCGCGAACGCGCGATGCCCTGAGTTGTCATCCCGGTGCATGCTGAGACTTCGCGGTTCGCGAAGGCGGCGCCGGTTTCCCGGCGCCGCCGTGTCCAGCGAGGTTCGCAGTCCCTTCAGCTGCTGTAGACGATTTGGCGTTCGATGGCAGCGCCGCTCGGCGAGGTCGAGGTGATGATCACGCGAACCTGTCCGCCGGAAACCGCGTTCAGGCCCACCGACGTCGTGAAATTGCCGTTACCGTCGGCCGTCACGTCGGTCTGAAACGTTCCCGTGCCGATCTGCAGCAAACCGCCCAGCGTGGTGGCCGTACCCGATGCGACGATGTGCACTTGCGAGCCGGGAATCGTGTGGCCGCTTATGGTGAAGTTGCCGCCGACCTTCGCGCCCGGACCCGGCCGCAGGCGGTTGATGTAGTTCGCCGCCGCGCCGGCCGTGGTGTTGAACGACCATCCCGTGTTGAAAGACGCCCCGGTCGCGGTCGAGCCGCTGACCGTTACGTGATGCGTGCCTGGTGACAGCTCGAAGTCGGGCGTAGCGTCGAAGCCGTTCGCATTCGCATACACTTGCTGCGTGACGTCGCGGCCGTCCACGCTGACGCGCAGGGAATCGCGATTGACCGCTTCACTGAACGTCGCGTGCAGCGCGGGGTGGGTAGTGTTCACGCTGGCGCCGTTGCCGGGACGCTCGTTGTTGAGCGAGAACGACGAATTGTTCGTCGGCGTGTAATTCTGGGAGCCGCCGTTGGATGCAATGTACACCGTGCTCGTATTGCTGTCCCATCGTACGTTGGCCCCTAGAGCCTGGGCGACGAAACGCAGCGGCACTTCCGTGCGACCTGCGACCGAAAAAGGCGCGACGTCCATCGTCATCCGATTTCCGTCGATCGTGGCTTGCGGCGAGCCGATCGTCAGATGCACGGAGCGTCCGCGTCCCTGCGCGTTGATGTTGCCGTTCGAATAGACGACCGTCGATCCCAAGCGTTCGAAGATCGCGCGCATCGGCACGAAAACCCGATTATTGCGCATGACCGGCGGTTGGTCGAACGAAAGCACCTGGCCGTCCACGACGACGGTGACGTTCTGGGCCAGCACCGGCACGGCCAGAGCGGCCGCGAGCAAGAACGACAGTGCCAGCCCGCAGCTCGCGAGCCGTTTGAGTAAAAGCATTGATAAAGTCCTCCGAGTGCGTGACAAACGTATCTCCATGTACGCACCGCTTACCCAGGTGCGTCGCAAGGCTCCGCACGCCTGTCGGCAGGCCCGGTTATCGTCGTTAGGCGAAGGGCGTGGCGACCGGATGCATCTCTTCGCGCACCGCGCGCTTGTCGGCGCGGCGCTCCAGATATCCGATCCACGTGTTGTAGATCATCGGGACCAAGAAGAGCGTGAGAATCAGCGAGCTCGAGCAGGCCTCCGATGATCACCGTTCCCATGGCCTGCCGCCACTCTCCGCCCTCGGCATATCCCAGAGCGAGCGGCAGCATGCCGAAAATCATGGCGGCCGTCGTCATGACGATTGGCCGAAAGCGTGTGGCCGACGCCTGCAAGACCGCATCGCGAACGCGCATGCCGCGTTTGATGAGCGTGTTGGAGTAGTCCACGAGCAGAATGCCGTTTTTGGAAACCAAGCCGAAGAGCATGATGATGCCCAAGATCGAGATGATGTTGAGCGATTGACCTTGCTCGGGCTGAAGCCGGCCCATAATCGCCAGAAAAACCAGCGCGCCGATGATGGCCAAAGGCACCGAGAACATAACGATGAGCGGTTCCAGGAACGAACCGTAGAGAACGACCATCAGCATGTAGACCAGCATGAACGACGTCAGCAGCGCGATGCCCATGTTGACCATCGTCTCGCCGACCCACTGCGAGTTGCCCTGTGCGGTGGGTGCGACGCCGGAGGGCAGGAAACCGGGCTCGCGCATCTTCTTTTCGAGCGGCCCTTGCACCTGACCGGTGGAGTAGCCCGGCAGCAGATCGGCGGTGACGTTCACCACGCGCTGGCGGTTCAAGCGTTCGATGCGCGTCGGCGCTTTCGTCCACGTAAACGATGCCACGTCGCCCAGCGGAATCAGCGTTCCGTCCTCGGCGCGCACGCGTACCGTTTTCAGATCGTCGACCGTATTGCGGTCCGCTTGCGGAAATTGCACGCGCACGTCGACCAGCCCGTTCGGGGTTCGCACCTTGGTAGCCACGGCTCCGTCGACCGCGATGCGGGCAACGTTCGCGGCTGCCGAAGGCGCAACGCCAAGCAGCGCAGCTTTGGCTTGATCGATGTCGACGTTGAGCCGGGGTGCGGCGATCTCTGCGGACGTCTGCACGTTCACCGATCCCGGGATCGTACGCAGGAAGCGGGCCACTTTTTCCGCTGCAGGGCCGATCGCGTCCTCGGGGCCGGCCAGCGAATAAAAGATCGCCGAGCCGCCGCCGCCCCCGCCGCTTTCCTGGTTGACTTGGAAATCACCGCCGGGAACGAGATATCCCATCTTGCGGATCTGCTCGACGACCTGATTGGTTTGCTTGATGTGCGCGTCGTCGACTTGCGCCGTAAGGCGCGCGAAATTACCGCCCATCGTCATGCCGAAACCCGAAGGCTTCATACCGACCGTCGAGCTGACCGATTTCATCCAGCGAACCTTCATCAGCGCGTCTTCCAGCCGCGTTACGTATCGATCCGTCGTCGCGATCGGCGTGCCTGGCGGATAACTCACGGCCATGTTGATGACGCCGGTTTGCTGCGCCGGAAAGAAATCGAAGCTAATGCCGCCCAGGGACCACATGATGACGCCGAGCACGATCGGCATCACGATTGTCGCCGCCGCAACCGGCAAGTGCGTACCCAGCGATGCGAATCCGCGCACGGGTTTGCGGCGGCTGCGGCCGCGCATGCGCATCACCCACGCGATCGCGTAGAACGCCAGCGTTACGGCGACGATTCCCGCATCGAGCGGCAGCGCGTTTGCACCGTTGCCGATGAGCGCCATCGCGTTGACGAGCAACACTGCGCACGTGAAGACCACGAACGTACCGTGCGCGAGCGCAAACGGCAGCAGCACATCCTTGTAGAAACGCGTGAACTGCTCGTACCGGTGCACGATGAAGTTCAGGATGAGCAGCGCAACCACGAACACCGCAAACACGTTGAGCAGGAACCAGCCCGTTGCGCTGCCGGCAACCCACATCACTGCGGCGGCAGCCAGCAATCCGAAATCCAGAAAGCGGTTGTCCAGCGCGCGAACCCAGGCCGGATCGCCCTCGGAGCGCTTGCGCATGCTCCACCTTGCAGCGAGCAGCGGCGTGAGCGTGAAGGACACGAACAGCGAGAACAGCGTCGCCGTAACGACGACGGCGCCGTATTCCTTTAAGTATTCGCCGGTAATGCCGGGCAGAAGCGCAATCGGCAGAAAGACGACCACGTCGACCATCGTGATCGCGACCGCGGCGCCGCCGATCTCGCTGCGTCCATTTATGGCGGCGTCGATTGGGTTTTGCCCCATATCTCGATGCCGCGTAATGTTTTCCAAAACGACGATCGAGTCGTCGACCAAAATACCGATAATCAGGGAAAGCCCCATCATCGAGAGATCGTCGATATGGAAGCCGAAGAGCTTCATCAAAATGAACGTGGAGAGAATCGACGAGGGGATCGCCACCAAGACGACGACCGCGTTGCGCCAGGCGTGCAGAAAAAGCATCATCACGATGGCGGTCAGGACGATGCCCTCGAGCAGCGACTGCCCAACGCCCCAGAGTTCCTTCGCCGTGACGTCGGCCTGCGCGTCTTCCTCGACGAACTGCAGCTGCGGAAAACGCGCTTCGATGATCTTCATCTGCGCCCGCGCGCCCTTGGTCGCTTTGATTTGATCTGCGTCGAGCGTCGGATTGATCTGAATGTAGACGCGGGGCTGCCCGTTGTAGTGCGACATCGTCCGCATCTCGACATGGCTGTCGTAGGCCTTCGCGACGTCGCCGATCTTCAGTTCGCGAGTCGACGAACCGGGTACGGGAAGCGGAATTCCCAGCAAATCGTCGGCTTTGTTGACGTACGAATGTATCGCGACGCTCGCCTCCTGCGTCGGTTGCGTCAGGATGCCGCCCGGAACGTTGAGATTATTGTTTGCCACCGCGCCGAAGACGTCGGAAAGCGTCGCATTTGCGCCGAGCAGCCGCGACGGGCTGGGCTCGACGTGGAATTCGCGGTCGGCTGAGCCGTACACGTTGACCGACTGCACGTCCGGAATCTGTTGGATGAGCGGCGTTATCTGATTGTTGACCAAGTCCGCGATCTGTGTTTGAGAAAGCGTTCTCGAACTGACCGCGATGTCCAGCAGGGGCGGCGTATTGTCGCCCGCGGACTTATCGACCGTCGGAGGATTCAAATCGGTCGGCATGTACACGCGCGCGGTATCCGTGCGGCGCTGCACGTCGACGGCGGCGAGATCGAGGTTGGTGCCGATGCGGAAAAATACCGCGACGCTGGCTGAGCCTTCCTGGGCGGTTGCCGTGATGTGATCCAGGTTGTCGATGCCGGCCATTTGGTCTTCGATCGGCTTGATGACCAGCCGTTCCATGTCTTGCGGAGATGCGCCGGGATAGCCGGCCTCGATCAGGACGACGGGAAATACGGTTCCGGGCGGATTGGAGCTGCGCCCGAGCTGCATGAACGAAACAAAACCGAAAATCGCCAAGGCGATGAACACCATGGCGGTGATGACTGGTCGGCTAATCGCAAATCGGGTCAACCACACGATAGAAAAATGGCTCCTAGAGCGGTCCGGTCTGTGCTACAGATACGCCGCTAACGCTCTTGGGGTTTCAGCTGTGCCGTTCTGCGGATTATGGCACCTTACAGCGGCGCGCAAGCCGTTGGTTAGTCACTATGCCGGCCCGCTGCACTGCCGAACGTTGCCCCCAGAACGACACCGAAGCCGATTCCGACGGCGAGATTGTGCAGAGCAAGCCCAAGACCGGCGCCAAGCGCGATACCGAGGGCCATGTAGGTACGCCGGGAGCGGCTCATGGCGAGCCGACGTTCTCCAAAAAACGTTAGACCGCCTCGCAGAGGACCGAAACGCTGCCTTGCAACGGCATGCCACAACGGCAGAAGACCTAGGCGCCGGCCACTTCATGTTATGTTTTCTTGACATTATGTATTGTTTACATTACACTTACGCCCACCAGCCGAAGGGAGAAGAAATTGCCGTTCCGCGAGAAAACCGCCTGGCTCACGTTGATCGCCATCGCCGTCACTTTTGGGCCATATTTTGCGGTCGTCGCCGCACGGGGCCGCGCCGCAAGCGAGGTACCGGGCTTGCACGAGCTTGGCCTGTTTGCCGTCGTCGTAATCGTGCAGGTGATCGTCGTGGCCGCCGGTCACGCGTTCTTGGCCGCCGTGTCTCCCACAGACGCGCGAATGCCGCCCGACGAGCGCGATCGTGCAATCACTAGCAGATCGATCGCCTTCGCGTACTACGTGCTCATCGCGGGCATGATCGTTGTGGGCTGCGTCATGCCGTTCAATTCGAGAGGCTGGACGATCATCAACGCAGCGCTTGCGATGATCGTCGCTGCCGAAGTCGTTCACTACGGCGCCATCGTCGTCGGCTATCGCCGGCAAGCATGATCGAAGGATCGATCACCAATCGGATCCGTACGCTGCGTTTTCTTAACGGTGAGATTTCCCAAGGCGAGCTGGGTCAACGCATCGGCGTAACGCGCCAGACAATCGCCGCGATCGAGGCGGGAAAGTATTCGCCCTCACTGGACGCGGCATTTCGAATCGCCCATGTTTTCAACGTGCCGCTGGACGAAGTGTTCCAATGGCGTGGAATCGAGAATACGTGACGCACAACGGACTGCGGGCGGCCTTCACCTTAGTCCGGACGAGCGCAATGAACCGTGACGCCGCTGCAATGCGCGGCGGGATTCGTAGGTTCATGCGCGAGACTGGACTCGAACCAGCACGCCCTTGCGGGCGCTAGCCCCTCAAGCTAGTGCGTCTACCAATTTCGCCACTCGCGCACGGGCCGGTGGGTACGGACAACCTGCAAAGTCTATACGCTAGCACATCGAGGGTCAAGCATTCATTCGACGTTCTTAGCGCATGTTCGGATCGAGCGCGTCCCGCAGGCCGTCGCCGATATAGTTGATGGCGAGCACGGTAACCAAAATGCACAGTCCGGGAAACACTGCCGCCCACCAAGCGACCTCGAGATTACTCTCGGCGTTGGCGAGCATATTGCCCCACGATGCCGTGGGCGGCTGAATGCCGAAGCCCAGGAACGACAGCGTGGATTCCAGCACGATGACGTTGGCAACGTCGAGCGTCGCTTGCACGATGATGGGCGCGATCGCGTTCGGCAGTAGATGGCGCAGCATGATGCGCGCGTCGCCGTTGCCTAGGGCGCGGGCAGCCTCCGTGTATTCCCGTTCGCGTAGCGACAGGTACGAAGCGCGCACCAAGCGCGCGACGCCCGGCCAAGAAAGCGCGCCGATGATGATGACGATAACCCCGAAGCCCAGCGAGGCTTTACTGGAGCTGGCTGCAACGATTGCGGTGAGCGTGAGCAGCAGGGGCAAGAGCGGAATCGACAAAAAGACGTCCGTGATGCGCATCACCACGTAATCGACCCATCCGCCGTAGTACCCCGCCACCGCGCCCAGCAGCGTGCCGATGATCAGCTCCATCACCACGGCCGCCACGCCGACGGTGAGAGAAATGCGCGCGCCGAACATCAAGCGCGAAAGCAGGTCGCGCCCATTTTCGTCGCTTCCAAGCGTGTGAGCGCCGCATTGTGAAGCATCTTGAAAGCACGGAGGAAGCGGATTGCCCTGCCAGTGCACGTTGTCGATGGCGTTGGGGTCGTACGGCGCGAACTTGGGCGCGAACACCGCGACCACCACCATGAACAGCAGCACGATCGCGCCGGCCATCGCCAGTTTGTGTTTGCGAAACCGCGACCATACGGTATTCTTGCTGTACGTGACGGCTTCGGAGGCGAACTGCTGATCGATCGGAGGTGAAAGTGCCACTGCGGCTCCTCAGTCGTACTTCACGCGCGGATCGAGCCACGCGTACGCAACGTCGGCAAAAAGATTGAAAAAAACGACCAAGAACGCGTTGAACACCAAGTAGCCCATCATCAGCGCGATGTCTTGCTGGCCCAAAGCGTTGAAGAACAGGCGCCCTTCGCCCGGCCACGCGAAGATCGTTTCGGTCACGATGGCGCCGCCGAACAGGCCGGGCAGCGTGAGCGCCGTCACCGTGACCAGCGGGATGAGCGCGTTCTTGAGCCCGTGCTTGAACAGCACGGTGCGGAAGTTGAGACCTTTGGCCCAGGCCGTGCGCATGTAATCCGTCTTGATCACTTCGAGCATCGAACTGCGCATGAAGCGGCTGTACAAGGCGACCTGCAACAGCGCCAGAACGATCGCCGGCAAGATGAGATGCGTCACGCGATCGCCGAAATCGAACGTGTCGCTGCTGGACAGCCCCGCGGACGGCAACTGAATCAGATATCCGCCCGGGAGCGGTATGCCGTGCACCGCAAACGCCAGCTGCATCATGAGCGCGAACCAGAACACCGGCATCGACTGGCCGAAAAAGGCAAACGTCGTGATGAAGTAGTCCCAAATCGAGTACGGCTTGACCGCCGCAAACAGGCCTGCCGACACGCCGATAATAAATGCGATCACGAACGAGGAGACCATCAGCTCGAAGGTGGCGGGAAGCCGCTCGAGGATCGCGTTGAAGACCGGTTCGGAGTTGCTGGTGGAGTATCCGAAATCGCCGACGATGACGTGCCCGAGCCACAGCACATACTGCACGACGATTGGACGGTCGTAGCCGAGGTTATGTTTCAAGCGCGCGATGTCGGCCTGCGTGATGTGCGGGTTCTGCAGATACGGGCCCAGGCCGCCGCCCGGCGCGTTGTGCAGAATCACGAACAGGATCAGAGAGATCAGAATCAGCAGCGGAATCGCTTGAAGCGTCCGCCGGATGACGTAGGTGAACAGGCGCTACTCCTCCGTTTTCACCACTGCGCGCCGCCCATGGACGCCGCCATAGTTGCGCTCGGATGCGCGGCTTTCCTGGAAAGGCCGAGGATCTCGCGTGCCTGGTCGGGGGTGGCGACCGGCCGTCCGAGTTCGTTCGCCAGCCGGACGACGCGCGCGACCAGCTCTTCGTTGGTCGCCAAACGTCCTTTCGAATAGTAGATATTGTCTTCCAGACCCACGCGAACGTGGCCGCCCATGGCGAGCGCTGCCATCGCCATCGGCAGCTGCATGCGCCCGATGCCCGCAACCGACCACGTGCAGCCGGCAGGCAGGGAGTCGACCAGGTCGCACAGATTCTGCACGCTCGCGTCCAAGCCGCCCGGAACGCCCAGCACGAAATCGACGTGCTGAGGGAATTCCAACAACCCCTCCTTGTGCAGCCGCCGTGCGTTCGAAAGATGCCCCTTGTCGAAAATCTCCAGCTCCGGCCGAACGCCGAACTCATGCATTTTTTGCAGGATGGCGCGCATGATGGGAAAGCTGTTTTCAAAAACCTCGTCACCGAAGTTGACCGTTCCGCACGTGAGGGTGGCCATCTCCGGACGCAATTGCAGAACCGACGCGCGCTCGATGGGCGTCATGCCGATGGCGCCCCCGGTGGAGAACTGCACGATCACGTCGCTTTGCGCGCGAATTGCTTCATACGCTTGCCGAAAACGCGCGACGTCGTGCGTGTTGCTTGCGTCGTCGTTTCGGCAGTGCACGTGCAGAATCGACGCTCCGGCCTCCCGCACCTTGCGCGCCACGTCGGCCAGCTGCCGGGGAGTAACGGCCAAATGCGGCGTCTGCTCGGGCGTGAGCTCCGCGCCCACCGGCGCCACGGTAACGATCAGCGGATCCATGGCTGCTCGGTTTCGGCGCGCATGAGCCTCGCGGCCTCCGCGACCACCTCGCCGTTCAGGCCCAGCAGCCGCGCCAGCGCGAGAGCGCCGGCTTCGCGCTGCTCGTCGCCGCGAACCTCGACAATCGAATAGTCCATCGATTTCGCCAGCGCCGCCAACGCCGCTGGAAGATCGGTCGCGGGCTGTTCGCCGGAAACGTCGCGCAATCCGCGAACGGCGAAATGACGCGCCTGCGCGTCGCGGGCAATTCCGGCGAGGTGCGTTACCGCAAACGCCGTGCTGCCCCGGCTGCGCAGCATCTTCAACAGCGCGACGAGCAGGGCTTTGCCTTCGTGCGGCGTGGTCGTGCGCGCGAACTCATCGACGAGCAGCAGCGAATGGGATGCCGGCCGGGACAAAATTTCCTGAAGGCGCACCACTTCGGCCGCAAACGAGGAGAGCAGTTCTTCCGACTGGGGCTCCGAGCCGATTCCAAGCCACGCAATGTCGTCGAACAGCGCGCATTGCGCCGATTTTGCGGGCACCGGAATGCCGAAAGCGGTCAGCAGCGCGATAAACCCGCACGTGCGCAGCGCCACAGTCTTGCCCGCCATATTCGGTCCGGTGAGCACGGCGACTTCGTGCAATGCAATCGAGATGGGCTCGTAGGAGCGCCCTTGTGCTTGCAGCTCTTCGCGCATCGGAAGGTAGGATGCGTCTTCGAAAACGACGGCCGGCAGCTCGAGCACCTGCGGCGGCACGCACGCGTAGTCACGCGCGAAGCAAGCTTGGGCGACGCGAACGTCGAGATCCGCCAGCGCAGCGAGCAGCCGTTCCAGTTCTGAAACGCATCGGCGTACGCTGCGGGAGATATGCGCGCGCACGCTGCGTTCTGCATGCGCTGCCGCCTCTTCAGCTTCGTCGCGCTTCCGCAGCGCGTTCAGCGCCGCTTCGTCCATCTCCAATTCACACAAAAAATACGTCGGCGCTTCCCGCACGATTCGCATCCCGGCCGGCAGACGCTCTACCGAGTCGCGCATGACGATGAACTCCCCGCAAGGCAATTGTCCTCGCCCCAGCGCAGCGGCCGCCGCTCGTGCGAGGCGTTCGCGTGCCGCCTCGTATTCGGTCTGCGCGCGCTCGGCGGCGGTGCGGGCCTTTGCCAAAACCGGGTCGAACTTTTCGGAAAGATAGAAGCCCGTCTTGCCGGCGCGGCCCGACTCCAACAAAGCTGCAAGATCGGTTAACGCCGAACTCGCCCGCGACGGATCCACGCGGTGCGCCGCATCCAGAAAACGCAGCAACTCGAGCAGGTGCGCATCCTCGAGATCGTTTCCCATTGCGGCAGCCGAAATTGCCGGCAGCGGATCCGGTGCGCACGCCAGCGTTTCGCGTATCGCGTCGATGTCGCCGGCAGACAAATCGGCAATTTCGCACGCGCGCTGCCGAGCTTGCATTTCCTGGCCGGGGCGGTATGGCCGTAACTGCGCGTATGCGCGCCGGCCGAATTCGCTGACCGGCTCCAACGCTGCATGCAGCCACGCCGTCTGCAGTGCCGAGGCGGTCTTGGCGTCGACGATATCGGCGTACTTCACGCCGCGCCCACCATCGTATCGGCGTACACGTCGAACGTAGGCAGCCCCGTGGCCCGCGCTACGGCGCGCGCAAAAGCGCGAGGTTCGAAGTACCGCTCGCGGCCGATGGAAGCCACCGTCGCGGCAACCACGTGCAGCGGACGTTCGCAGCGCACGTTCAGCTCGTGCAGCAGTTCGGGCAGCGCTTTGCCGCCCGCGGCAACTTGCGTAGGGTCGCGAACGACGATCTGCCGGCCGGCGGCCTCGCGCGAGACTTGGGATGCGCGTGCCGGCGTGAGTGCGCCGTCCAGACGCAGCAGCGGTTTGTCCGGATCGTATGCCGGGATGCGCAAGCGCGCGCAAAGTGCGCGCACGTCGTCCACCGCTTGTTCCATCGTAGCCGCACCGGCTGCACCCACGGAAACGATCACCGCGTCGCCGCCTCCTGCGAGCGCCGCCACCCGATCCACCGCTCCGTCGACGATGATTTGTTCGCAGTCCAGCGCCGCAAGTCGCTGCACGCACGCGCGAATGCCGGCGGCCGCCGAAGGGCCGGCCAATTCGAAGTGGCCGGCGCGGCGCACTCGCGCAAGCACGATGGTTCCGGCCGCACTGTTCCAAGGACTCAGATCCAGGATTTCGCTTGCGGGGTGCCGTGGAAGCAGCGTCCGAGCCGTCGCAACGATCGTGCCTTCGCTCAAAAACAACCGCGGTTTCGCCAGTGAATCCACGGCATCGACCGCTTCCCCGTCGCGGCCCGTTGAAGTCATCCCCAGGCGTAGCCCGCGGGATTGGGCCGCACGCGCGATCGCGCGCATCGCGACGGTTTTACCCGCGTTCTTTGCCGTCCCTACAATGAAGACCGAGCGCCGGACCGAGGCTCGCGCCAGATCGAGTAAAGCGTCGCCCGCGAACATGCATGCTAATTCCGATGCGCGCTCAAAAGCTCCCCGCTTTAGCCGATGTGAAAGACCTTTGCCAGGATGAATGCGACTCCGGTGAGCATCAGAATGATGCCGGAAAACAACTCCGCGCCTTCTTCCACCCGCCGTCCCAGCACCCGTCCGAGCGTGAGCCCGGCGAACGTTGCCAGAATCGAAACCGCAAAGATGATACCAAGCGCGAGCCAAAGCGAGACGCCGATGTACAGAATCGAAAAGCCGATGCCGAGCGAATCCAAGCTGACGGAAAGCGCCGCGATGAACAGTCCCCATCCGCGCGACATGTCCAGCGGGACCTTTTCCTCGGCCTCGCGCAAGGCTTCGAAAATCATGTATCCGCCCACGGCAACCAATGCTGCAAAGCCGATATAGCCCGCGACGCTGCCCAACAGACTGTCCGGCGACGTGGCCTAAGCCTACGCCGATGAGATTCATGATGACTTCGGCAGCCGCAAACGCAAGTCCGATGCGGATCCGCAGCGCGATCGGGGTGTCGCGCATGCCGACGCCGATGCCGACGGCAAATACGTCGAGCCCGAGCGAGAACGCCACGACGAGGATCTTTACGAGATGCATCGGAGCGCCGTCAGCTTACGGCGGAATTTTCCAGCGGATCGACTTTCGGCTGCGCGAGCAAGCTGTTGACCGCGGCGCGCAGTTGCGAGATGGTGAACGGCTTGTTCAAAAAGAGGTTGGCGCCGGCATTTTTTGCGCGGCCGTCCATGGCATAATTCGTGTGACCGGACACCATGAGGATCGGAAGCGACCGCGTGCGTTCGTTTGCCCGCAAGCGTTCGATTAAGTCGATGCCCGATATTCCCGGCAGCATGAAATCGCAGATCACGATGTCGAAATGCGGCTCACGATCCAGCGCGACGAGCGCGCTTTCACCGTCGTTTCGCACCGCGATCTCGTACGGTCCTTTGCGCAGCACCGTTTCGATCAGCGTGCAAATCGCCGGATCGTCGTCCGCTATGAGAACCCGCCACGTGCGCTGCATCATGTTGCCCGCCACCTTCCCCTCATCGGCAGTCCGCGCCTCGCACGCAATATATGGTTTGGTAAAGTTTGTATGAGGGCCGAAGGCGGAACGACGATCTTCTATCTTGCCGCCGCCGTGCTGGTCCTCATCATGCTTGGTCCGGTCGTTGCAATGCTCGCGGCAGTCCCGCCTTCTGCAGCGGTTGCCGCCTTTGCATTTCCGGCGGCGAGAGACGCCGTGCGCGTTTCACTCGCCGCCTCGACGATCGCCGTCGCAGTTGCATCGCTGCTGGGCATACCCGCGGGTTACGCGCTCGCGCACGCGCCCCGAGCCGTGCGCGCGACCGCGCTGTCGCTGCTGGCGCTTCCGCTGGCCTTTCCGCCGGTGGCCTCAGGCATCATGTTGTTGCAGACGGTGGGCACGCGTACTGCGCTGGGGTCCGCGCTTGCAGCGCACGGCATCGTTTTCGTCGACTCATTGTGGGGTGTTGCGCTCGCGGAGTTTTTCGTCGCCGGATCGTTCGTGGCGATCACCGCCGCCGCCGCGTTCGGTTCGCTCAACCCGGCGTACGAAGAATCGGCTCGCACGTTGGGCGCGGGGTCCGCAACCCTCTTCTTTCGCATCGCCTTGCCGCTGGCGGCGCCTAACGTTTTGGCGGGAATGGTCTTGGCTTGGATGCGCGCGATCGGCGAATACGGCGCCACTTCGATTCTGGCATATCATCCCACGTCGCTCCCGGTGCAGCTCTACGTGGCGCTGTCTTCACGCGGGGTCGGCACTTCGTTGGCACTGAGTTACGGTTTCGTGGTGCTTGCCGCACTCGTACTGAGCATACAATGGGCGTTGCGGCGCCGCGTCGTATAGACGCACGCAATGGCCGTGATCGATAGTTGGTTCGCGCCCGATTCATTTTTTTCCAAGCGCTTTTTTTTCTTGGCAAGGCGCTTCGTCGCAGGCGAAACGATCGAGTCGGCCATTGCCGCCGTGCGCGTGCTCAACGCGGCCGGCATGACCGCAACCCTGGACTTTCTTGGGGAAGACGTTCTCGAACGGCAAGCGGCGCTGCAGACGCGCGACGCTTACATGCGAGCGCTGGACGCCATTGCCGCCGCGGGCGCGCAAAGCAACGTGTCGGTAAAACTCACGGCAATGGGATTGCTGCTGGGCCAAGACGTCAGCTCTCGAAAACTTGACCGCAATACTCGAGCATGCCCAAACCCGCAACGCCGACCCGTTCGTGCGCATCGACATGGAGGGCTCGAGCGTAACGCAATCCACTCTCGAGGTTTTCGAACGGGCTTTTGCCGCGCACCCGAATGTGGGGCCGGTCTTGCAGGCCTATCTCAAACGCACGAAAGGCGACGTGCAGCGAGCGATCGGCATGGGCGCCCGCGTGCGGTTGTGCAAAGGTGCGTACAGCGAGCCGCCGGAGATTGCGTACCGCAACATGGCGCAGATTCGCCGTTCGTACCTGGAATGCGCGCAAGACTTGCTCGTCCGCGGCAACTATCCCGGTATTGCTACGCACGATCCGGCGATCATTGAAGCGATCAAGCAATTCGCGCGCGACCGGGGCGTCAAACCCGAGCAGTTCGAATTCCAAATGCTGTACGGGGTGCGGCCTTCGCTGCAGCGGCAACTGGTGCGCGAGGGATACCGCTTGCGGGTGTACGTTCCGTTCGGAACGCACTGGGCCGGGTATTTTTACCGGCGAGTCGCCGAGCGCCGGGAAAACGCGCTCTTCGCTCTGTCGTCGATCTTCACGAAATAAGCGCATGCGAGCGGTGGTGCAGCGCGTTTGCCGGGCGCAAGTGCGGGTGGGCGACGAGATTGCGGGCAGCATCGGCGCCGGTTTAGCCGTGCTGGTCGGGGTCGGCGCGGACGATGCGGATGCCGACGCGCAACAACTCGCGGAAAAAATCGCGACGCTTCGCATCCTGGCCGACGACGCCGGTTTGATGAACCGCAGCCTGCGAGACTGCGGGGGCTCCGTGCTGCTCGTTTCGCAGTTCACGCTTCACGGCGATGCACGAAAAGGACGGCGGCCGTCGTTCGTAGCCGCTGCTCGCGAGGAGATCGCGCGACCGCTGTACGAACGCGTGGGCGCGCTGCTCGAGCGTCAAGGCGTCCCGGTAGCTTACGGAATCTTCGGCGCGCGGATGCAGCTCGAGCTCCTCAACGACGGCCCGGTGACCATACTGCTCGATACGAAAAAGACGTTTTAGCCGGCTACGGCTCCGGGGGTGCGTCGGCAGACGTTCCGTCCAGATAACCGATATGCGTGATGAAGCAGCGAATCGCTTCTCCTTGCGGCACAGGCTGACCGGACGCGGTTACCACGAATTCAACGGTTCGCTTTTGCCCCGGATCGAGCTCGCGATCCAACTGCGTGAACGCCGCAAAACGCGCGTAGCGGAAATCGCGGTAAAATGCGGTTGCCAGATTCAACTGCGAGATGGGGCGATCCGATTCGTTCTGCACCGTCGCTTCAATGCGTAAACCGTGTCCCGTGCGAACCGCGTTGCAGATGGATACGCCGACCGGCAGGCGCTGAGGGTTGCCCGCGCATGCCGCCATCGCAAATGCCAGCGCGGCCGGAGCCACGGCTGCGGACGCTTTCACCGCACGCTGTCGGGCAGCCGTTCGACGCGCACGATTTTGTCGGATTCGACCAAACGGCCCAAAACGTCGAATCCGGCAATGACTCGCCCGAAGACCGTAAACTCGCGATTCAAATGCAACTGCGGGGAAAGCGTGATGTAGAACTGCGTTCCGGCAGAATCGCGGATTGCGTGGGCGTTGGGTGGGTTGGTGTAATTCAGGCCCATGGAAATCACGTAACCGTCCTGTTCGATGGGGTTTTCTTCCGCGCCGATCGTGTAGCCGGCGTCGCCGTTGCCGTTGCCGTTGGGATCGCCCGTCTGCACCACGAAATCCGGTACGATGCGAAACCACGGGTTGTTGTCGTAATATCCGCGCCGGGAGAGATTGAGGAAGTTCTCCACCGTCAACGGCGCCCATTCGGGATACAGTTCCACGTACACGTTGCCTTGCGTGGTCACGATCCGGACGCGCGGATGGGGACCCTTCGCAGGGCCGGTGAACAGCGCGGCCGTTCGCGGATCGAGTTTGGGCCACAGCGCAATCGCATCGGGTGAAGGTCGCTGCGGCTTGGCGCCCTCGGCGGTACGCCCGAGCGCAGGCACGTTCGCCAAAGGATCGGGTACGGGCGGCGGAGTGCGTACGTCTGCCGGAATTTTGTTCAAATGTTCGGTCGGCTTGCCGCCCTGGAGCACGCGGATAGACTCGAGCGTTTGTTCTTGGACGCGCCAAGAGCCGTCGCGCAGCAGCGGCTGCAGCAACGCCACGGCGCTTGCATCACCGCGACGGCCAAAGGCGCGCACGGCTTGGATTCGCACGACTTCGTTTGGATCGCGCAACGCTTTTGCGAACAGGGAGGGCGCGGCGGACTTGGAGTAGCCGCGGTACAGCGACCACACGATATGCCAGCGCACGTACGAATCGCGTGCTCGCGAATACCCGGCTTCGAGAGCGCGCAGCGCAAAGCGTTCTCGCGGGCCTTGCGAAAAGCTTTCCAAAGCCGTCGCCGCGCGCGCCCGCACGATAGGTGTACCGCCGCCAAGCAAATTCGCCGCCCGCGTCTGCGCCTGCGTCTGCTGGAGTCGCGTTAAAGCATGCGAGGTTTCGAGCCGGCCGGTCGCATCCAACGCGGCAACGCGCACGACGTCGGCGGGATCGTTCAAGGCGCGGACGATCCGCGGCGCGGCGGCCGGCGCATCGATCAGGCCCATGGCGTACGTTACCATCGCGCGCATGGCGTCGTCTCGGTCGTTTGCATGGCGCTCGAGCGCGGGAAGGCCGGCGGCTTGCTTGGTGCGGCCGATAGCCAGGGCTGCCCGCAGGGCGACGAAGCGGTCTTTCGAACCTAAAAACGACGCCAAGCGCCCGTTCCCGAGCGAACGCATTTGCTCGAGCCGCTCGATTTGCACGTACGCCCTCGCATCGGGGGCCGCTGCGCCTGTCCGCACGGCAAGCAGTGTCAGCACCACATAAAACAAGCAAGCGGCGCTCTTAAACAAATCTATACCAACTTTCTGGACCGAACTTGCGTTCTAGTATATGGAGCATGAGATTGCCGTCCTTCTGGGGCGGCACAAAGAACCGAGGTTTAGAACAGTCCATGAATACACCCACCGGCCCGGCCCCCAAGAAAGCGGGCGGCATGACGGTCCGCGAAGCGGGCCAAAAGGGCGGCGAAACGGTCAAAAAAAAGTACGGTCCCGAATTCTACGAGCAGATCGGCCGCAAGGGCGGGCAAGCCACGAAAAATGCGCACGGCCACGCGTTCTACGAGCAGATCGGTAAAAAGGGCGGCAAAAAAGGCGGCGAGGCGACTCGCGATCGGTACGGCCCCAACTTCTACGAGCAGATTGGACAAAAAGGTGGCCAAAAGGTCAAACAACTCATCGAAGAAGGTAAACGCGCTGCAGCCGCAGCTCAACTCGATCGGGAGAAAAAAGCCAGCTAGTTTTGCCCGCGCAGGTATCGCACTGCTGGCGGCGGCATCTATCGCCGCCGCCGGCGCGCGCCCGCAAGCTGCACGCGCCATCGTTCTGCCCACTCCTCCGCCGCCGCCGCGCGTTGAACCGACGGCAACGCCG
Organism: Vulcanimicrobiota bacterium; assembly: GCA_963777315.1. Classification (GTDB taxonomy): domain Bacteria; phylum Vulcanimicrobiota; class Vulcanimicrobiia; order Vulcanimicrobiales; family Vulcanimicrobiaceae; genus CAVYEM01. The sequence goes on from CAVZQC010000001.1 coordinate 305,816, forward strand.
ACCGGAACGCCCAACTCGACGATTCTGCCTCTGGGCTCGAGTTTATTTTTCGTTCTCGACGACACGATCGGTTCGCGATCTAAAGCGGGAACGGTCGCGCGCGCGCACTTGCGCGATGCAATCGTGCTGGACGGCGCGACCGTCGCGGCAGCGGGAACGCCGGTGAACATCGTCGTAGCGCAAACCTCCGGTGCGCAAATCGGCAACGTCGACGGCTCCTTGGAGATGTATTTCGAAGCGCTTCGGCTCGCGTCGGGAAAGTTGCTTGCCCTCACGACGCCGACCGCGCACGTCGACCCGCACATGAGCTCGGGACAGCAATCCACCCGCTCCGTCACCGACACGGTCGGCGACATCTTCATCCCCGGTCACTACATCTATCACATTTTACGCAAGGGCGCGGACGTCGTGCTGCGCCCCGGTACCGTCATACGCGCGCGAACCGCGGCTACGGTTCGTCTGGCGAACGGTGCGGTCGCCATAAGCACGCCGGCGCCGTTTGCATCGACCCTGGACACGCCTCATCCGGACTTCGTGCCTGCTCCGCTGGCAACGCCCGCGGAATCCCACGGTTCTGCACCGAAACCGACCCCGCAACCGACTAAAACGCCGTAACGACGGAGGAATTTCATGAAACGAGCGTTTGCTGGCGCTCACGCTGTTGGCGTTTAGCGTACCGGCCTTCGGCAACGGCGGCGCGTTCGCCGCCGCCATGACTCAAGCCAAGCTGCCGGACAAACCAATGGCGGGCGAGACGGCCTTCGTTCAGAAGGTCACCGCGGATCTGAATGCGCGCTTTGCCACACCGGCGGACGCGGAAAAAGCCGGCTACTTCCGGTACAACAATGAGGATGATACCGGCGCCATCAGCTATGCCAATCTGGCGTGGAACAGCGCGGCCGATCCGGATGCGCCCGCGCCGAGCCAGCTGTGGTACGACGTGAACGGCCGGCTGCTGGGGGCAGACTTTTCGGTTCCGCTCAAGGACAGCGCAACGGTGCCGCACCTGTGGGGTTTGGATCCGCGCCGGTGGGACAAATTCGGCCGGGACCACGTGCACTACATCGTAAAAAGCGCCGACGGAACAATGAGCTACGGCCACGCGGTGAGCGGCAAAGCATTTGCGGCCGCGGGCGGCAATTTTGCCGATCCGCAAGCGGCGACGCTGGTAAAACTCGGCAAGGTCAAAAGCGTGGACGAGGTGAGCAAAATCTTCACGTTTCCCGCGCAGTGGGACGTGGAAGTGTGGCTGACCCCTAATCCGTTGGGCGCGTTCGCCGAAAAGAACCCGTTGGTGCACCCCAGCAAAAACGCGGCCAAGCCGGAGGAGTAGGGTCCTTTACTTCTGCGTCGAGCAGCGGGTCGAAACGAGCTCGATCGCCGCGTCCGCTGCGGCATTTTCAGCCCGATCGATAACGTCGCGCTGACCGTCGAACCGTAAGTAGCTCTTGACGTCTCGCATGTCTTTGGGGACGGTCTGGTCGGACAGTTCCATTTGGGTTACGTCGAGATCCGCCGGCGGCTGATAGCTCATCATCGTCTGCACGACGCCGCCGACGTCGATTGAGAGTTGCATCTGCTTGTTGTACGCCAGTGCAGCTTTTCGGCGATCTGGTGCAGCTGCTGCGCCTCTTGCGCATCCTGCGTGAGTTTTTCGCCCTGCCTTAGGCGATCGATCTGATCTTGCATCCCGGGCAAGCTCGAGCGAATTCGCCCCAGGTATTTCATCAGCTGGACGCGCACGCCGGCATATCGGATCTGGTAATCCGCGTGATGAAAGACGTCGTTGAGGTCGGTGAGTTGCGAATCGATGCCTTCAAAGTCCCGATCGTTGGCCAGCATCGGCAGCACCGCGGCGTTGAAGTGCTGCGCGATGGAGCTGCAGAAGGGCGTGGAACGCACCGTTACGATCGTCTTGAGTCTGGGCGGGTTCGCGGCCGCCATGAGCAGCAGCGCAAAAAACGCGCCGTAGGCGCGCTGCATTACTCGTTGCTCCAGTAGTCTTTGAGCGCTTTGCCTCGAGAGGGATGGCGCAGTTTGCGCAGTGCCTTGGCTTCGATCTGACGGATTCGCTCGCGCGTGACGCCGAACTCCTGGCCGACTTCTTCGAGCGTGCGCTGATGGCCGTCCTCGAGCCCGAAGCGCAGCACGAGCACTTTGCGCTCGCGCTCGGTCAGATTTTGCAGCACGTCCTGCATCTTCTCTTTGAGCAGCATCACCGACGCGGCTTCAGCGGGCGCGACGGCTTCCTGGTCTTCGATAAAGTCGCCTAGATGGGAATCCTCTTCTTCGCCGATGGGCGTCTCGAGCGAGATCGGCTCTTGGCTGATCTTGATGACTTCGCGAACCTTTTCCGGCGTCAGGCCCATCTCGGCGGCGATCTCTTCGACGGACGGATCGCGCCCGAGCTCTTGCAGCAGCTGCCGCGAGATTTTGATCAAGCGATTGATCGTTTCGACCATGTGCACGGGGATGCGAATCGTACGCGCTTGATCGGCTAATGCTCGGGTAATTGCCTGCCGTATCCACCATGTGGCATACGTCGAGAATTTGTATCCCTTGCGATAGTCGAACTTCTCGACCGCGCGAATCAAACCCAGATTGCCTTCCTGGATCAGATCCAGAAACAGCATGCCGCGGCCGACGTATTTCTTGGCTATCGAGACCACGAGCCGCAGATTCGCTTCCGTCAGTTGCCGTTTGGCTTCTTCCCCTTGAACGACCACGATCTGATCGGCCGAGCCGTTTGCGCTGAGTTCTTGCTCGCCCGCCTCGATTTTCATGGCCAAATTTTTCTCGTCGTCCATGGAAAGCAGCGGTACGCGGCCGATCTCTTTGAGATACATCCGAACCGGATCGTCCAACGCCAGCCCCGCGGAGATCTGCTCGGGCTCGGCCTCGGCATCGGGTTTGTCTTCTTCGGCTTCTTCGACCACCTCGACCGACGCCGCATTGAGCTCGGTCATCAAATCATCGAAGACCTCGGCCTCATTGAGATCCTCGCGCGTTTCGGCCAGTCGGCCGACTTCGAGGTTGATCTCTTCCAGCGTAATCGACCCGCGCTTTTTGGCGCGTTCTAAAATCTTCTTCTTGAGCTCTTCGACCGTAGTCGGCGGCGCTTCCGCAGTTGCAGTGGCCCCGTTGCTCGATGCAGCCTTTTTGCGTGCCATTTTTTCGTTCACCCCCTTTCGGTCATCTCTTCAACTTGGCAACCAGCGCATCGTATTCGCCGCGCAAATCGCTGCCCACGTTTTTACCCGCCGTCACCAATTCATCAATGCGCCGGGACAACTCCTGATAACGCCCGCGCTCGTCGTCGAGTTGCAGCCGCTCGACCACTCGCTCCAAATGGGCCCGGCGCTGGTCGGAGTCCTCGTAGCGAACCGTCGAACTGCGGTCGCGGTTTGCCAGCGATGCCAGAACCCCCATACTTTGGTTATCGTCCGCAAACAACCCGAACACGTCGGGCGTCTTGGCGATGGCTTGGGCGTTTTCGACCAACCTCGCGTAGATGCCGGCGTAGGTCCCGCTGCGAAAGCGCTCGACCGGTATCCGTTCTGCGAATTCGCGCACGAGGACCGGCTCTTCGACCATGATCGCCAGGGCTTCCCATTCGAACGAGGAGGGCTGTACATTGGCCGCGGCATAACGGGTTGCGGGTGCGGCTGCGCCCGAACGCGGCGCAAAATTTGCCGTATTCGCAAGGAAGCGGCTATTCCGGAGCTCGTTCACGTTGACCTTTAGCCGTTTGGCGATCCACACGCGCCAGCGATCCCATTCCATCGCCGGGGTCATGCGTCGTATGAGTGCTTCGGCCTGTACGGCAATCTCGGCAGGCGAATCAAAGCCGCGCTCCAAGCGCTCGGCCTCGCGCTCGAGCCGGTATTCGATTGCGGGCGCGGCGGCGCCGAGCAACTGCGCGAACGCAGCCGGCCCGTGTTCGCGCACGAAACTATCCGGATCGGTCCCCGGCGGCAGGTGCACTATCCGAACGCCCGAGCCCGCGTGTTCGATCACGCGCACGGCGATTTCGATTGCTTTGGCCGCGGCAGCGTTGCCGGCAGCATCGGAGTCGAAGCATAAAAAGATGCCGTCCGCGTACTTACGCAGTTCTTTCGCCTGTTCTTCGGTAAAGGACGTTCCCAGGGAAGCCACCGCGTTTTCGAATCCGGCTTGGTGAAGCGCGATGCAATCCAAATACCCTTCGACGACGATCAGGGTTCCGTCGCGCGACGCTGCACGGCGCGCGAGATTGAGCGCAAACAGTTGCCGGCCTTTTACGTATACAGGCGTCGTCGACGTGTTCAAGTATTTGGGTTCCGCGTCGCCCAGCGCCCGGCCGCCGAAGGCGATCACTTCTCCGGTGGTCGCATAGGTGGGTACCATGAGACGGTCGCGATAAAAATCGTAAAACCCGCGCTCGCCGCGTTTGAGCAGCCCGGCTTTGGCCGCGGTTTCGGCGTCGACGCCGTTGCGCCGCAGATCGTCGGTCAGCGCGTTCCAGTCGTCGGGTGCGTAGCCGACGTGGAACTTGCGCAGCGTTGCGGCAGCAAGTCCGCGGCGCTCGCAATAGGCCCGCGCTGCGCAGCCCGGCTCATCGTGCAGCATGCGTTCAAAAAATCCGGCTGCGACGCGATTGGCTTCGTAAATCGCTTCGCGCTCGTTTCGCGCGCGCGCAGCTTGCGGGTTTTCGGCTTCCAGTTCCACTCCCGCGCGGCTAGCCAGGACGCGCACTGCGTCGGGAAACGCTAAATTGTCCAGTTTGGAGATGAACGCAATGACGTCGCCGCCTGCTCCGCAGCCGAAACATTTGAAAAACCCTTTGTCGGGATGCACGTGAAACGAGGCCGTTTTCTCGCTATGGAACGGACAAAGACCCACCAAGTCGTTTCCGCGCTTGGTGAGCGGCACGTACGAACCGATGAAGCTCGCGATGTCGATGCGAGCGTGAATTTCGCGAAGAGTCGCTTGGTCAAACTTCATTGCGCTGGGGCTTCCTTCGCCGCCGGCCGCGCCGTTCCCAACGGAATCGCGGCGAGGACGCCCGAAGAACGCGCCCGATGAAACGGATTTACGATCCGGTCCACCGCTTCATCGAGCTGTCGCCTGCCGAAGCCGAGCTGTTGGACTGCGCCGTCCTTCAGCGTCTGCGCCGCTTGCGCCAGTTAGGCCTGGCTTACCTGGCATTTCCATCGGCCGAACATTCGCGTTTCACGCACGCGTTGGGCGCGCTGGCAATGGGGACGCGGGCCTTCGACGCGCTCGTCCGTCACGGTCGCGAGTTTTTCGAAGGCGACGCGGACGCCGCCTATCAGCGCAGGCTCGTGCGCGCTGCCCTAATCTTGCACGACGTCGGGCACGGACCGTTCAGTCATGCCTGCGAGGCCGTGCTGGGTAGACCGCATGAAGATCGAACGCGCGAAATTCTGGGCTTGGCGGAAATGCAGACTGCGCTGGGCGCGCTGCAAGTCGATCCGGAGCACGCACTCGATCTGATTCTGCATTCGCCCCACGCACGATATCCCGTCTTGTCCGAGATCGTCAGCGGACCGAATTTGGATGCGGACCGGATGGATTATTTGCTGCGGGATGCCTACTTCACCGGCGTGTCGGGCGGCCGCTACGATGCCGACCAGCTCGTGGACTCGCTGCGAATCCTGCAAGTGAACGGGCGCGCCGTCATGGGCATCGACCGGCGGGGCGTCGTAGCGCTGGAGTCGTTCGTGCTGGCGCGATACATGATGTTCGCCTCGGTGTATTTTCACCACACGACCCGGATGTTCGAACGCATACTGCAGGCTGCGCTGCGCGAACTCTGGCCTCAGCCGCGCGCGCTGGATCCGATTGACGAATTCTTGCGCTGGGACGATTTTCGGGTTCTGAACGAACTGCGGGAGGCGCCGTCCGAGGCGGCGCGAGCACTGCGCGAACGCATACGGCTCTACGCCGTCGCAGCCGAGTTCAACGCCGAGCGGGATTTGAGCGTATACGAGCGCTGCGATGCTGCGTTGCGGGAACGTTACGGCGATGAGGCCGTTTGGAGCGACGAGCAATCGCAATTGATCCACCGTCTGCCGCTGCAGGCGGGCGGCGGCAACTCGACGGTGTGGGTGGGCGCGGCGTCCGGCGAGATCGTCGACGCACGGCAAGCTTCGGACCTGATTGCGAAACTTTCAGGCAAGGCCTACTGGCGCAAACTCTTCGTGCGGCCCGACCGCGTCGACGTCGCGCAAGCCCGGCGGCTGTGTCGTGAAATCGGGAGCGCCCGGTTTTCCGAGCAGCTCCCGATTGCGGGTAGAGAGGTTAGCGGCGATGCGTAGCGTCGTAGTCGATTGCAGCCTGCAGTTGGCCGCGGGCTTGCTGCATGTCGGCAATTGCGGCCACGCGATGTCCCCCGTAATCGCGCTGGTCGCGCTGCAGCTGGTCGATGATCGCTTCCAAGCGGGTCTTGGCGCGCATGATGTTGCGCGCGCTGCCGTACTCGCCGCGTAATGCGGGAGCGGATTGCGCGTGTGCCGTCGACGTAAAGACGGCTCCGGCTCCGAACATCGAAGCGGAGAGGATCAATGAGGCCAGGGCGGCTTTCCAGTTCTTGACCATGATGAAGCTCCTTGTAAGACAGGTCGAGAGTATCTGTCTACAGGAAACGCCGCCGGCGCAAAACGCCGTTCCTTGGAAACCGCGCTTTTAATTCCGCATTAACGGAGCGGATGCGGCGCGTCGCTACGTTAGCGTACCCTGCGCGGCCTGAGCCGCCGCCAAACGCGCGATCGGGACGCGGTACGGAGAACATGAGACGTAGTCCAAACCCAGACCGTGGCAGAACGCCACGCTCGACGGCTCGCCGCCGTGTTCGCCGCAAATACCGATTTTCAAGGTCGGGTTTGCGGTGCGTCCCAGCCTTATTGCATCCTGCATCAGCGTGCCCACACCGCGACGGTCCAGCACTTGGAACGGATCGTCCTTGAGGATTTTCTGCTCGAGATACCGCGGAATGAACGTAGCCTCCGCGTCGTCCCGGCTGTAGCCGAACGTCGTCTGGGTGAGGTCGTTCGTGCCGAACGAAAAGAACTGCGCGCCGGCCTGCGCGATTTCGTCGGCGACCACGCACGCACGCGGCAGCTCGATCATCGTACCGATGCGGTAGGCGACGGGAACGCCGGTTTGGGCGATGACGCCGTCGGCAACTTCGCGCGCGGCTTGCGCGGTAAATCGCATTTCTTCTTTTGTGCCGACGCCCGGAATCATGACGTCGGGTCTGACGTCGACTCCGCGGCGCTTGAGTTCACACGCCGCCTGAAAGATCGCTCGCACCTGCATAGCGTAAATTTCCGGGTACACGATTCCCAGCCGGCATACGCGTAGTCCGAGCATGGGGTTTTGTTCGTGCATCTGGGCAACGCGTTTGAGCACCCGCGCTCGCGCTTGGTATTGCGCCGATTGCTCGCCATGCGCAATCCGCAGTTCGGTCGTTTCGACCAGCAGCGATTCCAATGAAGGCAAGAATTCGTGCAGCGGAGGGTCCAACAAGCGAATCGTTACCGGACATCCCTGCATCGCTTCCAAAATTCCGGCAAAATCCTCGCGCTGGAACGGCAAGAGTTTGGCCAGCGCCTGCGCGCGCGCTTGCGGAGTATCGGACAGGATCATGTCCTGTACCACCGGCAGGCGATCCTGCTGCATGAACATGTGCTCGGTGCGGCACAGTCCGATGCCCTGCGCGCCGAGTTCGCGGGCTTTGCGCGCATCCTGCGGCGTGTCAGCGTTCGCCCAGACCTGCAAGCTGCGTGCCTCATCGGCCCAACTCAAAAACGTTTCGAGCCACGCCGGCAGCTTCGACGGAGGATCGATGAGCGGCAGTTGTCCGAAAATGACGTCGCCCGTCGTTCCGTCGATCGTTATCCAGTCGCCCTCGGACAGCGGCGTCTGCCCGATATGCGCCAGACGGCTGGCTCTGTCGATTTGCAGCGCCTCGCAGCCCGCGACGCACGGTTTTCCCATGCCGCGTGCGACCACCGCTGCATGCGACGTTGCTCCGCCCTTTGCGGTCAGAATGCCGCGCGCAGCGATCATTCCGTGAACGTCGTCGGGCGTGGTTTCCGTGCGCACGAGCACGACCGCTTTGCCGGCGTTGCCCAGCGTCCGGGCGGTATCTGCGTCGAAAACGACTTGTCCGCTTGCGGCGCCGGGCGAGGCGTTGAGACCTTTGCAGGCGGGTTGGTAGTGCTCGGCGGGATCGATGCGCGCGTGGAAAAGTTGATCCAGCGAAGATGCGTTCACCCGCGCGAGCGCTTCGCTCTTGGAGATCAACCCTTCGTTCACCATGCCGAGCGCGATCTTGACGGCCGCCTGCGCGCTGCGTTTGGCCGTGCGGGTCTGAAGCATGAACAGTTTGCCGCGCTCGACCGTGAATTCCAGGTCCTGCATGTCGCGGTAATGCTGTTCGAGGGTGCGCGCAATCTCGACGAATTGCCGGTATACCAGCGGCTGCGAGCGCTCCAGGTCCGAGATCTTCTCAGGGGTACGAATCCCCGCAACGACGTCTTCCCCCTGCGCGTTGCGAAGATACTCACCGAACAGCGCGTTCTCTCCGGTGTTCGGGTTGCGCGTAAAGGCCACGCCGGTACCCGAGTCGTCGCCCATGTTGCCGAAGACCATTGAAACGACGCTGACCGCCGTTCCCCAATCGTCGGAAATCTTGTTGTAGCGGCGATACTCGATGGCTCGCTTGGAATTCCACGAGTCGAACACCGCGCGGATGGCAAGGTCGAGCTGCTCTTTGGCATCTTGGGGAAAGCTGCGCCCGGTGTGCTCGCGCACGATCTCTTTGAACCCGGCGATCAAATCGCGCCAAGCCGCTGCGTTTATTTCGGGATCGCCGCTTACGCCCAGGCGCTTCTTTTCGAGCTCGATTCGCTCTTCAAAGCGGTCCTTTTCCACGCCGAGCACGACGCCGGAGAACATGCATATGAACCGCCGGTATGCATCCCATGCGAACCGCTCGTTGCCCGTGAGTTCGGCCAAACCCAAAACGGTGTCGTCGTTCAGGCCCAAGTTCAGTATGGTGTCCATCATGCCGGGCATGGAAACTCGCGCTCCGCTTCGCACGGACACCAAAAGCGGATTGGCCGGATCGCCGAACCGCTTTGCGGTGCGCCGCTCGAGCTGCGCCATGGCGGCGCCGACTGCATCGCTGAATCCGGGCGGGTTGCGGCGCCCGAGGCGATAGTATTCCAGGCAGGTTTGCGTCGTAATCGTAAAACCGGGCGGCACCGGAAGGCCCGCGCGCGTCATCTCGGCCAGACCGGCGCCTTTTCCGCCGAGCAGATCCTTCATCTGGGCGCTGCCCTCTTCGAAAAACCAAATAGGCTTCTCGAGCGAAGCCTTCGGTTTCGGCGACGCGAGCATCTCGGACATCGTGACTCCCCGTGCGATTGAGCGGCGTTTTCTCGCTTGTACCCAGCCTTCGAGCCAACCGAGCGTCCGCCCCTATGGGATGTATCCCGCCCTTCAGGCCGCTCCGTCGACCCGGTCGCGCAGGTACGCCGCAAGCGCCGCCACGGCGATGCGCTCCTGGCGCATCGAGTCGCGCTCGCGCACCGTCACCGCGCGGTCGGTGAGGGTCTCATAGTCGACCGTCAGGCAAAACGGGGTGCCGATCTCGTCCTGGCGCCGATAGAGCTGGCCGATGTTGCCTTCATCGTATTGCGTGCGAAAGTGCGCGCGCAACGTACGTTCGATCGTACTGGCCTGCTCGACGAGTTCGGGCTTGTTGCGGGCCAAAGAGAACACCGCAACCTGTATGGGTGCGATTTTGGGATGAAAATGCAAAACGACGCGTTCGGTTTGCTTTCCATTGGGATCGAGGCTGCTCTGCTTCTCGTATGCGTCTATGAGAAAGGTGAGAGTGGTGCGATCCATGCCGGCCGAGCTTTCGATGAGCAGCGGCGTGTATTTTCTTTTACCGCCCTCGTCGAAGAATTGCAAATCCTTGCCGGACAGCCGCATGTGCGCGTCGAGATCGTACGTGCCGCGGTGCGCGATCGATTCCAGCTCGCCCCAGCCCCAGGGAAACAGATACTCGACGTCGATGCCCGCTTTGGCGTAGTGCGGACGCTCTTGCGGGGTCAATTCGTAAAAGCGCAGCTTCTCCGAATGGATGCCGTACGCAGAATACCACTCTTTGCGCCGTTCGACCCATTCCTTGAACCATTCGATGTCGTTTCCGTCATCGGGCACGAAAAACTCGAGCTCGGCCTGCTCGAATTCCCGAACGCGAAAGATAAAGTTTCCCGGCGTAATTTCGTTGCGGAAGGATTTGCCGATTTGCGCAACGCCGAACGGCGGCTTCTTGCGAGCGGTCTGATAGATGTTTTTGAAGTTCACGAAAATGCCCTGGGCCGTTTCAGGACGCAGGTACGCGCTCGAGGCCGTATCTTCCATCGGGCCGACGAACGTGCGCATCATCAAATTGAAGTTGCGAGGCTCGGTCAGGCTGTTTTTGCTGCCGCAATCCGGGCACTGCTCGGACAAAGGCAGGTGATCGGCGCGAAAGCGATGTTTGCAGACCTTGCAGTCGACCATGCGATCGTGAAATTCGTTCAGGTGGCCCGAAGCCTGCCACGTGAGCGGGTGCATGACGATCGACGAATCGAAGCCCACTACGTCGTCGCGCGTCTCCACCGTGTCCCGCCACCATGCTTGCTTGACGTTGCGTTTGAGGATCGCACCGAGCGGGCCGTAGTCGTAGAAGCCGCCGATGCCGCCGTAGATCTCACTGGACTGAAAGATAAAGCCGCGGCGCTTTGCCAGGGCCGTGATTTCGTCGAGCGTTACGTTGGGTTCGGCGCCCTGACCGGTTTCCATAAAGGCCCTTCGGTTTGGGCAGGTCGGCGCCGGGTCCTGCGCCGCGTGCGGCGTTTAAGGAATACGGGAGCGGTTGAGCGTCGTCATGAGTGCGCCAGAACGTTTACGAGCTTGCCGAACGGATCGCGTACGTAAAAGCGCCGAACGCCCCAGGGTTCTTCTACCGGCCCATATTCAACCTGCAACCCGGCGCTCTTGACGCGCTGAAGAACGGCATCCACGTCGTCCACCTCAATCGATAAATCTGGAGTGGCCGTGTCGGAACCGCCTTGGTTCGCAAAGCTGATTTGAACGCTCATCTGCTCTGCGCACCCGTATGTAACGATCCAGCCATGGTCCATCAGGACGTCTAATCCCAAGATATCGTGATAGAACGACCCAGCCGCTGAAACGTTCTGCGTGTCGATGTTCGCTACGATGCGCCTTACCGTCACGTTCGCATCATACCAGCGTGGCGACTCATACGCCATATCGACGTGAGTAAGGACCGCCCGCGAGTCATTCATCCCGCAGTAACCTATCGACCAACCGCCGATAGTCGTTTAAGAACCGTTTCGTAACCGCGAAGTGCTCGGTATCTTCGTATTGGACTTCCCGCACGCCGTCAGCGCCGAATTGCACGATTTTGCTGTTCGGGTACGCCAGCAAAATGGGCGAATGCGTCGCAATGATGAATTGCGAGCGTGCCCGAACCAAACGGTGAATCGACGCGAGAGCGCTCATTTGTCGCGTCGGCGACAGCGCCGCTTCCGGTTCATCGAATACATAGAATCCGTCGCCGCGCAGTTTGCGATTGAGCAGCACGAGAAATGCTTCGCCATGGGAACGCCGATGAAGCGGTATGTTGTCGTAGCCTCCCAGGTACCCGACTTCGTCCGTGTACGTCGCAACATTGTAAAAGCTCTCTGCGCGCAGAAAATACCCGTCGTTTGGTCTGCGGAAACTGCGATTGATGCGAAGATACTCGTGCAGCGTCGACACCGTGTCCGCCGTATTGAACAGCATGTTGCGCGTGCCGCCTTCCGGCCCGAATCCCATTGCCAGAGCGACGGCTTCCAAGATCGTTGATTTGCCCGTGCCGTTCTCGCCGACGAAAAACGTAACGTCCGGATGAAATCGCAGTACGCCCAGCTTGGCCACTGCGGGTATGTCGAACGGATATTCGTTGGATCGCGCCGTCCGTTCGGGTTCGATCGATATCTCTTTAAGATATGGTTTTGGTTCCAGCGCGGGCACGGTACGCCGCCCTAAAAGATGCGGGCGCCGTTTGGAACCGCTCTTTGCGGAGCCAAGAGGACCACGCGCCCTTGCTCGTCCGGCGCCCCAAGCACGAGCACCTCACTGACGAAGCCGCCGATGCGTTTTGGCGCCAGATTCACGACGGCTACGACCTGCTTGTCGATCAGATCTTCGACTGAGTATAACTGCGTAATTTGCGCGCTCGAACGCTTGTGTCCGAGCTCCATTCCTAGGTCCAGCGTCAGCTTATAGGCGGGCTTACGCGCCTGCGGGAAGAGCTCCACCGCAATGACCGTGCCCACTCGTATGTCCGCTTGCGCCTGCACCGACCATTGCCGCTTCATCTGAGCTGTTCTTCAATACTGCGCGTCCGGTCGGTGATCACGTCTCCGGTATGCTGGGTGTGGACCGGTTCGATCAAAGCGACCCAACACTCCTCGTCGGCTACCGGATTGTGCCGAACGTCACGGGGAACCACATAGAACTGTCCCGGGCCGATTGCTATTTCCTCGCCGCCATCGAGCTCGATTCGTAGTCGGCCTCGAAGCACCAGGAACAACTCGTCCTGACCGGCGTGCTTGTGCCACGCAAGGCTTCCCAGCAGCTTAGCGACCTTGACGTAGTGATCGTTGACTTGTCCGACGATCCGAGGCGACCAATAATCCGTCACCTGCGCGAAGGCGCCCTCAAAGTCTGTCGCGTTCAGCATCGTTCGTTACTCGTACGGAACATAAAAATCATACGACATGCGGCAGTGCTTTCGGCGCTTGCGTGGCCCTCGCATGCGTCCACCGCGGAAAACTGCAGTCGCTTGCGGTGCAAGGACTACGGCAATTCGCAGCCGTAAGCCTCGCTTTTCGGTGGGATGGATACCGGCTATGAAGGGAGCGTCTCATGAGCGGCACCGTTCTAGATCATAATCAGCGCTCTGCATCGGTATGGAGCTCCGGCGGAGACGACTACGACGAGATCAGCCGTCAAATCTCCAGCGCCTTGGAGCATTGCGTTTGCCGGCTGGACCCGAAGCCGGATGAACGCGTCCTGGATATCGCTACCGGTACGGGTTGGACGTCCCGCCTCATCGCGCGGCGCGGAGCAAACGTCGTCGGCGTAGACATCGCCCAAGAATTGCTGGCAGCAGCGAAGGAACGCGCTTTTCGTGAAGGTCTGCGCATTGAATACGTAATGGGCGATGCCGAGAAGCTGCCGTTCGACGATGCGGCATTTGACGCCGTCGTGTCGACTTTCGGCGTGATGTTCGTAAGCCGTCCGGAGGAGGCCGCGAACGAAATCGCCCGCATCTGCCGCAAAGGCGGACGCATCGCGCTCGCGACGTGGCCGCCCGACGGCGCCGTGTTTAAAATGTTTTCCGTTATGCGAGCCTACATGCCGACCGCGACGCCCGCTCCGCCTTCCCCATTCGCGTGGGGTCGCCCGGAGCGCCTCCGCGAATTGTTCGAACGGAACTTCGAGCTCAAGTTTGAGCAAGGCGTAACGAACTATTACGACCGTAGCGGCGCCGCGGCATGGAACGCATTCGTCACCGGCTATGGGCCGACCAAAGCATTGGCGTCGAGTTTGGACCAGGAACGGCGTACCGCGCTCGCACGGGACTTCACCGCCTTTCACGATGGCTTTCCGACCGAACTGGGCATTTGCGTACCGCGCTAGTACCTTCTGACGGTCGGGATACGAAAATAGAAAGCGGCTATACCGTCAGCGGCGAGGATAATCGGCCAACCTTGACCGGCATCGACCGCGCGGCCTTCGCTTTTGGCCGCATCTGCTTGTCACATCGCGACCAACACAGGGTACTGCCGCGTATTCAGCGTAGTGCCTGAAGATGGAGCCATGCATTCCGAAGGGCTGGCACAGCATCACCACGCGCTTGGTGGTCCACGATCCCAAAGCAATGATCCGTTTTCTCACGCAGGCGTTTTGCGCAAGCGGTGACTTCAATCCGAACGCGCCGTCCATCATGTCGATCGGAGATTCCAAAGTCATGGTCAGCGCCGTAGGACCACGCGAACCTACTGCGGCCTTTCTCTACCTTTACGTCGACGACGCGGATGCAACGTACAGGCGTGCCATGCAAGCCGGTGCCGTCAGCATAGAGGAGCCGGTAAACACGCCGTACGGCGACCGTCGCGCCATGGTGAAAGATCCCTTTGGTAACGACTGGCAAGTCGCAACGTATGAAGGAAGCTCGATCGGCGATTCCTAGCGGCCGTCGCGTCGGCGCAACTAGCCGGACATCCAGCGGAAGGGGCCTGTCGTCTTGCCGTTGGAGAGCCGCTCAATGGGCCGGCAACTTCACGTTCACTCACATCCGTCGCGCGTAGAGCATTGGCGCCATCTTATTGAAATCGTCGCCGTCGTAAGCTGCGGACTATCTGGGCGCTTTATGTTTTCGTTTATCAGGAACGCATAAAACCGGCGAACGAACCGCCGGAATTTCAGCCGGCGTTCTCGGTCGAGCATACGCTCTTGCCGAGCGGCAAGGAGTTCGTCAAGGTGCACGTCGATGCGAAAAACGCCGGCCAATCGACGATTTTCATCGGTGGAATCGCGGTGAACGTCTACGGTATTCGGTTCAACGACAGGATCCGCACGCGAACTATAACGTCATCTACCGACGATCTGTTTAACCGGACCCTCCTGCCGGAACGTCCGACGCTGCTGTATTCAACCGGCGCATCGATGCAGCCCTTCGGAAACCCCAATAGTTTCGTCAACCTGCAGCCCGGCACGAGCTACGCGGGGTCGTTCGCGTTCGTCATTCCACCGCATAAGCTCGATTCGGTGCGGATCCAGTGGCAGATCTGTTTTTCAAAACTTGCGAACAAGACGTGGCATATGCCCCTAAACCGGCGGCCCGACGGCTCAAACTGGTTCAACGACAAGTACAACCAGGCTAACGCGGGTACGGGGCTCATCTGCTACGACGACCCCGGTGCATACTATCCGCTTTAGGAGCGCAGAGCGCAAAGCCGTCTCGCACGTCGAAAACCAGGTAGGTCGACTGCCCATCAGCTGATTACTGCGGCGGTAAAGGCCATGGATTCTGAATCCGGAGATGCCGTGCGCGCGTTGGGCTGCGTCGGAACTATTCCTGATAAAAATACGGATCGAGCACGGAAACCGGCGTAACCGAGGCGACCGGCAGGCCATTCTGCTGCGCGGCTGTGCGAATGGCCTCCACGCTGGGTCCATCGTAGACGCAGGGCAATTTCTTGTTTTATCTACGCAGGGCGGACAGAGAGCTCACGCGTTGCTGGTTCAGCGTTGCCTTCGTTGGTGCAGCGCGAAGCCGTTGCCGTCGGGATCTTTTGCGAAGCACGCGGAGCAGGCGGGAAAATCGTAGACCGGCGTGACGGTCACCCCGTTTTCCACAAGCCGCTCGCGAGCGGCGCACACGTCCTCCACCTCAAACGCAACGCCATTGCAGATTCCGGGTTCGTATCCCGCCGGCTCACCGTCGACCGCGAATGCCGACGAACCGGCGTTGAACTCGACAAACCGTTCGTTGAACGCCTCCCCCGGCTCCAGTCCTACCACGTCACGGTAAAACGCGGCTGCGCGTGCAACATCGCGGACCGCATAAGCGATAAACGCAACACCCTTAATCATCAACCCTCATCTCGAATGACGGCACGGCTCCCGTTCGCGGCCGAAATACCGTATACACTCGCAAGCCCTCACGGTCCTTCGGTACCACCGGACAATTCGTGGGCTAACTTTCCTTTCGGCTATTCACCCATTTCTGGGCGATCCATCGAACAACAAAAAATGCAACGATCACCCCCGCAACCTCCGCTGCAACGTTCATCGGAGCCTCCTTCGATTTTCAAGCAGGCACTTATACATCCCGGCACTTGCCCCGATACGTCGGGATAACAAGGCGGCGTGCGCCTTGGGCGCGTTTCCGCCCTTAACTGCGCAAAGGTCACCGGGCAAAGCGGACGCGAATTGCGCTTGATGACCGAGTCGCGCCGCCCGCTGTTTGCAATGCTCTCGCAACTGCTGATCGCATACACCTACGAATTTGATGCCGCACTCGCGCACGAACTTGGCAGACGCGGCTCGGGGGACCTCCCATCGCTTGCAATGTTCGCTAACGTGTTGCAGTTCGTCGGCGATGGAGCGATCGGAGAGGAGCAGTTACAGTCGCTCTGCGGCATTGCGCCGCCGACGCTGAAAACAATGCTCCGTTGTCTCGAGCGCCACGGATGGATCTCCATGGCCGCCGACGGTGCGGTTCAGTTGTCGCCGGCTGGCTCAGACGCGGCGCGCGCCTTTCCCAAAGCGAATGAAGCGGTCGAACGGCGGTGGGAAGCACAATGCGGAGCCGATGCCATTACGACGCTGCGGCGCGCGCTGGAAAAAACATGCGCACGGCTTCCGCGAGGTTTTCCGCAGTACCCCATGACGGCGGCACATCGAGGCGCGTTTCCCAGAGGCGAATAGAACCGCTCAGCCCGCTCGCAGTTTACCCGCAACGAAGGTGCAAGAGTTCCACCGGCTCCGGCAAATCTTCTTTGCGAAGGTCAAAGGCGCAGCGAGTACTTTCCGATTTGACGCTGTGTGCTAAACGACGGCTTTATGCGCTTTCGGCTGCGTCTCCGCCCTCAGTTGGCCGCAAGCCGCGGCAATGTCGCGGCCCATGTTTTGGCGCACCGTCGTAGGAATACCGGCCTGGTCCAAAATAGCCGCGAACCTGCGAATGTCGTCGCTTTCGGTGCCGGTGAACGGTCCGTCGGGCGTCGCGTTGTATGGTATCAGGTTGACGTGATACAAGCGCCCCTTCATGCGGTGCGCTAATTCTCGGGCGTCCTCTTCACTGTCGTTGACGCCGCGCAGCATCACGTATTCGAAGAACACCTTGCGGCTCGTTTTTGCGATGTAGCGATTGCAAGCGGCAAGCAGCTCGTCCATGGGGTACCGGCGATTCACCGGCATGATTTTGCCCCTCACCCGATCGCTTGCGGCGTGCAGCGAGATGGCCAGATTCACCTGAATGCCTTCGTCGGCGAAAGCGTCGATTTTATCCACCAAGCCGACGGTAGAGATCGTGATGTGGCGGTGACCCAAGCCAAAGCCTTGCGAATCGTGCAGCAAAGCCACCGCGTTCATAACCGCTTCGTAGTTGTGAAACGGCTCGCCCATGCCCATGAAGACGACGTTGGTCAAGCGTTTGCCCTTGGCCGCCAGCTCGCGAGCGAAGTAGACCGCCTGATCGAATATCTCGCATGCTTCCAGCTGGCGGGTGAAGCCGGCTTGGCCCGTGGAACAGAACGCGCACGCGAACGCGCAGCCGGCCTGCGAACTGATGCACACCGTAGTACGGTTACCGTAGTGCTCCATCAGCACGGCTTCGACTTCGCTGCCATCGGCCAGCCGGAACAGGCCTTTGCGCGTCTGACCGTCGGCGGAGTTCTGCACGATCACCGGCGTCACGGAACTCAAAGAAAAACCCGCAGCGGTCAACTCCGCACGTAATTCTTTGGGCAGCGTCGTAACGTGGGCGACGTCATCGACAAATTCTTTAGCGGCAGCGCGATAGATCTGCTGCAATCGATACGGCTTGATCCCGAAGCGTGCGCAAAACGCATCGGCGTCGCCAAAGCCGGCACGGCGAATTTTTTCGGCAAGCCAAATGGCGGCGGGATCGCGGCGCATTTTAGTACTCAAAGAGCGTGAGCGGCTCGGCTGCCGGCGCGCTCGGAGTTTGGACCTGGGCCGACGCAAGCGCCTCGAGCTCGTCGAGTTTGGCACGTACCTGCTTGAGATCCGACCAAACCATGCGCTTGGTGTCGGAAAGCGCCATACCGCCCTGGCGCAGCAGGTACGCCGGATGGAACGTTACCATCAGCGGAATGCCGCGCGGTCCTTCATACCAACGGCCCCGCCCCGCGGTGATGCCGAACGACGGTCCGAGAAATGATTTAGCCGCAGGTGCACCGAGCGCAAGAACGACTCGCGGAGCGATTATCTCAATCTGTTCGTCCAAGTATGGACGGCAGTTTTCCATCTCGACGGGCGCAGGCGCTCGATTTCGTAAGGCCTCGCCCTCGCGCAGCGTCGGACGGCATTTTACGGTGTTGCAAATATAGACGTCTTCCCGCGGCAAGCCGATTGCCGCCAACATCCGGTCGAGCAGTTCGCCGGCGCGGCCCACGAACGGCCGCCCGAGCAAATCTTCAGTCTCGCCCGGCCCCTCGCCTACGACAAGCAGTGAAGCGCACGCGTCGCCTTCGCCGTAAACGTTGTTGCGCCGTTCGAACCCGATGGCGCACTTGCGGCACGAGGCCGCAACCGCAGCAGCCCGCTCCAACAGGCGTTCTCTGCGCGCGCGTTCGTGCAGAGTCATCGGCAACGGTTCATGCGGCGTAATTGTGCGGCGCCAGGCGTACCGCCTCACCATACGCCACGACCTGCGTCGATCCGTCGCGCTGCTCGATCGCCTCGAAGCGCACTTTGATGACCGCATCGGCGCCCAAACGCGTCGCATGCTCGCGAAGTTGTTCGAGCGCTTCCTCCCGAGCGCGTTCCGCATCCGTCAGGTATTCTACGGGCGCCAAACCGATGAAAGCGCCGATTGTCCGGAAGGTTGCGCGCAGCATGTTGTGCTGCCGCGTGGCGGCTCCGCCGACCGTACCCAGCGAACGAGCGATGCGAAAGCCGTCGGCCACGTCGAGGGTTACGAGGTTCTCTTTTGCAATCATGCTTCAGTGAGTATTTCCCGTTCGGCGCTCATCGTCCGCTTGGATGCCATAGGAGACGCACTGACCACCGTGCCGCTCATCGAGGCGCTTCGCCGGTATGGAATGAGCGTGGGGGCGGTGCTGCAGGCCGCCAACGCCGGCATCTTTTCCACGCGGTGCTTGGATGGCGTGCATATCTGCGGCTCGGACGATCTCGTCGACCAGATTCGCGCACGGCGATACGATTACGCGCTGATCGCAACGGAAAAGCCCCTGGGCTACCGCATCGCTCGATCCGCCCGCATCCCGGTGCGAATCGGCTTCCAAAACGGCCCGCGCAAGCCGTTCAAGTCGCTGTGGATACGTTCGATGTGCACGCACGCGGTCTTTCGAGCAGCCGGCCGGGATTCACGAAACGAACACGAATGCGAAACGATCTTCCGATTGGTTTCACCGTTGTTGCCGTACGCATTGCCCAGCCGCGACGCGTGCGCGCTGCGTCCGCTCGTGCTCAACGAGATGCCACCGCGCGAGGAGCGCGTGGTACTGCAATTGACGGACAAGTGGGAACGTTTGGGCGCGCGCAGCGAGCATGTCGCCGAGCTCGTTGCGCGCGTGGCGGCGCGCCGCAGCATTCGGCTGGTAGGCAGCGAGCGCGAACGCGCCTACTGCGAGCGCATCGCCGCCGCGTCCGATCTTCCCGTCGACGTATTCCAACGGCTGGAGGATTGGAAGAACGGCATCGCTGCAGCGTCCGCGGTCGTTGCGCCGGATTCCGGCGCAATTCACGTCGCCGGGACGGTGGGCACTCCCGTCGTCGCCTGCTTTGCAGATAACGGGTTCGCGCAGCAGAGCGTGCGATGGGCTCCGTGGGCTTCGCCGTATCGCCCCGTGCAAATACAAGGCAGGCACTGGCCGCTGGTGGCCGCCGACGCTCTCGAGCTGCTGCTCACCGGCAACCCACGCTCCGCTTATAAAGGCTGATCGTTCCGGAGTTGCGTTCGATCCGATAGACCCCTTGAGCGATCAGTCGTCGCACGGCCGCCTGCGATTCGACCAGTCGCGCCGACTGAGGAAATGCGCGGTCGATCAGAACGTAACATGCATCTACCGGCAGGTTCGCCGTTTCCGGCAGCACCGCGGCGTTGGGGTCGCGCGCGGCCAAATGCGTATACGCTTCCTCTTGCGTTGCCACCGAAACGTTACTGGAAAGCGTGCTCAAAAAACGATCTAACGCATCGTCGGCGGGCGTGCGCGAATGCAGAAAGTATCCCGGATGCAACGGATTGGCGGCCGCGAATTCAGACTACGCAAAGCCCTACGCACCAGTACAGCGCAATTCGAGCACGCGCGGGCGAACGCGCCCACAGCGCGGCGATTCCCGCGCAAAATGCGTACAGCACCCAGCCCGTCCAGGCGCCCGCATAGTGTGAACCCATCGTGTACGTCGTCGGCATACGGGATGCGAGCACTTCCGCCAGCGGGACGATCGCAACGAGCATCGCCGGCGTTCGGAACGGTACGAACAGCAGCGGCACGAAGGCCAGCAGCAAAAAACCGATGCGCGCGAGCACGCCGTCCGGAAACAAAGCGCGCACATCGGAAGCGGTCCAGGCGTAAAAACGCGAGCCCGACCAATTAGCGTGGCCTTCAAGCGCGCCGGCATGCGGGGCGATTGCCGCGAAATACACGATGAAAACGACGATCCCCAACGCACTCGCTGCGCACGCGAGGCGCAAACGCAGCGGATCGCTCCGATACGCCGCCGCTCCTATCGCCCCGGCAACGAAAACGAAGAGCGCCTGATCTTCCTTGACGCTCAGCGCGAGCAACGTCAAAGCAATCGTCCAACCCGCCAAGCCGCCGTCGAACGCCCACAGCAGCCACGCAACCGCCGCGGGCGCCAGACCGTTCTCGTGGAAATCGTTGAAAATAACGCCCGCAAGCGGTGGGTAGAGCAGCACGATGAGCGCGCCTAGGCGCGCGATGCCGCGCTCCGTGCGCCGCGCCAGCAAGCCGTACACCGGCGGAGCCGTCAAGGCGCCGGCTATCGCCTGAATCGCGACGAGCGCAAGCGCAGAATCCCAAACGCGCATGACGGCGCCGGCGGCATACAGCACGGGCGAGAAATGAAACGCCCAATGACTGCCCTCGACCGTATTGCAAAAGCAGCCGAATGCCGATGCCGCCGTTTGCGCGAAAATACCCATGTCGACGAAATTGCGGTGACCCGCATACCGGACCGCTCCCAGAAAAAAATACAGCGCCGCGTATGCCCCGACGCCGATCCACAGCAGCCAGTCGGAAAACACGGCGGCCCGAGCGTCGGCCCGGGAACGCTTCACGTTCGGCGCTGCTGCAGGTACGGCCAAATGAACGCGTCGATTTCGCCGTCGAGAACCGCTTGCGTGTTGCCCGTTTCCACGTTGGTGCGATGATCTTTGACGAGCTGATAGGGATTGAGCACGTAAGAACGGATTTGCGAGCCCCACTCGTTGGCGCTGCGCTCTCCGCGCAACTCGGCCAGCCTGCGGTCGCGGCTTTCCAACTCGCGCTGCACGAGCTTGGCGCGCAGAATGCTCATGGCAACGTCGCGGTTCTGCGCTTGCGAACGCTCCTGCTGCGAGGCAACGATGACGCCCGACGGCTCGTGTATGATCCGCACGGCCGATTCGGTCTTGTTGACGTACTGACCGCCGGCTCCGCCGGACTTGAACGTTTCGATTCGCAAGTCTTCAGCATTGATCTCGACTTGCACGTTCTCGCCCTCCTCTATCTCGGGAATGACGTCGACGGCGCTGAATGACGTGTGCCTGCGATGTGCCGCATCGAATGGCGAAATGCGCACCAGTCGATGCACGCCGCGCTCGCTTTCGAGCATGCCGTACGCGTTTTGTCCCCGGATGAAAAACGTTACGGATTTCAAGCCCGCTTCTTCGGCCGGCGACTCATCGACGACATGGGTGAGGTAACCTTGGAGATCGGCCCAACGCAGGTACATGCGCGTGAGCATTTGCGTCCAGTCCGCGGCGTCCACGCCGCCGGCTCCGGCATAAATGCTCACTATTGCATTGTGCGCATCGAACTCGCCGTCGAAGTTGGCGGCCATTTCCAGTCGATCGAGCCGCTCTTCGGCATTCTGAATGCCGGCATCGATCTCTTCGGCGGCGGCTGCATCGTCGGGAAAAAGCGATAGCATTTCCCGAGCCTCGTTGAGGGCTCGAGCGACTGCGTCCATTGCGTCCTGGTCGGCGCGCAGCTCGGCGAGCTGCTTCATGACGCGCTGCGCCGAATCGGGCTCGTTCCAGAACGTGTCCGTGCGCGATCGGCTGTCGAGTTCGCCGATCAGCCGGCTTTTGCCGGCGTAGTCAAAGACGCTCCTTGAGCGCGATCAAACGCTCGGACAGGCGCGCTAAACGGGTCAACTGCGAGTCGCTCATCGGCCATCGACATTCGGTCGCGCATCGCGCTGCCCTTTCGACGCTAACCGTAGGGCGTGAACGTGTCCGCAGAAATGGAGGCACCAATGAACAGCGTACAGGAACTTTTTCCCGGCGGCCCCGGTACCGCGCTCGCAACGCAGACGGGCGACCTTCCGAGCGCGGGCAATATTGCCGCGGGCCCGTTATCCGGCGCGATCGGAACCGACAGCATCAGCCGGCTGCTACCGAGTTTACGTCAAACGCCTTCGGAGAATGTTTGCAGCGGCGCAGCTTGCGGCCCGGCAGGCGGTCTGATGCAAATCATCGCGCAGCTGTCTTCATTACTGCAACAGCTGATGTCGATGGCCGGCTTGGGTCAGGCATCCAACCAGACGTATTTCAAAAACGCAACCGCCTCGTCGACGGGAGATCCGCACCTGGCGTTCAGCGGCACGGACGCCTCCGGCACGCTGCGCCAAGCACGCTTTGACAGCATGGATTCGCACTCGGACCTGTTGGATTCCAATTCGTTCGGCGGCGGCTACCGCATCGCCACCACCGCAACCGCGCCGGACGCTCGAGGCATCACGTACAATCGGCAAGCGACGGTTTCAACCGATTATGGAGCGACGCAGGTCAGCCTGGATTCCGGCGGCAGCGCGCTCGTGAGCGAAAACGGCTATCAGATCGATCTCAAGCCGGGTCAATTGTACTCGCTGAGCAACTCCGAAACGGTCTCGCGCACGGCCGACGGCTCGGTGGTCGTTCAAGACAGAAACGCAGCCGGCGGCAACATCACCACGACGTTGCGCCGCAGCGGACAAGGCGTAGACGTCAGCGCGACGGCGCGTGACGTGAACTTAGGCGGAGACCTTCGGCCGGGGTAAACGTTACACAGTAGCCGCGCCGTGGCACTTCTTGTATTTTTTGCCGCTGCCGCACGGGCAGGTCTCGTTGCGTCCGACTTTGGGCTGATCGCGGTGTGCGGGTTTGGCCGGTTCTTCGCCGTCGCGATTCGTATGCACGTTGCGCGCACGCGTGGGCGCGGCTTGCGGCAAGAGCTGCCCGCTGGGGATCGGCTCGAATGCCGGCGGTCCGGCCGGAACGGGCACAGGCGGCATGGGCTGCATCGATCCTTGGCCGTCTTCGCCCGGGGGCGGACCCTGCTCGATCACCACGCGGAAGACGCCTTTGATGGCCTCGTCGGCGATGTTGTTCTTGAGATCTTCAAAGATCTCGTACGCTTCTTTCTCGTACTCGACGCGCGGATCGATCTGTCCGTAGCCGCGAAGACCGATGCCGGTCTTGAGATGGTCCATTACGTACAGGTGGTCCACCCACATCCTATCGATGATCGGCAAAAGCAGATAGCGCTGCTCGACGATGCGAAGAATTTCCGGTGAAACCTCCTGCTCCTTACGTTCGTACGCTTCGCGCGCGGCGCCCTGAAGCATCCGGCGGATCTCTTCCCGATCTTTTTTCTCGAACGTCGAAACGTCCATGGTGGCGCGAATCGGAAAGATCAGCTCGAGCTCGGCAAGCATCTCCTCGAAATCCCACTCGCTGGGATGAGCGTTCTCCGGCGCATTCTGCTGGACTGCGCTGTCCACTTTGGCCTGCAGCGTCTGCAGCATGAACTCGCGCGAATCGAACTGGCCGCCGAGGATCGCGCGCCGGTCCCCATAGATCACCTCGCGCTGTTTGTTCATGACGTCATCGTACTCGAGGACGTGTTTGCGAATCTCGTAGTTGTGCGCTTCAACCTTGCTCTGCGCGCGCTCGAGCGATTTGGTGACCAGCGGCGATTCAATGGGAGCCTCGTCGGTGAAGCCTACGCGCTCCATGATGTTGTTCATGCGCTCGCCGCCGAACAGGCGCATCACCTCGTCTTCGAGCGAAACGTAAAACCGCGTCGACCCCGGGTCCCCTTGACGCCCGGCGCGACCGCGCAACTGATTGTCGATGCGGCGCGATTCGTGGCGTTCGGTGCCGATGATGTGCAGGCCGCCCTGGCCCGCAACGCCGTTGCCGAGCTTGATGTCCGTGCCGCGCCCGGCCATGTTGGTTGCGATCGTCACCTGTGCGGGCTGCCCTGCGTCTTTGATGATCTCGGCCTCCTGCGCGTGATACTTGGCATTGAGCACGTTGCACTCGACACCTTGGCGGCGCAGGATGGCGGCGAGCATTTCGGATTTTTCAATCGATCGCGTACCGACCAAAACGGGGCGGCCCTTCCGGTGCTCGGCCAGAATGTCTTGAACGACCGAGTCGAACTTGGCTTTTTCCGATTTGTAGACGATGTCGGAAGCGTCTTTGCGCACCATCGGCATGTTCGTCGGGATCACGACCACGTCCAGGCCGTAGATGTCGCGAAATTCGCGTTCTTCGGTTTTGGCCGTACCCGTCATACCGGCGAGCCTATCGTACAAACGGAAGTAATTTTGAAACGTGATCGTGGCCAGCGTCTGGTCTTCGCTGCGCACTTTGATGCCTTCCTTGGCTTCAATGGCCTGATGGATGCCGTCGGAGTAACGCCGGCCGTACATCAACCGCCCGGTGAACTCGTCGACGATCACCACTTCGCCTTCCTTGATGATGTACTGCTGGTCGCGGTGGAACAGATTCCACGCTTTGAGCGCGGCGTTGAGCTGGTGCGTCGAGCTCGATATTGCGCTGCTCGTACAAGTTCTGGATGCCGAGCATCTTCTCGACCTTGGCCACGCCGGCTTCCGTAATCGGAACCGCATGCGCTTTCTCGTCGACGGTGTAGTCGTCGTCTTTTTTCAGACGTGGAATAATCTGCGCAAACTTCTCGTAAAGCTCGGTCGGCTCGGTGCCTTGGCCGCTGATGATGAGAGGCGTGCGCGCTTCGTCGATGAGGATGGAGTCGACTTCGTCGACGAGCGCGAAATAGAGATCGCGCTGCACCATGTCTTCGACTTGCCAGGCCATGTTGTCGCGCAGGTAGTCGAATCCGACTTCGTTGTTGGTTACGTAGGTAACGTCGCAATTGTACGCGGCGCGCCGCTGCGCGGGCTCGAGATCGTGCTGAATGACGCCGACCGTCAGACCAAGGGCCGTGTAGATGGGCGACATCCATTCGGCGTCGCGGCGCGCGAGATAGTCATTGACCGTGACGACGTGCACGCCCCGGCTTTCAAGGGCGCGAGCGTATACGGGCAGCGTAGCCACCAGCGTCTTACCTTCGCCGGTCTTCATCTCGGCGATGCGGCCTTCGTACAATACCTGACCGCCCATGATCTGCACGTCGAAGTGACGCATGCCCAAAGTGCGCACGCCGGCCTCGCGCACCACCGCGAATACTTCGGGCAGCATCGCATCGATGTCTTCGCCGGCTGCGAGCCGTTGGCGAAACTCCGCCGTTTTGGCGGCAAGCTGTTCGTCGTCGAGAGCGTGGATTTGCGTTTCGAGCGCGTTGACTTTCTCAACGGTGCGCCGCAGTCGGGCGATTTCTCGCTCGTTGCCGTCGAAAAGCGTTTTCAGGAATGCCATATCTTGCTACATACCGTTCGTCGGGACAGACAGTTGCTACTTCGCAGACAGGGGAAGCGTAACCGTGAAGGTGCTCCCTTCCCCCTCTTGCGACTGCACGGCGATGCTGCCGCCGTGCACTTCGACGATCTTGCGGCTCACGTACAAGCCGACGCCCGAGCCCGAGATGCCCTTGCGCCGCGCGTTGCTGGCCCGTCCGAATCGCGCGAAAACCGCGCCCAGTTCCGGCTGCGGAATGCCGATTCCCCGGTCCTGAATTGCAATGGCGGCATTCGCGCCGCCGGAGCTGAGATTCACGAGGACTTCATCCTGCGAATATTTGAGCGCATTCATCAGCAGATTGTCGAGCACGTGATTAAACCGCGCGGCATCGAGCCACAGGAAGATCGGTTCTGCCGGGACCGTAAGCCGAATGCGCTCCTCGCCCCGGTTGTGGGCTTTGACGCTCTGCGCGACGATCTCTCGCAAATCCAGCAGCGCGCGATCAAGCGAAAACCCGCCGGCCTGCGTTTGCGCCAGCGCGACGGCGTCTTCGGAAAGCCGAACGAGCCGTTTGGTTTGGGAGTAGATCGTTTCGAGCTCTTCGCGAACCTGCGCCGGCGCGCTTTCCAGCAGCAATTCGCAATATCCCAAAATGACCGTCAGCGGTCCCTTGAAATCGTGCGCGAGCATCGCGAGCAGATCGTCCTTGAATTCGTTGCTTTCCGAGAGCGCGCGCGCCAATTGCTGGATCCGCTCGAAACCCAGCGCTCCGGCCAGGGCGAGTTCCAAGTGCGAAGCGAGCATGTGGAAGTACAGCCGCCGCTCGGAATCGGTCCAATCGTACGTGCCGGCCGGCGCAACGAAGGCGAGGAACCCCCACAGATTTCCATCGATCCGCAGCGACGCGAGCAACCCTTCGTTCGGCCCGAAAACCGGCTCGCGCACCGAGCGGTCCAGTGCCGAACTGGGCGTGACGTCGCCGCGTTCGAGCAAGGGAGAGATGCGGGCGGCTTCCACGCGCTCGGGCACGCCGTCGCGCGCGGATTCGACCGTGCGCACGGCGCGCCGCATGGCCCAGCCGCCTTCGAGTTCGTACGCCGCGCACGTGAGTTTGACTTCGTGCGATACGGTAACGGCGAACACGAGCAGCACTTCTTCGATCGTTTGCGTGTCGCGCAGCATGCGAACGACTCGTTCGAGCGACTCCGCGCGCGCGCGCCGCAGGCGCTCCACGTCGTACAGCTGCACGTTTGCCAGCGCGAGGCCCACGTGCGAGCCGACCGAACGCAGCATGACCATGTCGATTTCGTCAAATGCCTCGGGCAGGGCAAAATGCAGCGCGATCGCATGCTCTACGCGCCCGTCAATAAAAAGCGGCACTATCAGCGCGGACGCCGCTTCCGTCGCGCGCAGAAATGCGTCGCGCGGATCGTCCTGCGTGGTGCGCTCGCGGCTTACGACCGAGCCCGCGAACGCGCGCTCGAGCCACGTTTGCGAAAGTTTCACCGAAGGCGGTAGGGGCTTTTTGACCTGAGCGGACTCCGCAACGGCAAGCACGCGCGCCAGATCCGCGCCGGCAGGATCGCGCCCGAAGACTACGCAGCGCGCCGCTGCAAACGAACGCCGCACGTCCTCGACGACCGACTCGAGGATGCTCTGGCGGTCGAGCGACTTGCGCGCCTGCTCGTTGATCTGCGCGAGCAGAGCGCTTTGTTTGGCTTCGCGCTCCGCGGCGGTGACTTCGCGTTCGTGCGCTATCATCCAAGCGGCGATATCGCCGAAGGTGCGCAGCTCGCGAAGCGCGCGGTCTTCGAGTTGACCCGCCGTGTCGAACACCAAAGCGCCCACGGGACCGTCGATCGTTTCCAGCGGAACGATCAGCACGTCGGCGTCGGTGTGATACTGGGCTACCGGAGCCAGCGCGCGCTGCGACGCATGCGGCACGTAATAGCATCCGCACGCGGCGAATTTCGTGAGCGTGGGAAAAAACAACCGCCGCAGTCCGCGAGTGTCCTCGCGCAGTGCGAAACCCGGACCGGGCGGCACGACGGCATAGCGGCAGCGGTCGTCCCCGAACACCATCACCGTCACGCGCGTGCAGCCCACCGTGGCGTAAGCGGCTTGCGCCAGCGCGCGGCACTTGTCTTCAAGACAAGAGAGCGCCGGCAGCCGCGCGAGCAGCGCGAACCGGTCCGGCGTCGTTTGCGGCGGCCGCTCTACGGCGATAGCGCCAACCCCATCGCGCTTCCAGGCGGCAGCACCAGCACTGTGGTGGGCGCTACCGTGCCGTACGCACCCGCGTGAAAGATCATGAGCTTACTGTTGGAATTGGGGCCCAGTCCCGCATCCACGACGTACACGTTTCCCGCCGTATCGACCTTGACGTCGGTGGGATCGACGAACGCCGGATTTTGGCTGACGATCGTGTGGGAGGGAGCGATGTTTTGCAAACCGGCACCCAGCGGTGCGTCAAAAATCAAAACCTTCGGTGCTGCACCTGCCGCCGCGCTTCCGGCATCGGCGACGTAGAGGTTGCCCGAACCGTCGAGCGCGATGCCCAGCGGGGCAACGAGCTGCGTTGCGGGACCTGCAATCGTGGTGGACGGCGCAAGGTTCGTGGCCGGCGCGGGAGTGGGCGATGGCGAGATGCTCGGGGAAACGGTCGGAGACGGCGTGGGCGAGGGTGAAGGCGAGGTGGACGGCGTGGCCGACGGCAACGCATACACCGTCAGCGACGCGCCGGCGTTGTTGGCAACGTACACTTTGTTCTTTGAATCGATGGCCAGACCCGTCGGTACGTTCAGGCCCGTGTTGCTGCCCGCGATGGTCGAGTTCAGCCCCACCGTCGAATACACCGAAAGAAAATTGGCGTAAAAGCCGCCGGACTGCGTTGCGGCGACGGCGTAGCCCGAGCCGTCCGGGAAAGCCGCTATACCGCGCGCGTGTACCGTACCGGTGAGAGGTATGGAGTCGTACGGCAGCACGTTCCCCGTCGCAAACGTCTGAAATTCCAAGATCGACGACGTCCCGGCGGCCGGATTGTAATTGGTAACGAACAAATGCTTTTGGTTGTCGAAAGCTGGGTACTGCGGCCCGCTGATCGTCGTGTTCGAGCCGCCGATCACGTATTGCGGTGTTGCGCTCGGTCCCGGTGAGGGCGTGAAAATCTCCACGACCTGCTGCGTCGTGTTCGTCACGTAAATCGTATTGGTGACGAAGTTCGGCCCTTGGCCCGGAATGCCGCCGCTCGAGGGAGTGGCCGACGAGGAGCTGCAGGCCGCAACCGCGGCGGTGCAGGCAAGCAGAAAGAATCCGAGGGTCAGGCGACGCAGCATGGGTACTCCTTGGGGATGCTCCGGCGGTGGAGGCGCCGTGGAAGAAAGCTCGGTTGCCAGGATACACGCACGGCGGATCACTTTCCTGGGACGCCGCGCGCGAGGTGCCCCCAGCCCGCAAACGCAGCGATGAGCAGTATCGCGACCACGATTGCGATCAGCACGGTGATAATCACGATTCGCCGGACGTATCGCGGGCGGCTCGACTGCGTGTCGATAATCTGCCTGGGCATTGCGACCAGATTCTCCTTTTTTAAACGGCGTGCTTTGCCGGATGGTTCAATTCGGCCGGCCTGACTTGGGCGAGCAGTTGCCCGACGGTCACGAAACGGTAGCCGTGGGCGCGGAATTTCGAGACGACGCCGGCCAGCATTTGAATAGTGGCCAGTTTCCCGCTGTGAAGGAGCACGATCTCGGGTGCGGTCGCGTGCCGTTCCAAATGGTCGGCCAAGCTCTGCGGGGTAACCGTGCGCCAGTCGCCGGCGTCGTCCGTCCACAGCACCGTCTTGTACCCCAAGGATTGCGCGATCTCGACGGTCTGGACGGTGTAACGCCCATGGGGCGGCCGAAAGAGATCCAGCACCGACGGATCGTGAACCAGATCGTACAGCGCCCGCCGGCCGCGCAAAATCTCCGAGCGCACCTGCGCCGGGCTTTCACGATCCAGGTCCGGATGCGTGTAGGTGTGATCGGCCACTTCGTTGCCGCCCAGTTCGATGCGTTGCGCGAGTTCGGGCCATTGCTGCGCGTCGCGGCCGATCAAAAAGAAGGTCGCATGCACGTTCAGGCGCGCGAGTTCGGCGAGCAAAAGCGGCGTGAAGACCGGATACGGTCCGTCGTCGAACGTGAGCGCGATCAGCTTGGGACGGTCCGAGCGGTCCCCGTACGTCACGCGTTCCTTGAACATGCGCTTGATGTGGCCGCCCACGGAGGGCGAGATCGCCTGCTGCGCATCCATCCTGGGCGTAACGATTGCGGGCTGAATGCGGCTCTCGTGCGCAAAGCCGCGATAGCCCAGATACGCGAGCACCGCGCATGCCGCGCACGCGACGAGGATGCGTCGATTGGGGTTCACGGCGCCGAAGCTTGCGTGGTCAACGCAGCGGCGACGTCTTGCCCGACCACGACCGTTACGTCGCTCGCCGCCGAGCCCGCGGGTGAAGGCGAGGGCGTCTGGGAATCGTCGATCACGCGCGCCGATTGCGCCGCCTTTCCGAGCGCCTCACGGACTCTGACGCCCGCGTACGCGATGCTCGAGTGCTCGTGCAGTTCCGTCGTTGCGACGTCGGAGCTTTGCGCGTTGCTCACGCTGCCGATCGTGAATCCCTGCTTACGCAGCATGGATGCGACGCGGCGCGCGAGACCGGGAATCGCCGTCCCGTTCTCGACGTCCACCCGCACGGAGTTGGGCGCGATGGCAGCCACTGCGCTCGCATCCGGCGCGGGCGTAGGCACGGGCGGATCGATCAGCATGTTTTCGACGAGCTGCGCTTTCTTGGCTTCGTCCGGAATGAGCACTTCACCGCCGTCGGCGGCGATTTTGGTGTCGACGTACGGTATTTTGTCGGTATGCAGTCCGTTTTTGGGCATGCGTGCAAACTCGGTCGCCAAGCTGATTTCTTCCTGACGAGTGAAATTCGTCTGCACGTCTCGCGAAAACACGGCGATGAGATCGTTGAGATGCACCAGCGTGTTGAATTTATCGCTGCGGATCTTGTTGAGCGCGGCCTGCATGACTTGATCCTGGCGCATGATGCGGCACGGATCGCTGCACCAATCGTGGCGGAACCGGGCATAGCTGACGGCCTGGTCGCCGTTCATGTGCTGCATGCCGGGTTTGAAGTGAATGTGCAGATGTCCCCATGTGTCGTCGTAGTCGATGGGGCCGTTGGGCCCCGTGTGCATCAACGCATCGGAGTTCTTGGGATCGATCTCTATGCCGCCGATGGCGTTGATGAGGTCTTTCGTGGTGTTGATGCGGAGCAGCACGTACCTGTCGAAGCCCGAGATGCCCAGCCATTTTGCGATGACGGCCTGGGCTTCGCGAACGCCGCCTTCGGCCTGCGCCTGATTGATCTTCGTTTCTTCGCCGTTGGGCAGCACCGCGTCCATGTCGCGCGGAACCGACAGCACGTATACGTTGTCGGTGCGAAAGTCCAACGTTATGGCCTTGATGACGTCGCTGCGCGACTTGGTCGAATATTCTTCGTCCTTGTCCGTGTAGTCGTAATCCAAACCTTCGGCCAAAACCAGAATGCGGTTTTTGCGGAAGAGTTCTTGCGGCGCGGGCGTGAGACGCCCGGCCATGATGTCCAATGGCGAGCGCTTGAGCGCAACGGAGAAGCCCGCGACGACGGCTAGGAAACCGACGACTACCAGACCCAAAACGATCAGCGCAATGCCACGCCTATCCAACGGCAGCGTCCTTTGCCGGCGCCGTGCCGTAAAAATCGAAGGGACCGCTGCCCTCGAGCGTTACCGTCGCAAACTCTCCGGAGCAAGCGTCGCCCGTGAAATAGATCCCGCCGTCGACGCCGGGCGCTTCTCCCATCGAACGCCCGAACCAGGGACGGGAGGTCCCGAGCGCGGTGCGGATACGGTCGTCGCGGCGTAAGGTTCGGCGGTCTTCGACCAGTACGCGGACGCTTGCGCCCACGCGTGCGGCACGCCCGTGCTCAGCCGCCTTGCGCTGTGCTTCGCGCAAGCGAATCAGCCGACGGCGCTTTTGCGCCGCAGCGACTTGCCCGCTCAGCTCCGCACCAGGCGTATCTTCTTCGCGGCTATATGCAAAAAAACCGACGCGGTCGAGCTGTGCGCGCGCGAGCCATTCCTCTAAGTACTCAACGTGTTCTGAGGTCTCGCCGGGAAAGCCGACGATGAACGTCGAGCGCATCGTAATGCCGGGAATACGCCGGCGGAAGTCCTGCAATATCTCCAGGTACCGCTCGCCGTTGCCGGGACGGCGCATCGCCCGCAGAACTTGCGGATGCGCGTGCTGGAGCGGCATGTCCATGTACTTGCACACTTTAGGCAACTGCGCCATCGCGTCGATCAGATGCCGGTCCACCGTTGCCGGATACAGGTACAGCAGGCGAATCCACTCGACGGTTTCGATCTCCGAAATCCGCTCGAGCAGATGCGCCAAACCGCCTTGCCGAACGCCGCGGTCCCGGGCCCACATCGAGGTATCCTGTGCGATGAGAATCAGCTCTTTCGCGCCGCCCTGCGCCAAAGCGCGCGCTTCCTTTAAAATCGATTCTTCACTGCGGCTGCGAAAAGCGCCGCGCAGTTGCGGAATGATGCAAAACGTGCACGGATGATCGCAGCCCTCGGCGATCTTCAAATACGCGCTTGCACGCGGAGTCGTTACCAAACGCGGCAAAAAGTCGTGTTCGGGTTCGCGGTCCAAGTGCAGGCGGACCGGGTGATGTCCCGCGCGTGCATCCTCGAGCAATTCCGCGATGCCGGCATACGCGCCGGTACCGACGACTCCGTCGATTTCCGGAATCAGGGCCTGCAGTTGCTCGCCGTAACGCTGGGCCAGGCAACCGGCTACGATCAGCAGCTGGCCGGGTCGTTTGCGCGCGGCCTGCTCCATAATCGCATCGGTTGACTCGGCCTTGGCCGGGTCGATGAACGCGCAGGTGTTCACGACGACGGCGTCCGCATCGCCGGCATCGCCCGTCAGCTCCCATCCGCGCGCGCCGAGCTGCGCGATCATCACCTCGGTGTCGACCAAATTCTTCGCACATCCCAGCGAAACGAACGAGACTTTCGCGCGCAACACTAGCGGTAGTTCACGAACTGCAGGGGAAGTTCGTATTCCATCGCTTTGAGATGAGCGATCACTTTCTGCAGATCGTCGCGGCTCTTGCCCGAGACGCGGATTTGTTCGTCCTGGTACTGCGCGTTGACTTTGAGCTTCAGGCCCTTGACCGCCTCGATCAGCGGCTTGCTCTTGTCTTTTGGGATGCCGCTTCGCACTTCGATCGTTTGCCGGACGCAATCGCCTGCGGCGGGCTCAACCTTGCCGAAGTCGAAAGCTTTGACGTCGATTCCGCGTTTGACGGCTCTGGACGTAACGATGTCCATGACGTTCTTGAGCTTGAGCTCGTCGTCGGAAAGCACCACGATCTTCCCCTTGCCGTCGTAATCTATTTCGGTCTTGCTGTGTTTGAAGTCGAAGCGGCCCCCAATCTCTTTGCGCGCCTGGTTGAGCGCGTTGTCGAGTTCCTGCTGATCCACTTTGGACACAACGTCAAAGGACGCATCGCTGGGCACGGGCCGCTCCTACAATGAAAACGATTTCTCGACGACGTCACCGGCGGCGCCGAGCTTGCCGACAGTTTTTCCATCGACCGCAATCTGCACTCCGCCGGCATTTCCAACGCGGATCAGCGCGGATTTGCCGTGGAACGTTTTGGTCGTCCCGGCCGGAAACGTACCCTCAATACTAACATTGCCGTCAACGGTGACCCTGAGCCAAGACGGCGCGGTCAGATGAACGACAAGCGTGCGCCTTTGCGGGCGGGCGGTCGGAATGACGCTGGGCGACACAGCCGCTTGCCGGGACGCAAGCGCCGAGGCCGTTGGAACGCCCCCTGCCAAGGGGCTGGTCTTCGGCGGCGACACGTACAGATAAATTACGAACCCGATGAGCGCCAAGGCCACGGCTCCGGCAATCCACAGCAGCGGCGCCAAGCTGCGCGGTTCGCGATAAGGTTGACCGACGGGCGTTCCCGGCGAGGACGCAGTCACAGACTGAGCGCTGCCCGAGGCCGTATTGTACTCGGCAACCGCCTGCTCGGGATCGACGCCCAAAAAACGGGCGTAGGTTCGCAAAAAGCCCCGCGTGTAGACGGGTGCTCCAATCGCCTTCCAGTTTTCGTCCTCTATCGCCGCCAAGTACACCGAGCGGATTCGCAGTCTGCTCGGAGACTTCGGAAAGCGTCAGCCCGCGCTCTTCTCTCGCGGCCCGAAAACGTTCTCCCAGCGACATTGGGGCTTGGTGTTTGCGCCGCTCTGCTGTTATCCTGTCCAACGGAGCAATGGCGAAAACGCGCGTAATTGCTGCAATGAGCGGGGGCGTCGATTCCGCTGTTGCAGCGGGCCTGTTGGCCGAAGCGGGATACGACGTGATCGGCGTGACGATGAAGATGTACGCGTCGACGCGGCCCGCACATGCCAAGAGTTGCTGCGGCGTCGAAGATTTCGACGACGCGCGCCGCAGCGCCGGCGCGCTCGGCATTCCGCACTACGTGCTGAATTTTGAGCAAGCGTTTCGCCGCAGCGTCATCGAGCGCTTCGTCGACGACTACTCGCGAGGCCGCACTCCGAACCCGTGCGTTTCCTGCAATAACTTCGTGAAGCTGGGCACCCTGCGCGCGTACGCCGATTCGATCGGCGCGCAGTTCGTCGCCACGGGTCACTACGCGCGGCTGGAACACCGCCGGGATGGTCCGCATTTGTTTCGCGGCGCACGCCAAAAAGATCAGGCGTATGCGCTCGCTCAGCTCCAGAGCGCACAGCTGTCCCGGCTGCTGCTGCCGTTGGGCGATTTGGATAAAGACTCTACCCGTGCGCATGCCCGTCGTTTGAGGCTTCCGGTGCACGACAAAGCCGAGTCGCAAGACATCTGCTTCGTCGAGGGCGGCGACTATCGGGACGTCCTCGCGCGCGACAAGCCCGACGTCTTTCGTGAGGGGAAAATCGTGACCCAAACGGGTGACGTTTTGGGCGCGCACCAAGGGGTGGCAAACTTCACCGTCGGACAGCGCCGCGGTTTGCCCTCCGGCCAAGCCGCGCGCTACGTTACACGCATCGATGCAGCGACAAATACCGTGGTCGTGGGGCGCGAAGACGAACTGGATGCGGACGCTCTGATCGCCGACGCCGTGAACCTGATTCGTCCCGAGCGGTTCGCAAGCCCTCGCGCGCCGGTATTGGCGATGGTGCGCTATCGAACTACGCCGGCGCCGGCATACGCAACCATGAACGGTACGGTGCTCGAACTAGAATTCGAGCGCCCCGCCAAAGCCGTTTCTCCGGGGCAGCTCGTCGCGCTATTCGATCGCGATGGCGAAGAAGTGCTCGGCGGCGCTACGATCGCACGCGTGCAGTAGCGGCAACTTCAGCATAGGTAGATCCCGGCTGCGCGGTTTTTCAGCATCTCGTTGAGCATCTCTATCAGGACGCTGCGCTTTTCGGCGTCCGGCGCGCCGGCGTAACTCGTATACCGCTGCTCGAGCAAGCTCTGCAGGCCCTCGCTGACGAGCTGGCGCGAATCTTCGGAGCCCGGAGCAGCACCGACCGGATTGAGCTGCCCATCGATTTTGTTGGTTTCCAGCAACCGCAAAATCGTATATTCGCACGCCGCGCGGCGGTAGATGTTGCGGCGCGAGCGCGATTCGGGCAGCGTCTGGCGCGAACGCATAAAGAATCCATGCTCTTCCAGCACGGCGATAGACTCGAAAACCATCGTGGTGCTCAGAAGGCCGAGATCTTTGCGAATCTGCTCTATCGTCGGATGGCAAACGCCCCGGTCGTCCGCGAGCATCGTCAAGTACACGTACATGCTCAGTCTGACGCGGGTTGAGGACATGGAAAAGAAACCCGCTCCACCAGGTCGGCAATTGCACCGCGGGTGCGCACTCGCTGGGCGCCTCCCTTTCGGGGGGAACGGCGTCGTGGACGACGTTTAAATCATCCAAATACAGGCACCTCGCGACCGGAAAACCGAGCGATATGGACCCGCATTTCAAAAAGCGAGCCCTTCGCGCCTTCGTAAAGGACCGTACAATAAATTGAATACGTTGCAGCCCGCAGCCGGCTTGCCGTTGCGCCGGGCAGCGTAAGCGGCTTTACGCCGTGGCCAGCTCCACGTCCGCGCGCACGTTCCAGTACGTGTCGCGAATGACCGGCTCGAATCCCGCCGTCCTTACTATCTGCTCGACGTCGCGGCGCGAGGCCTCGTTCGTCGAGCCGGCGTCATGCACGACTTGCTCCTCGATGATCGTGCCGCCCATGTCGTCGCAGCCGTAAAACAGCGCGAGCTGACCCAATTTCAAGCCCGGCGTGAGCCAGGAGGCCTGCAGATGCGCGACGTTGTCCAAATATAAGCGCGATACCGCCAGTACGCGCAAGTACTCCAGACCCGTAGCCTCCTTGCCGCGCAGCGGGGTCTTCCATGGAACGTAGTACCACGGGATGAACGCGGTAAAGCCGTTGGTCTCGTCCTGCAGGCTGCGGATTGCGTCCAAATGCGCGATCCGTTCGGCGCGCGTTTCGATCGACCCGAACATCATCGTGGCCGTGGTCGGCATGCCGAGCGACTGGGCTTCGCGCATCACGCCGATCCAATCGTCGGGTTTGACCTTGCGCGCGCTGATGCGTTTGCGCACGCGCTCGACCAAAATCTCCGCGCCCGCACCGGGCAGCGATTTCATGCCGGCATTTTTGAGGCGCAGCAGCACTTCGCGGCACGACAGGTTTTCGATTTTCGCCAGCCCCGCGACTTCCGATACCGAGAGCGAATGGATGTCGACGCCTGGATATTCGGCTGCCACCCTGCGGAAAAGCCGTTCGAACCATTCCAGGCGCAGTTCCGGGTTCACCCCGCCTTGGATCATGATTTGCGTCGCGCCTTGATCGGCGGCGTGTTTAACGCGCGCCAGCACCTCGTCGTGCGACATCGTGTAGCCCTCTTTGTGTTTTTCCGGCCGGAAAAACGCGCAAAAGGTACAGTGCACGTTGCACACGTTCGTGTAATTGATCGTCGTGTCGATTACGTACGTCACGGTGTTCGTCGGGTAGAGCTGCATGCGCCGCGCGTGAGCCGCAGCGCCGAGATCGTGAATGTCGGCCTCCTGATAGACGCGCACGCCTTCTTCGTAACTCAGGCGCCGGCCGTCGGCGGCTTTTTCCAGCAGACTAAGAAGCGACACCGACGACCTCCGGAACGACTCTGGGAATGCGATCGATCGCACCGATGGCCGCCAGCTCGCGGCAGTACGCCGCCAGTCCGCGCTGCGCTGCGGAATGAAACGTAAAATTCAGCTTGCCGTAATAGATTTCGTAAAAGCCGGCAGGACGCGGTTTGAGGCTTTGCGCTTGCGCTATCACGCGATCCCGGTTCGCACGTCCCCAAGAGTATGCGTCGGTAAGCGCGTGAAGGCAGGCGCGAACCTCTTCCAGGCGCCGTTCGAATATCTCACGCCTTGCCACCCACACTGCCGTCACCGACTGCTCACCGGTCCAATCGCGCCAGAGGGAGCCGAGATCGTAGACCTGTTCGGACGCAAACTCGAACGCCGCATCGATCGCGCAATCCCCGATGACCATTGCGGGCTCGCCGGCCCGAGCGTGCTCGAGCGGATCGTCGGTCTGCACGAACTGCGCGCGCACGCCGTATCGCCGTTCGAGCAGAATCGCAAGCAGACTGCGCCCGCTGGCCGATTCGCCGGTGGTGGCGATCTTCGCTCCGTCCAAAAGCGCCGGCGGCATGCCGGAGATCAGCAGCACGGAAACGATTTCGTCGCGCGCGCCGATGCACAGGTCGGGCAACAGTGCGTAGCGCTGCGCGCCGGCCGCGTACTCGAATGCGCTCACGGGGCCCATGTCCAGTTCCCCGGAGCGCATCATCGCGTTCAGCCGCGCGGGAACGTCGGCCACCAGCGTACCGGGATACTCGACCACGCCTGCGTCGACCCCGCCGTAAATCGGCAGGTCGTTGACGTATTGCATGCGGCTGCAGCGCAGCATCAAACCATGGCCTCTTCGCGCTCGAGCGGCGGAGCCCAATCATAGTCGAACTCTTCGTAAGTCGAATTGCGGCGCACCGGAACGTATCCCGCCTCTTCGATCAGCCGGCGGAATTCGCGGTCGTCGACATACTGACCCGAACGCGTTCCGGCGCTGTGGTAGATCAGCTCTTCGTCGGTGCTGCCATGCGTGCCGTCCATGTCGTCGGCACCGAACGCCAGCGCAACCTGGCAGACTTTGAGTCCTTGAATCATCCAGTACGCTTTGACGTGATCGAAGTTGGACAGCATCAGCCGGGAAACCACAAACATGCGAATGTCGTCCAAGCCGGTGGTCCAACCGCAGTCGTTCAGTTCGTTGCCGTCCGGATGAAACGCCAGCGGAATGAACGCATTGTAGCCCGGCGAGCGATCCTGGGATCCGCGCAGCCGCACGAGATGGTCCAACCGGTCCTCGAGCGATTCGATGTGGCCGTACAGCATCGTCGCGTTCGAGGCTACGCCTTGGCGATGCAGCTCTTCATGGATCTCGAGCCATTTTTCCGAGCCGACTTTGCCCGGACAAATTTTTTTGCGCGTCTCCTCGGCGAATATCTCCGCGCCGCCGCCGTTGACGTTGTCCAAGCCGGCTTCTTTGAGCAGGGCAATCATTGCGGCAAAACTCATGCGGTGACGCTTGCACATGTACTCGATTTCCGCAGCGGTGAACAGCGACAGACTGCACGTGCGGAAGCCGCGCTTTGAAGCGGCGCATCAGCGGCAGCCAATAATCCAGCGACAGCTGGCGCGGGTCGTGGCCCCCGACGATGTGGATCTGGTTGAAGTTGGTGCCGGTTTCGAGCGCTTTACTCATCACGGCGTCTGCCGTCATGCGCATCGCACGCTGCGGTTCTTTGAACTCGTCGGCCGCAAACGAACAGAACTTGCAGCCCGCGTAACACACGTTGGTGGAATTGATGTAGCGGTTGAGGACGTAAAAGACTTTCTTGCCGCTCTTGCGTTCCTTTGCTGCGCGGGCAAGTCGTCCCAACGAGTGAATGTCCGGCGTGCGGAAAAGCACCAGGCCGTCGTCGATGGACAGAGGGACGCTTTGGTTTATCTTATGCTCGATCGGCTCGAGCGCGGGGTCCATCGGCAATGCCACGGGAGATCCTTATCGACTGCGGAGCGAACGCATTGTGCTTCGTACTGTACGGCGCGCGCCCTGGCGGCGCAAAGGACTTTTACCGCCCGCAAGTTCGACGAAGGCTGCGCCCAAAAGCGCGAGTATGCCGCCCAAGCATACTCCGCCCACGATGTCGGTCGGGTAGTGGGCGGCAAGCGCCAGGCGGGACCAAATGATCCCCAGCCACATCGCCGCAAGCAGTACGAACGACGGCCATCGAATCCATGCGGACAACTCGCTCATCACGAGCACTACGCCGGCCAGCAGGTAAAACGCCGTCGAGATGGCGGCATGCGAGCTCGGATACGAAAACGCATGCTCGTGGCGAATGAGCCAGTCCAATCGCCGCGGCCGCGCGAACAGGCGCTGGAAACCCGCAGCGCTTCCCCATGCCGCCAAGGCGACCGCGACGACGTAGAACGCCCGCACGCGCAGGCGGCGAACGAAAATGCCGGCTGCAATGCAAATCAAATACAGCGGACCGAGCACTTGGGCCCAACCGGCGTTCGTGAACGCCCACGCAACCCATATGGCGTGGCCGCGCACCATTTTCGCAAAGGCCCAGAGCAGCGGCGGTTCTCCGTGCGCGTCGACGTACAGACCGAGCCACCAAAACCCGGCGAACAGCACCAGTGCAGGAAAGACGAGCGCGGCAACTTTTCGGCCGCGGCCGTCAACCGCCGGTTGCGAAGAGATCCGGCTGTCCCCCTTGGATGCGGCCCAAGCGCGGCGCGATCTGTTCCAGCTCGCCCAAACCTATCAGAATGCGCCTGGGCTTGGTGCCTTCATGCGGGCCTACGATTTTGAAATCTTCGAGTTGGCGCATGACGCGAACCGCGCGCGGATGTCCGACCGAGAACTGCGACTGCAACGCCGCCGTCGACGCGTAGTTGGTTTCGATGATGAACTTGGCGGCATCGTAGCACAGCGGGTCGACGTCTTTTCGAGCTTCGTCGTCGTCGGAAATGGGCACGACTTCGACGTCGAGCAAATTCTGGGGACGGCTTTGTCCGGCCCAGTAGCCGACCAAACGGTGCACCTCGCTGCCGGTGATCAGCGCTCCTTGCGAACGCACCGGTTTGGGCGCGTCGATCGGCAGGTACAGCATGTCGCCGCGCCCGAGCAGCCGTTCGGCGCCCGCCATGTCCAAGATCGTGCGGGAGTCGACTTGCGAGCTGACGGCGAACGCGATGCGCGAAGGGATGTTCGCCTTTATCAGCCCCGTTATAACGTCCACCGACGGCCGCTGCGTTGCAACGATCAGATGGATGCCCGTCGCGCGCGCCAGCTGCGCCAGGCGCATGATCGTGGTCTCGACCTTCGCCGGCGCGACCAGCATCAAATCGGCCAGTTCGTCGATGACGATCACCACATAGGGCAGTTTGTCGCCGGGAAACTTCGCGTTGTATTCCTGAATCTTGCGCACGCCGGCCTTGGCGAAGCGTTCGTAGCGCGCATCCATTTCCTTGGTCATCTCGAACAGCGCCCCGGCCGCCAAGCGCGCGTCGGTGATCACTTCTTTGATTAAATGCGGAATGCCGTTGTAAACGGTCAGCTCGACGCGCTTGGGATCGATCATGAGCATCTGCACTTGATCGGGAGTCGCACTCACGAGCAGCGAGGCGATGATCGTGTTCAAGCAAACGGATTTCCCTGAACCGGTTGCCCCTGCAACCAGCAGATGCGGCATGTTGTCCAAATCGCCGAACACCGGACGTCCGGTGATGTCTTTGCCAAGCGCCATCCATAGCGGCGGCACCTGGCCGCGTTGCGGAAGCGCATCGAGAATCTCGCGGATCGAGACGACCGATACGGTTTTGTTCGGAACTTCGATTCCGACTGCCGATTTGCCCGGGATGGGCGCTTCGATGCGCACGCTCGTCGCCGCCAGCGCCAGCGCGATGTCGTCGGACAGCGCGGCGATGCGCGAAATCTTCACGCCGCGTTCGGGTTTGAGCTCGTAGCGCGTGATCGACGGGCCGCGCTCGATGTGCACGACCTTGGCGCCCACGCCGAACGACGCGAGCGTGTCTTCGAGCACATGCGATCGGGTGGAATCGTCCGCCGCCTGGGTTTGAGGCGGGTCGAACAGCGACAGGTCCGGCAGCCGGTATGCCGCACCCGGCTGCGGCCGGCGCGCCGGTCGCCCTGGTCCGGAATCGTTCTCGATGCTCTGATACGGCTGCGGCATGGCGATTGGCGCGGGAGCGGGGGCGTGCAACGGTTCGGGCGGTGATTGGAACGGTGCGATCGGCGCCGGCGCTCGGAAAGCATCTTTTCCGGCGGCTGAATCTTTCGGCAAGGCGAACGCGTTGCTCGGCAATCGCATCTGCGGCACGCGCATTTTCGAACACGCAAGCACCAGCCAGCCCAAAACTTTCTTGACCGAAACGTTGCTGATCCACACCGCCAGCAAAAGCGCGGCAAGGCCGATGACGATGCGCGCTCCGGCAACGCCGATCAGCGCACGCAGCTCGTCCCAAATGTTGGAACCTACGATGCCGCCGCGGCGCCCGAGCGCGGCATCGACGATGAGGAAGTAGCCCAACGCGGCAAATCCCAGCGTGCCGATCATTCGCGGAACGTTGATCTCCAAAAAGACGATTGCACCCAGCAGCGCGACGAGCACGGGGAAGAGCGGCGCCGCCGCCCCAAACAGGACGTAGAGGACGTGAGCCGCTGCGCCGCCGGCAATGCCGGCGCGTGCAGGCGGCAAGGCCAGCGCGATTCCCAAGAGGACGGCGAGACCGATCGCGGCAATCCCCGCGATCTCAAAGTTCATCCGGTTTTTTGCGGTCGCCTTGCGGCGTACGCGGGCCATGGACTACGAACGTTCGTCACATGCCGGGGAGTTCATTTGCCGACCCAAACCATCGTGATACTCGAAGGCGACCAAACCGGACAGGAATTGCTGCTCGAAGCGCTGCGCGTCATGGATCGTTCCGTTATCGGCATCGACCTCGATTTCGAACGCTACGATCTTTCGCTGGAGAATCGCCGCAAAACGGACAACGGCGTCGTCCGGCAAGCTGCAGTGGCGATGAAGCGCGCGCGGTTCGGGCTCAAGGCCGCCACCATTACGCCCGAGACTGCGGGCGACGTCGGCTCGCCCAACGCGCTGCTGCGCAAAGCAATCGACGGCAAAGTGATCGTGCGCACCGGCCGGCGTCTGCCCGGCGTGCGGCCCGTCGCCGGCATCCACGCGCCGATCTCGGTCGTTCGCATGGCCGTCGGCGATGCGTACGGAGCCAAGGAGTGGCGCGAGGGTGAAGGCGACGGCGAAGTTGCGTACCGCACCGAAGCGATCGAACGCAGCGTGTGCCGTTTCGTAGCCGAGTACGCATTTCGGCACGCCGAACGCATGAACGCCAAAGTGTTCGGCGGCCCCAAGTATACGGTCAGCCCGGTGTACGAAGGAATGCTCAAAGAGGAAATGGACGCCGCCGCCGCACGGCATCCGAACGTCACGTACGAACCGCAATTGATAGATGCGACGTATGCGCTGCTGCTGAGCACGGACGGCGAACGCGCGATGGTCATCCCTTCGCTCAATCGCGACGGCGACTGCCTTTCCGATTTGGTCATGCAGCTCTTCGGCTCAATTGCCGGTTCCGAATCCGTCCTGCTTTCGTTCGAATCGTCGCCCGCGGCGCACGGCTCGGCGGATTTCACGCCCACCGTCGTCATGGCAGAAGCGCCGCACGGCACCGCTCCGCGCCTGTTCGGCAAAAACGTGGCGAACCCGATGGCGATGATCCTGGCCGCCGCGGCGGTGCTGTCGCACGTGCGCGACAAGCGCGCGCAAGACGCTTCGCGAGCGATGTACGAATCGACGCTCGAGGCGGTGCACGAAGGTTTGGCGACCAGCGATTTGGGCGGTCACGCGTCGACGAGCGACTTCACCGACGGCGTCGTCGAACGCGTCAAACGCAAACTGGAGGTCTGGTCGACTTTATAGCCGCGGATGCTCCAGGTGAAACCCCGTGCGCGCTTGATACCCCTTTGCAATCTGCGTGAGCGTGAATTCACCCCACGGCTTGCCCATCAGCGCAAGGCCGGTGGGCAGATGATTTTCGCCTAGTCCGTTGGGAACGCTGACGGCGGGCAAGCCCGCGAGATTTCCCGGACTGCCCATTTCGACGCTGCCCGAATACTTGTCGGGATACGCTTTGTCGAACGGAATCCCAACCGGATAGGCGACGGTCGGCAAAGTCGGATACGCGAGCGCGTCATAGGACGCCAGTGCGCGCAGCAGCTCTTCGTTCAAAATCGCCCGGCGCCGCAGTCCGTCGACGTAATCCACCGCCAGCGAACCGTAGACTTCGTACCCGCCGATCCGATCGTCGACCGATTGGAGTTCGCGCGAACGCCCGCTCTCGATCAATTCGCGAAACGCCGACGCGCACTCGCCGTTGAAGATTTCGCCGAATACCTCGCCGTACGGGCCCGGCGGCAAAGCAACGTCGGGAACCAGCTCGCAAAACTCGCCCAGCACCGCCAGCGCCGCGTTGAAGTTGCGCGCAACCTGCGGCTGCGTCTTGGAGACTGCATGCTTGACTATCGCGATCTTCGGGCGGCGCCCGCGGACGGTCGGATACGGTCGATCGAGCGATGTTTTATCGTTGGGATCGTGGCCGCCGATCGCCGCAAGCACGGCTTGCGCGTCGCGCGCGGAGCGGCACATCGGTCCCAGTTTGTCCGAGGTCCACATCAGCGCCATCGCGCCGTGCCGGCTCACTCGCCCGTACGTCGGGCGCAGCCCCGACACGCCGCAGAACGCGGAGGGCACCATGATCGAGCCGTTCGTTTCCGACCCTATGGCGAAGCCGACCAAACCGGCGGCCACCGCCGCGCCCGGCCCGCTCGACGATCCGCCGCTCCAAAAATTGCGATTCCACGGCGTTCGTCCGGGACCGGTGAACGAAGCATTTGCGTCGTTGTAGCCGAATCCGCCGGCCAGTTCCACCATCGCGAGCTTTGCGCACAGCACGGTGCCGGCGCTTGCGAGCTTGCGCACTACTGCAGCGTCGTAGTCGAACACTTGCGAGCGGTACGGAGCCGCACCCCAAGTCGTTGGCGCGCCGGTTGCGGCCAGCAAATCCTTCGCGCCGTAAGGAACGCCGTGCAGCGGACCTCTCGCACGCCCCGCGGCCAGCTCTTTATCGGCCGAGCGCGCTTCACGCAACGCGCGATCGTGCATGATCGTAACGACCGCGCCGTAGCTCTTGCCGTACTTGACCAAACGCGCGAGATAAATGCCGGTCAGTTCCACCGATGAAATTTTGCGCTTGGCGATCAGCGTGCCCAGCGCGAGCGCATCGGAAAACGCGAGCTGCTCTTGGGTCATTCCGGCACTTGGAACGTCGTGACCGGCTCGTCCCAGTTCTTTAGAGCGCGCCCCTTGGGGTTCGCCCTCTCTCCGGCACCGACGTTGTCGTCGATTCCGCGGGCAATATCGTGCAGC
This sequence comes from Vulcanimicrobiota bacterium, assembly GCA_963777315.1. Lineage (GTDB taxonomy): Bacteria > Vulcanimicrobiota > Vulcanimicrobiia > Vulcanimicrobiales > Vulcanimicrobiaceae > CAVYEM01. The sequence continues at coordinate 350,265 of CAVZQC010000001.1, forward strand.
TGCCCCGGCGTCAAACGCGGATCGAACGCGCGCATGCGCTCGGCAAAGGCGCGGGCAAAGTCGGAAACCTTGCGTTTTTGGGCCGGTGAAGCGGTGGCGGAAGGCATGGGCGAGGGCGGAGCGGCAGCGATCAGCGGGACCGAGGCGATCGCGGTAATGAAGTGCTTTCGCGTCGACATGGAACGCTCTTCGCGGCGCTGCTGCGCTATACTTCCATCACCACCGGTACGATGACGGGGCGGCGTTTGTAGCGCGCGTGGATCGCTTTGGCAAGTCCGGTGCGAATGTGTTCCTTGACCGTGTTGGCGTCTCGAATGCCTTCCACAGGAACTTCTTCTATCAGCGTCACGAGCTGCGCACGCAGTTCCTCCATCACGCCGTCGGCTTCGGGCACGTAAAAAACGCCCCGCGAAACCAGATCGGGCCCCGCGATGACGCGCGCCTCTTCGCTGTCGATTGTGACGACAACCATCATGAACCCGTCGGCCGCGAGCAGCCGCCTATCGCGCAACACCGCTTCGCCCACGTCGCCGACGCTCGAGCCGTCCACCAGCACGTGGCCGCCGTACGTCTTTCCAATCTTGTCGCCGTAGTCGTGGGTGAATTCGAGCACGTCGCCGTTTTCTACGACGAAGACGTTGCGGGCATCCACCCCCGTGCGTTCCGCGAGTTTTCCATGCTGGACGAGCATGCGGTATTCGCCGTGCACGGGGACGAAAAATTCCGGTCTGACGAGATTGAGCATCAGCAGAAGCTCTTCTTGCGAAGCGTGACCCGAGACGTGCGATCGTCCGTCGGTTCCGTGCACGACGTTGGCTCCCAGCCGGCACAGGTTGTTGATCGTTTTGTAAACGCCTTTCTCGTTGCCGGGGATCGGAGTCGCGCTGATCACCACGGTGTCGCCGGGAACGATCTTGAACTTGCCGTGGTCTCGAACGGACATGCGCGTGAGCGCGCTCATCGGCTCGCCCTGCGAACCGGTCGTCATGACGACGACTTTTTCGGGCGGAAATTCGTCCGTCTGCTCGATCCTGATCGTCCGATCGGCCGGTACGCGCAAATAGCCCAGTTCGCCGGCGAAATGCACCACGTTGGTGAGCGAGCGTCCTAAAAATGCAATCTTGCGGTCGAACAGCACCGCATGGTCGATGACTTGCTGGATGCGCGGAACGTTGGAGGCGAAAGAGGCGACGATGATGCGGCCTTTGGCATGCGAAAAAACGTTGGTGAAGGCTTCGCCGACGATCCGTTCCGACTGCGTGTGTCCGGGACGTTCGGCATTCGTACTGTCCGAAAGCATGCACAGGACGCCTTGGTCTCCCACGCGCGCGATCGCCGCAAAGTCGGCCGGTTTGCCGTCGATGGGCGTTTGATCGAATTTGAAATCGCCGGTGTGAAAGATCGTTCCCAGCGGCGTTCGCAATGCCAGCGCGCACGCGCCGGAGACCGAGTGATTGATGTGGATGAACTCGGCCTCAATCTCGCCGTACGCGATGCGGTCGCCCGGCGCAACGGTGACGAACTGCGCTTCCCCCATCATTTTATGATCCCGCGACTTTGCTTTGATCAGCGCATTGGTCAGCGGCGTGCCGACCACCGGGACGTTGAACTCGCGCAGCAGGTAGGGAATGCCGCCGATGTGATCCTCGTGACCGTGGGTTACCAAAACCGCGCGGAACTTTTCGCGGCGTTCGCGGATGTACGTGAAGTCGTTGATCACGATGTCAACGCCGTACATCTCTTCGTCGGGGAACATCAGCCCGCAGTCCACGGCAACCATGTCGGCGGCCGTCTCGAGCAGCGTCATGTTGCGGCCGATCTCGCCGCATCCGCCCAGCGGGATGATGCGCAAGTACGGTTCGCCGGGCGGCTGCGGCACGATCAGCGGGTGGGCCGCCGAGTCAAGCATCTTGGCAGCAGGTCGCTTCGGCGTGATGGAGCGGCATGCTCTTTCGTTACCCCGCCGCGCTGGCACTGACCTTGGCTCTGTCCGCGCCGGCCTCCGCTCCGAAAAGCGTGGGCCACGCTCGTCGTCCGACGCAGTTGCATGCTGCGTCTACGGTTCGCGTCGACGATCTCTATTCGCGCCGCGCGCTGCGGCGCGCGAGGATTATCCTGCAGTTGAAGCTCCTCGAGCTGCGCGCCGAACGGCTGGAACGCGTGCGTAAAGCGTTGAAACGCAGCATCCCGATCGATCGATTGCTCGACGACTTTTGACGTCCCGGCGCGCTCAGACAGGCCGCCTTCGCGACGCCCGTGAAACAATGCGCGACCGATTTGCGTACGAGCGGTCGGCGTGCTTTTCGTTTGGAGACGATGGGGGGACGCATGGGCATATCCGTACCGGCTGCCGGTAAGGCAAACGGTTTTTCAACGGTTGTAAACGTCATCACCGCCCCGCGCGAAGCGTTTGAAACGCTGCGCATTTCGCCGATGTGGGGCTGGGCGTTCGTGGCGGCCGTCGTGCTGACCGCCATCGGTCAATACCTGGCAATGCCGGCGACGGTGCACGCGATGCAGGCGTCCTGGCCCGCGCAAATGGCCTCGAATCCGCAACTGGCCGGAGCCTCGCCGCAGGCGCAGCGCAGCGCGCTCAACATCTCTCTCGCTTTCATCAAATGGTCGTGGGTGTGGTCGCCGCTGGTCGTGCTGGTCGGCGCGCTCGTGGCGGCGATCGTGATGTTCATCTTCAAAGCAATCGGGCGCGGGGACGCGGGCTTTAAACAGATGTGGTGCGCCGCTATGAACGTGGCAGTCGTCAGCGCCGGAGTATCGTCGCTCGTCACCGGTTTAATCGCCGTCGTCCGCGGCGCCGACAGCTACAACGCGACGGCCGATGCGTACCGCGCGCTTCCTTCGCTGGCGTGGCTGGTTCCGCAGGCGGCGGCGAAGACTTCGGCGTTTCTCGCCGGCTTCAACGTCATCAGCATCTGGGCGGCAGTATTGATCGTCGTGGCCATGGTGCACCTGGCCAAAACTTCCGCAGCGCTCGGAACCGTTTGCGCCATCGTCATGCTGTGCATCGGCGCGGGAGCGCTGACCCTGGGCGCCCGCTGAACTTGACGATCTTCCTTCTGCTTTCGCTCTCGCTCTCACAGGCAGTCGGTTACGCTATCGATCAGAGTCCGGCGGTGGCCAAACAGAAAGGCGTCGTCGCGCAGGCGCAGGCGCAGTACGTGAAGCAGCGTTCGCAGTCGCTGCCCACGCTGAACGGGCAGCTCACCAATCAAATGCAGAAGTCGGCCAACTATTCAGGCGCTTATGGCCTCATCGGCGCCTCGCAGGCTTCGGTCTTCTCGCAAAATACCGCCCAGATCGGCACGCAGTACACCTACAACGGCGGCCTATCGCACTTTCAAAACCTCGTCGCGCAGCAGACGTACCAGCAAGCCAAGGCGGATCTGCGCCGAATCGGCGATCAAATTGCAACCGACGTGACCAACGGCTTTTACGATTTGGCGAGCAAAACGGAAACCGTTGCGCTGGACGAAGGCGACTTGGGATACCAAAAGGTCCTCGTGGAGATCGCTCGCGCCAAAGAACGCGCAGGCGTTGCCGCCGGAGTCGACGTGCTCAGCGCCAACGCGCAGGAAGAGAAAAGCCGGTACGCGCTGGAAGCCGCGCAGGCGGGCGCCCAAAATTCACGCGAATCGCTGGCTCAGCTCATCGGCGCGCCGCTGGACACTCAGTTCGCCGTTTCCGAGCAGGTCGCGCAGCCCGCGCTGCCCGCGCAGCCTCTCGACGCGTTGGTCGCAACCGCAATCGCAAACCGGCCCGACGTCGTTTCTGCGCAGGAAGGCGTCGACATCGCGCAACTCAACCGCAGGTCGGCCGACACGGACTTGTTTCCGCAAATTCAAACGTTCGCATCCTTCGGCAACCAATTCTCGCCTACGCTTGCGGCGTTGCAGCAAAACCAGCTCAATCTCTTCAACGCGCAGAACGGCCTGCCGCCGACGGTAGTTCCGCGCGGTGCACCGGGGTTCTGGAACGTCGGGATCACTTCGGGCGTTACCCTGCCGTTTTGGGATTGGGGCGCACGGCGGGCGAACCATCGAAACCTCGACGAGCAAATCGCGGTTCAGCGCAGCAATTTAGGCGCCACCCGGATTCAGGTGGAGATCGACGTGCGGCAAGCCTACCGCGGCGCACAGACCGCGCTCGCGCAGTCTGTCGTCGGCGCAAGACGAGACCCGGTACGCCCTGGAAGCCGCGCGGATCGCCAAGCTCCAGTACGAGCACGGGATAAAAACGCTCACCGACGTGCTGGCCGCGCAGCAAGCTTCGCTTTCGGCGCAAACCGATCTCTTCGACGCGCGCGTGGCCTACGTCGACGCCGTCGTAAAACTCCGCGTCGCTCTGGGAACCTACGACGCGCAGTCGGCCGTCGCGGACCTTTAGGCGTTAGGAGGATACGGTTTGAAACGACTTCCGGTTTTGCTGGCCGTGATCGTAGGTATCGCCGCCATCCTCGTCGTCGCCAAGTTCGCCAACCGCAGCGGGCAGGGTGCCGGGGTTCCGGTCAAGTTGTTCACGGTTCGCCCGTCGAGCTTTCAGACCAAGCTTCCGGAAAACGGCGTAGTCCAGCATCCGCGTACCGCAACGGTACCCACGCTCATCGGTGGCAACGTCGATCAGATCTACGTCAAACCCGGTGACGCGGTCGCAACCGGACAAGTGCTGGCGACCATCGAGAATCCGACGCTGGAATCCACGGCTGCGGGCTCGCAGGCCGACTACACGTCGGCGGTCGCCAACATTCGCACGGCGCGCATCAACGAGCAGAACGCGCGAGTGACCTATCGGGCGCAGGTCCAGACCGCCAAGGCGGACTACGGCGAAGCGCTGCGCGTCTACAAAGCCGATCTTTCCCTGTACGAAAACAAGGCGATCCCGCGCAATCAGGTGGATACCGACAAAGCAGCGCTGGAGAAAGCGCGCGTCGCGTACGATCAGGCGGTGCGCCAGCTGCAGCTCGGAGCCGTTACGGGCTACGGCGAGAACAGCGTGCAGTACGCGCAGGCCGCTGCGCAAAAGGCGGCAATCACCAACCGGGCCAATCAAGAACAGCTGTCGTTCACGCGCGTAACGGCCCCCTTCTCGGGCGTCGTTCAAAGCGTCGCCACGCAGCCGGGAGATCCGCTTACTCCGCTTCGGCAAGGCGACCCCGTGTCGCAAGGACAAATGCTGTTCACGATCGCCAAAGCCGGCAGTCTACGTCGTGAAAGCTCAAGTGGACGAGCAAGACGTGATCAGCGTGCGCGTCGGTCAGCCGGCCATCGTTTCGGGCCAGGATTTTCCGGGGCGGCATATCGCAGGGCACGTCGCCCGGATAGATCCCGTCGCGATTAAATCGACGGACGCGTCGAGCACCGCCAAGCAAGTCGTTACGACCATCCGTCTGGACAGCTCGCCGGAGTACCTCAAAGACGGTATGACCGTCGACGTGGACATTCTCACATCCAACGTGCGCAACGCGCTCACCGTGCCGAACGACGCGGTTTCCAGCGACAACGGCAAGTCCTATGTGTACGTCGTTCGCAAGGGCGTCGCCCACAAGACGTGGATTCGCACCGGGCAGTCCAACGACGCCGTAACGATCGTCCAAGCCGGCATAACGCCGGGGCAAGTGATCGTCGCGCAGAAAATGCCTGCGCTCAAAGACGGCGCTCGCGTGACTCCCGCGCCTTCGGCTGCACCCCTTTCGGCCTCGTGACGCGAACGCTGGCCTACGTGGGCGAAGCGGCGGCGGCACTGTGGCGCAACCGCACGCGCTCGGTTCTCACGATGCTCGGCATGATCATCGGCACGGCGTCGATCATCGCGGTCTTCGGCATCAGCAAAGGCGCAACCAGCGGTATCAGCGCGACGATCTCATCGTTCGGTTCCGCGCCGGTATTCGTGTACGTCGACACGACGCAAGACTATCCGCAGTACGCTCAGATTCAGTTTCGCGACGTGACGGCCGTGGCAGCGGCGCTGGGAGATCAGGCGGCCGAAGTGCTGCCGTATTACCAGCGCGTTTGGCAAGTCCGCTACGGGAACACTACCCAGTACGTTCCCGTAAGCGCCGACGGAGCGTACCATCCTGAAACGCAGCCCATGGCGCAAGGCCGCAAGATCAGCCAAAACGACGTGGATTCGGCTGCTCGCGTTGCGACGATCACGGCGGACGTCGCGCAAAAGCTGTTCGGCAATGCGGACCCCCTAGGCAAAGAGATCTCGATCGACGGCACGCATTTTACCGTCGCCGGCGTGTACCGGCGGCTGCAAGGCTCGTTCTTCAACGCGCTCGCCGGCAGCAACGCCGTCGTCATTCCGTATACGACTTTTCACCGAATCATGCCCGGCACGCTGGACGGTCTGCTGATCTATCCCAGCGCCGGATCGGACGTGGCGCAATTGATCGCCAGCACCAAAAAGGCGCTGCAGCACGCGCATGGGCCGCGCTCGCAGTACGACGACCAAAACGGCGAATCGCAGATCCAGGCCTTCGAAAACGTCTTGAGCATCATCGGTACCGGGCTGTCGGCCATCGGCGGAGTCGCTTTGGTGGTCGCGGGCATCGGAATCATGAACATCATGCTCGTGTCCGTCACCGAACGCACCCGCGAGATCGGCATCCGCAAATCGATCGGCGCGAGCCGCAACGACATCGCGCTGCAATTCCTGATGGAAGCGCTGCTGCTCGCGCTGCTGGGGGGAGGGGCCGGCATGCTCTTGGGCTTGGCGGCGACGATCGGCGGCGCGCAACTGATCAGCAACCAGCTCGGCGCAGTCATCATTCCCTACGTGCTGATCGTTTCGCTGGCTTTGGGTTTTTCGATAGCGGTCGGAACGATCTTCGGCATGTATCCGGCGCTGCGCGCCGCCCGAATGGACCCTATCGAGGCGCTGCGATCGTGAGCCGAACGTGATGTACCTGGACGAGGCGCTGCGCGTGCTGCTGGCAAACAAGGTGCGCTCGCTGCTGACCATCACCGGGCTGATTATCGGCGTGGGTGCGGTCATCGCCATTCAAGTATTGGGCAAGAGCATGGCGGGCGCCGTGGGAGGCGCCTTGGGAAGCATGTCTGACGATTCGTTTTTCCTGCAGCCCAATCCGACGCAGGCAAACGTCGAACGCGCGATGGTAACGCGCTCGGATCTCGTCGCACTGGCCGGCGTTCCCAACGTCACCGCGGCAATCCCGCTGATGGGCGCAAACGATCTCGTACGGCATGGCCACCAGCAGGCGCGCTACTTCATTACGGGCGACGCGGCGCAGCCTATCAACGATTCGCCGCTGCAGTTCGGCCGCCGCTTGAGCGACGAGGACGTCGACGGCGCCACGAACGTTTGCGTCATCTCCGACCGCGCGTACCGCAAATTATTTGCGCCCGGCGGCGACCCGCTAGGCGAAAGCATTTATGCGGGCGTCCACCGGTACGTCGTCGTAGGCGTGCTCGCGCCGCCCCGCAGCGGGTTGCTGAACTTCAGCTTCGGAGGCGACGTATACGCGCCGTACACCACGGTGATGAAGCAGTATCTGCACGGGGACCGCGTCGGATCGGCCCGCATCATCGTACGGGACGCGGGGCAGCTAGCGATGACCGAAGTGGCGGTCATCGCCAAGATGCGCGATCTGCACGGCAACGCGCGCCTGCAGTACACCACTTTCGACAAAGCGCAGCTGACCAAAGGGATCGACGGGATATTCGGCGTGATGACCATTGCGGTTGGCTTCATCGGCGCGGTTTCGCTGCTGGTCGCCGGCATCGGCATCATGAACATCATGCTCGTGTCGGTAACGGAGCGCACGCGCGAAATCGGCGTCCGCAAAGCCATCGGCGCGCGCCGCGGGCAGATTCTGCTGCAGTTCTTTATCGAGGGCTTGATGCTGTGCGGGCTGGGATGCGCGATCGGCATGCTGCTTGGACTGGCGATAGGCGGGGCGGTCAATTCGCTGGCGATCGTCAAGCTGACCGGTTACGCTGCGCCGCTGCCTTGGGCGCAGTCGCTGCTCATCACCGCCGCGTTCACGATCTTCGTCACGTTGGCGTTCGGCACGTACCCCGCATATCGCGCCGCCCAGCTCGACCCCATCGAAGCGCTGCGCTATGAGTGATGCGCGCTGCGTCATCGAAGTCCGGGACGTAACCAAAACATATTCTTCGGGCACGCTGCAGGTGCAGGCGCTGGCAGGTGTGTCGTTTACGATTCGAGCGGGCGAGTATCTAGCGATAATGGGGCCGTCGGGTTCGGGCAAATCGACGCTGATGAACGTGCTGGGATGTCTGGACCGCGCGACGACGGGCACGTATTTGCTCGACGGCGCCGACGTTTCCAATTTGGACGACAACCAGCTCGCGCAGATTCGTTTGAAAAAGCTTGGCTTCGTTTTCCAAGGTTTCAACCTGCTCGCGCGCACGGACGCGGCCAAAAACGTCGCTCTGCCGCTCTTCTACGCGGGCGTGAGCGCAAAGGAACGCAACGCGGCCGCGATGCGGCAACTTGCCGAGGTCGGGCTGGCCGATCGCGGCCGCCACAAGCCCAGCGAGCTCTCCGGAGGGCAGCAGCAGCGCGTGGCGATAGCCCGCGCACTCGTCAACGATCCGGCCGTGCTGCTCGCCGACGAGCCCACCGGCAATCTCGACTCCAAAACGAGCGCCGAGATCCTCGCGCTGTTCGGCAGGCTCAGCGGGGCCGGGCACACGATCATCATGGTGACGCACGACGAAAACGTCGCTTCCCATGCCGCGCGAGTGCTTCGAATGCTCGACGGTCTGATTATTTCCGACGGCCCTTCGGCTCAGCCGGGCGGCAGGCTTCTCATCAAATCCTAAGGGCTGCGGGCGCTACTTTTTTACGCGCGCAGGGTAGAAATCGCCATACCGCCCATTCTTTACGGCACCTGCCGTTTCCAGGGGCGTTCGCTCCATTAAGTTGAGGAATGTTGAGAAATCGCGCATTGCCCACGGCCATCGTCGCTTTGGTGGGCGCAGTCGTCGGCTCGTTCGTGATGATGCTCTATGCGAGCACCCACTTTTCGAACATCGCCGGCCCGAATAACACTCCGCCTGCGGTCAGCGCCGCTCCGCTCACCGGAGGCAGCGACCAAGACCGGATCGTCAGCGCGGTCAAACGCGCCAAGCCCGCCGTAGTCGCCATTACGATTACGGTCAATGGAAAGCAGTACATCCCGGTGGATCCCTTCCTGCAGCAGTTTTTCGGCCAGCAGGGACCCGGAATCGTGCAGCCGTACCGCGGCAAAGCCTCCGGATCGGGATTCGTGTACAACACCAAGGGTGATATCGTCACCAACGCGCACGTCGTGCGGCCGCCGATTTCGGGCGCGCAGGTCAGCAATATCACGGTGACGTTTCCCAACGGCACCCACGCGAACGCGCATTTAGTGTCGGCGAACATCGGCGCCGATCTTGCCATCATTCACGTCGATACCAAGAATTTGCCGCCGCCGCTGGCGTTGGCCGATTCCGACAAGCTGCAGCAAGGCCAATGGGCAATCGCAATCGGTGAACCTTACGAGCTGCAGCAAAGCGTGACGGTGGGCGTCGTTTCCGCATTCAACCGCAGCGAACCAATCACGACCGAAACGGGTCAAACGCTGACGTTCAAAGGCCTGCTGCAGACCTCGGCGCCGATCAATCCGGGCAACTCCGGAGGCCCGCTGGTCGACGCGAACGGTGAAGTCATCGGCGTCAACCAGTCCACCTTGCGCGGCGGCGCCGAAGGCATCGGCTTTGCGATTCCGTCCAATACCGTCAGACGCGTGGTCGATCAGATGATCGCGCACCCGGGCATTACCGAGCCGCCTGTGCAGGCGTTTTTGGGCGTGGGCCTGGCGCCGATCACGCAAGGCTTCCGCAACCAGACCGGCTACCGCGATCAGGGCGGCGTCGGGGTGGCGCAAGTCATCAGCGGCTCTTCCGCCGATCGAGCGAACATCAATCCGGGGGACGTCATCCTCAAGTTGAACGGCAAGGCCTACAACAACGTCCGCGACCTCCAAAACGCCATCGGCAAGCTGCGCAGCGGCGACAAAATAACCCTCGAGATATGGTCGCAGGGGACAAAACGCCTCGTGCAGGTCACCCTCGGGTCGCGGCCGGCAGGCACGAGTTACCAGCAGCCGCAGGACCAGCAGCCCCCAGACGAGCAGCCCGGCGACCAGCAGGGCCCCTAAAACTTCCCGGGGACCGGCGCCTGCCGGTCCCCCGCTCGGGAAGGCGACCCTTGCAACTCGGCCGCGGCGGAATCTGTTCAACTCATTGGAACATTAAGATAGCGATGCCGTACTATAACCGGCACGTAACTATCCTTGCAGCCCGGTAAGCGGCAAGGCTCATTGTCTCCTACGCGCGCATTTCATTCGCGGTTTGGGGCAAACAACAGCTGGTCCACGGGTTCGGAAAGAGGTACAACTTCATGGCAAAAGTGGTCGGAATCGACCTGGGCACGACCAACTCGGTCGTCGCCGTGATGGAGGGCTCTTCGCCCACCGTCATCGCGAACGCGGAAGGCTCGCGCACCACGCCGTCGGTCGTGGCATTTACGAAAACCGGCGAACGTTTGGTGGGGCAACTGGCCAAACGGCAAGCAATCACCAATCCCGATCGCACGATCTCCTCGATCAAACGTCATATGGGCGAAGGCGACTATCGCATCAAGATCGACGGCAAAGACTACACGCCGCAAGAGATCTCCGCGATGGTTCTCCAAAAGCTCGTCAACGACGCCAGCAATTACTTGGGCGAGCGCGTCACCAAAGCGGTCATCACCACTCCTGCGTACTTCAACGACGCGCAGCGTCAAGCGACCAAAGACGCCGGCAAGATTGCCGGTCTGGAAGTTTTGCGCATCATCAACGAGCCGACGGCGGCAGCGCTGGCGTACGGCTTGGACAAAAAAGGCAACGAAACGATTTTGGTATGGGATCTGGGCGGCGGCACGTTCGACGTTTCGATCCTCGAAGTCGGCGACGGCGTCTTCGAAGTCAAGTCGACCAACGGCGACACCCATTTGGGCGGCGACGACTACGATCACCGCATCGTGGAATGGCTCGTGACGGAGTTCCGCAAAGAGCAAGGCATCGATCTCAGCGGCGACAAGCAAGCCATGCAGCGCCTGACCGAAGCCGCTGAAAAAGCCAAGATCGAACTCAGTTCGGTCGTTCAGACGAGCATCAACCTGCCGTTCATCACCGCAGATCAGAACGGTCCCAAGCACATGGACTTCACGTTCACGCGCGCCAAGTTCGAAGAACTCACCAGCGACTTGACGGATCGCTGCGTCCAGCCGTTCAAAAACGCGCTCGCGGATGCCAAGATCGACATCTCGAAGATCGACGAAGTCGTCATGGTCGGCGGTTCGACCCGCATGCCCGTCATACAAGAACTGGTTCGCAAGCTCACGGGCAAAGAGCCCAATCTGTCGGTCAATCCCGACGAAGTCGTCGCGGTGGGAGCTGCGATTCAAGCCGGCGTGCTCGCGGGGGAAGTCCGCGACGTCGTGCTGCTGGACGTAACGCCGCTTTCGCTGGGTCTGGAAACGTTGGGCGGCGTAATGACCACGCTCATCGAGCGCAACACGACCATTCCTACCAAAAAGTCGCAAGTCTTCACCACCGCCGAAGACGGCCAGACGTCCGTCGACATCCACGTGCTCCAGGGCGAGCGGCCGATGGCCGTCGACAACAAGACGATGGGACGCTTTCGGCTCGAAGGCATTCCCGCGGCGCCGCGCGGCGTACCGCAGATCGAAGTGTCGTTCAACATCGACGCCAACGGCATCGTCAACGTGAGCGCGAAGGACCTGGGCACGGGCAAGGAGCAGGCGATCACGATTACCGCTTCGACGAATCTGAGCAAAGACGAAGTCGAGCGAATGGTCAAAGACGCAGAGCTTCAGGCGGCTGCCGACAAATCCAAACGCGAAGAGGCCGAAGTCCGCAATCAAGCCTCCAGCTTGATCTATTCGACCGAGAAGTCGCTCAAGGAGGTCGGCGACAAACTCGATCCCGGTGCGCGTGGTGAAGTAGAAAGCGCGTTGGCCGAGCTCAAGCAGATCAGCGAAAACGGCACGGTCGGCGAAGTCAAGCCCGCCGTCGAGCGCCTGCAGCAAGCCAGCTACAAGATGGCCGAACTGCTCTACCAGAAGACCGCCGCCGGTAGCAACGGCGCGCAAGACGGCGAAGCGGCCGGCGCGCACGCGGAACCGGAAAGCGGCGCGCAGCCCGGCGAACCGGCCGAAGACGTTATCGACGCCGAATTCAAGGAAGCAAAATAAGCAGCGCCTTTCGGCGCGGCGCTTCGGAGCGTAAAACCCGGTCCAATCCACCGGCACCGGGTTTTACGCCCAAACCGCTGCCGCCGAAAGCGACCGCTTATTGAAGAGAAACATGCAAGACGAATACGTAACGCAAGCCGACGTTCCCGGCGCCGCCGACGACGGTCGCACGCCTTTGGCGCAGGCCGACGATCTCGCCGCGCAACTCGACGCGGCCAACTCTCGGGCGGACGAGAACTACAAAAAGTTTCTGCTCGCCATGGCCGATTTCGAAAACTACAAGAAACGCATCGAGCGTCAGTTCCGCGACATTGCCGATTCCGGCAGAAGGGAGCTGCTCAAAAGCTTTTTGCCCGTGCTCGACAATCTGGAGCGCGCGCTCGCATACGAAGATGCCAGCGCCGGCGCTCTTCGCAACGGCGTGCAGCAAACGCTCAAGGGCTTCGAAGCGGTTTTGGGCATGGAAGGCGTCAAACCGATCTCCGTCAAGGGCACGAAATTCGACCCCAGCCTGGCCGAAGCAATCGGAACGCAGCCGGCGCCGGGCCTTGAAGACGACACGGTTCTCGAGGAAGCGCAAAAAGGCTACACGTTGGGTGAGGAGCTGCTGCGCCCGGCCAAAGTGATCGTCGTTCAAAATGCGGCAGCGCAGGTTTAAAACGCTGCGCCCACGGGCTGCTGCATGAACTACAAGGATTACTATCAGCTTCTGGGCGTTCCTAAGAATGCGCCCGAGAAAGACATAAAGTCCGCATACCGCAAGCTCGCGCGCAAATGGCATCCCGATGCCAATCCCAACAATCAACGAGAATCGGAAGAGCGGTTCAAGGAGATCCAAGAAGCGTACGAAGTTTTGGGCGATCCCGAGAAGCGCCGCAAATACGATATGCTGGGCAGCGACTGGCAGCAAGCCGCGCGCCAGGCCGAACAGCAGCGCCGCTACCGCAACCAGCAAAGCGAAACGTTCAACTTCAACTTCAACGACCTGGGAGGCGCGGCCGGCGCCGGCGGCCCCAGCGGGTTTTCCGACTTCTTCGACATGTTTTTCTCGGGAATAGGACGGCGCAACACGGCGCAAACCACCGGGTTTGCGCAGCGCGGCCAGGATTTGGAGACGACGATCGAGCTTTCGCTGCGCGATGCGTACGACGGCGGAAAGAAATCGGTATCGCTGCAGCTCGAAGACGTCTGCCCGCGCTGCGCCGGCACCGGAACGGATCGCGGCAGCCTGTGCGTGCAGTGCCACGGAACCGGACGCCTTCTTTCCACCAAAAAGTTTGAAGTAACGATCCCTAAAGGCATCGCCGAAGGCCAGCGCATTCGCCTTGCAGGCCAGGGCGGCGCGGGCGTCGCCGGCGGTCCGAACGGCGATTTGTTCTTGATCGTCAAACTGCTCGACGACCCGACCTATAAACGCAAGGGCGACGATTTGTACGTCGACATGCCCATCAGCATGTACGACCTGGTGCTGGGAGGCGAAGTCAAAGTCCCCACCATGGGCGGACAAGTCACGATGATGATTCCGGCCGGCACGCAAAACAACCGGCTGTTGCGGCTGGCCGGCAAAGGCATGCCGAAAGTGCGCAACGGCGGCATGGGCGATCAGTACGTGCGCATCATCGGCCAGCTGCCCACCGATCTGAACGACAAGGAAAAAGCTCTTCAAAGAGCTCGCTTCCATTCGCAACGGCAAAAAATAACCGAAAAGAGGTACGACATGGTAAAAGACATTGCATTCACGGCGTACTCTGCGCAGGACGTTGCGGCGCTGCGCAAGTTCTACGCCGACGTGCTGGGGCTCGAGTTCTCCGGGCCGTACGTCGAAGAAGACGTCCTCAAGTACGACGAGGCAAAAGTGGGCAGCGGCTGGTTCTCGGTCATGACTACGCAGTGGCTCGAGACCGCGCCCTGCGGCGGGGTCGCGTTCGAAGTCGACGACATCGAGAAAATCTGCTCGGACCTGCGATCCAAAGGCATCGAAGCCGGTGAAATTTACGACACCCCGGTGTGCAGGCTGACCTCGTTCGACGATCCCGAGGGCAACAAGGTCACGCTGCATCAAACGACCGTTCCTCACTAGCCTGTTCCGGACCACGATACAATCATGATTGGCGGCCACGGGCTCATGTGGTCCAACATGTACCGGCCCGACAAGCCGCAGGTTCACAAGCGCGTCGATTGGAGCAGAATCGGCGCGCTGTTTGCTCCGTACTGGAAACAGCAGAGCATCGTGCTGGCGTGCATCGTGCTCGCCGCGGTCATCGGGCTGGCGCCGGCGTACCTCATTGCCCACGTCATCGATCGGGCAATTCCGCATCACAGCTTCCGCGAACTCGCGCTCGACGTGGGCGGCATGCTGGCAGCCGCGGTGCTCACGATGTTTTTGAGCGTCTTGCAAGGCTATCTGAATTCGATCGTCGGCGAAGGCATCATGCGGGACATGCGGACGAGTCTGGTTTCGCATTTGCACAAGATGCCGCTGGGGTTCTTCACCGGCACGAAAACCGGCGAAATCATGAACCGCGTTTCCAACGACGTCGACAACATCGACAACGTGGTCACCGGAACGCTCACGTCGATTCTCACGAACATCGTGACGATCGGCACGACGGCAGTATGGATGTTCGTTTGGAACTGGCGCTTGGCGCTGCTTTCGATTGCGATCGTTCCGCTGATGGTGCTGCCGCTCGCGCCGGTGGGCCGGCGCATGTACGAGATTCGCCGCAAGACGCGCGAGAAGCGCGACGAGATCGAGTCGATCACGCAGGAGACGCTTTCGATCTCGGGCATCACGCTCATCAAGTCGTTCGCCCGCGAAGCCTACGAAAAGGCGCGCTTCTACCGTGCCGGCACGCAGCTCATGGATTTGGAAGTGAACCTGGCGATGGTCGGGCGCTGGTTCATTGCGGCGATCACCGCAATGGTCATCATCGGACCCGCGATCGTTTGGCTGGGCGGCGGCTGGCTCGCCTTGAGCGGCTCGATTGCGGTCGGCGTCGTGGTGGCGTTCGTTACCTACATACAAAGCCGGCTGTACGGACCGGCGGCTTCTCTTGCCGGCATTCAGGTCCAGATCGTCAGCGCGCTGGCCGTGTTCGAACGCATCTTCGACTATTTGGACATGACCACCGAACAGTACGATCCGCCCGCAGCGGCAGCGCTGCCTGCAGTCGCCGGCGACATCCGTTTCGAAGACGTCACGTTCGCGTACGCTAGCGATCGCCGCGTGCTCGACGGCGTGAGTCTGCACGTGGAACCGGGACAGGTTGCCGCGTTCGTGGGGCCGTCGGGAGCGGGCAAGACGACGATCACCCAGCTCGTGCCGCGCTTTTACGATCCGCAAAGCGGCAGCATATCGATCGACGGACACGACGTGCGCACGCTCACGCTGGAATCGCTGCGGCGCGACATCGGCATCGTGACGCAGGAAACGTACTTGTTTCACGATACGATCGCCGGCAATTTGCGCTACGCTGCCCCGCAGGCGACCGACGAACAGCTGCATGCCGCCGCGCGGGCGGCGAACATTCACGACTTCATCGCGTCGCTCCCCGCGGGTTACGATACGGTCGTCGGCGAGCGCGGCCACAAGCTCTCGGGCGGCGAACGCCAGCGGCTGGCAATCGCGCGCGTCCTGCTCAAGAATCCCAAGATACTCATCCTCGACGAAGCCACCAGTTCGCTGGATTCGCACAACGAAGCCGCCATTCAGGCTGCGCTCGTGCCGCTCATGCGCGGCAGAACGAGCCTGGTGATCGCGCACCGGCTCTCCACCGTTCTCTCCGCCGACGTCATCTTCGTCATCGAAGGCGGCCGCGTCGTCGAGCGCGGGACCCACGCGCAGTTGCTCGCGCGCGGCGGCCCGTACGCGCGGTTGTATCATAAGCAATTTCGCGACGAAACCCGCGCCGTTGCGGCCTGGCCGTAAGCGCGCTCGCGCATCGTCAAGTGCTGCAGATTTCCGGTTTGGTCAAGCGGTACGGCAAACAGACCGCGGTGGACGGCGTCTCGTTCCAGGTTGCCCGAGGAGAAATCGTCGGACTGCTGGGCCCCAACGGCGCGGGCAAAAGCACGACCTTGCTGTGCGCCGCGGGTTTGGTCCGTCCGGACGCCGGAACGTTTACGTGGAACGGTGCGCAGCTGCCGTCGGCGCGCGGCCAAACGATCGCGCTCATTCCCGAAACGCCCGACGTCTACCCGATGCTCACCGTTTGGGAGCACATGGTGTTCGTCGCGAAGAGCTGCCGTTTGGGCGCAGGCTGGGAGGAGCGCGCGCGTTCGCTGCTGGACCGGTTCATGATGTCCGGGCAACGCGACACGCTCGGCGCCGCGCTTTCAAAAGGCATGCGGCAAAAAACGCTGGTCGCCGCCACGGTTCTTGCCGGTACGCCGGTCATTCTGCTGGACGAGCCGATGGTCGGCCTCGATCCGCTCGGACAGCGCGAACTGCGCGAAATCGTCGCGGGCATGCGCGCCGGCGGCACCGCCATCGTTATCAGTACGCACATGCTCGAACAGGCGCAAGCGGCGTGCGATCGCGTCGTCATCCTCAAGAACGGCCGAACCGTTGCAAGCGGCACGTTCCAAGAATTGCAGGCGCGCTCGGGTACGAACGCCAGCGCCGAAGACTTGTTCCTCGAACTGACGCAATAGCGCGTATGATCCACGATCTGCGCGCTCTGTCCTATTTGGAGTTCAGGCAAATCGTCAACCGCGTTCGAGTGACGCTGCGTTCGCCCGGACGCCTGCTGGTGTACGTGATCGCGATCGCGTATTTCTGCGCCGTTGCCGTCTCACGTGCTCACCGCCGACCTCAAACCGCGATGAGCGCCTTTCCGGAACCGTATGCCGCCGCAGCCATGTTCGCCTACGTTACGCTGCTCGGGGTGATGGCGTACGGCGCCGCGTCGGGCATCGTGCGCGCGTTTTCATCGCCGGCCGACGCGCGCTTTCTGACCGGCTCATCCATTTCCGAGCGCACCGTCGCCATATGGCTGCAACTGCGGCGCTGCGCGATGAGCATGGCCAGGATGCTGTTCACCGTACTGCTGTACGCGCTGCTGTTTTCGCGCAGGGGGAGCACCATCGGTATCGCGCTGGCAACCTTGGGCGGAACGGCGATCGCTGCAGGCCTGGCTGTTCCGTTTCTGAAGTTTCGCTCGGTAGCGGGCTCTGCGACGGCACAAGGTTTAGCCGGTGCGATAACGGTCATCGGAGTTTGCCCCACGTTGATACTGCTGGCAAGTCTGCTTGCACCCAGCCCGTTTGCGCAGGGTATCGAACGGCTTGGCGCAGGCACGGCGATCGATCAGCTGCTGAACGCAAACGCCGCGGCACTGGCCGCGCTGTACGCCTTCGGCGTGGTAATCGTGGCGGGCGCGTACGCGTGCGGCGCAGGACTCTATCCCGATCTCTATGCAGCCTCGCTGCGGGTGCTTGCATTTCGTGAAAAGCAAAAGCGCGGCCCGGGCGCCGCGCTGGTCATGGCGCATTCGTACGAGCGCCCACGCAATGCCGGTGCGTCCGCCGGATATGCCGACGCATTGCGCGGCCCTTGGACCATTGTCTGGAAGGAATGGGTGGCATTCCTGCGATCGCCCTCGATGCAGCGGACGTTCTATTTGGGCGCCGCGGTTTGCGTTGCGATCGGAGCGATTTTCGGAACGATCGCCGCGGCTTCGCGCCATCCGCTGATGGAGAGCGTCACGTTCGCAGCCGTCGCAACCAACATGATTGTCGTATTTGCCGCGATGAGCTCGGCGATCGGGCTCGAAGGCGATCTGCGCAAGCCCCTATGGTGGATCGGACCCGATCCGTTGTGGACGCGGCTGCTGGCATGGGTGGTGGGCACGTCGTGGCGCTTGGCGGCATGCATCTGCGCGAGCATCGTTGGTTGGTCCGTCGCCGCGCGCAGCCCGCTAATTGCGGCCTGCGGTATCCCGCTCGGGATCGCCGCAGTGCTGTACCTGCGCGCCGTCGGACTCGCGCTATACGCGCTGTTCCCGTCCACAATCGATCAGCGCGGTCCGCTGGCGATGATGCGCGCCCTGCTCACGTACATCATGGCCGCGCCTCCCGCCATCGCGGGCATCGTTACGCTCGTGTTTGTGCGCCAACCGCTGGCGGCCACGGCAGCGGCCGTTGCGGTCAGCTTGAGCGAAACGCTGCTGCTGGTCGCCTTCGCCGCCATGCGAATCGCGGGCAGCGGCGTGACGTTCGCTCAAGCCGAAGCGATGTGAAATTACTGCGCGTACGCAATCTGCATGGTGCGCGGCTGCTCGGGCGTGAGCAGCGCCGCACCGGTTGCGGCACGCACTTCGTCGACGCTCACTCCGGGCGCGACTTCGCGCAGCACTAAGCCTTGCGGCGTGACGTCGATCGCCGCCATGTCGGTGACGATGCGGTCGACGACGCGCCTGCCGGTCAGCGGTAAATCGCACTGCTCGACGATCTTGTGCGCGCCGCCTTTGGCAACGTGCTCCATCATCACGATCAAGTACTTGGCACCGTGCACCAGATCCATCGCGCCGCCCATGCCCTTGACCATTTTTCCCGGGATCATCCAATTGGCCAGGTCGCCGTCTTTGGAAACTTGCATCGCGCCGAGCACTGCGAGATCGATGTGACCTCCGCGAATCATGCCGAATGAAAGCGACGAATCGAAAAACGCCGCGCCCGGCAGCACGGTCACCGTTTCTTTGCCGGCATTGATCAGGTCCGGATCCTCCTGCCCCTCGTACGGATACGGACCCATCCCCAAGATTCCGTTCTCGCTTTGCAGCACCACGGTCACTCCGTGCGGGACGTAATTGGGAATGAGCGTGGGCAGTCCGATGCCAAGGTTGATGTATTCGCCGTCGCGCAATTCGCTCGCGACGCGGGCAGCCAATTGGGCGCGGGTCAGTGCCATTTACCGTCCTCCTGCCGCATCTTGACGCTCGCGCGAGCGAACCGTGACCCGTTCGATGCGTTTGCCTTCCGCTCCGACTTGCACCACGCGCTGCACGAAAATGCCCGGCAGATGCACGTGTTCGGGATCGATTTCTCCGGGCCCGACGAGCACTTCCACTTCCGCAATCGTTATTTTGCCGGCCATGGCGCACAGCGGGTTGAAGTTGCGCGTGGCTTTGTGAAAAACCAGGTTGCCGTGCCGGTCTCCCACGCTGGCGCGCACCAGAGCGAAGTCGCAGACGATGCCTTCTTCCAGCACGTATTCGCGGCCGCCGAACGTGCGCGTTTCTTTTTTCGGCGAAGCTTTTGCAATCGAGCCGTCCGGTGCATACTTCCACGGCAAACCGCCCTGCGCGACCTGCGTTCCCACACCCGCGGGCGTGTAAAATGCCGGGATGCCGCAGCCCCCCGCGCGCAGACGCTCGGCCAGCGTACCTTGGGGAACCAATTCGACTTCGAGCAGTCCTTGCAGATATTGCCGTTCGAACTCGCGGTTTTCGCCGACGTACGAGCTCGTCGTGCGCTTGATGCGGCCCGCGTCGAGCAGCACCCCAAGGCCCCAGCCGTCCACGCCGCAATTGTTGGACACCGTCACCAGATCGGTCGCGCCCTGTTCGAGCAGCGCGGAGATGAGATTGTGCGGAATGCCGTTGAGGCCGAAACCGCCCACCGCAATGGACGCGCCGCCGGCAATGTCTTGCACCGCCAGGGCGCACGAAGAAACGACTTTGTCCATACCAGCGAGGATATGCTATGGGCGGCACGCGGGGTCCCGCCCCACGCTCCTCGAAGTTTTTGTGCCCAAGCACGCCATAGGAGCCGCAAAGAATGGCCGTCGCCAGCCCTCATCACCCCTCGCCGGACGAAGAGGCGCTGATCCTCGATGCCGTGCGCGAGCTCGTCGCCGAAAAAGTCGCGCCTCGCGCCGCGGAAATCGACGAGCGCGGCGAGTATCCGCAGGACATACGCGCGCTGTTTGCCGAGAACGACTTGCTCGGCATTCCGATCCCGGCGCAATACGGGGGCCTGGGCGGTACGTTTTCCACGTACGTCAAGGTGGTGGAGGAGATTGCCAAAGCGTGCGCCTCGAGCTCGCTGATCGTCGCCGTGCAGGAGCTGGGAATGCTGCCGATTCTCATCGGCGGCAGCGAAGAGCAAAAGCACAAGTACCTTCCCAAGCTCGCCAGCGGAGAATGGATCGCCGCGTACGCGCTCACCGAAGCCGGCAGCGGCTCCGATGCGGCCGGTTCCATGCGCGCGCGTGCGGAGAAAAAGGGCGACGAGTACGTCCTGAACGGCCAAAAGATTTGGATCACCAACGGCAGCGTGGCCGACGTGGTGTGCGTATTTGCCGTTACCGATCCCCAGAAAGGCCCCGCCGGCATCAGCGCCTTCATCGTCGAAAAAACGTTCCCCGGTTTCAAAGTCGGCAAGCCCGAGAAGAAAATGGGCATCCGCGGGTCGCCCACGGTCGAGCTGGTTTTCGACGATTGCCGCGTGCCGGCGGAAAATCTGATCGGAAACCCGGGAGAAGGTTTCAAGATCGCGATGAAGGTGCTGGACAAATCGCGTCCCGGCATCGCCGCGCAGGCGCTCGGCATCGCCAGCGGAGCGCTCGAGCATGCCGCTGCGTATGCGCGCGAGCGCATGGCGTTCGGCAAACCCATCGGTCAGCAGCAAGGCGTGGGGTTCATGCTGGCCGACATGAAAACCGACGTCGAAGCCGCGCGCCTGCTGCTGTACGAAGCGGCGCGCAAATGCGATGCGGAGTCGCCGGACGTCACGCTGTGGGCCGCGATGTGCAAGCTCAAATGCGGCGACGTCGCCATGCGCGTAACCACGGACGCCGTGCAAGTGCTCGGCGGCTACGGATACTCGGTCGACTATCCGGTCGAGCGCATGATGCGAGATGCGAAAATCACGCAGATTTACGAAGGCACTCAACAAATCCAGCGCTTGGTCATTTCCCGGGCGTTGCTCGGCAAGTGGAAGCCCAAGTAACGCTTTACAGATTCTAAAAAAAGACTAGGCCTGCGCTGGAACGCGACGCTCTCGTCCTGCGTTACCCCGGTGCGATACTCGTATTGCAAGCAGACCTTTGAAGAAAGGAGGATTGCACTGTGAACAAATTCCTCGCGTCTATTCTCGCGTCGGCGTTTCTGTTGACGGGCACGGCCATGGCCGCTGCTCCGGCGAAGACCCACGCAGTCAAGACCACGACCAAAGCCGCCGCTTCCAAATCGGTTGCAACGGCCCACAAGTCGGTCAAAGCGGCCAAGACTTCTAAGATCAAGAAGACTTCGCACAAGGTCAAGAAATCGAAACATTCCAACAAAAAAGCCGCCAAAATGAAAGCGGCCAAGAAGCCCTCGAAACGCTAATCCGTCTTTATTTCATGTAACGCGCGGCCGGCAACGGCCGCGTCTTTTTTTGGGTACCGCGCCGAATCAAAAACCTTGTGGGCGCTGGCCGAAGAGCACCGGAATGAAATGTCCGGCAACGAAGGACAGCACGAACACGATCGAACCGTACAGCGCGATTTCCAAGCCGCGCAGCCACCGGTTTCGCGACGTGAGCGAACCCGCGTAGACGCCGATGCCGAACAGCCCCGCAAGCGCCAGCGCCACGCTCGCAATCACCACGGTGCGTCCGGCAACCGGAGCAAAGAAGTACGGCAAGATCGGAATGAGCGATCCCGCAGCGTACGACAGCCCCATCGAAACTGCCGGCGTAACGTCGGAGGATTCGGCGATGCGCGGATCGATGCCGAATTCGTCGCGCATCATCTCGTAGAGATAGATTTCGGGATTCTTGGCAAGCCGGGAAACGATGAGATGGGCTTCGTCGGCGCTAAAGCCCTTGAGCTTGTAGTAGGCGACTTGCTCGGCGAATTCGTCCTGCGGATTCTGCTCCATTTCGCGGCGTTCCATTTCAATGGATGCCTGTACGACCTCGCGCTCGGATTTTGCGCCCTGGTACTGGCCGACCGACATCGACAATGCGCCCGCGATGAGCGCGACCAGACCACCGACCAATACCGCGACGCGGCCGCCGGATGCTACGCTTACGCCGGTAACCACGCCCATCGTCGTCAGAATGCCGTCTTTGGCTCCAAACACGATCTCCCGCACGCGACGCTGGCGCTCGAGGTGTCGCCGCTGCGGCGTGTCTGGGATGCGCGGTCTGACCTTGCGCCAGCCGGGCGTGTCGACGACGACTTTAAAGGGCGGAACCGGCGGCCGGTTCTGCGGAGTATCGTTCATTGCGAAACGGCTTGCCGCCAATCGACTGCGAGCCCTTCCGAATCCCGATGTTAGGCACGCCGAACGTGCGCGAAGCGGCACAGTTCGCGCATCCGGCGAAAGCATGCACAATGTCTGGGCTGAAGGCTTTTCCCCGAATCGCAATAGCCGGCGCGCTCGCGCTCGCACTCTTGTTCGTGTTTTGCGGTCAGGCGGCCGCGCAGAACGATACGGCGCTGCAGTCACAGCTGCGCGCGCTCGCAGCCGCGCACCGCGGAAAAGTTGCGCTTTACGCGGTGGACTTACGCAGCGGAAGAACGGTCGGCGTCGATGCGGACACGCCCGTGCCCACGGCCTCGGTCATCAAACTCACGGTTCTCTTCGAGGCGCTCAAACAAGTTCAAGCCGGCAGAGTGCGCTTCAGCGACGACCTCACGATGACCAAGGCCGATCAGGTACCCGGATCCGGCGTTTTGAGCCTTTTCGATACGCCGCTCACCCTTACGCTCAAGGATGCGCTGAGCATGATGGTGGTCGTGAGCGACAACACGGCGACCAATTTGGTCATCGATCGTTTGGGACTTGCCGATATCGACGCGCGCATTCAGTGGATGGGCCTGCGCGACACGTGGCTCTACAAAAAGGTTTTCAAACCGCCGATCGGCGCGGTACCGGCGGATCAAAAACGTTTTGGCCTCGGCAAGACGACCGCGCGCGAGATGGCGCAGGTGATGCAGCGCTTTGCAACGTGCGACCTTGCCGCGCCGGGTTCAGCGTCCGTACCTTCTCAGAGTGACCGTACGCTGTGCGCCACGGCGCTGAATATGCTCAAAAATCAGTCCGACCGCGACGCCATTCCTCGCTATTTGGGCAATCTCGAAGTCGCCAACAAAACCGGAGCGCTCGACGACGTCCGTAACGACGTGGGGATCGTATACGCCCGCAACGGACCGATTATTATTTCAGCGTTCACCTACGACAACGCCGACCAGAGCTGGACCGCCGACAACTCCGCGCAAGTGCTGATGGCAAAACTCGCTAAGGCGATCGTGGATCGCTGGCAGTAACCTACAGGTGCACCGACCACCAGTCCAGCATCGATTCGTACAGGCGGCGCAAGTCCGACAGAGCCGTGAATCCGTGGCGCTCGCCCGAATACGGCATGAAATCGACGTTCGGCTTGTCGGCGGCAATGAGCGCGTGCAGCAATGCAATGCTGTTGGCCATATGCACGTTATCGTCTGCCGTCCCCTGGCTGACTAGAAGCGCGCCGCGCAGAGCTGCCGCCGCAGCGATGACGGACGCGGCGTCGTAGCTTTTGGGATCGTCCTGGGGCGAGCCCATGTAACGCTCGGTGTAGATTGAGTCGTACAAACGCCAATCGGTAACCGGAGCACCGGCAGCGCCGGCTTTGAACGAAGCCGAGTGCGTAAGCGCGTACGCCGTTTCGTATCCTCCGAAGCTCCATCCCCAGATGCCGATGCGCGATCCGTCGACGTACGGCAGCGATCGCAGGTATGCCGCGCCTATTTCCTGGCCCAGCAGCGAACCCGCGCCTAAGTTGTGATAGAGCAGACGCACGTGGGCCTCATCGTCGATCTGCGATGCCGGTCCATCGATGCTGAAGACGATGAAACCGCGCCGCGCGAGCAGCTGCTGGTACAAACCCAGCATGTAGCCGAATGCGTCCGCGGTCGTAGGCAGCTCCGGGCCGCCGTACACGTACACGACGACCGGATACCTGCGCGCCGGATCGAATTGCGCTGGCCGAATCATGTACGCGTCGAGTTTGCCGTATGCCGAATCGACCGACAGGGTTTGCACCCGCAGCAACTGTTCGCGCAGCGATTCATTGCGGGGCGCAAGAATCGCCTTCGTCCCTGCGAGCAGCGAAATGAGTTCGGTTTGCGGCGGATCGTTCAAGGTGGAATAGGTGTCGACGAACGCGGCGTTCGTGGGAGCCAGCGCCACGGAATGCGTTCCGGGCGACGGCGTGAGGTTAGCGGGAGCTCCGCCGGTCAGCGGCACGGCGAGCAGCGAGCGGTCCCGCCGCGTGGGATACGCGGCCGACACGTAGGCCGTTGCCGTGTCTTCGTCGACTCCGAGCAGCCGCACGACGCGAAAGGCGCCGTTCAGGCGTTTCAATTTACCGGTGCGACTGCGCAGGTAGAGGCCAGGCACGTTGTCGCGCTCGAGCACCCAAAGCGACCGCCCCGCACGCAGTTCCTGGGGCAACGCAATCGCGTCAACCCATTTGGCGCCGGTTTGGCGATATAGCTGCGTCATCCGGTAGCCGGGCTGCTGCCACTGCACGACGCGAAGCGTTCGCTGTGCGCGATCGAGCAGTTCGGCAATCAGTGCACCGCCGGGGGCCTGCCATGCGATGGACGGCAAATATTCGTCGCGTGCTCCGGCGTCGTACAGCTGCCGCGATGCCGCGGTTGCCACGTCGACGACGTGCAGCGTAAGACGCGGATTTCGTTCGCCCGCCAGCGGATAGCGCGCAAAAGCTACGGAGTTGTCATTACGCGTGAAATCGACGATCGGGTAATTGGTGACCGGACGTTCGTCCATTTGAACGTATGCGATGAACCGGCCGTCCGGCGACCACGCGAAACCGTGCACGGTGGAAAACTCTTCCGCGTACACCCAGTCCACGTCGCCGTTGAGGATCGAACCCGGAATACCGCCGGTCGTCATGCGCGTGATGCGCAGAACCGGACGCAGCGCGGCCACGTAGAGATCGGCGCCGTGCGTGTACGCGAGCGCCGTACTTTGCGGCGACCATAAAACGTCCGAAACGTCCTTTGCGATGGTGCGGTCCAGTCCGGTCGACATGTCGCGCACGTACAGCGTGCCGTGAATGACGAACGACAGCGCTTTACCGTCCGGCGACCAGGCGACGTTGCCCGGATTCCGAGGTTTACCCCCGTACGCTTCCGGATCGATGACGACACGGCTTTGTCCGGTGTTCACGTCATATTGGCGAACCGGCGTAGGCTGCTCGGGATCTTGCCATGGCAGAACGTACAAGAACGACGCGCCGTCGGGCGACCACCTGATGTTCGACGGCTGAGCGCCCCACGGCGGCGCCGAGGCAAAGACTTCATCCAGGCTAAGTTGGGGAGCGGCAAGCGCCGGGGCGGCGCAGAGCAAGGCAAGAGCACACCACGTCGCCAGGAGCCGACACGCCATGCGGGCGGATTTCACCGAACCGCTGGGCGAATACTTGCGCGATGTCCGATCCTTACGACGAAAAATTCACCCATGAAAATCCGATCGTCGCAGCCGCGACGCGGATTCGCGCGCGTCGCGAGCTCGAGCGAGTCGTCGATGAAACCGTCCAGGGACAAGCATCGTACGACGACGCCGAGAGCGCGTTCGCCGCATTCGGCAAACAGCTCGCGGCCGGAACCAAACGCTTGAACGCAATCTTAGGCGCACGCACCGGCGTGAAGTTCATCCGTCTGGAGAAACCGCTACGCTTGCGCCTGCGCTATGCGGAACATCGCGTGAGTTTGGATTTGGACGAGGTACATCAGCTGGTGCGTATCGCGGGCCTGGGTCTGGAAGGGGAATGGCAATTCGATCCCGCGGCGCCGGTGCCGTCGCTGATCAACCTTTCGAAGATTTCGACCGAGGCCGGATACGGTGAGCGCCTCACCCCGTCTTTTTTGCTGAAGACGATCGCGAAGGACGCGCAGTTGCCCCGCCCGGAGCATTTGAGCGGGCCCGGGCCGCTGAGTTTTTAGCCTCCCGCGCGATAATTTTCGGCGTCGGGCAGAGAGGCGCAACCGGACACTGGGCGCACAGCGGCGTGGGCGCTTTGCAAATCGCCCGGCCGTGCAGAATGAGCCAGTGATGCGCGTGCCGCTGTTTTTGGGAGGGAACGAGCGCTTCCAAATCGCGCTCGACGTCGCGCGGCGTTTTGCCCAACGTCAAACCCAGGCGGTGCGCCACCCGAAAAACGTGCGTGTCGACCGCGATCGCCGCCTCCTCGAAAGCCACCGAAAGCACGACGCTTGCGGTTTTGCGCCCTACGCCCGCCAGCGATTCCAAGGACTCGCGATCCCCAGGCACGCGTCCGCCGTGCTTGTCCGTCAAATCCTGAGCGCAGCTGATGATGTTGCGCGCCTTGACGCGGAAAAAGCCGCACGACTTGATGATCCGCTCGACGTCTTCTTGGCGCGCTCGCGCAAGCGTCTGCGCAGTAGGATACGCTTTGAATAGGACCGGAGTAGTCAGGTTGACGCGCGCGTCGGTGCACTGCGCGGAGAGAATTACCGCTACGAGCAGCTCGAACGGAGTACCGTACTCGAGCGCAGTTTTAGCGCCCGGATAGGTGCGCTCGAGGATGGCGAGCTGTGCCCGAGCGGTGTCTTTGGACACCTTTCGCGCGGGAAACGGAATTTTCATCGCTACCGTAAGTAACGCACCAGCCAGTCGATCCAACGCCGGTCGACGTCCATCGCACGCACCGGATCGCTTGGAAAATGGCCGGCGACCGGATACGCGAAAAATTGCACCGGCACGCCGTGGTCCTTGAGCGCGTGGAACATCTCGTACGACTGCGTGATCGGTACGCGCGCGTCGCCGGTATCGGAAAGAATCAGCGTCGGAGTATCGACGTTCCAGGCGTAGGAAATGGGAGATTGCGCTCGATACTGCTGCATCCGTTTGCCGGTCCACGGCGACCCGCCGAAACTAAAGCGCACGCTCACGTTATTGTCCGAAAGCGCGTACTCATCGATCCAGTTATTGACCGCAGCGCCCGTTACGGCAGCTTTCCAGAAATGATAGTGACCTTCCATCCAGGACGTCATGTAGCCGCCGTACGACCAGCCTGAAACCCCGATGCGCGACGGATCGACGCGCGCGATTTTTTTCACCGCGGCGATCCCGGCCATGACGTCGCGTCCGGGACCGGCACCCGCATCGTTGAAGATGGCATGCCAGTATGCCTCACCCAGATTGTCGCTGCCGCGGTAGTTGGGATTGAAGACGATGAAGCCGCGCGCGGCCAGCAGCTGGTTGAGCGAGCTGAACGACGTGAGCGACGCGGAGTTGGGGCCGCCGTGAACGACGAGCACGAGCGGATACGTTTTGTTCGGATCGGCCGAGATGGATTGCTCGTATCCCGGCGGATACGTAAGGACGCCGTCCTCGGAAAAACCTTCGGAGCGCCATGCCAGCGGGGCAACCCTGCCCAAGTCCAGCGCCGCAACGTTTTGGTTGTATGAGGTAAGCTGCCGCGGCGTCGCAGCGGACGAACTCATGTAATACAGTTCGGTCGGAATATGCGCTTGGCTCGCAGTGAAAGCCAGCGCTCCGCCGTTGCTGATGCTCGCATCGAGCCAAAAGAACTGCGTGGGCTGCACCGCGCCCAAATCGATTCGTCGTGGTGTGCCGTCGAGCGGCACGATCCAGAGCGCTGCATCCGTGCCTTTGTGGCCGGACACGACCAGCGATTTCGAATCGGGCATCCACATCGCTCGCTGCACGTTGGTATCTATCGTCGCAGCGGTCACGTCGGTGCCGTCGCCTCCGCTCGCGCTGGTAACATAGATGTCGTTTTGCGCCGCCGGATCGCCGCGGTAAGGATACCAATACGCGATTTTCTTGCCGTCAGGCGAAAATTCGCCGTAACCTTCGAGCTTGCCATGCGAGGTCAGGGTGCGGATCGCTTTGGTTTGCGTATCCAGCACGGCAATCACGGTTTGGTCGCCGTCGGCGTAATAGGGCGTCGCCATCTTGGAGAAAACGATGTACCGCCCGTCGGGCGACCATGACAAGGGCGAAGACGGCGAACTCGGCGGCGCGGCAGGCGGCAAACTCCACCCGCCCTGCGTCAAGCGCGCGTTGCCGGTTCCATCCGACGACACCAGCCAGATGTGGCTCGGCGTGGGAGCTGCCATTTCGCGGTACGACTGATCGCCCACGACGAAAGCATCCGAGTGGCGCGCGATCGCCGCTTTGTTCGGCGGCTCGTCCGCGGTGACGTACGCCAGCGCTTTGCCGTCCGGACGCCATGCGAACTGCTGCACGCCTTGCGGCGCAGCGGTTATGGGCACGGCGTCACCGCCGCGCAGATTCAACACGAAAATCTGTTCTTGCGCCGCTTTGCCTTGTCCACGCTGGGCTAAAAACGCAATGCGGGTTCCGTCGGACGCCCACGCCGGCGAGGACACGCCCTTGCGTTCGAACGTGAGCGGCCACGCCGAATGCGAGTTGAGATCGTAAAGCATGAGCGTGCGTTCGAACGTGTCCGATCGATAATTCGGCTTGGCAACCACGTACGCGATCCGCGTTCCGTCGGGCGCGATCGCCGCATCCGAAACGCCGATGAGCGATTTGAGATCGTCCAACTGCATCGTGCGGGCCGATGCAGCTGCCGTCAGCAGCAGCAGCGCCGGCAGCACGCTCGCGACGACTCTTACGATGCCGGCTAACCTCATCCGCGCAAATACCGGTCGATCCACCCCAGCCAGCGTTTGGTCACGTCCTCGGATCGGACCGGATCGCTGGGGAAGTGGCCGTGTACGGGATAGGCCACGAACTGGACGGGCACCGAGTTGTCGCGCAGCGCGTGGTACATCTTGAACGAATTGGTAATCGTCACGTTATTGTCGCCGATGTCGCCCATGATCAAGGTGGGCGTGCGGATCTGCTGCGCGTAGGTTATCGGCGACTGCGCGCGCCACATCGGCGTGAATTTCGGATTCCATGGCGAGCCGCCGAAGAACGGTTCGTCGGTGTGCACGTAAAACGCGACGTTGTAATCGTCGAACCAATCGTTGAGCGCGGCCCCTGCCACCGCCGTCTTCCAAATATGATAATGGCCCGTCATCCAGGACGTCATGTAGCCGCCGTACGACCAGCCTGAAACGGCGACGCGCGAACGATCGACTTTGAACGCTTTTTCAACCGCTTCGACACCGGCCATGACGTCGCGGCCGGGGCCTTGGCCGGCGTCGTGCGAGATTGCGCGCTCGTAACCGTCGCCCAGATTGGTACTGCCCCGATAATTGGGGTTGAACACCAAGTAGCCATGGGCTGCGAACAGCTGGTTTTGCGTGCTCCAGCCCAGCGTCGATGCGGCCTGCGGGCCGCCGTGGATGACGAGCACGAGCGGATAGGCGCGCGCAGAATCGTAATGGGGCGGAAGCGTCAGCACACCGTCCTCGGCAAACCGGCCGTTGCGCCAGCGCACCGCAAGGGGGCGCCCTAAATCGAACTTGTCGACGAATGCGTTTTCGTTCGTCAGGCGTACCGGCCGCGCCGACGCGGACGCCAGATAGTACAACTCCTGCGGATGGCGCGTCGTCGTGCCGACGAACGTCAGCGCACCGGTTTTCGCTGCGTTGCCGGTGTTCGATATCGCCACGCCGCCAAGCGATGCACGCTGCACCCGTGCCCCGTCGTCCGAAACGTGCCATGCACCGACGTGCTCGCCGTCCGGTCCGAACAGCCACAGCGACGTGCCGTCCGGCGACCACGTCATTCCCTCGATGTCCCGATCGATCTTTGCGCGCACGTTGACTCCGCCGCCGGATCCCGGACGTGTGACGTAAATCGCGACGCCGTTGGATGGATCGCCGCCGGCATTGCGCGCGTACGCGATCGCCGTTCCCACCGGCGCGAAGGCGGGATTGCTTTCCAGTCCCGTGTTGCGCGTGAGCGCAACACGGGCTCCGGTGCGCACGTTGAGAACCTCGATAATCGAGCCCAGCGAATCGCCGACGAGCGGTGTTGGGAAGTGGACGAATGCAACCTTGCTGCCGTCGGTCGACCATGAGATATCCGACGTAATATTCGGATCGATCGTTTCCATGCTCCAGGAGCCGCTGGTCAGACGTCGCGCCCTTCCGCCCGAAGAGGACACGATCCACAGGTGCGCGGGCATCGCCTGCGCCGTGTGCAGATAGTCATTGTCGCCCACTTCGAACGCGTCCAAATGCTCGGCGATGAGTTGGGCATGCGGGTTTTCGTCCTTGGTGATATAGGCTATGCGCTTGTCGTCCGGACTCCACGCGAAGCCGTCCACGCCGCGCTTTGCCCGCGTCGCTTGCAAGGCGTCGCCGCCGTCCAAACGCATGACGAAGACTTGCGATTGCGGCTCGCTCTTTTGATCGGCTCGAGCATCGGCGAGAAACGCGATGCGCGTGCCGTCCGTAGACCACCGCGGCGAATCGACGCCCGTGCGATCGAACGTAAGGATGCGCTGGGCGCCTGTGCGCACGTTCAAAAGCACCATTTGCGTGCGCCGGCGATCGCGAGTAAAATCGCTGGTGCTGCGCAGAAAAACGATGCGCGAGCCGTCCGGCGAGATTTGCGGCTGGCTCAGCGAAACGATGCGGCGCGCGTCCAAAAAATCAATCGTCCGCGCGCATACTGCAGCGGGCGCGAGAATCGCCAAAGCTGCCATCGCAAAAGCTAAGCGCCGCATCGTTGCGACTTACCTTACTGCGCGAGCGCGACCTGCTCGCCGCGCAGTTCGACCAAACCTTCGCGCGCCAGTGCCGTGACTATGGCACGCACGGCGTCCGCGTCGCGCCGTACGCTCGCGGCAACGTCGGCGTGCAAATCCAGCAGCGATATTCGCTCGTAAGGCGCAAGGCGCGCGAGCCTGTCGACGATCCGGCCTCGCGCGTACCGGATCGTTTGTTCGAACGCAATCGCCTGCTGCGGCGAAGGCGCGCGGGCGTTACGCCGGCGTCGCGCCTGCAGCGCCCGCGTATCTATCGGAAACGCGCTGCACGCCGAACGAAGCGGACAGTTCCGGCAGCCCGGCGCACGGGCCGTGCACACGGCCGCGCCCAGATCCATCAGCGCCGAGTTCCAGTCGTGACCTCGCCCGCGCGGCACCAAACCCCGCGCATCGGCATTCAAAACGTCCGCGGGCACCGCCGCAGGATGTTCCATGCCGTACAGTACGCGATGAACCACGCGGCGCACGTTGGTGTCGACGGCCGCGTCGTCGGCATCGAACGCAAACGCGCGAACCGCGCAGGCCGTATATGGCCCGATGCCCGGCAGCGACTGCAGTTCGTGCAGTTCTTGCGGCACGCGGCCGCCGAAGCGTTCGAGCAGCGCGACGGCGAGCTGCTTCAAACGCACCGCCCGCGAATTGTACCCCAGGCCTTGCCACAACCGCAAAATCTCCGCGGTGCTCGCCGCCGCCAGGCTTTCCACGTCGGGAAACCGCGCGATGAACGCTTCGTATTTGGGCAGCACGCGAGCGACCTGCGTTTGGGCGAGCATGCTTTCGCTGACCAGCACGCGATAAGGATCCCGCGTTGCCCGCCATGGAAGCGAGCGGCCGTGCCGTGCATACCACTGCAGCAGCAAACGCTGCACGCGCTTCATTCTTCGTCGTCGCCCCCGTCGCAGGCGCGCGTGAAAGCGGGCTGCGCTCGTTCGCGCACGTATTCGTGAAAAGCGGCAATATCGGACTGCGCAAAGACGACGTCGTCGGGCGACTTGGCGCCGCGGTAAATTCGCAGCGCATCGTTGATCGCGCCGCGGTACTGCGAGGGGACCGTCTCGAGCGCCCACACTCCCGCCTCGTCCTTGTTCAAAACGTTCATCGCATTCGTGGTCGTCGTACCGTGCAGCACGCGGCATGCATCGAGCAGCGCGCGTACCGGCATCTCGCGGGCGGACCGGCGCGCCCGGTTGAAATCGGCCTCGAGCGCATTGACGTACGCGTACCACGGAACCGGCCCGAACAGCGACGCCGCCGGAGGGCCGACCAGCGTCAGGCCGCGCTCGCGGCTTTCCAGAAACCGCGCCGCCAAATCGATGCTGCATTCATCGCGCGAATAGTCGACGCGGCCCAGCCGGATCGCTTCATGTACGCTCGAGCCGTAGCGCACTTCGTACGGCAACGGATGTGCGAAATTGCGCGCGTACCGTTCTTGCAGCACGGCGACCTCGATATCGCCCCAAGTCGGGCGCGAATCCGATAGGCCCAACAGCGCGCGAGCGACGGCTTCGCGTTCGGCTTGCGTGAGTTTGCGCGCTACGATCGCAATCAAATCGATGCTGCTTCGCTCGCGGTGATATGCGCCGGTGGCGAGCGACCCATGGACGTACAGGCCGGTCAAGTCCTCACCGAGCACGTCGCCCAGCTTGCCCGCAACGCGAATCAGGTACAGGCGCACGTCGCGGTCCGCATCAGCGACGCTGCGTCCGCGCGGCGCGTTCACGAGCGCAGCATTGCGATCGCTTTGCCGATGCGCTTGATTCCCTCGGGAATCTCTTTGCGCGTGGCCGACGTAAGCGCCAAACGAAAGTGATGATCGCCGCCGGAGCTGGCGAAGAACGGCTCGCCGAATAAAAACGAGGCGCCCAAACGCTCGGACTGATCCAGCAGCGGCCGCGAACGAATCTCGCGAGGCGTCGTCACCCACAAATAGAATCCGCCCCCGGCCTTGCTCGTGCGCATGCTCGCGGGCCAGTATTCGGCAATCGCCGCGTCGGCCATTTCCCGCCGCGTGCGAAGTTCGTCGCGCAGTTGGGCGACGTGCGGGTCGTAACCCGTAGCCAAGTAATCCGCGATGGCGGCCTGCACGTACAGGCTCGTCGCCATGTCCAGAGCTTGTTTACGCAGCAGCAGGCGATCGGAAATGGTGCGGGGAGCCGCGAGCCATCCCACGCGCAGCGACGGCGCGATCGTCTTGCTGAACGTACTCAAATACACCACGTAATCCGGCGCGAGCCCGACGAGGGGAGGATGACCGTGCTGCGCGAGCTCTCCGTACGGATCGTCTTCGACGATCGGTATGCCGGCGCGGCGCGCGAGCGTGACCAACCGCTCGCGGCGATCGGCGTTCATCGTGACGTTGGTGGGATTGTGCAGCGAAGGCATCGTGTAGATGAAGCGGGGGCGCCGCGTTCGCAGAATCGCCTCGACGTGGTCGACCCGAAGACCGTCCTCGTCCACGGGAACGGCGATCGCGCGCAGGCCGCAGATCTGGAAAATCTGCAGCGCGCCGGGATAACTGGGCGTTTCGACGATGATTTCGTCGCCGGGCTCGGCCAGCGATTGCGCGACGACCATGATGCCCTGAGTGGATCCGGTCAAAACGACGACGTCTTTTGCCTGCGTGCGCGCGCCGCGCAGGGCCATGCGCTGCGCTATCGCTTCGCGCAGCGGTTCGTATCCTTCCGAGTCGCCGTAAGAGAGGATGAAGCGCGGATCGCGCGCGACCCGCGCAAAGGACTTCGCCAGTTCTCCCAGAGGCGAGGGTTCGTCCGGCGCCACGCCTTGCACGAAACTGATGCGCCCGGGTTCCTGTTTTGCCGCCAGTTCGCCCAGGATCGTCGGGAATTCACCCACTCGCCAGGGCGGCAACGTCACCCACCATGGAACGGCGGCGGAACGCTCGGGCTGACCGGATCGCAGCTGCGGCACCACACGGGAACCGGATCCGACCTTCTGCTCGATCAAGCCGTCCGCGACCAGCTCGCGGTATGCGTGCACGACGGTGCTGCGGTTGATGCCCAGGCGGTCGGCAAGGGTTCGTTCGGGCGGCAAACGGGTGGATTCGGGCAGCGTTCCGGCCAAGATCGACTCCCGCAGCGACTCGTAAATTTGGCGATACAGTGGAACGATGCTGTCCCGCTCCAAGTGGGGAAGCGCCCCCGGCCATCCAATTTTCGACATTACGGTCCATTTTCGCGCATTGGATGGCACAGGCCCTACTTTGGCGCGCTGGGCGGTTGGATCGTCTTGTTAGAATGAGACGGCTACGGCGCAACGCCGAAGTTTGGTAAGGAGTACATGTGGCAGAACAGCAAGCCGACGCAGTAGTCATAGGCGCAGGCCCGGGCGGATATCACGCGGCGATCCGCTTGGGACAGCTCGGCAAAAAGGTCATCTGCATCGACCGCGACGAGGTGGGCGGCGTGTGCTTGAACTGGGGGTGCATTCCGACCAAAGCGCTGCTGCACGTCGGCGAAGTGATCCGCCACATCGACCATGCGGACGCGATTGGCCTCAAAGTTCCCCAAGCTCAAGTCGATCGCGAGGGCGTCGCTCGCTTCAAGACCGACGTCGTCAATGCCAACGTCGGCGGCGTCAAAACGCTCTTCAAAGCCAATAACGTGCAGTTCATGTACGGCCAAGCCGCGTTCAAAAGCCCCACGGAGATCGCCGTTACGGCAAAAGACGGCGGCACGCAAACGATCGCCACGCGCGACGTCGTCATCGCGACCGGTTCGGCACCGATCGACGTTAAGGCATGGCCGCGCGACGGTGAATACATCATCAACTCCGACGACGCCGTGCAACTGCGGCGCCTGCCCAAGAATCTGCTGATCGTCGGCGGCGGCGTCATCGGTCTGGAATTCGCAACGGTCTATGCGCGCATGGGCAGCAAAGTTTTGGTGATCGAAGCATTGCCGCAGATTTTGACCGGCACCGATCTGGAGATATCCAAAACCCTGGGCCGTATTTTGAAAAAGCAGGGTGTGGAGATCATGCTGGGCACCAAAGTCGGCGAGATCCGAAAAGAGGGCGAAACGATCAAAGCCGTTTTCAACGGTCAAGGAACCGGCGGAAAAGACGAGACGCGCGAATTCGACTGCGTGCTGGTTGCCGTCGGACGGCGGCCGGTGACCGACGGCTTGAACCTGCAGGCGGCCGGCCTTGCCGTCAACGACCGCGGCTTCATCGACGTGGACGCGCAGCGCCGCACGAAAGTTTCCAACGTCTTTGCAATCGGCGACGTAACGGGCGCGCCGTTGCTCGCGCACAAGGGCATGAAGGAAGGCGTGATCGCCGCCGAGGTCATCGCCGGCGACAAATCCGCCGCGTTCGATCCGATCGCCGTGCCCAACTGCGTGTACACCGACCCCGAAGTTGCGACCATCGGCCTTTCCGAGGAAGAAGCCAAAGAACGCGGGCACGAAGTGCGCATCGGGAAATTCCCGCTGGCGGCCAGCGGCCGCGCCCGCACCATGAACGAAAGCGACGGCTTGATCAAACTCGTCGGCGATGCCAAAACCGACATGCTGCTGGGAATGCACATCGTTGCACCGCAGGCCGAATCGCTCATCGGCGAAGGCGTGATCGCGCTCGAAATGGGCGCCACGCTCGAAGACGTCGGACTGTCGATCCATCCGCACCCGACGCTCACCGAAGGCATCATGGACGCCGCCGAGGCTGCCCACGGCAAAGCGATCCATATCGTGAATCCAAAGCCGAAGACTCCCGCCGCCGTCGGAGCGGGATAATATTTTCGTGACGCAAGCGCATCTGCTCGATTTGGGCCTGCAGCCGTACCGGCGGGTATGGGACCTTCAGCGCGATCTGCACGAGCGGGTGCGCGCGGGCCGCGATCCTCAGACGTGGATCTTCGTCGAACATCCGCCGGTCATCACGCTTGGACGCAACGCGAAGGAATCCAACGTGCTGCTCTCGGCCCAAGCGCTGGCTGCGCGCGGCGTCGAGGTGGTGCGCGTCGAACGCGGCGGCGACGTCACGTATCACGGCCCCGGGCAGCTCGTCGTGTATCCGATTCGCCGTTTGGAGCGCTTTCGCGAAGTCGTTCCGCTCGTGCGCGCTCTGGAAGGCGCGGTCATCGATGCGTGCGCGCACTTCGGCGTGCGGGCGCAGCGCTGGAGCGAACATGCCGGAGTATGGGTGGGGCGCAACCAGATTTGCGCCGTCGGACTCGCCGTCCGGCAAATGACCTCCCTGCATGGAATAGCGCTCAACGCCAACCCCGAACTGGATTACGACGCGCTCATCAACCCCTGCGGGCTGCGCGATCGCGGCGTCACGAGTCTGTCCCGCGAGACCGGACGAACGCTGACGATCGCCGATCTCAAGCCGATTTTGGCGGCGGCGCTCGAGCGCGAGTTCGCTATTCGTTTCACATCGAGCATGGCGAAGTCGGCATAATGGCCATCGAAATCGACCTGGTCGCAAAACCGGAATGGCTCAAAGTCCGGCTGCCGGGCGGCGAGGACTACGAGCGCGTCAAATCCAAGGTCAACTCTCTGCGGCTGAACACGGTCTGCAAGGAAGCCATGTGTCCGAATCTGGCCGAGTGCTGGGGCGCGGGAACCGCAACGATCATGATCCTCGGCGACACCTGCACGCGCGGGTGCCGCTTTTGCAACGTGAAGACCGGCAACCCGCGCGGCGTGGTCGACTGGATGGAGCCGGTGCGCGTTGCCGAAGCGGTGCGCGATCTCGGCTGGAAGTACTTGGTGGTGACTGCGGTCGACCGCGACGATCTCGCAGACGGCGGCGCGTTGATCTTCGCCAACACCGTTCGTGCGATTCGCGAGCGCGTTCCCGATTCGCGCGTCGAGATACTCAGCGGAGACTATCGCGGCGACCGCATCGCACTCGACGTCGTGCTCGATGCCCAGCCGGACGTTTTCGCGCACAACCTGGAAACCGTGCGGCGCCTCTCACCGCGCGTGCGCGACAAACGAGCCGACTACGATCGTTCCCTGCAGGTGCTGGAACATGCCAAAAAACGCGCACCACAGCGGTTCACCAAAACTTCGCTGATGCTGGGCTTGGGCGAGCGCGACGACGAAGTGGAGCAGGCGATGGACGATGCGCGTTCGGCGGGCGTGGACATTTTTACGATGGGCCAATACCTTCGGCCGAGTAAAAAGCATCTCGCGGTAGAGGCCTTCATTGCGCCGGAGAAATTTGCCGAGTTAGGACGCCTGGCAAAAGCCAAAGGGTTTCATCAGGTCGTCTCGAGCCCGCTCTCGCGCAGCTCGTACCACGCGGAACAGGCTTTTCGCTAGCCGGCCTCCTAGGCGCGACCGCCGGACACTCAGAAGAGGGGCCTCGTGACGGCCTTTTTTCTGCGGCGCCCGATTTTCGCGGCGGTCTGTTCGTTAATCATCACGATTGCGGGCGCAATCGTGATACCCACGCTGCCCATTGCGCAGTATCCGCAGATCGCGCCGCCCGTCGTGACGGTCACCGCGTCGTATACGGGCGCGAACGCGCAAGCGGTGGAGTCCGCGGTAACCACTCCGCTGGAGCAGGCCATCAACGGAGTCGAAGGTCTGCGGTACATCACTTCGACCAGCGCCAACAACGGCGTAAGCACGATCACGTGCACATTCGCGCTGGGGCGCAACCTCGACATAGCCGCGACCGACGTTCAAAACGCCGTGCAGTCGGCCATGGGGCAGCTGCCCAACGAGGTCAAGCAAACCGGCGTCACGGTTTCCAAGAATTCCGGCTCGTTCGTGATGGCGTTCGCCCTGCGCTCGAACAGCTCGCAGTACAATCAGCTCTTCTTGAGCAACTACGCCGAGCTCAACGTCGTCAACGCGCTAAAACGCGTGACCGGAGTGAGCGACGTGCGCATCTTCGGCCAGCGCCGGTACGCGATGCGCGTGTGGCTCGATCCGCACAAACTTGAGGCGCGCGGCCTGGCGATCACCGACGTGCTAAACGCGCTACAGGAGCAGAACGTCGAAGTAGCCGCCGGCAGCATCGGCGCCGCACCGGAACCTCCCAATCAGCCGTTCACGATCAGCGTGCGCGCGGAAGGACGCCTGAGCACGCCGCAGGAGTTTCGCAACGTCATAGTGCGCGCCGAAAGCGGCGGCGGCTTCACGCGGTTGGGCGACGTTGCGCGCGTCGAACTCGGCGCCGAGGACTATTCCAGCGCGATCGCGTTCGACGGCAACAAAAACGTCGTGGGCTTGGGCGTCGTCCAACTGCCGACGGCAAATGCGCTGCAGGTGGCCGACGGCGTCAAAAAGCAGCTTGCGGTGCTCTCGCGCAGTTTTCCGCGAGGCGTAACCTACGCATCGGCATTCGATACGACCAGCTTCGTGCGCGAGTCGATCCGCGAAGTCTTCTTGACGCTGCTGTTGTCGATCGCGCTTGTCGTACTGGTCATTTTCCTGTTCCTGCAAAGCCCTCGCTCTACGCTCATACCGGCGGTGACGCTGCCGATTTCCTTGATCGGCACGTTCGCCGTCATGAAGGTGTTCGGCTTTACCATCAACACGATCACGCTGTTCGGGCTGACCCTGGCCGCCGGTTTGGTCGTCGACGACGCGATCGTCGTCATCGAGAACATCGCAAGGTTCATCCAAGAGAAAAACATGGGCGGAGTGGAAGGCGCCGCAGCAGCCATGCGCGAGATTCAGAGCGCCGTGGTCGCGTCCTCGCTGGTTTTGCTGGCGGTCTTCATACCGGTTGCGTTTTTCCCGGGGACGACCGGCCAGCTGTACAAGCAGTTCGCGCTGACGATAGCCGCTGCAATCGCAATCTCACTGTTTGCATCGCTCACCTTGACGCCCGTGATGTCCTCGCTCATGCTCACCGGGCCGACCGAGTCGCACAATCCGTTCTTCACGTGGTTCAACCGCGGATTGAACGGGTTTCGCGGCTGGTATCGCACGGTTCTTCCACGGCTTTTCCGAGTTCGCTGGATCGTCGCAGGGATATTCTTGGCGGCGCTGGCCGCGACGGTCATCCTATTCAGAAGCACGCCCACGGGTTTCATCCCCAACGAAGATCAGGGCTTCTTCATCGTCACCGTTCAAGCGCCCGAAGGGACTTCGCTCTCGCACGAGATCGACGTCGCCCGGCGGGCCGAAGCGATACTGCGCGCGCAGCCCGAAGTCGACCACATCTTCGACGTTTCGGGCTTCAGCTTCAGCGGCAGCGGACCCAATCTGGGGCTGTTGTTCGTGAACATGAAACCTTGGTCGCAGCGGCCCGGCGCGGCTCATTCGCTCGACGCGGTGCTGCAGCGCGTGCAGATGCGCTTCTTCGGCATACCCGACGCGCAGGTGTTCGCGTTCAACCCTCCGGCAATCCAAGGCGTCGGCAGTTTCGGCGGGTTTCAATTCGAACTGGAAGATCGCGGAAACGTCGGGCTGCCTGCGATGATGAAAACCGCCTACGGATATATGGCGCTGGGCAACAAAGATCCCAATCTGAGCAAGGTCTTCACGTCGTTTCGCATCGACGCCCCGCAGCTTCAGGTCCACATCGACCGCAGCAAGGCAAAGTCCATGGGCGTGTCGTTGACCGACGTGTTCAACACGATGCAGACCGACCTGGGTTCCTTTTACGTCAATGACTTCAACTATCTCAACCGCTCGTACCGCGTGTACGTGCAGGCTGAAGATCCGTACCGAAGCACGCTGGAGTCGCTGCAGTACCTGTACGTCCGCTCTCAAGCCGGGGGCATGGTGCCTTTGAGTGGCCTCGGCGTGCAGACGATGACGAAATCCGCACCGATCATCACGCATTACAATCTGTTTCGCTCGATCGAGATAAACGGCAGCGCGGCGCCCGGCAAGGGTTCGGGCCAAGCGATTACGGCCATGCAGTCGCTGGCCAAGCGCATCGACCCGCCGGGCGTGAGCTACGAATGGTCGGGCCTGTCGCTGGACGAGATCGAAGGCGGCTTTCTATCGATCTTGATTTTCGGCATCGGCGTGGTCTTCGTTTTCCTCGTGCTTGCCGCACAGTACGAGAGTTTCGTCGATCCGTTCATCGTTCTGCTCGCCGTGCCGGTAGCGATTCTCGGGGCGCTGGTCTTTCTCAACGTGCGCCAGTTACCCAGCGACGCCTACGCCCAAGTGGGCTTCGTAATGCTCATCGGCCTGGCGAGCAAGAGCGCGATCCTGATCGTCGAATTCGCCAATCAACAGCTCGCGCGGGGTGCGGACGTCATTACCGCGGCCGCGCGTGCGGCGCAAACGAGATTGCGTCCGATTCTCATGACCTCGATTGCGTTCATCGTTGCGGTCACTCCGCTGGTTTTTGCCGGGGGTGCCGGCAGTGCGTCGCGGCATTCGCTCGGTACGGTGGTTTTCGGCGGGATGATCGTTTCGACGATCTTGAATCTGGCCATCACGCCCGTGCTGTACGTCATCATAAAGGGCTGGTCGCTGCGCCGGCGCAAGCCTCAGCGGGGCGCACGGGTACGCGTACTCGACGTACCCGAACCGGATACTGCTGCGCCCGTACCCTAGCCGTCCCTATATCGCATGCTAGCGGGTGTCGTGCATACTCTGCGGAACGTTGCGGCCATGGTTCGTTTTTTTCTGCGTGTTTGCGCGCTCGCGGCGGTTACGGCGGGCCTAACGGCATCGCCCGCGACAGCGGATACGACCGGCCCGTTCGCCGCAGCGGTGCAAGGCGCCAACGTCGCCATAAAGAACGCGATGAGCGTTCCCGCCAAACCGACGGCCGCGCCGATTCACGCGGTTCGCCTGCCCAACGGTGTGCTCGCGCAGGTTCCTCCGGTAACGCAGCAGCCCATTGGAGGCGCCGGCGAAACGGGTTTGCCGACGGGCTGGACGTACACGCTGGATGTTTCGGTTGCGCACGCCTTAGGCAACACGGGCGGCTTTGGAAAATGGCTCCCCGGCGGAATCGACGGCGTAATCGGATACGGCTTTAATCCGAGCACGCGCATCGTTCTGAATTACTACGAGCTGCAGCACTATCCGGTCGGCTTCGACAGCGGGCAAGTTCCGCTTTATCTGCCCGCCGGTTTTCCGCTGAGTCCAGGCGTGAATCCGAGTTGCGTGGACCTGAGCGGGACAACGAGCTCGACCTGCCAGGGCATCTCCAAACCGATCGACGTGACCACCAAAGACAAGTTCGCGCTGCTGACGTTCGAGAATCTGTTCACGCTGGGCAAGTTTGCCGGCCGCAGCTTGCCGGTCGTCATTACGCCGACGTACGTTTCGCGCTGGTCCAACGTGCAGGCGTCGAACGGCAATCACGACGTCGTTCCGTTCGTCGATTTGAGCGGAGCGCCGCATTTCGACGTCAGCACGCGGACCGTGCAGTTGTATTCGATCGCCCTGACCGTGCCGTTCTTGAAAACGCCAAAAATGTTCGGGACCTTCACCGCTGCGCCGACGTGGCTGGTGCATACGGCCGGACTCAACCAACAAAACCACGCTCAGATCTACCAGATCCTGTACCTGGAATACACCCTCTCGCCGCAAGCGAAAATCTTTTTCGAGCCTCAGGTCTCGCGCGACTACCTGCCGGCCGACCCGTATGCCCAGCATCTGGCGGCATATTTTTTGGGAGCGTCGCAGCAAATCGGTAAAATGGGCTTCGTTCAAGTCGTGCTCAACAGCGGCGGTCCGACGAATTACAGCCCGTACGGCGTCAAGCAGCTCAACTGCCTGGCGCTGCCGTGCTCGGCGAACACGCTTCCGACCGTGGGCGGCCTCAAAGCTTCGCAAGTGCAAATTCAGTTCGGCTTGGGTTCCCCGAGCGTCATTCAGTTTTAGGGGCGGTGCGTATGGTGAAATGGCTTGGCCCCGCGATCGCAGCGTTCGCTATCGCCGCGCTTACCGCATGCGGTTCTTCGAACGGCTCTGCGCCCCCGACCAATCCGCTGGCGCCGGGCGGCGGCCTCGTGCAGCAGAACTTCGTCGGTGTGGGCGACAGTTTGACGTTCGGCGAGCAGTCCGACGGACAGCTGGGCGTGCTTGCGACCAGCCCCATATCCGGATTGCCGGGCGGCGTCGTTCCGCCCGGACAAACGATGGGCTTTTGGGCGCTCATGTACGCGCAAATGAACGGCATCGCGATCGATCCCGCCCTCGGCGTATGGAATACGGATACGCGTTTGGGCATCCCCGGCACGTCGCCGCTGCCGCTCATCAAGGCGCCGGGCTTGGGCGCACAGCTCGTCGTTTCCGCAACGAATCCGCCCTTTGCGCCAACGCATTCGGCGTGCGATGCATTCAATCAATCGGCGTACTCGCCCACGCTCTGGCAGCAAACGCGAGCATCGCTCACGGCGCCCATTGCCGATCTCGGCGTGCCGGGAATCACGATGCACGAATCGATCGCGATGACCGCTCCACTGACCGGTCCGCCTAACCCGCCGAGCTGCGGATATGTAACCGTGCCGGGCGACATTACCTCGGGCGGCTTGCAGTCGCTGGTTTCGGGCGAGAGCGAGCTGTTCTATCCGGTGCTCGGGCAATTCCAATCCACGCTTGGTGCAGGTAAGGTAACGCAGGCCGCGGCCGCCGTTTCGCTCGCGCCGAAACTCACGACGGTATGGCTTGGCGCAAACGACGTGCTCAAGTACATTTTTTCGCACGGACAATCGCCGATCACGGATTCGCCAACGCAATTCTCGTCGGACCTTACCACGCTGGTGACGATGCTCGAGAAATCAGGATCGAAAGTCGTGGTAGGTAATCTGCCGGATATTCTGGGCAACCCGTCCACGGGTGAAAATCCGGTGCCGCAATTTTTTCCGCAAACCAAACTGTCGGCCGACTTGACGGCGCTAGGCGTCAATCCCGCCGCGGCCGCACAGGTGGCAGCGTACGTCTCGGCAACGTACACCAAAGGCAACGGCGGCTTTTTGACGCAGAGCGGATTTTTCAGTTTGGTGTCGCAACTCAAATCGAGTCCCACGACGCTTCCGGTTCTGGACCCGAACGGGCCGGGCAGCGGCGACGGCCCCCTCTACCTGGATCAATCCTTCGCCGCATCCGCGACTGCGCTCATCGCGGGATACAATCAAACGATTAACGGCGTAGCCGCCGCAACGGGCGCGGGTTTGGCGGACATCGAAACGGCGTTTCGCAATCTGGATGCGACGGGCTTGCCTCTCGCGCCGGGCGTCACGCTCACGCTGCAGTTCGGAGGCGGCATATTCAGTTACGACGGACTGCATCCGTCCAACACCGGATACGCGATCGTCGCCAACGTCTTCATCGGCGCGGCCGACGCGAAGTTCGGTTTGGCTATTCCTCCGCTGGGCAGCGCGCAAATCGGCGCCATCGCGCAAAACGACACCTACAACCCGTACGTCATCAAGGCCGTCAACCCGGCGTGGCCGTTCCCGCTGCCCTAGCAGTATGGCAACCATTGAAGAGGTCAACGATTCCGCGCCGAACACGCTGCGCTTGATCGACGTTCGCAAAAAACCCGACGACCGGCAGATTCCGGGCTCGCAACGCTACGACGGCGAGCAGCTCGAACGGTCGGCGCGACCTGCCGTTCGGCAAGGATGAACGCATCGTGCTCTACTGCGGCAGCGGAAATTCATGCTCTCGAATCGCGAAGGCGCTGCGCGAGCGGGGCTACGCGCGCGCGGAAGCGCTCGAAGGCGGCTACGCGGCGTGGAAAGACGCGGGCTTGCC
Organism: Vulcanimicrobiota bacterium; assembly: GCA_963777315.1. GTDB lineage: Bacteria > Vulcanimicrobiota > Vulcanimicrobiia > Vulcanimicrobiales > Vulcanimicrobiaceae > CAVYEM01. Next base: position 393,893 of record CAVZQC010000001.1, read on the forward strand.
GCTCGAGCCCATTACGCCGCGCTCGATGTGAATTAGGAGGACACATGGTTGCATCTCTCGCGCTGCTCGCCGCCCTGGTAACCGCGCCGTCGCCGGCGCCTTCCGTCAGTCCCGCGCCTCAAGCGTCCGCCGCGGCGCCCGCCGAAGATCCCGCCATAACCAAACTCGCGCGAGAACAGTATGACGCCTTTGCGGCCGGTAAAGTCGATGCGACGAAGTACTCGGCAGCGATTCCCGCGGACGCGATCGCGCAGGTGCAGGCCGGATTGACGGCGCTCGGGCCGGTCAAAAGCGTGATCTTGCTTCGAACCGTCTCCAGCGCGCAGGGGACCGTGTACGTTTACAAGTTTATTGCGGAAAACGGTGCGGCGCTCGAGCAACTTTCGGTCAAGGACGGCAAGATCGACGGCATCTATTTCATGCCGGCCAAGTAATCGCGGACGTCAGGCGTACACGCCGCGCAGCTTGAGCGCCTGCACGACTCGATCGATTCCCATCATGTACGCCGCAGTCCGGTAAGGGATCCGGTGCCGCTGCGCGATCCCGCGCAGTTCGTGGAAGTTGGCGATCAGCGTGTCTTCCAGACGCTCGTTGACTTCATTGAGCTTCCAAAAGTATCCCATGCGATCTTGAACCCATTCAAAGTACGACACCGTCACGCCGCCCGCGTTCGCCATGATGTCCGGTATCACGGTGATGCCGCGCTCGTTGAAAATGCGGTCCGCGTCGGGCGTGGTCGGTCCGTTGGCGCCTTCCACGATCAGCTTGGCCTTCACCAGTCCGGCGTTTTCCGCCGTAAGCACTTTTTCGAGCGCCGCCGGCACCAGCACGTCGCAGTCGGCGGCCAGCATCTCCGCGTTGCTGATCTTTTCGCCGCCGCGGAATCCGTCCAAATTATGATGCTCCTGCGTGTGGGCGACGGCGTTGGAGACGTCGATGCCGGTGGGATTGTAGTACGCGCCGGTGACGTCGGAGACTCCCACGACCGTGCAGCCGCGCTGTTCGAATAGCCGCGCCGCCCACATTCCGACGTTGCCGAATCCTTGAATCACCACGCGCGCATCGGATGGTTTGAGGCCCATGTGGTCGAGTTCGTCCAGGCCGCAAATCATGACGCCGCGTCCGGTGGCTTCGACGCGTCCTTTGGATCCGCCGATGGCCAGCGGCTTGCCGGTAACCACGCCGGGGACCGACTGACGCACGTGCATCGAGTACGTGTCCATGAACCACGCCATCGTCTGCGAGTTGGTGTTTACGTCGGGTGCGGGAACGTCTTTGTCGGGGCCGACGACTTCGACCAGTTCGGCCGCGTATCTGCGCGTGATGCGCTCGAGTTCGCCCTGCGAAAGCTTACTGGGATCGCATGTTACCCCGCCTTTGCCGCCGCCGAACGGTAAGTCGACGACCGCGCACTTCCAAGTCATCCAAAACGCCAGCGCCGTCACCTCGTCGAGCGTGACGCCCGGATGAAACCGGATGCCGCCTTTTGCCGGCCCGCGCGCAAAACTGTACTGCACGCGGTATCCGGTGTACACCTCGAACTCGCCGTTGTCTCGCTGGAAGGGAATCGAGAAGATGATTTGACGCGTCGGGTGCGTCAGAATCGCGCGCATGGTCCCATCGAGTTGCAGAAGATTGGCGGCCTCGTTGAAGTAAGCGATGCCGTCTCCGAAAACCGAGACTTCGCGCACAGCAGTGGTCATAGAACCTGAGAGCCTCCCGCAGAAACCGTACGCGCATCACTTAGGGAACCGGGTGCAGGGTTCCCCTGCGTGCCGCAAACGGCCGCCGCCCTGCCGTCACACGTTGAATTTAAAGTTGACGACGTCGCCCTCTTGCATGGCGTAATCCTTGCCTTCCTGGCGAACCAGACCCGCTCCGCGAAGCGCTTCCATGGTTTTATACCGAGCGTAATCGTCGTAGCCGACGATTTCGGCGCGAATGAAGCCGCGTTCGATATCGCTGTGAATTTTGCCGGCGGCTTGCGGAGCTTTGGTGCCGCGTTCGATCGTCCAAGCGCGCACTTCCTTTTCACCGGCCGTCAGAAACGTCATCAAGCCCAGCAGTTCGTACGCCGAAACGATCAAACGCTGCAATCCGCCTCGTTCGATGCCGAGCTCTGCGCGAAACTCCTTGGCTTCCCGCTCGGAAAGCCCGGCCAATTCAGCTTCGACTTTTCCGCAAAACGTCACGACGGCGCTGCCTTCCGCGACGGCGGCGTCTTCGATCTCGCGCAGGAGCGGCCCCGGCTCGTCCATCTGCGCTTCGTCGATATTCGCAACGTACAGCAGCGGCTTGGCCGTGAGCAAAAACGACTCGGCTGCGACCGCAGCTTCCACAGAGCCGCGCGCGAAGCTGCGCGCCGGACGATTGCGTTCGAGAGCGGCGATCAAGTTGCCGGCGGCCTTGACTTTGGGCTTGAGTTTCGGATCGGCGCGCGCTTCGCGTTCGAGCTTGTCCAAACGCTTTCGCAAGGCAGCTGAAATCCGCGAGCGCCATTTCGATGCCGACGATCTCGATGTCGCGCTGCGGGTCGGGAGCGCCTTCGACGTGCGTGACGTTATCGTCGGCGAACGCGCGCACGACCATCGCCACTGCGTCGGTCTCGCGGATGTGGCTTAGGAACGCATTGCCCAGACCCTGTCCCGAAGCATCTCCCTTGACCAACCCGGCAATGTCCACGAAGCGCACGGTCGCAGGCACGATCGTTTTGGAACCGACCAGTTCGGCAAGCACCTCGAGGCGATCGTCGGGCACCGGCACCTCGCCGACGTTGGGCTCGATCGTGGCAAAGGGATAATTGGCCGCCAGCGCCTGGGCGGATCGAGTGAGCGCGTTGAAGATAGTCGACTTGCCGACGTTGGGCAAGCCCACGATGCCGCACGAAAGAGCCATGCTGAACCGCGCTGGGTTCGGCCGGGATCGCGCGGCGCCCTGGCGGCCCGGCTGCTTTGCCCGGAATGATTGCAAGAGGAGCGCGTAGGATAGGTCAGGATGCGGCAAATGAAGGTCGACAAGCTCGGAATCGATCTGCTCACGCACGATCCGGTCGTCATCCTCAAAGACATGGACGGCAAGCGATTTTTGCCGATCCTCATCGGGCCGTTCGAGGCGACCGCCATCGCGCTGGCGCTCGAAGGCGCGCCGGTCCCGCGTCCCCTCACGCACGATTTGATGCGCACGATATTCGAAACGCTCGATTCACGTCTCGAGCAGGTGGTCATCCACGACATTCGCGAGTCGACGTTCTTTGCAAAACTGATCGTACGCAAAAACGGCGAGCTGCAGGAAATCGACGCGCGGCCTTCCGACGGCATTGCGCTGGCGCTGCGGATGAGCGCGCCGATCTACGTCTCCGACAAAATCGTGCTCGAAGAATCCGTGCCCGACAAAAAGACCGAGGAAGCCGAAGTCGAGCGCTTCAAAAAATTCATCGACGACCTCAAGCCTTCCGATTTCAACCGATGACGAACCCTCGTCAGATGTCCCACTTCCAGAGTTGGTACCACGGCGTGCTGCTCGGATTGACTCTGAAGTTGCGCAGGTCCGACGAGCGAACCGCGATGCGTCTTCGATCGTAGAGCGGAATGAACGGTATGGTATTCCAGAGCAGCGCCTGCGCGCGGTGATAGACTTGCGCCCTTTTGCGCGGATCGTCGGTGGCTAAGCCGGCCTGCTCGTACGCGTCGACTTGCTTATTGCAATAACGGTAGACGTTTTCACCGCGCGGATAAAAGAAGTTGCACCCGATGAAAAAGGACATATCGGGATCCCACGGCAGCGTTGCGCCGTAGATCGCAAAATCGTACTGGTTACCGTAGATGGGTCCGTCGGGCGTGAAGATATCGTTGTAGGCGAATTCCTTGACGTTCAGGCGAATTCCCACAGCCGCGAAATACTGCTGCAGCTGCACGGCGAGCATGCGCAGGCCCACCGAACCCGAGATGCTGTCGAGCGTGAACTCCAAGCGCACGCTCCCGCGCACTCGAACGCCGTCCGCACCGCGGCGGTAGCCGGCAGCATCGAGCATGGCGTTGGAGCGGGCCGGATCGTACGTCCGGGCCGGGTTGTTCGTGTAGCCGATCGCGGTCGGCGGGATGATGTCGTGCGCGGGCACCGCGGTGTTGTGGGCGAGCTTTTGAATGATCGCGTTGTAATCGATCGCCGCTGCAACGGCACGTCGCACGCGTACGTCGCTCAGGCCGGGTTTGCTATTGTTGATGATGAGCAGCTCCTGCGAGTTCCACGGGTACAACGCGGTCGTCACGCCGGCAAGACTGCGGTACTGTTCGTATTGGGTCGCAGCTGGAGTGTCGACCAGATCGATTTGGTGCAGCTGCACTTGGTTGAGAATCGTCTGATCGTTTGGAATGACATGCAGCTCGATGCGCCGCAAGCGCGGAACGCCTCGATAATACAGCGTATTTCGTTCGAACACGATCTCGCGGCCGCGATCCCACCGGACGAACTTGAACGGGCCGCTTCCGATCGGACTCGCGTTGAACGGAACTTGATTGATGGAGGCATACCCTGAGAGCAGATGCGCGGGCAGAATCGGCTTTCCGCCTTCCTGCAGCGAAGTGAAAAATTTGGAAACGAACGGCGGATACCGGCGCTTGAGATGCACGATCGCCGTGTAGCGATCGGGGGTCTCGATTGACGCGATCTCGGTGTAGCCCTCGCGGTGCAGCGTGTTGTTGTTGGGATTGACGACCGCTTGCCACGAGAACTTGACGTCCGCCGAAGTGAGCGCAGCCCCGTCCTGCCAGCGCACTCCGCGGCGCAGATGATAGACGTACGTTTTACCGTCCCCAGAGATTCCGCCGTTGCGCAAGGTCGGCACCTGCGTTGCCAGATCGCCCTGCAGCCCGCCTCGGTCGTCCGCCACGACCATGTACGAATACATCAGCGAGGACGTGAAGTACACCAGGTCCATCGTGGACAGGTATTCGTTCAGGTTGTCGGGGTCGGAGATATCCGCCAAGCGCAGCACGTGCGGCACGGTCCACGCGTGGCGGCCGGTTTGGGACGGCGCACCGGTCCCGCCGCGCTCGCAAGCGGCTTGCGACAGCAACGTAACGCACAGCAGAATCGTGCTCGGGATTCGCAAGCGTGCTCTCATGCCGTTTCCCGTTCGAGGGGTAGCCGCGTTTTCCCAGAATCCAGCGCCGGTTATGCAGACACGTGAACGCGCCGACATCGGCGTTTTTGGCGGCTCCGGCTTCTATTCGCTGATCGAAAGCGCCCGGGAGGTTCCGGTCGAAACGCCGTATGGAGCGCCCAGCGATGCGCCGGCCTTGGGCGAAATCGCCGGCAAACGGGTCGCGTTTTTGCCGCGCCACGGAAAGGACCACCGCTTTCCGCCGCATGCCATCAACTATCGCGCCAACCTGTTCGCGATGAAGGCGTTGGGCGTCAAGCGAATCATCGCCCCGACTGCGTGCGGTTCGCTCAAACCCGAAGTTCGGCCGGGATCGATGGTCGTCGCGGATCAGATCGTCGATCGAACCACCGCTCGCAAGGATACGTTTTACGACGGTCCCATTACGACGCACGTCAGTTTTGCCGACCCGTACTGCCCCACCATGCGGCCCATCGCGATAAAAGCGCTGCGTTCGCTGGACATCGAAACGCACGAACGCGGCACGATCGTCGTCATCCAAGGCCCTCGCTTCTCCACCCGCGCCGAATCCCGTTGGTTTTCGGCGGCGGGTTGGGAGGTCATCAACATGACGCAGTATCCCGAATCGTATTTAGCGCGCGAACTGGAGATGTGTTACGTCAACATCTCGCTTATCACCGACTACGACGTCGGTTTGGAGGGCGCGGGCGGCATTCAGCCCGTCTCGCATCACGAAGTCATCGAGGTCTTCAACAGAAACAACGCCCGCGTCAAGGACGGCATTTTGCGCATAATCGAAGAGCTTGACGTCGACGCCGACTGCGCATGCAGGCACGCCCTGGAAGGAGCTCGAGCCTAAGATGCGCAGACAAGGCTTGGATCCTGCGCTGTACGTCCAAGCGTTTGGGGTGTACGCGCGCAATCTGGGCGTACTGCTCGCGCCGCTTCTGGCAGCGGCGATCGCTCTTGGCCTGGAATATTTGGAAGGTCCGCTCTTCAACCCCATCGGCGGCGCCGGCGACCCGATCGTAGGTTTCATCATCCAAGTGATCCAGGGCTTTGCTTTCGCAATCGCCGTGATATTCGCCGACAGCGCTTGGCACAACGGGCGCGGCGGCTTACGCGCATCCTGGGATCAAGCGCGCCGGCGCGCGGGCGACATCATCATCGCCGTCATCGGATTTTTCTTTCTGGTATACGTTGCGCAACTCGTCGGCGGGATCATTGGGGGCATCGTTCACCTACCCTACATCGGGTTGGCGCTGGGAGCGCTCGCGGTGTGGGCGTTCGTCTACGCCATTGCGGCAGCGGCTATTGGGGGCGTTCCGGCCGGCGGTGCATTTTCCACTTCTCTGCAGACTGCGCGGCGCCATCCGCTTGCAACGGCCATTTTGGTGATCGTCAGTCTGCTCGTGTACTATTACGTCGGCATGATACTTCCGGACCGGCTTGGCCCGTACTTGGGAGTCGGTTACGACGTTGCGCGCATTTTGCTGGCAGCGCTGGCCACCGGTTACGTTGCGCTCGTCGTGGCGCGCCAGTACGCCGATTTCGCGTTCAGGCGGTGGTAGATCGCGCCGAGGTCACGGCCATGCGCGCGAATTCACCGACGAATGCCGGGCTGACGTTTGTTTGCGCCAGACGCTGGGCGTGACTTAGCCGCGCAAGCACGCTGCGCGCTCCGTCGGCGGGGATCTCCGGAAGGCGAGTGAGTTCCTTGGCGTAGTCCGCCGCAAGCAGCGGGTGGGTCTTTTCCGGCCTGCGAAATCGCGATCCAGTCGCGCACGAAGGTCTTGAGAATTTCTAGGCCCTCGTCGAGCGTTTCGCGCGTCGCCCACGTTTGCTGCGGCGAGCGTCCGCGGGCGGCTTCAAAAAACCAGTCCGCAACCTGATCGCGCAATCCGCGCTCTTGCGTGGAAACCGTCGACAAGGCGCGCGTGACCGAGCCCTGCGAAAGCGCCGCCGCCAAGCGCGACTGCCTTTCGTCGAAACCTCGCTCGCGCAGAATGCTCGCGACCTGCGCCTGCGCCAACGCCGGAAAGCGGATTTCGATCAGGCGTGAACGGATCGTGTCCAGCAAACGGGCCGGCGTCGAAGTCGTCAGCAGCAGCAAAACGTTTGCCGGGGGCTCTTCGAAAAACTTGAGCAGCGCGTTTGCCGCGGCGGCCGAGGCGAACTCGACGTCGCCCAGAACGAATATGCGCAATCCGCCGGCATAGGACTGCAGCGAGAGCTGCCGCACGAGGTCGCGAGACGTCGTCGACTCAGACTCGTGAAACGCCATCGCTTCGTCGGTCTCGCCGATCTTGAGCGGCCCCGTGCTTTCCAGCAGATCGGGATGGCGCGTTTCTTCTTTGCCGATGAGCCTGCACGACCCGCACGTTCCATCGTAACCCAATATGCCGTCCGGGTGCGGCGCCCGGCACAGCAGCGATTGCGCCAGCGCGCGCGCGAAGGTCTTCTTTCCAACGCCTGGCGGACCGCTGAAAAGATAGCCGTGTCCGATCGTCTGCATGGTCAAGCGCGAAAAAAACCGCTTGGCGCCTTCGGCGCCGACGACGTCGAACCGCAAGTCGCTCATGCGATGGCTCGCGAAACGGCGGCCAGGGCCGCCTGCACGACCTCGGCTTGCGGTCGCTCCCCATCGATCGCGACGACTCGCGAATCGAGTTCGCTCAATCGCAGAAATCCATCGCGTACCCTGCGATGAAACGCATCGTCCTCCAGTTCGAGCCGATCGTGCTCGTCGCCGCGGCGAGCGAGCCGCGCGCGCGAAGTCTCATACGAGATGTCGACGAGCAGTACCAGCTCCGGCTCAATGCCGTCGGCGGCGGCCGCGCACACCGAGCGCACCAACTCCAGCGGCAGTCCCCGGCCGTATCCTTGATAAGCGAAAGTCGAATGAACGTACCGGTCGCACAGAACGATCGCACCGCGTTCCAGCGCCGGCCGAATGACCTGCGCTACCAACTGCGCGCGCGAGGCGTTGATGAGCAGCAGTTCGGTACGAGGATCGATCCGCAGACCGGGCTGCAGAAAAATTTCGCGTACGGCATTGCCTGCAGGCGTACCGCCTGGCTCGCGCGCGAGCAGCGTTTCGTGGCCGTGCGCTCGCAGGGCCGCCTCCACGTGCGCCATGAGCGTGGACTTTCCGCTCGCTTCGATGCCCTCGAACGTAATGAACACTCCAGGCGCGGCGTTACGCTTCGGCCGTTTTGAAAATGCGCACGCGGCGATTGGGTTCCAAGCCCGTGCTGCGGGACTGCAAGCGGTATTTTTCCGCGAGCTGATGCTGCATGCGCCTAACGTAGGAGGTCTGCGGCGACAGTTCGATCGCTTTGCTGTTGAGCAGCACCTGGTAAATGGCTTCTTCGGTTTCGCGCAGCGCGATCTCCTCGGTGTCGATCGAGGGCAAGTTGAAGACGTCTTTGAGCGAGTTCTGGATCTGCGTCGTCGTGTTCGTTTTGATGCTGTAGATTGGAATATTTTCCGAAGCGATCTGCTTGAGCTTAGGCTGCTCTTTGCGCTCGAGCGTCTTGAGCGTGAGTACGACGTCGGCATCGTCCCAGTTGCGAGCGATCCCCGCGTTCAGCCGCAGGTTGTGAATCGCGCGTTCGATTTTGTTGCGCGATACGCCGTATGGAAATATGAGCAGAGCCTTTTCGCGATCCTCGCGCTCGCCTTCGTCCTCGTGATACGCCGCGGCGGTCAGTTGCGGCATCGATTCCGTGTCGGCCTCCTGAACGATCGCCACTTGGCCACTCGCGGTGCGCTTGCGCACTTCGGGCTGCGGCTGATACCCGCGGAGCAGCGCGTCGACGACTTCGGCCACGTTCTTGTGGATGGCGACGGTATCCCGATCGTGGATTTCCACCACGACGTCGAACGTTGGAGGCGCCTTGCGTTCCAGAACGGTCTTGCGGGTGCCGCGGCGACGCGCTTCCTCGTCGGACAACGTTACCGCGCTGATGCCGCCGACGAGATCGGAGAGCGTGGGGTTCATCAGCAGATTTTCCAACGTCTGGCCGTGCGCCGTTCCGATGAGCGCCACCCCGCGCTCGGCGATGGTGCGCGCGGCTTCGGCTTCGGCCTGCGTACCGATCTCGTCGATCACCACCACCTGCGGCATGTGGTTTTCGACCGCTTCGATCATGACGGCGTGCTGAAGCGCCGGGTCCGCAACCTGCATGCGGCGAGCCGAGCCGATGCCCGGATGCGGAATGTCGCTGTCGCCGGCGATCTCGTTGGACGTGTCGACGATCACGACGCGCTTGCGATCTTCGGACAGCACGCGCGCGCACTCGCGCAGCATCGTCGTTTTGCCGACGCCCGGCCGCCCGAGCAGACATATCGACTTGCCGCTGCGCAGAATGTCGAGCAGGATGTCGATCGTTCCGTACACCGCGCGCCCGACGCGGCACGTGAGCCCGACGATTTTTCCCGAGCGCGTGCGAATCGCGCTGATACGGTGGAGCGTCTGCTCGATGCCGGCGCGATTGTCGGCGCCGAACGCGGACAGGCGCGAGCAAACGTGCGCGACGTCCTCCTGCGTTACGGCGGTATCGGACAAGTGCGCGAAGTCGTTCTCGAAGCGCGCTTCGGGGGGACGCCCCACGTCTAGCACGACTTCGATTACAGCATCCAGGTTGGGAAGACGAACGAGCGATTGCCGAATGGGAAGCGGGAGAATGTCCAGGAGTTGGTTGAGCTCCCAATCGGGAGCGAATGACTGAGCTTTAACGGCCAATACTGACCCTCGGCTTCCAAAGCGTTTGCGGCCTTTTTCCCATCGCCGCTGCAACGCCCTGCCGTCCGGTCATTCCTTCACCACGCGAATATGCTTGAGCTCGGTGTCGAACTGCCCTTGCATACGAACACCCGCTTTGAGTTCCAAACTCAAGTAGTCCAGTATCTCCTGATTGATTTCTTCGCCCGGCGCAATGACGGGAATGCCCGGAGGATACGGCGAGATCGTCTCGGCGCAAATGCGTCCTTTGCTCTGCTTGAAACGCACGAGTTCCGTATCGGCGAGAAACGCGTCGCGCGGGAGCATGCGCATGGCGGGAATCTTCGGCAGCTTGTAACTGCCGGTTTTCAAACGGCGCTCTAAAACTCCCGAGGGTGAGAAGATGTCGATCGGGCGGTCCTCGCGGGCGAGAAACGCCATCCCTTCCACCAAGCGATCCGCCGCGGCTTGCGAGGTGCCGATCGTAAACAGCGCGACCACGTTGAAGAGATCCGCCAGCTCCACTTGCACGTTGTAGCGCCGGCGCAGAATCTCGGAGGCTTCGTAGCCGGTGTAACCGAGGTCTTTGACGGTGATCGCCACCTTGGTCGGGTCCAGGTCGAAGATTCCCGGTCTGCCCTGCAGTTCTTCGCCGAAACAGTAGACGCCGTCGATGGAATTGAGCTTGCGGCGCGTATCCTCCGCCAGGGCGATCGTGCCCGACAGCAAGGCCGGGCCTTCGGTCGCCATTTGCTTGCGGGCAACGTCCAGCGAAGCGAGCATCGGAAGATTGGGAGAGGTTGAAAGAAACATTTTAAGCACTGCTTCCAGCCTGTCTATTCGCACTCGCGGACCGATCTGGTGCAGCATCGCGGCTTGCGAAAACGCCGAAAGCATTTTGTGCGTCGAGTTGATGCACAAATCGGCGCCCGCCGCAGTGGCCGAGATGGGCAGCGCGGGGTGAAAATGAAAGTGCGGCCCCCACGCCTCGTCGACGAGCACCAGTTTGCCCGCGTCGTGCACGATGCGCACGATCGATTCGAGATCGGCAGCGACGCCGTAATAGGTGGGGCTGACGACGTACACCGCTTTGACGTCGGGAAACTCCGCCAGCGTTTGGGCAACCGTTTCCGGCGTGACGCTGTGATCCATATGAAGCGCTTCGTCGACGACGGGCTGCATATAGATCGGACGCGCGCCGCTCATCACCAAACCGCCAAGCATCGATTTGTGGGAGTTGCGCGGAACCGCGATCGCGTCGCCCGGGTTCACGGCGGCCATCATCATGCACTGGTTGCCGCTGGTCGAACCGTTTACCAGAAAATAGGAACGATCCGCGCCGTAGGCTTGCGCGGCCAGTTGCTGCGCCTCCAAGATCGATTCGGTCGGCTGCAGCAGATCGTCGATGCCGGGCATCGGCGTGAGATCGATTGCGCAGATGTTGTCGCCGATGAACTCGCGAAAAGCGCGATCCATGCCGATGCCCTGCTTGTGGCCGGGCGTATGGAACGGGATCACGCCTGCGTCGACATATTCGAGCAGCGCTTGGAAATACGGCGTTTTGGTTTGGTCCACGGACACACACTCCGTTTGCGGAGGAAAGCGAAAAGGAGAACCGCGCCTTTAGGCGCGCGAACGACCCTTTGCCGTGTGGCTGTGGTGCGAGATGAGCCACGCCGCCATGCGCAGGGCGGCGCTGAGCGAGGCATGCACTACGCAGCGTCCCGCGAGGGCAGGCGGTTGCGTCGTCTACGGCAGCGGCGCGAACAACCGCGCCGACTGCTCGACCGAAGCTGACTCGTCGGCATCAAACGGCACAATGCCAAGAATGTGAATTTTTCCCTGCAGCGAGCCTGCGACGTCGGCCGCGTACTGCGCGGGCGAATCTCCCCAGCGGTCCACCAGTACGCAGCCCGCGACTCCGAGCTGCAGCTGATCGCACAGAGCCAAGGTCAGCAGCGCGTGGTTCATGCATCCCGGCCGCAGCCCGACTACCAGCACGATGCGCAGCTTCGCCAGCACCGCGACCGTCGAGAAATTCTGATTGCGATTGAGGGGGACCGCCAATCCTGCGTCGCCTTCGGCCACCACGGCCCCCGGAATGGCGGCGATGACGTCGTTGAGATCCTCGGCGTGAATCGTGGGCGTTCCGTCGGCCAGGGCCGCCGACCATGGGTCGGAGTCCTTGCAGAAACGGGCAAGTTCGACGTGGCGGCTGCACGCGAGCTTGCCCGCGCGCGCGGCGTCTCCGGGCACGCCCAGTTCCATTCCGGTTTGAACGAGCTTGACCACCGTCGGATCTTCGCCTGCGGTGCGCAGGGCCGTCGCGAGCGCAGCTGCCACGCGCGTTTTTCCGACGTCCGAGTCGGTTCCGGTAACGAGATAGCGGTGCATGCCCGCCGTTACGCTTCGACGCGCTCCTCGATCGAAACGTTGTACAGAAAGAGAAATTTATGCCACTCGTCGGGCAGCGTGTTGCGTTTGATCTGAATCCAAGGGATGTACTTGGGATGGCGCGGCTTGCGGCGTAATTTCATGTTGCAGTCGGCCGGCGCGCGATTATTTTTCCGATTATTGCAGCGCATGCACGCGCATACCAGGTTTTCCCACGTCGACGGACCGCCTTTGCTTTTGGGCACGATGTGATCGACGGTCATGAAGCGGTCGCCGCGCACTCCGCAATACTGGCAGGTGTGGTCGTCGCGAATCAAGATGTTCTTTTTCGTCAGCGCGACTTTTTGCATGGGGCGCCTGATGTAGTAGAGCATGCGGATAATCGACGGCATGCGCATCTCGAAGCTCGTCGAAGAAATGATCCGCTCGCGGCCGTGCACCAGTTCGGCCTTTCCCGCGAAGATCAATTTGACGGCGCGCTGGAAATTCGTGATGTTGAGCGCTTCGTAGGTGAAATTGAGCACCAGAACGTCGCTCATGGGAATCTACAGACTCCGCCGGCGCACGAACGCCATCCGGGTTTCCGTCAGCAGCTGCGTGATTGCCAGCCGATCCTGCGGGCCGAGCCGTTCTTTGACGCGTTCGAAAGCTGCGCCCGCGACGTCGATGGCCATTCCCGCTGCATCCACGTCGGGCTGTTTACCTTCCTCGACGACCAAGTAGGCATGAGCGGCGAGCGAAAGGCGAGCGATGAGATCGGTCAGCAGCATCTCGACCGGCGGCATCTGCTCGATTTCGGCCGGTTGCGGATCGTGCGAGGGAGCCTGCGAGCTCATACTTGGTGGAATTATGCGACGCTGCGCGCCTTCCCTACGCAATTCGAGCGCGCCGCGCGAACCATCTTCAGGAAATACTCGTGCACGCGCGGATCGGCCGTGAGTTCGGGGTGGAAAGAAGTAGCCAGAACGTTGCGCTCGCGCACCATGACGCCGCGGCCCTCGCGCTCGGCGAGCACTTCCACGCCGCTGCCTGCGCGCTCTATCCACGGAGCCCGGATGAAGACTGCCGGAAACGGCTTGCTTCCCAGCGCCTCGATCGGCAAGTCGACTTCCGCGGAATGATTTTGACGTCCGAATGCATTGCGACGCACGGAAATGTCGATGAAGTCGAGCGTGGGCTGCGCCAGCTCTACGACCTCGCGCGCAATGACGATCATGCCCATGCACGTTCCCCATACCGGCATTCCTGCGCGAACGCGCTGCGCGATCGGCTCGCCGAGCCCGAAACGGTCGAGCAGCTTCATCACAGTCGTCGACTCGCCGCCCGGAACGATCAGGCCATCGACGCGATCCAGCTGCGCCGCGCTCTTGAGCGGCACGCAGCGCGCTCCGGCTGCCTGCATAGCGGCAACGTGTTCGACCACGTCGCCCTGAAGCGCCAAAACGCCGACCGTCGGGCCGTCGTCGTGCTGGGAATGCTGGGCCGAACTCACGATTGCGTTTTAATTGCCCCGCGATGCGAGCAAATCGGAATCCGGCAGCTTGCGCAGGTCGATGCCTTCCATTGCTTGCGACTCCTTGCCCAGCGATTTGCTGGCCGCCACGACGACGGCCGGATCGCCGTAATGCGTAGTGGCGTCGACGATGGCTTTTGCGAACGCCTTAGGAGCGTTCGACTTAAAGATGCCGCTGCCCACGAAGATGCCTTCCGCGCCCAGCTGCATCATCAGCGCGGCATCGGCCGGCGTAGAAACGCCCCCGGCGCAGAACAGGACCACGGGAAGCTTGGCGTTGCGCGCGACTTCTTCGACCAACTCCAGGGGCGCGCCCAAATCGCGGGCGCGCGCAACCAGCTCTTGCGCCGGAACGACCGACAGTTCTTTGATCGCGTCGTTAATCGCGCGCATGTGGCGAACCGCCTCGACGATGTTGCCGCTTCCGGCTTCGCCCTTGCTGCGAATCATCGCCGCGCCCTCGGCAATGCGCCGCAGCGCTTCGCCCAGATCGCGCGCGCCGCACACGAACGGCGTGGTGAAGCCCTGTTTGTCGACGTGATACTTGTCGTCGGCGGGGGTAAGCACTTCGGACTCGTCGATGAAATCGATGCCGAGCTCTTGGAGCGCTTGCGCTTCGGCAAAGTGACCGATGCGTACTTTGGCCATGACCGGAACGGTGACGGCGTCCATGATCGACTGTACCAGCTCCAGGTTGCTCATGCGCGCCACGCCGCCGCCGGCGCGAATGTCGGCCGGAATGCGCTCGAGCGCCATGACGGCGACCGCACCCGCTTCCTGCGCGATTACTGCCTGCTCGGGCGTCACGACGTCCATGATGACGCCGCCCTTGAGCATTTGGGCTAGGCCGCGTTTGACGGTAACGGTTCCGGTAGTTTGGGTCATGCTCGGCGGTTTCTCCTAAAAGTTGCAGTCTTGCATAAGTGACAATCCGGACGGCAGGTCTACGGTTGCGGTGTTCCCCCCGCCGCAGGCGACATGGACGGGCCCGGCACCGGCGTGCCGCTCGCGACGGGCGTGGGCGTCGGCAGCGGAGCTGCGCGCCGCCAGATCGGCAGATTGAGATTCGGTGTGGGGGTCGCCGTGGGCTGCGGGCGCCGCGGCGCGGGCGTCGCGGTGTATTTGGGCGCGGGCGGAGCCGTGGGCAACGGTACCGGCGGCACGCGAGGATCGGGAAACGCGGGGTCGGTGGCGGCGCTCATCACGTCGGTACGCTTCCAGTCCGGCCCATAGGGCGCCGCGCTTTTCTGCACGGGGGCCGGCGTCACCGTTATCGGCGCGATGCTGTCCAGACGCTTTTCCGTAACCTGTCCGATGACCGTGTCGCCCGCGCGTTCGCCCAGCGCTATTGCGGCAATGAGCACGGCAATGCCCAGCATGAGCACGATGGTCAAAAAGCGTTTGGACGGGTCGGGCACGGGACGTTACCAGTACGCTTAGGCGCGCGCGAGCGCCTGCGGAACGACGTCGCGCGCCGCGGCTCGTGCGGGACGCTCGGCGGGCTTGCCGACCATCGCCAGTTCGTGCAGCTCGCCCGGCGCGAGCGTCATCTTTTCGGAAAGCCCGCGAAACTCGACCGATACGCTGCGCGCGTGATCGTTTGGATTGCACAAAAAGACTCGCACGGCGCGCTGTTCGTCCTCGAACGCCACCGCGCCGACTTCAACCGGCGAGGTCGTCACTTCATCGCTGACGTCGCGCCCGGCGTACATGCACGCGAAGGGTTCTTCTGCCGACAGCTCGCTCATGTTGCCGTAGATGACGCTGCGTTCGAAATCAATGACGTACGTGCACGATTTACCGCCCCAGTGCACGCGCGCGGCTGCGACCCATTTCCACCCGCGCGGACGCAGCGGCACGAGGTGCGGACGACCGCTGGTGCGGTAGCCGTCCAGACCGCCGATCGTTTCGGCGACGGCCCATAAATATTTCGCGCTCGTCCACGGCGAGAGATACATCCCGCGGTTGGTCAGCGAACCGCCGTCGAACCACTCGGCGAATTCACCCGGCACCGTATTGCGCTCCGAACCGGCCTCCATCGTGGCGTAGATCGTTTCCATCCAGTGCACGGCCTGATCGGTAAAGCCGTTTCTGGCCAGGCACAGTACGAACCACAGCGTCAAATCCGGCCATACGCCGCCGAGCAGTCCGAAGCCGTGCGACGGGAAGTACCACGAGTCGGCCGTCGATATCGTGCGCAGACCTACGGGCGTAATGAAGTCCGCTTCGGACAGCCGCTCCAAGATGCGACGCCGCTGCTCGCCGTCGGCGACGTCGAACAGCACCGGGAACACTTCGTCTGCGGTGAAGTTGTCCTGATAGTTCTGCTCCTGATCGTAGTTGAGCACGAAGGCGCCCGTGTCGTCGTTGAACATGTACTGCATCATCGCTTGGCGCAGCGACTGCGCTTCGTTCGAATATTTTTGCCACCGCTCGTGATCGCCCACGACGGCCGACAGCATCGCGGCCGCTTCCAGCGCAAAGACGCCCTCGGCATTGATCTCCGTAACTGCGCCGTCGAGCGTGTAATACGGGATGATATTGCGCCACGAGCTGATCCCGAACATGTCCACGCCGCTCGCGCGGCAGAACAGCAGGCCGTTCTTGTCGCGCTGCTCGAGCATGTAGTCGGCGATTTTGCACATGAGGGCAAACCTCGCCCCGACCCATTGGTCGTCGAGCGTTGCATTGTAGTGATGGAGCATCGCAATGATGTGCAGCGGCGTATCGTCGTTGATGTTCAAATCGTACGAGGTTTTGAATCCGCTCACGCCGCGGACGTATTCGATCATTTCGCCGTTTTCCTGAACGAAGGTGTTGAACACTTCGATGGCATCGCGGCTGAAGTCGGGCAGAAAATAGTCGAATCCATGCACGAACCAGGACGTGTCGCGGGAAACCAAAATGTCCGACGGCGGCGAGTTGGTGGATCCCCATCCGTTGGGATACTCCTTGATCACGCGCAGCATATTGGCCTTGGCCCAGACGACGCCGCGGCTGATCGCAGGCACCGGGCACATGAAACGCGCGTCGCGCAGCTTGGACGCGTAATAGCGCTGCGTGTCGTGCAGAGCTTTGCGGTCGTGCAGCAGCCGGTCGAGCACCGGACGGGACTTGTCGCGACCGTCCTTGTGAAACACGACGGCCAGGCGCAGCGACTCACGCGCGCCGGGCGCGACGGTCATGGCGTATTCGAAGGCCCCGAAGATGCGTCCGCTCACGCATTCGGCCAGCTGCGGGGTTACTTCTTCCAAATGATCCTTTTCGAACAGCGATCCGGCGCGCATGTGATGCAGCACCACCTGCTCGCGCAACCCTACGATGGAAGCCGACGGAACGCGCGATCCGCCCCACCAGCGCTCCGCGCCGGTTTGCTGGTTTTTCGAGCAGATCGCGTCGCCTTCAACGAACGCGCGCACTTGGTGCTCGGGCTCGCCGTAAAAGCGCTGGCCGACCAGCAAAGCCCAAGGAAAAACCACCACGTCGAGCGGCGTGCCGCCGGGGTTGAACAACGTGACGTCGACCACGAAGCTCACCGTGCGGTCGTATTGCGGCCCGTGGGGAACGTAAAACGCCTCGGTGACGTGCAAACGGTCGAGCACGGTGAACTCGGAGATCTGCGCGTAGGGCAAAAAAGTGAACTCGCGCGTTATCTGATGCGGAAAAACCGTCTGCCCGAGATCGGCAAGCCGGTAAGCGATCTGATGCGTGCCGAAGATGATTTGATCGGTATCCGCGTCCCACAATCCGCGGATGCCGCCCTTGGCGGTCGATTGCGCGAACGATTTGAAGTTGCCCAGCAGCAACCCGTACGGCGTTTGACCTTCGGGCGTGACGTAAGCGCAATACTCGTTGTGCTGCGCGTCATAGCTGGGTCGCATGATTTCGGACTACGACGGGTCGGAGGGATGTCCCGCCCGGCGGCGCAAGCTTCGCCGGCTATGAAAGCAGGCGAAACGCTGCGTGCGCCGGCGAAGCTGAATCTAAGCCTGGAGGTTCTGGCGCGGCGCCCGGACGGATTGCACGGCGTGCGCAGCGTCATGGTTCCGGTCGATCTTTTCGACGAACTGCTCGTGAGCAGCGCAGACCGTTTTCAATTCTCCTGCGACGTGCCGGATCTGCAAGCGGACAATGTGATCGAGCGAGCTCTGCAGGCGATGGGCTTGCGCGAAGCGCCCGTCCGCATCGAGCTGCGCAAACGCATTCCGGTGGGCGGCGGAATGGGCGGCGGCTCGAGCGACGCCGCCGCGGTACTGCTGGCCGCGCAGAACGGCGCCTTCGGTCCGGTCGATGCGCCGGACTGGCTCGCGCTCGCGCGCTCGTTGGGTTCCGACGTGCCGTTTTTCTTGGTGCAAACCGCGGCTCTGGTCGAAGGAACCGGCGATCGAGTCACCGCTTTGGGAACCGTGCCTCCTTGGCATGCGGTCGTGATCCGTCCCCCGGCGTCGATCTCGACGGCATGGGCGTACGGTCGAATGGACGCGCGCGAGCGCCGTTCGCGGCCGCGAAGTTCAGGGGTGAGCCTGCAAATGGCGCAGGCTCTTCAGCGGCGCGAATTCGACCGCGTCGTTTCGCTGCTGTCCAACGACTTTGCCGACGTCGCATTGCAATCGGCTCCCCTCGTCGCGCAAGCACTGGACATGCTGCGTGCTGCCGGTTGCGAGCGCCCGGTGCTGACGGGTTCGGGATCCTGCGTGTTCGGACTGGCGCAAACGCTCGCCCAGCGTGAAGAGGTCGCCGCGCGCGTTCAATTGCCGCCCGGATTTCAGCTCTACCGATGCTCGTTTTGGAACGGACAAGCGTGGCGCAGCGCGGCGTAATCGGCGTCACTGCGCTGGTTTTAGCCGGAGGGCCGCCCGATGCGCTGTCGGCGCTCGCGCCCGGAGCGCCGAATAAAGCGTTCGTTCCCATCGATGGAACGACGCTGGTCGAACGCACGCTCTCCGCGCTGCGCGCGACCTCTTCTATATCGCGCATAATCGTGGTAACTCCGCCGAGCGCGCATTCGCATCCGGCGCTGGCGTTAGCGGACGAACGTCGCAGCGACGGCGTGCGCATTGCAGACAGTCTGCGCAGCGGCTTGGCAGGGCTTGCGCCCGACGAGGCCGTGCTGGTGAGCGCTTCCGACCTGCCCGTTCTGACCGCCGCCTCGATCGACGACTACGTTACGCGCGCGTTCGAATCGGATGCCGACCTGACGTACGGATGCGTGGAGAAACGCACGCACGCGGCAAAGTTTGCGGACGTGCCGCACACGTGGGTGCCTCTGCGCGGCGGGACGTACTGCGGCACCGGACTTGTGACGATGCGTCCGCGCGTTTGGCCGTCGCTCGAACGTTTCATCGAACGTCTCGGAAGCGCGCGCAAAAATCCGCTGCAGCTCGCGCGCTTGTTCGGCTGGGCCATTCTGCTGCGCTTTGCAACGCGGCGTTTGTCGATCGCCGATGCCGAACGGCGGGCATCGCGCGTCATCGGCGCGCGCGTGCGGGCGGTCATTTCACCGTATCCCGAGATCGCCGTCAACGTCGACCGGGTAAGCGACATCGCGCTGGCGGAACGGCTGGTTCGTTCGCGCTAGGTTCTCTAGCGCGAACTAGCCGCCCGACCAGCGTTCGAACAGGTCATGCTCGACGCCGAATTGATCGAGCGCTTTGCCGACGGTGTGATCGATAATGTCTTGCACCGTTTGCGGTTTGGCGTACATTGCGGGCATAGGCGGAAGGATCACGGCACCCAGTTCGGCCAGTTGCGCGAGCGCCCGGAGGTGACCGAGGTGCAGCGGCGTTTCTCGCACCGCCAGCACGAGCTTGCGGCGCTCCTTGAGGCAGACGTCCGCAGCGCGCACGAGCAAGTTCGCGTTGAACGAATACGCGATGGCGGAAGCGCTTTTTATCGAACACGGCATGACGAGCATTCCGTCCGTTACGAACGAACCGCTCGAAACGGGTGCGGCCAAGTCGTCGTCGCGATGCACGCGGCCGGCAAGCGCTTCGAATTCTTCCACGCTCTTGTCGGTCTCCAGTTCAATCGTCCGGCGAGCCTGGCTGCTCAAAACCAAATGCGTCTGAACGCCTGCATCGCGCAGCGCCTGCAGAGCGCGATAGCCGTACATGCTGCCGCTGGCGCCGCTTATTCCGATGACGATCCGCCGCATGGCTTCGCCGTTACACGCGGGCGGCAGGGCCGCCTTCGTGAATCTCCAAAGATGCCGCGTGCAGTCTGCGGAGCAACTCGCTTTCATCGACGCGGCTCAAGCGTGGAGCAGCACGCGCGACGAACGCTTTGCGGGCCGAATGCTGCGATCTCCGTTTTGCGGCGTGCCTTCCGGCGTCGCTGCCGCTTATGCGACGCTGTGGGCACGCGAGGGCAACCTTCTCGACTCGATCGGCCGCCAGAGGCTGGCATGCGACGTGCGATCGCGCGAAGCGCTTCTGGGATTCGCTGCGGCCTTGACGCAGCTCTCGCGTCTTCCCGCTGACTCGGGTTTGGCGCAGCGGCGAGCGGCGATCGCGAATTGCTTTGCACTGGATTGCGCGCCGCCCACGCATGCGGCCGACGCGGGCGAGCGCGCCGAGTTCGCGCTCGCCGAACCGGTTTCGCCGGAGGCCGGCGCCGGCATCGCAACCGACAATCCGCGCTTTAGCGCATCGCAGTTGAACACCTACGCCGAATGCCCGCGCAAATGGTTTTATCGCTACCTGTGCGCGGCGGTGGAAGACAAGGGTTCTTCGGCGTCCTTTTACGGCACCGCGTTTCACGCGGCGCTGGAACGGTTCCACGCCGAATACCCGCAGCCGGGCAACGTGCAGCCGCGCGAACTCGACTCGAAACTGCAGGGATACCTCAATGCCGCCTTCGAGCGTCATAGCAACGATTTCGAAACGCCGGTCGAACGCGAGCTGCAGGTTCGGCGCGCGCGCCGAACCGCACGCAAATACGTCGAGTGGCTCGTGGCGCAGGCTCGGCTGGCGCCGTTCACGGTCGTGGGCTGCGAGATTCCCGCCGAGCTGCAGATCGAAGGCTTCGATTTCATCGGATACATCGATCGTTTGGACCGCGACGATGCTACGGCGGCCGTTACGGTGATCGACTATAAAACCGGCTCGATCGCGGCAACTGCAGCCGAATACCGCGACAAGGTGCGCCGCTTCAAGGACTTTCAACTGCCGTTCTACTACTGGGCCCGCAGCGCGCAAGGCGATCGTGTGACGCGCCTGGCGCTGGTGCCGCTCAGGGACGCGCTGCTGGACGTGCGCCCGATTTCGCTCGAAGTCATCCCGATCGCGCGCGAGACGACCCAATCGCACGGCGTTGCGGGCGTGATTCCGATTTCGGAGCTCGAACGCGCCCGGGAGCGCATGGTTCAGATTTGCCGAGAACTGACGTGCAGGCAGGCCGAGGCCTTTCCCGTTACCGACGACCCCGCAGCGTGCACGTACTGCTCGTACTCGATCTCATGCGCGTACAAACCCTATCCGCGCGAGGAGCGATTCGCGCGGTGAGCACGTTCATCGTTGGGCCGGCCGGCTGCGGGAAAACCCACGAACTCGCGCGCCGCGCACGCGCAACCGCCGATCGCATGCCGGTTTTACTGACGTCTTCTTCCGCGGCATCGCTGAGCGTTTTGGGGGCGCTGATCTGCCATCCCAACGTGTTCGTGCGCGAGCTGCACGAGGTCGCGCGCGAAATGGTCCCCGCCTCGGAGCCGATCGACGACGTTCGCGCGGCGCAGACTGTTCGAGCAAGCGGCGCAGCCGCTGCTCGATTTGGAGTGGACGGAATTCATCGAAGCCGAGCTCGACCCCGAAGTGCCCGGCCTGCGGGCTCCGGGACGTTTTTTGGACGCGGCCTTCCGGCTGTTGTGCAAGCTGCGCGACGCGGGCATTTCGCCGGAGCAGTTCTTGGAAAGCTCGCTGCGCGGCGCCGCTCAGTTCTATGCAAAACCTCCGAATCTCGCGCATCCGGACTTGCTGTACTATACGAAGGACAGACTACCGCGATTCACTCGATGCGAATTCGAGTGAATTGCAGCGCCAATACCGCCGCGAAGTAGATCTGGCGAAAATCCTTGCCAAACTGTATCGAGCGTATCTGGATCATCCCGTTCGCCATGGCTGCCTGACCGCGCGCGATGCAGTTGCGCAGGCGACGCGCGTGGCTGGCGAGGACGCTGCAGTTGCGCACCGCGTGCGCGAGCGATATCCGGCGGTCTTCATCGACGATGCGCAAGAACTCACGCTGAGCGAGCTGCATTTTCTCACGGCGCTCTATGGTGAGAATCTCGAGGGAGCGACGCTGGCCGGCGACATGGAATCGGCCACGTCGGCGTTCCGGGGCGCTCGACCGGATCGCGTTTTCGCCTTACCCGGGGAACGCGTGCTGCTCGAAGAGCGCTCGCGCAGCCCCTTCGCAATCGATGCGGCATGCCGCCATTTGCTTGGGACGTCCGGAAATCCGCCGGTCAGCACCGATCCGCAAGTCGGGCTGACGATGTTTCGCGCAACCACCCAGCGCGCCGAGGCGCAGTTCGTCGCCGATCACGTCATCGAGCTGCTCAACGGCGCGGCGGCGCAGAGCGAGATCGCCCTTCTGTTTCGATCCGTTGCCGCGATACGGCCTTACCGCGACGCTTTGCTCGAGCGCAACGTTCCCGTGCAAGTCGCCGGCGACTTGAACGTTTTCACCGAGCCGGAAGCGCAGGATGCTTTGGCGATTCTATGGTTCCTTCACGATCCGTTCCGGCACGATTATCTGCTGCGCGTGCTGTCGGGTCCCGCGCTCGGACTTAGCGACGCTTCACTGCACGTGCTCTGCGGCGAACCGCCCGACACGCAGACGCTGCTGTTTAGCCAAGAGGGTCCGGAGAACGGTGCCGCACGCTCGGGACGCTGGGACCTCAAGCGAGATCTGCGGCTCGGATGGAACGTTCTGCAGGGCGACCGCGACCCGCACCTTTCCGCGCCGGCTTGCGAACGCATACGTCTGCTGCGTGAAAAACGCAACTCGTGGTCGCAGGCGATGCGCTCTATGGATCTGCCGTCGCTGGTGCGCCTAATCTGGAGTCAAGGTTTGGCGCGGGCCGGATCGCCCGGCTGTGCGCGCGCGCTGTACCAGCAGCAGACGCTGGCGCGCCTACACGATCGGCTCGTGCAGTTTGCCGCCGGCCATGCAAACGTTTCGCTGGGCGAGTTCCTGGAATACGCGCAAGCGCGCATGGAAAGCGATTTCGAGTCGTGCGAAGTGGCCGAGATCGCAGGAGCGGTGCGCGTGCTGAGCATCGATGCGGCGCGCGGACGTGAATTCGATCACGTCATTCTTCCCAACGTGCGCGCCGGCGCGTTCCCGCGCTGGTACGTTCCAGACGCCTTTCTTTACAGCCCGAGCTTGGGGATGATTGCCAAAGAAAACGTCGGGGACGCGCGCGCTTCGCGTACGGCGAAATTCACGTACTACATGTTCCGGACCAAAGCGCGCGAAGCGTACAACCGCGAGGAGCGGCGCGCGTTCGTGTACGCGCTTCGCCGCGCTCGCAAGAGCGCTTTGGTCACCGCCAGCGAGCGCTCCACCCGCGGAATCAGCGCACCGGAGTTTTTGACCGAACTGCAGGCTGCGCGCTTGCCCGGAGCCGTCGACCGCTCCGATCAGTGGCGTCCCGCGCGCACCGTCTATACCGGGTGAACCTGCAGCTGCAGGAGATCGACGCGCAAGAATACGCGCGGGACGTCTTGCCGCTCACGCTGCCGCTCTGGGGAAACGGCCGCACGTTGGAGACGTACCGTGCCCAGACGTCCGAGCTGGCTTGCCGAACGTATGCCAAACACCATTATCGCACGTTCGGCCTGACGTCCGGCGGTGGACCTCTCGCATCGTTCAAATGGTACGAGCGCGAAGCTCGCGCCGGCAAAGAGCGTTTGCAAGCCGCCGGCATCGGCGCGGTCTTTACGCCCGAGCAGCTGCGCGGTCGCGGCTATGCCGGCGCGATGCTCGGGCTCGCGCTAGACCGCGCGCGCGACAGCGGATTCGATTTTGCGTACCTGTTTTCGGACATTCATCCGCAGTTTTACAAAATGCTCGGCTTCATCGAGCTGCCGTCGCGCTCGATCTCGCTGCGCGCCGACACGCTCAGTGTCGAACGAATCGGCGCTGCAGCGCTCACGCACGCAGACTGGACCGGCGTGCGCGCCTGCTTCGACGCGTGCCAAGCCCGGCGCGAGTTCGCATTCGAGCGTTCAGCGCTGGTGTGGGATTGGATTCGCACGCGGCTGCGCCACGGCAGCGAGCACGCCGGCGGGCAGCCCGTGAACCTCGTCTGCCGGTTGCGAAAACGCGTCGCCGCATACGTCATCGGCCGCCGCGAGACTGCGCACGATGCACTGGTGGTCGACGAGTGCGGCTTTTCCGGCGCGCAAGCCGCTGCACTGATTCCCGCGCTGCTGCGCTGCGCTGCCGGCGACTTGCGGCGCGTGACGGGATGGCTGCCGCCGGATCCGGTCCGGCAGTTGCTGCCGCGCGGCTCGGTTCGCCGGCGAACCGCTGCGGTGTGGATGGCGATCCCGCTTACGCCGGCCGGAAGGCGGTTCGTCACCCTCGCCCGTGAATCGGGAAACGCCGACGGCATGTGGAGTCTGGATCATATTTAACGGTTGGTCGAACGTGACGCTGCGAATAAGCTCTGCTGGCGGGGCTCTGCGTACACGAATGAAGCGACCCGCGTGCCCAAAAGCCGAACCGGCGCGTTGCGAACGTCCGCGCGGCGAAGGCAATACGCTGCAGCGGCGAATATTCGGCGCGCATCAGCCGTAGGTTCGACCAGGTTCGTCTGGCGCACGACGGTCGTGAAATCGGCGCGCCGCAGTTTTATCCCGACGTTGCACGACCACAAGCCCTCACGCTCCAGCTTGTGCGCCAGCTCGACGGCCTGCGCCCGCAGCAATTCGCGCAGGCGGCGTTCGTCGCGCACGTCGTATTCGAACGTCTCTTCGGTCGAGATCGATTTCGTTTCGCGCTGCGGCTCGACCGGCCGGCGATCGATGCCGCGCGCCAAATCGACCAGCTCGGCGCCCCAGGAACCGAAAATATCCTTGGCGCGTTCGGGCTCGAGCGCGGCGACTTGGCCGATCGTCGCGATTCCGCGTTCGAGCAAACGCGCTTGCGTTTTCGGCCCCACGCCCCACAGCCGGCCGACCGGCAGGGGCGCGAGGAAATCGGCTTCCTCGCCGGCATCCAGCGCTTGCAGCCCATTGGGTTTGCACGAATCGGAAAGAATTTTTGCCACCATTTTGCCGCTTGCAACACCGGCACTGACCGTCAGCCGTACCGCTTGATAGACTTCCTGCCGGATCGTCTGAGCCAGTTCTACCGCGCGATCCAGCGGCATGTCGCCCAAATCGATGAAGGCTTCGTCCATGGACAGCCCCTGCACCGGATAACCTCGGCGTTCGAGCACGCCGAAGATGCTGCCGGATACGTCGCGGTATTTCTGCATGTTGGGCGCGACCACGATCAGCTGCGGGCATGCCGCCAACGCTTTATACAACGGCACGGCGGACTTAACGCCGAAGGGGCGCGCTTCGTACGATGCCGTCAGGACGACGGCGCGCCGGCTGCTGCCGGCGACCGCGACGGGTTTGCCGCGCAATTGGGGATCGTCGCGGATCTCGACGCTGGCATAGAACGCGTCGACGTCAAAGTGGGCGATCACGCGTGCTGCGCACCGGCAAAGACGTGCCGGATCGTTTCCATGTTGCGCAAATCGTCGGCGCGGTCTCCGGGAGTTTCCAAAATCGCGGTCTTCTCGCGCAATTCCGGGCGCATGGCCAACGCCCTGAAACCGGCCAAACCGATATTGCCTTCGCCGATGTGATGATGGCGGTCGCGATTGCCGCCCAAAGGCACCTGCGTGTCGTTGAAATGAAACACGTGGATGCGATCCAAACCGATGTGTTCGGCGGCTTGGTACAAAAACTCGTCGACGCCGCGCTGTGAATCGATCGCGTATCCAGCCGCCCACGCGTGAGCCGTATCCAAACACACGCCCAGCTCGAGGATGATCGAGCGATGTGACGAAGCGGCCCAGCTCTTCGAGCGTTCCGCCGCACAGGGAGCCCGCTCCGGCCGAATTCTCCAAGACCAAATACACGTCCGCTGCGACATCTTCGAGCGCGCGCTCGAGCAGCCGGCAGGCCGACACGAAACCTTGCGCGCGATCGCGGTTGCCGTACGATCCCAGATGCGTGTTGACGTACTTGATGCCGCCCGCCGCGGCGACCGCCAAATCGTTCTTGAGCAACTTGAGCGATCCGCCGGCTATCTTGGAATCTTCGCTCGCCAGATTGATGAGATACGGCGTGTGGATGACGCAGGGATCGATGCCGGCCTGCTCGCGGGCGGTTTTGAACGACTCCAGCGCGGGTCTATCGATCGCCGACGTGCGGTAACTGCGCGGGTTGCTGGAAAATATCTGCAGAGCAGTGCAGCCGACGTGCTTGGCATGCTCCATCGCCGCTGCATATCCGGCTGCGACGCGAACGTGGACGCCGATCCGCACCGGTTACTCTTGCGCCGTGGAGGCCGTCATCTTGCTGGTGAGCAGATCGAGCTCGAGGGGCTGGCCCTGTTCGAGTTCCATCGGCGGAAGATCGTCTAAGGAGCGCAGGCCGAACGCTTCCAAGAATTCCGCGGTCGTGCGGTAGAGCACAGGCCGGCCCACCACGTCTTTGCGCCCCGCCTCGGCAATCAAGCTGCGATCGAGCAGCGTCGAAACGACGCTATCCGAAGCCACGCCGCGAATGGATTCGATTTCGCTCTTGGTGACGGGCTGCATGTAGGCGACGATCGCCAGCGTCTCGAGCGCCGGCGTAGACAAGTTGCTTTTGGGTGGCAGCAGATACGCCTCGACGATTTCACGCACGTCGGGCGAGCTTGCAAAGCGATAGCCGCCCGCAACTTCCCGCAGCACGATCCCGCGCTCGGCGTACTGCGCCTGGATATGCGCGAGCGCGGTGGCCACTTGCGGCTCGGTCGCACCCGTGACTTTGGCAATCTGCTTTATCGTGAGCGCTTCGCCCGCCACGAACAGCAGCGCCTCCAGCGGACGGCGCAGCCGTTGGGCGGCATCTTCGAGCGCCTGGGTTTCGTCCTGCGCGCCCGCTTGTTGAACGGTTTCCACTTCGTCGTTCTCTATGAAAGCGGCGTAACGGCGAGCAATCGAATATCGTCGAACATCTCGCGCTGCTCGCAGGCTACGCGATGCCGTCGAATCAGCTCGAGTATCGCCAGAAACGTGATGATGATCGACTCCCGGCTCATGCCCATGTCTTTGCACAGCGTCGAGAAAAATACTTCGCCGCTCTCGCGCACCTTCCGCGCGACGTAGTCCATCGTCGCCATGAGCGAGAGTCGCTCGCGCGCAATCGTGCGCTTCTCGGGACGCGCGTTGCGCAGCATCGCAACGAACACGCTCGTCAGCTTGCCGGGATCGACGCGATAGCGCTGGCGCAGCTCGCCGAGCGGATCTCCCGCGTCCCGGTAGTAAAACGCGGAAGCCTCGGCCGCGCGCGAACGCAAATCCTCGCCGACCTCGCGATACTTCGAGTATGCGATCAGCCGCTGGCGCAAACGCTCTTCGACTTGCTCGGGCGTTTCGGCTTCTTCGTCCGCGAACTCACCAGGAATCGGCGGCAGCAGCGCCTTGGACTTGAGGAACACTAAAGTCGCCGCGATCACCAAGTACTCCGCAGCCGCCTCGACGTCGAGCGCTTCCATCATCGAGACGTACGCCAAGTACTGCTCGGCGACCAGAGCCAACGGAACGGTGGCGATATCGAGCTCGACGTTCCTTGACCAAACTGAGCAGCAGGTCCAGCGGACCGTCAAAAACTTCGACGCTGACCCGCAGCTGCGCGGATTCGTCGTTCAAGACGTTCTCTGTTCGGCCGTCCTTGCAATGATTGCCGCCTCGCCGAAGGCGGTCGGATTGGCCAGCAGATACTCCAGACCCAGGTCGACCAAGCGTTTTTCGTTCACGTATTTCAGGGCTTTCTTGGCGGCTGAAATATCGAACCAGCGCGCTTCGTCCACTTCGTGATCGTGGTTGGCCGTATCGCCCGAAAGATAGCGCATCAGGTAGAAGGTCACGGATTTCTTGTGCTTGGTCCGGTTCAGGTAAAACCAGTACGAGATATCGCTCAGTTTGGTCATGATCTCGCCCCAGCACCCGGTCTCCTCGCGCACTTCGCGCAGGGCGGCCTGCTCGTGAGATTCCTTGGCCTCGACGTGACCCTTGGGCAGCGTCCAAACGCGCGGCGTGCCGCGTCCGATGAGCAATGCATCGTACGTCGACTCGCGCCGGCGCAGGACGAGCCCCCCGGCGGACACCTCGTATTTGATTCGCATCTCAAAGCCCCTAAGGACGGGAAAGGCGCCCCAACCGGGTCGCCTCCTCATTACATCGATTATACCGGATGGGCCCAAGAAGCTTCACCCCGTTAGGGAGCCGAAGCGGCACCCGCGACGACGTTTTTGCACGCAAGCGTACGGACGATTGCCATTCGCGGGTCGCTCAACCGAAAGCGCAGCAGACCGCCCGCGCCCGGACACGGCGGCTCGCTTTGAAGGAGCGCGCCCGCAGTCACTGCGCCCGGGACGGCGTCGGCTTGGCCGGCGCTGTTGAAGAACACGCTGAAGGGCGGAGCCCCGAGCGATGCTTCGGAGATGTCGGCCATCGCGCCGATCGGCGGCACCGGGGCTGCCTGCATCCCCAAACCGTTGGGGCGGCCCGAAAAGACGCGCGCCGAAAAACCGGGCACGGCCGCGCCGCCGGCATCTTTGCGCGGCGTGAAAACGATCGTTGCGCCGTTGCCACCGGCGGCGGCCAACGATCGCGCGTATGCTACCGTCGCGTCGAACTGCACTGCGGCGGACTGCGCGCCGAAGGCACGCGCGCCGCCGGCCATGGCAAACGAAACCACGGCCGCCGTCGCGACGATCGCCACTACGACGCAAAGTTCCAAAAGCGTGAAGCCGCGCTGCACGTGCGCTATAGTGCCCCGCCCGCATCGAAAGCCGGACGGCCGCAGTTTCTAGTTTGCCGGACGCCAGCGCAAATCGGGCGAGCGCGCTGCGCGCGTTTCGTCCAGCCGCCCGACGACCGTGTTCGTGGGCGCGGCGAGAATCGAGTCGGGATCGGTGTGCGCGGTCTGCACGATCTCGCGCAGCGCCTGCACGAAAGCATCGAGCGTTTCTTTCGATTCGGTTTCCGTCGGTTCGATCATCAGGCACTCCGGAACGATCAGCGGAAAGTACATAGTCGGGGCCATGAACCCGCGATCGAGCAGTGCTTTGGCGATGTCCAGCGCGCGCACACCGGTTTCTTTCTTCAGATCCTGCGCGGACGCGACGAACTCGTGCCGGCAGACCTCGTCGTACGGCGTGGTCAAAAATTCGCGCACCTTCACCCGCAGGTAGTTTGCGTTCAGGACCGCCAAACGCGAGACTTGCGTCAATCCTTGCGCACCGTTGGCGTAAATGTACGCCAGCGCGCGCACGGCGTGCGCAAAGTTCGACCAAAACGACCGCATCGGCCCGATCGATTTCGGCAGATTGAAGTCGAGGAAATATTCCATCCCATCGCCGGATCCGCCGCGCGCGCGAACGTACGGGGTGGGCAGGTACTCTACCAAGTGTGCCGCGACGCCCACGGGGCCGTGGCCGGCGCCTCCGCCGCCATGCGGAATGGTAAAAGTCTTGTGCGTGTTGAGATGCATCAGATCGAATCCCATGTCGCCCGGACGCGCGTTTCCCATCAGTGCGTTGGCATTGGCTCCGTCGTAATACATCAGCCCGCCCGCGTCGTGCACCGCTTGAGCGATCTCGGCAATGTGGTCTTCGAACAGCCCCAGCGTGTTGGGATTGGTCATCATGCACACCGCGGTGTCGGGTCCAAGCACCTTGCGCAGCTCTTCGACGCTCACGCGTCCCCGCCGATCGCTTTGCAGCGAAACGACCTTAAACCCGCACATGGCTGCGGATGCGGGGTTGGTGCCGTGAGCAGTATCGGGCACGATCACTTTGTCGCGCGCGGTCTGCCCGCGCTCCTTGAAATACGCCTTGGCCATGAGCAGCGCGGCCAGTTCGGCGTGCGCGCCCGCCGAAGGGTTGAGCGAAAATGCCGCCATGCCGAAAAGCGAGCATAGGCTGCGCTCGAGCTCGTACATGATTTGCAGCGCGCCTTGCGCGAGTTCGTTGGGCGTGTACGGATGCAGATCGGCTAGTCCCGGCAGACTCGCCATCGCGTCGTTCACCCGCGGGTTGTACTTCATCGTGCACGAGCCCAGGGGATAGAATCCGACGTCGATGCCGAACGTGCGCTGCGACAGACGCGTGAAATGGCGAACGACGTCGAGCTCGGTGTTGTCGGGAAGGGGCAGCTCTTCGCGCAGCGCCTCCGGCGGCAAAAACTCGGCAAGGTCTCGACCTGCATCCAGATAGCGGTTGGCGCGGCCGTCCTGTCCCGTCTGGAAGATCAGCGGCGAAGCGGTATGATCAGACGCTAAGCGTGACACCCGCCACCTCCATGAGGGCCGCGCACAGCGCGTCGATGTCCGAGCCGGAAGTCACTTCGGTCGCCGTCATCAGGATGCAGTCGGCGTACTCCGGATAGTAGCGTCCCACGTCAAGTCCGCCGAGGATTCCTCGCTCCTGCAAATGCGCCAGCACCGCAGCGGCGGGCTGATGGACATTGACGAGCATCTCGTTGAAAAACGGCGCATCGAACCGCAAGCTGCAGCCGGCAAGCGAACTCACGCGCGTTGCCAGTTCGCGCGAACGCGCGAGGTTGGCCGCAGCGGCATCGCGCAGGCCGGTTTTTCCCATGAGCGCCAGGTAGATCGTTGCGATCAGCGCGCAGTGCGCTTGATTGGTGCAAATGTTCGACGCGGCGCGCTCGCGCCGGATGTGCTGTTCGCGCGCCTGCAACGTCAGCACGAACGCTTCGTTGCCGTGCACGTCGAGCGTCTTGCCGACCAGGCGCCCCGGAATCCGGCGCAGGTGCTCTTGGCTGGAAGCGATGAAACCCGCGTACGGACCGCCGTACGCGACGGGGATGCCGAAGCTCTGCGCTTCGCCGGCAACGATCTCCGCGCCCCACGACGCGGGCGTTCGCAGCGCCGCCAGCGCGAGTGCCTCCGCCACGACGCCGATCGCGACGGTGCCGCTGCTTCTTGCAGCAGCGATCGCCGCCGCATCGGGCGCGTCGACGTTGCCGAAAAAGTTCGGCGATTGAATCGCGACGCACGCGTACGCCTTGTCCGCGAGCCGGTCGCTCAGGCCCGCCGTGTCCGTCGTGCCGTCGGACGCTATCGGAAGCTCTTCGATCTCAACGTCCAAACCGTCGCAATACGTTTTGAGCACGGCGCGATAATTGGGGTGAATCGCGCGCGACACGAGCGCTTTTCTGCGTCCGGTCGCATTGATGGCCATGATCGCGGCTTCTGCCAGCGCCGTTGCACCGTCATACACGGACGCATTTGCAATGTCCAGCCCGGTGAGCAGGCAGATGTAGGTTTGCCACTCGTAGATCGCCTGCAGATAGCCTTGCGAGACTTCCGCTTGATACGGCGTGTACGCGGTGAGAAATTCTCCGCGCATCGCCAATGCTGCGATCGCAGGGGGTGCGTAATGCCGGTACGCGCCCGCGCCTAAAAAAGAAACGTACGAGGCACCGGTATTTTTCTGGGCAAACCGCTCGAACCGCTTGACGATATCGGCCTCGCACAGCGCCGGAACCACGTCCAAGCGCTCGCGCAGCTTGACGGATTCGGGCACTTCGAGGAGCTGGTCCAGCGACGGCACGCCGACGGCCTCGAGCATTTCCCGAACGTCTTTCTCGGTATGCGGGACGTACATGCGCTAATCTTTAGCGATCTCGCGGTAGTCGCGCGCAGAGAGCAATTGCGAAGCCTGAGACGGATCGGAGAGCTTGAGTTTGAACATCCAGCCGCCGTCGAACGGCTCGCGGTTGACCAGTGCGGGATCCTTTTCGAGCTCGCCGTTGACTTCGAGCACTTCACCGGAAACCGGCGTGAACAGATCCGAAACCGCCTTAACGGATTCGACCACGCCCGCAGTGCCGAACTGCTCGAGCGTGGCACCCACTTTGGGAAGCTCGACGTAGACGATGTCGCCCAGCGAATTTTGGGCGTAGTCGGTGATGCCGATGACCGCGGTGCCGCCGTCAACCTCGACCCACTCGTGTTCTTTGCTGTACAGCAGATTTTCCGGCTGCGCCAAGTCATTGACTCCTTTTGTAAAACGGCAGGGGGACGACTTCAGCGCCGTACGCCGTGCCGCGGATATGGATCACCAGCGGCGTGCCGGCGGTCGAGGCGGATTTTTCGACCAGGGCCGTGGCGATGTTCTTGTTGTGAACCGAGGGCCCGATCGAACCGCTGCGGATCTCTCCCACATGGCGATCGCCCATGAATACGCGATAGCCTTCGCGCGCCGGAGCTCGACCGTCCATCACTATGCCGGCGATCCGGTCGAACGCATCCTCCGCTTTCTGCTTCTCCAGGGCTGCTTTGCCGGCGAAATGCGCCTTGTTCAGCTTGACCGCCCAGCTCAAACCGGCTTGGAGCGGCGTGATCTCTTCGGTGAGCTCGTGGCCGTACAGGGGCATGCCGGCTTCCAGCCGCAGCACGTCCCGCGCGCCCAGACCTGCGGGTATAAGCCCGCCTTGCGCGTTATCCCGCAGCAGAGCATCCCAAATCAGCGGCGCATCCGCACCGTCGACGAACAGCTCGAATCCGTCTTCGCCCGTGTAGCCCGTGCGCGCGATCACTGCGGGCTTTCCGTATACCGTTCCCTGCGCGCAGAAATAATACTTGAGCGCGGCGACGTCGACGTCGGTATGCGGAGCGATCATTTCCACCGACTTGGGACCCTGGATCGCGATGAGCGCGTTCCGGCCGTGCCGGCTGGATAATTCCACGCCCGAGTCGCCCAAATTGGCGTTCAGGTGCGTCCACATCTTTTCCGCGTTGCTCGCGTTGACGACCAGCAGCCACCGGTCCGGCAACTTGTAGAAGATGACGTCGTCGAGCGCTCCGCCGCGTTCGTTGGTGAAGATGTTGTAGCGAGCTTGATCCGGTTTCATCGTCGAAACCGCATTGGCCGTCAACTGGTCAGCCCACGATGCGACGTTGTCGCCTCGCAGAATGAATTGGCCCATGTGCGAGAGATCGAACAGTCCGGCGCGGTGACGCACCGCTTCGTGCTCCTTCAGAATGCTCGTGTACTGCACGGGCATGTCGAAACCGCCGAACGCAATCAAACGCGCGCCCAACTGCACGTGCCGGTCGTGAAGCGGGCTGCGCCGCGCTTGCGTTTGCGTCGTCATTGCGGTTTTTGCGGTTTCTCCCGAGGGTACGAGTTTAAAAAGTTCAGCGTGGCGTGCGCGACGAGCTTTTCGCCGCTGCGCACGTGAACCTCCCCGTACACGATGCGCCGTCCAGCCTTGAGCACGGTCGCTTCGGCGATGAGGTCGTGGGGCGGAAGCGCCGGCGCAAGATAGTTGCACTGCAGCGCTACGGTCGTCGTATCCTGATCCCGGCCGTAAATCGAGGCCAGCGCTAAATAAAAGCAGGTGTCGCATAGGCTCACGATAGCTCCACCGTGCACCGCGCCCGTTCCGTTGGATATCTGCGGACGGTAAGGCATGCGCATCGACGCTTTGCCGTCGCCCACGCTTTCGAGCTTCAAATCGAGCAACTCGACGAAATGCGACTTTTCTTTGTCCCACTGACGGCGCGCGGAATCTTGATCTATCGGCACGTCACAGCGTCTTCTGCGCGGTCTGGTGCGCGACGGCGCGATCGTACGCGTCCCGAAGATCGAGCGTACCACCGTGCAGCCGGTGCGCGCCGTCCACGGCAAGTGCGGCGCCGCTGATCCAGCTCGCCTGCGCCGAACACAACCACAGCGCCGCGCGCGCAACGTCTTCGGGCTCCCCCAAACGTCCGAGCGGAATGCGCGCGGTGGGCGCGCCGTGCGCACCGAGATCCGCAACGCTCCACAAGTTCTTGTCCGTGCCTTCGGTATGGATCGGACCGGGCGCAACGGCGTTCACGCGTATGCCGAATCGTCCCCACTCCGCGGCCAACGTGCGCGTCATGGCCAGGACGCCGGCTTTGGCGCACGCGGAATGGACGGCGGCGGGTTCGCCGCTCCATGCATAGGCCGCGATGATGTTGAGGATGCAGCCTTGCGACTTGCGCAGATGCTCGAACGCGGCGTGCGTGCAATGAAACGTCCCGTTCAAAACGATGTCGACCACCGACTTAAAGCCGTTGGGCGAAAGCCGCTCGGACGGCGCGATGAAATTGCCGGCGGCGTTGTTGACCACAACGTCCAATCCGCCGGTCTGCGCGACGATCTGCTCGACGACTTCGTGCACGCGTTCGGGCCGCCGCACGTCGCACGACAACGCCAAGCCCGATCCCATCAATGCAACCGTTTCGTCCAGCGGCTCTTGGCGGCGGCCGATGACGCACACCGTTGCCCCCTCGCGGGCGAAGGCCAGCGCCATGGCCCGGCCCAGCCCCGAGCCTCCGCCGGTGACCCACACCGTTTTGCCCTGATAACTCGTGCAACTCAAAACGTCTCTCCGGGCTTTTGCAGTTCGCGGCGCAAATACAGCGGCAGCGCGAAGATGCGCCGGTGCGTCACGCCGTCGTAAAAGAAGTTGTCACCGCGCAAAGCGCGGCAGTACGCGTTCACGTGCCGTTCGTCCAAAGCGGCCACGTCGACGCCGTCGCTGCAGGCGATAAACGCCCAGTCGTTGTCGAACGCGGGCACGTGCGTGTAGTACGAGGCAGCATAGGCGTAGTATCCGCGCAGCGTGCGCGCCATCTTCGCGTGCAGCGACGAGTTGTAGAAACCTGCGGTGCTGGCTTGCAGCACGTACACGCCGCCTTCGAGCAGCCGCGCTTTGATGTCGCGAAAGACCCTATCGCAAAACAGCGGGTTGCTGGGCGAATCCTCCAGCGGTTCGGTCAAATCGGAGATGATTACGCCGTATTGCTCGCGGTCTTGGGCTATGAACTCGAGCGCATCGCCCACGATCACCCGCGCGCGCGGATCGTCGAAGGCTCCGCTCGACCACTCGGGCAAGTATTTTTTCGACAGCTCGACCACTTGGCCGTCGATGTCGACCATCGTGGCGCGCTGCACGTCCGCATTGCGCAATACCTCGCGTAGCGTCGCGCCTTCGCCTCCGCCCAAAATCAATACCCGCGAACGATCCTGGGTCGCGGCCATGGCGGGATGAACCAGCGATTCGTGATAGATTTTCTCGTCGTGCTGGGAACTTTGCGTGTCGCCGTCCAGAACGAGCATTTTTCCAAAGACCGGCGTGCCGATCACCCCGACGCTTTGAAACGGCGTTCGACCGGCATAATACACCTGCTCGATGGCGTGGTGATGCTGCTCCGTCGCGCAAAACTCTTCGACGTACCACTGCCAGCGCTGTGTCTTGGGCATAGCCCCCGTAGATTAGGGGTGCTGCGCCAAACCGCCTATCAAGCCGAAGCCGCTCACCGACGCCTCGTCGGTGACTTGCACCGCCATGCCGGCGGCGGGGATTGACGGAATGCTTGCGTAGGCAAATCCTCCCAGCGGTGCGCGCACGGAAGTCGACGGGCCGTTCACCATCGTCGCCGACACGCCGCTCAGCGCCGTCGTGCTGCCGAATTGGTCGGAATACGAACGCGTGAGACCCAAACTGCCGAACTCGAACCTGCGATCCTGCGAACTTACGCCCATCGTACCGGCCGCCATCGCGAGCGCAAAATCGTCCTGCAGATCGCCCGCGGACTCGCCGGTTATGGCCTGCAGATTCGCAGCGCCGACCCGCCCGCCGGTTTCCATCGCATGCGTGAAGGCATCTCCGCCGAAACGGTCGCGCAGATAACGTTGAAACAGGTACGCTACGCCGTAGCACCCGCCGGCGCAGTTGAACTGCGCGCTCGCGCCGTTGCCTCCCCAAGCGGCCGGATCGATTCCGCTAAAACCGCTCAGCGAGTAGTCGCCGGGGTCGGCTAAATACGCGTTCGCGCGCTGCAGCGCATCCGCCGAATCGAACTGCACGCCTTGGCCGCCGTACATGGCCGCAACGGCGAAGTCTTGCGCCAGCATCGACAGGCCTTCGTTGATGAACGTCGACTCCGTGCCGTTGAACGATGGCGAAGACGCTCCCGCGGCCAAAATAGAATGGTTGACGAAATTGATCAGGTGCTGCAGTTCGTGCGCGGTCGACCGCACCAAATCTTCGCGAAGGTCGTAATCGCTGCCCTCGCCCGCGAACCATCCGACGAAAATGAACGGCGCCTGGTTGGATTCGTACCCGCCGCTCAAGCAGTTCAATGCGGCCTGCGGCATGTAGTTGGCAGCCGAAAAGTATCCGCCCAAACCGCCCAAGCTTTGCGAGTTCACCACCATGACGTCGATGCGGCGATCTTGCGGTTCGGCGATATACGCCGGGGTCGTGCCCTGCGCCGCACCGCCGCTCGAACAGGCGGAATACTGCGGCTGCAGGCCGGGCGCTGAGGACGAATAGTCCGCAGATGCGAAATGCGCGGTGTCGGAAGCGTACGCGTTTTCGAAATCGGCCCCGATCTGCGCGACGTCGGGACTCAAGGCAGCCGCGATGGAGTCGTCGATCCAGATGTTGCCGTGTGCCGTTTGTCCCTCCAGCGTCGCCCAGACTTGCACGTTCGTGCGCGTTCCGCCCAGCGACCCTCGCTGCACCCAAATCGGCGCGTGCGCACCCAGTCGAAAGTCCGCGCTGCGCACGGCAAAGGACATGCGTGACGACGGCCCGGAACTGCCGCGGCTTGACGACGCGTGTTCGCGTGATATCAGCGCGGCGTCGTCGGCGGCGAATGCTTCAACCGGAGCGATGCGGCGCGGAGCTGTTGGACGCGCGAGCAGTGCGCTCGCCCGCGCGACGCTTTGCGAAACCGAAGGCGTGCCCACCACCAGCGTGTCGGGGGAGAACGAGTCGGCCGACTGGGCTTGGCTGGACATGACCGCTACGATCGCTCGCTGAGCGCCCGGCGCGATCGTGCCGCCGCTCGAGAGCGGACCGGTGCTCTGCAGGTACGTAACGGGCCCCGACTGCGACGTCGCGGGCGGCTGCGTGGCCGCGGGTATCGGAACGAGCGCCGCGCTCGGGGCGGCCGCTCCGCCTCCTCCGCCGCCGCATCCTGCGCATGCCGCTACAGCTAAAGCCAGCGCGACGTGCAACCGGCGGCTTCTAACCTTCACGCTCTGGATATCGGCGCGTTAAGGCAATGAATACGCCCTTTTAACAAAAAGAAAACGGCGTGCCGTTAGGCACGCCGCCGTTTTCGCGGGAGGTCTGTCAGGTCGGCAAAGTGCTTAGGCGGTCATCGGGCGGTCTTCCGCTTCGGTCGCCGTTACGACGTGCGTGAACGAGCCGTTTTGCGACTCGATGCCGCGCTTGAATTCGGTCGTGAGCATGCGTTTGGCGCTCAGCGCGCGCGCCGCATGTTCGCAGGCAAGCCAAGGGTTCGTATGGTCGCCGCACGTGTAAAAGTCCATGGCGGCGTAGCCCTTCTCGGGCCAAGTATGAATGGAAAGATGCGACTCGGCCAATATGACGGTCCCCGAGACGCCTTGGGGTTCGAACCGGTGGAAGGCGCTCTCCATAATGGTCGCTCCCGCCGCTTGGGCCGCTGCGATCATCATGGCATGGACGGCATTCACGTCCGCTAGCGCTGCCCCATCACACCCCGATAGTTCGCACACGATGTGCGTACCGAGTGCCTTCAATTTTTTTCTTTGCTCCTCGACCTTGGGGGAAATCCCACCTCCGGACTCGTCGGCTGGCGCCTGCTGTGCAGTCACGTCCCCGACCTATCGGCGAACTCTTGCCGGCGCTTTTTCGGTGCGCGGGCGTCTCGCCGCAATGGCGCGCAAGAGGCGCGCCTCCCTTTACTCGAACTATCGGACCCGGCGCCTATGATATCCCCTCAGACCCCCCCTGTAAAGCGGTCGCCGTACAAAGGCCCTGGAGCGGCGCCGCAAGGGCCGACGCCGTGAAACCGCCGTTTGAATCGCGCGGTTGCAGGAGATAGTGAAGCTCAGGCCTTCACTATATTGACTATCGGGCACCCCGGGGGTAGCCTTGAAGTCGCTCCGGCCCCGTTTCAGGGGTCCGCAAGAGGAAGTACAGCTGCACGCATGGCCACTGAACTCAAGCCGAAAACCGTTCCGATCGACGATTACCGCCACGGCTTTCACGATCCCGAGCACTACATCTTCAAGTCCGAAAAGGGCCTGACCCGGGATATCGTCGAGCGCATCAGCGAGATGAAGAACGAGCCGCAGTGGATGCGCGACTTCCGGCTCAAGGCGCTCGAAATCTTTTTGAGCAAGCCGATGCCGACGTGGGGCGACACGGCGCTGCTTTCCGAGATCGACTTTTCGAACATCCACTATTTCGTGAAGTCGACCGATCGTGCGGAGCGCTCGTGGGACGACGTCCCCGACGACATCAAGCGCACCTTCGACCGTCTGGGCATTCCCGAAGCCGAGCGTAAATTTCTGGCAGGCGTGTCGGCGCAGTACGAATCCGAAGTCGTCTATCACAACGTCAACGAGGAACTCGAAAAGCTCGGCGTGCTCTTCTGCGACATGGACACTGCCGTCAAGCAGTATCCCGAGGTCGTTCAAAAATATCTGGCCACCGTCATTCCGCAGGCCGACAACAAGTTTGCCGCGCTCAATTCGGCGGTGTGGTCGGGCGGTTCGTTCATCTACGTTCCGCCGGGCGTCGAAGTCAAGATGCCGCTTCAAGCGTATTTTCGAATCAATGCCGAAAACATGGGCCAGTTCGAGCGCACGCTGATCATCGCCGACAAGGGCGCCAAGGTGCACTACATCGAGGGCTGCACGGCGCCGAAGTTTTCCACCAGCTCGCTGCACAGCGCCGTCGTCGAACTGATCGCGCTGGAAGACGCATCGATCCGCTATACGACCATCCAGAATTGGTACCGCAACATTTTCAACCTCGTTACCAAACGCGCCATGGCGTACAAGAACGCCACGGTGGAATGGGTCGACGGCAACATCGGCTCGCGCCTGACGATGAAGTATCCGGCCATCTATTCTGATGGGCGAGGGCGCTCGGGGTGAAATCCTCTCGATGGCGTTTGCCGGCGAAGGGCAGCATCAGGATGCCGGCGCGAAGGTCATTCACGGCGCGCCCAACACCACGTCGGTCGTAACCAACAAGTCGGTGAGCGCGCACGGCGGCAAGACCACGTATCGCGGCTTGGTCGAGATTTATCCGGGTGCGACCGGCGCCAAGACGCGCGTGAAGTGCGACGCGCTGATCATGGACGAGGAATCCTCCAGCGACACCAAGCCGACGATGAAGATCCACGAACAGCGTTCGACCGTCGAGCATGAAGCCAGCGTGAGCAAGATCGGCGAGGAGCAACTCTTCTACGCCATGAGCCGCGGCTTGAACGAAGCCGACGCAACGGCGATGATCGTCAACGGCTTTTTCGACTTCTTCGTCAAAGAGCTTCCGATGGAGTACGCGGTCGAGCTCAACCGTTTGGTGAAGATGGAGATGGAAGGCGCAGTCGGCTAGCGACTGACGGCGATAGCTCGTAGGGTGAATCGCCCGCCGTTTTGAACAACCGCCTCGTGGCGAGCAAACCGGTAGCCAAAACTGGCGATATCTCCGAAGGCGCGACGCAGCGGGTGCTCGTCGAAGGCGCCGAAGTGCTGCTCTGCAAGTGCAACGGCGAGATTTACGCGATCGAAGACGTCTGCACGCACGACGGAGCGCCCCTGGACCAGGGCGAGCTGCAAGGCTGCGAGATAACGTGTCCTCGCCACGGCGCCGTTTTCGACGTGCGCACCGGTGCGGTGCTGGCGTTGCCGGCCGTCATTGCGCTTCCGACGTACACGGTACGCATCGAGGGCGATGACGTCTTCGTCGACCTCTAAACCAAAGGTTCGGCGCTTTCCCGGTGTCGTCAGCCGAGCGCTGGCCATACTCATTTTGCTTCTTCTGCTGATCGTGCTGGCCTGGGCGGTATACGCTCTGGCAGGCATGCGCGCCGTGTCGCAAACCGCGGGGACGCTGCGCCTTGCGGGATTGATCGCGCCGGTTCGGATCGTTCGCGACGGCCGGGACATCCCGCACATCATCGCTGCGAACGACCACGATCTGATGTTCGCACAAGGCTACGCCGAAGCTTCTGACCGGCTCTTTCAAATGGATCTGCTGCGGCGTTTCGTGTACGGCCGTCTTTCCGAAGTGCTCGGCTCCGCCGTGCTGCCCGCCGATGAAAATGCTCGCGTCGCCCCGATCGACGAGATCATCGACGCGCAGTGGGCGCGCATGAACGCGGGCGAGCGCGGCATGGTGCAGGCGTTCAGCGACGGCGTAAACGCCGCGATGGCGCGCGAACCGCTTCCGGTCGAGTTTCACCTTCTGCTGTACAAACCTGGGCCGTGGCATCCCAAAGACTCGCTTGCGGTCGGCATGGCGACGGTGCTCGATTTGATCGACCGGTGGGACGACGTGATTCGGCGCGACGCGGTCGCAAACGCGCCGAATGCCGCGCCTGCGGACGATCTCTATGCGATAACCGATCCCGCATACGATGCGCCGATCGATCCGCCGCGCGCCGTCCAACCCGTTGCGCCCCTGCCGGCGCGGCGGCACGTGCGACGCAGGGCGCGCGCCCCCAGCCTGCGACTCGACGCTCGACCCCCCGTCGGCAGCAACGAATGGGCCGTGGGCGCGCAGCGCTCCCTCACTGGGCGAGCGCTTTTAGCCAACGATCCGCACTTGCGTTTGGGCATTCCCGGCATTTGGTACGTCGTGGACCTGCATGCCGGCAACCTGCACGTTGCCGGCGCTTCGCTTGCCGGAACGCCCGGCGTCATTCTCGGGCACAACGGCAACCTCGCTTGGGGCGCAACGAACGCTACGGTAACGACCGAAGTCGTGTATCGCGATTCGCTCGCGCACGCCGCTCGCAGAGTCGAAACGTTTCACGTGCGCTTCGGGCACGAAGTGCGGTTCGCGTACTATCGCACCAAACATGGTTTCGTTGCCGAGACGGCGCGCGGAGTCGCATACGCGGTCGACTGGAATGCCGTGCGTTTTCCCAGCACGCCGCTGACGGCTTTTCGGCGCTTGGACTATGCGCGCACCATCGCGCAGGCGCTGCGGGCCCTGCGCAGCTATCCCGGACCGCCGCAAAACTTCGTCCTGGCGGATCGCAGCGGGCGAGTCTCGTATCAGTTGGCCGGGCTCATTCCGCGCGATCCGCTCTGGGGTCTGCGCGTGCACTCCGGCGCGGATCCGCCGTATCCGTTCGTGGCGTTCGCGCAATTGCCGCACGTTTCCGCATCGCGAACGGCAAGCGTGTTTACGGCCAACAATCGCACGTACGGCGACGGCTATCCGCTGCGGTTGAGCCCGAATTTCGCCGCGCCGTATCGCGCCAAGCGCATCGAGCAACTGCTCTCCACCAAGGCACGCTTCGATGTCGCCGATTTTGCCGCTTTTCAGAACGACACGCTTTCGTTTCCCGAGCGCGACATCGCTCATGCCGCGCTTGCAGCGGTCAAACGCAAAGGTCTCGAACGCGATCCCACGTTGCGTGCGTATCTCGCGCAGCTCGCCGCATGGAACGGTCGCTTCGATCCGGATTCGCGCGGCGCGCCCCTCGCGTGGGAGTTGCGCAGCGTCGCCGTTTCACAGCTGGATGCGTACAACGCGGGCGATGCTGCCGGCGCGTATGGCGCCAGTGCGGACGGCGCGGATCTCGTGCTGTTGATGCGCGTGCTGCGCGATCGCCCGCGAGGTTGGTGGCCGAACAGTAACTATGGCGGCCTGTTAATCCAGGCGCTGCGCACGGCGGTCCACACCTACGGTACGCGCATGCTCGAGCCGTGGGGCCGCTATGATGCGGTGACGGTCAAGCACCCCCTCGCGACGCTGGGATTCTCGTTTTTGAACGGCGCAACGTTCGCCGGCGACGGCGACAGCTTCGGCTTGCACGTTCAGACTGCGACGCACTCGCAAAGCTTTCGCGCCGTGTGGGACGTGGGCAACTGGGACGCGGGCGGTTTGGTGATTCCCAGCGGTGAATCGGGCGAGCCGGCATCGGGCCACTACACCGACCTGAGCCCGGCGTGGATTGCGGGGCGACTAGTAGCGCTGCCGTTTACCGATTCGGCGGTACGCGCATCCGCGCGCGCGACGCTAACGCTAGTGCCGCGCTAGACGGACTGCGCAAACAGCGGTACGGCGCGGCGTGACGCAGCCACGCCGCCTCCGCCCTTTTTCACGCCGTACATGGCCTTGTCGGCGCCCGAAAGCAGATCTTCGATCTTGCGCCCGTCGTGCGGATACGCGCTCCATCCGATGCTCGCGCCCACGACGAACGTATCGCCCTTGGCCGCGTACGGACGGGTAACGGCGTAGTGAAGCCGTTCGGCGATCGAAGCGATCGACGAGCGAGTCACGGGCGGCGTGATGATGCACAAGAACTCGTCACCGCCCATCCGGTACACCATGTCCTCGTCCCGAAGTTCGGAGCGCAGGCGCGCGGCCGCACCGCGCAGGATCGCATCGCCGGCTGCGTGCCCGTGACGATCGTTCACCCGCTTAAATCCATCCAAATCCAGATACAGCACGCCGAAGGAACGTTGATCGCGCGAGGTGAGCAGCCGTGAAAGCGCGCCCAGCGCGGCGCGACGGTTTCCCGCACCGGTCAGCGCGTCGCGCAAAGCCGAGCGTTTGTAAAACGCGGCCGTGCGCGCCAAAAGCCATCCTGCGCACACCAAAACGAGCAGCGCCGCGGCCGCACCCAGAGAAGCCGTCACGCCGATTCGCGTGAGCATCAGCGTGCGAGCGCGCTGCTGCGCCAGCCGTTTGCGGTACGAAAGTTCGATCTTTCGATCGTGCGCGCGAAGCCGGTCGAAAAGAAACTTCTCGTGCGCAAGTTCGGCGATTGCTTCGCTCTGCCGCCCCTCGCGCACCAGCGCGATCAGGCGAGTGAAATCGGTTTGGACTGCGGCTACGCTTTTGCGATTCTGCGGATCGGCCGGCTCGGAGCGCAGTGCATGCAGCGCCGACCGGTAAACGTCCAGGAATTTCGGATCGCCGCCGGCGACGAACCCTCGCACGGCGGTTTCTTCATCGACCAGAAGCAGCAATCTGCCCTGTTGGCGGTATCCGGCCGCGGCGATGGCCTGCTGACGCCCCACGCTTTGCTGCAGCAGAACGAAACCGGCGACGGAGCTCGTAAGCAGCGCCAGCACGACCGCGCAGCAGATCGCCGCACCCAGAATCGCGCGGCGCCCTTCAAAGGCCCTCACGCTTTAGTTCTCGGCCGCACGGCGTGCGAGCTTAACGCGCTTCGGACAGAAACGAGTAGATCCGCGGCCATGCTTGTTCCGATGCGAGCGCGTTGGCCTGCGCCGTCCCACCCAACATGAGCGTGACGGGACCCATGGGCGCTTGCGTCATCGGTCTGGCCGACGAGGAAAACAGAAAAAGGTGGCCCGCGGCGGGATACTGCAGGAAGACGTCGGCGTACGGGTGGTGATGGTCGCGCAGATACTGCATGCCCATTTGCGACTGCGTGACCGAATCCCAAATCTGGTCGTCACCGCCGGCGAGCATCATCACCGGGCCATGGATGTTTTCCAAATGGAACATCGCCGCCGGAATTTGCGATGCGTTCCGTTGCATCGAATCAACGTATCCGGGCCGCAAATCCAGCGTCTTGCCGCCGGTAAACGCGGCAGCGAACAGCTCGCCGATTTTCGGGGAGTAGGCGACGTACGGCAGCGGCTTGCCGGCCAGCGTCCAGGACGATTGCGGCGTTTCCGGCCCCTGTGGAATGCCTTGCCAAGCGAAAGGGCTGGGAACATCGGCGACGACGGCGTGAATTTGCGGATACGTCGAGGCCGCGGCAAGCGCGAATTCACCGCCTTTGGAGGCGCCCAGGATCGCGATGCGATTTGGATCGACGTCCCCGCGTTGGGCGAGCGCGGCCAGCGCTTTGCCGACCGTTTCGATCGGAATGTTTTCCAGACTTTGCGGCAGCCCGGGCAGACCGAAATACGCAACCGATGCAGCCACGTAACCGTGCTGCGCGATTTGGGGCGCGACATACGCCATCATGTCGCCGCCTTCGGAGCCGCCCAGCAGCAGAATCGCCGGATGCTTGCCCGAACCACTCGGCGTGCAGATCGTTCCGGTGAACGCGGTTGCCTTCGAGCAATTCGCGGGGAGTGCCGGCGCAGCGGGCGCGGTGCTTGCCGCCAGGATGAGCGCGAGCGTCGTGAGCATGGTAACTTCCTTTCTTACGGGGATTGCTGCGCGCGCTCGATGGCGCGCTGTGCGAAAACGCCGCTAACGTATAAGGCGATGAACGCGTACAACCCGTACGCCGGCGCGAGAACCCAAGCGAATAGTCCGGCGGCCAGCGAGGCTGTAAAAACTTCCGAAAGCACTCCTTGAACGATCGACGCGCGCGCAGTGCCCTGCGGCGGCGCCGGAACGATGCGCGGGAAAAAGCGCGGCACCTGCGCGCAGTAGCGAGCAAACGCGGCGCCGTACTGCGCCTTCATCGCTGCTTCTTCGTGCCGAATGAGCGCAGCGATAAAGAATGCGTTTGCAACGGCGATCAAACCCGCGCCCCACGGTGGTGCGAGCAGACC
Organism: Vulcanimicrobiota bacterium; assembly: GCA_963777315.1. Lineage (GTDB taxonomy): Bacteria > Vulcanimicrobiota > Vulcanimicrobiia > Vulcanimicrobiales > Vulcanimicrobiaceae > CAVYEM01. Next base: position 438,431 of record CAVZQC010000001.1, read on the forward strand.
GAAACCCAGCGCCAGCAGCGCGTTGCCGACATACAGCGGATTGCGCGTGTAACGGAATGGGCCGCACACCAGCAGCGAATCGGTGCGCGCATCTCGGTTCCAGACGGTGTCGGCGCTCAAATAGCTCGATCCCCACGCGCGCACCGCTAAACACGCGAGCGTCGCCGCGATCGCAAGCGCGAGCAGCGCCGGAACGCCCGAGTGGCCCAAGCGCGAACCGAGCACGGCGAACGTAGGAACGTAACGGTGACCCGCAGCCGTCGCCCAGCCGCCGAAAAAGCCGACGGCGTAGATCAGCGCAAACACGGCGGATCGCCACCGGTACCACCACGGCGAACTCACGATGCGTTGCTCTGCTCGATCAGCGCTTGCATGTGCCGAACGTGATCGACGAACGCTTGACGACCGGCCGGCGTAAGGCGATAGCGCGTCTGCGGCCGGCGTTTGACGAACGTCTTTTCTTCGCCGACATACCCGTGCTCGACGAGTTTTGCCAAATGCGCGCCCAAGTTGCCGTTGGTCGTTTGCGTGGCCCGCTGTAATTGCGCGAATGCCACCCACTGCGCCGTGAGCAGTTCGGCGATCACGCCCAACCGAATCTTCGAGAGCAGCAGCTCGTCCACTACGCTGCCTCTTGCGGGCCCCGCCGGAGAAAGAGCAGTCCCGGCACCGCGTAACCGAGCACGAATCCGCCCGCGAGCGCGTAACCCGGCATCTGCGGCAACGCATAGTTCGCCGCCAAAACGGAAGCCAGCAGCACGAGTCCTCCCACCAGGCCGCGTCGATCTCCGCAGAAGCCGATGATCAGCATCATGATTGCCGCGCCCATGCTCCACACCGCCGCGCCGCCCCACCCGCCGAACACGTGCGGCTGCGCAAAGGCGGCGACGACCACGGTAAACCAGACGGCGCCCATCACTCGGCCCATCCGCATCTCGTTGAGCGACACGCGCTCGAAACTGCAGTTACGCTTTATCGAGACGCTCACCGCGATGGAGTACACGATTCCCAGAAACAAGGCCGCATAGGAGAGCCAAAGTCCGGCTTGACCGGCGACGTGTGAAAAATACAGCTGCTGACCGGCGTCGATGCCGGCCGCGGCAAACCCCCACACGACGATCAACCCGGGGATCGGCCGAACCGGCTGCTCGTCGGCTTGGTTCAAAATGCGGTCCACCATTTCAAGGTGATTGCGGGCTTCGGAGGCGTTCATGTGCGAGGCTCCTTTTAGATTAGTCTATAAAATAGATTGCTCTGCCAGCATACTCGCCGCGACGCCCGCCGTCAAGCGGGCCGCAAGGTGCGGGCAAGCTCTCGTTGACAGCGTGCGCGCCCTGTTGTAACCTTCCAAAGTCATGTACGCCATCATCGAGACCGGGGGCAAGCAGTACAAGGTCGCGCAGGGCGACGTGATCAAGTGCGACTTACTCGAGGCGCCGGCCGGATCGGACGTTACCTTCGATCGCGTTATTTTGGCCGGTGACGGCAGCGACGGCGTGTCCGTCGGGAATCCCACGGTCAGCGGCGCAACGGTAACCGGGACCGTCCTGCGGCAAGACAAAGACAAGAAAATTCTGGTTTTCAAGTACAAGCCCAAGAAGCGCGTGCGCAAACTCACCGGCCATCGCCAGCGGTTTGCCGAGGTCAAGATCACCAAGATCGACCTTCCGTAGAGGTCGTGCTCGAGGTCACGTTCGGCAAGGACGACCGCAACCGGCCGTCCTCTGTTTTTTCCAGCGGCCACGTCGAAATCGCCGCAACCAGTTCCGACCGGTACTCCCTTGTGTGCTCGGCCGTGTCGAGCATACTTCAGGCGGCTCGCCTGGGTCTCGAGGCCCACGTTCGGCTTCCGCTCGAGGTAACGCAGCGTTCCGGCGAACTTTTCATGCGCTGGCCGAGCGAATTTCGGGACGACCAGCGGGTTATCGCGATCGTCGAAACGGCGCGCCTGTCGGTAGTGCAAATCGCCCGCCAGTATCCCAAGCACGTACGCGTGCGCGAGCAGCAGGAGGCGTAAGGGCAGCCCAGCAGGGTATGTATAGCCGCGAGATCACTTTTGGGAGGCCACTATGTCAGAGACGTTCCGGCCGACGCCATCGGAACAGCAATGGTCCGGAAGCAACGGTTACAAGGGCACGTATGCGGAGAATGCCAGCGTGAGTTACGAGAATACCGAAAATACCGGAGGGAACGAAGTCGGGAAGGCGCTGCTCGTGGGCGTCCTAGGCGGCCTGCTGTCCGCCGCGGGATACCTCGTGTATCAGCGGCTGCCCGAAGATCAAAAAGATCGCTTGCAGCAGCAAGGCAAACAGATGCTGCAGCAGCGCATCAACGAGGTCCGTCAGAACTTCAATATTTAGCGGGCTCGTCCGGTAAACCCGGCGCCGGGGCACTTGGGGGATCGTGCAGCGCGCGATCCTCTTGTTTTGCATCATGTTTGCCGCGGGCGCCGGAGCAGCGCGCGCGCAAAACGATCCGGTACCGCTTTATGCGCGCGCGTTGCGCGCATTCAATCCGGACTTGCAGCAAGGCCAGTCGCTGCTGTTTGCGCGCGAAGTCATCGCGCAGGCGGACGCGAACGCCTTGGACGCGCGTTTGCTCGTCGCCCTCATCGCGGTCGAATCGAACTGGCATCCCGAGGCCGTTTCTTCCGCAGGCGCCGTCGGACTTGCGCAGCTGATGCCTGCGACGGCGTACGGCTTAGGCGTACAGCCGGCGGATCCGCAAGCGAACATCCGCGGCGCAGCGCTGCACTTGCGTGCGCTGCTCGACCGTTTTGCCGGAACGGACCGCACCTCGCAATACGCGTTCGCATTGGCGGCCTATAACGCGGGAACGGGCGCAGTCCAGCGGTACGGCGGCGTTCCGCCCTATCCGGAAACGCAGCGGTACGTCAGGTCGGTTCTTCACCTTTGGCGCCGTCTGTCGGGGCAGCAGTAACCGGCGGGGGTTCATCGATGACCTGCACTTCTTCGAACGGCGCGGGCGCCGGTTTGACGGGCTCGTTCACGTCGGCGGCGCGTTCCATCTCGCGGACGAACGACGCAGACGTGTTTTGGACTTCGCGCATCACGCGGCCGGCTTGGCGCATGATGCCCGGAAGTTTCTGTTCGCCGAACACCAGCAGCGCCAGAACGCCCAGAATGGCCATGTCGGGAAGCGAGAGCACCGTGGGAACTACACGCTGCGCGCAGCAGGGCCCTCCTGCGGCCCCGTGCAAGATGGGCGGCTCGTGAAAATCATCTACACGCGAGGCAACCGCACCGAAACGCTTGCCTCGCTGGCGACGTTGCGGAAAATCCTGGCCCGCTTCGTTGCTCACCGCGTCTTTTACGAAATTTCCAGCCGCAACAAGCGCGGGCACGAGTTCTTTTCAGCCAAGAACGTTTTCGTGGTGGGATCGATCGAGGTCGTCAATCGCGATTATCTGACCATCACGATCTTTGACGCGCACAACCAAACGCATTCGATCGAAATCCTCAACCCGGCCACGATGCGCATTTACGACGAAATGCCCGGCAAGGGTTTTGCCGTGTCGTTCATCAGCGATGGCGAAAGCGGCGTGGAATCACGCTGTTATCTGCGCGACGAAGGCGAAGACGGCGATCCCGGCGTTAAACAATCGGCTCTGGAAAAGATCAGCCTGCCGCAGTTGTTCGAGTATTTGGAAGAGATCACATCGGCGGATTTGGTCAAGTAATTACACTCTGTACGCGGCTTGGTTGAACAGCGCGGGATCCACGTTCAGGGCCGCGAGCAAGCCGGGCACCGCGGTCGCTTGCGCGGCCACGCCTAACACCAATTGCCGTGGAGTGTACCGTTCCTGTGCGCGGCGCGCTCCTTGAGCGAACACCGCCATCGCTTCGCCGTCCAGCGCTCTGCCCGGCCCTCCGTCCGGAGTTTTGAAGGCGAGCGCATCGGCGGCCGGCTGGGATACGGTTTGCGCATTGCGCAGCTGCTCGGCGTTCACCGCGGCGCCCAGCGCCGTGCCGATTGCCGGCTCCTCGAGCAGCGCGAGCAGGACCGCGCGCAACGTGATGCACGGCTCGTCCAGCTCGATTGCCTTTTGGGCTGCGACGCGCATCGTGCGCAGCAGTTCTTCGGAAAGGCGCACGGTATCGATCATCGCGTTATCTCCTTTGCCTGCGAACGACGCGTCCCTCCAGTTTCTGCGCCTGCCGCAACGCTCGCACCGCGTCGGCGGTCCGACCCAAACGCTTATATGCAACGCCCAAATTGTGGTGCGCCAGCGCGTATTCGCCGTCGCCGGCTACGGCCAGTTCGTAATGACGGATCGCTTCGTCGATCGCGCCGCTCTCGAGGTGCAGGTTGCCCAGGTTCACCAGTGCGGGCGCATACCGCGGCAGAATCTCCAGCGCTTGCGCGAACGCTTCACGTGCCTGGTCGACGCGGTGCAGGGCCACCAATGCGACCCCGCGTTTGTTTTCGATCGCGGCACGCTCCAACGTCGTGAGCGCGCGATCGGCGCGCAGTTCGCCCAGCCGGTCGAGCGCGCTTTCGTAGCGTCCCTGCGCGATGTCGCGCATCGCCAGCTCGAACGGCGTATACAATTCGGGCTTGAAAAGAGCCAGAAATCTGCGCAGGTTGAACACTTGCCCGGAATGTTCACGATCGACGTGCTCACGCTCTTTCCCGAAGTGTTCGCTCCGTTCGTGGGTCTGTCCATCGTCGGGCGCGCCGTGGAATCCGGAGTGGTTCAGATTCGCTACCATCACGTGCTCGACGCGCTGGAAGGCAGCGAGCGCGCAGACGGCTCTCCCTTCGGGGGCGGTCCTGGAATGGTGATGCGCATAGAGCCGCTGGCCCGAATCCTCGACGCGATCGCAGCCGCGGCGCCGGCGAGTGAGCGCAGGCTGATCGTCGTGCCGTCACCCGGGGGAAGTGCCTTCGATCACCACGCAGCACGCCGGTTCGCTGAAGACTTCGATCGGCTCGTCTTCGTATGCGGCCGTTACGAGGGAATCGACGAGCGGCTGGCAGCTCTCTATCCGGTGCACGAGTACTCGCTCGGCGATTTCGTGGTCACCGGCGGCGAACTTCCCGCACTTGCCATGATCGATGCGACCGTCCGCCTGCTCTCCGGAGCGCTGCGGGCCGAATCGCTGGCCGATGAATCATTCGCGGGCGGCGGTTTGGATTATCCATGCTACACGCGCCCGCCCGTATTTCGCGGTGTAAAGGTGCCCGAAGTTTTGCTTTCGGGCGACCATACCGCCATCGCGCGCTGGCGGCGCGAGCAGTCGCGCGCGCGCACTCGCGCCAAGCGCCCCGATTTGCCCGAATCCTAGCGCTCATGCTATTATGCCAAGGCTGCCGTGGGCCGACCCATCGGCCTTTTGAATTTCGCCCCATTCCAAGAGAAGAGCCATGAACGTCATCGATGTTTTGAACCGGGAACAGCGTAAGGACAACCTGCCGCAGTTCCGTCCCGGCGACACAGTCAAGGTGTATTCCAAAGTCGTCGAAGGCGGCAAGGAGCGCGTTCAGATGTTCGAAGGCGTCGTGACGGTTCGCAAAGGCGGCGGCGCACAGGAATCGATCACCATTCGCCGGATCGCTCACGGCGTCGGCGTCGAAAAAACTTTCCTGATGCACAGCCCACGCGTGGAGCGCATCGAGGTGAGCAAACGCGGCATCGTTCGCCGCAGCCGCCTGTACTATCTGACCGAAAAGATCGGCAAGGCCGCGCGGATCAAAGAGAAGAAAACTGCCCGCTAGTTTTGCTCCCGCGCCTCTGCAGCTACTGGGACTGATCGGTCTTTTCGCCGTCGCGCGGCTAACTCTGAGCCTGAAAAGGCTGCGCGCGCCCGACATTGCGCGCCAGTACCTGGACGCGTTCATCGCAGCCGCCCTGATCGCGCTCTTTCTGGTCACGTTCGTCGTGCGAACGTTCTACATTCCTTCGGGATCGATGACGCCCACGCTGCGCAGCGGCGACGTTTTGCTCGTCAACGAAATCGCCTACCGTTTCGAAGCGCCGCGCCGCGGCGACATTGCGGTGTTCACGCCGCCGATGGCTTCTCGCGTCAGCTTCATCAAGCGCGTCATCGCGGTGCCGGGCGATACGCTGCGGGTGCACGGCGGCACTGTGTACGTGAACGGCAAGAAGTTAACCGAACCGTACGTCGCTCACGCGCCCGACTACGGCTTGGTCATACGCAATTACGGCATTTACGTCGACGACGGCGACGGTCTGCACCCCCTCGATCCTTCGGCCGCCGACGTTCCGCCGCGCTCGATGTGGCAATCGCCGGATCGCGTGCCGCGCGGCTTTTACTTCATGATGGGCGACAACCGCAGCGATTCCGACGACTCGCACGTCTGGGGCTTTGCCGCCAAGGCCGCTTTTACCGGGCGCGCATTTTTAGTGCTGTGGCCGCTCGGGCGGCTGCGTGCGCTGAACTAACGCAAGCAGCATGGGAGCCGTTGCGGTGACGCCCTTCGAATTACTCGGCCTGGTTGCCGTTTTTTTGGTGGCCCGCATCGTGCTCACGCTGCGGCCTGTTCGCGCCGGTTCGCAAGGCCGTTCGAGCGGCTTTGCGCGCGAATACCTCGACCCGTTCATCTATGCCGGCATCGCGGCGTTTTTGCTGATCACCTTCGTGGCGCGAACCTACTACATTCCGTCGGGGTCGATGATTCCCACGCTCAAAGTCGGCGACGTCCTGCTGGTCAACAAGTTCGAATACCGCTTCCGCGCGCCGGCCGAGGGCGACGTCGTCGTCTTTCCGCCGCCGATTCCGACGACCGACGACTTCATCAAGCGCGTTATCGGACGTCCGGGCGACACGCTGCGAATACAAAGCGGCGTGGTCTACCTCAACGGTAAAGCGTTGAACGAGCCGTACATCGCTCAGGCGCCGGACTACAATCTGGTGGTGAGGAACTACGGCATCTACGTCGACACGGGAGCCGGCTTCACGCGCCTGGATCCCGCCGAGGCCAACGTTCCGCCTCGCAAGGATTGGTCCGCGCCCGATCGCATTCCGAAGAACTGTTACTTCATGATGGGCGACAATCGCAACGATTCGGAAGATTCGCACATCTGGGGTTTTGCGCAAGATGCGGGCGCGTTTGCGGCCGGTCCCAACGAAGGCAAGGCCGCCCACTTCACCGGGCACGCTTTCTTGATCTTTTGGCCGCTCGGGCACGCGCGGATACTGTGGCGCTGACGTAGAAGACCTGCTCCCGTGCTCCGGGAACTGCATTGGCGCTCGCTCGCGAGCGCAACGCTGCAAATCGCCGTTCTGGTCGCGCTCGCGCTCGCGTTCTTCATGCGGACCCCTCAAGTCTCCGGGCGATCCATGGCACCCCACATCGCATCTGGTGAGATCGTCATCATCAATACGATGGCATACCGCTTCGGACGCCCCGGCCGCGGCGATATCGTTGCATTTCATCACGACGCGCCTACGCCCGAAGTGTTCATCAAGCGCGTCATCGGGCTGCCCGGCGACCGCGTCGCGATCGATCGCGGCCATGTGATCGTCAACGGCACCGCGCTCGACGAAGCCTACGTACGCTTTGCGGACGCGCGCAGCTTTGCCCAAGTGACCGTGCCGCCCGGTCGATTGTACGTGCTGGGCGACAACCGCGCGGACAGCGACGATTCGCGCTTCTGGGGCTTCGTGCCCGAGAACGAAGTGCTGGGCAAAGCGCTGGTAGGCATATGGCCGCTGCATCACTTGGGAGCGCTCTGAAACGGCGTGAAAGCAGCAGCATGAACGCCGACCGCGAGTTCGAGCAAGTCATCCAGTGGTATCCGGGCCATATGGCGGCGGCGATGCGGCGCATCGGCGAGTACATGCAGATGATCGACATCGTGATCGAAGTCGTCGATGCTCGCGTCCCACGCAGCGGCGCCAATCCTGCGCTCGACGCCGTAGCGGCCAAACGCGCGCGCGTCCTCGTGCTCACACGTGAAGACCTCGCAGAGGCTGCGCAAACCGCGCGTTGGGCGGCATCGCTGCGGGCAGCCGGCAAACAGGTGGTCGCGGTGAACGCACGCGAACGAGCCGGAATCAACCAGCTGGATCGATTCTGCAGCAGCTCTCGCAGCGCGGCCGTTCCACGCAGCGCGCAATGGTCGTGGGTTTGCCCAACTCGGGCAAGTCTTCGGTCATCAACGGTTTGCTGCGCCGGGCAGCGGCACGTACGGAAGACCGCGCCGGCGTTACGCGTGCGCTGCAATGGTTTCGCGTCGGGGCCAATTTGGAGCTGATGGACACGCCGGGCATCCTGGTGCCCAAGATCGCGTCGGGCGACGCGCAATGGAAGCTTGCGCTCGTCGGCGCGGTACCGCGCGACCGCTTCGACCCGCAAGACGTCGCCGCACGCTTTTATCGCTGGACGGTGGAGAACGCCGGTGCGCGCCCGAAGGTCCCCGATCTGGAAACGTTCTCCCGCGCGCGCGGCTTCATGCGCAAAGGCGCATCGGTCGATTACCACAACGCCGCACAGGCGTATATCAAGGATTTCAGCCAAGGCAAATTCGGACGCATCACTTTGGAGCGAGCACCCGAACATGACGCCAAAACAGCGTAAAGCCAAGAACGCTTACGAACGCGACCGCCGGCGGCTGCATCGCCTTCACGCATTCGAAAATGCGGCGCGGACCAAAGGCTTCCTCTACATCGGCGGAATCGACGAAGTCGGGCGCGGTCCGCTTGCGGGGCCGGTCGTTGCGGCATGCGTGGTGGCCGCCGAGCCGCTCATGCTGCGCGGGCTGAACGACTCAAAGCAAGTGCAGCCCGAACTGCGCGTGCACCTGGCCGAGCAGATCAAAGCATGCTGCGCGGCATGGGCCGTCGGCGAGGCGAGCGTGGCCGAAATCGACTGTCTGAACATCTACTGGGCCAGCATCCTGGCGATGGAACGCGCCATCGCTTCGCTGAGCGTGGCGCCGCAGTATCTCATAACCGATGCCGTTCGCATCAAGGCGTTCGCCGGACCTCAGGAGCCGCTGATAAAGGGCGATGCACGCAGCGCGACCGTTGCCGCCGCATCGATCGTCGCTAAGGTCTATCGCGATAATCTGCTCGTCGATTTACATCGAAGCGAGCCGCGGTACGGTTTTGCCGAACACAAGGGTTACGCCACGCCCGAACATTTGCGGGCGCTCAAAGAGCACGGGCCGTGCGTGCACCATCGCTCGGGCTGGTGGCGCGTTCGGGAAGCGCAGCTGGCCTTTGGGCTCGGCTGCGAATCGGAACCCGAATTTGCGCAGCGCTAACGCAAGCAAGGGACGGGCGGGCGAAGAGCGCGCCGCGCAGTTTTTGCAATCCGAAGGTTATCGCGTCCTGCAGCGCAACGTGCGGCTGCCCGGAGGCGAGATCGACCTCGTGTGCCGCGACGGGGACGTCGTCGTCTTCGTCGAGGTCAAGTTGCGCAACACGGTCGGCTACGGGCGCGCGCTTTCGGCAGTGGACGCTCGCAAGCGCAGCAGGCTTCGCAGGCTCGCAGCCGATTACGTGCAAATCGTCGCTCCAAATGCCGGCGTTCGGTTTGACGTGGTCGCGGTGGACGGAGAGCGCATGATCCTGCACCGGAACGCCTTTTAAGATGAACCCGTTGCAGGCGCGCCCTCGGGGAGCTATCGCGAGAGCACAAACATTCATGCGCAGGCTGGGCCGGAGCGCCTGTTAACATGGAAACCTTCATCGGGCGTACTCTGAGCGGCCGATACGAGATCCTCGAACTGATCGGGCGCGGCGGCACGGCGGACACCTACCGCGCCTTCGACAAGACGCTCGAGCGCGAGGTTGCGGTCAAAGTGCTCATCGATCGCTCGGACGACATCAACCGGCGCTTTCTGCGCGAGGCGCAGGCGATGGCCAAACTCAACCATCCGCGCGTCGTGCAAGTCTTCGACGTCGGCGAAGAGGCCGGCATTTCGTATATCGTGATGGAACTGGTTCGCGGCAAGACGCTGCGCGATCTCGAAGGCGGATCGATCTCGTACCGGCAGGCGCTCACCTACGTCATCGACGTGCTCGAAGCGCTGGACTACGCGCACGGCGAAGGCACGATTCATCGCGACATCAAGCCGTCCAATATCATGACCGTCGATGAAGGCCGCCACGTCAAAGTCATGGACTTCGGTCTAGCGCGCCGCACGAGCGACATGACCCAGACGACTCGCACCGGTCAGATCGTCGGGACGATCGGCTATCTCGCGCCGGAACGTTTCCTGAGCAAACCCGCGGACGTGCGCAGCGATTTATACTCGGTCGGCATCGTAATGTACGAAATATTCACCGGCACCGTTCCGTTCCGCAACGACAAGGACGATCTGGTTGCCACGATTTTTTCGCACGTGCACGACGCGCCCACGCCCCCGCACGAGATCAATCGCAACATCCCCGAACCGCTCGAGCGCGTGGTCATGCGCGCCATCGACAAGGACCCCGGGAAACGCTACCAAACCGCCCGCGATTTCATCGGCGACCTGCAGGTGCTGCTCTCGCCTTCACCAGTGAAAAAATCGCAAGCTGAGAGCCGGCCGGCCCCGAAAAGCGTATCGGAACTGCGCCTTGCGCTGGACAGAGCCCTCGCGCCTTCACGTAACCGTAACGATGCGTACGAGGCCGTGCTCAAGGGCATGCTCGCGACGCGACGGCGAAGATACGAGGAAGCCAAGGACCAATTCATGCTCGCGCTGCACGAACTGGCGGCAATCGACAACCGGCTCGAATATGCCAAAACCGCGCTCAAGTACGGCACGATGATTTTGCAGAAGGCATCGGACGGGCTGCGCGAGCGCGAAGAATTGCGCGAAGGCGTGCACAAACTCAACGAAGCCTTGGAAGTGTTTCGCGACTACGATCTGGCCGACCACATGAGTGAGACCGAATATTTGATAAACGCGCTGGAGCGGACGGCGATCGGTTACTAAGGGCCATGCACCAACACCGGCAGGAACTGCGCCGTTCCGTCACGCCGTGGGGCTCGTATTCATGGGGCTACGCGGACGTAGGCGCCGATATCTTCGTTGCGCTCGGACTGGTCATCGGCGTTGCCGGCGGCGCGTCGAACGTTGCGTTTTTGTTTGCCGGATTGGTTTACGTGTGCGTCGGCCTGGCATACACCGAACTGGCGGCGGCATATCCGGTCGCGGGCGGCGGTCAGTATTTCGTCATGCGCGGTTTGGGCGATTTTCTGGGCTTTATGGCGGGCTGGGCCGTTCTGCTCGACTTCACGATCGACATTACGCTTTTCGCCTGGGGATGCGTGGGCTATTTGAGCCATCTGCCGCTGCTTGGCGTGCTGGATGCGACGTTTCATCCGTTGCTGCACTTCTGGGTCGTGCTGCTGCTCATACTGGGGCTTGCGCTGCTCAACGTCATCGGCGTGCGCGAAAGCACGGCTTTCAACGGTTTCGTCAGCGCGATCGACGTCTGCAGCGAGGGATTGATTCTGTTCCTGGGATTTCTGTTCACGTTCCGGCCCGAGCTGCTCGTTCACAGCATGCAGACCGGCTGGCCGAACACGTTTCAGCTGATGAACGGGATTTCGCTGGCGATCATTTCATTCGTCGGGCTCGAGTCGATTTCGCATGCCGCCGAAGAAACCTCGCGTCCGGCCTCGATCATCCCGCGCACGTCGATCGCGCTGATCCTGACCATTTTGATCTTCGCGCTCGCGTATTCGAATCTTGCGCTCGGAATGCAGCCGTGGTACCCGGTTGCGCATGCAGCGGGCGGCCACGTGCAGCAGTTCTGGCAGGTGCTCGGCGCCACGCAAAACCAAGACAAAGCCGTGGCCGTCATGGCTTCCAACATTCCGTACTTCGGACTGGTCGCCGCGTTCTACGTGCCGGTCTTCGGGGCGACCCTACTACTGATCTCCAGCAATTCCGGCGTCTTCGGCAGCTCGCGCATCGCCTATTCGATGAGCCAGTTTCAGCTGTTGCCCAGTTTGTTCAAGCGCGTGCACCGCAAGTTCAAAACCCCGGTTATTTCGATCGTGGTTTTTTGCGGGCTAGCCGCCGTCGAGCTCGTGTTTGCAGCCTTGCAAGGCGACTTCGGATACGAATTTTTGGGGGACTTGTACGCGTTCGGCGCCGCAGCCAGCTACACGCTGGTCTTCGTGGCGCTCATTTCTCTGCGCCTGACGGACCCGCTCACGCCGCGCAAGTTCATGATCCCCCTCAACGTGAAAATGCGCTTTCGAGGCGAGATCGTGCATTTTCCGCTGGTGGCCATCATAGGGTTCATCGGCATCTTTGCGATACTCGTGTTCGTGCTGATCACGCATCACATCGGACGCATCGCCGGGCCTTCGTGGCTGCTGTTCGGTGTGATCGGCTACATTATTTACCGGCTGCACAAGCGTTTGCCGCTGTTCGGCTCGGTCAAGCGCGACTGGAACCGCGATCAGGTGCAGATTTTACGCAACGCCGGCGAACTGGACCTCATGGACGAACTCGTAAGTAAACTCAAAGAACGCGACCCCTCGTTCACGGCAAACGTTTCATGAGCTTGCGCCGCAGCAAAGGCTACGCCGGTTTCAAAGCGCTCAACGGCCTGCTTTTCTTCGTGTTCGGCGCGGCCATTCTCGTTCAAATCGTGCGTGCCGCCGGCGTGCATTTCGATGCGATACCGGGCGTGATACTGGGTTTGGCGATGATGGGCTTGGGGCTTCACCGCACCGTTCTGCTCGTGCGTGCACGGCGATGAACGAGCCGGTTCATATCACGGGCGCGGGCCTGGCGGCGGCGTGCGGAACCGTGGGCGCTGCTGCGGCAACGCTGTGGTGGATGCTTCACCCGCCCAAAACCAAAGCGGACATCGTTGCCAAAGCGGCTGAAAAATCGCTGGCCGAGCGTTTGGGAACCGTGGTCGTGGTCTTCTCTTCGGAGATTCGCACCGAGCACATGATGGTGCTGGCAGCTCGGCTCGCGCGCGGGCAGAACTCCGAACTGCTGGCCATCTACGTGATCGAAGTCCCCTTTACACTGCCCACCAATGCCGTCATGGAAGAGGAGGATCGTCAGGGCTTGGACATTCTGGCCTCGGTAGAAGCTATCGCCAAGCGAAGCAGCGTGGAGGTGCGGACCGAAATCGTTCACCAGCGGCAAACCGCGCAAGCGGTGCTGGACGTCGCCAAACGCGAGCGCGCTTCACTCATCATCATCGGGTCGTATCGCGAGGGCAAATACACCGGAGCACCGCTAGGACGCGACATCGAGCAAATCGCCGCCAACGCCAAATGCGACGTGCTCGTGGGAGTTGAAGGCAAACACGGCACCCTGTTGGTCGACGAGGTAAGCCAAGCCGGCGGAGCCGAGCCGCTGCCCGAGAATACACCGGCATGAATAGATCTTTCGTGGGAATTTGCGCAATCGCCGCACTGCTTTGGCCGCTTGCGGCGCGGGCGGCAACCGTACCGGCCATCGAGTCGTTCGACCACGCTTTTTCGAAAGTGAACGATTACACCGCAACGGTTCGCGCGCACGAGGTGCAGGGCGATCGCGTTCAGGACCGGACGTATGAATACTGGTTCAAACGCCCCACCTTGGCTAAGACCCAGATCGTTTCCGGCGACGGCAAAGGCGGCGGCGGAGTGTGGAACGGCGGCGATAAAGTCAGCGGGCACCAGGGCGGCATACTGTCGTTCTTTCACCTGAAAGTCGGACTGCACGATGGGCGCGCAACGTCGCTTCGCGGTTACACCATTCCCGACGGTCTACTCCAAAATGAAGTCGACAAGTACAAGACCATCTCCGGGCGGCTGAGCCAGCGCGACGGCCCGGTCGTCGACGGTATGCCGACCGACGAGATAGAGCTCCAGCTCGCCGAACCATCCCAGTATGGCGGAGTGACGCGCATGGTGATGGACCTGTCGAAAGAGACGCATTTCCCGGTGCGCCAAATCCGTTTTTCCGGCGACAAAATCGTCGCCGAAGAAACGTTTTCGGACGTCAAGACCAACGTGGGACTGCGCGACTCCGATTTCCCGTTCTAATAGCCGCAACGCGGCGGATCATACTTTGACTTCGACGCCGAATTCGATGACGTTGTTGGGCGGCAGGCCCAGTGAGTCGGTCAGCGGGCGCGCGTTGCGGGCCATCCAGCGAAACAGGCTGCGCTGCCAGTTCGGCAGGCCGTGCGGGGTGTGAGCGGCGCTGATTTTCGGACTTGCCAGATAGTAAGTCGGGCGCGAGAAATCCACGTTCGGACGCCGTTTGCGCAGCTGCTGCAGAATGTGATGGATGCGCGGCTCCTCCATGAACCCGTACCACGCCTTCACGCGCATGAGCCGGGGCGCGAGCTGTTCGATTTCCACGCGCCGGTCCGACGAAACGTAGGGACGCCCGGCGTGCATGATCGTCAGCAGCACGATCGTATCGAAGACGATGTGGCTGCGCATCCATTCATGCTGCAGGACGAACGGGATTCCCGACGGTTCCGGATTCAAAAAGAACGCCGTTCCGCTCACGACTGTCGGTTCGCGCGCTTCTGCTAGAAACTGCTTGACCGGCATGACCTGGGACGACAGCGATTCCATCATGCGCCGCCGGCCGCGGTTCCAAGTGGTAAAGAGCGCAAACAGCGCCAAAGCCATTGCAAGCGGCACCCATCCCCCGGAGATCACCTTGGACGCGTTGCCGATCAGGAACGGCAGGTCCCAGCACAGGAAAATGGCGATGAGCGGGACCCATTGCCACGCAGGCCACTTCCAAACCTTACGCAGCAGCTGCGCGAACGCGAGCGTCGTGGTCAGCATGGTGATCGTCACCGCTAAGCCGTATGCGCCGCCCAGCGCGTTCGACGAGCGAAATGTGATGACCAGCACGATGCATACGATGCCCAGCATCGCATTGATCGTCGGCATGTAGATCTGGCCGGCGTAATGCCGCGAGGTATGAACGATGCGAAAGCGCGGCGAGTACCCCAGCTGGATCGCCTGCTGCGTTAAAGAGAAGACGCCCGAGATCAGCGCTTGGCTGGCGATAACGGTCGCGATCGTGGCGAGCAGCACCATTGGAACGATTAAGAAGTGCGGCACCAAACCAAAGAACGGCGAGGAGAGCACGGCTTTGGGATCGTGCAACGTCAGCGCGCCTTGGCCGAAATAGTTCAAAATGAGCGCCGGAAAGACCGCAATGAACCAGGCGAAGACGATGGGGCGTCTGCCGAAGTGGGCCAGATCTGCGTAAAGCGCCTCCGTACCGGTTACGCACAGAACGACAGCTCCGAAGATGAGCAGGCTGCGCACGCCGTTGCGTATGACGAATTCGATCGCGTACGAGGGCAGCAGCGCGCGCAGAATCTCGGGATGGGCCGCGATGGCGAAGCCGCCCGCAATGCCGATGGCCGTAAACCATGCGAGCATGATTGGGCCGAACAACGTTCCGATGCTACCCGTGCCGCGGCGCTGCAGTAAGAACAACCCCACGAGAATCAGCGCGGCGATCGGAACGATGTACGGATGCGCGGCGTGGGTCCACACGTCGAGCCCTTCGACCGCGGAGATCACCGAAATCGCCGGAGTGATCGCGCCGTCGCCATACAGCATGGAGGCGCCGAAAAGCACCATCAGCGAAAGGACGCCGAGCCCGACCGGCATGGCGGTGCGCCGCTGCGGAATCAACTGAGCAAACAGCGCCAAAATGCCGCCTTCGCCCTCGAAGTCGGCGCGCAGCATGAAGGTGACGTATTTGATGCACACGACGACGACCAACGCCCAAAAGATCAGCGAGCAGATCCCTAAGACGTTGGCGCGGTTTATCGCTGCCGGGAATTCACCCGTAAAACATTGCCCGAACGCATACAGCGGGCTGGTCCCGATATCGCCGAAAACGACGCCGAGCGCCGCCACGGAAAGCGCGCTAAGCGGTTCGGCGCGGTAGCGGCGGGAGCGTATCGGCTCATCGGTTCGCGCGCCGGCTGCGTGCGCGGACACGGCTACGCCGCGCGCAGATAGCGCTTGCGCATCTCGTCCACCACTACGGCCAAAAGAATTACGCCGCCAAGCACGATCTTCTGCGTGTAGGATTCGATGCTGAGCAGGTTCATGACGTTGTACAGCATCCCGATCAGCAGTGCGCCGAAGAACGTTCCCACGATCGTGCCGCGGCCTCCCATGAGGCTCGTGCCGCCCACGACGACGGCCGCGATGGCCTCGAGCATTTCATCGCCCGTGCCCGTCTGCGGCGATCCTGAAGAAAACAGCGCCATGAGTAGAAACCCTGCGACGGCCGCGCACATGCCGCTGATCACGTAAACCATCGTTTTGATACTGCCTACACTCACGCCCGCGAGACGCGCCGCTTCTTCGTTGCCGCCCAGAGCGAAAACATACCGTCCGAAGCGCGTGCGCATCAGCAAGATGGAGCAGCCGATGACGATGACGATCATCCAGATGACCGGAATCGGCAAGCCCGGCAAATGCATCGAACTAAAGAGCGAACCCAGAAAGAACCCGATGCCGGTGTTTTGAAAGTCGGTGCTCTCCAGCGGAATCGGCCGTCCGTGCGAGAGTTTGAACGACAGGCCTTGCGCCATGAGCATCATCGCCAAGGTCGTGATGAACGGCGGCAGGTTGAGTTTGACGACGGGAACCGCGTTGACGAAGCCCGCGGCGCCCCCGAGCGCAAGGCCTACGATGAGGGTCGCGGCAATGAGCGCAAAGCCGCTGAAATGCATGGAATTGGCGAACATCGCCATGACCACGCCGCACAGCGAAATGAGCGAACCGACCGAAAGATCGATTCCGGCCGTGATGATCACGAACGTTTCACCCACCGCCAAGATGCAGCCGTACGTGATTTGGCGCAGGACGCGAATGATGTTCGAAGGCTGCAGGAACGTGCCTTTGGCCGCGACGTTGACCAGTAGGGCGATGACGATCAGCAGCGCGATCGCGGCCGCGACCCGCAGCCAATACCGGCGCGTTTCGCGTCCTTTGGCCTCTTTGGCTTGAATGCTGAGTTCGGCTTGAATCTGCGCGTGCTGCATTTAGGCGGCGGCTCCGGTGGCGGCGGCAATGACGGCGTCGGGCGTCGCCTGTCCGCGGCTGAATTCGCGCACGATGCGTCCTGCGCGAACGACCAGAATTCGATGCGACATTCCCAGTACTTCGGGCAGCTCGCTGCTGACCATCACTATCGCAGCTCCGTTTTGCGCGAGTTTGACCATGAGGTTGTAGATTTCGGCTTTGGCGCCTACGTCGATGCCGCGCGTGGGCTCGTCGAAGAGAAAAACCTTGGCGTCGGCCAGCAGCCATTTCGCCAAAACGACTTTTTGCTGATTGCCGCCCGAAAGGTTTCGCACGATTTGCTCGGCGCTGGGCGTACGGATGCGCAGTTCCTGAATGTAACCGTCGGTAGCATCTACTTCCTTGTGCCGGTCGATCAGGCCGCCTGCCGTAAAGCGCGCAAGCTCCGGGAGGGTCACGTTTTCGCGCACGTTCATGCCGAGCACCAAGCCTTGCGCTTTGCGATCTTCGGTGATGAACGCTAAGCCCGACGCAATGGCGTCCCGCGGGCCTCGGCCGTGCAGCAGCTGTCCCTGCACGCGCACTTCGCCGCGCTCGGGGATATCGGCGCACGCAATTGCGCGCACGATCTCGGTACGTCCAGCGCCCACCAGGCCCGCCAGGCCGACGATTTCTCCTCGTCTTACTTCAAACGACACGCCGCCGACCAGCGGCGCTCTGAACAGGTTCTCCACGCGCAGCAGCACCGGAGCATCGGGCGCAACCGCAGGAAGATCGGGAAAGTGCGAGTCCAACCGGCGCCCGACCATTGCGCGCACGATTTCATCGGGCGCAAAGTCTTGCGCCGTTCTGGTTTCGATCGCTTTTCCGTCGCGTAGAACGGTGATCCGGTCGGCGATCTTGGGGCAGCTCTTCCAAGCGGTGTGAAATGTAAACGATTCCGGCCCCGCGCGCTTTGAGCGTTTTGATGATTTCGAACAGACGATCGATCTCGCGATCGGTCAGCGCCGCGCTGGGCTCGTCCATGACGATGATGCGCGCGTGCCGCGAAAGCACTTTGGCGATTTCCACCATCTGCTGCTGCGCCACCGAAAGGCGGCCGGTCTCCACGTTGAGCGGCAGTTCGATGCCCAGGTCCGCGAACACGCTCGATGCGCGCTCGCGGGCGCGGCGTTCGTCGATGAACGGGCCTTGGGAAGGCTCGTTGCCCAGCACGATGTTGTCGATGGGGCTAAGGGCGGGCACCAGGTTGAACTCCTGGTAGATCATGCCGATTCCCAATTTTTCGGCCCTGCGCGGCGAATCGATCGCGACGACGCTGCCGTCGATGAGGATTTCGCCCGAATCGGCAGGCTGCGCGCCGGCCAGAATCTTCATCAGGGTCGACTTGCCTGCGCCGTTCTCCCCGACCAAAGCGAGCACTTCGCCTGAAAACAGGTCCAGCGTAACGCCGTCCAGAGCGCGAACGCCGGGAAAGGACTTCCCGATGTCGCGCATCTCTAAAAGCGGTGTGGTGCTCAGCGTGTCTACTTTGCGAGATCGGCTTTGGTAATCGTTCCGACGGGGACGTTGACTTTCGCCGGGACCTTCTTTCCGGCGAAATACTCGTGGATGATGTCGATCGTGTCTTTGCCGATGACGTCGGGATGCTGCACGGCGTCGCCGTACATCAATCCACTTTGGATGGCCGTACGCGCTTCCGGCGTCGCATCGTAGCCTACGATCGTAATTCCGTGCAGACCGGCCGCGCGCACTGCCGTGACCGCACCCAGCGCCGTGTCGTCGTTGATCCCGAAGACGCCTTTGAGATTCTTATGCGCCTGCAGAATGTCGCCCATGTCGGAATTTGCTTTGTCCCGCGTACCGCCCGAATCGACCTGAGCGACGATTTTCACGTTCGGACATTGCGCGGCCAAAGCTTGTTTGAAACCTTTGACGCGATCCTGAACGCTGGTGACTTCGGGCTCGTCCAGAATGGCGACTTCCCCCGAACCCCCGGTCGCTTTGCACATGAGCATCCCGGCTTGGTGGCCGCCCTGAATGTTGTCCGAGGCGACGTGCGCGATCACTTTACCTTGTTTGCTCGCGCTGGCGATGTCCGCGGTGAAGACCGGAATGTTCGCGTTGTTCGCTTCGGCGATGGCACTGCCGATGGCCTGGGAATCGTATGGCGTGAGCACCAAAGCGTCGACCTTCTTGGAGATGAAATCTTCGACTTGCGACTGCTGCTTTGCGCTGTCGCGGTTGGCATCGACGAACAACAGCCGGTAGTTGTATTTTTTGGCCTCGGCCTGCATGCCCGCTTCCATTTGCTGGTAGAACTGCGCCTCGAGGTCTTGAATCGAAACGCCGATGGTTTTCGCGGCGTGGGAGGAACCCGACGACGCCGTCGAGGTCGTCTGCGAGCCGGTAGAGCCCGAGTTCGACGAGCAGGCGGCCAGGGCCAAGGCGATGGCCGCGGCGGCAGTCAGCAGGCGAAGGTTGTTCACAATCCGGCTCCTCCCGAAAGCATTCGGACGGGGGTTAACTACGCGGAGCGCTACGGCCTTCGTGCGCGCGAACTATCCACAAGGGCAAGCGGCATGCCTGTGAGCGCTGTGGAGAACTCCTCGCGCCACTAGCGTGTACCGGGGTGTAGGCGTGAACGGGCTTCGTGCTGTCACTTGCCTTTTCGGCCGCCATGTTCGGAATCGACGGCTATGTGGTACGGGTCGAAGCGGACAGCTCGCCGGGCACGCCCGCAATTGCCATCATCGGCCTTCCCGACCGCGCGCTGAACGAGGCTCGCGAGCGCGTTCGCTCGGCCATTTTTAACTCGGGCTTTGCGTTTCCGGCAGGCCGATTGCTGGTGAATCTCTCTCCCGCGGACGTGCGAAAAGAAGGCCCGTCGTTCGATCTGCCGATCGCGCTTGCGCTCATGGCAATCGACGAGCAAATCGACCGGCTCTCACTTCAAAGTTTCTGCGCGCTGGGCGAACTCGCGCTCGACGGCGCCCTCCGCCCGGTCAACGGTATTTTGCCGATGGTGCTCGGCGCGCGCAATGCCGGCTTTACCAAACTCATCGTTCCGGCCGACAACGCGGAGGAAGCCGCGCTGGTGGAAGGCATCGAGCTGTACCCGATCGATTCATTGCAGTCGGCGGTTTCGGTCATTCAGGGCAGCGGGCAAAAATGGCGCTTCCCGGCGGCGACGCCGGCATCTGCGCCGTCGGACGAATGCTTTTACGGCGACTTTGCCGACGTGCGCGGGCAAAGCGGAGCCAAGCGCGCATTGGAGATCGCGGCAGCCGGCGGGCACAACGTACTCTTCGTCGGGCCGCCGGGTTGCGGCAAGACGATGCTCGCGCGGCGGCTGCCGTCGATTCTTCCGCCCATGTCGTCGGCCGAGGCGCTGGAGGTCACCAAGATCTACAGCGTTGCCGGACTGCTGGGCATTCGACCCGGCATCGTTCGCGCGCGTCCGTTCAGATTTCCGCATCACACGATCAGCCAGCCCGCGCTGGTAGGCGGCGGCAGCGCCGTAAAGCCCGGCGAGATCAGCTTGGCGCACCACGGCGTGCTGTTTTTAGACGAATTGCCCGAGTTTACGCGCGCTGCAATCGAAGTGATGCGCCAACCCCTCGAGGAGGGCGTCGTCACCATTGCGCGCGCAGCCGGCACGTTCACCTATCCCGCGCGCTTCATGCTGGTTGCGTCTATGAACCCGTGCCCGTGCGGGTATCGCGGTACGCGCAGCGCGGAATGCCGCTGCGATGACGCGGCCGTCGCTAAGTACGTTTCCAAGCTTTCCGGACCGTTGCTCGATCGCATCGACCTGCAGGTCGAAATCAGCCGGGTCGCTTTCGACGACATGGTGCGCAGCGAACGGGCGGAACGCTCGGCAACGATCCGCGAGCGCGTCATCGGCGCCCGCAGGCAGCAACGCGCGCGTTTTGCCGGCACGCCGGTCACCTGCAACGCCGAGATACCGGGGAGCGTCGTGCGCACCTACTGCCGGCTGGACGCCGATGCGATGCAGCTGCTCGCACGCGCCAGCGCGCGACGCCAGTTCTCGGCACGCGCTTTGGATCGCATAGCCCGCGCCGCACGCACGATTGCGGATCTCGAAAACAGCTCGACGATCGAACCGGCGCACGTGGCGGAAGCCATTCAGTACCGCAGTTTGGAACGGATGGCTACACGGGTCGCCTAACCACCGTCCCATCACCAAAAAGGGGCGGCATCGCAGCGTACATCCCAGTTAAGCGCGGCATCGGCCTCTCACGAATTCGAAGACTGGGGTGGAATCGAATCGGTCTCGCGAGCGAACCAGGCCGCGGCTTTTGAGCGGATGTCGCGCTCGGTCTCGAGCTGTCGCACTTTCTTGCGCAACTTCGCGAGTTCTTCACGTTCGCGTGTAGTCAAACTCCTCCCGTCGTCCGCTGTCGAGATCCGATTGCTCCACCCAATTCCGCACGGTTTGGGGTGATAGCCCAAACTGCTTTGCCAGCTCATCAAGATTCTTGCCGGCGCGCGCCAGATCGATGACGTTCTGCCGGAAGTCGAGGGGGTAGGAGCGGGGCTGCTTTTTTGCCATTGCATGGGCCTTTCTCGGGTAAGCCGAAAGTGTCCACCGAACGGATCAACTACACGGTAGGCAGCCATTGCGTCCTGTGGTGTTGAACACGGCTAGCAATTAGCGGCATAGCGGGAGCCCCGTAGGCTCCCGTCAGGAGTGGTTATGCAACGAGGCATCAATACAGAGTTAGAACACAGCGCTACGGCTGGCGAGTCCTTACAAATAATCGCCAAGACGCTTGCGCTTATCGCGCTACGAATGGGGTCCGAGGCGAACGCCACACTTAACGACCGCGCCGCATTTCTTGCAAGCCTCGGCTTTGACACAAAAACCATAGCGGGAATGCTTGAAACGAGCATTACGACGATAGCGCCAATGCTTTCGCGTCGTAAGTCTCAGACCAAGAAGCGTACACGGTAAGCGCGAGTGAAAACGATAAACACTTTCCCGAGCGGAGCAGACAGTGAGCTTGTCGCGGTTCTGCGAATGATATCGCGTAGCTTATCCATCTGCGCGTTGCAGTTTGCGCCCACAAGCTTCGAGGGCAACCGTGACCGCATAACCTATTTGGCTGGGCTCGGCCATGACGCGGAAGATATAGCAGCAATACTTAACATCGGTTTGAAGAACGTGGCAAATCGCCTTGCTGAGACGCGTAGCACAGGAAAGCGCAAGAAACGCAGTGGTAAGAATAAATCCTGAGCTGCTTAATAAGCTGCAAGCGAAGCTTGGCATTAAACGGGCGCGTGCCTACCAACTAATTCAGGAACACGCCAACGAACAGGTGCTTCCCCCGGATTTGGCGGCACTTTCACTTGCAATGCGCAACGGCATCAACGTAACCCGCTACGCGCGCGAAGGGCAGTTGGCTGAAATTCGGCACGCGGGACGCATTAGGGGAGGCGATCCCGCGCCGCCTCCATCGGTTTCGGCAGAGCCGTCAAAACGCGCCGAGCACGGCAGTCGAAAGCCTGCACCCTCTAAGGCACTGAAAAAACGCCGCGCCAGCAAGTCGGTGTTTGTTATCCACGGCCGTGATGAAAAGGTTCGGAAGGCGCTTTTCGACATGCTACGCGGCATCGGATTATCCCCAATGGAGTGGAGCACAATAATTGCGAAAACCAAGCAGGGCTCGCCTCACATTAGTGATGCGCTCGATGCCGCGTTCGCTTCCGCTGATGCGGTGGTTGTATTGCTTACGCCAGACGACGAGGCGATGCTCAAGAAAGAGCTTCAAAAGCGAGACGACCCTGCGTTTGAGAAACGTCCCACGGGACAGCCAAGGCCGAACGTGCTTTTTGAAGCAGGAATGGCGTTCGGTCGCCACCCGGACAGAACCATCATCGTTCATGTTGGCAAGATTCGTCCTTTTAGCGACGTTCTTGGACGGCATTACATAAAGCTCGACTAGCGATACAAAAAGCAAGTGGGACTTGGCCCGGCGTCTCCAGACGGCTGGATGTAACATTGATACGAGTGGCGACGATTGGTTAGACGATGACGGCGCGTTTACCGTGAGGTAAACGATGCTTGCTCATTGCCGCTGCCAGTGACATAGACAGTATGGTACTTCCCTCGTTTCTCTAATCCGCAACGGAGAATGCCAAGTGAAGAATATTCAGAGTACACCGAAAGGCCGGGCGTTGTCGCGTCGATAACAATCTGTTTTCGTGGAAGCGCGGCGGCGCGTGTCCAATATGCGGCGGGAAAGCCGAAGAAGCGCCGACGACGGAGCCGACCGCGAAGAAGCGCACCGGGCGCGCACCAGAAACCACGCGTGCCGCAACGGGAAAGCGCGCGCCCAAGTCTCCGGCCAAGAAGCCCGGTAAAGCACGCCGGAGCGCAAAGAAATGACGGTTCTCATCTTTGTGCTTCTCGCCGTGTTTGTGCTACTGCCGTCGGCGTCGCTCTGGTCGTTCGTCGGCACCTTCGTCCTGTCGGTTATAGCCCGGCCTCAGGGCTCCGATAATTTCTAAGGTGAACCGCGAACCTTCCGAGGGTGTGACAGAAGTCGTGAAGTTCTGCTCCATCTGCGGAACTCCCGTGCAGCGAGCCATCTTTGGCATTCTTGCGTACCGTTGCGACGCTCCCCGACAAGTACGGGATTCACCTCGAATGCGAATCGTACCCTACGCCCGCGTGTTCACGAAGGGCAGGCACGCGCCGCATGGTTTTGTGGGGGTATCGGGACGCTGCGCGATCAAGGCTGAGCTTTCGTTAGCGTGATTGCGTACAGGTAGGAATCGCGCCACTCTCCTTTTTGAAAGACGTCACGGAGGAAGTGCCCCTCGCGCCGCATGCCAATTTTCTCCATGACGCGCCGCGAACCAACATTGCGAGTATCGCAAGTGGCCCAGATTCGCTGCAGGCTCAAGGCGGAGAACGCCACGTGAATAATCGCGCGCGCGGCTTCGGATGCGTAGCCTCGATTCCAATACTTTTGGTTGATGACATATCCAAAATCCGCTGTTTCATTCGCGTCGTCCACGATTGCGAGGCGAATCGCGCCGATGAGCTTATGTTCCCTTTGCAGTTCGATCCCCAACGTGACTTCATCGCGCGGCCAGACTGCTTGTTCTCTTAAGCGCTCGCTGAGAACGGCTCGCGTTTCATCCGGAGTATTTGGCCCCCAATGCACGTAACGGACCACAAGGGGATCGCTTCCGTATTCATGTACGTCTTGCTCGTCGGTCGCCGCCAAGTCGCGGAGCAACAGCCGATCGGTTTTAATGGGGAACCACTTTTCGGTATCCGCCCTGTACCCACCGATCTTAGCCGGCTGCCATAGCATGCGTGTTCGCTCGGGCATTTCGGGATCGGCGTCCGCAATGCGGAAGCCAAGACGCTGATACAATGCCCGCGCCTTCACGTTGCTCGGCTCAACAAGAAGATCGACCGGCGCAGAATGCCTGCTCAGAACCTCCGTCAAGAGCGCCGTGCCAAACCCCTTCCGGCGAAAATCCGGGTGAACTGCGACCGACCGTATACGTATCGGCCGTCGAGTCAGGTCCGCGAGCGCCCATCCGATAACTTTGTCGTCAGCGTTGGTCGCTACGGCAGTATCATAGTCTGCTGAGTGAACGATCGTTTCGTAGAAATCGGGCTCGTACTGCTCGGTGGTTGCAAATGAGAGCCGGTCGATGTCCCGCACCGCAGAAACATCAAACCGGGTCAGGCGGCGCATCATGATGCGTTCGACCCGGCTCACCGTGTGACCATCG
>CAVZQC010000002.1:0-928703 GCA_963777315.1 Vulcanimicrobiota bacterium
ATCATTTCGTCGGCAGCCTGAACGCCTTTGGCGTTGGCCTCGTACGCGCGCTGCGCGGCCAGAATCTCCATCATCGCCTCGACTATCGTCACGTTGGACTGCTCGAGCGCGCCGAACTCGACGCGCGGTCCGTCCGGCGATCCGGGATCGATCGCGTGCGGCTTGCCGGACGCATGCGTTGCGAAGAACAGCGTTCCGCCCACGGACTGCAGCGATTCGGGTGCGGCAAACTGCGCGAGGCGAATTCGCCCGCATGCCGCGGAGCCATTGAGCGTGGCTGCCGTCACTCTGCCGTCCTGCGCGACCGTTGCTGAAAGCGCGTTCTGCGGGATGCGCACGTTCTGCAGGCGCCAGCCCTGCGCGTTGCGCAAAAGACCGTCGGGCGATCGCGAAAATTCGCCGTCGCGCGTGTACGCGGTATTGCCGCGCGCGTCGGTAACGACGAAGAATCCCGCGCCTTCAATGGCTACGTCGAACGGACCGCCGCTGTGCACCAGCCGCCCCTGCGTGAAGATCGTGTGCGTGCCGATGGCGACCGTGCCGAGCGATCCGCCTGAAGGCGACGCGACGTCGGTAAAGCTGGCTGCCGCCGCTTTGAAACCGGCAACCTGCGCGTTCGAAAGGTTCTCTGCGATGATTTCAAGGTTTTGCTGCTGCGCCGCCATGCCGCCGGCCGCCGCGAACAACGCGCGGTTCATGCTTTGATCTCCGCGACCTGCGTCGCAGCGCGTTCGCGGGTTTGATCGATTGCCGAAAGCACCTTTTGCGCCGTTTCAAACGAGCGCTGCGCGGTCAAAACGTCGATCATCTCCCCGATGGCGTCCACGTTCGAACTTTCCAGAAAGCCGCTTTGCAGCGTAGAGCCGGGCGGCAGCGGTATGCGGTTGATGACGCGGCCGTTGCGCGCTACCGCGCCGCTTGCGTCTATCGACGCACCCTGCGGTACGCAGACCGGCCCGCGGGTTCCCAGCAGCACGCGTCCGCGGTCGTCGACCAAACGCAGAAAGCGATCGCGTGCGAACGCGCCGTTGCGCGTACGCTCGATGCCGCCGCCGGCGCTGCGCACGCGGAACGCGCCGGCACCGACCAAAGCCAGGTCGAACGGGCGCGCGGTGCGGCGCAAGGCGCCTTGCGTGCCGTCGATGCTTTCACGCAGATCGATTCCGGTGCGGCTCAACGAGCCGCTGACGACGCGTTTGCGAAAGCCGTCGCTCGATCCATTGGCGAGATTGTGTGCGGCGACGTCCAATCGCTCGCGCGCGGCCGACATCGCGCCGGCCGCCCATCCGATTCCATCCATGCGCGCATGATAGCGAGCGCTTATGGCCGAAGTTTGACCGCCGCATGTCGATCTTCGCACGCACGCTCGCTGCCGCCGTTTCCGCGACGCTGCTCGTGCTGGCTCCCGTTGCGTGTTCCGCGCCGACGTCGCCGAAAGGTACCTCCCAGGCCGCTTCGACGACGGGCGGCGAGCAGTCAGCAGTGGACGCGCTCGGCCTCAAACGGCACTACAAAGACGTCGTGATGGGCACGGAGATACAAGGACGCACGCTCGTGGTGTACGTCGACGTGGACAACCTGAACTCCATGGACGAGGCCGCCGAAGACGCGCTGCGGGCGCAGACGCTCGGGCAATGGAAGAGGATCTGGCTGCGCGCGCATCCGCGCGGGCACGGCACCTTGCGATTGAGTTTGCGGGACTACTACGGGAACGAAGTCACCGGCGATTCCGTGCGCGTTTAGCCGATGACGCGCAGAGATTACCTGATCGCGGGCGCCTTGTGTCTAGCGTCGCTGGTGCTGTGCGGCATCCGGTATTGGTATCCGGCGCAGCCGTACTTCGACGAAGTGTACTATCCGCGCTCGGCTGCGGAATATCTGCTGTGGCAGCCGCAGTACGAGTGGACGCACCCGCCGCTGACCAAGCTGCTGATCGCGCTGTCGATGTGGCTGTGGGGCGGCATGCATTCCACGTACGGCAACACGGGCTACGGCTGGCGCTTCCTCAACGTCGTCGTCGGCGCGATCACCGTGTTCGTGCTGTACGCGTTTGCAAAGCGGCTCACCGGCTCGACCGTATTTGCCGCCGTCGCGGGCGTGCTGCTGGTCTTGGACGGATTCCACTTCGCGCAGTCGCGCATTGCAACGCCGGAGATCACCGTCGCGCTGTTTTCGCTGCTGATCTTGTACGCGTTCTATCGCTACTGGCTCGCATTGGATCGCTTCGACCACGGTACTCCGCGCCCGGCGCTGCTCGTGGGCGCCGCAGCCTGCGCCGCGCTGGCCGGTTGCGGTGCGGCCTGGGGCTGCATCGGCGTCATCGCGCACCAATCCACCGGCGCGGTTGCACTGATGGCCTCGTTCTTTTCGCTCTCACTGTACGCTGCGATTCGCTTGTGTTTGCGCCCGCGCCCACCCGCGCTGGATTGGTTATTCGCAGTGGCGCTGGCCTGCGGACTGGGCGCGGCGGCGAAGTGGAATACGCTGTTCGACGTAATTCTGGTTCTGGCGTTCGCGCTGGGCATCGTGCTGCTCCCTCGCCCCAAGTGGCGCCTTCCGCTGGACGCGTTCGTTTCGGTCGTGCTTTCCGTGACGATTGCCGTCTATCTGGCTTCGTACATCCCGTTCTTTTTGACCCCGCACCCCGTCGACTTTGCAAACGGCAACGACTTGACCGGTTTGATGGACCTGCAAAACCAGATGTTCACCTATCATGACGTGACGGTGACGCACAATGCGCCGCATCCGTACAGCTCCAAGTGGTGGGAGTGGCCGGTGCTGTATCAGCCGATCGCGTATTGGTATCACGATTTCCGCACCGGGCCGTCGGCAAGCAATCCGCACGCCTGCTGCGTGGGCGAGATACTCGCGCTGCCCAACCCCGTGACGTGGTGGGCGGGGCTGCTCGCGGTTCCGCTGATGGGGTATCTGGCTCTTGCGCAAAGAAATCGCGGTTGTCTGCTGCTGCTGGCGGCATATTTCATCCAATGGCTTCCGTGGATCGCCTCGCCGCGCATGCTGTTCGAATATCACTTCTATCCTAACGACGCAGTCATCGTGCTTGCCGACACGATCGCGCTGCAGTGGGCGTGGAACCGTTCGCAGGATTCGCTCGAGCGCAGACAGCTCGCGCAATACGGCATCGCGCTGTTCGTGCTGAGCACCCTGGCCGCGTTCATCTACTTCTACCCGGTGCTCGCGGGCAGCTCCATTGCCTACGATCGATGGCTGTCGCCAATGTGGTTCCCGCATTGGATTCGCGGTCCGGGTTAGCAGCTCGGAGTTACAGCTGGGCGATGACCTTGTCCGTGAAGGCTATCGTCGGAAGTGCGGCTTGTCCGGAGACGGCGAGATCGCGCGTACGAGCGCCGCCCGCAAATGCCGCCTGCAGCGCGTTTTCGATGCGCTGCGCGCTCTTGTCGTCGTTCAGGCTGTATCGCAGCAGCAGCGCAGCCGAAAGAATCGCAGCAGTCGGATTGGCGATGCCCTGCCCGGCTATGTCCGGCGCCGATCCGCCGATCGGCTCGTACAAGCCGAAACGCATTCCGTCCCGAATGCGCGTTCCTAAACTGGCGCTCGGAAGATTCCCGATCGATCCGGTCAGCATCGCGGCTTCGTCCGAAAGAATGTCGCCGAACATATTCTCGGTGACGATCACGTCGAAGTCTGCCGGCCGGCGGACGAGCTGCATCGCGGCGTTGTCGACCAGCAAATGCGAGAGCGCGACGTCCGGGTAATCCGCGGCGACGCGCTCCACGACCCGCCTCCACAGCCGCGACGTTTCCAAAATATTCTGCTTGTCGACCGAGACCAGGCGCCGTCGCCGCGACCGGGCAAGATCGAACGCCACCCGCGCAATTCGTTCGATTTCCGGCGCGCGATAGATCATCGTGTCGACGGCCTCCTCGATGCCGTCTGCCCCGATGCGCTGCTCCTTGGGCGTACCGAAATAGATGCCGCCGGTCAACTCGCGCACCAGCACCATGTCCAGCCCTTTGAGCAGTTCAGGGCGCATGCTCGATGCCGATTCCAAACCCGCAGCCGCCCGCACCGGCCGCAGGTTGGCGAACAGCGCAAAGTCGCGGCGCAGCACGAACAGCGCGTACTCGGGGCGCTGCGCGAGCGGTTTTCCGTCGTACTGGGGATCTCCGACCGAACCGAAAAGGATCGCTTCGCTGCGCTCGCAAGTTGCCAGCGCCTCCGGCGGCAACGCCGTTTTTCCGGCGCGCAGTGCCTGTGCGCCGACGATCGTTTCGACGCATTCCACGTCGGGGCGCACGATGCGCAGCACGCGCACCGCCGCAGCCGTGATTTCGGGCCCGATGCCGTCGCCGGGCAGCACGGCGACGCGCGGGGCCATCAGTAAACGGTGATGCGGTTGGTCTCGGTTATCTCGGCGCGCTCGGATTCCACCGGGGGCTGCGCCTGCTGCTCGGCAGGCGCGTCGCGATGGGAAGAGCCATTGCCCGCAACGGTTCTATCCAAGAGCGCCAAATGGGTCATGAGAAGGCTGCGCAGTTCGCTGCGCGCCTTCTCGGCCGACTCGACGGCGTGCTGGTGGTCGCGCCGGGCCTCCGCAGCGCCTTGCGTGAACGAAGCGCTTTCGCGTTCGGCGGAAATGCGCGCTTGCTCCTTGATCAGGTCCGCTTCCTTGTGCGCCGAGGCCTTTACTTCGTCCGCGGTCCGCTGAGCGAGCACCAGCGTCTTTTGCAGCGATTCTTCCATCGCCTTGAAATGGCTGATGCGCTCTTTGAGATCGTCGATCTCGGCCTGCAACGCAGCTACTTGCTGAGCGTCGTCCTCGAGCGTTTCGATGATCTCGTCCAGGAACTGGTCGACTTCGGCGCGATCGTATCCCTGCAGCGCTTTCTTGAACGACTTGTGCTGGATATCGATTGGCGCGATCTTCTGCATGCTTATCCTCTATTGGTCAAAAAGTCGAGCGAGCCGTCGGCCAGCATCGAATCGCGCAGCCCTTGCGCGTTCACGACGATTCCCGAGGGGACGATAAGGTAAATCGCCTCTGCGAGCTTTTGGATTTTGCCGTCGATCGTGTACGCCACGCCGGACGTGAAATCGACGACGCGCTGCAGCAGCGCGCGGTCCGCATTTTGCACGTTGACGATGACGACTTGGCGGCTGCGCAAAGCGTCGGCGATCTCGGTGACGTCGGAGAACGCGCGCGGCGCGTACACGCTGACCTCGGTCCCTCCCCGACGCGTTGCATGACTCAATGGAACGACGGTGCGCGCTCCCGCCGGTTCTTCTTCGTACAGGTCGTCTTCCGTATCGTTCATCGAAAAGAACGAGCCGATTTTGCTGAACATACTCATAGCCCTTTACCTCAGAATGGCGCGCGCCGTCTGGGGAGCGCGTCAGCAGCTAGAGAAATTCATGGGTTCTTCGACGCCGGACGCCGGGGTCTTGGTCCAAACAGGGCCGTACCCACACGAATCATCGTCGACCCGGCCCGAGCTGCCTCCCG
The DNA here is from genome assembly GCA_963777315.1 of Vulcanimicrobiota bacterium. Classification (GTDB taxonomy): domain Bacteria; phylum Vulcanimicrobiota; class Vulcanimicrobiia; order Vulcanimicrobiales; family Vulcanimicrobiaceae; genus CAVYEM01. The sequence goes on from CAVZQC010000002.1 coordinate 5,486, forward strand.
CCAGTCGTCCGACATCCCGATCGAGAGCACCGGTCCGCCCACAACCCGCCACACGTCCGCCGCCAGATCGAACGCTTGGGCTATTGCCGAGCGATCCTGCGCGATCGGACCGATGGCCATGATGCCGTCGACGCGCAGACTATCGTACGCGCGCAGCCGCTGCGCGAGCGCCGGCGCGTCCATAGCCGAGCAGCCGTAACGCTCTTGGGACGAAATGTTGACTTGCACCAGAACCGGCAGCCGTTTTCCCAGCGACGCGGCGGCTTGCGCGAGCGCAGTTCCGGCCTCCGGACGATCGACGCTCTGCACCAAGTCGAACAGCGACGCAATCGCTTTGGCCTTGTTGGTCTGCACGCGCCCGATGAAGTGCTTGCGCACGCGCGCAGCGCCCTGCGCCTCCAGGTCCCGGAACTTCGCGCGAGCTTCCTGCACGTAGTTTTCGGCGATGTCGCCCGCGCCGGCGCGGATCGCTTCACGGACGGCCTGCGCGCTCTGGTATTTTGAAACCGCAACGATCGTGATGCCGGACGGCACTTGCTCGCGCAGCTCTGCGTAACTCGCGGCGATGCTCATTGCGAAACGGCCGGACGCGCGCGCCAGCACGAGTAGAATCCGATTAGCCCGATCGGAATCATGGGCAGGGCGTACAGTTGTCCGCCCGTGATGCCGTGCCACATGAAGTCGGCGTGCCGCCAGGATTCCGCAATCGAGCGCGTGATGCCGTAAATGGTGAACCAGCTCCAGGCGACCACGCCTGCAGGCGGGCGCTGCTTGTAGATCAGCAGCAGAATCGGCAGCGTGATCGCGTCCAGGATCGCTTCGTACAGCTGGGAGGGATGGCGATACGACGTACCCCAGCCCTCGGGCATCGGCGAAGTATTTCCCGGAATCATGCACCACGGGTGGTCGGGAGCGCAAACGTCGCCCCACAGCTCATCGTTGATGAAATTCACCACGCGCGTAAGCGTGATTCCGACCGGAAGCAGCACGACGACTTCGTCGCCGAGCACGCGGTACGTCAACCCCGGATGCTTGCGCAGAAAGAGAAATATTGCCACGATGACGCCCACCAGCCCGCCGTGGAACGCCATCCCGCCGTTCCACACCGCGATGATGTCGATGGGATTGGTCGCATACATCGACAGATCGTGTTTGCTGATGATGTCGTTGATCACGAAGAAGGTGCGCCCGCCCACCAGCACGCCGACAAGGGCGTACACCAAGAAGTCTTGGATTTGATCTTTGGTCAGCCCCAGCCGCCGGAGGCCCTGCGGGCGGCTCATCCACAGGTAGACCGCGACGAATCCCACCAAATAGGAGATGCCGTACCAGTGAATGGCGATCGGCCCCAGATGGATTGCGATCGGATTGATGTTGGGGTAGGTAAACCAGTGGTGCATCAGCTTGTGGGTGGCACGATTCTTTACGGACCGAGTGTACGGCTTAGGATGACAAGGGGCGGCGCCGTCTAAATGAGCGGTGTGGCCACAGCGCATCTGACGGTCGGAATCGCCTTCCTGGCGGGCCTGGTTTCATTTGTTTCACCGTGCGTCCTTCCGCTCGTGCCGGCGTATCTGTCGTTTTTGACCGGATCGAGCGTCGAGGAATTGCGCGAGAGCACGCGCGTCGACGCGCGCGCCCATACGTTGTCCCATGCGGTCGCTTTCATCGCCGGCTTCACGATCGTATTCGTCGCGCTGGGCGCTTCGGCGAGCGCGATCGGCGGCGCGCTGCGTGAAAATCAAGTGCTGATCGCCCGCATCGGCGGAGTGATCGTGATCGTTTTGGGATTGCAGATGATCGGCGTGCTGCGAATGCGGCTGCTCGCGCGGGACACCCGTCTTGCGGTCCAGCACGACCGCCGGTCGCTGGTCGCATCGGTCCTGGTGGGGCTTGCGTTTGCTGCGGGCTGGTCGCCGTGCATCGGACCGATTCTCGCAGGCATTCTCACGCTGGCCTCACAGGAGCAGGGCGTCCGCCAGGGCGCGTGGTTGCTCTTCGTTTATTCTATGGGTCTGGCCGTTCCGTTCTTCATCACGGCGCTTGCCGTCGGCGCGGTTCTGCCCGCGCTCAATCGCATCAAGCGCTTCCTGCCCGCCGTCGAAATGGCCGCCGGAGCGTTCATGATCGCCACGGGAGTCGTTCTTGTCACCAACTCGTTCTTACGAATCGCCGGCTGGTTCTATCAGTTTGTCCCGCAACCAAAGCTCTGAGACCGCGCAGCTGCTGGCCGTGGCGGCCATCGTCGTTGCCGCCGATCAGATCACCAAACGCGCGATAGCTGCGAATTTTTTGCCCGGCGAAAGCCGCCTGGTCGTTCCGCGCCTGCTGCGCTGGACGTACGAGCAAAATCAGCACGGCGCGTTCGGCATGTTCGGATCCTCTCCGGCGCTGCTCATCGGCATGGCGCTGATCGTGCTGCTGGTGTTCTGGTTTTCGTTTCGCGACCAGGCGCAAAAATCGGCGTTGGTGCGGGTGGCGTTCGGTTTGATTTTGGGTGGCGCCATAGGCAACATCGTCGACCGGCTGCACTTCCGGTACGTCGTCGACTTCATCGACTTCTACCGCATCTGGCCCAATATATTCAACGTTGCCGACGCCTGCATCACGACCGGCGTCATCCTGCTGATCCTCGCAAGCCTTGCAGCTCGTCGTCACAGCTGAAGACTCCGGCAAACGCGCCGACGTCGTGGTCGCGCGCCATACGGGCCTTTCCCGAGCGCTGATCGCGCAAGCGGTGAGCAGCGGGAAGGTGCGCGTGAACGCCGGCGCCGTTAAAGGCAGCCATCTGGTAGCTGAAGGCGACGTCCTAGAATACGACGTGCGCGAACGTCCGGTTATCGTGGCAGAACCCGAAGCGATCGACCTGACCATCGTGTACGAAGACGACGACGTCCTCGTGGTCGACAAACCTGCCGGCATGGTTACCCATCCGGCGCACGGTGCAACGAGCGGCACGCTCGTCAATGCATTGCTCGCGCACGTTCGTGACTTGCCGGCGCCAACCGGTGCTTCGCGCGACGATGCTTTGCGGCCGGGCCTGGTGCACCGGCTCGACCGCGACACCTCCGGACTGCTCGTCGTTGCGAAAACGCAGCCGGCGCTGACCGCTCTGGGCAAAGCCATGAAAGCGCGGTTCGTCGTTCGCGATTATCTGGGCTTGGTTTGGGGAATCCCCGCCCACCCGCAGGGCACGATCGACGGTGCCGTCGGCCGCGATCCCAATAATCGCTTGCGCTTTGCCGTGCGGGCGGACGGTAAACCCGCGATCACGCATTACGAGGTGCGGGAATGCCTGCGCGACGCTGCCGAAGTCGCGTTCCGCTTGGAAACCGGACGCACGCATCAAATCCGCGTGCACATGGCCGCGCTGGGCCATCCGCTCGTCAACGATCCGGTGTACGGAAAGCTCGACGCGCGTTTCGATTTGCCGGGCCAAGCGCTGCACGCGTGGAGACTGCGTTTTCGACATCCGCGTACGGGCGCGGACCTGGAGTTTCAAGCCGATCCGCCGCCGGAATATGCAGCGGCGAAGGCTGCGCTGAGCGGGTGACGAGGTTCGAGCTGCATGCAACGCGCGGGCGCGCGCGGTGCGGAACACTCATCGTCGCGAGCGGATCGGTGCAGACGCCGGCGTTCATGCCGGTCGGCACCGCCGCAACGGTCAAAGGCCTGACGCCGAACGAAGTGCGCGATGCGCATTCGCAGATCGTGCTGTCCAATACGTATCACTTGTGGCTTCGCCCCGGGCTGGACGTGCTGCGCGAGGCCGGCGGGCTGCACCGTTTCATGCAGTGGGACGGACCGATCCTCACCGACAGCGGCGGCTTTCAAATCTTCAGTTTGCAATCGCGCCGCGAGTTGGACGACGACGGCGTGACGTTTGCGTCGCACCTGGACGGAAGCCGCCATCGGTTCACCCCCGAAAACGTCGTCGCATTCCAAGAAACGATCGGATCGGACGTCGCCATGCAGCTCGACGTGTGCGTCAAACTGCCTGCCGCACCCGAGGCGATCGAGCGATCCGTGCGCCTGACGGCGCAGTGGGCGCAGCGCAGCGCGGCGGCGCGTACGCGCGCGCAGACGGCGCTCTTTGCCATCGTGCAGGGCGGTTTGGACGAAGACGCAAGGTGCCGCAGCGCCCAGGCCGCCGTGGCGCTGGACCTTGACGGTTATGCGGTCGGCGGATTGTCGGTGGGTGAAACGCGCGAGCAGATGTACCGGATGGCGCGAACGTCGGCGGCGCTTTTGCCGCAGCACAAGCCACGCTATCTCATGGGCGTGGGCACCGTCCGCGATCTCATTGAAGGCGTCGATTCGGGCTTCGACATGTTCGACTGCGTCTACCCGACGCGCTGCGGACGAAATGGACGCGCGATGACGCGCAGCGGCGAATTCGCCATCCGCAACGCCGGTTTCGTGCGCGACTTTTCCCCGCTGGACCCGCAGTGCGGCTGCTACGTATGCGCGACCTTCACGCGCGCTTATTTGGCGCATTTGTTCCGCAGCAACGAGATGCTGGGGCCGCGCTTGCTGTCGTACCATAACGTTTACCTGCTCAACTCGCTCATGCGCGATGCGCGCGCCGCCATCCGCGCAGGGAATTGGGACGCATTTCGCGACAGCCTGCCGGCAGGAAGCATGTGATGATCCGCTTGTTCGTTGCCGGTTATCCGCGCGAAGCCACTATCGAGGATCTGCTGCGGCTCTTCGGCCAATTCGGCAGCTCGGCCGCCGACGTGACGTTTCCGCGCGACCGGCGCAGCCGCCGCAAAAAGGGCTACGCGTACGTCAACGTGGCGGACGAAGCCGGTGCCCAGGCCGCAATCGCGGCATTTCACGGCTTTGAAGTCGACGGCAAGGCGCTCACCGTCGTTCGCGCGGAAGACCGGCCTGCGAAGCCGCGGCGCCGGCGCTAGGATCTGACGATCTGCGCGCACGGCGCGCACAGGTCAGGGCGGCCGGGATCGCTTCCGAGCGGCAGATATTTCCAGCAGCGCCTGCACTTGGCGCCGTCCGCCGGTCGAAGCGAGCGAAGCATTTCGTTTTCCGGCAGAGTCGAATCACATTCGAGCGTAATCGCCGACACGACCAGCGCCTCGCGCACGTCATCGCGATGCGGCGCGAAACGTTCGTACCAAACGGACGGCAGCGCGAGACGCGCCTGCAGTTCGTAATCGCGCTTTCCCTCGCTAGCGGCAACCCAAGCGCGCAGCTCTTTGAGCTTGTCCCACGACGCCTGGGCCTCGGCGTCACGATGCTTGGCGCCCGCAAAGAGCAGATCGAATACGCTGGCGCGCCCGCCGCGCAGTTCGGGCGCAAGAGCCTGCCAGGCTTCCTCGGCAGTAAACGACAGCAGCGGCGCGAGCGCCGTGAGCACCTGCGTGAGCAGGTGCAGGATCGCGCTTTGCGCGCTGCGCCTGCGGTGCGCGTGCGCGGCGCTGGAGTACAGGCGATCTTTGAGCGCATCCAAATAGAAGCTCGATAGTTCGCCTTCGAAACGCACGATCTCCAAGTAGGCGTCGTGAAGACGAAAGTTCTTGAGCATGTCGAGCACGCGCGCTACCCACGCGTCGCACACCTCGCACGCCAGGCAGTCCAGCCATTCCATGCGTTCGCGCGGCACGACGGCCTGCGCGGGAAGATCGTGAAGGTTGCCGAGCATGAACCGCACGCGATTGCGAATGTTGCGGTACACGCGGCTCACCTGCTCGACCACATTGGCGCCGAAGCGCACGTCGTCGACGAACTCGACGGAGGCCGCCCACAATCGCAGCACGTCGGCGCCCCATTTCTGCATTGCGTCCGCGGCGTCGATGCCCGTACCCAAGGACTTGCTCATCGGCCGGCCGTGCTCGTCGTTGACCCAGCCGTTTTTGACGACCTGTTTATACGGCGCCGCACCTTTAATCGCCGTCGCGGTAACGATCGAACTGCGGAACCAGCCCCGGTATTGGTCGCCGCCTTCCAACACGAGATCCGCCGGCCAGGGGATCCCGTTCTTTCCCAGGACCGCTAAATGCGTCACGCCGGATTCGAACCAAATGTCGACGATGTTCTTTTCTTTTTCGAACGCCGTGCCGCCGCACTGCTGGCAGCGCATGTCCGGCGGCAAAAACGCCTCAACGGGATCGCTCCACCATGCATCGGCCCCGCGCCGGCGAAAAATCGCCGCCGCGTTTCGCGCGACCCGCGGATCGAGCACCGAGGCGCGGCACGCCGCGCATTCCACCGCGGGAATCGGCGTGCCCCACGTGCGCTGGCGCGAAATGCACCATTCCGGATGGCTCTCGAGCATCTGTTCCATGCGGTTCTCGCCCCATGGCGGCGTAAACGCCACTGCGCGCACGTTGTCGATCGTTCGCTTTCGCAAACGGTTTTGATCCATGGCGATGAACCACTGCGCCGTGGCGCGGAAAATAACCGGATTGTGACAGCGCCAGCAGTGCGGATAGCTGTGCGTGTACTCGAACGCGTCCCACAACGCGCCGGCGGCGCGCAAATCTTCGATGATCTTGGCATCCGCTTTCCAGATGTGCATGCCGGCATACGGGCCTGCCGCCTGGGTGAAAACTCCGCGCCCATCGACGGGATTGAGGACCGGCAAGTTGTTCTTCATTCCGGTTTCGAAATCGTCGGCGCCATGCCCGGGCGCCGTGTGGACCGCGCCGGTACCCGTTTCCAAGTCGACGTACTCGGCCGGCACTATCCGCGAATCGCGATCGAACAGCGGATGCCGTACGGATGCGCCGTCCAATTGCGCGCCGTTGACGCTCGCAAGTTGCTTCATCGAGCCGAAATGCTCGCCCAGCGCGGAGGCGGCCAATGCTTGCGCGACGACGAAGGCTTCTTCGCCGTGCTCGTACAGCCCGTAGCCCGCGTCGGGTTTGACGGCGATCGCGACGTTCGCCGGCAGCGTCCACGGCGTGGTCGTCCAAATCAGCACCGATACCCGGCTGGGCGCTGCAGATTGCAGACCGAAGCGCGAGAGCAGATCGCGGCGCTGGTCGTCGCTTGCAGTGAAGCGCACGCTAATCGACGGAGAGACTTTTTCCTTGTACTCGATTTCGGCTTCGGCCAGCGCGGTCTCGTCGTGAATGCACCACAGCGTCGAACGCAGTCCTTTATAGATCTGACCGTTTTGCGCCAGATCCGCTAAAGCGTCCACGATCGTCGCTTCGAACTCCGGATCGATCGTACGGTACGGCCGTTCCCACTGACCGAAGTTGCCCATGCGCATGCGGGTTTGGCGTTGGACGTCGAGCCAATGCAGGGCGCGCTCCTTGCATTTCGCCCGCAACTCGAGAGGATCGATTTGGTGGAAGTCCTTGATGCGCAGGTGCTTGAGCGTTTCGAGCTCGATGGGCAGACCGTGCATGTCCCAGCCGGGAACGAATTCCGCCCACTTGCCGTCGAGCAAGGCGATCTTCACGAACACGTCCTTGAGCACCATGTTCAGGAAGTGCCCCATGTGCAGCTGCCCGTTGGCGTACGGCGGCCCATCGTGCAGTATCCACGGCGCGTGAGAAGCGTTGCGTTCCAACCTGCGCTGATACGTGCGCTGCTGCTGCCACCATTCAACGCGTTCGGGCTCGCGTCCGGGCAAATCGGCTTTCATGGGAAACGACGTTTGCGGCAAGTTCAGCGTGTCGCGGTAATCGCCTCGAACCGTAGAATCGCTCATTGCTCCTTGCCCTCGACGACGCGATCGAGCACTTCGAAGTTGACCGCTGCCAGCTGCGCGAGCCGCTCTGCCTCGCCGTGCAAATGTTTGGAAAGGGCGTCACGCTGCGACCACAACCGGTCGAGCAATGCGTCGGCCTGCGCCGGCTCGGGTTTGGGGCCGGGCGGGTCGAGGGTGAACAACGGCGGCAGCGGATAACTCAAGTCCTCGCACAGCGCCGTCACCTTGGGATCGTACGGAATCGCCAAAAACGGCACGGCGTATCGCGTTGCGAAAATCAGTGCGTGCAGGCGCATTCCGACCACCGCTCCGGCGCGCGCGATGATGCCTGCGGCTCTGGCGAGCGAACATTCGGGCAAGAGGACCGGTGCGGTTTTGCACTTGCGGATGACGAGCGTGGAAAGCTCGGCGTCCGGCGGACCGCCCAGCGGCAGAAACGCAACCCGAGCTCCGTATGCCTGTGCGAAACGATCCGCGGCGCGAGCAATGATGTCCAAGCCGTCCTTCATGCCGGCTGCTTTTCGCACGCTGAAGATCACGAACGGATCGCTGTGCGGTCCCAAACCTTCCGCGCGCAGGTCCAGATCGTCTTGCGGCCCATCATAGAGGAACACCGGATCGGCGCTGCGCTGCACCCGGACATGCGGCGGCACCAGCGGCGCGAGCACCTGCAGCGAGCGCGCGTCGCGCACCGTTGCCGCCGTAACGTCTTTGCAGCACTCCTTGACGACGACCTTGCCCCAGAAATCCAGCGGACCGATCGACTGCGCGAAGATCATCGCCTTGCGGCGCGCGCGTCCCGCCGCGCGCAAAATGCCTGCGTAGTAGATCAGGCTGCGCAAACTCGTCGCGTTTTGCAGCAATCCGCCCCCGCCGGACACGAGCACGTCGGCACGGTCGATCGCGCGGCGCACGGACTTAGCCTCCCAGCGTGGCGTTGCTTCCACCCGCAGCTCGTGCGCCGTGTCGTCGGGCTTTGCGGAAAGCACCTCGATCGCCGCGTACGGATGCCGCGTTTTGATCTGCGAAACGATCACTTGCAGCAGCGCGTCATCCCCCACATTGCCGAAACCATAATACCCGCTTATCAGCAGGCGCACGACTAGGCACGAGCCGGCGGTGCGTCGCGCAATGCGCGCCTGCCGGTTACCGCTTTGCGGTACACCGCGACGGCGATGGCGCCGATGATGACGCCTATGACCAGGCCGTTAAAGACGCGCAGCAGCGATACGAGCAGCGGCGTGTGCAGGTGCGAAAAGGTGTCGATCACGTCGCCGATACCGATGCCGATCGCAAGCGAGAGCAGAATGCCTACGCTGCGGCGATCCGCCGGCCGCAGGGCCGGCAAAAGCATCAGGAAGGGAAAACCGATCACGAACTCTTTGAAGCGCGGACGCACGCTGAGCAGTTCGGTGAGATGGTGGCGAAGCGTGAGTTCGAACGGCGAAGGTGCGATATCGCTCTGATTGCCGCTGCGCATGAGCACCAGCGCGCCGATCGCCAGTACCACCGCGGCCAAAATCAGTTGATAGATCCGAATGGGAGCATCGAACGCTTCGCGCGCGCTGCGCAAGCCGGAATTGAAGCGATCCGTAAACAGGTACAGCGCCAGCGCCAGCACCGGCGGAGCCGCCAGCACGAGCTTGACGCCGCGAAACGGCACGACCTCCTCCATGACCAGCGGCGAGCTCACGATGCCCACGACCGTGAGCGCTCCCAGCAGCGCGACGCCCGTTGCGATCAACGTCCAGCCCAAGCTGCGCGCGATCTGCGCGCGCGTCGAGCCGGCCGGCTCTTCGAAAAACGCTCCGCTCAGTACGCTAAATGCGGCGACGGCAAACAGCAGCGCCCCCGCCAGCGCCAGGATCGATCGCGCGAGCAGATCGTGATGCGATACAATGCCGCCCGCGTAGAGCGCGATCGTCGCCGCGTACGCCAAGGCGGCCCAGAGGGGCCCGCGCGTGCGGTACCAGCCGTAGTATCCCAGCAGCAGCACGAAGATCGACGGAACGGCCAACGCCGCCAGCCCGATGAGGATCCGGCTGTTGCCGCGGTACAGCGGGACGGGCGAGGCGCGTCCGAGCCGAAAGCCCGACTGCCGGAGATCCTCGGCGAGCCGGCGCACCATTTCGACGTTGGTCGCTTCTATCGACAGCGCGTTGTACTGATGCGGATACGGCCGCAGATACACGACGCGCACGTTGCGTTCGCGCACTCCGAGCTCGTACCGGGCGACGATGTCCGGCAGCGCGAGCTTGTCCAGCTCGACGCGCCCGATCGCCTGCACGCGAACGGTGCGGCCGGGAATCAGCGTGGCCAGACGTTCGTTTCCTTTTTGCACTTGGCTGGGATCGTAGGTCTCGATTTCGCCGAAGTTCATGCCGGGGTGGGTCTTGAAGACTTGGGCGGTGTCCTCGATGTGATCGGGAAAACCCAGCACCTGATTGCGCAGTCCAAAGAAGATCACGGTCGACACCCATTTGCCCGCGCGCAAATCGGCAAACATCGAGGCCATTTGCCCGTCCTGCAAACGCTCGTCGTTTTGAAATCGCGGGATGATGAGAAAGCCGAAACGGCGCGCGAGCGAGATCTGCTCGGCCGCGATGCCCAGGCCGGTTGCGTTGAAGTAATCGATCTGGGTGCGCAGGGCGATCGCGTACGGTTGGCTGTCTCTAAGCACCCTGATCCCGGAGCGTTCGAAATGCAGGGGCAACTGGCGCATGTAGCGCACGAACGTCGGCTTGTCGTAGACCAACACATACACCGAGCCCTGCCGCACCGCGCCGCTTTTCACCAAAGCCGCCAGCGTGGGATCGGCCAGCGGCGAAACCCGGGCGGCGTCGAGCAGCGCCACGCCCGAGATCGCAAAGGCATTCTTGCTGCTCGAGCCCGTGAGGGAACCGCCCAGCTCCTCGGTCAGCGCGAGCGACGTGAGGCCGGCGCGCCGCAGCCGCAGCAGAAAAGCGTTCGGGTTATAGTTGTAGGAGTGCGCCAGGGCCAGGAAGTCGTTGTAGTCCATCGCGATCTCGACCCGGCGCGTGTCCCGTTCGATTTTGACGCGTTCCACTGCGACGAAAAGTGAGGCAAGGAGTGCGACCAAAAGCAGGAGCGCGGCAAAACGCGTTCGCGGGTCGATACGATTCACGAGCGGTCCACTTCGAGCAAAAAACAGGAAGGCCCGCCATGAGCGAGCCTCCGCTGTCGTCGCGTATGCAGTTGCCCGCATACCGGGTGTGGGCGACGCTTGTGTTTACCGGCTTGCGATACGCTGCCCACCGTGCGTATCGTGTCCGCACTGCTCGCTGCCGGACTACGATGATAGCAAAAGTCCGCTAGTCGCGCCAGCGAGGTACGCGCTTTTCGATAAACGCGCCGATACCCTCCTGCGCGTCGTCCTCGAGCGCGTTCTGGGTCATGACCTCGGCCGCGAACTCGTACGCTCGCGCCTGAGGCAAGTCGATTTGCTCGTAAAAGGCGCTCTTGCCCAGGCGGACGATGCTCCGGCCCGCTTTGCCAATCTTGCGCGCCAGGGCTAGGGTTTCATCGTGAAGGCGTTCGCCGGGCACGACGCGGTTGACCAGCCCCCACTGCTCGGCCGTGGCGGCGTCGATCGGCGCGCCCGTGAGCAGCATCTCCATGGCCCTTTTTCGGCCGATCGACCGCGTGAGCGCCACCATGGGCGTCGTGCAGAACAATCCGATACGGACGCCCGGCGTGGCGAAGGTTGCCCCGGGCGCCGCGAGCGCAAGATCGCACGTCGCGACCAACTGGCAGCCCGCGGCGGTCGCTACCGCGGCGACTTCGGCAATAACCGGCTGCGGAATCGTTTGAATCGTTTGCATCAAATCGACGCACGCGCTGAAAATTTCCCGATAGGCCTCGAAGGAACGGCACTGCAGCTCGCGCAGATCGTGGCCCGCGGAAAACGCCGGCCCCTCACCGCGTAGAATGACGGCGCGCATGCGCGCATCGGTTGAAGCGGCTCGAAATGCCGCCGTCAGCTCGCGCATGAGCTCGAGCGAAAGCGCGTTGCGCTTATCGGGGCGATTCATCGTGACGGTGGTTACGGCGCCGTCATCTTCGCCCTCGACGGTGATGTACCGATACGCCTGCGCCGTTTGCATTGCTTTGCGATCCTCCGGATGGATGATTCAAACTACCGGTCAGCCGCCCTGCGCTAGCGTCACGGGTCGTGAAGCAGCACATGGTTTTCAGCCATCGGTAACTGCCGGTGCAATCACGGGCGTCCGCGCGCAAAACGTTTAGACTCTTGCGCGCGTAGCCGTCCTTTTAGAAGGCGCCGACCCCGTGCGGCGTGCCGTTGCCGGTCGGCCCATCGTACCCCGTGCCCGCGTTGCAGATGAACGACGGTGAGCAACTGCGTCCACCGCTGTTGTTTCCGCTGGTGACGTCGTTAAGCGCGGCGGTGCCGGCTGCCTGATACACCGACTGCGACGCGTTCACGCTGCTTGCATTGCCGGCAAGGGCATACACGGATGCGAGCAGCGGGCTTGCAACGCTGGTGCCGCCGAAAACCATCCAGCCGGAGTAGCCTTGATACGCGTAGTCTGTCGTACACCGCGACCCCGGTGTTCGGATCGGCAACGGCGGATACGTCGGATTCGGGCCGTTTGCCGCTGCAGGTTGCAGTTTGCCAGCTCAGTGCGGAAACGTATGCGCTGCAGCCGCTGCCCGCATCCACCCATGCCTTTTCCGTCCAGCCGCGCGCGTTCGAGGCGCGCTGCAAGTTGGTCCCGCCCGCGCAAACCACGGTCGGATAGGAGCATGGCTGCTGCGGACCGGCGGTGTACGAGCTGTCGCCGGAGGACGCGACGATTACGTGTCCGGGATGGTTGTACGCGCTATTCGAGGCTGACGATTCGGAACCGCCGTAACTGTTCGAAACGACGTTCGCACCGAGTTTGACCGCTTCGTTCTCGGCGGTCTGGAGGTTCGAGTTGCTCGCCGTGCTGGCCTCAACGAGAATGATGTGGCAGTTGGGACAGATCGCGCTGACCATGTCCATGTCGAGCGATTCTTCCTGCGCCCAGCCCCCATTTCTCTTGGGGAATCTCGACGTGCTTCCGCTTTGGCTGACTTTCCTGAAGCAGCCGTTCGAGATAGTGCAGGCCGGCAATCCATATTGCGAGCGGTAAACGCTTAAGTCGCCGGCAGCATTCGGGTCGTCGTACGCGTCCACGATTGCAACGGTTTGGCCCGAACCTGCACTAGACGAGGGCAGCGCATAGGCCGACTGGAGGTCGGAGGGGCCGTAACCGGACGGCGTGGCGTTCGCCGTCGACTGAATCTGACGCCCGCCTTTGAGAATTGTGCCGCTGGTGACCGTGTCAAATTCGGCAAAGCAACGGGCGTCGTCGCCTGGAAGCAGTTGCGCGCAGGACTGAATGATGCTTTGCGCGGTCGGCGCGCTTCCGGTCCCCGGGGTGGAGGGAACGCTGTTGGTGCCGCCGCTACACGAAGCCAACAGTGCAGCGGCAGCCGCAAGAGCGGCGAGTTTCAAGCGTTTGTGCATAGGATAAAGAGCCTCCACGAAAGCGCGGCAAAGTTACGGTTTTAGAATTCTTCTCGCGTCCCCATCGTGCCTTGTTTTGGCATATCGACATTTACTGACGACGGGCGCGACTTTCGAACGATTCTCAAACTCTGGTCTGGTGGGCGATGACGGGCTCGAACCGCCGACATCCTCCTTGTAAGGGAGGCGCTCTCCCAGCTGAGCTAATCGCCCGTGGCTTACTCTATATGAGTTTTTCTTTCATACGTCGCTCTCGGCGCCGTTTGTACCCTTGTCCCTACCCTTGTCCGGTTCAAAAGCCCGGTCACCGCGCTTATGGGACATAGCCTAGCTTGTCCGCGGGCTGGTCGTTAGCCTCCACGCGTTTTCGACGACTTAGCAAGACCCAGAACGGGCGGCGCATGGCCGGAATTTTGTCGCATGTACATTAGTGGCAGCAACGGCCGTCCGGGCCACCGCGGAGAAATACCCACGATGGATTTAAGCGAAAGAAAGCGGTTAGAAGCGGATTTGACGGCGGCCATGCGGCGAAATGTGCGTGAAATGATTCCGCTGATTGGGCCGCGCACCCGGTTCACGCCGATGTTGAACGAGCATGGTGCCGCTGAAGCATGGAGGAGACTAAAGGGCGACGCCACGATTGGCTTCACCGCTTTGTGGGAGGCGGGGCGGTTGGACTTGTCGCTTGAAGCGCTCATCGTAGAAAATCCGAAGTACCATGCACTATTCCGTGACGATGAAGTCGCGGAAATGCGCGCGGCGCTCGGAAAGGTGGGATACGAAGCGCAAGAACGAGACGGGCCGGGATGACGGCAACCCAGGGCACGTGGTGCTGGCGCGATGTAGCGTTCGCACTTGCCGGCGCCATTGAACCCAAGCGCGACAGCAATGGCCATCTTTTTGTACATGCCCCGCAGGAACGCTACGCCAAACGCGCGTCCGTCGCACTGAATAAGTACGGGGCCGGCCCCTTCTGCGAGTTCCGCTTGCGCGCGTTACCACGTTCCCCTGGTGTGTATGTTTACATTTTAAGAGGCGAGCCAGTATATGTGGGGCAAGCCACGGATCTCGACGCGCGCTTTTACGCCTACGGACATATCTCGCCGAAGAACTGCTACCGTGGTGGGCGGGAGACTAACTGTCGTATGAACACGCTCGTTTACAACACTTACACAGCCGGCGGCGAAATCGAGGTGTACATCCACGTGACCAACGACTACGCTTGCCTCGAGGCCGTCATGATCGCAGACTTGGGGCCAAAATGGAACAGGGCTGGAGTGCTCTGAGAATTCCACGGGGCGTTACGTTGGCAGCCATGTGAGCGTGTAGAACATCCAAACAAGTTCCCTGACGACGTGTTCGGCGGCATGAAGCCACCGAAGGTAAACTGTGCACAATCGACGAGCGTCGGCGCTCGAAGGACAGCGACAAAGCACGGTCTCGCGCTATGCCGTGCGCTCTGTGCCATCTACCTTGTTACTGGCGTTTGATATGGCGGTCAGGTCGGCAAACAGTAGTCCTCAGCTTGTCCATGGCGACGCGCTTTGCCTCAGGCCGCACCTTTGTGTAGACAAGCTTCTTCACAACCTCCGAATGCCCACAAATAGCAGCACGCTGCTCCGCAGATACTCCAAGTTCCGCGAGTAGGGTGCTGGTCGTATGTCGCAACTCGTATGGAACGGCGTCAGGTCTTCCAATTGCCTTAACGAGCGGTTTCCATACGTCCCTGATCCAGTTATTAGCTCTAAGAAGCCCGCCGTGCGCATTAGGAAACAAATATTCGTCCGACCCCAATCCCGCTTCAAGGATATATGGCTCGAGCAGCGCGATCAACGGAGCAACGAGAGGAATATCACGCTCTGCGCGCCGCACTCGAATGGGGCTTTGCGCAAGACGATCGCACACCCGCGTACGAACTGCTGCTGCGCGTTGCTCTATATTGGCAGCAGCATTGCAACATCGCCGAGGGCCGCTCGTGGTTTGCGCGCGCGTGCGCTGCGGCTCCGCAGCAGCCGACGAATCTTTTTGGAAAGTTGCTGCGGCGCGCCGCAACCTTCGCTACGATGGAAGACGATTATAGCGCCGCGCGCGACTTGACGGCGCGCGCGCTGGAGGTTTTCCGTCAATTGGGCGACCGGGGCGGCGTTGCGGAGGCGCTGCACAATCTTGCGGTGATCGAAGACCGTTCGGGAAGCGCGGAAGAGGCTTCGAGGCTGTATGCGCACGCGCTCGCGGAGTTCGAAGCGACCGGCCACACCATCGGCGTCATTACGGCGCTGTACAATCTCGCGCAATCGCGGGTGCACTGCGGCGACTACGAGAACGCGCGCGCGTATTTGGAGCGCGGCATGGCGTTGTGCGCCGAACCGGAACATGCCGACCGGCTTGCGTCGTTCGCACACTCTCTCGGGGACGTCGCGCTGCGAACGGGCGACTTGGACGAAGCCGACCGGTGCCTGCACCGCGCGCTGGAAATGAAGCGCCGTCTGCACAACCGGCTGGACGAAGCGGAGGCGCTGTTCTCCATCGCAGCGCTGCACGTGCGCCGCGAAGAAACGGCGGACGCAGCGAAGTGCGCGCGTGAGGCGCTACGGCTCGCGCGGGAACTCGGCGTTCCATCGCTGAGGATCGGCTGTTTCGAAGTTTTCGCCGTGATCGCGCACCGGCGCGGAAACGCACCGCACGCGCGCGAGCTCATGGCGCTTGCCAAGGCGCTGCGCAGACAGCACGGATACGTATACCGCATCACCGACGAACTTGCGCCGGAGCTCGACGCGATGGCGGACGTCCAGCCGCTGCCCAATGCGCGGCCGGAGGAGATCGAACGCGTCGAAACCGAGTTGCTCGCCGGCTAAGGTCTGCTGCTGTAGACGGCCACGTTCGCGCCGTTGATCTCCATGGGGTGTTGAATCGGTCTGCCGTCCGGATGAAATCCGGAAACTTGATATTCGACGTCCGGGTTGGGCGCAACCAACGTCGTCGAGTTCGGCGGCGGGGCGGGCATGGTGCCTCCCGGCCAGTTCAAAACAATCGTGATTACCTCGGCGGTACCGGCAGTTTGACCCGACGGCCCGGCGACGCAGGTCAGGTTCATCGGGTTGCCTCCCGGAAGCGGATGTTTCATGGGTATCAGTATACGCATACTGCCGCCCGCTGTAATACGGGACTTTCGCCTCGGGTCTAACGATCCGCGTCGTTTCCGACACCCATATGCCGCGTCATGGGCGTGAACTGCCCGCAGCATTAC
Source organism: Vulcanimicrobiota bacterium (assembly GCA_963777315.1). Lineage (GTDB taxonomy): Bacteria > Vulcanimicrobiota > Vulcanimicrobiia > Vulcanimicrobiales > Vulcanimicrobiaceae > CAVYEM01. The sequence goes on from CAVZQC010000002.1 coordinate 21,950, forward strand.
GCAACGGTCTGCGCGGCGTCGACGTTATCGTGCATTGCGGCGACATGGTCGATTTGATCGCCATTCCGCTTTTTCTAGCGTTGGCTCCGATCCAAGCGGTTGCCGGAAACAACGATCCGCCGGCGCTGCACGAGCGCTTCGGGGATCGCAAGATCTTGGAGTTCGGTTCCGTGCGCATCGGCGTAGTGCACGGGCACGCCGGTTCAGGCCGATCCACACCCGATCGGGCCGAACGCGGTTTCAAAACGAAGCGGCCGATGCAATTCTCTTCGGTCATTCGCATATTCCGTATTGCGAACGCCGAAACGGCGTGCTGCTCTTCAATCCCGGCTCGCCGACTGAGCGGCGCCGGCAGCCGCAATTCTCTTCGGAATTTTGAGCGTAGAAGACGGCGTCATCGAGCCGCGGCTTTTCTACTATTCCGACAAGTCGCCATAAGGGGGTACGATCCGGACATGGATTTTAGGGTGATTGAAACCGGCGAAGCGTCGCAAACTGCGTGGATGACGCTCGCGCCGCACGAGTCGAGCGGTCCGAAATGCAACGAACACGGGGCCAGCGAGCAGATCTTGTACTTGGTTGAAGGCGCTCTCGACGCCGAGGTCGGCGAACGCAAATTTGCGATGAAAGCCGGCGACTCCGTCATCGTCGGCAAAAATGTCGATCACCGCTTCAAGAACGACGGCGGCGTACCGGCCATCACGTTCAATGTCTACGCGCCGCCCGCGTATTAAGCGAGGGCATCGGCAAGCGACGCCCTCGCGGGTTTCCTATTCTAAATTTGGAGGTCGCCGCAGGAGACGTACGTCTTTAGATCGTTCGCGCTCTTGTGAACGTTGGTCGCGTGAGCGCCCTTTTTGATCTCCGCTACGCTGACGCCCTTGAGGTGCGTGAACGATTGGCCGTTCACGACCGGGTTGAGCGGCTTCCATGGCGCGGGATCGAGTTTCGTACAGCTGCCTTTGTGAATGTGCGCAGGTTCCGAAGCGCCTTTGGGTTCGGATTTGATATGAATGGCGACGTTTACGCCGCCTTTGGCATCCACGACGCTGGCATTGCCCGCTTGTCCGGATTTGTTCTGCTGCCCCATGTTGATCTGCAAACTTCCGCCGGCAATCGCGTTGTGCGCGACGTGCAGGGGGTTGAACTGTTTGACTTGCTGCGAACCCTTGTTGCCTTGCGCGTTCGCGTTGTTGTTGCCGTTTTTATTATTATTGCCGCCGCCTCCGCTGCACGCCGCCAGCGCGACGATCACGCCAAGTGCGAGCGTGGCTCAGAGTAGCCGTAAGTGGTTCATCGTGGCCTCCGCAGGGAAGGTGGTTGCCTACCTCTTCCCCGGCCAGCCTACAATCATAAACCGCCGCGCACGATTTCGTCGCGAAGCGCGCGGGTCTGAGCGGAAGGTTCTATTGCGAGATGCCGCTTGAGGTAGCGCGCCAGATCGTCGAACTGGTTGAGGGCGGCGCCGCGCCGACCGCTTTGAGCGAGTAGACGCATAACGGTTCGCGTCGCACCCTCATGCGCGCGGTCGATCTCAACTAAGCGCATGGCGTATTCTAGCGCCTTCGCAATGTCGTGGTTGTGGGCCGCCGTATCGGCGAGCCGTTCTAGTATGCCGATGTACGCGTTGGCGCAGCGTATGCGCAGCGGATACATCCATTCCGCGCGTTCGCCGGCCATGTAGCCGCCGCTGTACCGCCCCACTGCCGCTTCCATCGATGCGATCGACCCGTCGCGGCTTACGTCCAGCAGAACGTCCATGTCCGAATCGATCAGGATGCCGGGATGCAAGCCGTACGATCCCGCGCAGCATCGAATCGCGTCGATTTGCGGAAAAACTTCTCGAAGTGCTGCGCGAGCGCCGCTCACCGCCAAGTGCAGACGGTGAATCACCGCATCCGCGTCGAGCTCCGGCCAGAAAGCGTCTGCGAGCGTCTGTTTTGGAATTGCAAAGCGATGATAGCTGAGGAGGTATTGTAGGAATTCGCGACCGCTCTTGAATGCCGGGCCGCCGTACCACGCGCCGGAGGCCCCGAACGCGAACGCACCAAGACACCGGACTTGCAGCACATTTGAAAGAACCGCCGAGTTCCGATCCACGTGCATGACCTGCCTTGTCGTCCCTCGACGCTAGCAAATAGGCGTCTAACAAGTCAAGCAATCTGAGCAACTTTAGAGTAAACGCAGAGCGTCTGCAAATCGCCCGCGGTATTGTGTGCTAACTGAGCGATGTTACAGTCGCGCCATGGCAGCGAAAGCTCCGCGCCGTGGATGACCGGGTCGTCGCGGTCGTGGCACTCGAAAGCATGCGAGGCGGCTCTCTTTTGGTCGTCGTCCAGCCGGTCGACGAACTCCATTCCTTCGTCATCTTCGACCATTCCCTGCTCACGTTTGAAGCCTGGTGTGAAGAGGACGCCGTGCGCATGAAGTTCACCAATCGGGCAACGGGCGCCGTGGCGTATGCGCAAGGGGGCGCTCCGCTACTGGAATTCTCGCGCGCGCTAGGCGTAAGTATCGAAAAGTGAGCGCGTTTCCGATCGTCAAGACGCTCACCGATTTGCTGATCGCCGGTCTCTCTTCCGCATTCGCAAGCGACCCGCTGACCTCTGCGTACAGCGCGATGATTTTCTCCGACTCTCCGGCATCATCGGGCGCAGGAAGCGGCACCAAGCAGGGTCTTTCGTTTTGGCCGTACCGCGTCGTTCGCGACGAATTTATCTCGGATCCGTCACTCCTGACTATCAGTGCGACGGAATTCGCGATTCCGCCGCTGATGGTGGACGTGTGGTATCTGGCGACGCCGATGACGGGCGCCGGGGACAAAGATCAACTGCTGCTCGAGAAAACGCTGCAGTATGTTTATGACGCCGGCCCGCTCTCCCTCGGAGATAATGATGCGGCGGTAACGTTCGAGACGCCGGCGGAGGACGAACTATTCCGTCTGTGGTCGGCGCTGGATATACCGTACGCTCTCTCCTGCGTCATCACTGCCCGTCACGTCGCGATCGACTCCATGCGCCAGCACGTCAAAGGCGCGCACGTTATCGAGCGCTTCGATCGCTATACGAGAATGCCGGCATGATGGAAGAGATCACGTCGTATGCCTTGCTCGTCGGCCACGTCTCCGACGCGTCGCTTCCGCCGCCCGCGCTGCTGCTATCGCAGGTGAGCGTACAAATCGCCGGCGTCGGAACGCCCCCTTACCCCATCGGTGGAATTTGGGCGCGGGCGTACGCGCTTGACGCATTCGTTATAGCGGCGGATGCCGGTAACGTACCGCTCGACAATCCCAGTTCCAGCGGTCCCGATCCCAAACATCTCGCGGGTGCGTTCGATCTGCACTTCGTCGTTTCGGCTTCCGGTTACGTCGATCTGCCGGTCACGCGAACGTGCAGCCACGATGCCGTTCCCATTGCGCAGTCGTATGCGCTCACGCCCTCATGACGTCCCACGAAACGAGGAGCCGACATGCCTGAATATCTTGCGCCCGGCGTGTACATCGAAGAAGTCGAAACCGGTCCGGTTCCAATCGCCGGCGTCAGTACGTCGACCGCGGGCATCGTCGGTTTGACGCAGCGGGGGCCGGTGAACGCGCCGACGCTCGTCACGAGCGCCGGCGACTTTCAGCAAATCTTCGGCGGGCTGATTCCGCCGAGCGCCGGCGGATCGCTGCCGGCCGGGTTCAACGCCGTGTCGTATGCCGTCGACGCTTTTTTCGAAAACGGCGGAACGCTGCTGTACGTCGTACGCGTCGCGCCGTCGACCGGCGGCACGAGCGTGAGCGTGAAGTACAGTTTGCAAAACACCGGCGAAACGTTCGATATTCAAGCGATCGATGCAGGGCCTTGGGCGAACCCCGTTTTCGGCGTGCTCAACGGCAAATACCAGCAAACCGACGGACTGCGCTTCACGTTTGCCGACGAGAGTGTCGCGCCGAACACCGTTGCAGCATCGCCTCCAAGCACGACGACGTCGATTAGTCTGAACGCCACCACGGGAATCTACGTCGGCGCGGTGGTGAAATGGACAAAGGCGGACAACAGCGCCTCCGACTATAGCGTCGTAAAAGGGATCGCCGGCAATACAATTACGCTTGCGTTTGCGATCTCTACGGCGCCGGCGGCCGGCGACACCGTAAAAGTCGTGGAGTTCGCCTTGACGGTTGATTTGCTGGCGAACGGGCACGTCGCGCAAACCGAGACGTTCCACAATCTCAACGTCAATCCGGCGGCCAACAACTATGCGCCGAACATCATCGGCAAGATTCCGTCCAGCGGGCGAGGGACCGGCGCATCCAACCTCATCCGCGTCGATCTGAGCGGCGCGCCCGACTTTACCACGCACGCTCCCTACCTATCGGCTTCACAGACAGCGCCCACGGCCGCTCCCACGACGGGCGCCGACGGCATCTCGGCATTGAGCTTGACCGCGTTCAACCAGCTCTTCAACGACGCATCTCTGGACACGGACGATCCCGCGACGCGCGGCGGAATTTTCGCGTTCAAAAACATCCGCGGCATGCTGATGATCGCGATGCCCGGCATGACGGATCAGCAAGTTCAGGCCGATTTGCTCACGCTTTGCGAAAATGACAAATACAAGTTCGCAGTACTCGATCCCGCGGGCGTCGGCACCGTCGACGACTGGCATATCATCGACGCCTCACCGAGCGACGTCATCGCGCAGCGCGGAAACTACGATTCGGAATACGGCGCGCTTTACTATCCGTGGGTGCAGATTGAAGATCCGTCGCCGACGAATCCGAATGTGATCGACTACGTAAATCTCCCGCCGAGTGGCCACGTCATGGGCATCTACGCGCGCTCGGACATCAACCGCGGCGTCTACAAAGCGCCTGCGAACGAAATCGTCCAGAGCGCTACGGCGTTCTCGCATCACGTCGATCAAGGCACGCAAGACATCCTCAATCCGCTGGGGATCAATGCGCTGCGCGACTTCCGGATGGAGAACCGTGGTCTGCGCGTTTGGGGCGCGCGCACTGTATCGAGCAATCAGGATTGGAAGTACATCAATATCCGGCGGCTTTTTCAGTACATCGAAGCCTCGATCGAGTACGGCACGCAGTGGGTCGTCTTCGAGCCGAACAACGAGCTGCTCTGGGCGCGCGTGCGGCAATCCGTCGCGGCATTTCTCACCGACACGTGGCGGACCGGCGCGCTGATGGGCACCAAAGCGTCGGAGGCATTTTACGTGCTCTGCGACCGCACGACAATGACGCAAAGCGATATCGAAAACGGACGGCTCATCGTCGAGATCGGCATTGCGCCGACCTTCCCGGCAGAATTCGTCATCTTCCGCATCTCGCAGTGGACGGCAACCGCCACGCAAGGGAGTTAACACATGGCACGACCGCAGGATCCCTTCAAAGGCTTCAATTTCATTCTGAGCATTGACGGACTGACGTCCTCCGCCGGTTTTTCGGAAGTTTCGGGATTGAGCACCGACAGCGACATCGTCGAGTACCGCGAGGGCACGGACGTTCAACTCTGGACGCGCAAACTGACGGGTTTGAGCAAACATTCGCATATCACGCTCAAGCGCGGTCAGACGAAAAATTTGGATCTGTGGTCGTGGCGGCAGAACATTCTCGACGGCGTTCCGGATCGCCGCGCGGGCACGATCACGCTCGTCGACGAGCAGAACACGCCGGTCATGCACTGGAAATTCCGCGAAGGCTGGCCGGTGAAATACGACGGACCGGCGCTCAATGCGAAAGGGAACGACGTTGCCATAGAGACTCTTGAAATCGTCCACGAGCATCTCGAAGTAGAATCAGCGAGCTGACGAATGAACGGACGCGCGCCCGGCGTATACATCGAACAAGCCGATCCGCAAGTGCGAACCGTCGCCCCCGCGCGCAGCGATGTAGCGGCATTCGTCGGGATCGCCGAGCGCGGGCCGGTTGCGGCGCCGGTACGCGTAACGTCCTATAAAGAGTTTACGCGGGCGTTCGGCTCCTTCATCGAACCTGGGTTTTTGGCGTATGCGGTCCGGGCGTTCTTTGAAAACGGCGGCATTGCGGCGTGGGTGGTACGCGCGGCCGCGCCGGCGATTGGCACGACGGTCGCCAATATCGCCGGAACGCGTCTTGCGCTCTCGCCCGCGCTGCAATTGCGCGAAGGCACGGTCGTCGCGCTAATGCAGCAGCAAGCCGGAAACGTGACTGCAAGCGTGCTGCGCCACGTGTCGGACGCAGACCCGGGCGGCGCATGGATCGACGTCGACGCCCCGCTTGCCGGCGTCGATGCGGGGGAGTCGCCGGCGATCGACGTCACGAAAGCGGTGCTGCTCGGCGCCGGTGCTGCCGTCGCGTCGACGACGGTTCTGGCGCGCGACGGCACCTCCGTTGCGGCCCGCTTTTCGACGGCCACGCCGGGAAGCTGGGGCAATCGCGTAGCGCTGCGCATCATGCGCGAGAGCGTAGCGCAAACGCAGGTCGTCTCCGCACTCCAAGACAGTCAGCGCCGCCTTCCCGTCGCGTCCATCGCGCGCTTTTCGCGCGGAAGCTTCATTCGGGTTCGTCAAGGGAATCTACCACCCGAGTATCGCGCCGTCTGCGACGTCGATGCGCTTTCCGGAACGCTGATTATCGCATCCGGCGATCCGGGTCGAGCGCTCGCACCTTCGTTGAACGTACCGCTTCCGCTTACGTTCGCGTATTCGCCCGTAATGCCGATGACGCTCGACCTTCTTGCGCTGCACGTGCTGGTTTTGGAAAACGGGCAAGTCGTCGAAGATTATCCGCAGTGTTCTCCGCTATTTCCGGACGTGTGGAACGCCACCCTGATCAATGCGGGAAGCCGCATCAGCCTTGACGTTGATTCCGTTCCGCCCGCAACGCTGGATCCGCAAACGTGGCCCGCCGACGTCGACGCACAACTCGTGAGCGGCGCGACCGACGGCGTACGTATGCTGCAGGCCGGCGACGTGCTTGCGGCGCTCGCATCGATCGCGCCGCTGCGCGAGCCGACGCTCATTGCCATTCCCGATGCATGCGCGGGTCGTGACGTCGTGACGGCGCCGCCGAGCGTGCCGCCTGCGCCGCCGCAATGCACCGATCCGCAATATCTCGTCACGCCCTATGAGCCGCCCGCAATCCCGCCCGCCGTAGCGGCTCTTCCGCCGCAGCCGCTAGAACCCGGCCCCAATTTTACGGCCGAACAATCCGGCCTCATTGCGCAAGCGCTGGTGGATTTTTGCGAACTCGGCGTGACCCCGGATAGCGAATTTCCGCCGCACCCCAGACTTTCGTTTCGCGCTCGTCGACGTACCGCGCGACGCGGATCCCATCGATTTCAGACGCCGGTTCGATGCCTCGCGGGCGGCAATTCATTGGCCGTGGGCCGGCGTCTACGATCCGCTCGGTCAGAGCGGCTCGGTGCGCTTCGTGCCGCCGAGCGGCCACGTTGCGGGTTCATTCGCCGCGATGGACGTTGCGCTCGGCCCGCATCACTCTGCCGCGAACAGCGAACTGCGGTGGATCGTCGCGCTCGCGAAATCCATAGACGCCGAAGCGCAGTCGATCTACAACGACGAACAGGTCAACGTCATTCGAGCTCTTCCGAATCGCGGCATCCGGATCTACGGCGCGCGCACGCTTTCGAGCGACGCTTCCTGGCTGTACGTTTCCGTGCGGCGGCTGATGTCGACGATCGAGAATGCGATCCTGAACGCCATGCAATGGTCGGTTTTCGAACCGAATAACGCGACGCTGCGCGCGCTCATACGGCGCTCCTGCATGACCTTGCTCGATACACTGTGGCAGCGCGGCGCATTCGCCGGCGCTTCACGCGAGGAAGCGTATTACGTCGTTTGCGACGGCAGCAATAATCCGGTGCAGGCGCAGGCAAATGGAGAACTTCATGCTGAGATCGGCATCGCCGCGGTGCGGCCGGCCGAGTTCATCGTTTTCCGCGTCGGCCATCAGCACGACACGCTCGAGGTCTTCGAAGGGAGCGCCGCATGATTCAGATCATGCCGATGACGTACAATTTTCACATCGCGCTGGTCGACAGTTCGCATACCGTCGTCGATCCCAACGGCTTGCTTGCGGCAACCGACAGCGTTCCGTCGATCGTCGATCTTGCGATCGCTGCCGGCGGCGCGTTCATCGCCGGTTTCCAAGAATGCACGGGTCTGGAGACGCAACTCGAGGTCGAGGAATACAAAGAAGGGGGGCTCAACGACCGGGTCCGCAAGTTTCCGTCGCGCGTAACGTGGTCGAACATCGTGCTCAAGAGCGGAATCGGCTTGACCGACGGGCTGTGGAACTGGCATGCGGCGTACGCGAACGGCAACGGCAAGCGCTGTGACGGCATCATCGTGCTTGAAAACGACCAGCACGTGCCGCTCAAGATGTGGCAGTTTACGCGCGGCTTGCCGGTCAGGTACAACGGTCCCTCGTTCAATGCAAAAACCAGCGAGGTGGCGATAGAGTCGATCGAGATCATGCACGAAGGGATCTCGCTTACCTCCCCCGCCTCCATCGGCGCGGCCGTCGGCACCACGGTCGCGGGGGCGGTAGGATTGTGATGGACGTACGCATCGGCGAGATCGAAGCAACGATCGTCGACAGCGAGGCCGGATCGCTTGGAGATGCCGCCGTCGAACGCATCGTGCGCCGCGTCATGTCGCTCATCGAAGTGCGCGAGCGGGCAGAGCGTCGATCGCGGCAAGATCGCACGATCGCCTCGCCGGACGATGCGGATATCGAAAGGTACGGCTAATGGCGTTCGAGCGGTGCTATTTCCAGCGCTTGGGTCCCGATCTGAAACCGGCCGGAAACAAGCTGTTCGCGCAGTTCAATCCGACGGAGATGCAGTTTCAGAAGCAGGCGCAGATTGCGGAGATCGCCATTCCGGGCCTCGACTCGCCGCTGCTGCAATTCGTCCGTCTGCAGAACGAAAAAATTACGCTGGAACTTTTCTTCGACACGACCGACACGGGGATGGACGAGAACGGCAAAAGCGTAACCCTGCTCACCGATCCGTTTTACGAACTGCTGAAGATCGACAGTCACACGCATGCGCCGCCGCGCGTGGTCTTCGGCTGGGGCAGCGCCTTCCCGGGCGGCGGCATAACGCAAGCAGAGCAGCAGCGCCATGCCTTCAACTGCATCGTCGACTCGTGCACTCAGCACTTCACGCTCTTCTCGCCGAACGGCACGCCGCTTCGCGCCAAGCTCAGCGTCGGATTGCGCGAATACAAGACGCTCGAGCAGCAGGTCGCGCAGTTGAATTTGAATTCGGCGGATGTCAGCAAAGCGTATGTCGTTCAAACGGGCGACACGCTGCCCAAAATCGCGTATGAAGCCTACAGCGATCCAACGGCGTGGCGCGTCATCGCCGACGCCAACGACATCGCGGATCCCACGGTGCTTGCGCCGGGCTGGATTCTTTCGCTTCCGGCGGTGAGAGCCTCATGACGGCTGCGATTCCGATTTACCGCGGCAACGACATGTACGTCCCGACCTTCAAGGTTCGCGTGCGGCAGCAGGACGTGCCGGCGGCCGTGCTGCGCGATATCGTCTCGGTGACGTACAAAGACAGTCTGACCGAATTCGACACCGTCGATCTCACTTTGAACAACTGGGACGATTCACGCAGCGGCCAGCCGACGCAGTTTACGTATCTGGTCGACGAACAGGCGCCGTATGCCGATCTCTTTACGTTCGACCGCGACAAGTCCGTCGAAGTGCAGTTGGGATACGAGGGCGTCAAAGTCGTCACCGTGCTCTCCGGTACGGTAGAGAGCGTCGAGCCGCATTATCCCGCGGGCGGCGCACCAAGCTTGACCGTGCGGATCATCAATCCGCTCAAGTCCTTAAAAGACAAACAGCGCACGAAGGCCTGGGTAGACAAAAGCACCGAAGACGTCGCGCGGCAAATCGCAAGCGATCACAATTTAGACATCGTCGTGGAAGATCATCCCGAAAGCGACGATCAGCCGCAGCCCTACGCTTTTCAAGATAATCAGTACGACATCGTCTTTCTGATGCAGCGGGCGCGCCGCATCGGCTACGACGTCTGGCTCGAAGGCACCGACACGCTGCATTTCGGGCCTGCAGCCGGCGCTGCGTCGAACACGGTGTATACCTTGGGCTTTCACCGCTCACTCATCGATTTTTCACCGCGCCTGACCATGAACGAACAGGTCGGTTCGGTGAAGGTGATGGCGCGCAACCAACTCGAGAAGAGCGCTTTCGTCGGAACCGCATCGCGCGAGGAGGTCGGCATCAACGCCGATCTGGAGGATTTCGTAACCGACGAGATCCGCGACAAGGTAAAAACCGTCAATAATCAGCCGCTGCACGCCAACGGTCAAGCAAAACAGCTCGCGCGCGAAATGATGCGGAACATCATGCAATCGATGCTGACCGCTACGGTGACGGCGCCGGGCTTGCCGGATATCCGCGCGGGACGCAAGATCGAGATCACCGACGTCGGCTCGCGATTTTCCGGTCCATATTTGGTGACGGGCTCGACGCACACGATCGACGATTCCGGATACCGGACGTCCTTTACCGCCCGGCGGGAGAAACAGTCGTGACGCGCATCTCCGGCGTGGTTCCTGCGATCGTCACCAGCGTCGACGATCCCACCAACGTGGGCCGCGTGAAGGTGAAGTTCGATTGGCTCGAAGACGGTCCGGAAGGGTATTGGGCGCGCGTTGCGGCGCCGATGGCAGGCAGCGATCGCGGCTGCTTCTTGATGCCGGAGATCGCCGACGAAGTGCTCGTCGCATTCGATCACGGCCAGGTCGACTCTCCGTACATCGTGGGGTATTGCTGGAGCAATCCGGACTCGCCACCGTTCTCCGGCGACCGGCAGAAGCGCGGCATCAAAACCGTGGCCGGACACGAACTGGTTTTTGACGACAACCCCGGATCGTCACCGACCATTTCGCTCACGACGCAGGGCGGCTTCAAACTCTTGCTCGACGAGGGCGGGTCGAAAATCACGCTGTCGACGCAGGGCGGCGTGACCATCGAGATGGACGACACGCCGCCGCAAGTGCGAGTGACGCTGCCGACCGGCGATTCAATCACGCTCGGCGCGAGCGGTCTCGCGGTGAACGTGACGGGAAACGTCGGCGTCACGGCACTTGCCGCGACGGTTACGGCGCCGTCGGTTACGATCGACGCTGCCGTGACGAGCATCACCGGTTTGCTTAACGTCACGGGGCCCGTCATCGCCGGCGGCATCGTTTCTCCAACCTACACGCCGGGCGCAGGGAATCTCATATGAGCGCGACTGCGAACGGAGCGGTGGTTCCCGCTCCCGGCGCAACGCCCAAGCAAACCGATCCGCATACCGGATTTTCCGTGCTCGAGCAGCCGATTGCAATCGAGGCATCTTCCCCTATGCTTGCGGATGGAACGCCGCTCACGGCAGTGCAATCGTTTTTGTACGGCGTGTTGCTCTACCAAATCGACGCCTTCGGCAGCGTGCAGATCTACGACGGCAACGCCTTTACCGCGGAGCCGGCTTTTAATTTCCTGCTGCCGTCGCTCAAACCGGTCGAACTCGCGTTTGACACAGCATCGAACAGTTGGAAAGGCACGTTCGTTCTTGCAATCGTCGCGGCGACGAATCCGGCCTTCACTCTCACCGATCCGGCGACGCACCGACCGTCATACGGTTTTTTGACGGTTTTGCGCATTCCGCGCAAAGTTTCTCCGACCGCAACGATCTCCGCAAGCCGATCCCCGCTCGCGCCGCCGTTCGGCGTGATATCGGCTGCCGATACGACGCGCGTGAAAGTGGCTCCGCTACAAGGCCTGAACGCCGTCCAGGACATGAGCAAAGCCGACGGTTTTGCGATCTATGCGAAAGACGCATCGATGGTTCCCGTGGCGCAGCTGATCTGTTCGGCGAACGGCTCCGTGCCCCCCGGCGTCACGCTAGAGGTCTATCAAAGCGGAAATCTTCGCGCAAGCATAACGGCAGACAGCGGCGGATCGGTCACGGTCACTGCGGCGACCCGCGCAACGATTCAAGCGCCGATTATCGAAGTCAAAGGGGAACTGCGCGCGCAGAACGTCTTTTACGAGCCCTTTGACGGATCGCCGGGGCGGTACTTATGAAGACTCTGCAGAAGGCGCGCGCATTTCTCGGCAGCGGCTTTGCATTTCCGCTGCAGATCAGTCCGCTGGGCGGCTTCCAGTTTGCCGCATACGAAGCCGACGTGGAGCAAGCCGTCTTTCAAATTCTCTCGACGGCAAAAGGCGAGCGCGTCATGCTTCCCGATTTCGGCTGCGGCATGCACGATCTCGTATTCTCGCCGAACACCTCCACTCAAGCGGGCGCCGTCGCGGCCGAAGTGCGTCAAGCGCTCGTGCGATGGGAGCCGCGAATCGACGTGCTCGACATCGACGTGACCGCCGGCGGCCAAGGCGAGTTGCTGCTGATCCGCGTCGACTACCGCATCCGCGCGAATAACGCGTTCTACAACATCGTCTATCCGTTCTTCATTCGCGATCCGCAGACGCTCGCGTCGCAGGAGTCCGGCCGTGCCATTGCTGGTTCCTAATCTCGACACGCGCACGTACAACGATCTCGTTGCCGAGGCGAAGCAGCGCATTCCGCGCTACCTGCCGGAGTGGACGGATCTCAACGAAAGCGACCCCGGAATCGCGCTGGTGGAGTTGTTTGCATGGATGACCGAGGCAACGCTCTACCAACTCAACCAAGCCCCCAACGCGCTGCGTCTGAAAATGCTGCAGTTGCTCGGGTATTCTACACGGCCGGCGCAGCCGGCGAAAACCGAATTGCAGTTTACGCTGTCTTCCGGAGTGGATTCCATCGTCGTACCGTCCGGAACGCGCGTAGCCGCGAGCGGAGCAACGAATCCGGACGGCTCGCCGGTGATTTTCGAAACGGATCGAGCGGTGGTTGCGGTTGGTCCGGTCTTGCAAGCGGTGCTTGCAAATAAAACGAGCGCCTGGGTGCCGTTCTTCGCGGACCCGTCCAAGCCCAAGCCGCCGTCGTTCGAACCATACCCGCTGATGGTTGCGGCAGCCGAAACGGACGCGCTCTACTTCTGCTTCGTGTATCCGTCCGCGTTTCCGAAAGTCGATGTCGATCTCGCGATATTCCTGAACGATGCGCCGGGAGACTCCATCGCGTATACATGCGACTTCGGGAAGCATCCGGTGCCGCCCGCAACGTGGGTGTGGGAATACGCCGCCGATTCAAGCGGGACGTGGAACGCGCTGCAGCTGCTCGCCGACGAGACGTCGGTGCTCTACCGATCGGGCCACGTGCGTTTCCGCTTTCCGAGCGCGCCGCCCAGTTTGCAATTCCCGATGCCGAACGCAAGCGATCCCGCCGTTACCGATTACAAAAACCTGACGGGATACTGGGTCCGCGCGCGCTTGACGAGCGCCGCTTACGAAGAGGCGCCTGAGATCGTGGCCATTACCACGAATACGGCTCCCGCGAGCCAAGCGCTGACCGTGCGCCAAGAGACGTTAGGCGGTTCGCTCGGCACGCCGGGACAAACGTTTGCGCTCGTTCACGCGCCGGTGCTGCCGGAGTCGCTGCAACTCACCGTGGATGAAGGCCTTGCCGGCGGTGCGGAGGTTTGGCAGCAAGTTTCCGATTTCTTCGGTTCGGCACCCGACGCTCGCGTGTACACGCTCGGCGCGTCGAGCGGCACGATCGCCTTCGGCGACAATCACTACGGCGCGATTCCGCTTGCCAACGCCAATACGCAAAACAATATCGTTGCAACGACATACCGCTACGGCGGAGGCGCGGCCGGAAACGTCGATGTAGGGCAGGTCAGCGATATTCAATCGTACGTTGCCTACGTCGACAAAGTCAGCAATCCGATCCCCGCGCAAGGCGGCGCGGACGAAGAAACGATCGACGAAGCAGTACTGCGCGCCGGCCACGAAGTCCGCGCGACGAACCGCGCCGTCACCGCCGACGATTTCGAAGCGCTTGCGCTTTCAACGCCGGGAGCATTGGTGGAGCGCGCGCACGCTTTGCCGCTGACGAATCCGGATTATCTGGGAATCGAGGTGCCCGGCAGCGTTACGGTGCTCGTCATTCCGCGCAGAAAAGTCGATCTCGATCCGACGCTCCAGGACAAAACGACGCTGCCGCCGCTTCCGAACCGAACGACGCTGGAAGCCGTGTGCGCGTGGCTCGATTCGCATCGCCTCGTGACGACGGAGTTGCATGTTGCGGGGCCGATCTATCATACGCTCACGTTTTCGCTGACAGACTTACTGCTCGAGCGATGCGGACCTTGCAAGCGTGGCAAACGGCATCGCCGCCGCCTTGCGGTCGCTGTATGCTCCCGTGAGTACCGGCGGCGGCGGTTGGAATTGGGGTGCAACGGCGTACGCGGCCGTCGCTTTTGCCGCGGCGATGAACCTTCCCGGCGTGGCGCGCATCGACGATTTCACGATGGCGCTCGACGGCACGCCGCTGCCCCAACTCGGCGATGCGGCGATCGGACCGGCCGAATTGTTCTGGGTACCGTTTGACGGCGTCACAGTGACGCCGAGATACGAGCAGCCGTCGTGAGCGCATATGCGTTGGGCGGACGCGCCGGCTGGCGCGCCGCGGCCGCGTCCGGCCTGGAAGTGAAGTATTCGCTGCACGCGCGCGGCGCGGGAACGCTGCGTTCGTTCGCGCTGGATAGCCGCCTTCCCGGATGCCGTTGGGATCGCTTGCGTTTCAACGTAAAGCTCGCGGCGGGCGCGAGTGCGGCATTTTCGACGTACACCTCCGATGCGGATCGCGGCGAACCGGCAATCGCACTGCTCGACGAGAGCGATTGGTCGCCATGGTCCGCTATCGGCGGCCCGCTGAACGGCGCAAACGACGCGCTTATCCCCTCGGATCCGGGCCGGTACCTCTGGCTTCGCATCGCACTTACCGGAACGCAGTCGGAGCCGGCGGAGCTGCGCTTCGTCGACGTCACGTATCCGCGCGCGACGAGTTTGCGTATGCTGCCGGCAGTGTATTCGACGGCAGACGGCGGCCGCGATTTGAACGAACGTCTGCTTTCATTGTTCGACGCAATGCGCGATGCCGTCAAAGACGAAATCCGTCTGCTGGCGAGTGTCATCGACCCGCGAACCACCGATGCCCGAACGAAACGGGACTTCCTGGACTGGCTCGGCACCTGGTTCGGACTCGAGGTTTTCCGTTCGTGGCCCGAGCATCGCCGGCGCGCAATCATCCGGCGCGCGGGCGAACTGTTCCGTTTGAGAGGCACGCCGCGCGGAATCGAACTTTTCATCGAACTGGCCCTCGGACTGCGCGTGCAGATCTTGGAGAGCTACGCCGACAGGAACTGGTGGTTTGCATCGCAAGGGCGCCTCGGCTGCACGGTTCTTTTCGGTACGCAGATCGCCGGCCGCGCCACTCTCGACGATACCGGTGTACTGAGTACGAAAACGATCGATAGCGTGTCCGCGCCGTATCTCGATCCATTTGCAACGCGCGCGAACCGCATGACGATCCTCGCGGCCTTCCGCGGCGAACCGGCTGCAGACGAGATGGCGATGCTTCGCGCGGTCGTCGACACACAGAAGCCGGCACACGTTGCCGCGTGCATCAACATCGTACGAGCCGATTTGCGTCTGGGCGTCGACGCGCACCTGGGCCTCGACGCAATTATCGGACATCTTCGCCCACCGGATATTCTCGCGGTTCGACCGCAGATGCGCTTGGGCGTCAACGCTGCCGTAGGAGATCGCTCGTGATGAACGCGTTCGTAGAAACACAAAAGCCGCAATTGCCGATGCCTCGGAAAGACTGCTCCGGTACGTGCTCTTGCGGCGTCGAGCCGCTCGCGCATCCGAAATACAGTTTCGGCATGCTCTTAGAGGCGCGGCACCTGGCGCTCGAGCATCGCTACAACGCGATGCGCATGAACGCGCACGACGTCCGGCTGCACGACTTCGGCACGGTATGCGGTTTGCGCGTCATCGAACATCCCTCGCCCGAATGCCGCGACAAGTACGCCATTCTGCAGCCCGGCATCGCATTGGACTGCTGCGGTCGCGAGATTGCCGTTCCGGAAACGCTGTTCGTTCCGCTGTTCGACGGCGCGCGCAACGGATGGTGCGGAGCGCCCGAATCGGTACAGCAAACACCACCGCAAGGCGGTCCTGCACGAACGACGCTGTACGTTTACTTGGCGTACCAGCAATGTGAAACGGATCCGATACCTTCGTACGTACGCGAGTGCGGATGCTGCGGCGGTTCGTGCGAGCACGGAGATTGCGTGCCGAGCGTGACGCGCGAGGGCTATCAAATTTTGGTCAGCACTGCTCCGCCTCCGGTCTTTCGTAATCCGGTGGGCGCGGCGTTTTGCGCGTGGCTAGAGACGCAGCTCAAAGGGCCGGGCGTCTCCGCGAACGGCTATCTGCTCTACGATAAGACGTTTGATCTGGCGCTTTGCGAGATCGTCACGGCGCCGTGCGCCGACTTCTGCGCCAACGACAACGAGTGGCTGCTGCTGGCGACGCTCACTTTCAAAGGTGACGATACCCTCGATGCGATCGACAATTGTACGAACCGGCGTTTGGTCATTTCCACCGGCGCCATCGTCCAAGCGTTGGAGTGTTTGACGGCGGCGGAGATCGAATGCTGCAAAACCAAAGATCCCTACATCGCGCTTACCGGCAATGTGGCGCCGGCAAGCGTCAACATCGAAGATCCGGGCGACGGCACACTGACGTATACAGTAAGCGCGACAAACGCGGATGCCGCCAAAGATGCGGCCGGTTTCTCAATCGATCTAACGCTTCCGGGACAGGTGACATTCGTTTCCGGCACGCTCGCTATCGGCAGCGGCGCCCCTTCGAACGTAAGTGCGAGCGGAGACGCCGTCGCCGCTTCTCTCGCCGCGCTGCCCGCCGGAGAATCGGCCGTGCTCGAGGTGAAAGCGACATTCGATCCGTCGCAAGAGCACGCGGGCGACACGCTGACCGCAACCGCCTCGGTCAACACGTACTCCGGGCCGCATGCCGCGGACATTTCGCTGACGACGACGTTCGTCGACGTCAAAATCGACGGACCGCGCGTGATCTTCAAGGATCTTCCGGAGACGCTGGCGGCACCGGCGCTGGGCGATTGGCTGCGCAACGGCATCGAAATTCCGTTTACGGAAGCGATCGATCCCAACAGCGCAAACGTCGATCCCAATACGGCAGACGTCTTCGTGGAATTGATCGCCGGAACCAACGTTTCGGCGTTGCCGGTCGCGGCAGCATGGTCGAACGGCAACGCCTTGCTGACACTGACGTATGGTGCCGGCCTCTCCGCCGCAGATCCGGTTCAACAGATCGTCGATAAAATCGAGCAAGATGCGCAGACAGCGTATTCGCTCCGTCTGCGTTTGCTCGGCGGCCCGAAAGGTACGGCTGCGAGCGCAGGCTCCTCGCTCAAAGACGCCGATGGCATGCGGCTGGACGGCGCGCCGCCGCAAGGCGGTCCGCCGCATCAAATCGCCGGTGCATCGGGGGACGGCGTGCAAGGCGGTGATTTCGAGTGGACGACCGCGATAACCGTTCCCCCGCCGGTTGGCGGGCCGCACGTGAAGTGGAAATCATCGCAGCTTCCGACGACCATGTCTTTCGCGCAAGCGATCGCGGCGTTTACCGATCCGGGGAACGGATTGAACATCGTTTTTGACGCGCCCATGAACAACACGCTTCCGCCGTCAGGCGCCGTGACGCCGCCGATTATCACGCTGAACGTCGGCGGTGCGGCGGTTCCGCCCGTCGTGAAATGGGCCAACAACATCACGCTGAACGTCCAAGGTCAAAAACCGCAAATCACAGCCGCTATTCGCAAGATCGTCAATGGCGGCAAGATCGTCCTTACGCTTGCCGGCGGTCCAAAGGCGCCCGCAACGCCTACTTCACCCGTGATGCAAAGCGCGGACGGTAAAACGCTGGACGGCGATCCGCCGACGGGTTCGGGACAATTAAACGCGAGCGGATTGTCCGGCGACGGCCGCCAGGGCGGCGATTTCACGTGGACGATCTCGGTTGCTGGAGGATAGGAGAGCCATACCATGGCGTATCAGGTCATCGAACATCTGCCTTCTGCGGTTGCGCCGGCGTCGCGGCTGATTCACGTCGGCAACGCGCCGAGCGGCTGCGGCTGCGCATCCTGTACGGCCGAGCAAGATAACGGGCAATGCCCGGTCGCGCAGCCGGAGTTTCCCAATTTCTTCGCCGGTCAACTCGTTCAGCCGGGAGATCTGAGCGCGATCGAAAAGCGCGTGTTCACGCACGAGCAGTTGCGCGCGCGTCACACGATCGGATGGGGAATTGCGTGCGGTTTTCGCGTGGGACTAGATGCGGCGGGCGGTTCCGCGAACCAAACCGGCGCTGTTCCGGACGCGATGCCCGTCGCCGGCGCGACGCTGCGCGTAGAAGCGGGCTACGGCATCGACCGCTTCGGCCGCGACGTCTACATGGCGGAAAACCGCTCGATGCTCCTGCAGACGCTTTTCGACGAGCGCGATGCGCGCATCAAAAAAGCGATGGGCGATCCGTGGTGCGCGATACCGGGTTGTCAGCCGACGCCGCCGACGCACTTCTGCATCGCGGTGCGGTACAAGGAATGCCCCGACAAAATGGTTCCCTCGTACGCGCAGCAATGCGGCACGCCGAAAACCGTCTGTGAGCCCTCGAGAATCCGTGAAGACGTCGAAATCCGTCTCTTCGGCGACAACGAATTTCCGGCGCTGCCGAGCACGCCGAACGGACAAAGCTGGTGCAGCGTTCCCCAAAACGAACTGCGCATGGTCGAGACGTTCTTGGCGCTTTTGCAAATTCCGCAGGGCGCAACCGACGTTGCTTCGACTACCGCGCCGCAAGCGTACACGACGCTGGCGGCCAATGTCGCCGGTGCAGCAAGAGCGGCCGTTGAAGAAAACTGCGAAGACCTGCTGCACCTTCCCCGGGCGTGCGAACCGTGCATCGATTGGCCGTGGATCCCGCTCGCATGCTTCACGCGCGACGGGGATACCGTAACGCAGCCTGACTGTCGCGTACGGCGAACGATCTACAGTTTGCAAGAACTCGAAGCGATCGTCGTTCGCATATTCTGCCTGCTGATTCACCGATGAATTACGTCGACCGGCCGAACTTCATGGAGGGCCAGTTGCTCTCAGCGGCCGAGTTGGAGCTCACCGTCACGTACGCGCGTGACGCGCTCGAAGACCACGACCGGTTCGCGCACACACTGGGCATCGTTGACGGCATGCTGCTGCAGACTATTCCGGCCGGCGCCGGCGCTAACACCCCCGTTGCCATCGTCGTCACGCCCGGATTCGCCGTCGATGGGCAATACCGCCAAATCGAAATCGCGACGCAGATGGCGCTGCCTTCGGATGCGATTGCGGGGCTGCCGAGCAATCCATATCCCGCCTTCGTTTGGATAACGGAGGATCCGCTCGTTCCTGCGGCTGCGGCGGATCCGTGTCAAACGGTGATCGATCGCGTTCGGGAGACTGTGCACGCCGGCGTTTTTCCTGATGCTGCAACGGCACAGACGCAGGCGCCGGGCGCAGTTTGCTTGGGAAACGTCGCATGGGATGCTGCTCAGCATTCTTTCGTGCCAAACACCGATACTGATCCCGCGCACGATACGCGGCAGCGCGCCGGCGTACGCGCGAGCGAGATCGTTGCCCCCGAACACCGCGTGATCGTCCACGCCGAAGATTCAGCAGCCACCGATTTCGACGTCAAAGGCACGGCTCGCGTCACGGCAGCCGGCGACGGCACTCCGCCTGCCATCGAAATCGCCGACGGCGGGGTCCTCGAGTTTTTTGCAGCCGGATCCCCTACCGCCACGCCGATATCGATGGGCTGCATCGCCACCGGATCGACGAACAACGAACTCGCGCTGGATCTGGGCAATACCGACCCGAAATCGGCGTTCGTCGTGGAGAAACACGGTACCGGCGGACTGGGCAGCGGCACGCCGGTTGCGACGATCGACGCTACGGGCACGCTGACGATCGCAACGGTCGACGCAGGCAACTTGAATGCCGGCTCCAATCTCACCGTGGGAAGTGCCGGCAACGCGCTTTCGATTCAAAGCGTGCCGCCGTCGGGCGCGATGGGCCTCAGTTCGCAGGGTAGTATCCCGATAGCCTTCGGTTCGACCGCCGGTGACGCGGCGGTTTTTCTAGCCGGCGCAAATCCCGCCGCAACCGTCGACGCGCACGCTTTTACTGCCAACGAAAAGAGCGTTGCAGTCGGCACGATCGATGCGAATTCGGGAACTGCCGGCATTGCGACGACCGCAGGCGATGCGTTGGTGTTGGGCGCTGCGAACAACGATGTGATCGTGGCGCCGGCAATGACGCCGTTTCTGCGATTTACCGCCGGCGGCGAGCTGCTGAACATGCCGGCAGGTGCGATCGACGTTACGCCCTCGTGGAAAAACTCCGGAAGCGCGTACGTCGTCCGCTTAGGTCCCATTGCGTTCGTCTACGGCACGATCGGTTTGACGCTGCATCCCGCATCCGACACGCCGCCGGCGATAACGTTCCCCCAGCCCTTTGCAACGGTGCCTGCATTTTTCGTGAGTGCGTACAAAAACGGAAGCAACACCGCTGCTGCGGCACCGACGTCGGTGGACAAGAACGGCGCAGCGTACCGCATTTTGGCGTTCACCGCGGGATCGATGGGCGGGGGAAGCAGCCCGCAGTGGAGCGACGCGCAGATACACGTCACCGTTTCCTGGGTTGCATTCGGTACGATGTGATGACCGTACGCGTCCAGCGGGTCGCACTCTTAGTACGCACCGAGCAGCAGCGGCACGACGTCGTGGAGCATGCTCTTCGCGAACTTCGCCAAACGCTGAGCGCCGCATTAGAGCATGCGGTGGGCGCAGCGCAAGCCGACGGCATCGTACTCATTCCACACCTTCGCGTCACGATGAGTGCATCGCTCGGAAGAGTGAGCGGCCGCGATCTGGCGCGCACGATTGCGCAAGCATGCATCAACGCGGCGGCCACCGGATGCTCCGGCATCGACGGGTTCGTCAACGCCGATCCGCAGGAAAGCCGGGGCGAGCGGATTTTGCGGTTACTGGCGTCGGAGCCGGGCATTCGCTGCAGCAAGGAGGACGAAGCGGCAGCGTGGCTGATCGATGCGATGAACCGGCGGCAAACGGCAATGTGCCGGCTCTCTTCGTTTGCCGATTTGGCCGGGCACTCGCTGGGCGCAGCCTTCATGGAGATCTCCTCGCGGCTTATTAATGCAACGCAGCTCGTCAAAGCGCTTGGCCGGCGCGCGGCTCTGCAACTTGCGGCGCGCTGCAGCGACACGCAAGCCCTGTGCGTTTTGCGTTCGTTGAACGACCGGGAACAACCCGATGCTGCAGCATGGGCGTTTGCCGCGCGCAAGCTGTTCGCCGCACATTCGCTGAGCGACACGCTCGGCGTTCGCGCGCTCTCCGCGGCAATCGACGGCATATTCATGGATTTGCCGGGCGTCGCGTCCGCCGTGCGAACCATAGCCTCTGCCGGACCGGAACGCGCGGCTTACGTGCATGAACGCGAAACCGCACTTGCAAGTAATCTCACCGGCTTGTGGCTGCTGTTTCCATTCATTGCAAAGCACAACGGGCAGGTCCGCGGCCATGCGGCGCGCGCGACGGCACTCGCACTTGCGCGCTATTTGGGCGGTTCGCAGGCGGAGGACGATCCTGCAGTGGCGGCGTTGTGCACCGAAGGGGAATCGCTGCACGACCTCTCCGCGTCGATTCCCGCGGACTTGCACGTCGACCGGATGGCGGCCGCGACAATCCGCGACTTCGCCCGAACGCTCGGCCGCTTGGGGCGCGCCCGCTGCGGTTATATTTTGCGCGCAATATTAAGCGGCCGCGGCGCCGTGCGGCGCATGCAAGGCGGATGGTCTGCGACACTGCCGCACTCGCCGCTTCGCGTCGTGCTGCAGCGCGCTTCGCTGCTCGGCGAAATTGACGTGCCTTGGGACGTTCCGCGTCTGGTGATGGAGCGCGACGATGATTGAGGCGTGCATCGAGCGCGCACGATTCGTGCTCGCGCGCGCGGTCGAGGCCGCCAACAAACGCCGCGCTACCGCGTTCGACCCGCTGCGCGGTCTTTACGTCACCGAGGCGGAGGTCGAGCAGATTCTCACACGCGACAACGGTGTCGCGATTACTGAGCATCCGTTCATGATTCCGCAACTGCGGCGAATCACGGATGCGCCGGAACTCCACGATGCAATTGCGATTGCCGTCGCGGCGGAATACGTGCCGAGGCTCGATCGCGTGTTCGGGTTTCTGCACGATGATTTGACGCGCCGCACGTTGAGCGTCGGTCTGCTCGTCGAAATCCTTTCGGCAGCACCCTCGCATTTCGCGCGCGACGGCATGCTCGCGCAGCTTGCAGTGATCGCCATCACGCCTTCGGATACGCCGCTGGGCGATTGCGTTCGTGCCGACGCTGGGTTCTTGTCTACACTCTCCGGTGAGGAACGCCTCGATGCGCGCATCCGCCAATATGCCGCGGAGATACATCGTTCGAACGGAACGGCCCGCACGCAAAGTATGCCGCAGTCTCCGCTCGTATTGTGGGGCGCGGCCGGCGAGGATCTCGCAGCCGCGGCGCGGCGGATTTGCGATGAATGCGGATGCGATGCGGTTCGTCTGAGCGCCGGCGCCGATCCGCAGCACATCGGCATAGCTGCGCGTGAAGCGATTGTGCGGGACGCGATCCTCTTACTGGAAACTCCGGATCCCGCCAAAGCATGCACCATTGCGGCGGCGCTCGAGCCGCTTGCGGTCACCGCTATACTTGAAGCGTCCGGCGGCATCGTGGGATACAGCGGCAGATCGCTGCGCGTAACGCGTGCGGCGCAAACGGCGCCCTCGCCGCCGGCCGGCTATCCGCTGCCTTACGGACGGCGAATGGTTGCGCGGCGCACGATGGACGATCTCGTATTGCCGTCTGCCGCCCTGCTCGCAGTTCGTTCGATCGCCGAGCGCATGGCGAAGCGCGATCTCGTGACGCGGGTGTGGGGCGTCGATACCGGTTCGTCCATCGGCGGCGTGCGCGCTTTGTTTGCAGGGCCCCCGGGGACGGGAAAGACGCTCGCCGCGGAAGCGCTGGCGCACGCACTGCGACGCGACTTGTACATCGTGGACTTGAGCATGGTCGTTTCGAAGTACATCGGCGAGACGGAAAAGGCACTCGCGACGATTTTCGCAGAGGCGTCGCGGGCCCGCGTCTGCCTCTTCTTCGACGAAGCCGACGCGCTGTTCGGCAAACGCACGCGCACCAAAGACGCGCACGACCGTTACGCCAACATCGAAACCGCTTATCTTCTGCAGGCGTTGGATCTCTATCCCGACATCACGATTCTCGCGACGAATTTGCCGGATAACATCGACGACGCGCTCACGCGCCGCATCGACGTAAAAGTTGAATTTGCAATGCCGGACGCCGGCGCGCGCGAGAAAATCTGGCGCCGCTCGCTGGGAAACGCGCCGCTTGCGGACGTCGACCTGAACGAACTCGCGAACCGTTTGCAGCTCTCGGGAGGCGCGATTCAAACGTCCGCGCTTGCCGCGGCATACCGCGCGGCCGGCGAGCAGCGCGCAATCGAAACCATGGACCTCTTGCGCGCAGCGCGCGATGAACTAGCAAAAACCGGCCGCGTCGCCGGGCGGGTGGAGCTCGGCCAATACGATGCGCGCCTTCGTGCGGAGTCACATGCATGAACGGCGCGGCCGCCGTCAAGGACAGCGAAGCGAAACAGGATGCGGCGGGTACCGCTCCCGCAGACGTGCGCGTTCGATCCGATCCCGCCGCCGTGCGCTTTTTGACGCAGAATTGCGCGGTTGCCGCAACGCTCGATGCGCAAACGATCTTTATCCGGCCCGACGTTGCCGGTCCGCGCGCCGTTCTTTCGCACGAATACGCGCACATAGCGCAGTTGCGCAGCGGACTGACCGCAACGCGTAATGCCGCTGAAGCCGCGGCCGCCGGAGTTGCTTTGGGTGCGTCGCGCCAACCGGGCGGAGCGGCGGCGCCGCCGATGTTCCAAGGCGACGTCGTCGCGGACTTGGACCGCAGTCTGAAAGAGGCGCTGAACCAGCCGAATTATCCGGAAGCGGCAAAAATTCTGAATCGATTCTCCGCCGACGATATCAAAGCGCGCCTCGCAGTGCTGCCGAAAGGCATCGTCGGCGCAATACATCAAGGTGCGCTGGACAATCCACTGCTCGGCGCCAACTCTAACGCCGCGCTGTTGACGGCATCGACGTGGCTGGATTTAAATTTCAACAACGCAGTAGCCGTCGGAAATTGGCAGCTGGCGGCAGAGTACCTGAACGCGTATTCACGCGACGATATTCTCGCGAAGCTTCCGACGCTCGGGCCCGTAAAAACGGCCTCGATACACCAAGGCGCGCTCGATAACCCGCGGCTGGGCGAAAACTCGAACGCCGCTCTGCTGACCGCGCAAAGCGAACGCGGCGCCGAGCCCGCGATCATGGGCGGCTCGTACGACGACTATAAGAACGATCCGGACTACGTCGATAATTTCAGCGAGGCTCAGTACGATGCGTTTTCACGCGAACTCCATCTCTTCTTTCCGGACGGAGGCGAGGCGCTCGTTCATTTACCGCTGCAAAGTCCCGGCGGCATAACGTTTGTCGTTTTCACGCGGCGGTCTCTGCTGAGCGCTCCATCGCCAAAGGACTTTAAAATCTATCCGACGGTCCTTACGGCACGGACCGTTCCGAACATTGCTTCAGTTGTAGAAACCAACAAAGAAGCGATCGAGCAAAGCGATCTCATGCTTGAAGCGGGCACGCAGACGCTGAGGGCCCGTTCCGTGCCGGAAAAGCTGTGGTGGCTTCCGCTCCTCGGGATCGGCGCCGGGATGGGCGCGAGAATGGCGGCATCCCGCATGAAGCCGAGCTTTGGGGAAGAGGAAGAGATTCTTCCGGCGCCCGTTGCCGCTCCCACCGCTGTAGTCGAAGCGCCCGTCGTGGTACCGCTTGCGAGCAGAGAAGCCGGGGCCGGTGTCGCTTATGGAGAAGCGGTAGCAGCACGCCTGCGTTCGCAGGGCGTGACGCAAAGCAAAATTCTAAAGCCGCTCATGGACGATCTCAATGCGCAGACGAATATGCCGCCGAGCGACAAAGCCGCAGCCGCACAGGCGGCCTGCAATGCGCAAGGCGCGACTTGGGGCGCCGGTCCCGTAGCAAAGCTTGCGAACGGCGATCTCGTCGTCACGCCTCGGCTATCGTATGCTAAGGCCCCGGTTCTTATCGTCAAAACCGATGGACGCGTCGTCGGCGGACGCGCGGATCTGAGAAACGACGGGCTCAATGTGGTAGTCTCTAACGTCGAGGCCGCTCCTTGATGAACGAATACACTCGTTCGCGACATTCGTCCGCAGCGCAAAGCGCCTTAATCGAAACAGGCTCTGCTTCGCGCCGCGATAAAAGCGGCGCGGACCTTCAACGCGCCGTCGGAAATCAAAGCCTCACGCAGATGCTCGATCCATCGACGCGCGAAGTCATGGAGCAGCGTTTCGGCGCCGACTTCAGCGGCGTGCGCATTCACACGGGTGCACGCAACGGGGCGCAGGCATATACCGCCGGCAACGATATCGTCTTCGCAGATGGTTTGTACCAGCCCGCCACGTCGACCGGACGCAATCTTTTGGCGCACGAGCTCGCGCACACGCTGCAGCAGCGCTGCGGCAACACCGCCATGCAGGCGCGACGCAGAAGTTCGCCGCGCGAACCGCTCGAACGCGAAGCCGATGCAGCGGCGGCCGCGGTCGAGCAGGGCCGGAATGTCCGCAGCGCTTCGCTGACACGCGGCGTTTCCGGCGTCGTTCAATGCAAGGATGGTGATGACGGCGGCTTTGGCGCCGGCGTGCTGACGCTGGACTGGGACATTCAATTCAAGTTGAATCATCCGACGCTCGAAGAGATGACTGCTGAACCGAGCGCCGTGCTCACCGAGAGCGGCATCGCCTCGCTGAATCTCGTACTCGGTATGCTGGCAGATCCATCGCGGGACGCGGAGCTCGAAGGCAACGCATCGATCGAAGGTGCGCCGGATTACAACCAGCAGCTCTCCGAGCGGCGCGCACAATATATTGCACGCTTAATCGGCGCCGCTCGCGTGCGCGACGTTCCGCAACGCAAGCACATGTGCACGTCGATGGGAAGCGGCTTATACGCGTGCGGCACGCTCCATGCGCACGGCAGCGTCGATCCGGCTGATCGCCGCGTTCAGGTATCGATGTTTACGCCCCCCGATCGCGTGCAAACCGCGGTTCCTTTCGTTCCCGCGACTGCGGCTGCGCAAGGAACAACAGCTCCTGAAAAAGCCGCCGAATCATCGACGCAATGGAGCCTCGGCGGCGGCCCCGGCTATATCGCGCACCGCTATCTGCTTGGAGCATCGCCGAGCGATCCGGTCAACGAAGCCGTGTTCCAAATCGTGGGCGCGTACACACTGCAGCGGCATGCCGAAGGAAAGGCCGGCCCGGAATGGCAAACGCCGGTTCAACTGCAGATCAGCCTTACGACAGGTCAGGTCAGTTTGGCTACCGGCGAACAACTCTCGTACGTCGTTCCATTCGGCAATAACAAGTGGCAGTGGTCGGCATTCGCGCAACTGCTCGGCGGCGTCGCTTACGGTTCGGGAACGGCGAGTCTGCAATTTCAGCCGGCATCCGGAACGTCTATCACGTTTCAGCCGCGGAAGTGGTTACAACTCTCCGGCGTTGCGGCCGGCGGCCTAACGCTGCAGACCGGCGGTCCCCAATCGGTAGATTGGAGCGCAACGATGGCCATAACGTTCGTTCATTGAACTATCGCGCCGCGGCCGCGCCTTCGTCCGGTTTCTCCAGATGAAACACGTCCTTATAAAAGGCAACCGCCTTGTCGACGTCGTCGACCTCAATCGCGATATGGTTGCAGCCGGAAACTTGAAGCGCCATGGTCATACTCCGTGAAAGTTTCCGGCAGAGCGGCGAGTGCTAGACTGACAGCACTCACAGGAGGGCCCATGTACGAAGTAACCGTCGAGGAATTGGCCTATCTGCTCCGTCAAGCCGAAGCGGCGCATGCGGACTATGAAAAGACGCTCGGACGGAAAGATGACGATTGGCCCACCTATTATGCGAGATACGTCCTGAACGCGATGAGGGCGGAATTTCGACGCATGTGCTTTAGTGTTGGCGATGGCCGCGCGAAGAGCGGGCGGAGCGACGTCAAGACTGAGAAGTGCCCAAAGTGCGGGAGGGCCCACATTCGTCGAATCGCTTATGGATTTCCCGGCCCCAAGATGGGCGAAGCGGCCGAGCGCGGCGAGATCGCTTTGGGTGGGTGCGTAATTGACGAGCGGTCGCGTCAATGGGAGTGCGCGCATTGCAACGTCACGTTCAACGACGGTCGCGCGGATGATTGATGAGCCATCGCCGCTTTGTAGTGAATAACGCAAGCCGCTACGCCCGATGATCAAGAATTACGAGTAGCGCGCCACTCCGGTTTGCGTTCGGCCGTTGCTTGCGCGAGCGCGCGACGAACGCCATCGGCATCGTAGTCCTCGGCGTAAACGGGGCTGCCGGGCTGCTGACGCCATGATTCATCGATCGTACCGGCGTCCACGGCGTCGAAGCCGATTTGATCGACCAGTTTCATGACGACGGACTTGGCGTTCGGATCGTCGCCGGCAATGGGCAGCGCGATGCGATCGCGTGCGCCTGCCGGCTTACCGTAGTCTTGCAGATGCTGTGCGTAGATGTTGTTGAACGCTTTGACTACGGGCCGGCCGAGCTGCTGCGAGACCCAGCGGCTTTCCGTAGCGCCCGATTCGATGCCGCCGATGTGACCGTCGCGCTGCGGGTAGTAGTTGCCCGTGTCCACGATGACGGTGCCGGCTGCGTTCGCGAACAAATCTTTCGGAAGTTCGGGTATGTTTTTTTCCGGAATCGTTACGACGACGAGATCTTTATCGCGTGCCGCCTCTTGCACCGTCACTGCGCGTGCGCCGGTTTCTGCTGCGAGGTCCTTGAGCGTTTCAGGTCCGCGCGAGTTCGCAACGGAAACGTCGTGTCCGGCGGCGGTGAAACGCCGCGTCAACGCGGAGCCAATGTTGCCCGCGCCGATAATGCCTATTTTCACCGCGCGAAGAGCCCGACAATTTGCGCTTTTGCAAGCGTGTGCTGCGAGGCAATGAACTCGAGTTTTGCGCCGGTCGTTGTTTTATCGAGCGGCAATTTGTCCACGTCGAGCGCATACACCGTGATGTTGTAATGATGCGCTGGCCCGGGCGGCGGACATGGACCGCCGTAGGCGCTAACGCCGTAATCCGTGTGGCCTGAGACGCCATCGGCGAAGAGGTTGAAAAACTTCTTGCCGCCCGCGTCTTCTTCGAGTTCGCGCGTATCGCCCGGGATGTTGAACATCACCCAATGATAGAAGCCGCCGGACGTCGGCGCGTCGGGGTCGTGCATGACGAGCGCAATGCTTTTGGTACCCGCCGGCACATCATCCCACGCGAGATGCGGCGAGACGTTCTCGCCCGTGCAGCCCATGCCGTTAAAGCTGTACTTCAGTGGAATGGTGCCACCATCGGAAAAAGAATTACTCCGCACGTTCATGGCGGGATTGTACCCTCGGGTTTGCCGGCTAAGCAGTGGATTACGCGCTGCCCTTCAGACTGCCTGTTACGATGCAACCAATCCAGCCGGTGTGGAGACCAGGGCCGCAAGGCTCGCAGATGGTACAGTGCCCAAGTCGCGCGCTATGGCATCGCGGTACGCGCGATACTCGCGTAACGCTCCGTGCCTGTCGCCTTCGGCAAGATGTGCGCGAACGACAAATTCGCGCCCCTGTTCGTCGCATAGAGTTCGACAATTCGTCTGCCCAACTGTAGGACGGCGTGAAAATCGTTACGCCCGAGCGCGTCACGAGCAAGAAGCGTGCCGCGGAAGTGATCGAGCCAGGCATGCAGGCTCGTTCGCGCGCGATCAGTCATTGGCGACATGTTACGCGCGCTGCGCACGGCTCGCTCGAGTTGCTCAATGTCGACGTCGATGTACCGGCCGAGATGGTACAGACCGCCCTCGATGACGATCGCACCGGGGGCGCCTAACTTGTTGCGCACACGATTTATGTAGACTCGGAGCACGGTGCTGTCATCTCCGTCAAGTCACGAAAGTAATTCGCTTCCTTGATTTATCGACGAGCGACTTGCCCTTAAAGGGATGCGCGGTGCCTAACGCGCGCCGCGCAAGCAGGTATCGACGGAGGTAATCGCTTTACCACCGGAGCGCGTCGTCGCGTGCAGCGTATACTCCGTCGCCGACTTGCGGTCGAACGTTTCGGCGGTGCTTGCGTCGGGATAGACGCTGCGGTAGGCGATGTGGTCCGGATCGCTTCCGGGCGCACGCAGGATCGTGACGGTTCCTTGGTCGAGTACGACCGCCGTCCAGCCGCCCCGCCGCGCGTCATACGCGAGTAACTCTTCGTCGCCGCCGCCCGGCCAGGAAGCGATCTGCCGCAACGCGTGGCCGTCGCGATCGTAAGTGTACGTGGCATCGTAGGACAAGCGTACCGCTCCCGCGCGGTACGTGCAGTTCCACGTGCCGACGAGATAGTGCAACCGCGCGAGCGGCGCGGCCGTTAAGGGCAACGCCGCAGCGAGCATGAGGAACGCAAGCATCACAACAGTACCCCTTTATGCACCTAGTAGTGCGACGCCAATATGGACGGTTAATCATGTCACAATGGCGGATTTCGGTGACTTCGGACCTTGCCACGGCCATACTGCCGTTAAAACGAACACAGTTTTGACCCTTGTTCCTTGGGCATTTTTATGCATTTGCGATCCCAGGTTTAGGTGGTGACCGCGATTCGCAGATCCTGCATCCTGCGCTCACCGCGAAGGATGACGCCCGCAGGAGCATCCGCCGCGTGTCCGTCTTCGATCCGTACTCGACGCGGATCGCGCCCATCATGCCGTTGTCCTCGTGGAAGAGCATGTTGCAGTGGAAAGGCCGCAGGCGCCTCCCAGACGTTAGAGGCGCCGCTCAAGGCCGCCAATCGGAATGCGCAGCGAAATGCAGTCTGCAATCAACCGCGTAACCCGCAATCGAAACGGTCGATCTGCATGGGTAATGGCAGACGCGAGGGCACGGTATGGCTTGAAGTCAGCCGGCACCGTTCGAAAAGCGCACGAAGGTTGCGGCGCGCGTCCGGCCGACCAATGGCGGCATGCGAGAGGACAAGCCAGACCGTGTGCTGGGAGCTGAGCCGGTGAATTTCAGCGGCGCTGAGCGCGCGTCTTGAGATTGCATCCGCAACCACGGGAGAATCGGAAGGGAATACGATCTTGGGGACCGGCTCGCCGCGCTCTGCGAATGCATATCGAAAAGGCAGGACCGTGTACGGCGCATAGACCACAAACGCATCGCCGTGAGCGCGATGCGCCAAGTAATAAGCGACGAGGCCGCGCCAATTTTCGCGGTGCTGCAAAGCGTCAGGGACAAGTAAGAGATTCCAGACGACAAGCGCCAGCGTACACGTTGCCGCAAGGGCCCTTAGCCGCGGCTGCTGCTTAACTGCATGCAGTGCAAGGCCGGCGATCATTCCCGCGGGCAGCCATACATAGAGAATATAATAGGATATGAGCATCGGCTTGAAAGCCGAGACGCCGAAAAGCAGCGCGATCGGCCCGATAAACCAGATCCCGACATAAACGGTGATGTTTTTCGTATTGCAATTCGACGTAAGCGCGACGGCAAAGGCTGCCGCTATTGCAATCAGCGGCAAACCATAATACGCACCGAACAAACCACGAGCAAACCCTTGAACAACGACCCGGGAGAGCCGCGAAACCCAATCTAGTTGGCCGGCTCCACTGGCGTGTACGAGGGCCACAACGGGCAGCAATGTGCAACAAGCGAGCGGCAGAGCCGGCAGAAGGATCCGTAACTCCGCACGTTCTCGTGACCCAGCCGCGATTGTCATCCACTGCGCGGCAAAAAGCAACACGGTTAAAGGGTGCAAGTACAAGGCAATTGCCATGGATGCGGTGTATGCGGCCGTGCGCGCAGGCGTCGTCGCTTCAAAACAGCGCAGAAGAAAGTACATGCTTGCAGCGCAAAAGCCGAACGCCAGGCCGTACGGACGCGCTTCTCCTCCGACGGAGACGACCAGCGAGGCCGCTGCGACGAATGCCGTTGCCAGGGACGCCGAGAATGCATCGGTCCGGCGCACGATAGACTGCGTAAAGGAATCCAAGTCCACCGATGACTCCCACGATCGAAGGAATGCGCAATGCGATAGCGTCAGTCCCGGCAATCCCTATCCATACATGCAAGAGTACGTAGTATGCGAGGAAGGTGCCGTCAACGTGATGCAGCGCTCGCCAGAGCGCGCCATAAGATAACTGGGCCTCCTGCAAACTGAATGCTTCGTCAAGCCACACGCTGGACTTGGCCGCAAACCAAAACATTGCCAGGCACGCGATAGCCAAGGGAAACGCAAACCACGGGTTGTCGATCACAAATCGCTTTGCAGATTGCCACACGCGCGCGACCTTCTTACGGCCTGCGCCCATCACCTTCGGCGTTTACGTCGGGCGCGCAGCGATGTCAGTTCTGGCATTGCGGGGCAATCTTTCAACCAATTATGTGCGGCGCGGTCCGGTACGCCGCGCGCCCACTGGCGATGGCGTGGGCTGCGGTCGCACGAGCGACGAGACGCGGTAGATGTACCATTGCGTTTCATCAAGCGGAAGTGCCTTGGCGCCGACGCTGGAGAAAATTGGAATGGTCTTGGTGCCGGCACATGAATGCGAGCAAAAACCGTGGAGGATGGAATACGAAAGCTGAATGCTGCCCGTCAAGGTTGACAGATCGTAATAAAGATATGGCTTGTACAGCGCCATCATTGGGCGACCCGGTAGATAACCGTCACGGAAGAGTTGATATGCGGCTCCGACACGTCCGTTGAACGAGACGATATCGATATCGCCTGTGACGGTACCGGTAAGCAGGATCGGCACCGATGCCGTCAGCCTTCCCTCCAGGTGCAGCCGCAGAACCGGCGCGGCTCGAACGAGAGCACTTGTCGGCGAAGCTTGCACTGCATAGCCGAGATCGATGTATCCCTCGCACGTGATGTCGGCGGAGAGCCGAACCAGTCCCATCATTCCGCCGATGCCGAGTTGGCGTGCGCTGGGATTCCATGTTGCTCCCGGGCAAAGGTTATAAACCTGCTGGAGGTCGTTGCTCTGATTCAACTCGAGCGTTGGCCCGGAGACCGTCGTGTCGTAGTGTTGCGGCACGGTCGGCATGTCGGGAAGAATATCGAACTTTATCTCCGTCGACGTGGGGGTGGTCGCTCCTCCACTGTTGCTTAACGCCGGGACCGTGATCTGTTGGGAATACGAGAGGACTCTGATGCTGTTCTTTGAGTTGAAGAGCGAGATCGTGAGGTTGCCGGATATCGACGATGAGAGGCCGCCCTGATCGAGCTGCGATGAAACGCCGTACGCAAGGTTGGCCCGGGCGATCTTCGGATCGCCGTATTGGAGGGGCGCAGGCGTATAATCCAAGGCACTTGTGTCGGCCACGCCGGTTTGGCTTTCCGCTCGTCGCAAAGCTCGAGCAAAGTGCGGACACGTTTGCTCGGTGCCGTTGATACATACCGGGGGAGAGGAGCTTGATACATCCGCGGTAGCGGCCAGATCGTTCTGAAGGTTGACGTCGTCCGGCATGGGCGTAGGAGGCCCCGCGGCCTCAACGCGTAGCGGCACAGCGCGCGCGACGATTTCGTAACGCGGCCTATTGCGCCGCATAATGTCTCTATGGCTCGGAGCAACGGATCCGGTTAAGGCCAGAAAGGCGCCGAGGGTGCTTTTCGAGCCGGTGTGCGGATCGGTGACGATGCTCGCAGCGCTAACGTATCGTGATGCATACATGCGGCAGATCTGCGGAATCGTCGCAAGCCGTCCGGCAATTTCGAACGTCAGCAAAGCCGGATAATGCGCGTAAGTTCGGCAGTCGAGTGTCGGCGCCGGCGTGCGGACGGGAAGCGCAGCTTCCGGCGCGGCGTTTCCAAGGCCCGGAGCTGCTGCCGCCGCGAAGAGGCCGGCGGGAAGGAATAAAATCGCAAAAATGCGCGTTTGCATGGGACACCCCCTCTCCGCACGGTCGAACCGTGCGAATGTTCGACTCGCGAGGCTCGACCTCAGTATAGCACTGAGCCGCGGGCCGGATCGCGGTAGCAACGCCCCAGGCTCGATCGGGGCGTAATCTGCGTTCTCGTATTCGCCGCTGCTTCGCTGTCCACGCTGGTCTCGAATGCCGCTTCGCAATCACAGCACGCTTCGATTAAGAGAATCAACTTTGCCGCAATGCGGCAGAAGCACGCGAGGCGCTACTTGTGCAGGTGCGCGAGAGAGATGTAAAGGCTCGCACTGCAAGCGCGCCACTTCATCAGCGACATCTTGTAATAGGGCCACTCGCCGTATTTGCCGCGCTTGCTTCCATCACTGTTAACTCGCCTAGCTAGCGAGCTCACTCTGTTCGCGCGCACGCCTGCGGTACGCGGTGTGCGTACGATGCATCCACGCGGCTCGTTGAGCCGCACTACCGCGTGCAATACATGAGGTGAAATAATGCCACAAGGTTCCCTAATTTCGGACAAAACGGCTACGTCTGCAGAGCTGCCGGCTGCCGGAGTTGCCGCCGATCGCATCGCCAAGCACATCACCGCGCAAAGCAGCGCGGTAGCGAGCAGATCCGGAGAGGCGAAGATGCAATTCGCGTCATTGACCCGAGTCACTCCGATGCATCCGTACCTCGATCGCTTCAAAGCGGTGGCGGTGAACAACGACACAGGCGGGGTCGTACGGGACAAGCCCGAGCATTCGCAACAACCGCCGCCGCCACCACTGGCGACCCAACTCGGGACGTTTCAAACGGGATATATCGCATTCGACGATCCCGTTCCCGTCGGCGGCTCTGCAACGCTCACGCTTTTTCAGGACGGATCGTACGCGTTCAATGGAAGTTTCCACGACTCCGGAGCCCCGAGCTACAACGTAGACTTCGCATGGGTGATCGTCAGCAATTCAGGACGCGCGTATACGTTTGCAGTTCAGGGCCATATGGCGGGAACGTTTGAAAGCGGCTCGCGCGACTATGGTTGGACGCAGAACGGAACGAACGACGACATCGCTGCGCATTGGGCAGACCTGTGCGCGGGGTGGACGTACCGTTGGACCGCAAACGTCAATTTCGACGCGGCTAAGGCGCTCGACTCGATCATAACCGGGTTAACGACCGCAGGAACCGTTATCGGCGCGGTTATCGCCGTCGTCGCGCTGTTCTGATTCGCGAAACTAGCCGGCGCGCAAACGCCAGAAATGACGTTTCCGCGCCGGCGCCGGCAGCTTGCGAGGTCAGGGCAGCGTGCGAAAGCGGGCTACCATTCCGGCTTCCAAGTGAATGTTCAGATGGCAGTGGTACAGCCACGTGCCGGGATTGTCCGGCACCATATCGGCGACGATCATCCCCATCGGCCCGAGCTGAAGCGTGTCCGTCCGCATGCCGTTGACCGTCACCGTTTCCCCGTGCCAGTGCGGCGCGTGAAAGTCGAAGTCGCTCATGGTGGACATGACGTACCAGCGGGTGCGCTCGCCGCGACGCACGTCTATGAGCGGCATGTTGCCGAACACGTACCCGTTGATCGTGAAGAGGTTGTTTGCGCCGCCGAATGTGGGTGGACCGGCTTTGAGGCGTCGTGGATTCGTTGACCGATCGTGCAAATTCTGTTCCCAGAGCCGGCTCTGCGTTTCGTCGAACTGAGCGAACATCGAGAAGACTTCGCGATCGACGTCTGCGGGTGAACCGTCCGCCTTTGCGGCCGCCTTGCGCGTGATGACAATCGGCCCGACCAGACCGGTATTCACATCCCGCAGTTCGTCCGTGTGCGAATGGTACATCCACAAGACGGAACTCGGGTCCATCGGTCCAGGGCCCGAGCGCGCCGGCACGTCGAAGTGGTACGTATACGTTGCGCCCGGCGCGATGGCGTCACCGGGTTTCTGCATCGGGTTGCTTCCGTCGCGATACGGCGCGCCTTCTGAATCCTTCTTATAACGCAATCCGTGCGCGTGGAAGCTCAACGGCAAGTGCGAGTTATTTTTGAATACGACGAGGACTGTGTCGCCCACTTCCGCGCGAATGACCGGTCCGAGCAGGCCGGTATAGCGCTCCCCGTCGGCAAGCTTTTGCATCTTCGCGAACGAACTATCCGTGTAACCGTGATACACGATCTTGCGATACGAAAAGCCGAGCTGCTCTTTGTCCGGCTTGAGCGCGGCGCCTGTTAGGACGTTCGTGCCCGTCGGGGCATAATTCCAAAGCACCTCGTCTGCGGCGATGTAGTACGTGCGCTGCGCGGCATAGGCGGGTACACAGCACAACAGAAATAGGGCGGCAATTCGCGCGAGTATTCGCATTTCAGCCTCCGAAAAAACGTTGCAACTCAGGTCGGCGATTCGCTCCCGTCGCGGATCGTACAATGCGCCGAGATGAAATCAGCGATGTCGCGCGTTCCGGTGACGAAGAGCCGCTTGCCCGAGGCGATCTCCTGGATTGAACCGCGCCATTCGCTGCAACCTCGCGCGGCTTCGGGAAGCCACATACGCACCAGAAAGGTCACTTCCAGCCGTCCTGCGTTCATGGCGCCACCGTAGCACCTTGCCGTGCCACCGGCGTGCCGAATTGCCGAGAACTAGGGCCAGACCCCCTTCGCCGCGTTGCGCATTTCGGGCATGAACGGCAGCCTTTCAAACGACGCGCGCAGTTCGGGCACGTCGATAGAGGCGGAAAAGGAGGCTGCAAGAGCTGAAGCCAGTGTGAGAACCGCAGATGCACGTGCATCGCCGGCCATATGCAAAACGCGAGCCGCAACCCAAGCAGGATGCGGCGGATAGATCGCCGACTCGGTCCAGGCGCGATCGATGCCGAGGAGACGCTCGACGAGTTCAAGTGCGCTTTGCAAATCGCCCCGCATAGCATGCGCGAGCGCCGCATCGGCGAGGTCGCTGACCGCATCCGGAAGCCGCTGGAGCTGCAATTGCAGAGACAGGCCCTCGGTCATGTGCGCGATCGCCGCATCCAGCTCCCCGAGATCGCGTTCTGCTGCTCCCAGATT
Source organism: Vulcanimicrobiota bacterium (assembly GCA_963777315.1). Lineage (GTDB taxonomy): Bacteria > Vulcanimicrobiota > Vulcanimicrobiia > Vulcanimicrobiales > Vulcanimicrobiaceae > CAVYEM01. The sequence goes on from CAVZQC010000002.1 coordinate 58,195, forward strand.
GGCAAATCCCTGCGCGCGAAAACTGGCGTGGTTCATTTTGCCGGCGATCTCCAATGCTTGCAGCGCGAGCGCTTTTGCTTCAAGCGGACGTGCCTGCCAGAGCGCAAGAAAGCTTTCATTGAGAAACGACGCGCACCGCGCGCGATCGTCCCGCAGGTGCGTTTGATGTTCGCGGGCGCGCACGTAGAAGCGCCGCCCGTGCTCCAGATCGCCGCAGCGGCCGTGAAGCATGCCAAGATTCATCAGTACACGCGCCAGTCCACGGCGATCGCCGGCCAGTTCGAACGTTGCCGCAGCGCTCATATTTGCAGAACGCGCCGCCTCCCACCGCGACAGCCGCAAGGAAGCAGCCGCGACGTTCACCAGCGCCCGCGCCTCTCCGATGCGATCGCCTTGCGAGCGATAAAGCGCGGCTGCCTGCGATCCGTAGTCCGCGACGCGCTCGAACTGCTGTTGCGAGAGTTCGACTGAGACCGTCTGCATCAACGCGCTCACGAGTGCGCGCCCGTCCCCGGCTTGCCTCGCAATGGCCTGCGCCCGTTCGAGCGCATCCTTTGCGGCGGGTTTGTCTCCTGTCGACATCTCAATCTCGGCAAGCGCGCAAAGCGCATCGGCGCGCTCGGCCGCCTTGCCGGCATTTTCCAGCAGTTCGATTGCCGCTACCACCGAGGGCTTGGCTTGCGCATACCGCCCGATGGAAATGTCGAGCCATGCCGCGGCGCAGTCGGCTACACCTTGCCAGTGCAGATCGCCGATGCTCATTGCGTGCGCGCGCAGCGCATCGATGGCTTGGCGCTCTGCGTCGCGATCCTCGAGCACGCGCAGCAACTCCGCCCGACGGTGCAGGATATTGCAGCGCTGGGCGCCTTCAACATTGAGCGCATCCAGGCGATCCAGATCCGCAGCCTGCTCGGCGCGCCTGCCGAATCGCGCGTTGGCTTCCTCACGCACGAGCAGCATGTCGATCAGCGCAGAACGATCCACAGTTCGCTCGATTGCGAGCGTAGCATAGCGCGCTGCATCGTCATGCGCGAACATCGCGGCGGCATTTCGCGCGGCGCGAGCATACCACGTTGCCGCTTGCAGCGGTTTGTTTGCCGCAGCGTAATGCCGGCCGATTTCGGATGCGACGCGGTCCGGCCGAGCGTGGTGAACCCGCGCTAGCGCCGTTGCCACGCGGCCATGGCGCTCGGGAAGCTGCGCCGGTTCGATCGTTGCGTACAGCGTTGCCGCAATCAAGTGGTGCGTAAACGCGTATTCAAATCCGCCGCCGGCGCCGGCTTCTCGGACGATGTGACGATCGAGCAGTTCGGCCACTGCGGCTAAGGCTTGCGCATCGCTTTTGCCGGCCGCGCTGCATGCGACCTCCGCATCGAATGCGTTCCCGCATACTGCGGCTGCTTGCGCAATACGCAGCGCTTCACGCGAGAGCCGCTCGAGGCGGCGCTCGATGATCCGTGAAACGCCGCCTGGCGCCAGGTCCCGCATCCCGAACTCCAGAGAGTCACGGATCGCCTCATTCAAAAACAGCGGGTTCCCTTCGCTGTGGGAGAACAACTTATCGGCATCGAGCGTTTCATGCCCGGACGGTAGATGCGCCAAAAGCTGTGCGACATCGTCGCGCTGAAGACGGGCAAGCGGAATTCGCAACGCAAGCCGCTCGTCGGCCAGGTCGCGCTGGAGCGCCCGAAGCGGATGCTCGGGTGGCACCTCTGCGTCGCGAAACGTCATTATGATCAGCATCGCGCAGTTTGCCGTTCTGCGCGCAAGCGAACGAAGAAGTTCCAACGTTGCGTGGCCCGCCCAATGAACGTCTTCCAAGACGATCAGCATGGGGCGCGTTCGGGCAAGCTCCGCCAAAGTGGTTCCGATTGCATCGAACAACCGCAGCTGCTCGCGTTCCGGGTCTACGGCCGGGGGTTTGGGAAGATTGGGGTTATGCGCGTGCAACTCGGGCAAAGCTTGCGCCAGAATCCCCATCCGCAACGGATCGTTCCGGAGCCCGGTAATCAGCGGGCGCGCCCTGCGCAGAAGATCGACCACGCACTGGTACGGTGCGGATTCGGGAAAACCGGTCGAACCGGCAAGCACGCGCCCACCCTCGCTTTCGACCGCCAGCGCAAACTCGGACGCCAAGCGCGATTTACCGATACCGGGTTCGCCTTCGATTGAAATGGTAGCGCCGCTACTGCGTGCGGCGCGTTCCCATGCATGATGCAAGCGCGCAAGTTCTCTATCCCGGCCCCAGAACGGCAGGCCCTCGAACGGCGCTCGGCGCTCTTCACTCGTGCGATCGAGCGACGAGGGCAGCGGTGCGCCGGACACGATAGCATCGCGGAGCGTGCGCGTTTCCGCCATCGGCTCCACGTGCAGCTCTTCGCGGGCGCTGCGCGCAAAGCGGTCGAATTCCGCGACCGCGCCGGCCGCATCGCCCATCTCGTATCGAGCAACGAGCAGATGCCGCAGCACGTCTTCGCGCCACGGATCGTGCGTGAGTAACCGCTGCGCGTAACCGATCGCCGCCGCATAGTCCCGCTCGCTGCGAGCCTGGACGACGAGCGCGGACAGTGCGTTCAAGTAAAGCGCGCGCAGACGCTCCCGCTCCGGGAGCACCCAATCGTCGTAAACCTCCGGCAAGAGGTCTCCGTAGTACAATTCCACCGCAGCGCGGAGCCCGTTCGGTTGCGCAGCCAGTTTTTCAAATTCCGAAGCGTCGATGCGCGCACGCGCACGGGGATTCCAGCGAACCGTCTCGTTGTCGCTCAATATCCAAGGCGCTTCCGCTGCGGGAAGCGCCTTCTGAACGAGATAGAGATAGCGCCGAAGTTCGCTAAGGGCGTTCCCTTCTTCCACGTCCGGAAACAACGTGAACGCGAGGAACTCTCGGGGCACCGGCTGGTCGCGATGCAGGACCAAATATGCAAGCATCGGGAGCGTTACGCTGCGTTTGGCAAACTTCAGCGGTTCGCCGTCGACGCAGATCCTCGCCTGTCCGAACAAATGGACGTCGAGCATGAAAGAAAGTGCCGGAATCGTGCGGCTGAGTCCTCCGCGCCTTTGTGTTTAGCGCCCTAACCAGGCCGGCGGTCGTTTTGCTACTGTGGAATCGAGATTCGAAGAGGGCGAAAGCGCATGTCCGTGCCGCAGCCGCCGCACTCGATCAGCAGCTTCACCGGCTTGAAATCCTTGCCGGCCGGAACGTGAACGGTTTGCCGAGCCGATGCGCCTTGCTCGATTGAAAGATTCGCGGGACGTACGTAAGGCTGCGACACTTTTAGCGTGATATTGTCGGCGTCCGCGAGCGTATACTCCATCAAACCGTCGAACGTTCCGTGCCAGCCGTTGCTCAGCAGCACCCGCATCACGATGATCTTTTGATCGGCCGAGGGGAGGTCTTTTTCCGGATGGTCCTCCGCGGTGGCGTCATGCACGGTTTGAACGGTCACGCGCAGAACGCCGTTGAACACCCGCTGCCCGACACGACCGGAGATCGCGGAGATTTGATTTGCGCCACCGGGTACCGGAGTGGGTGCGGCGCTCGCCGCCGCCGTCGCGCACAAAAGAAACGGCATGGCCAATAGCCGGCCACGCAGCTCAAGCGTTTTTGAAAATAGCCGCATAAAAAGCTCCTTCACGAAATTACGCTTCGTGTGAGTACTGTACTCATGCGGTGTACTGAAACCGTACGGACATGCATATCGGTGCGGGGGCACGCCCGCTTGTGATCCTGTTTCGAGCCTTGCGCCAGCGCCTTAGACGTCGTAGAAGGACCCCCGTCGGCACGGCTGGGCCACGCGGCGCGTGCTGGCGTGGGAGTCGTTAAATAGCCTCACGACCGAGTTCTGAAAGAAATGGAGACGGTGCAAGAGGCGATTCCGCGGTTATTTCAAGTCGACTCTTACGGCGTACGGCTGCTCACAGGTTTTTCGCCGCCCCAAAGCGCTTTCGATTCTTCGACCGCAATGGTGCCAGGTATTCGCGCTCGAATTCGCGTCCAACGACGCGCATGATCTGCATTTGTTGGGAGAAACGCAGCTCCATCATCGAAGGCCCGCATGCTGTGGGGTTGCAGTCACTGACGTAGACGCGGCCGTCCGAAGCGTCCCGAAGAACGTCCAGTACGCCGAAGTCCAGGTGCATCCGTTGGCAGAAGGTTTGCATTCGAGCGCGCTCGTCGGCGGAAAACGCATTTTCGATGGACATTGGGGCGCAGCTGTCGCTCTTCGCGGCGAAGCGATTTCCATCCGAACGATAGCTTACCGAGGTCATCACCGGTGCACTGCCGACGATGTAGACGCGCCATTCCGCAAAGCCCGTCGGCGTTGGATACGAAACGAAGCGCTGATAAACGTACCCGGGCTCGACTTGCGAGACCGGGCCATGCAGCACACAGCCGTCGTGCGCGCCGTTCGTCTCGGACTTGCGGACGATCGAACCTGCGTATCTCGTGGGATCGATGCTCAGCGAGTATCCGAACGCAACTTCCTGAGCCGCGTCGACCGTGGATTTTCGAATGTCGGTACACCGGGCGTTGATTACGCGCAGCGAGGACTCTAAGCACTGCAGCTTTGCCTCGTCAGGCGCGTACGTCGTGGACGGATTCCACGCGATTGCCAGATCCGCACGCTCCGGATGCTCCGTGATCGCGAGGTTACAAAACCAAAAGACCTTCCATGTGACGTAGACTTCGCCGAGTAAATAATAACCGATCGGCAGCGGAAAGACGTAGATGTGCAACGGGCGCGCACCCATCATGCGCCGCAGCATAGTCGGCACAACATAAACGCCGCGAAAATACAACAGCTTGCGGAAATGCAGAAGCAGTGAAGACAAAAAGGCGCGGTTGGCGTATTTTTTCGGGTTACGCAGCACGCGGCGCAGAATTGAAAGCACACCACCTCCTGCCGACGGTATGCTTACGATGGCACGAGCCGGCGACGATGGGCTAGTGGCGCTGGTCTAAAGCGCACGTCCCGAATGGCCCACTGCGTCCCTGACGGGCCGCCGCCGCCGGAACCGGCCTTGCCGCGAGGCCGGCTCCTCCGTTTCCCCCGTGTCCCAAGCGGCAATCGAAAAGAGTGTGCCAATCCGCTACGGGACGCCGCCGCGCGCAACGTGTAACCTAACTACGCTGTGCCTGAAATACTCGAGCCGATTGAACCATCGGCCAATCCGGTTTCGGAGTATGCTCTCATCGAATATCTCAAGACCGCCGATTACAACAACTATCCGACGAAGACCGTTACGCGGCGCAGTCCGTTGCCGTGCGCGAACGATCCGCACTGGGCCGATGCGTGGGCAAATTAGCGAAAGCGTTTTAGAACGTGCCGTGCGGCCGGAGGAATTCTCGCTAGGGCGTAACGCGGTACAACACGTCGCGCGCAAGCGCTTCCGAGGTCGCAAGCGCCGGCGATGCAGTTCCGTGTACGAGCACTTGAAACGCCATGTCGGCTCTCATCACCGTGAGTTTTCCGTCTTTCCACGACGCTTTATCGCCCAGACCGGAAATCATCTGCGCGTCCGTGAACGCGCTCGCGAAGGGTCCCGGCAATCCCGGCAGGCCATGCGTTCCCAGAAGCGACGACACCGCGCGCAGGCACCCCAACCCGCGGCATCCACCCTGCGCAGACTGGACGGTCTGCGCAACCAGCAACACATTGCGCGCGGGCGCACCGGCATGCGAGGCAATCGCCCACGAACATTCGTTGGCCGAAGGATGTTGCGGGACTCCGACGGTTGCGACGCCGACTCGAAGTGCGGAAGCAACGTCGGACTGACTGAGCATCGCGCACGGATCGGCTTTTAAGTCCGTAGTGCTGCTCGATTGCGTTTGCGTGCTCGCGACCTGGGACGATTGCGACTGCGAGGCTTGCGGCTGCGCCTGCGGTGCGGCTTGCTCCTGCTGCGACGAGGATCGTGCCGCGGTTAAGGCTCCGGTTCCGCAGGTCAGGTTTATTCTGAAGTTCGCAGGCGTGTGATACTGCGGGATCGGGTAATTCAGCTTCACTTTCTTCTGCGAAGCCGTATCGAACGTCACGAGCAAACGGATTGGCGTGTCGGTTGAGTCGAAGGGGCTCCAAGAAATAAGCTGATCGAACGTGTACGGTGCGCCGGGCATGAATGGAACGTTGCGCTGGCCGATGTGGAAACCGCCGACCGTGTTGAAAGTCGAAGCGTTGTTACCATTCTTCGTAGCGAGGAACTCGTCGCTCACGTTCGTCGGTGCCACGCGGTTGCCCACGTCCGGTAAACCGCCCGGAAAAACTTTGCCGTGCGTCGCGTTGACCCACGTCTGCGTCACCAGCCAGCCGATTTCATCCGATGGCTTGGCGCCTACGGGATATGGCGTGAGCTTCGTTACGCGCATCCTCCACACGCCGTTGGACATCCACTGGCTCATGCAGCCATTTTGCGCCGCGAGCTGCGTGGAACCGCCCTCTGCTTGCGCCGCCGCGCCGGTCGCCACGCACGTGAGGTTGTAGTCAAAATTGTAGCGGTTCGTCGTGAAATGCGGTTTGTTGGACGCGCCGACGACCTTTCCGTCGAACGACACCTCCAACGCCTTCGGTTTGTCGGATGGGTCGGCCGTCATGTTACTGCCGAAGAAGGTTTGCGTGTACGTGTATTGTCCCGATGGCGCCAGCGTATTGAAAGAGAGTCCCTCTTGCCGGTGAGCCTCTGCCTCTATTCTCCCTCCGTTCGAGAGCACGAGTTGCTCCGCTTTAATGGCTGAATCGGACGGCGAAAGTTCGCGCGGCGTGCCGTTGCGCCAGGACTCGGTCACTTGCCAGCCGACCTGCTTACCGCTCTGAACGAGCGGCTCGACTTCCGTGATCTGCGCGCGCCAAACGCCGTTGAACAACCATTGATTCAGGCAGCCGTTTCGGGCATTGCTCATTTGCGCAAAAGCCTGAGCCGGTGAAAGTATTTGGGGCGCTGCGACCAACGCCGCTACCAAGAAGGCCTTGATTCTCATTGCGAGTCTCCTCGTGCGATACATAGGCTCCGCTCCGGAACCGTAAGCGACGTGCTCGAAGGTACCAACGGGCCGTCCCGCCAGCGTCCCCGACCGGCATGGCGCACGAATTCTTAGGGCCAGACCCCTCGTTGAGCGTCCCGAATAGCGCGTACCGACGGCAAGTCGCAGAAAGCCTCGCGGGAACGCTCGTCGGCCATGGCTGCGAGCTGCACCCGAACACGATCGCGCGCCCGCTGCAACGCCGCCGCGGCTTTGGAATCGTCTCCGCCATCGTGATAGACCCGCGCGGCCGCCCAGAAGCAGTAGTGCGGCCAGACGGTGTTTTCGCCCGACGCATCCGCGTGAAGCATGATGTGGTCGGCGGTCTGCAGCGCCGCTGCGTCGCCGGCTTTGAGTTGCGCGAGCGCCAGATCGCCGAGTTCTTCAAAGGTTGCCGAGCCGGCGAAATGCTCGCGTATTGCGATAGCCTCTTTCATATGAAGCAGCGCGCACTCCAGCTCGCCGAGCTCGCGCTCAGCATTCCCCAGATTCGCCAAAGCCGCGGCCTCAATTACGGAGTTCGTTATTTTGCGCGAGGCCTCTACGGCACGAGTTCCAAGGGCTTTTGCCTCCTGCGGCACTTGCTGCAGCAGACGGACCATGCTCAAATTGGTTAGGACGACTGCGCGACCGCGCCAATCATCGGCTGCTTGGAAAATCTCAAGCGCCGTAGTCAGCGAGGAACGCGCGTCGTCCAACAGTCCCAATATGATTTGGCTTCCGGTTTGATTGAAAAGCAGATAGGCCAACTGCAGGCGGTTGCCCAGCGCGCGATAGATCGCCGCCGCCGCCGAAAATTCCGCGCTTGCTTCTTCGAATCGCATTTGGAAGGAGAGCGCGGAAGCGACACGGGTACCCGCTTCGGCTTCGCCCTCGCGATCGCCGATCTCCCGATAGCGCCGCTGCGCTTCTTTTGAGTCGGCCAGTGCGCGTGGGAAGTCGCGGCACATTATCGCAATTGCCGCCGACGTCATGGCGACACGGACGATCAGTACCGGATCTTCCGTGCCGTGCGCGCGAGCGCGCGCGTCTTGAAGGGTCTTTTCCGCATCCGAAGCCTCGCCGCGGTTCACGGAGATCTCCGAGAGCAGGCACAACGCGTCTACTTCTCCTCGCGCGTCGTCACGACGGCGATCGATCTCCAGCGCAGCTTCTGCGCGGGTTGCGGCCTGCGAGTATTCGCAGCGCAGCATCAAGTTGCGCGCGGCGGCGCGCAGCCCCGCCGCTTCACGTGCCGAATTGTTCGCTGCAGCCGTCCGCTGCGAAAACTCTTCTAAATAGCGTGCTTCTTCGGGAAGTTCCCCGAGTGCACGCGCCAATTGCGCGCGCCTCCACAACCCATCGGTTCGCGCATCGTCGTCGTTCGCAAGCTGTTCGAGTGCATCGATGTCCGCGCACTGAGCCTCTCGATCTCCAAGCCGTCCGAGAATCCGTTCGCGCAAATCCAGCAATGCACGACGCTGTTCCGGCTCGCGCGCCAGCTCCAACCCTCGCGTGGCGCCGGTCAGCGCTTCCTGATTCGCGAAAATCTTAAAGCTGCGGTTCGCCGACTCCAGGTAATACGCCGCGGCTTGCTCGGCTTCGCCGCCCTTGTCGTAGTGATAGGCGATCGTACCCGCCGCTTCATCGGAATCGCTCGAAAGCCGTTCTATCGTCATCGCGACGCGTCGGTGCCACTGCGTCCGGCGCTGCGGTTCCATACCCTCGTACATCGCCGACGCGATCAAGTGGTGGCTGAACGCAAACGCAAAATGCACGCGGCCGACTTCGCGCACCAAATTGCGCCCGAGCAATTCGCTTACGCCGTCCAGCACTGCGTTTTCCGGCAAGCCGCAAATTTCGCGCAGCAAATCCGCGTCGAACGTTGCGCCGAGCACACTCGCGACCTCGCCGATCTTGCGTGCATTTTCAGAAACCCGGCTCGTGCGAACATCAATCATCGCCCGCAGAAAGCGCGACGAGGTTTCGCGCACCCCGGATTCCGCGCTTTCCCGCAAGAGCTCGACCGCGAAGAGGGGATTGCCGCCGCTGACCGCGTGCACGTGGGCGCCTATCGCATCGGCTTCCGGCATCAACGCCGGAAGGCTGCGCGCCAAGTCGCAAACGGCCTGGGTCGACAAACCGCCGAGCGGCAAATGATTTGCCACGTTTTCGAGTTGCAGTCTGCGGCGCAGCGGTTGAATCGTGCGCGCCGCCTCGCCGGGCTCGTTGCGGTACGTAGCCAAGATCAATGCGGGAAAAGCGCCCACGCGCCGGGCCAAATATTCGAGCGCGAACAACGTCGCCTCGCCGGCCCACTGCAAGTCTTCCAAAATCAACAGCAAGGGCCGTTGCCGCGACAGCCCCTGGACCACCGCCGCCAGACCTTCTAAAAGGCGCGAGCGCTCACGCTCGGCGTCAATGGCAGCGAGAGCCGGAAGGTCGGCGCGGCGCAATGCTAACTCCGGAACGAGCGGGGTAATAGCTGCAAGCCAAATTGGGCGCACGTCGACGCCGGTTAAGAGCGGCAGCGCGTCCCGCAGGGCCTCGACGAACGGCTGATACGGCACTTGTTCGGGCGACGACGTAGTTCCGCGAAGCACGCGGCCGCCCTGGATGTTCGCAAGCAGTGCAACTTCATTGGCCAAGCGCGTTTTACCGATGCCCGCTTCGCCCCCGATCAGCACAACTTCGCCCTGTCCGAGCGACGTCGTTCGCCACGCCTGCGCCAATTGATCCATTTCCGCAGCGCGTCCGACGAACGGCAGCACGTTTGCAGGCGGCTGCGGTTCCAATGTTCCGCGGGCGGCAGCGTCGGGCAGCGCTCCGCCCCGCAGCATTACGCCCCGAAGCGCGAGCGTCTCCGGCATGAGCTCCGCGTTCACGTCACTGGCCAGCCGTCGAGCAAAAAGGTCGATCTCGCGCAGCGCACTCGCGCGGTCGCCGCTTTCGTAGCGAATCGACGCGAGTTGGCGCAGCGTATCTTCGCGCCATGGATCGTTGGTCAAGATGCGCTCCGCGTATCCTATGGCGGGCGTGAACTCGCGGCGGCTGCGCGCCCGAAAAAGCAGGCGTTCAAGCGTTCCGATATAGGCGCGACGCAAGCGTTCGCGGATCGGCTCGATCCAGTCGTCGTAAATCGCGAGCGCGAGATCGCCTTCGTATAACTCGACCGCATCGACCCAGCGGGCTTCATCGCCGACGCTGCGCTCGAACTCGTCGACGTCCACCCACACGCGTGCCTCTTCGTTCCAGGTGATCGTGTCTTCCACCGAAACGACGTATGGAACGGCGGAGGGCGGAAGCGCGTTCGTCAGCTGGTACAGATGACGCCGGAGTTTGGCGCGCGCGTCGGCCTCGCTGTCATCGGCCCAGATCGAGAACGCAACGAGATCGCGCGTCAAATGCGCGCCACGGTTGAGCAAAAAGAAGACGAGAAGTGCGAGCGCTCGCGGGCGGCTGTGGAACCCGTACGGTTCGCCGTCGTAGAAGAAGCGCGGTTGACCGAGCAAATGGATGCGAAGTCCGGCATCGACCACGGTTCGAACTACGCATGCCCGGCATGCCGAGCCTGCCGAAAGAGCGTAAAGTAGTCCAGCCTTGAGGCGGCCGCAGGGTGAGTCGATTGGCAAACGCGGCACGGCGGGAACGTCGCGCATCCCTCCTCGAAGACGGTAAGGCGCCATGGCGTCGGACCAACTTCGCATCTATCTCTTTGAAGAGCCACATTTCGAATGGGCCGGTGAAACGCGTCCGTTCAGCGCTCCGCCGAAAACGCTGCCCCTGTTGGCATATCTCCTGCTGCACCGCAGCGCTCCGCTTGCGCGGGAAAAGCTCGCGAGCGTTTTCTGGCCGGATGCCGATCAGGTTTCGGCCTTCGCGAACCTACGCCGCCATCTGCACTATTTAGCCAGAGCGCTCCCTAACGCGCCCGCGGCGCCTTGGCTTGCCATCTCTCAAAAAACCGTCGCATGGAACCCGGAGAGCCCCTATTGGCTCGACGTGGAGACATTCGAGACTGAAAGCCGCGACCGCGATCTGCGAGCGAGGGCGGTACGCCTATACAGCGGCGATCTGTACGAACGCTGCAGCGAGGAATGGATAGAGTTCCATCGTGAGCGCTTGCGCACGCTTCAGCTCTCCAATCTTTCGCAATTGACGTCCGAAGCGCGCTCGCGCGCCTCATACGTGGAAGCGCTGCAGTACGCGCAACTGATGCTCGCCGTCGACAGGTGGCGCGAAGACGCCTTACGCACGACCATGGAAATACGCATACTTCTGCACGACAGGGCCGGTGCGCTGGGGGAATACGAACGGTTCGCGCAACGGCTCGACGAGGATCTGCAAACCGTACCGCTCGCGGAAACCACCGCGCTGTACGAGCGCATCCGCCAGTCCACTGCGCTTTCACCGGGTCCGCAGGCGACAAAGGAGGGTACGCGTACGCTGGTGGGGCGGCGCAATGAAAGCGCGACGCTGCGCGATGAGTGGCAGCGCGCGGCGCGCGGTGAAGGCAGAGCGGTCTTCATCGGCGGCGAGGCCGGAATCGGTAAGTCGACGCTGCTGCAGACGCTGCGAGACGGCCTGACGCAAACGGGTGCCTTGGACCTTGAAGGCTCGGTCGCCGAACACGAAAGTTTGCCCTACAGTGCACTCATCAATATCGCGCGTACCGCAGTCGAGAACGTAACGCCGCAGAAACTTTCGACGCGCGAGCGTGAAGCGCTGGGGATTCTGCTGCCCGAGCTGCATCCCGCCATCACCGTTGCGGCCGCGCCGAGTCAGGACGAAAGACTGCGGCTTTTCGAGGCGCTCGCGGACCTTTTGGAACGCCTTTCGCGAAAGGCGCCGCTGCTCATCGCGATCGAAGACCTGCATTTGGCGGGCAGCGCCACAATGGACGCGCTATCGTACATGATCCCGCGCTTGATCGCCGCGCGCGTGCTCTTTGTCGGTACGTACCGCGAGTTTGAAGTCGGTCGAGGCCATCCGCTTCGAATGCTGCGCCGGCATCTCGCGCAAACGCGGCGTTTCACCAACCTCGCGCTCAGCTCGCTCAGCCGGGAAGACGTCGAAACGCTCGCATGCGCGCACGCGGGCCGCCGGTTAAGCGCAGAGATCCTACGACGGATCTACGAGCGCAGCGCAGGCAATCCGCTTTTCGTCGTGGAGATCGTTCGCGAGCTCGCGCAAACGGACTTCGAGCGCGTTCCCGCATCGATTGCCGAGATCGTGCGCCGGAGGTTGCAGCGCTTGGACGAAACGGCGTGCAGCGTACTAAAGACTGCCGCAGTGGCCGGCGGTTCTTGGCAGTTCGAACTGCTCGCGCAAGTGACCGGCATGGGCGAGGGCGAGTTGATTCTCGCGCTTGCTAAACTTCTGGAAGCGCATTTCGTGCGGCAAGGCGCTGCGGTGAACGAGTTCGAGTTCGTGCACGAGCTCGATTCGACAGGCAATCTACGAAGACATCGCCGCAGATGCGATGCGCACGACGCACGCCCGGGTGGGGTATGCGATGCGCGAACTGTATGCCCAGCGCTTTGCCGAGGTGGCCGCAAATGCCGCGCGCCACTTCGAAATCGCACGGATGGCTGGTGAAGCCGGCGATGCATATCTGGCCGCAGCCGAACACGCGCTGTCCGTGTACGCAATCGACGAAGCTGAAGCTTTTGCGAAAAAGGCGCATCAGGGCGATTGCGATGATGCCGGCCGGTTTCGTGCGCTTCGCGTGTTGGAATTCGCAGCCGAACGCAAGGCTTTGCGAGTCGAACAGGTACGATATCTCGACGAGATGCGAGCGCTGGGTGAACGCCTGGGAAGCGCGGAATTCGCGCATGCGCTCGCGCGTGACGTAGACTTCTCGAGCGGCGAGTCGACCGAATATCAGCGGAGCGCAATCGAACGCTTGGGCCGGTTCGTGGAGTCGGCACCGGCGTACGCCGCCGCTTACGAACTGCGAATGGGCGAATTCCTCAGCCGTGCCGGCGAGGTGCACGAGGCCAAGACGACGCTGCAGAAGGCGCTCGGCATGCTTACGCGCGACGGTGACCTCGAAGGCACCTTACGCTGCTTGGCGGCGCTTTACGCCGTATCGCTCACGGCCGGCGAACCGCTGGAACAGATCACCGCCGACGTCGAAAGCGCTCGCGTGCAGCTGGGCGGAAGTGTGGATGCGCGGATTCGTGCTCGGCTCGCATTCATCGAGTGCGGAGCCCTTCTCGATCGAGATCCGGCCGCAGCGCAGCAATCGGGCGAAACGATGCTGCAGTGCGCTAAGGACGCCGGCGACATCTGGCTCGAGGCGCTGGCGCACAGGTCCATCGGTGCCGCGGCGACGCGCCGGATGCTGATTTCGTTGGCACAATCGCACCTGCGGCGCAGTGCGGAGATCACGACACTAACCGGAAGATTGCGCGACCTCTCAAAGGTTCGAAACTGGCAACTGATGTGTGAAAACCGCTGCGCAGATTTCGACAAGGCCGTCGAATACGGCATGGAGGGTCTGGCAGCGGCACGGGCGTGCGACGCCCGGGACATGGCGGCTTCGATTCAAGCCAATCTCGCCAATACGATGGTGTGGTCCGGAGATCTCGAACGTGCCGATTCTTTCTTAGCCGGTGCGCTGGCGACGCTCGAACAACAGCGTATCGCCACTTCGTCCGCGTTGAGTTTAGCGGGCGAAATTCGAGTCGGACAAGGCAAGCTAGGCGCGGGCATCGCTCTCATGGAGCAGGCGGCCGGCATGCCTTCTCCGCAGTACGATGCACTCGGGGCGGGCGCCGTGCACAAGCCGCTCATTCTGGGCTTGGCCTATGCGGCGGCGAATCGGATCGATGAGGCGCAACGCTGTGCGCAGGCGATACGTCTACGGCGTACGCAATTTGAATCCTATTACATTCACCCGCAAGTGTATCTGTGGTCCGCCGGGCAACTTTTGCGAATGCTCGGATACGATGCCGAGTCACGAGAATTCACCAAAGCGGCCGTCCGGCGCCGCAACGAGATTCGTTTGAATATAGCGGACCAACGTTCGCTGGATGCCTTCGAACGCTTCATTTTCAACCGGCTGATCGAAGAAGCAGTTGACGTTTCCGACCCGCTTCACGCATGGTTTACTCCGTACGCCGCGCGTTTCGATCTCACAACGGCGTAACGGGCGGCAGCGTGCTGGCTTGCGAAAGCACGACGTGCCATGTCCCGTTTTGTTTCGTTACGACAAACAAAATGAGACCTGTACGAATCGGAAGCCATTCTCCGTCCTGATTGCCGTGCCCGCGCATGCTCCACAATCCGTGCACTGCAGCGGCGCAGCGCGTCACCAGCCGAACCTTCACCGTCGTAATGGTTAGCCTGCTTGCGGCGAATATCGTTTCGAACCAGCGGTGATGGCGAGCGGCGATCGCATCCCTTCCGTGCAGCATCGCGCCGCTGACGTCGACGAAGTCGGCGTCAGCGGCGTACAGCGAGCACAGCACCGCTGCATCGTGCGCGTTCCATGCCTGCGCAAAGGTTTGCGCAAAGCTTTCGAGCTGATCGCGCACGCGGGTCGTCATTGGACCGTTACCGTGCCCATCATGCCTTCAGGCCCGTCGTGGAACAGACAGTAATAGGTGTACGTCCCGGGCTTTGTGAAGGTCAAGCTGTAGTTTTGGGCCGCCATGAGAGGACCCGAATTCACCAGCGCGGTTCCATCATACGTCGTGCCTCCCGACGGCGGTGAAAATGGCGACATTTCCGGAGCCGGTTGTCCCGCAGGAGGAATCGTCACCGTGTGCGGGAGATTGGCGTCGAGATTCGTCCACGTCACCGTGGTGCCGACTGCGACCGTGACGTTCGAATCCTTGAGTGATGGTCCGTCCAGGAAACGCACCACGCTCGACGGACCCGGCGGTGCAACGCCGAGGGTAGTTGAAATGCCGGCGGCCAGATGCGTTCCGCCGCTCGCATATGGAAAGAGCTGAACGGCAGCGGCGGCGGTTTGCAGATCGGCCTGCATCATCGTGGTGCCCGATGAATCCAGCTGCGCCTGGGTTTGCGGATAACTCGTGCCCTTCGGCTGCACGACGAGCGTTGCCACCATGTCGCCGTGGATCAGACAATAGTATGTATAACTTCCCGGCTTGGTGAACGTCAGCGTGTACGTCTTGCCGCCCGCGACGAATCCCGAACTCGTGTAGGTGCTTGCGTCATACGTTGAACCGCCCGCGGGAGCTTGCGCGCTAGGATCGCTCGGCGGCGGCGGGCTGGTGCGCGGGCCTAAGAAGGTTACGGTATGCGGTTCGCCCGCCGGAAATTTCCACGTTACGGAATCGCCGGCATCGATGGTGACGGTTTTCGGATAGAACTCCAAGCCCTGGAATGCCTCGTCTTGCGAAGCGGCGCCGGCTTGAAGGATCCAACTCTGGGGAAGCTGCTGAGGCGGCGGCGGTGTGTTGGAGCTGCCTGCGCAGCCGGCCAACAGCAAACCGGCGACGCTAGCAGCACATAGCAAAAGTCTTCATGACCCCACGATAGGGGTCCGCGCGTCTATAAAGCGTCTAGCGCGGCTTGCTCGCCTGAATCGTCGCGTATATCCTGGAAAACAGCTGGGGCAGTTTGCTGTCGGACTCTACGGGGCGGCTGTTGGCAAAAATCGATACCACCATGTCAGAGTCCGGAAAGTACAGATGCGCCGCGCGAAAACCAAGCGTTTCGCCCTGATAGAACCAAAACGAACCCAGCTTCGGGTCGTACCGGCGGCTGACGCCCAACCCGAATCCGGCCGGATCGTTTGCCGTCGGGGTCGCCAGCGGCTTTGCGGATTTGAGCGAGATCAAGCCGAGCAGCTCGCGCTTTTGCCTAGCCGGCAACAGCGTCGTACCTTGATACAGCAAGCGCGCCCACTTGGTGAGATCCTGCGGCGTGGAAACCATCGAACCCGCGCCTTGCGCCCAGGATAAGCTGAAGCCGCTGACGTCTTTGCCCAGGAATTTTCGCAATCCCGGCTCGTCGTTTTCGTAGTAGCCGGCCACGACTCGCGAGGCCACGGCCGGCGGATAAAGGTGCGAGGTGTAAAACGTATTCTTCAAACCGGCACCGGCTATTATGCGAGCGATCTCGGTATCGAAGCTCCTGCTCCGGCTGCGAGCCGCAACGATCTCTTGCGCGAGCAGATAGCCGGTATTGGAGTACGCGTACTTGGTGCCGGGCGGATATTTTATCGAGGGATACACGAGCCGAATGAACCGATCCGCTGAAAAATTCTGCATCGGGTGCTGCGCGATCATCCGTTCCCAGGCCGGCGTGTTATCGTAAGATTCAAGTCCGCTGGTCATGTTGAGCAGACGGCGCAGCGTCAGTTTGGCGTATGCGGGATACTGCGGTAAATACCGCCCGATCGGAGCATCGATCGATAAGCGTCCCTGCGCCTCCAACCGCAGAACCGCCACGGCCGTAAATGCCTTCGTATTGCTGCCGATTTGATACAGATTCGCGGGCGTCACCGGCGCGCCGGCACGATATTTCGTCGTCCCTGCCGTAACGTTCATTATCGGCTGCGATTTGGAAAGACTCAGCGAGAGTGAAAGCGAGGATAGATGCTCTTTGGCACCGCGTGTCTCGAGATAGACGTTGAGGTCGCGCTGCAGCGCCGCGCGCAGCGCAGCCGAACTTTTCGCGGCACCGAACGTTCGAGCGTTCACCAGCGCGAGCGAACCGATGAGAATCGCTGCCACAACGACGGCAATTCGCGCAGCCGATGTCCACGTGCAAACCCGATGACGCATAAACGCAAGGCCCTCCAGTCGGCCGTAACGTTGCCGCAACTGGGCCGGAATACCCCCTTCTCGGAAGACCTAATGCAGCAGGGCCCGGCGGCCCGTTTTTCGCTAATCGCGCCGCGATACCGTAAGAGGGCATTGTCGCCTCTGTATCACGCCGCCTTTACCAACGATCCGCGCAGCATCGTTCTCGCACGCAGTGCGATAGTTTCGTTCGCGCGTTTGTGCGGCTTCGGCCAAGCCGAAGCTGCCGACATTCAAACCGCGAGCGGAGAGGCGCTTCTCAATGCGTCACAATACGGTCGACGGGGTCCGCACGGCGGCGGCTTTTCGGTGCACTGCTCGTTCGAACACGGCGAGCTGCGGATCGAGATCCAGGACAGCGGCCGCGGGTTCGACTCCGGCCGCGCCGGCGGCTTCGGCACCATCATCATGCGCACGCTGATGAACGACATCAGCTACTCGCACGGCGGCACCCGCGTGCGGCTGATCAAACGCTTGGAGGCCGGCGGCTAATTCGCGGGCTACGGTTTGGCGTCGGCGATTTTTTTGGCTAGGATGCTGAGCGCCGCTTGCAGTTGGGCGTCGTGCTCAATCTCTCCGAAACGCGCATCCTTGTTTTCCGGCACCGCGTAATCGGGAGCGATGCCTTTGAGGTTGATGTCGCGGTTTTTCGGCGTGAGATAGTGCGCGGTGGTGATCTTGATCGCCGCGCCGTCGGGCAGCGCCGTCAGCGACTGCATGACGCCTTTGCCGAACGTTTTTTCACCGACAAGCACGCCGATGCCGTCGTCCTGCAGCGCTCCGGCGGTGATCTCCGAGGCCGAAGCCGTGTTCCGGTTGACCAGAATGGCCATCGGTTTCTGCGGCAGAGCATCGGAGCCCGAATCGATCGTCGTCGTGTGCGAGCCGCGCTCCTCAATGGTCAGCAGCGGATCGCCGTTGATGAATTTTGAACTGATGTCCAGCGCGGAATTCACGTAGCCCCCGCCGTCGTCCCGCAGATCGATCACGTAGCCGCGCACGGCGGATTTTTGCAAACGATCCAGCGCGAGCGCGAATTCGTCGGGCGTCTCGCGGCCGAACGCCAAGATCCAAATGTAGCCGACTTGCTGGGGCAGCATTTTGTAGATGACGGTCGGCGGCTGAACCTCCGAACGCGTGATCGTCAGAACGCCGATCGGTCTGCCACCGCGCATGGCCGCGACCCGCACGGCGGTGCCGGCTCTGCCGCGCAGCAGTTTCGTAGCCTGCTCGGCGCCGTAGCCTTTCATCGAAACGCCGTCGGCGCTGGTCAGAACGTCGCCCGACTGCAGGCCGGCTTTTTCGGCCGGGGTGCCGGGAACGACGTAATACGCGCGCACGTATTTGCTGGCCGGATCGGGTTGGATCAACACCCCGATGCCGGAGATCTTTTCCGGGTCGAGTTCTTGATTGAATTGCCGGTATTGGTCGGGCGTGAAGAAAGCGGTGTACCGGTCGCCCAACGATTTGGCCATCGCGTCGATGACCTGATAGGTGAGCAACGTCGGCGGCTGATGCGCGGCGCTTTCAAAATGTTCGATTGCGGAAGCGAGCTGATCGACGTTGGCTTGCGCGCTGCCTTGGTCGCGCAGCACCGGAATGGTGACGTGCAATCCGCGCCGGTGCGCTTCGTCCGCGAGCGCTTGGCGTGCACCGTCCAACAGCTTTTGCGTATCGACCTTCGAGTAATACGTGGTCGAAAGCAGCTCGTAGCTTTCGCGCAAATCGTTGCCGGGCTGCGGCGACGGCGCGGCGCCCATGGTGAGCGGCAAGGCCAACGCCATTGCGGCCGTTACTGTTAAACGGCTCAAACGCCCGTGCATCAAGAGACTCGGTTTCATGTACCCTTCAATATCCTACACGATGAACACGAGTCAAACCATAAGCGTGACCGGCATGGCGTGTCAACATTGGGCTCGATCGACAGCGAGCCGACGGTAATGCCGCGAGCAAGCGGGGTCTAGGTCGGGAAAAACAAGGCAGAACACGTTAAAGATCGGTAAAGCGCCTTAACTGAAGCCCAACACATGCCGATTTCGCGGTTATGGCAAAGTTTGCGTATTGCGCCCTTCGGGCCACCTCCTTCATCACGCTTGCAGCACTGGTCGCAGCGTGCAGTTCATCTCCCACAGGCCTCACGCCCCCCATCGGAACATCCCCGCTTACGCCCTCGACCCAGCCGGGCTCCGGCGCGCAGTCGGCAGGGACGCTCGCGGTATCTTCCGGCCTGACGCTGATCCCTACGGGAAACGGCGCTCCGCTGCAGCTTTTCGACATGAGCGAGGGCGAGCGCGGTGACGTAAGCCAGACGATGGCCGCCAGTTCTCCATACGCCCATCGCAACGAAACGATCGTCGCGCCGCCTTCGCCGGCAATCGACACATGGGGCTGGATTTCTGCAAACTCCATCAACTCGTCATTCTTATCCGCGCAGAACTATACGGCGAATCTGAACGTCACCCAGCCCAACGCGAACATCTCGATCGTCGCAGTCAAAGTCTACCGCGTGGACGCGAACGCGGACGGCGGCGAGGATCACCAGGGACGTTCGGTCATCGGCACGTCTCACGTCAACGTTTCGCTCGGCACCGCCGGAGTCAAAACGTTTACGGTGACCGGCGCGGCCGTGAACGTCGATCCAACCGACAAGGTCGCAGTCAAATTTTATCTGGCCAACCGCATGCGTTCGAGCCAGGCGTTCGCGTTCGACGTCGGAACGCAAGGCGGTTCTTCGTTCACGCAAAGCGAGACGCCCAGCTCTGGACCGCCCACGCCGGGCCCGACCAAACCTCCGGTGCCGACGCCGACGCCGGTGACGGATCCCAAGCCGACGCCCACCAACGCGCCCACGCCCAAGCCGACTCCGCAGCCGACCAACAAGCCGACCCCGCAGCCGCCGCGGCCCACCCCGGTCCCGACGCACGCCCCCACCCCGGTTCCGACTGCGCGACCGACGGCCGCACCATCCGGCAACGGTATCAAGCACATCTCGCTGATCATCCTGGAAAACCGCGGTTACGACGAGGTCGTGGGTAACTCGACGCTGCCGTATCTGAACAGCTTGTTCAATTCCGGCGCGCTGCTCACGAACAGCCACGGCGTCTCGCATCCTTCCGAGCCCAACTACATGGGGCTGTACTCCGGATCGGTTCAAGGACTATCGAGCGACGCGTGTCCCGCTACGTCCTCGAGCGCAAACCTCTACACCGAAGCCATGGCCAAAGGCATCACGATCAACAACTACGCCGAGGATCTGCCTTCGTCCAACATCTGCATCTCGGGCGAATACGGACGCCGGCATTTCGTGCCCGCGAACTTTACGAATATCCCGTTCAGCTCGCTCAAGAACTTCGTTCCCGGCGATGCAGTCAGCGCGAACATCAACTTCATCGTTCCCAACCTGATCGACGACGGGCACGATGGAAGCGACGCACAGATGGATAGCTGGCTCCAGCGCACCGTTCCCTCGATTCTCTCGTACGACAACGCCAACGACGGCATGCTGATCATCACGTTCGACGAGGGCGAGGGCGACGAATACTCCAGCAACCAAATCGCAACGGTCGTTTTAGGACCGATGATCAAGCCCGGCCGTTACAGCCAATACGTGAACCACTATTCGATCCTTCGCATGATAGAAAACTCGTTCGGCCTGCCGGCAATCAACAACGCCGCTTCGGCAGCCGCTCCGAGCGCCATCCTCAAGTAGAGCGTCGACAGCGCACGCGCAAAGCAAGAAATCCGCCTCCGGGCGGATTTCTTGGCATTTGGGCGGCGGTCAGCGCAAGTCGTCAATCGCGTATACCTCTGACCTGCAGTATCCCGGCTCGTTCGGCTTTTGCATAATCACGCCCATGCTTCGGGCGCGATACCCGTGCGCGAGCATCCTGCGATACGCGCCGCTGCGCGCGGTGTTGACGCCCGCAAGGATGTGCTCGACGCCGTGCCGGCGGCCGAGTGCCTCGCAGGCATCGAGCAACCGCGCGAAACGTTCTTCGGCATCGCGATCCGAGCGCACCGCGCCGAACTTGACGTAGCATGTTCCGCTGCCTGCTTCGCCCGCTCCGCAGTGGCAGACGGCAAAGCCGGTCAGCTCCGAATCGTCGTAAAGCAAAACGGTGTCGCCGAGCTTTTGCGCGTCGGTAAAACGGATCTCGTGCGTAACGTCGAGCCCGGCAAAGATCGCATCGGTCACCTGGCGGCAAGCATTCTCCAGTGATTCGCGCTCGCCGGGCGGCGCGGCAGAATAGGTGGCAAAGGTGGCTTGCGTCTGCGAGGCAATCGGCTTTCTCATCAACGCCGTCAGGTATTGCGGCCAAAATCCGAATTTCTGATACAGCCCGATATGTTTAGGGCTGTCTGCAAAAGTAAAGAGCGCCGCTTGACGCAGGCCCCATTGGTCGAATAGTTTCATGGCCGGCTCCAGCAATGCACTGGCGACGCCCCGATCCCAAAAGTCGGGCCGTACCGTGAGGGGGCCCAAGAAGCCGAAGCTTCCCCATCTCGCTACGAGATTGGATCCGATCACTTCGCCGTTGGATTTTGCCGCGAATGCCCACGCCGGCGCGGCAGCAAAGCGCGGGCGAACGCATTCCGCGTCGCCGAACACGAGCATCGGTTCCGGCGCTCCCAGAAATGTGCCGAAGGCGGTTCGCATGACGCGGTCGGCGGTGTCGACGTCGTCGGGTCGCAGCGCCGATATTGAAACGTTCACGTATCGATGATTGGCTACGAGCGCTTGACTTGCCGCCTTCGCTTTGATAGCCTGTCTCTCACTATCGGACCTCATCCAACGGAACAAAGGTTGTCATCCAATTGGAGCGGTCCAAAAACCCGGCCGACTGGAGCCGCGGGGTTTCAAGTGAAGGAGTTCAGCGTGACGACTGCATCGACCGCAACAACATTGGCTCATGAGTGGCGTGCCAATCCGCGGTGGGACGGAATTCGGCGTTGCTATACTCCCGGCGCTGTGGAGCGGCTTCGCGGCTCAGTCCACATCGAATACACGTTGGCGCGCCTGGGAGCGGAACGCCTGTGGGCCCTTCTGCATCGGCAAGATCCGGTCGCGGCGCTAGGATGCCTTACCGGAAATCAGGCCGTGCAGGCAGTCAAGGCGGGACTCAAAGCGATATACCTGAGCGGCTGGCAAGTCGCCGCCGACGCGAACGTCGCCGGACAGATGTATCCGGATCAGAGTCTGTATCCGGTCAACAGCGTACCGTCGGTCGTCGAGCGCATCAACCATGCTCTACAGCGTGCCGATCAGATCGACTGCAGCGAAGGCAAGCGCGACACGGACTGGTTCGTGCCGATCGTCGCCGACGCGGAAGCCGGCTTTGGGGGAGCACTCAACGTGTTCGAGCTCACGAAGGCGATGATCGCAGCCGGCGCGGCCGGCGTGCATTTCGAAGATCAGCTCGCCTCGGAGAAAAAATGCGGCCACATGGGCGGCAAGGTGCTGATACCTACGCAGCAAGCCGTTCGCCATCTCGTCGCCGCCCGGTTTGCTGCCGACCTGCTCGACGTACCGACGATCATCGTCGCCCGCACGGACGCAAACGCCGCGCAACTTCTTACCAGCGACGTCGACGTCCGCGATCGAGCGTTCTGCACGGGCGAACGGACCGCCGAAGGCTTCTACCGCATTCGGGGCGGAATCGACGCCGCGATTGCGCGCGGACTGGCTTACGCGCCGTATGCCGACTTGATTTGGTGTGAAACGTCGGAACCGAACATCGACGAAGCGCGTAGATTCGCCGGCGCTATCCATGCAGCGTTCCCGGGCAAACTGCTCGCATACAACTGTTCGCCGTCGTTCAACTGGAAGAAAAAACTCGACGAGGACAGCATTGCAGCTTTCCGCGGGACACTCAACACCTTGGGCTATAAATTCCAGTTCATTACCCTTGCCGGGTTTCACGCCCTCAATCACAGCATGTTCGAACTGGCGCGCGATTTCAACGAACGCGGAATGAGCGCGTATGCCGAATTCCAACAACGCGAGTTTGCAAGCGAGCCGTTAGGATATACGGCAACCCGGCATCAACGCGAAGTCGGCACCGGGTACTTTGACGAGATCGCGCGCGTGGTTTCCGAAGGCACGTCGTCGACGACTGCCTTGAACGGGTCAACCGAGGAAGAACAATTTGCCGAACCTTGCCGCAGCCGTTCGGAAGGCGCCGTAGCATGATGGCGATCCACACGCTCCCAGCGACGGGCATGAACGCCGCGCCGGCAGGCTTCACCGCCGAACGCGACCTGCCGGCCGGATTCGACACGTTCTATCGTCCGCTGCACGAACGGTTCACGCCGCGCGCGCACGACTTGGCAGCGCACCGGCAACTCCTACTCGAGCGTGCGCAGCAAGGGGTTTTGCCGACGTACTTGCACGCCGCCAAAAACCGCCCGACCGATTGGCGAATTGCGTTGCCGGATTGGTGTGCGGATCAGCGCAATCAAATGACGGGGCCGGCCGACGACGCCGAGCTCGTCGTCAAGATGCTCAACTCCGGCGCGCCCGGCGTCATGCTCGACCTGGAAGACTCGATGGTCAACACGTGGGAGCACACCCTGCTGGGTCACGGCAACATCGTGCAGGCGTTGTACGGACAGCTCGAGTACTTCGACGCCAAGCGCAATCGCACGGTCGGCATCGAACGCACCACAACGGTCGTGTGGAATCGCGTACGCGGGCTGCATCTTTCGCAGGCCGGCGTCTACGCCGAGCCAACCTGCGCATCGCTGTTTGACCTCGCGCTGCTGGCGCACCGGCTCGACCTCGGGCGGCTCGCGAACCGCACGCTCTGCATCTACATTCCAAAGTCGGAGTGCGCACAGGAGGCCCTGTGGTGGCGTGACGTGTTCGATGCGCTCATCGCCGCCAAAGCGTGGCCCGAGAATTCCATCAAATGCATGGCGCTGGTCGAAGCGCATCCGCTGGCTTACGAACTGGAAGAGTTCACCTATAATCTGCGCAATTATTTACTCGGCTTGAATTTGGGCCGCTGGGATTACATGGCGAGTCTGATTCACTACAATCTCGCGGATCCTCGATGGGTGCTCCCGGATCGCAACACGATTCCAATCGACGTTGCGTTCTTTCAGCGCCTGCGCACGCTGATTCCGGACGTCTGTCACAAGCACGGAATGCTCGCGATCGGCGGCATGACCGCGCTCTACCCGAGCCGAGAGGATCCGCAGCTCAACGAGCGTGCCTTGGAAGTCCTCGCTCGCGACAAGAAAAACGAAGCAGGCTGCTTGATGGACGGCGCCTGGACCGGTCATCCGGATCAAAACGAAATCGCCGTCGCGCAATTTCCGAACCCCAATCAGCTCGGCAAACGTCCGCAAAACCTCAGCTTAACGCCGGATCTGCGCCCCGCACCCGCCGGCGTGGGCAGCACGACGCTGGAAGGCACGCGGGCCGCGATACGCACGGCGATCCGCTATCGCCATGGCGTGCTTTCGGGACGCGGTGCGAGTCTGCTCGACGGCTACATGGAAGACTTGGCAACGGATCGCATTTACCGCTTGATGATAGCGCAGCGCCTGCGCCATCCGGGCGCATATACGCCGGACTCGCTCAGCGCAGCGTTCGATGCGGAGCTGCAGCGCATCCTGGACGAGTTGCCGCCTGAAACCGGCGAAGAAGAGCGCGGTCGCTATCGTCTTGCGCGCGAGCTATCGGAGCAAATGATCCTGCGCGGGGAATTCAATCCGGAATAGTGAAGTGGCGTAGGCATGATTGTCGTGACGACCGAGAACGTCGCCGGATATCGCGTCAATGAAACCAAGGGGCAAGTCTTCGGCGTAGTCGTACGCAGCCGGGGCCTGGGCTCGAACATCGTGGCCGGACTGCGTTCCATCCTCGGGGGCGAAATACGCGAGTACACGCAACTGCTGGAAGAAACCAGGCGGCACGCCGTGGATAGGCTCGTGCAGAACGCGCAAACGATGGGGGCCGATGCCGTCATCATGATGCGCTTCGATTCCTCGGAGATTGGCACGATGAGCGAAATCGTCGCATACGGCACGGCGGTAACGCTGGAACGCGCATAGATGTTGCGCGCCTTCGTGCTGGTTGCGGCAGCGGTGATGCTGGCTGTGGGAATCTATCTGCTGACGGCAAGGGGCGCGTCGCTGGGCGGTCTGCAGTTGTGCATCGTCGGCGCCCTGGTAATCGCCGGATTGCTGTTCGAGCGGCATTACCGCCCGCGCGTGCGGCAGAGCGATTCATGGCAGGCAACCGGCGAGCGTTTCATCGATCCGAACTCCGGCAAACTCATCGAAGTGCGCTATAATCCGCAGACCGGTGAGCGCTCCTACCAGGAGATTGAAGCGCCGTGAGTCCGTGCGCCGCGCGTCGCGCGCGATGAAGTGTTTTGCCGGGATGCTGGCTGTCGCCGTCGGCGTAACGGCTGCGTCGCCGGCCGCCGCCGCGCCGCAAAGCCGGATGGCTGCGGACGTACAGACGATCCTAGCGCGGCCGGCCCTGCGCGCATCGCAGCTGGGAATAGCATTTTACGACCTCGACCGGCATCGGATGGCGTTTTCCCGCGATGCGGACAAATACTATGTGGCCGCATCCACGACGAAGCTGCTCACCGAAGGCACCTCGCTTGCGCTGCTGGGACCCGGCTATCGCTTTACGACAATCGTGTATCGCGACGGTAACGTCGATGCGGCGGGCACGCTGCATGGCGACCTGATCCTGCGCGCGGCGGGAGATCCGAATCTTTCGAACCGCGTTCAGCCCAACGATACGCTGGCATTCGAAAACGAGGACCACGCGTACGGCGGAAGCGTGGATACCAAGGCCGTGTCCGGCGATCCTCTGGCGGTACTTGCGCAGTTCGCACGGCAAATATCGGCGCGCGACATCAAAGCCGTCACCGGACGCGTCCTGGTTGACGATTCGCTGTTTCCGGACACGACCCAGGAGCTCGGAACCGGAACCACCGTGGCTCCCATCGCCGTGAACGACAACGTCGTTGACGTAACGGTCAGCCCTGGTGCAGCGGCCGGCGATGCAGTCCGAATTTCGGTGTCGCCGCAAACGCCGTACGTTACGTTCGTCAACGGCGCGACGACCGGGGCGCCGCGCTCTGCGAACACGACGAACATGACTTCCGACGTGGAAGACGCGGCCGGCAACCGGCGCGTCACGATAACGGGCGTCTTCCCGAGCGATTCGCCATCCATTTTGTACGACTATCCGGTGCCTTCTCCGCGACGGTTCGCCGAAATTGCGCTCGAGCAGGCACTATCGCAAGCAGGCGTGCGGGTTCTGCACGGCGGCAGCAATACGCTGCCGGACGCTGCAAGTCTGACGCGCACCTATGCAGCGCAAAACGTCGTCGCTCGACACGTTTCGCCGCCGCTCTCGCAAGACGTGAAAGTGACGCTCAAGGTCAGCGACAATTTGCACGCGGCGATGATGCCGTATTTGTGGGGCGCGCTCGTCGCCGGTAACAAAACTGATCCGCAAAGCGCGGGATTCAAGCTGGAGCGATCGTTTCTCGCGCGCGCCGGTTTTAATCCGCTCGACTTCGTGCAGAACGACGGAGAGGGCGCGAACGCCTTTTTCCAGCCCGCCGAAATCGTTCGTTACTTGGCATACTTGCGAACGCAGCCGTACTTCGGCGCCGTCTACCGCGGTCTGCCGGTGCTGGGCGTCGACGGAACGCTGTTCAACATCCAAAACCATGCGCCGGCGGCGGGAAAAGTCCACGCCAAAACCGGGACCAATGGAACCGGCGATCTGCTCAACGGCGGCCGCTTGTTCTTGACGGGCAAGGGTCTTGCCGGATACTTCACCGCCCGCAGCGGGCGTCATTTCGCGTTTTGCGTGTATCTGAACAACTTTGGTCTGCCGGCCGGCAAAGATCCGTCGCAACCTGCCGGCCAAATCTTGGGAGAAATCGCCAACGACGGATATTTGGATCTATGACTGCTGCACGGCTGCGCTCGCTTCTGTTTACGCGCGAACGGTAAGCGGCGCTTTCTTCGTGCGTGCGAGGACGGCCGACAGCGCGGACCAAATTTTCGCGCCTCCGTTGCGTACCGGATCGTCCGCAGGGAGTCCGGTTTCGCTTTCCGCTTGCGAAACGGCGGTTGCGGCGGCCGGCGGATCGAGCGCCGACGTGTCGAGCACGACTGCGGCGACGCGAGCGGGCTTAACCGGATGCAGCATCGCCTCATGCGCTTGCACCAGCGCTGCAAGACTCGGGATTTCATTATGAAAGCCGTCGATATGCGTCGTATGGGGACGATGGCAAAGGACGAGGGCATCCGGTGCGCTGCCGAACATCAACCCGACCGTTATGGGCGCGTAAGCAGGATGAAAGATCGACCCCTGGCCCTCGACCAGGAGCACCTCACTCTCGGGCGCGGCGCCGAGCACCAATTGTTCGGCGGCCCCCGTCACGAAATCCGAAATCACCCGATCCACGCAGATTCCGCGACCGGCGATGACGATGCCCGTTTGTCCGGTTGCGATGAACTCCGTGCGCGTGCCGGCGGCGCGCGCCGCACGCTCGATCTCCAGCATCGCGGTCATCTTGCCGACGCAGCAGTCGCTGCCGACGGCCAAGACGACGTTTTGCGGCACGTCGTATGCCGCTCCGCTAAAGATCGGAACGGTGCCGACGCGGCGCACGTCCCATAAACGCGCTCCGCTTTTGGCGGCGCGTGCGGCAACCTGGGGATCGTCGGCAAGAAATTGGTGCAGCCCGTTGACGATTTCCAAACCGGCATCGACGGCCTGCAAAACGATTTCGCGCAACGGTCCCGGCAGTATGCCGCCGACCGTCGCAACGCCGATCAGCAGCGACGTCGGCCGGTGCTGCATCGCATCGTGGAGGCTTGCGACGATGGGAGCATCGCTGGTGAGTCCCGGCGCCACGTCGCAAACCCTTTTGCCGGCGTACCGTGAGTCGATCAGGGCCGCCACCTGCTCGGGCCGAAAACGTAGGATGCCGTGCGCAGTTTTGCCGGCGGAGGGATCGGCCAGATAACCTTCCGTCAGTACGGCGTACCGCCGGTCGTCATTGGCTGGATTCCGCATTTAGGTGACCTTCCCGAGTGATGAACGAAATTTCATCACGTACGACGTTTTTTTGGCGACGGCGATACGTTACACGGCAAGAGTCCGCGACCCTTCCCGCTTGCGGACGACGCCGGTTGCGCGCTTTAGTACATCCGTGCGGTCGTTATGGAAACCAGCGAGGCGGGACGATTGGCGTCGTTCCGTATGCGATGCGGGTAGGCAGCCGAGAATACGCAGCACTCGTGCTCGCCCATGGGATAATCGACGCCGTCGACGACCGTCACGACGTCACCCTGCGTGACGTAGATGACGTCGATCCCTTCGTGCGTGAGCGCGTTCTTGAACTTCGCGCGAGGAGCGAGATCGACGATGACCAAATCCAAATCGATTCCCGGCAGATGGAGCGCTTCGTACCGCACTCCTTTGCCTCGATTGATCGTGGCTCGATGTTCCTTGCGCACGAAGTTGGGGCGCGACAGACTGCGTGGTAAACCCCAAGAACGAGCCTAAATCGTACTCAAAAAATCGAGCCAAGCGCGCTAGGCGCCCGAGCGAGATGTCGGACTCTCCGCGCTCCACGGCGCGGATGAACGACTCGGAAAGATCGCTGGACTCGGCAAGTTCGCGGACCGTCACGTTGCGCTGCGCTCGAAGACGCTGCAGGATTTTTCCGACGTCGGGCACCGATTCGTCCGCTCGCTCGCCGTTGGCCCCCTTTTTGCGCGTGTCATTTTTTGGTGGTCGGCTCATACGGGTTCATTCGCGCCGCAGGCACCTGGCGGCCTTTGCCTCCCGTCGCCGCCATTCGACAGAATATCGGCTGCAGCCATAAAATTCTGCTGCGCGCCGACAGGAAGGGTCGCGACCGGAGGGAAGCACTCTCGGATCGAGCGTGCACGGAGCAGATCTCTGTGGAGGAGTTGTTTTAGATGAAGATTGGCGTGCGAACATCCTATGTGTCTGCAGCGCTGCTGCCGGCGGTTGCGCTGCTCGTCTGCGCTGCCGTCAGTATGCCGCTGTTCGCGAACGCGGCGTCCGCGAACACCAGCACCGTCAGCGGCACCGTGCAGAGCGGCGACGGCGCACCCGTCGCTAACGCGGCAATAACTTTGGAGGGCGTGACTCGCCTGACCGGCTCGTCCGATGCCAAAGGGGCGTTCACGTTCGCGAACGTGCCCACCGGCCTCTATACGATGTTCGTCAGCAAAGCAGGCTACGTGACGTATGAAGACGACAACGTCGTTGCGTTCACCGGTGAAACTACGACCGTAAACGTGACGCTTGCAGCATCGTCTTTTTCATCGCTGCGTACCATCGCACACGTGTCGACGAATCAGCCCGGCGTCGCGCCGATCAATAAATCCACTGCATCGGTAAGTACGATTTCGGGCGCAGTCTTTGCCAATCAAGGACAACAGCAGGTCACTAAAGTCCTCAACGAAACGCCCGGTATCATTACCTCGCCGTATAACGCCGGCGGCCCAAGCGGCAATCCGAGCAACGGGGCTTCTCCTGCCTCGCCGCAGACTCCACAGATTCGCGGCGCGTTGCCCTACGAAACCGAATCGCTTATCGACGGCCATCCCGTCTCGGTCGGCTCCATTGGTACCTATTCGCCGAATCTTCTCAACCCATGGTTGCTGCAAGACGTCGAACTCGTCAAAGGCCCGGGCTCGATGCCGGAGGAGATCAACTACGCGATCAACGGGACGATAAATTACCGTACGTTGGTTCCGACCGCGCAGAGTAAGCATTCCGCAATGTTGGGTTACGATAACTGGGGCGGTGTCTCTACGGGTTTCAAGGCGACGGGTTTTACGTCGAACCACAAATTCGGCTACGCCGTCGGCTACGTGACCAACGGCGCGCCCGGACCGCTGCATAACTTCTCCTTTAACGCTACGCAGCTTCCACTGACCAGCGGCCCGCCGGGCGGCCCATACTACGTGAACGGGCAGCAACTTGCGATGATTGGTTCTCCGGTCGGCTTAGGCGTCGGATCGCCGAAGTTTGCGCCGTACGACGGCATGGGGCTGAGCTTTGCCGACCCCCTGGTCGGATGTTGCTTTACGAGCGACACCGGCTATCACTCGACGTCCGAACTAGCGAAGCTTCTCTATAATTTCTCCAACAGCACCTCGCTCACGCTCTCCTATCTCGGCGGCCAGAACATGTACGGGAACGGAGATCCGGGGTTCTATTCCGACGCGCTGGTCGCAAACACCGGCTTGCCCGCCGCATACTTTGCACCGTGCGGTAACGGTTCCGCGAGCGCCCCTCTGAACTGCAATCCGCTTGCAAGCGGAGCGTCGTCCTATAACTGCACCGGCACCGGCCATAGCCCACTGTGCAATTCGGCTGTGCCCTTCGATCTCACTTCCGTCAACGGCGCGGGCCACACGTGGACGCAGCAGAATCTCTTCCAAGGCGAGTTCCGCACGACGCTTGGAAGAACCGGAACGGTGCTCGCGCGGTACTACACCGGCTCACTCAACGACTACGGCCTGTTGGGAACGGCAAGCTCCCAACTGGCGTACTCGTTGAATACCTGGGGTACGATCCCGCTCTGCCCGGCCGGCACAACGTTCAATCCGAGCCCGCCGAGCGCCACGAACCCCAGCGGACTTCAATGCCTGACTCCATCGAAAGGCGTCGTCGCACCGGTGAACACTACGTTCACCGGTCAGAAAGTGAACTTTTTGACGGCCAATCAGCCGAACACCGCCACGACGAACGATACGATGAGCGGTGAGACGGTCGAACTGCAGGAGTTCCTGGGCCAGAATACGTTGACGCTCGCCTACGACCGCTCCGAGCAGGGATCGTCCTTGACGGAGAGTGAGCCGTCCGTCGGCATCGTCATCAATAGTCCGTTTAAAGGATCGAAGCAAACCTTCCAGACGTTCTCGCTGCGCGGCAACGTCAGGCTCAACCCGAAGCTGCAGTTGAATCTTGGCGACTACGCGATCAACTATCTCAGCCACTATACTCTCGACAAAGGCGCGACCTGGAAAGACTCCACCCATACGTACAACGAGCCGCGATTAGCGCTCACTTGGCTTCCGAACAATGACACGGCGCTCCGCTTCTCGACGGGCGGATCGGTCGCGCCGCCGTACATCAGTTTGGTTTCGTCCGGCGGTGGCCAGTTTAGCCAGATTATCGGCGGCGTACCGGCGGCCGGCTATTCACTGAACGCGAATAACGGCGACATCAGTGCGGAGACCGCATGGGGCTACGATCTTGGCATCGACCGCCGTGTCGAGCGCTCCACGTCCGTTTCGCTCGATCTCTACCTCACGAACCTAAAGAACATGTTTTTAACTCAGACTTCGAGCGTTTCGTTGGCGCAAGCCGCGACGTATGGCGCCGGCTGTCTGAACCTGCCGTGCGAGATATCGGAAACGGCAAATCTCGGTCACGCCCGTTATGAGGGTATCGAGCTCGCCGTGGATCACACGCCGCTGTTCGGTCTGGGGTGGAGGCTGCAGGGCTCGTTCCAGCGCGCCTACACGTACGATCTTCCGCCGTACTTCTATTGCGCCGGTTCGATCGATCCAAAAACCGGCGCAACGATCCCCCCGGGACCGGGCTGCCTCTATAATACGAACCTTGCCGTGATTCCCAACGTGAACTTCGGCGGCCAGCCTACCGGACTCGCCGGAGCTCCGAACGGTATCGGCAGTGCGCGCGTGCCCTATGCGTTAGGTTACGGCGAGACTCAACTGGGCGGGACACAACGGCCAATACTACAACCTCGGAATAACGTACTTCGGCAACAACAACAGCTACAACGTGCCGCCGTTCGCCGTGGTCTCGGGCAATGTTCGGTTCAACGTCAACAACCGCGGAACGAGGCTGCAAATCTCCGGCGATAATCTCACCAACGCATATCCGAGTTCGTACGTCGGCTTTTTCAACGGCAGTCCGCTGCCGCTCGTCAACGGCGCGACACAGACCAATCCGCTGACCGGAGCGTACCAACCGGCGTATGCCGCCGTTACGCCTGAGGGCAATTACGGTCCGGCGACCATCCGTATCATCCTCACGCAGGACTTCTAACCGTTGATGAAACGTTTTGCAACGGCACTGCTGGCGGCTCTTACGCTGTCGGCAGCGTCCGTTTGCGCCGCATCCGCCTCGGGCGAATTCAGCCTTGAATCGGTGCTCGGATATCCCTATCCGCCTACGCTCATTGCGGGAAGCGATAAACGCACGATCGCATACGTGCTCGACGAACGCGGCGTGCGCAACGTGTTCGTTGCGTCTGCGCCGGATTACACGCCGCGGATGGTGACGAACTATACGTCCGATGACGGCCAGGAAATTAGCAACCTGCACGTCTCGGCCGACGGAAAATACGCGGTGTACGTGCGCGGCGGCGATCACGATGCGAATTGGCCACCGCCGTTTGCGCCGGATCCCGCGAGAAGTCCCGTGCAGCCGCAAATGGAAGTGTGGTCGGTAGCGATCGCTAGTGGTAAGCCGGTATCGCTCGGGAGCGGCGATGCGCCCGCAATTTCGCCCGACAGCCGCCGCGTCGCGTTCATCGCGTCCGATCAATCGGTGTCGTGGGCGCCGATCGACGGCTCGGCGAAAGCGGATCGCCTCTTTTTCGACGAGGGGCAGGATTCCGATCTGCAATGGTCGCCCGACGGCAAAGCGCTCGCATTCGTTTCCACGCGCACCGATCACAGACTTCATCGGCGTGTATCGCAATCAGACCACGGCACTCCAATACCTGGCGCCCACGACCTCTCAGGACATCGAACCGCGATGGTCGCCCGATGGGACGCGGATAGCGTTCTTACGCGTTCCGGGCGACGGCGGCCCACCCATCGACGAGCTGGAATGGCACGTAACGCCGTGGGCCATTTGGATTGCCGACGTCGGCACCGGAGACGGCCGGCGCGTGTGGCAAAGCCCGGACACATTGCGAGCGTCGTTTCCCGACACGTTCGATGTAAGTTTGCGTTGGAACGCGGGCAATCACCTCACGTTCGTGTCGGCGCAGGATGGCTGGCCGCACTTGTACGCTATTTCCGCTAGCGGCGGTGCCCCGCACCTACTCACACCGGGCGCGTACATGGTCGAGGACACCGCGGTTTCGCCGGACGGTACGTTTCTGATTTATTCGGCGAACACCGGAAAGACAGCGGGCGACTTCGAGCGCCGCCATCTCTTTCGCGTCGACGCGCAGACCGGCCGAATCACCGCGATTACGAGCGGGACGTCCAGTCAGTGGGGTCCGGTGGTAACCGATAACGGGCGCGCCGTCGCTTTCGTGCAGGCAGGGTCTAAAGAACCGCCGCTGGTAACAGCCGGTCCGCTCACCGGCGGACGATGGACGGCGTTGGATCGCAATCGGGTGCCGGCAGACTTTCCAACGGCGCAGCTGATCGTGCCGAAAAGCGTAACCTTTCGTGCGTCGGACGGCCGCGTGGTTCACGGCCAACTTTTCCAGAAAGCCGGCGCAGCCGCTAAAATGCCGGCGGTCATATTCGTGCACGGCGGTCCTCCGCGGCAGATGTTGACGACGTGGCATTACATGGATTACTACACCAACGGCTACGCGGTCAATCAGTATTTGGCCAATCACGGCTTCGCCGTGCTCTCGGTCAACTATCGTCTGAGCATCGGCTATGGGTACGACTATTCGCATCCGGCGCGCTGGGGACCGAACGGCGCGTCCGAGTACAAAGACGTTTTGGCAGGCAACGCGTTCTTGCAGCGCGATCCTGCAGTCGACGGGCGCCGCATCGGCATCTGGGGCGGCTCGTATGGCGGATATCTCACCGCGTTAGCACTGGCGCGCAACTCGGATCGTTTCTGCACGGGCGTCGACTGGCACGGAGTGCACGATTGGTCGACGAGCGAGGCCATCCCCAATCCGCCGGCTCGTTACCAAATGCCGGATATAAAGAAGGAACGCCGCATCGCGTGGGAATCCTCGCCCGATTCCGCCATCGCAAAGTGGAAATCGCCGGTGCTGCTGGTCCAAGGCGACGACGATCACAACGTGCGCTTTCATCAAACGGTCGATCTTGCGCGGCGGCTCGACCTCGCGCACGTGCCGTATAGCGAACTCGTCATTCCCAATGAGATCCACGGATTTTTACGGTATGCGACGTTTTTGAAGGTCGACCAAGCTACGGTCGACTATTTGCGGAATCATTTAAATGAGGGATCGTGCAAATGAAACACGTCTTGGCAGCAACGATGCTCTTGATGGTGCTGACGATCGTGCCGGCGGCGGCCGACACGCCGGAGAAAACCGCCTTCGGCGCAACGTTCACGCTGCCAACGCAATGGACGATGCAATCGCGCGGCGCGGTCATCGTGTTGACTGCTCCGGAAGGCGACACGCATATTGCGCTCGTCGACGTCGGAAACGCGGCCGACGCGGCTCAAGCGGTTGCGCAGGCGTGGCATCTGTACGATCCGTCGATGCATCGGGCGCTGCAAATATCCACACCCGGCGCCCCGCGTTCGGGTTGGGACGAAATTCAAAACTTCGCATACCTCACTTCGCCGAGCGAACACCTGACGGTCGAAGCAACCGCATTGCGAGCGGGGAACGCGTGGACCGTAGCGATAGTCCAAGGTGCGGATGCGACGCTCGACAAGCGCTCCGCAGCAGTCGGTTTGATCGACGAAAGCCTTACGGCTTCGGGGTATCAGCGCGAGACGTTCGCGGGACGTATCGCGAATCGCCTCACGCCGCAGCGTGTTGCACAGCTGCTCGCGTTCGTTCGAACCGGAATGAAGCAGCTCGACGTGCCCGGCGTCGGCATCGCGCTGATCGATCACGGCAAAGTCGTGTACGAAGGCGGCTTGGGCGTGCGCGAGATTGGCAACCCGCAACCTGTAGACAAGAACACACTCTTCATGATCGCCTCGAACACCAAAGGATTGACGACGCTCATGATGTCGCGCGTGGTGGATCAGGGCAAGCTGCGCTGGAACGAGTTGGTCACGCAGGCATATCCATCGTTCCGCTTAGGGAGTCCGGCAACGACCGCAAAAGTGCGTATCGAGGATCTCATTTGCGCCTGCACGGGCGTTCCGCGTAAGGACTTCGACTGGATCCTCGGCACGACGCAGCAAACGGGCCCCGAAGAAACGTTCGTACAGCTCGCAAATACGGAGCCCACGAGCTCATACGGCAAGATTTTTCAGTACAGCAACACGATGGCGTCCGCTGCCGGTTACATCGCCGGACACCTTGAGTATCCCACCTTGCCGATCGGCGCCGCGTACGACAAAGCGATGCAAACGCTGATCTTCGATCCGCTCGGCATGTCACGCACGACGTTCGACATGCAAAAGGCGCTCAGCGAAAATCACGCGAGCCCGCATGGCCGGAATATCGACGGCGTCACGAAGGTCGTCACCACGCCGATCAACGACATCGCGATACCATATCGTCCCGCGGGCGAAGCGTGGTCGTCGCCGCACGATATGATCCGGTATGCGGAAAATGAAATCACGCAGGGCGTGCTGCCGAACGGCAAACGCTTCATGTCGGCGAAGAACCTCCTGCAGCGCCGCGTGCACACCGTACCGGTCGGTGAGGATGAATGGTACGGCATGGGCTTGATGGACGACCGGCGGTACGGCGTCAGCGTCATCCATCACGGCGGCGATCTCATCGGCTTTCACAGCGACTGGTTTGCCATACCGTCGGCGCGCGTCGGCGCCGTCATCTTGACGAACTCCGATAGCGGCGTGAACCTCCGCGGTCCGTTCGAGCGGCGGCTGCTCGAAGTACTCTACGGCGGAAAGCCGGAAGCGGCGGCGCAGGTCGCTGCGGCGGCTGCAACGATTAAAGCCGAGACGGCGAAGACGCGCCAGCTTTGGACTTTCCCGGCCGCGGCAAGCGCGGTCGCGGGACTTGCGAGCCACTACGACAGCCGCGATCTTGGACCCATCGATGTTCGCAAGGATGCGGGCGGAACGTGGTTCCAGTTCGGTCTCTGGGGCAGTCACATGGCTTCACGAACCAACAAAGACGGCACGATCTCGCTCGTAACGATCGATCCCGGCGTCGCTGGGTTTTTCAACTTCGTCGTCACGAAGGAAGACGGCAAACCGGCTCTCATCACTGCAGACGGTCAGCACAAATACGTGTATACCGCTGGTCGTTGACGGCATTGGCCGCCGACTTCAGCCGACGAACGTTTTCATGCAGAAAGCGCCGCCCCCGGCCTTTTCAAATTCCGAGAGGTCGACAACGGCAGGCAGCAGCTTTTCCGTTGCAAGGACGGGTACAATTCGCGCGGGCATATAAGAAGTAATCAAGCGGCCCTGAGCCACGATGCCGTTGCAGACCAAGCGTAAGGCGTCGTCGACATGCACTTCATACAGCCGATCCCAGAACTTGCGTAGATCCGCCATCGCTTCGGCTGAAAAAGCGCCGGGATAAATCAACGCCGCTTCGTTGTTGAGCGGCGAGAAACACGTGTCAAGATGGTAAAACCGTGGATCGACGAGCTCGAGCGGCCGCACTTGGATGCCTTGTGCCGCCATTGCGGTCCTAAAACGATCCACGCCCGTGCGCGAGGAGCGGAATCCATGTCCGGCCCAGACGAGCGGCTCGCCCGGATGCCACAGCAGATCGCCGTGCCCTTCCAAATATTCGCCGGTGAGGTCAATCTGAATCTCTTTAAACCCGTGCTCGCGCAGCCAACTGCGGTAGTATGGAACCTCGCGTTCGCGGGACGGATAACGCATACGGCTCATTACGGCAAACCGTTCGCCTGCGCTCGTACGGCCGGCAAAAGACTGGTTCGCCGAAAACACCATGTCTTCTAAATCCGGCACCGGCTCGATCGTAAAGGTTGCAACGCCGGCGGCTTCGATCGCCTGCCGGAGCGCGTCCCACTGCAATTGCGCGCGCGCTTGATCGACAATCGATCCTTGCATGAATGGATTCTTCACGTCGCGCACCGTGAAGTACCGCGGCTCGCACATCAGCACTCCTTTGGAAAACATGGGGCTCCCTTGTATTTTAGCACTGTGGACGAAATATTATCGCAACGGCGGGAATCGGCCCTTCTGCGGCGCACTCTCGAATCAGTAAAGGAGCGCAAGAGAGCGTGCGGCACATTCGAGACGAAATAGAAGCGGCAGTCGATCGGTGGAAAGTTCCGGGGATCGCTTATTCCGTCATTCAGAACGATCGCGTGATCCTCGAGGGCGGCGCCGGGATTCGTAAAATCGACACGGACGAGCCAGTCGATCAACATACCCTTTTTGCGATCGGCTCGGTGACCAAATCGTTCACCGCAGCGGCGGTTGCAATGCTCGTCGACGAGGGATTGCTTTCCTGGAGCGACCGCGTCGTGGACCACCTCGAAGACTTCCGCCTTTTCGATCCGTACGTTACTCGCGAACTTACCGTGCGCGACTTGCTGACCCATCGCAGCGGTCTGGCGCGGGGCGACTTAATGTGGTACAAGAGCGGCTACGATTCCGCCGAGGTTTTGCAGCGGGTGCGCCATCTCGTACCGAGCTGGAGTTTACGCAGCGCGTTCGGCTACCAGAACATCATGTATCTGGCCGCCGGAGAACTGGTCCGGCAACTGACCGGAACGCCGTGGGAGCGGTTCGTACGGGAGCGTATCTTCGATCCCTTGGGCATGCAGCACAGCCGCGCCGACGTGTTGGAAGTCGACGACACCTGCGCGCTGGCTGCGCCGCACGCGAAGGTCGACGGATCCATCATTGCAATCGACCACCATTCCGATACCAATGCTCGTCCGGCCGGCTCTATTTACTCCAGCGTCGCCGACATGAATCAGTGGCTTCGCCTCCAACTCGGCGGCGGAAGCGCCGGCGGCCGGCGCATCCTTTCCACGGGCTCACTACTGGAAATGCAAACGGCGCAAACCGTCATCGCTCGGACCGTTCCGTGGTGCTACTTGTTTCCAGAGGCGCAATATCTCGGCTACGGCTTGGGCTGGTTCGTTTGGGGCTACCGTGGCCGAAAAATCATTTCGCACGGCGGAAATATCGACGGAATGAGCGCGCTTGCATGCGCGGTACCGGAGGAGAACCTCGCCGTCACGATCCTCGCAAATCTGGACGGCACGATGCTGCCCGGGGGGATCCTCTATCGGATGCTCGACGAGTCGTTCGGCCAGACCTCGCGCGCGTGGGTGAGCGAATTTCTTCAGATCGAGCAAACCCTCAAAGAGCAGGCGGACTACACCGAGCAGGAGCGCGCGCGAAACCGCATCGACGGTACGAAGCCGTCGAGACCGCTAGGCGCGTATGCCGGAACGTACGAGGACGCGTTTTATGGGACCGCGGACGTGTCGGAAAGCGCCGATGCATTGCGCATTGACTGTATCGGATTTCGAGGCACACTGGAGCACTGGCATCTCGACACGTTTTCGTTCACGCCCGACGAGCCGATCCTTCGCAAATACAAGCCCTTGGTGCGCTTTACCGTAGACGACTTCGGCGACGTCACGCAAATGACCATGAGCCCGATCGGCATGCCGGAGCTTGCATTCGCGCGCATTCCGGAGCGCATTTCCGCTGTAGAGCTGCCCGGAAGCGAACTTGCTGCATACGAAGGGTCCTTCGTTGCGGACAAGTTGCCCGTCAAAGCCGATGTCGAACTGATCGGCGATACGCTCAAGGCGTGCCTTCCCGGCGCCTTTGCCGGGCGACCGGACGCGGCCACCGTCGTTTCAACGCTTCAGCCTCTGGGCGACGGGCGGTTCGCGCTTGCGTCGAGCCGCGCGATCGCGGTTTTCGAACGCGATGGCGAAGCCGTCACCCGCTTACGCCTCGAGGCGCCGCACGTCTTGCCGGTAGTGTTCTTCAAGAAGCCTTGAACGCCGGCGGCGCTGGAATTACTTCGTCAGAGTCCACGTCGCTACGTTCCACAGCGGCGACTCCGGTGAGGGGCGAAATCCGCGCAATTCCTTGGGCGTGACGAAAACGGCGTTTCGCTGCCACAGCGCAAGGTATGGTAAGAGCAGCGCGACGCGGCGCTGCACGATCGACGCAAAGCGACGACGCGCGGCACGATCGTACGTCGCGACGCCGGCTGCTTCGGCCCGGTCGGTGGGGGCGTCGCAAAAGCGGCTCAAATTGAACCCGTGCGGCGCGGCTTGCGAGCACGCCAGATACCACTGCGTGTCCGGATCGGCCGGCGTCAATATCTCCGTAAACGCCATTTGAAATTTACCGCCGAAGATGGGGCCGCCGTCTGTGGCGGGCGCGACGAAAAGCGTCGGCGTGTACGATCGCGTGGACACCGTGATGCCCACCGCGCGAAGCGCTTGCTGCACTTGAACGGCCACCGATGCGCCGACGGCATTGCCGCTGACGTAGGCGAATTGCAGCGTGCTGGGACGCCCGGCAGCTTTCAACAGCTGCTTCGCGTCGGACGGACGGTACGCCGGAGTCGGAATTGACGGATCGTATCCCCAACTGAACAATCCGCGATTTGCTTCCTTCGTCGTCTGCGCCCCGCGTGTGGCGTTGTGCACGATTTGCGGAAGGTCGAGCGCCTCGGCCACGGCTTTACGCACGCGAACGTCGGTCAGCTTCGGATCCGTGACGTTGAAAAAGAAGTCGCCGATGCCTGCAATGGGGGTGCGCACCACCTTTACCGCCGGAATCGCTGCATATTCGCGCAGATACGCCGGATCGGCGCGGAGGTCCATGTCGACTTCCCCGGTGCGCAGCTCGTTCAAAATCGT
The DNA here is from genome assembly GCA_963777315.1 of Vulcanimicrobiota bacterium. Classification (GTDB taxonomy): domain Bacteria; phylum Vulcanimicrobiota; class Vulcanimicrobiia; order Vulcanimicrobiales; family Vulcanimicrobiaceae; genus CAVYEM01. The sequence continues at coordinate 97,741 of CAVZQC010000002.1, forward strand.
GCTCGTGTCCGACACGAACTTCAAGGTTATTTCACCGATTGACGGCGCGCCTCCGTAGTAAGAGGGATTGCGAATCAGGCGCAAATGATCGCCGCGATCCCACTCCGCCACGCGATACGGGCCCGAGCCGATTGGCCGGGCGTTGTAGGGAGCATGGTTGATGTTCGGATAGCGCGCCAGCAGATGAGCAGGCAGAATCCCGTAGTTCTGATTCGGCGCCAAAAACATCCCGAGAATAGGCGCGTACGGCGCTTTGAGCCGCACGCGCAACGTGTAAGGCCCGATGGCCTGGACGCTGCGGATGCGTTCGTAGCCGTCGCGCGACGGGACGTTATTTTCGGGGTTCATAACGGCGTGGTAAGAGAAAACGGCGTCGCGCGCGGTTAGGGACGTCCCGTCCTGCCACGTAACGTTCTTGCGCAGATGGTACGTAATGATCATACCATCGGCGGAAATGCCTTTGTTGGCCTGCGAAGGCACTTGCGTCGCGATGTCGGGCTGCAGGCTGCCGCGATCGTCGATCGTGAGCAGGTAGGAATACAGCAGCGGAACGATCGTTGCCGTGGATGCGCCTTCCATGAGGAGCGGATTGAGCGAAGGCGGTTCTTCGGGCTGCGCGAGGACCAGCCGCGTAACCCGATGCGTGCGATCGGTCCCCGAACTGCAGGCTGAAGCTCCGAAGCAGAGCAGGGAAAGAGCGATCGCGACAAACGCAGCAGGCCGCGTCACGTCGCGCTCATTTTGCCGCCGGAACCCGGGCGAACACCGCGTTCGGATCGCCTTCGATGCGGACGACGGATACTCTGCCGAACGGATCGATCTCAAACGTCACCAGCGGACGCAGCAGTTCATCGGTGTTCGGGACCAGCAGCCGGAAAGAATCCTGATTGAAATGCTCGAGGTCTGCATCGTAACCGAGCATGCGGAAATGCAGCTTGCCGCCGATCAACGTAACCGTCGCATTCCCGTAGAGATCGTCGTGGTAGGTCCCTGCATACTTGCTCAGAGGCAAGCTCGGATTCGGTCTATATGAAACGATGCGCTCGGATTGCTTCACGGCCGCGAGCGACTTGGCGTAGAACGCCTGATAGGCGGAATGCAGCTCGGCGCTCCAGTCTCGCGGAGCCGCATTGAGCGTTTCGTCCCAAAAGCGGTTCATGATGGCGGTCGTCGCGAAATTGTCCCCCTTGTTGGTGAGGATGACGATTCCGGCGCGCTCGTCCGGAAGAAGCCCGACCATCGCGGTCATGCCGTCGACGTTGCCCGCATGCTGGATGGCTTTGTGTCCGCGGTAGTCGTCCAAAATCCAACCCATGCCGTAGTCCATGAAGTGCGATATGGGACCGAAAAACGTCCACGGAATCTCGAGCGGCATGATCGTTTCCGGAGCCCACATATCGCCCAACGTTTTCGCCTGCAGCAGGCGGTGTCCGCGGTACGTGCCCCCGTTCAGCAGCATTTCCAGCCAATGCGACATGTCGATCGCGTTGCTGTTGATTCCGCCGGCGGGCGCGATATTGTTCAGATTGTCGGGCGGCACTTTTCGCAGCTTGCCATCGACGACGTCGTGCGGCGCGGCGACGTCGCTCGCGGCCTTCAGGCCGTCATAAGTCGTCGTCGACGACGTCATTGCGAGCGGAACGAATATTCTGTTATGGACAAAGGTGTCCCAGCTCATTCCGGTTACTGCAGGCACGATCTGTCCGGCCGTAAGCACCATGTTGTTGTTGTATTCGAAGCGGGCGCGAAAGCTGTATGCAGGCGGCAGATACCGCAACCTTCGGACTATCTGGTCGCGGCTCAAATCGCTATTGGCCCACAGCTCGTCGGCTCGTGCGAGCCCCGTACGATGGCTGAGCGCGTCCCGAATCGTGACTTCCCGCGTGACCCACGGATCGTACATTTGAAACCACGCAAGCCGGTCGATGATGCGATCGTCCCATGAAATCTTTTTTTCGTCGACGAGCATGCCGAGCGCAGCGACGGTAAAAGCCTTCGAACTGGAACCGATCTGGAAGATTGTCTTGCTATCGACCGGCGCGGGATTCCCGAGCGCTCGGACGCCGTACCCTTTGACGTAAACGCGGCCGTCGCGGACGATGGCGATCGAGAGTCCCGGAATGCCCCAATCATGCATTGCCTTGAGCACGTAGGCATCGAAGCCGGCGGACACCACCGGCGTAGCGTCGGGCGCGCCGGCCGCCCGCGCGGACAACGCTCCAAGACCGAAGAAAACGGCCAGGAAAGCGGCCATGCACCGCCGCGTCGTTAAAGCAATGCTCATCACGGCAAGTCGATCCGATACAGCTCGAAGCCGTCTTCCCATAGGCGCTGCATCTTGCCGGCCGCCGGAGTGTCGAAACGAATCGTCGTCGAGCCCACGGTAAACCCTCCGTCTTTGCGCGGCGTAAGAGGCGCGCCGTCAAGCATCAAATGCCCTTTGAGGACGAACACTCGGCTTGCGGCGGCCGTTCCCCACACGCCCAAACTTTCGTAGCGGCCTATCAATGCATTCCAGGCGTGCGGATACGAGAAGCTTCGTGCGCCGGTGTATGCCGGCGTTGCGTACCACAGGTCCCCCGACGTCACTTGATCCATCGCGCCCGTCTTGCCGCTGCGCGAAAACGATAGACCGAAGATCTGAAATCGCGGATCGTCGACGTAAAAGGTTGCGCCGCCTCGCGGATAGAGCACTTTAGCGCCCCCGGGATCCTGCAGTTTCAAGCTCGTGCCGTCGGTAGTGACCACCACGCTCGAACCGTCAGGTGCCGTGTACGTGCCCGCATAGCTCGCGGCGTCTGGAACGTTCGTGCGCTGCAGGTAGTTGCCCATGGAGGGCGGCAGGGGCGGCAGCGGGCTCCCTGCGCCTTGCGCTTGCAGAACTTTGATTGCATAGAGCACAATGGCACAGGGATGGAGCGGCGCTTCGACCAGATTCGACATCGCAATGACGCCGAAGCCGCGCGTCACGTCATTTTCCATGCAGGCCGAATATCCGGCGATTCCGCCGGTATGCCCCACGATCGTATCGCCGTTCTCCTGGTGAACGGCCAAACCGAAAGCGTAGTGCTCGTACATCTGCGGCGCTTCCTCGAGTTCGGGCGAGACCTGTCCGGCGACTTTGCCGTTCGTCGAATCCGGCGTCGTCCACAAGGCATAGCTCGACGGCGACACGACGCGCCGCCCGGAGTCGCTCACCCCCTGATTTAAAATCACCCGCATGTACTTTGCCATGTCTTCGGGCGTTGAGATAACCGAGCCGGCAGGATCGATGTAATCCCCCGGCAGCGAGTACACCAGTGGCGGACTGGGCGGCGTAATGCGATTCGTATCTTGAAAGACGTACCCGTAGGCTGCGTCGGCGAGCGTTTCCGGCGTGAACACCGCGCTGCTGTGCGCCATGCCCAGCGCGTCGAACACGCGTGCCTGCAGCGAATCGGCCCAGGGTTTTCCATCGAGCGCGGCTTGAATCGCACCCACCGTCGCAAGCCCGTCGTTGGAATATGACCAACTCGCGCCGGGATTAAATATCGTGTGCGCGTTCCGCAGCGCTGCCACCGTATAGAGATAGCCCGGCGCAATCGAAAAATCGTCCGGGAAACCGGCGGTGTGCGAGAGCAGCTGATGAGCGTAAACGACCTTGCCGCCTGAGTGAATCGAGAACCACGGCAGATAGGTGCGCACTGGTTTGGCTGGGTCGAATTTGCCTTCGTCGCGCAGTTCCATAAGTGCCAGCGCCGTCATGCCCTTACTAATGGAACCTATGGGAAAGCGCGTGGAACCCGTGACCGGAGTCTTCGCCTCGAGATTCGCATAGCCGAGCGTAATGATGCGCAGCGTGTGACGACGATCGGTGATCGCGACCGACATCCCCGGTGCGCCTTGTTCCTGCAAGGCTTGTGGGGCGTAGGCTTCGATGTTTCTGAGCGCATCGTCCATGCTGGGCGGCTGCGCGGCGATTGCGGGCACGATGCTGGAAAACGCTGCGGCGACGGCGATGCCTGCAGCGATTCTACGGTACAGAGAACTGCGCATGTTCCTCCTCGTTCGGCTGCGCGATCGGCGATACGACGACTCTTGCGGGCGCTCGGCGCCACAAGAGATAGATTGGTATGCCGGAAAAGAAAATTCCTAGACCTACGAGTGAATCACGCGGAAACGCGACGTACGCGTTGATCACGAAAACGGCGCTCACGCCGGCAAAGAACAGCGTGCTCCACGGATGTCCCGGAATGCACCAGCCCGGCGTGCGTTTGCGCGCATCGCGCCGGCGAAAAATAAATACCGCCGCGGCCGCGAGGGTCATATATAGGAAGTCCATCGGCGTGACATAGTTGAGGATGCGCTGGTAGCTTCCCCAGCCGACGATGACTCCGGCAACGGCGCATTGCAGTGCAATCGCTACGATCGGCGTCTTTGCTTTGGGATGCAAGTACGCGAGTTGTTTGAAAAACACCCCGTCGCGCGCCATCGTATAGTATAAGCGCGGAATGGTCAGCGCCATATTCCCCAAAAAACCCAGCGTGGAGAGCGCGATGAACGCGGCTACTATCCCTTCCCCAGGGCCGCCGACGACCATCTTCACCATGTCGGTTGCCGGTGTCGGTGTCTGCGCCAGCCCCTGCGCTCCAAGCATTCGCAAACCGCCAAGCGTTACGGCCAGATACAGGACGACGACGCCGATAACGCCGAGCACCAGCCCTACGGGCAGCGCGCGTTGCGATTCCTTCATTTCACAGTCCATGTACGGCGCGGTTTGCCAGCCGTCGTACGAATAAAAGACCGGGATGAGCGCGGCGCCGAGCGCGGCCAGCATGCTCAGCGAACCCATGGACGCCGGCAGCACGACATGCTGATGGTGCCCCGGCGGGCCGAAGAATCCCGCGGCGATGATTAGCGCGATTGCGCCGATCTTCATGATCATCATCACGTTCTGCGTCACGACGCCTTGCCGCACGCCAAAACAGTTTACGAGCCCGGTCGCGAGGATCGCGGCAACCGCCAGCAATCGCACGTCGAACGGAAGCCACAGATGCGCATACGTGCCGAAAGTCACCGCAACGGCCGCGATCGCGCCGCTCTCGCTCACGAGCAGCGCAGTCCATCCGGACATAAACGCAAGACCCGGATGATAGGCGTCGCGCAAATATCCGTACATCCCGCCGACATTCGGTCTGCGCGCCGCCAATTCGGCAAACACGAACGCGCCAATCAAGGCGATGACGCCGCCCAGCAGCCACGCGAACACGATCAGGCCCGTGGAGTGCAAGCGCTGCGCAACGACCGAAGGATTCATGAAAATGCCGGACGCGATGATGCCGCCCATCACGATGAGCGTAGCGTCGAAAGGGCCCAGTCGTTTGACGAGGTGCGGCCGGCTCACTGCCGTAGCGTTACCTGGTCTCAGCCGTAGTTCCTCGCGCTACTGCGCGAAATATCGCCCATGCTGCTGAAATATCGGCACTTAATGCGTAGGTGGACCGCCGGCAGGTCGCCGAAATTCCGTCCTGGAAGGCGAAATTCTGTCCTGCTCCCCCGCACGGATTTTAGAGAAAGGCACCCGGATGCACCGCACCTCGAACGCCGTCGCCGTGAACGCAACACTCGAACGCTGGCCGCTGCGCTATCCGTTTCGCATAACCGGCTACGAATGGACCCAGACGGAGGTGCTGGTCGTGGAGGTGGAAAGCAGCGGCTTGCGCGGCCGGGGCGAAGCCTGCGGCGTCTACTACAAAAACGACACGCCCGAAAGCGCTTTGGCGCAAGTACGAGAGGTATCCAACGACCTTGCCGGCGGAGCCGGACGCCGGGAGCTGCAGGCGCTGCTGCCCCCGGGCGGCGCTCGCAACGCCCTCGATTGCGCGCTCTGGGATTTGGAAGCCAAACACTCGGGAACTCCGGTGTGGCGGTTGGCGGGTCTCGAGTCGCCGCGACCGCTTCTCACGACCTACACCTTGGGCGCGGACGTTCCGGAAACCATGGCGCAACGTGCTCGCGATTTCGCCGGCGCGCGCGCACTTAAACTCAAGCTGACGGGTGACGGCAACGACAAAGCGCGCGTTCTGGCGGTCCGCGCGGCGCGACCGGACGTGTGGCTGGCCGTGGATGCGAATCAAGGCTTTACCGCCGAATCACTCGAGCAGCTAATGCCGGCGCTGACTGCAGCGCGAGTCGAACTCATCGAACAGCCGTTTCCAATCGGCCGCGAAGGCGATCTCGACGGGTTCGAATCGGAGATTCCGATCGCGGCGGACGAAAGCGCGCAAAGCATGGCCGATCTCGCCGGCCTCGTCGGACGCTTCAAAGTCGTAAACATCAAGCTGGACAAGTGCGGAGGACTTACGCACGCGCTCGAGATGGAAGCCGAGGCGCGCCGTCTGGGCCTAAAGGTGATGGTCGGCAACATGTCCGGAACCTCACTTGCGATGGCGCCCGCCTTTGTGCTGGGGCAACGGTGCGATGTAACGGATCTTGACGGGCCGTTGGTGCTGCAGCGCGACCGGCAACCGGGCGTCAGTTACGAGCGCGGCTGCATTTGGTGTCCCGAGGAAGTATGGGGCGCAGGAGCGATACGTTGAGAGCGTTGATTGCGGCGATTCTTACGCTCGCGGCCGGCACCGCTGCGCAAGCACACCCGTTCACCCCGGCCCAAACCGCAAACTTTAACCGCATCGTCGCTCGCGCAATGGCGCAGGAGCATATTGCCGGGCTCGAGCTCGGAATTGGGAGAAAGGGCAAAGTGCTGTTTGCCCACGGTTATGGACTGCGTGACCGCCAACGCCGTTTGCCGGTGACGGCGCAAACGGTGTTTCCAATCGGCTCTATCACCAAGCAGTTTTCGTCGACTGCGGCGCTCCTGCTGACCGAGCGGGGCCGGCTCACTCTCGACGCGCCGGTCGCACGGTATCTTCCACGCGCGCCGCATGCGAGCGAGATCACCGTGCGCGAATTGCTCGATCAAACCAGCGGCTTGCCCGACTATTTGGAGAACAAACCGCTTCTTGCGGCTATTTTTAAAGGCACTGCCGGACCGAGCTCGACCGCGAGTTTGGTGGGGCTCGTGCGCGGCATGCCGCTGCACTTCAAGCCCGGCACAAAGTACGAGTACAGCAACACGAACTACGCGCTCGTCGGAATGCTGATAGCCCGCGTTTCGGGAATGTCGTACCCGCAGTTCGTCGAGCAGCACATTTTCGATCCGCTGGATTTGACGTCGATGCAATACCTGCGGACGTCGATTCCGGCGGGCGATGACGCAGCCAACGGCTACAATTATCAAAAAGGGCGCTTTTTGGTCATTCCACGAGAATCGATGGATTGGGCGAATGCGGCCGGAGCGCTCGCGTCGACCGTGACGGACCTCATTCACTGGGACGGCGCGTATTTCGGCAATCGCATTTTGCCGGCTCGCCTGGTGCGCGTCGCGACGACGCCGCCCGCGCACATCCCCATGGTCACGTCGAAGGATCAAAAGAACAATCTGGGCGTAGGTTACGCATTCGGATGGGCGCGCGGATATTTCGATTCGCGTCCCGTAATCTGGCACAACGGCGGCCTTCCCGGCGCCCGCGCGATGAATCTGGTGTACCCGCGGGACGGTTTGGAAATCGAAGTGCTTACCAACGTCACCGATGCGTCGCCGGAGGTCATTGCGCTCAGAATCGCACGCGCGATCTACCAAGCTTCGACCCGCTAAGACCGATGCGGATCTTCACCGCTGCGATCGTGACCGAGACCAACACGTTTTCACCAATTCCAACGGGATGGCAAGCGTTTTCGCAGCACGGTATCCAGCACGGTCGCCATGCCCGGGTAGAGCCTACGTCCGAGTTTGCCACCATGGTGCGCTGGCGGGAGCTGGCGCAGATGGAAGGGCACACGATCGTCGAGAGCGTGGCGGCGGCGGCCGAGCCAGCGGGCCCAACGCTGCAACCGGTTTATGAATCGCTGCGGGACGAGCTGCTCGAAGATCTCCAGCACGCTCTGCCGGTCGACGTCGTATTGCTCTATCTGCACGGCGCCATGGTGGCGCAGGGATATGACGATTGCGAGGGCGACATCCTTGCTCGCGTACGCGCAATAGCCGGGATAAAGACGATCCTGGCAGCTGAACTGGATTTGCACGCGCATCTGACGCCGCAAATGCTCGCGGCGTCGACGCTGGTGATCGCGTATAACGAATATCCGCACACCGATATCGTGGAGCGCGGCGAGGCGCTGTATTGCATGAGCGTAGCAGCTGCGCGTGGAGCGATCCGTCCCGTCATGGCGGCGTTCGATTGCAAAATGAGCGGCATCTTTCCGACGGAGACCGCGCCGATGAGGGCACTGCTTGGCGAAATGCGCGCAGCAGAATGCGGCGGCGTGCTTTCGCTGAGTCTGGTTCACGGGTTCCCGTGGGGCGACGTGGCGCACGCCGGCGCCAAGTTTCTTGCCGTCGCCGACGGCGACGCCGATCTCGCGCGTTCGACGGCGACGCGATTCGGGCTCGCGTTTTGGGACATTCGCGAGCGAGCGCAAATCCAAGCTCATTCGATCGACGGGGCGCTGGATGCAGCACTTTTGGCCGCCGCCGGACCGGTGGTATTGGCGGATGCCGGCGACAATGCTGGCGGAGGCGCTCCCGGCGATGCCACACATGTGCTTCGCCGCGTGCTCGAACGCAACGTGAAGAACGTGGTCAGCGGCGTGTACTACGATCCCGGCGCGGTTCAAATATGTTTTGAGGCGGGAGAAAGCGCCGTCATCGATTTGCGTTGCGGAGGAAAACTCGGTGCCGCATCGGGCATGCCGCTCGACTTGAGGGTGACCGTACGCAAGCTGTGCGAGCATCACTCGCAAGATTCGATGGACGATTCTCAGCCGGTTCCATTCGGGCGCGCTGCTTGGGTGGAAGCGGACGGCGTACATCTGGTACTCGCTTCCATTCGGGGCCAAGTGTTCGCCCCCAATGCTTTTACCAATCTCGGCATTCCAATTGACCTGGCGCGGATCGTCGTGGTGAAATCCTCACACCATTTTTGGGGGAAGTTCGCGCCGATCGCGACCCAGATGTTTCATCTATCGAGCCCCGGAGCGCTCCCACTCGATTTCGCAACCATCGACTACAAGAAGCGTGAACTGGACTATTGGCCGCGCGTTGCCGACCCATTGGGTCGACTGCGAGAGCCCTGCGCCGGTAGCGGGTAAAATGCGCCAATGGAACGGCGCTTCAAAGTCGGCGATCATGTGAGCTGGAATTCGGAAGCCGGGCGCGTCAGCGGGACCATCATCAAAGTGATCACGTCCGCTACTGAATTCAAGGGCTACACCAGGCATGCGACGCCAGCCGAGCCGCAGTACGAAATCAAAAGCGATAAGACCGATCACATCGCGATGCACAAGGGGTCGGCTCTACGCCGGCTGGCGCCGTAGCGACCTGCCGCATTCGTTTGCAGCAAGGCGTCGCCCAAGACCGTCGAACGTCACCGCATGGAAACTACTGCACAGTGGCCGACCTTTCGATCGCCCTTGCGAGCGCGCCGGCAGGTCGCCGAGGGAACGATGGCTTTCGAGTTTGCCAAGCCCTCCGACTGGACGTTCGTCGCCGGACAATTCATCGACATCACGCTGCTCGATCCGCTCCAAACCGACAAAGAAGGGAACACCAGAGGGTTTTCCGTCGCGAGTGCACCGTACGAAGAAAACATTATGATCGCTACGCGCACGCGAGACACGGCGTTCAAACGCGTGCTCAAATCCGAACTCTTAGGGACGGAGGCGAAAATTGAGGGGCCGTTTGGAGGTCTGACGCTGCACGAGGACGCTACACGGCCGGCCGTTTTTCTCACCGGCGGCATCGGCGTAACGACTTTTCGCAGCATCGTTTTCCAAGCGGCGCACGAAAAACTTGCTCACCGCATCGTGTTGTTCTATTCCAACCGCCGGCCTGAGGACGCGGCTTTTTTAGCCGAGCTGCAATCGCTGCAGGAAACGAATCCCAACTACACGCTCGTTGCGACGATGACGGACATGAAGGACTCAAAACAAGCCTGGTCCGGGGAAACCCGGAGACTCGATGCTCAAATGTTGGCGACCTACTCCGACGCCACCAAAAACGGGATCTATTACATCACCGGGCCGCCCGGCATGGTGCAGGGATTGCAAACGGTGCTTTCCGGAATCGGCGTCGCCGGCGATGACGTCCGCGTAGAGGAATATACCGGCTACTAGACGGTGCAATGCAGTAGCTGGCGACGAAAATATTTAGCGAATCGGAACGAGGGAGCGATTGAGACACGATTTCATAACGAAGTGACGGGATGACGGCAGTGAACATCTGTGGCACGGGTACCCCGATGAATGCTTTGCGCTGACGTCGTTCGCGGACTCCCTTGTAGCACACGTTCTGCTCAACGGCGGGTGGTGGATTCAGCAACCCATTACCGTAGTCCGAATGGCGTTCGTAGTTGATTTCGTCTCCACGCATGAAGCGCAAGCCGACGCATCAATTCAGCATGGCTGGAACGGCGCCTGGGAGCTCCCGATGGGCGTCGCCAACACCGTGTATAGCCGGACGGAAGTGAACGAACAGAACGCCCGAATCGAGCGGCACATATCCGTCATAGCCACCGCGATGACGCATGAGTTCTTCCATAAGACGATCGGCGAGAAGCTGCTGGATGCCCACTCCTGCCCGGACAAGGAGCACTGCACTATATGTAAAGGGAGATCGCCACGGGGCCTAGCGGACGTGTTTCAATTACTCTCGGCCGGCACGGATCAGCCGGACGTACATCTCTTTTCACGATGGACGCCAAGCAAAGATTTGACGGCGATATTAAAGGCCGATGGAGTCAATATCGTACACCACGATTTGAGCGACATCCCGGTCGCCGATCTCGAGGCCAATCGAGCATATCATATCTGGGATGGCACCGAGAATCAGGGTCACGAGTTCCGAGAGGCAGTTTGGGCGCCCGCGTGGCGTAAGCAACTCGTTTATGGCAAGGCTCTAGGCGGACTGTTGTTCCTCACTCGCCTTGAGGCGCAGGATCTGGCGCAGTTCAATGAGCTGCGCGGCGTAGTAAAAACCTGGGGCGAGTTCCGCCGCCGCGTGTCGCCGCGAATCTTGGCAAGGATCACCGGTGGCGTCGCCGATGCGATACCCGACAGTGATCCGTTTGCGGATCACGATCCCAAGTCGGACTATTGGCCCTTTCCAAACAGCGATCAACTCGACTTTCTCCCAAAGGATGTTGTCGAACTCGGTGAAGTCACCGACACAGGGGAGGGCGACAGGTTAGACTTGCCGATCGACAAGGAAGCCGAGATCGTAAAGCGCCTTCGCTGCCACGGGTTCGAAGTCGAGCGCGACGATGCGCTCGTCCGCGCAGCGGCTGATTGCTGATACCGGGCGGCGCGGAGCCGAATTGCCGGCGTGACGAGGGGGGATCTCGCTCGCGAAGGCCTGCTCCCCGCGTTAACGCCACTTGTTTCCCAGAGCTCCGATGTCCGAACGACCCAGGTCCGCAGTCATCGCGACTCGGAAACGAGTCTTCGCATTGAAGGTCAGGAAAAACGGCTCCGCAAAGCGCGGAACGTCGGAAGGATCGTTGAGATTGATGACGAGCACCGCGCCGCGGCAGCCATCGTACTCCGAAAAGTAGGCGGCTTCGGGTTTGATGTCCGAATTTTCTGGATTTTGTCCCCGGCACTTCCATCCCGGACATTGACTGCGTTGGGCGCTCGGTGAGTCGTCGCGGATCAAGTCCCCTGGCTATGAGTCGTTACCGCTTCCGGCATTGCGGCTATGACCGTTACGTAGGTTTGATGTTTTGGTTGATCCGGAATAGATTTTCCGGGTCGTATTTCGCCTTTATCCGTGTGAGGCGTGGATAGTTATCCCGGTACGCAGCTTGTACGAACGTTTCGCCTTCATCCATGACCATATTAACGTAGGCGCCTCCCGCCGCGTAGGGATGGAGTGCAGACCAATAGTCCCTCGCCCATTGCACGAGCATCTCCTTGCCTGAAGGATCGGGATCCACGCCGACGATGACTTCGGCGAAATTTGCGTCGCGAAAGCTCCACGCCGTATCCGATCGGCCGACGCGATGCGCCGCACCGTTGACGGGATAAAGGTGCATGGAGGAGTGCATACTCGGAAGACTGTCGGCGTATTTGACGTGCAGGTCGATAGCGGCTTGGGGGAGATCGCGAAAGAAGTCCGCCTTCCAATACCAATATAATCCGGGCGGATAGAGCGGGTCGAACATGCTTTGCAGCGCCTGGAACGGGATGGGTCCGGCAAAATCCATGATCGGCGGTGCAAACGCCCGCACCGGTCGCAAGGCAGCCTCGGCGCCGGCGAGGTCGCCCGTGTAACACCAGACCGTCACGCACATCTTCTTGAGATGGTGTTCGGCGGGAAACGGCGGCGTCGGCGGCACTGTCACGAACCCGAACCATCCATTGAGATCTTCCGTTGCGTTCAAGATGAAGTCTTTCCACTTGCGAAGCACCAGTGCGCTTTGCTCGAGCGGCCAGAAAATCGGCCCGCCGTATACAGTCTGCACAAAGTTGCCCCTGAACAGAAACGACGTAACGACTCCAAAGTTTCCGCCGCCGCCGCGGATCGCCCAAAAGAGATCGGGATTCTCATCCTCGCTCGCTCGAACGAAGCTCCCGTCGGCGAGAACCAGGTCCGCACTCAAGAGGTTATCTATCGTCAACCCATAGCGTCTCGTCAAGTATCCGATTCCGCCCCCGAGAGTAAGTCCCCCGACGCCGGTGCTTGAGATGAAGCCGCTCGGCACGGCGAGCCCAAACGCGTGCGTCGCATGATCCACGTCGCCCCAGACGCAGCCACCCTCAACCCGAATGGTGCGCTTCTCAGGGTGCACGCGGACGCTTCGCATGCAAGACAGGTCGACGACGAGTCCGTCGTCGCAGGTGCATAGGCCCGGACCGCTGTGACCGCCTCCCCGCACCGCGAGCGGCAACCGGTGGTCGCGAGCGAACCCGACCGCTGCGATTACGTCGGCAACGTCGACGCACTTCGCAATCATTGCAGGGTGTCGATCGATCGCCCCGTTATACACGCGGCGGGCGGCTTCGTATGCGTTTTCAGCGCGCGTCAGCAAATCGCCCCGCATCTTCAAGCGCAGCTCCGTCGCACATTCGTCAACGTTGGTCGTTGCGATGTTCACTATGTTCCGGAAAACGCCGGCGGAAGCCAAACAGGGTGCGCCACGATCAGTACCGCCCAGAGGATCAGTGCAATGCCGATGGCAGGAACGGCGCGTTTGCCGTATGCGCCGATTTTTTCGTACACCATAAGCGCCGTGAGGGCGGCCATCCACCACAGGTTAGCAAAGCCCGCGGCAAATGCGATCAGCATAAGCGCCCAGCAACAGCCCAGGCAGAATAAACCGTGATGGCGGCCAAGCGCAAAAGCAGCGCCCACTCCACGGCGATAATGATGCAGAAGAAACATTCCCGGCAGCCGGCATTTGCTCAGGCACGCATCCTTGAGCGTTGAGAATTGGAACGCGCCTGCCAGCGCTAGAACGCCGGCGGAAATGAGCCAGTGATGCGCTGCCAGCCAGCCCCAACGATCGACGAGGCGATGTACCATCACGTCGCCCGCGAAGGCCGCCACGCCGAAGGCACTCCAAACCGCGGCATACCCGCTCAAGAAGGCAGCCATGACCGCGCTGCGGCGTGGCTGGCTGTGAGACGTAGCGGCAAACATCCTGATTAACGGCAAGCTCGACGGCAGCATCATTGCCGCTATCATCGCTTGCCACGCGACAACGAAGAGCAAAAGGGCTATCCAAAGCGGCAAACCGCCCTCGATCAATGTATCGTGATGCAGTAGCATCCCGGATCCGCTGACTTGGCCGACGGCCGCGATCACCCACGCAACCGCGATGGCGACCACGACCGGTGAAGAGATCCGGCCCGCGCGAGCGTACTCGATCATATGCTAGCCGGAAAAGTCGATGACGTAGTCGCCTTGGATCGCGTTGCGTCCCTCGAAGGCCCACACCATTCCGTACTGCGGGATGTTGACGCGATTCTTTTTCGCCTTTGCCACGTATGCCGGTGATCCGGGTATCGTCGAAAACACGGAATCGCGTAGCGTGGTGACGGATCCGTCGGGGCCGCGATACGGTTCCATTTCCGAATCGATGAAGTTGCCGACTTTGAGCGTGCCGGTGCCTTCTCTGACTTGGTGGGAAATCGGTACGCGCTCTACTGCGGAAACTTCCCCGACGAGTTGCGCGAGGTCCGCAAGCGGTCCGCCAAGCTTGCCGAAATACGCGTCTTGCAATGCTTGGAATTGTGCGTCCGTGGCGCGATCGTCGACGAGCACCAGAACCTTCCAGGTCTTGGGCTTAAGGACGTTGCCGGGAATTTTGCACACGTTGACCATTGAAAGGCCGCTGACGCCGACGCCGTCGATCGTGCCTCTGTCGAAATGATAGGCAACGAACGCATCGCACGTGCCTTTGTCCGGGTCCTCGCCAATCCAGCACGGGCACAGCACGTTGCACGAGCATGCCTCGAGCAACGTGCCTTGAAGGCTGTATAGGGTGCCTTGCGTTTGCGTCTTGGCTTGGACGGTCGCTCCCGATTGCTGCGTCATAGGCATAACTGTTGTACCTCTCTGTTGAGCTGGGCAAGTCTGAGGAACCCAGCATAACGCCGCACCGTTAGCGAATCGTTAGCTCGGCACGGTCCGCCAACAATGACCGCGCCCTCATCAGGTCCGGCGTATCGAACCCTTCCGTGAACGATTCCAGCGTCCGCCGAAGCCGCCGGTTCGACTCCTCGGCCATCGGCGACGAACGCCAGAGCCGCGCGACGCTCAGCGCCGCACGCAGTTCGAGCGATTTTGCTTGCTGCGCACGCGCGATCTCTAAGGCGCGCCGGTATGCCGCGCCGGCTTCGTTCGTGCCGGCCCCGCGCTCGATGAGGAGGTCCCCGCGCAGGCGGTGCAGTTCGGCGTCCCACCATCGCTCGCCGGTCTCACGGGCCGCGCCCAACGCCTCCTCGAGGACAACGAGCCCCCGATCCGGCTCGTGCGCTCGTTGACAGACGTCGGCGAGCAGAGCCAAGTAGTACGACAAGCGCATTCGAGCTCCAGTACTCGTAAAGTGGTCGATCGCTTCGCGCACTTCTCCAATCGACTCCGCGCATGGCCGATCACACGCGGTTGCATAAGCGACCAGGATCGACGACCACGCGCGGTAATATGGGGCTTCGAACTGGTTGCTCAGGCGTAACGCATCCTCTGCTTGGTGCCGGAACGTCGAAGAATCGGCACGCAGTTGTTGCAGCAGGGCCAAGTACGTTGAGGCGATCACCTGATTGAACGGCTGCTTGAGCTCAAGAGCCAACCGCGTCGCTTCACTACATCGTTCAAGGGCCGTTTGCGGGCGACCAACGCACCAGAGCGCATGAGATTGCCACGCGCACGTGAGCACGCGATAGTTGAGGCCTTGCGAATCCTGCAGATGCTGAAGCTGCCGCGGGTCGAAATTGCCCAGCAGATCTTCCCACTCGGCGATTGCCTCATGGAACCGCCCGCGGGCCAGCTGCGCACCTACCATCATGGCGATCGCAGACAGTGGGCGCTCTCCGCCCGGCCCGTAACGTAAGAGATCGGCAATCTCGTCGGTAATCGCCTGCGCCCGGTCGTGCTTTCCTTGAACGATGTAGAGCGATTGCAGTCCGTGGAGCACTTGGCTGCGTTGCGGAAGGCTCCCGACCTTGTCGCTGAGCGCCAGCGCGCGATGGAGCACCTCTTCGAGCGCGGGCGTCGTCCAGCCGCTGGTGGTCCTCAGTATCGGTGCTCGCACGAGTTGCAACTCGAGTTCCCAAGAATCACGCTTCGAGCTTTCCGGCAATGCGAGGGCCAGCGCAAGGCCGCGCTCGGCCAGCACTTGTGCTTCACCGTTGGCGTACATGGACTGTGCAGCGGCCGAAGCGCGAATGTAATACGGAATGGCCATTTCCGCTAAACCTGCTCGATCGAAGTGCCTGGCGATTTGCCCGCTCACCCTGTCCAGCTCGGGCCCGTCGGCGGCCTCCAGCGCGCGCGCGACGATCCGATGAAGCGAGCGTCGCTCCGGTGCGCTGATTCCTTCGTAGGCAACCTCGCGCAGCTTGTCGTGCGTAAAATCGTAGGTGTTTGCTTGCCGTTCGCGGAGTATTCGCTTCTGCCACAGCTCGTCGAGCGCGGCAATCAACTCGCGATCGCTGCAGCGTACCGTTTGTGCGAGGATCGAGGGGTTGAACGGGCGCGCCAGCGTCGCCGCCGCCGAGACGACTTGTCTTGCGATCTCCGAGAGTTGTGCAAGCCGACGCGCAATAACGGCGTGAACGCGAGGTGGCAACGCGGAACGATTTGACGTTTCGTCGAGAGCACGTCCGCCGTCTGCGCGCATCATCTCGACGACGAAAAGTGGGTTGCCTTCCGTCTCCCCGTAGAGGCGCGTTGCCGCATCGGCATCGAAGGGGCGGCTCGCCACTTGCGACGCGAGTGCTACCGTCTCGTCGGGATTGAGCGGCTCGAGCGAGATTTCCGTCAGCGCCGATTCCTCGCTCAGCCGCAATTTGAAATCGTGCACGGCGTGCGATCGCGACAATTCCTCGGAACGAACGGTCCCGACCACGAGCAGCGAAGCTGCGGCGTCGAACCGAAGCAGAAAATGCAGCCACTGAAGCGTTTCGAGGTCGCACCACTGCAGATCGTCGATGACGAGTAGCAGGGGCGACGGCGCGCTCATCACCGCGCGGGCCAATCCTTCAAAAAGCCGCCGGCGCTCTCCGAATGCCGGCGGGGGCGAGTCGCGCCGCTCCGTTGCCAACTCGGGCACGACGCGTGAAACTTCCGCGAACCATACGTCTTCGAGCGTGTGGAGGTTCGAACGCAGCGCTTCGCTTCGAAGCAAATCCGTTACAGGGGCGAGGGCGAGCCGGCCTTCTGCGGCGTAGCAGCGCGTCGTCGCGGCGGCCAAACCTTGGCGGATTGCCCACGACACGAGTTCAGCTGCCAGTCGCGACTTGCCGATACCGGCCTCACCCGCGATCAACGCGAAGCGGGCGGTTCCCGACGCCGCCGCATCCCACGTTTTTCGAAGAACGAGCCACTCGTCGGCGCGGCCGACCAGCGGCGGAGAGGGCGCGTAACCGGGCCGAGCAGGCGCGCCGGTGTCGCCGGTCCGGTCTCCTTCCTGGATGCGACCGTGGAGGCGAAGCGTTTGTTCGCTGGGCTCAGCGTCGAACTCCCGCCGCAACGCCTCACGGCACTCGCGGAAGACGCGTAACGCCGCTATGCGATCGTCGCAAAGTGCGTGCAGGCGCATGAGGCAACGATAGGCTTCTTCATCGCTCGGATCGTGTCTGCGCCAGTGTTCGACATACGGGATAGCCGTCTCGTATTCGCGCGTCGCTTCCACACACTCCACGAGCTGTTGCACTGCTAGTTTGCATTGACGCGCCAAACGATCGCGCTCGGGCACAATCCAGTCGTCATAACAACTCGGAAGGAGCGGGCCGGCGCACAACTTCAGCGCGAGTTCGAGATTGGAGCGAGTGCGCGGCGTGTCACCGGACGATCGAGCCCGTCCGGCTTCCGCGATAGCTTCCTGGAAAGCGGTGGCGTCTGCAAGACATGCATCGGAGGGAGCCCATTGGATCGAGCTTGCAGTGGTCCGGACCGATCCCTGCGCATCTTCCAGCGCTTCTCGGAGCTGATGCAGGAACTGGCGAAGATTGTTGCGCGCATTGGACTCGGTAGCATCCGGCCAAAAGAGAAACGCAACTTGGGAACGCGACAGCGGCGCGTCGGCGTGGAGCACCAAGTACGCGAGCAGCGATTGAAGTCGCCCACCGGTCAGCTTTGGTAGAGGACGCCCGTCTAGCGCGGCGCCGAATTGCCCCAGAAGCCGAATCCGAAGTTCCATGGCACAGCCTCCGCAACGATGCTTCGCGCCGCCGGCGGAGTCTCTTTCCGGCTGGATTGGTTACGCGTGGTTACACGCGTTTTGAAGCCATGCCGGCGGCGGTGAAGATGGGATGCTTTGCTCACCCTCGTGAGTCTCGCGTTTAGCTGGTCTCACCGAAAATAGTTTTCCCAAAGTTCGTCGCCGCCGTAGTTTTGCCGTTGAATTGCAATCAGGTCGTTCAACCGCTTCCAAGCGCCGATAATCAGCGAGTGAAAGACGTCGTAGATGACATCGGAGTTTAGCAGCTTGTGCCGAACTAATGCGCCAACCTCTTCGTACGTGTGCAGCAAGAATCGTTCTTTATGGACGGAAAAATCAAGATTCGAGACGTTTTCCGCGTCGCATCGGTAGCATTCGTCTCGTAACCGATCGCCGAGCTCGTTGAAAACGAAGTGCTGGGCTTCTTGAAACTGCCGGCTGCGAAAGATTTCGTAAACTTTCAGTGCCCCGTCGAGCTGCGTCGCACTCTGAAAATGCTCCAGCTGGCGATTCATTGCGCGCAGTCTGTCGAGATCCCACGACAACCGTGACGGCGATGACTACACCGGTAAACACCGTAGCGAGTGCACCGATCGCTTCCCATATCATTGGGAAATTGGATACCAGCGAGGAGCGATCAGTTCCTTGGATTATAGATTATGTTCTCCGCGAGCTGCGCGAAAGCGTTGGGCTCTCCAAAATGCCTGGTGTCGTCGACTCGGATATGGACATCGTGTCGGCCAACGTTTCGTTCTTTCGGTGAGAAGTTTGGCAAAATGAATCTTGCGAACCGAAACGGTGGCTCGTCGCCACCGGCTTTTTTTGCAGCGTCTAAGGCGTCATCGGAAACGCCGAGGACGAAATCGGTCGACGCACTGTGCGCGTGCGAGATCGATTCGCAGCGGCCCAAGCGCTTCGCGAGCGAAGCAGCCGGTGCGGTCGACGAGCTTGCGCACCGCCGGCCAAGTAGGGTTGCCTCCCCATACGCGCCTTAGAAAATGGACGCTATCATGGTTCTGCAATGAATGTTTACTTTCGTATCATCCTTACCGTGACGCTCATTGGGTGCAGCCTCTGGGGGCTCGCTGTTCCGCACGCCTCTGCGGGTACGGACGGGGCTTTTCAGATCACGGCAAACCCCCACGGCGGCACCATCCTTACCGGAACCCTAGGGAGTTCGTCGCTCCCCGCCGCGACCGCCACGCTCATGCGCCGCGTCCACGCCGAGCTCGGCACGCGGCCGACGATTGTGCAGGTTGCACTGGACGCGCGCGATCGGTCGCTGGCGTTGCTCTTCACCGCTGCTCGCCGCGGGACGCGGTATACCGGCGTCGCGATCGTGACGGCGAGCGCGGGCGCGCAGGCCGCCGGTGCAGCGCTGTACGATACCACGGCCCGTTTTCACTCGACGGTCGGTCCGATGATGCACCGACTTCAAGGAATGACCGTCCGACCGCCGTCCAGCGCCTCGAATCGGTCCATACGGTTTGCTCCGCCCGAGCCGCTGATCCCGCACGCCTTCGCCGACGGTACCGGAAGCATCGGCATCCCCGCGGACTGGTCGCTGACAGTCGCGGGCGGTGGCAGCGCAGCGGCGGTCGGGCCCGCCGGCGGAGCGCAGGTTTCGTACAACATGGCCTTTACCGGGATCGATCCTTCGAACCGGCGCGCGCAAATGTTCTTGCGAATGGGATCGCCCCTGCAACGTCAGAACCTGCACGGCGCCGTGCTGCCCTACACCGGCGATCCCGTCGGCTCTTGGAAAGCCATGTACACGGTCCTGGCTCAGCAGCGGGGGCTGCCTCAACCGCAGATTCACGTGATCAGCTCGACCTCGTCAGGTCAATCGGCCGCCGACATCACCGGAACGCTAGGCACCGGACCCAAGATGATACACTTCATCGCGCACGTATTGGTGCTGCCGCCGAATCCTAACGGTATGTGGAAGCTCTCCGACAGCCATATCTTCGTAAAGGATGCGCAGCTGGCTAGACAGGCCGCGACCGCAAAAGCGGTGCTCGAGAGCGTGCGGATCAACTTCGGCGTCCTAGCCGCTCAAGAGGACGCGATTCGGCAAAGCTTCCAGCGGCAGTTCGAGGCGCAGATCGCCAACGACAGGGCGCTCGATGCGGCGCGCCAGCAGCGAACCGATGAAGCGCTGGCGTCCGACCGGGCGGCTCAAGAAGGCATGCACCGACAGGCCGTCGCTATGGAGAACTACTCGCTCGATCGTGCGGTCGTCGTCGACACGGCGACGGGGGTGCACAGCACCGTCGATTCCGGATTCGCGGCTACGCTCGTTCACGATAATCCGAACTATCAGCAGGTTCCCGCAGCCAACCTCCTACGCGGCGTCGACTACTAGGAACATGGTGTACGCCGGCGCGGCGGCAACGAAGGGGGTGCGGTGGAGATTCAATATCGCAACTCGGATCTGCATCGGAATCTTGGCCGCGTTCATGTTCGGATTCGCGGCCCTGCTGTTCGCTCTGCCGTTTGCATTCGGCAGCGACCGCAGCGGCGACTGGATTGTGGTGCTGACCGGACTCGCGCTGATGGGGTTCGGTGTCTTCGCGACGTTCGGCCTGATCGCCGCCGTGCGAACCAGCATCGCGCTCGACGCGAAAACGCTCGACGCAACAGTGGTCACCGGGCACAACGCGCTCTTGGCCCCGCAGTTCCGTGAAGTGCACCTGCCGTTCTCGGAGATCCGGACAGTCGAGCGCCGCTGCGAGGTATTCCGGACGCTGGGTTTCTTCACGACGCGCGAGGCGCTGTCTATCGTAACGACCGGCGGCGAGCGGATCGGCTTGTTCAGCAACACGCTGGGGAATGTGAGCACGCTGCCCATCGACGAAGTCGCCGACGCCGTAGCCGCAGCCGCCGGGATCGCCGTGACCGACGACGGCACCGTTCGCACGAAGGGGTCCGGACTCTACGGCGCCGCGTCGTCGTCTTGGAGTGAACGCCCGCTCGATGCAGCGAGTGCAAGTAAAGCGCAGCGCATGGCGATCGCAACGGCGCGCATTTGCACCGCGTTGCTGCTGCTTACGCTCGTGCTGCGCGCCTGCTTCTGACCGGCGCTCACGGCACGGAGCTTTCTGGTAGCGCCAACGGGAATCGAACCCGTCTTTCCGCCTTGAAAGGGCAGTGTCCTAACCGATAGACGATGGCGCCGCAAGGCGTCCTTAATTCAACACGGGATTCAATGGACTGTCAACCGGTTCCCCGGGCTCCACCCCCGGCATGAAGGCCTCCCAATCCGCCACGTGCTGCTTTCGGCGAGGTTCGACGAGGCGAATTCCGTCTTCCATATAGATGACCGTCATAACCGCGCGGGCGCGCTGCGACGTGTTCGCGCCGGTATGGTGGAATGTCCAGCCGGAGTGGAAACTCACTTCTCCGAGCGCGAACGACTCGCGCACTTCGCGAAAACGGCCGGATTCGAGCGCTTGCCGCAAGCTGCGTTCGCTTTCGTCCCCGATCTCCAAGTCGCGCCCCAGCGTCATGCGATGGCTGCCGGCGGCAAAGGCGAGCGGCCCCATCTCCAGCGGCGTCTCCTGCAGCGGCACCCAAGCGGTGATCGTCTTGTGGCTCGAGAGCGGCCAATAGAATTGATCGGCATGCCAGGGCGTAATGCCGCCGTCCGGCTCTTTATACAAGGCTTGATCGTGATACAGCCGCACCCGCGCGCCGAGCAATCGTGCAGCGATCGACGCGAGCCGCTTACTGAAAACGAACTCGCGCGCAATCGCATTGGTGCGCCACAGATTTGTGACCTGCAAGAATGCGCGGCCATACGTGTCCCGTTCGGACAGCGGCGCAGTGGCGCTGTTGCGGCGCCGGACTTCAGCCGAAATGTGCTCGCGATAATACGTAAGCAGCCCGGCATCGAAGACGTTCTTGACCTTGACGAAACCGTCGCGTTCGTACGAGCTGCGATACGATGAGTCCAGCGCTAGCCGCCGGCCGAGGGCCTCCCGACGGGCGCTTGCGGCGCGATCATCGTCTTGGACACTTGACCCTTCGCCGGAGACGCAGGCGTGACGTTCGCCGTCAGCACCGGTTTCTGTCCCGCCGTTCCAATCGTCAGGGTCCCGGTTCCGTTTTTGCTCGTACGCGTCCATTTGATCACCAATACGTTGGCATGGCCTCGCATGCCGCCGGTAATATCCAACGCCTTGTTGGGCCAGCTGATCGTGCCGATCGGTTTACCGTTGGCCCACAGTTCGAAGGTTACGTCCTTGAGGTGGGCGCCGGTCTTGGCAAAATATTTCTCGCCCGGGCCGCTGCTGAGCGACTGATCGGGAGCTGCGGTCGAATTTGCCTGCGCCATCGTGGTGTTGGACGGCACGGGAGTTTGGCCGCCGGTGCTGCGCGTGCTCGGATGGCATCCCGACACGCATGCCGCCAATGCCAAAACGCCGAGCGAGCGAAAAATGACGGTTCGTTGCATGCTCGGTCATTCCACGCGTCCCGGGCGTTAAACTCCTGTGGGCCCGGTAGGATTCGAACCTACGCGCAACCAGTTATGAGCCGGCCGCTCTACCGCTGAGCTACGGGCCCGGTAGGCAATCTGCAGCATGATATGCTGCACGCAATGCACATACAGGCGCGGCGCAGCCTTTCCTGCCGTGGCTCGGCGGAATGTCTTGCAGCGTTACAGCAGACTGCTTTCATCCGTTCGGAACGCCGAATGCCCCGCATACCGCGCCGCATCGCCGAGTTCTTCTTCGATCGCCATCAGGCGATTGTACTTTGCGATGCGATCGCTGCGCGAAAGCGATCCGGTTTTGATTTGGCCCGCCGCGGTTGCCACCGCGATATCGCTGATCGACGTATCTTCGGTTTCCCCGGACCGGTGCGAAATGACGCACGTGTATCCGGCTTTGTGCGCCATTTCGACCGCGTCCAGCGTTTCGCTCAAGGTTCCGATTTGATTGACTTTGACGAGCACCGAATTTGCAACGCCTTCGCGTATGCCGCGCAGCAAGCGGTGCGTGTTGGTAACGAATATGTCGTCGCCGACGAGCTGGCATTTGGAGCCGATTTCGGCGGTGAGCCTGGCCCAGCCGTCCCAATCGTCTTCGGAAAGACCGTCTTCGATCGAAATGACGGGATAGGCTGCGACCAACTCCCGGTACAAACCAATCATTTGGTCGGGTTCAAACGGCTCGTCTTTGCGCAACGGATAATACTTGCCGTCCTGATGAAACTCGCTGGCGGCCGCATCGAGCGCAATGGCGATCTGCGCACCCGGTTCGTATCCGGCGCGTTGGATCGCTTGTACGAGCAGATCCATCGCTTCGTTCAGCGTATCCAACCGCGGCGCGTACCCACCTTCGTCGCCGACGATCGTCGGCTGGCCGGCTTCGTGCAATATCGCTCCGAGCGTATGAAATACTTCTGCGCCCCAGCGCACGGCTTCGCGCATGGAGGGCGCGCCGACGGGCACGATCATACATTCTTGGAACTGCAAACCGCCCTGCGCGTGTTTTCCCCCGTTGATGACGTTCATCTGCGGAACCGGCAGCAGACACGCGGACGGACCGCCCAGATACCGGAACAGCGGCAGCGAAAAGCTGCTGGCCGCCGCGCGAGCCACCGCAAGAGAAACGCCCAAGATAGCGTTGGCGCCGGCTTTGCTCTTGTTGGGCGTTCCGTCGATGTCGATCATCACGCGGTCGATTTCGCGTTGCGCGGTTGCATCGAGCCCTTCGAGCGCGTCACCCAAGACGTCGTTGACCTCGGCAACCGCCTTGAGCACGCCTTTGCCGTTGTAGCGCTTCTTGTCGCCGTCGCGCAGTTCGACGGCTTCGTGCGCTCCGGTCGACGCTCCCGACGGCACCATCGCTTCTTCCACGCAGCCGAAACTCGTCGCAACGCTCACCGCCAAGGTCGGATTGCCGCGCGAATCCAAAATTTCGCGAGCGTGAACGCCCTCGATCAACGGACGGCCGCCGCCTCGCAGCGATTCCAGCGACATGCTACCGTTCCACGATCCAGCGTTCGAGATCGTGCTTGCGCGTCACGTACTCTTTCGGCTCGAAAAAGATCGGAAGTTCGCGCTCGGCACTTTCGTGGGAGTCGCTGCCGTGCACCAAGTTGCGGCCGATCGTCGCGGCGAAGTCGGCGCGTATCGAGCCGGGCGCGGCAGACAGCGGATTGGTCGCGCCCATCATTTGACGGCAGCCGGCAATGGCGTCTTCGCCCTCCACGCACATCGCGACGAGCGGCCCGCTGGTGATGAAGTCGACCAAGCCTTGAAAAAACGGCTTGCCTTCGTGCTCGCCGTAGTGCGCGCGAGCCCGGTTGCCGTCGAGCTGCAAAAGTTTCATCGCGATGATCAGGTAGCCGCGCCGCTCCAAGCGCGAAATGATTTCACCGCTCAGGCCGCGGGAAACGGCGTCGGGTTTGCAGAGAACCAGCGTGCGTTCAATAGCCATACCGCGCCTGAAATACGGGCCGCGGGCAAGGCAAGCCTGCACCGCGAAGGCGCCCGAGTGAGCCGCTTTTCCCGCATTTCGCGCGTCGCCGTTACGGCAAGCACCAACGAGGACATGGCGCGCATTCTGGGCAGCGAGCGCGGACGCGGACTGACGTTGGTCGCCGATTATCAAACGCATGGAAGCGGCCGTAAGGGGCGATCCTGGATCGCGCCGCCCGGCACCGCACTGCTGTGCACGATAGGATTACCGGATCGGCTTCGCTCGAGCGAGGTCTGGATCGTGCCGTTTTGGACGGCGTACGTCGTGTGCAGCGCGCTGCGCGCTTACGACGTCGATACGACTCTGCAGTGGCCCAACGACGTGCTCGCGTCCGACGGTGCAAAACTGGCCGGCATCTTGTGCGTTTCGCGCACCGCCGGCGACGATGCCTGGGCCGGATGCGGAATCGGCATCAACGTCAACCATCCTACCGATGAGTCGGCCTTTGCCGCGCTGGATTCGCGCCCCGCGTTCGTAAACGACTTTACGTCTGCGACCGTCGACGAGGTGCTGCAGACGCTGCTGCGCACCGCCGACCGGTATTACGATCTGTTGCAGCAGCCGAAGCGCGTCGTCGAATACTGGCATGCGTGCGCGAACGTACCGGGCACCCGCTATCGCATTCTGCTCGATGGTGGGACGGAGCCGTTCGAGGCGACCGCGCTCACATTACTTCCCGGCGGCGCGCTGCTGGTAGACCACTCAGGCCGGCAGCGGACGATATCGCTTGCGGACGCGCGCATCGTGCGTCCGTAGCGATTATTTCACCACGCCTCCAAGCGCGATATTCGCACCCTTGATCGCGGTTACGGCCGTGCCTTCCACGCCCCCGTCGATGCTCAGGCACAAATTCGACGCCGAATTCACGCTCGACGGTTTGGGAATCATCTTCGCCGTAACGCCGGCGTCCTTGAGCGTCTTGGTGGCGATCATGGTGTCGGCGTTGTTGGAGAAAAACAGGATGACGTCAGCCACGGCTCATGCCTGCTTCGCAGAACCGCCGTGCACGAGCGTATCCAATCCGGACGCCACGTCGTTCAGCTCCGCAACGCGCGCCACGGCCTGCTGCAGTCGATCGCTCATCTCTTGGGACAGCGTATCGATGACGATCATGTCGCCGTGCAGTTCGTCGTTGACCGCGCGCAGCTGCGCGACCTTGGGAACGTCCGCGCCGGCATCGAGTTCGTCGATGAGCCGCCCCGCTCGTTCGACCGCCGCCTTGGTGGCCGCCACGTGATCGCCGGAAACTTCTCCCCCGACGATCGCAACGCCGAGCTCCTTGGCCGCCGCGCTGACTTGTTCGCTGCGCTGGCCGATCGCTTTCGACAGGCGCTGCACGACCGGCACAGCCGCAACCAGCGCAATGAGCATGGCGACGAAGCCCCACAGCATGAACGTTTCGGTCATGTGGTCGATGATCGCGGTGATCTGCGACATCGGCATGCCGTACCAGCGCGCACCGATCACGTTCTTCTGATCGTCGGTTATCGGGTCGAGCCGGGCAAGGTATACCGTGCCGCCTTCGCTGTCCGCGCCGACCCACGGTTTCGCGTCGGTCAGTGAAGCGAACCGCGAAACGCGCGTGTCGATCAGGCGCGTGCCGTCGGGCTGGCTGATCGTGCTCGAAACGATCGCATCCCCATCGAGCACCGCGGTTTGGCCGCCCAGCGCGCTTGTGCTTGCGTCAACCAAGTCGTAGAAATGGTTCATCAAAATGCCGCCGTAAATCGCTCCCAGCGTGCGTTCGTTTTGATCGCTCATCGGTGCCGCGGCAATCAACGCCAAGCCTTTGGAAACATGCTCGACGGTACTTTGTCCGCTTTTGACGTCGGCGTCGACCTGCGGCTGCAGGCCTTCTCCGGCCAGCTCGCCGGTCGGCATGATCACCGCGCTGCTGACCGTTTCACCCGTGAGCGCGCGCTGCACGTACGTATCGCCGGCCAGCGTTCCGCCCGTTCCGCCGTTTGCGCGGGCGACGACTTTCCCCGTGCCGTCCACCACGGTCAGGAAAGAAAGGCCCGACGTTCGCGCGATATTCGAGAGCTGGTCTTGCAGCGCCGCAGCATTTCGCGTTGCCAGATTTTTGCGCAACGCATCGGAAACCGCGTCCTGGGCAAGCAGCAGCCGGATCTGATCTTTGCGCGAATCCCAGTATCCCGAGAACGCGTTCGAACTATTGGTCACCTGCGTGCGGCCCAAATCCATCAGGTCCCCCGCCAAGGTCAAGCGTGCTGCAACCACGCTGATGATAAAAAATAGGACCATGGCACCCACGATGGTGCCGAGCAGGCGAACCCGCAAGCTCATACCGTTTCCCTTTCCGAACCCGTTTCGCTAACCTTGAATTGAGCCAGCCGGCCGTCGATGACGCCGGCGAAATCGTTCATCTGATTGACTGAGGCCAGTATCCGCTGCGCGGCTCCCGTCACTTCCTGATTCACATAGGTGAGAACTTCGACCGACGAGGCGTTCTGCTGCGAAATTTCCGCTATGCTGCGGAACGCGGCATTGACTTCATCGGAGTGCGAGGACATCTGCTGGGTGGCTTGCACGTTCAGCTGCACGGACCGCGTGATCTCTTCGATCGAACGAATGACCTGGTACGAATTGCTGCTCATCGCGCGCGCGACCGAAGATATCTCCGAGATCTGCTGATTGGCGCCCAGCACCGCCGAGACGATCTGGCGCAGCGCTCCCGAAGCCGAATTGGTTCCGTTCACGCCTTGCTCGACGCGTTCGGTGAGCTTGTCCATGGCGTTGACCACTTCGGTTATGACGTTTTGCGTCGAGACAATGTGGCCGGCGATCTCTTTGGTCGCCTGAACGCTGCCGTCGGCGAGCTTGCGAATCTCCGTGGCGACGACCGCGAACCCGCGCCCGTGTTCGCCGGCGCGAGCCGCCTCGATGGCGGCGTTGAGCGCCAGCAAGTTGGTTTGCTCGGCGATGCGATCGATCACTTTGACGATGTCGCCGATCTGCTCGGAGTTGCTCCCCAGTTGGGAAATGTCGCCCGCGAGTTCGGAGATCGTGCTGCGGATCGTGTCCATGCCTTCGACGATCGTGTGGATGGCGCTGTCTCCGCGCTGCGCCGTGTGCGAAGTCTCCGTGGAGATCGACGATAGCGAGTCGACTTGCGCGGTCACCTGTTCGATCGAGGTCGCCATGTTCGTCACCGCGAGCGACGTCTCGTCGAGACTGCGCGTCTGCTCCTCGGCGGCCGCCGCGATCGCGTCGATCGTTTCGGTGAGCTGCGCGACTTTGCGCGTGGCGTGCTCGACGATGCGGGACTGCTCGTTGATGCCGTCGTCGAGCTGTCCTTGGGCAACCGCAGCCCCTTCAATCACCGCCAGAGCCGTCGAAGCGGTCCCGTGCAGCTCGGTCCCTGCCGAACCGAGTTGCGCGTTGTTGCGATGCAGATTGTTCACGAACTCGCGCATGCCGAAGATCAGTTTGTTCAAGGCGATCGCGAGATCGTTGAGGGAATGATCCGAAACGGCCAAATTTTTGGTAAAGTCGCCCTGCCAGACTTCGCGAATGCCCGCAGCCAGCGCCGCAATGGAACGTTCCAGCGCGAACGCAGTCGACGGACGGCTTTCGCCGGTCTTTGGGCGTGCGGCATCGTTCCCGGCGAATATGCACGCCATCCCCAGACCCACCGCTCCGAGCAGCAACGCCGAGCCCAGCGCCGCAGGCGAATGGTGCGCGCTGCGCCCCGTAAAATCGAGCGCCGCCACGACCAATGCCAGGACCGGAGCTGCCGGCATGCCCACCAGCACCGCAGCAATCGTGACCAGCGCGAGCGGAATCACTTCGAGTGCGCCGGCGCCGCTGCCATACCATACGCAAACGAAACAGGCGAGCGCGACAACTGTCGCGACGCCGATGCGAGGCATGGTCCCCAGACGCGAACGCCAAGCGGCGAGTCCGGCTTGAATCACTGGCACCTCAACGGTTTCGGGTGGACCCCTATCCGAATGTACGGCCCGATGCGCCGGAAAATTTAGTCGGAGAGCGGAGTAGCGGCCTCAGGAGGCAAGCGTGCGCCCTTTTAACTACGGGCGCGGCTCCTGCGCTCGCATACTTCGCAAAAGTGCGGCATCTTGTTGTCGGTCTCGAAGATCGAATTCGAATAATACATCGCGCAGCGCGCGTTGTAGCAATGTTTGAGCCCGATGGCGTGGCCCAGATCGTGAACGCACTCCTTGAGCGTGCGCTGAAACAGCTGATTGGGATCGGCGGCCTCGCCGTAGAATTCGCCGCGCAAGCGGTGCAGCGAAACGACTGCTATGCGCCGCTGCTCGTCCGCATCGCCGAAAATGTACCGGTGGGACGTCTTGTACAGGTCGAAATCGGTGATCGCGAGCAGCAGTCCGTCGCCGTCGGGGTATTCGCGCATCACTCTGCCGGTCAGCGTCGAAACGAACAACTGCGCGCGCGTACCGTTCAGCGCGCTCTTCGGAACCGGGACGCTGCGCTGAACGGACACCGAATACAGGAACCGCTCTTCCAGACAGAGCCCCAAGCGTGCCAGGAACGCCGGGTCGATCGCATTGATCGGTACGATCCGCAGACTGCGTGTCCATCCTGGGGCGGTGTCTTTCGACGCGGACGCGAACGAGCCCCGCATGATTCTCGGCATCGGCGTGGACCTGGCCGAAGTCGCGCGCTACCGCTTCGATCCGGCACAGCTCGCGTGGTTCGCGCGCAGAGTGTACACGGACTACGAGTTCGCGTATGCGGCGCGCAAGCGAAACCGCGCGGAGCGTCTGGCGGGATTCTTTGCCGCAAAAGAGGCGGCCCGCAAAGCGTTCGGCCATGCAATACCGTGGCGCGAAATCGGCGTATGGCACGAACGCAGCGGCAAACCCGTCATTCGACTGTACGGCAACGCCGCCGGACTGCTCGCGGCGCGCGCGATCGCGCGCATCCACTTAACGATAACGCATACCGAGTCGACCGCAGCCGCCGTTGTGGTTTTGGAAAGCGACTGATGTACGTGCTCTCCCCGCAGCGCATGCGCGAGGCCGATGCGCAGGCGTGCGAACGCGTCGGGGACGTGGCGCTCATGCGCGCGGCGGGTGAAAGAATAGCCGACGCGGCCAAGCGATACGCCAAGAATTCGCGCATCGTCGCCTTTGCCGGAAGAGGAAACAATGGCGGCGACGCGTTTGCGGCGCTCGCCATGCTGCCCACGTTCGAGCGCACGATCCATGCCCAGCCGGCGCAAGCGCCTTCGGCCGCTCGCCGCGATGCCGAGCAGCGCGCACGCGAGGCGGGCGTCACCGTCGCCCCTTTCCCCGATTCGGAATCGGCGGCCGCAGCCGCACTGCGCGAATGCGGGCTGGTCATTGTCGGATTGGTGGGAACCGGAGCGCGTTTGCCGTTGCGAGACGCCTACGCGCCCATCGTTGCCGCGATAAGCCGATCCGGTTTGCCGGTTCTTGCCATCGACATTCCACCGGGCGTGGACGCCTTGCGCGGCGTCGTGGTA
Source organism: Vulcanimicrobiota bacterium (assembly GCA_963777315.1). GTDB lineage: Bacteria > Vulcanimicrobiota > Vulcanimicrobiia > Vulcanimicrobiales > Vulcanimicrobiaceae > CAVYEM01. The sequence goes on from CAVZQC010000002.1 coordinate 127,698, forward strand.
GAGCCCGCAGTACGCGCCACGGTTACCGTGACGCTCGCAGCGCTCAAGCCCGGACTATTGCTGTCGCCCGCGCGCTCGCACGTCGGTGAATTGTGGCTGGCGGACATCGGCATGCCTGCCGGCATTTTAGCCGCGCAGCCGCGAGAATTTGCAGCGCTCGACGACGACGCTTTCGCGCGGCTGCTTCCGCAGCGGGAAACCGGATCGGATAAGCGCAGCGCGGGCGCGCCGCTGATCGTTGCCGGATCCGAACAGTTTCCCGGAGCAGCAGTGCTCAGTGCGATGGGCGCAGCTCGAGCCGGCGCGGGATACGTAACGGTTGCGGCTCCGCAAGGCGCCGCCGCCGCGCTGCGCGCCCACCTGATCGAGCAAGTCGTCGTGTCGATCGATCCGGCCCAAAGCGTCGACAATGCTGCGGAAGATCTGCTGGACGTTGCCAAGCGATGCTCGTCGATCGGCATCGGTCCCGGCTTGGCGCTCGACGATCGCACCGGTGCGATCGTGCGCGGCCTCATCGAAGCAACGGCTCTGCCGATCGTCGCCGATGCGGGCGCACTGTTTCATCTTGCCAAGCACTTGGATCCGCTGCGCGGCAAAAACATCGTCGTCACTCCGCACGAAGGCGAATTCGCGCGCCTGTCGGGCAAAGGCAGCATTCCGCCCGGTGAACGGGTGGAGCGCGTGCGGGAGTTCGTGGGACGCACCGGCATCTGCACGCTGCTCAAGGGTGAATCGACGCTGGTCTACGACGGTACGACGATGCACATCAATACCACCGGAACGCCCGCGCTCGCCACCGCCGGCACGGGCGACGTCCTCACCGGAATCATTGCCACGCTGCTTGCGCAAGGGTTATCGCCCTTCGACGCTGCCCGCGCGGGAGCGTACTGGCATGGCCTGGCGGGCCGGCACGCCGCCACAGCCCGTTCTCGCGGCGTCATCGCACGCGACGTATACGATGCGTTGGGCGCTGCGCTGCCCAAAGGCCGCAACGAGAATGCGCCGTTAGTGCAGGTGTTTTAGCGAGCCGATCCGCACGGCGCTTCCACCGATCACCTTCCAGCCGGAGTCCTGCTTGAGCCAAATGCGCGTAAAGCGCAATGCCTGCTCCACGGCTTTGGTCGCTAAATCGATGCGGACGGTTACGACGACTGTGGGGCCGTAGTCGGCGATGCGCAGATCGCTGGTTGCATAACGAACGAACTTGCGCGCGCCGGCCGGCCGGTGCGCTTCCAGAACCGCGGACTTGTGAATGATCGTTCCGTCGGGTCCCGTGAAGTAAAAGGCATCGTCAATCAGTGCATCCAGCAGTTCGGGATCGGCCACGATGTCCGCCTGTTCGATCCGTTTTTCGAGATCACGGATCTCGTCTTGCGCAACGTCCGGCATCGTTACGGCGACTTGTCCGAATAATACCGCAGCTGCGGCTCTATCGTTGCGTTCACAATGCGAATGATACCATATGAGTACCGCGGCTGAGTGCGTTTGTCGGTCGGCGAGCCCGGATTAAACAGCAGCACCCCGCCGTGCCAAGCGCAGTACGGCACGTGCGAGTGGCCGAACAGTATCGCGTCGACTTCCTCGTCTTTGAACGCGTTTTGCGCGCGTACGGGGGTCGAGCCGCCCGAACCGATGTCCCCGTGAACCATGCCGATTCGCACCCGGCCGATGGTAATGATCTTCTTGCGGCCCAGTCGTTCGACCAATGCGGGCGGATCGTTATTGCCCGCGACCGCCTGCACGGGCGCGATCGCTTCGAACAGACGGATTGCCAATGCGTCCGTCATGTCGCCGCAATGCGCTATTGCATCAACGCGGCTCTCTTGCAAACCGGCGCGCAGAGCAGCCGGAAGCGCCCTGCCGAAATGCGGCAAATGCGTATCGGAAACGACCCCGAGCGTTACCGGCTGTTGTTCCAATATGCCGGAGTCCAATAATACAGCGTCGTCGTGTCCTCGGGCTGCGCGAGACCGTCGAAGTCGACCGGGATGCTTTGCGGTTCGTCGACGTCGAGATCGATCGCGCGCCAGTCGGGATCCCGTTCGTCGCCCGCCATCGGCAGCCGCACCGTTTTGAGCGCCGCGGCGTCTTTTGCGCCGAGCATGCCGTAATTCACCTGCGCGTCGACCAGCGATATGCCGTTGGGCTGTCCGGCGAACAATGCAAACCGCAGATGCATGACGTCGTCTTCCCAACCGCAGATGGGGCAGCGCTCTTGCGTCCCCGGCGGGCCGCCGAAGACGCGAAAACCGCAGCACGGGCACGTGTAACGCGTCACTTCAGCACCGCGCGCAAACCATCTTCGTCCAAAATCGTAACCCCCAGTTCCCGCGCCTTGACGTACTTGCTTCCCGGATCGTCCCCGGCAACCACGTAGGCCGTCTTCTTGCTCACGGACGTCGAAACTTTGCCGCCCGCATCCGCAATGAGCTGCGAGGCTTGCTCTCGCGTGAGGTTGGGCAGCGTCCCGGTCAGGACGAACGTTTTGCCCGCAAGTTGGGCTCGGGATTTTTTCACGCTGCGAGGAGCGCTCAGTACGACGCCGGCACTCCTTAGCCGCGCGATCGTCGCCACGTTCGCCTGCTGCTGAAAAAAGAGCTGCACGGCGGCTGCGACTTCGGGACCGATGCCCGCGCTCGCGCGCAGCTCTTCGACCGAAGCCTGCGCGATCGCGTCGATCGAACCGAAGTCGGTTGCGAGAATGCTCGCCGTTTGCGTGCCCACGAAGCGGATTCCCAGTCCGGTCAGCAGGCGCGCGAGCCCGCGGGACTTGGATGCCTCGATGTTTCGCAGCAAGTTCGCGATTGTCTTTTCACCGGTGCGAGCCACCTTGGCCAGTCGCTCTTCGTCGAGTTCGTAGAGGTCGGCGATGTCGCGCACCAATCCCATTTGCGTGAGCTGCTGCGCCATGACGTCCCCGATGCCCTCGATGTCCATCGCACCGCGCGAACAAAAATGCCGTACGCGCTCGAACAGCTGCGCGGGACAAGCTGCATTCGTGCAGCGCGACATCGCTTCACCCGGCGGACGATCGGCATCGGCGCCGCAGACGGGACAGCGATCGGGCATCGTAAACTCCGGCGGATCGCCCTTGCGCTCGCTCAGAATAGGCCCGACCACGCGAGGAATGACGTCGCCGGCGCGAACCACCAGCACGCAGTCGCCGATGCGGATGTCGTTGGCGCGGATGTACTGCGCGTTGTGGAGCGTCGCGTTCTGCACGGTGACGCCGCCGATTTTCACCGGCGCGAGCACGGCGCTGGGGTTGAGCGTGCCCGTGCGGCCGACGGTGACGGCAATATCGAGCAGTTTGGTGCGCGCTTCGCGCGCTTTGAACTTATACGCGATCGCCCAGCGCGGATCGCGCCCGGCAGCGCCGAGTTCTTCCTGCAAAGCTGAGACTGTCGACTTTGACGACGACGCCGTCGATCTCGTAGTCGAGTTCGTCGCGTTTTTCTTCCCACTGCCGGCAATACGCCACCACGTTCTCAATCGAATCGCAGCGCGCAACGTTGGGATTGACGGCGAACCCGAGCGCCTTGAGATATTCCAGCGCCTGCCATTGCGATGCGACGACCTCGCCGCCCTCGCAGCGGCCAATAGAATAGGCGAAAAACGACAGGCTGCGTTCTTTGGTGAGCCGCGGATCGAGCTGGCGCACCCCGCCCGAGGCCGCGTTGCGCGGATTGGCGAATGCCGCCAGCTCTTCACGCTCGCGACGCTCGTTGAGCTTTTCAAAGTCGCTCTTGCGCAGATAGACTTCCCCGCGCACGTCGATTTCTTGGGGCACCGCTCGCAAGCGCGCCGCATGCGCGCGCAAACGCAGAGGAATCGAACGGATCGTTTTCAAGTTGGGCGTGACGTCTTCGCCGACGCGTCCGTCCCCACGCGTACCGCCGCGTTCCAAAATGCCGTCGCGATAGCGCAACGAGGTTGCCAAACCATCGATCTTCAGCTCGACGACGTAGGCAAGGCTTTTGGAGCCGACCGATTTGCGAACCCGCTCGTCGAACGCGACTACCTCGGAGGGGTCGACGGCGTTCGCCAAACTGAGCATCGGACGCTGATGTTCGTACGGTGCGAATTTTTGCGAGGCCTGCGCTCCCACGCGCTGCGTCGGGGAGTCCGGCGTGCGCAACTCCGGGTAGCGATCCTCCAGATCGATCAGTTCGCGCAGCATGTCGTCGTACTCGCTGTCCGGCATTTGCGGATCGTCGAGCACGTAGTACCGGTGATTCGCGTCTTCGATGAGCTCCCGCAACTCCTTGACGCGGGCTCGAGGGGAGCGCGCGATCATTGCGCGGCGCGCCGGCTGCGGGGCGCGCTCATCACTTGGATGGGATACCCGTCCGGGTCGCCGATCACCGCAATGCGCCCGAACGCCTCATCGTAGGGATCCTGAAAGACCGGAACGCTCAACGACGCGCAGTCTGCGACGAACCGATCGACGTTGTCGACGGTGAACCCCAGCTGCAGCGAGCCGGGACGGACGGCGACCAGCTCGGTCTTGGGGTGGAGCACAAGCGTCGCGTCGTTGCCCAATTCGAACTCGGTCCAGTGCGGCGTCTTGTCGCTTTTGAGTTTGAGACCCAGCACGTCGCGATAAAAATCGCGCGAGCGTTTGAGGTCTGCGCAGACCAGCATGGCCACCCAAAATTTCGTCATGCCGGGATTAGGCTTTAACCAACTCTTCCAAAACGCGCATGTTCTCGCGCTCCATCGCTTCGAGCGTTAGTGCGTTGGGCGGATGATGCCCGACCGCGCGCTGGTCGTCGAGCACCGGCACCAGATACCGGCCCGTGTACGACGCCTCGTTTTGCGCAAGCTCCTCGGGAGTGCCCACGCCGACGACCGTCCCGCCGCGATCGCCTCCTTCAGGGCCCAGATCGATCACGTAATCGGCGGTTTTGATCACGTCCAGATTGTGCTCGATCACCAGCACCGTGTTGCCCGATTGCACCAAACGCTGCAGCACCTCGAGCAATTTATGGATGTCGGCGAAGTGCAAGCCGGTGGTGGGTTCGTCGAGCACGTAAAACGTGCGGCCGGTAGAACGGCGCGAGAGTTCGGTTGCAAGCTTGACGCGCTGCGCCTCGCCGCCCGAAAGCGTGGTGGCCGGCTGGCCCATCTTGATATATCCCAAACCGACGTCGCAAATGGTGCTCAATTTATTGTGGATGCGCGGGATCGCCGAGAAAAACGCGCTGGCCTCGTCGACGCGCATCTCGAGAACGTCGGAAATGGTTTTGCCTTTGTATTTGACCTCCAGCGTCTGAGAGTTATAGCGTTTGCCTTTGCAGACTTCGCACGGTACGTAAACGTCGGGCAGAAAATGCATCTCGATTTTGATGATTCCATCGCCTTGACACGCCTCGCAGCGGCCGCCTTTGACGTTGAAGGAAAATCGGCCCGGAGTATATCCTCGCATCTTGGCCTCGGGCACCATCGAAAACAGCTCGCGAATCAAATCGAACGTGCCCGTGTACGTCGCGGGATTGCTGCGCGGAGTTCGTCCGATCGGCGATTGGTCGATCACCACCATCTTGTCCAGCTGCTCGACGCCTTTGACGCTGCCGTAGGTTCCGGCCGCGGGCTGACCGTGCAGATATTGATTGAGCGCTCTGACCAAAACCTGGTTGACCAAAGTGGACTTGCCGCTGCCGCTGACTCCGGTCACGCAGCCGAGCACGCCGATGGGAAAGTCGACGTCGATTCCCAGCAGGTTGTTGGCTTTTGCGTTCTTGACTTTGAGCCAAGCGCGGGGCGCGCGGCGCCGTTTGGGAATCGGAATGAACTTTCGCCCCGAGATGTACGCACCGGTCTCGGATTGCGGATCGGCGACGACGTCGTCCAGCGTTCCTGCCGTGAGAATGTACCCGCCTTCCGCCCCTGCTCCGGGCCCGATGTCGACGACGACGTCGGCGGTGCGGATGGTGTCCTCGTCGTGCTCCACGACGATCAGCGTGTTTCCCAAGTCGCGCAACGTGCGCAGCGTAGCTAAAAGCCGTTCGTTGTCGCGCTGATGCAGTCCGATCGAAGGCTCGTCCAAAATATACAGCACGCCCACGAGCGAACTGCCGATTTGAGTGGCCAGCCGGATGCGCTGCGATTCGCCGCCCGAAAGCGTCGTCGCGGATCGCCCAAGCGTGAGATAATTCAACCCGACGTTGCTCAGAAAGCCCAGCCGGGCCCGAATCTCTTTGAGCACTTGATGCGCGATCTGCTCTTCTCGGGGGTTTGGAGCGAAGTCGTTGAAAAACGCTTCGCACCGTTCGATCGACATGCGCGTGAGCCGATCGATGTTCGCACCGCCCACGGTAACGGCCAGCGCCTCCGGCTTGAGTCGCGCGCCTTTGCATTGCGGGCACGTCGAGGCAGACATGAACTTTTCGATGTCTTCCTTGACGTATTCGCTCGAGGTCTCGCTATGCCGGCGTTCGAGATTGTTGATGACGCCTTCAAACGTCGAACGGTATTCCCATACTTTGCCCGCACGCGATTCGTAGGAGAAATTTTGTTCGCGATCCGTCCCGTACAGGATGATGTCCACGACTTCGTCCGGCATCTTGTCGATCGGCGTGGTGGTTCGTACCCGGTACTTGCGCAGTACGCGTTCGAGCTGCTGCAGATAGTACGGGTTCATCGACGGGAAGCGCCCGCTGCCCAGCGACTTGCTCCAGGGCACGATCGCGCCCTCGTCTATCGATTTGCCGCGGTCCGGAATCACTTTCCACGGATCAATCTCGACCTTCTCCCCCAAACCGCTGCAGCCGGGGCAGGCGCCGTACGGCGAGTTGAACGAAAACAGGCGCGGCGCGAGCTCTTCGAACGACAGGCCGCACTCCACGCACGCGAATGCTTCGCTGAACGTCAGTTCCCGCGTGCCGCTCGAGTCCTCGACCAGGGCGGTCACGATCCCGGTCGAGAGCCGCAACGTCGTTTCGACCGAATCGCCCAGCCGTTTGCGAATGTCCGGCTTCATCACCAAGCGGTCGACGATCACCTCGATCGTATGCTTGCGCTTTTTATCGAGCGCGATCTTCTCGCGCAGCTCTTTGGTTTCGCCGTCGACGCGGACGCGCGAAAATCCCTCCTTTGCGATCTCTTCGAACAACTTCGCGTACTCGCCCTTGCGGCCGCGCACGAGCGGAGCGAGCAGCTGAATGCGCGAGCCTTCCGGCAGTTCCATGATGGAATCGAGGATCTGCTCGCTGCTTTGCGAGCTGATCTCGCGTCCGCACTGATAGCAGTGCGGCACGCCGATGCGCGCGAACAACAGCCGCAAGTAGTCGTAGATCTCGGTTACGGTTCCGGCCGTCGAACGAGGATTGCGCGAGGTAGACTTCTGGTCGATCGAGATCGCGGGTGAGAGTCCCTCGATGTAGTCGACGTCGGGTTTTTCCATCTGGCCCAGAAACTGGCGCGCATACGACGACAGCGACTCGACGTAGCGGCGCTGGCCTTCGGCGTAGATCGTGTCGAAGGCAAGCGAGGATTTGCCCGATCCCGACAGGCCGGTAATGACGATGAGGCGGTTGCGGGGAAGGACCAGATCGACGTTTTTGAGATTGTGCTCGCGCGCGCCCTTGATGACGATGGAATCGAGCCCGCGCGGCATCGCGACGCCGTCGCGAGCCGGAGGGATGGGCGCGCCGGGAATCTGGTCGTAGGGCGGCATGCTTAGGTATGTAACACGCCGCTGCGGCGAAATGTTTCCTTCCGCTTACGAGCTAGACCGACGAGTACGGCGGAGATTCCGGCGGCGGCGGTGCTGCTCCGGCGGTGCCGACGCCGGAGGTGAGCTTGATGTATTCTCCGACGATCACCAACGTAGCGTACGCCGCGACGATCTGCACGATCAGCTGGCGAATCACCATTCCCAACAGCGGGATCCCTCCGAAGAACCGCGCGATCCATCCGCCGAGCACGAACGCGATCGCCAGCACGATGACGATGCCCAACGTTGCCAGGAAATTCTTGGTCGTGATGCGCGCCGATTCGGCCAAAGCTTCGGTAGCGGTGCGATTGCCGACGATCACGCTGGGAAGCGCATACAGAAAGAAGAGATAAAACGCGAGCAGCGCCAGCCCGAGCGTCGGAACGGAAAGCGCAACCGCCGCGATGCCCAAAAGAAAAAGCAGGACGACGGCGACGAATATCTGGCCGCCTTCGGTCCGGAATGCCGTCGAGCCGTCTTCGAGGGTTGCTTTTCCGGTGCGCCAAGCAGCGCCGGCCATCCCGGTCGTATACGCAATGACCAGAATGGTGGCCAGCATCAGCACGACCCCGACGATCAGCGCGCTCAGGAACGCCGACAGCACGCCGACGCCGCCCATGCCGACCGCCGTAAGGCCGACTGCCGAAGCGACGCCGTACAGCGCGAGCAGCCAAACGACGATCGCCGCGAGAATCCCGATGACGACCCCCGGGACGATGAGGATCCAGTTGCCGGTCAGCAGTTGCCACGCCCGGCCGAACGTGTTGCCGAAGTCTTGCGAGACTTGCATACGAAACCTCCAAAGCGCCAAGAGACGTTGACCTAAGTTCCTTCGCTGCGATCATCGCGATGCCTGGTTGCCCGCCTTGCGCAGTTCGAGACATTCGCCGGTTGCGACCACCGTCGCGTACGCCACGGCGGCTTCCATGAGGACCCACGAAACCACCGGCCCGGCCGCTGCCCCCGCTGCCGCTAGGGTGAGAATCAGCAGGACGAGTACGAACGTCGATCCCAAATTCTGCGCGGCAATGCGCAGCGAGTCCACGAGCGCGTCGTACATCGGGCGTCCGGCGACGGCGACGAGGGGGATCGTGTAGATCGTGAACGCCATGTAGGCCAGCAGCGATATTCCGAACGTCGGAATGACGAGGGCGGCAGCGGCCAGCCCGATGAGAAGCAGCACGAGCATTGCCTGCGCAAGCGGCACGCCTTCGCGGCGCAGCTGCTGCGCACCGTGGGAAAGACGCGCTCTTCCTCGGGTCCATGCCGCGCTCGCCATGCCCGTCGTGAACGCGATTGCGAGCAGTGAAACGGCAATGCGCAGCGCCAGAGCGACGATGGTTTCGATGAACAGCCGGAACGCGTCCGGGCCAGCCGCATTCAAGTCGCCGAAAAACCGCCAAGAAAGATAACCCGCCGCGGACAGGTCGTATGCTGCCGCTTGACCGGCGAGGGCAAGCACCAGCGCGGGAACCAGGAGCGCCGGATTGCGCCACAGCAGCGCGAGCGCGCGCAGCAGCGTTTGCTTCACGGCAGCTCGCGAGCAACGTGGGCTATGGTATCGACGATCGCATCGGGCGCCGCTGCGCCGCGCGGTACGCTCTCTCCGCGCACGTTCACCCAGACCGTATACAGCCCGGCTTCAATCGCGCCTGCGATGTCGCGCTCGTACCGGTCGCCGACCATGGCGCTTTGCGCCGGAGCGCTGTCCAGTTTCCGGCACGCGTGCGCAAAGAGCAGCGGATCGGGTTTGACCATGCCGACCTCGTCCGCCAGAAAAATCGCGTCGAAGTATTGCGCGATCTGCAGCAGCGCAATCTTTTCACGGTGCGTTTCCGAAACGCCGTTGGTCACCAATCCCAAACGCTTGCCGCGCGACTTGAGATCCTGCAGCAGCGCGAGCGCACCGGGAAAGAGCGAAAAATACTTGCGCCGGTATGCGTGATAGTTGTCTGCGCTGCGCTGCGCGAGTTCGGCATCCTTGAGCCCAACCGAAAGCAAGGCGTTCGTCCAGAGCGTCGCTCGCAACTGCGTCATCTTGGCGCGAACCTGTTCGCTCGTCAGCCGCGTCCAAAACCCCTGCGCCTGCGCGACGTAGGCAGCTTTGAGCGCGAGCGCATCGATGCCGTGTTCTGCCGCAACTTCGCGCGCGACTTCTTCGGCGGCCGAAGTATAGGCCAGCGTATCGTCGTGCAGCGTGTCGTCCAAATCGAAGAGGACCGCCGCGATTTCACGCATGCGAAAATCGCACTCGGAACGAACGCAGACCGTACGCACCGATGTCGAACGCGAGCGATTCGCCTCGTATCGCAACCGGCCCGTCAGCCGGCCGTTCGAGCGCATCCACCGCGGACGCCTGCGTCATGCGCGCGCCGCATCGCATCAGGACGCTGCGCGGCGAGCCGTCACATTCGCGAACGCGCACGATCGCTCCGTCGCCGTCATGCGCTGGTTTGCACGCGACGACCAGCACGGAGTCGGCATCCGGCTCGAACAGCCGCACGCGCGGTTCGTTCGCGAAACGATCCCAGGCGCGTTCGATTGCGGCAATACTCGTACCCGAGAGCGGTGCGAACGCGTACGAAAGCTCGTGTTCGCCGACGTCCGCCTGCGGATCGGGCCACGTCGTGCCGCGCAAGAGGGAATGTCCCAGCCGCACGCCGCCTTTGGGCAGCGCCCGCGCGCTCCAGCCGTACGTGTCGAGCGCGAGCAGCGCGAGCCCCACGCCGGATGAATCCCGCACCGCGGCAAACCGCTGTCCCGGCACTTCGAATTTGGCGGCCTGCGCGGGCGTTTGCGGGCGCGCGCTGCGTTCGACGATTCCGTGCGGCGCCCCGTACGTGGCGACGTCCGTTTGGATCGGCAGCCAGTTCTCGATTCGCAGCAGACGCCGCCGCTCGCGCCAATCGACGTCAAGGTCGACGCGCAAAAACGCCTCGCCGGCCGGCAGGGCGATGCGCATGCTCGCGGGCGAAGTGCCGAGCATCAGATCGACGATCAGGCAGCCGCCTTCCACGCGGGCGCGCACGGGGTTGGCGTGCGCGATCTTACGCTCGTAGCCGCGATCCAGATTCCAGGCTTCCCATGCCCTGGGCTTGTCGCGATAGAGCGCGAGCACGTTCGCTTGCGTGCACACGTTGCGGCCGCCGGCGCAGGCCAGTTCGACGATCGCACCTGAGCTTTGCACGCCTGCCCGCAGCAGACCGTTGTCGAAAACATACACGCCGTCTTGCTCGCGCGGAGCGCTTGGCGCGCCTGTCGCCTGCGGGCCGGCCCCGCGCGGCAGCATCGTTTGCGCGGACGCAACGGCGCCGCCGACCAGTTCCTCGGCCTGCGCGTACTCTCGTTGGACGTCCCGATAAACGTGCGCAATCGACGTTCCGGGCAGCACGTCGTGAAACTGATTGCGCAGCACGATCTGCCATGCGGCGTGCAGCCGCGCAGCCATATCCGCCACCGCCGCTCGCGGGGCGTGCACCGCCGCGCACCACGCCGCAAGCTCTTCGGCGTGGCCGAGCGAGCGTTCCAGCAGCGCATTGTGAAATTTCGCATCGTGGTGCGTGGTGTAGACGCCGCGATGGTACTCCAAGTACAGTTCGTCGCCGTATCGCGGCAAATCGCTGCGCGAAGCCAAAGCGTCGAACCAATCCCGGACGCGGATCCAACTGCCGATGCGTTCGCACTGCGCGAGCATCTTGTCCGTCACGCCGCCGCCGCCGTCCCCGTAACCCACGACGAGCGGTTCGCGGCGCCGCTTGGCCTTGATCACGCGCCACGGATACGGGCCGCCGTCGTAGGACTGGAGCAGCGCGGCGATCACGCTGCTGCCGTCCCGGCTCTGCCAAACGAATTGCGGATACGGAAAGGACGTCGTGTCGTTCCACTGCAGTTTCGTCGTCGCAAAATACGGAATGCCGGCGTGGGCGAGTAGTTGCGGCAACGTCGCGGCAAAGCCGAAACTGTCGGGCAGCCATGCGATCTGCGGCGCGATGCCGAACTGCCGCACGCAGTACGCGTGCGCGAAAAGCATTTGCCGAAGCAGCGATTCGCCCGACGGCAGGTTGCAATCGCTCTCGACCCACAGGGCCGCGACGTCAGGGTCGAATCTGCCGGCGGCGACGTGCGTTCGAACGCGCTCGAACAAGCCGGGATCGTCCTCTTGCACGAAGTCGTAGAGCTGCGGCTGGCTTTGAACGAAACGGAAGGAGGCATCGCGATCGAGCAGATCGCAAGCGATGGCAAACGTGCGCTGCGCTTTGCGGCGCGTCTGCTCGTACGTCCACAGCCAGGCGACGTCCAAATGGCTGTGCCCGATCAGCGATATGCCGTCGCCGCGGGCATGGTCCGCTGCTGCGAGCTCTTCGCTCGGCGCCGGGTGCACGTCGAGCGTCGTCTGCGGACGCTGGTGCGAGCGCGCGTTGATGTACCACCAGACGATTCCGGGGCCCGCAGGAAGACCGTTGGTCGGCAGCGCGCGCAGTTCGACTTCCAGAACGAGTTCGCGCTCGCGGTCGCTCGCCGGAAGCACGACGCCGCGATGTTCGCGGTCGAATGCGCCGGCCGCCCGTCCGTCGACTCGCAGCAGCGCTCCCGTGCGCGTGCGATAGCCTAACGCAACTGGGTGATTTTGCGCAGGCAGCCGCGCGCGCAGGTACGCCGTCGACTCGTCACGTCCGGTTTCCTCAAGGTTCAGCAATCACTACCTTCCGACCAATTCCTTGAGCGCGTGTTCGAAGATCTTGGGTGCTTTACCCTGGAACAGCATCGATTCGTTTCCGCCGATCTGCTTGCGCAGGCTCGATCAGCTCGTCGCGCAGCGCGGCAGCCTTTTCGAACTCCAGGCTCGCCGCGTACTCGCGCATCTTCTTGTCCAACTCCGCCGCCATCTTCATCGCAACGTCGCGCGGCAGCCGTTCGCGCCGGATGTCGGACTGCGCCTCCTGCGTCGCGCCGACCATGGCCAAAATGTCGCGCACTTCCTTACGCACCGTGCGCGGTTCTATGCCGTGCTCGAGGTTGTAGGCCACTTGCAGCTCGCGCCGCCGGCGCGTTTCTCCGATGGCCCGCGCCATCGACTCGGTAACGACGTCGGCGTACATGATCACCGTGCCGTCGATGTTGCGCGCGGCGCGGCCTATCGTTTGAATCAGCGAGGTGCCGCTGCGAAGGTACCCCTCCTTGTCCGCATCCAGAATGCCGACCAGCGAGACTTCGGGCAAATCCAGCCCCTCGCGCAGCAAATTGATGCCGACGAGCACGTCGAACACCCCTAAACGGAGATCGCGCAGAATCGCGATGCGTTCGAGCGTATCGACTTCGCTGTGCAGATAGCGCACGCGAAAGTTCATCTCGATCAGAAAATCCGTGAGATCTTCGGCCATCTTCTTGGTGAGCGTCGTCACGAGCACGCGCTCCTTGCGCTCGGCGCGCTTGCGGATCTCCTCCATCAGGTCGTCGACCTGGTTGCGCGTGGTTCGGACCTCGACTTCCGGATCGACCAGACCCGTGGGACGAATGATCATCTCGACCACTTGCGAACTGCGGCCCACTTCATACGTGCCCGGCGTCGCCGACAGGTACACGATCTGCTCGACGTGCTCTTCGAACTCGTCGTACGTCAGGGGGCGGTTGTCGAGCGCGCTGGGCAAGCGAAAGCCGTGCTCGACCAGCGAAATCTTGCGCGAGCGGTCGCCGCCGAACATCGCGTGGACTTGCGGAAGCGTCACGTGCGACTCGTCGACGAACACCAGCCAGTCTTTGGGAAAGAAATCGAGCAAACACCATGGCGTGGAGCCGGGTTCGCGCCCGGTGAGGTGGCGCGAATAGTTTTCGATGCCGTTGCAGTAACCCACCTCGCGCAGCATGTCGAGATCGTAGCGCGTTCGCATCTCCAGACGCTGGGCCTCGAGCAGCTTGCCGTTTTGCCTGAAGTAGCGCAGCCGCTCGTCGAGCTCGGCCTCGATCGACGCAATCGCGCGCCGCAGCTTCTCCTCGGGAGTGATGAAATGCTTGGCGGGAAAGATCAGCAGTTCGTCTTTGCTCTCGACGTACTCGCCGGTCAGGATGTTGACGACGTTGATGGCGTCGATTTGGTCGCCGAAGAACTCGATTCGATGGATGAGATCCTCGTCGACGCCCATGAATTCCAGCGTGTCGCCGCGCACGCGAAACGTGCCGCGAACCATGTTCAGGTCGTTGCGCCGGTACTGCATGTCGACGAGCTTGCGCAGCAGCGCGTCCCGGTCGAGTTCCTCGCCCAGGCGCAGCTTCACGGACATTTCCATGTAGTCCGACGGCGAGCCCAAACCGAAAATGCACGACACCGACGCCACAATCAGCGTGTCGCGCCGCGTAAGCAGCGACTGCGTGGCCGAATGGCGCAGGCGCTCGATCTCCTCGTTGACCGAGCTGTCTTTCTCGATGTACGTGTCGGTGTGCGCGATGTACGCCTCGGGCTGGTAGTAATCGAAATAGGAAACGAAGTACTCCACCGCATTGCCCGGGAAAAAGTCGCGGAATTCGGCGCACAGTTGAGCGGCCAGCGTTTTGTTGTGCGAAAGCACCAGGGTGGGCTTTTGCACCATTTCGATGACCTTGGCCATGGCCACGGTTTTGCCGCTGCCGGTCACGCCGAGCAGCGTCTGCGCGCGATCGCCGCGGACGACGCCTTCGGCCAAGGCCTGCGTAGCCTTGGGCTGGTCGCCGGCGAGCTGGTAGGGGGTGACGAGTTCGAACGCTTGAGCCATCGCTTTTCTTCGACATAGCCCGGACGTTGCGGGTTGCGTTCGGGCAACCGCGAGGGTTGCGCGCGCAAGCGCGGGAACCTCATGGTCCGCCCGCCCACGTCTGGAGATTCGCCCCTTGAGCCACAACCCGTTACTCTTCAGCGGCAACTCGAACCAACGGCTGGCCGAGGAGATCGCCAAACGGCTCAAGCTGCACGTGGGCAAAGCGCTGGTCTCCAAGTTCAGAAACGAAGAAACGCGCGTGCAGATCGGCGAGAATGTGCGCGGCTCGGAAGTCTTCGCCATTCAGTCGCTGTGCAAATCGCCCGGCGGCAACGGCGTGAACGATTCCCTGATGGAGCTGCTGCTGATGATCGATGCGCTCAAGCGCGCCTCCGCAGCTCGCATCACCGCCGTCATTCCGTACTACGGTTATGCCAAGCAGGACAAAAAAACGACCGGGCGCGAGCCGATCTCGGCCAAAGTCGTCGCGGACATGCTCAAGACCGCCGGCGCAAACCGCATGGTCACCATGGACCTGCACGCCGCGCAGATTCAGGGGTTCTTCGACGGGCCCGTCGACAATTTGATGGCGATGCCCACGCTGTGCAACTATCTTAAGAAGGACGGTCTGTGCGAGGACCGCGTCGTGATCGTTTCACCGGATGCGGGCGGAGTGCATCGCGCCGAACTGTTCGCCAAACGGCTGAACTCGTCGCTCGCGATCGTCTTCAAGCGCCGTCCTGAACCCGACGTCTCCGAGGTTACCGACATCGTCGGCGACGTCGCCGGCAGAGTGGCGGTGGTCGTCGACGACATGATCTCCACGGGCGGCACGCTTGCCAAAGCCGCCGAAGCGATCATCGCGCGCGGCGCCACGCGCGTGTACACCGTTGCATCGCACGGCATCTTTGCGGGCGACGCCATCCGCGTTCTGGACGAGTCCCGAATCGAACGCGTCGTGGTCACCAACACGATCCCGTTCCCCGACGTTTCCGAGCATCCCAAGTTCGTGCAGCTGTCGATCGCGCAAACGTTCGCCGATGCGATCAATCGCATTACGACCAACCGATCGATCTCCGAGCTCTTCACCGATGAAGGTGAAGAAAAAAAGTTGAATGACGCACCCCGCCCTATGCCGGAACCGGCAATCGTACCGTAAAAAGGATCAGCATGGCACAACCTTCATTGGTCATCGAGCGCCGCGAGGGCGCCGGAACCACCAAAGCGCGCGCGTTGCGCGCCGCGGGCAAGATTCCCGCCGTTCTGTACGGGCACGGCTCGACCGAACCCATCGCGATCGAGCAACGCGCGTTCGACGATCTTCTGCACCGCGTGGGCCGCAGCGGCCTCATCGAACTGCGGATCGACGGAAAACGCTTGGACACGGCGCTCGTTCGAGAGGTCCAGATCGATCCCGTCAGCCGCAAAACCGTGCACGTCGATCTGCAGCGGGTCTCCGCCGACGAAACCGTGCACTCGAAGCTGCGCATCGTCACGACGGGCACGGCCGAAGGCGTGCGGAGCTTGGGCGGCGTCATGGACGTGATCGTTCACGAGCTGGAAGTGGAAGGGCCGGCCAGCAAACTGCCCGAGAGTTTGGAAGTCGACGTCACGCAGCTCAGCATCCACGATCATATCAGCGCCGGGCAAGTGCGGTTGCCGGACGGATTCAAACTCATCACTGCGCCCGATACCGTCGTCGTGACCGTCGAAGCGTCCAAGACCGCGCGCGCACTCGAAGAAGCACAGGCGGGCGCCGCGTTCGAACAAGCGCAGCCCGAACTCGTCGGCAAAACCGAAACCGAAGGAACTTCCGCATAGCGGGCGGCTCGACCGGCGGAGTCCGCATCGTCGCCGGGCTGGGTAATCCGGGCCGCGAGTACGCGCACACTCGGCACAACGTCGGCTTCATGGTGGTGGACGAAGTCGCGAGCCGTCTGCACCTGAATTCGTGGAAGATCAAGCACGGCGCGCGCCAAGCGTTCGATTCGCAGCGCGCCGTTCTGCTGCTCGAACCGCAGAACTTCATGAACGAAAGCGGATCGCCGGTGCGCGCGATCGCCGCCTGGTATCGAACGCCGCCCGAGCAGGTGCTGGTCGTTTACGACGACATGGATCTGCCGTTCGGCAGCGTTCGCATGCGCCCGTTCGGCGGCCACGGCGGCCACAACGGCATGCGTTCCGTCGTCGCGGCCATGTCGGACGCGTTTCCGCGAATTCGCGTCGGCTTGGGAAGGCCCGAGTCCGAAAGCATCGACCACGTCCTCAGTCCGTTCACCGCGCAGGAACGGGTGCTGCTCCCAAAGATCGTCGATGCTGCGGCCGAAGGCGTGCTCAGCTGGCTGGATCGTGGAACCGAAGCGGCCATGCAGTTCGTCAATACTCTACAGATCGCGTAATTCGAAGCTGCGCGCAGCAAGCGCGGCGATAACGAAGATCCAGGCAATCGTCCAGAGCAGCATGGCCGCCGGGGGCGGCTCGGTGACGAAAAAGGGACCGGGCCACACTCGCGAGCTGCCGAGCGTGGCGATCATCGCGGCAGGTTCCAAGCGATACAGTGCGGCCTGCCACATCGCATCGCTGGGCAGCAGCAGCTGCACGATCGTGCCGGCGTGCCGCACCGTTTCGTTGGCGTAATACGAGCCGATGCTCTGCGCGATGCCGCCCAGGCGCGCAATGATGAACGCGACGATCGCTACAATACTCGCGCCGATCGCCGGCATGCGCGTGCTCAGCAGCAGCGCGAGCGCAACCATGACGATGCCTGAAAGCGCCAGAAAGGCGAGCATCGTTGCCGGATGCGGCGGAACGTATCCCGTGGCCGCACGCACCACGACGAACTCGCACGCGCCCGTGACGAATGCGTATGCCGCGATGACGAACGCGAGCGCCACGGCCTTGCCGATCAGAATGGCGCTGCGCGAAATCGGCCTGGTCAGCACGGGCAGCAGAACGCCGGATTCGATGTCGTTGGCCAGTGAAGGCGCGGCGACGAACACCGCCGCCATCGCCAGCAAAAAGCTGAACAAGTATGCGACCAGGATCACGAGGACGGCCGTCATCGCGAGCAGTTCGAGATGCGTGACCGGCCTGCCGTGCCGCACGTGCAGCGTGTGCAAATAGAAAAAGCCCCAGCCGGTCGTTCCCACGAGTGCAGCCGTGGCGATTACAGCTCCTGCGAAGAAGCGGCGCCGCATGAGTTCCAGCAGCGTCAGGCGCACGACGTGCGTCATGCGCCACGTTCGCTGGTCAGTTCCAGGAAGCGCTCCTCGAGCGTGGGCGTAACCGGCTCGATCGCCAGAACCGACGCGCCCGCGGCGACCAGCGCGTTGACCATGATCGGCACCCGATTGGACTGCACGTCGCGCACGATAAAGGCGCTGCGTTCGCGCGATACCGATCCAAAAGGCGAGAGCACGCGTTCGAGCGGCTCGCCGCCGGCGCGCGCGCGAACGCGCACGTCCTGTCGCACCCCCAGAATGTCCGCGATCGCGCCGTGCGCGACAACCTGCCCTTTGGTGACGATCGCAATCCGGTCGCAGACCTGCTCCACCTCAGTCAGTAAGTGGGAGTTCAGAAAAACCGCGGTGCCGCGCTCCCGAAGGCGGTGTAGAATCTCGCGCACCTCCAGGCGCCCGGATGGATCCAGCGCAGACGTCGGTTCGTCCAAAACGATCAATTCGGGGTTTCCCAACAGCGCGACGGCTAGACCCAAGCGCTGCTGCATGCCTTTGGAAAACGAGTGAACGCGATCGTCTGCGCGAGCGCGCAGCCCGACCAACTCCAACACTCGTTCGATGTCGCGCGATTCGAGCTGCGAGGAACACAAACGCGCGTGGAACGCGAGTACTTCCCGCGCAGACAGCCATTCCGGGTACCGGAAGAGTTCGGGAAGATATCCCAGACGGCTTCGCGCGCGGCGATCGCCGAGCCGATATCCGAGAACTGCGCCGCTGCCGGCGCTCGGACGGATCAATCCAACGAGCAACTTGACCGAGGTGGTTTTCCCCGCGCCGTTGGGACCCAAGAATCCGAATATTTCACCGCGGCGAACGCGCAAGGAAAGATCCGAGAGCGCCTGCACGCGCCCGTATCGTTTGGCTAGCCGGTCGACCTCGATGACGCTATCGCAAACCATCCGCGAGCGTCATGACGTCATCCATCGAAACCGGGCCGGCAACGACGTACACCGTTCCGCCGCGCTGCCACATGACGCCGGCGCCCAGGCCCGTGTCGTCGCCGATTGCCAAACCCGGCATCCCGTTGACGCTCACGCGGCGAGCGGTTTGCTTGTCGACGATGACCGGCACCGGTACGGTGTTCTGGATATCGCCGAGCGCGCGAATCTGCTGCGCCAGCTTCGGCGACACGTTGGGCATCGAGAGCAGATAGCGTTCCAGCGTGTCGAGCGATGCGCCGCTCGAGGTGATTCGCGGCGTTTGCGCCTGCACGACGTCGACGAACTGCGTGCGATCGTTGCCCGCACGGGCGGACGAGGATCGATAGCGTACCTCAAAGACGTATCCGGTCTGCAAGCGGACAGTCGTGCCGTCCAGGGAGCGCGGCATCGGCGCAAGCCTCTTGTGCGCCCGCCGTTCGAACGCGCGTGCCTTGGCTGCGCTGAACGTGAAGGTCATTTCGCCTGGACTCCACGCGGTGTACGAATGAGCCGTGAAATGCGGCGGCGCTGCCGCCGGGCGGCTCAACGCGAAAGGCACGTGCTGCGCGGCTGCCGCGAACCCGGCGTACCTGTGCGGCATGGGCTTTCGCACGATCCGCTGCGTCCCCACGTCGTTTGCTTGCGGCAGCAGACGGAGATCGCGCAGGTCCGCACGGGAGACGTCGATCGGCTGGAATTGCCGCGGTTCGAACACGGTCAAAAACGACCGCGCGTATCCGCCCAGCGGCGTGAAAATCAGCGCGAGAACCAGAACTGCGAGCGCCGCGAATACTGCCGACGGCCGATACCACGCCGGGCTCGTTCGCCGCGCGGCAGCGTGCCGTTCCGAGCGATCGTCCAACTCCGGCGGTTCGTCCGGCATGCGGCGCAGGGTTCCGCTCTCGAGATGCTTCACGTTCGATCTCCTTTTTTATCGGATCGGCCGTCCGCCCGCGCAGACATCCGTCGATCGGCTGCGTCCTCGGCCCGCGCGCATTCTGCAGTACTGCGAAAAGGCTCTCGAGCGCCGGGTGCGGTACACCGACGGCATGCCGGCAGTTACCATATGCCCTTATAGCACCGCAAGACGCCGTTTTGTAACACCGATGCGTTATCTTTAGCGTAAAGGATGTCGATAACGTAGCTGAACGGAGGTCCCGATGGAGGGGTTTGCAGGCAAAGCATTCGTGGTTCGGGTCGACGAGGCAACCGCCTTCGCCTCGCAAACGACGTTCTTCGACGACTTGGCCTTCCTGGCGCGCAGCAGCGTCCATCCCATCGTGGTGGCTCCCTCGAGTACGGTGCGCCGAACGCTCGTGCGCACGATAAACCGCAGCGGCAACATGGCCGTGGGTCTTTCGGGCTCGGATGCCGCGATGCTGCCCGCAGCGGGAAGCGGCCTAGGCAACGTGCAGACCGGCATTCTCGAAACCCTCACGCGCGCCGGCTACATCCCCGTCATCGAGCCCACTGCATTTGGGGTATTCGAACCGCGCGACCGCTACGTTGCCGCCGACGAGGTGGCAAGCGCGATTGCCGCCGCGACCGACGCCGTGCGCGCAATTTTCTTTCACGCGCTGGGCGGCGTGCCCGATCCGCAGAGCGAAGCGCTCATCAGCGAGCTCACTCCAGCTGAAGCGCTGGTCATTTCCGAGAACCCGCGCGTGCCCGCGGACTTGCGAACCGCAATTCGAGCTGCCGCATTGGGCGTGCGCGCAGGCGTAAGCCAAGCGCAGATCGTCGACGGACGGATCGCGCATGCGGCCGTGGTCGAGCTGCTGACGGCGCACCACTTGGGAACGCGAGTGACCGGCAGCGTGTTTACCGGCGCTGCGTGAGACACGGATCGCTGCGCCCCTGAAGCGCGGCGATACGCTGGCCCGGCGGCGGATGCGAGCTCAAATACCAATACGCGAACGGATTGGGACACACGGTGAGCAGCGATTGATCGGCGCGCCGCACTTCAAACCGAATCGCCGCCGCCGGATCGGCGGTCAGCGCAATTCCCGCCTTGTCGGTGACCAGATCCAGATTGCGGGAGTAACCGTTATAGAAGGGCAGGGCGATAAGATACACGCAGCCCACGACCGCGCCCAGCAGCGCCAGCCGCGACACCGGGTCGTCGTCGCGCCGGAATCCAATCCGATCCGAAATCAGCACCGCCAGCGCCGCCGCCAAAACCACAATCGCGCCCTGCACCAGAGCCTGATGCAGTCCGTCGTTGGCCTCGATCCATGCGTACGAGCGCGCAAAGAGAAACCGCAGTTCGGGCGGCGTTGCGCCCGCAAGGATCGTGTCCGATATGACGATCCGCTGAGAGCCGCCCCACCCGGTGACGTACGCACTGCCCGTTCGCGTCCTGGACGAGATGCGTTCGTCCAGAACGGGTACGCCGATGCCGGTGCGTGCGCGCAGGAGAGCCAGATCCGACGCCACCGCCGCCGGCAGCGTGGCGGGAGCATAGCTCGTATAGGCGGGCGCAATGACGTATGGATTGACGTACGAAATCAGCAGCGTGAACCCGATGACCGCTCCGATCGTATAGACGTACCATTGACGCGTTTTGTCCGCCAGCCCAAGCACGATCGCGGCGATCAGGCCCGCGACGACCATGGCGATCGCCGTGGCGGCGAGCCAATCCGCCAGCCACGTTCGAAACAGCAGCTGCGTCAGTTCCATGATGCGTGAAAAGCGGTAGAGCACCGCCTGCGGCATCAGCGCCACGATCTTGTCCAGCAGCGCGAGCAGCGCGCCGAAACACCATCGTACGGCAAACTCCGAGCGCAGCACCGAACGAAGCGAGTCGCGCAATTGCGCCGAAAGGCCCGAGTTCCAAAACCATGCCAGCACCGCTATCTGCAGGGCGACCATCACGATCCAAAGCGGAATGCGCAGCTGTTCCAAGTGCCCGGCTCCGGCTGCTCGCGCCGGATCGACGAGCTGAAACGCGGAGCGAGTCAACAGGTCGTGCGCCGGAATCGCGTTGACGGCGCGATCGAGCGCATTGGGACGGCCTATCATCGTCCGCCCTGTTCGCGGCGCCCTTGCGGATCGCTTTTTACTCGTACACGGCAAACGACGCGCCGGCGACCGCGAACGAAACGCGGCCGCGCCCCGTGCGTTTGCTGTGATACATCGCGGCGTCCGCAATCTCGAGCAGTTCGCCGGCGTCGCGCGCATCGTATGGGTATGCGGCCACGCCGACGCTGGCGCTGATCGGCAGCGGCACGCCGAAATCGCAGTTGCGCACCGCATCGCAATAACGCTGCGCGCGTTCGATCGCCGCCAGTTTGTGCACGTTGCGAACGATTGCGCAGAACTCGTCGCCACCGTTGCGCGCCGCCAAATCGACACCGGCCAGCGTGTGTTCGCGCAGCAGCGAGGCCATGCGCGTAAGCACCATGTCGCCTGCCGCATGCCCGAAGGTGTCGTTGACGCGCTTGAAATGATCGGTGTCCACGAACCACAGGCACAAGCAGGCGCGGGTGCTCAAACGAGCGAGCGCAACGTCTGCCTGCAGCGTTTCGCGAAACGCGCGAGGCGTATGCAGCCCGGTGAGCCCGTCATAGATCGCGCGGCTGCGATCGGCTTGCCGTTCGGCGGCCAGCACGTACGGGAATGCGGCCTGGGCCACTGCTCGAACCAGCAGATCCGGATCGCGGATGCAATCTTGAGCGGATGCGGCGTACACGACCGCTGCAACGCCGTCCGCCCCGAGCATAGGGACGGCCAGCGCAAAACGATCGGTCGGGACGATTGCCTGGGCGCGGTCGTCGAGCACGACGCGATGGCCGCACAGCGCTGCGCGCGCGGGCAGTGAAGCGCCGTGATCGCGCCGGACGCGCACTCCGGCATAGTGCTCGGCGCGCGAGCCGGCGACATGCACGCACGCGAGGTCGTCCCCGGCCGGAACGAAAACGAGCACCGCGTCGACCGACGGATCGAGCACTCGGAGCGTACGATCGAGTGCCGTGAGGACCGCGGCAGTCGATTCGCGCGATGCCGCGCTCAAAACGCGCACCGCTTGCAGAACGTCGCTCTCACGGCGCTCCACCGTTTTCAAGCGCGCGCGCAGTCCGGCCGCAAGCATCCGCATTCGCAGCGCATACACGGTCGCCGCGGCGCATGCAAGCGCAAGAAACGTCAAGCCGGCCTGATACACTGCCCGGTTAGTGCCCGCGTACGAGCGCCTTGGGCCAGCGCAAGCAGCATCGTGCGGGAAGCGAGGTCGAATTCGACGTAGCCACACTGCCGGAGGTGCCCATTCTCTCCACCCGCTTGATGCGTTCGCGCGTCAACGAGCGCCTCGAGCGCGCTACCAGATTTCCCGTAACGCTGATAGCTGCGCCCGCGGGCTTCGGCAAAAGCGTCGCGCTGCGCGATTTCGCCGATACTTCGCGCCTGGACGCCGTTCGTTACGACGTTCACCGCGAGGACGGTACGCTGCTTGCCTTCGTTCGCCGTCTGAGCGAAACGCTCAAGCCGGTCGCGCCCAGCGCGATTGCGGCGTTCCCCGCGATACACGAACGCGTGCTTGCCGCCGACGAGCCCGTGCTTCGGCTGTCGGATTGGTTCTTCGAGCATCTCAGGCGCGTCGTCTGCACCATCGTCATCGACGATTTGCATTACGCTGCCGTCGACCGAGCGTCGATCGCGCTTTTGGCCGATTTGATCGAACGTACGACCGATCGCATTCGCTGGATCATCGCCGCACGCAGCGACGTGGGCCTTCCGGTTGCCAGCTGGATCGCGTACGGCCGCATGGATATGCCCATCGGCGAAGACGATCTGCGTTTCACGATCGACGAAGCACTGGCAAGCGCGGATGCAGCGGCTGCCGATCTGGACCCGCACGAGATCGAAGCGCTCTGCGACTTGACCGAAGGCTGGCCGGTAGCTCTAGCAATCGCGCTGCGCACGCGCACGTACGCGGCCGATCTGCTTAGCGCGTCCTCCGGCACGCGCGAGATGGTCTACAGATATCTCGCCGAGCAGGTTTTTGCGGGATTGACGCCCGACCAGCGCGCCTTCGTGCTGGCGACGTGCGTATTTTCGACGTTCAACGCAACGATCGCGCAAACGCTGGGAGCGAGCCCGGACGTTCTGTCCGACATACGCTCGAAAGTCGCTTTCTTAAACGAGATCGGTCCCGCCGAATACCGGTATCACGATCTCTTCCGGGATTTCTTGGAAGCGGAGTTGCGCCGCCGCGGCGAGGGCGACTGGACGCGCGCGGCGCGCCGGGGAGCCGAGCTGTTGGAACAGCGGGGCGACGACGCCGGCGCGCTCGTTTTGTACGCCAAAGCCGGTGAATCGCAGGCATTGCTGCGCATCGTGGATCGCAAGGGCTTTTCGATGTTCGAGCACGGTCAAAGCGAAGCGCTCAGCGCGGCTCTCGACGCGATACCGGACGAGCTCAAACAGGCCGATGCGGCTGCGCTGGGATTGCGCGCGACGATCGAGGCCAGCCGCGGACGCTTTGAATTGGCGCAACGCGGCTTCATCACGGCGATAGACAAAGCCGGCGATCCGGACCTTCGAACCGCACTCGTGCACCGGTATGCCATCGAGCTCGTGCGGCACGATCGCGACTGCGTGGGTTTTTTGGAGCCGTACGCGAAGGATGGGACGCTCTCGGACGAGCAGCGCGTGCCGCTGCTGGGCACACTCGCAACCGCGTATCTGGCGGCGAACCGGTACGCAGACGCGCTGGCGACGATCCAGCGAGCGCTGGATGCGATCGATCCGTCGATGAACGCCGAGATGCTCGCGCGTCTGTATCAGCAAGCCGCCTACATCCACGATTTCGGGCCCGAGCGCGAACGCGCCAGAACGTACGCTGCGCTGGCAATCGAGCTGGCGCTTCCGCGCAACCTGTTCGACGTGGCAGCGCGCGCCTACAGCGCGCTGTTCAGCGTGGCGTACAACGAGGACGACGATCCGATCGCGTGTTTGAAGATTCTCGACAAGCTCGACGAATGCGCGCGCAAAGGCGCCGGAAACCAGGCGCGCGTGTTCGCGCTCATGGCCGCATACGAGCTGGAAGTCGAACGCGGCGACGATGCCGCGCTCGAGCGTTTGGACAGCGCGCTGCACGAAAACCAGGCGGCACTTCCGCGCGCGCGTTCGGAAACGTTCCTGCCGGCCGACGCACTGCGGGCGGCGTGGGTCGGCGATTTCAAGCGCGCGCTGCAGCTGCTCGCCGGCACGGCCGAACAGTTCTCCAGCGACGAACGGCGCGCGCTGCGCGCTGCAGAAATTGCGCTGTACGCCTTCGCGTGCGCAGACGGCGATCGGGGCGCGGCTGCTTTGGAGCAGGCAGAGGCCGCGCTCGAACGCTGCACGCGCGAAACGCGCCGAACGATTCGCTCGCGCATCTTCATCGCGCTGGCCGAGATGCTGCGCGGGCATTCCAGCGCGGCCAACCGCCACTTGACCCAAGCCGAACGCGCGCTCACCCCGCAAATGCGCCGAGTCCGCGCCTTGGCGCACGCCGCCAGAGCGTTGTATCGCGTCCAGCTCAATCAAGCGGATCGGGCCGCGCGTTCGGGAGTTCTGGAACGCTTGCGGGCCGAGCATTTCGGCGGGATAGCGCGCCTGATCGAGGCGCTGCCGTTCTCGGCGGATTCGGGCCAAGGCTACGGAACGCTCACCGCGGCCGAGCGCGAAATTCTCCAACTGCTCGCAAGGGGCGGCAGCACGAAAGACGTGGCGGCCCGAACCGGCCGCAGTCCGCATACGGTCGATACGCACATTCGCTCCATCTGCCGCAAGCTCGCGTGCAGCGGCCGGCGCGAAGCCGTCGCGTTCAGCTACCAGCCAAGGCTGGGTACAGACCTAGAGCTTTTTCGCTGTTGCGGCTCTCGGGGAGAAGCGATGTTTGTCTATCGGTGCGCATTGGTTCTCGCGTGCATCGGACTTGCGGCGTGCAGTGCGCAGCAGCGCGGCGGGGTGATCCCCGCGTCCCCCGCTTCCGGGCCGCGAACGGTCATGGACAGCCCCAGCGCTCTGCCGGGCGACAGCCCGAGCGCGCTGCCCGGAGATAGTCCGTCGGCTTTGCCGGGCGCCCAGCTCGGGTGCGATCTCACCTTCGAGGCCGATCAGGCGAACTGCACGGTCGCGATCAACATCACCGTTCCGCCCGTGAGCGATGCGACCACGCCGGCCAATCTGCTATCGGGCTTGCATCCTATAGATTTGCGCGCGCGTTACGGGTTGCCGGTATGGCCTGCGCGGGGTGCCGTCGCGATCGTCGACGCTTACGACGATCCGCAGGCCGAGCTCGATTTGGCCGTGTATCGCGCCGCGTTCGGCCTTGCGCCCTGCACGTCGCTCAACGGCTGTTTCCGCAAGGTCAATCAACGGGGCGCGGCGGGACCGTACCCGGCAGCCAACCTGGGCTGGGACGAAGAGATCTCGCTGGATTTGGACATGGTTTCGGCTGCATGTCCGGATTGTTCGATAGTTCTGGTGGAAGCCGATTCGGCGTCGTTCGATGATTTGGGCAGCGCGGTCGATGCAGCGGCGCTCATGCGCCCGGCAGCAATTTCCAACAGCTACTACGGCCCCGAGTGGTCGGGCGAACGCGCGCTGGACAAGCATTACCGGCATAGCGGCATAGCAATAACCGTCAGCGCCGGCGATCAGGTCAGCCCGTTCTATCCCGCCGTATCGCCGTACGTAACCTCCGTCGGCGGCACCACGCTTTCGCAGAGCGGCGGGTCATGGAACGAAACCGCGTGGCAATACGGCGCGCGAGGCTGCAGCCGCTTCGAACCCAAGCCGAATTGGCAGGGCGTCACGGGATGCCGCACCCGCGCCATGACCGACGTCGCCGCAGTCGCGGATCCGCAAACCGGTGTCGCGATGTACGATTCAACCGCCGGCGGCTGGGTCGTGACGGGCGGCACGAGCGTCGGTGCGCCGCTGCTCGCAGCCGCATACGCGTTATCGTGGAACCCCAGAGATCCCGCGTATTCATACCGGCATCCCTCGGCATTTCACGATATCGCTCCGGCAGGCTACGATCCGGCGACCGGCCTGGGATCGCCCAACGGTCTGGGCGGCCTATAGCGGCGCTTTCCATCGGCGACAGCGCGTTCCAGCGTGTCGTAAATGCAGAAACGATCGGCCACGCCCGTTTCGACGAGCAGACCGCGCACGAACGCCGATCCGACCGCGAGCCGCGCCGCGGGCAATTTGCGCCGCAGACGCTGGGCGTGAACCTTCACCAGCGCGGTGATCAGCGTCGTCGTCACGTACTTGGCGGCGGATAAATCGAGAACGATCGCCGGATGATAAAATGCGGGCTGCAGGCGCTCGTGAAGCTCCTCACGCCTGGAAACGTCCCACTCCCCTGCCAGCGAAACGATCATGCCGGTATCGTACGTCCGCCCGCCGGCGCGCGCCCTACTCAAATTCCGGTATGTGAAATGCGCCGGCCCGCGGGTATGCTGTGGATACAGAGAAGCATCCCCGCTTTACTGGATCGGAAGAGGCGCCTGATACACCGCCTCTTCCTTCATTTTTTCGGCAGCGGGCGCGCAGGGTTTCCGGCGACGCGCCCGCCGGGGGGCACGTCTTTGGTGACGACCGCCGAAGCGCCCGTCAGCGCCCCGTCGCCCACGCTGACCGGAGCGACCAGCGAGGTGTTCGAGCCGATCGAAACGCCGCGGCCGATCGCCGTTTTGTTTTTGTTCTTGCCGTCGAAGTTGCACGTAATCGTGCCCGCGCCGATGTTCGTGTCCTCGCCGATTTCCGCATCGCCCAAATAGGAGAGATGGCTCGCTTTGACGCCGCGCGCCAGGCGTGAGTTTTTCACCTCGACGAAGTTGCCGATACGAACGCCCTGCGCGAGCACGGTTTGATCGCGCAGATGCGCGAACGGGCCGACGGTGATGTCGTCGGCCAGCGTGCTGTCGATGATGACGCTTTCGCGAATCGTCGCGCCGCTGCCGATCTTTGCGCCGGAAAGACGCGCGTTCGGCCCGATGACGCAGCGCTCGCCGATCTCGGACAAGCGTCCGATTGTGCTGTTGGGATAGATCACGGTATCGCGCCCGATCTGCAGTTCAGGTTCCAGATACGTGGCCTGCGGATCGACGATCGTCACGCCGTCGCGCATGTGCTGCGCGCACAGCCGCTGGTTCATCTCTTTGCGCGCCTGCGCGAGCTCGACGCGGTCGTTGATGCCCAGCAGGTGCAGATGGTCGGTGGCCATCACCGGCACGACGCTCGCGCCCGACCCTGCCAAATCGGCGATCGTATCGGTGAGATAGTACTCGCGTTGCGCGTTGTCGCTGCGCAGGCGGCTTACGGCATCCCGCAGAGCGCTTTCGTCGTAGGCGTAAATGCCCGCATTCATCTCATCGACTGCGAGTTCGTCCGGCGTCGCGTCGCGCGCTTCCACGATACGCTCGACGTGCTGCCCGCGGCGAATGACGCGTCCGAAGCTGCAGGGCAGCGGCATCCTCACCGTGACCATCGCGAGCGCGGGCGCCCGGCCATTCGCGGACGCCAGCGAACCGATGACGCCGCGAAAAATCTCCTCGTGCACCAGCGGCATGTCGGCGTACGCCACGACGACGCGGCCCTGCGAATCGGGTTCCAGTTCGGCCAGCGCGGTTTGCACGGCGTGGCCGGTTCCGAGCTGTTCGCGCTGAACGACGCTGCGGACTTGGAACCGCGCAACGTGCTCCTGCAGCTGGTCGTTCGTCACGACGAGGATATCCTCCACGCCCGCTTTTCGCAGCGCCTGCAGCGAGTACCACAGCATGGGCCGCCCGCACAGCTCGTGCAGCACCTTAGGAATCGCGCTTTTCATGCGCGTCCCTTTGCCGGCCGCCAGCAATATCGCGCGCACCCTCATGGCGCAGCCGCCGCCGTCAGGACGTCAAGCGCGCAGCGCAGGCGCTCGCGCACGATGTCGCGGCCCAGCAACTCGATCGCGTCGTACAACGGGACCGATGTCGAACTGCCGGTAACCGCCACGTAAAACGGCCGCGCGACTTCACGGAATTTACGTCCCAGCGTTTGCGCCACGCCGGTGAGCACCGCTTCGATCTCCGCAACGTTCCAGCTCGGCAGCGCATCGAACCCGCCGATCGCCAGCGAAAACGCTTTACGCAGCGATTCGTCGTCGAGCTTGCCCGATCGCAGCCGATCGGCGCTGACGTTGATGCGCCCCTGAAAGAAAAATGCGACCAGCGAACCCAAATCGCTCAGCCGTTCCACGCGCGAATGCGCGAGCTCGGCGATGCGCCGCAGGCGCGGCTCTTGAAAACCCCATTGCTGCACGGCATGTAAAAACTCGTCCTCGTCGTAGCGTTCGCGCAGGTACCGCCCGTTGAGCCAATTCAGCTTGGCGGTGTCGAACACGGGGCCTCCCGTCGAAATGTGCTCGATGCCGAAACGCTCGGTAAGCGCGCGCAGATCCATCATTTCCTGCCCATCGGCGGACGAAACCGCGAGCAAGCCCAAGAAATTGAGCAGCGCCTCGGGCACGTACCCCATGGCTTTGTAGAATAAGATGCCGGTGGGATTCTTGCGTTTGCTCAATTTGCTTTTGTCCGGATTTCGCAGCAAGGGCAGATGCATGAGCGCCGGCGGATCCCATCCGAAATACCGGTACAGCAGCAGATGCTTGGGCGCGGACGAAAGCCACTCTTCGCCGCGAATGACGTGCGTGATCCGCATCAGGTGATCGTCGACGACGTTGGCCAGATGGTAGGTCGGCATGCCGTCCGATTTCATGAGCACCTGCATGTCGACGGTATCCCACGCAATCGGAATGTCGCCGCGCCGCATGTCTTGCACGATGCACGTGCCTTCGGACGGCACGCGCAGGCGCACGACGTACGCAATGCCCTGATCCTGCTTGGCTTGCGCTTCCTGCGGCGAAAGGTTCGCGCACAGCCCGTCGTATCTGGGCGGCCGTTTGGCGGCAACTTGTTCGGCGCGCATGGCGTGCAGCCGCTCGGGGGTGCAAAAGCATTTGAATGCGTGGTTGCCGTCGAGCAACTGCGCAACGTAATGGGCGTAGATCGAGGAACGTTCGCTCTGGCGGTAAGGACCGTACTGTCCGCCCACGTCCGGGCCCTCGTCCCACGACAAGCCCAGCCAGTGCAGCGAATCGAGAATCGCGAGCTCGGACTCCTTGGTGCTGCGCGCGCGATCGGTATCTTCGATCCGGAGCACGAACGCGCCGCCGTGCTTTTTCGCAAAGATGTAATTGACGAGAGCGACGTACGCCGTTCCGACGTGCGGATCGCCGGTGGGCGAGGGCGCTAATCTGGTTCTGACGGTCAAACTCGTGCGCGCCGGGTGCTTTTGCGCCTACGTGACCAATTCACGGCGTTTGCCGCATTCGCGTTCCACGAATGAAACGATCTGCGAAAGCGGCGCGCCCGGCGTGAAGATCTCTTTGACGCCGCGTTCGCGCAGCGCCTGGGCGTCTTCGGGCGGAATGGTGCCGCCGCCGAAAAACACGATGTCCTGCGCGCCTTGCGCGCGCAGCTGGTCGACGACCAGCGGGAACAGCGTCATGTGGGCGCCCGAAAGGATCGATAGACCGATGCCGTCGGCGTCTTCCTGAACGGCCGTTTGCACGATCTGCTCGGGCGTTTGGAACAGGCCGGTATAAATGACTTCCATGCCGGCATCGCGCAGCGCGCGGGCGATGACCTTGGCTCCGCGGTCGTGCCCGTCCAGCCCCGCTTTGGCGATGACGACGCGCAGCGGTCTAGCCATCGAGTTCGCTGCGCGAAGCCGGGGCGAACGGCGACGGACATTCGTCGCGATCGCTGCGGTGTTCCAACTCCTCGGCCAGCCGTTGCGCTTCTTGGAGCTTTTCCTTGACCACCCGCAACGTCGCCGACGCCGCCTGCCGCTGCTGCTCGCTGTGAATGCGCATCGTTAAAACGCCGGTCGCTCGGTGTAGCGGCCGTATACCTCGACCATGGCCGACGCGATCTCGCCTTCGGTGGCGTAAGCGTTCACGCAGTCGATCAGATGCGGCATCAAATTGTCCTGCGGATCCCTGCAGGCCGCCTTGAGCCGGTCCAGCGCATTCTGCAGCGCCGTCCCGTCGCGCCGCGCCCGCACGGCCTGCACCGAATCGGCTTGATCGCGCTCGACGTGCTCGGCAATCCGCAGCAGATCGATGCCCGTGCGGTCTTCGGGTTTTTCGAACGCGTTCACCCCCACGACGATGCGGTCTTTGGTTTCCAGCGAGCGCTGATAGCGATAGCTCGCATCGGCGATCTCGCGCTGGAAAAAGCCGGCCTCGATCGCTTCGATGACGCCGCCGTACTCGTCGATCTGCTTGAAGTACTCCTCCGCGCCTTGCTCCATCCGATCGGTCAGCGCTTCGACGTAGTACGATCCTCCCAGCGGATCGACCACGTTGGTGACGTTGGTTTCATACGCGAGCACCTGCTGGGTGCGCAGGGCGATCTCCACGGACTTTTCCGTGGGGAGCGCGAGAACTTCGTCCATCGAGTTGGTGTGCAGCGACTGCGTGCCGCCGAGCACCGCCGCCATGGCCTCGTACGCAACGCGCACGATGTTGTTTTCCGGCTGCTGCGCGGTCGCGCTGCACCCCGCGGTTTGCGTGTGGAAACGCAGTCTGCCACGAGCGCGGGTCCTTCGCGCCGTACCGTTCGCGCATGTGGCGGGCCCAAATTCGGCGCGCGGCGCGATACTTGCAGATCTCTTCGAAGAAATCGATGTGGGCGTTAAAGAAAAACGACAGGCGCGGGGCGAACGAATCCACCTCCATACCGGCCTTCACGCCCGCTTCCACGTACGCGAATCCGTCGGCCAAGGTAAACGCGAGCTCTTGCACCGCGGTCGAGCCGGCTTCGCGAATGTGGTAGCCGCTGATCGAAACAGTGTTCCATTTCGGCATTTGATCGCGGCAAAAGCGCATCATGTCGACGATTACGCGCATGTGAGGGCGCGGCGGAAAAATCCACTCTTTTTGCGCGATGTATTCCTTGAGGATGTCCGCCTGGATCGTCCCGCCGAGTTTGGCGCGCGGAATGCCTTTCTTTTCGGCCGCCGCGACGTACTGCGCCAGCGCGATGCACGCCGGGCCGTTGATCGTCATCGACGTCGTGATGTCGGCCATGTCGATTCCGTCGAACAACGTTTCCATGTCGGCGAGGGAATCGATGGCCACGCCGCACTTGCCGACTTCGCCGCGCGCTTGGCGCGAGTCGGAATCGTAGCCCATGAGCGTTGGCATGTCGAAGGCGACCGAGAGCCCGTGCTGGCCGTGCGCGAGCAAAAAGTGATAGCGCTCGTTGGTCTGCGCGGCATTGCCGAAGCCCGCGAATTGGCGCATCGTCCACAGCCGGTCGCGATACATGTTCGGGTGGATCCCGCGCGTGTACGGATACAGCCCGGGCCAGCTCAGATCGTGCGCCAAATCGAGGTCGGCGACGTCTTCGGGACCGTAGATCGCGTTCACGTTCAGGTCCGAAATGGTGCGGTCCACCGCGCGCGAGCCGGCGCCTTTGCGGCGCGTGCCCTTGGCGGAAGCGGCCTCCCACTGTTCCTTTTCGTGAATGAATTCGTTAGTCGGCTGCGCCCCCAAACCGCTGGGACGCTGGATCATCTTGGCCAAGACTGCTCCTACTGCTGTGTGCCGCGGGCTCGTTCGCCGTGCCGCAGTATTTTCCCAATAATGCCCCTACCGAGCAAGCTTTTAGGTCGGAAAGGCCGTGCTAGGTCAATCCTTTGACCGAGGCCCGCATGCGTCCGGCGTGAACGGGCTCGTCGCCCGCAGAGCCTGCGATGCCGAAACCGAGCAGCACCCGCTCCGCGGCGGCATAGGGATCGACGCCTGCGGCCACCTCGCTGCGCAGCTCGCGGTCCAGTTTGCGCTCCAAATGGCCCAGCGCGAGCGCGCGAACCTGATGGGTGAAGGCGTCGCGGCGCTTTTCCGCCATTTCGCCGCTGTGCTGCAGGTAGGCGACGTGCTTTTCTATCGCGCTCCACAATTCGTCGACGCCTTCGCCGCTGGCGGCCTGCGTCATCACCAGTTCGGGCACCCATCCGCTGAAATCCAGCATCTCCATCATCGAGCGGATCTCGCGCTTGAGCTGATTGGCCATCGGGTGATCCTTTTTATTGACCACGAACACGTCGGCGACTTCCAAGATGCCCGCTTTGAGCGACTGTATGCTGTCGC
Organism: Vulcanimicrobiota bacterium; assembly: GCA_963777315.1. Taxonomy (GTDB): domain Bacteria; phylum Vulcanimicrobiota; class Vulcanimicrobiia; order Vulcanimicrobiales; family Vulcanimicrobiaceae; genus CAVYEM01. Next base: position 160,496 of record CAVZQC010000002.1, read on the forward strand.
CGCTTCCGGGCTGCAGCGCGACGATGGTGGTCTGCGCCAAGTCGGCAATCTCGATCTCGGATTGCCCGACACCCACCGTTTCGACGATCACGACTTCCAACCCGAACGCGTCCATCAACAGCACCGCATCGGCGGTCGCGCCGGCCAGTCCGCCCAAGTGGCCGCGGCTGGCCATCGATCGAATGAACACGCCGCTGTCGGTGAAGTGTTCGGTCAGCCGGATGCGATCGCCCAGCAGCGCGCCGTGCGAGAACGGCGAGCTCGGATCGACCGAAACGACTCCCACGCTCTTGCCGAGCGAGCGCGCCTTGCGCACGATCGCCGAACTGAGCGTGGATTTTCCGACGCCGGGCGGTCCGGTCAAACCGATCGTCATGGCTCGGCCCGTGTCGGCGAACACGTGCCTGATCAGCTCGCCGCCGCGGCCCCCTTCCGCTTGCGAAATCGCGCGCGCAAGCGCGCGCGGCGAACCGCTTTGAAATGCTTGCAAGAGATTTGCGTAGTCGCCGGTGTTCGCCAAAGCACTACGAAGATTGCCGCCTGCCGTCGCGCGGACCTCCCCATTGCCGCTGCGAAGAACCAAGCATGCACGCACTGGTTCTCAACCTGCTCTTGTCGTGCGCGGCGTTCGACGAGGCGGTACGATTGGTCATGCGCACGCAGCATGTCGCCGGAATGTCGGTGGGAATTGCGCGTCACGGCAAAACGGTGTGCGAGCGAGGATACGGGTACAGCGATCTCGGGCGTAGCCGACCTGCCCGTGCCGATACCGTTTACCGGATCGGTTCGCTGACCAAAGCCTTCACGGCCGCGGCAATTCTGTCGCTGGCGGATCGCGGCAAACTTTCGTTGGACGAACCGGCAGCGCCGTATCTGCCGCCGTTTGCGTGGTCGCACGCAATCACGATCCGCGATTTGCTCGCGCAGCGCAGCGGCATTGCGTCGTACACGGACGACCGCCGGCTGGACCGCTATGGTGCGTATACTCCCGAACAGCTGCTCTCTGCCGCCGCTCTGCAGCCTCCGGAGTTCGAACCGGGGGCGCGCTTTGGATACAGCAACACGAACTACGTTGCGCTCGGCGCAATCATCGAACGCGTCACCCGGATGCCGTACGCGGCGTACCTGCAATCCGCGGTGCTCGAACCGCTGGGTCTGCGCCATACGCGCTACGGTGACCAAACCGGACAGGCGCGCGGCTACGCTCGCAATGCGCTCGAGTTCCCCGTGCGCCCGTCGTCCACGTCGTACGCGTTTTCGGCAGCGGGAATGACCTCCGACGTCCCGGATCTGCTGCGATGGCTGAACGTCGCGCGCGAACCGTACTATGGCTTTCTGCAGTCCGGAATATACGGATACCACGCAATTTACGCCGTCGGAAACGTCGACGGGTACAGCGCTTTCGAGCTGCTCGTTCCGCAAACGCGCGATGCGCTGGTCGTTCTGACCAACGCAGACCAGCTCGATGTGATTCCGCTGGCCGAAAGCATGTTCGCCGCGCTGGAACCGCCCGAGGATGCAGCATTCGCGCAAGGTTTTGGACCCGCGCAAAATGAGGACCCGCGCGTGACCGCACTGGTAAGAGCCGTGCTCGAACAGATCCGCTCCGGTACGATCGATCCCGCGCTGCTGACGCCGCGATTTGCAGCCATGCTCGCGCGCGGGCAAGGCGATCGATTGCGCCGGCGGCTGGCGCCGCTCGGCACGATAACGCAGGTTGAATTCACCCGGCGCGAAACTTCCGGTGCGGTCGTGAACGCGTATTACTACGTGAGTTTTTCCGGCGGGTCGCGCGTCGGGATTCGGGTTGCCTTGCGCGACGACCGCACCGTCGACGGTATCGCCATATTCGACGATTCGTAACTGCGGTCGCCGTCGTCATGGCCGCGACGCTGCTGCGCGGCGTGCCCGGCTCGGCTCAAAACCTGCGCGTTCCGCTTACGGGACATCGCGCGCGCCCCATCGCCGCATCGACGCTGTTTCACACGCTGTTCTCGGATTTTTTCAGCGAGGGCGACGGCACGACCTACGTTCAGACCGGCGACATTCCCGCAATGTGGCTGCGTGATTCGTCCGCCCAGACGATTCCGTACGTGCGCTTTGCCGCCGCTTATCCGATTTTGGCCGTACGGTTCGGCGGCGTCATCGCGCGCAATGCGCGCAACATCGCAGCGGATCCCTACGCCAATGCCTTTCGCGCCGATTACGGCGTTTGGGAAGAGAAGTGGGAACCCGATTCGCTGGCGTGGCCGGTACTGCTCACGTGGATGTACTGGAATCAAACGCACGCGGCCGGTTTATTCGGCCGCGACCTGCACAAGGCGCTTCGGACGGTCGTCGACACGCTGCGCTGCGAGCAGCTGCACGCAGCATGCAGCCGGTATCGTTATCCGTACCCGCAAAGCACGCACGACGAATACAATCCGGACACCGGCATGGTATGGAGTGCGTTCCGCCCATCCGACGATCCCGTGGAATACCGCTTCAACATTCCGCAGGAAGCGATCGTCGCCGTCGCTTTGCAGGAGATAGCCGAGCTCGCCGTTGCCGGATACGGCGACGCTGACCTGGCCAACGAAGCTTCGTCGATGGCAGCGCAGGTGCAAACCGGCATCGAGCGCTACGGCAGAATCTGGCGCGCCGACTTGGGCGGGTGGGCATACGTCTACGAAACGGACGGACTTGGGCGCTACTCGCTCATGGACGACGCGAATCTGCCCAATCTTACCGCTCTGCCGGCACTGGCGTGGTGCTCGGCGACCGATCCGGTGTACCTCAATACGCGCGCCTACACGCTGTCCAAACGCAATCCGTACTATTTCAGCGGAACGTATGCCGAAGGTTTGGGCAGTCCCCACACGCCGGCCGGATACGTGTGGCCGCTGGGAATCATCTCACGCGCTTTGACGGCCAGCTCCGGACGCGAAACGGCGGAAGGCATTACGACGCTGGCGGAAACCGACAGCGGCGACGGATTGATTCACGAAAGCTTTTACCCCGGCGGATACTGGCGGTTCACCCGCGCGGAGTTCGGGTGGGCCAACGCGTTTTACGCCGAATTGGTGTTTCGCAGCGTGGCGGGGTTTCCGGCGCCGCCGCTGCTGCCTCAAAATCGCACCGCGACGCCGTTCGAGCTGCTGAGCCAGACGCCCACGCTCACGCATCCGCTGGCACAGATCGTCAACACCGGTCTGGTTTACGACGCGCTCTCGACCCTGCTCGCGCAAGCCGACGGCCATACGATCATTCCGCGCGAAAGCGCCATCATCAAGAAAACGGCTCAATAGCGCGGCGCAACGGTCAGCTGCCGAAGCGCCGCTGCCGCGCGGCGAAATCGCGCACGATTTCCGCGAAGTGATCCGCGGTGAAATCCGGCCACATCAGCGGCAAGGTGAAGATCTCGGTGTAGGCGAGCTGATACAGCAGGAAGTTCGAGATCCGAAACTCGCCGCCGGTTCGGATCAGCACGTCCGGATCGGGCGTATCCGGGGCGTACATGCGCGCGCGAAGCGTGCTTTCGTCGACGGCATCGGGCGCGAGCGTTCCGGCGGCGACGTCGCCCGCAATCGATCGCGCGGCGCGCACGATCTCGGCGCGCCCGCTGTAGTTGAGCGCCAGCGTGAGGGTAAGGCGAGCGTTCATTTCGGTGGCGCGCACGAGCCGTTCCAAGCCTTCTCGCGCGGACGGCGCAAACGGTTCAACGTTCCCCACGATCCTCACCCGAACGCCCCGGCGTGACAGCGCGCGCTGCTCGCTGCGCGAAAACCACGCGCACAGCCGCATGAGCAGATCGATTTCCGAACAGTCGCGCTGCCAGTTTTCCGTCGAAAAGCCGTACACCGTAAGGTCGCGCACGTTTGCATCGAGAGCACCCCGAACGGCCGCCCGCAATGCTGCGATTCCGCGCCGGTAGCCGTGCGCTATCGAAAGGCCGCGCATGGAAGCCCAGCGGCGATTGCCGTCCATGATGATCGCGACATGGGCGGGGCAAACGCGTTCGACCGGGGCTTTGAGCGCCATTTGTTACTTTGTACCACAAAGTAATGCGGCGTGCCAAGCGGGACGGGACCGCCTCGTCGCCAACCAGTGCGCCTCATGGACCACGGGTATTACCGCTACGCCGCCCTCGCGGGCGACCGAATCGTTTTCGTGTGCGAGGACGACCTGTGGTCCGCTGCGCTCGAAGGCGGCCCGGCGCACCGGCTCACCGCCACGGCCGGCGCCTGCAGCACGCCGCGGCCATCGCCGGACGGTTCGCAGATCGCCTTCATCGCCAACGACGAAGCGCATCCCGAGCTCTACGTCATGCCGGCCGAAGGCGGACGCCCCCGCCGTCTCACCTACTTAGGCGGCACCAGCGCAACGGCGTGCGCGTGGAGCGCCGACGGCGCACAGATTCTGTTCGCCGCGAATCCCAACGCATGGTATCTGCGCGAAACCAGGGGTTTTGCCGTTGCTGCCGGCGGCGGCTCGCCGCGCGAGCTCGGCCTTGGACACCTCAAGACGCTCTTCCCCGGCCCGGGCGCAGCCCTGGTCATCGGCCGCAACGAAACGGACCCCGCGCGCTGGAAACGCTACCGCGGCGGCACGTCCGGCGAAGTGTGGATCGATCGCAGCGGCAGCGGCGAATTCGAAAAACTGGCGCTGCCCGACGGCAACCCGGTTTGGCCGATGTGGATCGGCGAGCGCATTTTTTTCCTGGCCGACCATCAAGGGATCGGAAACATCTATTCGTGCGCGCTCGACGGCAGCGACGTCACGCGCCACACGAACCACAGCGACTATTACGTGCGTTTTCCGTCAACCGACGGCAAGCGAATCGCGTACACCGCGGGCGCAAAGCTCTACTGTTTGGACGTCCACAGCGGCGACGTGCGGGAAATACCGGTGAGCGCCGCGTCGGCCGCGCCGCAGACTTCCCGCCGCTTTTTGGATGGCTCGGAAGCGCTCGACGAATTCGCGCCTTCGCCCGACGGCACGCGATTGGCGCTGATAGAACGCGGACAGCCGTACTGCATGCCGCTGTGGGAAGAGGCGCCGGTGCACCACGGGGCCGGCAGCGCGGTACGCTATCGCAGCATCGGTTGGATGCACGACGGAAAGCGGTTCGCCACCACCACCGACCAAAACGGCTACGAACAGATCGCAATTCACGATCTGCAAGCGCCGCAAACGCCCAAACTGCTAACCAAAGGCGACATCGGCCGCATCACCGAGATTGCATGCTCGCCGGCCAACGATCGCATCGCCTTTGCCAATCACCGCTACGAACTCGTGCTCGTCGAAGACGACGGCACGATGCGCGTGCTCGACAAGGGCCTGGGCAGCCGCATTACGGACCTCGCATTCTCGCCCGACGGACGCTGGCTCGCGTACGTGTGGTCGTCGGGAACCGACGACGCGGCAATCGTGCGCATCGCCAAATGCAAGTCCGGCAAAGTGTTCGACGCCACGCCGAAGATGCGCACCGACGCAAGTCCCGCCTGGGATCCCGAAGGCAAGTACCTCTACTTCATCTCGACGCGCGACTTCGACCCCGTCTACGATGCGCTGCAGTTCGCGCTGAGCTTTCCGCAGGCGGAGCGTCCGTTTCTGCTCACCCTGCGCGACGACGTTCCCAATCCGTTCGCGCCCAAACCCAAACCGGTGCATCGTGAACACGATCACGAACGCGAAAGCGGCGACGAAGAAAAAAAGCGCATGGAGCGCGCGCCGCGCATCGAGATCGATTTTGACGGCATCCAAGGCCGAATTTTAGCCTTTCCCGTAGACGAAGGCGAGTACGGTCAGATCGTCGCGGTGCGCAATCGCGCGCTCTTTACCAAATTCGAAGTCCGCGGGATCAAACCGGGCGATCGCGGCTGGGATGCGCCCGAACCGTCCGGAACGCTTTTGGCGTACGATTTCGAGCAGCAGCGTTGCGCGACGATCGCCCCGGACGTTTCCCACATCGCTTTGGGCAACGACAGCCACACGCTGGCCTATCGTTCGCACGATAAGCTGCGCGTAGTCGATGCGCTCAGCGATCTGCCCGAGGAGAACGACGACATCAAGCCGGCCGCCGATCCCGGGCGAAAAAGCGGATGGGTCGATCTGGACCGCATCAGTCTGGAAATCGAGCCGCGCGACGAATGGCGCCAGATGTACCGCGAAGCGTGGCGCATGCAGACAGAACAGTTTTGGGTCGAAGACATGTCGGACATCGATTGGGATCGCGTCTACGATCGCTACGAGGCGCTTCTGCCGCGCGTGCGAACCCGCGCCGAACTCTCCGACGTGATTTGGGAAATGCACGGCGAGCTGGGAACGTCCCATGCGTACGAAATCGGCGGAGACCTTCGCCGGCCGCCCGAGTACGCCACCGGCTTTTTGGGCGCCGATTTTTCATGGGACGAAGAACGGCACGGCTGGCGCATCGATCGCATCTATCGCGGGGATTCGTGGAATCGCGCCGTCGATTCTCCGCTGGCCGAACCGGGACTGCAGATCTCGCAAGGCGACGTTCTCGTGGCGATCGGCGGAAAGCGCTTGAGCGCGCAGCTCTCGCCGCAACAGGCACTGGTGAATCAGTCAGGCCGCGACGTCGCCGTGGTCGTGCGCGCAAACGGCCACGAACGCACCGCTGCGGTCAAGGCGCTCGAGAGCGAACAGCCGCTGCGATATCGCGCATGGGTCGAGTCCAACCGGCGTTACGTGCACGACCAAACCGCCGGCAAGATCGGTTACGTGCACATTCCCGACATGGGGCCTTGGGGTTTTTCCGAATTTCACCGCGGGTACTTGAACGAATTCGATCGATCGGGCCTGATCGTCGACGTGCGGTACAACCGCGGCGGCCACGTTTCGCCGCTGCTCTTGGAGAAATTGGCGCGTAAACGCGTGGGTTACGACTTCTCGCGGTACAGCAGCAAACCGGTTCCCTATCCGCCCGAATCCGTGGCCGGCCCGATGGTCGCGATCACCAATCAATTCGCGGGCTCGGACGGCGACATCTTCAGCCATTGCTTTAAGATCTACAAACTCGGCCCGCTTGTCGGCAAACGTACCTGGGGCGGCGTCATCGGCATCAATCCGTATCACGGCTTGGTGGACGGCACGATCACGACGCAACCGGAGTTTTCGTTCTGGTTCAAAGACGTGGGATGGAAAGTCGAAAATTACGGAACCGATACCGACTACGAGGTCGACATCGCTCCGCAGGATTACCGCCAAGGGCGCGATCCTCAACTGGACGCCGCGATCCGGCTGATCGCGCAGGCCGCCGAGCATTTCGTGGAGCCCTATCCGGACGTGAGCACCAAGCCGTCTCTTTCGCTTCCGACGCTGCCCTAGCAGGCCTGTTAGCGCTCTGGGTTCTTCATGCGCGACACCGGAATGAATCCCAGCTCCGAAAGCAGCTCCTCGTCGGTGCGCACGAAGTCGATGAAATGCGCCGCCGCCGTGCTCGGGCGGCCGTTGGTCAGCATGAGCTCGTACGACCAAAACGCGTAACGTCCGTTCTCGACGTTGGCCCGAGTCGCGGCGACACCGTCGATCGAGACGGCATCTTGGCCCGGTTTGAGGTAGCTCATCGCCAGATACGATGCGGCTCCCGGCGTCTGCGCGACCATCGCGGCAACCGTGCCGGATGAATCCTGCGTCAAGCCGCTTTCGGACGGCTGCGCGCCCTTCATGATCTTCTCGACGAAAACTGCGCGCGTGCCTGAACTGCGCGGCCGGTTCACGATCGTGATCGATTGATTCGAGCCGCCGACCTGGCGCCAGTTCACGATCTTCCCGCTGAAGACGTCGCGAATTTGGCGCATCGTGAGGTTCGTCACGCCGGCAGCGGGATTGACGACCACGCCGAACGTGGCAACGGCGATCTTATGAACCATCAGACCGGACTCGTTGAGCGGTACGACGTCGGAGTCACCGATATCGACGCCCTTTTGCGCGGCTTGCGCGATCCCGGTCATCGAACCGCCGCCCGATACGCTGATCTTGACGTTCGGGTGTTGGGTCTGATAGTCGATCGCGGCTTGCTTGACCAGCGGCAGCAGCGCGGTCGAGCCGGCAATCGTGATGGAAACCTGGTTTCTTCCAGCCGCGCAAGCGCACAGCGCGGCGACAAGGCAGAGGGCGAATGCGGCAAACGCGGTTGTGCGCAGCGTCGTTGGGCGTACCGTCATGCAACCGTTGCCAAAATACATTCGAGCAGGCGCGGATACACGATATCGGTACGAGCGCGCGGATTGTCGGGCTCGATGATGTCGTGGTTGGCGGGCAAATCGGTGAACTCGAATGCCTCGATGCCGGACGGACGCGCGCGCCGCCACCGGTCCACGACGTTGCGCGCCACGTCGTTGTTGACGGCCGGGTCGCATGCGTTCGTGAGCGTGGCGATCGAGGCGGCGGCATGCGGCTGGGTTGCGCTAGCGGCGCAGACGTCGTCTCCGACCCGAATGCTCTGGGCCAGCGCCCGCGTGGGAAAGCGCGGATACGCCGTGGCCGGATGCTGATTCTCCTTAGCGCGCGGGTCCCACCACAAAAAAACGTTGGGCAGTACCAGCATTGCGTGCGAAACGATTGCTCCGGCCCAGTACGGCAGTTTCAGAATTGAAAAGACCGGCGAGATCGGTACGGCGCGCGCAACGTCGCTGCGGTGCTGGCCGAAATACGCGCTGAGCAACCCGCTGGTCGAAATTCCCGCCACGCAGACGCTCTCGCCCAGACCGCATGCGATGTCGACGGCTTCCCACGCGCGCGCCAGCAGCGACTCGGCAGTCAAAATCGCCAAACGCCGCGTCATGCGGTCGCGGTATCCTTGCTGCGGCAAGCGAGGAACGAGCACGTTCGCGCCGCGCTCGAACAGCATCGGTGCGAATTCCCTGTACTGTCCGGGGTGGTTGGTGAATCCGTGCAGCAGCACCACGGACAGCGGCGTTCGCGCTCCGCGATCGAAGAGGGCAGTGCGCGCCGCAGGCAGGATGCGATCGCCGTCGCGGGCCTGCAGCGCCGCAGCGCGCGCCAGCGCTTGCGCGTAGGTTCGCGCGGGGTTTACGGCAGGCGCCTGAAGCACGACGTCACGTGATCGTTCACGAGCCCAGCGGCTTGCATGAACGAATAGCAAATCGTCGATCCGACGAATGCAAATCCCCGCGCGCGCAAATCTTTGCTCAGCGCGTTCGAAAGCGGCGAACTGGACGGCACTTGAGTTGCGCTCCGCCAGCGGTTCTTCACCGGCACGCCGTCGACCAACCGCCACAGATAGGCATCGAAGCTGCCGAACTGGCTTTGCAGCCGCAGTACGGCGCGCGCGTTGCGGACCGTGCTTTCCACCTTTTGGCGGTTGCGTACGATCCCCGCATCGGTAAGAATCCGCTCGATGCGGCCGGGCGGAAAACGAGCGACGCGGGTGGGATCGAAACCGGCGAAGAGCTCCCGATAGCGCTGCCGTTTTCTCAAAATCGTTTCCCAGCTCAGGCCGGCCTGAGCGCCTTCCAGGGTGAGCAGCTCGAACAGCATGGTATCGTCGTGCACCGGAACGCACCACTCGCGATCGTGGTACTCGATGGCGGCATCGCTCACCGCCCACGCGCAGCGCACGCGCGCATTGCGCTGCGAGCTCATTGCGCGATCAACTCGACCAGCGCCGTCGCCACGCGCTGCGCGACGCCGGGATAGCGTTTGGGTTCGATGATGTCGTGCGCGTACGGCAAATCGGTAAAGCGAACGACTTGCACGCTGCCCGGTTTGCGCCGCTCCCAATCCCGCGCCAGACGCACGATCGCGCGATTGTTCACCGCCGGCTCGCGCCGGTTGATCACCAACACCAACTCGTCGGCCCGCGGGGAATGCCGGGCGGCTGCAGCCAGCAGCTCGTGCGCGAATTCCAGTCCGCGAGCGACTGCGTGCGTGGAGTACCGCGGGTAGCCGTGTTCGGGCAGCTGGCGCTCGCGCGCGATTGGGTCCCACCAATAAAACCGGTTCGGGCGCCCGAGCATGAAGCGCGCCAAAATCAGGCGCAGCCGATTGGGCAGCAGCGATATCCCAAGAAAGGGCGACACCGCGACGATGCGATGCACCGGCTGCGTCTGCCCCACGTGCGCGGCCAGCAGCCCGCCCAGCGAAAACCCTGCAACGGTAACGTTTTGGCCCAGCCCCTGCGCGATTTGCAGACTATCGGCGGTGCAGGCTTTGAGCTGCGGTGAATTCAGCGTTGCCAGCGCCTCGGACAACCGGTCGCCGTATCCATGCCGGGGAAGACGCGGAACCAGCACGTTGTGCCCGCGCTCGTGCAGCGCGCTTGCGACGGCGATGAACTGGCGCGGGCTGGCGCTTAGCCCGTGAAAGAGCACGATCGCGCGCGCGGTGCGGTGCCCGTGGTCGAAAACGAGCGTGCGTCCCGCATCGCCGATGTAGTCGCGATCGCGCTCGGTGAAGCGCCGGAGGCGTTCGCGCGCCTGCGCATAGCTGCTGGTCATGAAAAAAGGTAGCGAAGCGAACGTTCCTTAAGGAGCCTGTGAATCATGCACGACGTTCGCAATACCGCAGCCCAGCTCATCGCGCTCGAGGACCGCTTGGGCGCACATAATTACCATCCGCTCGATCTCGTCGTCGAGCGGGCCGAGGGCGTATGGCTGTACGACGTCGACGGCAAACGTTACTTGGACTGCATCAGCGCGTATTCAGCCGTCAATCAAGGACATTGCCATCCCAAAATACGCGCCGCGCTCGTAGAGCAGGCACAAAAGGTAACGCTCACCTCGCGCGCGGTGCGCAACGATCGCATGCCGGGTTTCTTGCGCGAACTCACGCGCGTTTGCGGCTACGAGATGGCGCTGCCGATGAACACCGGGGTCGAAGCCGTTGAAACGGCCATAAAGCTGGCGCGGCGGTACGGTTACCAGGTCAAGGGCATCCCGCAGGACCGCGCCGAGATCGTGGTTTTCACCAATAATTTTCACGGCCGCACGACGGCCGCCATCAGCGCGAGTTCCACGGAGGAATACCGCAGAGGCTTCGGACCGTTCACGCCCGGTTTCGTTCATGTTCCGTACGGCGACTACGACGCGACCGCAGCGGCGATCGGAGAAAACACGTGCGCCGTTTTGATCGAACCAATTCAAGGCGAAGGCGGCGTCATCGTGCCGCCCGACGGATTCCTCAAGCGAGTTTGGGGATTGTGCCGCGAGCACCGGGTGCTTTTCGCGGCCGACGAAATCCAAACCGGATTGGGCCGCACCGGCGATCTGTTCGCATGCGATCACGAAGGCGTCAAGCCCGATCTGCTGATCGTCGGTAAAGCGCTGGGCGGAGGTTTCTACCCCGTCTCCGCAGTCTTGTCGAATCGCGATCTCATGCTGCTGTTTCGTCCCGGCGAACACGGCAGCACGTTCGGCGGCAACCCGCTGGGCTGCGCGGTCGCAGTTGCCGCGCTCGAAGTCATCGTGCAGGAAAAACTCGCCGCGCGCGCGCGCTATTCCGGAGCGAAGATCATGCAGGCCTTGCGTTCGTCATCGTCGCCGGCGATAAAAGAAGTGCGCGGCCGCGGACTGCTCATCGGGATCGAGCTTGCCGGCTCCGCCCGCAGGCTTTCGGAAGATCTGCTGGCGCGGGGCGTTGCCGCCAAAGACACGCACGCAACGGTGCTTCGCATTGCGCCTCCGCTCGTGATCGAAGAGGCGGAAGTCGACTTTTTGCTCGAAACGTTGGACGACGCGCTCGGCTCCCTCTAGTGCTCCCGTTGAACTTCAACTTCGCGCGCGACGTGCTGGACGCCGTCGCCGACCGCGAGCGCGTGGGGTTGATCTTCGTGGATTCGCACGGGCACCGGCGCGACTACACGTTCGCAGAGATTTCGCAGTGGTCGGCCCGTTACGCCCAAGCATTGCGCACGCTGGGCGTGACTGCCGGCGAGCGCGTTCTGCTGTGCCTTTCGAACACCGCGAAATGTCAATTCACCGCGCTCGCGCTCGCCCGGCTGGGCGCCGTTGCGGTACCCGCCTGCGAAGCGATGAGCCGGCAGCAGCTCGCGCAGCTGGCTCGCGATGCGTCCGTGACGACGCTGATCGCCAACCGCAGGCGCCGTGAGGCCTGCGAGCGCGCGATGGAATCGATGCCGGCGATGCCGCGCCGCATCCTGATAGGTGAAACTCGTGAGGGATGGGAGCGTTTGGACACGCTGACCGGGAGCGCTGCGCCGTTTGCCGGCGTTACGACGCAATCGACGGACGCCGCCCTGATCGTCGGTGACGTAGTGCTGGACTGCGGCGCTTTGTATGAAACCCGCGCACTGGCGCAAGACGTCTTTGGTGCCGCGGTCGCCGACCGCGTATGGTCGACGTTTCGCATGGGAAGCCGATGGTGGCTCGCATTCGTGCAGGCGCCCTGGTGGCGCGGGGCCGCAACGATCGTGCACGAAGGCGAGTATGACGCACGCGAACGGCTCGGGCTGATACGCGAGCTCGAGGTTACGGTTCTCTGCCAGCCGCCGGACGAGTATCGCTGCGCGGTCGAATTGCCCGAGTCGGAACGATTCCGCATGCCGCATTTGCGGCGCTGCGTCGTGGCGGGAGCCTTCGAGGAGATCGAGCGGCGCTGGCGCGCCCGGTTCGGGGTGGAGCTGGTCAGCGCAAATCCAGACGCATCATCTCCGGCGCGGGCCTGAACCCGAGTGATTCGTACAACGGCCGGCCCATTTGCGAGGCGTGCAGGCGCACGGTCTTGCACCCGCATTCGCGGCACCACGCGAGTGCCCACTGCGCCAGCTCCCGCGCTATTCCGCGCCCGCGGTACGCCGGCAGCACGTACATGCCCGCTAGCATCACCGTAACGTCCAGCAGGACGTTCGAGCGGCCGATTTGCCGGAACGCCGTGCACGTGGCGACGATTGCGCCGTCGTTTTCGGCCACGAACCACGTGCCGCTCCCTGCCTGCATATCGGCCTGGAATTGATCGTACAGGCGTTCTCGCCAGTCGCTTACGAGCCCGGTCCCCGTCAAATCGCACTCGACGAGCATGTCGTGCCAGAGTTGCACGAGCGCCGCCAGATCGGGAGCAGAGCCGAATCGCAGGACAGCCACGGGCGTGAGTGTTGCATGCGGCCGATTCGTGTCCTTGACGCGGACCCCCGCACGCGTGCTACACTTCTCCAGCCGAAGCAGGGCCGCCGGGTCCTCACCGGACGCCCGCGGGCAATCCGGTCTTCCTCGAGGGGCCGCCGGTAGGCTCCCACGATGGGGTTGCTTTGCGCAACGCCCTTTTTTATTGCCAGACGGAGTACTTGCCATAGCTCGACCGCTCAGAATAAACGACCAGATCCGCATCCGCCAGGTGCGCGTCATCGACGAGGACGGAAGTCAGCTCGGAATCATGCTCACCGAAGACGCACTGGCGCGTGCGCGAACCGGGGGACTCGATTTGATCGAAGTTTCGCCGACCGCGCAACCGCCGGTGTGCAAGATCGCAGACTACGGACGCCTCAAATACGAGCAGTCGAAGAAAGACAAAGACGCCCGTAAAAAGCAGAAGAGCTTCGAGTTGAAAGAGGTGAAACTGCGGCCGAAGATCGAGACCCATGACTACGAGACCAAGGCCCGAATGGCCGAACGTCTCTTGCTCGACGGAAGCAAGATCAAGGTTACCATCATGTTTCGCGGGCGCGAAATAACGTACACCGGTTTCGGACGCAAGCTGCTCGATCGCATGGCTGCCGACATGACGCCGATCGCCTCGGTCGAACGCGATCCGAAACTCGAAGGAAAAAACATGTTCATGATCCTAGCGCCGCGCGCGGTGCCCAGCGGTCCGCCGAAGTTTTTGTCGGCGCACGAAAAGGACCGCGAAGGCAAACCGGGCCAAGTTGCCGGCGCTGCGACGAAGGAGCCGACCAGTGCCTAAAATTCGTACCCACCGCGGGACCGCGAAACGCGTGAAGGTCAGTGCAAACGGCAAGGTGACGCACCGGCATCAGTTCAGCGGCTGCGGCCACATTTTGAGCAAGAAGACGCGTAAGCGCAAACGCAAATTCCGCAAGGATCAGCCGGTGTTTTCGGGCGACCTCAAACGCCTGGCTCCGACGATTCCGTACTTGGTGTAAGGAGAGCGCTCGATGGCACGAGTCAAACGCGGCCTGCACGGCCTCAAGCACCGCCGCAAAGTCATGAAGCTGGTCAAGGGCTTTCGCGCGGCTCGCCGGCGGAACTATCGCGTCGCGAACGAAGCGCTGCTGCATTCCCTGGCGTATGCGTATCGCGATCGCCGCGTCCGCAAGCGTGACTTTCGCTCGCTGTGGATCAGCCGCATCAACGCGGCCGCCCGCAAGGAAGGGCTGACGTATTCGGTTTTCATGAACGGCTTGAAAAAATCGGGCGTCACGCTCAATCGCAAGGCGCTGGCCGAACTGGCGATCTCCGACGCGGCGGCGTTTCGCACGCTGCTGCAAACCGCAAAGCAGGCGACGCGCAAATAACGGGTACGACCTCGGCATGAAGCGTGCTTTGAGTCTGGTTGCGCTCGCCGTTTTTCTGCCGCTGGCCGCGTCGGCGGCCCTGAGCAGCGTAGACCGCGAATATCTCACCTCGGCCATGCAAACGCAGCTCGGGCGGTACGCGCTCGCGACCTTGGCGGAAAAACAGGCCGGTTCGGCTCGCGTGAAGCAGCTGGCCAAATCCATTGCCGGCGAAGCAACCCGCCAGACGCGCGCGCTGGACGCGCTGGCGAAAAAGCACGGCGTGCCGGTCGCCACGCACTCGTCGGTCCGCGACAGGTACCACTACTCGCGCCTGATCGGCGTGCACGGCACGGCGTTCGATCGGCGTTTCGTGCAAGAACTGCTCGTCGACGACCAGATCGCTTCGAGCAACGAGCGCAGCCAAATGAGGCACGGCCAAGATTCGGAGCTGCGCGCCTTTGCGGCGCACCGGTATCGCGCGCTTGCGAACGAACTTCGAATGCTGCGCAGCGTTAAGTTTTAGCTTCGCTCATCCGCGCAGAATAAGCTGCCGGAGGCTACCGCTGCATCCCGCCGAAAAGTCGAAGGCATGCAATACCGGGTCGTCTGCATGCTGTTCGCGTTAGCCCTGCTGCCTGCAGTCGCCGCCGCGCAAGAATCGACCCCGCAGCCCGTACCCACGACCCAGCCGTTTACAGCCGCAAAAGCGCGCGCCGTCGACGCAATCGCCCTAGGCGAACTGCACGCCGGCAGCACGCCGGGACTCGCTATCGGCATCGTGCAAGACGGTCTGCTGGTCTACTCGCGGGGTTTCGGCTTTTCGGATTTGTCCAAACACCGGCGCGTGAGCGCCGAAACGCAGTTTTACGCGGGCTCGCTTTCCAAGCAGTTTACGGCTGCGTCGACTCTTCTGCTGGTCCAGGACAAGCAGCTCGGGCTCGACGACAAGGTGACAAAGTACGTTCCGGAATTGACGATCGCCAGGAACGTCACCGTTGCGCAGCTCCTCCAGCAGACCTCGGGCCTGCCGGATTATACGCAGGCGCCGGGCGTGAATCACGATCCCACCAAACCGATAAAACTCGGGGATCTGATCAAAGCGGTCGATCGGATGAGCCCGCAGTCCGCGCCGGGCGCACAGTTCACCTACAACAACTTCAACTACATGATCGCCGGGCTGATCGTCGCGCGCGTGAGCGGCGAGCCGCTTTCGGTGTACATGCAGTCGCACATCTTCGAACCGCTGATCATGACCTCGACGTTTTTGGCCGGGGATCAAGGCATTGCGGCGGATCGGGCGCGCGGCTACACGCGCATAGCGGGCCGTTTCCAAGCCGTGAAGCCGTGGGACGCATCGTGGCTCTTCGGAGCCGGCGACTTGGTGACCACGGTGGACGATCTCGCCAAGTGGGACATCGGGCTTCCGCTCGTGCTCAACGTCGATTCCGTGCGCGACCTCTGGAGCGGCAGCGGCGCTCCGGGCGGCATGAACTACGGCATGGGATGGATCGTCGACCAGCGCGGCGGCCAGCGCTACGTCTGGCACAACGGCGAGCTGGCCGGCTTCCATGCGATGAACGCGGTGCTGCCAGACCAGCACATCGCCGTCATCGTCCTGAGCAACGCCGATTCGCTGCACTCGCAAACGACGGTGTCGCCGGAGCGCTTAGTGCTGCACATCTTGGACGTGGTCGCGCCCCTGCCGCCGGCCCGTTTCGGAAATCTCATCATGCAGCGCGCCGACGAGTGGCTCGCGCGGCTGCAGCGGGTGACGATCGACCGAACCCAGCTCACGCCGCAATTCAGCGAATACTTAACCGACCAGGTCGTTATACGAGCCGATCTCAAATCGCTTGGGGCCGCCCAGACGATGGTGCCCATCGAGAGCTTCGAGCGCTCGGGGGACACCGTGTACGTTTTCGACGTAAAGTTTGCGCACGGAACGATTCGCTATCAGTTTGCGCTCGCGCCGGACGGCAAAATCGACGGGTTGTTTTTTTCCCCTTAATCGTCGCCGTTGGCCAGACGGCGTCCGGTCGCTTCGATGACTTTGCCCAGCATGCTCACCGCCTCGGCGCGTGACGCATTGCTGAACATGTACTTGAGCTTGTCGTCGGAATCTTCGACGATGAGCACAGCGCGCTTGCCGGCCCGCACCGCGGCGATCAATTTGTTAAGATAGGCCTCATCTTCGGGCGCTAGTACGGAATGGGCTCCGGCTTCCGTGCCTTCGCTGAGTAAATACTTCAGAACCGCATTTATATCTCGCGGAGTCTCCACGCGCTAATACCTCCATGGCAAAAGCCGCCACAGTTACTAAACGAACATTAGCACATTCCGTGGCACCTTCGTACCATAGATTATCGACTCTTGAGGAAACTTATTTATCAGGCCGCCCGGCCAGCCAAAGAAGCGCCGTGACGGTTTTCATGTCGACGATCTCCCCGCTCGCTTGCATTTCCCACGCTTGAGCGAACGTAACTTCGCGAACTTCGATGCGTTCGTCTTCCTGCAGATCCTGCGGCCCTGCGTGCAAACCGCGGGCGGCATAGATGTGCACGCGCTCGGTGCAGAACCCGGGTGTCGGATAGACGGCGCACAGCAATTCCAAGCGATCCGCGGCGTAGCCGGTCTCTTCTCGCAGCTCGCGCAGCGCGCCCGTCTCGCAGCTTTCGTCGGGTTCGGCAGTTCCGGCGGGAATTTCCCACAGCCGCTGCCCCGCGGCGTGGCGGTATTGCCCGACCAGCACTAAGCGCCCGGGCGCCGGCACGGGCGCGATCGCAAACGAGCCCCGATGCTCGACTATGTCGAGCTTGCGCTCTTTTCCGTCGTCGTCGATCGTGTCCACGCGCACGGAAAACACCCGGCCTTTAAAAACTTGCTCGGACCGCAGCACTCTGGGAGTATCGCTCATGCGGCGCTCTTTCCCGATCCGCGCGAACTTACCGGGCGGTAAACGGAAAACGCCGCCTGCGCCTCGTAAGGCCAAGCGTGCAACGTTCGCGTTCGTCGATCGGCCGGGAATTGCTGTGGCTCATCGTTTGGATCGTTCTTTTCGCCGGCTGTACGACGCTGCTGCTCGCATACGTCGTGCCGCACCACTTCAACGATCGCATCGCCGTGATGCTCGCTGCCATAGCCTCCAGCCTGGCATGGATCGCTCTGCGTGCCTATTTCACTCGGCGCGCATAACGCGCGCCTGGAATTGCCTCGCAGCCTGCTTTCCGTAAAGGGCCGGCGCGAACGCGGCGCGTTTGCCTTCGAGGGGCCCACGCTGCTTGGCGAAGCGGTGCGGGCGGGCGCGCAGGTGCAATCGATCTATGCAACTTCGCTCGCATACGAGCAAACGCCCATGCTGCGTGAAATGGAAGCGGGCGGCACCGAGGTGTACGTGATCGAAGAACGCGCGATGCGAAAGATTTCGGACGTCCGCACGCCGACGGGAATCGTCGCGGTCGCGCCGCTGCGTCTGCATGCGCCGGCCGAGCTGTTCGAGCAGTCCGGTACGATGCTGGGGCTGGCCGACGTGAGCGACCCCGGGAATGCCGGGACGCTCCTTCGCGCCGCGCAGGCCTTCGGAGTGAAGCGGGTCATCATCGGCGCCTCCGGGGTAGACCCGTACCATCCCAAGGTCGTGCGCGCGGCCATGGGAGCGCTATTTCGGCTGCGCCTTGCCGTAGCTTGCGCGCCCGACGTTGCGGCCGCCGCGCGCGGTTGGGAAGTCACCGGTTTGAGTGCGGCCGGCGCGCCCGTCGGCGGCCTGAGATGGGGGGCCAAGAATTTGCTTCTGGTGGGCAGCGAACGAGCCGGTCTGGGGACCTGGGAGCCGATGTGCACGCGTTTTGCCGGCATTCCCATGCCCGGCGGCGCCGAAAGCCTCAATGCCGGCATTGCCGGCGCAATTGCTCTCTACGAAGCAGCCAAGCAGGCTACTGTGTCGTAGGCGGCCGGCTCATGCTTGCTTTGCGAAATACCCTCTTCGATGTGCTTGTCAAGACAGTCCACGCCCGCTAAAAAGTCAAGTCTACCTCGCGCAAAAGTCGCATGTTATACTGCTGCCATCGTACGGGCCTGCGGAGCCCAACGTCGTAAAGAAGGAGACCCACAAAACCGATGGCGACCTCCGAATTCTTTTGGAAACTGTTTGAAGACACGGGATCGATAAGCGCTTATCTGATATACCGGCAGCTCCATCCGACCGCGGCTCCGGCCACCTGACGATCCGCCGGAAAAGAAGACTTCCACAAACGCCCGGAACAAGTATTTCCGGGCGTTTGCGTTTGAATTGTGACGATGCTGCATGAGTGAATTGGACGAACGTTTGGCCGGCCTGCGCGAACGCTTCGATCGCGCGCTCGAGGCTGCGCGCGATGCGGCGGCGATCGACGCGGTGCGTGTCGCATTCTTGGGCCGCAGCGGTGAAGTCACGCTGCTGCGACGCGGCATCGGCACGCTGCCTGCAGCCGAACGTCCCGGCGCGGGCAAGGCGATCAACGCAGCGGTCGAAGCGATGGAGGGGGCGCTGCAAAGCATCGCGGGACAGCTCGAGTCCCGAGCGTTCGGTGCCGAACTGCAGCACCGCGTCGACGTGACGTTTCCCGCCACCCCGGCGCAGATCGGGTCGATTCATCCGATCCGGCGCATCGTCAACGACGTCTGCCGCTTCTTCTCGCATCACGGGTTTGCCGTCGTGCTTGGCCCGGAGATCGAGCCCGAGTATTACAACTTCGACGCGCTCAACATTCCGCCCGATCATCCGGCGCGCGAAGGGTTCGACTCGTTCTTTTTGACGGATACGCTGCTGCTGCGCCCGCACACGTCGCCCATGCAGATTCGTACGATGCAGCAGCACCGTCCGCCGCTCGCGGTCGTCGTGCCTGGCCGCTGCTACCGGCGCGATGCCGTGGACTCACGTCACCTGTTCCAATTCACGCAAGTCGAAGGTCTGCTGGTCGGCACCGACGTGCACATGGGGCATCTCAAAGGCATGCTGACCGGAATGTGCCGCGAGCTGTTCGGCCGCGAGCAGCAGGTGCGTTTCCGCCCATCCTTCTTTCCGTTTACCGAACCCAGTGCCGAGGTCGACACGACGTGCCCGCTATGCGGAGGCCGCGGCGGCGAATGCCGCATGTGCGGCGGCTCGGGCTGGATCGAGTTAGGCGGTTCGGGCATGGTGCATCCCAACGTGCTGCGCAATATGGAATTCGACCCGGCGGTGTACTCGGGCTGGGCATTCGGTTTCGGCGTCGAACGCATGGCGCTCGTGCGGTACGACATCGACGACATTCGCCGCCTGTACGAGAACGATCTCGACTTTCTGCTGCAACTGGCGTGAGTGCGTAAGTGAAAGTTCCTTTGGCGTGGCTGCGTGATTACGTCGAGCTGCCCGCGGATTCGCAAGCGGTTGCCGACATGCTCGCGCAGATCGGATTTCCCGTCGACGCGATCGAGGAACGTCCGCTCGTAACCGGCGTCGTGGCCGGGCGAATCGAGCAGCTCGACAAGCATCCCAACGCGGACCGGCTGCAAGTCGGCAAGATAGACGTCGGCAACGGGCGCCTGCTGACCATTGCCACCGCGGCGACCAACGTCGAACGAGGGCAAACGATCGCGGTCGCGACCGTGGGCGCTCGGCTGCCGCAGTTGACGATCGAGCGGCGCAAGATGCGCGGAGTGGAATCGGACGGCATGATGATCTCCGCGGACGAGCTTGCGCTTCCGCCTGAATGGTTTGAAGACGGCATCATGCAGTTCGACGCCGCGCTCGAACCCGGCACGAACGTGGTGGAGCGTTTCCGCCTGAGCGAACCGGTGCTCGACGTAGACGTCACGAGCAACCGCGCCGACGCGATGTCGATGATCGGTCTTGCGCGCGAACTGGCGGCCTATCAAGACGTACCGTTGCGCCTGCCGCAGCTGGACTACGCCTGCGACCGGACGGCAAGCGCGCCGCCTGCCGTGCAAATCGACGCGCC
This sequence comes from Vulcanimicrobiota bacterium, assembly GCA_963777315.1. Classification (GTDB taxonomy): domain Bacteria; phylum Vulcanimicrobiota; class Vulcanimicrobiia; order Vulcanimicrobiales; family Vulcanimicrobiaceae; genus CAVYEM01. The sequence continues at coordinate 180,908 of CAVZQC010000002.1, forward strand.
GGACTGCCGCCGCTTCGTGGTGCAGCGATTCACCGGCGTGCACGCCGGCGCATCGCCCGCATGGATGCGCGTACGACTCGCGCTGGCCGGCCAGCGCCCCATCAACCGGGTAGTCGACATTTCGAACTACGTCATGCTCGAAACGGGCCAGCCGCTGCACTTTTACGACGATGCAAAGATTCCGGGCAGCCGTTTGATCGTGCGCGACGCGCTCCAAGACGAAACGATCGTCACGCTCGACGGTCAAGAGCATCGCCTGAACGGCAACGATCTGGTCATCGCGAGCGAAAACGGCGCGGAGGGGATTGCCGGACTCAAAGGCGGCAGACGCTCCGAAGTGAACGAAACGACTCGCGCCATTTTGCTGGAAAGCGCGAGCTTTACCGGAGCACGGGTGCGCCGCACCAGTGCGCGCTTAGGCTTTCGAACCGACGCCGGCGCGCGCCACGAGAAAGCGCTTCCGCTTGCGTTCACCGATCTCGGGCAGCAGCGCGCGGCGCACCTGCTGACTGCGCAAGGCGCGACCGCGCAGCCGGCGCTCGCGTTCGGCGCTCCGGTTCGTCCGCCGGATCCCATCGACTTCGACCTGCGCGACGTCAAACGGCTGTTGGGCTACGACTTGGACGCACAGGCAGTGCGCGGCTACTTGGATCGCCTCGGTTTCGAAGTGCAGCAAAAGGACTCGCAGCGCGTTCTTGTCACTCCTCCGCTGTGGCGGCCCGACGTGACGATTGCTGCCGACGTGGTCGAGGAGATCGCGCGCATGGCCGGCTACGATCGCATCGAAAGCGCGATTCCCGCGCTGGCGCAGCACGACATTCGCAGTGCGAGCTTCGAACTGGAGAGCCGCACCGCGCAAACGCTCTGCGCGCTGGGATACCACGAAATCGCCAGCATCGCGCTGCACGGGCGCCAGATCTTCGAACGGCTCGATCGCGCAGGCTTGCAGCCGTCGTTCCCGCCCGTCGAAGTGCTCAATCCGCTCTCGGAAGATCAGCGCTACCTGCGGTTTGCGCTGGGACCGGCGTTCATGCAGTATTTCGCGCGGCACGGCGGCCCGGTGCGCATCTTCGAGCTCGGGCACATCTTCTATCGTGAAGACGGACAGCCGCTCGAAACGCCCATGGCCGCGTTCGCATTCACGGCCCCGCCGCTGGACGAGCCGCCGTGGCGCGATTCGCATCTCTTGGCCATCAAGGGGGACACCGAAGCGCTGCTGCGCGAATTGACCGGTCGCCGCGAATTCGAGTATGCGGCCGACGCGCGAAACGGCGCGCACCCCGGTAAAACAACGGCGGTGCTGCTGGACGGGCGTGAAGTCGCGTTTATCTGCCGTGTCGACCCGCGCTTGGAAAAAGCATTCGGGATCTCGTTGCCGGTATACGGCTGCTGGATCTTTCTGCAGAGAATTCCGGATTACGTGTCGCCGCTGTACCGCGCGCCTTCCAAGTACCCGTCAACGTACCGCGACGTGGCCATAGTCTGCGATCTCGACGTCACCTCGGCAAGCGTGCAAAAAACCATTGCGGGATGCCTTGGAGAACTCTGCACCGGCGTTGCGGTCTTCGACGAATATCGCGGTCCGCAAATAGCACCCGACAAGAAAAGCCTGGCGGTGCGAGTAACGCTGCAGCGCACGGATGCCACCATTACCGACAAGGAAGCCGAGTCCGCCATCGAGCGTGCGCTGCGCGAACTCGGGCAGCGGCTGGGCGCGGTGCTGCGGACGTGAGCATGCTTTGGCCGGATATTCTCATCGGCGCGGTGCTGTTCATCGCAACGCTCAAAGGTTACAAGCGCGGTTTCGTCCTCGAACTCTCCGGCGCCGTCGCGCTGTTCGCTTCACTGGTGACTCCGTGGCTGTATAACGGCGCATTCGACGGTACGCTGGAGAACGCGCTGCGGCTGGGACCCGGCTCGGCGCACGTCGTCGCAATGTTCGGGGTCGGTCTGGCGACGTACGTGGCGGTGCTGCTGCTCGCGCGCGTGCTCAACGCCTTCGCCAAGCTGCCCGTGCTCGGTCTTGGAAACGCTGTGGCCGGCGGCGCGGTGGGCCTGCTCAAAGGCGTCGTGGGCGTGTGGGTCGTGCTCTACGTCGCGCTCTTTTTTCCGCTCTCGCGCGACATTCGATCCGATTTGCACCGTTCGGTTTTAGTCGCGTACATCACGCAGCCGAATCCCATGGTCGACCGGAAAGTCATCGCGACGCTGCCGTGGTTTGCACGTCCGTTCGTCCATCCGATCTTTGCTCGGCATCGTGTTTAGTGCCCCCGGCCATGTCCAAGAACACGCGCAGCGCGGCCTGAACGCCCGAACCGACCCGAACCGGAACGTTGTACTCGAGCAGCGCGATCTCCAGCGCGCCCAGCGCACCGAGCACGTCCGTTTGCGAAACGTCGCCCATCGTGCCCATGCGCACGATCTTGCCTTTGAGTTCGAGCTGTCCGCCGGAAAGGCAAACGCCGCGTTCTTCACGCAGCTTGCGCAGCAGCGTTGCGGCTTCGACTCCCTGCGGCACGTTGCCGGCAACGACGGTGACCGAATGTGCCCCAGGCTGCGAAAACACGCGCAATCCCAACGCGTTGAATGCATCCCGAACGGCGTGCGCGTACATTTCGTGCCGCTGCCATACTTGCGCCGCGCCCTCGGCATGATAATGGTGCAGCGCCGCATCCAGCGCGAATAGTATCGATACCGGCGGAGTCCATGGGGTTTGTCCTTGCCGGGAAAACTCGCGCGCCTTGAGCAGGTCGAAATAGAATCGCGGCGTCTTCGCACTTTCTATCGCCTTCCACGCTCGCGGGCCCACGGCCACCACCGCAACGCCGGGCGGCGCGGCGAGCACCTTTTGCGATGCCGTCACCACGATGTCGTAACCCCAGTCGTCCATGCGGAAGTCGGTCGCTCCCAAACCGCTGACCGAATCGACTATCGCGATCGCGCCGTGTTCGCGCACGATGGGCGCAAGCTTGGCCATGTCGTTTTGCACGCCGGTCGACGTCTCGTTGTGCGTGAGCAAAATGCCCTTGAAACGGCGCTGGGTATCGGCGGCCAGCCGCTGCGCGAGCGCCTGCGGTTCGAGCGCGTATCCCGGATCGGTTTCGATCGTGTCCACGGCGATGCCGTAGGTTTTTGCGATGGCGCTCAGTCTGCGCCCGAACACGCCCACCGGCGCAGCCAGCACCGTATCGCCGGGTGAAAACGCCGACGCAATCGCCGCTTCCAATCCGCCGGTTCCGGACGAACCGAGCAGCAAAATGTCGGCTTGTCGCGATCCGAAAATGGGGCGCAACCCGTCCTCGATCTGCCGGACCAGCGTGGCGAACTGCGGGCCGCGATGGTCGACGAGCGGCTTGCTCATCGCCGCAAGCACTTGTTCGGGGACGGTGACGGGTCCGGGAATGAAGAGCAGATTCTTTTTCATGTTCCCGCGCCGTTCGCGCTCGAACGACGCGGGACTTCTTCAAAGGCTCCTTAAGTATGCCGGATGCAGCGAGAACGCGTGCGGCTGACCGAGCTTTCGTCCTGCGCGGGTTGAGCGAGTAAACTCGGCTCTGCCGAGCTGACGCAGGTCTTGCGTCACTTGCCCGCCACGGCGAATGCCCGCGTGCTCCTCGGTTACGGCACCTCCGACGACGCGGGCGTCTATCAAGTGCGAGACGATCTGGCACTGGTGCAGACCGTCGATTTCTTCACGCCCATCGTCGACGATCCGTTCGACTTCGGACGCATTGCCGCCGCCAACGCGCTTTCCGACGTCTATGCGATGGGAGGCGTACCCATCAGTGCGCTCAACATCGCCGCGTTCCCGATCGAAACGCTCGACGCGAGCATTCTCGAACGCATTCTCGAAGGGGGCGCCGCCGTCGCGCGGCAAGCCGGCGTGGCGATTCTGGGAGGGCACACGATCAAAGACGCGGAGCCCAAATACGGCATGGCGGTCGTGGGGACGATCGATCCCGCGTGCATCGTCACCAACGCGGGCGCGCGTCCGGGCAACATTCTGGTTTTGACCAAGCCGCTGGGAACCGGCGTTCTCTCCACTGCGCTCAAGCGCGGCGCGATCGAGGAACGCGAGATGCTGCCCGCAGTCGATTGGATGACGGCCTTGAACGATCGCGCGTGCGCGGCGATGCTGGCCGCCGGTGCATGCGCGGCTACGGACGTAACGGGATACGGCCTCCTGGGGCACGCGGCCGAAATGGCGCGTGCGTCGCACGTCGCGCTTCGAATCGACAGTTCGAAGGTTCCACTCATGCCGCTGGTGCGCGATCTGATCGATCGGGACATCGTTCCCGAAGGCAGCCGGCAGAACGCGGCAGCGCACCGCGCATTTGCGACGTTCTCCTCGAACGTAGCATCCGCGGTGGTTTTGGCGCTGTCGGACGCTCAGACTTCGGGAGGGCTGCTGGTCGCGTTGCCGCCCTCCGGCCTGCAAACCTTTCGCACGGTACTGGGCGACGCGCACGCGGTGTGCGCGACGATCGGCGAAGTGCTCGACGGCGAAGGCATCGCCGTCATTTAGTGCGCGTCATCCTCGCGCTCGATCAAGGAACGAGCAGCTCGCGCGCTGCGGTCTTCGATCGCAAAGGCGGCATGCTCGGATTCGCGCAGTGCGAAATATCGCAGCATTTTCCCCAGCCGGGCTGGGTGGAACACGATCCGCAAGAGATTTGGGAGTCGCAGTTGCAAACGGCGGTGCAGGCGCTACGTGCTGCGGGAGCGTCCGCGAGCGACGTTGCCGCGATCGGCATAACGAATCAGCGCGAAACCACGCTGCTGTGGGAACGCGGCAGCGGAAATCCCGTTGCAAATGCCGTCGTCTGGCAGGACCGGCGAACCGCGGCGGCGTGCGAAGCGCTGCAGTCGCGCGGCGCAGGCGAACGCGTCGCGGCGCAAACCGGTCTCGTGCTCGATCCCTATTTTTCCGCCACCAAACTGGCGTGGCTGCTCGACAACATACCGGGGGCTCGCGCGAACGCGCAGCGCGGGGATCTCGCCTTCGGTACCGTGGATTCGTGGCTGGTTTGGAAGCTCACGGGCGGCGCGCGGCACGTTACCGACGTCACCAATGCATCGCGCACGATGCTGTTCGACGTCCATCGGTTGGAGTGGAGCGACGATCTGCTGCGCGAGTTCAACGTTCCTGCAGCAGTGCTGCCGCAGGTACTGCCCTGCACCGCATCGTTCGGGACGGCTGCGCCGCAGCTGTTCGGCTGCGCCATACCGATCTGCGCCGTCTGCGGCGATCAGCAGGCCGCTCTCATCGGCCAAGCCGGCTTTGCGCGCGGGCTTGCAAAAAACACGTACGGTACCGGTTCGTTTCTCATGCTCAATACCGGCACGGCGCCGGTGCGCAGCACGCACGGATTGCTGACGACTATCGCGTACGCGTTCGAACCGCAGCAAGCTACATACGCGCTCGAAGGATCGGTATTCGCCACGGGCGCCGCCATCCAATGGCTGCGCGACGGATTGCACATCATCGAGCGCGCGGCGGACGTCGAAGAGCTCGCCCGGCAAGTATCCGACACCGGAGGCGTGTATTTCGTCCCGGCCTTCACCGGGCTTGGCGCTCCGTACTGGGATCCGCTCGCGCGCGGCATCATAGCCGGCATTACGCGCGGCACGACGCGCGCGCATATCGCTCGGGCTGCGTTGGAATCGATCGCGTTCCAAAGCGCCGAAGTGATCGGGGCCATGGAGCGCGACGCGGATTTGCAACTGGCGGAATTGCGCGTCGACGGCGGAGGTTCGGCCAGCGAGCTGTGCATGCAGCTGCAAGCCGATCTGATCGCGGCGCCCGTCGTGCGCGCACGCATCATGCAGACCACGGCGTTGGGCGCAGCGTACTTGGCGGGGTTGCAGAGCGGATATTGGCGCGATCTCGACGAGGTCGGCCGGCAATGGGAACAAGACGCGCGGTTCGTTCCCGCGATGCCGGATGCGCAGCGGAGTACGGAGATGGAGCGATGGCGCCGCGCGGTGGCGCTGGCCAGAGGCTGGTCTGGATGAACCGAAGTACCGGTTTACGGCGGCTCTGCTCCGAACGGTTCGACGTGCTGATCGTCGGCGGCGGTGCGACGGGTCTGGGTTGTGCCGTCGATGCGGCTTCTCGCGGATACAGCACCGCGCTGGTCGAGGCCGGCGACTTTGCCGGCGCGACTTCGAGCCGTTCGACCAAACTCGTGCACGGCGGCGTGCGCTATCTTGCGCAAGGGAACGTTGCACTCGTTCGGGAGGCGCTGCGGGAACGAGGCCGTTTGCTGCGCAACGCGCGGGGTCTCGTGCGCGAAATGCCGTTCCTGATACCGGCGTACTCGTGGGCGCAGCGCGCGTATTACGCATTCGGACTGCGATGCTACGACGCCCTCGCCGGCGCGGAAGGCTTGTCGCGCAGCAGAACGGTGACGGCGCGCGAGGCCGCCGATCTGTTCCCCGCCGTGCAAGCGAAAGAGCTGCGCGGCGCGACCGTCTATTGGGATGCCGCGTTCGACGACGCGCGCTTGGCGATCGCACTGGCGCAGACTGCCGTCGATTACGGTGCGGCGATAGCGAATTACGTGCGGGCGCAATCTTTTCTTTTGGACGGCTCGCGAACGTGCGGCATACTCGCCGTGGACTGCGAATGCGATCGGACGTTCGAGATACGGGCGCGCGCGGTGATCAACGCGGGCGGAATATTCGCCGACGAACTGCGTTTGCTCGACGATGCTAACGCCGCGCCGCTGCTCGCCTTCAGCCGCGGTTCGCATCTCGTGTTCTCGCGCCAAGCCTTGCCGATTGGGCAAACGGCCCTGCTGGTTCCACGCACCGCCGACGCTCGCGTGCTGTTCGCTCTTCCTTGGCACGGCAGCGTGCTTGCCGGAACCACCGACGTTCCGGCGCCGCGCGCCGAGCCCGAGCCGCAGCCGGACGCAGCCGAAGTCGACTACATCGTAGCGACCTTGAAGCGCTACGTGGACCGTCCGCTGCACGCAGCCGACGCGCGCAGCGCGTTCGCGGGACTGCGTCCGCTGATCCGGCGGACGGGCGCGACCACCGCGCATCTTTCCCGCGAACATCTCGTCGAAGTTTCCGGCACCGGACTCGTCACCGTCACCGGCGGCAAGTGGACGACGTACCGCAAAATGGCGCAGGACGCCGTAGACGCGGCATGCGAAACCGGCGCACTTGCCCGCAGCGTCTGCCGCACGCACGAGCTGCGCCTGCGCGACGTTCCGGCGGCGCCGGACGCGGAGCGGGCAGCGGCTCACGAGATGGCGCGAACGCTGGCGGATCTGCTCGCGCGGCGCACGCGCGCGCTGTTCGTGGACGCGCGAGCCGCCCTGGCGCAGGCACCGCCTGCAGTCCAAACGCTCGGCCGCGTGCTGGGGCGAGGACCGGAATGGCAGCAGGAGCAGCTCTGCGGGTTCGAGTCGCTCGCAAAGCGGTATATCGTGGCATGAAATCTCGACCGCTCGGCTCGTCCGGAATGTCGGTTTCGGAGATCGGTTACGGCTGCATGGGGCTGACGTGGGCCTACGGGCAACCCGTTACGCCGCAGGCCGACGACGGCGCCATCGCGTTGTTGAACCGCGCCGTGGATTTAGGCGTCACGCTATTCGATACGGCCGACATGTACGGCCCGTTCACCAACGAGGAGTTGGTCGGCAAGGCGCTGGAGCAGCGCCGCGGCCAAGTCATCATTGCGACCAAATGCGGAATCGTCGTGCACGGCGATCCCAAAGACTACGACATGCGCCGCGACGGCAGCCCGCAGCACATAGCGCAGGCATGCGAAGCTTCGCTGCGGCGCCTAAGAATCGACACGATCGATCTGTATCAACTGCACCGCGTCGATCCGTCGGTGCCGGTCGAAGAGAGCGTCGGCGCAATGGCCGAGCTCGTGCGTGCGGGCAAAGTGCGCGCCGTCGGATTGTCCGAGGTCGACGTTGCAACGCTCGAACGCGCGGTGCGCGTGCATCCGATCGCGACGCTGCAATCGGAATATTCGTTGTTCGAGCGTAACGTGGAGCCGGAAATCCTGCCGTGGTGCGAACGCAACGGCGTGGCATTGCTCGCGTACTCGCCGCTTGGGCGCGGCATGCTCACCGGACGACTGCAGCGCTCAGACATCGCGGCCGGCGACTTTCGCGCAACGCTGCCGCGCTTTCAAGCCGAAGCGTTCGAACACAATACGCGCATCGCGCAGCGCGTGGCTGCGATTGCGCAGCGTCTGCACGCGACGGCCGGACAAGTCGCCTTGGCGTGGCTGCTCGCCAAGAGCCCGGCGGTCGTGCCGATTCCCGGCACCAAGCGCGTGCAGTATCTCGAGGAGAACGCCGGTGCGGCCGCCGTTGTACTGGCGCCAGGCGACGTCGCGGAGCTCGACGCAGTTCCAGCGCCGATGGGAGGCCGTTACCCGCAGGCATCCGCCACGCGATGATTTCGAGCGAACCGTTCGCACGTTTGGCCGCGAGCCTGCGGCGCGTGCGAGACAGCGAAGAAACCGATGCGCGCGTGGTTGGCTGGCTGCGCGGCGCCGTTTCCCTGGCGCGTGCGCTGCCTGCGCCCGCAACGATCCCTTCGGACCGGCAATACACGCGCACGCTCCTGCACAGGAGCGACCTGTTCGAGGTTCTCGTGCTGCATTGGATGCCCAACGGCGCCAGCACGATCCACGACCACGGCGGGTCGCAGTGCTGGTTTGCGGTGGCGAGCGGGACGATGGGCGTGGAGAACTACGCGCGCAGGGACCGCGGCGATACGGGCGGCTACGCGCGCATCGCTTTGCAGGGCCGTCAGGAACTGGTTGCCGGCTGCATCGACTACCGCGGGGACGACGAGCACCTGCACCGCTGCATTGCCCGCGACGACCTCGTCACGACGCTTCACGTCTACGCCGCTCCCCTGAAGCGCTATTACACGTTCGACGAACGGGCGCAAACATGCAGTCCGGAGATCGCATCGTACGACGCAATCTTTGAAGGCGCGTTGCCGGCACTCCGTTAGGGGTTCTTGAGCGACCCCCAGCTGTGGGTGAGCGTGACCATAATCGAGTGCGGGTTCGTCGGATGCGCGGTCGTCGCGTAGGGACCGTCGTATCCCGGATACGGTACGCCGCTGTCGAATAAGGAGAACAGCGTAGCGTTCTTATTGAAGATGTTCTGCCAGGTGAAGGTCAGAGCGGTGTCGTGCTGCGCGGGCAAGGTGATCCCGGCGTTATAGATCCAAAACGGCGCTACCGAATACCCGTTGTTCTGCATGAGGTAGTCGCCGCGAATGAAGCCTTGCGCGCCGGCATCGGTGTCGTAGCGCAGCCCGTAGCCCAGCATGTGCAAAGGGATGCCGAGAAACTGCTGATTGTTGACCGTGTCGGCCGCATTGGTTTCGGTGATCGGATCCAGACCGTATGGGTAGGAGGCCTGCGTCGTGTAGTAGCCCGTAACCGAGAAATTGTGCGTAACCGGATACGCGCCGTTGAATTCAAAGCCCGCATACACCGAGCCCGCCAGGTTGATCGGCTGCGAGACGAACAGGATCGGCAAACCGTCCTGCGGTCCGCCTGAAAAATTTCCCGTCCCGGCCGGCGCAGGAAGATTGACGGTGTAGATATGCCCGTGCAGATTCGTGCGATAGACGTCGAAGCTCAACAAACCGCGGTTGCGATATCCGAAAGAATGGTCGACGCCGAGATCGTATCCCGTCGCCGTCTCGGATTTCAAGTCGGGGTTTCCGAGCGGAGCCGCGCATGCGCCGTATTTGTACGTGCTCGGGCAGCGCGGATCCGATACGGCATCGCCGCCGTAGTTGTCCAGCACCGTGTACAGGTCGGATAGGCGCGGTGATGCAAAGCCGCTCGCCGCGGAAAACCGCACCGCCGTGGAGGCGTCCGGCCGGTACACGATTCCCAAGCGCGGATCGAAACGCTTGACCTGCAAGGTGTCGTACGTGCTGTAGTAGCCGGTGAGATTGAAGCTGAGCTTGGGCGTGGCGCTGAACTCGTCACGAATCAGGTACGTGCGCTCGATCTGCTTTCCCGACGTATAGGTCAGATCGCTGAACGTCAACGGGTGTCCGGCTCCCCGGCTGCCGTAGAAGAAATAGTCTCCGTTGGCGCCGGCCGCGAGCGTGACTTGGTTCCGGCCGAAAATTTTGGTCCAATACGCCTCGTCGCCGTAAAGCCGATCGACGGAACGCTGCATGTAACAGCATACCGACGGCGGCTCCAAATCGCCGTCGTCGACGCGCTCCAAAATGCCTCCGTACGACCGCAGGATGAGATCGCCTCCGCCGAGTTGAGTGTGCAGATCCGCCGACAGTTTGGGTTGAATGTTCCAGAGCTGGTCCCCCGGAAAGCCGTAATAATACGGATGTCCCAGCGGATCGACGGCATCGCCGTTGCTGTCGGTGGTCGGATTGGTCAGAAGGCCGAGCTGGTCGCGCATGTCGCTTTCATTTTGCGAAGTGAGCGTCAGATACGTCGTCGGGGAAAATTGATACTTGATTTTGAACAGCGCGGACTTGAGCGCAAACGATTGCGAAGGATGCCACAGCGGTTGGCAGTCGGCGATTCCCGTGCAGCCGCCGCTGTAGTCGGCGATGAAGTTTCCCGGTATCGGCCCGTCGCTTCCCAGCCGGTGCAGGTCGAAAATGTATCCGAACTTGCCGATCGTGTCGGTTTCGACCAGGTCGTACGTGGAGGTGCCGAAGCCGCCGACGCCGCCGATGAATTCACCGCCTTGCTTGGCCATCGGATCGCGCGTGACCAGGTTGAGCGTCCCGCCGATCGTGTTTGCGCCGAACAGCGACGTTCCGCCCACGCCCTTGAGCAACTCGACGCGCGAGTAGATTGCCGGGGTGAGCGTGGAGAGATCGGCATCGCCGTATTGGCCGTTGCGCATCGGCTGGCCGTCCTGCAGCACCAGCACTTCGTATCCCGTGTTATTGCCTTGCGTGATGCCGCCCGCGCCGCGAATGGAAAGCGTGGCGACCGAACCCAACCCGCCGTCGTAATGCTGGATGGTGACGCCGGGCGTTTGCTCGAGCGCCTGCGTGACGAGCACCTGTCCGCTGGTGACGAAATCGCGGTTCGTTATCGTGACCGTCGGCGTGGAGGTCGTGTTGACCGACTGTTTGCCGTTGATGCGTACCGAAGCGATCGTTTTGAGCGACGACACCGAAACCGGCTGGAGCGTCACCGCGAGCTGGACGTGCTCGCTCACGCCGACGCTGAACTGCGGCGACAAGCTGATGGAAAAGCCCGGCGCGGTGGTGCGCAGGGAATACGAGCCGGCGGAGAGATCGTTGAACGCGAACGCGCCGGCCGCATCCGTAGTGGTCTTACGATCGACGCCCGCGCCGGTCAGTTCCAACGCCGCGCCGGCTACTGCGCCCTGCGACGTTGCGTTCGTTACCGTTCCGGTTACGCTCGAGCCGCCGGCGGCCGGCGATGCAGCGGCGTGGGCTTGTCCCACTGCAGCGAGCGAACACAAAAGCAATGCCTGCACAAACGACGACGCGCGCATTCCCGCCTCCAATTCAAAGCATCGTAGACATTCGATGAAACGCCCGCAATTTACCTATTGCTCGCAAACCGCCGCTTCGAACGTAAAGGGGGCCGTAAACGCAAACCGCGAATGGCGGACCGAGCCGATTTACGGCTTGCCTGCCGCACGAGGGATCGACATGCACAAATGGTTCCTGTCCGCCGCCATTGCAATCGCCGGGCTGTTGCTGGTTTCCGCGTTTCCGCTCGCGTCGTGGGCGCAGGCGGCCGCGACGGTTACGGGCACCGTCGTCGACGAAACCGGGGCGCCCATCCCGGGCGCCGCAGTCGTGCTGCGCGGACCTACGTCGCGCACCGTCAACTCGGATCAAAAGGGGGCCTTTTCGTTCCCGGGCGTCACGCCGGGAATCTACGCGCTGACGGTCACCAAGGCCGGCTACACCACGGCCCTGCAGAACGACATCACCGTCCTGGCCGGCCAAACGTCGAACTTGGCGGTCCGCATGGGCGCGGCCACGTTTTCGTCCCTGCGCACTATCGCCAGCGTGCGGACGACGGGGTCGGGCCTGAACACGGCGCCCGCTTCGGTGAACGTCGTCACGACGCAGACCTTCATCGATCAGGCGCAGCCGCAGGTCACCCGCGTGCTCAGCCAGGTCCCGGGCCTGCAGATCTCATTTCCGTCGAATTCCTCCAACGGCGCATCGCCCGGCTCCATCACCGTGCCGAACATCCGCGGAGTGACGTCGTACGAAACCGCCTCGCTCATCGACGGACACTATATCTCGGTCGGTCAGTACGGCGACAACGTCACGACCTTTCTGAACTCCTTCATGTTTGGAAACATCGAAGTGGTCAAAGGTCCGGGCGCCGATGCTCCCGTGGTGAACAATGCAATCGGCGGAACGACCAACTTCCGCACGAAGGACCCCACGCTTACGCCCACGCCGCAAATACTCTTCGGCTTCGATAACCACGGCGGCACGCTGAGCAATTTGAGCTTCTCCGACACGCTCGGACGGCTGGGATTCATCGTCGACGTCGCGACGCAAAACAACGTGTCCGCACTCAACGGCAAGGGTGTGTACTACGATCCCAGCTTCGGCAGCCTCAACGGCGGAACGCTGTTCGGCAACTCGAGCTCGACGCAAGTCGGCAATACCGCCAGCACGCTGACGACCCAGTATCCGTTATTGGCGTGCTGCTACACGCTGTACGGCAATCTGGACCAAACGGCCGAGCTGGTCAAGCTGCGTTACAAATTGTCCCCCGCGACGGCGTTGACGGTCAGCTATCTGGGTGGCCAGTCGCACGCGGATCAAAATGGAAACACGTCGGACTTCATCCCCTCGCAGTTCACGCCCGGACCCGGTTATACCGGCAGCCTGCCGCCGGGTCCGGTTCAAGTGTCGAACGTGTTCCCCGGCGCGTACAGCGGTGAGTTCAACAACGAACCGATCTTCCAAGTCGAAGCGTCCACGACGCTGGACAAGGACACGATCATCGGACGTTACTACCATGCAACGGTGAGCAGATACCAATATCAGGGTCTCAATCCGAATTCGTTGGACTACAACAACGTCACGCTGTACGGGACGTCGTCGGGCTCGGGAAATATCAATCAGACTTTCAACGGCACCCCGGCCGGCGTGGGCTATGCCAGCTTGTACGAAGAGCCCGAAACCGACAAGCTGACCGGCGGCTCGTTCGAGATTCAGCATCCGCTGGGCTCCAACGACCTGCTCACCTTCTCGGCGGACCGGACCTGGGCGCAGAGCACGGACTACTCGCTGTTCCCGTCGGGCTATTCGTTCAGTCTGCCGCCCGGAACGGCGCAGACGCTCACCACGTACATGCTGCGCGGGCACTTTTACTTCGGCCCGAAGCTCGACATGACGTTGAGCAATTATTACAACACGTACAGCAGCACGTACGCGATCGGCTGCGTCGACCAAATCGATACCGGCTGCAATACGCAGGCAAACGCGCAATACGGAACCGGAGTCTTCTTTGCAACGACCAAAAACCAGCACGACGATCCGCGCGTCGGGTTGACCTACCGGCCCAACGGCGCGACGTCGGTTCGATTTGCGATGGGCAGCGCGATTGCGCCGCCTTTCCTCGGCCTGCTCAACCAAGTTACGTCGACGCCCACGTACGATTCCTCGACCGGCGTTGCGATCGAGTCGCAAAGCAACGGCAATCTGCGGCCGGAGACTGCATTCGGATACGATCTGGGCGCCGACGTTCGGCTCAAGGATCCCGCGACGATCTTCTCCGGTGACGTGTATCTGACCAACTTGTTCAATCGGTTTTTCGGGCAAACCGTCGACACCGGGTTGACGTGCGGCCAAACCGGTAACTGCGCGCCATCTACCGGCGTTCCGGCTTCGACGCCGATTCTCAACCAAACGAACACCAACATCAGCAACGCCCGGTTCGAAGGCGTGGAACTGTCGCTGCGCCGCGCGCCGGCCGTCGGACTGGGCTTCGTGCTCTCGGGCGCGCTGCAAAGGGGATATTATTACAACCTGCCGCCGTACTTCTATTGCTCGATACCGCGCGCGGGCTGCACGCCCGATCAGAACCTGAACATCATTTCCGGGCAAAACACCAACGGCCTACCGGTGGGATTCTATAAGATCTCGTACAACGGCAACATGCGCATTCCGTACTCGCAAGGCAACGCGGAAGTCTCCTACCGCTTCGCGAACGGCGCGTACGCCGCATTCGGCGACACCTATTACGGCAACAACAACTCGCTCAACGAGCCGCCGTTCGGCATCGCGTACGCTACAGTGCGGTATCCGATCACGAAAACCGTCGATCTGCAGCTGTCGGGCGACAACATCTTCAACGCTTATCCGGGATACTTGCCGATACTGGGCGGCGGCGTGCCGATTTCGCTGTACGGCGGCCAAACCGGCGCCACGACCGGCAACGTGCTCGGACCGGCGACGTGGCGGCTCATCCTGTCGACCAGAATGCCGTAGCTGACGGCATTCCGGCGGTTATCGCCGGGTGCGCGAGCCCTTTCGCTCGCTCTCGCGAACGCGTTTGATGCCGTTACGCCGGCGCATCGGCACGACGTTGTTCGTATGTACGCCGTTCCCGAGTTCGACCGGCGTGATCACCCGCTTGCCGAGCGCGTGATAGAGCACTTGCGACAGCTCCTCGACCGGCACGAACGTCATCGTGTCGACGACCTCGCTGGGAATATCGTCCAGATCGATCTCGTTGCGCAGCGGCAAAATGATTTTCTTGATTCCCGCGCGCTTGGCCCCGAGAACCTTCTCTTTGAGTCCGCCGATGGGCAGAACCTGACCGGTCAACGTGATTTCGCCGGTCATGGCGACGTCGGGATCGACCTTGGTTCCGGTCAGCAGTGACGTGATCGCGGTTGCAAGTGCGATGCCGGCCGACGGACCGTCCTTGGGCGTTGCTCCGGTCGGCACGTGGATGTGCAGATCGTGCTTGGCGAAGTAGTCCTCAGGAAGATCCAGTTCGTTCGAGCGCGAGCGCAGGAACGAAACCGCGGCTTGCGCGCTTTCCTTCATCACGTCGCCAAGCTGACCGGTGAGCACCAGCTTCCCCGTGCCGGGCATGGCGGTGGTTTCGATGAAGAGGATGTCGCCGCCGACGGGCGTGTAGAACATGCCGGTCGACACGCCGACCGAGGCCACGCGCTTTTTGACTTCGCTGTAGAAGCGCGGTTTGCTCAAGAACTCGTGCAGGTTCTCGGGCTTTATGCGGCCCTTGTAGCGCGCGTGCTCGGCAATCTGACGCGCGATCTTGCGGAACACCGTGCCGATCTCGCGCTCCAGGTTGCGCACGCCGGCTTCGCGCGTGTAATCGCTGACGATCATGCGCAGCGCTGCATCGTTGATTTGCGCCTGCGTTTCCTTGAGCCCGTTGACCTTGCGCTGCTTGGCGATTAAGTAGCGTTTGGCGATCTGCATTTTCTCCATCTCGGTGTAACCCGAAAGCTGGATGATCTCCATGCGATCGCGCAGCGGCCCGCTGATCGAATCGAGCGTATTCGCTGTGCAGACGAAGAGCACTTGCGAAAGGTCGAACGGCAAGTCCAAATAGTGATCGCGAAACGAGTTGTTCTGCTCGGGATCGAGCACCTCGAGCAGCGCCGACTGCGGATCACCGCGAAAGTCGGCGCCGACCTTGTCGATTTCGTCGATCATCATCACCGGATTGCGCGTGCCGGCGTCGCGAATGGCACGCAGGATCGTACCGGGCATCGATCCGATGTAGGTGCGCCGGTGTCCGCGTATCTCGGCTTCGTCACGTACGCCGCCGACCGACAGGCGCACGAACTTGCGTCCCATGGCGCGTGCGATCGATTGCCCCAGCGAGGTCTTCCCGACGCCCGGCGGTCCGACGAAGCACAGAATCGGACCCGTCAAACGGTTTTTGAGTTTCCCGACGGCCAGATACTCGATGATGCGGTCTTTGATCTTTTCGAGATCGTAATGATCCTCGTCCAGGATCTCGCGCGCCTTCTTGATGTCGATGTGGTCGGTCGTTTCTTTGCCCCAGGGCAGCTGAACGAGCCAATCCAGATACGAACGGATGACGCTGTACTCCGGGCTTGCCTGCGGCACTTTCGAAAGGCGATCGAGCTCGCGGTCGGCGGCCTTTTTCGCGTCTTCCGGCATTTGCGCTTCGTCAATCTTCTGGCGCAGTTCGTTGGTTTCGGCTTGCTGAGGGTCGACTTCGCCCAGCTCCTCCTGGATGGCACGAAGCTGCTGGCGCAGATAAAATTCACGCTGATTCTTTTCCATCTCGCGCTGGATGTCGGACTGAATCTTGTGCCCGAGTTCGACGACCTCCAGTTCCTTGGTCAGCAGCATCGTGAGTTTGCGCATGCGCTTCATCGTGTTGCGCTCTTCGAGGATCGCTTGGCGGTCCGGCGTTTCCAGGCGCATCGTGGAAGCGACGAAATACGTCAGGAGATTGGGATCCGTGATGTTCTGGACTTCCATCTCCATCTCGCGCGGCGCTTGCGGAAGATAGCCCAGCAGTTTTTGGAACAAGCCGGCCAAATTGCGCTGCATCGCGACCAGTTCTTCGCTGGGCGCGGTGATATCGGGCAGCTCGACGTAGGCGGCGACCAAGTAGGGTTCGGTCTGCGTGAACTGCTCGACCCGGAAAACCTGCTGCCCCGCGACGATGCAGCGCAGCGTGCCGTCGGGAACCTTGAGCATCTTTTGCACCGTGCCGATCGTTCCGATGCGCTGAACGTCGTCGGGTCCCGGATTTTCGATTTCCCGGTCCTTGAGTACGGTCAACCCGATGGGCTTGCCTTCGCGCAGCGCCTCTTCGACCAGCTGGATGCCGGGCTTTTTGACGACGGCCAGCGGAATCACGGTGTTCGGAAACAGCACCGCTTCCTGCAGCGGCAAAATGCCGACGAGGCTGGCCGCAACCAGCGGGGCGGAATCTTTGTGGCGTTGAGCGGTCATCTACGCGAGAATCCTTTTAACGATCATCCGAATTTCCGTGCGCGCTTCGGGGATGTATTCGGTGGAAGCGATGGGCAGCGAGATCGTCAGCATGCCGTCACCGTACGTGGCAAAGACCTCGCCGTATGCAACGCCAACCGGCAAATGAATTTTTTTGACGAACTCGCCGTTGGCGATCTCCTTTTGCAAAAAAGAACCGCCGCGCAGGCGCGCGGTCTCGGCGCGGCGTCCGGCGATGAACAGATAATGCTCGTCGAGAAAAACGCGCAAACTTTCGCTGTCGGCGCCCGCGAGCTCGACGCGAACGACGGCCATGCCGGCGGCATCGTCGATGACGACGTCGGCGTTGGGTTCCCATAGGGCGCGCGAACGGAAGCGCACGAGTGAATCCATCAGCCGGTATAACCTCCGTAATTAGCAATCGGATGCGGTGATTGCTAGAAGCGGGCGGCGGCATCCTTGGCCGCCGTTGCGGCTCACGAAGACCGCGCGGCGTCCAACATTCGCTCCAGTCTGTACTTGACCCGGTACACGCGGTTATGAACGCCGCTTTGCCGGAAGATCCGTCCGCGGCCGCCGTGCGCCTCCCAAAAAAACGCTTGTCCGAACGGCAATCCCATGCGTACCAGTTCTTCGTGATACCGATCGATTGCCGCGCTGCGCTCGCGCACGTACTGCGGCGATATTCGATCGAATTGCGCGGTACCGTCGAATACGCTGCGCGCGAAGTCCTCCGGCGCCTGGCCGTCGGCCAGCGGCAACACGGCCCGCAATTTCGCCGTAAGACCGTCGTACGCCGTGCGAAAGGCACTCCATATTTGGCTGAGCGCGGCGTGCGGTTCCCGATCGAAGTACGTGGATCTCACCCCGTCGATTTCGGCAGCGTACGCGTCGGCCACATTGGTGTCCGATAGAATGTCCAATTGCCGCAGACTGAAACGAAGCGAGCTCGCCTTGGCAACGAGCCGCCGCCCCGGGCACCGTCCCGCCGATTCTATTGCATGAACGTAGACGGCGTAGGTGCAGTATCCCTCGAGCAACTTGCACCAGCGTTCCTGCGGGCTGTCCAAAAAACTCATTCCGGCCAGGACGTCCTTTCCGGCCAGCAGCTGTTTGGGAGCGTGGGTAGTATACGCCAGGACCTCGAGATGGCTCGACGGGACGATGAGCGGATCGTGATGGAACACCGTGCGATACCGGTCCGGCAGGCGACAGAACGTCGAGAAGTATTGCGCGTTGTCCGCGCGTTTGTTTGAGGTGACGACGAGCAGGTCGAGATCCGACAGCCCGGGGTAGGTGACGTTCCCGATCAGGTACACCGCATCGGCGCGGCGCGCAATCTTTGCGGTATAAAAGCGCATCGCGTCGTCGTAGAGGCTGCGGTCCAAGACCGTGGGCAGATCGGAAAAATTCATGCCGCGAGCTCCCGGCATCGCACGAGGGTTCGTTCGAGATCCTCACGCCAGCTCCCGGCCGATGTTGCCAGCAGTCTGCGAACGTTTCCGCGCGGAGGTCTTTTGGCCGACCAGCGAACGCGCATCGAGGGATGCGAGCAATCCCCCAGCCATTGCGCAAGCGCGGATTGAGGCGGACGATCCCACCGGCGACGGTATTCCTCGGCGCGCGCTACGGCTTGCCACTGACTTTTGGAAAACCAGCCGCGCGCCAAATCGAACGAATCGCGCTTGTAGACATACTGTCCGCGAGCCGCGCAAAGCAATGCCGGCATCAGCAGCACGTTGGAGAGCAGCTGTTTAAACGCAAAATCGTCCTGCTCGTGCCGCCGTTGTTTTGCCGCCCCGAGCAGCACGTCGGCTGAACGGCGAACCCGCGCGCGCGCCGATTGTTCGTCGGGGGACTTCGTGTGGAGCACGATCGTGCGGCTACCGTGAAGCGCAACGGCGCACCGAAGGGTATCCAGCGGCAAAAACGACTGGTCGTACGCGTCCAGCGCGCTGGCCGCAAAGAACATCAGCCCGTGGTGCATCAACGAGTCGTAACGGAAAATCGCGCGCAGCAAACGCTGCAGTTCCTGCACGGCCGCCGCGTGTTCCGCCAAGGTGAAGTCGACCCGGTCCTCGATGACGGCGACGACGTCCACGTCGCTGAACCCGCACGCGTCATGCGTCGCCTGACTGCCGTGCAGAATGACGTGCGGCACGGGATGCAGTCGATCCGCGTTCAGGACCGGCAATCCGGCCATTGCGGGCGATTCCGACAAGGTTATCGCAACATCATCCGTGCCAACCGCCGTCTCCGGCCGCACCGATGCGGGCACTCGTCGGGGCCTGGGGCTGAGCAGCGCGTGCAGCGAACGCAGGCCCGCACCGTTCACCCAGCGTTCGTAATACGCCAGCGGCAGCACTGTGGTTTGACGGTTCTTCAAGATGTGCTTCTGGGCATGCGCTTAAGACTAGTGGTAGAACCGGGCCCCCGCAATGGTCCGGTTGTTCGGGCCGAGTGGTACGGGTGGGGCTATACGGGCTGCAATGTTAAGACTTCGTCTCGGAAAGTAATCTAAGACTTTACTTTGGCCCATCGTGCCCCGCGGACGCTTCAAGGACAATTTTGATAGATCACTTGCGTCGGCCGTCAACGGGCCCGGCGCTTTTTGAATCGTCATATTGGGGTCGAGCATCGTCATGTCCAGTTTCACGCCTCGTTATGGATGGCTAGCGGCAGCAGCTGCGCTGGTTTTTGTTAGCGCTTGCTCCGCACACCAATCCAGCTTGCCCGCGATACCGGTGCTCTCGTCCGGCATCCAAAGGGTGCCGACCCCGCAACCGCAAATCACTCCGACCCGGCAAACGCACAGTGTATCCGTGCAGCAAGGAAGGGCGCCATCGCATCCCGTCACCGCCCCGCATCCGACCAATGCCGCGGGCGACACTCATCCGGGCGTGCGACCATCGCTGGTCCGAGCTCTCGTGCAGATTACCGACCTTGACGCTGCGGCGCCGCAAGCCGGCTACGATCCCTATCACGATGCGCTCCGCATCGTGAACGGATCCCGTCTTCGTATCTCCGTGCGGGACGCCACGATTGTATCAGGCTCCATTCGGGCGGGTACCTCTCAGGCCCAACTCACTTCCGACGGCAACGGGCGATGGAGTGCTACGCTGCGCTTCATCGATACCTCGAATCCACCCAACCCGCACCCTGCGGTCGTCGTGACCCTCACCAAAAACGGCGCCGTGAGCACGCAAAGCTTTACGCTGGCCGAAATGCACGAATAGAGCCGCGGCAATGGGTGCGCGCCTGCTGTGCTGTCTCATTGCCGTGGGCGCGTTCTTTCTGACGCCGCTCGCCGCGCACGCGTGCGGCACCGACCGCTGGCCTCCCAAAGTCTTGACCGACCAAGACGCAGCGTCGATTAATTTTACGCCGGTCGACACCACGATTGCAGCGCTCACGGCGCTGCCGGCGCCTTCCACGCTTCCGTACGACCGCCGGATCGTTCCCACCGAAACGACGCAGTTTCGCTTGAGCAACGTAAGGCTTTCGGCAATTACGCCGTCCGCGGACGGAGATTACGTCCTTACCTTGCAGGATGCTGCAGGCAATCGGATTCTGGCCGAGAGCCCCGACCCGTCGTGCATGAGTCCTTCGTTTGCCGATGCAGAAACGAAAGTACGCGCGGCGATCGCCGGTCGCTTCGGCCGCATCATGGGACCGCTTACGAGCAACGTCGATGTTACGGTTGCAGGCGTAGGCTTTTTCGACTACATGCTGGGTGCGTCCGCATCGCCGCCGCAAGCGCGCAACGGCATCGAACTGCACCCGCTTCTCTCACTGTGCTTTGGAACGAATTGCGCCGGTTCCGGCACCGCGCCGGCGGTTTCGAGTTCCAGCACACCGGCTTCAGCTTCCACGGCTTCGGTGAAGACCACGTCGGTTCACCGGGACATCATTCAAAGTCCGCCGACCAAGTACGAACAGTCGACTCTGGGCCTCAGCCCCGGACACTACTACCTGTTTAACGAGTCGTCCGGTCCTACCGCATACGACAGCGCTTCTTCACCAACGAACGGCTCGTACATCGGTTCGGTGACGTTTGGAAGCTCCGGTCCAATCGTTAACGATAGTACGACGGCGATCTCGTTGCCCGGGGGATCGCGCAACGTCGGCGTGAGCGTTCCGAATCCCGGAGCAGGCATCGGCACGTCCTACTCCATTTCGACTTGGGTCTATCCGATCTTAGGAACGGATTACATGGCGGTTTGGGGCGCCAGTTCCACAGCGCGGCTGCTGGTGTCGAGTTCGGGGGCGTTGCTCACC
The DNA here is from genome assembly GCA_963777315.1 of Vulcanimicrobiota bacterium. Taxonomy (GTDB): domain Bacteria; phylum Vulcanimicrobiota; class Vulcanimicrobiia; order Vulcanimicrobiales; family Vulcanimicrobiaceae; genus CAVYEM01. The sequence goes on from CAVZQC010000002.1 coordinate 202,154, forward strand.
CAGTTCAACGGAAACTTCTTTTCCAAGAACGCCGTCAGCCCCAACTCCTGGCATCAGGTCGTCTTTGTTTACAACGCCGGCACGAAGACGGAAAGCTATTATATCGACGGCCTGCTGGATAGTTCGGCGACGCTGAGCAACAGTTTGGCGGCGTTTTCGTTCGGCTATTACGTGGGCCAAAGCGATACGTCGACCAGTTACAAGTGGCACGGAAAGCTGGCGCAGCACGCGTTTTACAACTACGCGTTGTCCGGGTCGCAAATTGCGAGCAACTACGAGGCTGCCGGTTACACGCCCAGCGGCGGTTCGACGCCGACTCCGCCTCAGCCGGGATGCTCGGGATATCGCTGGACGATTAAGGTCGCCACCGATTCCGCAGCGAGTTCGATATCGCTGACGCCGCAGCCCACGACGATCGCGTCGCTTACCGCCTTAACGGCGCCTCCCGTCAATTCGTCGGCCCCGCGCATACAAGGAACGGAAACCACGAACTTTCAGCTCTCGAACGTTATTTTGACCGAGATCATGACCAACCCGGACGGGGATTATCATCTCGCCCTGAGCGACGGCAACGGACACACGATGGTCGCCGAGAGTCCCCACCCCACCTGCGGTACCTCCAGTACGCTCAGCTCGTACATCTCTCAAGTCAGAACGACGATAAACGCGCAGTACGGAAACTTCACCGATCTCTATCCGAATGCTACCGTAAGCATGCGCGGCATCGGGTTTTTCGACACGTATGCGCAGTCTGCCGGGCCAGTCTAAGAACTCCATCGAGCTTCACACGCTGACGGCGATATGTTTCGGGACGAACTGCTCGTTATCGGGCGGTCCGACGCCGTCACCGAGCCCCACGCCGACGGCGAAGCCGACCGCGACCCCGAGCCCCACACCTTCGCCGAGTCCCACCCCGACAGCGAAGCCGACCGCGACCCCAAGCCCCACGCCTTCGCCCAGTCCGACGCCGACCGGAAAGCCAAGCGCGAGTCCCAGTCCGACTCCGGCCCCGACCGGCACGCCCACAGCGACGCCTGTTCCAACGGCTACTCCCGTGCCGACGCCGACGCCGGGCGGGGGTTCGCCCTACGCGAACGCATTGCTGGCGGACCGGCCGTTCGAATATTACGAGCTGAACGAAGCCTCGGGACCGACGGCCGCAGACAGCTCCGGAAACGGTCAGAACGGTGCGTACGTCGGTTCGCTCAAATACGGGTCGGCCGGCCCGCTGCTCGACGAAGCATCCACGGCCATCGCCCTTGCCGGAGGCACGTCCAGCATCGGCGTGAGCGCACCCAACCCCGGCGCGGCGTCGGGAACTTCGTACTCCATCGAAGCGTGGGTGTACCCGTTGCAAAGCAGCGGCTACACGACGATCTGGGGATACAACACGACCCATCGTCTGCTCGTGAGCAGCGCCGGGCTGCTGCTCTCGCAGATCTACGGCAACTTCTTCTCCAAGGCGAGCTTGACGGCCAACACGTGGCACGACGTTGTGTTTGTCTATAACGCAAGCGCGCAGACGGCGAGCTACTACATCGACGGCGCACTCGACAGCAGCACGACGGTTCCGAACAGCAGCGCCGCCTTCACTGCGGCTTACTATCTGGGCCAATACGACACCAGCTCGAATTACAAGTGGAACGGGCGGCTAGCGCAGGTGGCGTTCTACCGAAGCGCGCTCAGCCAAACGCAAATCTCGACGCATTACGGCGCCGCAGGGTACGGCTCGAGCACGCCGACTCCAAGCCCAAGCGCAACGCCGTCGTCGAGTCCGAGCCCGTCGTCGAGTCCGAGCCCGTCGGCGAGTCCGAGCCCGTCATCCAGTCCAAGTCCGACGTCGAGTCCGACCGCAACGCCGAACCCCACACCGACGCCGAGCGGGTCCTCACCGTACGGGAACGTCGTGCTGGGCTACAATCCGACGCAATACTTCAAGCTCAACGAAGCGAGCGGACCGACGGCGCACGACAGTTCGTCCAGCGCGATCAACGGCACGTACGTCGGTGCGGTCGGCTTCGGAACTCAGGGACCGCTTTTGGGCGAGCCGTCGACTGCGATCACACTGCCCGGCGGTTCGTCCAGTGTGGGTGTGAGCTTGCCCAACCCCAACGCCGTCAGCGGCACATCGTACTCGTTCGAAACGTGGGTTAACCCTGCCACGGCTTCGGGCCTGATGACGATTTGGGGTTACAACACCAGCCACCGTCTGCTGTTCAGCAGCGGCAAACTGCTCTCGCAGTTCAACGGGAATTTCATCTCGAGCGGTACGCTTTCGGCAAACCAATGGCACGACGTAGTGTTTGTCTACAATGCGTCTTCCGGAACGGAAAGTTACTACATCGACGGTGCGCTGGACAGCTCGGCATCCCTTGCCAAGAGCTATGCGGCGTTTACGTCGAGCTACTATGTGGGTCAATACGATACCGGACCATATTACAAGTGGCACGGCAGCATCGCGCAGCACGCATTTTATCCAACGGCCCTGAGCGCGTCGCAGATCGCCCAACTGTATAGCGCCGCGGCATACGTTTCGCCGTCGCCGACACCGACGGCATCGCCCACGCCTACACCGACGCCCTCGGCATCGCCATCGCCCACGCCGACGGCATCGCCCACGCCCACGCCGACTCCGTCACCGACACCGACGCCCACGCCCACGGCATCGCCCACGCCTACTCCGACGCCGGGTCAGCTCAACGTTGCTCCGACATCACTGGCCTTCACCGGAACGGGAGCAACGAACAATCAGCAGCTGACGATCTCGGAACTGAACTACGGCGGCAACTTCAACGTCAATGCAACCACGTGCACGAACGCCGTGCCGCCGGTGGCGACGGTCGACAACACCGTGCTGACCGGCCCGAACGCGACGCTCACGGTTACGCCGCAAAATGCCGGCAACTGCACCATCGGCGTGACGGACGATCACGGCGGCTCGAGCACCATCCCCGTTTCGGTTGTGACACCGACGCCGTCACCGACGCCCACGCCGACGCCAACGCCGACTGCATCGCCGACACCGACGCCAACGCCGACTGCATCGCCGACGCCGACGCCCACGCCGACTACGTCACCGACACCGACGCCCACGCCGACTGCGTCACCGACTCCGACGCCCACGCCGACCGCGTCACCGACTCCGACGCCAACGCCGACCGCGTCACCGACTCCGACGCCAACGCCGACCGCGTCACCGACACCGACGCCAACGCCGACCGCGTCACCGACTCCGACGCCAACGCCGACCGCGTCACCGACACCGACGCCAACGCCGACCGCGTCACCGACACCGACGCCAACGCCGACCGCGTCACCGACACCGACGCCAACGCCAACGCCGGTGGCGGGTCCGCTCAACGTTGCCCCGACGTCACTGTCGTTCACCGGAACGGGAACGACGAATAATCAGCAGCTCACGATCTCGGAACTGAATTACGGCGGCAACTTCAACATCAATGCGACCACCTGCGTGAACGCCGTGCCGCCGGTGGCGACGGTCGACAACACCGTGCTAGCCGGTCCCAACGCAACGCTGACGGTAACGCCGCAAAATTCCGGAAACTGCAGCATCGCCGTGACGGACGATCACGGCGGCTCGAGCACCATCCCCGTTGCGGTTGTGACACCGACACCGACGCCGTCACCAACACCGACGCCGACGCCAACGCCGACACCGACGCCGACACCGACGCCGACACCGACGCCAACGCCGACACCAACGGCGACACCGACGCCAACGCCGACGCCAACACCGACACCGACGCCGACGCCAACGCCGACACCAACGCCGACACCAACGCCGACGCCAACGCCGACACCAACGCCGACACCAACGCCGACACCAACGCCGACACCCACGGCATCGCCCACGCCTACTCCGACGCCCACGCCGGTGGCGGGTCCGCTCAACGTTGCTCCGACGTCACTAGCGTTCACCGGAACGGGAGCGACGAACAATCAGCAGCTCACGATTTCCGAACTGAATTACGGCGGCAATTTCAACATCAATGCAACCACGTGCACGAACGCCGTGCCGCCGGTGGCGACGGTCGACAACACCGTGCTGATGGGCCCCAGCGCAACGCTGACGGTAACGCCGCAAAATTCCGGAAACTGCAGCATCGGCGTGACGGACGATCACGGCGGTTCAAGCAACATCCCCGTTTCGGTTGTGACACCGACGCCGTCACCAACACCGTCGCCTACCCCGACACCGACGCCAACACCGACGCCAACGCCGACGCCAACGCCGACGCCAACGCCGACGCCAACGCCGACGCCAACCCCAACGCCGACGCCCACACCAACGCCGACACCGACACCGACGCCCACACCAGCGCCGCTCATGGCTAGCCCTAACCCCATTTCCCTCACCGTAGGGGGAACGGCCCAGCAGTTAACGATTTCGGAGGCGAACTACAATGGGCAGTTTATGCTCGATGCAACGAGCCCTAGCAATGGGAACACTGGGAGCGGTTGCGGCAACAATGGAACGCCGATAGCCACGATCGATACGTCATCCGGCACGGGCTCGAGCATGACGACGAACGTCAATCCGCAAAATGCCGGAAACTGCAGCATTATCGTAACCGACACGAATGGGCAGACCGTGACGGTTGCCGTTCAGGTAAACGCAGGCGGGCCGCCGCCGCCCAGTGCCGTGCGCCGCGCGCTCTCGGCAATGATCCGGGTTGCGGCGGCCGAATGGAACGCCGGGCTTGTGCGATTAGCCTTCTAGTGAATGTGTGAAGGGATCTGCTTGGCTTTCTTCATGTTCGCATTATTGAGAATGTAGATCTTGTCGGCGTGACGCATGCCGAGCGCCTTTTGATCGTACACGACGCGAACGTACTGGCCGTGCTTGAGATCTTTCATTTGATACGTCGTCTTGCCGTTGGCGGAAAAGACCTGATCGAACTTCGGCGTGACGATGAAACTCAGGGTTTGCTGAGCCTTGGGATCGTACACCTTGATGTTGTTTATGGAAGCGTGTACGACCTCGCCGTAAAAATTATTGGTCTTGCCGGCAAACGCGAGTTGAGGAGCGGCCACGGTTGTTATAAGGACGGCTGAGGCGAGTAGACGGGAGATGCGCATGGAGTGAACCCCTTTGCAAAGTGATATGCTGCACTCGTACCCCGCTTGACGCACACTTGAACGTATTGCAGCAGGGCAGCCCGAGCGATCCCCCGGTCAATATGGATTGCGCGAATACATCGGGCTGCCGGTGCCGCGAACCGTTACGCTATAGCGCGTTCCGGCGCCTGAGTGAGAGATCAAATCGTATGAAGAACCGGGCGCTGCGATATGCGTTACGTCTACGGTATACAGCAGCGGCCGCCCCGGCGTGAGTTGCGCCGCGCGCCGGCCAGTCAAAACATAGGCGCCGCGCGGCACGTAGCCGTCCGCTTCGCGAGCGCGCTTTACCAAGGTGGCGACGCCGCGCGCATCGACGAGCAAAGCTGCTCCCTCATCTACCGCGACGCCGTAGATGCGATCTCCGCGTACCAGGCGGTCCTGCAGCGCGCGCGCCATGAACGCAGCCAGCCTGCCGAACCGATTGCGTTGCGCAAAATGCGTGTCCGTAATCGACGAAGCCAGCGGCGGCCACGAAAAGAAGTGCGTGGTAAAACTGATGGCCCTTTCGTAGGGATTTTTGACCGCATCGGGAGATGCGACGTCTTGATCGTCGCGCAGAACTTTATCGGCTGCAACGGAATCGAAAACGACGGCTCCTTGAATTGCCAAGCCCGCGCTGCCGCCGCCCACTATTCCCCCACGCGCGTACACGCCTCGGACGGCGGCAATCAGCCCGGAGCCTTTCCATGCGACGTAGTTGGCTTGATCGCCACCGGCAAACAGCACGGCGTCGGCGCGCCGAACGTACGCGGCCATGCGATCGACGTCGCCGCGGGTCGCGCACGGGGGAACGAGTATTTCACGGATCGATCCGAGCTTGCTGTGGGCGTAAAACAAGTCGCTGTAATCCCGCGCGCCGGAGGCTTTGAGAATTAGCAGATTTCCGGCGCGCGTGCCGGGCGGCGCGGCAATTCGCGCGCGCATCCATGGGAGCACGCTGCCGTACGGCATGCCCATCAAACCGCCGCCGGAAAGCACCAGGCCCGGTCCGCCGGTGAGACGGTCCGCGCGCGGACTGCCCGCGGGCGCAAAGACCGTCGGCGTACATGGTGTAGAACGCGGCGCCGGTGAAGCAACTGCGCCGGCAAGCGGCGCACAGGCCAGACAGCATAGTAACGTCAGGACGTATCGTGTCATCGAAACTGCTTTCGCGGTGAGAGGTAGCGATCGAACCATGCAAGCCACTTGCCGTAAACGTCGGCCAAGCGCACGGGCCCGTTGGGCAGATGGCCGGTGGTCGGATAGGCGAAGAACCGCACGGGCACGCCGCTGTCGCGTAGGGCGTGAAACATCTCGTACGATTCGACGATCGGCACGCGCACGTCGTAGACGTTGCCGAAGATCAGTGTGGGCGTCCGGATATTCTTGAAGTACGTTATCGGGGAGTGCTTGCGCCACAGCTGCAGATAATCGCCTTTGTACGGCGATCCGCCGGCGAACGAAACGGCATCGGCGTCGATGTCGTCGGCAATCGCGTAATCCACCACCAAATCGTTCACCGCTGCGCCGGCGACCGCAGCTTTCCAGATCTGATAGTGCGATTCCATCCACGACGTCAGCTGGCCGCCGTACGACCATCCCGAAACGCCGATGCGCGCCGTATCCACGATGCCCAGGCGTTCAACGGCTTGGATTCCAGCCATGATGTCGCGGCCTGGTCCAATGCTGGCGTCGTTGAAGATCGCACGCTCGTACGCGTTGCCCAAATCGTTGCTGCCGCGATAGTTCGGCGCAAAAACCAAATAGCCGCGAGCCGCGGCCAGCTGGCGGAACGGATCGAATGCAACCGTGGACGATTCCGTGGGACCGCCGTGGATGCGCAGCACCAGCGGGTATTTTCGCCCGGCAGCATATCCGGGCGGATACGTGAGCACGCCGTCTTCTGCCATGCCGCTCGCGCCGCGCCATGCGATTCGCACGCTGCGGCCCAATTGCAGCGCTGCGATATCCTGGTTGAACGACGTCAGCCGCTGCGGCGCTGCGGCGCGCGGCGAAAGCACGTACAGTTCGGCCGGACGGCTTGTTTGCTCGCCGACGAACGCGATCGTTCCGTCGCGTGCGATGCTACCGGCGGCTTGGATCGAAGCGGACACGACGCTCCCCAAAGGAAGGCGCCGCGCCGCGCCGTGCAGCGGCTGAACGTACAGCGGAGCCTGTGCGCGATCGTCGACTTGCAGCAGCAGCGACGCATCGCCGGGCATCCACGAGAACGTATCCACGTGGCGGTCGAGCGCGAGCGACACGTCGCGCCCGTCGACCACCGCGTCCGGCTCGTTCATCGGATCGCCGCCGCGATTGTACCGGTATGCGACGTGCAGTCCGGCGGGCGAATACAGGCCGTTGTCCTGATACCTGCGCACCGAGGTCGCATAAACGCTGCGCCCGGAAGAGACCTCCAACCGCATGAGCGCCGACCGGTCCTGCAGCCCGTACACTGCGCTCGGCGCGCGTTCGTACAACAGCGATCGGCCGTTCGCGGACCACGAGAGCGGAGCGTCGGCCACGCTCCACGATCCGTGCGTCAGCCGGCGTTCCTTACCCGACATGCCGACGATCCACAAGTGCACGCTGTGCGGACTCTTGGTAACCAAATACGCGTTGTCCGTCACTTCGAATCCGTCGCGGAAGGCTGCGGCGCCCCTAGCCGGCGCGGCATAATCGCGCCGGGAGAACGCGATGCGATCTCCGCCGGGAGCCCAGGCGATGTTGACGACGCTCGTCTTGCCGAACGTCAGTTGCCGCAGCGCGTCCGAGCCGGCATCGATGACGAACAGTTGATCGGCATCCTGCCCCGGCACGTCGAGCACCGCCGCCAGGCGCGTGCCGTCGGGCGACCACGCCAGTGCATCGACGGAGCGATGGCCGTTGGCTACAGCGCGCAGCGCACCGGTTTTTCGATCGTACAGCTCGAGCGTATCGTTTCGGCGGTTCCGCTGGAAATCGACGCGCGTCGCGACGAAAGCGATCCTGGCTGCATCGGGCGAAATCGCCGGCAGCGACAAGTCGACGATGCGCTGCATCGCTGCGATGGAAAAGCGCTGCGGCGCTGCCGCCGCCGCTGCTGCAGGCAGCGGGACTGCGGCAAGCACGATCGCCGCCCAACGGTTCATCGGGCGGCTCGCATCTCGCGCACGTCCGCCAAGACGGCGTGTGCGGCGCGCTTGCCGGGAAATCCGCTCACGCAGCCTCCGGGGTGCGCTCCCGATCCGCACAAGTAGAGATTGCGAACCGGCGTTCTGGTAGCAAAACGCGATTCATAGATTTGTCCCGGCAGCAGTTCGCCGTGAAAGATGTGGCCGCCCGGTAGAGCAAAGCGGGTTTCCAAGTCGACGGGACTGAGGATTTGACGCGCCTCGATAGTGCTCGGAACGTTTGGGGCATATTGCCCGAGCAAGTACACGATGCGATCGGCAACGGCTTCACGTTGCGCGCGGCTCCAGCCGTCCTTGCGATCGTACGGGTAGTACTGAGCAAACACCGACAGAATGTGCTTACCCGCAGGTGCCAGCGACGGATCGGTACACGTTTGCAGAAAACATTCCAGCATCGGCTGCTTGGAGATGCCGCCTTCCTTGGTGTCTTCAAACGCTTCCTGCAGATAGTCTATCGACGGTGCGACGTGAATGGTCGCGCGATGATGCGCCTGGGGGTGCGTGCCCGGCCGGCATTTGAAGTTCGGCAGTTCCCCCAGCGCCAGATTGAGCTTGAACGAAACGCCGGTGCTGCGCCAGCTGCGAACTTTTTGAATGAAGCCCGGATCGAGCTGCGCTTGCGCAGCCAAGTCCAAAAACGTCGTCCGGGGATGCGCGTTCGAAACGACCATTCGTGCCGACACCTGCGCGCCGCTTTCGAGCACTACGCCGCGCGCAATGCCGTCGCGCACGACGATGCGCGTAACGGCCGCGCAATCGTGCAGCACGGCGCCGTTCGCGCGCGCCGACGAGGCCAGTGCCGTCGAAATCGCGCCCATTCCGCCGCGCACGAAGCCCCAGGCGCCCTGAACGCCCAGCGCGCGGCCCGCATAGTGATGCGCCAGCACGTATCCCGTTCCGGCATCGCGAGGGCCCGCATACGTACCGATGATGCCATCGGTCGCCAAAGCCGCTTGAAGAACCGGCGTGTTCACGTAAGGCTCGATCAGCTGCGCGGCGGAACCCGTCAGCCGCCGCTGCACCGTCTGGTCGAACCGGCCAAACGACGGCTCGGGATCGGAGAACGTCTCGAACAGACGGCTGCCGAGATCGCGCACGAGCGCGTCGACTTGCGCGAACCCGCGAACATCGTCACGATCGAAAACGGCAATCTCGCGCGCATTGTCTTCCTCGTTCGAGCCGAGCAGCAGCGAACGCCCGTCCCCCAGCACGTTGAAGGTCGCGGGATCTTTGCGATACGCGCTGTACCCGTGCCGCTGCAGTTCCAATTCGTGAATCAGCCACGGATCGAGCAGCGTGCAGACGTATGAGGCGGAGGACACCTGATAGCCGTCCCACATCGGTTCGGTTACCGCGGCCCCTCCAAGCCGCTCGGCGCGTTCGAAGACTTGGACGGACAGCCCCGATTTGGCCAGCAACGCCGCGCACGCCAGCCCGTTATGGCCGCCGCCGACGACCGCTACGTCACAGCTCGGCGAAAGCACGCCGCACCTGCGCGACCCGAAATTGCGCGTGCGCGGCGAGAGTGCCGCTCCCAACGCATTTACAGTTTGATTTGCAGTTGGAAGTACAATTGCAGCGGCAACGGATAGTTATAGGAATTCGTATCGCCGTACGCCGGAACGAACGGCTGCGCGAAATACGGATTGAGCGGAACGCCGTTTGCTGCCGTATCGCCCGGGCTAGACCCGTTGTAGTAGTTGCTGATGTAGAATTTGTTGTAGCCGTATCCGCAGATGGCGCTGTCCGGCGCATATTGCGTGCTCCACGGCGTTTTCGATCCCCCAAAGCAGCGATTGAGCAGGTTGGCAATGGTCACATTGCCGGTGATCCGCGGACTGAACTGGTAACTGAGCTGCAGTCCGACGTTGAGCTGCCACGGCTGGCGGAACTGACCAAAAGTATCGAACGTGCCCGTATTCGGATTAGGAATATACAAATGCCCGGGGTTCGTGCCGCTCGCGCCGATTGCCGCAGCCTTGCACGACGTATAGTCCGCCGTTAACGGATTGGGAGCGTCTGGGATACCCTCGCTGCTCTGGTTAGAGCGGCACGTGCGGGGATCCAAACCCTGAAAATCCGCCGGGGTTCCATAGGTCGCTCCCTGATTCAGGGTGACGGCCGGGGTGATTGCAAAACGATCGTGCTTATAGTTCAAGATCAGCGCAAACGTGTTGGGCGAGACGTACGGATAGTCCAAACCGGTATCGTACCAGCCGTATTTGTCCAAAAGCGGCTGCGGAGACATGCTGTAGTACGGATTCAGGATGGACGTCGCGCCGCAGGTGGGATCCGGCGTGCCGCTGCGATCGTTGACGTAGCAGTGAGCGCCGCCGCCCGCCTTGGTCAGCGCGTTGAAGTTTTGGATGTCTTCGTTGTAGGGATCGACCGGATTGATCGGCACCCCCGCGTAGTTGTTCCATTTTTCCTTTGAGTTCGTGTACGTGTACGAAAGCACTCCCGCCAAACCGTTTTTGTTGAAGTCGCCTTTGGTCAATTCCAGTTCGACGCCGCTCGTGCGCTCGGTTCCCGAATTGAACGACGGAGAAACGCCGAACAACGTGGGGATGTTCACCGTCTCGTACAGTTGATCGGTCGCATAACGGAAATACGGGGTCAGTTTAACCGCCATATCGGTGCCGCGGAAGTGGTGCTCGTACGACAGATCGAAGTTGTTGGAAAACTGCGCCTGAGCTTCGTGCAGAGGCGTAGTGAACCCAAAGGGAAGAAAGCCGATGAGCTCGGCGGCGAGATTCGGCTCGAGACTATTGTACTCTATTTCGTAATTTTGCGGCTCCTGCGCAAACCGGCCGGCCGAGAAGCGCAGCACGGTGTCCGGATCAACCGAATACGTCAAACCAAAGCGGGGCGAGAAATACGTTTGAACGTACGTCGGGTTGAACTGGTCGGTGAGCAGCAAGTGACCGCCTTGGCCGTCGGGATGCACCGACTGGACGCCGTCGACGACCGGACAGGTGAATGAAACGTACGGGTTGACGTTCTTTAACGATTGCGGAGGTTCGGGCACGATAATGGGCTGCAGCGTGCTGGGATTGTAACAAAATTCTTTCTGAGCGGCTGCATACCAAAAATTCTTCGCGGGCGAAGCGACCGGCGTTACATCGAACTCGTCGCGATCGAACCGCACGCTGGCATTCAGATCGAGTTTATCGGTGGGCCTCCATTCGTCCGTCAGTGAAACGTTGGCGAATTTCGGCGTTACCGAATTGATCGAGGCCTGGTTTCCCGTATACGTGAGCCGCCACGCCGCGCCGGCCGAACAGGCGCCGGTAGGAATTGGATCCCCGCCGCCCGCGCCGCATGAAACCTCCTGCGGATTGCCGGCATTGGAGACGCTGGTCGGGTCCTCGAAAACGCCCTGAGTAATCGGATCGTTGCACGGTGCCGCCTGCCCCGCGACGACGTTGTCCACGCCGTTGGCCAGCGTGCCGTCGTACGCGGCAAAGCACTGCGAGCCATTGGTAAGGCTGCTCACTTGCCAATCTGCGGTGTTGTAGTTGTTGAAATTGTAATAGCGCAGCGTCGACGAGGTGACGTAGTTGAGCGTAAAGGCCAGTTGGTTGTTGCCGCTGATCTGATCGGCGAATTGCAGCTCGGCTCCGCGCGTGTGTGCGTCAACCTCGTAGTCGTAGTTCGTGACGCCGATGTTGGCGCTGCCGTATTGGCCGGTGACCCCTTCCTGATTCGCGCCGCTTCGATTGGTGTTCGAGTAGAACGTATATCCGAATAGCCGCAGGTACGCGCTGCTGCCCAGGTTTTTTTGGTACTGCAACTTCACGATGCTGGCCTGATCCCAGCGCGCATCGCGGTAGTCGTTGGGAAGAGCCGCATAATCTCCGGCCGGGCATGCATTGGGAATGGGCAGCGGATTGCTTCCCGCACCGGTGAGATTTACGCACCGATTTTGCGGCGATCCGGGAAACATATAACCGATTGCGGGCGTGTTTGCCGGAGCCAAGAACGCAGTGTTGGCCGGATACGTGTAGAAATCGGGCCACTGCGGGGGATAGAGGTACGCTCCGCCGGGCAGGTTTGGATTCATCAAGCCTTGGATGAACGGGCCGGCATCGTTCACTCCGCTGTAGTATTGCCGGTACTGTGCCGAATTGCTGAAAAGCAGACTGCAGGTCGTCGCGGCCGGCATCGCCTTTGTGCGGTATTGCAAAATGCAGGTTGGCCACGGCTTCGCGCCCGTTGATCATCGAAATATTGCCGTATGCCGGGTTCAGAGCGGTGAAGCAGCCGGGGTCGCTCCAGATGGTGGCGACAGCCGGGTTCGTATAGAGATTCGGATTGGATGCATCGCACGTCGGATACACTGCCGGCCAAAACGACAAGTTCGTCGTAATGTTGTCCACGTACGTCACCGGAAACTCGTCGGTGAGATTTGCGCCGTTAAACTGGTTCAAATACCGGAAATCTTGGTTGAACCCGCTCAAGCCGGCGTAATACGAGAACGTGCGTGCGGGGTTGGCGCCCCCGGCTTCAACCGACAGATCGTGATAGAACGTCGGCGAGCCCATGCGCCCTGAAACGGTGCTAAAGCCTGGGTAAGTGCCGCTCTTTACGACTTGATTGATGAAGCCCGCCAAGCCCGTCGCATTTGCGCTGGCGGGGCCGCCGCCCGTGTAAATCTGGAGCTCTTGCTGGCCCAGCGTCGACGCCGAGTGCGCGGGATAGTTGTCGAACGCGCGGTTTACCGGAACGCCGTCGTATTCGTAGCCGATCTGATCGTAGTAGCCGCCGCGAATGTAGACGGTTTGATTGACGCCCATCTGACCGGATGGAACGAACGCGCCCGGCATGGAGGCAATCGCCGAATACGCGTTGTTCAGTCCGCCGCCGCCTCCCAACGGCGCTGCGGCTTGCGTGAGCGCGGGGTTGATCGAATACACATCCGTGGTCACGCCGGCCTTTACCGGTGAGAGCGACGAGCGGCTGGTGACGTTGGCAATCGTTTTCAGACTGGTGCGCATCGTTACCGGCAGCGACTGCTGCTGATCGGCGAATATCGCGATGCCGGCAATCGACACCGGTTCGTATCCCGGTTTTCGCGCCGTCACGGTATACGTGTCCGGCATCAGCGAAACGAACACGTACTTGCCGGCCGCATTCGTGACGGCCGACGAACTTTGCGACGGGCTGGTAACCGTAACGGTGACGTTGGCGAGCGGTGCATTGTTGGCGTCGCCGACCGTACCGCTCAAACCGCCGGTAGTGCCGGCAAGCGCCGGAATCGCTCCACCGGCGAGCAGAACGCATGAAATGAGCGCCGCAACCAGTACGCGGCAACTGCGCAAACGATAAACCATGCCGTCCTCCGAGAATGCAGGGTGATCTTCAGTATAGGAAGCCCGGCTGCGCGCGGCTATCCCGGGATTCCGCTATGGCAGCTCGTTCTGACCCAAGATGTGCGCCAGCTGTGCGCGCGACTTCAAGCCCAGGCGCGCAAAGGTGCCGGACAAGTGATGCTCCACGGTGTGTTCGCTGATGTGCAGCCGTTGTGCGATCGCACGGTTGGTCTCTCCCTGCGCGACCAATTCGGCAATTTCCATTTGACGCGCCGTGAGCCTGACGGAGTTCTCCTTGCGTGGTTCGCGCTTGTCCAGCCGCTCGACGTCGCGCACGGCACCCATGCGGCGATAGCACTCGAGCGCCTCAGGCAAACAGCCGGCAGCTTCGAGCGCCAAAGCTTCGTACAGAGCGTTTCCCATGCGCGCAAAATGGCGCGCCGCAGCCAGCGCAAACCGATTCGCGCGCGCGGGATCGGCCTTTATGGAAAGCGCGCCAAACAGCAGACGATAGGCGCGCCGCAGCATGGGCCGGCCCGCCGCAGTTTCGAGCAGTGCACCCGCCAGCTCGACGTCTTGCGGATCGCCCCATTGCGCGACGGCGACGAACAACTCCCAAGCGCGATGCGCGTACGGAATCGCTCGAACGCCGTGCGCGAGCAAGGCTCGCGCTTCCGCACGGGCCCCCTGCGCGACGCGCAAGCCCGCAAACGCAGCCGTAACGGAAGCGATGCGCTGAATTTCTGCCGACTGCTGCGCCAACTCCAGGGTTGCGTCGTCGGTGCAGGCGTCGAGAAGGGCGCGGTCGTTGAGCAGCAGCGCCAACGGTATTCCCACGCTGGCGGCTTTGGTTTTGAAGGTCGCGGTGGTTACGCCGGAGTCGAGTGCTTCCCACGTCAGCGCCCGCGCGCGTTCCAGCTGCCCTTTGAACGTGAGCGTGCGCGCATAATTGAGCGACGAATAGGCGATGCGCCACATCAAGCCGGTACGATGCGCTTCGTCGACTGCGATCTGGTGCCGCGCCATCGCCAAGTCCAAATCGCCTAAATCAAAGGCCGCCAGCGCGAAGTTGTTTTCGATCTGGGCGATCAGCTCGCTCACCCCGCTTTGCGCGGCAAGCCGCGCCGCGTCGCGAAAGTCGGCCAATGCGGGCTGCGTGCGGCCGAGCACGGCGTTGGTTTCCCCGCGAACTTCGTGCCACGCGGCTCGAGAGCCGGCGTCGAAGTGCGCGCGCAGGGCGTCCACCGCTTTGAGATGCGCGAGGCTTCGATCGACCTGGCCCAGAGTGATCGAAAAGCGCGCCACCGTGAGCAGCGCCTGCGCGTACATCTGCATGTGGCCCAGCCGCTTGAGCGCGACCGCCGCTTCGGAAGCTGCCCGCACGCTTTCCTGCGTACGCGCGTCTACCCAGCTTTGATCCGCCTGCAGCAGCAACGCGTGCGCGGCGCCGACGGCGTTGCCGCACGCATCGTACTCGCTGCGCGAACGCGCGAACCAGTGCGCGGGTTCTTCGCCGCAGCCGTCGATATTGAGCAGTACGCCCAACCGCTCGTAGACGGCGGCGCGCTGCGTACCCGGCGGATATCCCCATCGCAGCGCGTCGGTATAGAACCGGATCGCGTCGCGGTATGCGTATACTTCCCACGCCGACTGCGCTGCCGCCTCGTTCCAGAGACGCGCTTTGTCCGCAACGCGCGCTGCCGACCAGTGATACGCCAGTTCGGCCGCGCGCCCGCGCGCGTCCGGCAGCGCTTCGATTTCCTGCGCGATCCGCACGTGCAGCGGCGCAGCCAGCGCAAAGACCAACTGGTCCGCGAGCGCTTGGCGGATGAGTCCGTGGCGAAAACGAAAGCGGCTTTCGGATTGCGGGAGCTCCTGGAGGAGACCCGATGCGACAGCGCGTTCCAGAACGCCCAGCACGTCGGCGGCCGCGTGACCGGATATTGCGCTGAGCAACGATGCGGAGAAGGTTTCTCCCACAACCGCAGCCCGGAACAGCATGCCGCGCTCGCGCGTCGAAAACGGCTGCAGACGTTCGCTCAAGATCGCCTGCAGCGTCACGGGCATCTGCGCTTGGAACGCCAGTGCGCCGTTCTCGAGCGCAACGCGAGCGAGCTCTTCGGCGAACAACGGATTGCCCTCGGCAAGTGTTTCGATTTGGGCGACCATTGCCGGGTCTAAATGCAGCCCGCGTTTCTGCAGCGAAGCTTGCACCAAGCGCTTGATCTCGTGCCTGCGCAGCGCGCGTAACTGGATCGTCGCAGCCCGGCTGCGCGACGCCGCGCTGCGCAGCGCGGCCGCCGCCGGATTGGGCGAGAGCGCTTCCGCTCGCAGCGTGACGACAATAAGACAGCGCGTACCGTGAATGCGCCCGAGCAAAAACCGCAGCAGCTCGATGCTCGCGCTGTCGGCCCACTGACCGTCTTCTATCGCGAGCGCAACGGGACGTCGAGCGGACTCGGCGCGCACGACTTCCGCAACTGCGTTGAAGTAGGCCCATTTTTCGTCGCTGTGCGTTCCCTGCTCGCGCGGTTTGAGTGCCGCCAGCCGCGCGCGCGGATCCAGCCGTTCGACGATTTCGGTAAACGGCAAATAGGGCGCCCGCACATGCTCGACGCAATAGCCGGCGGCGATCGTCGCACCGTGTTCGATCCGTGCGAAAAATTCGTGCAGCAAGCGAGACTTGCCGATTCCCGCATCACCTTCGACGGTCAGAAAACGCACGCGCGAATCGCAAGCGGCTCGGAACTCTTCGCATAAGTACTCGAGTTCGTCGCGCCGCCCGACGAACTCGTCGCTGTAGAGCGGTTTGGAAATCATAGGCGATTGGACTTGTGCTTCGAATGAGGCCGCATGAACCCTTCGGGTCCGGTTCGTCTGGCGCGCCGGTTAGGCGTCTACGATGCGGCGCTCATCGTCATGGGCGGCATCATCGGTTCGGGAATATTTCGCAATCCTTCGGTCGTTGCGGCGCGCGTGCATACGCCCGCGCTGATTCTGATCGTATGGGGCTGCGGCGGCGTCGTTGCGCTGCTGGGAGCATTGATCTTCGCCGAGCTTGCCGCCAGACACCCCAGCGACGGCGGTCTGTATGCGTACATGCGCGATGCGTTTCATCCGGTCGTAGCGTTCATGTACGGGTGGACGCTGCTGCTGGTTTCGCAAAGCGGAGGCGCTGCCGCGTCTGCAATAACGTTCGCCGGCTACCTGCAGCGGGTGCTTCCCGGGCGCCACCCCGGCGAGCAAATCGTCGCCGTGGGCACGCTGGCGTTTTTGACGGTCGTGAATTGTTTGGGCGTGCGAGCAGGCAGCAACGTGCAAAACGGTTTGATGCTGCTCAAGATCGGCGCGATCGGGGCGCTGATCGTCGTCGGGCTGGTCGCGCAGCCCGCCGCCGGAGCAAATGCGCCGGTCCCGGGTTTCGGCAATACGCCCGATATGCTGACCGCTATGGGCGTCGCCATGATCCCCGTGCTGTTTGCCTACAGCGGATGGCAAACGTCCAGCTTCATGACCGCCGAGATGAAACATCCGCAAAGGACGCTGCCGCTGGGCATGCTCTGGGGCGTTGCGGCAGTCGTTGCGCTGTACATGCTGGTGAATTTCGTGTGCGTGCATACGCTGGGCTCGGGACGGCTGATGGCCACCGATACGCCTGCGTCGGACGTTCTGCAGCTCGTGTTCGGACCTCGCGGCGCGCAAGCGATTGCCGCGGCGGTGATGCTGTCCACGTTCGGCTTCATGAGCAATCAGATCCTCACCTCGCCGCGCGTCTATCACGCGATGGCGCGCGACGGCGTGTTTTTCAAACCGGTGGGATGGGTTCATCCGCGCACGCGCGTGCCGGTCGTGGCGATTGCGCTGCAAGGTTTGTTTGCCGCGATCATCGCGCTGTCGGGACGCTACGATCAGATTCTGAATTACGTCACGTCGGTCGATTACGTCTTTTTCGCGCTGGCGGCGATTGCGCTATTCATCTTCCGCGCCAGGGAATCGGGGCGCGCCGGGGCGCACGCCGGTTTCCGCGTCCCCGGCCATCCGGTATCTACCGGCATTTTTCTGATCGTATCCGCAGCGGTCGTCTTGGACACGTACGTGAAATATCCGGGCAACAGTCTCGTCGGCCTGGCAATTCTGCTGCTGGGAATACCGGTCTACTGTATTTTCATCTACGTTTCGCGGCGCGCCAAGATCCCGACGGGCTCCTAAATCTCGAAATCACCGCATGCGATCGGCGTCTTGGGATGAATTGCGTCCTCGACCACGATCGCATAGCGTCCGCTCTTGATGTCGCCGACCGTCACGCCGGGAACGTACGTCGACGATTTTCCGTCCACGACGGGATGCAGGGGTTTCCACGGAACCTTCGCCGGGCGCGTACAGTTGCTGCGCCCGATGTAGGCAGCCTCGGCTTCCCCATGCGGTTCGTTGTCCAACCGGACCGCGACGTCGACGCCGTGCGACTCGTCGCCCATGCTCGCGCTGCCGAACTGGTTCGAATGACGAAGCGCGCCCATGTTGACCGTCAGCAGGTGATCGGTCATGGCGTTGTGGGCGACGTGCAGCGGATTGATCTGCCGCACGGGTTGGCTGCCGTGGCAGGATGCGAGCGCCACGGCAGCCGCCGCCAGAACGCAGGTGCGTTTGCGCACGAAGTTAGAGCATCAGATCTCCGCAGGAGACGTACGTTTTCAGGTCGTTGGCGCTCTTGTGAACGTTGATCGCGTACTGACCCTTTTTGATCTGCGCGACGCTCACACCCGAAAGATGCGTCATCGAGTTGCCGTCTACGACCGGATTGAGCGGCTTCCACGGCGCGGGGTTGAGCTTCTTGCACGTGCCGCGATGGATGTGCGCGGGTTCCGAAACGCCTTTGGGCACGGATTTGAGGTGGATCGCCACGTTGACGCCGCCGTTGTGATCGACGACGCTGGCGTTTCCGGCTTGCCCTGAGTTATTTTGCTGGCCCATGTTGATCTCCAGGCTGTGCCCGGCGATCGCGTTGTGGGCCGCGTGCAGCGGGTTCATCTGTTTGACTTGCTGCGAGCCTGCGTTACCGTTGGTCCCCGGGTTGTTGCCGGCGTTCTTGTTGTTGTTGCCGCCTCCGCCTCCGCAGGCGGCCAACGTCACTGCCATTCCGAGGGCGATCGCAATCGATGCGACTTTCGCTTGCTTCATTGATTTCCTCACGAAGAGAACAGGTAGGTCGCCCAGGATTATTGCCCGATATGTTCGCGCGCTAACAGCCTAAGCGGGCGCCCTGCTGCCGAAAGCCGTTCTATTCCACCCCAAAGCAAAGAGCCCCGCGAGGACCGCGAGGCTCTTTTGCATCCAGTTCGGGCCGCCGAGACTACATCATGTCGTAGCCGCCCATGCCGCCGCCGCCGGGCATTGCCGGCTCCTTCTTGGGTTCGGGCTTGTCGGCAATGAGCGTTTCGGTGGTCAGAATCAGCGAACCGATCGACGCGGCGTTTTGCAGTGCCGAGCGCGTGACTTTGAACGGCTCGACGATGCCCGCTTGGAACATGTCGACGATCTCGCCCGTCATTGCGTCGAAGCCCTTGGGAGCTTGCTGCGCTCTGACGTTGTTCACTTCGACCGAGCCTTCGAAGCCCGCGTTGTTCGCGATCTGGCGAAGCGGTTCTTCGAGCGCTTTGCGGACGATCTCGATGCCGATCTTCTCGTCGGCAACGGTCGATGCGTGACCGTTGCTCGAAGGAGGCGTGTACTTCTCAATCGCCTTGACTGCATGCACGAGCGAGGATCCGCCGCCGGGAATCATGCCCTCTTGCACGGCAGCGCGCGTTGCGCTGAGCGCGTCTTCGATGCGGTGCTTTTTCTCTTTGAGCTCGGTTTCGGTCGCCGCGCCGACTTGAATGACCGCGACGCCGCCGCTGAGTTTGGCCAGCCGCTCCTGCAGTTTCTCGCGATCGAAGTCGCTGTCGGTCTCCTCGACCTGACGCTTGATCATCTCGATCCGGCCCTTGATCTCGCTGGCTTTGCCGGCGCCGTCGACGATCGTCGTCTCTTCTTTGGTGACTTTGACCGTTTTGGCTTTGCCGAGCATGTCGGGATTGACCTTGTCGAGTTTCAGGCCCAGCTCTTCGCTGATGACCGTCGCGCCGGTGAGGGTCGCGATGTCTTTGAGCATCTCTTTGCGGCGGTCACCGAATCCGGGCGCCTTGACGGCGACCGTCGTGAACGTTCCGCGCAGTTTGTTCACCACCAGCGTCGCGAGCGCTTCGCCTTCGACGTCTTCGGCGATGATGAGCAGCGGTTTTTGCACCTGCACGATCTTTTCGAGCAGCGGAAGGATGTCGGCAATCGCCGAGATCTTGCGCTCGGTGACGAGAATGAAAGGATCGTTCAGCACGGCTTCCATCCGCTCGGAATCGGTGACCATGTACGGCGAAATGTAGCCCTTGTCGAACTGCATGCCTTCTTTGGTTTCGACTTCGGTCTTCATCGACTTGGACTCTTCGACGGTGATGACGCCGTCTTTACCGACCTTCTCCATCGCGTCGGCGATCAGCAAGCCGATCTCCTGATCGTTGGCGGAGATCGAAGCGACCTGCGCGATCTTTTCTTTCGTGTCGACCTTCTCGACGAACTTTTCCATCTCGCCGACCGCGATCTGGACGGCCTTTTCGATGCCGCGCTTGATCAGCAGCGGGTTGGAGCCGGCGGTCACGTTGCGCAGGCCTTCGCGGATGATCGCCTGGGCGAGCACCGTGGCCGTCGTCGTGCCGTCGCCCGCGACGTCGTTGGTCTTGGACGCAACTTCTTTGACGAGCTGCGCGCCCATGTTTTCGAAGCTGTTGGAAAGTTCGATTTCCTTGGCGATCGTCACGCCGTCGTTGGTAATCGTGGGCGAGCCGAATTTCTTGTCGAGAACGACGTTGCGTCCTTTGGGCCCGAGGGTCACTCTCACCGCGTCGGCGAGCATGTTCGCGCCACGCTCGAGCGATCGGCGGGCGTTTTCGTCAAATACGAGTTCTTTTGCAGCCATTATAGTTTTTCAGACTCCTTTAAACGCCGGCCGGGACTTTGTCGACGATGGCGAGTACGTCTTTTTCAGAGATGATGAGATATTCTTTGCCGTCGATCTTCACTTCGGACCCCGAGTATTTCGAGTAGATGATCCGATCGCCGGTCTTCACGTCCATGGAGAGTTTAGTGCCGTTGTCGAGCGTGCGGCCCGTTCCGACGGCGCGGACTAGCCCTTCCTGCGGCTTTTCTTTAGCGGTGTCCGGAAGAAACACGCCGCCGGCGCTTTTGTCATCCTGCTCGACGTGCTCGACGACCACGCGATCGGCCAAAGGCTTGAGATTCACGAAAATCCTCCAAGTATCAAATTCATTGAAGAAGCGGCTTCCGAAGCGCTGCCGAGCCGAGCCGAGCGTCACGCAAAGCGTGCCGTCGGGCCGAGCCCGTCGAAGCGCCGGAGCCCGCTGGCGCTCTTAGCAGTAGACTGCCAGCCTCGGAATTTTAGCAGACTCCGATGGAGACTGCAAGTGGTTTTGACGGGCAGATCGAGCCGGGTCGGGGACCAGGCCTCAGGTGCTGAAAGAGCCCACCGGGCCCACGGGCGAGCAATTGGAGGATGGCTGGTTCACGTACACGTTCACGACCTGGCTGGGCAGAAACGTGAAGCCGGAATAGGAGCTGCTCTCGTATTTCGGGTTTGGAAAGGACGGCGTTGCGTTGGGGGTGGGGAAGGGCGGCGTCACCGACGTGAGCGTCTGCCCGGGGATGCCGTTCGGGTTCACTGCGTCGGTTACTACGATGTTGTAGCCCGAGCCGAGCGCGGTGGTCGACCCGATGATGACTTGTCCGAATGTGCCCGGCACGCTCGTTGCGCCCGGCGCGGGATACACCAGCACGGTCGTATCGCCGGCAGGGGTCGGACATGGCGTTGACGGTGCAGAGGGGCCGGTACTCGAGTTGTTGCAGGCGGCCAGCGCTATGGCGGCGGCGGTTACGGCAAACCAGACGGCAAAGCGTTTCATAGTCGGTATATTCCCCCGATTCTCTGAGTTTTTGCCAAGCAAATGCGTTCGGAGCGAGAACGCCTGCGTCGATGAATCGAGCGCAGTTTCTCGCCCTGTCCGGTTCGGCGTTCGTTACGCCGGTCGCGCCGCAAGGACGCACGTTTTTCCCGGTGCTGCGTTCTGCGCCGTATCCGCACGCCAGCAGGTCGAACGGCCACGTCTACCAGGGAAAACTCTACGACGCGCCCGCGCATTACGCCGACGGAACCGTCGGGATCTACGTTCCGCCGCAGTATCGCGACCGCGGCGCGATCGACTTCGTCGTGCATTTTCACGGTTGGAACAACGACGTGCGCCGGGTGCTGGAGCGCTACAGGCTGCGCGAGCAGATCGATGCGAGCGCGCGCAACGCCGTTCTCATCGTGCCGCAAGGGCCCAAGGACGCACCCGACTCGGGTGACGGCAAGCTGGAACTGGACGCCGGCGGTTTTGCACGATTCATCGATGACGTCCTCGCTTGGCTGCGCGCAAACGGCGTGTCCGGTGCGGGCCGTGTCGGGCAAATCGTGTTGACCGCGCACAGCGGCGGTTACGCAGGCGCCGGCGGCGCGCTGCAGCGCGGCGGAATGGATGCGAGCATCACCGACGTCGTGCTGTTCGACGCAGCGTACGGCTATTACGACGCGTTTGCGAATTGGACGAACGGCGCGCCTTCACGACGATTGCTGAGCGTCTTCACCGACGACACCAGCACGGGAAACACCGCGATCATGGGCATGGTGCAGGCTCCGCAGCCGAACATCTACGTGCGCTTGGGCGATTCGCTGTCGCAGACGCAGTTGGAAACGCGCTCGCCGACGTTCGTTCTGACGACGAGCATCGCTCACGATGACTTGCTGACCGCTCGAAATTGGTACGCGATGTTTCTGCGAACCAGCGCGCTCACTCCGGCTTGAAGGGATCCATCCGATCGATGAAGTGGTTGAGCGTGCGCTTGAGCCAACTCTTTTTCGGCTTGGGCGGCGGCGTTTTCAGTACGACCTTGTGCGGAACGGCCGCAGGCGGCGCGGTGACGACCGGCAGCGGTGTTGCGTCGGAGTACGCATCGGGCATGTCGCTCACGTCGTACGACGTGGGTTCGGTCGTGGGCGCCGGCGTAGCGGCCGGTATCGCGATGGTCGCAATGCCTTGCGCGGGCTGCGGGGTAGGCGTGCTGCGCGCGGGACGCCGCACGCTAGGAGCAGGCGCGGCTAACACGCGGGCGCGCTCCACGTACGGCGCAGCAGCCGCTGCAGGCGTCGTCTGCCCGGTCGGTGCCGGAAGCGGCGTCGCAACGCGCGCCGCCGCTGCAGCGGGAGGCAGCGTCTTGACCAGCGCGGCCGTAGGCTTTTGCTCGCGCGGAAGGGGCGTCGCATAACCCGCGATCGGCATTGCGGCTTGCGGAAGCGGCGACGCGCCGTTTTGCGCGCGCACGCTGCTGAAGACTCGCTCGCCGGCCGCGCCCAACAACAGCAGCGCGACCGCCGCTATCGCGATTGCGACCGTCCGCGCACTGCCGCCATGCGATTCCTCACCGATGTCGATCGAGCGGTCCGCCGGAACGTGCTGGAGCACTGCGTTCGTAAACGTCGGGCCGAAAACCGGGATGGCGCGCAAATTGCTTTTGAGCAGCCGCGCGAACGCGTCCTTGAGCGCGCCTTCGCTGTGCGGCGCGCGCACGATCTGAACGAATTCTCGCCCGTCGAGCTCCTGCGCGCCGGAGCGCGGCGCCGTCGTGTCGTCCAACAGCAGCCGAACGAACTCGGCACGGTAGTACGCGCCCATACGCTCGCGCGCGTCGATGACGACCGACCGGACGCGATCGGCCGACATGACGCCGACGTATCCGTCCAGCGCTTGAGCCAAAACAAACGGATCGGTCCTTGCAAGGACCCGGTCCAGACGGTGCGCGATCACGACCGTAAGTATACCCGACCGGCGGCAAAATTCGCCAGGGCGAGCGGAACGGCCGCTGTTCGCCCGCTCGGCTTGGAAGCCAGGCCATCGTCGCGGCCGAACTGAAAACGCCGGTATGATCGGCGCGTTGCACGTGTCATTGGAAGCGCTTGCCCGCAACGCGCGGACGCTGCGCGATCTCGTCGCGCCCTCGAAGGCCGCCTTCGTCGTCAAGGGCAACGCTTACGGGCACGGTCTAATCGCGGCGGCGCGCGCGCTGGAGCCGTTTGCGCATCGCTTGTGCGTTTACTCGCTCGATGAAGCGGCCGCGTTGCGCGATGCCGGCATCGCAAGCTCGATCTTGGTGATGGGCCCAATCGAAAGCGCGCACTTGGACGAAGCGTTTGCGCGCAACGTCGAGATAGCGCTGTGGAACACCGGGCCGTACCTGGCTGCGGCCGCGCGCGTCGCAAACAAACGCCGCGGCCGCTTTCGCGTGCACGTGAAGATCGACACGGGTACTGCCCGGCTTGGGCTCACGCCGGCCGACGCCGTCGACGCGATCGAGGACTACGCGCGCATGCCGGAGATCGAGATCGCCGGAGTGTTTTCGCATTTGGCGGCCGCGGAAGAACTTGACACCGCATTCACATTCGCTCAACTCGAACGATTCCAGCACGTGTTACGAGCAGTGCACTCATCGTTGGATGCAAAGGGCGTTCGCCCGCTGCGCCACATCGCGTCCTCGGCAGCGGCGATGCTGTGGCCGCAGATGCGGCTGGACATGGCGCGCATCGGCATCGCAGCGTACGGGCTGTGGCCGTCGGCGCAGATCCGCTCGGCTGCCGGCGGAGAGCGAATCGAGCTGCAGCCGGCGCTCTCGTTCACGAGCAAACTCGCCGCGATACGCCACGTCGACGCCGGAACGCCCGTCGGCTACGGCGGCGCTTATCGCGCCGAGAAACCGACCCGAATCGGCACCGTACCGCTGGGCTACGCCGACGGAATACCGCGTCTGCTCTCCAATCGGGGCGAAATGCTCGTTTCAGGGGCCCGCTGCCCGATCGCCGGACGGGTATGTATGAACATGACGATGATCGATCTGGAGAACGCGCCGGATGCGGTTCCGGGCGACGCAGTGACGTTGACCGGCAGCCAAGATTCCGAACGCGTGGAAGCCGACGATTGGGCGCGCTGGGCGCAGACGATTGCATACGAAATCGTCGCTCGTTTGCCCGCACACCTTCCCCGCTCGTTCGATCGAGAGCAAACGGCGTAGACAGTGCTAGTCGTCAGCGTGAACGATCGTCCTCTCGACGTGCCTGCCGTCGTACGGCGCGGCCGCGCCATGGTTCCGACGCGCGCGACGTTCGGCGCGCTCGGCGCGACTGTATCGTACGATCCGAATTCCCGCGCAATCGTTGCGTACACCGCCGAGCACGCCGTGCGCATGACGATCGGCGTGAACGCCGCGCTCGTGGACGGGCGCGACGTGCGCTTGGACGCGCCGCCGCTAGTCCTCGGCGCGCGCACGTACGTGCCGTTGCGATTCGTTGCGCAGGCGATGGGAGCCGCAGTTGCGTTCGATTCCGGCATGGTAAGCGTTACGATGCAGCATGCGAGCGCGACTGCGCAGACCGTCCCGGTTTCTGCGTTGGATCCGCCGGCGGACGCGACAATCGCCACGGCCTATCCGACGATCTCCGCATCGCTGGGCAGCGCGAACGCCGCGCGCGCCGACGTCACGCTCACGCTCGATGGGCAAGACGTTACGGCGCCGGCTTCATTCGACGGCTCTACGATTACCTTCATGCCGCGAACGGGGCTCGCGCGCGGAACGCACCAGGTCGCGTTCACCGGACGCACCGATGCGGGCCGTTCTTTTTCCGCGAGCTGGTCGTTCGCGACAACCCTTGCAGCACCGCCGGATCCCGGACCCGACCTCTATACCGATTACGGCTACCGCTTTTACGTCGACGGCGCAAATGCGTTCTATCCCGGCGATTGGATGCATTTCGTGCTCGTCGCGCCGCCGGGCGGCAGTGCGGTGCTGCAGCTGTGCGGTTTGGGATATCAATACGGATTCTGGAACGGCGGCTACGGCGCGACATACCAAGCCGACGTGGCTGCGCCGCTGGGGTATTGGCTCCCGAGCTGTCAAGTGACGGCGATCTATACGTCGTGGAACGGGGCGCGCACGTACGTTCCGATTCCGCTGTTCGTCGGTCTCTACACGCATCCGCAATTTACGCCGCAGCCGGCGCGCACGCCGGCGCCGACGCCGACGCCCAAACGCACTGCCGCACCCATCGCGGCGCCTACGCCGACGATTGCGCCGATGCGTACGCCTGCGCCCACGCGAACGTACCGGCCGGTGCACCCGCCGCCGGTGCGCCCACCGCCTGCGCGTCCGCGGCCGACGCCCCGATAATCTTGGGCGATCAGCTCAGCGCTGCAATCGCTTCCTTCAAATCCAGCGTCTGCTCGTACAACGCTCGTCCGATCACGCACGCATCGACGTTCGCCGGAGCTCGTTCGCGCAGGGTGCGAAGATGGTCTATCGTCCGCGCGCCGCCGCTGACCGTTACCTTGAGTTCGGCAACGCCGGCGACTTCGCTCAGCGCCTGCAGATCGTAGCCTTCGCCCGTTCCGAATCGGCCGATTTCGGTAAAGATCACGCGGCCGACGCCCCATTGCGCCACGCGCCGCACCAGCGCATCCCGGTCGACGGGCGTGCCTTCTTGCCAGCCCCGAACGGCAACGCGATCGCCGCGCGCATCTATGCCGGCGAAGACCTTGTCGCCCAGCGATCCGATGATGTTGCGCGCGGTGCGCTCGTCTTGTACCAGCAGCGTTCCGAGAATCAGATACGATGCACCCGCGTCCAGACGGGCTTGCGCGTGCGCGAGCGTGCGGATTCCACCGCCGGTCTGCACCGGCACGTCGACCGCGCGGCAAATGCGCGCGATGGCTTGATTGTTCTCGCCCGACCCGAACGCGCCGTCAAGATCGATCACGTGCAGCTGGCGCGCGCCGTCGGCGACGAACGCTTTGGCCTGCTCGACCGGATCCGTACCGTACGCGCGTGCGCGGTCGGGATCGCCTTGCTGCGTGCGTACGCACTTGCCGCCGCGCAGATCGATGGCCGGTATGACGAGCAGGGGATGCCCCGGCTTGCCGTCGGTCACTCGTGGAGCGCCTGCGAAGTCCCGTTGCCCGATCGCCGTTCTATCGGTTCGAACGGATGCACGGCCGGTCCCGAGTACGTCGCTTGCGGGCGAATCAAACGGTTGTCGTGCAGCTGTTCGAGAATATGCGCGGTCCAGCCGGCAATGCGGCCGCACGCGAAGATCGGCGTGAACTCTTCACCGGGAAAACCCAAACTGTAGAACAGCGGCGCACTGTAGAAATCGACGTTGGCGTAGATGCTCTTGCCCGGTTTGGTTTCTTGCAGCACTTCGTTTGAAGCATCCTCGAGCGCCCGCGCTATCGCGTACCACTTGGGGTCGGTGATCTCACTGAGCTTCTTTGCAGCTGCTTCCAAATGTTTGGCGCGCGGATCGCGCACTTTGTATTCGCGATGGCCCATGCCCATGATCCGTTCGCCGCGAGCGAGAACTTCGCGCACGTACGGCTGCGCACGTTCGGGTTTGCCGATCTCGAGCAGCACGCGACCGACGGCGCTGGCCGCGCCCCCGTGAGCCTCTCCCTGAAGCGTCGCAATGGCTGCGGTTACTGCGGCATACAGATCGGCTTTGGTCGAAGCAGTTACGCGCGCCGAAAACGTGGACGCGTTATACGAATGATCCGCCAGCAGCACCAAATACGTGTCCATCGCTTCCTCGGCGATGACGGTCGGCACTTGTCCGCGACACATGTACAGAAAGTTGGACGCCTGCGAAAGGTCCGTGCGCGGTTCGATCGGATCCAGTCCGCGGCGAATGCGATCCCACATCGCCACGATCGTCGGCACTTTTGCAACGAGTTCGATCGCAACGTGCACGTCGGATTCATGCGCGCCCTTGGGATCCACCGGCACGAACAATCCCAAACCCGACAGAATGGTTCGCAGCACGTCCATGGGCCAAGCGTCTTTGGGCGCGCGCTCCATTGCGTTGATCAACGGCTCGGGAATCAGACGGTGAGCTCCGAGCTCTTTTTTGAGCAGTTCCAATTCGGCGCAAGTGGGCAGATGGCCGTAGAGCAGCAGGTGAACGACTTCTTCGAAGCATGCGTGCGGCGCGAGATCGTCGATGTCGTAGCCGCGGTACGTCAGCCGGCCTTGCTTGCCTTCGACGTTGCTGAGCAGCGTGCTGCCGACGACGACGCCTTCGAGACCGCGATCGACGACAATGCCGGTGGTGGACAGTCTGCGTTCCTCCGGGTGGATGGTCATCCGGGCTTTCGGCGCGTCGCGCGAAGACCCCCGGTCGCGCCTAGGTTGGAGCCTGCTCCTTATTTTGCGCGTACTGCCGCGGATCGAAGTACCACGACGGCAGCGCACTGGGGAAGGAAATGTCCTCGAAGCTGAAGTCCACGGTTCTGCCGTCGCCGCCGTAGACGGTTTGCGTGCCGTCGGCCTCTATGCGCGGCTCCACGATGCCGTGCAGCTTGGTAATCACCAAAACGCCTTGCAAATATCCCAGCGTGTACGTGAACGTTACCGGAAAGGTGCCCTGATCGTCGGTAAAGAGCCGGTCGTGCGCGACGATCTTACGCAGCTCGTAGTTGTGCTTGTCCACCCAGATTTCGCGCAAGACGTTGCGCTCGGCATCGCGACGCGGTTTCAGAACTAAATCGAGGAGATTGCCTTCGACCGTCATCTTGGGCACGTAATACTCCGATTCGCCGAAGGAGACGACCGAGGTGATCGTTTTGAGCGGTGCGGCGGACGGTTCGGGCGTGGGAACGTACGAGAGCGGATTGGGATGCTGCCTGATGGGCGCAGGAGCGAAGACGTCGACGGTCGGAGGGCCGGGATCCGTCGCCTCGTTCAGCTCCGGGCGCTGAAACGTCAAGTCGCCCTCATAATCGTCGCGAAAAAGCTTGCGCGTGAGCGCCGCGCGATCCACATTGCGCACCCAGTACTTCGTCGTGTACGAGTTGGCGTAATCGGGATAGCCGTAGTTCGTCATCTGGGTGCGCACCATGGTGTACACTTCGTACGGCGGCGGCGGCCGGTGCGACCGAAAGACGCGCCGGACGTACCCCAGCACGCGCACCGGCGTTAACGTTTGATACGGCGGCAAGGTCGATGCCGGCGCCGGATCGGCCGCGCGCGTGGGCAGTACGGTATAGGGAACGGCAAGCGCAGCAATCAGCAACGCAACCCAGGCAAATCTCATAAGCTCTCGTTACAACGTCGCGTATCTCGCTTAACGTTGCCTGAGCGCCGGCAGTGACACAAATTTAACCCGCCGTTCATCTGCGCTGCTACCGTGCGAGAACCGGCTCCCCGCTGCGTCCAAGCGCGTATCCGACGAGGCGCTCGACCAGTGCATCGTACGATATGCCGACCGCACCGCAGGCATCCGGCAGCAGGCTGGTGGGCGTCAACCCCGGGAGCGCGTTGATCTCCAGCACGTAAGGACGCCCCTCGTTGCTCACGATGAAGTCGGTGCGCGAGTAATCGCGCAACCCGAGCAAGCGATGCGTGGAAAGCGCGAGCATTTGAAGCCGCGCGGCCAGATCCTCGCCGATCTTGGCGGGAACGATGTGCGTGCTTCCGCCCGGTGCGTACTTGGCTTCGTACGTGTAAAACTCGTCGCGGTTGGCGACGATCTCGATGAGCGGGAGCGCTTCCTCGCCCAAAACGCCGCAGTGCAGCTCGCGTCCGGGAATGAACTCCTCGGCGACGATTTCGGTGTACTCTTCGGCCGCCTGGATCATTGCCTGCGTCCATTGTTCGTGCGTCCTGACGATCGAAACGCCCTTGCTGCTGCCTTCGTAACGCGGTTTGACGACCAGCGGCAGGTCGAGCGAACCGGGCAACAGCGGAAGCGTACCGCCCGTGAGATCGAAGAGATCCCACGCCGCCGTCGGCAGGCCTTCGGCGGCGCAAAGTTTCTTGGTCAAATGCTTGTCCATCGCGAGCGCCGCGGATTCGATGCCGCTGCCCGTATACGGAATGCGCAGGTACTCCAGGATGCCTTGAATCTGGCCGTCCTCGCCGCCCGGACCGTGCAGCGCGTTGAACACGACGTCGGGCCGCATTTCCCGCAGCGCGTCGATAAAGCGGTGATCGTAGTCGATGGGCTGCGCATCGTATCCGAGATCGTGCAATGCGCGCATGACGCCCGAGCCGGTCTGAATCGAAACTTCCCGCTCGGCGCTGCTGCCGCCCATCGCGACGGCGACTTTGGCTTTCTGCTTACTCTTGGTCATCTACGAATACGCCGACCAGATGAACCTCCATGGCAAGGTCTATGCCGAAACGATCGGCGACGGCGCGGTGCACGCGTGCGAGCAGCGTTGCGACGTCTTTTGCGCTCGCGCCGGCGACGTTGTTGATGAAATTGGCGTGCAGCGGCGAAACTTCCGCGCCGCCTTCGCGCCATCCCTTGGCCCCGGCAGCTTCGATCAGACGCGCCGCCTTATCCCCCGGCGGATTGCGGAAACAGGAACCGGCATTGGGCAGCGCGATCGGCTGCGTATCCTTGCGGCGCACCAGGCGCCGCTGCAGCTCTGCGCGCACCTCTTTCGGATCCGCGCGCTCGAACCGCAACGTTACCCGCGAAACGACGGCGTCGCGAGAAAGCGACGTGTGGCGATAGTAGTACTGCACGGTCACCGGATGCGGATCGGGTTTCGCGGGCGATTGCACCCACACTTCGCGCACGAATTCGCCGATCTCTTTGTCGGTGCCCGCGTTCATTCGCAGCGAACCGCCCACGCTGCCCGGAATACCGGCCAGCGAAGCGATCCCAAGCGCGCCGGCGGAAGCGGCTTTTGCGGTGAGCAGCGCCATCGAGGCCGAAGCCCCCGCGCCGACGACTACCGCGCCGTTTTCAACAGCCGCCGCGATCTTTGCGAACTCCCCGGACAAACGCAGCACCAAACCGCGAATGCCGCCGTCTCCGACCAGCAAATTGCTTCCGCTTCCAAGCACCATCCACGGCGTTTTACGCCGGGCGCAGAATCGCATCAGCGCGCCGAGCTGCAATTCGCTTTCGACGACGACCCATGCATCGGCGGCGCCCCCGATCTTCCACGACGTGTATGGCGCAAGCGGTTCGTCGAAACGAACGCCTCCAGGACAGATGCCTTCCAGCTCGCGGCGATCGCCGTCGGTCAAGGCGCTCGCGGCGCCGGCAACCGCGCAGCTCATACCGGAGCGCTCTCACGCACGTCGCGCGCGAGATTGGCGGCCACGCACGTTATATCTCCGGCGCCCAGCATCAGGACGAGCGCGTTGGCGGGCGCCCGGCGCGGAAGAACCGCGCGCAGATCCTCGACGCGCGAAACGTACTCCACGCGCGTTCCCATTCGCTCGAGCGGTTCACCGATGCTGCGTTCGCTCACGCTTTCGATCGGCGCTTCGCTCGCGGCGTAGATTGGCGCCAGATACACGCAATCGGCCGCGCTCAACGCGCGCGCGAACCCCTGCGCGAGATACGCCGTACGCGTATAGCGGTGGGGCTGAAACCCGACGACGATCGGACCCTTGTGATATTGCTTGGCGGCAACGATCGTGGCTCTGATCGCGGTAGGATGGTGCGCATAGTCGTCCACGACGATCATGCGCGGGGTCTTTGCCAGAATTTCGAATCTGCGGCGCACCCCGCGAAACCGCTCGAGTGCCTGGGCGACTGTCGAAAACGGTACGCCGAGCGTGCGCGCCACGCAAATTGCCGCGAGCGCGTTTTCGATGTTGATCGCTCCGGGCACGTTCAGATGCGCGGTTCCCGCGCGCTGCCCTTCAACCATGACGTCGAACGACGATCCCAGATCGGCAAAGCGAATGTCTTCGGCGCGCACGCCGGCGTCGCACGCGATGCCGAACGTGACGGTGGGCGCGCGGCGCTTCGACCCCGCAATCGATCCGCTCTGCGGGTTGTCGACTCCAACGATGGCCGCGCCGTCCTCGGGCAGCTTGGCCAAAAATCGATCGAACGAGCTCACGAGCTTCGGCAGCTCGGTATCAGACGACAAATGATCGTTCTCGATATTCGTGACCACGCCGATCGCCGGATCGAGCAGCGCGAAGGATCCGTCCGACTCGTCCGCCTCGCTCAAAAACCACGGCGCGCTGCCGTCACTGGCGTTCGTGCCGGTTGCCACGTCGATGCCGCCCAGCACCAAACCGGCGTCGATGCCCGCGCCCCGCAAAATCGTAGCGGTCATGGCGGTAGTCGTGGTCTTGCCGTGCGTACCGCACACCGCGATGCCGCGCCGTCCTTCCATGACGCGCCGCAGCATCTCTCCGCGCGCCACGATTGGAATGCCACGCTGCGCCGCTCGGATGCATTCCGGGTTGTGCGGATCGATTGCCGAGCTGACCACGACTGCGGCCGCGCCGTTGACGTTGCTTTCGTCGTGCCCGATTGCAATGGTCATGCCCAGCGCGCGCAGCTCCTCGACGAGCGCGGACTCGCTCACGTCCGAGCCGGTGATTCGCTCTCCGCGGGCCAGCAGCACGCGCGCGATCGCGCTCATGCCGATTCCTCCGATGCCCACGAAGTGAAAGGATCTCATGTTTTGACGGCCTTTCGCGACACGAGCGCGTCTATCCGCGCGACGATTGTCGCGACGGGATCGCCCGGTGCAAGCGAGCGGGCAGCGCTGCTCATCGCGCTCAGGCGCTCGGGCTGCATGATTGCCCGCAGCGACCACCACAGCGCATCGCCGTCGAGGTCGCGATCTTCGATGACCGCGCACGCTCCGGCGGTCTCGAACGCTCGCGCGTTGTGCGCCTGATGATCGTCTGAAGCGAACGGATAGGGCACCAGAATCGAGGGGACGCCCAATGCGGCCAGCTCTCCTAGAGTCGAGGCTCCGGAACGCGCGATCGCCACGTCGGCAAGCGCGTACGCGTCGGCCATGTCGTGCACGTACGGCACCAACGTCACGCGGTTGCCGCCGAACGGCTCGCGCTCTTGCGCACGCACTTGCGCGTAATTGCGTTCGCCGCTCACGTGCAGGATCTGCCAGTCCGACGGGAGAGCGCGCCGCGACACCAAGGCTGAAACCGCAGCATTGATCGAACGCGCGCCTTGGCTGCCGCCCATCGCCAGGATCGTGCGGCGGCTAGGGTCCAGGCCTAAGCGCAGCGCCGCTTGCGTTCGTTCGGCCGGACGAAACAGCGATGAGCGCACCGGAATTCCCGTTTTGACGAACTTGCTCGCAAAGCGGGAATCGGGCGCGTCGAAAGCGCCCCACACTTCGTCGACGAGCGGCGCCAAAAGGCGGTTGGTCAAACCGGGACGCGCGTTGGGTTCGAGCAGCGCGAGAGCCGGACGCTTCGCGCGACCCCGCAGCAGCTTGGCAGCAGCCATGACCGGAAAACACACGTATCCGCCGGTTGCCACGACGGCGTCGGCAGAAAATCCACGCAGCAAGCGCATCGCCTGCGCGATGCCCAAGGCATTGGCGCCTATCGTTTGCAGCGCCGCGGGCGACAAGGTGCGCCGCAGCGAACGCGCCGAGATCGTTTCGAGCTCGTATCCGGCCGCCGGCACGATCGCCGTTTCCAAGCGATCCACCGTGCCGACAAAGCGGATCCGCGCACGCGGGGCGAGCGCGTCCGCCAGCGCGATTGCCGGATAGAGATGTCCCCCCGTCCCTCCTGCGGCAAAGAGCACGTTCATGCAATCTAGCGTCCTGAGTCGGAAGTTGAGGACACTAGGACAAATCGATGCGGCGGTGGCGGCCGACATTCATGATCAGCGCGACGGCGATGAGCGAAACGATCAGCGAGCTGCCTCCGAAGGAAATGAACGGCAGCGGCACGCCCGTTACGGGCCACGACGACGACACCACGCCGATATTGACGAACGCCTGAATGACGATCGTCGCCGCGCAGCCGATCGCGAGAAAGAATCCGAACCGGTCGGGCGACGCGACGGCAATGCGAACCGCGCGATAGGCAAACGCAACGAACAGCACGATCACGGTCAGCGTGCCCAGCAAACCGAGCTCTTCGCCCAGCACCGAGAAGATGAAGTCGGTGTACTGTTCGGGCAGATAAAAAAACTTCGCGCGCGATTCTCCCAGGCCGACGCCCAAAAGGCCGCCGCTTCCCAGCGCGAGCAGCGACTGCACGATGTGGAAGCCCGTGTTTTGCGGGTCTTTCCAGGGATCGACGAACGCAAAGATGCGCGCGCGCTTATACGGGCTGGCCAAAACGGTCAGCACGGCGGGCGGCACGGTGACCATCGCGATCAGAAGCAGATGCTCGATGCGGGCGCCTGCGGCGAACAGCAGCACGAACGCGGTAAAGACCACCAAGGTCGCGGTCCCCATGTCCGGTTCCACCAGCACCAGCAGCGCCACGAACAGCACCAGCATGCACAGCGGAAACAACCCTCGCCCCAGCGACGTGATGCGATCGCCTCGCACCGACAGCACGGCGGACAGGTACACCACCAAGGCCAGTTTGGCGAACTCCGAAGGCTGCAGCGAAAGCATGCCGGCGCCGATCCAGCGCCGAGCGCCGTTCACCGCCACTCCGACGTGCGGGATCAGCACCGCCACCAATGCAAGGATGCATGCCAGCAGCGCATACGGTGCAACGGCTTTGAGCTTGCGGTAATCGATGCGATAGGCCATGTAAGCGAGCACCAAGCCGACGACCAAAAAAATCGTTTGATGCTTGACGTAATAGGCGGTATCGCGATGGTCCGCATAAGCTTGCGCGCTCGATGCGCTAAAGATCATCACCAGGCCAATCGCGACCAAGATCGCCACCGCGGCAAAAAGTATGGTGTCCGGCGGCGCTGAAACGAAAGCGCGCGCTGCCTGAGCACGCGCGGGCTTGGGTTTTGACGCGAGCTGTGCGGCGGCTTTCATCTACGCCGTCGTCCTGACCTTATCGGAAGGAGGCGCCCCCAGCGCGTTTACCGCCGCCGCGAATTTTGTGCCGCGGTCCTCGGCCGATTCGAACATGTCGAACGAGGCGCACGCCGGCGAAAGCAGCACGATCGATCCGGGCTTGGCCAGACACGCGGCGCGCCGCACTGCATCCTCCATCGAACCGGCGCGCTCGATCGGCGTGCGGTACACGTGCGCGGCCAAATCGTCCGCGGCTTGGCCGATTGTCACCAGCGCCTGCGCGCGCTGATCGATCGCGCGGCCCAGCTCGGTAAAATCGGTATTCTTGGCTTTGCCGCCCGCAATGAGCACGACGGGTTGCGCGTAAGCCGCCAGAGCGGCGATTGCGGAGCCGGGATTGGTGGACTTGGAATCGTCGACGTACAGTACGCCGTCCACCGTTCGCACCGGCTGCAGGCGGTGCGCCATGGCGGTAAAGCTCGCGACGGCCGCGCGAAGGCCGCGGTGATCGATGCCGGCGCCCAAGCTCGCGAGCATTGCAGCCATCACGTTGTGCACGTTGTGCCGACCGGCCAGCGGAATATCGCCGGTGCGCAGCAACTCCACGGGCCGCGGATCCCCCGTGAGCGGCGCGTACACGATCGTGTCGCCCTGCAGATACATCGATGCGTGCTCGTGCCTGGGACCCAGCGTATACCACAGTTGGCGCGCGTGAACGCGCGTTTCTCCGGTATGCCAGTGCAGCTCGCGCAGTCGCGGGTCATCGAAATTGCCCACGAACACGTCGGATTCGCTTTGATTGGCGAAAATCCGGTATTTGGCTTCGGCATACTCGTCCATCGAGTAATACCGGTCGAGATGATCCGGCGAGATGTTGAGAATGACTGCGACGCGAGGCCGGAACGCTCGAATCGCTTCCAGTTGAAAGGACGACACTTCGGCGACGACCCAATCTTGCGGCCGGGCTTGAATCGCTTCGCGAATGAGCGGGTTGCCGATGTTGCCTCCGACGTGCACCGTGCACGCATCGCCCGGTGCGCCGCACTGCCGCAGCAGATGCCCGATCAGCGCCGTCGTCGTGGATTTGCCTTTGGTTCCGGTAACGGCGACAATCGGCGCTCGGCATAAACGATAGGCGACCTCGATTTCGCTGTACACCGGAACGTTCGCATCCTGCACGCGGCGCACGAAGCCGCCGTTGAGCGGAACGCCCGGAGAAAGCACGGCTATCGTTATGCCCGGCAGCACGCTCTCGAGCTGGTCGGGCTCGACGAACGTCGCGCCGAACTCTTGCGCGCGCGCGAGCGCCTGCGCGAGCTGCTCGCGCGGTTTTTCGTCCACGGCGTACACGCGCGCGCCGCGCGCGCGCAGAATCTCCACGGTCGCCTGGCCGCTGCGGCCCAGCCCGATGACAAGCACCGTTTCGCCGGCCGAAAAAGAATGGTTTGCGCTGCCGTGCAGATTCATCGCACTATCGCCAGCCCCACGCCCGAGAGCACGGCGGACGCGAGCCAAAACCGTGCCGTTACTTTGGTTTCCGGCCAGCCGCCCAATTCGAAATGGTGATGCAGCGGGCTCATACGCAGCACGCGCTTGCCGTGCGTGCTCTTGAAGTAGGCAACTTGCACGATCACCGACAACGCCTCGGCAACGAACACGCCGCCGATCAGGATGAGCAGCAGCATTTCACCGCTCAAAATTGCAAGCCCGGACAGCAGTGCGCCCAGCGCCAGCGACCCCGTGTCGCCCATGAACATCCGCGCCGGATACCGGTTGTAACTCAGAAAGCCGAAGCATCCGCCGATGCCCAAGACCGCAACGACCGGCCAAGTCGTCGCCGCAATTGCGCCCATGTCGAGCGCGACGATCAGCAAGACGATCAGCGGCGGAATCACCGTTCCCGTCACCAGACCGTCCAAGCCGTCCGTGAGGTTGACCGCGTGAACGCAGCCGGTAACGGCGAAAATTCCCAGCAGCAGCCAGAGCCAGTGGGGGACCGTAAGCGCGTACGCACCGGCGTGAAAGATCGTATCGCGCGGGAAGATCGATGCCGAAGCCGTGATGAGGCGCAGAAAGATCACCGCCGCAAGCGCAGTCAGCAGGTATTTGGTGCTGGCGCGCAGCCCGGTGTTTCTTCCACGTTTGATCCCCAAGGCATCGTCGGCAAAGCCGATCGCCGCGCACGCGAAGACGAGCGCGAGCAGCCAGAGCGTGAGCGCGTCGAAACGGGCAAACGCGGGCAGCAGCGCGGCCAGAATCGCAAGTCCACCCATTGTGGGCGTGCCGGTTTTTTGCCGGTGCGTCTGCGGCGCATCCTCGTAGGCGGTCTGCCGAACCTGCAGCCGCGGCAGCGTTGCAAGCAGCAGCGCACCGGTCGCAACGGCGATGAAGAATCCGATGAACAGCGTGACGATAACGGATACGGGCGTCATGCAGCGCCTTGCTCGAACAGCGGGTTCGACGCGTCGGCCCGCCATTTGAGCACGACGATGGGCGTCTGTTCGTCGCCGTTGCCGTGCGGGTTGGAAAGCAGCGCGCACTCGACGGCGCGGCGATTCACGCCGCGGGAGGCGCCCAGCACTTTGGCTTTTTCCAAATCGTTTGCATCGACCACGCACGCCGCGATCCCTGTACGATCGCAGAGGACCTGCGCAAACGCGCCGGGATCTTGCGGCGCGAAAACGATCGTGCGCTCAAATGGCGGCAAGGTGCCGGTATAACCATCGATTGCGGCGATCGATTCCCCCATGATCTCGTAAAAAACGCCGCGTTTGCCCAGCGCCCGCCCGGCGACGTGCGCGATCGACGCATACAGCACTTTGGCGGCGCCCGCACGATCGATCACGATCTGCAGCGACTCGGGTTGGTTGACGGTAGCCAGCGCGCCGGCGCGGCGCGAAAGAAAATACGCCATCGGCGAAGGGCGCACGTATTCGGCCGGCACCGATTGGCCCTGCGCTATCGCAACGGCCGTTTCCGAAATCGCCAGCACGTCGCCGGAGCGCGCAATACCTGCAGTCGCGCGCGCAACCAGCTCGACGAGATCGTCGCCGGGCTGCACGAGCCGCGTACGAACCGGAAGCGCGACGATGCCGGGCGGCACTTCGGTGCGCTCGACGCGCAAACTTCTCATGCGATCTCACTGGTCTCACGCAGCGCTGAAACGATCTCCTCCATCTTGTACTTGCGCGACCCTTTGAGCAGCACCACATCCGCAGCACGGGCATGCCGGCGCAGCCAGCTCGCCGCTTCGGCGTTGCGGGCGTACGTGACGATGCGGTCCTGCGGCAAACCTGCGCAAACCGCTCCCCGCGCGAACGATCCGGCATACTCGCCGCCCGCGAGCAGAATGTCCACGCCGGTCCGCGCGGCGTGCGCCCCGACTCGCTCGTGCATCGCGGGCGCATCGGTTCCCAGTTCCGCCATGCTCGCCAAGACCGCGATGCGCCGCTCGGCGGCTTCGCCGGCAAAAGCGTCCAGCGCCGCGATCATGCCGGTCGCGTTTGCATTGTATGCATCGAAGATCAGCTGCATGCCTCCGGCCACGGCAACGCGCTCGTAACGCCCAGGGGGCAGCGTGAGAGCCGGCACGGCGCCGATCAAATCTTCGGGTTCGATACCCAACGCGAGCGCTGCAGCCAGAGCGGCGGCCAGATTCGCCCGATTGTACGATCCGGGGACGCGCACGTCGATCGCAAACTCGCGCGGGGTGCGCCCATAGGTGAGCATCAGCGTACCCGAGCCACTCAGGAGGACCCCGTGTTCGACCGCTTCGCCGGTGCCGAACCACAGCGGCGGAGCGGAAAGCGACGCCGCGCGCGCGACCGATTCCGGATCGCCGGCATTGAGAACGGCCTGCGCGCCCTGGGAAAACAATCCCCATTTCGTGCGCGCCAAGCGTTCACGCGATCGGAAGATCTCCAGGTGCGCTTCGCCGATGTTCGTGAGCACGCCGATATGCGGGCGCGCGATCCGCACGAGCGCGGCAATCTCGCCGTCGTGGCGGGCACCCATTTCGACGACGAGCACGCGCTGATCCGGTCCCGCGTTCAGCAGCAGCTTGCTCACGCCGATCTCGTTGTTCTCGTTTGCCGGCGAGGCGAGCACGCTATCCACCCCGTACTGCACCGCCAGAAGCTGCGCTAAAAAGTGCTTGGTCGTCGTTTTGCCCGTGCTGCCCGTGATCCCGACGACCGAACCTTCGTACGCGTCGCGTGCGGCGGCCGCCAGCTCCATGTAGGCGCGTTTCGTGTCGGCGACCAGCAGAGCCGGAACGCCTTCCAGCGCGGCGCGCGCGTCGTCGATGACGATGGCTGCCGCGCCTTTGTCCACGGCGTCGCGCACGTAGTCGTGTCCGTCGAAGCGCTCGCCGCGCAGGGCCAAAAACGTATCGCCTGCTGCAATCTCGCGCGTGTCGGTGGTAACGTGCAATTGCGAGGGGAACCGGTGCGCGCTCAGCAGTCGGCCCGCCGTCGCGCGGACGGCCGTCTCAAGCGCGAGGCTCATCGACGGGCCGCCTGCCGTTGCGCGAGCGCTTGGCGCGCTTGCGCCAGATCGTCGAACGGCAGAACCTCGCCGCTCACGATTTGATAGTTTTCGTGACCCTTGCCCGCGATCAGCACGACGTCGCCCTCCCGGGCCGCGTCGATCGCCGCTTCGATTGCCTCGCGGCGATCGACGCGCACCGCGTGCGGCGCGTTACCTATTCCGGGAAGAATCTGATCGATGATGCTCTGCGGATCTTCGCCGCGAGGATTGTCCGACGTCACGTAACTGAAGTCCGCATAGCGCGCCGCAGCGGAACCCATCTGCGGGCGTTTGCCCGAATCACGATCTCCGCCGCAGCCGAATACGGCAATCAGCCGGCGCGCCGCCGTTTCGCGAAGCGTGCGCAGCGCGTTTTCGAGCGCATCGGGCGTGTGCGCGTAATCGACGACCACGTCGATGCCGTCTGCACGCACGTGTTCCATTCTTCCGGGGATGCGCTCCAGGTCCGCAAGTCCTTCAGCGGCGAGTTCGTCGCTCACCCCGAGCGTTTTTGCCGCGCCGATCGCGCACAGCGCATTGGCGACGTTGAACCTGCCGGGGATCCGAACTTCGAAGCGGCGTCCTTGCAAGTAAAAGATGCTTGCGTCCGGCCGCAGGTCGATGCTTTCCGGCCGCAGGTCGGCCTGCGCTCGCAGCGCGTACGTCGTGACTGGCTTGTGCGCGCGCAACTGCAGCGCCCATCGGTTGCCCAACTCGTCGTCGGCGTTGAACACGCAGCACTGCGCGAGATCGAACAGTTTACGCTTTGCCGACGCATACGATTCAAAACGCTTGTGGAAATCCAAATGGTCGCGCGTCACGTTCGTGAGCGCGCCCACGCGTATGCGCACGTCGGAAACCCGCTGCAGCGCAAGCGCGTGCGAGCTCACCTCCATTGCCGCGGCCCGGGCGCCGGAATCACGCATTTGCGCGAGCAGATCCTGCAGCTGCGGGGCAGGCGGCGTCGTATTCTCGAGCGGCCAGGTTTGCCGGTCGAAGGCGGCGCCGATCGTGCCGATGAGTCCGCACGGCATGCCCGCCGCGTTCAGGATTGCCGCAATCATGTGCGTTGCCGTCGTTTTGCCGTTCGTTCCCGTAACGCCGGCAACGGCGATGTCGTCGGAGGGCCTGCCGTAGAACGCGGCGGCGAGTTGCGAAAGCGCGCGCGCGGAATCGCGCACGACGATCGACGTTACCGCCGGCGGCACTTCGCACGGCTCTTCGGTCACCACCGCAGTTGCACCGCGCTCGACGGCCTGCGCGACGAACCGGTGGCCGTCGGTCTGCAGGCCGCGCAATGCGACGAACATGCTTCCTCGTCCGGCCCGGCGCGAATCCGCGACGACGGCGTGAACCATGCTGCTCGCCGGACCATCCACGCTCAGAACGTCGTCGAGCGCCTGCAGCAGCAACTCCAATGCGACGCTTCGCCGGCCTTCCATATCGTCAACGAATATTCGCCGCGGGCACCGCTTTTGCCGCCCGGCCGGCTGCGACGGTGCTCGGCAACACGCCCGCGTGCAGCATTGCCGCTTTGGCGATTTGAACGAAAGCCGGCGCAGCGACTATCGACCCGTAAATGGCTCCCTGCGGCTGCTCGACTTTGACGTAGATGACGTAGCGCGGATGTTCGTACGGGACCATGCCGATGAAGGACGCTACGTACGACCCCGGATCGTATTGGCCGTTCACGACCATTTGCGCGGTCCCGGTCTTTCCGGCGGTCGCGTAGCCCGGAATCTGCGCGGACGGATTGCCGGTGCCGCGCACCACCACTGCGCGCAAAAAACTGCGCAGCACGGCTGCGGTATGCCGCGAGAAGACGCGGCGCTCGATCTGCGGCGGATATGTATAGATTGGACGACCGCTTGCGTCGAGGATGGA
The DNA here is from genome assembly GCA_963777315.1 of Vulcanimicrobiota bacterium. GTDB lineage: Bacteria > Vulcanimicrobiota > Vulcanimicrobiia > Vulcanimicrobiales > Vulcanimicrobiaceae > CAVYEM01. The sequence goes on from CAVZQC010000002.1 coordinate 243,086, forward strand.
CCGAACGATCTGCGGGCGCATGACGAGTCCGCCATTGGCAATGGCGCAGTAGTAGCGAGCCATCTCGATCGGCGTTACCGAAACCCCTTGCCCGAACGCCATCGTGGCCAGCGAGCTTCCGCTCCACTCTGCCGGAGGCGGAACGATTCCGGGGCTTTCACCTGCCAGGCCGATTTGCGTAGCCTCCCCGAATCCGGCGCGCCGCTCCATGGCGTAGAACGTGCGGCCTCCGACGAACCGCCCGACGTTGGCGATGCCGACGTTGAGCGAATCGGCAATAATCGTTTCCAGCGTATCGCCGGCGGGATTGGGCGTCAGACCGTCGACCGCGTTGTAAATTCGCCGGCCTCCCACTTCGAGCGGGCCGACCGCATCGAAGCGCCGCGTAAGCGAAACTTTTCCGCTGTCGATTGCCGCCGCTGCCGTAACCAATTTGAACGTGGACCCCGGTTCGTACGCATCCTGAACCGCGCGGTCGCGATAATCGTCGGCGGGGAATTTCCAGTACGCGTTCGGATCGAAGTGCGGCGCATTGGCCATCGCCAGCACTTCGCCGGTCGAGGGGTCCATGACGATCGCCGTTCCGCTGCGCGCGTGATACGTCTTGACCTGCTTTTCGAGCGCGGCTTCGGTAACGAATTGCAAATAGGAATCCAGCGTGAGCTGCAGCGATAGTCCGGGCTTTGCCGGTTTGACGACGCGCTCGTGGCCGAACGGAATGGGCATTCCGAATTCATCGGCTTCGATCGTGACGCGCCCAGACGATCCTTTCAGGAGATCGTCGAACGTATATTCCAGACCGCTCAGGCCGTTCTCGTCGATGCCGACGAAGCCCAAAATCGTCGAAGCGCTGCGGCCCGCGAGGTCGACGCGCCTGCCCGTGTCTTCCTCCATCAGCGCTATGCCGGGCAAATTCAGCGCCTGCACCTTGTCGGCTTGGTCGTGCGGAATCTTGCGCGCGATCCAAACGAACTGCAGATGGCGATCGTGCAGCAGGCTCGCCGTCGCCGTGTCGATCTTGCCGACGATACGATCGAGCTGCGCAATAGCGCTATCGGGGTTGGTCAAGTCGTGCGGTACGGCATAGACGCTTTCGGACGGAAGCGAACGAACCAGCACGGTGCCGTAGCGGTCCAGGATGCTGCCGCGGCGAGCAAAAACTTCAATCGTATCGCTGCGCTGCGCGAGCGCCTCTTTTGCGTAGACCGGCCCTTTGACCAGCTGCACGTACGAAAGCCGCCACGACAGGAACGCGGCGATCGCGAACAGTCCGTAAAAGAAAGCTTTGGCGCGGCGGGGGCCGACGCGCGCGAACGTGCGCTTGTGCAAGGGCCTTACTTCGCGCCGAACAGAGTCGCGAGATTCGAGAGAAACGCCAAATGGGAGCGATCGGGCGCGCGCACCGTCGCCGGAAGCGTGACGACCGCAAACTGCTGCGGATCCTGCATGTGCAAGCGCGCCGCTACGGTCGCCAGACGATCGTCCGAGCGCAGCGCCGCGAGCCGGTTGTCCAGGACCGCGCTTTCGGCGGCAAGCGTGGCGCGTTCGTGCTGCGCCTTTGCGACGGCATAATTCAAGCTGGTCAGGCGCGCCATCAGCATGACGTAGACCATGACCAAACAAAGCGATATCGCGAGCACCGCGCAAAAGCGCGACAGGCCCGCGTATCGCGCGCGCTCTTTGCGCGTGATGCGGCGCAGCGTTGCGGATTTTGCCGTGCGCACGTTGGAGGGACGCGGCTTGGTACGTTCCTTGGGTTGGGCGATCATTCAGCTTGCCTTACGCTGGGCGGCGCGCAGTTTCGCGCTGCGGGCCCGTGGATTGCTTGCGCTTTCGGCTTCGCCCGGCACGATCGGTTTGCGGGTGAGCACCTCCAAGCGTTCGTCGTCGCGAAACGCATGTTTGACGATTCTGTCTTCAAGCGAGTGAAAGCTGATTGCCACGATGCGTCCCGCCGTGCGCAAACGGCCGGCCGCCGTGTCGACGCTTTCGCGCAGCGCGTCCAATTCGTCGTTGACCGCTATGCGCAGCGCTTGAAAGACCCGGGTGGCGGGATGAATGCGTTCGCGCCGGCCGGGGCGATGCAAAAGCCCGCTGATCATTTGCGCGAATTCCACGGTCGTATCCGGCAACGTCCCTTGGCTGCGGCGGTGCACGATCGCGCGCGCTATCTTTCTCGCGCCGCGTTCCTGTCCATACTGAAAGAAGATGTCGGCGAGTTCGCCTTCGCTCGCGTTCATCAGCACGTCGTAGGCGCTGCGTCCGCAGCTCGGGTTCATGCGCATGTCCAGCGGTGCGGATTGGCGGAACGAAAAGCCCCGCGAAGCGTCATCAAGTTGCATCGACGAAACTCCCAAGTCGTAAAGCACGCCGTCGACCGAATCGATGCCAAGCCGGTCCAGCGCCGCCGACAGCTGCCGGAAGTTGGAAGGCACGAAGGTGAATGCGGACTCGCAAACGGCGAGCGCCCGCGCCTGCGCCTGCGGATCGGCATCGAGCGCAATGAGCCGGCCGCCCCGTAAGCGCTCCAAGATTCCCCGGCTGTGGCCGCCCGCACCGAAGGTCGCATCGACGTAGACCCCATCCGGCCGGATCGCCAAGCAGCTCAAAGCCGCTTCGTACAGGACCGGGACATGCTGCTCCATCCGTCCACCCCGGCATCAGTAGAGTCCCAAATCCGCCATAAAGTCGGCCATCTCGCCCTCCGGCGCCGCGTGCTCGGCGTACCGTTCCTTGGCCCATACCTCGACGCGGCTTAAGGTGCCCACCGAAACCACGTCGCGTTCGATCCCGGCGTAGGTCCGCAGCGCGCCCGGCACGAGCAGGCGGCCTTGGGCGTCGCACGCCACGTCTTCGGTGCGCGCGAAGAGGTGACGCACGAACCGCCGGAACGCGACGTCCTTCACGGGCGCCGTTTCCAAGCGGGCGCAAAACTCGCCCCAGGTCGCCTGGGGGTAGAGCGCCAAGCACGGCTCGGGCGGCGCGATCGTTAAGATGAAGCCATTGCCGAGCCGCTCGCGGAACCGCGCAGGTACGATGAGGCGGCCCTTATCGTCAAGAGCATGCTCCACCGAACCGGAAAAGCGCGGTAGGTCCGCGTGCAAACTCGCCTCCCCTGGTCACCACTACGCACCACTTTGCACCACTATACGCCCCCGCACAGGCGGTGGCAAGGTGTGGCCGGGTGGACGACTCCATAAGAAAGGTGAGTTAGATTCCAATTGGCGCGCGAGGGTCCAATGACGCGATTAGTGCGACCTAATCGCGTCAGTGTGTGGCGCGATTATTGGCAAGACGCGATCGTTCCGGTATAATTGCGTCAAAATATGACGCGATTATACATATGGGAACAGGCAGACTGGCCGACTTTTTCGTATGACGCTGCCCGCTTGCTAACTGCCGTGGGAAACGCCCGAAGGGCGCAAGGGCGCCTCGCTGAGGCAATGGCGCGAGTCGGGTTCGCGGAGCGAGAAGAAGCCTTTCTTGAGACGCTCACAACAGACGCGGTTGAAACAAGCAAAATTGAGGGCGAGAACCTCGACTACGCCGCGGTACGCTCCTCGGTAGCGGCGCGTCTAGGAATGCCGCATGCCGCGATCGCCCCCACCGACGCACGTACTGAAGGGATCGCCGTCATGGTGCTTGACGCAGTCGAGAATTACGATAAGCCGCTTACGGCGGAGCGGATTTTCAGTTGGCATGTCGAGCTGTTCCCCGGCAAACGCGAAGCCGTCATTGGCAATTGGCGCCCGGGCCCTGTCGGCGTTTACCGCTACGGCCGCGTGGACCAACCGCCAACTACCGAGTACATGGCCCCGCCTGCGGAGCGTGTCGCCACCGAAATGCAGCGCTTCTTTGATTGGTTCAACGCGCGAAGCGATACCGACGGCATCATGCGCAGTGCGCTTGCGCACCTATGGTTCGTAACGATCCATCCATTTGAGGACGGCAACGGTCGCATTGCGCGCGCTATAGCAGATATGGCATTGGCCCAAGACGAACACTCAGCTCGCCGCTTCTTCAGTATGTCTCGCCAAATCCGTGAGGAGCGCAAACACTACCACGCCATACTCAAAGAAACGCAGCACGGGCAGCTGGACGTTACGTCATGGCTTGAATGGTTCTTGCAGTGTTACGAAAGGGCGGTGCGGAGCGCTATGGACACGCTTGGGCGCGTGCTTGATGTGAATACATTTTGGGCCCGCCACGGTTCCGTAACGTTTACCGATCGCCAGCGTAAGGCGCTGACACATGTATTACACGGGTTCAAAGGCGCCATTACGACAAAGAATTGGCAACGCCTGGCGCAAACCTCACGCGAAAGCGCCACACGCGACTTAAGCGATCTCGTGCAAAAAGGCGTGCTGCGCTCCGAAGGTGCTGGAAGGTCGACCCGTTATCAATTGCTTGAGTGAGTCCCGACCCGGCCTATTCATCGCGCAGTCAAGCGCCCCGGATAGACTTTAGTCCGTAGTTAAACTGCACCGCGCAATATACGGCCTGACCGCCGGATAAGGAGGCGCTGAATCAGCATCCGAGACAGGTTTTCCAAGCCGGCGGTGTCACTGCGTCGCGCGGTGGCTTGCGAGGCTGCTGCCTTATCGGACTTGGCGTTCCGATCGAAGGCCCGCTGGGGCTACGACGAGAGGTTCATGAATCAGGTGAAAGACGCTCTATCGGTGTCTCCGCAATACCTCGAGCAGGATCCGGTATACGTTCTACTGCGCGGTGGAATGATTGTCGGCTTTTTTGGGTTCCTGTCGCAGCCCAGCGAAACGCTTCTCAACGATTTCTGGCTCGAGCCGGAAGTCATTGGAACTGGTGTCGGGCGCGTAATGTGGGAACACGCCGTCCGGCACGCGCGCGCCAATGGTTGTCGCGCCTTTGCTATCCACAGTGATCCAAACGCTGAAGGGTTCTACCTTCATATGGGAGCGCGCCGTATCGGTACGAGAATTGCACTAGAAACAGGACGCGAATTGCCGTTGCTAGAGTACGACGTACTTCCGGAGCGGCACGAGTCCACGTCGCAAACGATAGTCTAGATTCTGCGGCGCAGCAGCAGCGAATTGCCTACCACGAACAGGCTGGACATGCCCATCGCCGCCGCTGCAAATATCGGATGCACGATTCCGAGAGCTGCGAGCGGAATGAGAACGACGTTGTAGGCGAACGCCCAAAACAGGTTCATGCGGATCGTTCGCATCGTCGCGCGTGAGAGCAGAATCGCCGACGCAACCGCGGCCGGATCGTTGGACACGATCGCCGCCTTCGCGGTCTCCATCGCGACGTCGGTTCCGCCGCCCATCGCGATACCGACGTCGGCCGTAGCCAGCGCCGGCGCGTCGTTGATGCCGTCGCCGACGAAGGCCACTTGGCGTCCGGTGCTTTGCAATTCGCGCACGAAATGCGCCTTGTCTTCGGGCAACATCTGCGCCGTCGCGTTGGCGAGCGGAATGCCTATGCGTTCGGCCAGCATGCGTACAGGCGACTGCGCATCGCCGCTGACTACGTACGATTCCACACCGAGACTTGCAAGAGCGGCGATTCCCTCCGCGGCACCGGCGCGAGCGGCGTCGTGCACCGCGATTACACCAATTAACTCACCGCCGTGGGCGACGAAAATCGCCGTCGAATCGGACGAGTCGCGCAGGGCCGGAGGAACCGAAACGCCTGCGTCCGCCACGAAGTCCGCGTTTCCGGCGACGGCGGGCTTGCCGAGCACCGTTCCCGTAAGACCTTTGCCGCGCACCGCGTTCACGTCCGTAGCCGCAATGGCCGCAAGCGGCTGCGCGGCGCGCACGACCGCGCCCGCTAACGGATGCGACGAGTTACGTTCCAGAGCGGCGGCGATTGCCAGCACGGCGTTTTCGTCGACGCGCTGCGTGCATCCGGTCACGCGCGCAACTTGCGGATGGCCCTGCGTGAGCGTTCCGGTTTTGTCGAAGACCACTGCGCCGACCGAGCGCAGTTTTTCCAGAGCCTCTGCATCCTTGAACAGCATTCCGTGTTTTGCGCCCAGTCCGACGCCGACGATCACGGCCATCGGCGTAGCCAAGCCGAGCGCGCACGGACATGCAACCACCAGCACGGCAACTGCAACGGGCAGCGCTACCGACCACGCGTGGCCGCTCAGCAACCACGCCGCAAACGTCACAGCGGTAATCGCGAGGATGACCGGCACGAAGACCCCGGCGACGCGATCGGCCAAGCGCTGAACGGGCGGCGTCGAACCTTGCGCGTGCCGAACGATTTCGATGATGTGCGCGAGCGTCGTGTTCGCACCCACGGCGCTTGCTCTCACGACCACTGCGCCGTCACCATTGATCGTTCCGGTGCGCACCGCCATCCCGGGCTCGACTTCTTGCGGCAACGATTCTCCGGTCAGCGCTGAAACGTTGACGGCGCTGCGGCCCTGTAACACGATGCCGTCGACGGGCAGGCGTTCGCCCGGAGGAACCAGCACTTCGTCACCGACTTCAACGGCGTCCGACGGCACTTCGCGCACCGCCCCGTCGCGATCGCGGATCCGCGCGATATCGGGGCGCAAGTGCAACAGCGCGCGAATCGCGCTGTTGCTTTTTCCTTTGGCCGCGGTCTCCAAGTACTTGCCCAAGAAGATGAGCGTAACGATTGCGCTTGCCGTTTCGTAGTATGCGGGCCGCATGGCGATCGTCGCATAGATCGAGTACGCCATGGCCGCGCTCGATCCGAGCGATACCAGCGTATCCATGTTGGCCGCCCCATGCATCGCTTTGACGATCGCGCCGCGATGAAAGCTCCATCCCACGATCGCCCAGACCGGAACGGTGAGCGCAAACATGACCCAGTCTTTATTCGCAAAGTCCGGCACCGCCATGCCGACGATCATCGCCGGCACGAACAACACGATGGCGAAGACCAACAGACGCCGTTTGCGCAGCAGCTCCGCGTCGCGCCGCTGCGCGTCGACGTCGTGGAAAGAATCACCGGCCGGCGCGGGAGCAGCGCCGTATCCGGCGTGCCGGACGGCGGCAATGAGATCCTGCGCGCTGATTGCAGCGGCATGATCGACGCGAGCGCGCTCCGTGGCCAGATTGACCTGCACGTCCGCAACGCCGGGGACTTCCGCCAGTGCGCGCGTCACGTGGGCGACGCACGACGCGCACGTCATCCCTTCCACGGCCAGTTCGGTCGTAGCGTCGGCTGGTTTGTTGGGCGCGGTATCTTGGGCTAAAGCCGGCATATTCTGGTGCCGCCGTATCTTTTGATAACGGCGGGTACGCACCTCGCCGGCCGCGGCTTAACGGGCTGGCTAAGCGGGAGTCTTACGAAAGTACTCGGCGTTGAGCTCGGTGAAGTCGGACCATTTTTCCGGCAGATCGCTGTCGGCGAATATGGCTTCGACGGGGCAGGCCGACACGCAGGCTCCGCAGTCGATGCACACTTCGGGATCGATGTACAACTGCGGATCTTCGTCCTTGCCATGAATGCAATCCACCGGACACACGTCCACGCATGATTTGTCTTTGGTTCCCACGCAGGGTTCGGCGATAATGTAAGCCATAGCACCATTAGCGTAGCGCCGGAGCGCCGGCGCCCGGAACGACTGGGGTGGCCATAAAACTGCGACTTTTCCGTCAATGCAGACGATAGAGCGCCGAATGGACGTGCGAACCATGCCGCCGCCGCAGCGGCATGCGGGGATATTGCGCGCTTTCGACGGCCTCGCCGACGGTCAAAACCTCGTGGTCGTCACGGACCACGACGCCCGCCCGCTGCACATCGAGCTCGAGCAAACCCGCCGTTCGACGTATGCCTGGTCACAGCGGCGGTTAGGCGAGCACCACTGGGAAATCGTGCTGCGCAAAATGCGCCCGCCGCTGGGCGACAGCGCATCGTGCATGGATCGCTCGCCGGTGTTTGCGCACGGTTCGCCGGCTTCGATAGCCGCGCTCGCGCCGCAAGCTCGGCGCGCGATCATCAAACGCGATCGCGCCGTGGTCGAACAAGGCATCGCGTGGCCGTACGTCGGTCTGGTTGAAGCGGGAATCGTGCAAGCCGTTCTGGCCAGCGACAGCGGGCGCGAGCAGGTGCTGTTCGATGCGCTTCCCGGCGACGTGTTCGGTGAAGCGGCGCTGATCGACCGCGGGCCCACGCTGGTGCGTTACATCGCGCAAACTGCGGGCACTACGGTGCTGCTGTTTCCGGTAGAGGCGGTGCGCCGGCAGTTCCAAGCGGATCCCGCGCTGTTTGGCGCGCTGGCGGATCTGAACGCACAGCACACGCGCGCAATTCTTGATCGCTTCGCGCTTTTGCTCGCTCAGCCGGCGGCTGCGCGCATCGCCAGCGTTTTGCTTTCGTATGCGGCACCGGCGCAGGGTCTTTCACCCGCATTGCCGCCGCTTCCGACGATGACGCAGACCGAAATCGCCAGACTCGCCGGCACGATAAAAGAGATCGTCCAGCGGCTGCTTCCCAAATTCGAAGCGGAAGGCGCGCTGCGCCGCCAAGGCGGACGCATCGTCGAAGTCGACCGCGGCAAACTCGTGCAGCTGGCTTCTTAAAGCGCAGGCTCGTGCTCGCGCCGCTCGATCTCCCACTCGCGCTCGACGTAGCTTTTCACTTCGTCCAAAAAACGCTCGACCGTGCGCTGAGCGATGTGCCTGCCGACGATCGCGTCGAATATTCGTCCGAGCAGGCCCAGCGGGGCCGCATACCTGCCCTCCATGCGCAGCTCCGTCACGGGTCCATTCGGACGCACCGTAATCAAGCCCGTCATCGCCGGCAACGGGAACCACGAGCGGGCTTTCCAGCGAAGCAAGGCGGCTTCGTGAAGGCGCGTCGTATCGGTGTGGTCCGGAACTTCGACCAGTTCGCACTGCACGCCGGCGCGCAGATGCTCGGATGGACCCACGCTGTGGCGGGCACCCTTGGCGTGAAAGCGTTGAACCATTTCGATAGCGGCGCTGAACGGGCAGCGCACGTCGCGCTTGGCAAAAATCGCGGTCACGGCGTCCACTCTACCCCCAAAGCGGCCTGCCGCCAACGACTGCGGTGGCCGCCGCCTGCCGTTGGGCCTAACGACCTATCGCGGGGGCGATAGGCCTGCCCCAAACGGGTATAATAGCCAGTCCTGGGGGTGTTTCCATGAACGCGCAGCGACCCGGCATAGTCGTTTCGGGCTCTATCCAAACCGCACTGGCCGCACATCGGCGGATACATGTGGCGGTCTTTGACTGTTCCCCGCGCTTTCGCATCTTTCGCGGCCTGCGCATCGTTGCGCGTCCGGTCTGCTTAAAGCACCGGCGGTTGAGTCTGATCCTGCGCTGTCATTGGCACATCACGCGCTCGCACAGCTCTTACAGCCGCGCCTCACTCCAAGAACGGGCCGGCGCATCGCGCCGGCCCGTTCTGCATGGGACCGATTGCGCGTTAGAGCGCGTTTGCCAGCGTCCAGCCTTTGGGCGCGCCGATCCCGGTCACCAGATCGTAGCCGGTAACCGCGTTGTACGCACCGTTGGTGCCGGACGTGACGTCGGTGTAGTCGGAGTAGGCTGCGTTTTTGAACGCCGTGTACAGATTCGGATTGACGAATCCGTAGTGCGTGTTGCGTAGCTGGTTGACTTCGGCCATGAAGGCGACGAATTCGGGCGACGACCACGACGTGCCGTCGACCTCCAACCATCCGCCTTGCCCGGCCGCGTATACCGCGACGCCGACGCCCGGGAGGGAAACGTCGGGCTGATTGCGTCCGGACGAATGCACGCCCGAAACGCCCGACTGGTAACTCGGCAGCGCGAACACCGTCGAAACGCCGCCGCCGGATTGGAAGCCGTTGCCCGAATCGCTGCCGGCGGTGATGCTGGTGAGCGCACCGGTAGAGCTGTTGCTCGTGAAGTTCACCGCGCCGACCGAGACGAAATACGGGCCGCCCGCCGGAGCGCTTACGCCCAGCGAACCGCTGCATTCGTTGCTTCCCGAGTCGCCCGAAGAAGCCGAAAACGTCATCCCCTTGGATGCGGCTTGCTGCGCGATCGAATTCGTCGTGTTGGCGAACGACGTGTCGCCCGATTCGCAGCCTCCGAACGAGGAGTTGACCACCGTCGCGATACCGTCGGAAACGGCCGTGTTGTATCCGTCTTCGATGCTTTGATCGCTCAGATCGGGGAAGTTGTAGACGCGAATGTTCGCGCCCGGCGCAAGACCCGCTATCGTTTCCACGTCCAGCGCAGTTTCGACGTAGTCGCTGCTCGAGGAGTTGCCTCCGCCGTCAACGGCGACGTTGGTGATGGTGCCCGTATGCGAAACGCCTGCGGAGCTCAAATACGTGCTCACGTCGCCGGTGTTGATCGGCGTGTCGATCTCGACCGCTACCGTTTGGCCCGCACCGTTGCAGCCGTGCTGCACGGGATAGTCGAACGCTTTGGCTACGCCGGTAGCGTACCAGCCGTGCGAACCGCTCAGCGGACCGCCCAGTGCAGCCGCGCCGTTACAGCCGCCCGGCGCCGGTGTCGGGCTGTTGGTCGGTTTGGGCGTGGGGCTTGGCGAGCCCGACGGTTTGGGTGTAGGAGACGGAGAGTTCGTCGGCTTGGGCGTGGGCGTTGACGTGGGCGAAGGCGTCGGCGTCGAGGTGGCGCCCGAAAGGCTGACGTCGTCGACGAACTGCTGGGTGTACAGATAACGGTAGCCGTCGCCGTGCACGCCGAAATACAGATAGTAGGTTTGACCGGCGTAGGCGCTCACGTTGTAGACTCTTTTGCACCCAGCCGGCCTGATTGTTGACGCTGTAGTAGAAGTTCTGCACGACGTTGCCGCTGCCGTCGAGCAGGTCGGCTTCCTGCCACGCGTACGTCGTGTCGGTTTCGTCGGAGAGCTGATAGACGTAGAAGGTGAGCACGCCGCTAGCGGGGATCGTGACCTGCTGGCAGACGCCCGTGTCGCCGTTCGGCTCGCTGCTGCCGTTTCCTGATTTTTCGTCGTAGCGGCCGGTGTGCGGATGCGCCGTCGTCACCGACGCGTTAATGTTGCCGCATTGGATCCAGCCGCCGTTGACGCGGCCGGTTTCGAAGCCCGGATTGAGCAATACGTTCCCGGCCGAGGGATGCACGGCCGTCGTACGCCGCGCAGAAAACGCCGGAACGCTGATGCGCGAATCGACGGCATGCCGGGCGGAATCCGCGCCGGTATGCACGACGATGAGGTCGTTGAGCGAGACGTCTTTGATGTAGTCCGCGATGCGCGAGGGAATCGTGGGCGCTTTGACGTTCATGTAGCGGCGCCCGAATTTCCCTTGGCTGACCGTATGCATCTGCGTGCTGAAGAACCGTTCGACCGCCGAACTGGGCGCAGTTGCATCGACGATGGTGCGATTGTCGAAGCGGTGCGTGATCGTAAAGCCCGCAGCGCGCAACGCATCGACGACCGCGGTTTCCTGCGCTGCCGTAGGCGCGTAGTAGCCGTTGAATTGAGCGGTCGTCAGATAATGATGGTACATGCCGGAAAGCCGGTCGCTTTGTTCGCGTACCAGCTCGTCCAGTTGCGATTGATGATTATAGCGCAACGTCACGGCGACGTTGACGGGTTCGTTCGCTGAACGCCGGCCGAGATCGCTGATGGCCAAACGTCCGGTGGGATGCGGGACGGCGCCGATGACCGCTTGGGCCTGGCTTTCGGTGGTCGGGCCCGAAGAATTGCCGGAAGGCCCAGCGCCGGCGATAGGCGGGACGGAAGAGTGCCCTCCGCATGCGGACAGCGCCATACCGATGCATAGCAAGGAAGCTGCCGCCCTAAAGGTTGATCGCATAAGACTCCTCGCGTGGGTGCAGTGCAACAACGGAAAAGACCAACGTTTTCTGGAGCCGCCTTCAGCGCCTGCAGCCTGCTCCAGGGTCAAGCAAATCCGTGCCCGGTACTACTGCGCAGGCCGCTAAAGTCCGATACAAGAACTGTGCGATTTGCAATGAGGAAGCTGCTGGGTTCGGTTATGCTTCTCGGGCTGCTCTACGGATGCAGCGGAAGCGGCTATTTGCCGTACGCGCCCAACGCGCTTACGCCCGGCCAGCTGCAGAGTTTGATAGATTCGGCCTCGGACCGCAACGACGTGGCGCCGGGACTGGTCAACGCCGTCGTCATGGCCGAGTCCGCAGGCGATCCTTCCGCTGTCAGCGTCGCGGGCGCGCAAGGGCTCATGCAGCTCATGCCGGGCACGGCAGCGTCGTGCGGCATCAGCAATCCCTTCGATCCCGTGCAAAACGTGGACTGCGGAACGCGCTACCTGCACGAACTGCTGCAGCGCTACAAGCAAAATGCGACGCTGGCGGTCGCGGCATACAACGCCGGCCCGGGTGCGGTCGATCAGTATCACGGCGTTCCTCCGTACGCGGAGACGCGCGCGTACGTTTCGCGCGTTTTGACCGCATACCGGGACTACTAGGCTCAGCGAAAGCCGGAGCAATGGCCTCCGTACCCGGAACTCGCGCGGCGCCCATCGGCCTGCTGCGCCAACTGCGCTTGCCGATTCTGGATTCCTACGTCCTGCGCGAATTTTTGGCGCCGTTCGTATTCGCATTTCTGGCGTTCTTTTTGTTCTGGGCGTTCAACATATTTTTTCTGGCGGCAAAATACCTCATCACGCAGAACGCCCCGTTCTTTCTGGTCATGCGCTTCGTCGTGTTTCGGATTCCGCAGTCGATTCCGATGGCGTTCCCGTTCGCGACCCTGTTCGCAACGCTGCTGGGCATGGGGCGCCTCATGGCCGATAACGAGGTCAACGCCATCCGCACGTCGGGAGTGTCGCTCTGGCGTTTGTCGCTTACGCCGTTCATCTTCGGCGCGTGCGCGTTTCTTCTGGCTTACGGCATGAACGAGTACATCGCGCCCAAGGCAGTCGATCTCTCTACGCGCACGTTCTATCAGATCATCTATCACACCGCGTCGCTGCCAGTCGAGCCGCAATTCTTCCGCAAGGATCCCGATACCGGCAACGTATTCTTCGTCAGTCAAGTGCTGCCCGACGGCAAAACGATGGCCGGCGTACAGATATTCAAACCCGGACGCAACGGCTTTTGGAACCAAACGATTCAAGCCCAGACGGCGCGAGTCGACGGTGCGACGCTGGTGATGACCAATGCCGTCATCACGTATTACAACGGCGAAGGCTACATGACGACGCAGGCAAAGCAGCCCGAGGTGCGCATCGGTCTGCCGCTGGCCGAAAGCGCGGCGCAGTTCATGAGCACCGCCAACAGCGACGCATGGACGATGAATTCCAAACAGCTGTCGGCTCAAGTCAACGCGCTGCGCTCGCAGGGCATCGGCGGCGAAGCGCTGGGCAATCTCGAGGTCAATCTGGCCGACAAGCTCGCCTTTCCGTTCGCCGCTTTCATCGGCGTGCTCATCGCGCTTCCGATGGCGATCAAGTTCGGCAAGAAAGGGCGAGCCACCGGAATGGCTTTGGCCGTCGTGGCGTTCTTTGTGTATTACGTCATGACCGAAGCGGCATCGGCATTCGGAAGCACGGATCGCCTCAACCCCTACGTTGCGTCGTGGCTGCCGAATATCGTGTTCGGTGTCGCCGGCTTGGTCTTGCTCTGGAGTGAAGAGCACTAATTTGACCTGCGCGCGCAAAGAACGGCGCGCATGGCGCGCCGCGGCGTGTTTGTTCGCACTGGGCGCAGGCGTGCTTGGACCGCAGCTCTCCGGTGCGCAGACGTTCGACGATCCGCAGTCCCAACGCGTGCTCAAACTGCTGCACGGTCAAAGCTGCGCCGCCCGCATGCAGCACGTCTACGTCGCGCAGGCCGCTACCGCGCCTGCAACCCCCGTTCCCGGAGCGCAAGGCGGCCCCGGACTGCTGTACGCCACGCCTTTTCCGACCTCGGTGCCGCTCACGCCGCCACCGGTTCCCACGATGACGCCGCTGCCTGCCGGCACGGCGGGACCGGTGTTCCTGGAGCGCCATACCGGCGCGCCGTCCATCGGTGCCCGTCCCAACGAGAGCCCGTCGCCCTCGCCCACCGGCGTTCCGACCTTGCGGCCCGGATATGTCGCGGTGCTCGCCGATAAACTGGCCGGCAGCACTAAGCCCGGCGTACCCGGCGATGCCACGGGCAACGTGCACATCTTTTATCAGGACGAAGTGCTCGTCGGCGACCGCGCACACTACGACGGCGTGCGAACGATCACCGTCACCGGCAATCCCTACATCATCAACCGCACCAAGGACTCGGTGCTGTACGGCGACTCGATCACCTTCGACACCGTTGCGCAAAAGGCGTCGCTGTACCACGGGCGCGGAGAGAGCTCGCAAGGCGTCGAACAGGGACTGCTGTATTTCGGCGCGCGCGACCTGCGAACCGATCAGCACGGCGTGGCGCACGGAAACTTCGCGACGCTGACGACCTGCGAACGCCCGCGTTCGGGCTATCACGTAACGGGCCGTTCGATCGACGTCATTCCCGGCGACAAAATCGTCATCTCCAAAGCGGTGCTTTGGCTCGGGGCGGTGGCCGTCTTCTTTCTGCCGCGCGTTATCATTCCGCTGCGCAGCGTGAGCGACGACCGGCAGCGCTCGCAGTTTTTTCCCGATTTAGGCTACAACTCGTATCAGGGCTACTACGCGCGTTCGCGCCTGAGCTTCGGGCACGATCAGTATTATTACGGGTATTACACGATCGAGTTCTACAGCAAGCAGGGCGTGACGCTGGGCTACACCGGTACGATCAACAAAAAGAACGGACGGCGTTCGACCAACATCGCGGTCGAGCGCGTTCAGGACCGCATCGCGCAGAACACCAACTACAACTTCGGGCTGCAGGACACCGAGAATTTCTCACAAGCGCTGCACGGGCAGCTGCAGTACAGCTACCAGAGCGCGTACGGGCCGTTCACGCAATTCCCGCCCACGCAGGGATTGAGCGCGCAAGTGATCCACAGCGGACCGACCGAATCGCAAACGTACAACTTCACGCGCCAGTCGACGGGCTCGCAGGCCAGCTCCGACAGCTTCGGCTTTGCCGACACGCGTCAGTTCGGAACGACGATGCAGAACAGCTTCAGTGCGAACCTGAGCCGCTCGCAGACCGACTACGGTTACGGCACGTTCTTTTCGAATTCGACCGCCAGCGTGAACGATCTGCTGCATTGGAGCACGCACGCCGCCGACTACGAGCTGACCTATCAAAAAACGTTTGCGCAGACGCCGTACGGCATCAACAAGGAACCCGAACTGCAGATCAGGCCGTACACGTTCCTCTCGCATTTTCTCTTTCCCATTGCGCCCACGCTGACCATCGGCGAGTACAACGAGCCTTCCACGCCGGAAACCACGGCGCGGGCGGACTTGGCGCTGAACGTGGGACCGGCGCTGTATAAGGTCTTCGGCAGCGATTTCAGCGCCAACGTCAACCTCGAGCAGTTCGCGTACGGAACCGGCGACCTCAAGGCGAGCATTCAGCAGCAGATGACGCTCACCACGCAGATCGGATCGCATCTCAACAACGTGATCTCGTACAACGCGCAGAGTTACAACGGCCCTGCAGCGGTGCCGTTCTCCACGATGGACCTGCAGAACAGCGAGAACACGAAGTTCGCAACCGACAGCCTGCGTATCTACAACGGCGACGCGTACAATCTGGCGCTGAACTTTTCAACCGCGTTCAACGCAATGGCGCAGCCCGTGGCCTATCAACTGACTGCCCGTCCGACCTCGCAGTCGTACGTCGTTCTGACCGGCGCTTTCAGTCCGGGACCCGGACAGGGCTTCTACTCCACGAATGCCCAGTTCTCGACGCCGTTCGGGCGCAACGCGTGGCTGCAGTTTCAAGGCGACGTCGACTGGAAGTCCGGCGCGCGCATCGAGAACAAATCCATTTACTACAGCCGCATCATCGGCGACTGTTACGAGATTCAGCTCAGCTACAACCAGAACGCGCGCGAGCTCAACGCGACGATCAACCTGCTGGCGTTTCCCTCACACGCGGCCAGCTTCGGCTTGACCAGCCGCGGCTCGATGATCCCCTCGAGCTTCAACGGCTTCGGCTATCCGTAAATTCGATACCAAGAACCGCAATCACGGTACGTCACACTGCGGATGACCGCAGTCGCAGGTTTCGGTTTCTATCCCGTTCTCCGCGGAATTCTTGCAGGCTTGACTGCAGTACTGCTCGGTTTGCATTTCCGCGGTGAGGACGCAGTTGCACTCCTCGTGCGCGCATTCGATCGTCTCGTGCATGACGGGCTTTTTCCCGCTTACGGGCTGTTCAGCACCTCGCCGCCGACGATTTGGGAAGAGGGGCTCGGCGCGCTCGGCACGACGGGCGGCAGCCCCTGAGTCCACGGGCTGTCGAACGCGGTCGTCATGTCGTATTGCTGGATGAACGTCGTATCGGTCACGCCGAACGGTCCCGCGGCCGAAATCACTTGCCCGGACGGATTGCCGTTGGGCGAGGCGACGAACCAATTGACGAACCACGTCGACGCCGGTCCGTTGATGGGCGAGGAGGTGGGGGCTGCGGAGGCGGTGGCGCCGGCCGTCGGGGATGCCGACGGAGCCGCGGTCGCGGTGATGCCGTTGAATACATGGCGGTAAATCGTCAGGCAGAACTGCGTTTGCGTCCCGTTGCAGTTGGGATTGAGCACGATGTCCTGCGGGTTGTACTGAATGCGGTACGGCTGCTTGATCGTGCCGCCGTTGGTGCTCTGGGTGGTCACGAACTGCCAGAGCGCGACCTGAACCTGGCTGGCGAAGTTGGGCTGGCCGACGACGATTTCAAACGAGTAATTCAGCCAGTTCTGCTGTTGGCTGCCGTTCTGCGCGTACGGTTCGGTTCCGGTACCGCTCGTATTGAAGGCAAGGACGTAGAAGTTGTTGACGAAGTCGAGCGGGCCTTGGGTCGCGAATTTGATCTGCATTTGGCCGGAAACCAGGCCCGCTTCACCCCCGCCCGGACCGCGATCGGGCGTAACCTGACGACCGCACGAGGCCAGCGTGAGCGCTACGGCACAGACCACAAAAATTAGTTTGCGTAGCATCGGCACCTCCGTGCGTGCGCTCGAGCTCTTCGCTTCGCTGCTCGGCGCGGTTGCGCTCGCGTTAGCATTCCCCAAAACCGGTCAGGCATGGCTTGCGCCGCTCGGGGCGGCGGCGCTGTTCTGGGCATGGGGACGCCTCTCCTGGAAACGCGCCTTCTTTGCCGGATGGTTCGCCGGGACGGTTTTTTTCGCGATCAACTTTTCGTGGTTTACCTATACGGTGGGCAGCTACGTCGGTCCGCTGGCCTTCGCCATCGTGCTGATCCCTGCCGTAGTCGATGCGCTGTCGTTCGCGCTCACGGCGTTGTGCGCGCAGGCCGCGCTGCGCTGGGCGCCGGCATGGGCGGCTCCGGCGGCAGCCGCCGCTGCGTTCGCGGTCTTGGAATGGCTGCGATCGGTCGGCGTAACCGGTATTCCGTTCGCGCAGATCGGCTACACTCAAACCGATACGCCGCTGGCAGTCTTTGCCGCGTACGCCGGATGTTACGGCGTCACGTTCGTCGTCATGCTGCTCGGCGCGTATGCCGCGCAGGCGCTCGAGCGGCGCGTCGCAGGTACCTTCGCGGTGGTCGTTGCGGCGATTGCCCTCGCATGGACGGGATGCTTTTTCGCCTGGCCCGCGCGCCACGCCGCCGCACCGGACATGCGCGTCGCCGCCGTGCAGGGCAATATTTCGCAATCGATCAAGTGGGATCCGCAGACGCTGCCGCATAGCGTTGCGCGCTATACGTCGTTGACCAAAACGCTCGCGGCACTGCATCCCCAGCTCGTGGTTTGGCCCGAAACCGTGATCACCGCCGACTTGGACGATGCGCCGTTCTATTGGGATTGGAACGCGGCAACCCCGCAGCAGCGCGCACAGCTGCATGCGCTGCTGGCCACCGACGGCAGCTTGCGCGCCCGGTTCGGCCGGCTGGCGAAATCGTTGAACGCGACGCTCTCCGTGGGGAGTTTGGATCGCCACTGGGCAAGCGAAGGCCTCAAAGAGTACAACGCGCTCTACACCTACGGACCGCAGGGATATTTGATCGACATCTACGACAAGCGTCAGCTCGTGCCGTTCGCCGAATCGCTTCCTGCGCCGGCCCTGTTCGCATGGCTGCCGTATGCCGGCCTCATCGGCCGCTTCGGGCACGGCACTACCGACACGGTGATTCCCGCAGGCGGGATGCTGTTTGCGCCGCTGATCTGCTGGGAATCCGCGTTCGCCGATTTGGTCCACGCGCAGATCCGCAACGGCGCGCAGTTTTTAGTGATCCCGACCGACGACGCGTGGTTCGGCCCCAGCTCGGGAACGTATCAGCATGCGCAGATCGCGCAAATGCGAGCGATCGAGTCCGGTGAGTGGGTAGTTCAAGCGGCGTCTACGGGAATCAGCGGCATCGTCGCTCCGAACGGCGCGTGGACGCAACGCACCGATTTGAATCGCGAGGCGGTCGTGTTCGGACGAATCGGCATGCCGCCGGGATCGGTGTTTGCCCGAATCGGACCCAATCCCGTCATCTATGCACTCGCGGCGGTGTACGCGGCGATCCTCTGTTTTGGGTTCGCTCGCAAACGCGGACGTGAAAGCGTTTAACGTTCGCGCCGTTGCGCTGATTGCGGGCGCGATCCTGGTGATCTGGTTCGTCGTCGGGATAATTCTAGCCGGCCGCGAGAGTGCGCCGCTGCCTCCGGGAACGCAGCCCATCACGCTTCGCGGCGGCCGCGTGAACGGCAACCGCTTCAGCACGCATTCCTGGACCTTCGAATACCAGCGCGCGCAAATGTCGCCGGACGGAACGTTTGCTACAGTCGACGGCGTGCGCAACGGCATACTCTACAAAAAGGGAAAGCCGTATTTGAGCATTGCGGCCGAGCACGCTTCCATCAACACGCAGACGCTGGATTTCACTGCGATGGGTCAAGTCCACATCGCGGCACTGGACTCCAAGGACGGCGTGCGCAGATCGTTCGATACGGATCTGGTGCAGTGGACCAATGCGACCAAAATTCTCTCGCTCTCGCATCAGTCGCTGCTGCGCACGGGCGACGAAACGCTGCGGGTCGCGTCGATCACGGTCAACTTCAACACGAGCGACATTCACCTTGGCCGAGTGGAAGGCGCCGTACAGGCTCCGGGGCCGTGATCGAACTCGTCCAAAGCGACATCACGCTGCTGCACGCGGATGCCATCGTCAACGCTGCCAACGAGCAGCTTGCCGGGGGCGCCGGCGTGGACGGCGCGATCCATCGCGCGGGCGGCCGTGCGATTATGGAGCAGTGCCGCGCGATCGGCTCGTGCCCTACCGGGAGCGCCGTCATCACCGGCGCGGGCGATTTGCACGCGCGGTACGTCATTCACGCCGTCGCGCCGATCTACCGCGGAATGGAAACGGATGCGCAATTGCTGGCAAGCGCGTATCGGCGCGCGCTTGCGCTGGCCGACGAACACGCGCTGCGCAGCATCGCGTTTCCTTCGCTGGGCACCGGCGCGTACGGTTATCCAATCGAGCAGGCCGCGCGCATTGCGCTTGCGACGGTAATGGATCACCTCACGCGGAGCGATACGGCGATGCGTAGGGCGATCTTTGCGCTGTTCAGCGCGCGGGATTTTTCAGTGTACGATCGGACGCTGCGCTCGTTGCAGCGCCCCAGGCCGGCGAGCTAGGACTCCTCGCCCTTTTCGGGCTCGGTCCCGAGCTGCTTTTTCGCTTCGGCAATCAGCTTTTTGACCTTCTGACCGCCCTTGTGGCCGATCTCTTCATAAAAATCGGCGCCGTATTTTTCCTTGACGACCTTGCCGCCTTTTTGGCCGATGGATTCGTAAAACTCGACACCGTGCCGCTGGCGGGTCGCTTGGCCCCCTTTGCGGCCGATCTCCTCGTAAAAACCAGAGCCGTAACGGTCCCGAACGGTGTTGCCGCCCTTCTTGCCGGCCTCGCGCACGGACATCTCGCCACCCGGCTGCTTGTCGTCAGACTCGCCTTTGGTGGGTTTTGCCATTGGTTACCCCGGTGGGAAAGAAAAAGAGGAGTTTAGGACGTCTTGCGTTTGAGCTTCTGTCCGCCCTTTTGACCGATCACCTCATAGAACGAGGGGCCGTACTTTTCCTTGGTCGCTTCCCCACCCTTGCGGCCAATGGCCTCGTAGAACTCGGTACCATACTTGGCCTTCACGCGTTCACCGCCACGCTTGCCTGCTTCGCGAACGGTCATGCCGCCTCCGGGCCCCTGCGTTTGTTCTTGCATTGCCATACTGGATTCGCACCTCGAAGTGAGAAAGTTTCAGGGAGTAAATACCCACTCGACCGCCTGTTAAACGAAGCAGCAGACAGGACTATCGCTCGATGATATCGACGGTGCTCGAAAACGCAACGATAATCGACGGCACTGGTCGATTACCTTATACCACCGATGTCGGAATTTTCAACGATCGCATCGCATTGATAGGCGATTTGCGCGATCGCGACGCGATTGCGCGAATCGACTGCACCGCAAAGACGCTCGCGCCCGGCTTCATCGACGTACATTCGCATTCGGACGAATCGTGGCTGGCGCTTCCGCGCTGCGACGGCAAGATCGCGCAGGGCGTAACGACGGAAATCGGCGGCAACTGCGGCATGTCGGTTGCGCCGCTGCACGGACCCGGCCTGCAGCGCGTGCAGCGCAGCGCGCAACTGCTCGGCATCGACGTCGCCTGGCGTACGTTGGACGAATTTTTCTCGCTGGTCGAACGCAGCGGCGTGGCTCTCAACGTCGCAACGCTCGTGGGGCTGGGTACGACGCGCCAAACGATCGCGGATGATTCCGAGCGGCGTTTGGAAGCCGGCGAGATCGAGGCGCAGGCTCAGACCGTGCGCGAGGCGTGCGAACAAGGCGCCTTGGGCGTATCCAGCGGTCTAATCTATCCTCCTTCGATGTACGCCGATCGACGCGAATTGACGGCAATGGCGGCGGCGGCGCGCCATGCCGGAGCGCCGCGATATGCCTCGCACGTCCGCAACGAGGGCGACGAGCTGGTGACGGCGATCGAAGAAGCGCTCGAAGTGGGGCGGATTGCGGACGTCATCGTGCAGTGCTCGCATCACAAGGCCGCCGGCAAGAACAACTGGGGTAAGGTGCACCGCACGCTTGAAATGATCGACGCCGCGCGGGCGAGTGGACTGCATGCGTTCTGCGACGTGTATCCTTACGTCGCCAGTTGGACGGAGCTGGCAACGATTTTACCGGCGCAAAGCCGTTTCGGCGGCGTGCAGGCGACGCTCGACCGGCTCGCGGATCCGCAACAGTCGAGCTCTCTGGCGCTCTACCTGGATCTCAAACACGGGCACGCATGGGGCGACATGCTGATCACCGACGTTGCTTCGGATAAAAACGGCGAACTGGCGGGCATGCTCGTAAGCCAAATTGCGCGCATGTGGGCAATGACGCCGGCGCGCGCCGCCATTCGGCTTCTGCTCGAAGAAGGGTTGCAAGTCGGAGCCGTTTTTTTCACGATGAACGAGGACGACGTCGCAGCGGTGCTGTCGGCGGATTTCTGTTGCGTCGGCAGCGATGCGTCGATTCGCGCCTTGAACGGACCGACCGCGCGCGGCGTTCCGCACCCGCGAACGTTCGGTACGTTTCCACGCGTGTTCGGACGATTCGTGCGCGGCCGCGGCACGCTCGACATCGTCCAGGCCGTTCATCGCATGACCGGTCTGCCGGCCGCGATTTTCGGCCTAGCGAATCGGGGCGCCATCGCGGTAGGGCATTTCGCCGACGTGGTCGTGTTCGACGCGGCGGGCATCCGGGATACGGCTACTTACGAACGCCCGTACAGCTTTCCGGACGGCGTCGATCACGTGTTCGTAAACGGGCGGCCCGTACTGCTGCGCGGGCAGTTTACGGCCGAACGCCCGGGACGCGTGTTGCGCGGGGGCCGCTGACGCACAAGCCGGGCGAGCGCGTTTGGCTCGCGCCGGATGGTGGCATAATGGCAGCGTCAAGTAAAGCTAGAGGAGTAGTCCATTGGCGTAGCTTGAAAAGGGGCCGGTGCTTCACCGGGCCCCTTTGCTGTTTGCCGCGTTCGGCGCAGCTATTTGCCGGTCAGCTGCTCGTACAGCGCGTGCACGCGCTGTTTAAGATGCAGAAAGTCGCCGTCGTTGTCGATCACGTAGTCCGCTCGAAGGCGAGCCTGCTCGGGTTCGATTTGGGAGGCCATGCGCGACTGCGCCTGCTCCTGCGTCATACGATCGCGGCGAGCGATGCGCTGCAGCCGCTGCGCGATTGGAGCGACGACCACGATGCTGGCATCGACCCGGCGGTCGTAACCGGTTTCGAACAACAGCGGAACCACGTGCACGACGAGCTGACCCGGAGCGGCATAGCGGTCGCGTTCGTCGGCCAAACGGCGGACGTGCGGATGGACGATGGAGTTCAAGCGCTCGCGCGCCGGCGGGTCGTGGAAGACGATGTGCGCCAGAGCGGCACGGTCCAGATGTCCGTCGCGCACGACGGAGGGCCACGTGCGCGCAATTTCACGCAAACCGTCGCTGCCCGGAGCAACCGCTTCGCGCGCGAGCCCGTCGGTGTCGACGATGTACGCGCCGAGCGATTCGAACAGCCGCGCTACTTCACTTTTTCCGGCGCCGATGCCGCCGGTCAGTCCGATTCTCCTCAACCGCGGAGCCTCAAAGCCAATGGCACATCAGGCACACGTCCATCGCACATCCTGTGCGAGCGGCAAATGCTCGCATCCCGCTCGCTATGCCGCCGGTCAGTCCGATCCTCGCCACCCGCCGACCTCAAACTATCAATCGCACATCAAGCACAAACGCTATCGCACGTCCTGTGCGAGCGGCAAATGCTCGCATCCCGCTCGCTATGCCGCCGGTCAGTCCGATCCTCGCCACCCGCCGACCTCAAACTATCAATCGCACATCAAGCACAAACGCTATCGCACGTCCTGTGCGAGCGGCAAATGCTCGCATCCCGCTCGCTATGCCGCCGGTCAGTCCGATCCTCGCCACCCGCCGACCTCAAACTATCAATCGCACATCAAGCACAAACGCTATCGCACGTCCTGTGCGAGCGGCAAATGCTCGCATCCCGCTCGCTATGCCGCCGGTCAGTCCGATCCTCGCCACCCGCCGACCTCAAACTATCAATCGCACATCAAGCACAAACGCTATCGCACGTCCTGTGCGAGCGGCAAATGCTCGCATCCCGCTCGCTATGCCGCCGGTCAGTCCGATCCTCGCCACCCGCCGACCTCAAACTATCAATCGCACATCAAGCACAAACGCTATCGCACATCCTGTGCGAGCGGCAAATGCTCGCATCCCGCTCGCTATGCCGCCGGTCAGTCCGATCCTCGTCACCCGCCGACCTCACACTACCGTCGGGTTCCTTATTCCGGTTTGACCTCGGCGGCCTCCGGTGCCGGCGGCGCGCCGACTTCCTCGTCGATGGCGTACTTCTCGATCTCTTCGGGTGGAACGTCCGCGACGTGCTGAATCGATGCAGTGATCCGTCGCGTCGAGTGATTGATCGTCAGGAGCGTCACTTCGACTTCCTGGCCGGGGCTGAACTGCGCCGAAGGATCGAACTCGCCCTTGGGCACCATCGCCAAAACGCCCGGAACGATTTCCACGAGCAGATAGTTCGGCGTCACCTTGACGATCTGCGCGGACAGCTTGTTGGTCTCGTACAGCTTGTCGGCGTGCTCGTCCCATGGATCGGGCAGCGTGTGCTTGAGCGACAAGCTGACCTTCTTTGCGTCCGGGTCGAATTTCATGATTTCGACGTTGACGACGTCGCCGATCTTCACGACTTCGGAGGGATGTTTGATGCGGGCGTAGCTCGAGCTCGCTGTTGTGGATGAGCCCGTCGATGCCGCCCAGATCCACGAATGCTCCGAACTCTGCCAGCCGCACGACCACGCCTTCGCGGATCTGTCCGACCTCGAGCGTGCCGAGCAGCTCCTGTTTCTTCGCGTTCAACTCCTCTTCCAGAACCAGACGCTGAGAGAGAACTACGCGATGCCGTTTGTGGTCGAGATCGATGACCTTGAGGCGCAGCTTTTGCCGATCAGCTCGTCGAGATTGCCGACCGGCTGACGGCGGATCTGCGAAGCCGGAACGAAGCCGCGCATGCCGAGATCGACCAGGACGCCGCCTTTGACGACCTGCGTGACGGTCGCCTCGATCACTTCGTCGCGATCGTGCGCTTCGATGACCTTCTCCCAGGTCTTGAGCGCGCGGGCGCGGCGTTCGGACAGAAACAGCGTACCGTCCATGTCGTCGATGCGATGGATCATCACCTCGAGCGTGTCGCCGACCTTTAAGTCTTTTGGTTCGATCGCCAGAGAAAGTTCGCGAAACGGCAGCGCGCCCTCGGACTTGCCGCCGATGTCGACCAGGAGCTCGTCCTGATATTTGGCCACAATGACGCCGTTGAGAACTTGTCCTTCGTCCAGGACCTTGAGCGATTCTTCGTAGAGTCGTTGCTCGAGCGCGTGCTGGTCTTCTTCTTCGTGCACGGGAGCGATGTTGGTCGTAGTGATTGTTTGAGTTCCTACCTTCGTTTATTTTGCATTATTTCTGACACTTGCGGCACCACCAGGTTCCGCGTTGCGCAATGACGGTCCGCACGATTTCGCTGCGGCAGCGAGAGCACGGAGCCCCCGTTCTGCCATAGACCGAAAGCGCGTTTTGAAAGCCGCCCTTCAATCCATCTGCATCGACGTAGTCGTCCACGCTGCTGCCGCGCATGTCGATAGCGCGCTGCAGAACGTCGACGAGGGCATGATGCAATCGGCGAATCGCCGGTTTGGTCAGCGTTCCGGCGGGCCTGCCGGGACGAATCCCGGCCTGCCAGAGCGCTTCGCACGCATAGATATTGCCGATGCCCGCGATGCGCCGCTGATCGAGCAGAAACGCCTTTATGGGCGTTGTCCGCCCCGACAGCATAGCGATAAAGCCCTCCGGAGTAAAGTCCCCGGAAAGCGGCTCGACGCCCAAGGCGCGATCCCACGCCTCGCCGGGCCGGACCAAGCGCATGCGTCCGAACTGGCGCACGTCGGCAAACGCGAGCTCCGTCCCGTCCGAGAAGGTCAGAACGACGTGGACGTACGGATAGTCGCGTCCTTTCGCCTCAAGGGCTACCAGGCGCCCGGTCATTCGCAAGCTGACCACGAGCGCCTCGCCCGAGTGCAGCCCGATGACGGCGTATTTTCCCCGGCGGTCAACTCCGCAGATACGCCGGCCGCGCACCGCCTGTTCGAACGAAACGCCGGCGGGCGCCACCGCAATTTTTTTCATCGTGACGCGCGCGCGGGCGATCGTTTTGCCGACGATGGCGCGGCGCAACCCCCGCACGATCGTTTCGACTTCGGGCAATTCCGGCATGCCAGTTTCCGGCTGTTAGCGGGGCAGGCCCAACACGCGCGCCCCTGCATGCAATCCGTCAGCCGGTGCTTCGCCCGCCGGAAGCTCGATGACGTATTTGGCGCGGGCCTGCTCGAGCGGAATGTCGCCGTCGGCCATGCTCGCGGGTACCACCGGCACGTTTGCGTACACTTGGCGCACGATGCCCTGCGCGGAAATGAAAACCATGTCCAGCGGGACCAGCGTATCCTTCATCCAGAACGCGACCGGCTCGTCGGTTTCGAACACGAACAGCATTCCGGTCCGGCGAGGCAAATGCGCCACGCCCATGAGGCCTCGCGCGCGCTGCTCGTCCGTGTCCGCAACTTGAACGCGGACGACTGCGCGCGGCAGGTGCAGGGCGATCCGGGGCAAGGATTGCGCAGTCGGAACCGGCGCCGGATTGGCCGCCAGAACGAGTGCGAGGACGAAGTTACAAATCATCCGTTTGCTCCACGTCGTACCAATTCGTTCCGACCTTTGCCGTAGCGACCAGCGGAACGTCCAGCTCGACGACCCCTTCCATCTCCGAGCGCACCAGCTGCGCCGTCTGCCGCAGCTGCGAGCGGTGCACTTCAAAGATCACTTCGTCGTGTATCTGCAGCAGCATGCGCGCGTCCAACCCCTCACGGGAGAGCCCCGCCGCAATTCGAACCATCGCCAGTTTCATGATGTCCGCGGCGCTGCCTTGCAGAGGGGCGTTGGTCGCCTCGCGTTCGGCAGCCGAGCGCAGCATGTAATTGCTGGAACGCAGCGCAGGCATGTATCGTCGCCGGCCCAGCAGCGTGCTGACGTAGCCCAGATCGCGTCCGCCGGCAATCACGCTCTCGATGTACGCGCGCACCTTGGGAAAACGCGCGAAATACGCTTGCGTCATCGCTTTGGCCAGCGCCCTGTCGATCTCCAGCCGTTGCGCCAGACCAAAATCCGACATGCCGTACAGCAATCCGAAATTCACCGATTTGGCCATGCGTCGCTGATTGCCGTCGACGTGCGCGCCGGCGGGCACGTTGAATATTTGGCGCGCCGTGAAGTCGTGGATGTCCTGACCTTCTTCGAAGGCTCGGCGCATCGCTTCGTCGCCCGAAAGATGCGCCATCAAGCGAAGTTCGATTTGGCTGTAGTCCGCGGCCAGCAGCACGTACTGCTCTGCGGGAGCTGACGAACGCGCGCCGGATCCGCCGTCCGAGATCGCTGCGCACGGGAATATTCTGCAGATTCGGATTGGTCGAACTCAGCCTGCCCGTCGCCGTGGCGGTTTGGTTGAAAATCGTGCGCAGCCGCCCGTCGCTCTTGTCGGTCAGCGCCGGAATGACGTCGACATACGTGTTCTTCAGACTTCGTGACTTCGCGATATTCCAAAACCTTGGCGCAGATCGGGTAATCGCGGGCCAATCCCTGAAGCACTTCGACGCCCGTTGCCCATCCCGTCTTGGTTTTTTTACCGCCCGGAATACAGAGTTTGCCGAAAAGCACGTTGCCCAGCTGCATCGGCGAACCGATGTTGAACTGCTCGCCGGCAAAATCGTAGATCTCTTTTTGCAGCCGCTCTACCGCCGAGTCGATCTCTTTGGCTAAAACGTGCAGCTCCTTTGGATCGACCAGGACTCCGGTCCATTCCATTTGCGCCAAAACCGGCGCGAGCGGAACTTCGACTACTTCATACAGGCGAAGCTGGCTGCGCGCCTGTAATGCCTCGCGCTCCGCCTGAGCGAGGCGCAGCACGGCGTCGGCATGCGCGGCAACGTCGTCGCCGGCCGAGAGCGCCAGCACTTCCTGCGCCGCTTCCTCGATCCGGGCGAACGTGCGCGACGGATTGAGCAAATGCGCCCCGATCATTGTGTCGTCGGCGAAGGGCTTGGGCGAAAAACCGTGCGTGTGCAGCAGGTGCAACAGGCTTTTGACGTCGTGGGCGGCAAAGCGCGCCGCGCTTTCCCACAGCGCTGCAAATGCCGCAGCAACCGGTTCGTGAGCGAGCGCTCCGGCGGTAAATCCCAGTCCGGTGCCCGACTGCGCGCTCACGCCGAGCTCGCCGCCGGCTTTGACGGCAAACGCAATCGTACCGGCGCCGACGAGCTCTTCCAGCTCGCGCGCAAGTTGCGTGAATTCCGGCGGGTCGGTTGCGGCGACGTACGAGCGGTACCGCCCTTTGAGGCGCTCCTGCGTTTCCAGCAGCGGCATCTCCAGCGGCACGTCCAGCTTGCTCAGCAGCGTTTTGAATTCGAGATCGCTGTAAAGACGGTACAGCTCGTCGTTGCCCGGCGGCGTATAGCGCGACTGCTCCCAATCCAGCGCGATATCCAGATTCTTGCGCGCAACCGATACGTCGCGGCACACTTGTGCCTGTTTGCCGTGCTCTTCGACGAGCGCGCGCAATTTGGCCGAGCCGGCCAAAGCCGGATCGCTTACGAGCGCATCGAGAGAACCCGCTGCTTTAATCAGCTTTATCGCGGTCTTTTCCCCGACACCGGGAATGCCGGGCAGGTTGTCGGATGGATCGCCCTTGAGCCCGCGGTAGTCGGGAAGTTGCACGGGTTCCAGGCCGTCGTAGCGCTCGCGAACCGCCGCAACGTCGTATCGCCCGAGCTCGGTGATTCCGCGCCGCGTCATCAGTATCGTGGTGTTGGCGTCGACCAGTTGAAAGAGATCGGTGTCTCCGGTGACGATCACCGTTTCTTGACCGTCCCGTTCGGCCTGTCGAGCGAGCGTGGCGATGATGTCGTCGGCCTCTTCGCCTTCAATCTCGACGATCGGAATCCGGTTCACGTCGAGAATCCGTCGAACGAGGGCAAATTGCGGACGCAAGTCGTCGGGCATCCGATCGCGCTGGGCTTTGTACTGACGGTACAGCGCCACCCGGTGCGCGGGCATGCCTTTGTCGAACGCCGCGACGATGTGCGTGGGCTTTTCGTCCGCGGCGATCTTGTTGAGCATCTGCGTAAAGCCGTAGGCGGCATTGATCGGCACGCCGCGCGTGGTCGTCAGCGGCGGCAGCGCGAAAAACGCACGGTACACCAGTCCGTACGTGTCCAGCAGCATGAGTTTGTCGCTCACTGCACGATCAAATCGCTCGATGCCGCCGTCACGCGGCCGTCGTCGTCGACTTTGAGCAGCGACAGCACGTACTTGCCCGGCTTGGCGGGGACGAGCAGCTGCACCGAATCGCCGGAACGGCGTTCGACCTTCCAATAGTAGCTGGCCGTATCGGCCTGCGTCATCGTGAGGTCGGCCGGCGGATTCGTTCGCCGCACGAAGGTTTGAATGATCGCGTGATCGCCGGTGAAATCGACCCATGGGTGCCACAACGCGCCGTCGCCGGCCGTGTCCTGCGTGGCGGTCGTGCCGATCGCCAGCAGATCGGGCGCACCGGCGAACAGCGCAGAGCCGGTGGGAGCGCTTTTGGTCACGCGAACGATCACCGTGCCTGCGCCGGGCCGCACGTCGCCGATCCGCGCCGTTGCCGTGGCGCCTGCGGCGTACGACGCGCGATCGAGCAGCAGCGGCGCACTCAAGGGTCGTCCCGGAGCATCCAGAACCAGCGGAGCATCTGCCCACAGCAGCGCGCCGTCACGCACGAACGCCGCGCCTATCGCCAAGGCGCCCGGAGCATCGTCGATCCGCAATGCGGCCGCCGCATGCCCGTGCTGCGTGGGAACGACGCGCACTTGCGTCCCGGCAGCGCTGTCCAGAGTGATGAAGGCATTGCCGTATGCGCCTGGCGCAAACGCATCGACGCGCACCTGCTGGCCTGCCAAATAGCGCTTGCGATCGACCGAAATTGCAACGTTCGCACTAGCCGCGGCTTGCGCGCGCATCGTCTGCGGTTCAACCTGCAGCTGCGCTGCATCCATCGCAGGCTGCGCGCCGTCCGTGCGCGCAACCAGCAGATTAGAACCCACTTGCGGCAAGCTGAACGACCCGTGCGCGTGGCCGCCTGCGTCGAGTGAAACGGTCTGCTGCTGCGCGGAAGAACCGTGGATCAGCTGCACGCGCACCGTAATCCCGGCGATCGGTTTGCCGGTTGCGGCATCGGTCGCGTAAACGTCGAAGGCCGCGGGCGTACCGCTGCCGACATCGTCACGGTCCAGCGAAACGCGCAGCGCGATGCGCGACGTCGGAACGACGATGCGCGTGTCGGCGGTTGCACCGCCGGATCGGGCGCGCACTCCGTACGTCGAAGCCAACCCGTCAGTCGGGTGCGGAATCTCGATCAATGCGCGGCCGTCTGCGCCGGTCGTCACCGTGGAGGAAAACCATCGCGCCACGCCCCACGGCTGCGCCGCCGATTGCTCGACGTAAGCGTGCGGCGAGCGAATGACCGTCGCGGTGACGTTCACGCCGGCGGCCGGCATGCCGCCGCGCAAAGCTCGCACGATCAGCGGAACGTCAGATCCGGGATCGCAACCGCCTTCGCACTGCTGCGCGAGCGACAGCGACAGTCCGTTCGCATCGGCATCCACGTGCACGGCGGTCCCGGCCGCCGTACCGGCGACGGTGGCGATCGCCGCGTATTCCCCTGCCGCGCTGGATTGCGGCACGCGCAGCGCCGTTGCAAACGCGCCGGACGAGTCCAAGCGCACCGACGTTTGCGCCGCTACGCCGTACGGCGATCGTAAAACGATCGTTGCCGTCCCGTATCCGGCCCGCAAACGTCCGCCGCTGCGCGAACGCGCGAAGCCGACGATCTGCAGTTCGTCGCCTGCATGCACCACTGCCGAAGCGGTTTTGATGCCGACGATCGTCGGCGGCAACGGCGCCTGAGGCAGGAATGAAACGAATGCCGAGCTGCTTGCCCATTGCGCCAGCGCGAAAACGGGACGCGGGCGCGTCCGCCACGCCAGCACTCCGCTGCCGTCGGTGTACCGGTCGGTAAAACGGCCGTTCACGATCAGCGACACGCGCATGTGCGCGAGCGGACGTCCCGTGCCCAAGTCGGCTCCGTAGAGCGTTATCGAGCTCGGCGTTTCTTTCGTCAGCAGCGCAATGCGCGTGCGATCGATCCACACCTGCTCGCCGACGCTGCCGCGCCGCGCCTGCACGACGAAAAATCCTTCGCGCGATCCAAGCGGCACCTGCACGTCGTTGCTTTGAAAGCGGTAGCCTCCCGGCGGCGCGTACTGCCAACGCGCCAGCGGCCGCAAACGGCGCGTGTCTATCGCGCGCGGCCGCATCGTCGATCCGGCAACCAGAACGTCGGCGGGATCGACTTGATACACTGAAAACGCGACCGGCGCGCTGGTATAAGTGTCCAACCTGACGGCCGTGGGTTTCCAAGGAACGTTTGAGTCGCGCGCGTACAGCGCGAAGTACGCGTCCAAGCGATGGTAGTCCAACAGCGGCCGAGCGGCGTGTGCGGGCAGTGCCGCGGCAATAAGCGCAAGCACCGGCCCTGCGAGCAGCACACGGTTACGACGGAGCATCGGTGTCTGCGCTTCGACGGTGCATTTGTGCGGCCTTGTGCAGGCAGGGTTCGCTCGCGTTCGGGCGTATGCGACATCGCGTAACTGGAGATCGATGTTGAATGTGTTTCGCTGCGCGGGTGCGCTCGCAGCCGCGGTTTGCCTGATTCCGCTGGCGGTGCCCGCCGCGACGGTGCCCAAGCCCGTGCCGCTGCCCAGTCCGAACTGGCCCGCCAAGCCGCTGCACGTGCAGCTCCTCGTCGAGGTGAACAAGCACGGGCAGGTCGTACGCGTCGCGCACGGCACGCTGTCGGGAAACCGTCCGTTCGATACGATGACTCTGGGCAACGCCATGCAAATGTGGATTCGCCGCCCCGACGGCAGCGCGCAGACGGGCCTGTATCGCGTGAGTTACGATTACAATCCCAAGAGCCATCACGTTGCACGGGTTCCGGCGCTTGTAAAAACCGGCGGCAATTGGGCCGACAAACCGGGTGCGGCCACGCTGATCATTCAGGACGCGCGCCGTCAGGTGCAGCAAGCCGAGGCGCGCATTCGCGCAGAGCAGGCGCGCAATCGTAAAAGGAACGAAAAGAATCTGCCCGACATCAACGCCGCTGTACGACGGGCCGAGGCCCGCCCCACGCATAAGCCGTAGCGCGTGCCCCATAAACGCGCGCGAAAGCCCAAGCCGCGCATTGCGTTGTTCAACGATCCGGGCGCGAACGTGGAACGCTCCTGCCGCAGCAAAGATGCCTACCCGAGCCCGGAGCACGCGCGGGCGATAGCGGTCATGCAGGGCAAAGGCGGCGCGCTGGCCGTCTACAGGTGCGCGCATTGCGGGTCGTGGCACTTGACGCACCGCAAGGAGCCGCCGTGCGATACGTGAGTTTCCATCGAGACGGCGCGGTCGTGCCCGGAATCGTTGAAGACGATCGCATTCGCGCTCTTTCGTGCGATTCGCTGGTCGAATACATTGCGCTCGACGAACGCCGGCGCGACGCGTGCCGGACCGCGCGAACGTATCCGCTGGACGGAGCGCAGCTCGCCGCACCCGTTCGTCCGAATAAGAACGTGTACTGCGTGGGACGCAACTATCTCGAGCACGCCAGGGAAGGAGCTCGCGCAGCCGGCCGCGATCTCAAGTTGCCCGAAGTTCCGACGTTCTTTTCAAAAGCGCCGACGGCAATCGCCGATCCGGACTCGCAGCTGCCCCTTGCAGCGCGCATTTCGAGCGAATACGACTGGGAAGGCGAGCTGGCCGTCGTCATCGGCCGCCGGATCAAAGACGTCGCCGAAGAACGCGCCATGGAGGCGATTTTCGGATACACGTGCCTGAACGACGTCACGGCGCGCGATCTGCAGCGCGCGCATCTGCAGTGGCTCAAGGGCAAGAGCCTGGATCACACCTGCCCGCTGGGCCCGTGGATCGTCGGAACCGACGAGATCGCCGATCCGCACAAGCTGCACTCACCACGCGCGTGAACGGGCGCAAGAAGCAGGAATCCAACACGGGCCACATGATCTTTCGCATTCCCCGGCTGCTCGCCGAACTGAGTAAAGGCATGACGCTCGAACCCGGCGATGTACTCGCTACGGGAACTCCCGACGGTGTGGGCTTTGCCAGAACGCCGCCGGAATTTTTTGCGCACGGCGACGTCGTTGAAGTCGCGATCCAGAAGATCGGCGTTCTGCGCAACACCATCCTCATCGAGTGACGCGCCGAACCGGTAAACAGCGCAGGTTTCGCTTTGCCGGTGCTGAACGAGCGACGCCATGAACGTCGCGGTTCCACGCGAAATCGGGGCCGGCGAAGCGCGCGTTTCGCTCGTTCCCGAAACCGTTTCCAAGCTGGTCAAAGCCGGCGTCGCCGTAAGCGTTGCCCGCGGCGCGGGCGAACGCGCGGCGTATTCCGACGAACAGTTTACCGCCGCCGGCGCATCGGTCGCGCAAGATCCGGCGCTGCTCGTTTCCAATGCCGATCTCCTCATAACGGTCGGCCGGCCCGACGAAAGCGCGTTGTCGAGCATGCGCAAAGGCGCGGTGCTGCTCGGCCTTCTCGCGCCGCTGGGCGATCCGCAGTACGTCAAACACCTTGCCGATTGCGGCATTACCGCGTTGTCGATGGACGCGATACCGCGCATAACGCGCGCGCAGAGCATGGACGCGCTCAGTTCGCAAAGCAACATTGCAGGCTACAAAGCCGTGCTGCTTGCAGCATCCGCCCTGCCGAAGTTTTTTCCGATGCTCACGACGGCGGCCGGAACCATTGCGCCGGCCAAAGTGCTCGTTCTGGGCGCCGGCGTGGCCGGACTGCAGGCCATCGCCACTGCGCGCCGGCTGGGCGCCGTGGTAAGCGCGTACGATACGCGCGCGGTCGTCAAGGAGCAGGTGCAGAGTTTGGGAGCAAAGTTCTTGGAGATCGACTTGGGCGTCGACGCCCAGACCGCCGGCGGCTATGCAAAAGAGCTCACGCCGGAACAAATCGACAAGCAGCGTCAATTCATGGTCGATGCGATCGGCGCTTCCGACGTCGTCATCACCACGGCTCTAGTGCCCGGCCGTCCGGCGCCGCTGCTGATTACCCGGCAGGCCGTTGCGGCGATGCGTCCGGGCAGCGTCGTCGTCGACCTTGCCGCCGAGGCCGGAGGCAACTGCGAGCTGACCAAACCCGATCAAACGGTGCTCGCCGAAAGCGGCGTGCAAATCATCGGCACGACCAATCTGGCCGCAACGATGCCCAACCACGCCTCGCAGCTGTATTCGCGCAACGTGCACACGCTGCTGACGCATTTGCTCAAGGACGGCGCGCTTAGCCTGGACATGTCCGACGAGATTACGCGCGGCACGACGATCGTGCATGACGGGGATATCGTGCATCAGCCTACCCTCGACGTGCTGGCGGCGGGAGCCGCATCGTGACGGCTTTGGCATTCATCCGCGATCTGTTCGAGCTGCTGCTGGTTTTCGCGCTGGCGATTTTCGTGGGTTTCGAGGTGATTTCCAAAGTCCCCACGACCTTGCACACGCCGCTGATGTCGGCGACCAACGCCATTCACGGCGTCGTGCTCGTCGGCGCGATTTTCGTCGTTTCGGCGGTGTTCGGCGCGCACATGAACGGTGCGCTGCTCACGGCGCTGGCGATTGCAGCGGTCACGTTGGGAACGATCAACGTGGTCGGCGGCTTCGCCGTGACCGAACGCATGCTGCAGATGTTCAAGAAGAAGGAGCCCGTCAAGAAGTGACGTCGCTCGGATCGTATCTGGAGGCGCGCGAGATATTCTTCTATGCGGCCACTCTAGCCGCGGTCGTGCTCTTCATCGTCGGCCTCAAAAAACTCAGCTCGCCTGCGACGGCACGTATCGGCAATCGTTATGCCGCAGCCGGAATGCTGCTGGCGATCTGCGCATCGATCTGGCAGATCGATGCGATCGGCTGGTGGGCGATCCTCGTCGGCATCGTCATCGGCGGCGCGATCGGCCTGTTCTCGGCGATGAAGGTCAAGATGACCGCCATGCCTCAGATGGTGGCCTTGTTCAACGGCGCAGGCGGCGGCGCGGCCGCGCTGATTTCGACCGCGGAGTTTTTCGTCAACGCGTTCGCCAACGGAACAGCTCCGGCGGTCACGTTCAACTTGCTCGTCGTCGTTTCGCTGGTGGTAAGCGCGATCATCGGCGCGGTCAGTTTCTCGGGTTCCATCGTAGCGTTCTTGAAGCTGCAGGAGTGGATGACGGGCCGCCCCGTGACGTACAAGGGACAGCAGGCGGTAAACGCGCTGCTCGCGCTGGCGATCTGCGCGCTGGCACTGATCGTCATGGTAACGGTCGGCGCCGTCCCGTGGTACTGGTACGTCGCCATGCTTGCCGGCGCGCTGATCTTCGGCGTGCTGTTCGTGCTGCCCATCGGGGGCGCGGACATGCCGGTAGTGATCTCGCTGCTCAATTCCTTCACCGGCGTCGCCGTCGCGATCACTGGGTTCGAGCTCAACTACGAGCTGCTGATCGTCAGCGGCGCGCTCGTCGGCGCTTCGGGTACGCTGCTTACGATCCTGATGGGCAAAGCGATGAACCGCCCACTCACGAACGTGCTGTTCGGCGCGTTCGGCGCAACGAGCGCAGAGCAAGCGGGAGTATCCGGCGGAGCGGCACAAAACGTGCGATCCGCTACCGTCGACGACGTCGCGGTCATGCTCGCATACGCGCATCAAGTGGTCGTGGTTCCCGGCTACGGAATGGCCGTCGCGCAGGCGCAGCATAGCGTGAGAGAGCTGGCCGACCAGCTCGAAAAGCGCGGCGTTTCGGTGAAATACGCCATCCATCCGGTGGCGGGGCGCATGCCCGGACACATGAACGTGCTGCTCGCCGAAGCCAACGTTCCGTACAATCAACTGTACGACATGGACGACATCAACCCCGAATTCGCGCGCACCGACGTATCGCTCGTCATCGGCGCGAACGACGTGGTCAATCCCGCCGCGCGCAACGTGCCGTCCTCGCCGATTTACGGGATGCCGATTCTCGACGTCGACAAATCCTCCAACGTCATCGTGCTCAAGCGCTCGATGCGCTCCGGATTCGCCGGCATCGACAACCCGCTGTTCGAGAGTCCGAATTGCGCGCTGCTGTTCGGCGATGCAAAAGCGACGGTCGACACGCTTACGTCGGCGGTAAAAGCGCTTTAGCGCAGGCTTGGTCATGCCGGCCGTCAGGCGGGCCGGCATAGCCGCGGTGTTGTGCCTGGCAGTAAGCGCGTCGTGTTCGGGATCGCACGGCGGCTCCAAGGCGCACGTGCTGCGCATCGCCACCCTCGCCGACCCCTCTTCGCTCAACCCGCTGCTCGCGCACGATCAGGAAACGATCGGCAACGATTTGCTCGTATGCCAGACGCTGATCGGCTTGGACGCGCGAAATCGCTCGATCCCCATTTTGCTTACGCGCATACCCACGACCGGGAACGGCGACCTGTCGCGGGACGGCTTGAGCATCACGTATCATCTGCGCCGCGGCGTGCGATTTGCCGACGGCGCGGAGCTCACGTCGCACGACGTGGCGTTCACGTATCGCGCCATCCTGGACTCACGCAACAATGTCCTTTCGTCCGATGCGTACCGGCGCATCGCCCGGCTTCAGACGCCCGATCCGTATACG
The DNA here is from genome assembly GCA_963777315.1 of Vulcanimicrobiota bacterium. Classification (GTDB taxonomy): domain Bacteria; phylum Vulcanimicrobiota; class Vulcanimicrobiia; order Vulcanimicrobiales; family Vulcanimicrobiaceae; genus CAVYEM01. Next base: position 279,034 of record CAVZQC010000002.1, read on the forward strand.
GTCGCGATCCGGCTCAAGCGGCGCTGGAACGCCGCCGTGAGCGACCTCTTTGCGCAATCCGATTTCGCGTTCGGCATTTTGCCGGAGCACGCGTTCGCGAGCACGCTGCTGGCTCGTTCGAGCTGGGAAGATCATGCGTTCGGCAGCGGCCCATTCCGAGTGCTGCAATGGCGGCGCGGCGACCGCATCGTTCTCGTGCGCAATCCCTATTACGTGCCCAGACCCAAGCTCGACCGGATCGAACTGCAGATGATTCCCGACGGCAACTCGGCCTTCGTCGCGTTGCGCACGCACGACGTCGACGTGGCCGCTCTGACGACCCCGCAAATGCTCGCCCAAGCACGCGGCATTGCCGGCATCCGGGTCATGCGTACCCCGGAAAACGGCACGGAGTGGCTCAGCCTGCAGACGACGCATCCGCCGCTCTCACAGCTGCGGTTTCGACGTGCGCTGGCGTACGCGCTCGACATGGGACCCATTCGCAAGACGTTCGAAAGCGTCTATCCGCAGGCCGGCTCGTTCTTGCCGTCCGTGATGCGCCGCTGGCACGTCGCCGGGGTGTCTCCTCATCCGCACGATTTGGCCCGCGCTCGAGCGCTTCTGCGCGGAAAAACACTCGACGCCACGCTGGTCACCACGGCGGAATATCCCTTGTGGTCGCGCATCGCCGCCGTCGTGCAGCAAGAGCTGGCGGCGGCCGGCATCCGCGCGAGCATCAAGAAATACCCCACCACCCTCTTCAACGCGCCCGACGGTCCCATACGAAACGGCCGCTTCACGATCGCGATCGACGGCTGGCTCGGCGGCGCCGATCCGGAACAATCCATTGTGTTCACGTGCTCGCAGGCTACCGTCGACGGCGACAACATTTCGCGATACTGCGACCCGCGTTTCGACGCGCTATTCGCCGATCAGGCCATTACTTCGAGCAGCTCCGGACGCGTTGCGGACTTCGCGCGGATGCAGAGGATGATTCATGCGGCCATTCCGGTCGTGCCGATCTTTTACTGGACGTGGTACGACGGGGTCGCTTCGCGCGTGCACGGTTTTGCGCGAAACATGCTGCAGTATCCGGTCAGCCCCGAACGCTGGGACGCATATTGACGCGAAGCCGCCACTGCCACGCGTTCCATGTCGGCAAGAACGCATTCGGTGCGAAACCCCGCAGGGCCGTTCGATATGCGTACAGGTAGTCGGCGTTGAACAAATACACGATCGGCACGTCGGCAGCGACGATGCGCCCAATTCGAGCGTATATGGCCTTACGGACGTTTTGCGAGGTCGCGGAAAGCGCCCGAGCCTCCAGCGCATCAACCTGCGAATTGCAATACCGCATGTAGTTTGACGGACCGCGACAGGAAAGGATCGACGAATCATCCGGATCGGAGCCCATCGTGAACGGGACGTACGCCATGTCGAACTGCCCGCTCGCCAGCGTACCGCCGCGCGAAGACGGCAAAAACAACTGCGCGTTGCTGACCGATTTGATCTCCACGGAAATGCCTCGCTCGCGCAGCTGCGCCTGCACCGCCGTCGCAACGCGCACGCCCGTCATCGACTCCGGAAACTGCACGTAGACCAGCGATAGCGGCGTGCCGTTCTTGCGGCGCAGAGCGTGAGTCGAGGCGCGGTGCCAGCCGGCTGCGTCCAGCAATGCGTCCGCCGCGGGCGGATCGTATGCCGGTTCGCGAACCGCCGGATCGTACGCCCACGAGAATTGCGGCTGAATCATGTTCGTGACGGGATAGCGCCCCAACGTGATTTTTCTGCTGATGCCCGCGCGGTCGATCGCCATCGCGAGCGCGCGCCGCACGCGCACGTCGTTGAGCGGAGAATGCGCCACATTGAGCACCAGGCCCGCCACGACCGCGGTCGGCACGGCGCGCAACGCGACGTCACGCGCACCGCGCAGTGCGGCTTGCTGCGCGGGAGCGATCAGGTTCCAATCGAGCTGGCCCGATCGCAGCATCACGAGGTTGGTTTGCGGATCCGGAATGACGCGAATGTCGAGCTGGAGCACCTTTGGCGGGCCGCGCCAATACCGCGGATTGGCGCGATACGTCAGCGATTCGCCCCGCTGCCAGGAAACGAACGTAAACGGCCCATCGCCGACGGAGGGTGCGGCGTTGAACGGCGCCTGCGCGAGCGGCGCTTGCCGTTCGAGAACGTGCTTGGGCAGCACGAATTGCGGGCGGAACCCGTAAGAAAACAACGTCGTGACGGCCGGCGCCCAAGCGTGCTCGAGATGGAACACGACGGTGTGCGGGCCGCGCGCGTACGCGCGGTCGATCAAATCGTAGCCTTCGCGCGAAGGCACCGGGTTACGCGGGTCCAAAATGGCGCGCAGCGTCCATAACACGTCATCCGAAGTTACGGCAACGCCGTCGCTCCAGCGCACTTGCGGACGCAGGCGGTACACGATCGTGCGCCCGTCGGGCGAGACGTCGCCGTTGGAAAGGCTGGGGATGCGGCTGATAAGCTCCGGTCTCGGGCGCCCGCGCTCGTCCAGATCGATGAACGGCTCGAAGGCCAGCCGGGCCACCTGCTGCTCTACTGAAGCGGAGTCCTGATGCAGGAAGAGCGGGTTGAGGTTCGCCGGGTCCGCTGCCAAATCGAAGTGGACCTCCTGAATGCCGGCCCGACGCGTCGCGGTCGGGTGCGAGCAAGCGGCAAGCAGCATGGCGGCCAGTGCGCAGGCGCGGCGGGAGCGCATTCCGGCCGGGTTTCGCTGCCCGCGCGCCGGCTCTTCGGTCAAGGGCCTCTTGCCCGAACAAAAGCATGGTGTTATAGTCAAAGGACCGAATAGAACTCGGTTGATATGGATAGAAAGACGAATATTGCGGGCGAACCGAACGAACTCGACGAGCTGGACTTGCGCCTGCTGGATGCCCTGCAGCGCAATGCGCGTTCGACGTTTGCCGAATTGGGGTCCGTCGTCGGGCTCAAGCCGCCCGCCGTTCACGACCGCGTCAAGCGCCTGGAGAGCAAAGGCTACGTGCGCGGATATTCCGCACAGCTGGACAGCAAACTGCTGGGGCTCGAGCTGGTGGCATTCGTCAGCTGCTACACTGCACCGGACTGCAGCTACGACGCCTTCACGTCTTCGCTTTCGCGCATGCCCGAAGTGCTCGAAGTGCACAGCGTCGCCGGCGAAGAGTCGTTCGTCCTCAAGGTCATGACGCGTTCGACCGTTCATCTGGACGAATTGCTTTCGCGTCTCAAATCCGTATCCGGCATGGCGCGCACGAAAACGACGATCGTATTGTCGACTCCTTTTCAGCGCGGGGGAATTTCGGTTCAGTGAACGAGCTGTTGCCGGCAGGCGTCAACATGCGCCGCGCCCATCGGCTGGGAACGCACCGCGTGATCGATCCGCCGGGCGCGATGCCGCAAACCGCGCGAGTGCTCGATAATACGCCGGCTGTTTTCGAAAACGAGATCCTGTGCCGCGTCGAAACGCTGAACATCGACTCCGCATCGTTCAAGCAGATTCACGACCACTGCGGCGGCGATGCGGGACGCATCGCCGACCATATCGCGCAGACCGTGCGCGAGCGGGGTAAGCAGCACAACCCGGTGACGGGAAGCGGCGGGATGTTCATCGGCCGCGTGCTCGAGATAGGATGCGAGCTGCGCGACTCGATCGACCTGCGGCCGGATGACCGCATCGCGTCGCTCGTGTCGCTGACGCTCACGCCGCTGTATCTGGAATCCGTACGCAGCGTCGACGCCGCAACCGGCCGCGTTGCAGTCGACGGCACGGCGATCCTGTTCGCGTCCGGACTGTGGGCAAAGTTGCCGCCGGATATCCATGACGACGTCGCGCTGGCGGCTTTCGACGTCGCGGGTGCGCCCGCACAGGTGCGGCGCATGGTCAAACCCGGGATGACCGTCGTCATCATCGGCGCCGACGGAAAATCCGGCATGCTCGCGTGCGCCCAGGCCAAAGCGCAAGCCGGGCGCGGCGGACGCGTCATCGGCGTAGCGCCCGATGCGCGCACCGCCGCTGCGCAATTGCTCGCGCGCACCGGCCTGGTGGATGCCTTCATCGAGGCCGACGCGCGCGATACGCTCGACCTGGCGCAGAAAGTGGCGCACGCCGCGCCGCAGCTGGCCGATTTGACGGTCAATTGCGTCAACGTGCCGGGGACCGAGCTCGCGTCGATCCTTTGCACCAAAGATGAGGGCGTCGTCTACTTCTTCTCGATGTCGACTTCGTTCACCGCGGCCGCACTGGGCGCCGAGGGCGTGGGTAAGGACGTCACGATGATCGTCGGCAACGGGTACGCCAAGGGCCATGCCGACGTCGCGCTGCAGACGCTGCGCGACAATCCCGACATCCACGAATATTTCCGCACGACGTATGCTGGGAGCCGTTCATGATAGAGATCGTTCATAAAAAACCGCCTGTTGCGCCCGAAACGCTCGAATACAAAAATCTCAAGCAAGGCGAGTTCTGGCGTCACGTTCCGGCGTACAGAGAAGTCGACGAGACCACGTTCCTCGACCACCTTTGGCAGCAAAAAAATGCGGTCAAAACGCCCGAAGAGCTGCTCCGCACGATCGAAGGGCTGGCGGCCCCTTCGTTCATTCAGGATGCCGCCGAAGGTTTCCGGCGCGCGCCCATGGCGGTGCGCGTGTCGCCGTACGCGCTCTCGCTGATCGATTGGAACGAACCGTACAACGATCCGATTCGCCGGCAGTTCATCCCGGTTGCCAGTACGCTGCTGCCCGACCATCCGCGTCTGACGTTGGATTCTCTGCACGAACAAGACGATTCGCCGGTCCCGGGCCTGGTGCACCGCTACGTCGACAAAGCGCTGTTTCTGCCGCTGAACACGTGCCCGGTCTACTGCCGGTTCTGCACGCGCTCGTATGCGATCGGCCCCGACACGGAAAGCGTCGACAAAGCATCGCTGGCCAAGACGCCCAAGCAGTGGGAAGATGCGTTCAAATACATCGCCGAGCGCCCGGAGTTGGAAGACATCGTAATCTCCGGCGGCGACACCTATCAGTTACCGCCCAAGAACATCGAGCTGATCGGAAACGCGCTGCTCGACATTCCGCACGTACGGCGCATGCGCTTTGCCACCAAAGGGCCGGCCATCATGCCGATGAAGATCATCACGCACATGGAATGGCTCGACGCGCTCACGTCGGTCGTCCAGCGAGGGCGCACGCTTGGCAAAGACGTCGTTCTGCACACGCACTATAACGCTCCGGAAGAGATCACTTGGATCAGCGAGCGCGCGATGGCCATGCTGTTCGAACGCGGAATCTTCGTGCGCAACCAGTCGGTCCTCATCCGCGGCGTCAACGATACTCCCGAGCGCATGCAGCTGCTGGTCAAGCGCCTCGGCCACGTGAACGTTCATCCCTATTACGTGTACATGCACGACATGGTCAAGGGCGTAGAAGAGCTGCGCACCACCGTGCAGACCGCGGTCGACATCGAGAAATTCGTGCGCGGGAGCACGGCGGGTTTCAATTGCCCCACCTTCGTGTGCGACGCACCGGGCGGCGGCGGCAAGCGCGACGTGCACAGCTACGAATATTACGACCGCGAGAACGGCATCGCGGTGTATGCGGCGCCGAGCGTCAAGCCCGGCAAAGCCTTCGTCTATTTCGATCCCATCGACAAGCTCTCTGCTGAGGCCCAGGCGCGCTGGGCGGTCAAGGAAATCGCGGAGCGCATGGTGCACGAAGCGCTGAGCAAAGCCGGCGCCGGAGACGAGCAGCTCGTCCTGGCCTAGCCCGCTAAGGACCCTTGGCCGCGGCAGCCGCCTTTGCTATCGTAGGCAAAGAGCGCGCCATGCAGGCGCGCAGAGGTGGTTATGGCACTCGACCTGTCGGCGGTTCAAGCGCAGCGCAACGTGTGGGACATGGCTCAAGAACAGCTCGACGGGGCCGCGCGCCTCATCGGACTGGCCGACTCCATTGCGGGCTTTTTACGCGAGCCCAAGCGCATCTTAGAAGTTTCGGTGCCGGTGCGCATGGACGACGGCACGTTTCGCATGTTCAAAGGCTACCGCGTGCAGCACAACCTGTCGCGCGGGCCGTCCAAAGGCGGAATTCGATTTCATCCGGACGTGACGCTGGACGAAGTCAAGGCGCTGGCAATGTGGATGACGTGGAAATGCGCACTGGTCAACATTCCGTTCGGCGGCGCCAAGGGTGGTGTGATCTGCGATCCCAAGTCGCTGTCCATGCAGGAACTGGAAAATCTCACGCGCCGCTTCACCAGCGAGATTTCGATCATCATCGGTCCGGAGAAAGACATTCCGGCGCCGGACGTTTACACCACGCCGCAGATCATGGCGTGGATCATGGACACGTATTCCATGCAGCGCGGCTACTCGGTTCCCGGCGTGGTTACGGGTAAGCCCGTATCGATCGGCGGATCGCTCGGGCGCGACAAAGCGACGGCGCGCGGCTGTTTGTACGTCGTCGAAGAGGCGATGCAGGTGCTCGGCATGCGGGTTGAGGGCGCGCGCGTTGCCATTCAAGGCTTCGGCAACGCGGGCATGTATGCCGCCGAGCTGATGGCAGAGCGCGGCTTTGCGATCGTCGCCGTTTCGGATTCGCGAGGCGGAATCGCCAACCCCGGCGGCCTCGACGTTGCCGGCGTGGTCGCGCACAAAAACGAAACGGGGTCGGTTGCGGGGTTTTCGGGAGGCGATGCGATCAGCAACGCCGATCTGCTGGAAGTCGACTGCGAAGTGCTCGTACCGGCTGCACTCGAGAAGGTCATTACCGGGGACAACGCGCCGCGCATTCGCGCGAAGATCATCGCCGAAGCCGCGAACGGTCCGACCATTCCGCAAGCCGACCGCATCCTGGAGGATCGCGGCGTCATGGTGCTGCCCGACATTCTCGCGAACGCGGGCGGCGTAACCGTGTCGTACTTCGAATGGGTACAAGACCTTCAGGAGAACTTCTGGGAAGAGCACGAGATCAACGACCGGCTCAAACGCAAGATGACGCGAGCGTTCCGCGAAACGCACGAGATCGCGCAGCGCATGAATATCGACATGCGGCGCGCAGCGTACGTCGTTGCCGTCGGCCGGGTCGCCGACGCCACCAAACTGCGCGGGCTCTACCCCTAAACCCCGGCACCAGCTGCTGCGCTGCGCATAAGCACCGGACCGCGCGGCCGAAGCGTAATGACCGGATCGGGCAATACCGCTTCGTCGGGCGAAGCGAGCTCGAAGCGAAACCGCGTTGCCAAGGCCGCAATTTCGATGCGGGCTTCATTCCAGGCGAATTGATCGCCTAGGCACTTTCGCGAACCGGCTCCGAACGGGAAATACGCCATCGGCGGCAGCTCGGGAGCGCTCAGCCATCGCTCCGGATCGAAGCGCTCGGGCCGATCGAAATACTGCGCCGAGCGATGCATGACCAGCTGGCTCATCAGAACGGTGCCGCCTTTGCGAATTCTCCAACCCGCGGCGTCGACATCGCGCAGTGCGTCGCGCCCCAGGATCCACGCCGGCGGGTAAAGTCGCAGCGTTTCGCTCAGCAGCGCGTCCAGATACGCCGAGTCCCGGCCGGCGCGCAGCTCGTCGCGCAAACGGCGTGCGACGTGCGGATGCCGCGCGAGCTGATACCACGTCCAGGTCAGAGCATTTGCGGTGGTTTCGTGTCCCGCCACGAAAAGCGTCATCACTTCGTCGCGCACCTGAGCGTCGCTCAGGCGCTTTCCGTCGTCGTCCCGGCACGCCAGCAGCATGGACAGCGCGTCGCCGCGATCTTCGCCGCTGCGGCGGCGTTGCGCGATCAGGCGCAGTACGATTTCGTCCAGGACCGCGCGTGCGCGACGAAACCGCCGCATCGGCCCGAAGGGCAGCACGCGCGTGAGCGCGCCGAAAGGCCCGAGCACGTCGGGAAAAATCGTAACCACCTCGTGCAGTGCGCCCGCCACCCGGTCTGCTTCTTCGCCGGCGTCGGCACCGAACAGCGTCTTTGACGCGATGCGCAGCGTGAGTTCCATCATCTCGGCGTGCATGTCGAAAACGCCTTCGGGCGGGTTCCAGCTTTGCGCGTACTCGAGCATGGTCTGCGCGTATGCGGCAATGCGCTGCTTGTGAAACGCCGGCTGCACGATGCGCCGCATACGTTTGTGCAGCGGCTCTTCACTCGTGACCAGGCCTTGGCCCAGCAGCGCGCGCATGGCGCGCGTGCCCTCCGATTTGACGAAATCGTGCTGACGGTTCACGAGCACGTCTTTGACGGCGGCGGGGTCGTTGAGAAAATAGAACCGACGCCAGGGCACGCGGAACGTAACGACCGGTCCGTATTCGCGCTCGACTTCGGCAAGGAATACGGGAAACTCGCGCAGCGGCGTGCTGCGCAGGCGGCGATACGTGCGCCACATGCTCGGACCCGGCGGCTCGCGCATCAGAGGTCGATGAGCGGGATGCCGACGTCCGGGCAATCGGAACGGCGCAGCGGCACGCGTACCTCTTGAACGAACAGTTCCAGCGTGGGGCGCACCGTTGCCGACAGAAGATGTCCGCCGGCGGCGGTGCCGTCACGGCGCCCGACCACGCAATGCGCGTGAATTTTCGGCTTGCCCCGATATTGCGTCACGTTGCCTAAAAACGACAGCAGCTCCACTTGATCGTCGATTTCGATCGGCACGTACCGTTTTTCGCCCATGTCGTAATATCCGACGGTCGCACGCCGCAGACCACCGATTCCCGACAAGCTCGCGCATAACACGTCTTCTGCGATGCAAAACTGCTCGAGCACGTCGAGCACGTCGTCGCCGATTCCCAGGACCAGCGCAAACATGCGCGCGCCGGTATCCTCTGCGAGCAGCGCGTACTTCATCCGCGCTATCCTCCGGCTTTTTTAACGGTGTGTCCGAGATTTTGGACGAATGCGACGATCTTGTCGCGGTGATCGCCTTGGATTTCGACAACGCCGTTTTTCGACGTTCCGCCCGTACCGCACAGCCGCTTGAGCGCCGACGCGGTTGAAGCCAACTCTCGAGCCGGCAAGCCGGTAACGACGCACACTACGCTGGCTCGGCGGCGCTCGCGCATCACGCGCACGATTCCGTCGTCGGGCACGCGGTTCTTCACGCGCGAGCCGTTCGGCAGGCGGGCGCGTTCGCCCCGCCAAAGCGCGGCGCATGAACCAGCGGCGCGTGGCGCTCTTTTGCGGCGCGCACACCGGCAACGGATCGCGCTACATCGACGTGGCCGCGGATGCCGCTAGGCGCATCGTCGAGCGCAACATCGGCATCGTCTACGGCGGAGGCCGCGTTGGGCTGATGGGGGTGATAGCGGACGCCGCACTGGACGCGGGAGGCGAAGTCATCGGCGTGATACCGCAGGCGCTTGCCAGTGAAGAAGTCGCGCACGGCGGCCTCACGCAGCTGCACGTCGTGCAAAGCATGCATCAGCGCAAAGCGCTGATGGCGGACTTGAGCGACGGCTTCATCGCGCTGCCCGGCGGCTTCGGCACGATGGACGAATTTTCCGAGATACTCACCTGGGCGCAGCTGAACATCCATGCCAAACCGATAGGGCTGCTCAACGCATACGACTACTATGCGCTATTGCTGGCGCTCTTTGACAACATGGTGCTCCAAGGATTCGTCACGCCGCGCAACCGCGCGCTGGTGCACGCGTCGGGCGCGATCGAACAACTCCTTGAGGCTTTCGAATTTTAGGGTCGCTACGGCAGCCGAAATGCGATCGTCGTGCCGATGCGCGCGCGCAGCGCGTCGATCTCGCTTGCCGGCGCCTCGTATGTACGGACGGTGCCGTCCTTGAGGCGTACCGTCGCTTCGCGTCCGTTCACCGCCGTGAGCAGACCGTACGCAAACCGTATCCGGCTCGGTGCGGCCCTAGTGTTCCACTTGATCACGATCGCGGACGTCGCCAGCGCAGGCGGAAGCGCGGGGAGAGGCATGCCGTCCATATACCCGTCCGGCCGGTTTACGACTAACCCTGGACTCGGTTCCTTATCGATCGCAGGGTTCGTACCGGCTCGGCCACGCGAATTACTCGGTCAGCGCTTCTTTGAGCAAACGTTCCTGCTCGACCGCATGAGCGCCCGGATAGCCTTCCGACGGAGACGCGCGGTAGGGCCGGCCGATGTAGTCGATTTCCAGCGAGTCGCGCCGGCGCTCGATAAGGCGCCGGCGAACGTATGCCCGCGCGCCCATGTTCTTGGGCTCCTCCTGAACCCACACGAGCTTTTTGACATTGGGATAGGTGGCGATGACGTCGTTGATTTCAGTGTACGGCAGCGGCGAAAGCAGTTCGATCCGCACGATTGCGGTTTTGCGCAGCTGCTCGTGCAGTTCGTGCTGCACCAAGTCGTGATAGATTTTGCCCGTGCACAGCAGCAGCCGCTCCACGCGGCTTTTGTCCGCGGCGCCGGGGTCGTCCAGGACCGGATGGAATTTTCCGCCCGCCATCTCGTCGATGCGCCCGCCGGCGAACTCCACGCGCAGCAGCGACTTGGGGGTGACGATCACCAGCGGAACCGGCTGCGGCATCGTCGCCTGCTGGCGCAGGAGATGATAATAGTTCGAGGCGGTGCTCAAATCCGCGACGCGCAAGTTGCCTTCGGCCGCCAACTGCAGAAAGCGTTCGAGCCGCGCGCTGGAATGTTCGGGTCCCATGCCTTCGTAGCCGTGCGGAAGCAGCAACGTCAAGCGTGCCGTTTGCCCCCATTTGGCTTGTCCTGCTGCGATGAACTGATCGATGACGATCTGCGCGCCGTTGTTGAAGTCGCCGAATTGGGCTTCCCATAGCACGAGAGCCTTGGGAACCGACGCGCTGTACCCGTATTCGAACCCCAAGCACGAATACTCCGAAAGCGGGCTGTTGCGGATCTCGAACGATGCCTTGATTCCGGGCACGTGCTGCAGCGGAATGCGCTGCGCGCCGGTGTGCGGATCGTGCAGCACCGCGTGGCGATGGCTGAAGGTTCCGCGCTCGGTATCCTGACCCGTCAGGCGGATCGGCGTGCCCTCACACAGCAGCGACACGAAGGCGAGCGCTTCGGCCATTCCCCAATCCATCACGCCTTTTTCGTGAATGGCGGCCTTGCGGCGTTCGAACTGCGTCTGGAGTTTTTTGGCGATCGTAAAACCTTGCGGAACGCTGACGAGCTCGTCGCTCCAATCCAGGAGCTGCTCTTTGCCCGGCTTGCCCAGAGGCGCCGCATCGACCGGCTTGGCGCCGATTTTGGCGAGCATGCCCGCGACGTTGTGCTTGCCTTTGATGGCGTGATGCACGCTCTGCAGGTTCGCGGTCGCCTGTGCGGCCAGCTCGGCCGCGCGATCTTTGCTCAGCACGCCCTGCGCGACGAGCTTGTTTGCGAACAGTTCGCGCGCGGTCGGGTGCGCCTTGATGCGCTCGTACATCTCGGGCTGAGTGTATGCGGGTTCATCCTGTTCGTTGTGGCCGAAACGCCGGTAGCCGATGACGTCGAGCAGCACGTCGCGCCCAAAGCGTTTGCGGAATTCCACGGCCAGCCGAATGGCCCAAATGCACGCGTCGACGTCGTCGGCGTTCACGTGAATGATCGGCACGTCGAAGCCCTTGGCCAAATCCGAGGCGTACCGGGTGGAACGGCTGTCGCGCACGTCGGTGGTGAAACCGACCTGGTTGTTCGCAATGATATGGATCGTGCCGCCGGTTTGGTAGCCAGGCAGCGACTGCATGTTGAACACTTCGGCAACGATGCCTTGCCCCGTGAACGCGGCATCGCCGTGAATGAGAATCGGCGCAGCCTTCTTGACTTCCTGAGACGGCACTGGATGCGAATGATCGGTTTGCAGCGCGCGCGCGGTGCCTTCGACGACCGGATCGACGGCCTCCAGATGGCTGGGGTTGTTGGCGAGCGTAACGCGGATCGTCTTGCCGTCCGGACAGCGATACGTGCCGCTTGCGCCGTGATGATATTTAACGTCTCCGGTTACGTCGCCCTCGGCACCAACTTCGCCGCGCTCGTGCGCGGCTTCGAATTCGGCGAGAATCTCCTCATACGGCAGATTGACGACGTGCGCGATCGTTGCAAGCCGTCCGCGATGGGCCATGCCGATGACCGCGTCGGACGTTCCGTCGTGAACGAACAGCTCGAGCGCCTCCTCGAGCATCGGCACCATGGCATCCAAGCCTTCGCCCGAGAACGTTTTCTGTCCTAAAAACGCCTTTCGCAAATACCGCTCGAACGCTTCGGCGCGCGTGAGTCGCCCCAGCAGATCGATCTTGCGCTCGTCGGAAAGCGCGATCTTGTGTTTGCCGGACTCGATGACGTCGCGCAGCCATTCGCGCTGCTCGGTATGCGAAATGTGCTCGACCTCGTACGCGATCGTCGAACTGTACGTTTCTCGCAAGTGCGGCAGAACGTCGGCGAGCGTGTCTCCCGGCACCTTGACGCGCAGCACGCCGGCCGGTATCGCGGACTGCAAAGCGGGCGTAAGTCCCCAATTCGCCGGTTCCAGCGACGGATCGCCAATCGGCGGCGTGCCTAGCGGATCCAACGTGGCGGCCAAATGGCCGTGCGTGCGGTACGCAGCGACGATCGCCATGCCGGCCGCGACCGCGCGCAGCATCTCGTCACCCTTGGACGCGTCGTCTTGCCGGCGTGGGATCGCGGTATCGGCCTGTACCGGCGCGCTCGCCTCCGTCGCCGCAAGACCGAGCGCGGAAAATACCGATTCGTAAAATTCGTCTTCGCCCTGGAGCAACTCGTCGACGCGTTTGAGATATTCGCCCGATTGCGCGCCTTGAATGACGCGGTGATCGTACGTCGAGGTCATCTGCATGATCTTGCGAACGCCCAGCGACCGCAGCGCGCCGTCGTCGCCCGCAAAGCCGGGCGGATAGCCGATAGCTCCGGCTGCAATGATCGCGCCTTGCCCGGCCATGAGCCGCGGCACGGAGGCCGACGTTCCGATGCCGCCCGGATTGGTCAGCGTGAAAGAAGCCCCTTGCAATTCGTCGGCCGCGAGCTTGTTGTCGCGGGCTTTTTCGACGAGCTCTTCGTATTTGGCGCGAAACTGCGCGAAGTCCAGACTGTCCGCCGACGCGATCACCGGGACCACTAAAAAGCGGGTGCCGTCCTTGCGCCGCGCGTCCACCGCCAAACCCAGATGAATGCCGGGCTCCACGCGCACGGGCTTACCGCCTTCCCGGCGGAACGAGTTCGTGATGGCGGGCAGTTCGCGCGCGGCGCGCACCAGTGCGAAGGCGATTAAATGCGTAAACGAAATTTTTTCCGTGCGCCCGGCATTTTTGAGCTCGGCGTTGACTTGCTTGCGCCGCCGTTCGAGAACGTCGACGGTCAGCGTGCGAAAGCTCGTCGCCGTCGGGATCGCAAGACTTTGCTCCATGTAGCCGATCAGCGCCGCCGGCGGCCCTTTGAGCTGCGTGATCTTGGCGTTTGCGCCGAGCGGCGGCAGCGGCTGCGGCGCAGGCTGGATCCCGCCCGGCTCGTCGATCCGTTGCGACGCCACGTCGCCGCGCATCACCAGACCGCCCGGACCGCTGCCTTTTATGCGGCCGATATCGAGCTGCAGTTTGCGTGCCGCGCGGCGCGCCTGGGGCGTTGCAATCGCCTCCGCCGTCGGCCGGCCGTTGTCGCCGGCAGGCGCGGGCTTGCGGACGGCAACGGCCGGCGTATCGCCGGCGCGGGCCCGATTATCGGACGCCACTGTGCGGCTGTCGGAAAGCGCGATCTCGGCCAGCGGCGCGCCCACGGTTACGGTCTGCCCTTCCTGGGCGAGCACGTTGGCAATCACGCCCGTCGCGCTCGCCGGCACCTCGACGTCGACTTTGTCGGTGGTTACGCTGACGATGGGGTCGCCTTCGCGCACCGAATCGCCCGCGTGTTTTTGCCACTCGACGATCGTCCCTTCGGCGACTGATTCGCCCATCTGGGGCAGCGTAACAACGACCGTCCTCGCCGGTTCGAAGTCGGGCGCAGCGGCCCCATTTCCGCTCGAAGCGGTATCGATGCGCGCGAGCACGGTTCCTACGCCGACCGTCGCGCCTTCGTCCACCAGAATTTGATCGAGCACGCCGGAAACCGTTGCCGGCACCTCTACGTCAACTTTGTCCGTGGTGACGTCGACCAGCGGGTCGCCCTCGGCAACGTAGTCTCCGACCTTCTTGCGCCATTCGACGATCGAGCCTTGCGTAACGGACTCGCCCATCTCGGGCAACGTGATTGGAACCATGGTGTCGGGCACTGCGGCAGCTGCTCCTAGTGGGATCGAAATAACCGGTAGGGTAGGCTTTGGCGGCCTTGCGGCATCTCCATCTTATCCCGGATTCGGGGCGCCCATGGCGACCTATGCCGAATTTCCGACATCCGGCTATGCTGAGCCCTCCTGCGGGAGACTATCGCCGTTCCAGCCATTGCCGGCAGCGAATGCACTCCGTTGCGAACGACTTGGCGCCGGCCAGAAAGCGTTACGCTAAAAATACTGCGCGCGCTGCGGCGGAAACGTCACGGCCCGCAAACGGTTGAAAGCGGGGCGCGCGTGCGCGAGCACATACGCCGCAACGTCGTACGAGTCCCGATCCGACAGCGTCCCCGGCGCGTTTTGCGGCATGTTGTAGCGAACGAACGACGCCATTGTTTGCACCCGGTGCATTCCCGCTCCGCTGTTGAACGACGTGGGGCCCCACAGCGGCGGATACACGGCGTTGCCGGCTCCGCCGGGCCCGTGACACAGCGAGCATTTCCGCGTGTAAATTGCGCGCCCGCGCTGGGGGTTCGGCGCCTGCGGCGGCTCGAACTGTGCCAAGCGGACTTTCGGATCGGGCCCGCTGCCGATCGGCGTGCCGCGCGAAAGGTACGTTATGTACGCGACCATTGCGAGCATTTCGCGGCTGTGGTACGAGGGCGGGCGTCCGTTCATGCTGTATAAAAAGCACTCCGCCAGCCGGTCCTGCAGCGCGATCACGCGACCAGCCCGCTTGTTCCACTGCGGAAATTGCGCGGCGATGCCGACGAACGTGCCTCCCCGCGGCTTGGTCCCGGCGTTCACGTGACAGGCCGAACAATCCATGTTCGCCGTTACGTACGGTTTCATGTGCGCGCGCGTGTGCACGATCAGTTCGCGTCCATACGCCACCATGTCGCCGACCGGTCCCGTGGGCGCAGGTCCCGGCGTCGCCGCGCTGCCCGCGCCGGAATGCGACGCGCACGCCGCCAGCAGCGCTATCGACGCCAAAACGGCGGCGCGCATTACATCGCCAAGGTGACGTACGAGTAGTGGAAGCGCTGCTGCAGAACCGCTATCGCGGCAACCATCGAAGGGACGACGTGCGTTCCGGCAATCAGGTGCGTGAGAATGTCGTCGGCAACGCCGGCACCGCTCATTCCGGACGGCGCGTTGCCCGCTTTGACGATTGCGCGAGCCTGCTCTTCGACCGCCGTATGGCAGGTCAGAAAAACGACGCCCCGGCTCTGCAGCGTTTGGATCGACGCGTCCTGATAAATGCCGCTTTCGTCGTCTGGATCCGACGTGCCGGACAGCGGTTTTGCGGGTTTGAGAAAGACGTTGCTCGTCACGCGATTCCCTTTGGGATCCGTCAATTTGAACAAGTCGCCGATTTTGTACTTTGCCCAGACGGCGTCATCGTAGGTATACGCGCTGGACGGCCCATGAGGGCAGAACACCATGGCGATGCGTTCGGGCGCGTAGCCGAAGCCGAACCGCAGGCCGTTGATCGCGTTCTTGACGTTGTTGAAAATCGCGGGATGAAACGCCACGGCTTCCCACAGCTGGCGTATATCGGCCGGTTTGTCCACGAGTCCGGCGAATTGCGCCGCATCGAAGTCGGCACTGCGCTCGACCAGCCGCGTACCGCCGGGAACGCTCTGCGCGGCCGCTGCGCCGCCGCCGCTGCTCAGCGCCGCCAGCGAGGCCGACGAGACCAAAAAGGTACTGCGTTTCATGCTCTCCTCAATTAGCCGGCGCGATGCCGGGATACCCCGTCGCGGGCGGCGCAAAACACTGATCGCGGGTTGCGGCAGGGCCGCGCAGCGGCTTGGCTGCAGTTATTCGAGCGGAGGAACGATTATGATCGGACGCGGCACCTTTGTGAGCCTGACGGCCGCCGCAGCAGCCGGAGCCGCCCTGACCAAAGCTTCGGGTCAAACGATTCGCGTCGCGCCGGACGATCCGGCCGTTCGCGTCGAGAGCGTGCACATCGCTCGACCGGACGTCGCCATGCCGGCGTACTGCGCACGGCCGAGCGATGCGCGGGCGGACACGCCGGGCATCGTCGTCGTCATGCACCTGTGGGGCGTCGACGAGTCGATCCGCGAAGTCGTTCGGGCCTTCGCCAAAGCCGGTTTCGCTGCCGCAGCGCCCGATCTGTATGCGCGCCTGCACGCGCCCGACGGCGACGGTAGAGAAGACTATGCGGCATTTGTTCCATTCGCCAAGCAATTGCAGGCGGCACAGGTCGACGGGGATCTACGCGCCGCGGCGCTTTGGCTGCAGTCCGCTCATCCCCAAGGCAAGATCGGCATAACGGGATTTTGCATGGGCGGTAAGATCGCGCTGCGCCAAGCGATCGACAATGCCGGCACTTTCGCGGCGGATGCGGTGTGGTACGGCGCCGTCGATCAGGCCGATCCGCAAAAGATTCACATGCCGCTGCTGGGCAGCTACGGCGAACGCGACACCGGCATCCCGGCAGCTGCCGTGCGCACATTCTACGATGCAGTACCCGCACCGCACGACCTTACGATCTACCCGACGGCCGGCCACGCCTTTTTCGATCATACGCGCCCTTCATACGATCCGGTGGCCGCACAAGACGGCTGGCGGCGCGCCGTGGCGTTTTTCACCAAGTATCTGGCGAGTTAAGCCGAAGAAGGCCGCTATGGTCGCTACGTCGTTGGTGCTCGCAGTCGCGGCAGGGGTCCTCGCCGGTGCTGCTGCGACGTGGTTCGTCATGCGCGCGTTCGCGCACGCGCGCACCACAGGCATCGATGCCATCGCGGCGCGGCTCACGAGCGAACTGCACGAAGCCAACGCGCGGATCGCGCAAACGCAGCGAGATTCGTTTCTGGCGCTTGCGAACGAGCGGTTTTCCGCCGTGGTTTCTCCGGTACAGCAGAAACTCTCCGAATTCGACGCACTGGTCAAGGCGATAGAAAAGGATCGGATCGGCGCCTATGAAGGGCTGCGCGAACAGATCGGCGGCCTCATCGAGCGCAGTGGCAAGATGGAAACTGCCGCCGCGCAGCTCACGTCCGCTTTGCGCAACCCCTCCGTTCGCGGAAAATGGGGAGAAGTGCAGCTGCGCCGGGTCGTCGAGCTGGCCGGTATGGAGCCCTACTGCGATTACGACGAGCAGCAGACCCTCGATACGGGCGACGAGCGCGGACGCCCCGACATGACCGTGGCACTTCCCGGCAACGCGAAGATCTTCGTCGACGCAAAGGTTCCGCTCAGTTCGTACTTGGACGCGGCCGAATCTTGCGAGGAATCGCTGCGTCGAGAAAAATTTCGCGGGCACGCCGCGGCGTTCAAGGCGCACGTCGACGCGCTGGCCCGCAAACAGTACCACCGCGCCGACGGTTCGGTCGACTTCGTCGTGATGTTCGTGCCGGGTGAAGCGTTTCTCAGCGCAGCCTGCAGCGAAAATCCCGAGCTCATCGAGTACGCGGCCGCCAAAGGCGTGTACATCGCCAGCCCGTTGACGCTCATCGCGCTGCTGCGTTCGTACGCGCTGGGCTGGCAGCAGCGCGCGCAGGAAGAAAACGCCAAGAAGATCGCGGAAGCCGCGCGCGTTCTCTACGACCGCATGCGAGCCTTCGTGGGACATTTCTCGGCCATCGGCGCCAGTTTGCAGAAAGCCGCCGAGGCGTACAACAGAGCAGTGGGAACGATGGAAAGCCGCGTGCTGCCGCAAGGGCGCAAAATCAAAGAGCTGGCATCGCTGCCGGACGCCGATCTGACCGAACTGCAAGCGGTGGAAACGGCGCCGCGCGAAATTACCGCTTTGGACGCCGAGACGAGCTTGGACAAGGCTCGCCCGAACGCCAGAACGCGCCCCAATCAGAGCAAGCTTTTCACCGACGACACGGTGGCGTGAGGGTTAATCGTCGTCTTCGTGTTTGCTTTCGTCACTCTTTAACACCCACAGTGCGCGCTGCACGTGCTGCTGCGGATGCTCGAGGTCGGTCAGCGTCGATATGATTTGCCCGTTCGGCGCGATCACGTACGAGGTGCGGTTGGCATACGACGGATTCTGCGGCAGCACCGCATCGTATTGCTTGGCTACCGTCAGCGACGGATCGGCGGCTACGGGAAACTTGCTGCGACATTCGCTGACCGAGAATCTGTTGAGTGTGTCGATCGTGTCGTGCGAAACGCCGATCACGGTGGCGTGCAAGGCTTTGAATTGCCCCATGGCGTCGGCAAACGTGTGTGCCTCGATCGTGCATCCCTTAGTGAAGGCAGCCGGATAGAAGTAGAGCACGACCGGGCCGCGTTTGAGGGCGTCGGCAAGATCGAACGTGAAGACTTTTCCGCCCAGCGAGGCTTGCGCTGTAAATTCAGGGGCGGATTTGCCTACGGAGAGCGCGGCAAGGGCCGGCACAGCGAGAACGGCGGCCAGGGCCAGGGCGGCGATCGTAACGCGCATGTGAGAAAAACCTCCGATTTGCATGGTTCACGGCAGCGCGAAGCGCGGCCTTCGGGGAAAAACAACGAGCATGGCTGACTGGTCCTCGTACTTCGCCCGGATGGAAGGCTCTCCAATTTCGATCGCCGTGGATCTGGACTTGCGCGATACGGCGCCGCTGAGCGATAAACCGTCCGCTTATACCGTCGCGCTGGCCTTGCGCCGGCCGGACGAACACGGCATGACCGACCAGAGCGAATACCGGGCGCTGGGGGAGATCGAAGAGGAACTGCTCGCGGCCTTGGAACCGCACGGAATCATCGAGGTGGGCCGAGTGACCGGCCGCGGCATGCGCACGTTCCACTATTACGGACCGCAAGTGGACAACACCGCGCAACTGGTCGCGCAAGTGATGAACGCTCATGCCGAATACAAGTATCGCGCGCTCGCCGCCGACGATGCTTCGTGGACTATCTATACTGCGTACCTCTATCCGGACGACAACCAGTTGGCCTTTGCCAACGACATGAAGGCCTTGCAGGCGCTGCTGGAAGCCGGCGACGATTTCGAGCGACCGCGGCCCATCGAGCACACGATTACGTTCGACGATGCGGAAAAGCGCGACGTCTTTGCACGAGCGATGGCGGACCACGGTTACGATCTCGCCGTCGAGCAAATGCCGATCGCCGTGCGCTGCAGCAAGCGCGACACGATCGATCCGTTCAAAATCACCGAGATGCGCACGGCGCTCACGACGTTGGCCGAGGAGTTCGGCGGCTTTTATTCCGGCTGGGCGACCGTGGTCCAGCAGTAAAACTCGCCGCGATCTGCCCTACGCTCCCGACCGGTAGACACTGGCCGCCAATCGGCCGTACACTCCCGACCTGCAACCGCTGGCGGATTTTCCTCGTAAAAATCCGCCGCTACGCCGCATTTTTGCGAAAGCAAGGCTTTGAAACGGACATCCTGTCCGGCGCAAAAATGTCGGAGTTTGCCGGTCGGGAGTGTACGGCCGATTGGCGGCCGGTGTCTACAGCCCCATCATTCGCGCGATCACCATGCGCTGCACTTCGTTGGTGCCCTCGCCGATTTCGTTGATCTTCTGATCGCGGTACATGCGCGATACGGGGTACTCGTCCATGAAGCCGTAGCCGCCGTGCACCTGCAGCGCTTCATTGACCACCCGCCGTGAAACTTCGGCAGCGTACCAGCTTCGCCAAACTCGCGGCTTGGGAGAAGTCGCGCTTGTTGTCTTTCTCCCATGCGGCTTTGAGTACCATGAGTTCGGCGTGCTCGATTTCCATGAGCATGTCGACGAGTTTGAATTGAATGGCCTGGAACTTGCTTATAGGGCGGCCGAACGCGGTGCGCTCCTTGGCGTACTTGAGCGCCTCGTCATATGCGCCGCGCGCGAGGCCGACGGACAGCGCCGCGACCGAAATGCGGCCGCCGTCCAGAATCGTCAAAAAGTTCTTGAGGCCGTCTCCGCGCGCTCCGAGGACGTTTTCTTCGGGAACCTGGGCGTCGACGAACGAAAGTTCGCGCGTATCGGACGCGCGCCAGCCCATCTTTTTATACTTCTTGCTGCGCGCGAACCCGGGCGTATTCTGATCGACGATAAGGTTGGTGATTTCGGGTTTGCCGTCGGGGCGGGTGGCCGTGACGGCGGTGATCGTGGTGCCGCCGCTGATGTCCGTGCCGCTATTGGTGATAAAGGCTTTGGTGCCGTTGACGATCCACTTGCCGTCCTTGAGCACGGCTTTCGTCTGCGTGTTGCCCGCATCGCTGCCTGCTGCGGGTTCGGTCAACCCGAAGCCCCAGAGCATGCGGCCTTGCGCGAGAGGAACCAAATACTTCTGCTTTTGCGCTTCGGTGCCGAACAGGTAGAAGGGACTCGCCCCCAGCGACACGTTCGCAGCCAGCGTTATCGCCGTGGAAGCGTCCGCGCGCGCCAGCTCCATCACCGCCAACGCGTAGCTGACCGTATCGGCACCCGCACCGCCGTACTCTTCGGGAAACGGCAAGCCCATCAAGCCCAATTCGGCCATCTGCTTGACGAGATCGTACGGGAAGGCTTCCTCGCGATCCATCTGTTCGGCACGCGGCGCGACGCGTTCCATCGCGAACTCACGGACGGTTCGGCGAATGGCCGACTGTTCGTCTGTTAGGTCAAAGTTCATTATAGCCGGAGGTATCCGCCCCGCCGGTTTGAAAACCCCTCTTGCAGCGATGATCTCATTACGCGGCGTTTCACTCGTGTATCCGAACGGAGTGCGCGCCATCGACCGCATCGATCTCGCGATCGGAAAAGGCGAGTTTCTCTTTCTCGTCGGGCACTCGGGAACGGGAAAATCCAGCCTCCTGCGGCTGCTGTACCGCGAGATGGCGCCGTCGACCGGCGAGATCACCGTCGACGGCATCCGCGTCGACCGCCTGCGGCGTCCCCGCATTCCTGCGCTTCGCCGGCATCTGGGCGTCGTGTTCCAAGATTACAAACTTTTAACCGACAAGACGGTTTGGGAAAACGTCGGCTTCGCGCTGCAGGTTACCGGCGCGCACACCAAAGACGTCATGCGGCAGGTTCCACGCTGCTTGGATCTGGTGGGCCTTTCGCACAAGAGCCGCATGTACCCCGGCGAACTTTCCGGCGGCGAGCAGCAGCGCACTGCAATCGCGCGCGCACTGGTCAACAATCCCAAGATACTGCTCTGCGACGAGCCGACGGGCAATTTGGACCCGCAGAACACGACCGAGATCATGGAACTGCTCGGTCGCATCAATCTCAAGGGCACGACAGTCGTCGTGGCCACGCACAACCAAGCCGTGGTCGACCGCATGCGGCGCCGCGTGGTTCGGCTCGACAACGGCCGGATCGTCACCGACGAAGAGCGAGGCTACTACTTCCTTGGACTGGGGCAAAACCAAATTCTTTCTGGGTGAAGTGCTGCGCAACTTTACCCGCAACGCCGGTATGCAGGCAACGGCAATCGGTACGGTTGCCGTGACTATCGTGCTGCTGGGCGCCTTTCTCTACGTGCGCGCGAGCGTCGCGCACATGGGCAGCGACGTGCTCAGCCAAATCGCGATCTCCGTATACATGAATCCCGACGCAAGCACCTCGCAAATCGAGTCCACGCGTACGGCGCTGGCCAAAGACAAACGCGTGCTGGACGCGCAGTACGTGCCCAAAAAAGAGGGCTTGGAAGAGCTTCGCCGGCGCATGAAAGGCCAAATCGACACGTCGATATTGACGCAAAACCCGCTGCCGGATAAATTTCGCGTGCACGTGCGCGATGCCGTGCAAGTCCCCGCCGTTGCCGCTTCGCTGCGAAAACTCCCCGGAGTGCAAAACGTCGATTACGGCCAGGACGTGGTGCGGCGGCTGCTTCAACTGGGCGCAGTGGCGCGCCGAGCCGGCATCGCCGTCATCGCGCTGTTCGTCCTGGTCGCGGGCATCATCATTTCCAACACGATCCGCTTGACCGTTTTCGCCCGCCGGCGCGAGATATCGATCATGCAGCTCGTCGGCGCCACCAACATGTACATCCGCATGCCGTTCATCTGCGAAGGGCTGCTGGACGGCCTGCTCGGTGCGGCGGTGGCCATCGGACTGCTCGCACTCGCGCACGCCTCGCTAATGCCCAAACTCGCGGCGGCGCTGCCGTGGGTTCAAATGAACGTCGTGCAGATCGACCTCTCCTCACTGGTGCTGCAATTGGTCGCAGTCGGCAGCGCGGTCGGGGTGGTCGCTTCATGGATAGCAGTCGGACGTTACCTACGGACGTAAGCCACGAGCTGCTCGACGAGCTCGTCGCCTCGAAGCGCCTGGTCGAAACGCTCGCGCGCATGGTCGCCGAGGGCTTGATCCAGCTCGACGAGCAGCATCGCATCGTGCGTTTCAATCCCGCCGCGGAACGCATGCTGGGATATTCGGCAGGGAGCGTCATGGGAACCCAGCTCGAGCTCGGTGCTGCACGAATCCGCGCTTGCGGATCCTTTGGACTTTTCCGAACGCACGCAGGCGCATTCCGTACAGCTGGTTTTCCGCGACACCGCCGGCAGGCCGGTTCACGTGCAGGCGCGCTGCGTTCCGGTGCTGCGCGATGGGTGCCCCGAAGGATGGGTGCTGGCCTTCAACGCTACGCGGCGTGCCGATGAAATCGAGCAGCTCAAGAACGAGCTCGTGAGCACGGTATCCCACGAGCTCAAAACGCCGCTGGCGGCGATTAAAGCGTATACGGCCACGCTGCGGCATAACCCGTCGCTGTACGAAACGCGCCGCAACGAATTTCTGGAAGTCGTAGAGCAGCAGGCGGATCGCCTGGCCCGCCTGGTCGACGACATGCTCGTCGTCACGCGTGTCGAAACCGGCCAAATGCTGCGCCGCCGCCTGCGCGTGCCGCTGCAGTCCATCTTGGACGCGGCGATCGACGAGATCGCCGTCGATCCGGTAAAGTACTCGATCGAATGCCGCGGGCCGGGCGTAGAGGTTTCCGGCGATCCCGATCGTTTACGCGACGTCTTTCGCAACGTGATCGAGAATGCGGTCAAGTATTCGCCCGAAGGCGGCCGCATCGTGATTACGGCGTGCGAATCGGGTGGTTACACGCGGATAGAAGTGCGGGACAGCGGCGTAGGCATCCCCGAAGAGGACTTGCCGTACATTTACGATCGGTTCTATCGCGCTCAATCGGATACCGCGCCGCAGGCCGGCGGAAGCGGGCTAGGACTGTACATCGTCAATGCTCTGGTGCGCGCGCACGGCGGCACGATCGACGTTCGCAGCGAGCCGGGTGAAGGCACGGCATTCACCGTGAAGCTGCCGCTGCGATGAGGCGGCCCGACGAAGCCGCCGGCAAACGGATCTTGGTTGTGGACGACGATCGAAACTTGCGCAAAATCATTCAGACGAACTTGGAACTGGCCGGATACGACGTCTCGACCGCGGCCGGCGGCGACGAAGCGATGCACGTGCTCGATTCCATGCAGCCCGATCTGGTCGTGCTCGACGTCATGATGCCCGTGATGGACGGCTTCGAAGTTGCCCGGCGCATACGCCGGCATCCATCCAATACGCACGTGCCCATCATCATGCTGACCGCCAAGGGTGAAGTCGAGGACAAGCTCGAGGGCTTCGAAGCGGGCGCCGACGACTACATGACCAAACCCTTCGGGCCGCAGGAGCTGCTCGCGCGCGTCAAAGCAAAAATTCGGCGCGTCGAGGTCGATTCGTCGCTCTCACCGCTCACGCGGCTGCCGGGCAATCTTGCCATTGAAGCCGAACTGCGCCGGCGCATCGACACGAACGCGCCGTTCGCGGTGCTCTACCTGGATTTGGACAACTTCAAGGCATTCAACGACGTGTACGGGTTCACGCACGGCGACGAGGCAATTCAGCTGGTCGCGACCACGTCGGTCGATCAAGTTCGGCGGCGCGGAACGCCGCAAGACTTCGTCGGGCACATCGGCGGGGACGACTTCATCATCGTCACGCTTCCGGGCCGCGCGGAGGAGATCGCGCGCGCCATCATCGACACCTTTGACGGCGAGATTCGCACCTTGTACACCGCGCAAGATCTGCGGCAAGGCTACATCGAAACGCGCGACCGGCGCGGAACCCTCAACCGCTTTCCGATCATGTCGCTCTCGGTGGCCGTCATCTCCAACGAACAGCGCAAACTGGAAAATTACGCGCAAATCGGCGAGGCCGCCGCCGAGCTCAAGCGCTACGCCAAATCGATAGCCGGTTCGGTGTACGTCAAGGACAAGCGGCGCAAGTGAACCGCTGCGATCGCGCGCGTATCTGGAGGGCGGCCGCAGCTGCGCTGCTGCTGGCCGGCGCGATGCCGCCGGCGGCACATTCGTCCGGCATCGATGCGCGCATTCAAGCCGAACGCGAAAAGGCCCAGACACTGCAGGCCAAACTGCACGAAAAGCGCACGCAGCTGCACGCGGCCACGATTCGCGTGGGCAATCTGCAAACGCAGCTGGCACGGACGAATACGGCGATTTCGCAGGTCAACGGTCGTTTGGACGATCTGGCGGCGCAGGCGCGCAGCACGCAAATCAAGATCGATTGGAACACGATCCAACTGGACGCGGCGCGCAAGACGCTCAAGCTGCACGACGGCTTGCTCAAGCGTCGTCTGGTCGACGTGTACGAGCACGGCGACATGGGATACTTGGGCGTGCTGCTCGCGTCGCATTCGTTCAGCGACTTCGTCGAGCGCTGGGAAGATCTGCGCTTGCTCATTGCGGCCAATCAGCGTGCCGTGCGCGAGCGCAAGCTGGCCGAGCAAAAGGTTTCCGCCGCGCAATCCGATTTGGAATCCACGCAAACCGCTCTGCTGAGCGAGCAGCAGGAGCAACAGCGCGCGCGCAACCAGCTCGACACGCTGGCCGACGAACGCCGCAACCTGGTCGCAGCGGCGCAGGACCAGCGCGAGCACGTTGCGGGCGAAGTGGCGCAGATCGAGGATCTTTCCGCGACCGAAGAGGCGCAGTTGGAAGCGCTCATCGTCGAGCGCCAGCGCGAGATCGAAGCTGCGCGGGAAGCGGCGCGCCGGGCTGCGGGCATCGTGGGGCAACAGAGCGCACCGGGCGTTTTGGCCTGGCCCGTGTCCGGCACGATAACCTCGCCGTTCGGCTACCGGCGCAACCCCTTCGGAGGCGGACTGGAGTTCCATCAGGGTCTAGATATCGCGGCGCCCACAGGAACGACGGTGACGGCCGCCTCGAGCGGTACGGTCATTTCGGCGGGGTGGTACGGCGGCTACGGCAACTATATCCTCATCGACCACGGCGGGGGGATGGCCACCGGCTACGGGCATCTCTCGCAAATTTTCGTTTCCGCCGGGCAGCAGGTACAAAAAGGGCAGGCGATAGGAGCCGTCGGTTCGACCGGCATGTCGACCGGACCGCACCTGCATTTCGAAGTCCGGCTGAACGGAAAACCGACCGATCCGGCGGCATACTTGCACTAGCGGGCATTCCGGCCCAGCGCGAGGGCCGAACCGAAACCGACACCCCCGCATATGGGTACTAACGGGGTAGCCCCGCACGCCGCAGGAAGGACGCTTGTTCCGCAGTGCCAACCGCTATCCGCGCAATTTTAGCAGCGCTGCTGGTCGCCATAGTTGCGTTTGCCGGCGCGCTGTATGTGGGGTACCATCGCGGTCTGACGGCTGCCGAAAGCCACTTCGATTCAGGTTCGGATAAGGTCGCTTCGCTGGACCTGCGCAATCTGCTCGGACCCGGCGTCGTCGACGATCAGCTGGTCGGGCTTGCGTTCCGGCAGGTCGAACGCGTGTATTATCGCCCCGTCGAATCCCAGACGCTCGTCAACGGCGAGCGCACCGGTTTGCTTGCATACCTGCGCGCTTCGCTCAAAGCCAAACACGTGCAGGTGACGCCGTCGCTTCCCAGCGTGCAGGCCACCGACGATCAAGCGCAAGATTTGCATGCGGTGGATCGACAGCTGGCCTACGCGCAGGACCATTACGCGCAGTATTTGGGAAACGCGGGCCGCACCGGCTTAACGACCGCCGCGCTCAACGGTATGCTGGGGTCGCTCGGAGATCCGTATACCGTCTATCTCACGCCCGATCAGATCCGCCAGCTGAACGAACAGCTCAACGGCGGCAACTTCGGCGGCATCGGCGTGTTCATTTATCAGCTCAAGAACGGCAAAGTGATCCTTCAGCCGATAGAGGGATTGCCGGCCGCGCGCGCGGGCATGAAGGGCGACGAAGTCGTCCAGACGATAGACGGCTCTTCGATCTCGGGTTTTGCACTGGACAAGGTCGAGCGCATGATCCGCGGGCCCGAAGGCACCGCCGTGACGATCACGACGCATCCGTACGAAAAGCCCAAACCTCTGCGGCGCTACCGCATCACGCGCGAAATCATTCACGTGCCTACCGTTCACGCCAAGATGGAGAACGGTTACGAATACATCCGCCTTTCCGATTTCGGAGAGACGTCCGCGGACGAGGTCCATAAGGCGCTCCTGGACGGAAAAGCGCATGGAGCCAAAGGCGTCATTCTGGATCTGCGCAACAACGGCGGCGGCCTGCTGGACGCAGCGGTGAACATCTCGAGCTTTTTCATCCCGCGCGGAGTAATCGTCACCGAGATCGACCGGTACGGCAACCGGCAGCCGCAAAACGCGACCGGAGCCGTGATGCACGGTGTTACGCCTTTGGTCGTGCTGGTCAACGCATACACCGCCAGCGCATCGGAGATCACCTCCGGAGCGCTGCAGGATTACAAGCTCGGGACCCTGATCGGAACCAAAACGTTCGGCAAAGGCGTCGTGCAAGGCATCTTCTCGATGCCCAACGGCGGAGCGCTCAAGATTACGACCGAGCGTTACCTCACCCCATCCGGCCGCGATATTCAGCACAAGGGAATCGCGCCCAACATCGTCGTCCCCCAGAACCCCGCGGCCCTGCAAATCATCGACACGCCGCACGACAAACAACTTGCGGCCGCCAAGGCATTTTTAGACCGTCTCACACGTTAGGAAGATATGAAACGTCCATCGACTCCTTACGCCCTCCGGCTTTTCGCCATAGCGCTGGCGGCTGCGTTCGCCTTGACCGCAGCGCAAATTCCTACAGCCGGTCCCGTCTCGGCCGCCGGCCTGTCGGCGCTGGATGCCACCGAAATTCAATTCAGTCTACCAGAAGCTGCGGTCGGACTACTACAAAAAGACCGACCCGCAGGATATCGTCTCGGGAGCGCGCGCGGAGATGGAACGGCAGACTGCATACCGCAGGCGTGCAAGCCTCCCTGCCGCCGATTTTTGCCGGTCAGGATGCGGATCGCACCGCCAGAGCGGTCGGGCACGAAGTCGACGTCGCGGCGCGCTTGGCTCGCGGCAAGATGAGCTCGCATCTGCTCACGTACGCGGCGATCGCGGGAATGCTCAACTCGGTGCACGACAAATACACCGTGTTCCTTACGCCCAAGGAATACGCGCAGCTGAACGAAGGGCTCGACGGCGGGTCGTTCGCCGGTACCGGGATCGTCATTCAAATCGACGACGCAACCAAATACATCGACGTGAGCAACGTCGTGCCCGACGGGCCGGCCGATAAAGCCGGAATTCAGCAGGACGATCAGATCATCGCCATCGACGGACGTTCGACCAAGAATCTCACGCTGGCGCAAGCGTCGACGCAGCTGCGCGGTAAGGCGGGAACGCAAGTGATGCTCGGCATCGTGCGCGACGGCAAACCGCTCGCCGCGCCGATCACGATCACTCGCGCGCAGATTCACGAAGTTTCGGTTTACGACAAAATGCTGCCCAATAAAATCGGCTACGTCGAACTCACCGTCTTCGGCCGCGACACCGGCGCCGAGCTGACTAGAGCGCTCGACAAGCTGCAGCAAGACGGCGCGCGCGCCATGATCGTGGATTTGCGCGACAACGGAGGCGGCTATTTGGAAGCCGCGCTCGACGTCAGTTCGAAGTTCATCGCCAGCGGACCGATCGTCTCGGTGGAGTCGCGCGCTTCGAACGTTACGACGTATGAGGCTGAAGACACGGCAATCCCGCCGATGCCTCTGGCGGTTCTGGTGAACGGTCATACCGCTTCGGCCTCGGAGATCACGTCCGGCGCAATTCAGGACAGCGGCGTAGGCACGATTATCGGCACGCGCACATTCGGCAAAGGCGTGGTTCAAGAAATTCTGCCCCTGCCCGACGGTTCGGCGATAAAGATCACCGATGCGCGCTATCTGACCCCGCACAACCGCGACATCAACCATTTGGGTATCGTGCCGGACATCGTCGTTGACGAAAACAAGGGCGCGCGCCAAGGGGATCCGACGCGCGACACGCAGCTCACCCGGGCGCTGCAATTTCTCAACGACAAGATCGCGCACACGCCCGCCGGAGCGGCGTCAGGAACCCAGCAATAGCGCGCGAGCGATCTCGCCGAAGGAACCAAAGGCCGTAAACGGCACGCCGCGCGCTTTCAGAAACCGTTCGAGCGCGCGGCCCTTGCGCGCAAAGCGCCGGTCCGCAGCCACCGCGGCGGCGTAATCGGATGTGCCGTCGCCGACGTACACGATCGTTTCACCGGGTGTCCGTGCGGCCTTTACTGCGGCCGCCTTGTCGTGTCCGTAATCGGAATCGTCGCGAAACGCCATCCGCCATCCGTTCGGATCGGGCACGGCGCCGTTGGACAGCAGCGGGACGCGCTCGAGTCCGTTCCGCGCCAATGCGCGTTCGATCAGCGGACCAAGGCCGCAGCTCAGGATTGTCACGGGCACGCCCGCGCGTTCGCATTGCGCGACGAACGGCGCAAACGCCGGATCGAAATGGGCCATGCTCGCGACCGTTTCATCGGCCTGCTCGAACGTGCACTTCAAGAGCGCAGCCTGCGCGGCGAGCGTTTGGCGCAAAGTCACCTCGCCGGTTTCCAGGCGCTCTTCCAAGTTGTCCCACGCGGGCGCTCCGGCATACACTTGAACGAGTAAGTCGAAGGTATCGCGATCGGTGATCGTGCCGTCGTAGTCGACGAACACGCGCATCAACTGCTTTTCTTTTTTCGCGTTCCGGTTTTCGCAGCGGCGCTTTTGCGCGCCGTCGTTTTAGGCGCGGCTTTCTTACGCGCCGCAGTGGGTTTGGGTTCGGCTGCGGCCTTCGGCGCTGCGGGTTTGCGCGTGCGCTTGGGCTGGGCTTGCGCGGCCGGCGTAGCTGCTTCGGCCCTTTTACGAGACGTGCGCCGCTTGGGTGCTGCCGCGGCGCCGTCTGCCGCAGGCGCCGGAGAAGCTGCCGGAAGCGCCTTGGTCACAGCGGACGCGAGCTCGCCCCCTTTTATCGGAGCCTCCTTGGCTGCCGAATCGCGGCGGCGCCGCGCCGGTTTGGTCGGCTTAGTGTCCTCGTCCGGCGCGCGCAGGTGCGGCGGCGGCGGCTCGACGGCCGGCGGCTGCGCTTTGCGGTTCCAGGGCGCAATGGCGCGCACCGGCTCGCGCGGCGCGGTTTCACCCGTCGGCTCGGCGCTGCCGTCCGCCCCTACGCGGAAAATGTGACGGTCCGGCACAGCCGACGGCGCGGCCGCGGCAAGTTGCTCCGCTCCGGCCCCTCCGCGACCCCGGCGGCGACGACGACGGCGACGGCGGCGATGCGCCCCCTCGCCGTCAGGTGAAGCGGCCGCGACCTGCTCTTCGGATTCCTCCGGCTCGGCTTGACCCTCTACCTCGGCCTGGGCTTGGGCGCTGTGCTGCGGAATGCCGGCCTGTGCCGCCTGCAGCATCTCCTCACCGCGCCCTCCGCGTCCTCTGCGCCGGCGGCGGCGGCGCCGATGGCGCCCTTCGTCCGCAGGCGCTTCGCTTTGGCCGATGACGATGGCTTCGGGTGCGTGTTCGCCTTTGGTCTCGGCGACGGACAATCTGTCGGCGCGCTCTTCCTCTTCGGTAAGCGTCGTAATGCCGATGGGGGGCCGGGCTTGGGAAAATTTTGCGGCTTCCTCGGCCAGCGCGCGCAGCTGTTCGGTTTGTTCGGCGGCCGTAGGCGCTTTCTGACCACGCCGGCGGCGGCGCTTCTTTTCGGCGGGAGCGGCTGCCGTGAGCTCGGCCAGCGCGGAGTCTTCCTCCACGTCGATCAGCTTAATCCGCGCCGTTTGACCGGCCATGCCGGCTGCATTTTCAACTTCGATGATTCGCCCGCCGATGACCGTGGCGGCCGAGGTCGCGTTGGGCAAACGCCCGGCAAGCAACTCCACTTCGTGTTCGTCGCCGACTCGCAGCACGCCGTCGGCTTTGAACGCGGCCACGTTGCGAAGCCGCACTTTTTCGGGGTGCAGCATCGGATCGACGCGCACGTGAAGCGGCGCGCCGAGATCTTCGCTCAAACGCTTGCATTCCTCGTCGTACCAGAATTCGAGCTGCGCGGCGACCGTCGGGGCGGTTTCCAGCAGCAGGGCGGGATGATCGGCGGCCTGCTGCGCGTTCGCCGAGCCCTGGGAGCGTATCTTGCGCAGCGCATCGATGGCGATGGACTGCGAGGACATCACGGTGCCCAAACCCGCGCAGGTTGGACAGCTGCCGCGCAGCTGCGACCCGAGATCCTTGCCGACGCGTTTGCGAGTAAACTCCAGCAGTCCCAAATTGCTGAACGACTGAATGGTCGCGCGCGTGCGATCTTTGCGTAATCCCCCTTCGAGCGTTTGAATGACTTTGTTGCGCGACGCTTCGGTGTTCATGTCGATGAAATCGCACACGATGATTCCGCCGATGTCCCGCAACCGCACTTGACGCGCGATTTCCGCCGCAGCTTCGATGTTGGTCTTGACGATCGTATCTTCCAGGTTCTTACCGCCGGTGAATTTGCCGGAGTTGACGTCGATGACCGTCAAGGCTTCGGTCGTTTCTATAACGATGGAGCCGCCCGAAGGAAGGTTGATCTTCGGCTTCATCAGTTTGTGGAGCTCTTCCTCGATTTTGTAATCCGCGAAGAGCGCGCGCCCGGAATTGTAGTACTCGACACGGTCCAGATACTGCGGGCCGAGCAGCTGAAGGAAGCTGCAGACTTTCTTGTACTCCTGCTCGTTGTCGATAAAGACCCTATCGACGTCTGCGGTGATGAAGTCGCGCGCCGCCTTGTACACCAAATTCATGTCTTTGTGCAGCAGCGCGGGAGCCTGCGCGCGTTTGTACGATTCGAGGATGCCATGCCACATTCGAATCAGTACGCCCAAATCGGCGATCAGTTCGGCTTCGCTCACGCCGCCGGCCGCAGTCCGTACGACCGTGGCCATGCCTTCGGGGCGGATGCGTTTCATGACGGCTTTGAGCCGGTTGCGTTCTTCGGCCGATTCGATCTTGCGCGAAACGCCGCTGTACTTGCCCGTCGGCATGAGGATGAGATAGCGGCCGGGCAGCGAGATGTTCGTGCTGATGCGCGCGCCTTTGAGCCCGCGAGGTTCTTTGACGATCTGCACGAGCACGTCGTCGCCGCGGTTGACCTTTTCGCTGATCGTCCAGCCGCTGCGGCCTTGCGTTATTTCGACGTCGCCGATGTTGAGCGGCGTTTTGTTGATGTCGTCGACGTACAGAAACGCGTTACGGCCCAAGCCGATGTCGACGAAACTTGCGCCCATTCCGGGCAAAACGTTTTGAACTTTACCTTTGTAGATCGAGCCGATGACTTTTTCTTCGCGCTCGACGTAGATTTCCGAGAGGACGCCCCCCTCGAGGATGGCAACCCGGTTTTCCCACGGGTCGCTCGAGATGAGAATCTCGCTTGACAACGTTGTACCTAGTCCTTTAGCGACGCTGCGGTTCATGCGGCGTCGAATTGCGCGCCCTCACTCGGACTTCGCCCGGCGGGCTGCCCGCCTGCCCAATCGTCGAACGGTATTCCACGAGACAGGGCGCGCTGATTGTAATTTTGTACGGTTCCGAGGCAGCCTCATAACCAGCAAGGCGCCTTCGGTCCGCCACAGCTTCCAGCCGCGGCGCAAGCGGACCTTCCAAGATGCCGGCGCGAGCGCCGGTAACCTTTAGTATGCCGGAGGCGAATACACGTTGAACGTGACGGCATCGCGCGAACCGCGATTCTCGAAACGGTGCGCCGCGCCTTTGCCCACGATGACCGAATCGCCGCTTTTCATGGTGAACGTCCGCTCACCGAGCTCGGCATGCAGCTCGCCTTCGACCAGGTACAGCACCTGCTCGCTGGCGGCATGCTCGTTCTCTTTGGGTCCGCTCCCCTCGCCCGGAGCAAGCGTCATCCATGCGGTCTGCGATGCTCTACTGGTTTCGATGACGGAAAACTTCATATATCCGTTGTTCCCCACCGTTACGCGTTGCCCAGCATTCCGCGGTCCTTCTGCGCGTAGATGTTGAGCAGCACGCCGACCGCGGCGAAGTTCGTTATGATGGCAGACCCGCCGTAAGACATGAACGGCAACGGAATGCCGGTGATCGGCATGATGCCGATGGTCATTCCGACGTTGACGATGATGTGAAAGGCGAACATGCCGACGATCCCGGCGGCCAGCAGAAAGCCGAAGCGATCGCGCGCCGCGACCATCGCTTGGATCCCGCCGTAGATTAGGCCGACGTAGCAGACGATGAGCGCCAGAGCGCCTAGAAAACCCAGCTCCTCGGCCACGACGGTGAAGATGAAATCGCGCGAATGTTCGGGCACGAAATTCAACTGCGTCTGCGTGCCGTGGTGCAGGCCGCGCCCGAACCACTGCCCGCTGCCGACGGCGATCTTCGACTGGTCCAGATTGTAGCCGGCGCCTTGCGGATCGGCTTTGGGATTGAGAAAAACTAGCAGTCGCGCTTTTTGAAACGGTTTGAGGATGAAGTTGGTCGCGACCGTGAATGCAGCCGTTCCCGCTACGCCCGCAGCATACAACATGAAATACTGCACCTTCTCCAGCCCGAAGAAGAGCTGCGTGGTAAGAATCGCAAGCAGGACGAGCGTCGTGCCGAGATCGGGCTGCTTGACGATCAGCAGAGCCGGAACGGCAATGGCGACCAAGGGCCGTGCCAAATCTTCCACGCGGCGAAAGGGCCATTTGCATAAGCCCCACGCGATGAAGATCGCCAGGATGAGCTTTGCGGGCTCCGAGGGCTGAAAGGTTCCCAGCGGTCCCAGCGAGATCCAGCGCTGAGCGCCCATCGCGTTGTGGCCGCCCTTGAGCACGAACGCGAGCACGAGCAGATTCGCGCCGTACAGCCAAGGCGCCCATCGCGCGAAGCCGTGGTAGTCGATCCGCGAAAACGCGTACATGACCGCAACGCCGACGACGGCGTAGAAGATTTGCTTTTTGTATTCCGACGCGGCATCGGCGTTATGCAGGTCCGCCGACTGGATGGCGATGATGCCGAACAGCGTGAGCACCGCCGCCGCGGCGATGAGATACCAGTTGACGTTGCGCAGATAGCGCCGCGTCTCATACGGCAGAGCTAGGGTAGCCATCTCTGTTGGAATATCGGCCGGCGGCGGGGTTGTGCCCTGTCAGGCGAGCGGGCCGGGGCGCGCCCGGGAAGCGTCGATTACGTTGCCGTAACGGGGTTACCGTTTTGCGAAGCCGCGGCCGATCTTTTGCGGCGGCGCTTGCGCGGGGCGGCGGCGGGTTGTTTGGGTTCGGCTTGGTCTTCGCTCGGCCGTTCGGAGTCTGTGGCGACCGGTGTCGAAGCGACCGGCTGGGCATGTTCGCGCGGTTCGGGCGGTGCGCCGCCGTCGGGGCCGGAGTTGCGGTTCACTCCCGTAATGGGAATGTTCGCGAGCATTGCCAAGGCACGGTCCTGGTTTTCGAAATGTACGTCGATGCGCTCGCGGTCGACTTCGACGTACCGCGAAACCACGTCGATCAGATCGCGCTTCATCGCCTCGATCATCTCGGGCGCGAGCGAGAGATGGTCGGACATGAGCACCAG
Source organism: Vulcanimicrobiota bacterium (assembly GCA_963777315.1). Classification (GTDB taxonomy): domain Bacteria; phylum Vulcanimicrobiota; class Vulcanimicrobiia; order Vulcanimicrobiales; family Vulcanimicrobiaceae; genus CAVYEM01. The sequence continues at coordinate 313,062 of CAVZQC010000002.1, forward strand.
GCGCAACCGCTCTTTGGCCGTAGCGCCCGAGCTCTGCCGCCCGAACAGGCGATTGAGAAAGTCGATCATCGCTAGCGGCGACCTCCGAAGAACGAACCGATCCTGGACACGAGAGTTTCTTTGTATTCCACCGTCGGGGCCGCGACGTTTTCGCCGGCCATTCGCGCCGCGATCGCGTGGTAGGCCGCAGCGGTTTGCGAGTCGTTCCGCAACGCAAGCGGCTCGCCTTTGTTGGTGGACACGATCACTTCGGGCTCGTCGGCGATCACTCCCAGCAGCGGCAAGCGCAGAATCGAATTGACGTCCTGCACGGAAAGCATCTTGCCCTTTTTGACCAGCTGCGCGCGCACGCGGTTGACGATGAGCTGCGGCGTAAAGGCATTGCCGAGCAATCCCACCACGCGGTCGACGTCGCGCACGGCCGAAACCTCCGGCGTGCAGACGACGATCGCTTCCTGCGCCCCCGCCACGGCATTGTGAAAGCCGTGCTCGATGCCGGCCGGACAATCGATGAGCACGTAGTCGAAACGCTCGCGCAGCGTTTGAACCAGCGCAATCATCTTCTGCGTATCGACTTCCTCTTTTTCGCGCGTTTGGGCCGCCGCAAGCAAATGCAGCGACGGCGAATGCTTGTCGCGCACCAGCGCGTCGTCGATGGAAGCCTTGTGTTCGAGCACGTCGAGCACGTGAAACTTCACGCGGCTTTCCAAGCCCATCACGATGTCGAGGTTGCGCAAACCGACGTCGGCATCGATCAATGCGACGGTCGCGCCGCGCCGCGCGAGCGCGGTACCGAGGTTCGCGGTCGTGGTCGTCTTGCCCACGCCGCCTTTGCCCGACGTGATGACGATCGCGCGTCCGACTCGGCCCTTCGATGGCGCGGGGGCGCTTTGGCTGCGCGCATCGTCGAGCGGCTGTCGAAGAACCTGCATCCTAACCTGCTTTCAGCGCCCCGAAAAGGCGTCCGAAGAATCCGGGCCCCTCGAGGTTGGTAAATGCCGCCAGCTCGCCTTCCAAACGGCGAGCGATCTTGTCGTAAATCACCGTCAACCGATTTGCCGCGCCCAGGACGATCGGCTCGCCCTTGTTGGTCGTGTCGATGATTTCTTCGTCGTCCGGCACGATGCCGAGCAGTTCGGCGGAAAGGATCTCGCACACGTCGTCGACGGAAAGCATGTCGCCGGTGCGCACCATTTCGGGGCGGATGCGGTTGACTATCAGCCGCACGGGCATCGAGCGTTCGACCAGTTTTCCGATCACGCGGTCGGCGTCGCGGATCGAGCTGACTTCGGGCGTGGTGACGACGACCGCTTCGCGCGCCCCGGCCACCGCATTGCGGAAACCGTGCTCGATGCCTGCCGGACAATCGATGAGAACGTAATCGGCCATCGCTGCAAGTTCGTCGATGACGCCGGCCATCTGTTCTTGCGTGACCGCGTTCTTGTCGCGAGTTTGGGCCGCGGGCAGCATCGACAGCGATTCGAAGCGCTTGTCTTTGATGAGCGCCTGGCGCAGTTGGCAGCGGCCTTCGATCACTTCGACGACGTCGAAGACGATGCGCTTTTCGAGGCCGAGCACTAAATCGAGGTTGCGCAGTCCGATGTCCGCATCGACGAGCACGACGCGGTGCCCGCGCTTGGCAAGCGCGGCTCCCACGTTGACGGTGGTGGTCGTCTTGCCCACGCCCCCTTTGCCGGAAGTAAAAACGATCTTGCGAGCGCTCACGTCGGTATGTTCTCCATTGAAAAGATCGCGATGCGGTCATCGTGAACGCACGCCATTTCCGGTTCTCTTGCGCCGAGCTTGCGATCTCCCGCGTCGGCGGCGATAAAAGTTGCGATGCGCAGCTGCGTGGGAGAAAGGTCGATCGCGAAGACTCTGGCCAGCGCGTCGCCCTGCGCGCCCGCATGCGCGACCCCGCGGAGCGCGCCGAACACCAGGATGTCGCCGCTGGCGACGAGCTCGGCGCCCGGATTGACGTCCCCGACGACGACGATGTTGCCCAGATGCTGCAGCGCCTGGCCGCCGCGCAAGGTGGCAGTGTGGTAGAGCGTCGTGCTTTCCGTCTCACCCGTGGGCGCGAATGCGGCGTTTGAAGCGGACAGCGCGGGCTGCGCCTGAGCGAGCCTGCGCACGCTGGCCTCCCCGCGCTGGCGCCGCGAGGCGATGTCCGCCCGCGCGCCGGCAAAATCAGCTACCAGCGAGCGCGCCGCGTCCGAAAGGCGAATCTCGCGTTTGGGACGCAGCGCGCGCCGCCGGGCAAGTTCCTCGCCCCCGTCGTCAGCCACCACGAATTGCAACCCAAACGCTTGCGCCAGCCGTTCTATGTGGAGACCGCCGCAAAGCGCCACCAGTGCAATGCCGTGGTCGCGCAGGACGACGCGCAGACGCTCGAGCTGCTCTCCGGAGACGCTCGAGCCGTTCAGCGCGGCAGTGGCATTCGTCCCGTTGTAAAAGCCGGGACGTTCGCCGAGCTTGCCCTGCAGCTCGGCAAAGGCCGCCTCGAAATCTCGTCCTCCCAACGCGATCTCCAGGCCCGTGCCCTTGCCGCGCAACACCGCCATCACCGGTGGCGGTTCGACGAGCGCGGGGGGCGCGCACCTTTGCCCTCCACAGGCGGTGCACAAGTTCTTATGGTTATCCACATATCGTACACACTTTGGCGCGTGGTAACGGCGGACAGCCGGGCCGCGTTCTTGAAGTGCTCAGCGCTGTAACATCGGCCCACCGCCGTGGGTAGGGGAACGCAATCCATGTTTCGTCGCATAATACCGGTCGCGGTCATCGTTTCATTGATGGGTGCCATGTGTCCGTCACCCGCGCTTGCGATGTCCACGCAAACCGAAATCGAAATGGGACGCCAGTACGATCAGCAGATCGTCGAGTCGAGCGTCATCGAAACCGACCCGCTGCTCAACCAGTGGGTGCAGAACGTCTCGAGCAAGTTGTGGGCGGAGACGGCGCGCAAGGACGTCCCGTACAACGTCAAGATCATCCAGGACAACGACATCAATGCGTTCTCGACGCTTGGCGGCTACGTGTACGTCAACTCGGGCCTGCTCGATTTCGTGCAGTCCGACGACGAGCTGGCCGGCGTAATCGGCCACGAAACGGGCCACATCGAGCGCCGTCACGCCGTCACGATGCAGACCAAGTCGCAGATTCTGGGTCTGCTGCTGGGAATCGCTTCGCTGTTCTCGCCGTTCATCTACAATTTCGGGAATTTGCTGCAGGCCGGCGCGATGGCCAAGATGTCGCGGCTGGACGAATTGCAGGCCGACCGCTACGGTTTGCTGCTCATGTCGCGCAGCGGGTACGATCCCGAAGCGATGCTCACGATGCAGGAGCATTTGGGCGCGCTCGAAGGCCAGCACAACGATCTGGTGACCAAGTATTTTCAGGATCACCCCGGCTCGACCCAGCGCGTTTCTCATCTGCTCGGCTATCCCGAGCTCGATCCGACCAAAACGACCGCGCAGCAGCGATTGGTGTGGGCACTGCACGATCTCGACGAGGCCCGCTACAACGTCGCATCGCTCGAGCTCGATAAAGTGCTCAAAACCGATCCTTCCAACCAGCAGGCGTTGCTCGCGCAGGGACAAGCGCAGCTCGCACTGGGTCTGACCAGCAAGAGCCGCCAAACGTTGGGCGAGCTGGCGCAGAGCACGTCGCCCCAAGTCAAAGCCGTGGCGCAGGCACGCATTGAGGCGCTGCGCGCCATGGAAGTTCACAACGTCGATCTGACGCGCCCCGATCTGTCCTCGCTCAATCAGAAGATGAAACAGGCGCTGGACGTGCAAACGCAGGCCGTCGCCCAGATCGGCACGCGTCACGACGAGGGCCACAACCAGCTCAAATCGCTTCAGCAGCGTTTGGAAACGATCGGGTACGAACTGCCCGACTTCAGCCGCATCGAAATCAAACGCGGTTCGCGCCTGGAAGCGGTTCAGCGCAGCCTCAACGGCATGGCGCGCTCGGTCAATAGCGCGATCGCCGACGCGAGCGCGGCCGTCGACGAGGTCGGTTCGGTAGACACCAAGACTAACCGGCCTACCGGGCTGCTCAGAGAAAATGCCGACATCCTCGCGCAGATGCAGGCGCCGCTCAAATCCGCGCCGATTCCATCGGAATCGATCGCGGTGTTTCCATCGTATCCGCAAACGTTTTCAGAACTCTCGGCCGCTGACGGCGACATGGTGCGCGCCGTGGATGCCGGCCGCGCCGCCGCGATGCAGCTCGATCAGGGGTTGGGCGACTTGGACGCATTCGTCAAACGGCTGCAGCAGGTTCAGCTGAACTACTTCAACGACATCTCGCAGATGGACTACGATGCCCTGGTTCCGTACATGCAGAAAGCGCAGACTACGCTGGGGCAAGCCGCAGTATCGGCATCGCAAGCCGCGCAGCTGTACAACATGGCGCGTTCGCGCCAGCTGGCGGCCCGCATCACCGTGCTGGGTTTGGGGACTTCGCCGCAGCGGTACGCTACGCTCGCGCGCGCAATCAACGTGCGCTGGAACGTCGACGACCTGAGCTACATCGACATGCTGCACGACAACGTAACGCCCGGCGAACTCACGGCTGCCTCGATAGTGGCTGCCGACACGCACACGACGCCGCAGGCAATCATCCGGGAAGCCCACGCGACCAACCGCAGCATCGTGGACGTGGCCAATGCCAAAGGCATGCACGCCCAGGCGCTGGAGATATTCCTGGGTCTGATCTATTTGGATTACACCGACGATCCGGCCAAAGAGGCGCACCCCGACGGCGGCCCTCCCGGACAAACGGGCAACGTTTAACCAGTAAGGAGCACAGCAAGCGGCATGGCAACGGCAACCGGCGACATCTTGCGCCTCGTTCGCAAAGGAATCGACGTGCGGTCGGTTCACACGAATACGCGCAAGCCGTTTCGCTTTTACCTGTGCGGCGATCCCGCGCTCGTTTCGGCCATGCGCGCGCTGCTGCTCTCGGGCCACACGGACGATTGCGTACCGCTCGACGCGGCCGCATGCCTTGAAACGATCGTTCCGGGAATATCGCGAGCCGGCGTCGCCGGCGAAGCCCGGCTCATTCTGTTCCTGGGTCGCGGCGGCGATATCTCGGGCGCCACGATGGCGCCGCTGCGGCCGCTCAACCTGCCCATCATTGCGATTACCGTCGACGATCAGGCGCAGCCGTCAGGGCCCAGCGCTCCGCCGGTGCGCGGCGCATTCGCCGAATACACCGTCAACGCCATTTCGCGTGAAGCGCTCAAAGGACGCGTATTCCCGCACATCGTCGAGTGTGCAAAGGGTTTGGAAACGGCAGTGGGACGCCGTCTGCCCGCGCTGCGCGAGGCGGTCGCGGCCAAACTGACGCGCGATGCCGCCAACAGTTCGCTCAAGATTGCGTTAGCCAGCGCAGTTGTTGATCACATTCCGGTCGTCGGGCTGGTGATGGGCGTGTTTGCTTCAGCCGGCGACATGGTGGCAATCACGGGCATTCAGGTGATGCTGATGACGCGCATCGAAGCGGCGTACGGCAAGGATCCCGATCTGCAGCGGATCTGGCAGCTGCTTCCGGTGATCGGCGGCGGTTTCGGTTGGCGCACGCTCGCGCGCGAGCTGTCGGGCTTCATTCCGATAGCGGGCATCGCCATAAAGGGCGCGATCGCGTATGCCGGCACGATCGTCGTGGGCGAAGGCGTCGCATTCTACTACGAGCAGGGGCGCCACATGAGCCCGCATCAGGCCAAATCGATCTACGAGAGCACGCGCAGCGAAGCGCTCTCCTTCGCGCGCGATTTGCTCGGACGAATCACGAAGCGCTAAGGCGCGTGAGCAGTTCCTCGTCGGGCAAGCTCTGCAGATCGTACGATACGCGCTGCCGGATGCGCGCGGCGATGCGCGCGGCCATCTGCGCGCGTACGGCCGGCGCGAGCGCCGTGCGGCGGGCAACGAACGCGTCGACGATCGCGTGTTCGCGTTCGGTCAGCATTCCCGCGTGCGGCTCCTGCTGCGACTGCTGCATCAAACGCGCGAGCGATGCGATTGCCGAATCCCGCACGACGATCGTTCCCGCCGCCATGTCGCCCAGCCGTTTGTTTTCCGGAGAGGCAACGCACGCAACGGCGCTGACGGCGTAGAAACCGGCTGTCGCTTCGCCGACGCGTATCAGGTTGCGCACCACCGCACCGGTGAAGTCCAAAGCATATCCGCCGTCGCGCACCACGCGCAATCCCATCGCGCTTTTCCCCGGCGTGCGTCCGTTCCAAAATGCTTCGAAGACGATGAAGTATCCGAAGAACACGCCGAACACCAGCGCTGCAATCACCGCAATTGCCAGCGAGCGCGCCACCTTGGACGTTTCGGCTGCGGCGATGCGGGCTCCGGAGTCGTGTCCGGCCAGCAGCGCAATTCCCCACAGAATGGCTGCGAAGATCGCTGCCTGAATGAGCAGGTCGATGACGACCGCCAAAAAGCGGCTGCCCAAACCGGCCAGTTCGTACGAAAACGCGATGCTCTCAGGCGTCTGCACTTCCAGCGTGCGATCCATGCTGAAGCAAGTTCTTCAGCGCGGGCGAAGCCTCCGGTCCGGCTTGAGGACAAATCGCGGGCGCGCCCGAACGATCCGCCGGCATGAATCAGCGAGCTTTCGTGCGCAAACGCGTACGCGCGTGGGAACGGTTGGAACTGTTGGCTTCGCGCGCCGGCAAGGGCGGCTTGCGCAGCCTGAACGCGAACGAGCTGTTCGAGCTGGGCCGCTTATACCGCTGGGTCACGTCGGATTTAGCCTACGCGCAAGGGCGGCGCTTCGATGCGCGGCTGCTGCACTATTTGAATCGTTTGACTGCGCGAGCGCACGCGTTCGTCTACGGCTCGTCCGTCGAGACCAGCCGTGCGCGAATAGTGCGGTTTTTTGCGCGCACGTTTCCGCAGGAGTGCCGGGACTGCCGTTTCTTCATCGGAACGTGCATCGCACTGACCGTCTTATGGGCCTGCATCGCATACGCCATCGTTTCGCACAACCCATCGGACGCAAACGCGCTTTTGCCGCAGTGGCTGGTTCCGGCGCACATCACCAAGAGTCTGCACGATTCCAACTTTGCTTTCGGACCCGAGCAATCGGCCGAAATGTCGTCGCTGATCATCACCAATAACATTCGGGTGGCGATTCTGACTTTTGCCTTCGGAATCGTTACGCTGGGAACGGCGACGATCTATCTGATCGTTTTCAACGCGCTCATGCTCGGAGCGCTCGGAGCGCTGTACGCGCAAGCGGGCTTCGGCACGGACTTCTGGGCTACGGTCGCGCCGCACGGTTTCATCGAACTCATGGCCATTCAAATCGCCGGGGGCGCCGGGCTGCTGCTGGCCTCGAGCGTTCTGCTTCCCGGACGGCTTCGGCGCCGGGACGCGCTCGCGCGCAACGGCCGGCGAGCCGGCGTGCTGCTGGGCGGCGTCGTGGCGATGCTGTGCGTTGCCGGTACGATCGAGGGCTTTTTTTCCCCGCTGCGGTTTTCGGCCGACGTTCGCGCCGGCGTGGGCGCGTTCACGGCTCTGGCGATGATTGCGTACTTTGGTTTCGCCGGCCGGGAACGCGCCGCAACGAGTCCCATTTTGGCGCTGCGGCGTCGAGCACGGCCCAAAGCGAGCAAGTCCCGTCGCTCAAGGCCCACGTGAAGCGCAAGCGGGTTTTCGGGATGCCGCCGTTCGTATGTCCCGTTACAGCTCGCCGCGTTGTTTGATCCGCAGGTACTGATCCAGCAGCGCTACCGTGAGATCGTGCGCCGGAACGTCGATGACGTGCACGCCGAGCCGCGTCAACGTTGCCGCCGCTGCACGGCGTTCGTCGCGCAATTCCAGCGCCACGCCCGCGGCGTAAACTTGCGCCGCCGTCTCGGCCCGCGTCTCGAGCGCCGTGTCGATCGCGGCGTCGTTCATGAACGCGCACACGACCAGGTGCTGCCGGCAGAGCGTTGCAATTTGCGAAAGCACCGAGCTTTGCGAAACGGGGTCGACCATGTCGGTGAAAAACACGATGAGGCTGCGTTTGCGCACGTGCGTGCGCACGTACGCGAAAGCGCGATCGTAGTCGGACTGCTCGAAGCGCGGCTCGAGATCGTGAATCGCCTGAGCGACACGTTCCGGAGAGCGTCCGCTCGCCCGGGGCGCGAACGCGCGAAAAATCTCGGCCGCGAATGCGACCACGCCGACCTTGTCGTTCGCCAGTGAGGCCACGGATGCAACGGACAACGCAGCCGTAACCGCGTAATCGAATTTGCGGCGATCGTTCACGCGCGGCGTCATCAGCCGGCCGGCATCCAGGACGATCATGATGTTTTGGCTGCGTTCGACTTCATATTGAGCGACCATGATCTTGCCGCGGCGCGCGGTGGCTTTCCAGTCGATCGATCGGAACGGATCTCCCGCGTTCCACTCACGCGCGCTTTCCGGCTGCGTGCCGCCGCCGCGCAGACGCATTCGCCTCAGGCCCGCCTCGATGAACCGGTTGCGCGCGTGCAGCGAACCATACCGGGCGACGGCCGACAAGTCGGGATAGACGCGAATGGGCGCGATAGCGCGACGCTTTTGCCGGCGCCGCACCAGACCGATTGAACCGGTGATTGAAATGAAGATCGCCGTCAACCCATCGGAACCGCGTGCGACCGGAGTCACCGGGCGCTCGATGAGCGTTTCGTCGTGCGGGGCTGCTATGCCGCTGCATTCGTCGACGTCGAAGCGCAGCAACGGCGTCGGCGCTTCGATGAGCGCGACGGCGACGCGCCCGGACGCGCGATTGCGCACGCGGTATGCGATTCGCTCGGCGCGCAGCAGCGAAAACAGCTCCAACGGCAAACGTTCGACGTCGACGTCGCTCAGTCGCGGACCCGAAAGCAGATCGATTGCCAGCGCCGCGGCAAACCCGGCCGCGACGGCGATCCCGGCCCACCACAACGGCGCAACCGCGGAGCCTGCGGCGCACAGCACCGCGGCGATTGCCAAGGTGGAATATGCACGCGGCGCGAGCCAGACCGATGCACGCAGCGAATCACGCCGGTTCACGCGGCACCGCGACGGCGCGGAGCACGTCATCGACGACGGCGACGGCGCGCACGCCGTCGATTTCAGCTTGCGGAGCGACGATCAGCCGATGCGCCAGCACCAGCGGCGCAACTCGTTTCACGTCGTCGGGCGTGGCGTAATCGCGCGCATCGATCGCGGCCGCAGCTTGTGCGGCGGCAAGCAGCGAAACGCCGGCGCGCGGACTGGCGCCCAACGACAAGCGCCGGTGAGCGCGCGTGGCTTCCACCAGATCGAGCACGTAGCGCTGCACCGCCGTCGACACGTGGACGCGGCGCACTTCGGCCTGCACGGCAAGCGTTTCGGCCGGGTCGCTGACCGCCGTAACGGCGTTCGGCTCTACGGCCCGAGCATCAAAACCGCCCGCGACGCGCGCGAGCAATTCCAATTCGGCTTCGCGCGCCGGATACGTCGAGTCGATCTTGACGAGAAATCGATCGAGCTGCGCTTCGGGCAAGGGATACGTTCCTTCATATTCGATCGGATTCTGCGTCGCGCACACGAAGAACGGCGCCGGCAAGGACAGCGGCGTACCGTCGATCGTCACGCGAGCTTCTTCCATCGCTTCCAGCAGCGCAGCCTGGGTTTTGGGCGGCGTGCGGTTGATTTCGTCGGCAAGCAGCACGTTGGTGACGATGGGGCCGGGCCGCAACGAAAATTGCGCGTTTTGCGGATTGAACACCATCGTTCCGACCAGATCGGATGGAAGCAAATCGGGCGTGAACTGCACGCGGCGGTATTGCGAACCGAGCAGCGACGCCAGGGCGCGCACGGCGAGCGTCTTGCCCGTTCCCGGCACGCCCTCGATCAGCGCGTGGCCGCGCGCGAATAGTGCAACCAGCAATCCGAACGTCGTCGCTTGACCGCCGACGATAATCTCCGCCATGGCGGCGTCGATGCGCTTTGCGACCTCGGCGGCGCCCGCGGTTACCATTCGTACTCCTTGCGCGTGCGAACGAAAAGCCGGCCCGCCGCAAGCAAATCCGGCGTGCCCGGATGCGGGAGCGCGCGCAGTTTCGCGGCTTGCTCGAGCAGGTCGCGCGCGTGCGCGTCTTCTTTTGCGCGCGGTGCGGCCGCGTGCACGACCCAGCCGCACAGCCGATCGATCACGCCGCGCCGGGCGCGTGCGCGTTCGAGCATCCGCGCCAGCGATGCGACGTACTCGCTCGAATCGCGCTCCTGGGCACCCGCGGGAATATGCGCCGGCGCGAACGGCACATTTTCACCGGCGATGGCCAGTAACGCCGCAACGCAGGCGATAATCACGCCCACGCGCATGGGAAGCGGCAATACCTGCCAGAAGCTGCGTCCGGATGCGTGCCCGTATATCCGTTCTTCGAATGCGACGATGCCGTGATTCGACAGTGCGGCGTAGGCGAAAGCCGCGTTGCCCTGCAGCGCCAAATGGGCGTTGTCCAGCAGCGCCGGCGTGGTTGCGAAAACGACCGTGCCCCGCCCGCGGCGGTACGCCAGCGCGACGGCGCGCGTTCCGGCCCGCAGCAGGGTGCTCCGAGTGTGGGTGCACGCGACCGCGGCGCCTTGCGTAAAGCGCGCGGCGGCCGTTATACCGCGCGCAGTCAGACCGCAGCCGGCCCGCGCCCGCACGGCATTCAGCGGCGCCAGACGCGGCAGAGCGAGCGCCGCTGCGGCGGCACGCGGTACGCGCCCGAATATTGCCAACGTTCCTCCGCGGCGCACCCACGCGTCGAGCGCGCTGCGCTGTTCTCGTGAAACGGCCATGCGCGCAAGCGCATCGTCGCCGGCGACCAGGAGCGTTCCGCGCGCGGCAAAGAGCTGAGAAAAAGGCTGCTCGAAACGGTCGACCGCCACGCCTTCGCGGGCCAGCAGCGCGTAGACCGCGGCGTAGCCGTTCGCGCCCGTATCGTACGTCGACGGCGAGGATTGCGGCGCTTGCGACAAGGACGCGCGAAGCGAAAGCACGGCAAGCACCGCAATCGCCAGCGCCAAAAGCGCGACGTCCGCGATGCGGTTACGCGGCATCATCGGCTGCGCGCGCGAGCTGAGCGTACGCGCGGTGCGCCGCGTCCCACTGCCCGGCCGTCACGCGAGCGTCGGCATACACTACCGCGGTAAAGACCCACGCCAGCGCTTCGAACGGCGCGGCCGCGCGCGGAGCGTGTGCGCGCACCTGCATTCGGCACTCGTTTACCGTCCGGCTGGGCTCGTCGTGCACGATGCCGCGGACGTCGAGTGCACCCAACCCGGCGCGAAACAGCAGCGCGATTGCAGCGGCATATTCACCGAGCTCGGCGCAGCGCACGCTTTGCGCGTACAGAGCCTCGGCCGTACGAGGCGGCAAATTTTCTCGCGGGACACGCACGTTGTGGTTAGCGTCTCGAACGGCGCCGGACAGCAGCCGGACGGTGACGATCAGCACGACGCACGCCGCCAGCGCAAGGACCACGTCGCCGGCTGCAACGCTGGTTTTTGCGCCGACGTGCACGTGCGCGGCGAACGCGTCGATCAACTGTTTCCACCGATCGGCCAGCCACGCGGTAACGGCGTCCCACCACGTTTTGCGCGCGGGGGCCGCAAGGTGCATGCGAAAGCGCGCTTGCGAAAGAATGGAGCGCGCCAGCCACTGCGGATCGATGGGCGGCCGCTGCGCGCCGAACTGCGGCAGGCCGCCGGCCGTCATGCTTGAGGCTCGGCAAGCCGATCGATTTCAGCCTGCATGTCCAATCCCTCGCGACGAACGCGCACGTCGAAATAGTACACCGCGATCAGCACGCCGATGAATCCCGTTGCGGCGATCGAGATCGCCGCTTGCACCACCGTCACGACGACCGGCTGGCGCACGAACGTCTGGATCAGCATTTCGACCACCCCTGCGACGATCGCCAAGCCGATTTCGACGGCAACGAATGCAAGACAGATCAGCACCGCCTTGCCGAGCTCGCTGCGGTTGAACACTCGTGCGAATCCTTGCGGCACGGCTTTACCGAACGGCGCCTGTTCGATGCCGATTGCGACGAACGCCAGCGCGAGCGCCAGATAGCAGAGCATCATGCACAGGATAAAGGCCACGAACAGGGCGATCGCCACGATGAACGCCACGACTCCCAGCGGAGCGGAAAGACGCACGAGCAAATACGCGGCTACGAATGCCAGGCTCATGACGAAGGCACCCACGAACGCGATCGTCAGGACGATTGCAAGCTGACAAAACAGGGTGGCCAAAATGCCGCCGGCATGGCGAAGCGCCACGCCGTACGCCTGCCGCCAGTCCGTCGCCTCACCATCGTAGATGCGACCCACAGCCGACGCCATGGCGACGTACATGAACGGCGTCATCAGCACCGAGACGGCGATGAACGCAACGAACCACGGCCCGAACGGCGTCGCCGGCGCGGCCCCCGTCGGATGCTGCACCTGCTGCAGTATCTGCGCCCAGGTACCCGTGCTCTGCACGGAAACGAAGTATTCCGCCACGCTCATCGGGACGACGACGAACGCGGCGACGATCGCGAACAGCACGAAGTTGCGCACGTAAAGCGTGACTGCGCGGTCGAAGATCTCCCCGATTCCGAGCGGCCGGAGTTGCACGGGTTCGAACGCAGCGCCCATGCGCGCGGGTTCTTGAGGATTCTGCGCGGCTCCTATAGTATGTCGGAGTTTGTGACCGTATTAGGCGAGCTGGCCGGAATCTGGCGCTATCCGGTCAAGAGTTTGGCGGCGCAGGCGCTCACGTCCACTATCTTGCAAGCCGACGGTCTTCCGGGCGACCGAACCGGCGCGCTGACGGTGCGTTCCGGCCACGCGCGCGTGGGCAAACCGTATCGCGGTAAAGAGCACAATCTGCTGCACACCACGAACGACGTGCGCGAGGCCATGCGAATGGGGGCACAGCGCGGCGTGGAGCTCGCCCCGGTATCGGAACGCGGATCGCGGTATTTTGACGATGCGCCGGTTTCGCTGATTTTTGATCGCTGGATCGCGCAGGTCGAGCGCGCCCTAGAGATGCCGCTGGATCCGCTACGATGGCGCCCCAATTTCTACGCCCGAGCGGCAAGCAGTTTCGACTTTACCGAATCGCAATTGGTAGGCTGCATCATCGAGATCGGTCAAGCGGTGCTGCGCGTGCGCGATACGATCAAACGCTGCGTCACGACGACGTACGACATCGCAACGGGGGAGCAGAACGATGACGTGCTGCTATACGTTGCGCAATGCCGGGACGGCGTCATGGGGATTTACTGCGACGTGGAATTGGCCGGCAGCGTGCGCGACGGCGACGTTCTGCGTTTGCGCGCGCGCTGAACGTCGCGGACCACTTCCTCGAGCGCGTCGATGTAGGCCAGGAACCGGTCGCGGCCCTCACGAGTTATCTGCACGATCGTCTGCGGACGGCCCTTGCCGGTGATGCGGCGCGTCTGCACGATGCCCAGCTCGGACAGTGCATGCAGATGGCGGTTCAGATTCCCATCGGTGAGATCGCACACTTCCTGCAGCTGAGTGAACGCGCACCCGTCGGGACTCGCGACGAGCGCGCTGCAGATCGCCAAGCGGCCGCGTTCGTGAAAGACGCGATCGAGCGATCCGTACGCATACGGCTTGTCGTTTTGCGCCTGCCGCGAGCTCACGGCGAAACCGCCCGTTCGCGCATGACGCGCACGCCTATTGCCACTTGCCCCAAGCCGAATCCGAGGGGCAGCACCCACCAGCCGAGCGCGATCGAGGCCGGAACGAACAGCAGCCCGATGCCCGCGATCAAGAACGCCGCGGCGATCGGCGCGACGGCGCGCGGGACCATGGTGCGCGACGCGAACAGACCCACGCCGTAACAGCCGTACCAAACCGCCGGCAAAAAAGCAAACGATCCCGCGCGCAGCAATGCAACCGACAGCGCCGCGCCCAAAATCAGCGCAGGCAAAATCGAGAACCCGACGGTCGCGGTCTGCCAGCGATCGCGCGCGGTCGCATCGTTGACGTACCAGTGCGCGATGGCTCCGTAATTGACCAGCAGCGAGCCCGCGCAGCACGCAAACCAGAGCGCGAAGTACAGATGGCCCGCATGTGCGCTCGTGACGGCGGGAACGAGCACCGCCTGCAGCACGCCGGCGGCCAGCGCGAAGGCTCCGGACACGATTGCCGCCATTCCCGAATAGCCTTTGAAACGTTGCGCGTGGCCAAGCCGCTCGCGCACTTCGGCAATGTCGGCAAGCGCTCGTTCGAGATCCGTCATACCGTCCTAACTTTGTACCACAAAGCGCACGCCGCGTGCAACGCCGTCAGAGCGCACGGCGTCCCTCGATCGCGCGCGCGAGCGTAACTTCGTCCGCATAATCCAGATCGCCGCCGATGGGCAATCCGTAAGCCAGCCGGGTGACGCTAACGCCCAGCGGTGAGAGCAAACGCGAAAGATAGTGCGCGGTTGCTTCACCTTCGGCGTTGGGATTCGTCGCAATGATGATCTCGCTCGGACGTTCGGCGCCGATTCGTTCGACGAGTTCTTTGACGCGCAGCTGCGCGGGGCCGATGCCGTCCATGGGCGAGATCACGCCGCCCAACACGTGATAGCGGCCCTTGAACGCCAGCGTGCGTTCGAGCGCGAAGATGTCCTTGGCTTCGGCCACCACGCAGATCATGCTCGCGTCGCGCCGCTCGTCGGCGCAGATATCGCAGCGATCTTCCTGCGCGATGGAAAAGCACACCGAGCACAAACGCACGCGATCCTTGACGGCCAAGATCGCTTCGGCGAGCGACTGGGCTTCGTGCCTGGGCCGGTTGAGCAAATAAAAAACCAGCCGCGCGGCGGTTTTGGGACCCACCGTCGGCAGTTTGCTGAATTCGTTTATCAGGCTTTGAACCGGACCTGCCGGCGCACCGGAATCGGCCAATGGGAAGGCTACGTCAGGCCGGGAATCTTCATCCCGCCGGTCAGCCGTCCCATCCGGCTCTGCGTGGTCTCCTCGACCTTCTTGAGCGCATCGTTGATCGCAACCACGAGCAGATCTTCGAGCGTCTCGATGTCGTCCGGATCGACGGCATCTTGGGCGAGTTTGATCGACTTGACGCGATGATCGCAAGTCATCTCCACCTTCACGCTCTCGCCGGCGGCAGCGCCGGTAACGGCGGTACCGGCCAGTTCGTCCTGCGCCTTTGCCATCTCTTGCTGCATCTTGCGCATCTGCGCCATGAGCTGCGCTTGATTCATGCCGGTCGCGTCATCTCACTTGATCCGTTCGTTCAGATACGAGAGCAATTCGCCGGGGTCGTCATTCGACGTTCGGCGCGTCACTTCTCCCCCGTCGTGCAAGCTCGCCGGCGAGCGCGCTGCACTGCCGCCTTTGGCGCGCGGCGAGGACATGCCGGGCGCAAATTTCACTTGCAGCTCTACGCCGAGCGCCTCGTGGATTGCCGCCCGGACGAGCTGCGCGTTGTCTTTGAGTACCGACGCGGAAAGCTCGCCCGGCACCTTGACGATCAGTGTGCCGCCCTCCAGCGCGTCGGGCATCGCCCGGCGTAGTTCGCCGCGCAGCGACTGTTTGGAACTCTCGACCTTCATGAGGATCGATTCCCATGCCGCCTTCACGCGCTGAATCGTAACCGCGCCGCCGGCGACGGCATCCTGAGCGGGGGCGACTTCCGGCTGCGCCGGTTCGCGTGCGATCGGAGCGCGCTCGCCAGGTTCGGGTGCAGGTCGCGGCGCGGCCGCGCGCGGACGACCGGATCCGGACAGGCCCTCCTCGAGCGAACTCACTCGCGCGCTCAATGCGTCGAGCGTGGGATCCTCGTCGGCGAGTACGTAGCGCAGCATCGCGGTTTCCAGTTCGAGCCTGGGGTGTCCGGAGGAACGCGCAGTTGCGAGGGCCTCGACGAGCAAGCGCAATGCGCGCACGATCTGCGCCTGCCCAAGCTGCTTGCCCAGCTCGCCGGCACGCTGCGCGTCCGCCGGCGCAAGATCGCGTGCGAGAAGGTTGCCGTCGATTCGCCCAACCAGCAGATTGCGGAAGTCGCCGATCAAACTGCGTAAGAGCACCGTCATGTCGGTACCGGCGTCGCTGGCATCCTCGATCGTCGCCAAAACGCCCGCGGCGTCGCGCGCGATCAGGCGCTCCATCAGCACGCCCGAATAGTTGCGACCCGTTGCACCGAACGCCAGATCGATCGTCTGCGTGGTTATCGTGCCGTCGGCGAATGCGGCGGCTTGCTCGAGCATCGTCAAGGCATCCCGCAGCCCTCCGTCCGCGCGGTACGCAATCGCCGAAAGCGCGGCATCGTCGATGCCGATGTTTTCGGCCGCGGCGATCTCGCGCATTCGTTCGATCATCACCGGAATGGCGATGCGGCGGAAAGCGTACCGCTGGCAGCGCGAGAGAATCGTGACGGGCAGCTTCTCGGGCTCGGTCGTAGCCAGAATGAAGACCGCATGCGGGGGAGGCTCCTCGAGCGTTTTGAGAAACGCGTTGGCGGCCGGCCCGGTGATCATGTGCGCCTCGTCGATGATGTACACTTTCATGCGCATCGTCGCCGGCGTGAACTTGACCGCGTCGCGCAGCGCGCGAATTTCGTCGATGCCGCGGTAGCTGGCCGCATCGATCTCGAGCACGTCCAATGCCGTGCCGTCGAGAATGGCGCGGCAATGCTCGCACGTGTTGTCGGGCGAGGCGGTCGGACCGTTGACGCAGTCGATGCAGCGCGCCATGATTTTTGCGGCGGACGTTTTGCCCGAGCCGCGCGGTCCGGAAAAGAGGTACGCGTGCGCGAGTTTACCGGATTCCAGGGCACTCGTAAGCGTTCGCACGACCACGTCCTGGCCCACCAGTTCGGCAAAGGTCTTGGGGCGCCAGGTTCGATAGAGAGACACTCCCGGTAGTACTTTTCGGTGTTTCGGCGCGCCTGCCGAAGGGTATAGTGATTGCATCGCCGCGCTTTGATTTTGTTAAACAAAGGGCCGACCGTGTACGTCCCCCGGGGACGACTGTACGAGGATAACGCCGTGAATCTGCGGACTGCGCTTCGAGAGAAGTTCGGTTTCGAATCATTCCAACCAGGCCAGGAAGAAGTCGTCACGCGCGTCGTCAACGGACAGGACACCCTGGCAATCCTGGCCACCGGCGCAGGGAAGAGCCTGACCTATCAGCTGCCCGCCTTGCTGCTGGCCGGAACCACGCTCGTTGTCAGCCCGCTCATAGCGCTGATGAAAGATCAAATCGACATGCTCAGCGAGCTGGGCATCATGGACGTGGTTGCGCTCAACTCCACGCTGTCGGAAGATCAGGAAGCCGCCGCGCTCGAGCGAATCCGCACGCGCAGCATCAAAATCGTCTTCGTGACCCCCGAAAAACTCGAGGACGAAACGTTCATGTCGCTGCTGCAGTCGATCGACGTACCGCTGTTCGTGGTCGACGAAGCGCACTGCATCAGTCAATGGGGACACGACTTTCGCCCCGCGTACTTGGCGCTCGGGCACGTGATTGCGCGGCTGGGCCATCCCACGGTGCTCGCGCTGACGGCAACCGCGACGCCCGCGGTGCGTGAAGACATCCTGCATCAGCTCGGCATCCCCAACGTCAAGCCCATCGTCAAAGGCTTCGACCGGCCGAATCTCATCTACGACGTGCGCCGCGCCGAAAAAGAAGCCGACAAGTTCAAGATCCTGCGCAACCTGTTTTTCGGCAACGAGCTCGAAGGAACCGGGATCATCTACACGGCGACGATCAAGAACGCGCTCGAAGTGCAGAAGTACTTGCAGGACCAGCTCGACATTCCCGCCGCCGTATACCACTCGAAGCTGCAAAAACAAGATCGCACCGCGGTGCACGAACTGTTCATGGACGAGCACATTCGCGCAGTCGTTGCGACCAACGCCTTCGGCCTCGGCATCGACAAGCCGAACATCCGGTTCATCGTGCATTACGATTTGCCGGGCTCGGTCGAAGCGTATACGCAGGAAGCTGGCCGGTCGGGGCGCGACGGTTTGCCCTCGCGCTGCACGCTGATCTACCGCATGAGCGATACGCGCGTGCAAAACTATTTTCTCACCGGCAAATATCCCGACATCGAGGAGGTGCAAAAAGTCTTCGGCACGCTCGAGATCTTCGGCGCGCAAGAGGGCGGCGTCTCGATGACCGACCTGCGCAAGATTCTGCAGCTGCCCCTGACCAAGCTCAAAGTGATTCTCGCCCTGCTCAAAAAGGGCGGGTTCATCGAAATGCCGGCCCGCTCGAAGTACTGTTTGACCGATGCAGCGCGCAAGAACCGAGACTTGGTACTCAATCTGGCGAGCTACGAAACCAAGAAGTCGTACGATCAAAGCAAACTCGCGATGATGCTGCAGTACGCCGAGAACACGTCGTGCCGCAGGCGCTTCATCCTCAATTACTTCGGCGAGGACTACGAGGCCGCCAGTTGCGGCGCATGCGACAACTGCGTGCGCGCCGACAACGCGCCGCCGTCGCTGGTGCCTGCGGAAGCCGCCGCAGTTTCGGGCTACCGCATCTCGGACGTCGTCTTTCATCCCAAGTTCGGACAGGGCACCGTGGAGCGCGCCGAAAAAGACTTGGTTACCGTGCTGTTTCCGAGTGTCGGCTATAAAACGCTGCTCGCCTCCGCCGTGAGCCGCAACGAAGCCAAAATCGCCTAGCGGGTGAAGTTTTCGCCCTTCGGGACCGCCGCTTTCACGGCGGGTTGCCTGCTCGTTTCGTTTGCAAGCTCGCGCGCGCAATCGAATCCGCCTGCGCCGATCTTCACCAATCCGCCGGTTACGCCGACGCCGGCAGCATCGCAGCCGCCGGGCGCGCTTCCCACGCCGATCGTCGTGCCTACCCCGGCTGCCTCGAGTTCCCCCACGCCGTCACCGACGCCGACTCAGCCGCCGATCGTCGTGCAGCCGCAAGCCGCGCAAGTGCCGGTGGGCGACACGCAAACGCTTCGCGTGAGTTCGGTGCTGGGTACCATAGGCGTGAGCGTCGGCAACCCGGCTCTGCTCGCCGCAAGCGTGGACCAAAGCGCCCAGACCGTGACGCTGACGGGAAAGGCGCCCGGCGCAACGGGGATCGTCATTTCGGATTCGCGCGGCATGACGGTAAGCGTACCGGTGCGCGTGGCATATTACGCCGGAAGCATCGCGACGGCGGCGTCGGTGCGGATCACCGGCGATCCCGCAAGCGCGACGTTCGTCAAGCGCGCCGCTCTGGATGCCGCGCTCGCGCTGGTGCAAAAGCGCTCGGGGACGCAGGTAGCGGCGAGCACCGACGATATCGCCTATACCGCTGCGCTGGCGCAGGATGACGTCGCTACGATCGCCGTTCCCATGCTCATCCAAGGCGAACAGTACTTTACCGTCCAGGGCAGCACGCGCGTGCGCGTGGAAAACATGGCGGCCCCGAAGATCGTTCCCGATTCCCTCATGGTAAGCGACTATCCGGAAACGTTGACCGAAAACGGCGTACTCTTCACCGCCGATCTCAAGCGCGCGCAGCCGTCTCGCTTTCTGTATTTCCACTACAACCCGCCCGGCCAGCCCGATCGCCGCGTCGTCCTGCGCGCGCACAATCTTTCGCCCGAACCGGCGATCGTGCAATTCATCAGCGGCTCGAATGCCAGCCCGAACGAGATGGCCGCAGGACACGAGGCGACGTACCGATTCCTCAAGCACCTTGTGCAAAACGAAGGGCAAGTCATCGTCATTCCGGGCAGCGGCACGCTCAACGTCGTGGAGCAGCTTCTGCCGGCAAAGACGATCGTCTGCAATCTGCTGCAGCTGCGCGTGCTCAACGGCAGCACGGTGCACCTCACGCTGTTCGCCCAGGATGCGAGCAGCTCGCCGGACGAGTCCCTGGCCAGCACCGAGCTGCTTTCCGGAGCCCATCCCCACGCTCGAGGGATCTACAGCATTCCCGAATTCCATTACAGCGTGCTCTGGAACGTCGACGACGCCTATTTGGAGCTGCCGATCGGTCAGATCCCCTTGCCCAATTCCATCAAAGGGGAGGCACTTTCGGGCGATTACGGCGTACTGCAATCGTTCGTGATCAAAGTGCAGAATCCAACCGCGCAGCCGCAGCCTATTGCCGTCTACGAGAACCCGCGAGGCGGCCGCGCAACCGGCACGTACCTTATCGACGGCGTGCTCATTCAATCCCATCAGGTGCCGCCGTTCTCGCGGTACAAGGTGCGGCAATACGTCGTTCCGGCGCGCGGTTTCGTTCGCGTAACGATCGAAACGATTCCCGACAGCGGTTCGAGCTATCCGCTGCGGTTGATTTTCGCGCCCGACGACGGCAGCGTTCCGCCGGGAGCGCCCGGTTCACCGGTGTACTAAGCGCGCACGGCCAGTTCGTACAGGTCCATTGCGGCACGCGCGCTTGCGTCCCACGAAAACCGCGCGACGGCGCGTTCGCGGCGCTCTGCCGCATGCGCGTTTGCGCTCTCCGGATCATTAAGGATCGCACGGACGCGCTCGATCCAATCGTCGTGGGCGTCGACGCGCGCAATGAACGCATCCGCGCCGGCCACTTCCGGAAGACTGGAGGCATCCGACACCACCAGCGGCACTCCCGCGCACAGTGCCTGCGCAGCTGCATAGCCGAATCCTTCGTATCGCGACGGCACTGCCACCAGCGCGCAGCCGGCGTACAACTCCAGCAGCTGCGCGCGCTCGACGTATCCGCGCAGCTGCACGCGGTCGGCCACGCGCAGCTGCTCTGCAAGCCGTTCGCAGTGCCCGCGATACGGCGTGAAGGGACCTACGGCGATCAAACGCGCTTCCGGCAGCGCGGGCAGCGCGCGAATCAGCACTTCGAGGTTTTTTCGCCGCTCGACCGTGCCCGGCACCAAAATCGTGCAGCCGTCGCCGGCGCGCCGTATTCGGGCGAAGTCCGCCGCGACGCCCGGATACACCACGCGCACGCGCTCGGCCGGCACGTCGAGCACGTCCAGCAGCTCCCCGCGCGAAAACTCGGAGTCGACCGCGATGGCGGCCGCGCGTTTGTAGCGTCCCAGAGCGAAGCTGCCAAAATAATAGCGGGCATACGCGCGCGCGTGATGCTGCACTTTCAGCCAGGCAACGTCGTGCACCGTAACCACGGCGGGCAGCGGCAAGTACAGCGGCATCGTGCCGGACGCGCAATGCAGCAGATCCGCGCCGCGCGCGCGTGCCGGCAGAACGACTTGATCCCACAGCACGCGCCGGTCGAATCGCCATGGGTCGAGCCGGGGTTCCAGCAAATCCACAACGCTCACGCCGCAGCCGCGCAACGCGCCGGACAAACCGCGAACGTACTCACCGATGCCGGTCGCCGTCCCCAGCGACAGCTGCGCGTCGAGCGCGACTATCATTGCAGCTGCGCTTGCAGCGTTTTCAACGGGCTGGAGTTTGGGTCGAGCGCGCGGCTGCGCGCTGCATACGCGGCGGCGGAAGCGCGATCGCCAAGCGCGAGCGCCACCATTCCGGCGCCCGCATACGCGTCGGCGTTTGCGGGATCGACGCCGATCGCGCGGGCAAAAAAGCCGCGGGCCTCGAGCAGAGCGTTGATATCGTAAGCTTGAAATCCCGCGGCGATCAGATATTTTCCGGAGATCGGCGAGAGCGCAACGGCCTGCCGATAATTCTCCAACGCGACGCGCAAACGGTTTTGGCGCGCGGCCAGAACGCCCAGGCGCCAGTATGCCTCGGCGACCGCATCGGGATGCGTGCCGCTGCGTTCGAGCCGCAACTTGAGCTGCTCTTCCAATGCGTACCCTGCGCCGGGGTTACGCCGTGCAAGGCGTTCGACCTCGCCTTCGATGGCAAACACGTCGCCCGCTCGGAGAAAGTACGCCTGCGCTTTGCCGTGATCTCCGCGCGCGAGCGCAATGCGCCCCAGCAGTTCGTTTCTATTCGCCGACTCCGGCAATCGCGCCGCATACCGCCGCGCGGCTCCCAGATTGTGGGCCGCCAGCGCGGCACGGGCGAGCATATCGTCGACGTACGGCGCGGGCGCGACGCGCGCAACGCCTCGGTAAATCGCAGCGCCCAGGTTCGGCGCAACGTGTGCGGGCAATGCATAGGGACTGCCGGCGCCGGCAAAAATCGCGTCGGATGCCAGCTGCACGGCGCCAAGCGCAACCGCCAGCGCAAATGCAACGCCCGCGAGCACGCCGATAACGCCGGCGCGCCGGGGCGCTTGGATCAGAATTTCACCGTGAAGTTGAGGTCGGCGCGGGTCTGCGTGAGGTTGAAGTTGGGTGCGAAGGCATCCTGATAGCGATACTGGCGCGCCGAGAACGTGATGGCGCTCGACGTATTCGGAAGCTGGTAGGTCACGTTGCCCAGGTACGTGTCCTTGCGCGCGTCAAAGCCCGGAAGCAGCGCGTTGGTGTTGCCGTAGTCGCCTTGATAGTGCGCGCGATCGTACTGCAGGCCAACCGTAACGCGGCGCGCCACCGGAACGGCGAGTTTGGCGCCTACGCCGTGCGATACGACGTCGGTCAGACCGAAGTACGAAAGGCCGGCTTGCGCGTCCGGATCGAGCGGAACGTACGGAAAGACGCCGGCGGCCGCATTGTTAATATGCTCGATGCTGCTCGAAAGGCCGACGTTGACGGCGCTGTTGCCGGTGCGCACGTCGAAATCGGTGCCTGCGCTAAAGCTCTGCGCATTGGTGTCGAGCGCGGACGAGGCGCACGCCGCACCGGCGTCGGCGGTACCGCAGACCTGCATAGCATGGAACGCAGTCTGGAAGTGCACGCCGCCCACACGCACCGGTACCGAAACGCCGGCGCTCGAGCCTTGAAGTGAAGGCGTATAGGGAGCGTATCGTCCGAAGTGCACGCGACCGGGCTGTTCGAGCGCCGGAGCCGGAGCAGCGGTTCGCACGGCGACCGCTTCATAGCCCGTTTGCGGCGAAGGAACGATCACCGGCGCCGTGGCGACCAAACGGGGCGCGCCCTGAGCAATGCCCGCAGCGCCGGTGTACGCAGTATGCAGCGCAGGAATCGCGAGATTGATCCTGGCCGTACCTGCGCCCGTAGGCGCCGTGAACGCCGGCGCGTCCTCGCGCAACGCGATGGCCGGTGACGCCGCGATGTTGAACAACGACACGTCGACGGGCGACATATTGCGCGGCCGCAGCGTCAGCGCTCCGAGCATGGAATCCGAACCCGGACTGAACACTCGCACGACGTCGAGGCGCACGGGACCGCTGCCGAAAGCGATTGGGAATGCGGAGCTCGCCTGCGCGAAAACGGACAGCGCCAATAGCACTGCGCACGTTACGACGCCGGCAAAGCGAGTCATCCGTTCCTCCATACCCCGTCCCGGGGCCTATACATACTATCGGTTAAATACCGGGCCGTTTCAATACACCGGCGCGCGGCGCGCTCCCTCGGCCAAATACCGCCGGGCAATGAGCAAAGCGGCGTAGTCGTCTATGGGCCGAGGGGGCAACTGCAGCCCCAGCGGTATCAACCGGCGCCACCCGCGCGGAGGGTTCTCCGAGAAGTATAAGGCGCGCGCCCCGTAGGTGGTATTGGTTTCGTCGATGACGTGCACCGGTATGCCCAGTTCGCCGAAGAGCTTGCCGAGCGCGGCCGAGTTCGTGCCAGCGCCGAGCGCCACGGCGTCGATTGGATGCGCGGCCAGCAGCGGCGAAAGCCGGTCCATGAGCGCGGAAAGGGGCTCGATGCCCAGTGCGATAGGCGCCAGCGTGGGAGCCGACACCAAGGCATAGCCGGCCTTCCGCGTGCCCGGATCGATGCCCAAGACGGCCGGTTCGGGCGTTCCCGAAACGCTCACTGCGCCGGCACCTTTTGGAGCGTGATGACTACCGGCACGCGGAAGGTGTGCGGGTAGATGTCCTGCGCGGCGAACGCCGTCATCACGTAGTTGCCGCTGCCGGCCAGCATCTTCTGCATGTCCGCGACCGACGGGAAGGTCCGCTGCGGCACGACGTTGCCCGCGAAATCGAACGGCATGCCGCGCGAAACCATCTCGTGCGGCACGCCGCCTTCGAGCAGCTCGGCGACGGCCAAATCGGCGCTGGCGTTTTTGCCCGCAGGAATCGGGCCCAGGGTCGCGATCGCCTCGCCGCCGGGCACGAGCAGCCTATCGGGGACGGGAGTGATGCCGAAGTGGATGGCGTCGTTGGGGTACAGGTTCTGGTCCGCCGTTACGATGAGCAGCACGTCGCTTTGGGAAGTCCACGCTTCCATCTGCGGACTGCCGGACAGCGTGCCGAGCATGCGATCGACGTTGGACGGCGGGGAAAATTTTTTGAGCCGGTAAGGCGGCCGGGTGTAGACGCGGTTGACGTACGCGACGGTCTGCTGGTAGAAGTTCTGCACGATGTCTTTGCGCAAACCCGCCGGAGCGTTTTGCGGAATGCGCCCGACCGACGTGCTCATCAGCGCGCCCAGGCCGACGAGCACCGGCGAGTTCGTCACCTTCTGTTCGAGTTCGTTCGCGCGCGCCTGCGCCTTTTCGATTTCGGCGTTGATTTCGTTCAAGCGAAAGAACGCCGTCTGGACCTGATTGGAAGCGAATATCGCAACCAGCGTGATGACCAGCGCGATGACCATGCCCGTGGCGACGGCGACGATCGTCGACGTGTACCGCGGTCTGATGTTGAATAGCGTGAGACGTTTGCGTCCCACTTGATGACCGACCCGGTCGCCGATGTACGCGATAACGCCGGCGATGATGACGATGAACACGACGATTCCCACGCCGCGCAAAATGCCCAGGTGCATCGCCGCCCCTTACGCCACCGCGGCGCGGTACAGGCGGCGCGCGCCGATGAGGGTGAAGATGACGTTCGGCATCCAGGCGGCCAGTGCGGCCAGTGGCAAGAACGCTTCGCCGATGTACGAGAAAATCGTGGAAACGACGTAGTATACGAAAACGATCAGCACGGCCAAGCCGAATCCCAAACTCGTGCTGGCGCCGCTGCGGATCGAGCGGATGCCGTACGGCACGGCGATGAGCGTGAAGACGAAGCATGCAAACGGCGTGGCGAGTTTCTCTTGAAAAACCATGGTGTATTTACGCACTTCGGCGGCGGACAGCTGGCCGCTGCGAATGATTTGGGCAATCTGCGCGCGGTTCAAATCGTCCGGATTGTTGTTCGCCGCGCGTTTGACGATATCGGTTGGCTTCTGTCCCAGCTCGACCTGCAGCGTAGGCGTGTCCGCGGCCGTAACGGTCTGGCCCGCAGCACCGAACCGGTATACTTTCGCATTGTCCAAGGTCCATCGGTCCGCGTCGAACACCGCGCGGTCCGCGAACACGATCTGCGTCGGAACGCCCGCGCGGTCGTACTGGACGAGCGTTACGCCCAGCAGTGCTCGGCAATTCTGAGCGCACGCGCGGGCGAACGTCATCTGACTGCCGCCGCCGGGAAGCGGCGCGGAAACGTTCAAACTGGTCGCAAACGCGCCGGCCTTTTCGATGATCGTGTTTTGAATGATGTTGAACTGCTCGCGCGCGTAGGGAACCACGCGTTCCTGCAGCAGCAAGGTGACGAAGGACAGCAGAAATCCTGCAACGAGAATGGGCGCGACGATGCGCAGGAAGGTGATGCCGCCCGCTTTCATCGCCGTGATCTCGCTTTCGCCGCTCAATCGCTGCACCGCAAGCAGCGTTCCCAGCAGCAGCGCCATCGGTATCGCAAGCACGACGATTGGCGGAAGCTGCCACAAAAACGCTTCGATCGCGGCCCATAACGGCGCATGCGTTTCGGAAACGACCCTGCCGATGTTGATGATCTGCGTGGCAGCGAAGATCAGGGTAAACGCGGACAGTCCGAAGAGAAACGGACCGACCAGCTCGGAGAGCATGTAGCGGTCTAGGATCGCCATTCGCGGCAAGGTCAAAGGCGAAACCCTTCACCCAAATAAAAGCGCCGCGCGATCGGGCTTTCCAGCACGTCGTGCGCCGTGCCCGAAACTTCGATCTTGCCGTTGTTGAGGATGTACGCGCGATCGACGATCGCCAGCGTCTCGCGCACCTGGTGGTCCGTGATCAGAATGCCCAAGCCGCGATCGCGCAGTTGGCGAATCATCGCCTGAATGTCCGCGACCGCAATCGGATCGATTCCGGTGAAGGGTTCATCGAGCAGCAGAAACGCGGGCTCGGTTGCGATGGCGCGCGCGATTTCCACGCGGCGGCGCTCGCCGCCCGACAAGCTGTCGCCGCGCGCGTTGATGAATTGAAGCAATCCGAACTCGTCGAGCAGCGGCGGCAGCCGCTTTTCCTGTTCGTCCCGCGCCACGCCGTGCATTTCCCAGATGAGCCGCACGTTATCGCCGACGGAGAGCTTGCGGAAAATCGAGTTTTCCTGCGATAAATACCCGATGCCGCGGCGCGACCGCACGTACATCGGAGCCCCCGTCAAATCGATCCGCTCCCCGTCCACGGAAAGCAGTACGGATCCGCCGTCGGGTTTGACCAAGCCGATGACCATGTAGAACGTCGTGGTTTTGCCCGCGCCGTTCGGACCGAGAAGGCCCACGATTTCACCGGTGCGCACTTCCGCATCGACTCCGTTGACGACCGCGCGCTCGCCGTAGCGCTTGAGCAGGCCGCGCATAGTGATTTCGTTTTGGATGGCGTTACGCTCCATTTATTTCATGACCATTCGCGTGAGCTTCACGTCCGAAGTGAAGGTGTTGCCGGTGAGCATCTGCCGGGCTCCGCCCTGCATGCCCGCGATCCGCACGTGACCGCTTCCGTGCAGCAGCCCGGCGCTCTGATCGTAGGCGAGCCGATCGCACGTCAGCGTCAGCCCCGTGCTGGTCTTGGCATGAACGCCGCCCGAGAGCACGACCTGCTTGCCGCCGCCCTCGAGCGACGCCGTCGGCGCCTGGGCCGTCATCCTCGTACCGTCCTTGTCGTAAAAGGTTACCGTCGGCTCCTGAAACGTTCCTTGGGCGGCGTTCTGCGCCGACCGGCTGGTGTACGAACGCGTCACCAGCTGGTAAACCTTGCGGTTACCCGATTGCTGAACGATGGTAACGGGATGTTTGGACGTTCCCTTTCCGGTTATCGTTAGGGCCGGCATGCTGCTGGGCTGGGGGGACGGGGTGGAATTTTGCGCGGGCTGCTGCGGTTGCGGATTGCAGGCCGCAAGCGCCAGCGCCAGACCGATCCAACCGGTTTTCATCACACTTCTCCCAGTCCGTGCGCTGCCGCCGCCAGCGCAAGCGCCATCGACGGCAGCCATAGCCCGAAGATGACGACGCTCACGGTATCGATGAGGCCTTGCACCCACGTCCCCACCAGTCCCGCCGCAACGGCGAGCGCTATGGCCGCATGGGCCGGAGGAGCCGCACGCAGCCGGTCGTTCAACGCCACGCCGAACCGCCACCAGGCCGCCAGCACCGCAACTAGCCCTACCAGTCCCGTTTCGGCAAATATCGTCAGCAAAAAGCTGTGGGCGTGAAACGCCTGCACGTCGCCGTCGGGCAAACGCACCAGCGGATAGATTCGGGCAAAATCAAACGGACCCACGCCGGTGAGCGGAAAGCGGCGCGCGATCTCGACGCCGGCTTGCCAAATCGACAGACGCGTGTAGTTTTCAGCCGGATTGTGATGCGCGTTGAAGACGACCAGCACCGCCGCCAGACCCGCCAGCAAAATCAGCGGCGCGTATCGCCGGCGTACGCTTCCGCTGAAGAACGCATAAAACGCTATTGCGGCCGCCAATCCCATCCAGCCCGCGCGCGAAAACGTCAGCACGAAGGCGGCGGATCCCAGTACGAGCGCGCACCAGCCGGCAACGCGCAGGCGAGCATCGTTCGTGATTCGCGCAACCGCAAACGCTATCGGCAGAAAGATGATGAGATATCCGGCCAGCTCCCCAGGGAGAATAAACGTTCCGATCGCGCGTCCGTGACCGATCGCGTACTGATCTGCCGGCCGCCGCGCGAGCACCATGAGGATCGCGGTCAGCGACGCAAGCGCGCCGGAAAGCAGATAACTCCAATAGATCGCGCGGCTCACGCCGGGTTGGGCATAAAAGCGCAGCAAGCTCAAATGCCACAACAGCCCTAAACCGAAGATGCCGATGAACAGCATCCCCGCTGCAGGATCGAATCCCAGAACGGCCGATACGAAGGCGGCGCACAGCCACGCACACAACGCCGGCAGGGTGGCGGCCCGGTGCAGCGGCGGCTGCAGCAGCATCCCGGCTGCGTACACCGACAGCACTGCCATGGCCGCCAGCAGCCCAACGGCGAACGCGCGCGGCACGAGCGAAACGCCCGGAATGGTGACTGCCGTCAGCGTGATGAACGGCGGAAAGAGCGGCAGCACGAAGTACGGCAGCGCCAGTGCCGCCGGCATGAACGTCCTCAACCGCACCATCGCGCCACCTCCCGTGCGATCGTTTTGGCTGCACCGGGCGGT
The DNA here is from genome assembly GCA_963777315.1 of Vulcanimicrobiota bacterium. Classification (GTDB taxonomy): domain Bacteria; phylum Vulcanimicrobiota; class Vulcanimicrobiia; order Vulcanimicrobiales; family Vulcanimicrobiaceae; genus CAVYEM01. The sequence goes on from CAVZQC010000002.1 coordinate 341,478, forward strand.
CCCATCCGGCTGCGGCCTGCCTGGCTCATGCGTGCGCGCAGCGATTCATCGCCGAGCACGCGATCGACGCACTGAGCCGGATCGGGATCGTTCGGGCCCAATACCAGCAGCGCTTCACCCAGCAATGCGATCTGGCGATTGCGATACCACGCGCGCCGCCCGGAAGGCTCCAGCGCGACGACCGGAATTCCGGCCGCTGCCGCAGCTTCGTTCGCCGTTCCGGCTTGACCCAGCACCAGCGCGCAAGCGCGCAGCATTGCACCGGGGGATCCGCGCCACGCGCGCACGATTTCGCGTTCGTTCTCGTACAACGCAAAGGGCGCATCCCGCGCGCCGCTGCGCCGCACGTCCCAGCCGGCGGCGGCAAGTCCGTTCGCCATCGAATCCGGATCGAGTCCCGGCGCAACCGAAAGCAGGGCGCCCAGCCGCTCGTGCCGGCCGGCAAGGTCGCGCACCACCGCGCACAAGACGATTGCATCGCCGTACGCGGCTTGCCGGCTGCCCGGAAAGAGCGCGAGGCATGGATCGAACGGCACATCGACGGTTTCGCTCGCGGGACCGGCATAGAGATCGACGATGACGTTTGCGCTGCGCGCGTCGATGCCGCGCTCGCGCAGATCCAGCGCCGTCGCCTCGTCCCGTACGTAGACTGCCTGCGCTTTGCGAAGGACGAGCTGTTCCAATGCGCCGTACCGAGCGACGTACACGCTCTTGGCCGTGCCCACGAAAATGGTCGCGCGCGCACGTGCGCCCAGCGCCATCAGCAGCGCGTAGACGTCGCCCACGGCGATTGCCGCACAATACGTCTGCGCCACGCCGTGCAGAAAACGCAGCTGCGCCAACGTGTGGGCCGGCAGCCCCGCGCGCACGTCTTGCAGGATGTTGCGTACGTTCCCCATAGCGATCAGACCGCCGCTGGGCATCGCGCGGCGGGGGCCGACGTCGCGCATCGCGGACTGGTGCGGAAAATCGCCGACCAGAGCCAGATGATCGCACGCGAGAGCAGACGGCAGTTCGCGCGCGATCCGCGCGGCGATAGCCACCTCGCCATGTCCGTTCGTCACCACGAGCGCGGTGTTCGTCACGGCCGCAGCGGCAGCAGCGCGAAGTCGGCCAGGCGCCAGCGCGAACCATCGTACTGTAAGTCGCTGCGCGACACGTACTTTCCGTACGGACCGGCGTGCACGATTGGAACGCCGCGCACCATTGCGGGCTCGGCCAGCGTATCGTGACTGTGGCCGCCGAGCAGCAGATCGATGCGCGGCACCGCCGCCGCCAGCCGCTTGTCGAGCGACAAGCCCAAGTGCGAGAGGACGATCAGCGGTTCGTTCGGCGCGAGATGCGCCGCAATATCGCAAACGACCGTCGCCGGATCCAAAAACCGCCAGCCGAAGAGGCGCTCCCACGCACTGCCGATCGGATATTGCATGATAAGCAATCCGAGCACGTGCACCGGTACCGGCGTCGACGAAACCCCGGGTCGAAACTCCAGCGTCAGCTTGCGGGAGAACGGCAGCGCGCGATTTCGCGTGTCGACCAAATTGCTGCACACCAGCGGATGCCGCATTTGCGCCGCGCGCGCCCGAACGCATCCGAACAGGTAATGAAACTCGCGGTTGCCGATCGCTTGCGCATCGTACGCGGCCGCATCGATTTCCGCGATAATGGGTTCCCGGCGGTGAAAAACCGTTTGGCTGCCGCGCAGCGAATCGCCGCAGTCGAACAGCAGCCCCGCATCGCTAGCGCGCAGCTCGCGCAGCCGCGGCGCGATGCCGCGGCGATCGTGCAGATCCGAAGTATGGTACACGAGCATCGCTATGCGTTCCGGGCCAGCGCGACTGCGAATGCGGCGCACTTTTCGAGCGCATCCGGCGACCCCAGCGCTTCGCGCAGATCGCTCAGCTGCCGATACTGCCGCTGCGGATAGTGCAGCAAGTCGTCCATTGCGGCCGCAAGCGCTGCGGGCGTGGCATCGTGCTGCAGCAGTTCGGGAACCGCTTCCCGCTGTAAAACCAAATTCGGGAGCGTCACGAAACGGCCCGGATAGACCCGGCGCGCGTGGCGAACCAGCGCGGGTGCCAGAATGTACAGCGCGACCGCCGGCACGCCCGAAAGTGCGCACTCCAGAACGGCGGTCCCCGAGGCTACCCACGCCGCATCGGCATCGGCGATCGCCTCACGGGTTCCGCGCACGAATCGTACGCTTTCGACGCCGAAACGCGCGGCGTGCGCGCGCAGCGTTCGCTCCGCTCGTGCGTCGGCCGCACCCACGACGGCGCGCAGCTGCGGACGGCGCACGCGCAGTTCGTTGAACGCGGCGAACAATGCGGGCGCGTGGTAACGCAACTCGGTGTCGCGGCTGCCCGGCAAAATCGCGACGCAGCCGCCGGCTGCGCTCGGCGCCTGGCGCGCAGGGCGCAGCGCGTACTGCGGTGCAAGCGGATGACCGAAGTACTCGACGCGCAAACCGAGCCTACGGTAAAACTCGTACTGGTGCCGGAATGCCGTAAGCGGCACGGCCAGCGCTGCAACTTCCCGGGCCGTACGCTCGCGGTCCAGCCACGTCGCGGGCGGAAATACGTCGAGGATCGGCCCGGCGTATCCGATCGAACGCAGGCGTTTCGCCAAACGCAGATTGAACGCGCCGAAGTCGACGAGCACGACGAGCTGCGGCCCCGAGCGCGCGATGTGACGCGCCGTAGCCAGCATTGCGAGCAGCAGCTTCGGAACGCGCGGAACGGCGGCCAACGGTCCGATGCTGGCCCACCCGGAATGATCGCGCCAGAGCGCAAAGCCGGCCCGGCGCATGCGCGCGGCGCCGATGCCTTCGAATTGCGCCTGTGTGTCGATGCGCGCGATTGCGCCGGCAAGAATCGTGGCGGCCAGCTCCCCCGAAGCCTCACCGGTCGAAAAGAAATAGCGCATAATCACAACGCGCTGCGCGCATGGCCGACCGCGGCGCGCAGCGGGTTCACTTCAGTAGTATGCCGCGCTGTGATTCGCCTTCCAAAAACTCGAGCATGTGGCGCCCGGAATCGGTATTGACCTCGGTGCGCATGGCTTCAATGGTTTGCGACAGCTTGCGCTTGGAGCCGTTGAGCAGTTTGTAGAGTTTTTTGATTTCGGCTCGTTCGCGCTCGCTGAAGTTGGCTCGGCGCAGGCCGATGCTGTTGAGCCCATAGGGCGTGGCCGGATTGCCTTCGACCAAAAAAAACGGCGGTACGTCGCGGGTCACCTTCGAATCGCCGCCGACGAAAGCATAGCGCCCCACGCGAACGAACTGATGCAGCCCGGCCATGCCCGCGATCGAAGCGTTGTCTTCGATGATGCAGTGACCGGCCAGCTGCGCAAGGTTGCTCATCGTGATGCCGTTGCCCAAGGTGCAATTGTGCGCGACGTGCACGTACGCGAGCAGCAGGCAGTCATCGCCCACGCACGTGGCCTGGTCTTCGCCGGTCGCGCGTTGAATGCTCACGTATTCGCGCACGGTCGTGCGGGAGCCGATGCGCGTGTACGCCCGTTCGCCCATGTATTTTTTGTCCTGCGAGGCGGCGCCGACCGTTGCGAACGGGTAGATGAGGCAGTCTTCGCCGATGGTCGTCCACCCGTTGACCACGACATGCGCCTGCAGTACCGTGCCGCGCCCGATCGAAACGTTTTCCCCGACGACGCAGTACGGCCCGATCTCGACGCCCCGGTCCAGCTTCGCGCTGGGATGTACGATGGCGGTAGGATGGATCACTGATGCAGAACCGCCGCGTCGAACCCGAACAGACGCGGATCGGACGCGATCGAAAACATCAACTCGGCGGAAACGACGAACTGATCCTCGACGCGGCCTTCGGCATGCACCCAGCCGATGTTTCGCTTGTGTTTGGTCAGCGTTACTTCCATCGTAAAGCGGTCTCCGGGCACGACCGGACGGCGAAACTTGGCCGAATCGATGCCCGCCAGATACGGCGTCTTGCGCGAGAACTCGCCCGGTTCGAGCACGACGCATCCGCCCAGCTGCGCGAGCGCTTCTATCATGTAGACGCCGGGAAGCAGCGGGTTGCCGGGAAAGTGCCCGGTGAAGACCGGTTCGGTTGCGGTGACGTTTTTGTATCCGACGGCCCGCACGCCCGGCTCCAAATACGTTATGCGATCGACCAGCAAAATCGGATAGCGGTGCGGCAGAATTTCCATAATCTGCCGGATGTCCAGCTCGGCCACCGCTATTGAACGCCCGCGGAGGGCAGTTTGGTCTGCATGCCGCGGCGCAGCTGGGCGGTTGCGATGCAGTGCAGCTTGTGACCGCTCTTGACGGCGACGATCTCGCATTGCGGCCACGCGCCCAGCAGCGCGACGTCGCCGAGCAGATCGAGCACCTTGTGGCGCACGGGCTCGTTGTCCCAGCGCATCGGCTGCATGGGGCCGTCAGGCGCGAACACCAAAGCGTTTTCCAGCGTGCCGCCGCGCGCGAGGCCGCGTTCGCGCAGCGCTTCGACTTCGTGCAGATAGCCGAAGGTGCGCGCCGGCGCGATCTCCTTGCAGAAGAATTCCGGCGTGATTTCGCCGTCGAAATACTGCGTGCCGATCGGCGGGGCGAAATCCGCCACGAAGCGTACGCCCAGCTGCGACGCCGGCAGAACGATGACGACCCGATCCCCGTCGCGCACGAATTCCGGCGTCATCGGCACGAAGCGCGGGCGCACTTCGCGCTGCGCGACCGCGCCGACCTCGGCGAAGGCTTGCGCGAACAGTCTGGCGCTCCCATCGGCAACCGGAATCTCGGGTCCGTCGACATGGATCCGCGCGTTGGCGATCCCCATCGCAAAAATCGCGGCCAGCAAATGCTCGATCGTCGAGATCGTCGTGCCGTTCTTGCCGATCACCGTTGCGCGCGCGGTTTCCACGACGTTTTCGGCCAGCGCGGGAATCTCGACGCCGCGCGTGACGAAGCACAGACCCGTATCCGCCGGTGCCGGCCGCACTTGCACGCGGCACGCCGCGCCCGTGTGCAGTCCGACGCCTTCGAACCGCACGCAATCGCGCAGCGTCGTTTGGAATTCCATCATTCGCGCGCCGCTTTACGGTTCGGAATCGCCGCCGTGCTCTGCATCGTGCGGCCGCTGCTTCTCCAGGGCGTCGACACGGGCAACCAGCTTAGGCAGGCTTGCAAGCATGACCTCTCGACGCAGTTCCTGCCCGTGCGGACGCGCCGGGCGGCCGCTCACGAACGCATCGTCGGGAACGTCTCCCCACACCGCGCTGCCCGCGCCGATTTTTGCGCGAGATCCGATTGTGATGTGTCCTTTGAATCCCGCTTGTCCGCCGACTTGAACGTAATCGCCGATCACCGTGCTGCCCGCGAGCCCGACTTGCGCGGCCATGCCGGTGCTTCGCCCGATGCGGCAGTTGTGTCCGATTTGGCACAGGTTGTCGATCTTGGTGCCCGCGCCGATCTGCGTGCTTCCGGTTTGGGCGCGATCGATGCACGTATTGGCGCCGACTTCCACGTCGTCGCCCAGCACGACGTTGCCGACCTGCGGGATGCGTTCGAACCGCCCCTCTACAAAAACGTAGCCGAAGCCTTCGCTGCCTACGGTCGCGCCCGGATGAAGAATGACGCGCTTGCCGATCGCGCAGCCGTCCATGACGCGCGCTTGCGGATACAGCAGCGCATCTTCTCCTAGGTCGACGCCTTCGCCGACGAACGCCCCTGCCCCAACGACGCAGCCGTCGCCGACGCGCGAACCCGCGCCGATCACCGCGTTTGCGCCGATGTACACGCCCGCGCCGATGGCCGCAGTGGGATGGACGCTGGCGGCCGGATCTTGCGAAGGAGCGGGTTTGCGAACGCGATCGAACGCGCGCAACAACCGCATGAGCGCGACGCGCGCATCGGGCACCGCGATCAGCGGCTTGCGTTCCTCGCCGTGAATAAGGGACTGGTCCACCAGAACCGCGGCGGCGTGCGAATCCAGCGCAGCCTTCAGGTAGGCCGAACTCGTGGCGAACGTCAGCGCATCGTCGCCGGCTTGCTCGATGGCCGCAATGCGCGATATGGAAAGATCCGGCGGCCCGTGCGCGACTCCACCGGCCAGCTGCGCGAGTTCCGAGAGAGTTCCCAGGCTCACGAGCGCGCGGCGGTTACTGCGATGCCGAGGGGGCGGGCGACGGGCTCTCGGTGATCCCCATAGCCTTCTCGACGTCCGGCGTGATGTCTGTGCCGCCGTATCCCACGAATTCTCGCGTCACGATGAGCTTGAGATTCTTCTGCTGGGCGACTTTGGCGGCGGCGCTTTTGATCTGCTGAACCAGCTGCTGCGATATCGCAGCATATTTGGCTTGCATCTGCGCGACGACGCGCTGTTTTTGGGCCGGAGAACCCCTTCCGGACTGCACGGCGCGCTCGTCGGCCAGCATCTGGTTGTTGGCGTTGGCGTATTGCGGCCAGTTCGACGTGATGCGCTGCACGTCGATTAGGCCCACAGGGCTCGTGCTCGCGCTGCAGCCGCCGAGGAGCGCCGCAGCCAGCGCTGCTGCGAGTATGCTGTTATTCTTCACTGATGTAAGCTCTCGATGTCCTTTTCGACGTCGCCGGTGAGGTCGATTCCGCCTCCGGCAGCCTCTATGCTCATGAATACGACCTGTAATCCGCGCTTAGCGGCGACTTGCCCGGCATCGCGCTTGATTTGATCCACCATCTTGTTGTAGAGATCGTCCCGCTGGTGCTGCAGATCGGCCAACTCTTTGCCGGCCGCCCCCACTGCGGCGCCGTCGGCACCATGGAGTGCGGCGTACTGTGCATCCAAATCCGCTTTGGTCTGCCGGTACTGATCGACCGTTTTCTTCGCGTCGGCGGCGAACTGCGATTTGAACTGCTTGTCGATCTGCGCGAGTTTGTCGCGCGTGGCCGCCGGCAGGCCCGAAGGCACCGCTTGGGGCGTGAGGCCCTGCAGCTGCGAGGCGACTTGCTGCGAGACCTCGTTGCGGCGCTCGGTCAGCTTGGCTCGCGTTTGGGCGTGAATCTGCTGCGCGGCGGCGGACAGTTGGCTCTGCGTGCGGTCGCTCAAACGGCGCTGATAAGCTTGCAGCGTTTGCGCGTCGCTGCGGCGTTGCGCGGCCGCAGCGTCGGCCTCTTGCCGGTCGAGCGCTGCCAATCCGTCGCGGTACTGTTTGCGCTGCGCGTCGGAAAGCGCGAGATTATTGAGCTTCATGCGCAAGTCCAGCCGCTTGGCCGCGTCCTGCTGAGCCCGTTCCAAACTGAGTTGCGATTCGTGTTCCTGCAGTTGCGTGGCGCGCTGCCGGTAGGCTTGATCGGCGCGCGCGGCGAGCTGGCCGCGCAACTGAGATACTGCAGCGCTGTCCTGCCCGACGACGCTGCGCTGGTACGCCTGCATGTCCGCATTGGCCTGCGCGGAGACTTGCTGCGCCTGCTGCGCGGAAACTTGCTGCATCTGCGCGACGGATTGCGCTCCGTTCGTCCCGGCGCCTGCCGCAGCCAGCGCCGCACGGATTGCCGCCTGTTCGCGCTGGGAATAGTCCTGTTGTTTTTGACGAAGGATCGCATTGGCGCGATCCTGCGCTTGCGTGAGCTCGCGGTTGAGCTCGCGCGTCTGCTGCACGATTTGGGCCTGCGTGTGCGTCACGGCCGTCGGTCCGAGCGACTTGAGCGAGAGGGCGTCGATCGCATTCTGCAGCTGCGACAGCTGTCCGTACAGCGGATGCGCTTTCACTACCTCGTCGACGCGCACGTATCCGATGCCGCGAACGTTCGGATCGTCCGGGCGCGGCTGCTGCGCGCATCCCGCCGTCGCCAGCGCCGCAAGCACCACCGCCGCAGCCTTACTTGAGCGCATTTTGGACATCCTGCGTGATGTCCGTGCCCCCGTAAATGACGTCCGACCGATCGACCACGAGGATCAAGTGCTTCTGCTGCGCCACCTTAGCCATTGCGGCTCGCGTCTGATCGACCAGCGGCTTGAGCGTCTTGTTTTGCTGCGCGGTGAGCGCTTTCTGATAATTCTGAAAGATCGCTTGCTGCTGCGTGGGGTTGTTCTTGGCCGACTGCATCTGCTTGAGCGCTTGCGATCGCTGCTGGTTTGCGTACTTGAGAAAATCGTCGTTGGCACTCTTGATCTTCGGTACCTGATCGATTTGGCTTTGATCCACGAATCCTACGTCGGCGGGAGGAGGCGTGGCCACCGGGGCAACGACCGGGCCGGGGCCGTTGACCAAATCGATGACGTTCTTGGTGATGTCCGTTCCTCCGTACACCACGATGCGCTTGTCGACGATTACGCCCAAATGTTGGTTGGAGCTGACTTGCGCGATTGCAGCTTGCGCGCGGCCGAACAGCGGTCCGAGCAGTTCGCGCTGCTTGTCCAAAAAGCGCTGCTGAAACTGGCCCGCAATGCGCTGGCGATCGGCATCGTTGTGCGCGCCTCTCATGGCCGAAGCGAACTGTCCGTCGAGCTGCACCTTGTACCGTGCAACCTGCGAATTGGCTCGCGCAAACTGGGGCAACGCGCCGATGGCTGCTTGATCGACGTAGCCCACGTCGGTCAGGTCCGCGGCAAGCGCGATCGGGGCCGCCATGAACGCCGCGATCGCCGCGGCCGCCAGAAACGGTGTGATCTTACGAATCTTCATCGATCTTTCCAACGACTGTAGATTAAAAACTCTGTCCGATGCCGAAGCTGGTGTGCGTGCCGGTGGAACCGCGCGCAAAGTCGATCCGGATCGTGTGCAGTCCGAGCTGCGGCACGTCGAAACGCAAGCCGAAGCCGTAGTCGCCGCGCCAGGCCCAATCCGCCGGGAAGCCGATGATGCGATTGGTGTAGGGGTCGAGAAGCGGCTGAGCGCCGCGCACGCGGAACCCGCCTTCGTCCACGAACAGGGCGACGCCGAACTTGCGGTCCGCGGTCAACGGCTTTCGCAGTTCGATTTGACCCAGCGCCGTATCGGTGCCGTAGAAGACCGAGTCGTATCCGCGCAGCTGCTGGTCGGAGAACGTGAACAGGTTGCTGGGCGGAATCGCGCCGGTGGACCCGCGCACCTGACCGTGGAACGCCAGCGTGGAATCTTTGAGCACCGGCAAAAACTTGGCCGCGTCGATGCTGGTTTGGGTGAAGCGGAAGTTCGATCCGAAACCGGGGGCCGAGAGCGTTTCGGATACCGATGCGGTCTGCCCGCGCCGCGGATTGAAGATGTCGTCGAGCGTTGCCGCCGGATTGGTTGAAACGCCGAACGTCACGGTGTTGAGCGTATACGGCTGACCCGTGTTGATGTTCGCAATCGAGCTCGCGACGATGCCGAAGCTGCCGGTGTTGTTGGTCAGATTGCTGAACGGTCCGGGCGAGGGTGCGATGACGATGTTCGGCTGAGTCGTTTGAAAGTAATACGGCGAAGGCACCGTGGTACTGTTGGTCACGCGCTGCGCTCCCACGCCGACCGATGCGGTTACGAAATCCGTCAAGCGGCGCCCCAGCTGCAAGCTGACGCCCTGCGATTTGGCCGTGCTGGTGGAGACGATGCCCGAAACCAGCTGCGCGTTACCGCTGGGCAGCAGGGTGACGGGAATCGGGACCGCGTTCTGACCGGGCGCGGGCGAAGGTAATGCGCTCGAGCCCAGCGCCGTCGAATACACCGGATAGAAGTACGTGTAGCCGTTGGCGAATACCGTCGCGCCGATGCTGTACTTTTGCGACTGCGGCGTGTTGCCGAAGTACGGAATGGTGATTTGCGCCTGCGTGACGTAGCTGCGCGAACCGCGCTCGAACTGCACCGATACGCCGTTGCCCGTGCCGTGCAGGTTGGTGTCCGAGTAGCCGATGGTGCCGTACAAGCCTTGCCCCGTCAGACCGCCCGAGTATCCCGCTCCGACCGAAGCCGCCGCGGTTTTCTGCTCGGTGACGATCCAGTCCAGCACCACGCAGCCCGGATCTTTCTTGGTCATCGCTTCGGGGCAAGGCTTGGGGTTCACGTCGACCTTGGAGAAAAAGCCGGTATTGTTGAGCCGCTCGATATCGCGCTGCACGCCGTTTTTGCTCAGGATCATCCCGGGCCGTTCGTACAGCTCGCGGCGGATCACCTGATCTTTGGTCTTGGTGTTGCCGGTGATCTGCACCAATCCTACGCGCGCGACGTAGACGTCGTACTTGACCTTGGCCGTACCGGTCTTTTCATCGATGGTCGCGGGATCGATGCCGCCTTCGAAATCGCCCACCAGCAGGTTGTATTTGTCGTACAGCTTCTGCACCGCCTGGGCGTCCTGCTGGCGCGTTTGGTCGGAATAGACTTGGCCGATTTTTGCCGTGAGCGCCGGCAGAAGCACCGTCGGCGGCAGAATCGGATCGCCGCCGATCTCGATGCCCGAGATCGTCAGACCTTCCTGGATGTCGATCGTCAGCGCGCCGGTTTTCGAATCGATTCCCAAGTTCTTGACGTGCGAAGGAATCTGACCGCCGTAGCCGATCCGGTCGTAATACGAATTGATCTTCAGAAAGTCTTGACGCAAGGTGTTGGTGTTGAGCACCTGGCCGACCGACGTGTCCATCAGTGCGAGCAGCGTGTCCGCCGGCACGTGCGCGTTGCCCGCAAACGCGATCTTCGTGATGACCGGATTCTCGATGACGCGATAGGTGATCGCCACGCCGCCGGGACGCTGGCGAATCAGCGGCGCGGCTTGATCGGCAAAGTAGCCAAGCGCAAAGATCCGCTGGAGATCGGCCTGCACGACTTTGGGATCGTACGGTTCTCCCGGCCGCGCCTGGATGACCGCCAAGATCGTTTGCGTCGGAACGTGCACGTTGCCCGAAACGTCGACCGAAACGATTTTGGGAGCGGTTGCCGCAGCGCCGTTGACCGGCATGATCAGCATCATGACGGAAGCAAGTGCGAGCATCAGGCCCACACACCGGTGGAGCGCGCCGCGCGCACGCCAGAGGCTTGAGGTCATCAAAAATCTTTCCCTATGAGAGTTCGATGGTCCAACGCTCGTGGCGTTAGCTCTGTAACGCGCCCGGAACGCGCGCCGTTTCGACCCGCACCGCCTGTTCGCGAGCGCGCTTCAAGACCCTTGCCCCGCATGAGGGAACCTCTGAAAAAGTCCCACGCGGCCATCGCCATATCGCTTTTCGTCCAAAAATCGCCACGACGCTGCACCACGGGGACTTCTTCAGAGATTCCCTAGAAGAGCCGCTGAAACAGGAACGTGAACCCGTTCTGCCCCGTCGGCGCCTGCCCCGCGCTGGCCCGCGGATTGGTGGACAGCGTTTGGTTGGGCGCGAGAAACAGCGGCGTCTGACCCTGCTGCACGAACATCGCGAACTGCGCGGAGGTGAAAGGGTTGGGCTGGTAGGCGAAACCGAACGTCTGACGCACCGGCACGGTGAACGTCGTTCCATACAGCGCGTAGAAGTTGTTGCCGAGCAAGCGGCGTAGGCTCACGCCGAAGCTGCCGGTATAGTCCACGGTCAAGTTGACGTCCGAAAGCCCCAGCGTGCTGCTGAGCGCGGATTCCACGGGAGCCAGGATGCCGCTCGTGAACTGGGCGTTCAGGATATTGAACGCTTCCTGGCCGATCGTTATCGTGCCGTTTTCCCGGCGCACCAGGATGCTGGGCAAAACGGCGCCCGTGCCCGGCGCCGGCGCACCGGCGAGGTCGCCCGCCGGCAGGATGACCCCGGTGTCGGTGAACTGGATGGGCCCCACCAAACCGCCCAGCGGCAGCAGCAGCGCGATGATCTGCTGATCGGTATAGCCCGGCGGGTTCGATTCAAAGGCGATTTTGGGGCTGGTCACCGGTCCGGAAACCGTCACGGTGATGTCCGCCGTACCGGTGGGATTGCGGGCAGTGTTGGGATCGGGATTGGTAACGTGCGTGACGCCGACGGCGTAAACGTCGGGAATGATGCCCCCGGCGGGATTGAACGTGACGTGTCCGGTCTGGACTTTGAACGCGTGATCGAAATACGTGAGCGTGCCGCCCTGCGAACTGAACTCCCCCGCCAGCGTGGGATGCACGAGCGTGCCCGAAAGCCGGGCGCTGCCCTGCGCCGAGATGTCCAACCCGAATATGCCCGCGCCGCCGCCGCGTACGCGCACGTTCCGGCCTGCCGTGATGCCCAGATCGAACGCCAAATTGAACGGCGGCGCCGCAGGCGCCGCTGCCGATCCGCCGCCGAATTTCAAGAATGCGGCAAACGGAATTGCGGCGTCGGTGATCTTGGCGTTCCCCTCGAGCGTAGCGATCCTTCCGCGTGCCCGCCGGAGCTGCAGATTCGAATCGAACGTTCCCGAGCCGAACTGCGGCATGCTCAACTGCGCGCCGCGCGCGACGATCGCGACGCCATAACCCAGCGGCCCGCCGTGCAGGCCGCCGCCGAAATTGAGCGATCCCGATCCGTCCAAGGTGCCGCGCCCGAGCTGCGCGTGCACCCGATCGAGCGTCGCATGCGAACCTTCGAACGTGATTCGCGCGACGGTCTGCGTTATCGGCGTCGTTTCCAGCGCGCTCACGTAGCGAATGCCGTCGGCGGACAACTGACCGAAGATCTGCGGGTCGCCCACTGTGCCCGAAATGCCGACATGGCCGTCCAGCGAACCGGCAAGTTTTGTGCCCGGTCCCAAAAACGGCGCAAACGCCGACAGGTCGACGCGCTCGGCGGCGACGTCCATTGCAATCGCAGCAGCCGGCGGCCCGAACCCGAAAGGCTGCAGTTGCAGCGGCAGCGATCCGGCCAGAGTCGCACGTCCGCTGGCAAAGGTGAACTCGGCGTTGCGCACGACCAAATCGCGCCGGTGCAGCTGCAACTGGCCCACGAACGAGGGAATGCGCACCCCGAACGCATCGACGTCGGACGCATCGACTCCGGCGGCGAACGTGGGAGCCTTGAACGTGCCGCCAATCGACATCGTCGACTCGATCCGGCCGCTCAGATCGAGTCGTTTTTTGGAAACCTGCGCGACCAAGCGGGGCAGATCGTCCGTCGTCGCGTGAATCTGCAGAGCCAACGGGGCCGCGGGCCGCAGGCCGAAGCTGCCGCTACCCGTTGCCTGCAGCGCCGGGAGCGCGAATACCAGCCGCGTGATGCCGATGCGATCGCCGGGTTCGGTGCGCAGCGACACCTGCGCGGTACGGATCGGTAGCGGACCGATCGTACCGTTGACGATCGCGGCGTTGCCTGCAAGGCCCAAGTGCGGATACGCACCGCGAATGCGGGCGTCGCCGTCAACGCGTCCGGTCAGCGGAATTTGCGGAAAGCCCAATGCCGGCAGCCACGTCGTCAGATCGAAATCGTTCAGCGATGCGTTGATGTCGTAACGCGAGCGCGTGACGACTCGCGCGACGTTCGTGCTCTGCGCGAAGCCGATGCTTCCGGCCGCGCGCAGACGGCCGTGATCGCCGCCGATCGCGATCGTTCCGGTGGCGACGTTGCGCAGGCTACTCCAACGGGCATCCGTGTCGCCGATGGGAAAACGCCGGTATCGCAAGCCGGCGATGTCGACGTCGCCCGACGTGACGAGGACCGTGCCGGCATGCGAGAACGTCAGCGCCACGGATCCTTTGCCCGCCAACGTGTCACCCGTATCGAAGTAATCGTTGAAGTCCGACAAGTCGGCCCTGGGCGCGCGCATTGCGAACGTGAGCCGGTGCTTGTCGACTCCGGCCGAGAACTGCACTGCCGTGCTTCCGATCGTCACGCTCGCGTCGCGCGCCGATGCGCCGGCGCGTCCGGCGGCAACCCGAGCGTAGGCGTCGCGAAACCCCAGTCCATTGATTTGGCCGACCGGCACGTCGACCGCCGCGTTTACGCGCGGGTTGGTGCCGCTGCCCGAGATGCGCATGCTGCCCGCAAAGCTGCCGCCGGCGGCGTATGCCGGAACGTGCGCCAACGCTGCCACCGCATCGATACTGCCGACCGGAACGCGCGCGTTCACGCCATACACCGGCACGCCTCCCGTCAGATTGCCGATGCTGCCATCGACGGTTGCAAAGGTCGAGCCCAGTGAAGCAACGGCGTCGCGCACGTGCAGCGCGTCGCCGGCAATCGACACTTCCGCGCTTGCGGCGAACGGCCCGTACCCCTCAGCGCGTCCGTGCGTAAGCACGACGCCGGCATCCACGTCGGGAATGGCGCCTCCCGGGGATATCGCGCCAATCGCGCGCAGCGCACCGCTGCCGATCGGCACGCCCAAACCGGCAAGCACGCCCGCGTCCAGCTGCGTGGTCGCCAGCGCCATGCGGGTGCGCGTCTTGGTCGGAGCGGTCGCAAACGTGCCGGCGGCAACGATCCGTCCGCCCGCGGCGCGCGCCTGAGCCGAGTAAACGCGTAAAATGCCGTCGTCGAACGACATGGATCCGGACATGGACGAAATCGGGATGCCGTGAATCGTGGCGTCGCTCAATTGCGCATGTTGAGCCTGCACGTAGATTTTGCCTTGCGCGATCGCAATGGCCATCGGACCGCGTATCCCGCCGTGCGCGGGGAAATTGCCCAGGAACTGATGCAGGCCTTGCAGCGTGCCCGTATAGTTGCCGCGCGCAACGATGAGGTTGGGTGCGAACGTTCCGCCGCCGTCGAACGTGCCCCACGGACCGTCGGCATGCACGCTGCTGATTTCGGATGCGGCAAACGGCCCGGCAAAGCGCGCCGCAATCGCGTCGAACGGCACGCCGGCGATCGTCGCGGGCGCCATGTACGCCGTTCCTCCGATCACGACGTTGTGCGCAGAACCGGTTCCGGCGAGATTTGCTTCCATGACGTGCGCGTCGATCGGCGGGAGCAGCGGAATGGTAACGCCCGGCAGCCCCACAGGCACGGGCTGATGCAAGTGCATGCCGCGCACCGACGCCCAAAATGCGCTCCCGCCGGTCGGCCTGTCCAGCGAAAATCCCGCCACCAAGCTGCCGCCGCCGCGAGCCGAAATTCCGATGGGGCCGAACGTTCCCACGCCGTACCGGTCGAGGTCGTAGAAACCGCTCACATTGCGCGCATCGATCAGCGAGACGATGTAGCCGCGCGCGTCGACCTTGAGATCGGTGCCGTGCAGGAGCGCTTCAGTGGCGATGGGCTGATCGTCGACGAGCGCGCTCAAGTACGGCAAGCGCGAGGACGATCCGACTGCGTGCAGAGTCAGTACGCTGGTCACCTGCTTGCCCAAATGCAGATTTCCATGCACGTGAAGCGCCATGCCGCTGTATGCGGCGTGAAACGGCAACACGATGAGGTCGTCCTTGTACAGCGCGACGGTTCCCCGCGGATCGTCGATGGGCACCGCACCGTAATTGAACCGCTTGCCGTCGAAGCCGATCAGCAGCACGGGCGCGGCTATTCCGCCTTCAATCAGGGCATGAATGCGCAGGCCGCCGTGAATCGGCAAACCGGCGGCAACGCGCAGAACGTCTTTGAGATTGCGCAGATCGCCGCGGCCTTCGACGCCCAAACGGAATTGCGGCGAACGAAAATCGAAGATGCCGCCGGCGCACACGATGGGAATGTGCCCCACGACGGCGGTCAAACGTTTGGACGCAAATCCCGAATCGAAAATGGAGATGTTTCCGCGCAGGCGTTCGATCGGCGAATCCAGACTGCGCACGATGATTTGCCCACCCGAAAGATAGCCGCTGCCCGAATAGTGGTAGTCCGCCGGCGGAGAAACCGGCTGCGCGGGGCTGCTCGCGGGACTGAACGCCCACGCCCGCAGGTCCATGTTGCGCACGGTTCCGCCGAGCACGCGCGCTGCGGGCGAGTTGATGAAATAATTCGCTATCGTTGCAATTGGAATGGCGCGTACCGTCACGTGATGCAGCGCGTATCCTTGCGCGTAGTCGATGGTTCCGGCCATGCGAAACGGCTGCGGACCAGCGCTCTCCAGGCGGCCGGTGGCCAAATATTTGGTGGCCCTGGAGGTGTCGACGGCAACGTCGGCGTTGACGGCGTCGACGGCCTGGCGGCGGCTTTCCTTGTAAAAGCGGTAGTTGTCGATCAGCGTTATGGCGGCGTCGCGTACGCGGACGGTAAAATCGAGCGGCACGGGATTGGCGCCTGCGCGCGCGCGCGTGCCGGTGCCGATCGCCTTGGGAACGGCGATGTTGTACGTGCCGTTTTGGTTGTGAACGATCGTGATCTGCGGACGGTCGATAGTGATGCCGAGCAAACCGAAACGATGCCTGCTTCCCGGCAGCAGTTCGCGCGGATCGTAATATAGGTCGATGCGCTTTGCCCGCAGCACCGGCTGCCCAGCGCGCGTCACCCGCACGTCGACCAGCGCGCCATGGCGTTTACCCAACCGGAGATCGCCTACGCGCAGACTGTAGCCGGTGCTCGCGCGGACGATTCCCGAAAGCGCAAAGCGCGCCGCACCATTGTGATACACTGCCGCGAGCACGACCGCGATGACTATCAGCGCCGCGAGCGCCGCGCCCAGGGCCTTGCGCAATCCGTCCCTCCGCCGGGGTTTATACCACCAACGCGGCGCTGAAGCCCGCCGTTCCGGCGGCTAATGCGGCTTTTTCACAGACCCGCTACAGGTCCAGGTTTTTGACCGATTTGGCGTACTCGAAGATGTACTGCTTGCGCGGCTCGACTTTGTCGCCCATCAAATCGGTGAATATCTGCTCGGCTTCCACGCCGTCTTCGACGGTGATCCGTTTGAGCCGGCGGTTGCCCACCTCCATCGTAGTCTCCGCGAGCTGATCCGCATCCATTTCGCCCAAGCCTTTGTATTGCTGCACGACGAAATCTTTTCCGTCCTCGCCGATGATCGATTTGAGCTCGTTTTCGCTGAACGCGTACCACTGCTTTTTGCCTTTGCGCACGCCGTAGAGCGGCGGCTGCGCGATGTAGACGTAGCCGTCCTCGACCAGCGGTTTCATCTGCCGGTAAAAAAACGTCAGCAGCAGCGTGCGAATGTGCGAACCGTCGACGTCGGCGTCGGTCATGATGATGATCTTGTGATAGCGCAGCTTGCCCGCGTCGAACTCGTCGCCGAAGCCCGTGCCCAGCGCCGTGATCATGGTGCGGATTTCTTCGTTGGACAGCACTTTGTCCAGCCGCGCCTTCTCGACGTTGAGAATTTTCCCGCGCAGCGGCAGAATGGCTTGCGAGTTCGGGTCGCGGCCGCCCTTGGCCGTTCCGCCCGCGGAGTCGCCCTCCACTAAAAAGATTTCGCTTGCGGCGGGATCGGTGTTCTTGCAGTCCACCAGCTTGCCCGGCAGCCCCGAACCCTCGAGCGCATTCTTGCGGCGGGAGAGATCGCGCGCCTTTTTCGCCGCTTCGCGCGCGCGTTGGGCCTGCATGCACTTGTCGACGATGGCGCGCGCGTACTTGGGGTTCTCTTCGAAGAAAAATTCCAGCCGCTCGTTGACCAGACTGTAGACGATGTTGCGTACGCTGGCGTTGCCCAGCTTGGTCTTGGTCTGCCCCTCGAACTGGGGTTCGGCCAGTTTGATGGAGACCACCGCCGTGAGCCCTTCCATGCAGTCGTCCGTCGAAAGGTTGCTCTCGGATTCCTTGAGCATGCCCCGCTTTTTCGCATACGTATTCACGGCGTTGCTGATCGCCGTGCGAAACCCCGTCAGGTGCATGCCGCCTTCGATCGTGTTGATGTTGTTGGCGTACGAAGAGATGATTTCGGCGTAGGTGTCGGTCCACTGCATGGCGACCTCGACGTCGACTTTGTCGCGCTCGAGGTGCGTTGAGATAATCGGGTGCAGCGGATCCTTTTTTTCGTTGAGCCATTCCACGAACGAAACGATGCCGCCGTCGAACTTGAAGGTGCGCTCGCGCACTTGCTCGGGGCGTTCGTCCCGCAGCGTGATGGAAAGCCCGCGGTTGAGGAAGGCGAGTTCGCGCAGCCGCTTGGCCAGCACGTCCCAATGAAACTCGGTGACTTCGAACATCTCGCGATCGGGCAGAAACCACTGGTACGTGCCGGTTCCTTCGGCAGGCCCGAGCTTCTTGAGCTTCTGCACGGTGAGGCCGCGCTCGAACTTCATCTCAAACGTTCGACCGTCGCGTTTGACCCGCGTGATCATCTTTTCCGAAAGCGCGTTGACGACCGAAATGCCCACGCCGTGCAGGCCGCCCGAAACCTTGTAGCCGCCTTTGCCGAACTTGCCGCCGGCGTGCAGCATCGTCATGATCACTTCCAGCGCGGGCATCTTCTCTTCGGCGTGGACGTCGACGGGTATACCGCGGCCGTCGTCTTCAACCGAACACGAGCCGTCCTTGTACAGGACTACGCTGATGGTTTTTGCATAGTCGGCCAGCGCTTCGTCCACCGCGTTGTCCACCGTTTCGTACACGAGCTGGTGCAGCCCGCGCTCGGCGGTATTGCCGATGTACATGCCGGGACGCTTGCGCACCGCTTCGAGCCCTTTGAGGACTTCGATCTGTTCGGCGCCGTAATTGTCGGTCAAATTGGGTTCCCACCGTAAAAGATTTCGTGCAGTTCTTCGCCGAGCAGGTCGCGCACGACCGCCGGAGCGATTCGTTCCGGTTCGAGCTCGCTCTTGAGCAGCACGTAGGAACTGGCGATCATGCGATCGCGCGTGGTAAGATGCGCGCCGCGGGTGCGCCGAGCCCGTTCCAAGACGTCTCTCCACTGCCGGAGCAGACGCAGCCGGATCGCGGCATAATCCTGCAGCGTAAGGTTTTCCGCCAGCACCGCGATCCCGGCATACCCCAGCCACGGCGCCTCAAAGAGCAGGCGCGCAACGCGTGCGTTGCGTTCGTGCGTCGCAGCGTTCTCGCACGGCGTGCACAACGTCCCCGCGCAAGGCGCAATGCGGATACCGCACCTCCCGCATGGTTTCCATCCCGCTCGCGCTTTGGCCCGCTGCGCGGCGGACACGTCGTCTTTAAAGCGTTCGATGGCGGCCTCTAGGCTTTCGGCCGGGCGCCGAGCATCGCGGCGAGTACGTTGCTGCGGACGCCGCTTTGGCGCCGCTTGAGCCGCTGCCGCCGTCACCCGTCCGACGCGAAACCGCAGCCGCTCGACGCTGACGCCTGCGCGCGAGCGCAGCGACGACAGAATGCGTTCGCTCAGAAACGACAATTGCTGGCTCCACGCGCTCGAGCGCGTGACGACCAGCAGCGCGTCCCGGACGATCTGTTCGGGACGGGTATGGGCCGCGACGTCGGCGCCGACGATCGACGCCCACTGCGCGCGTATTTTCGAGGCCGGATCTTCGCCCGCGACGGCTTCGGTGCCGGGTTCCCATGCCGAAATAACGCTGCGCAGCGGCTTCACAGTGCGCTCACGACCGCATCCTGGATCGAATGCAGCTTGGCTTGCGGCAGATCGTCGGGGACATGGGTTGCGGTGATGAAGGCTTGTTCGAAGGTTCCGACTCCTTTCATGAACGCGCGTGCGCGCTCGGCGTCAAGTTCCGACAGCACGTCGTCGAGCAACAGCAGGGGTGCTTCCCCGGAGCGTTCCAGCATAACGCCGTATTCGGCAACCTTGAGCGCGAGTACCGCCGTGCGCTGCTGTCCTTGCGAACCGAACGGCGCCAGCGAAACGCCGTCGATCAGCATTTCCAGATCGTCCCGGTGCGGTCCGACAAGGGCAACCCGCCTTGCGCGTTCCTGCGCCGACGTCTCGCGCAGGCGTTCGCCGAACGCGCTTGCAATGGCGTCCTGCGAGCGCACCTTGAACGGTACCGCCGGCCGGTAGCGCAATTCGAGAGACTCAGACCCGCTCCAGCGGCGATGCTCGGCGCCGGCGCGCGCGCCGAGCGCTTCGACGTAGTGCGCGCGAGCCAGCACGATCTGCGTTCCGGCTTCGACCAGCGTATGATCGTAGACCGCCAGCAGTTCTGAATCGGGCGGCGCATCGGCGCGCAGCAGCGCGCCCTTTTGCGCCAGGGCCTTGTGATATCGCGCGAGCTCGTGATAGTACGCCGGGCGTTCCTGCGCAAGAGCGGCGTTCAAAAACGCGCGCCGCACGGCCGGGGGCCCGATGACGAGCTGCAAATCCGACGGCACGAACGTGACCACGCGCAAACTGCCCAGAAATCGCGCATACCGCACGCTGCGTCCGTTGAGCGTGTACGCTTTGCGCGTGCCGCGCGGCGTTGCGGAGATCGCGCAGCCAAGGCGGACGGTGCCGGCCCGCACGCGCGCCTCGCCGCCAACCGTTGCCAGTTCGAAGCCCTCCCGGATCAGATCGCGCTCTCGTGACGTGCGAAAAGATTTGCCGGTGCCCAGCAGTGAAATCGCTTCGAGCAGATTGCTCTTGCCTTGCGCGTTGCGGCCGACGAACACGTTGAGACCTTGCGCCGGTTCCAGTTCGAGCCGCGCGTAATTGCGCACGTTGGACAGGTGCAGGCTGGTCAATCTCATCCGCTCGCGCGAACGAACTTCACGCAGCTGGACGGCACCCGTTATTGCCGCAGCGGCATGAGCACGTACAGCTGCTGCGCTCCCTCGGGCGGTTCGATCGGGCGAATCGCGGCGGGTGAAAGCGGTCCCAAAAACTCCATGACCGTTTGCGGCGAATCGACGTGATTGAGGATTTCCACCAGATAGCGCGCGTTGAACGCTATCGTCATGTCTTCGCCCTGCTGTTCGACTTCCAGTTCTTCATAGGCGTTGCCCGAAACGTCGGAGCTCGCCGTCACGATCAGGGTTTGGTTGCCCACGCCCAATTTCACCATGCTGGCGCGGTCTCCGGCCACCAGTTCCGCGCGCCGCAGCGCACCGATCAGCGCCGACGTGTTCGCCGTGATCGAGCGATCGAATTTCGCCGGAATGACTTGTCCGTAGTTGGGATACTGCCCGTCCACCAACCGCACCACGATCGAAACGTCGCCCGAACCGAACATCAACTGGTTGCCTTGCGCTCCCAGCGCCGTCACTTGCACGCTGTCGGCACTGCCCAGGTTGCGGGAGGCTTCGGCAAGTGCCCGCGAAGGCACGATGTATTTTTCCGAGCCGGAAATGCCGCTCTCGAGCGTGGTTTGATACCGCCCCAGCCGGTAGCCGTCGGTGGCGACCATCGTCAGCGAGTCGCCCTCGATTTCCAGCAGCGTTCCCATGAGCACCGCGCCGCGCGCCTCCTCGCCGGACGCGGCGAAGATCGTGGCGTTGACCCCGTCGCGAAAGCGCTTGCCGGCGATGCTGAAACTCTGGCCGGGCTGCGCGCTGGGAAGCGGCGGGTACTCATCGGCGGGCAGGGCGTGAAAATCGTAGTTGCTGCGTTCGAACTTGATGCTCGCGCGCGTCGGCGTGCCCGTGAGTTCGAGCTGCCCAGTCTGCAGATTGCCCAGATAACTGCTGAACAGTTTGGCCGGAATCGTGACGCTGCCGCCCTCGCTGACGTCGGCTTGGAAAGCGTGCTGCAACGTGAGTTCCAGGTCGGTAGCGCGGACGGCGATCTTACCCTCCTGGGCGCTGAGCAGCACGTTGGACAGGATCGGCACGGTGGTGTGCGCGTTGACGACCTTGCTGGCCGCTCCGACCGCGCCGGCGATTTCTTTGGTGTTGCAAGTAAACTTCATTTCCACTGCCTACCTTCAGCGCGTCGTTTTCTTTCGATATAAGCTTAACCGTAGTAGTAATAAGGCGGTGCATTAGGCGAACAACCTGCGATTCTCTCGCTTTCACGCGGATCCGCGCCAAGGACAAGATGTGCATGGCCCCGGGACGCTCGTGCACATTTGCCGGCTGCTGCGCCACCGACCAGTTATCCACGCGTAAGCGCGAGGCCTGTGCAGCAGAGCGTGGATGAACGCCGAGTCAGTCGCTCTGGCAGAGCGCAACGAGGGATCGAATCTTGTTGCGGTACGCCTCGTCGCGCTGCATTTGCTCTTTGACCTTGTCGCGGGCGTACATGACCGTCGTATGGTCCTTTTTGTTGAATTCCCGCGCGATGTGCGGCAGGGAGCATTCCGTCAATTCGGTGCACACGTACATGGCGATCTGCCGCGGCGCGGCCACGCGCTGGTCGCGGCGGTGATTGTCGAGTTCCTTGACGGTCAGTCCATGCGCCTTAGAGATTTTTTCCTTGATCGAGGCGATCGTGACGCGGCGCAGCGGAGCTTGCGCGACGGCGTTTTTGAGCACGTCGGCTGCCAAATCGACCGTTATCGAGGACTTCGTCAGGCTCGAAAACGCGACGACTCGGATGAGCGCGCCTTCGAGTTCGCGGATGTTGGAGGGAATGACTTTCGCGATGAACGAGGTCACCTCGTCGGGGACCGGGATTTTTTCGGACTGCGCCTTTTTGCGCAGGATCGCTTCGCGCGTTTCCAAGTCGGGCGGCTGAATGTCGGTGAGCAACCCCCACTCGAAGCGCGAGCGCAACCGGTTCTCCAACGTCTGGATTTCTTTTGGCGGACGATCGCTGGAGATGACCAACTGCCGCCCCGACTCGTGGAGCGCGTTGAACGTGTGGAAAAACTCTTCTTGCGTGCCTTCTTTGCCTTCCAAAAACTGAATGTCGTCGATCAGCAGGACGTCGACTTGGCGATATTTGTTGCGAAACTCGACGGTCTTGTTGTTTTGAACGGCGATGATGAATTCGTTGGTGAATTTCTCGCTGGACACGTATACGACGTTGGCGTCGGGATTGTCCCCAAGCGCGCGATGTCCGATGGCATGCATCAAATGCGTTTTGCCCAAGCCCACGCCGCCGTACAGGAACAGCGGGTTGTACGCGCGTGCCGGCGCGGCCGCCACTGCCTGGGCGGCGGCATGCGCGAACCGGTTGGAGTTGCCGACGACGAACTCCTCAAACGTATAGCGCGAATTCAGATTACCGGGCCGAAAGTCGCCCGGGCGACCCGCGGATCCCGCAGCAGAGGGGGGCGCGCCCGCGGGAGCGGGTTCGGCGGCATCCGGGGCCACGGTGAACTGCAGATCGATCCCTGCGCCGAAGATCTCCGCCAGCACCTGGACGATTTGGTCCTTGAGCCGGTTTTCGACCCAATCCCGCGCGAAATTGTTCGGCACGGCCAGGGTCAGCTCGGTGCCGTTGAGCGAAACCGGCCGCAGCGGCTTTATCCACATATTGAAGATCGGCTTGGAGAACTTGAGCTCCATTGCGGTCAATGCCGATTGCCAGAGTTGGTTCGAGATGTCCGGGTTGCCGACCGCAAGAGCCATCGGGAGTCCTCATTGTCATCTACAAAGACTCGGGCCCGGAAGCCGTTGACGCAGCCCCGCAGTCCGAGCGTGGGAGGCTCCGATATTGTCTTAATCGGGCGGCTATCCTGCGGCGCCGCTACACTTTTTTATCCACTTATCCACAGGCGAAAAAGCCTCGATTTTACGGGAAAATCGGCCCCATCGGGCCTCCTCGCGGTGCCCCTGGGCGGCGCGTGAAACCGCCCGCAAAACCGAGCTTTTCCACGCGCCCGGACGATGCGCCGCAGGCCTGTTTCCACAGCGTTCTCCACACATGTGGACAGTGCGTCCGGACGGTGAATCCGTGGACGGAGGCGCCGGCGCGACGCCTTTGCTTGACGCTCGTCGCAGGGAGGTCCTATACTAAGTGGCTGTGCCCGCCAAGGCTCTTAACGCGGTCCCAGGCGCGCCGTCGACCCCGCCGTCCAGGAGATAACGACCACCATGAAGCGGACCTATCAGCCGCATAACCGCCGCCGCAAGCGCGTTCACGGCTTTCTGGAGCGGATGGCCACCAAGAACGGGCGGCGCGTGATCAACGCCCGCCGCAAAAAAGGCCGTAAGCGCCTGACGGTCTGATGCGCCGCTTCGCCGGGCTGCGACGCCCGGGCGATTTCAACCGCCTGCGGGCGCACGGCCGGCGCACGGCCACCGGGCTGTTGACCGTTTTCCGGGCCGATGCGCGACCGGCGGACTCCCGCACGCTCGTAGGCATCGTCGTCACCAAGGCGGTCGGCGGGGCGGTCGTGCGCAACCGTGTCCGCCGGCGACTGGCCGCCTGCCTTCAAAACAGTCTCCCGCACGATCGCCGCATGCGCCTGCTGATCCAAGTGCGGCCGGAGGCGGCGCACGCCGGCTTTGCGGTTCTGTGCGCGCAGCCTGCAGGCGGCCATCCGATGATCGGCGCGGGCGCAGTGTGGTTGCTGCGAACGTACAAGCGCCTGCTTTCACCCCTGCTGCCTCCCGCCTGCCGGTTTTATCCCAGCTGTTCGGAGTACGCGCAGCAAGCCATCGCGAAACACGGGTTCCTGCGCGGCGGTATCCTCGCGGCGAGGCGGCTGCTCAAATGCCATCCGTTGCACCCGGGCGGCTTCGACCCGGTTCCCGAGCGCGTTCACCCGTACCCCGAAAGGTAATTCTTGCACGTTCTGCTCGCCACGTCGTGGCTCGATCCGTTCACGCATCTGGTCGCGTTCATCATCGGCGCCATCGATTCGGTCGTCCACAATCGCGGATGGAGCCTGGTGCTGTTCGCGCTCGCACTGAAGATCGCAGTATGGCCGCTCAACACCAAACAGTTTACGGCGATGATGCGCATGCAGCGCCTGGCGCCGCAACTCAAGCGGCTGCAGGAAAAGTACGGCAAGAGCGAGCCGCAGCGCTACCAGCAAGAAACGATGGAGCTGTACAAAAAGAACGGCGCCAATCCGCTCGCCGGCTGCTGGCCGATGCTCATTCAATGGCCGTTCATCGCCGCGGTGTACTACGCGGTAACGATGAAGGCTTACCGGCCGCTCTACGAAGGCCAGCATTGGCTGTGGATCGGATCGCCTTTCACGCAGCACTTGCCCGTTTTGCCGATTTGGAAAGCGCCGCTGCTGGCTTCGAGTTTGTCGATGCCGGATCTCGTGCTGCTCATCGGCTACATGATCTCGATGTATCTGTTTTCGCGTTACGCGACGATGCCGTCTACCGACCCTTCGCAGGCGCAAACGCAAAAATTGATGGCAATCTTTTCACCGGTCATGCTCGGGTACATGGGGTTTCAGTTCAAGTGGCCTTCCGCCATGGTGCTCTACTGGTTTTCGTACAACGTGTTTACGATGGGACAGCAGTTTTATCTGCTCAAGAAATTTCATCAACCGCTTTCCGTGCTCGACAACGAGCACGCGATCACCGACATTCCCGAACAGCCCAAGCCCGTCAAGGCAATCGCCGCCAACGGCGCGGCAGGCAATGCGGCGCGGCCCGCCGGCTCGACAAAGACTAGGCCCCGCAAAAAGAAAGGCGCAAAGAGATAACCGATGTTTGAAGACGACGTCGAACCCGAGGATCGGCCCGCCGGCAGGCGCGTACCGCGCACGCGGCGTGCACCGGACGCGGGAAAGACCAACGGGCACGCGCCGCGCGACCGTTCAAAGCACGAACTGCCCGAATCGGCGCGGCCGGCACGCGACCTGCTCGTCGAGATCCTCACGCGCATGGGCGTACCGCACGTCGAAATCGACTACGTCCCGCGTCCTGAAGGCGAGTATTTGGAAGTCAACGGGCCCGATCTGGCAATGTTGATCGGGCGCCACGGATTCACGCTGGAAGCGCTGAACCTGATCTTCAACAACATTCTGAATGCGGGCGTTCGCAGCAATCGCAAGTACTACACGATCGACGCCGAAGGGTATCGCGCGCGCCGCGCGGACCAACTCAAAAATGTGGCATTGGTGACGTTGGAGCGCTGCCTGCGCGAGAAAAAGCCGCAGGCGCTCGAGCCGATGTTGCCCTCCGAACGCAAAATCGTGCATTTGGCGCTGGCCGACAGCCAGTTCGCGCGCACGGAATCCGAAGGCGTTGAGCCGGAACGGCGCGTGGTGGTGTTTCCGAAATAGCGTTCGGCATGCAGGCGCGCGACACGATTGCCGCGATCGCGACCCCCGCGGGAAAAGGCGCAATCGCGATCGTGCGCGTGTGCGGTCCGCAGTCGCGAGCACTGGCAACGCGCCTGTTCCTGTCACGCCGGCCGCTGCAGCCCCGCGCGGTCACGTACGGTACGATCGTCGACGAACGCGGCGATGCGATCGATCGGGGTCTGGCGATTCTGTGGCTTGGGCCGCGCAGTGACACCGGCGAAGACATGCTCGAACTGCACTTGCACGGCTCGCCCGCGATTGCGCGCGAAGTCGTGCGCGCGCTCATTGCCTGCGGCGCACGATATGCGACGGCCGGCGAGTTCACGCGGCGCGCGTTTTTGAACGGCAAAATCGATCTGCGCGGCGCGGGTGCCGTCGCGGACTTGATCGAGGCCGAAACCCGCTCGGCTGCGCGCGCCGCGCTGGCAAATTTAGCCGGCAGTCTCACGCAGGAAATCCGAACGCTGCGCACGCGACTTTCCGGAGCGCTCGAACAGCTGGCTGCCGCCGTGGATTTTCCCGATGAAGTGCCCGAGCCCCAGCCCGTGCAGCTGCAAGCGCAGCTGGACGGAATCGCGAGCGAATTACGCCGCCTGGTACGCGGCGCGCAGACGGGCTTGCTGCTGCGCGAAGGCGTGAGCGCGGCGATCGTGGGACCGCCCAACGCCGGAAAATCCTCGCTGCTCAACGCGCTGCTGGGCGAAGAGCGCGCCCTGGTATCGGAGATTGCCGGCACGACGCGCGACACGATCGAAGAATCGATTGCAGTTCAAGGCGTGCAGGTGCGATTGATCGATACGGCGGGGATCCGGCAGCATGCCGATCGTTTGGAGGCCGCCGGCATCGAACGCACGCGTCGCGCGCTCGAGGGCGCCCGCGTGGCAATCATCGTGCTGGATGGATCCCAGCCGCTGGACGCGCAAACCAGAGATCTGCTCGAGCAGACGCAAGAGCGCCCCAGGGTGGTTCTGGCCAACAAAGCCGACCTTGGCCGCGCCGGGGCGGCGCAGCTCGACGGCGTTGCCCACGTGTGCGGAAGCGTACGCGAGCGTACGACGCTGGACTGCGTGCGGGAAGCGATCGCGCGCGTGGGGTGGGGCGGCGAAGCGCCGGATTTGGAACGTCCCCATCTCGCTTCGCTGGCCGAGATCGACGCCGCCGCGCAAGCGCTCGACGCGATCGCACGCGCGCGCCAAACGCTCGAGCGCGGCGATCCCATCGATCTCATGGTCTCAGACCTTCAGCTCGCGTTCGCCGCACTCGGACATCTGACGGGCGACGCGGCGAACGAAGAGCTGCTCACGAGGATTTTCGGACGGTTTTGCATCGGGAAATGAGCGTGTGGCCCGAGCCGGAGAATGGAGCAGCATGAGCCAATCGACGCGTGCCGACGATGCCGGCGTCATCGTCGTCGGCGGCGGCCATGCAGGACTGGAAGCCGCTCTCGCATCCGCGCGCATCGGCGTTTCCACCATGCTGATCACCGGCGATCCGGAGCGGATCTGCACGCTGCCGTGCAACCCGTCGATCGGCGGCAGCGCCAAGGGTCAGCTCGTCCGTGAGATCGATGCGCTCGGCGGTGAAATGGCGCGCATCATCGATCGCTGCTCGCTGCACTCGCGTTTTTTGAATGAATCGAAGGGTCCCGCAGTGCGTGCCCTGCGCGCGCTGGCCGACAAGCCGGCATACGCGCGCATCGCGATGGAAACGCTGCGCGCGCAGCCCAACCTGCAGATAGTTTGCGCGATGGTCGAAGCGCTCGAGGTGCAGGCAGGACACGTGCGCGGCGTGGCATGCGCGAATGGTTCGCGCTATCGCTCCAGGCGGGTCGTACTGGCTACCGGCACGTTCTTGGGCGGAAAGACGTTTCGTGGGGACGTCGTGCAGCCTGAGGGCCGCTTCGGCGAAGCGCCGTCGATAGGACTTTCGCGCGCATTGCAGGCATTGGGTTTTCCGACCAGACGCTTGAAAACCGGCACGCCGCCGCGGATCGATCGCACCAGCGTCGATATCGACGCAATGCAGGCGCAACTTCCCAGCGCGGTGCCGCTGCCGTTTTCGTATTGCGGCGAGGAACGTTTTGCCGGACCGCAGCTGCCGTGTTATCTCACGCAAACCAACGAGCGCACTCATGCGCTTGTGCGCGAGAACCTGCATCTGTCGCCGCTCTACGGGCTCGATTTGATCGAAGGCATCGGGCCGCGCTATTGTCCGTCGATCGAAGATAAGGTGATCAAATTCGCGCACAATCCGACGCATCAAATCTTCATCGAACCCGAAGGCTGGGACGAGCCCACGTGGTATGTCGGCGGGTTTTCCACTTCACTTCCGGCGGAAGTGCAGGTGCAGATGCTGCGCACGCTTGCCGGCCTGGAAAACGTTGCGATGCTGCGCGCGGGATACGCAGTGGAATACGACATGGTGCCGCCGACGCAGTTGCGCGACACGCTCGAGACGCACCGGATCGCCGGCCTGTATCATTGCGGTCAGCTCAACGGCACGTCGGGATATGAGGAAGCCGCCGCGCAAGGGCTGCTTGCCGGCATCAATGCCGCGCGCGCAGCGCAAGGGAAAGACCCGCTGCACGTCGATCGCGGCCGCGGCTACATCGGCGTGCTCGTGGACGATCTCGTGTCCAAAGGCGTCGACGAGCCGTACCGCATGCTCACCTCCCGCGCCGAGCATCGTGTCATCCTGCGCCACGATAACGCCGATGCGCGCCTAACGCCGTTGGGACGCGAGATGGGCTTGGTGGACGACGATGCGTGGGAGACATATTGCCGGCGGTCGGCCGCGCTCGGTGCCGCGATCCGGCAAGCCAAGTCCACGCGCATCGGCGTATGTACAATGGCCGGCGAGCAGTTCGGCGCCGATGCCACCGTGGCCGACGCACTGCGCCGGCCGAATCTGGCTCTGCGCGACCTCGAGCCGTTGTTGACGAACGTCGCGCCCGGCATTCGAGAACGTGCGGCGATCGAGATAAAATTCGAAGGCTACATCCGCCGTGAAGAACTGGCCGTGGAGCGCGCCGCCAGGGAGCGCGACATCCGGATTCCGCAGGACTTCGGATATGCCGGCATCGCGGCGCTCTCCAAGGAGGCCCGCGAGAAGCTTTCAAGGCAAAAGCCGCGCACGCTGGGCGCGGCGGCTCGGATACCGGGCGTTACGCCTTCCGACGTTGCGGTTTTGAGCTTGTACGTTCAGCGCCGCCCGGCATGAGCGAACGCGCCGAGCTCGCGGCGTTGCTTGCGTCCGCGGGCATTGAGGCGGATCAGGCCGCCCGGCTGGCAATCTTCGGCGAAAGGCTGCTGGAAACGAACCGACGCTTTAATCTTACCGGCGCGGCCACGGCGCAGACGTTGGCGCCGCATATTCTCGACAGTTTGTCGATTCAAGAATACATCGTTTCGCCCTTGGTCGACGTCGGATCGGGCGGCGGTCTGCCGGGCATTCCGCTCGCGGTCGTGACGGGCGCAGAGACAACCTTCGTCGAGGCGAGCACGAAGAAGGCGGCCTTTTTGGAGGCCGTCGTGGCTGTATGCGGCGTGCACGGGCGCGTGGTGCCGGAGCGCGCCGAGATAGCGGCACGGCATGCCGACTTGCGTGAGGCTTTTGCGAGCGCTACGGTACGGGCCGTGGCACCCGCGCCGGCGGCGTTGGAACTGGCCATGCCGTTCCTGCGAGTGGGCGGCACAGTCGTGCTGCAGCAAGGAACCCTGGGGGACCGGGAACGCAATGCTGCCCGGGACGCCGCGGCCATGCTCGGCGGCTCGTCCCCCGAGGAAATCCCGCTGAGCGGAGGACGCCGCGTGCTTTTGGTGCGCAAAGCAGACTCAACGCCGCAACGCTTTCCGCGGCGCAACGGCGTGCCGGCAAAGCGCCCGCTGTGCATGTAGGCGCATTCCGAGGTTCCACGGGGAACCTTCACCCTTATGCCATCGCGCTAGTAACCACCATTCGTGCAAATGCGGTTACTTGCTCATTACCGGCTCCGGTGGAGCGGCGTTCGCTTGGCCCGGTTGGATGCCGGCGGGGCAAACCCAGTCGTACGGAGCCTTGCCGCGCGTCTGCGGCTGTCGAGCGGTTACAAGAAGGCCGTACCGCGCGCGCGAAGCGCTCGTTGCCGTGTACGAGCCGCTAGCCGTCGATCGCGCGCTCTGCGAAGTTCTCCCGGAGGGCTCGCTCTTTGCCGTGGGCGGCCGCGTTCGAGACGAGATCCGGGCTTCGTTCGAAGTCTGTCTCGCCGGTCGTCAAAGACCTCGATTACATCGTAACCGGCATAGCAGGCGCCGAACTCGAACGGCGTCTGGCCCGCATCGGACGCGTGGATCTGGTCGGCGCCTCGTTCGCGGTCTTCAAGGTCGGATTGGCCGGACAAACGGTCGACGTCGCGCTGCCCAGGGCCGAGCGTTCCGTCGGCGTGGGCCATCGTGACTTTGCGGTGCAAAGTGGCCCCGACGTGCCGCTGGAGCAGGATCTGGCGCGCCGCGACTTTCGCATGAACGCGATCGCGCGCTCGCTTCCCTCGGGTACGCTGGTCGACCCGCATCGCGGCTGCGACGACATTGCAGCGCGCCGTATCGACATTCTGCACGCGCAAACGTTCGAGGAAGATCCGCTGCGCATGCTGCGCGCAGCCCAGTTCGCAGCGCGGTTCGAATACGTGCTCTCGCCGTTTACGCGCGAGGCGATGATCGCGGCAGCTGGTCTGGTGCAAACCGTTTCGGCCGAACGCATTGCCGAGGAGCTGGGCAAGCTGCTCTCGCGTGCGGCACGCCCCTCCGTCGGGCTCGAGGTTTTGCGCCAAAGCGGCGTGCTGCAGTACGTATGGCCGGAATTGCTCGAGGGCGTCGACGTCGAGCAAAACGAATGGCACGCCTACCCCGTCTACCGGCACAATTTGGAAACGGCCGATGCAGCCGGCCCCGGCGATCTTGTCTTGCGCCTTGCCGCGCTGCTGCACGACGTGGGCAAGCCGCGCACGAAAGAGGGCGCACACTTCTATCGCCACGAGCAAATCGGCGCCGACATGGCACGCGCCATACTTTCGCGCCTGCGCTTTTCGCACGAGATAACGCAAACGGCCGAGCACCTGGTGCGCCAGCACATGTACGTCGCAGACCCGCAGCTCTCCGACGCTGCGATTCGCCGCTTCATCCGCCGCATCGGCGTGCAGCATCTGGATCGTCAGTTCGCTTTGAGGGCTGCGGATATCGCCGGAAGCGGCCTGCCCAAACGCGACGATTCCAACGAACGATTTCAGTCTCGCGTGTACGCCGAAGTCTCGCGCAAACCGCCGTTTTCCGTCAAAGATTTGCGCGTCGACGGCGCCGCGGTCATTGCGGTTATGGTCGAGAAAGGCATCGCGCCTGCGGGATTCCGCGGAGACAAGCGCGTCGGCGAAGCGCTGGGGTTTTTGTTCGAGCAGGTCACGGAGCAGCCGGAGCGCAATGAGCTCGCCACGCTCATCGCGCTGCTGGAGCAGTATTTCGGGGGTTCCTAACACTGTCGCGGATCATCGCGCTCGTCAATCAAAAGGGCGGAGTGGGCAAGAGCACTACGACGGTGAATTTGGGCGCCGCGCTGGCGGTGCTCGGAAAGACCGTGCTGGTCGTCGATCTCGATCCGCAAGGCAACACGACCACCGGTTTGGGCGCCAATAAATCCGAGCTCAAACGCGACGTCTACGATTTGCTCATGCATCACGCCGCGATCGACGAAGTGCTGCGTCCCACGGAAATCGACGAGCTGCACTTGATTCCGGCCACGATCAATCTTGCGGGCGCCGAAATCGAACTCGTGTCGGCACTTTCGCGCGAGAACCGCCTCAAGGGCGTGCTCGCGCCGATTGCGCGCAATTACGATTTCGTGCTCATCGACTGCCCGCCGTCCTTGGGGCTGCTCACGATCAACGCGCTCACCGCCGCGCAGGAAGTGATCATTCCGGTGCAAGCCGAGTACTACGCGCTCGAAGGCCTGTCGCAGCTCACCAACGTCGTGCGTCGCGTTCAGGAGGCGCTCAATCCGCAGCTGCGCGTGAACGGCGTGCTGGTCACGATGTTCGACGGGCGCACGAAGCTCGCCATGGAAGTGCTCGACGAACTCAATGCCTACTTTCCGCGCCAAATGTTCAAAACGCAGATTCCGCGCAACATTCGCCTTTCGGAGGCGCCGTCGTTCGGCAAGCCGGTCATTTTGTTCGATCTGAAATCGCGCGGAGCGCAAGCGTACATGTCGCTGGCAGGCGAAATCATCAACGCGCAGCAGGACGCTCGGGCCGTGGCGCAGTGAGCAGCGCGACAAAACGGGGATTGGGCCGAGGACTGGGAGCGCTGCTGGGGGATGCATCGCTCCCCGACGCGTCTTCGGGAGTGCCTCCCGACGCGATTCGGCACATTCCGATCGAGCTGGTGCGGCCGAATCCCCATCAGCCGCGCAAACTCTTCGATGCCGCGACCCTGGACGAGCTGCGAGCTTCGATCGCGGAGCACGGCGTGCTCGTGCCGATTCTGGTGCGCGAGCGCGGCCAGACGTACGAATTGATCGCGGGCGAGCGCCGCTGGCGCGCGTGCGCGGCTCAGGGAGAAGCGACCATCCCCGCAATCGTGCGTTCCAGCGACGACCGCGAGAGTTTGGAAATGGCGATCATCGAGAACCTGCAGCGCGAGGATCTCAACGCGCTCGAAGAAGCCGCCGGCATCGCGCAGCTGATCGAAGCGCACGGTTTTACGCAGGAACAGGTCTCGCGCCGGCTGGGAAAGAGCCGGCCGTCAGTGACCAATGCGCTGCGTCTGCTGGCTTTGCCCGAACCGGTCAAAGCGATGATCGCGCAGGGCAGTTTGAGCGCCGGCCACGCCAAAGCGCTGCTCGGTGCACCCGAACGGATGCGCTTGGAACTCGCGCGCCGCACGGCAAGCCAAGGGATTTCCGTGCGCGCGCTCGAGCGCATCGTCGCAACGCTGTCCGCTCCGCCTGCACCCAAACCTTCCGCCGCGCAGCGGGCGCCGACGGCCGAGGATCGCGAATTCGAAGCCGGCCTTCGCACGCGCATCGGGACGGCGGTCGCGCTGCGGCGCAACGGCCGCGGAGGAACGATCGAAATCAAGTTTACCAGCGAAACGGACCTGATCCGCATCGCCGATATTTTGCTGGGCGAGTAACAGCGTGGCGGGGCTGCAACGCATCATCGCTCTGCTGATGGCGGCGGGCATGGTTTTCGTTTTTCTCGTGCCCCTGGGCATGGCGCGGCACGCCTATACGCTCGTGGCGATCGTCGTGGCGATCTTCGTTCTGTATCTTGCGGTGAACGCGTGGATATTCGTGCGCATGCGCCGGCGCTCTTGACCGGCATTTACGCCATCGCCGACGCGGCGCGATCGGATCCGGTTGCGCTTGCGAGCGCGGCCGTGCGCGGCGGTGCGCGCATCGTCCAATATCGCGCCAAAGGCGGAATCGTCGCGTCGCACGCGCGTGCGCTGCGTGAACTCACGCTCCGCCACGGTGCGCTGTTCATCGTCAACGACGATTGGCGGGCGGCGCTGAAATACGAGGCCGACGGCGTTCACCTCGGACCGGACGACGCAAGTCCGCGCGAGGTTGCCGAAATTCGCGCCGCCATGGGCGAACGGCTCGTGGGCATCTCGTGCGGAACGCAGAGCGAAGCGCGCGAGGCGCAAACGCTGCGCGCGGATTACATCGGCGCCGGCTCGGTATACGCGACGGCGTCGAAGGCCGACGCGGGTTCGCCGATCGGCACGGCCGGATTGGAACGCATCGTGCGCGCGACGCGCTTGCCCGTGGCGGCGATCGGCGGCATCACGCTGCAAGTCATTCCACAGATTCGTTCGTCGGGGGCCGCGATGGCCGCCGTGATCTCCGCGATCGCTTCCGCACCCGACCCGCAGGCCGCGGCCGCACAGCTGGTGCGGGCTTGGAACGCCCGATGAGCGCGCCGCTGCTCGTCTCCGTCGGAACGACTCATCCCTGGAACATCGCCGGAGTGGGATTGGACGCACGTGTCGCCTTGGGCTACGGCCTCGTGCATGCAATGGCCGTCGCAGCCGTGAGCGCGCAAGACGAAACGGGATTGCAGGCCCTGCACGTCGTGCCGGCGGATGCGCTGGCAGCGCAACTGCGCGGCTTGCCCGCCGATCCCGCGGCATACCGCATCGGAGCGCTGGGTTCGAGCGAAAACGTGCGCATTGTGGCGGCGCACCTGCGCGATCGCGCGGCCAACGTTCCGGTGGTGGTGGATCCGGCGGCCGGCGCAACGCTCGGAGGGGCGCTTTGGGCCGACGGCGATGCGATGCCGGCGATCTGCAGCGAGCTGCTGCCGCTGGGAGTCATCGTTACGCCGAATCTGAGCGAAGCGCAGATGTTGACCGGCATGCCGGTCGCCGACGTCGAGCAGATGCGCGCAGCGGGAAGCGCGTTGATCCGGCGTGGTGCGCGAGCGGCAATCGTGAAGGGAGGCCACCTCGAAGGCGATCCGGTCGACGTGGTGTGCACCGCCGAAGGCTGCACGCCGTACGCAGGTGAACGCATCGGTGCGGCGATGCGGGGTTCGGGCTGCACGCTCGCGGCCGCTCTGGCCTGCGAGCTCGCGCTCGGACGGGATTTGGATTCGGCCGTGCGATCGGCGCGCGCCTACGTGCGCACGCGCATTGCATCCGGGACGATGCGCGGCGGATTGCAGGTCGCATTTTGAAACGCGTGCAATTCGGGCGCCTTCGATGACGACGACTATCGCAGGAAAGCGCCCGCGCGTGATGTCCGGTATGCGTCCCACCGGGAGGCTGCACATCGGCCATTACTTCGGCGTGCTCACGCAGTGGACGCAGTATTGCCGCAACGCGGACGCATATTTCGAGATCGCGGATTTGCACGCGTACACCACCGAGTTCGGCAATCCGCAAGCGATTCGCGACGCGCGCAACGACATGGTGATCGATTGGCTCGCGGCGGGCGTCGATCCGAACCAGTCGACGTTTTTTCTGCAGTCCGGCATTCCGGAAATCTCCGAGCTGCAGGTGCTGCTGGGAATGATTACGCCGCTTTCGTGGCTCGAGCGCGTGCCGACGTACAAAGGACAAATCGAGGCGCTCGGCCAGGACATCGCGACGTACGGCTTTTTGGGGTATCCGCTGCTGCAGCTGTGCGATATCGTGGCTTTTCGCGGCGAAGAAGTGCCCGTCGGACGCGATCAGGTCGCGCACTTGGAATTTGGACGCGAAGTCGTGCGGCGGTTCAACTATCTCTATGGAGATGGAGAGCAGATTCTGATCGAGCCCAAGGCGATGCTGCTTGCGGACGCAGCCGAAGTTCCGGGCACCGACGGGCGCAAGATGAGCAAGTCGTACGGGAATTGCATTTTTCTGGGCGACGACGAGGCTGCAACGACCGACGGCGTGCGCCGCATGGTCACCGATCCGCTCAAGATTCGCCGGCACGATCCCGGGCGCCCGCAGGTGTGTTCGGTCTTCGCCCTATGGAAGCTCGTCAAGCCGCAGCACGTTCCTCTGGTCGACCGCGATTGCCGTTCGGGTGCGCTCGGCTGCGTTGCGGACAAAGGCGATCTCGCGCAAGCGCTCAACGCCTATTTGGCGCCGATCCGCGAGCGGCGCAAGCTGTACGCGAGCGACGTCGCGCAGGTGGAGCGTATCGTTCGGGACGGAACCCAGCGCGCGCGCGCAGTAGCCATAGAAACGTTGGCCGGCGTCAAACGCGCGATGCGTCTGCAGTAACGCCTTCGCGCTGCGCGTCGATCGTGTAACCCGGATCCTTTGCCGAGACGCAGCCGGCGCGATAGACGGCAAAGCGTTCGGCCAAACCGCCCGCAAGAATCATCGCTCCGGCGATTTTCGACAGGGCAGCGCTGTTTTTCGAAAATATGGCTGCCGCCGTTCCCGCGATGTTGAGCGCGCGCGCCGCTTTGGACAGCACGGCAGCTTGGCCGGTTTCATAGGCCTGTTTTTGGCGCGCTCCAAGTTCTGCGTGCACCCGTTCGAGCGCGATTATCACGCCGATGCCGCCCAGCATCGTCAACCGCCGCGCAGCTCCCGCGCGCGAAGCCGGCGCGCACAGCATGCCGAAGGCGCCGGCGCTTGCAGCCGAGCTCGCGGCGAACAGCGCCGGCATGGAAAGCCGCGCGAAATGCCAGGCGGGCACGACGGTGTCGGCAATGAGCACCGACGTGTACACCGACATCGCCGGCCCAAAGAGCGCTCCGGCGCCTTCAAAGATTCGGCCAACCCGCGGAAGCAGGCCCGTCAGCTCGCTCGCAGTTGCAGCAAACACCGACGCACCGAAGGCGCTGAAGATGTACACGCCCACGCTCATCGGCGAGGTCGGCTTGAAGACGCGCAGCATGTTCAGGAACCGCTCGGGGCGTTTGAGATCGGCGATCAGACACACGCCGCTCACTGCCGCGCCGCCCGCCGCGCCCAGCAGCATCACGCGCGCCAGCTCGTCGTTCTTTGCAAGCCGCTGCGAAAACGCGAGCGTCGCGGCCGTGCCGGCCATTCCGCCGGTGAAAAAGTAGGTCGGAATGAGATCGGTCCACTCGGGCGGCTTGATCACCGGCCGTCCGTAATAGCCCTCTACCATTTTCGCGCCGCTGCGCAAAGCGCGACCGTCCCTGCGAGCATCAGCATGGCCGCGCCGGCCGCTTTCCACATTTGCGCCAGGTGCAGCGTCGGAACGATCGGATTGGGCGGCAAGCCGTACACTTCGGGTTTGTCGAGCAGCAGCCACATCGAACCGCCCCCGCCGATGCCGTCGTTCGGATCCGTCAGAGTAGAGCTGCGCGCCGTCAAAGCGCTGCTGCACGCTCTCCAGGCGGCGCTGCGCGCGATCGCGCAGTTCGTCGACGGCGCCGAACTGAATCGAATCGGTCGGACACGCTTTCGCGCACGCCGGTTCCTCGCCGGCTTTGAGCCGGTCGTAGCACAGCGTGCATTTGCCCATGGTGCCGTGCTGCGGCTGTTCGCTGATCACGCCGAACGGACACGCGACCACGCAGTAGCCGCAGCCGTTGCAGACGTCTTCCTGGATGACGACCGTGCCGTACTCGGTGCGCACGATCGCGCCCGTGGGACACACGTCCAAACAGCCGGCGTGCGTGCAGTGCTTGCACACGTCGGATTCCATCAGCCAGCGGCCGCTGCCGCTGGCCTGCGGTTTGGCTTGCGCAGTTTCGAACTGCTCGACGAACGCGACGTGACGCCACGTGTTGCCGCTCAGCTCGCCGGTGTTGTCGTACGACATTCCGGTGAACTCGTAGCCGTCTTGCGGCAGCTCGTTCCACTCCTTGCACGCGACCTCGCACGCCTTGCAGCCGATGCACAGCGTCGTGTCGGTAAAGAAGCCCATGCGGTCGCGCTGATCTTCGCCGTACGTTTCGGCTTGGCTTTGCGCCGACGTCAGTGAAGCCAATGCCGTGAGATCGATGAAGCTGCTCATGTCGAGAGATGCGCCCGCGTGCGAACGTCCTCCAAAAACCGGTGGAGCGCGCGTCCGCGCGGGCGCCGGCCGGGACGGATGTCGCACGTGAGTCCTTTCGTTTCCTGAATGTGCACGTTCGGATCCAACGCGATGTGCAGCAAATCATTGGCCGAGTCGCCGGTCACGATTCCGCGCGCCCCCCAGTGATACGGCAGTCCGACCGAGTGAAGAAGGCCGCTTTGGCTTGCCGCGCCGGCGTTCGCATGCACGGGCTGCACGCGCCGCGTCACCATGACGCGCGCTTCGACGACGGCGCGCACGTTGTAGATGGTCGCCCAGCCGCCGTGGCGCAATCCGCGCAGTTGCGCGAGCTCCGGACTGACTTCGCAGAACAGTTCGGGCTGCAGCTCGCATAGATGGGGAACCGTGCGCGACATTCCGCCGGCGGTGTGATGCTCGGTCAAGCGATAGGTGTACAGCACGAACGGAAACAGCCCGCCGTGCTCGCTGCTGGGTGAAGGATTGTACCGGTTGAACCGGCGTGGAAACTGCTGGCGCGCGGGATTAGCCTGCACGCCGTACAGCGGATTGCGCACCGGCGATTCGTGCGGTTCGAAATACGTGGGCAGCGGTCCGTCGACGATGCCGTTGGGAACGAAGATCCACCCTAAACCGTCGTCCTGCATGATGAACGGATGCCAGCCGGCGATTGCGTCTTCGCGCTGCGCGCGCTTGCCGGGCGTGTAGTCGGGGCGTTTGTTCTTCTCGAAGTCGGGCGTGTCGTATCCGGTCCACTGGGCTTTTTGCTCGTCCCACCACACGTAGGCTTTGCGCTCGCTCCAGGGTTTGCCGTCCGGGTCGGCGGACGCGCGATTATAGATGATGCGCCGGTTGGCCGGCCACGACCAACCCCACTCCGGAGCGACCCAGGTTTGCTGCGTGTGCGGTTTGCGGCGCGCCGTTTGGTTCTGCTCGTTTTCGTAGCAGCCGCAGTAGATCCAGCATCCGCAAGCGGTGCTGCCGTCGGCTTTGAGTTCGGTGTACGATGACGCGGCTTTGCCCGTGCCGTCCCAGCCGTTGATCTCGCGCAGCACCATGTGCGCGTCGGGTTCTTCGATTGCGCCTTTGAGCGGATAGTTCCACGTCAGCTTTCGGATCGGCTCG
Source organism: Vulcanimicrobiota bacterium (assembly GCA_963777315.1). Taxonomy (GTDB): domain Bacteria; phylum Vulcanimicrobiota; class Vulcanimicrobiia; order Vulcanimicrobiales; family Vulcanimicrobiaceae; genus CAVYEM01. The sequence continues at coordinate 379,831 of CAVZQC010000002.1, forward strand.
GAGAAAGGTTCGTCGGCCAGCTCGACCTTCTCGCGGATGCGTCTGCCCAGGTGATAGTAAAACCAGAGTTCCGAGCGCGCGTCGTCCTGCGGTTCGACGGCTTTGTGATGCCACTGCAGCAGCCGCTGCGTATTGGTGAAGGAGCCGTCTTTCTCGGTGTGCGCCGCGGCGGGCATCCAAAATACTTCGGTTTTGATCGCTTCGGTCCGTAATTCGCCAGATTCGATTTCGGGACAGTCGTGCCAAAACGCCGCGCTCTCGATTTCGCTGAAATCCCGAACGACCAGCCAGTCCAGATTGGCCAAACCGCGCCGGTGCAGGCCCGCGTTCGCGCTGCCGACCGCCGGATTTTCGCCGATGCAGAAAAAGCCTTTCACCTTGCCGTCGACCATGCCCATGAAGCTGCGGTACGTCGAATGGTCGCCGCTGATCCTGGGCAGCAGATCGAAGCAATAGTCGTTGTCGTGGTTCGCATGCTCGCCGAACCACGCCTTGAGCAGACTGACTATGTATTTGTCCAGATTGCCCCAATATCCGGTCTTTGCGCCTTCGGACTGGATGAAGTGCTCGAGATCGTTATGCGCTTTTGCGTGCGGCATCGGTATGTAGCCGGGCAGGATGTTGAACAGCGTAGGGATGTCGGTGGAGCCTTGAATGGATGCGTGGCCGCGCAGCGCCATGATTCCGCCGCCGGGGCGCCCGATATTCCCCAGCAGCAGCTGAATGATCGCCGCGGTGCGGATCATCTGCACGCCGAACGTGTGCTGGGTCCACGCCACCGAGTACGCCATCGCCGACGTGCGCTCGCGGCCGCTGTTGCTGCACAGCGCTTGGGCGACCTGCGCGAGCTGCTCGGGCGTTACGCCGCAGATCTGCCGGACCATGTCGGGCGTGTAGCGCGAGAAGTGCCGCTTGAGCACCTGATACACGCACCTCGGATCCTGCAGCGTCTTATCCATGCACGGCGGTTCGCCGCCCTTGAGCGCGTCCTCGCGCTGGGTGAACGCTTTTGCGCCCCCCAGCGACGACTCGTCTTCACGCTGGCCGGCCGAACCATGCAGATCCATGCCCTTGTACTGCCAGCTTTCGAACGTGTAGCCGTGCTGGTCCTCATGCCAGCCCGAAAAGAAACCGTCGAGGTCCTCGGTGTCTTGAAAATCGTCTTTGAGGATGACCGGCGCGTTGGTGTAGTTGACGACGTACTCCTTGAACGCGCGATCGTTTTCCAAAATGTACCGCACGATGCCGCCCAGGAACGCGATATCGGTGCCGGGACGGATCGGTACGTGCAGATCGGCCATCGCGCTCGTGCGCGTGAAACGTGGATCGACGTGGATGACGGTAGCGCCGCGCTCGCGCGCTTCCATCACCCACTGAAAGCCGACGGGATGGTTTTCGGCCATGTTGGAGCCCATGATCAGGATGCAGTCGGAGTTTTGCAGATCCTGCTGAAACGTCGTTGCTCCGCCGCGGCCGAAAGAGGTTCCCAAACTGGGAACCGTCGAGCTATGTCATATTCGGGCTTGATTCTCTACCTGCACGATGCCAAGCGCAGTGTAGAGTTTTTTGATGACGTAGTTCTCTTCGTTGTCGAGCGTAGCGCCGCCCAAGTGCGCGATGCCCTCGCACCGGTTGAGCCGCTTGCCTTCTTCGTCGCATTCCTTCCACGTTTCTCGACGCGTCTTGAGAACGCGATCGGCGATCATGTCCATCGCGCGATCGAGGGAAAGCTCTTCCCATTGCGTGCCGTACGGCTTTCGGTATTTGACTTTGTACTCGCGCAGCGGGCTTTGAATCAGCGTGCGCGTCGCCGCGCCTTTGGGGCACAGGCGTCCGCGCGAAATCGGGCTGTCGGGATCGCCCTCGACCTGTACCAAGTTGCCGTCCTTGACGTACAGGTTCTGCCCGCATCCCACCGCGCAGAACGGACAGACGGACTTGACGACCGTCGCCTGCTGGGTACGCGCCGTCCAAGCCCTGGTCTTGTCCGATTGCGCGGCGGCTCCGAACGCGAGCGGATCGCCGTCGAGCTGGCGCATAACGGGCCATACCGGCCGATGGTCGTTCATACGACGTACGTTCCAATTCACCGCGCGCTCTAAACCGCACGCCCGCGCGCTGCACGCGCGGCGATCGATCCGTCGATAACGAGCGTATGGCCGTCAGCATGGTGCCGTCGCGTTCGAGGTGGGGAGCGTGCGACGCCCCGGCGGCTGGTGCGCATCGTGCCGCCGTACCGGCCGGCAATTGCGCTTATGGTCGCCGCGATGCCGCAACTGCGCGTTTTCGTGCCGGACGTCGTACGGCAAACGCTGTTCTTGGATGACCGCGGCGCGCCGATCGATCTGGGCGTGCCCACGCAGCTCGCGATGTTCACGAACTCCGTCGCCGTGCCAGAGACAGCGGTGTGCGCGTTAATTCGCTAACGGCAATCAACGTTCAGTCAATTTTTCCGTGACAAAACGTCGCCGGATGCTACCAGCGACGTCGATGTGATACTTATGAAAGACGCCGCGGCGGTTGTAAGCCGGGCCGCTCGCGCGTTTGAAACGGCGGGCACAACTACGACTCTTTGGAGATGACTTCAATGATCAAAAGTTTCGGTACACTTGCAGCGGCATTCGGGATGGCGTCGCTGGCACTTGCGATGGCGCCGGCACTTGCCGGGCAGAATACCGCAACCCTAACGGTGAACGGCAGCGTTACCCAATCCTGCACCGCGTTCACGCCCACGTCGAATACCTTGACGTTCCCCGCATACGATTCGTTCGCCAATGCCACTGTGCCGGATGACGCCGGGCCAGTTTCGTACACGACGAAATGCACCAAGGGTGCATCGGGCGTCAATTTCCAAGTTGACGGCGGAGCGAATTACGCCCACACGTCCGGCACGCGAGCGATGAAAAGCACCACGGCCGGTGACTATCTCAACTACAGCTTGTACTCCGACGCCGGCCGCACGACGGCTTGGGCGTTCAATTCAAGCACCGGTGCGGGTACCCCGGCTCCGAATCTGACGATAGGCAGCTCGGGCACGTCTCAGACGCTGACGGTTTACGGCCGCGTTGCCGCCGGTCAGGATCCTACGACGGCAAGCGATTATTCCGACACAGTAACGGTTGCAGTCAATTACTAGAATCGAGTACGAGATGATAAGGCATCTTCGCGTGCTAGCCGTAGTGGGGGCCCTCGCGCTGAGCGCGGGCCCTGCTGGGGCAACCGGCACCCAAACCGCGAGCGTCAGCATTACCGCCAGTATCACGCAGACGTGCACGGCGCTCACTCCCGTGAGCGGTACGATGACTTTTCCCGGTTACGATCCGTTCACGAACAAAACGGCGGCGGACGACGATTCCACGCCCGTGACGTTCACAACGAATTGCACGAAAGGTTCGACCGGAGTGTATTACACTGTAAGCGGCGGCAACAATTGTGCGAATTCGCCGGTGAACGGCACGCGTGCATTGAAAAGCGGCAGCAACTACGTTGCATATCAGCTCTACCAAGATTCAGCATATACCGCGCCCTGGGCCATCAATGCCGGTTGCACAGGCACGACGCAGCTTTCGGCCGGGACCATAACCAGCAGCTCGCAAAATCTCACGTTCAGCCTGTACGGCCAGATTCCAGCCGGTCAGGACCCGGTAGCCGCAAGCAACTATAGCGACACGGTTACCGTCGCAGTGAATTTTTAGAGCGCTATGAGAACCAGCGGCAAGATCGCGCTATTGGCCGCAGTGGTGGCGGCCGGACAGACGTGGACCGCGGCGTTGGCCGGCACGGGCCAGCAAGTCTCCGTCACCGGCGACGTTACGGGGGGGTGCAACACGCTGACACTTTCTCCCGCCAACGGCACGCTGGCGCTGGGCTCCTACGATCCGTTTGGTGCAACGGACGTTACGGGCGGTCCGGTAACCCTCAGCATCAACTGCACGAAGGGCGACCCGAACTTCAATGTCGCCGTCAACGGCGGCGCAAATTTCACGCACGCGGTTCCGTCGGGCGATCGCGCCATGAAGGACAGCAACAACACCTTTTTGACCTACCAGTTGTATCAAACGACCGGTACGGCCTCGCCTTGGGCGTTTAGCGCGTCGACGGGCACGGGTACGGCGGTCAGCCAGACGGCGAACGGCCTGAATACGGCCAGTTCCTTTTCGCTGTACGGGGTAATCCCGCACGGCCAAACCGGTGCGGGCGGCCCCGGGGCGTCGGCTTCTTTTTCCGATACCGTTACGGTAACGGTGAACTTTTGATGAAGGCGATATTCCTCATTGCGGGCATGTCGGTGATTGCAGCCGCACCCGCGCTGGCCATGACGGCGCCCGCGGCGCACGCGAAACGAACCTCGACGCTGACGATCAAAGGTTCGGTGTCCACCGCGTGCTCGCTCACGACATCCTCGTTCACGTTCACTATCGGCATCGGTTACATCCACGCGCCCGGCAACGCCATCCTCAAGCAGAACATGCTTGCGGTCAGATGTACCAAAGGTGCGTCGACAAAAATCGCGATGAACACGGGCCTGTACGGCAGCGCAGCCGGCGTGAAATTCGGGAGCAGATCGATGAAGGATTCCAGCGGGGATGTCATGGGCTACGAGCTGTGCCACGACAACGCGTGCTCCGCCATTTGGACGCCGCAAGGATATAATTACGTGTCGCCAGGCGATCGCGGTTCCGCGCTGCCCGTTTGGACGCGCATCCTAACGGGGCAGCCGCATGTAAACCAGGGCTCGTACAGCGATTCCGTGACGGTCACGATTAACTTCTAAAGGCAGTGATGAAACTATCGATTTGTCTCGCCCTAGCCCTGCCGGCGGTTTCCATAACGGCCGGCCCGGCGCCCGCAAAAACGGCTGCCGCCACAATTGCGGAAAGCGCGCACGTCGTACCGGGAAACAGCGTGAGCGCATATATCGTAGGCGGCGAACTGATCACCGACGTGCGCAATGATGCGCTGCAATCGCCGCAGGCGGCGTACGATGAGCCCCCGTTCGTGCGCGTCAGCTTTGAAATGCAACCTTCCTGGCGTCTCGTCAAACGCGTTAGCTGGAATAAAAGTCAGCGCCGGCTCACCATCGATTTTTGAGGTTCAACATGTTTTCTTTCCGCACGAGCTGCCTGTTGTCGTTCGCCGCATTACTCGGCACGATGTTTGCGTCGCCCATACCCGCGTCCGCGGGCGCCTTTAACGTCAAACCGATTCGAGTGTTCTTGAGCAAGGACACCGGGAGCACGATTCTGACGATCGAAAATCAGGCGCCCAGCGTCCTGCGCCTGCAAGTGCGCGCCTTCGCCTGGACGAACGATAGGAACGGCCAGCCGATCCTTACGCCCAGCGACGATCTCATCGTATTCCCCACGCTCGTCGACGTAATGCCTATGGAACGGCGCAGCATTCGCATCGGCTTTAGCGGCAGCGCGGCGGCTAAGGAGTTGACCTACCGTGTTGCATTGGACGAAATGCCGTCGCTCGAGAGTCAGCTGAGCCGCAGCAGACAGCCCGGCCTAGAAGTTCGCACGCGAATCACCGTGCCGGTGTTTTTTACGCCCTTGATAACCACGCAGAAGGCTGAGATCGGCGACGTATCGGTGCGGCACGGCGTCGCGGACGTGAGCTTTACGAATGTCGGCAACGTGCATGCCACGGTGGCCGCCGCAGAAATAGTCGGGCGCGACGCGAGCGGTGCAAAGATCGTCGACAAACGGATTAACGGTTGGTACGTGCTCGCGGGGCAAAGTTGGCAGCTTCAGGCAAATCTCGGACGCTCGTGCAGCCGCGTGAAGTCGATTTCCGTGAACGTGCAGAGCGACATCGGCCGCTTCGAACGAACGACCGGCGTCGCGGCATTCGGCTGTAAGTAACCGAGATGCGCCGGCAGCTATGCGCGATGCTGTGCGCAATTCTTCTATTGGTCTCGGCGGGCACCGCCGTTGCCGACGAGCAGCGCGCCATGCTTACGCTTCGCGTCAATATGCTTGCCAAGCAAGACGTCACCGTCACGCTTCGCGACGGCGACATTCTGGTGCGCCGCTCGGATCTCCAAGACGCAGGCCTGCGAGGATTCGCATTCGACGACACGGGAAAACCGTCCGATCTCATCCCGCTCTCGAGCCTGCAGCCTGCACTGAAGTATCACGTCGACGACCGCACCTTGGTGCTGGATATAACGGTTACCCCCGAGCACTTGGAAACGACGTTGGTGGATTACCGGTCCCGCGAGGACATTGCGCTCTCCAAGCCGGTCAAAAGCGCATTCTTGAACTACTCCGTATCAACGTCGAACCAAACCGGCGCCGCGTTCTCCGGCGAATTCGGAACGCATCTGGGCGCCGGCATGTTCTCGAGCACGGTGAGCGTCGCTGCCAATCAGCAGTATCGCAGCAACATTACTCGGTGGATTCTGGATTCTCCGCAATCGGATCGGCGCTTGACGATAGGAGACGTAGTGACGACGACCGGTGATTTGGGCGGCACCGTCGCCATCGCCGGCTTTGGGCTGCAACGCTACTTCGGGCTCAATCCCGACACCGTCAGGACGGTGCTGCCGCAGATCACCGGAAGCGCTTTGACGCCCTCAACCGCCGACGTCTACGTCAACGGTATATTGTACCGGCACGAGACTCTTCCGCCCGGTCAATTCAACTTCCAGAATCTTCCGATTTCCGAAGGCCCGAATACCACGACGATCGTCGTCACCGATGCCTTCGGCCGCCGGCAGACGTACTCGAACACGTTTTACGGCGCCGATACGCTGCTGGCAAAGGGTTTGAGCGACTTCAGCTACGGAGTCGGCGTGCTGCACTCTCAATTTGGCGAGCAGACCGGTCACGGTGCCGCAATTGCGGGCCGGTACGCGCAGGGATTCACGGACGACGTGACGGGAGGGGGACGGCTGGAGATCTCCGGATCGATCGTCAGCGGTGGACCAGCATTCACGTTTCGCTTGCCGCAGGGCGTTTTCGGAGTAGAAGCAGCGTTGAGCCGTGCCGCATCGGGAAGCGGGGACGCGGCACTGGTTTCATACCAGCACAGCGGCGCACGGATGACGGGTGGATTGTCGCTGACGATTGAGTCGGCGCACTACTCGTCATTAGCGCTTGCGGCATTTCAAGACCGGCCCGTGCTCAATGGAACGTTCACGCTGGCCGAACAGCTCGACAGCCGCCATGCCGTGAGCGTTTCGTACCTGCGCCAGCAAGATCGCGACAACGGCGCTCAAAGCGGCTGGCAAGTGTCGCAAACGGCTTTACTCTCCGATTCGACGCAACTGCAAGTTTCCGAAAATTTGACGGGCGGCGCCGCGGGCAGGCAGTTCGGAATCGTAACGAGCTTGAACTTCATTCCCCGGCGAGGATACAACGCCAGCCTGACGGCGTCGCAGGCGGGGGGCCATACTCAGGCCCAAGTGCAGATCGGCCGCGCGCTGTCATCGGAAACGCCGGCATTCGGTTATACGGTAAGTGCGACGACTTCCCAAGCAAGCGCCTCGGGTTTCGCATCGGCCGATTACCGCGGGCAGTACGGCGACTACATTACGGACATCGGCGTGGGAGCGGGACAGGCCGCGTTCGACCTCACCGTTGCCGGCGGTCTGGTTTTTATCGGCGGCAAACTGTTCCCCACGCAGTCGATCAATGACAGTTACGCGCTGGTCGACACCGGCGGCCTGGCCCACGTGCGTATTTTGGCCAACAACGTCGTTGTCGGGCGCACCGACAAGCACGGGTACCTGCTGGTTCCGCAACTGGGGTCGTATTACAATAACAACATAACGATTGCAAGCGCCGATACGCCGCTGAACTACAGCATCGACTCCGAAACGCAGCGCCTTGCCCCAATGTACCGCTCGGGCGACGTCGTGCAGTTTGGCGTCAACCGCGTACATCCGGTCACCGGCAGCGTTACGGTACGAATGGGCCGCACACTCGTGGTGCCGGCGTACGGCATACTGGAAGTAGAGGCCGGAGCCGGTCCGGTTACCTCGGACATCGGCGAAAACGGCGAATTTTATTTCGACAAGCTCGCCGGCGGCATCCATCACGCCCATATTACCTTCAAAGGCGGCGAATGCCGCTTCGATCTCATGGTTCCCGGCAGCAAGTCGATGTTCATAAAGCTCGGCGCCCTCGTATGCGCCAATGGAGTACGGTCATGACACGGATCTTTTGGCATGGGCTCTTCATCACGGTGGCGGCGATCGCCGCGGTAATCTGCGCGCCTGCCGGCGCGCGTGCCGCAGGCTGCACGGTGAACTCGCCCATTTCCGACCTGGTCGCCGGCTACAACCCTTTTGCCGGAGCGACGGCGACGCTGACCATCGCATCCGGGACGGTCAGCGTGACGTGCTCGCACGAAAATAACGTGGTCGTAAAGGTCTTCGTTTCAGGCGCGTCAGCAGGATATACCACGCCGTTCCTTACTTACGGCCCGAACGGCTTTGCCTTGCAGTACACGATGTGCGTACCCGGGACTTCGCCTTGCAATTCGGGGACGAACGTTTGGAACACGACGACGGGGTTTTACTCGTATACGACACCGGCCAACAACGGCAACAATACGCAGCTCGTGCCCTCATTTCAAATCTCTCTGGCCCAGCAGGACGCCCCATACGGCACGACGTCGCAATACACCGGAAACCTGTTCTTTACTACGACGTGCGGCGGCGTCGCGTGCTAGATCGTCGACGATTGTCTGCAAGAAAGCTCCGGCCGGTCCGGAAGTGCGCATCGCAACGACTTGCGGAATTCCCGCGATGCGCGCGGGCGCGGCAAGCGCCGAACGAACCGCGGCGATCGACCACGCTCGCAGCCGCCCTTTAAAAAAAGGCCGCTCTGCCGCCACAGAGAACGCCATGCCGGCGCCCAGCGCGCCTGCGCCGGCGAGCGCCAGCGCCGCATACGGCGGAAGCTGCGCGCTCAGCGCGCGATTGAGCACTCCTACAACCGGCTCGTGCACCAGATAAATGCCGTACGAAAAGACGCCGATCGACGCAAGACAACGAGCTGAAAGCAGCTTCGCAAGGAAAGGTACCGAACCAGCGGATACCACGAACGCAAAAGCGGCCAGCTGCCATAAGGGCGAAAGCGAATATCCCCACGCCGGCCACGGATTGCTCAGCAGCGCCAGAGCGAGGAGCGTAACGAACGCAGCCGGCGCAAATCGCGCGCGGCTATCCCGCGTAACGTCCACGTGTGCGGCGACTATTCCCAACATGAACGCCGGCAGGGTTGCAAAGTCGACGCCGCCGGCGCGCGTGAGAAACGCGAGCATCGGCGCGCCGATTGCGATGAAGGCGAAAGCTGGGGCGATTTTATCCACACGTAGAGCAAGACCGGGAAGGCGAAATACCAGCGAAATTCTATTGCCAGCGTCCAAAACGAGGCGTTCAGCAACGGCACGCGATCGAAAAACAACGCCTGCGACACGATCTCCCCGAACGATACGCCGTGCTGCGCAAGCGCGGGGGGCGGCGGAAAGTGCAAAGCGTAAAGCGCTTGGAGCCCTGCCCAGATCAGCGCAATGGAGGCAACGTACGGAGGCAGTATGCGAATCAACCGTCGCGCGGCGTAAGCTCAAAACGTCAAAGTCGGCGTTGCCGGACGTGTGGATCCGTTTGAGCGTGGGATACGCCAGGCAAAATCCGGATAGTACAAAGAAGAGGTCGACCCCGTGAGACCCTTGCCGTAAGAGCATGGTGACGATCGTATGAGGAGCATTCGCCACACCGCGATTCGACAACGCGGCGTGAAAGGCGATGACGGACAGGACCGCGATCGCTCGCAGGCCGTCAATGTGGGCCAGGCGTTGGCGGGGCAATCTATGCAGCCGAGCCGATTCGTTCTGCATGAGCCTCACGAACCGCTCCCGCAAAGCGCCGTCTGCGCAGTACGCCGCTTTGTACCGTTGCCAGTGAAATGACGGCCAGTAATCCGATCCACGTAGGCAGCCGGGCGAGCAGCCACGCCGGCCGCAAGGTCGAGGAATCCAGGGCAAAAGGCGCCCATTCATGTTGCGAAAGGCCGACCGCTATCGGCGTGGTGGCGAATGCACGCGCGTGGTGCAGAAACGGAACGCCGGGCGCTGCCAGCAAGCCGATCATTGCGAATGCCGCACACGCGGCTGCCGTTGCGATCGCGCGCGCGTTGCCCTTGTAAACGTACGCCGCAAAAACGGCGACCGGGAAAACCGGTGCGGCTGCCGCGGCATATGGAACGAACGACACCCACGGTACGGCGACCAACAACGGGACGCCGGCTGCGACGACGCGCCGCGCGTTTGAAGCCAGCAGGAGCGCTGCGGGAATCGCCACTGCGATGTCGTTGATGTGCACGTACGAGCCGCCGAAAACCGCGAACGCCGGCGGTACGAATACCGTTAGAGCGCTCATTCGTTTCCGCCGCGCCGCCAAGCCGCCCACTACGACTCCCAAAACCAGCATGAGGCCGTAGAACGCGGCGCCGGCACGAACGGCTGCCGCGTCGCCCACGCCTGCATTCACCAGCAAGGTGGTCAGGCTGTACTGCGCGTCTCCTCCGGCTTCGGCCAATGCTTGAGCCGGCAATACGTGCATGACGTACTCGATGTTTGCCATTCGGCCTACGGCTGCAATCGACAATGCGCCCAGTGCGAGCGCTGCCGTGCCCAACACCCATCGCGTGCGCGGCACCCACAAGAAAAGCGCCAAGCACACGGGCAGGCCGAGATGCGGTTCGATCGTGCTTATGGAAGCAGCTATTGCGGCGGTGCGCCATTGGCCGCGGTATGCAAACCAGCCGGCAAGGCAGATCGCCCCCAGTGCAACCGGAACGAGCTGCCCGAACGGAAGGGAGCCGCCGCCGATCGCAAAAGAAAAAAGCACCGCCATAACGCCGGGAGGAACGGCGGTAATGCGCGCCGCGGTAACGACGCAAACGGCCGATGCGAACACGATCAGTAACGCAAAAAGCGCCGCCGCCGCGCCGAAAGGCAACCGTGCAAACGGTACGAACAGCGCTAAAGCGTATCCCGGCAGCGGCGCTGGAATAACCATCGCGGGATACTTGCGGAAAGCCGGTTTCCCGGAAAGATCTTCGCAGTCCCGTAACGGCTCGGTGCGATACGGATCGGCGCCTTGCGCAATGGCCTTGCCTGCGCAGTAAAACGCGCGAAAATCCGCCATGACGTATCCGGTGTGCCGGATCTTGAGTGTAGCGAACATCGCCGGCAGAATTGCTAGGCATATCAAGACCGCAGTGACGGCGGTTTTGCGCACGCCGGCAGTCAAGGAGTTACGACGATCGGGTGGACGATGCTCTGCTCGGAATTGCCGCGGGTTACCGTTGCCACGATCATGTACTTCGTGGCCACCGAAACGGCCGGCAGGCGCAACGCAAGGGGCGCCGTCGGAAGAGCCGGGTCGCCCTCGGCTGCCAAAACTCCGGATTCGTCGTTGAGCTCGATGTGGACGTCTCCGCGAGCGTTGTCTACCCGAACGACGATCGTCTCGCCCGCGCGTCCGACATTGCTGGACAGATGCAGCACCGGCGTACCGGCGGAAGGCGACGGCGAAGTCGCACCCGTCGACGCGCTATCGCCGGCAATTGCATCCGAAGGCAGCACCGCTATGCCGACGCTGTCCTGCGCTTGCGCTCCGCCGCCGACCGCGTGCAGCACGACGCGCATATTGCGTCCGCCCGCAGCCTGCGGCACGATCAGGGAGCTGCTGCCCGCGGGCGAAATTGCAGCACTCGCCCACGTTCTGCCGCTTCCGTCAATCAGCCATAATTGGCCGCCGCTCGCGCGAGTCACATCAGCTCACCCGAAGAACGCTCCCCGCTTTGACCGTTGCGGTATCCACCGAGAGTTCGTCGATCAGCGCGCTCGGATCGGATTTGTGTGCAATGGCGCGTGGGATAGGCGGCACGGTCGCCGCTGCGGCGACGGTTGCGGTGCGCTCGACGGTAAGAAACGCGCCGTGCAGTCGCAGGTGCAGTGTATACGGTGCGCCGGCGCCGCTTCGCGGAACGGTGAAACGCAGGACGCCGGATTTTGAACCAGCCAATCCGGCAGCGAGTTGCGCGCCGTCTTTCGTGAGCAGTTCGTAGTCTATCGTCCCCAACCCCGAGGCGACGTACGGAACGCGCAGCAGGCCGCCTGAAAAAGCCTTTGCGGGCGCGGAGAGCGCTTCGATGCGCGGAACCGCCAGAGCGGCCATTCCGAGCAGCAGGATCGCCGCGACCGCAGCTGCTGCGATTTGCAGCCGTTGCGTGTGCGGACGAGACGGCGCCGGCGCCTCAATCGTAAATTGCGATTCGAGCGACGCTACTTCAAGGACCACACGCTCGAAACGGCCCACCTGGTTCAGGCGAACCGGCACGAGCTCGTCTTTGTGGCAAAACGGCGCGACGATAAAATCGCGCGGATATGCGGGAATGAATTCGTTGGATGCGGTCACACACCAGAGCCGCGTGGACACTTTGCCGGCCGTATCGTTGAGCAGCCGGATTGCGTACGTGGCCGTGCCGTTCTTGGGATCGCAGGCTACGAGCGCCAAGAAAGCGGCGATCGTGCCGTCCGCGACTGCAATCCGGGACTGGAATCCGAACGGAAACCCGTGCGCGGACTGCGTTGAGATCTGTGCCGGAAAGCCGACTGCGGGCAGCGCGAGAGACGAATTCATCTTACCGATCAAGGACAGCCGGTGGATGACCAGCCCCACCCAAACGGAAGCGTGACGGTTTCTGTGGCGGTTAGCGCATCGTGCACCGCATCCCGAGTTTTTGCAATGCACGTGAGGATTGAGCCCGGCCACGCCGGATGAACCCAGGGCTCGGATGCGGTTATCGCGGTCGGCCCGGAAAACAGCGGCTGCAAAAATGTCGGAACGCCGGCATATGCCGACATCTGCACGTTTCCCTGAGTAATATAACGCGACATGAGGAACGACGCGCCGCCCAAGTTTATCGTCTGCAGCGTGCAACTCGACGATGGCGCGGGCGCCGACGGCTGCCAATAGGGCGCAGTAGTGGGTCCGGGGAACGGCGAACTGTTGTACAACGGCCCAATCGGCGGCGCTTGGCACACACCACTGCCCGAGTTTGCCGCGACGTAAATGTCGGCCGCGCTATACGCCGGCGCCGAGCTGTCGTTGAACGCCACCAGTGCTCCGTACCGGATGGCGATTTGCATCCTTTGCGAGATGACGCCCAGCTGGCTGAAGTAAATAACCCCGAACAGCACCAGCAGGAGTATGGGCACGAAGAATGCCGTCTCGACCAGCGCCTGTCCGCGAGAGAAATGTCCGGCGCGCATGGCTAGCACGTCACGCTCGCCGCGGATTTGTACGGCTGAATCGACGCCCCCGAATACCAATTCATGTCAACGAGCAAATTGCTGAAGTTCACCGTGAAATACGTCGAATTTCCGGTGGAGGCGGGGTCTTCGCTGTTCTGGTAGGTCGTGCCGGAAGCCGGCGCAGGGTTGAAATATTCGCTGAAGCCCGGCGGCGGGCTGGGAGCGCCCGCCGGTGAAGCCGGCGGCGTACCGGACGCGATCAGAGGCACTGCGACGGCAGCCGCCTGCGCCAAGGCCAGAAAGGACGCCCCGGCGCTCAAGCCCATCAACTGCGGTGCAAAGTACGGGACCTTGCGGCAGGCCACGACGTCGATTTGGCGGCGGCCCTGCTTTTTGTTTTTGCCCGTATACTGCGAACCGTCCAAATATGTGTACGTGAACGCGCTGTCGTGTGCCGATCCGTTGCTCAAGGCTTTCTTTTCGTCGGCCTGCTGGCCGCCCTCGGTGTAGTTGTCCGCTTCCTGCATGGTGGTATAGAGATTTTGGTATGCGCCCAGCGCCGAGTTGTACTCGTTCAGCAGGCTGGTGTATTGCGTTTGGCACTGAGAGGCCGAGTGCGAAACCGGCGGCAACTGACAGAAGTTGATGTTGTTCAATATCGCCTGCGTGAGATAGCGCAGCCGGTATTCGTCTACTGCCGAGGAGTACAGTAAAGTCGTCTCCTGGTTGAGCACGTTCGCAGTCGGCGAGAGCGCGGCTTGGGCGGCCGAATCGGCAGCATTTTGGGCGTGGATTTGCCAGAGGATCGTGTTGGCGTAGCTGGCGACGAAGAAAACGAGCGCCAGGACGAGCGCAACGCTGATGGCCCAAAACGGAATGGTCTGGCCGCGCTCGGACTCGCGAAATTTCAGCACGCGCATCGCTATCCGCAGGAGTTTTTCTTCTTGGCAAAACCGCTCATCGACGATTGCGCTCCCCAGAGTGAACCTTGGGCGTCGAATGCGTATAAATTTGCGACGACTGAACTTTTGCTGGTCGCATCGTACGTCCCGGCGGCAAACGAAGTCGGGCGCGTCGATGGCCATGCCGGCGTCGAAACGCTCACGCCTGAATTGCTCGAGCCGCCGGGAAACAGCGCCTCGCGGCAGTTCCACTCCGCGAATTGCCCACCGCAACTGCCATTGCAGTTGGAGTGGGCACGTCGTACTGCGCGATATACAGCGGGTGGTTCGTCACACAAGTCGCTACGGTGGTGCCGCAATAGTTTGCAAGGCTCGCCTGCACACCGAATAGCGAGGTGGTTGCGGGCGCAACGCTCCCGGCGTTGACGATCGGCTCGACGTCCATGCCGAGCACATTGGGAGCCGGAGGCGCCGAATTGGTCAAACCCAGCCCATTGGGAGACAGCGCAATTCCGGTCGAATTTTTGGCGACGACGACCTGCAGCGTGCTGGATGAGGCCGGGTAGGTCAACGTCATGTCGCCGCTCTTCACGTTGGGAAACGGCGCGGCTATCACGCCTTGAGCGTACGTCTGATCGCTCGACGCACTGCCGGTCGAATTGATGCCCGCCGCGTGAGCTGCGACGAACGCGGCGCCTTCGGCAGTAGACTGCGTGTACCCCAATAGCGTCAACTGCGCAACGGCAAACAGCAGAGCCAGCGAAACGGCTATTGTAATAAGAGTCTCGGGCAGTGCCGCGCCGGCACTCGAGCGCCTCATACGTTCTGCCCGATGGCCGTCAGATTGCTGCCGGTCGTCGTAAGCACGGACCCGGCCGAAGTCTCTATCGCAACGAATATGGCGATGAGGGGCAAAACCAGAGCGGCGGTTACGATCGCGTATTCGGCCATCGATGCGCCCGATTCGTCGCAAAACAGTGCGGTGACGATGCGCGCGCGGCGCATCATCGCGTGATGATCTCCGGAGTCATGACGAATACGACGTCAGTCTGCTGGCTCTGGTACGCCGTCGAGCGGAACAGCTGACCCAGAATCGGCAAGTCGCCCAGCAGCGGAATCTTCGTGATCGTGCGCTGCTCCATGCGGCGCAGCATGCCGCCCATGATGATGGACTCTCCCGGCTGAGTGACGATGTCGGTCGATAAACGGCTGGTCTTGAGCGCGGGAATGACGAAGCCCGACACGGTGATAGCGTCGGCGAAATCCAAGTCGGACACTTCGGGAGCGATTTTCGTTTCCACGCTGCCGTTGCCCAATATCGTCGGCGTGACGTCGAGTTTTACGCCGAAATCCTTGTACAAAATGCTGACTTGGCCAAGGCCGGTCGCAAAGGGAATCGGGATCTGGCCTCCGACCAAGAAATCCGCCGGGGCACCCGGACTCGTCACCAGATTGGGCGAGGACAGAATCTTAGCGTGACCCTCCTGGAGCAGCAAGTTGAGCGTGGGCGCCAGGGTGATCGTACGAAAGAACGGGCTGGTCGTGAGCGCTTTGCCCAGACCCGTCGGCGCCTCGACGACCGGGAAGTCGGGCCTCCCAGCAAGTACGTGCCGTTCGGCTGATAGATCGCCGATTGCAGCTGAACCCCCAAATTCTTGAGCGCCGTGTTGTCGACTTCCAAGACGTAGACTTTGACGCTGATCTGGCTGGTCGTATCGGTCGCAAGCCGATCGATGATCTTGCCTTCGCTGGCAAGATATTGTCCGGCCAAGCCGCGGACGCGATTTAAGACCGCTTGTTCGGTCGTGGCATCGCGGACTTCACCGCTGACGATAACGTTGCCCTTGCCGTCGGGATCGACCCGAATCTCTCGCGCTCCGGGCATTCGGCCCACGTTCTCCTGCATGTCGCCGATGGGATGCGCGATCGTGACCGCGTTCACGATTGCGGACTTCTGCTCTCCGGCGACCTTGTCGAACCGCGCGATGATGTCGCTCAGATTTTGGAATTGCGCCGTATCCTCGACGGTTCCGCGCACCACGATCGAATGGTTGAAGCCGAATATTTGAACCCCGGGCTGTTGAATGGAGGTCCGCAGCATCTGCGCCAAATCGTCGAGCACTTGCTCCGTAACCGTGACTTCATAGGCGGCTCTGCGGCCGGCATACCACACGAACACCGTCGTATGACCCGGCGCTTTCCCGTTGACGACGATCTGGTTGCTGCCAACCGGCACGACGCCGGCGATCCGCCCGTCTCCAATCGCTAGGCGCTGCAAATTCGGCGTCTGCAACACGACGGAATGACCGGATTGGAGCGAAATCATCGTTACGGCGTCCGCGGCTCGCGAAGGCGCGAATGATACGCAGACGAGCACGGCGGCCGCAGCCGGCGCAAGAAAGCGACAAAGCATCCCACTGCGCATTCTGTTCCATCCTTAAAGGCGCGTGCCGGCCGCCGCAAGCCGGCGTCGGTGAAGCGATTATGACAGCGTTGAACGCGTTAATCCGCTAACGGTAATTGACGTTCAGTCAAGAACGGCGTGAACGAAGCGCGCAAGCCTTGTGCGCTCGCTATTCCAATGGCATGATGGCGCCACCAATGGACCGCGGAGGCGTACATGCACAGATCGATGGCGGCCCTATCGGCCGCAGCGATATTCACGATCGGAATGGCGGCGCATGCGACCGCGCAGCAAGCCGATTCGCTTGCCGCGCTGGCAGCACGCTCCGGATACATTTTTCAGTGGCTGTTGCCGGATCGCTCCGTCAGTCTTTCGCGTCCGGGCATGCTGATTGTGCTCCGGCCCGGAGTGGTGCTCTACGACGTCAACGACCACGTTGAGGTCGCGGATCGCGCGCCAGTGACGAACCACGGCGACCTGCTCATTTCGCCCGCGCTGGCGGCTCGTCTGCGAACGCTCGCCAACATGGGCCGCAGTTCCACGGCGCCCGCGCGCTCGACGATCCTCGGATCGCAGGCAGTCCAAACCGCCGGAGGGGCCGTAGCGCTCGAGGCGCGCGCTCTGGAAGGCAGCGAAGCGGTCGTCGTTAACGGCCAAACACCGGGGAGCGCCCCCGTAACCATCACGTTATTTGCGATCATCTCGCCGGACCTTCCGACGGTGTTCGTAAGTAGGCATGACATCCAAACCGACCAAAACGGGCGGTTCTCCGGAGTCATTCCAATAGCTGCCGATTACATGCGCGGAACGGTGCTGCGAATCGTCGCAACATCGGCTTCCGGCGTCTCGCCCGCAACGGCGCAGATCGTGATCGGTCAGCCCAGTCCCGGCGCGACGGACCTGGGGAGCACCCCTTGAGGCTTTCAATAGCCGCCCGGCGCGACGCCCCCTTCCCACTTGCTTCCTTAGGAGACATTATGAAGACACTTATCGCTCTTTTGTCCGACGACGAAGGCGCCACGATGGTCGAGTACGGCATCATGGTCGCCCTCATCGCCGCAGTCTGCATCGCCGTCGTAACGACGCTGGGAACCAAAGTTTCGAGCGCATTTACGAACGTCAACACCGCCCTGTAACGCTTCATCGGCAAGAACTTGGGCGCGAGTTTCACAACCGGTGCCCGCGCCAGAGTTCTTGCCGCACTTCACATAAGGAGTCTCTTTTTCATGAAGGATTTGAAAGCTCTGATTGCAGACGATTCCGGCGCGACGATGGTGGAATACGGCATCATGGTGGCCTTGATCGCCGCCGTGTGCATCGCCGTCGTCACGACGCTGGGCCAAACGGTCCAGAGCGCCTTCACCAACCTCAACAACAACCTGTAGCCGGCAGCGCGCCACTATCCATGCACCTTGCTTTATGGCTCGTGCTGCTGGCGGCGGCAATCGCGTGCGTTACCGACGTTCGAACGCGCCGAATTCCGAATCTGCTGGTGATCGCGCTTGCCGCCTCCGGCTTAGCGATGCACGCCACGCAAGGGTGGCAGTCGGTGGCTATGAGTTTGGCCGTGCTCGTTCTGACGCTGGCGGTCGGCGCGCTGGTGTTTTCCTTCGGCTTCGTCGGCGGCGGAGACGTCAAACTGATCGGCGCTGCCGCGGTGACGCTTACGCCGCCTGAGGCGATGCAGTTTGTGCTGTACACGCTGCTGTGCGGCGGCGCGCTCGGTATCGCTTTCAGCTTGGCGCAAGGACGGCTCAAAGCGACGCTCGGCAACGTGCGCGCAATGGCTACCCCGCTGCTGTACGGCGGGCGGCCCGCCGCCGTCCAGCCGTCGGCCAAAATGCCGTACGCAATCGCAATTTTCGCCGGCGCCGCCACGCTCGGCTTGGCTCAAACGCTCGTACCAGCTTTAAGGATCGCATTATGAACGCACGTCGCACGACTCTTCTCATCGCGTTGGTTCTCGCAATCGGCACCGGGTGGCTCACGTTGAACTACATCACCGGAATACAGCGGCAGTCCACGACCGGAAACAACGCTCCAAGAGTGGTGCTGGTGGCAGCGGTCGATATTCCAGCGCGTGCGGCGATTTCAGCCGCCATGCTGGCCCGCACCACGCGGCCCGCATCGGCCGTCGAACCCGACGCCGTCACGGACCCCGGAAAGGCCGTCGGCTCGCTCTCGCTCATCACCATTCCGGCCGGCGCCATGATTACCAGTTCGAAGATTGGGCGGCCGGCCGACGTCGGGCTGCCGGTACGTTTGCGTTCCGGAATGCGCGCCGTCAGCATTTCCATCGACAAAGTCAAGGGCGTTTCGGGACTGGTGCAGCCGGGCGATCGCGTCGACGTCATTGCCATCCCACCTAAAGAGGGAAACGCATCACCGCCCGCCGCTACGATACTGCGGGGCCTTCGCGTGCTCGCACTGGGCACGTCGCTGGAGAGCAGTTCGGCAACACCTTCACCGGATGAATCGAACTCGACGACGGCCACGCTCGAAGTCACGCCCAAGCAAGCCGATCTCTTGGAAAGCGCGGACGTTAACACGACGCTGCGTCTGGCACTGCGTTCGCCGCGCGAGCCAATAAACTCCATGCCGACGGAGAGCTTGGGCTATGCGACGGATTCCGCGCCTGTGGCGCCTGTGCCGGCTGCACCCATGGCGCCGTCCGTTGCGCCGCCCATTGCGCAGGCTCCGATAGCCGTCGAACGGCCCAGTGCGCCTGCACGGCGGCATTTCGGCAGCGAAATCATGATCATCGATGGCGATCACGTCGGTTTCGGCTCCACGCTGACCACTCCGCAGGACTTGTAATGGCCTGTATGCTGTTCGCGTTCGTCGGCGCAAAAGGCGGCTCGGGTACATCGACGCTCTGCGCCGAAGCCGCAAGAACGCTCAAGCTCGACGGTTCCGTCAGCCTGGTGGATGCCGATCTTTCCGGCCGGCGCAGCGCTGCAATTCTGTTCAACGCGTTCCACCAACTCGATGCGTCCCGTGATCTGCAGCCCAAGATCGCCACAGCACGAGTCGACGGCGTCACCTTACTCGAAATCGCGAACTCGTACAGCAGCGCGTTCACCATTTCGCAAGACGACGTAGAGTCGCTCGCGCGAAGCTTGGATGAAACCGGCATCGTGCTCGTAGACATGCCGGCGCCCTTTGCTGCAACCGTACGGCCATTCATCGTAAGGGCAGCCCGATTCATCGTCGTAACAGAGCGAACGGTCATGGGGCTGGCATCGGCGCGAACGATGGTCGACGAACTCAAACGCTTCGGGATCCCGAGCAACAGGATCGTGCTGCTGCTCAATCTGCGCGACTCTTTGGCGACGGTGTCGCGGGACCAAGTCGAGCGGGCGTTTCAAGAAAGGATTGCAGCGGAGATTCCGGCGCTGACCGACCGCGGGTACCGTCGCGCGATCGCGGGCTTCGCGCGCACGCTTCGATCGGTCTCGGCGGAGCCTTCGATCGACACGCTGCTGCCGTCATCCAGCGGTGCCGCCCGCGATCGCCGCCTCGTTCCCCGCAGCTCCGCTCCTGCCTTCGCCGCCGGTACCGGCGAAAGGACCGCCGTTGAGCCCGGCGACGCAGCTCCCTCTCAAGACAAGTTGGACGCTCGCGAACGTCTCAAGGCCGATATTCATGAAGCGCTGGCTGCGAATATCGATTTGATCGACGCAAGCAAGGTCCAAGGCGACGCGGCGAAGATGGTGGAACTGCGGGCCAATATCGCCGGTGTGGCGGATCAAATGCTCCAGCATCAGCACGCGATCGATTCGGCCGAAGATGTTGCGCGTCTCAAAGAGGAGATCGTCGATGAGGCGCTCGGCCTGGGACCGCTGGAAGATCTCATGCGCGATCCGGCCGTAACGGAGATCATGGTCAATGGAGCGGCGAACGTCTATATAGAGCGCCGCGGCTTAATCGAGCGTTCGTCCAAACACTTCGCCAGCGAGCAGCAGCTGCGGCTGATCATCGAACGCATTATTATGCCGCTCGGGCGCCGAGTGGACGAATCGGTGCCCATGGTCGATGCTCGACTGCCGGACGGCTCGCGCGTGAACGCGATAATTCCGCCGCTTTCCGTCGATGGCGCCACGCTGACCATTCGCCGGTTTGGGACGAAACGGTTGACCGAACAGGATCTGCTCGCCGGCGATTCGCTCACGGCCGAAATGCACGATTTTTTGCGCGCCTGCGTCCAGGCGCGTTTGAACGTCGTCATCAGCGGCGGGACCGGCTCTGGAAAGACGACCTTCCTGAACATTCTTTCCGGATGCATTCCCGTACGCGAGCGCATCGTTACGATCGAAGATGCTGCCGAATTATGCCTGAACCAGCCGCACGTCGTGCGTTTGGAAGCACGCCCGGCCAATTTGGAAGGCCGCGGCGAAGTGAAAATTCGGGATTTGGTGCGCAATGCGCTGCGCATGCGCCCGGACCGGATCGTCGTAGGCGAAGCTCGGGGCGCCGAGGCGCTGGACATGCTTCAGGCGATGAATACCGGCCACGACGGATCGTTGACTACCATCCACGCCAACACCGCTCGCGACTCGCTTTCAAGGATCGAAACCATGGTGATGATGGCGGGCTTCGAGCTGCCGGTGCGTGCGATCCGCGAACAGGTTGCCAGTGCGGTGGATCTCGTGATCCAAACCTCCCGTATGCGTGACGGCACTCGTAAGATCACGAGCATAAGCGAGGTTGTCGGCATGGAAGGCGACATCGTCACCATGCAAGAGCTCGTGCGTTACACACAGCACGGCGTCGATACGAACAATCGCGTCGTCGGCGCGTTCCAGTATACGGGAGTCCAGCCCCAGGCGCTGCGCCGTTTTGAGGAATATGGCGTCAAGTTCGATATCCGCAGCTTGGCAAACATGGCGGCGACGGCGTCGATATGGTAGGCGCGATGGTGCCGCTGAGCATCTTCCTGCTGGCGACCTTAACGGTCGCAATCGGATTTTATGGGGTCTGGGACCTTATCAATGCATCGACCACACGCCGCGTCGAAAGCTTCGCCGGCCTCATCGATCGGGGCGGCATCGCGCGCCGCCCTCAGGAGATCACGATCAGCGCCGTGATTTTAACGGTCGCCGCGTGGTTAGGGCTGCTGCTTGTGTTCCGCCCAGCACTTCTGGTCGGATTCGCGCTCCTGCCGCTGGTTGCCGGCGCTGTCGCCGCCGCCTATTACGGCGTTCTGCAGATGAAGGTTCGCAAACGGCTAGGCGCGTTCGTGCAGCAACTGGAACTGGCGCTGCGCCTCATTTCAAGCGGCGTGCGCATCGGCCTTGGGCTCAAACAATCGTTTGCAATCGTTATCGATGAAATGCCGGACCCGGCGAGATACGAATTCATGCGGGTGCTGGGCCAGACGAATATCGGCATCAGCGTGTACGACGCGCTGGACGATCTTGCGGTGCGCATGCCCGCGGACGAAACGATGATGCTCGCCCGCGTCGTACGCGTACAGTCCACGACGGGCGGCGACTTGACCGGGATTCTCGAACAACTCGCCGATACGATTAAGGAGCGCCGGCGCATTCAGCGCAAAATCGCCGCCTTAACCTCCGAAGGCAGGATGGGAGCTCTCGTGCTGTCCGGCGTGCCGCTGATCCTGGGTCTATTCATTTGCCTGCTGGAAAAAAACATGGGCCATTCGCTGCTGTTTACGGGGCCCGGACATATCACGTTGGGGATCGTAGGGGTCCTCGAGATTGCGGGAGCTCTGAGCATGCGACGCATTTTGAAAGTAAAGGTTTGAGATGGCGTTTTATCTCGTCATCCCGCTGCTTGGCGCGCTTTCGGCATTTCTGTTCTCGCTATCGCTCATTCCAAGTGAAAGCCCACTCGACCGCACGCTAAGCGAATTGCGCGGAGGGCGCGACAAGCAACTCGGTAAGATGGATCGCTGGGACGGGGTGATTGCCCACGTCGTCTCGCCGCAAGCGAAGAATCGCCTTCAAGGGATGCTCATGGAGGCCGGCTGGTACACCGTCACGCCCGCTCGCATTTTTCTGCGGTGTGCGGCAACGACGTGTGCCGGCGTTCTTGTCGCATTGCTTCTTCCGCATTTTCTGCATCTGCCGTTCGCGCTTATTGCGGCGTTTTGTGCGCTGAGCGTCATAGTCGGCGCGTACGCGCCGTTCTACGCGCTCGAACGCGCGATCGAAGCGCGAAAGGAACAAGTTCAAAAGACCCTTCCGAATTTCTTGGACATGCTGACGTCGACCGTTCAGGCGGGCCTTGCGATGAATGCCGCCATGGCGTATGCGGTCGACGCCGCGCCCGGCGCGTTGGGCAGTGAAATAAAGGAAGCACTGTCGGAAGTCCGGCTCGGTCGATCTCGTCCCGAGGCGCTCAAGGCCGCGGCGGAGCGTTTGAATCAGGCGCAGTTCACCGTAACGATCACCGCGATCACCCAAGCGGAAAAGCTCGGCACCAACATCTCGAAGGTTTTGAATGAAGTAGCCGAAGACGTCCGGCATCAACGCATCACGCTGGTCGAAGAACAGGCGCAGAAGCTGCCGGTAAAGATGGCCTTTCCTATGGCCTTCTTTATGCTGCCGACTCTGTTCACGATTATCTTCGGAACGCTCGCCGCCAACTATTTTGCCACGCGATGAACGTTGCAGCGATCTTCGGCGCAGTATTCTTCGCCGTTCTGGCCTACATCGGCGTACTGCTGGCGAACGGGGTCGCTGCTAACGTCAAACCCCTGGAAGGCGGCCCACCGCCCAACGAACCTCCAACGCTCTGGCTTGTCGCCGCATGCGGCATTATCGGCGCAGTGGTGAGCTCTCACTCCTCCTCAGCCGCCCAGATCGTTCTTACCGGATTCGTCTGCGCGGCGCTTGCCGCGGCGTGGTGCGTAGATGCCCGAACCGGGCTCATCCCCGACGGGTTCACGCTCGTGCCCCTGGCCGCGCTTGTGCTCGTTTCCCTGTGGCAGCACCAATGGAGCATTATCATAGCAGCCTGCGTACCGCTGATTCCTTTTGCGCTCGCCGCGCTGCTGTCTCATGGTCGCGGAATGGGGTGGGGGGACGTCAGACTCGCTGCACTCGGGGGCGCAGTATTGGGAGCGCAAACCGCCGTCCTGGTTTTCGCACTCGCATGCGTTGTCGCCGTTGCAGTGGCGTACGCACGCAAGCGAACGAAAAGCCCTATCGCGTTCGGCCCATATTTGGTAGCTGCGATCGGCATCGCGCTTCCAATCGGAATGCTCGTTTGACGTGCTGCTGCGCAACCTGACGACCGAACAAATCGTCGCTAGGAACGTCCTTACTGCCGTGAGCTTACGGGACCGGACGCTCGGATTGATTGCGCGGCGTGAGATAGGATCGGACGACGGACTGTGGTTCCCGCGCTGCTCGGCAATTCACACCGTCGGGATGCGGCACCCGATCGACGTGTTTTTTCTGGACCGGTTCGACCGCGTGTTACGCATAAAATGTACGGTGGCGGCCAATCGGCTCGTTATTTGGTGCCGGCATGCTAAAGCAGTTGTCGAGTTGGGCGTTGCAGCGGGCGCCGTCAGAGACATTGCCGTAGGAGATCGTTTGGCGCTCGAATGAGGCTTGCATGGGCCGTGGCGGCGGTATTCTTCGCCCGCTTTGCAACGACCGCATGGTTCTATCAAGGACGCGATGCCGATCTTGGCTGGCAGCGCTGGTTGGGTGAGCGCATCCTGCATGACGGCAGGCTCCCTGCGACGCTCGGGCATGAAACCTTTACCGCTTCAGGCGCGCCCTGGATTCCACAGGAATGGCTGCTGAGTATCGGGGTCGCCTTGGCCGCGCATTTCAAGGTATTCGGAGCGCTCGCGTGCATCATGGCGCTTTGCGGTGTGGGCGCGATTCTGATTTCGGCGCTCTCCGCACGACGCCTGGGCGCGTCGCCCTTTTCTGCCGCGCTGTGCAGCGCGCTGCTCGGAATGTCGATGCTGCAATCGTTCGGCGTGCGGGCGCAGATCGCCGCATGGCTGCTGCTGGCCATCTTTTTGCTGATCCTGCGAACCGTGGACGATCGCAAACGGTGGCTCATCGTACCGTGCGTCGCCTTATGGGCGAACGTCCATGCAAGCGCCATACTTGCAGTAGTCCTGCTGCTCGCCTGGACGTTGGGGCGCTTTCTCGACGAACGATCGTGGACACGCGCCGTTCGAGTCGATACGCTTCTCACGTTCGCATGCTCGGCGGCCCTGTGCGCCACGCCGCTAGGATGGCGTCTGCCGGTTTACGCGATCCAATTATTCGCAAGCCCGATCGTCGCGCAGATTGCCGAATGGCAGCCGGCGCACTTCGGTACCGACGAAAGCGCGCTGCTTTTCGGACTGCTGCCGCTCATACTGGCGGCTTTCGCATTGCAAGTGCGGCGTCCCGATTGGCCGGCTCGGGAAAAATTGCTGTTGCTTGCAGCGCTCTACCTCGGGTTAGAGGCCGTCCGCAACATCCCGAACGGCGCGCTCATCGTTGCGCCTATCGTAGCAGCAGCGCTTGGGCTGGCCATTCCGCAACGCGCACGCGTGAACACGCTATTGAACGAACGCGGTCCGCTCGCGTTAATAGCGCTCGCCCTTGCCGTGGCAGGAATTCTGGTGCCGCTGCGCCTGCTGCAAGTGCCTGAAGTGACGGATACGAAGTTGCCGTTTACGGCGCTCGCATCGCTTGCATCAACGGGCGCGGTCCGAAATGTGTATTGTGAAGACTTCGCTTGGTGCAGCTTGGCCTTGCGTTATCCCCGCCTGCGCGTCTACCTCGACGGCCGTTGCGACCCGTTCCCGATCGGAGTCTGGGACGGTTATACGGCGATTTTCTACGCGCGCCGAGGGTGGCAACAACGCGCCGCTCGCGGGCACGTCGACACGATTTTGGTCGGTAACGGGCACGCGCTGGCAACCGCGCTGAGCAAGGACAATCGCACGTGGAGGCTGGCATACCGGGACCGCCGGTACAGCATTTTCCTGCTGCGCAGCGGCAGCTACGCGCTCAGCGCGGCTGCGGGAACTCGCGGACCGTGAATCTCGGCGCACTCGACGCGAGCGGTTGGTGGGCGCCATTGCTTCGCGCCGTGCAGCGCTGAAATCAGTCGCGCCACGCTGGGCTGGTCCGGAGCAAGCACCTGCGCCCGGTTGACGTACTGTTGAGCCGAATCGAAATCACCGACGTCGAGGCTGAACTCGGCTAAGGATTCCAGGAGCATCACGTACCGATCTTGCAGGACGTGAGCGTGACTGACGAACCATGGCTCCGGCGCTTCAAAATCCAGTAGACGCCCAGCATACAGCTTCTCCGCAGCACGATAGTGCATCATGGCGCCGGCTGGTTCACCCTGCTCGACGCAAGCATCGCCGTCGACGAGGTGGGTTCGGAAACGGCGAACGTCGCAGACGACGTTTGCAAGATCGATTTGGACGTCGCGGGACGTCCGAAAATACTTGTCGACGTCCGCATACCCAACGACGGATGCAAATGCCTTACGGATGGTGCTGCACGCGGTGCGGACGCTTTGGGTTGCCAAATGCCGGTCCGTTTCCGGCCAAAACACCTGGGCGAGCTCCAAGCGGCTCGCGGCCCCGTCGGGCTTGAGCAGCAAGTATTTGATGATTTGCTGATCGCGACGGCGCACCCATGGAATCTGCCGGCCGCCGATAGTGAATTCGAACGAGCGGAACATGCGCGCTTGTATGGCTGGGGCGAATGAAGTGTCGGACGGAGCACAGGGCTTGACGATGGCCGGCTGAAGCGGACGGTAGAGCTGCACTTCGTCGCCGCCACGATCCACGATAAGGAGACCGCGCGATTCCAATTGGCGCATGCGCTGAGCGCTCGCCGAAGTTTTGCCGGTGAATAGCCCCCAAAAGATCTCGGCGTCCTCGGCGCTGGCTCGTTCCAGCTCCGCGCCCACGAGATCGTAAAGGAACGACGCAGAATGGCTGCGCCAGCGCTCGTACGCGCGGCTGAGCGCTTCCTTTTCAGCGGCTGCCGTTCTGACCGCAGCGGAAACCGCCAGCGCCCATCCATCTGTGTCCTCAATCAAGCGGCGAATCTCGAGATCCGTCGCCGCAACCCCGCAAGCTTCTGCAAAAAGCGCGGCTTCTTGCGCGTCGAAGGCCAGTGACCGCGCATTGCACAACGTTCCTATCCCGCGAGAGATCCATTCTTTGGCTGGGAGCGCCTCTCTGGAACGGAACCCATAGATAAACGTCACGGTATCCCCGGCGTCGTCGACGAGGCGGCGGAGATCGCCTATGGCTTGCGCATCGCCGTTGTCGGCGTCGTCCACGATCAGCTCGATGCATTGCGATGACATCGCGGTGATCAGGTCGAGAAGGCCCGAATAGGAGTGTGGAATCGACGTGGACCGCAGGGTGCGCGCGATGATTCCATACAGAGTTGCTGCATCGCAGCAGTCCGGAAGCGCGCAATAGTAACGCGTTGCTTCACCGTCTACGGCGTAGCGCCGTAAAAAGGTCGTCTTGCCGCATCCGGCGGGACCGACGATGAGCCGAACGGGGAACTGCTTGTACGCGCAAGCCCACTGGTCCAAGCGTGAACGGCGGATGACTAACGGCGCCAACCGCGGAGTAGTGAATGTGGTAACCATAAGCTCCGGTTCTCAACAGCATTGAAGCGACGAGCCCCCGTATCGTCGCATGCATCACCCGTGAAAATGGACTTAGGTTAACTTTACCCTAAACGTCTTGCGGAATACTATAGAGTTTTCTTTTTCGACCTGAAGCCTGGCAGTTCCATAATGTTGCTCTACCCCCGGGTAAGCGGCTGATCGTCGTCCTGCCGCGCGCGTACGCTTGCAGCGGCCAAACGCTTAGACGGTAACAGCTTTTCCAGGCCGTATGCAGCAACGCCGCGGCTAAGGAGAGCGGCGCCCGCACCCATAGAACAGGCCATCATCCCGACTACCGCACCATTCGCGGCCAAAACCTCTATGCCGAATCCGAGATTGCCGGGATGCGCGTGGACGGCATGCAGACAGTATAGCTCGAACGGTACGACGGCGAAAAACAAAAGCACATCGGCGCAGACGACATACGCCGCGAGAAACGCGGTCGGCAGCGATTGGAAGGGGATGCGGATTTTTCGCATGCAGGATACTCCTTGCCCCGTGACGGGCCCGTATAATCACCCATCGGCACATGAGTTGCGACGTTTAGGCGCCGGTTGATGGAAGCCGGAACAGTCGAACAGACCACGTGCAGGGAACCGCTAGGTCTGTGGCGCCGGTAACCCGGGGCGCCTTCATCGCAGGCGCGCTCGCTGCAGCCGCCGCGTGCGCGGCACCCGACGTCGCCCTGCCGCAGGAGTGGCCCGCGTTCGATCCCGCGCTGCCGCTCGCGCAGCGCGTGGACGATTTGCTCGCCGCAATGACGCTGGCCGAAAAAGTCTCGCAGATGAATAATCGGGCGCCTGCGATTGCGCGCCTGAACATCCCGGCCTACGACTGGTGGAGCGAAGCGCTTCACGGCGTCGCGCGCGACGGGTATGCAACGGTCTTCCCGCAGGCAATAGGGATGGCGGCAACCTGGAACACCGAGCTGGTGGCGCGCATCGGCCAAGCCGTGTCGACGGAGGCCCGCGCAAAATACGACGCCACGGGAGTACGCAGCGGCCACGCCACGTACAACGGTCTGACGGTGTGGTCGCCCAACGTCAATATTTTTCGCGATCCGCGCTGGGGACGCGGGCAGGAAACGTACGGCGAAGATCCATTCTTGACCTCGCGCATCGCGGTGGCGTACGTGCGCGGACTGCAGGGAGACGATCCGCGGTATATCAAGGTCGCCGCAACGGCCAAGCACTTCGCCGTGCACAGCGGACCCGAGACTTTGCGCCACGTCTTCAACGTCGACGTGGATGATACAACGCTGCACGAATTCTATTTGTACGCGTTTCGCGCGCTGGTGCAGGAAGCGCGCGTCGCCGCCGTGATGTCCGCGTACAACGCCCTGAACGGCACGCCGTGTTCGGCAAACGCAGAGCTGCTGCGGGGAATTCTGCGCGACGCTTGGGGCTTCGAGGGTTACGTGACGTCGGATTGCGGCGCGATTTGGGACATGGTGGAAATGCGGCACGTTCAACCGGACTTGCAACATGCCGCGGCGGCAGCGCTCACGGCCGGAGTCGATCTGTGCTGCGGCGACGATTATTCGGCGCTCGTTAAATCGGTGGCGCAGGGCCTGGTGAGCGAATCGCAGATCGACGGGGCCCTGCGTACTTTGCTTAGGACGCGCTTTCGTTTGGGCATGTTCGACCCGCCGTCCACGGTGCCGTACGACCGGACGTCGATCTGGCAAAACGATTCCGCCGCACACGCCGATCTGGCTCTGCGCGCCGCGCGCGAATCGATCGTGCTGCTCAAGAACGACGGCACGCTGCCGCTGCGCAAAACGCTGAAGAGGATTGCGGTCATCGGCCCCAACGGCGACTCCACCGAGGTGCTGGCCGGCAACTACAACGGAACGCCGTCGGCGCCGGTCACCGTGCTGCAAGGCATTCGTGCCAAGCTCGGTTCGCGCACGGCGGTGCAGTACGTGCGCGGATGCGAGTACGTCGTGCCGGGCGACGATGCTGCCGAACAGCGCGCTCAGGCGCTGGCGTTCGCGCGAACCGCGGATGTTATCGTGTTCGCCGGCGGCATCAGCCCGCAGCTGGAAGGCGAGGAGATGACGGGCGAAAAGATCGACGGATTCGACGGCGGCGACCGCACGAAAATCGAGCTGCCGGCAATTCAAACGGCATTGCTGCGCGAGCTGTACGCGACGGGAACGCCGGTGGTCTTCGTGCAGATGAGCGGAAGCGCCATCGCATGCCCTTGGGAAGCGGCCTCGCTGCCGGCGATCGTTCAGGCCTGGTATCCCGGACAGGCCGGCGGCACGGCGATCGCCGACGTGCTGTTCGGCGACTACAATCCCGCGGGCCGATTGCCCGTAACGTTTTACGCCGCCACTTCCGATTTGCCCGACTTCAAAGACTACCGTTTGACCGAGCGCACCTACCGGTACTTTACCGGCAAACCACTGTTCGCGTTCGGTCATGGCGTCAGTTACACGCGCTTTGCCTACTCGCAGCTTGCCGTTTCGCTTCGCCCCGATGCGCGCGCGCCCGAAGTGCGCGTGACCTTCACCTTGCGCAACGCCGGAAAGCGGGACGGAGAGGAAGTCGCCCAAGTGTACGTGCGCGATCTCGACGCGCAGCGCGCGCATCCCATCCGGCAGCTGTGCGCGTTCACTCGCACGCAGTTGCGCGCCGGGGAAAAACGCCGAATCGTGCTGGACGTACCCGCGGAGCGGTTCGCGTACTGGGACGCGGCGCGCAGCGGCTTCCAGGTGCTGCCGGGCGCTTACGAGTTCGGCGTGGGCTCGGCCAGCGACGACATCCGCTTGCGCGCCGCGTACGGGTGTGATCCGTGGCGCTGAGCGGCATCGATTGGCTCATCATCGCGCTGTACTTTGCGTTCGTGCTGTCGATCGGCGCGATTCTGATGCGTGCGACGCGCACCGGCTCGGATTTTTTTCTGGCGGGGCGCTCGGTGCCGGCCTGGGTCGCCGGGCTTGCGTTTCTGTCGGCAAACCTGGGCGCGCAGGAAGTCATCGGCATGGGGGCTTCGGGTGCCAAATACGGCATATCGACCGCGCACTTCTATTGGATCGGCGCGATCCCGGCAATGATCTTCATCGGCATCTTCATGATGCCGTTCTATTACAGATCCAAAGCCCGGTCGGTGCCCGAGTACCTGCGCATGCGTTTCGACGAAAAGACGCGTACGCTCAACGCAATCACCTTCGCGTTCATGACGATTCTCTCGTCCGGGATCTCGATGTACGCGATGGCCAAGCTGCTGCAGACGCTCCACGTGTTCGACGCCGGCTTTGCAGCCGTGCATCTTTCACCCGGACTCATTTTCCATTTCTCGATTGCCGTGTCGGCGGCGATCGTGCTGGCCTATATTCTGCTGGGCGGGCTCAAAAGCGCAATCTATAACGAAGTGCTGCAGTTTTTCCTGATCGTCGCGGGACTTTTTCCGCTCGTGTACCTCGGCCTGAAAAGCGTGGGCGGCTGGAACGGCCTGCGGGCTGCGCTGCCCGCGGCGTACACGCACGCGTGGTATCACGCAAACGATCCGCACGCCAATCTGCTGGGCGTCGACGTGTTCGGACTAGTTATGGGTCTGGGTTTCGTGCTGTCGTTCGGGTACTGGTGCACGGATTTCTTGGTCGTGCAGCGCGCGATGGCTGCGGATTCACAAGCAGCTGCGCGCCGCACGCCGCTCATCGCAGCGGTGCCCAAGATGCTGTTCCCGTTTTTGGTCATATTGCCGGGAATCATCGCTATCGCGATAACGTCGGTGCATCCAGGCTTGATTCCGGTCAAACTCGGCGCCGGCGGCGCGCCGATGCTCGACGCGGCGCACAAACCGGTGCTGGACTACGATCTCGCGATCCCGATGATGCTGCTGCGCTTCTTTCCTGCAGGCATCTTAGGGCTGGGGTTGACTGCACTGCTCGCTAGTTTCATGTCGGGCATGGCGGGCAACGTTACCGCATTCAACACGGTGTTCACCTACGACATTTATCAATCGCACATCCGGCCCAACGCGGGCGATGCGCATTACCTGCGGATCGGACGCGCCGCCACGGTAGCAGGGGTCCTCGCATCGATCGCCGCCGCGTATGCCGCCGCCCAGTTCAACGACATCATGGACGCCTTGCAGCTGGTGTTTGCATTCGTCAATGCGCCCCTCTTCGCAACGTTTCTGCTCGGCATGTTTTGGAAGCGCACGACCGGACACGGCGCGTTCTCCGGGCTGTTGGCGGGAACGTTCGCCGCGGCGGCCCACCACGGGCTCACGCTGCCCGCCGGCGCAACGGCAGGAATCAAGGGCGGCTGGTTCGCCGTGCTGCACGTCTATCCGAGCGAAATGAGCCAGAACTTCTACACGGCGATCTTCGCCTGGACGACGTGCTTCATCGTGACGATCGGCGTGAGCGCGCTGACCCGGCCGCGCCCAGAACGCGACCTTGCCGGCCTCGTGTACTCGCTGACGCCGCGGCGCGGCGATGATTCCGCCGTCTGGTACAAGCGCCCGGTGACGATTGGGATCGCCATCCTGGCGGCGTGCGCGCTGCTGAACGTGGCGTTTCGCTGATGAGCAATCGCGGCGGACTAGGCATAGACCTGCGCGCGGTGTTGGGCGTGTTCTTTGCGCTGCTGGGCGTCGTGCTCGCGGTCTTCGGCGCGTTGAGTGCCCCGGCCATCTACCGCCGTTCGCTGGGGATCAACGTCAATCTGATCTGGGGAATCGTCCTGGCGGTGTTCGGCGCGGCGATGCTGTGGCTGGGCACGCGCACGCGCGCTGAACGTCGGTAGCGAACGCTGCTTACGGATACAGCGAAAAGCGGGCGATCTGCGAGGTATCGCGCGACTGCAGCACGTTTACGCGCAGCCGCTGCGCAGTAACGGGGCCGGCAAGCCGCAGCAGGCGTTTGTAGCCGATCGTCGTTCCCGAAGCGATTTGGCGCCAAGCATTGCCGCGGCGCACTTCGACCGCGAAGCGTTCCACGCGCTGCCCCGCTTCAATGCGCTCCTGCAGGCAGATCGTTTGGAACCGCACCGGCGTTGGCAAGGCGATCGCCAACGTATGCATGCCGCCGGTTTGCGCGCGCGTGCTGCGCGCGCGGGCTGCCAGATCGTGCCCGAACTCGCGGTGCACCCAGGCGCCGAATTCGTCCACGCGCCCGACGTCGGCTGCATCGAATCTTCCGCTCGCGTCGGGCGGCACGTCCAAAAGCAGCTGGCAGTTGCGGCCGACCGAGGTGTAATACATCGATTGCAGCCGCGCAAGCGATTTGGGAGGGTGATGCGGATGCCAAAACCAGCCCGCTTCCAGGCGTGCGTCGCATTCGGAGGGATACCACGCCAGCAGACGGGTTCGCGGATCGGTCAGATCGTTTCTGCCGCCCAGGTTAGGCGCGCCGGGGTCGTGCAGCGCGGTCGTTTGATTTGGAACCGGCGCACCGGTAAACGCAACCACGCTCCATTGCGTCGTGCGCGCGACGCCGTCTTCGTTGCCCACCCAATCGAGATCGGGCCCGGCGAACATGACGGCATTCGGCTGCAGCGCCCGGACCAGCGCGTACCAGGCGGCGAACGCATACGGCTGCGCGCGATTTTTGAGCGGATTGAACCCATCGAACCAAACTTCTTCAACCGGGCCGTACTGCGTGAGCAGCTCGTAGAGCGTGTTCATGTAATAGCGGTTGTAGTCGTCCAGCCGAAAGTGAAACAGGCGCTTGGGACGGCGCGGGTCGCCGTTTTGCAGCGTCGGAATCGTTGCGGCACGCGCGGCGCTTGCGTCGGCGTAGCGTCCACCGGGAAGCGCTTCGTGCAGATCGGCGGGCGAAAGATAGAAACCCACGGCCAATCCATACCGGTGCGCCGAATCGACGAACGCGCGCACGACGTCGCCGTGGCCGCCGCGCCATATCGAGTGCGCGATCGAGTGGTTCGTATAACGGCTGGGCCAGAGCACCAAGCCGTCGTGATGTTTGGTGACGAGGATGACTTTGCGAAACCCTGCGTTCTTGAGCGTGCGCGCCCACTGGTCCGTGTCCAGGTCGGCGGGATCGACCAGCGACGGTGACTCCGTGCCGGTGCCGATCTCCCGTCCGGTATACGTGTTGGGGCCGAAATGAATGAATGCCGTGAGCTCTTCGCGTTGCCACGCCAGCTGTCTGGGCGCCGGCGCAAGCTGCGCCGCGCGGCGCACGGTCGTTGCAGGATTGGCGGAATTGCCGATCCAGAACGTCGCCAGAGCCAGCAGCGCTGCCAGGCGCATCCGTTACCACGCGACCTTGAAAGTCCAGGCGTACGCGCCGCTGCGGCGCGCTGCGGGTGGAACGTCGACGATAAGACTGCCCGCGTGCTTGTGCCAGCGCAGCGTACCAGCGTCGTATCCCAGCAGCGTGATCGTATCGCCGGGTGCTATCGGCACGGGCGCGCGCACGGTTAGGGTCGCAGGCGGACGCGCGAGCGAGATGATGTAAAACGCGCGGTTGGGCTGTACGGTAAAACGTAAGCTGCCCTCTGCGGGCGTGCGCCACCAGTAGTGCGAACCGTAAATAGCCTGGCCGTTCACGCGCAGCCACGCTCCGATTGCACGCAGACGCTGCTGCATGATCGCAGGAATCGTTCCGTCGGCTTTGGGGCCGATATCCAGGAGCAGATTTCCGTTTTTGCTGACCATGTCGACGAGCATCCTGACCAGCTCGCCGGCCGTCTTGTAATCTTTGGGCTGCTCGTTGGCGTTGTAGCCGTACGAATATCCCATGCCGCGGCTGGCTTCCCATTTCTTGGCAACGGTCGTCCCGTACGTACGATATTCGGGCGTGGAGAAATCGTAAACGGTCTGCTCGCGCTCCTCGGCGCCGTCGACCCGGCAGCGATCGTCGATTGCAACGCCCGCGCCTGCGGCCAGTGCCTGATTGTAAAAGTGCGCTATCGCGCCGGCATCGTGCCAGTACGCGGGCGGCTTCTCCCATTCGCCGTCGCACCAGAGAATCTGCGGATGATAGCCGTCGACGATCTCGCGCATCTGCACCAGCATGTGATCGTCGACGTAGCTGCGGATCGGCTTGTATCCCGTATACGCGATGGGTTTGCCGGTGTAGTACTGCGGCACGGGATGATCGGTGTAGGCGGGGTTGTACCATTCGTACAGGGAGTAATACAAACCCGGGTGCAAGTCCGCGGGATGATAACGGCGCGCGGCGGCAAACAGCGCGCCGACCAAATCTCGGTGCGGCCCCATCTCGACCGCATTGCGGTGCGTCGTCGCGGTTCGAAACAGCGCAAAGCCTTCGTGGTGTTTCGAGGTGAGAACGAAATAGCGCGCACCGGCTGCATGAAAGAGATCCACCCACGCCTTGGGATCGAAACGCTGCGCGCGGAACTGCGGGATGAACTGGTCGTACCGAGAGAGTTTTCCATGCAGCGCAAGCTGCCGCCGATACGTCGGAGAACCGCGTTTGTGCATGGCGTTCCAATACCACTCGGCATACGTGCCGACGGGAGCCCAAGCCGGCACCGAATACGCGCCCCAGTGAATGAAAATGCCGAATTTCGCAGCGTCGAACCAATCCGGTGCTTCGTGCGTTCGCAACGATGCCGGATCGGCGGTGTATTGCGGCACGCCCAGCGTGAGCCGCACGGGCAGTGATGCCGAACAACCGCCGGCGAATGCTGCGACGATGCGGCCTTGCGCCTGCGAACCGTTGGGAACGCCGGCGGAGGTGATGCCGATCTGCACCGGCGCGCGCTCACCCGGGCCGAGTTCGTCGATCCGTCCCGGAGCAGCGGTCCGCGCGCCGTTTACGACGACGCGGACCGTCAGCGGACGATGGAAATCGATCCATTGCGAGCCGTCGTTCGAAACGGTGGCCTGTACGATTTGCTGACGGCCGTTCCCAACAGTCCATTGTTTGGTGGTCGAACGGGCCGACAGAATGCGAACCGAACACGGCAGCTGCGGCGGCGCCGACGCCGGCACCGGCGTCATCCGATCGCCGCTCGCAGCCACTCTTCCACTCCGGTGATGTGGATGGTGGCCCACGAACGCGCGAGCTCTGCATTGCGCTCGGCAACGGCGTTGTACATCATGCGGTGCTCCATCAGCGAACGCTCCAGCGCGTGTTCTTGCGTCAATCCGCGCCAAACGCGCGCGCGCGTGGTGGGCGCAACCAGACCTTCGATGATCGAGCAGAGCACTTGATTGCCCGAGCCGCTTGCGAGATGGCGATGAAACTCGATGTCGGCCTGCACGAAAGCATCGACCGGCGTATCGAGCGTCGCCTTTTCCAAGGTGACGCCGAGGCCGGCGATCTCCTCGTCGCTCATCTGCACGGCAGCCATGGCCACCGCCGCCGGTTCGAGGATGCGCCGGACCTCGAGCAGCTGCAGCAGCGTCTTGTCGCGATGAAACTCCAGGACGAACTTCATGGCATCCAGCAGCAGCTCCGGCTCCAAGCTGGTCACATACGTGCCGTCGCCTTGCCGCACGTCCAGTACTCGTACGAGCGCCAGCGCGCGTACGGCTTCACGCAGGGAGTTGCGCGACAATCCCAGGCGTCCGGCCAGCACCGGCTCTTTGGGCAGCCGATCGCCCGGTCGCAGTTTGCCCGTCACGATGAGGTCCTTGATTTTTTCGATGGCTTCGTCCGTCAGCGCCATGGTTGGCTAAACAGTATGACATCGGACTTTTGCAGCCCCGCCTAGCACGGCCGCTATTTGGGGAATCGTCGGAAAGGTGCCAAACATCGGATGACTGAACCTGCCCGGCATGAGCCCGGTCTTTACCGCAGTGGAGACCTTCGATCTGCGATTTCCTACCTCGAAGCAGTTCTACGGCTCGGATGCCATGAATCCCGACCCCGACTATTCCGCGGCGTACGTCATCCTGCGTACCGATGCAGACGACGGCCACGAAGGGCACGGATTCGCCTTCACGATTGGGCGGGGCAACGACGTTCAGCTGGCCGGCATACGCGCGCTCGCGCCGCTCGTCGTCGGGGAGCCGGTCGAGCCCATTTGCGGCGACATGGGCGCATTTTGGATGCGTCTGCGCGCAGACAGTCAGCTGCGCTGGCTAGGGCCTGATAAGGGCGTCATGCAGATGGCCATCGCGGCGGTCGTGAACGCGGTATGGGACCTGTGCGCCAAACGGGCCGGCAAACCGCTGTGGAAGCTGCTGTCCGATCTGAGCCCGGAGCGCATCGTCGAATTGGTCGATTTCCGCTATTTGACCGACGCTTTGTCCCCGGCAGAGGCGCTCGAACTGCTGCGTCGCAGCGCTGCGACGAGGGCGCAGCGCGAAGCGGCACTATTGCAGAGCGGCTATCCAGCATACACCACCTCGGCGGGCTGGCTGGGCTACACGGACGAGCAGCTGCGGCAATCGTGCGTGCAGGCTGCTCGAGCCGGATGGACGCAAGTGAAGATCAAGGTCGGCCGCGACATCGATCAAGACGCGCGCCGCTGCCGCATTGCGCGCGAAGCGATAGGCCCGCAGCGCAAGTTGATGCTCGACGCCAATCAGCGCTGGAGCGTGCCGGAGGCGATCGCGAACGTGGCGCGCTTGCGCGAATGCGATCCGTGGTGGATAGAAGAGCCCACGCACCCCGACGACGTGCTCGGGCATGCGCGCATCGCCCAGGCGATCGCTCCGATCCGGGTGGCTTGCGGCGAACATGCGCCCAATGCGATCGTTTTCAAACAGCTCATGCAAAGCCGCGCGATCGGCATCTGCCAGATCGACGCCTGCCGCTCCGGCGGCGTGAACGACGCGATCGCTACGCTGCTGCTGGCGGCAAAGTACGGCGTTCCGGTCTGTCCGCATACGGGCGGCGTGGGATTGTGCGAGCTCGCGCAGCACCTGTCGTTCTTCGACTATATCGCCGTGAGCGCGAGTCTGGACGATCGCGTCATCGAGTACGTCGACAAACTGCACGAGCATTTCATCGATCCCGCGATCGTGCGCGGCGCGAATTACGTTGTGGCCTCGCGGCCCGGATTTAGTGCGGCCATTCGGCCCGAATCGATTGCGGAGTATCAATTTCCCGACGGGCGGGCTTGGCGGGGATCCGCGCACGGCAATTTCGTGTCCCGATGAGCGCCGGGGAATTCGCCGGTTTGGCAGCCGTCGTCACGGGCGGCGCTTCGGGCATCGGACTGGCGACGGCGCAGGTGCTGGCATCACGCGGTGCGCAGGTGGCCTCGCTGGACACTGCGCACGAACCCGCGCAAAGGTATCGGAACGGCATGCTGGCAATCGCGGCAGACGTTGCGCTTGCCTCGTCGGTGAGCGCGGCAATCGAAAGCGCCGTTCGCGAGTTCGGCCGGCTCGATATCGTGGTGAACAACGCGGGAATCGGCGCCGTGGGCAGCGTCGAGGACAACGAGGACGAGCAGTGGCAGCGCGTCTGGGACGTCAACGTCGTCGGCATGGTTCGCGTCACGCGCGCGGCGCTGCCGCACCTGCGCCGATCCGCGCACGCCAGCATCGTCAACACCGCCTCCATCGCCGCCTCCATCGCCGCCACGGCCGGCTTGCCCAAGCGCGCCCTGTACGCCGCGACCAAAGGCGCCGTGCTGGCATTGACGCTTGCGATGGCGGCGGATCATTTGGCCGAGGGCGTTCGCGTGAATTGCGTGAACCCGGGAACGACCGATACGCCGTGGGTGGAGCGTCTGCTCGAAGCTTCCGAAGATCCGGCTGCACAGCGGCGCGCGCTGCAAGCGCGTCAGCCGCTCGGGCGTCTGATTTCCGCGCAAGAAGTTGCGCATGCCATAGCCTATCTCGCATCTCCCATGTCGTCGTCGACAACCGGTACGATACTGGCCGTAGACGGGGGAATGCAGGGTTTGCGCGTGTGAAGATGATCGCATCGTGAAACGAACCTGCGCACTTGCCGCCGGCGCCTTCGCAGTCGTCGCAATGACCGCTTGCGGCGGCGCGCACAATCACGCCTCGCAAAGATCGCAGAGCGCGGCGCCGCTTCGCATCGGCG
Organism: Vulcanimicrobiota bacterium; assembly: GCA_963777315.1. Lineage (GTDB taxonomy): Bacteria > Vulcanimicrobiota > Vulcanimicrobiia > Vulcanimicrobiales > Vulcanimicrobiaceae > CAVYEM01. The sequence goes on from CAVZQC010000002.1 coordinate 418,001, forward strand.
TCGAACTGCCGTTGCTCACTTCGCCGTTTTGGCAAGCCTATAACGATTTTCTTCCGCTGTACGCGCAGCGCTACCGGCTCGCCCTTTTGCCGCCGTCGAACGCAAACGGCGATACCGAAAAATTTCTCACCGACGTGCAGAATCTCATTACGAGCGGCGCGAACGGGCTGGTGCTTTCGCCCACCGACACCGCCGCGGTCGTTACGTCGATCGACCGCGCGGACGAACGCGGAATTCCGGTCGTGACCGTCGACGTCGCACCGGATCGCGGACGCGTGTTCATGGTGGTTCGCGCAGACAACGCGGCGTACGGCCGCAAAGCGTGCGAGTACATCGGAGCCCGGGTGCACGCCGGCAACGTGGTGCAGATCGAAGGCGACCTCGCTTCGATCAACGGCCGCGACCGGACCGCGGCGTTCGATGCCTGCATGAAGGCGCGCTATCCGGCGCTTCGGGTGCTCGAGATCGCCGCGCAATGGGACGGCACCAAGGCCGCGCAAGGGCTGGAAACGCTGTTCGCCGCCAATCCCGACGTGCGCGCGATCTACATGCAGGCCGGCGGAGTCTATCTTTCGCCGACGCTCAGCTTCTTGCGGCGTCACGGGGCCCTCGTCGCCGCCGGGAAGCCCGGCCATATCGTCATCGTTTCCAACGACGGCATTCCGCAAGAGCTCGACGCCATTCGCAGCGGCTGGATCGATGCGACGGTTTCACAGCCGGCGGACGCGTACGCCAAGTACGGGCTGTACTACGTCAAAGCTGCCCTCGAGCACAAGTCGTTCGCGCCCGGGCCCACGGACCACGGCAGCACGATCGTGCGTCTGTCCAGCGGCATGCTCGAGGACCAGCTGCCCGCACCAATCGTCACCAAAGCCAACGTCAACGACCGCGCGTTCTGGGGAAACGCGGCAGCGCGATAGGTTTGGGGATGCAGCCAATTGCGGAAGCGATCGACGTCAGCAAGCGGTTCGCGAGTACGCTCGCGCTCGACCGCGCGAACATCGCGGTCATGCCCGGAGAACTGCACGCGCTCGTCGGCCGCAACGGTGCGGGCAAATCGACGCTCGTCGCGATTTTGACCGGATTGCTGCGGCCCGACGGCGGCCGCGTGCGACTGCACGGCGATCCGGCTCCCGCAATCGGCGACCGGCATGCCTGGGCCGCCAAAGTTGCCTGCGTCTACCAGCACTCGAAGATCGTTCCGCAGCTGTGCGTGGCGGAGAACATCTTCCTGAATCGCTACGGGCAAGGCGCGTTCATTTCGTGGCCGCGGCTGCGTTCGCGAGCTCGCGAGCTGCTGGCGGAATGGAACGTCCCCATCGACGCCGATGCGCCCGCGCACACGTTGTCGGTAGAGGAGCGCCAACTGATCGAGATCGTGCGCGCGCTTTCGTTCGGCGCGCGATTCGTGATCCTCGACGAACCGACCGCGCACCTGGAGCGCCGCGCGATCGAACGGCTCTTCGTGCATCTGCGCGCGCTACAGCGTGCCGGCGTAACGATTCTGTTCATTTCGCACCATCTGCAGGAAGTCTACGACTTATGCGATGCGGTCACCGTCTTCCGCGACGCGCAGCGAATCTGCACGCGACGCGTCTGCGATCTTCCGCAGCAGGCGCTGATCGAAGCGATGACGGGCTCCGTTTCGCTTTCTCCGGCGCAAACCGCGCACGTCGATTCTCAGTTGCGCGCCGGCGAGCCTGCGCTGGAGGTCCACAGTTTGAACGCTCCGGGCATTCGCGACCTGCACGTGACGCTGTGGCCCGGCGAGATCGTCGGCCTAGCCGGTACGGGCGGCAGCGGCAAAACGATCGTCGCCGAAACGATTGCCGGTTTGCACAAAGCGCGCAGCGGAACCCTGCGCATCGACGGGCAGCCGGTTGCACCGGGCAGCGTACGCGCCGCTTTGCGCGCCGGCATCGGTATGGTGCCGCGCGATCGCCACGGGCAAGGCCTCGTCCTGGATCTGTCGCTTGCCGAAAACGCGACGATGACGATGGACGATCGCCTGGGCTGGGGCGGCTTCATCGCACCGGCCGCGCGCCGGCGCGCCGCGCAGTCCGCGATAGCGAGGCTGGGTATCGTTTCCGCCGGCGCGGACCGTCCGGTACGGGAGCTGTCCGGAGGCAATCAGCAAAAGGTCGTTTTCGCCCGAGCGCTCGCGCGAGAGCCTCGCGTGCTCATTTTGATGAATCCAACTGCCGGCATTGACGTGAAATCCAAGGAGGCGCTGCTGCGCGAAATCCATCGCGCGCGGCGCCGCGGCACCGCCGTGCTGATCGTCTCGGACGATCTCGACGATTTGCGCGCATGCGATCGCGTCGTGGTGCTCGTCGAGGGATGCGTGCGCGCCGACATTCCCGCCGGATGGAACGATAACGCGCTGATCGCGCAGATCGAAGGCGTGGCCGCGCATGCGTGAAGCGGCGGTTGCCGCGCGCGCCGGTTCGGCGCCGCGCCCGGCGTTGGTTCCGCTGCGTGAACTGGCACTTGTGCCCGCGCTGGGCATTTTGGTGCTGGTGGGCGCACTGTCCAATGCGCATTTTCTCGCGCCCGAAAATCTGATCGACATTTTGGGCGCCTCCTCGGCGCTCGCCCTCGTCGTGCTCGGTGAATCGCTGATTCTCATCACCGGCAAGTTCGATCTCTCGCTGGAGTCGACGGTCGGCATCGCGCCTGCGATCGGCGTGCTGCTGGTGGCGCCGCTCGTGGAGCGCGGCTGGGGCGTGGAAGCGCCCGCGTGGATCGGTTTGCTCGCGCTTTTTGCCGTCGGCGCGCTGATTGGCCTATTCAACGGCTTGCTCATCGTCAAGCTTCGCCTGAACGCGTTCATCGTGACGCTGGCGATGCTGATCGTCTTGCGCGGTTTGCTCGTCGGCTTAACGAAGGGCAACACGCTGTTCGCCGTGCCCGCTTCGTTCCTTTATCTCGGATCGCAGACGTGGCTTTTCGTCCCGGTATCGGTATGGCTGGCCGCAGCCGTGTTCGCTGCGGCGGCATTCGTGCTGCGCTATCACCGCTACGGCCGCGCGCTGTACGCGATCGGCGGGAACGTCGAAGCGGCGCGCGCAGCGGGTATCGCGGTCGATCGCGTGACGTGGTGCGTGTTCGCGCTCGCCGGCGTGCTCGCAGCTGCAGCGGGACTGATTTTGGCCGGGCGGCTGGGAGCCGTCAGCGCGAACCAAGGCAACGGGATGATCTTTACCGTTTTTGCAGCCGCGGTGATCGGCGGGGTGAGTTTGGACGGCGGCCGCGGGACGGTATTCGGAGCGCTTACGGGCGTGCTGTTGCTGGGCGTGCTCGACGATTTGCTCACGCTCGCACAGGTGCAGACGTTTTGGATCCAAGCGATTTACGGCGCGATCATCCTGCTGGCGCTGATGCTGGCACGGATCGCGACCGGAAAAGAGTGAGCGATGATCGCGCCGCTGGGCTGCGGAGGAGCTCCGCTGGGCGGATTGTACGAGCCCGTTTCGGACGAATGTGCGCAGGCGACGCTCGAGGCCGCATGGCAGTGCGGGATCCGCTATTTCGACACGGCGCCGCTGTACGGTTTGGGTCTTTCGGAGCGCCGCCTGGGGAGGTTTCTGGCAGGCAAACCACGCCATGCGTTTGCCGTTTCCACGAAAGTGGGCCGCGTGCTGGTCCCCGGACCGGACGGCGATTCTCGGCAGGCGCTTTTCGACTTCAGCGCGGACGGAATCCGCCGCGCGATTGAAAGCAGTCTGCAGCGCTTGGATCTCTCGTTCGTCGACATCGCGTTCATTCACGATCCGGACGCGCACGTCGATCAAGCCGTGCGCGAAGCGTTTCCGGCCGTCCGGCGGCTGCGCGACGAACGCATTGCCGGTGCCGTGGGCGTCGGCATGAATCAGTGGCAGGCTCCGGCGCGTTTCGTTCGCGAGTGCGATCCGGACGTCGTGATGATCGCCGGACGTTACACCTTGCTGGACCAAAGCGCCGGCGAAGAACTGCTCCCGCTGTGCGTCGAGCACGGCGTCGACGTTGCGGCGGCGGGCGCATTCAACAGCGGGATCCTCGCCCGGAGCGACCCGCGCGCAGGAGCGACGTACGACTACCATACGGCGCCGCCGCACATGCTCGAATCGGCTCGCCGCATCGCGGCGATTTGCGAAAGGCACGGCACGACGTTGGCCGCTGCGGCCATAGCTTTTCCGTTGAAACACCCGGCCGTTCGCAGCGTCGTGCTCGGTATGCGCTCGCCGGCCGAAGTTCGCGAGAACGTCGCATCGTTCCATAACCCGCCGCCGCAAGCGTTGTGGCTTGAACTCGCCGACGAGGGATTGATTCGCTGGTGACGATCGTCGATGCGCATCACCATCTTTGGGATCCCGCAAAGCGGCGGTATCCGTGGATGAGCGACGATCTCGCGCCGATTCGCCGCGCGTTCACAATCGACGACCTTCGGGCTGCGTTACCCGTGCAGGTGCGCCAGACGATCCTCGTGCAGGCCGCGGCTTCGCTGGATGAAACGCGCGAGCTGCTGCGCGCCGCAAGCGGCTGCGAGCCGATAGCCGGCGTCGTCGGCTGGATCGATTTGACCGCCGACGGCGTTGCCGATTGCATCCGCGAACTGCAGAACTGCGAAGGGGGAGCGTACTTAGTCGCCATTCGCCATCAGGTGCACGACGAGCAAGATCCGGGCTGGCTCATGCGCGCCGACGTGCTGCGCGGACTGCATGCCGTCGCCGACGCGGGCTTGGCCTTCGATCTCTTGATCCGCCCGCGAGAGTCGCCGGCGGCGCTGCAGGCCGCCCGGCGTCTTCCCGGACTGCAGTTCGTCGTCGATCACGGCGGTAAGCCCGACGTGGCGGGCGCCGCGTGGGAGCCGTGGAACTCGCATCTCCAGCAGTTGGCTGCGCTCGGCAACGCGGCGTGCAAATTGTCGGGTTTGATCACGCAGGCGTCGTGGAACGCATGGACGCCCGAGCAAATCATTCCGTACGCGCATAGGATTCTCGAGTTGTTCGGGCCGGCGCGCGTGCTGTTCGGATCGGACTGGCCGGTGTGTCTGCTGGCCGCCTCGTACGATCGCGTCGTCGATCTCGCGCAGCGTTGCGTTGCGCATCTCGCGCCGCCGGAACGTTCGGCGATATTTGCGGGCAACGCGCGGCGCATTTACCGATTGCCGCAGCCGGAATGATGCCAGCTCCGGGTAGTTCGTATCGAACCGTCGACGAGCGCCGCCTCAAAACGTTCGTCCGCACATGCCTGGAGCGACTGGGCGTCGGAAGCGATAGCGCATCGCAAGTCGCGGACGTGCTGGTCGAAGCGGACGTACGCGGCATCGAATCGCACGGCGTTGCGCGGTTGAACGCTTATTACGTCAGCCGCCTTCGATCGGGGACCATGAACGCCGACCCGCCTTACCGCATCGTGCGCGAAACGGACACTACCGTGCTCGTGGATGCCGGCAACGGCCTGGGACATCCCGCAGGCATACTGGCGATGCGCGCGGCGATCGAGAAGGCAAAAACTTTCGGCGTCGCGTTCGCCTGCGTGCGCAATTCCAACCATTACGGCATCGCAGCATACTACGCGATGATGGCGCTCGAACACGACATGATCGGGCTCTCGTCGACGAACTCGGTGCGTTACGCCGTACCGACGTTCGGACGCGATCTCATGCTGGGAACCAATCCGCTCGCGTTTGCCGTTCCGGCCGGCAGCGAGCCGGCATTCGTTTTGGATTTTGCCACGACCACCGTGCCGCGCGGGCGATTGGAAGTGCACAAACGCAAGAATCTGCCGCTTGCGCCGGGCTGGGCGGTGGATTCGAACGGCGTACCGACCGGCGATCCGCGCGCGGCGCTCGAGGGGGCGCTCTTGCCGCTGGGCGGCTTCGGCACGCAAGGCGGAGGACACAAGGGTTACGGGCTCGGACTGCTGGTCGACATTCTGTGCGGCGTTCTGAGCGGCGGCAGCTTCGGGCCGGACTTGGGATTGCCGTCCGCCGACGACAAGCGCGGCGCGGTTTCGCACTGGTTCGCAGCGATGCGCGTCGAAGCCATGCGCAACGTGGACGAATTCAAACGGGACATGGACCGCGAACTGCGCGCGTTCAAACACAGCGCGAGAGCGCCGGATCAGCCGCGAATCTACACAGCCGGCGAGATCGAAGACGAGCGCGCCCGCCGGCATCGCGCACACGGCGTGCCGCTGCACGTCAGCGTTTGGAGAGAACTGCAGGCTTTGGCGTGTGAACTGGACGTCGACTTCGAGGCTGCATGGTGATCGCGCTGCTTGTATCGGCCGTTCTCGCTCAGACGAGCCCCGCGCCCGCGGCAACGCCGATCGGCAAAGTGCCGTGGCAGGCGGATGGGCGTCCGGCCGGCGAGATGCAGACGTACTGGCAGTCGCTGATGAAGCATCTTCACGACCGGCCGATCCGCGTGCTGTTCGTGGGGGATTCCATTACGTATAACTACACGATGGGTCCCGGGCGTGCCGTTTACGACACGTACTTTGCGCCGCTGGGCGCGTTCAACGAAGGCGTTAGCGGCGACACCACGCAGAACACGCTCGCGTCGATCCAAGCCGGCGAACTGGACGGCATCGATCCGAAGGTCGTCTATCTCATGATCGGCACCAACGACGTCCGCGATCGCTGGACGGGACCCGACATCGCCCGCGGCGTGGAAGCCGTGGTGGCCGCGATCCACGAGAAGCTGCCCAATGCGCGCATTTTGCTGCTCGACATATTTCCGCGCGGCCTGCAGCCGACTTCGCCCGATCGCATCGAAGTGGACCGCGCGAACGCGGCTCTTGACGCGTATGCGTTTGCGCCTTACGTGACGCGCTTGGACGTGAACGCGGCGTTTCTCAACGCCGACGGCACGCTAAAGTCGCAGCTCTTCGGGGATGAAACGCTGCACCCCAATGCGCAGGGCTACGCAGCTATCGCTCCGGCGATCCGCACCGCGATCGACGCGATGCTCGCATCTTCTCCGTAACGCCGCCCCTTACGGAATCTGCGAGCACGCGGGCACGGCGAGGCGTGTAAACGTGAGGTTTTCATAAGGCGTGAGCCGGCCGTTCTCGTATACGACGGCGACGACGTTGCCCGGCAGCGGCGCCATAACCGCATACGCAGCGGGTCCCGCGTGAAGAATGCGCGATTGCGGCCAGGTCTTTCCGCCGTCGCAGCTGGTTCGAAGCGTCAGATTGCGCCGCTCTACGGCGTTCGCAGGGTTGACGAACAGCAGCGCATTACCATCGGCGATTTCATCTGCGTTTACGCCGGGATCCGGTAGGGCGGCATCCGGCCGCATCGGCCCAAAGGACCGGCCTCCATCGCGGGAAACCGCCAGGAAACGTAGGCGCAGCGTGTTGTGGCGCATGTTTTGCACGATGCTGCCGTCACGCAATTGCACCGCCTTGCTTTCGTTCACGTCGGTGCCGGCGAACGCGCCCATTCTCCAACTCGCACCATGGTCGTCGCTGTACGCGTCTGCCGCATGCGTTTTCCCGGTCGCATCCATGACGACGTACGGCTGGATCAGCCGTCCGCTGCGCGTCTGAATCCCGTGGCCGGACGAAGCAAACAGCGCGCGCCAGACGGGGTTTTTAATCTGCCGATTTAAATCCAACGGCTTGGACCAGGTTGCGGCGTCGTCGTCGCTCCACTGCACCATGGCGTGGACCGTGCGCGAGTCCAGCGCGTCGCTCGATCCCGGACGCGATTCAAAAAAGCCCACGCCCGGCGGACCGTAAGCGTAAAAGAGAAATATTCGGCCGGTGATGCGGTCGACGAGCAGGCTGGAATCACCCGTCCCGCCCGCAGGAAATGCTGCGGCGATGATCGGCGGACTCCAGGTCAGTCCGCCGTCGAGGCTGCGGCGCTGCGCGATGCGAATATCGTTGGGCAGATCGCGCGACGATGAAATTCGTTCGTCGAAGGTTGCAATCAGCGTTCCTCGATTTGTCACTGCAAGCGCCGGAATGCGGTACGTGGGGACTGCGCCGGTCCCGCTTACGGCCAGAACGCGATCGATCCGCGCGTGCGCGGGCGCTCCACCGGCGAGCGCTGCGGCGGCGACCGCGATGCCGATGACGTTTTTGAGCACTATTCGGCAATCGGCGCGTACAATGGTTCGGTTCTGCCGCTGAGCCGGCGAACCGTGCGGTCCAGCAGGTCGAAAACCATCACCTCGTTGCGTCCGATCGTGAGAAACGGAGCCGGTACGTAGAGTGCGAACTGCGGGCCGATTTCCCAGAAGCGTCCCACGGGGTGACCGTTCACCCAGAGCAGACCCTTTCCGAGCATGCGAACGTCCAGAAACGTATCTGCAACGCGGCCGAGCGAAAAATACCCGCGGTAAAACGCCGGCGCGTCCGCCGGTTCGCCGCCGAATCGCAGTGCGGATAGCTCGCTCATCGGCAGCGTATAGACGTCCCAGCCGAGCAGCTCGACCCCGCCGAGCGTTGCGGACTTGGTAATCCCCTTGCGATCGTAGACGAACTGCTTGCCGTAATTCAAACGTCCCGTATTCTCGACCAAAATGTCGAGTAGAGCCCCGCTTTTCGCCTCTATTTGCAGCGACCGTTCTCCCAGGCGACGGTCGAGCGTGCCGGCGCGCGTGCCGTCGATGAGGACGACTGCGTAGTCGCGCAACTCGTCGAGCGCCAGCGCGGCTTGCGTCGCGCGCGGAATGCGCGTTCGATACAAAATGTAGCCGTAGTTTTGGCCATACGCTTCCATGTTCCGCACGCGTTCGCTGTGCTGCGGCGCGCCGAACAAGCCGTGCATCGGTGCGGATTCAGTCAAAGTGAATTCGGGAATGCCGATGAGCTCAGGCGCGCGTGGCATGGGCGCAGGCTGCGTGCCGGTATGGCGCGCGATTGCTTTGCGAATGAGGAAGAACTTGGAACGCGGGCGTCCGGTTTCGTCGAGCGGCGCGTCGTAATCGTAGCTCGTCACGGTCGGCTGATACGGCGCGTCGCCGCCGTAGTTGGCGCCGTTCATGAACCAGTTCGTTCCGCCGTGGAACATATAGAGGTTGAACGACCCGTGCGCGAGCATCCATTCGACGCCGCGCACTTGCGCGGCGGCGTCGGTGACGTGGTGCGGCTCGCCCCAGTGGTCGAACCACCCCGGATAATACTCGCCGGCCATCACCGGATTGCCGGGGCGAAAACGCGCCAGCGCCGCAAAGTCCGATTGCGGATCGCCGATGCTTCCCGCCACGGGAAGCGCGGGCAACGAACCGGCGGGAAGTTCGGGAATGCCGTCGTCGGTGTAGTGGATGACGTCTTGAAAACCGGCATCCGTGACTGCGTCCAAGATTTCGTGCATGTACGCATGGTCGTCGCCGAACGACCCGTACTCGTTTTCGATCTGCACGGCGAGAACAGGACCACCGCGCGGCCATTGCAGCGCCGCCAATTCCTGTCCCAAACGATGAATCCAGCGCCGTGCGGGCTGCATGAAGCGCGGATCGCGCGTGCGGCACACCGTCTGCGGATCTTGCAGCAGCCATGCCGGATACCCGCCGAACTCCCACTCCGCGCAAGCGTACGGCCCGGGCCGCAGGATCACGTGCAGTCCCAGGCGTTGCGCCGTTCGCACGAACGCCGCGACGTCGTTCTGCCCGCTGAAATCGAAAGCGCCGGGCTGCGGTTCGTGCACGTTCCAAAACACGTACGTGCAAATGGTATTGAGCCCCATCGCCCGCGCCATCCGCAGGCGATGCTCCCAGTACTGATGCGGCACGCGCGTGTAGTGCATCGAACCCGATATGAATTGGAAGGGCTTTTCGTCGAGCATGAACCTGCCGTTGGCAATGCGAATGCTGCGCGGCGCCGCCGCCAGCGACACCGGTGCGGACAGCGCCGCGAACTGTGCCGCGGCGATGGTGAGAAAGCGCTTGCGGACGATCGTCATGTGAGCAAGGTACGTTGCAGCTGAGGAATCATCGTAGTGCTGTGCCGTTTGCCGTTCTACAAGGCGTGCCTGCGAGGCAGCCTCGCGTTTGTAGGGAAAGTTCGAAAAGATGAATCGATCGCAGTTCGTTCGAGGCGCCGCCGCGAGCGCAGCGTCGTTTGCCGCACTCGGTGCGGGCGGGACGGCGTGGGCCGACGCGGCCGGCGGGACGTTCTCCTTGGGAAATGCCGCCATCGACGCGACCTGGGCAATGCACGACGGCGCGCTCTCACTCACGCGCTTGCGCGCCGGTGCTCTCAAACGCGCAATTCCACTGCCGCGCGATCTCTTCAGCGTCGGGGCGGCGAACGGAACGATCGTTTCCGCGCGCGAGTTCCGAATAACGGGGGGTCCGGCGCACGAGGCGCTTACGGCCGGCGCGCATGCCGCGCGCTACGCCGAACGCATTCCCGGCCGCAAAATCAGCGTGGAACTCGCGCACCCCGGCGGCAAACTGCACGCGACTTGGAGCGCGATCCTGCGGGACGGCTCGCAGTATCTGCGCCAGCAGTTGGAGTTGCGAGCCGTCGGCGCAGAAGTGCAACTCGCGAGCGTTATGCTGGTTGATTTTGCGCGTCTGCCGGATGCGTTCGTTCTAGGCAGCGTGGACGGCTCGCCGATTGCGTCGGCCAATCTCTATACGGCCATCGAGCATCCATTCGCGAAAGCCCAAGCGATCGACGATCGCGCGAGCGCCTTCCTGCCGGTGCGCGTTCCGCTGCGTCCCGGCGTGCCGCTGATCGTGTCCAGCGTCATCGGCGTAACGGCGCCGGGCCGGCTGCGGCGCGATTTTCTGACCTACGTCGAACGCGAGCGCGCACACCCATACCGCACGTTCTTACACTACAACTCCTGGTACGATCTCGGATACTTTACGCGTTACACGGCAGCGCAAGCGCTCGAGCGCATCCACGCGTTCGGAAGCGAGGCTCACGCAGCGGCGCGGCGTGCGCCTGGAATCGTTTCTGTTCGACGACGGGTGGGATGATCCGCAGCGGCTGTGGCATTTCAACGCAGAGTTTCCGCAGGGTTTTGCTCCGCTCGAGGCGGCGGCTTTGCAGTACGGTGCGCGGCCGGGCGCATGGCTCTCGCCGTGGGGCGGCTACGGCAAGCCGCGCGAACAGCGGCTCGCCAGCGCCAAAGCGCAAGGGTACGGCATCAACGAGGACGGTTTGGCGTTGTCGGCTCCGAAATATTACGAGTATTTTGAAAGCGTGGTGACGCGATTCATCACGCGCGGCGGCGTCAATCAATTCAAGCTGGACGGCACCGGCAACGCGAGCAGCGTCTATCCCGGCAGCCGGTTCGGCAGCGACTTCGAGGCGGCAATTCATCTGATCGGCACGGCGCGCGCGCTCGAGCCCGACATCTACATCAATCTGACGACCGGCACGTACCCTTCGCCGTTCTGGCTGCGCTACTGCGACTCGATCTGGCGCGGCGGCGACGATCACAACTTTTTCGGCGCGGGCTCGTACCGGCAGAGATGGATCACGTACCGTGACGCCGACACGTACGCGGGCGTCGTGACGCAAGGGCCGCTGTATCCGCTCAACGCGCTCATGCTGCACGGGATGATCTATGCCGCGTACGCCAAGCATTTGGACGCCGATCCGGACGGCGATTTTCGCGACGAGATCCGCTCCTACTTTGGAACGGGGACGCAGCTGCAGGAGATGTATATAACGCCGGGCCTGCTCTCATCGGCGAACTGGGACGATCTCTCGCAATGTGCGAAGTGGTCCGCGCGCAACGCCGACGTGCTGCGCGACACGCATTGGATCGGCGGCGATCCCTACCGCCTGCAGATCTACGGCCACGCCGCGTGGTCCCCGCGAAAGGGAATCATCAGCTTGCGCAATCCCGCCGATCGCGTACAGGAAATCGCGCTCGACGTTGGACAGGCGTTCGAGTTGCCGCAAGGCGCTCCACGGCGGTACGCTGCACGATCCCCGTGGCAGCGGCAAGCGCCGCTCACGCTCACGGCCGGCGCATATCACGTCTTCACGCTGCGCCCGTTCGAAGTCCTGACGCTGGAAGCGCTTCCCGCCGGCGCGTAGCCCGTCACTGCGATGCCATCAGTGCTTCCCCTTTGGTAGCGGCTTCGAAGTGCGCCTCGATCTCTTCCAAAGTCTTGCCTTTGGTTTCGGGCAGGAAGAACGTCGCGGTCACAAAGTAGATGACTGTGCATGCCGCAAACGCAAAGAACATCGTGGAGTAGCCGTACTTGCCGACCATGGGAAGAAACACTGCGGCGATCACCGTCGACGTCCCGGTGTTGAGGAACAGCGCGATGCTCATGCCGTTGGAGCGGATGCGCGTGGGCATCAGTTCCGAAAGCGCCAGCCATACGCATACGCCCGGGCCCACCGCGTAAAACGCCATGAACAAAAACAGCGTCAACGCCACGATCCATCCGTTCGCCTGACTTGGTACCGGGGCGATCAGGGCCGCATCGATCTTCAGCGGCGCGTTGCGGGAAGCGTCCAAACTCCCGAACGGGTCGGCAAAGAATGCCGCAACCTTGTTGGCCGGCAGCGAGCGCGTAATCTGAATCGGCAGCGCGGTTTGGTTGGAGCGCGCCACGTTGGTTACCGAGCGGAAGTCGCCGTAGGAGTAGATGATTTCCAAAGACTGCGCGTTGCCGGCGGTGCTTTTTCCTACGCTGCGCAGCAGTTTCTTGGCGGTCGCGGCATCGAACGTCAGCGAAACGCTTTGATTCGGGCGGACCATCGACTGTACGGCTTGCTTGACGTCGACTTGCGCGGACTGCGTGCGGTAAAACAGTATTCCCGTGCCGACGAGCGAGAGAATAATGCCCGCGCTGCCGAGCGAAAGCAGAAATTTTCTGCCTTTGCGGTCTACCAGCATGACGCCGATGATCGTTATCCCGAAATTGACGATGCTGAAGAACAGGCTCCCGATGTGCGCCTGATAGTCGGAAAGGCCGCCCTGCAAAAGAATCGTGGTGTTGTACCCGATGATCGAATTTATGCCGGTGAGTTGGTTGCAGGTCAGAATCACGCACGCCAGGATGAATGGGATGACGTACTTGCGGCGCAGGAGCGATTCTTTGATCTTCGTGCCGGACTTTTTCGCGCGCTCCGCGCTGCGGGTGTCCTCCATCGCCTGCAGTTCGTAGCCGGCCTGCTCTTGCGTGCGCGAGCGCAGAAGCGCGGCCAGCGCGGCGTCTTTCTTGCCGCGCCGGAACAACCAGCGCGGCGATTCCGAGACCACTGCGCTGCCAAGTACGAACAGTATGCCGGGCGGAAGCGAAACCCAGAACGTGTTGCGCCAGGCTTGATCTTTGAACGCAAAGATCTCCGCAGTGCTGCCGGTTTTCATCACGATGCCCAAACGGTAGCTGAAATACAGCGTGATGAGCCCGGCCACCACGAAACCGAACGTGAGCATCCATTGAAACAGGCCCGTGCCTTTGCCGCGGTTCGATGCGCCCAGACACTCGGCCAGGTAAAGCGGGACCACCACGCCGATCAGCCCGGCGCTCATGCCTTGCAGCAGACGCCCGAACACCAGCGGCCCGAAGCCGTGCGCCAGCGCGATGAGCGGGATGCTCGCAACGAACATGAGCGCACTGAGAACCATCAGATTTCTGCGCCCGAACCAATCGGCCAAAGCACCCGCTATCAGACTGGAAATGACGCTGCCCAACAGCACCGCGGCAACGATGAACGAAAGCCGGCTGGGATCCAGACCCGAAGTCGCTTCCAAATACGGCAGCGCGCCCGCGATGATACCGACGTCGATGCCGTACAGCAGGCCGCCAAGCCCGCTGACGGTCAGAAGAAGCCGGTTATAGCCTGCAATGGCATGCACTGTTCTGGGTTGCATGAGATGGCCCCCGAGTTTCCCGACGTCGTCCTCGCAGTCATCCGACATATCGAACGGCGATCCGCTGCGAGGAGCCTTGTGCTGCTGGCGAGAACGCGAAACATCCGATGTTTCAATACCGCGCTTTAGCGGCCCTGGCGCTCGCTTTTGCCGTCTGCGCGCCCCGCGGCGCCGGCGCTCAAAATGCGCGCATTGCCGCCGACTCGCTGGGCATCATTCCGGCTCCGCGCTCGGTCGTCGCATACGCCGCGACGTACCGGCTTCCCCCGCACGTCGCTATAGCAGTCTCGACGCCGGACGAACGCAATGTGGCCGGCTTTGCGGTGACTTTTTTGCGGACACACGGCATCGATGCGACGGTTGCTCCAAACGGTTCCCCGGCAGCGTTGCGGCTGTCGTCGCGCGCCCACGATCGATCGCTGGGTCCCGAAGGGTACCGCCTGCGCGTAGACAGCAGCGGCATCGCGATTGCCGCCAATGCCGGCGCGGGTTTGTTCTACGGCCTGCAAACGTTCGAGCAACTTTTCGCGCCCGGCGGCGGCAATGCGATTCATCAGGTCGATATCAGCGATGCACCGTCGTACCCGTACCGCGGCATCCATCTGGACGTCGGGCGGCATTTCTTTGCCGTGCCGTTCGTCGAGAAATACATCGACTTGGCCGCGCGCTACAAGCTCAACGAATTTCACTGGCATTTGACCGAGGATCAAGGCTGGCGCATCGAGATCAAAAAGTATCCGCGCTTGACGAGCGTCGCATCCTGCCGCGCCGGTACGATGATCGGCCACGACTTCAATTCCAACGATCGCGTGCGCTATTGCGGCTATTACACGCAGGATCAAATCCAGCAAGTCGTTGCATACGCGAAGAAGCGCTACGTGAACATCGTCCCGGAGATCGAGATGCCGGGACATTCCGTCGAAGTCCTGGCCGCGTACCCGCAGCTGGCGTGCAAGCCCGGAGTCTATCACGTGCTGACGATATGGGGCGTTTCCAACGACATCGTCTGCCCATCCGAGCGCACGATCCGATTTTACGAAGACGTGTTGACCGAAGTCATGCGGCTTTTTCCCGGGCCGTACATTCATACCGGCGGCGACGAAGCGCCCAAAGACGTTTGGAACGGCAGCCCGCTGGTTCGGCGGCTCATGCGCGAGCATCATCTCAAGGATGCCGACGCCGTGCAGGGCTGGTTCGACACGCGCATCGAGAACTTTTTGCGGGCGCACGGGCGGCGAATGATCGGCTGGGACGAGATCCTGCAAGGCAACGTCTCGCACAGCGCCATCGTGATGTCGTGGCGGGGCGTCGGCGGAGGCGCGGTGGCGGCAATGCGCGGCAACGACGTCATCATGTCGCCCGATCCGACGCTGTATTTCGATCATTCGCAGGGCGACCCGGCGTACGAGCCGCTCAACATCGGCGGAATGACGACCTTGCGGGATGTATACGACTACGATCCCGGCATCGATGCGCTGCCCCCGGATAAGGCAAAACACATTTTGGGCGCGCAAGGCAATCTCTGGACCGAATATATTGCCACGCCGCAGCTCGCGCAGTACGAGCTGCTGCCGCGCATGCTTGCGCTGTCCGAACTGGTGTGGACGCCGGTTGCACAAAAGGACTGGGACAGTTTCGTCGCGCGTACGCCCAATCACTACGCCCGCTTTGAATCCGAGGGCGTGCAATTTCGCATTCCGGATCCGACGGGCTTGCAAAAGACCGTCGCGAGCGGCCCGCACGCAACCGTGAAACTCGTGAGCCCGGTGCCCGGGGCAACGATGTATTACACCGTCGACGGCTCGATGCCCACGCAAGCCTCGCCGCGCTATACGCAGCCGTTCACTCTCGATTTGAGTCCGGGCCAGTCCATCAACGTTCGCGTCATCACGGTCTTGCAGTCCGGGCGCGTGAGCGCGCCGGGGAGTGCGATATACGAACGCCCGGCCGCGAGCGCCACGGTACCGTAGCCGCATGCGTTTGACGGCGATTGCAGCGACGTTGGCGGCGTCTGCTGCGCTGATGAATGCACCGGCATATTCGCAGACTGCCGCAGATCCCGTTGCGCTGGTCGATCCGTTCGTTGGAACGGCCGGCACGCAGGGCGTGGGGCTCATCGACGACTATCCGGGCGCCAGCGCGCCGTTCGGGATGCTGCAGTGGAGTCCGGACACGCCGACGCTTCCGCCCAGCGGCGGATATTTCTATCGCGACAAAGCGATCTCCGGATTCAGTTTGACGCATGTGTCCGGAGCGGGCTGTTTCATCTACGGCGACTTCGCCGTTCTTCCCACGCTGGGCGAGATACGGAATCCGGGCAGCGCAACGCAGCCCTTTTTGCACGCCGGTGAAGCGGCATCGCCAGGCTATTACGCGGTTTCGCTCGGCGAGCCGGCGATTCGCACGCGGATCGCGGTGACGCCGCGAACCGGAATCGCCGAATTCACGTTTCCCGCCGGCCCGCGCGCGAATCTGCTGATCGATACGGCTTCCGATCAGGCCGGCGTGACGGACGCGCGCTTTCACGTCGTCGGCCCCGATGAAGTCGCCGGTTCGGCGACCAGCGGCGGATTCTGCGGAATGCCCAACGTGTACACCGTGTATTTCGACATGCGCTTCGACCGGCCGTTCAGTTCGTACGGCACGTGGAAAGACGCCGCGACGACGCCGGGCGGCAGTACCGTGAGCGGACCGCACAGCGGCGGCTGGGTGACGTTCGATGCGACCGGCAATCCGACGGTGCGCGTGAAGGCCGCCGTGTCGTACGTCAGCGAACGCGCGGCGCGCGACAACCTCATTGCCGAGGCGACGAGTTGGAGCGTCGACCAGGTTCATGCGGCGACCGCATCGGCATGGCGTTCGTTGCTGGGTGAAGTGCGAATCTCCGGCGGAACACCGGCAGAGCAGCGTATGCTGTACACCTCGCTCTACCATGCCCTCCTTTCGCCTACGCTGTTTAGCGACGCGGACGGAGCGTACCGCGGTTTCGATGGGGGCGTGCATCGCGGCTTGGCGGGCCACGCCCAGTACGCCAACTTTTCGGGCTGGGACATCTATCGAACGCAGGTGCCGCTGATGGCGCTGCTCGCGCCGCGTCAAACCGGCGACATGATGGAGTCGCTGGTGCACGACGCGCAGCAGGGAGGATGGCTGCCGAAGTGGCCTGCGGCCGACGGGTACACCGGCGTTATGGGCGGCGATTCCGCGGACCCGATCATCGCGGCGGCGTACGCGTTCGGCGCGCGCGATTTCGATCGGATTGCAGCGCTGCGCGCCATGATCAAAAATGCCGACGACGCGCGCAGCGCGCTGGGGCAGCAATGGTTTCGGCCGCGGCCCGGATTGGCCGAATACCTGCAGCGCGGCTACGTGGTCAACAGTCATACGACGTCGGTTTCACCGGTACCGAACGGCGCATCCGAGACGCTCGAATACGCGCTGGATGATTTTTCGATCGCGCAATTCGCGCACGATGTTTCCCGGCCCGGCGTTTATCGCAGATTCATGCGCCGTTCGACGAACTGGGCGACGCTCTTCGACGAATCGACCGGCGCGATCGCGCCGCGCGACGCCGACGGCGCCTTCATGCGCACGCCGATCACGGCCAACGGGCAGAGCGGCTTTCAGGAAGGCAACTCGGCGCAATACACTTGGATGGTTCCACAGGCGCTCGGTTCGCTCGTGGCGGCGCTTGGCGGTACGCCGAACGCGCTCGGGCGTTTGGACGCGTTCTTCAGCAAGCTCGACGCCGGACAAGATCAGCCGTATGCCTGGTTCGGCAACGAACCCACGCTGGGATCGCCCTGGACCTATCTGTATGCGGGTGCGCCGTATCGCGCGCAAGCGGTGAACCGCGCGGTGATGCTGTCGCTGTATGCGCCGACGCCCGACGGCATTCCGGGCAACGACGATCTCGGAACGATGAGCGCGTGGTGGGTTTGGAATGCACTCGGATTGTATCCGATCAACCCATCGGTTCCGGTGCTGCTGCTCGAAACGCCGTTATTCTCCCATGTGACGATCGCCTCGCCGTCAGGGCGCCGGATAGACGTCGATGCGCCGGCGGCTTCCGACACCAATAAGTACCTGCAATCGTTGCGCGTGAACGGTGCCGCGGCGAATCGGGCTTGGGTGGTTTTGCCGCAGCGCGGCACGCTTGCGCTGGACGAGGTCGCGGGCGCAACGCCCAACGTCGACTTCGGACGGTCACCGCAAGACGCGCCGCCGAATTACACGCCGGGCCTGCTGCATTTTCCGCCGTCCACGGCTGCCGGTTTAGGCGCCCCGGCACGTATGCTGGATCTGCCGCCGGGAACTTCCGCGCCGCTCGCCTTTACGGTTACGAATCTTCCGGGAGGAGCGGCCACGCAAGTCTCGTGGACCGCGCAGTCGCCGGCCAATCTCTCCGTCTCGCCCCCTCGCGGCCGCGCCGAGGTCGGCGCAGCCGCAGTGCCGGTGCAGACGATTGTTTCAGCGGCTGCATCGACGCTCTCGGGTTTGTATAACGTTGTCCTGCGCGCGGTCGCGCGCAACGGCGCGCCGCTCGCGCATGCCGCGGCGGTCGTGCGCGTGGCGCGTGCCGGCCAAACGCTGCCTTTGGCGTATGCCGCCAACTTCAGCGACGACACGATCGTACCGATCGATCTGCGCACGCACGCGTACGGCAACGCGATTCCCGTCGGCAATCGACCGGGGGACTTGGCCGTCGGTTCGGGCGGCGCGCGCGCGTACAGCGCAAATCAAGGCAGCAACGACGTGAGCGTCGTCGATACGGCCGCTCAAAAAACCGTGGCCGCGATCAAGGTCGGTAAAGTGCCGGCCGGAATCCGCCTAACGCCCGACGGCAAAGCGCTCTGGGTGACCAACTACGGCGATGGTACGGTACAGCGGATCGACACGGCAACACTGCGCGCGGGCGCGCCGATTGCCGTCGGCTCACAGCCCGAGGAGCTCGCGATCGCGCCCGATGGTTCCCGGCTGTACGTGGCGGATCAAGGATCGAATCAGGTCTCCGTGCTCGACATTGCCGCCGGCAAGGTCATCGCAACGATCGGCGTGGGCGATCATCCGATCGGGATCGCCGTTTCACCCGACGGCAAGCGGATCTACGTCAGCAACGCGGTCTCCAACGACGTGAGCGCGATCGATGCTTCGTCGCTGGCCGTTCTCGCGCGTATTCCGGTGGGCAAGGCCCCGCAAGGCATGGCGTTTTCGCCCGACGGCTCGCAGTCTGTACGTGGCCGACTCGGGCTCTTCGCAGGTGACGCCGATCGACGTGCGCGCCGACGCGGCGCGCGCGCCGATTGCCGTGGGCAACGGACCGTTCGACGTCGTCTTCAGCGCCGACGGAGGCACCGCATTCGTCACCGACACCGGCGACAACGAAGTGCTGACGATCGACGTGCGCACGCAAACGCCCGGCGTGTCGATACCGACCGGAAACTTCCCGATTGCAATCGCGCGGTGACGCGAACCGCGCTAATACGTTCCCGCGAATGCCGGTGAAAGCGAAATATCGGCTTGCCCCGTTGCGCCGGTAAGCGTTGGAGTCTGCGAGGTGTTCGTCGGCGGTTCGGCTTCGAACTGCGGATAGTCGAAGGTGGCCGCGTACACTAAATACTGATCGCCCGATGTAATCGAGACGCCCGGATGCGACGTTTGGCAGCCGGAAACCAGTACCGTGCACACGCCTAAGGTATCCGGCAAAACGAACGTCAGCGTGCCCGTACCTTTCATCGGCGGGCTGGTAAAGTACAGTTTCGCGCCGACGTCGACGATATAGATCATCGTTTCGACGATGCGCGGATCGCTTGGAACCGCAACGGTCGCCGTACCGCCTCCCTTACCGTCGGAAACGAACGTCGGCGCAGGCAGTGCAGGCAACGGCGTGATGCTCGTGAGCGTCGCACTTGCGGTAAAGCTTGGCGAACCCGCATTGGTTGTGGCCACGACGTCGGTCAGCGTGTATTGTCCGGTTGCCGGCGCTGCGTCAAAGGCCGTAAAGCCGGTCATGTATCCGGCGAAGCTGCTGAACTCGGTGCCGTCGTTAAAGAACGGCACCGCGGGCGGACCGACGATGTACGGCTGCGGCGGGACGCCCGGCACGCCGGGCGGCACGGCGCCTGTAACGGGAATGGTCGCGACGTAGAACGGCTCGCCCCACGCGGGATTCGGACCGCTGGCCTGGCCGGGATAAAACGCCCCGTTGCCGTTGGTATCGTTGTTGAAGTCGGCCAGACCCGATGCGAAATCGCCGCCCACGCGGCCGAACGTCGTGAGCTGCGCCGGCAGCGGAAGATACGACTGCGGTAGTGCGGTGATCGAATGCGTCCCCGCGTCGGCACCCGAACCGCCGTCGCCGTTTCCTACGCCGAAGCTCGTCGCGGGCACGGTGAACCCTGAAGGCCCGGCAATCGACGGCGTATTGACCAGCGCCGCCGACAAGCCGTTGGTTTGCCGGAACGTCGAAACGACGTTCAAGCCCGTGGTGCCGTCGGGAAGCCGCGCAGTGCCTACAGCCAACTGAATTTTGCTGCTCTGCAGAGTCGTGCCGGGCGTTTGCGTCGGCGTAAATGATCTGCCGTTCGTCAGACCGCCGCACCCGCTCAGGAACGCGCCTGCAACAATGACCGCCGCTATTCGTTTCATGCGCAGCTCCTAAATGTGAATGGTGTAATAAACGTAGAACGTGCGTCCGATCGCGTTGGGAACGTTGATGTACGCCCCGCGCCCGTTGACCGAACCGCCGGTAGTCTGACACGTTTGCCCCGCGGACGGGTTGGGCGTGCAGTTCGTGTTGTAGCCGGTGAGCGGGCCGCCGATGCCCGTCGCGACGGGTTGATAATTGCCGTTGAGCTTCATTCCGGCCGTGCCTTGATAGTATGAAGTGCTATTGAGAATGTTGAACGGGCCGCCGCTGATGAGCCCGAAGTCGCCGATGGGATACGTCGGTCCCGAATACGCTTCGTTGAAGAGATTGTCGATCGTGAAGCCCACGGCGCCGACGCCGATGGTCTTTTCCAAGGTCAGTTCCGCGACCAAGTTCGCATGGGAGAGCTGGCCTTGCGGCTGATTGGATTCCGGCGTGCCCAGCGTTGCTGCAACGTTGGGTTTGAACACCGATCCGGGGTTGGACGGATCGACGAACTGCGTGTTGCCGTTGCTGAGCACGTTGCCGTTAGTGGCGTTGACGTGCGGCACGACGTAGTTCACGCCGCCGTAGCTGAAGCTGGTCAGCAATCCGTCGCCGTACGGATAGCCGTCGTCGTAGTCCAACCGCATCTGGGCTCGCCAGCCCGAATGCGTGCGATACGATGCCGCCAGCGTCGAAGTGAACGGCGAAACGTATCCCACGCGGTAGAGCCCGCTGGCCGCCAGCGGATTGAGCAAGCCGTGAAACTCGTCGGCGTTGGGCACGTTCTGGCGCACGTTATTGTACGTTGCCGAGATCTGGCCCGAAAGTCCGTACGGGTTTTCTTTGGTGAGGTAGAACTCCAGGCCGTCGGCGATTTCGAGCCCGTCGTTGGTCGGGATTGAATAGAGATAGTTTGCCACGCTGCCGTTCGGACTGATTATGACCGTGTTGAACAGCGTGCGCTGCGGAACTTTCTCGGTGATGTCCAGATCGTAGGCTCTACGCGTCCAGCCGGTAAGCTTGACCGAAACGTTGTGCGGGAACAGATGCGAATACGACACGTCGAAGTTGCTGTACGTCACCGGTTTGAGCGGCGCGACGGGATTGCCGAAGTCGCCGTTCTGAACCGACCAGTACAACTGCTCCTGATACGATTGGCACGGCACGTTGTATCCGGTAAAGCCGCAGTCCACCGGAATCCCGTGCGTCCCGTAATAGTCGTTCGGATCGGTGCTTCTAAAGACGCCGCCGTTGTAGTTGTAGACGTGCGTAACGGCGTACATGCCCGGATTCAAATAGGGCGCAAGGCCCGCGAACTGGCTGCCGTAGTCGAACGGCGGAGCGTAGTCGCTGGCCTGGCCTTCGGGGAATCTCGCGGTGCGTCCGTAGGAAAAGCGAACGGCGTCGTTTGCCCCGATTTGGTAAGACGCCGCGAAGCGCGGTTCGGGAACGACGGGATTGGTTTGGTCTTTGGTCAGCGGCAGAAATACCGCTTTCGGGCAGTTTCCCGGCCCGACCGGCTTACCGTTGACGAATGCGCCCGTTTCGCCGTCCGGCAATACGCCGGGCGAAGGCGTCGCATACGCGACCGGGATGTAGTACGAGGTGCAGTCGGGCAGTCTGTCCATACGGCGGCAAGTGATACCGGTGATTTTCGATGCGCACGCCGGCGTCGATTTTCAAGCGCTGGTTGGGCGTCCACGAGTCGCCCACGCTGTAGTCGAACGACGAGCCGGTGATGCGCGTGCCCGCGCCGCCGGGAATCAGTTTGAGCGTGCCGGTCGGACCCGTAATGTTCAGCGCCTTGTACAGATGCCCGCAGTAACTGTTGCCGCTGGGATCCGATCCGAGCGGGCAGTTCGGATCGCTGGGCGAGATGAAGTCGTACAGCTCGCCGCTGCTGACTCCAAACGCCGGCACGATGTTGAAGAGCTCGTCGTTGGGGAACAGACCCTCGTTGAGCGGACGCTCGCGCAAGGTGTGCACGTTCAGACGCAGCAAGTTCTTTTCGCTCAGCTGCTTGGTCATCCCGGCGTTGAACTCCGCGTTGTAGCCGCCGATGACGCGGTAGAGCGCCGAGTTCGGACTGTCCGACGTCGTCGCGCCGTTGGTCGTGTCCGCCCCGGCATAGATGTACGTCGACGAATCCGGATTCCACGTGAACTGCAGCTTCGAACCGTTCGATATTCCGTGTTCAGAGTATTCGGGACTGCCGCCCAAGAGTTGGTACGTTTGCGTTTGGCCTGGTGAAAACACGAGCAAGCTTTGAATCTGCTGCACGGTCAGTCCGTGCGGATTGCCGTTGAAGTCCACGACGCCGGCATAGCCTGCTCCGTTCGGATAATTGCCGGGCCCGGCGGCGAAGGCGTTAATCTGATTTGGGTCGCACGAAAAATAGCACAGGTTTCTCGACAACGCGTCGCCGTAGCCGCCGTCGGTTTCGTGCAGGCCGGTGTTGATCAGCAACTGCAGTCCGAACTTGTCGTTGCGCCCCCACTTGTACACGGTGTTGCTGAGCAGCTCGCGATCCGTCAGATACATCGGAAAATTCTCGACCCCGATGTCGTTGGCGTTGTCGGTCCAGTACGTTCCGCCGTAGCGTGGCGCGTCGTTATGGGCGGTATAGCTCAGGTACTCAGACCAGCGCCCGTTGGGCGTTGCGATGCCGTATCCGAAGTCGGCCGAATGGAAGAAACCCGGGCCGCCGACCCCGAGCGCCGCGTCCGCCGTTCCGGGATACGTGCCGCGGCGCGCCGTTACGTTGACCGTTCCGACGCCGGAGTTGCCGAAGGTTTCGTTCTCGCTGCCCGGGCTGAGCTGAACCGAAGCCAGGCCGAAGGCCGGAAAGTTGAAGCCGTTGATGTTGCGCTGGGTGTACGGATCCGTGTAGTTCATGCCTTCGAACTCGTAGTCGACGTTGTTCGTGCGGCCGCCGCGGATTGTCGGGTAATTGCCCGAGCTGTACTGCACGCCCGGCAGCGCCGTGAGCAGACTTTTCTCGCTGATGTTCAGCGGGCTGCCTTGAATCGTGCTGATTTGCGCAGGCGTCACGGTGTAGGTGTCCGCGGTTTGATGCGGTTGGAACGCCCCGCCTGCCGAGCGCACGCGCACCTCAGCGATCGTCTTGAGCGACCGGCGCATCTGCACGTTCACGGTCGAAACTTGGTCGGGGGCGACGTTCACGCCCGTTTCGGAAACCGGCTCGTAGTCGCGGATTTGAAAGCTGAGCGCATACGTGTCGGAGCTTACTCCCGCCATTGCGTAAAAGCCGCGAGCGTCCGTCACGGCGCGGTACGTTCCGCTGGGCGATACGGCCGCAACCGCAACGTCGGCCAGCGCTTTGCCCGAGGATGCGTCCGTCACGACGCCGGAGATCGTTCCAACGGTGCTGGCTGCCGCCGGAGCGCACATTTGGACGAGAAATGCCAAGCCCAGCAGTATGCCTAAAAGGCCCCGGACACGTCGGTTCATCGTTTCGCCCTCCGCAAGCAGGCCGACGGCTACGTCAGCCGCCTAACACTACGTCGCGAGAGTGCCCAGCCCTGCAAACATCGGATGAAAGCACGCGCCGCAAAAAAAGTCGGAATCAGTCGAGAATCAGCCGGCGGATCCCCCGCTGCGCCAGGTATGCGCGCTCGCCGGCTCGGCTGCGTAAAACGATCTGAGGACGCGCGCCCCGCTCGATGAGCTGCATGTAGCGAGCCAGCAGATCGTCCGAGCCTCGATCGGCCGAGATGACCAGCGCTTCGGGGCGGGGCAGCACCGCGGGCGGGTGCGCGTCGAACTCGCGGATGACCTCGCGAAACGCGCGCCCCAGCGGTTTGATCTTGCGGTCGTTGGTGTACAGGCCGAGATCGTATTCAAGTGCGTTGAACCCGGTGAATCGCCGGTTGACGTCGTGCGAGCACCACCACGTGATTCCGAAAACGTGGGCGCATGAAGCCGCGTTGCGAATCGAGGCTTGCGCCCACTGCGGTATCAGGGCTTCATTCATCCACTGCTTGGAGCAGCCGTCTTCCTCTATCCAGAGCGTACGCGTACCGTGCGGCGAAAACGCCTGCATGTACTGCAGCAAAAATTCCGCGTAATGCTCGGCCGCCGCGCTGAGCGGGCCGTACGTTTTGTAGATCGGTCCGAATCCCGCCCACGGATGCACGCAGCTCGCCGCACCCGCGCGAGTGAGCGCCGCGCGCGTGAACCCTTGCGCCCGGCCGGCTTCATACGGCCATTTGTCCACGCCGTTGACGTGCAATTTCCCGGGCGCAAGGCGCTCGCAATCTGAGAGCAGCGACTCCATCCACGCATCGCCCTGCTGCGGCGTGTACTCGACTTTGAGCGGCTGGGTGAACCAATAAATCTCGTTGGCGATGTCGAAGCCCAGAAAGCGCCGATGGCCGCCGATGCGCTGCGCGAGCGCCGAAAACAAGCGCTTCTGCGCGTCGATCAAACGGGGGTCGACGATGAAATTGCCGATGCGCCCGTCCTGGTTGTCGATCAAAAACGGCGGAACGAAGAGAAAGCCGCTGAGCTGTCCGTCGAGCACGGTGACTTCGACGTCGAGCTCGGCTGCATCCGCGTCGTCCAGGAGCATTCCCAGATGTTCGATCGGTTCGCTGCGGACGGCCGCGGCATTGGGTTGGAACACCGGCCAGAGCAGCTGAATGCGGATGTGATCCGCCTCGAGCGCGGCGATGTCGGCAAGGTCGCGGCGAATCGAGTCGCGATCCCAGTCGCCCCAGCTGTACCACCAATTCTTGGTCGGCACGTAGTTCACGCCGAAGCGTACCCGCCGTCGCGACGCCCGCGTTGCCCCCGCCGCCGGCAAGCCGGCTGCAAGCGCCGCCCCGGACGCGCCTGCGATGAACTGCGCGCGCGTGGTCGAGCGCTTCATCGGACCAGGGGTTCTGCGGCGGTGCGGTATAAACATCCGACGATTTGAGCGCGCCGGCGACCTTGGAAGTCATCGTCACGACCGCAGCGGAGGCGCTGGCCGCGCAGCAATACGGAGCATCGCGCGTCGAACTGGTGGCGCATCCCGAGCGAGGAGGGCTCTCGCCGCAGCTGGGCGTCGTTCGCGCGGTTCTGGGGGCGGTCCGAATTCCGGTGCATGCCATGCTGCGTCCGCACGACCGCGGTTTCGTCTACGACGCGGCAGACCGGCGCCTGATGCGGCGCTGCGCCGCCGGTTTGGCACAAGCCGGCGTGCAGGGCATCGTGTTCGGTGCACTCGATTCCGCAGGCACGATCGACACGGAGTGTTTGAGCGAGATCGTCGACGCCGCCGCCGGCGTGCAGATGACGTTCCACCGCGCGTTCGACTTGTGCGCGCATCCAATCGACGCGTTCGAACGCCTGGCGAAATTCCCGTTGGTGACGCGAGTGCTGAGCGCGGGGTGCGCGCCCGACGCGTGGAGCGGGCGGGAATTGCTGCGCGAGCTGGTTACTCGCACGACGCCGGCGGTGTTGGCCGGCGGCGGCATAAACGCTGAAAATGCCGCCGCGTTGACGGCCTTTACGGGAGTTCGTGAAATTCACGTGGGCAGCGGCGCGCGGACTGCGGGAAGCATCGATCCCCAAAAAATCGCGCGCCTCGCGCGTATCGTGCGCGCCGGCCGGCCGGTCAGCCCTTGAACTGCGGGATGCAGCGCTCCATCTGTGCGAGCGCGTAATCGATGTCGTCCAGTGAAGCGGCGTACGAAAACCGCAGATAGCCTTTGCCCGCGGCCCCGAACGCCGAGCCGCCCAGACACGCAACGCCGCCGTCCTGCAGCAAAAACGCCGCCAGCGCCTTGTCGTCCGACGTAATCTTTTTGACGTTGGGAAAAGCGTAAAACGCGCCTTCAGGCATCGTGCACGACATGCCGGCAATGCGGTTGAGCCCGTTCACGAGCCTGTCGCGGCGTTCGCGAAACGTGCGGTTCATGCGCTGCACCGGCTCGTCCGTGCCCAGCAGCGCGGCAACGCCTGCATGCTGAACGAAGACCGGCGTGCACGAGAACGTGTTGTTGTTGAACAGCGTAACGGTTTGCGCCAGCTGCGCGGGCATGATCGCATAGCCCAGGCGCCATCCCGTCATCGCGTACGCTTTGGAAAACCCGTCGACGACGATCGTGCGTTCGCGCATGCCCGGAATCGTGACGATCGACGCGAACTCGCTTTCGTAAAAGTTGCGGCTGTAAATTTCGTCGGCGATGACCAGGAAGTCGTGTTTTTGCGCCATCTGCGCGATGCGTTCGAGATCGCTTTTGATGAGGACGCCGCCGGTGGGATTGTGCGGTGAATTGATCATGATCGCCCGCGTTTTATCGGAAACGCGACGTTCGAGCTCGTCCAGATCCATCCGCCAGTCTTTCTCTTCGTGCAGAGGAATCGGCGTGACGTGCGCGCCCAGATAACTCGCGCATGAAGCGTAGGCCGGATACGCGGGGTCGAAATAGACGAACTCGTCTCCCGGGTTGAGAATCGCGCTCAGGATATTCCAGATAATCGGCTTGGCGCCGGGCGCGACGACCACGTTCTCGATCGAAAACGGTTCGACTCCGCGGAATTTGGCGGCGTAATTCGCAATCACTTCGCGAAGAGCCGGCAGCCCCGCCGACGCGGAATAATGCGTGTTGTTGTCGCGAATCGACGCGATGCCCGCTTCTTTGATGTGATCGGGCGTATCGAAATCAGGCTCGCCGATCTCCATGTGAACCACGCGCGTGCCGCGCGCTTCCAGCGCCTTCGCGCGAGCCAGGACTTCGAACGCGCTCTCGGATCCCAGTCGCGAGACCGCGTCGGCACTTGCGAAGAGCTTGGTAGCGAGCATCAACTGTAAACCTTTCGGTAGCGGGACAACGGAGTCAAGGGGCCGTTTGGCCTGCGGCGAAGTCCCGACCAACTCATGCGCACCCTGTCTGATGTGTTTACGCCGGGATCGCCGACGCTGCCGGAAGGACTTCGAACCCTCGTCGTTTCGCCCGAGCGCGAGTTGGAACCTGGGATGACGGTGCGCGCAACGTTCACGTTCCGCAACCAAGGCGGCGCGCCGGCGACGGGCGTGCGCGTACGTTTCAACCTTCCCGACGGTTTGGTCTACCTGGTGGGCACCGGGCAGCTCGACGGCGCGGTCGTGGACGACGAACACGGCAACTCGCCCTTGCTGGCTCGCGCGGGCGCGGACATCGGCGATCTCGCGCCCGGTGAGGAGCGCCGGATCGAAGTCGCTTATAGCGTAGCGGGTGCGATCGAGAACGGCTCCGCCGTCGAGCTGCAGGCTGCCGTGGCCGCATTCGAGCTCGCGCCCGTCGGCTCGAACATCGTACGGCTGATTGCCCACAGCCGGCCGGCGCTGGACAATGCGCTGACCAACGTTGCCATCGAGTCCCGTCAGCACGAAGCGCGCGCGGGCGGCGAAGCGACGATCGCCGTTCGGGTGCACAACGCCGGCGAATCCAGCGCGCACGATCTGGTCGTCGTCGCTCCGGTTCCCGAATACACTGCATACGTTGCGAATTCCGCGCGCGTGAACGGCCGTGAGATCGAACGCGATCTGCTCGCGCCCTTCGATCGCGTGCACGCACCGGTGATCGCCGCGACGCTCCCGGCCAGCGCGACGGTTACGCTGCAGTATCGCGTTCGCATCGACGATCCGATCGCCGACGGCACCGCCATCGCAGCGCGCGCGCAGGTCGCCTGCCAAGAAACGCAGGCCATCGATTTACAAGCCGCGACGCTGGTCGTGCGTGCGCGTGCGGATTTCGACGACGACGGTACGAACTTTTCGATCGAACCATCCTCGGACGTCGCTCCCGGCTCGCCCGTAACGCTGCGGCTGCGCGCGTACAACGCCGGAACGACGACGGCCGCCGGCGTCACCGTGACGCTCGCTTTGCCCGAAGGACTCATTCCCGTGCGCGGCGGCATTCGCATCGACGGACAGCCCGTGCGCGAACGAAAAGGCGGCGCGCAGATCTACGACTTGGGCTCGCTGAGCGCGCGCGAAAGCGCCGAATTCCTCGCGCAGGCAACGGTCGGCTCGCCCCTTGCGGACGCAACCCAGCTGCCGGTGCGCGCGACCCTTCGCTGGGAAGTGCCGGACGGGGGCGATCAGCCGGCGGAACGCGTCTTCGAACGCACCGTTGCGGTTCGATCGCAGCCCCACTTGAACGCGCGCCGCAACCGCGTCGAACGCGTCGGTACGCTAATCGTGCGTCCCGGCGAGGAATGTGAAGCAACTCTTACGCTGTCCAACGACGGAAGCGCGACGGCCGCCGACGCCGTGTTGCATCTGCGCGTGGATCCGGCGCTCGACGACGTTCGCGTGCTGGACAAAACGGCCAAACTGGACGTCGACAACGACTCGGTCGAACTGGGCGCCCTGGAACCCTATTCCACGCGAAAGCTGACCGTGCGCGTCCGCGTGCGCACGCCCTATGCCGATCGCAGCGAGCTTCGGCTGGGTGCGAGCGTCCATACGCAGGAACTGGGTGAAACGCAACTGGGCGATGCCGTTTGGCGGATCGATTCGCATCCGGCGTTTTCGGCGCAGAGCTCCGGTTTGAGTTTGGTGCAAGACGACGTGTTTCGGCCCAATCAGCTCGTTGACGTGTTCGTGCGTCTGCGCAATGAGGGAACGGACGCGGCCCAAAACGTGCGGCTCCGGCTCTACGTTTCGCCCGAAGCGCGACTGGAGAGCGTCGAAGGCGCGACGCGCGAGCGTTCCACGCTCGTGTTCGGCGAACTCGCGCCGGGCGGGAAGGCCGAAGCGCGTCTAGGTGTGCGTCTGCTGCGCAGTTTGGCCAAAACGCATCCCGTAACGATCGAAGCGGTGCTCAGCGCCGATGCGATGCTTCCGGTGCAGCTCAGCCCGCTGGCGGTGGTGACGACCGCCGAGCCCAGCTTTGCAATCGGCACGCTGCGCAGCGAGCCCGAAGAGATCGTCGACGCCGGCGAAGAGATCGAGTTCATTCTGCACGTGCGCAACAGCGGCGACGGGCCGGCGCGCCGCGCGAAGATCTGCGCCGATACGCTGGATTCGCTCATCTACATTCCCAACTCCACCGCGGTAAACGATCTGCCGGTGCGCGACGTGGGCTCGCAATCGCCGTTGACGAGCGAGCGCGGACTGGTCATGAGCGACGTGGATCCCGGGGTCGAAGCCACGATCCGCTGGCGCGAGGTCGTCAGCAACGCCGCGGGTTCGGGCGAAACGATCGTGCGGGAAGCGCGCATCACCTACGACGGCGATCGTATCGACCGGATCGCGGCGCATGAAGTCAAAGTGCGCTGCGCACCGGCCTTCGCCAACACGATAGCCGGCTTGCCGTTCGGGTTGGACGGCATGCTCGGGCCCGCGTTCGGCACGCACCAGCGGGCGCTAAGCGGAAGCGATTTCGTCGAACTGCCGCCCGCGACCCCAGTGACCGCAGCCGAGCCGCCTGCACGCGCGGTGCTCTCGCTTGCGGCCGGGAACGGCAACGGCCACGCGCAGATCGATGCCGAAGCCCACGAGCAGTATGCAAACGGTGCCGGAAACGTTCACATGCTGGTCGCGTTCGACCGCGACCGGCTCGAACGCACGCTGCGCTTTCTGTCCGAAGCGCGCTTTACCGGTTTGGTAACGCATTTGTTTGCCATTCGGGCGTTTTTCCCCGACGCGATCGGCTCGACCGCCGAAAGCGCATTACATGAAGTTCGCGAAACGCTGCGCGAAACGCTCGACCGGCTGTTCATCAAGCTGCGTTTGCCCAACTACGTGATCGCTCCGCGCGATCTCGAAAGCGCGTCCGCGCGTGCGGCGCTCGAAGCGCTGCTGGGATGCGTGGCGAGCAATGAGCCGGCTCCGCAGCTGGCTGGGTCGGTGATTCTCTCGGGCGCCGGCGACGAGAGCGAACTGCGCGCGCTGCGCGACAGGCTTTCCGAAGCTCCGCTCGCGACGGCGCTGCCGTGGGCGGCTTTGGCGCGCCTTTTGCCCGCCGACGGCGAAGGGTTGAGCCACTATCGCGAGATGCTGGTGAGCGCGCTGGACGAACTCGTGTCGTCGGACGAAACGGCGTTCGTCGACGCGCTGCAGCGGCGCCGGTACTCCGTGCTCGACGCGGCGCTCGACGTGGTGCGCGCGCAACTGGCCAACACCGCGCACGCATGACTTGGGTGTTCGTCGCGCTGGCGGTCGTATTCGCGGTCGGAATCGCTCTTGGCATCTACGCCTGGCGCGCGCCGCGCGCGCACGATCCGGCTCCTGCGCCGGCGCCGCAAGTCGAGCCCTGGAGCGCAACGACCGACTGGACTGCGCAAGCGGGCGCGGAATTTGCCGGTCTGTCCGAGTCGGCCCGCTGCGATCTGATCTTTGCGGTGAGCGATCTGCAGGACGATCGTTCGCACCAGCTGTTGTCGCATGCGCTGGACGATCCGTCCGATGCCGTGGCGCTGGCGGCGGCACATGCTCTGGCGCGGCGCGGTTCGGCAGCCGCCGTGAGTGAATACGCGCAGCGACGTCCCGGCGAGCGCTCCGAACGCATCGTGCAGACGCTCGCGCTGCTCGAATAGCATGGCAGCTCAGGATCGCTCCTCGACCGGTGCGCTGACGGGCGTATTCGCTCCGGGCTCCCAGCCGCTGCCGGAAACGCTGCGCACGCTAGTTCTTGCGCCGCGCCGTACCGTTTCGCCGGGCGAGGTGATTCGCGCGGAGTTCGCGTTTTCCAATTTAGGGGGCGCCGCCGCTACGGGCGTACGCGTGCGGTTCGCCAATCCGTCCGGCGCAGCGTACGTCGAAGGAAGCGACACGGTCGACGAAGCTCCGCTGGCCGACGAGGTACTGGTGGCGAACACCGGTGCGTCGCTGGGCGATCTGCCGCCCGGCGCACAGCGCCGCGTCGCATGCAGTTTCCGAGTCGGCGAACGTATCGAGGACGGCTCCGAATTGCTGTTTCAAGCCGCGCTCGTTACCGATCAGACCGCCGTGGTGGCCTCGAACGTCGAGCGGCTTTCCGTTCGCAGCGAACCCCAGCTGCAGAATACTTCGACGCTGGTGACGATTGCGTCCAAAGATCGGCCCAAGCCCGACGACGTCATTCTCGTTCGCGCAACGATTGCTAATACGGGCTCGTCGAGCGCGCACGACGTTCTCGCGCTGCTGCCCGTGCCGCAGCATACGCGCTACGTTGCGCGCAGTGCGCGCGTTGCAGGGCGCGCGCTGATCGATTCCGGCGACGAGCCCTTCGACTATGCCTCCGAGCACGTCGTCGCCGCGCGCTTAGCGCCGGGGCAATCGGTGCACTTGGAGTACCAGGCGCGGATCGATTCACCGCTTGCGGACGGTACGCGCATCAAAGTCAGCGGAGCGGTTTCCGCGCGCGAAGTCGGCGAGTTCGACGTACAGTCCGCCGAAATCGTCGTTTCTTCACCGGCGGACTTTGCCAACGACGAGACTGCGCTCACGATATTTTGCGACGACGTCGTTTCTCCCGGAACGCGAGTGCCGATCTCCGTGCGCGCGGTGAACGCGGGCACGGGCGATGCGCAAAACGTGTCGATTGGAATCGAACTGCCGGCCGGCATAGCATATACTCCCGGCTCGGCGCACTTGGACGGACAGCCCGTCAGCGACGAAACATTCGCGGGCGGTACGTTTTCGCTGGGCGCGGTGCCGGCAGGGCGCGCGGTCGACGTCGGTATCTCCGGCATCGTGGTACTCCAGCACAGCCAGGAACAGCCCATTACGGCGACGCTGCGCTGGAAGGGCCCGGCGGGGGAAACCGGACGCGCCGAGCGCCGCTTTGCGCGCACGTTGCGCGTTCGAGTTAGTTCGCGCTTTACCCGTGCGCGTAACTATTTGGAAGTCGATCGCAGCGGCGTTGCCTCGCGTGAAGACGTAACGTTCAGCGCGCGCGTCTTCAACGATGGAACCGCACCCGAGACCGACGTGCGCATGCGCGTGATCCCCAGCGCGTTTTTGGAGAATATTCGCATAGCCGAATCGGTGGAAGAGCCGGCGCCGTACGTCGAACCGTTCGTGCTGGGCGTACTGCAGCCGCAAGCGCAGCGAACGTTCACCATTCAAGCGCGCGTCGCCTCGCCCGTTCCCGACCGCACGCAGGTTGCGCTCGGGGCAGTGCTCGAGTTTGCGTCCGGCACGTTCGATTTGGGCGTCGCCAACGTGATCGTGCGATCGCGTCCTCACGTCGTTGCCGGCGCGTGTACGTGGCTGTGCGAGCAGCCCGAACCTCTGCGCCCGGGGCAAACGCACGAGCTGACGATCCGCTTCACCAACGACGGTTCTGACATGCTGCGGGACGCGCGGCTGGATTTGCTGATGCCGCCCGAATTGGTTCTCGAACGCGCGCAGAACGCGCGCCGCGACGGATCCGCGCTGCTTTTCGGCGACATCGCTGCGGAAACGACGCACGAGGCGCGCGTCGGTTTGCGCTTAGCCAGGCCACCGAAACGCGAGCGAAGCCTTACGATCGAAGGAACGCTGTCGGGACGCGGGATCAGCCCGGTGCAGTTCGATCCGCTCGAAATCGCCACGTTTGCCGAGCCGGAATTCGGACGGGACGCTCAACTGCGGTCCAGTCCCATCGAGAGCATCAATGCGGGCGAACGCATCGCGTACGAGGTGCAGATGCGCAACAGCGGCGACGGTCCGGCCGACAGCCTCATCATACGCGCGGTGCCCTCGAATCTGGCCGTGTACGTTCCGGGCACGACGCAGCTCAACGGCGTGACGATACCCGACGATTTGGGCACGTCGCAGCTGTGGTCGCAGCGCGGTCTGGCGCTCACCGACGTGAATCCCGACGTCGAGCTGCGAGTGCGATGGGAGATGCTCGTCATCTCTCCGATTGCCGCCGGAACGCCGATCGATACGCGCGTCGTCCTCGAGTGGGACGGCAACCATTCGGCGGCGCTGACGGCGCCGACGCTGCACGTATTCTCCGCACCGTCGCTCGCGGCCGGAACCACCGGCACGCCCATTTCCGTCGCGCAGCTGCTGCCGGTTCTTGAAACGCCCGCGCGCGAATCTATCGTCGCGCCGGTAGCTCCACCGGCCGCACAGCGCGTGCATGAGCCTCCCATTATCGCAGAGCCCGAGCTCGCAGAGCCCGAGCTCAGAGAACCCGAGCTCAGAGAACCCGAGCCCGCGGAACCCGAGCTCGCAGAGCCCGAACTCGCAGAGCCCGAGCTCGCTCACGAGTCACCGGTTGTCGCACAGCCCGAGAAAGAAGAGCCGGAACCCGAGCTCGCGCAAGAGCCGCTGGTCGCCGAAGAACCCGAACGAGAAGAACCCGAGCTCGCGCAAGAGCCGCCGGTTGTCGAAGAACCCGAGCGAGAAGAGGCCGAGCTGGCGCAAGCGCCGCGCGTTGTCGAAGAACCCGAGATCGCAGAGCCGGAAATCGCTGGAGAAGAGCAAGTTTTCGAAGGGCCGGAAATCGTGCAGATGCCGCCGGTTTTCGATGAGCCGCTCATTGCACAGCCCCCTGCGGTTGCAACGGCGATGGCGCCGGTCCCGTCAGAACCGCCGGCCACGCCGGAAGCGGGCCAAGACGCCGCGCATGCGACGCTGTATTACGATTATTCTCCCGACCAACTCGCTCGAACGATCCGTACGCTGGAGCGAACCGACGCCGGCGGCCTCATTGCGCATATCTTCGCCGCGCGCGCGCTCTTGCCCAACGCGCTGGCGGGAGCCGATCCCAAAACTGCGCAGACGATGGAGAATGCGGCGATCGCGCTGCGAGCTCCGCTGGATCGCTTTTTCGTGCGGCTGCGCATGCCGCGTCTTGCCGTTACGGCCAAAGATTTGGAAGACCGCGAGAGCCGCTCGGCATTGCGCGCATTGGTCGACGCTGCGATCGGGGCGCAGCCTTTTGCCGCGGAGCAGCGCGGTTCCGGCGTCGTACGGTTATTGGGCGCGCTCGATCCGAACGTGCTGCGCGAGCGCATGCCGGAACTTGAATCGGCGCCGTTGGGGTCGGTCTTACCATGGAGCATCAACGCACAGCTGCTCGGCACGCGAATCGAGTACGACGGTTCCGCGGACGAGCCGGGCAGCAGCGAAGTATTGGGCATGTACCGCAACGAGCTCATCGACGTCTTCAACGTGCTTGAAACCCTTCCGCTGCCGGAGTTTCATCGCGTCCTGAGCTCGAGCGTCAATCGAACGCTCGACGATGCACTAGGCGCGGTGCTCGATGCGTTGCGCACGGCCGCTCACGTTGTCGCCGGTTAGTTGGGACGTCGCCATCGGTCTGGCCTTCGTGGTCGGATTACTGCTGCTGGGAATCAGTGCCTCGATGCTGCGAACAATCCGCTCGAGCGATCATGCCGGAAACGGTGCTCAGTGGCCGCAACTCGTCGATGAAGAACTCACCGGGGCCGGCAAATCGCTGCGGTTGGACATCGTCGAACGCTTGAGCTTAGTGGACAATGGCTGGAGCCGCGGAATTTTGGAGCGTGCGCGTACGCAGGAACGGGATCCCGACGTGCGCGCCGTGATCGACAAGGCGCTTTCGACTTAACGAAACAGCGCGTTGAGTTCGGAATGCGAGATGCGATCCGCGATACGTTCGAACGTTCCGTCTTTGTGTATTCCGCGCGCAAAATTGCGAAAAGCTGCCAGCGCGACTCCAATCGTCGCTGAACCCAGGCTCACGCGTGCGACGCCGAGTTTGCGCAGTCGCGAGAGCGGCGGCGTCGCGGCTCCCGCTAGGACGTTGAGCGGACCCTCGATGCGCTCGGCCAGCGCAGCGATCGTTTTTTCATCGGTTACGCCCGGTACGAACGCGCAGGCGGCACCGGCTTGCAAAAAGGCGTTCGCGCGCGCAATCGCTTCTTCCAACCGCCATTCATCGTTATCGCCCGCTTCGGCGAGAAAAACGTCCGTGCGCGCGTTGACGACCAGCGGTACGCCCATCTCATCGCCGGCGGCAACGATGGCCGCGATGCGGCGGCATTGCAGCTCCCGATCGATCAGCGGCAGTCGTTCGCGCGAGGCATCCTCGAAATTCAATCCCACGGCGCCCGCATGGACGGCGCCGCGCGCCGTGAGCGCCGCGGCCTCCACGCTGCTGCCGTAGCCGGATTCCAGATCGGCCGATACCGGAACGTCCACGGCGGCCGCGATGCTGCGCACGCCTTCGAGCATTTTTTCTCGCGGGATGTGCTCGCCGTCGGCAAACCCTGCGGAAAACGCCACGCCGGCGCTCGTGGTCGCTACGGCGGAAAAGCCCAGTTCCTCGACGATCCGCGCGCTGACGGCGTCCCACGCGTTGACCAAAACGAGCGGCTCGCCGGGCTTGTGCATTGCGCGCAGTTCCCGAGCTTTCTCCGCTTGCTTCATGCGCAGATGTCCTCCATTCTAACAAGAGCCGTTTCGCGACGGCTGCTCTTCGCTCCGTCTGTGCCGTTCGTGCATGAGATTCGCAACCTCGTCGGAATACAACGAAGTCTATAGCGCAGCATTGGTCTGGCCAATTTGGAAAGTATAATGTGACGACTCGTGTTGTCGCGCCTTCAGGTGGGGGCCTATCCCAAGGGCGATCCATAAGGAGTCGAGCTGCCGACGAAACTGCAACGTCTCGGAACGTCTCGGTGTCATTCAAGAACGCGGTCGATTCAGAGCGCTAAGAACGTGGGAGCACCTGCACGAAATAATGAACGATACGGCACGATACGCATCGTTCTTTGAACTTCGGTAGTTTGAGTTCAATGCTCGCGCTCGCCCTACCCATTCTCCGAGCAACAAACGCCTCTGCGTGATCCCCGTCGGCATTCATTCCTTCGATGCGACAAAAGGGCATCTTGGCATTGGCGGAACAATTGAGGTCACGCCGAAGATCTCGGCGATCAATTTGACGAATACCGATTCTGTGAAGTGCATCACCTGACTCGCTAACGGCTGCGCCGGCGTCGTACAGTGGCAGCAGTACGATATCGCCGATCCTTAGAGTGGTCGTCTGTTCGGGTAGCGCTACAACGGTTGACGCTATCGCGACTTGTCTGCTTACAGAAAGGAGCAGAACACACGCCGTCGCTGCGGTTAACGTTTCATTAAGAACTCCAATCGGGCCCGAACCCCACATAGTTTTCTCCACCTCGTCCTCCGAACTTCAAACGACCCGAACGCCGCGGGTATTCATCTGCGGATCCGGCCAAAGGAGCTTGGATTAGGCGACCGTGAGTCTGAGCGGCTTGGGTGCTTGTGAAGTATATCCGGGTGTAGGCGCATGCAAACGTTACCTGTGCAAACTCCTCAGGCGACGCCGAATCTAGTTTGTTCCACCCTCTTGCATTTAACGGAATATGAGGGCGCACTGCAGCCCGATGATCTATTTCGGATTGACGTCCGGCTTTGTAGAGGCGAGGGGCTCTGGACCGCCACTTCGTAAAGTGGCCACCGCTAGCTCGGCGTTTGGGCGCCGTACCGCTCGCGCAGTTTGGATGAATTGAGACACATCCTATACCGAGGAAGTTCGGACCAATGTAGAAAGCGGCCTCAGGGCGACGGCAAGAGACGCGCGGCGCCCTGTAGAGGAGCGTCTAAGAGCTGGGACCCGCAGTTCGACAGCGCGCTAAGCGGTGACTCCGATCCACCGAAGGCGCAGCAACCCTCAGAAGGAGCGTATGTTGGAACGATGTACTCGACCGTTCTATTTGAAAGAGCCGTAATGCGCGATAAGAGTCTTGTTTCATCGATTATTGCTTTTAGAGCGCTAAATTTTCTGGTTGAGCGTTTTGCGCTAAAGCTCAGCAGCGAAAGTTTAACCGTCCTTGCAGGTGAAATGGAGCCGGCGGCTGGCCATCCCGCCGGCGATCCCGCTCTATGGGAAACCTGGAAAGATCTTTGGGGCACGCAATCATTACGAAGTGAAGAAGAAGCATCAAAAGTTGCTGCTGGCTTCATGCTTCGCGAAGGAGACTGGGGAAGCGACGACGCGCATCTCATTATAGCGCAAAAGCTCAAAGAATGCGAAAACGATTGCGATGTGCGGGACGAGTGGGGCTACGCGTTAGACAAATCAAGGAATCTAGCGGATGCGCGAGTTTGGAATCCAACCGAGTGAATTTGATCCCGATTCCGTGGATGCTTCCCGCTTGGTCGGAGTGAAGCTCGCCCGCTTTCGTGGACATTTCCGTTTCGGCGGAAAAGGGTGCTGAGCCTTACCCGTTTCGTAGATCGAGAACGATCCGTGGAAAAACCGGCTTGTGAGCTATTTCGATGTATATCTGCTGAAGTTGCCCGGCTTCCGTGGATAGCTTGGATTGGAAAGTTCTGCCGCGGTTTCCCGCTCAAAGACCGCCGGCGGTATCGCATCTTAGCCGGAACTCTAGGAGGTAGGCTCGACGATGTTTCTTGGCCATTGGTGGCCCCTTCTCCGAAAGTTGAAAGTGTCCACGCGATCCAAGTCAGCTTCAGACCGCGAAAAATCGGTCGTTGATTTCGAATCTCAAGCGTATAGGAACGACCTCAGGATCCGGATGCCTTCTTGTTGAAATACTCGACCATAATCTCGCGCGCGATCGGCGCAGCCACCTGCGCGCCGTAACCGCCGGAGCGATCGACGAACACCGCCATCGCGATCTTGGCATGCTTTGCCGGCGCGTACGCGACGAACCAGGTAGTATTCGGCCCGGAACCGCCCGCCGTTTCGGCCGTGCCCGTTTTGCCGCCGAACGGCAAACCATCTATCGCAAGCCCATACGCTGTTCCCCACGGCTGCGTTACCTGATCCATGCCCGCGCGCACCGCTTTGAGCGCTTCTTGCGTCACCGCGACGTGCCGGATGATTTGCGCACCGAACGTCTTGACGATGCGGCCGTTGCGATCCCGGATCTGTCCGACGATTTGTGGCTTGTAGAGCGTACCGCCGTTGACTACAGCCGATTCCACGTTGGCCATCTGCAGCGGCGTGGCTTGCAGCGCTCCCTGGCCAATCGCTAAACTGCACACGTCCGACGGTTCCAACGGAAGGCCCGCGACTTTGAGCATCCACGCGTTCGTCGGGTAATTGCCGGCGAATTCACCCGGAAGGTCGATGCCGGTCTTTTGCCCGATGCCGAACGAACGCGCGTATTTGCGCAGCCGCTCGTTCCCGAGGCGATATCCCATTTGATAGAAGTATCCGTCCGACGAAGCGGCCAGCGCGTGGACGAACTGGGTGGTGCCCAAGCCGCCCGAGGCGATGTCTTCGAATTCCGCGCCGTAGCAATTCCACGCGCCGCTGTCGTACACGTTCTCGTTCACCTTGACCACGCCCGAACTGATGGCGGCGGATCCCGTGACCATTTTGAACGTCGAACCCGTCGGCGTAGCCGCTTCGATCGCTCGGTTGAACAGCGGCTGCGACGGATCGAGCAGGTAATGCGCTACCTTCTTGTTGTCGTCGGATGCAAAGGCGTTGGGATCGAATCCCGGATAGCTGGCCAGGGCGAGCACTTTGCCAGACCACGGATCCAAAATGGCGACCGCCCCGCTCACTTGGCGTTTTCCGCCGGTCCAGCTGTGAATGCCGTTTGCCAGCGCGCGTTCCGTAATCGCCTGCAGGCGCCAATCCAAATTGAGGATCAAGCTGTCGCCCGCGGCCGGTTGTTTGGACGGCAGCTTGATGCCGGGAACGACTTGGTTTTGCGAATCGACGACGATGCGCTGGCCGCCCGGATCGCCGCGCAGATACCGATCGTATTGATATTCGATGCCGTCCTTGCCGATCACGTCGTTCATCGAATAGCCCTGACTGCGCCGCTTTTTGTATTCGTCCGGCGTGATTTGACCCACGTAACCGAAGACGGCTGAGCCCAGCGAACCGTGCGGATAATCGCGCACGGCCTGCACCTCTAAGTCGACGCCGGGCAAATCGTTGAGTATTTCCGACAGCCGGCTCACCTTCGCAACGGGAATGTCCGTAGCCAAAATCACCGGGCCGTACGGCTCGTATGCGGCGACTTGCTCGAACGACGTATAGTTTACGCCGTGATGGTGCAGCAGCTGATCGCGCAGCTTGCGTGCGGGCACGCCGATCGTTCCGGCAACGGTGTCGAGCTCGGCGCGAATGTCTCTGACCTCGGAGGGAATAAGCGCGACGACGAACGACGGACGGCTGCGAACCACCACGTTGCCGTTGCGATCGTAGATTAACCCGCGGGGCGCAGCGACGGGAATCAGCCGCACTTGATTGGCTTGCGCGGCGGCGCGATACTCTTGACCGTGGACGAGCTGCACTTGGACCAGTCTTGCGACCAGCGCGATCAGCGCCAGGACGAACGCCACGACGAAAACCGCGATCCGCGGCGTTGAATACTGCCACGGCACGGGCCGGCTTTGCCGGCCGGTCTTCATGCCGGAACGCGCGCTTGGAACCGGCGCGCGACCGCCATCGCGGCGCACACGAGCAACGCGTTCAACAACGCCGTCCACAGCGCTTGATGAAAGTGCAGACGCGCGTAACCCGCCGGGTAGCCTTGGAGCGCCATGACGATCCAAAAGACCAAGCGCCGCAGCAGCGTTGCCGCAAAAACCACTCCCGCGGCCACCGGGATGGAGTCGGCGAAAAACCAGCGCGAGAGCGTGCTTGCGAATGCAGCGGCGAGCATCGTGGAAATCGTCCAGGCTGCGCCGGTTGCGCCGAGCGCGTCTTCGCACAGTCCCGCGATGAGACCGAAGATCGCCGCGCTGCGCAGCTCCGCGCGCGATGCATACCATACCACCACGACCAGCACGATGCTGGGCCGCGCATCCCGAAAGCTGAAATAGTGCAGCGCTTCTATCTGCACGAGCAGCCCGATCGCCAACAGCGCGCCGGCCATCCACCACGCGGGTCCGGAAAACGGCGCTTGCGCAGGGCCGGTGCGCGTGTTCACGCGCACGCCGGTCGGTTCGCTACTTCGGAATGACGACAACGCGATCGAGGGTCGAGAAATCGACGGCGGGTTTGACGACGGCGGTTTGATATAGGCTGGAGTCGCTGCGCTGAACTTGCACGATAGTGCCGATTACGGCGCCCGAGTGAAACGAGCGCGCTTCGCCCGTAACGACCCGGTCGCCCGCGCGCAGGGGCGCGTCCTGCGACACGTAGTCGAGCCGAACGCTGCTTTCGTTGCCTTTGGCCACTCCCCAGTAGCGGCCGCGCTGCACGACGGCCGGAATCGTGCTCGCGAAATCCGTAATCAGCGCGACGGTGCTGACCAAGGGACCCGCCTCCACGACGCGTCCGACGACGCCCGCAGCGGCCAATACGCCGTCGTCGCGGTCGACGCCGTTGCGCGTGCCTTTGTCAATCGTGACGCTTTGAATGCCGCCTTCGGGCGGAAACCCAATCACTCTGGCTTGGACGGCGCGCGGGTATTCCGCCACTGCCGGCGCGATCGCCACCTGGGCGCGATAGGCTGCGACCAGTTCACTCAGCCGCGCATTTTCCTGTTCCAACAGCCGGTTGCGGCGGGCGAGCTGCGCGTTGCTGTGCTCCAGTGCCGGTATGCCGGCGGCGGCCTGCCCGCCTGCCCGTACCGCATTTATTCCGGTCGAAACGACTTCTTCGAAGGCCAGGCTCATCGAGCCGATTGTTGCGGTGAACGGGCTGGCCATACCGGTCCGGGCAGCGCCTACTTGAACGAGCGCGACCAACGCCGTCACGATGATTATGCTTATCACCGCAAAAAGTTTGCGCTCGTCCCGATATGTGAAAATGGCCTCTACCCCGATGGCTGCCTGCGCGTGCGGCCTTCATTCGTTATCGGCAGCGCGAATCCCAACCCCCGAAGCGTTCGTGCAAAGCGACCCAGCGGAAAGCCCATGACGGTGTAAAAATCGCCGTCGACGCGCTCGACCAACGTCGCCCCGAAGCCTTGAATGCCGTATGCCCCCGCCTTGTCCATCGGTTCGCCGCCGGCGGCGTACGCCTCGATTTCGTCGTCCCCGAGTGCGAAAAACGTCACGTTCGTGCTTTCACATTCTTCAATGCGTTCGTGCCTGTGCGGCAATGCGATCGCGAATGCCGTGTGCACCACATGCGATCGTCCCGACAGATCGCGCAGCATCCGCCGTGCATCGGCCGCATCGCGTGGTTTATTGTAGGCAACGCCGTCGCGATCGACCACCGTGTCCGCCGCAACGACGGGCTCACGCACGCCCAGCCGCTGCGCCACTTCGGCGCACTTGTGCCGCGCGTGTACGATCGCCAGCTCGCGCGGAGAAAGTCCGGGATGATCCGGCTCAGCGTAGCGGCTGGGCTCGACTCGAACGTCCAAGTGCAGCGAGCGCAGCAGTTCCAAACGGCGCGGCGATGCCGACGCGAGCACGATGCTATTGATAACGACGGCCGTCGACCTCGATGTAGCCGGATCTATGGCGGCCGCGCGGATCGCGATGCGTCCAATGAATGACGTCGTCGTCGCATTCGTATTGCCCGCGAAGACGCACCGAATCGCCCGTCTGCAAAGGGACGGGGCCCGTGATGTCGACGTTGTCTTCGACTAGGATCGTGCGCCCGCCGGTGCGCAGCAAAAACCCCTCGTGCATGCCGCTGCGTGAATCGCGCGTGCCCAGCACGCGCGCCACCACTCCGGTCGATTGCACTTCGACGTGCGAAGCGCCGTTCGCGCACGCCGACGCTGCTTGCGTAAGACTGCCGGGCTGCGGCACGGCACAGGCGCTGCACGCGGCCAACGCCAGTGCGGCAGCGACGTTACGAATTCGCGAAGCCATAGAGCTGCTGCGCGACGACGTACTGCCAGACCGATTCGGGCACCAAATACCGTACGGATCGCCCTTGCGCGAGCAGCGTTCGCACCAGCGTCGCGCTCTCGGGCATCTCGGGCAGATTCAACGTTTTTACGCGCGAGCGCAACAGCGCAGGGACCGCTGCCAGCACGCGCGCGACGGCCTCGCTGCTGGTTCCCGCGCGCGGTGCGATCACGAACGCGTCGAGCGATTCGAGCACCTCCTCAAAGCGTACCCAGGCGTTGCTTGCCAGCGAATCGGCGCCGGTGATGAACGTGAGTTCGGCGCCCGGGTATTTCACTGCAATCTTCGGCAGCAGATCGGCGGTGTACCCCGTGGCCTGCTCCTGCAGATCGGTATCGTCGAGAGTAAAATTCGCATTCGATGCGATCGCGCCGCGAATCATCGCGCAGCGATGTTCGGGAGAAGCTTCGGGTTTGATGCGATAGTGCACGCTGCTGGTGGGAACGAACAGCACGCGATCGAGCCGCTCGATGATGCGCGCCGATTCGGCCACGAACAAGTGAATGTTGTGGATCGGATCGAACGTGCCGCCGAAGATTCCCAGCCTCAACTGTACGTGAACTCGTACGGGCCGATGCGCACCGTGTCGCCCTCGCCGGCGCCCATGGCGCGCAACTTCTTGTCGACTCCCATCTTGGCCAGAATCTGCTCGAAGCGCGCAAGTCCCTCGTCGGAGTCGAAATTCGTCATTGCGGCTAGGCGCTCGACCCGCTCCCCGCTGATGACGAATATGCGATCGTGTTGGGAGATGGTGAACGGCTCGCTGGGACGCAGCACGATGTGCGCGGGCTGCGGCGCAGCGATTTGCGGCATCGGAGCTGCGGCTATGGCGCGCGATACGGCGTATACCAGTTCGCGCAGGCCGCGGCCGGTCGCCGAACTGATCCCCAGCACCTGCGGAAACTCTTTGCCAAGCGCGTCCAGCCGCTCTTGCGCATCGGTAAGATCGAGCTTTGAAAGAACCAACAGCGTCGGTTTGAGCGGCAGCTGCGCGTTCCATGCCGCCAGTTCGCG
Source organism: Vulcanimicrobiota bacterium (assembly GCA_963777315.1). Lineage (GTDB taxonomy): Bacteria > Vulcanimicrobiota > Vulcanimicrobiia > Vulcanimicrobiales > Vulcanimicrobiaceae > CAVYEM01. The sequence goes on from CAVZQC010000002.1 coordinate 461,168, forward strand.
CTCGATCGTCGCCTTGTCGACACGGATTTCTTCGAGGGACTTCGAGCCGTCGAGCAGATGAACGAGCACGCGAGTTCGCTCGACGTGGCGCAAGAACTGATCGCCCAAACCTGCGCCCGAGTGCGCGCCTTCGATCAGACCCGGAACGTCCACCATCACGAACGATTCTTCGTCCGAAACGCGTACCACGCCGAGTTGCGGCTCCAATGTCGTGAAGGGGTAATCCGCTATTTTCGGCCGCGCGGCCGAAACCGCCGCCAGCAGCGTGGACTTGCCGGCGTTCGGCAATCCGACGATGCCGCAGTCGGCCAGCAGACGCAATTCCAGCCGCAGCGAACAGTGCTCGCCCGGCTCGCCCTTTTCCGCAAAGCGGGGCGCCTGACGCGTGCTGGTGGCGAAGTGCTGGTTGCCCAGGCCACCGCGTCCGCCCCGCGCGGCCAAAACGCGGTCGCCGTTCCCGGCAAGATCGCTCAAGAACCCTTCGGACTGCCCTTCGACGGTCCGGAAAACGAGCGTTCCCACCGGAACCGCGATCGTTAAATCCCCACCCGCGCGTCCGGTTTTGTTGGAGGTGCCGCCCGGCTTGCCGGAATCGGCCGCGAACCGGCGTTTGAAGCGGAACTCGACTAGGGTCGAAAGTTCGGAGTCTGCCTGGAGATAGACGCTGCCGCCATGGCCGCCGTCACCGCCCGCCGGGCCGCCCTTGGGGACATACTTTTCGCGCCGCCACGCCACCGCGCCGTCGCCTCCGCTGCCCGCGGAGACCGAAATGAGCGCTTCGTCTATGAACTGCAGGGGCGCGCGCGCTCCTCAAAACAGAAAGAGGACCCCGAGGTCCTCCATAGCGCTGTCCCCGAGAGCGTCAGGCGGCCGGGCGTACGTGCACGTGCTTGCGGTTGCGGTGCGTGGCGAATTCGACGATGCCGTCGCTGAGCGCGAAGAGCGTGTGGTCGGTGCCGATGCCGACGTTCCGGCCGGGGTAGAACTGCGTTCCCCGCTGGCGGATGATGATATTGCCGGCGATGACCTGCTGGCCGCCGAACTTCTTGACCCCCAGCCGCTGGGCGTTCGAGTCGCGGCCGTTGCGGGATGAACCGGCGCCCTTTTTGGACGCGAAAAGCTGAAGATCGAACAGGAACATAGCGGCGCTACTATAGCAGAGCGCTGCCGCAGGCGTCAAATTTCCGAATCACTACCGAAGGACCACCCGTTCCTTACGCATCGCCGCCAGTACGGCGGAGGCAAAATCGCCGATCCTCCACTGCCCGCGCACTCGAAGGCGGGTCATCTCCAGGCGGTTCTCGGGCGGCAGCACGTACGCGCTGTCCGTGGTTACGCCCAGCGCGACGTCGGCGCGATTCACCAACGTCAACGTCTCACGCGTAAAGCGCCCGGACGGGTACGCATAGGAATCGACCGGCGCGTGAAGATCCGCCCGTAGCCTTTCCACGGAGTCCTCGATTTCAAAACGCTGCTGCGCCGGCGTCATCTGCGAAAGGTCGTCGTGATACACGCCGTGCGCCGCTACGTCCAGATGCTGTGCGAGCATGGCCCGCAGCTGCGCCCACGTCAGATGATGCGGCCGGCCCAGCTCGCCCGTGACGACGTAGAAGGTAGCGCTGTCGCCGTACTGCCGCAGCAGCGGAACGGCATACCGGAACTGGTCCGCGTAGCCGTCGTCAAACGTCAGAACGACCGCTCGATCCAGCGGTTCACGCCGCTCGAGCCGCCGGTCGAGATCCGCCATGCTGATGACGGCGATTCCGCGGCGCTTGAAGTAGTCCAGCTGCGCGCGCAGCTGGTGCGGATTGACGGTCAGTTCGCGCGCCAAAGCGCCGGCGGGGCGATCGACGTCGATGCGGTGGTACATCAGGATCGGCGGAGGCACGAACGTGGCGGGCAGCGCGGCTGCGGGCCCCGGCAAGGCTGCAAGCAGGATCGGCAAAAGGACGGCAAGCGCCATGGCGTTCTTTTCGCAAGAGGGTCCGGGTTGGACCCGCCGTAACACAGGGACGTTTTGGATGCTTCGACGTACTGGGGCCCCGCCAAACGCCGGGTGGTCGTAACGGGCCTGGGTGCGGTGACGCCGCTGGGCAATACCAAGGACGAATTCTGGCGCAGGCTCGTGTCCGGCGAGAGCGGCGTGGGGCCGATTACCGTCTTCGACACCACCGACTTCTCGACGCGGTTTGCCGCAGAGGTCAAGGGATTCGACCCCGAAGCGCTCGTGGGCAAACGCGAGTCCAAGCGCATGGATCGGTTCTCCCAATTCGCGGTCGTCGCAGCAAAAGAAGCGATCGACAATTCCGGTTTGAATCTGGCGCAGCCCGGCTTACTCGAGAGCAGCGGGGCGATCATCGCCACCGGCATCGGCGGTATTCTCACGTTCTGGCAGAGCTCGGAAAAAGCCAAAAAGGACGGGACCTGGTCCAAGGTCACGCCGTTCTTCATTCCTATGCTGATGGCCAATGCTGCGTCGGCGCAAATATCGATGGCGTACGGTTTGCGCGGTCCGGTGTTTGCCGTATCCAGCGCGTGCGCGAGCGGCAACGACGCGATCTGTACCGCGTACAACTACATCGCGGCCGGTCTGACGCCGATGATGGTGGCCGGCGGAAGCGAGGCCACGATTTCGCCGCTGGCGGTCGGCGGCTTTTGCTCGATGAAAGCGATGTCGACACGAAATGACGACGTGCAGCACGCGAGCCGTCCGTTCGACAAAGAACGCGATGGTTTCGTGCTGGGCGAAGGCGCGGGAATCGTCGTGCTCGAGGACTACGAGCATGCCGATGCGCGAGGCGCGCGGATCTACTGCGAGCTCTACGGCTACGGCCAATCCGCAGACGCGTATAATTTAGTGGCGCCCGATCCGGACAGCAGGGGCGTGGAGCTGGCCTTGGGGCGCGCTCTGACGCACGCTCGCGTAAGCGCATCGGACGTGGATTACATCAACGCGCACGGCACGTCGACTCCGCAAGGCGACGTAGCCGAATCGCAGGCGATACAGCGCGTCTTCGGGGCCGAAACGAAAGTCGCGGTGAGTTCCACCAAATCGATGCACGGCCACGCTTTGGGAGCGGCGGGCGGCATCGAGGGAGTTGCGACCGTGCTGGCCGTTCACCAGGACGTAATGCCGCCCACCATCAATTACGAAGTTCCCGATCCCGAATGCCAGCTCGACTACGTGCCGAACATTGCGCGAAAAGCTCCGGTGAACGTTGCGCTCTCCAACTCGTTCGGATTCGGCGGCCACAATAGCGTCCTGGTCTTCGGCAGACTTCGCTGAGAGCATGGCCGGCGAACAGCGGCGGCGCCGGTTGCGCGTCTTGCTCGACCTTGCGGATGCCGCCGGTATGCAGACCGACCGGATCGAAGCGGCATTCGTGCACGAAAGCGCCGCCAAAGAGCAGCATATCGCCTCGAACGGACGTCTGGAATTTTTGGGCGACGCGGTATTGGGCCTGGTCGTGGCGAGGTGGCTGTACCAAACATATCCGCATGAGAAAGAAGGCACGCTGGCCAAACGCAAGGCCGCGATCGTTAGCGACTCGGCCATCGCGAGCAGCGCGCGACGACTGGGCTTCGGCGACCTGGTGCAGCTGGGCATCGGAGAGCGCTCGCACGGAGGAGCCGAGCGCACGTCCACGCTCGCGGACGCGTTCGAGGCCTTCATTGCGGTGCTGTTCCTCGAGCACGGTTTCGAAACCGCGCAGCGTTTCCTCGAGCGCGAGCATGTGGCCAACGTCGATCACGAGCATGCCGCGCTCGCCGATCCCAAAACGCAGCTGCAAGAATTCACGCAGGCCCATTTGGCCTGCACGCCGGTGTACCGCGAGCACGCGCAGGGACCCGCGCATTTGCGAACGTTCACTTCGACGGTAGCGGTCGGCGGCGAAACGCTCGGAAGCGGCAGCGGGCCGTCGAAGAAAGCGGCTCAGCAGAACGCCGCCGCACAGGCTTTGCGCAGCCTGCAGGATCGTTCATCGCCGTGAACCTGCCGGACTCACTAGGAGCGCGCCGCACCGGCGCCGCACCATTTGGAACGGCTCATGCACCTTAAACGCATCAAGACGTTCGGCTTTAAGACGTTCGCCGACCCCACGACGCTGGAGTTCGGCGAGGGCATCACCGCGATCGTCGGACCGAACGGTTCGGGCAAGTCGAATCTCATCGACGCGTTCCGCTGGGTGCTCGGAGAGCAGAGCAGCAAGAGCTTGCGATCCGGTAAAATGGAAGACGTCATCTTCGCCGGCAACGAGAAACGCAAACCACTGGGCCTGTCCGAAGTGTCGATTACGTTCGACAACGCGGACCGTACGCTGCCGACGGATTTCAGCGAAGTCGAGATAACGCGCCGCGCCTATCGCGCGGGAGAAATAGAATATTACATCAACCGCGGCCAGTGCCGGCTGCGGGATATCCTGGACTTGCTCGTGGGCACCGGTCTGGGTCCGGGATCGTATTCGATCGTTTCCCAAGGGCAGATCGATGCGATCCTTGCCAGCAAGCCGGTGGACCGGCGCGCGCTTTTCGAAGAAACGGCGGGCATCAATAGATTCTTAGCGCGCAAGAACGAATCGATGCGCCGGCTCGAGCAGACCGAGCAAAATGCGATCCGGATAAACGATCTGATCGCCGAACTGGACCGGCGCATCCCCGAGCTCGACACGCAGGTGCGCCGCGCAAAACGCTACCGCAAGTTGGCCGCGCGCGTGCGCGACCTGGAAATACTTTCGTACGTTCGCGCGGGCGCGTCCCGGCGCCGGGAGCGCGAAACGCTGCTCGCGCAGCTGGATCGCAACGAGGAAGCGCGCAGCGCTGCTGCGGCCAAAGCGGCCTCGCTGTCCGCGCGCCTAGCGGATACGCGCACTTGCGCGTACCGGCAGGAGCTCGCAGCCGAAGAGCTGCGCACGCAAAGCCAGGCCGTCCGCAGCGAACTTTCGGCCAAGGAAGCCGACTATGCGGGGGCGCTGGCTCGCCGCGAAGCGCTCGAAGCGCAGAACACCCAAACCTCGCAGGATGCGCAGCGCGTCGCGCGCGAGCGTGAGGAACTGCAGCGGACGATCGCCGAATTGGAAGCACGCATCGAGCCGTTGCAAAGCCGGCTCGCGCAGGCCCGCGAAAGCGAGCTGCAAGCCCAAGCGGCATTGGCGGATGCCCGCGGGCGGCTGGAAAGCATCTTCACGCAACTGCGCGAGGTCGAGTCTGCAGCTTCGGCGGTTGCGGCGCGAAAAGCCGAGCGTCGCGTGCAGAGCGAAAACGCGCGCGCTGAAGCCGAGCGGCTCGAAAGCGAAACTCACGCGGCAATCGCGCGGGCCGAGCAGCTGCAGATCGATGCCGGAGCTGCCGCGCAGCGGTTCGCGCAGCGGGAAGCGGAGCTCGCGCGCCTAGAAGACCAATCGCTGCGCACGCGAGCGCAGATGGAGGAGCGTGACCGCGAACTCGCGCGCGCGCAATCCGAACTTGCCCGGGCGACGAACGAACATCGCGAGCATTTCAGCCAAGTCGCCGCGGCTCAATCGCGGCTGCACACGATCGAGGAGCTCGAAAACGCGCTCGAAGGTCACGTGCCCGGCACGCGCGCGATCGTGGAAGCGTGGCAGCGCGCAGAACTGCACGGCATAGAAGGCATCGTTTCAAACCTGATCGCCACGGACGAGCAGTACGCCCGCGCGATGGACGTGGCGTTCGGCGCTCGCCTGTCCAACATCGTCACGCTCACCTCCGAGGATGCCGAGCGCGCCGTCAACTATTTGACGAACAAAGAGCTCGGACGCGCGACCTTTTTGCCGCTGGACACGCTGCGCGACCGAGCCGGCAAAGAACTCTCCCCCGAATTGCGCGGCGTGCCCGGAGTGATAGGCTACGCTCACACGCTGGTTCGCACGCAGGCGCAGTACGAGTCGATCGTGCGCTTCTTGGTCGGCGCCGTTTTGATCGTCGACACGCTTGCCACCGGCATCGTTCTTGCGCGCAGCCGCGGCCTGCGCGACACGATCGTCACGCTTTCCGGCGAGCAAATCACCGGCGGCGGGGCGATCACCGGCGGACGCCATCAACGCGAGCGATCGATCCTGTCGCGACGCGCGCAGGCCCGCACGCTGCGCGAACGACTCGAGGACATGCGCGAGCAGCTCAAACGGTTCGAAGCTGCGGTCGATGCGGCGACGGCGGCGGCGCAGCAAGCAGCTCGCGCGAAAGAGGACGCGGTGCAGTCTTTGGGCGCAGCCGAAATCACGCTGACCGAGGTCCGCGCCGAGATGCTGGCCGTGAACGTCGAGGCCGAACGCATGCAAGAGGAGCTGCAAACGGTTCGCGCGAGCGGTGCAGACCTGCGCGAACGCGCCCGGCAGGCGCGTCGCCGAGAGCAAGACCTGCAGGGTGCGGCCCCAGAGGAAATGCAAAGCGACGACGACCGCGAGCGGCTCGAACGCGAATTGGTTCAGGCACGCGACGCAATTGCGCATGCCGAGCGTTTGCAAACGCAGGCTGCGGCCAGCGCGGGCGATCTGCGTGAACGCAGCGCCGCATTGACGGCCGAGCGCGACGGCGCGCTCGCGCGTTTAGGGATCATCGATCAAGACACCGAGCGCGCCGGTGCTGCGCGCGAACGCATGGCAGCGGAGATCGCCGGTTTGGCGGAGCGGACGCGTGATGCCCAGCGCGAGCTGGAAGCGCTGCGCGAGCGGCTCCAAGGCGCGGACGCGGCTTTCGCAGCTGCGCGCCGCGAGCGTGAGGCGCTCACCGACGAGACCACGCAATTGGAATCGCTCGCGCGGTCCGCGGAGCTCGAAGAGCGCGAAGCGCAAGCCGGGGGAGAGCGTCACCGCACACGGCTAGCCGAGATTGAAGCGGAACTGGGCATGCTCGTTGCGCAATTCGCGCAAAATCCCGCGACCGATCCGGAATGCCGCGAAGTCGAAGAACGCTACCGCGATCAGCCTCAAGAAGTCACCGGCGATCTGCCTCGTTTGCGCGAGGATCTGGGTCGCCTCTCCAACGTGAACCTCAATGCCGAGGCCGATCGCGAAGAACTCGAGGCACGCCGAGCTTTCCTCAACGAACAGCTCGACGATCTCTCCAAAGCCCGTCAGACGCTCCTGCAGTCGATTCGCGAGATCGAAGAGCAGACCCAGGCGCGGTTCAACGAAACGTTCGAGCAAGTGTCGCGCGCGTTCAGCGACATGTACGCCAAGCTGTTCGCCGGCGGCCAAGCCAGAATGTGGCAGACCAATCCCGAGAACCTCTCCGAAACCGGCATCGAAATTTCGGTGCAGCCGCCCGGGAAAAAATCCATGCCGCTGCCCGCGCTTTCAGGCGGCGAGCGGGCAATGACGGCCGCAGCGCTCATCTTCGCGCTCATCAAAGTGCGGCCGTCCCCGTTTTATCTGCTCGACGAAGTCGACGCCGCGCTCGACGATGCGAACGTGGAGCGCTTCTCGAACATGGTGCGCGAAGTCGCCGGGGGTTCGCAGATGATCATCGTCACGCACAACAAGCAGACGATGGAATTGGCGGACCGGATGTACGGCGTTACGATGGGCGAGGCCGGCGTGAGTTCGGTCATTTCCGCCGAGCTGTCGCGCGCCGATCGCCCGCGGGAACCGGCGATTGCCTGAGGCGGCGCTTTTTTCGCTGACGGACAAGACCGGCGCGGAAGAGATAGCGCGCGCGCTCGCCCAGCGCGGCACGGCGATCTATGCCACCGGCGGCACGCGAGCGTTCTTGCAAGAGCACGGCGTTCCAACGCACGACGTGCAGGAGCTCACCGGATTTCCACCGCTGTTCGGCGGGCGAGTCAAAACGCTGCATCCCAAAGTCTTCGGAGCCATCCTTTACGATCGCAACGATCCCGCCCATCACGACCAAGCGGAAACTTACGTCATCGCCGATCTGCGCGTGCTCGTAGTCAACCTCTATCCGTTCGAGTCGACGGTCGCAGCGCAGGGCGTTACGCCCGCTCAGGCGATGGAACAGATCGACGTGGGCGGCGTTGCGCTGCTTCGCGCGGGCGCGAAGAACTTCGAGCACGTGACGGTGCTCAGCCATCCCAGCCAGTACGCTGCGTTTCGCGCTGCTCTCCCCCAAGGAGGTTTGGACGTGCACGCGCGCCGGCGTCTTGCCGTGGCCGCATTCGAGCGCACGGCAGAATATGATGCGGCGATCGCGCACTATTTGGCCGCCCGCGGCGAACTGCTGCCGAGCGAGCTTCCCGGCGCCCTGACGCTGACGATGCCGCTGGCGCAGCCGCTGCGCTACGGCGAAAACCCGCAATTGCGGGCGGCATTCTATTTGCGCCGCGGACGGAATCTGCCCGAGCAATTGCACGGCAAGGCGCTTTCGTACAACAACCTGCTCGATCTGGATGCGACACTTCGTCTGCTCTCACGCGCGCCGCTGGGCGCGCAGATCGGCTCGCAGCCCGAGCGCTTCGTACGCGCCGCGATCGTCAAGCACACCGTTCCATGCGGCGTGGCGCAGCGTTCGAGTGTGGCCAAAGCGGTCTGCGATGCGCTCGAGGCGGATCCGATCTCGGCTTTCGGCGGCATCGTCGCGGTCGATGCGCCGATCGATGGGGAAACCGCGCGCGTGCTTTCGCCGTTTTTTTTGGAGATCGTCGCAGCGCCGGGTTTCGATGCCGATGCTCTGGAGGTACTGCAGGCAAAAAAAAACTTGCGGATCATGCGCTATCCCGCCGATTTGCCCGACCGCCTGCAGGGCGAGCTGCAGCTGCGCAGTGCGCTGGGCGGCGTGCTTGCCGAAGAAGAAGACCGGCGCTTTGCATCCGAATCGTGGCGCGTGGTCGGCAAACGCCTGCCGCTCGCGCAGGAGTGGCACGATCTGGCGTTCGCGTGGGACGTCGTTCGTCACGTCAAGAGCAACGGCGTCGTCATCGCCAAGGGCGGCGCGACTCGGGGAATCTGCGCGGGGCAAACCAACCGCGTGAGCGCCGTGAAGATCGCCGGCGCGCGTGCGGGCGAGCATGCCGCAGGCGCGGCCTGTGCCAGCGACGGCTTTTTCCCGTTTCCCGACGGTCTGGAAGCGGCGGCGCAGGCCGGCTGCAGTGCAATCATCGCGCCCGAAGGTTCGGTGCGCGATCGGGAAGTGATCGCCGCGGCGGATCGCTGCAACGTTTCGCTGGTTTTTTCCACGCATCGATATTTTTTGCATTAGAATTTTTTGCACTAGAACGGAGGCAAGCGATGCCGCGGTATCTTCACACTTCGATCTTCGTCGACGATATGCAGCAATCGATCGACTTTTACACCGGGAAGCTGGGCCTGCGCCTGCTCGATGGACCGTTCCACTATCCGGGCAACGCCGACATGGCGTTTGTCGGCGCGGACTGGAACGCCTACATCGAACTCGTCTACGATCTGGAAGCGCATCCGCCGTACGAAACGGGAAATCGCTACGAGCATTTAGCGATTGAAGTGGAGGGCGACCTGGCAGCCTATGTCGCGCGACTAAAAGCTGCGGGCGTCAAAGTCCTGCAGGACGTCAAACGCTCGCCGGGTGGTACTCGCGCCATTGCGTTCGTCCAAGATCCCAACGGCATTCCCGTCGAACTGCTCGAACCGCGGTCGGAACACTAGCGGTAAACGAACGGATCGGCGGGCGGCGCGATGCGCTCGATCCGCCGCACGTGCAGACGTAAGCCGTCCGGCGCCTGCACGAGAACGCCTTGCGCGCGAATCCATCCGCGCAGCCACGGTGCGCTGCGTTCCAGGCGCACGACCACGGGCGCAGCGTCCGCACGACAGCAGGTGATTGCAAAGCGCACCAGCGTAGTGGCGCTGCCGGTTTGGGTAGCCAGTCCGGTAAAGTCCATCGGCTCGCCGGCGAAGGCCTGGTCGAGTGAGGTTTCCGTCGCGTGATATTGGGGCGGCGGCGCGCACAGTATAACGCCGGCCAGCATGATCGCGGGCGCGATGCGCAATCGGATCGATCGGCGGTCGCGATACTTGCACGCAAAGGACGCACATGCAATCGCGCAGGGCCATAGAGCTGCGGCAATGGCCGGATGCACCAGCCCTGCGCCGCCGCGCGCAGCGGCCAGAGCGCAGGCCAAGGCCGCGATCATGTATCCCAGCGCATCGTGCAGACCGGCGCCGTCGTTTGCAGAGCGCGTCCAGACTCGAAGATCCGCGATGCCGGCAACGCACAAAAAGCCCGCCGCCGTTGCCGGGAGCGTGCCGCGCATTGCGGCAGCCAATCCTATCGTTCCTAAACCACACGGCGCGAGAAAGAATCCAGCAACGGCGCCTGCGGCAAACGCCGTGCCGGATGACGTCCGTGCGGCAAGCAGCACGCTTGCGAGTAGCGCAGCGACGCCGCCGATGCACGCCGGAACGGTCAGCGCCGACAATTGCGAGAGGACCGATGTTTCCCGGTGCTCGCAGAGCCGCGTTCGCGCAGCAATCCGCTCGACGATGAGTGCTGCGGCAAACCTTGCGCCTGCGATAAACGGTCCGAAGATCAGCACCGTCGCCGCGGCGGCCGGAAGTGAACGCGCAGACGGTCCCGCCCCACACCCGCATCCCAGGTACGGGACCATCCACGGGCTCTGCCGTAGCGGCATGCGTGCGAGCACCGCTGCGGCAACAACGAACGGCGCACTTTCGAGCAGCGTCGCTGCCGACGTAACCAGCCACGCCGTGACCACGCCGCATCCATCACACGCAATGTCCCGTTTCACTAGGGCGTAGGCGTTTGTGTATGCTGTGAAACAAAAGTTGTAGGTCGGCCGTATAAGGCGGTGTAGAGTAACCGATGGAACGCGAAAGCGCTCCACAACCAACGATAAAGGATTTATTACCGTGAAACCCGCTGCGAAGCCGCAAGCGAAAACTGAAAAACCTGAGCAAGCCCCGCGTCCGACGATCGCGCTGCAGAACGTCATCGTCACCGCGCCGGATACTGCCGCATTCAGCGGATGGGGTCCGAAGGTCGCCGGCGCCGGGAGCATCGTCAAAAACTGGAATTGAGCGAGATTTAAGGTTTCATCCGTATGATTCGACCTGCGGATGGAAAATGGGCACAGTCGTCCTCCACCGACGTGCCCATTCGACACCCTACCTCGTAGAGTGCAGCAAGACGGGTTGGCGATGACTCCACCATCGCCAACCCAATTTTTTTCAGCTCACGTACGGTTCGTACGGCAGAACCGGCTCGAGGATGCGATTGACTTCATCGAAAACCGCAGAATCGAGACTCAGATCGCCGGCGCTCACGTTATCCTCAACATGTTCGACTTTCGTCGCACCGACGATGACGCTCGTGACGGCCGGCTGGCGCAAACACCACGCCAGTGCGAGTTGAGCGAGCGAACAGCCGGACTGCTCCGCCAATGGTTTGAGTTGCCCGACGGCATCGAGCACCGGCTGAGTGAAGTAATCTTCCATCATGTCCGCTCCGCTGCCGGCTGCGCGCGTTCCGGCCGGTGGGCGTTTGACGTCCGTGTATTTGCCGGTAAGGATGCCCATGGCGAGCGGCGACCAGACGACGTTGCCCAAGCCGTATGCCGCGCACGTTGGAAGCACGCGCTGCTCGATGCGCCGCCAAAGCGCGCTGTACTGCGGCTGATTGCTCACCGGCACTGCCCATCCGCGCGCACGGCATAGCGTGACCGCGCCGGCGATTTGATCCGCGTTCCACTCCGAAACGCCCCAGTAGAGAATCTTGCCTGCCCGCACGAAGTCGTTCATGATCTCGCAGATCTCTTCCAGCGGCGTTTGCGTGTCGTAACGGTGACATTGATACAGATCGACGTACTCTACCCGAAGCCGGCGCAGCGAATGATGGAGCTGGTCGCGAACGTGCTTGCGCGATAGGCCGCGTTCGGTAACGGAATCGCCCATCGGAAAATAGACCTTCGTTGCCAGAACGAGCGCATCGCGGTTCAAGTCTTTGAGAATCGGGCCCAACACCTCTTCGGCCGCGCCGCGGGCGTAGACATTCGCGGTGTCGATGAAGTTCACGCCGCGTTCCCACGCGCGCATCACGCAATCGCGGGCAGTCTGCGCGCCGACGTTGCCGCCGTAAGTCAGCCAAGATCCCAAACCCACTACGGAGAGCTCGAAGGCCGGAGTGTCCCAGACTGCGGTACTGCACGAAAAACCCCCTAAGGTACGACGATATTTACGGCCTGCGGAAGCACGCGGAACGTTGCCGGCGTCATGCCGGCGGGTTCGCCGTCGCCTGCGATGTGGTGCGCGCGGCGAGTGCGAATTGTGAACGAGGTTGCACGCCGCGTGCGCAAGCCCTTTCCCGTGGTCGGATCGCGCCGAGCGATCCGGCTTATCAGGGCGATCCCTTGCAGCCAGTTCTGCACCTCGATGCTGTACAGGTCGAGCAATCCGTCGTCGATTGCGGCGTCCCGGCGTTCGAAGATGCCGCCGAAGCGCGCGTTGTTGGCAACGGTAAGCTGCACGCTGTGAAAGATTTCCGTCGTTCCGCCGTACTGCAGCTCCACTCTGAACGGCCGCGCTTGCGCCAACGATTGCAAGGTCGTTGAAATGACTCCGAGCGCGCCGAAGCGGCGCTTGACCGAAGTCGTTTGCCGCCGGGCGACCCGCGTGGAGAGCCCAACGCTGGCTTCATTGACGAAATAGACGCCGTTTACGGTGCCCACGTCGATGCATCGCGTTCGTCCGGCTGCAATGGCGGCGCATGCATCGCCGACGTTCGCGGGCACGCCGAGCGTCTTGGCAAGATCGTTGAACGTACCCAGCGGCACGATCCCCAGCGGTACTTTGCGCGCTATCGCTAACGGTATCGTGCGCACGACCGTTCCGTCACCGCCTGCGGCAACGACTACGTCGAAATCTGGGCCTTCAAGGCTGCCTCGGCTATCGATTCCGGCAAACGCGAGCGTGCGGCGCACCAGATCCGCGTCCCGAGCGCCGTATCGCGATTTTTCATTGACGATCAGAAGGGCCCGCACTTCCGGCTCTTTGCCCATCCAATGCCGCCGTCAAGACGGCTAGCCGAAAGCTGCTTCGCGCTCGAGATTCGGGAGAATGCTCATGCCGTTGAGCCGAATGTAGCCCAGCGTTTCGTAGAGATCGGATTGACGATCGAAATGGTCGAGCAGCTGCGCGATGCGGGGATGCATCGCGCGGTGCGCCAGCACGTAACCGCAGGTCCACAGGTCGTAAGCGCCGCGCAAAACGCTTTCGTTTTGCGGCCCTACGCCGTCTATCGACAGCAGAGTGACGTCTAAGCCGCGAGCCGCGGGCAGCGCGACGTAAGCAATCGCACCGGGTACGCGCTGCACGGCCAGTGCCGCCGACCGGTTGCAGCCGGCGGTTTTCGCCCTCGCGACGGACTGGTTGCAAAGCACCTTTTGCTCGACGATGCTGCGCACTCCCGAAGAAGTGTCGCGGTTCACCAGCACGATGGGGAGATCGGAGCCTCCCAGTTGCGACCAGTTGCTCGCGCGGCCCAGCAGCACGCGACCCAATTGCGCTCGCGTGAGTGCCCTCACGCCGGATTGCGGATGGGCGATGAACGCAATCGAAAAAGCGGCAATCGGGTACGAGATCGCATCGCGAGCCGAATCGTCGAACTGCACGTCGGTGAACGCAGCGTCGATCGATCCGTTGAGCACGTCGGCCACGCCGTGCCACGAACCTTCACCGCGCACGGATATTTCCAACCCTTCAGGGCGGTCGACCAATTCGGCCAGTCCGCGTACCGCCAGGGGCGCCATAGCCGTGGAACCGCCGAGCGTTATGCGGCTGTGTTTGATCGAAAGCATGCCCTGACTATCACGCACGATGGTCAAGAAATGGTCGGCGCTGCACGTCGCCGGCTTGATGCTTTCTTGACGATGCCCTGCGAGAATGAGCCGGTGCCGCATAGCGAGCGGCATGAAAGAGGATACCGACGTGCTGTGCATCTCGCCCTTTGCGCATCAGATCGTTCGCCTGTCCGGCGATCTGGATTTTGCGTCTCGAGCAGCGACCGAGCGCTCCCTGCGCGATGCGGACGCCGACGTCGTCGTGCTTGATCTGACCGACGTGCGCTATTTGGACGCGGGCGCCTTAGGCTGTTTCGTCGGGTTGAAAAAGCGTCTGCGCGAACGCGGACGCTTGGGAATCGTGCGCGTCGTCGCCCCGGATCTCAAATTGCGCCGCCTGTTTGCGATCACCGGCCTCGCGCGAGTGTTCGACGTGTGCGAATCGCTGGACAAGCTCTCTTCGGCTGCATCGTAAGCACATGTTCGGAGCGACAGGGCATCCTTACCACATTCAGGCATTTGCATTTTTCGCATCGTTGATTCCGTTCGTCGCTTTATTCGCGGTCATGATTGCCTCTACGCATTTTGGGCGTCGCGGCGCCGCGCGGCAGTCTGCGATCGAAAGGCCGTGTGACGATCTAAAGCAACGGCGCCCCGCGTGAGCGAATAACGCTCGCGAATGGAAGGACTGCAACTGGGCGTCGCGACGGTGGTGGGTCTGCTGGCCGTTGCCATGGTCGTGGGAATACTTGCAGAGCGCTTGCGCATACCGTACAGCGTCGCGCTGCTGCTCGCATCGGTTCCCTTTCAGATCCGTGCCGCCCAAACGCACTTTGCGCCCTCCCTGCTGTTCGTGTTTTTGCCGGCTCTGGTCTTCGAGGCGGCTTGGAACGTCGACCGTTCCGCCTTGCTGCGGCATTGGTTCGCAGTTGCCGTGCTGGCGCTTCCGGGCGTCATCATCACGGCGCTTTTTACCGGCGCGGGCCTGTATGCGGCCGGACTGCTTCCGCTGCATCCCGCATTGCTGCTGGGCGCCATACTTGCCGCTACGGATCCAATTGCCGTGATACCCGTATTGCGCCGTGCGTCCGTGCCGGCCAATCTTGCAGCGGTCATCGAAGGCGAATCGCTCTTCAACGACGGGGTCGCGATCGTCTTGTACGGCGTGTTTGTGGCGATGATGGTAGCGCGTTCCAGCCTTGCGCCGTTGCCCATTGCAGCGCACGCGCTGACCGTTTCGATCGCCGGCGCGGGAATCGGCGTTGCATGCGCGCTGCTGGCAGCTGCGGCACTGCTCGGGACGCGCAACGTATTGCTGAAAATCGTCGCCACCATAGTAGCGGGCTACGGCGCTTACCTCATCGCGGACCGGCTCAATTTTTCCGGCATCTTCGCGGCGGTCGCGGCCGGCATTGCCTTGCAGCGATTCGAGCGCGATCCCGCTACGGGAGAAAACGACGACGCGGTCACGTTTTTTTGGGGAGCGCTCGCCTTCGTCGCGAACTCGCTGGTGTTTTTGCTGATGGGGCTGCGCATAGAGCTCGCGCGCCTAGCGCACAGCGCTCTTCTCATCGTGCTGACCCTTGCCCTTATTGCGGCGGCTCGGGTGTTTCTGTCGTACGTGGTGCTTCCGCTGGCCGGCGCGGTAAAACGACGGGCCTGGCAGCACGCAATTGCGTTATCGGGAATGCGAGGCGCGCTCTCCGTCGCGCTCGTACTGGCGCTCCCGCCGAGCCTGGCTCACCGCAGCGACTTGGTCGAAGCGGTCTACGGGACGGTCCTCATCAGTCTGGTGGTACAGGGCTTGGCCGTTGGGCCGGTCCTTCGCCGGTTGGCGCTGCAGAAGTGAACCGCGCCATGCGGCGCGTGACTACGCGGGCGTCCCGCTGTCTTGCTTCGATGACGCCGCGGGCTTGTGCTCGAGCGCTTCATCGAGCGTTTCAAAAACCGTAAAGCGCTCCTCCAACCCGGCAATCTCCAGCAAATGCCGCTGAAACGGGTCGGGCACGACCAGCAGGGGTTCGGCCAGCCCGCGAGTGCTTCGCAGGTTGGCCAACCGGACCAGCGCACCCAAAAAAGATGCGTCGAAATAGCGCACGGCTTCCAGGTTGACGATGGCGCACTCTGCTTCGTCCGCGGCAGCGAGTTCCGCGGCGGCCTGCTTTGCCTTGTAAACGTCAAACTCGCCGTCGAGGTTAACGACGGACGGCGGAATGTCCATGATTCATTATATCATCGGCGGCCAAGATTGGTTGCACAGCGAGCAGTTGACGGTCTCTGGACTTTGCGCCGGTATCGTTGCCCCATGGGGCTCTATCCATCTCCAATCCGGGAAACCGTTGCCGATGCGGCGCAGTATTCCGGTGCGATGCGCATCTTGATCGTCGAAGACGACCGGGACATCTCCCAGCCTTTGGCCGGAGATTTGCGTCGCCAGCGCCACGTCGTCGACGTCGCAGAGGACGGCCCCGCGGGCTTGGCCTACGGTGAAAGCAGCGTGTACGACGTCGTCCTGCTCGACGTGATGCTGCCCGGAATGGACGGTTTGGAGATTTGCCGCCGCCTGCGTTGCGCGAAAATCGATTCGATGATTCTGATGCTGACGGCCAGGGACACGGTCGAGGACAAAGTCAGGGCGTTGGACGCGGGCGCGGACGACTATCTGGTCAAGCCCTTCGATCTGTCGGAGCTTTCGGCCCGAGTCCGGGCACTGGGACGGCGCGCCGCCGAGGATCGCGATCCCGTCATCGAGCAGGCCGGCCTGAGGCTCGATCCGCGCAAACGGTCGGTAACCTTCGCAGGCCAAGCCGTGGCGCTCACTCCAACCGAGTTTGCGATCCTCGAAACCCTCATGCGCAATCCGTCGCAAATTTTCACCCGGTCGATGCTGCTCGACAAAGTTGCGTCGTTCGACAGCAACACCGCGGACAGCGCCATAAAAACGCACATA
The DNA here is from genome assembly GCA_963777315.1 of Vulcanimicrobiota bacterium. GTDB lineage: Bacteria > Vulcanimicrobiota > Vulcanimicrobiia > Vulcanimicrobiales > Vulcanimicrobiaceae > CAVYEM01. The sequence goes on from CAVZQC010000002.1 coordinate 477,862, forward strand.
ACGAACATCAGGCGCAAAGTCCGCGCCGCCGGCGCCCGGCGCGACGTCGTGGCGAACGTCTATGGCGCCGGCTACCGGCTCGCAGCGGCGAACTAGCCGGGAAACGGCGGTCCCGCGCGGCCTGGAGCGCCGCCTTTTCGTTTCGTACTTTTTGGTTTTCGCGCTGCTGCTGCTGGGGTTCACGCTCGCCATCCATTTTTCGTTCGACTCGAGCCTGGAATCCCAGATGGCCGCGCGGCTGGAGATACTGCTGTCGGTCGGGGCGCGCAGCGTACGCATCGAAGGCGGCAATCCCGTCGCGATCAAACATAGTCTGTCGGCGACGGCGCTGCTCGCCCGCGGCGAAGGGCTGCAATGGTTCGACCGCAGCGGAAGTTTGGTCGGGTCCGAAGGCCTGGTTCCGGCGCAAAAGCGTCTGACCACGTTTTCTGAAGCATTCTATCAAGTCAGTGCGGCGCAAGTGTTGCGAACGCGCACGAAAGAGCTGATCGATCCGCGCACGGGCGCCGTCGTCGGTTGGGTTCGAGCAGCACAGGACGTCGGACAGATCCGCAGCGATGCGTGGCACTTGGACGTGATACTCATCATCGGCGGCCTGTTCACGCTGGCTGCGAGCGCGCTGGGCGGCAGGTACCTTCAGGTCGGATCCGTCAGACCGATTCGCACCAGCTACGAACGGCTGCAGGAGTTCAGCGCAAATGCTTCACACGAACTGCGCGGCCCCATCACGGTGATGAACAGCAATGCCGATGCGGCCTTGCGCGACGACGCCGGAATGCGGACGGCCGATCGCGATCGGTTCGCGGCGATATCGCAGGCGGCAAAACAGATGCGCCGCCTGACCGACGATCTGCTCTTGCTGGCTCGAGCCGATCGCTCGATCGAACGCGAGCTGTTCGTCGTCGATCTTGCGAGTTTGATCGACACCGTCGTTCGGCTCTACCGGCCGGCTTTCGATAAGCAAAACGTCCTGCTCGCGAGCCGCACGCAAAGCGGCATCCGGGCATACGGGAACCCGGACCAAATCGAGCGCATCATCGGCAATCTGCTCGAGAACGCGTTGCGCTACACGCCGGTAGGGGGCAGCGTGGAGGTCCAGGCCTCCCAAGACCGCAGGGGCGTGAGCGTACGCGTACGCGATACGGGCATAGGAATCGACAAAGATCAACTGGACCGCATATTCGATCGGTTCTGGCGGGTTCAAACCGCGCGGCACCGCGCGGACGGAACCGGACTGGGACTGCCGATCGCGCGCGCTTTGGCGCGCAGGCACGGCGGCGACGTAACCGTATCGAGCCGGTTAGGTCATGGCAGCGAATTCATCGTGACGTTTCCCGACAGGCCGCCGACCTAGTGTCCCGAGCCTCCCGAGCGGGACAGTTATTTCGTGATGTGTATGCCGTTCGGGCAGTAGGCCATGTGCACGGCGTGCGGCACGTAGTACGCGTGAACGTCATAGTGCGGAATGGGATAGCCTTCATGGCCGTGCGGTTCGAATTCGACGTCGACGTGATCGATCTGATAGCCCGGCAGCGGCTTGAGCATGTCTTCAAAGCTTTTTCCCTGCACGAAATCCTGTTGATCGATCATGATTTCGGTGAACACCGGCTTGCCGTTATAGGTGCCGTATATCGGCCCGACCGGCAGATCCTTTGGGTTGGCCCAGTGATCGCCCATGCCGGCGACGCACGGCGAAACCAGCACGGCGTCGGCGGGTATTCCCGCCGGATGCACTTTGGGCTGCGGCGGCAATTGCATCGGTGCAGCGGCGCCGGCCAGACACGCCGACAGAAAAAGTGCCGCCGTAATAACGATTCGTTTCATACATGTTCCTTTTTCGGTAGTCACCGGTTGGAGAACCGAGCGGCTCGGTTTTCAAGTACGCCGGTCGTACCCCTTTCAGCTCAGACGACATATCGAGCGGAGCGCAGTATTTTAATCCAAAACCAAGCACCTGCTTGGTAGAATTTCGCGGCGGTCCTCGTCTGCTCACCGGAGAAGTCGATACCATGCGCGAGGAGTGCGTTCAAGCGCGATGACCACGTTGCTTCTTCGCAAGGCGGCATTTTTGGCAACGTTCGACGACGCGGGCTGCACCTACCAAGACGCTGCCGTCCTCATTCGCGACAACGTCATCGAGCAGCTCGGGCGCAGCGTCGACGTACCGGGGGAGGCGGACTACACGCTCGACGCGAGCAATCTCATCTTGCTTCCGGGGCTCGTCAATACCCACCATCACTTCTATCAAACTCTCACGCGCAACGTCCCCGGAACGCAAAACGCAGGACTTTTCGATTGGCTTACGGCGCTCTATCCGATTTGGGGTAGAATGACGCCGCAGGCGATTGCCGTTTCGACGATGACCGCGATGGCGGAACTGATGCTGACGGGCTGCACCTCCACGAGCGATCACTGCTACATCTGGCCGAACGGCGCGCGCATTGACGATCAAATCGAGGCGGCGCGCGTCATGGGCATGCGATTTCACGCTGCGCGCGGCTCAATGTCGGTGGGACAATCGCGCGGCGGCCTGCCACCGGACAGCATCGTGGAAGACGAAGGCGTCATTCTGCGCGACTCGCAGCGCGCGATCGATGCATATCACGACGCGGCTCGCTTCTCGATGACGCGCATCGTACTCGCCCCTTGCTCGCCGTTTTCCGTTTCGGCGGATTTGATGCGCGAAACCGTGGCGCTCGCGCGCGCGAACAACGTGCATTCGCACACGCATCTTGCGGAAACGATGGACGAAGAGCGCTTTTGCACAAAACGGTTCGGAAGAAGGCCGGTCGAGCTTGCTGCCGATTTGGGGTGGACGGGCGAGGATGTCTGGCACGCCCACGCCGTGTGCAGCTCCGACGCCGACGCCGCAGTTCTGGGCCGTACGCATACCGGCATCGCACATTGTCCCACATCGAACTTGCGCCTGGGGTCGGGCATTGCGCCCATCGCCCGGCTTGCGCGCGCGGGAGCTCGCATTGGGCTGGGCGTCGATGGTTCGGCATCCAACGATGCTTCGTCGATGCTCGACGAAGCGCGCCAAGCGCTGCTGCTCGCTCGTGCCGGCGGCGATCCGTCGGCGATGACCGCAACGACGGCGCTTTCCTTTGCAACGCGCGGCGGTGCGCGGGTTCTGGGCCGCGACGACATTGGGATGCTTGCGCCGGGGATGGCGGCCGACGTCGTCGGCTATCGCATCGACACGCTGCCGCTCGCCGGCGCGGCCGTACACGATCCAATCGCCTCGCTGCTCTTCTGCCGTCCCGGCAACGTGGACTTGAGCATCATCAACGGCCGGCAGCGCATCCGCGACGGCAAGTTCGTGGATCTGGATTTAGATGGGCTGATCGAGCGGCACAATCGGATCGCTCGCGCGCTCGTCCGCGACGAGTTGCGCTGAGTGCGCCAAAGCGCGAAGGACGCGTTCGGGCGTCATCGGCAGTTCGCAAACCCAAGCTCCGGTCGCGGCATGAATGGCACTCGCCACGGCGGCGGCAAACGGAACCAGCGCCATCTCTGCAACGCCCCGCGCCCCGAACGGACCGTGCGGATCGGCGCCTTCTAAGATCTCGGTGTACACTTCGGTCGGCATGTCGAGCGTCGTCGGCAGCAAGTACGTGCTCAAGTACGGCGTTTGAATTTTACCGGCTTTGCATTGCAGATGCTCGGTGAGAGTGTACCCGACGGCTTGCGCCAAGCATCCCTCGACCTGGGCTTCGATCTGCTGTGGATTAATTGCGCGTCCGACATCGTGAACGCTCAGTATCTTCAGCACGCGCACTTGTCCGGTACGCGTGTTGACTTCCACTTCGACCGCCTGCGAAACATAACCGTACGAATAATTCGGCGTCCCGGCGGTCGTTTGCGGATCGATCGGCGTCGTTGCACCCGGACGGAATTGCACCGTTGCGCGTGCGTCCGGCCCGGGAAACTTGGCCTTTGCGGATTCGGCCGCATCCTTGACCGCGCGTCCGGCCATCAACGTGAGCCGGGACGCGGACGCGCTGCCGGCATCCGGCGCGGTGCTCGAGTCGTCCGTCACCATTCGAACGATCTCGAACGGCACGGCCAGAGCCTGCGCTGCGATCTGCCGCAAGATGGTGTGAACGCCTTGTCCGACCTCGGCCGCTCCGCAGCGCACCGTTGCGGCTTGAATATCGCGTTCGCCGAACAGTTCCACGGTTGCGGTCGCCTGCTCCGGAAATCCGAACGAATAGCCGACGTTTTTGATGCCCGACGCGATTGCGACCCCGCGGCGCAAATGCGTTTTGGGCCGGTGATCGGGCACCCCGTACTGCAGCCGTTTGCGGCCTTCTCGAATGCACCGTTCGAGAGTAGGAACGGCTCCGACGCCGGCGGGCAGCGGATGCTGCGTAGGCTCGATGCTGCCTTCGCGATACATATTGCGCAGTCGAATTTCGACCGGATCGATGTCGAGCGCGTGCGCGAGACGGGTCACCATGCTTTCGGCGGCAAACTGCGCTTGAGGCGATCCGAAGCCGCGGAAGGCTCCGCTGGGCACGTTGTTCGTGTAGACGGCGTAACCGTCCGATGCGACGTTTTCGATCTCGTAGCAGCCGCTGGCAAAAAGCGTCGCGCCTTTGAGCACTTCGACGCTCGTCGACGCGTACGCGCCCCCATCGCAAACCAGTTCGGTCCGGGCGGCGAGGATGCGGCCGTCGCGCCGCGCGGCCCACTTGGATCGTATCGAAAACGGATGCCGTTTGTGATGTCCGATTATCGATTCTTCCCGCGTCCAAATGATGGCGCAGGGGCGCTTGAGCTTCCATGCCGCCAGCGCGAGGGCGGTCTGAACGCTCAAATCTTCCCGGCCGCCGAAGGCGCCGCCGATTTTTGCGTAGCGCACTATCACGTCGTCGTCTTTGAGATGCAGCATCTTGGCGAGCTGCTTGCGATCTTCGTGCAACCACTGTCCCGCGGTTACCACGACGAGTTTATCGCCTTCGTAAAGCGCAATGCCGGCATCGGGCTGCAGATATGCGTGTTCCTGCCACGACGTTTCGAATTCGCCGGTAAGGACCACGTGCGCGCTCGCAAATGCGCTCTCGACGTCGCCTTTGTGGATTTGTACGTGCGCCAGCACGTTGGTTTCACGATCGGCGTGCACAAGCGGAGCGTCCGGCATCATCCCCGCTCGCGCGTCCGTAACTGCGGGCAAGTCTTCGTACGAGACTTTGACGCGCATGGCAGCCGAATCCGCCGCCGCCTGCGTCTGTGCCGCTACGACTGCCACCTTGTCGCCGTGGTGTCGCACGACGTCGTCGCAAAGTACCGGTTGATCCTCGGTTATCAGCCCATAACGGTTGTACGGAACGTCCTTGGACGTAAAGACCCCCAAGACGCCGGGAATTGCCATCGCTTCGGATATGTCGATCGAAACGATGCGCGCGTGCGCCCGCTGGGCGAATACGACTTTGAGCCGCACCATGTCGGGCCGCACGAGGTCTGCCGGATAGGCTGCCGCTCCCGTCACTTTTTCAAGCGCGTCCGTGCGCGCCATAGGCCTTCCGACGAAGTTCAAACTTCGACCGCCTCGCGCATCGTCCGTTCGCCGGCCGCAGCCATGGCGTCGAGAATCTTGCGATAGCCCGTGCAGCGGCAGATATTGCCGCTGATTGCAGCCTGGTACTGCTCCAGAGTCGGCTGCGGATGCTCCTGCAGCAGTTTTGCGCCCGCCATGATCATGCCGGGGATGCAGAAACCGCATTGAACGGCAGCGCGGTCGATGTAGGCTTCCTGCAAAGGATGCAGTTCGTCGCCGCGGGCCAAACCTTCGACGGTGGTGACGTCCGCGCCGTGCGCTTGCGCGGCGGGCACAAGGCACGACATGACGGCCTGTCCGTTGAGCCACACCGTGCATGCCCCGCACTCGCCCTCGGCACAGCCTTCCTTTGCACCGATCAAACCGACGTCGTCACGCAGTGCGTTCAGCAGCGTTTTGTGCTGCGCGCCGGCGATCGCAGTTGCTCGGCCGTTGATCGTCGTTTCAATCGTTCCCGCGAATGCAGCGGGCGTGGCGGCGGGCTTGCTGCAAGTATCCAACAGCACCGGCGCACCAGGGAGTCCTTCGGCGCAGCGGTTTTCCGCGATTCGCTTAAGGCCGTCTTCGATGAAGACGGCCAGCATGGCCGCGCGATATTCTTTTGAACCGCGCACGTCATCGATCGGTGCGACGTCCAGCGTTGCTAAACGCCCGGCTTCACGGCGAGCGGCGTCATCGAGCGGCTTGCCGAGCAGATACGCTTCGACGGACCGTGCATGGACGATGGTGGGCGCCAAACACCCAAGCGTAATGCTCGCGTCTCGAACGCGTTCACCGTCGAAGCCGATGACGAACGCTGCGTCGATGACGGAAATGGCTTGCGCGCGTCGCAATCCGAGCTTGAGGAATAGGCCCCGGCGAGCGGCGCCGAGCTTCGCAAACCGGATTTCGGTGAGCAGCTCATCGCTAGCGGCTACCGTCCTGCGAAACCCGCAATAGAATTCGGCGATCGGCACGCAGCGCGTGCCCTTGGCGCTTTGCAGCGTAATCGTGCAGTCCAGTGCGGCCAGCGACGTGATGGTGTCGTTAGCCGGCGACGCGGTCAGCACGTTGCCCGCGATTGTGCCGCGCGTGCGAATTTGGGGGGCGCCCACTTCCAGGCAGGCTTGCACGAGCGGAAGCGCGTGAAGAACGCAGGCGTGCGATGCTATGACGTCATTGTGGGTCGCAATGCCGCCGATGGCGATGTGATCCGCGTCGGACCGCACGTAGCGAAGTTCATCGAGCTTGGTGATATCGATGAGGGTGCGCGCGGGCTTGCCGCCGCGCTGCAACTCGACCAAGACGTCGGTTCCGCCGGCCACGATTCGCGTTTGGCCGTCCTGCTGTTCCAGGAGAGCGAGCGCTTCCGGCACCGACGTGGGTTGGAGGTATCGCTCCCACATGATACGGATTTCACCACAGCCGCGTGGAAGCCATGTTCCAATGCTGGATCTGCTGGACGACATCGCCGGCTGGCAGCGTGCCGGGCGCGAAATTGCACTGGCCACGCTCGTGGACGTGCGCGGTTCGGCTCCACGCGATCCGGGAGCGGCATTGGCGATCACGAACGCCGGCGAACTCGCCGGTTCGGTGAGCGGCGGCTGCGTCGAAGCAGCGTTGGTCGAAGAAGCCGGCTCGATTCTGAGCGGCGCGCCGGCGCGCATCGTTGAGTACGGCATTTCGGATGCCGACGCGCAAGCGGTCGGCCTGACGTGCGGCGGCAAACTGCGGGTTTTCATCGAACGTCTTGCCCCGGACATTGCGGCGGTGGTCTCTACGCGCTCACAGAGCGACGATCTCGCCGGTCTGGCAGTTCGTCTGACGGGACCGCTTGCCGGTTCGCGCCTTTGCGCGTTCGCGGGCGGCGTAGCCGGTACGCTGGGAAACGGCGGGCTCGACGCCGCCGTGGCCGCCGAGCTTCGTTCGAACGCGGCAAACCATGTGCCGCAGACGCGAACGTACGGCGAGTCCGGCGAACCGCACGGAACGGTGGAAGTTTTTCTCCAGCGCATCGCATCCGCACCGCAGATGTACATTTTTGGAGCGATGGATTTCACCAACGCCGTCGCGCACGTCGCGAAATTTCTGGGATACCACGTCACCGTTTGCGACGCGCGCCCCGCGTTTGCGACGCGCGAACGCCTTCCGGACGCGGATGCGATTGCCGTGCGGTGGCCGGACGAATTTCTCACGGACGCGCCGGTGGACGAGCGAACCGCGCTCATCGTACTGACGCACGATGAAAAATTCGACGTTCCGCTTTTGCGGATTGCGGTGAAGAGCCGCGCCGGATACATCGGCGTGATGGGAAGCCGCAGGACGCACGCGCGCCGGCTCGATCAGTTACGCGAGCTCGGCGTTACCGGCGAGCAGATCCAACGCCTAAGCGCACCCGTAGGATTGGACATCGGCGCCCGCACGCCGCAGGAAACGGCGGTTTCGATCTGCGCGGAACTGATCGCAATCGGACATCGCCGCAGCGGCGGCAGACTCACCGGCGGAGGCGGGGCGGTGCGCGGGACGCCGTGAACGTACGCGCCGTGATTCTTGCGGCGGGCCGGTCCGAACGCATGGGCCGGCAAAAGTTGCTGATGCCTTTTCGCGGCAAGCCGATGATCCAGCACGCGATAGCGGCCTGCCGTGATTGGGATCCACTGATCGTTGCCAGCCCAGATCTCGCAACGTTCTTGCAAACCGCGCCGGGCCTGACGGTCGTGCTCAACGAGCATCCGGAGTTGGGCATGTCGCACTCGCTCGAGCTCGCCCACGAAGCGCTGCCGCCGGAGCAGCCGATTATCGTTCTGCTCGGCGATAAGCCGTTGGTGACGCGCTCGCTGATTGCGAGCATTTGCGATTCGGCAGCGGGCGCAGACCTTGTCTATCCCCGCCGGGGGGCGCAGCCCGGCCATCCGGTATTTTTTTCCGCTGCTGCGCGATCGCGGATTCCGGCACTGCCGCCCGGCGACTCGCTGCGCGAGCTGCGCACGGACCCCGCGCTCATTTGCATTGCTCGGGAGACGCAAGACGAGGGCGCATATTTCGACGTCGATCGGTATCCGCTCGATTCGTAGCCCGTCGCGCCCGCGGCCCGGATTGCCGGGAAGGGTTCGTTTCGATCTTCGCGACATCGAATCGGCATGGCAATGTACGCGCGCGACATGGTTGGTTACGGCGCCACTCCTCCGGATCCGCGATGGCCCGGCGGAGCGCGCATCGCGGTCCAGATCGTACTGAATTACGAAGAGGGATCGGAGTACTCGATCCCCGACGGCGACCGCGCTTCCGAGCTGTATCTCACCGAGGTTCCCGGCGCCACCGTTGGCCCGGCAAAGCGCGATCTGATCGTCGAGTCCGTCTACGAATACGGAAGCCGGGCCGGTTTCTGGCGGCTCATGCGTCTGTTTGCCGATCGCAGCCTCCCGCTGACCGTTTTCGGAGCGGCGCTCGCATTGGAACGCAATCCGCAAGCAGCCGCGGCCATCCGCAATGCCGGTCACGAAGTTTGTTCGCACGGTTATCGCTGGGTCGGCTTTCACGACATGAGCGAAAAGAAAGAACGCAAGGAGATGAAAAAAGCCGTAGAGTCGATCGCGCGCACCATCGGCGAACGGCCCTATGGATGGTACTGCCGCTACGCTCCCAGCGAAAACACCCGGCGGCTCGTCGTGGAAGAGGGCGGCTTTTTGTACGACTCGGACGCGTATAACGACGACCTTCCGTACTGGGTCAACGTCTCGGGAAAAGATCACCTGGTGATTCCTTACACCCTGGACGTCAACGATATGAAATGGTGCGTGTCACCGGGATTCTCATCGCCCTCAGGTTATTATGAATACATGCGCGACGCGTTCGACACGCTGTATCGCGAAGGCCGAAGCTCGCCCAAGTTGATGTCGGTCGGATTGCACCCGCGGCTGGCGGGCCGGCCAGGACGCGCAGGCGCCGTCGAACGTTTTTTGGACCATATGATGAAGCACGAACAGGTGTGGATCTGCCGCCGCGTCGACGTTGCGCGTCATTGGATCGCCCACCATCCGCCGCGATGATCGCGCGCGCGAAAACCGGCGTCGTCGAGCGTCTGGCGGAACTGGCAAAGCTCGGCCGGCACGCCGACGGGATCGATCGACGCCCGGCCACGCCGCAGGAGCGCGCAGCGCGTGATTTGTTTGCCCAATGGGCGTTGCAATCCGGTTTCGTTCTCAGCCAGGACCGCGTCGGCAATCTGTTTGCGCGCAAGCACGGAGTCCGCGACGATCTGGCGCCGATTCTCGTCGGCTCGCATCTGGACACGGTTCCGACCGGTGGGGCCTACGACGGTGCCTACGGCGTGGCCGGCGCACTTTGCGCGCTGGATCTGCTCGTGCACGGTGAAGTCGCGACGAATCACCCGGTTGAAGCGGCTGCCTGGATCGGCGAGGAGGGCAGCCGTTTTCCAATGGGCTGCTTGGGCAGCTCGGTATTCGCCGGTTTGACGGGTGCAGGCGACGCTCTGGCGATGCCCGATGACCAGGGCATCTCGCTTGAAAGCGCACTGTCATCGCGCGACGCCGGGCTCTTGCCGGACGTCGCCGAGCGAAGCGAAAATCGCGCAGCGGCATATCTGGAGCTGCACGTGGAACAGGGACCGGTGCTGGACGCGGCCCGCATCTCTTTGGGCATCGTCACCGCGATCGCCGCGCAGCGCCGCTATCGTGTGACGGTCGAGGGCGAAAGCGGCCACGCGGGTACGGTGCCGATGGACCGCCGTTCGGATGCGTTGTGCGCTGCCGCCGAAATCATTCTGGCCCTTGAAGCCGCCGCCGGTGCCGCCGGAGAATGCGTGGCGACGGTCGGGCGCATCGTCGCCGAGCCCAACGGCACGAACGTCATTCCTGCTCGCGCGACGTTTTCTATCGATGCGCGTTCTGCGCACGCCGATCGCATCGATGCGATCGAAGGCGCGCTGAGCCGGGCAATTTCCCAAGCCCAAACGCGCCGCCGCGTGAAGATCGGCCTGCAGCGCCTCGAAGCCCGCGCGGCCACGCCCATGAACGCTGCGCTCCGCGCGGCGGTTCGCCGCGCAATCGAAACGATGGATCTGCGGGCGATGGACGTTGCCAGCGGCGCAGGCCACGACGCCATGTGTTTGGCGTGCATCGCGCCGGCTGCAATGATTTTCGTCCCGAGCATCGGCGGCCACAGCCACGTGGGTGCAGAACGCACGGCCGACAGCGATCTGGAGCTGGGAGTCCGGGCGCTTGCCCTGTCCATCGTCGAAGTCGACAAGATCGTGCCCTAGAAAGAAGGCGGCGTGCAATGCGTTTCTTCATTTGCGGATCGGCGCTGCGCGGGCAGCCCGATCATACAAATCTCGGTCAGGCTGTATTTGTGGGCAAAGCGTTCACCGCACCCAAGTATCGTCTGCACTCGGTACGGGACGAGCATCCCGGCATTTATGAAGTTGCTGCCGGCGGCGTTTCAATCGAGGGCGAACTCTACGAGTTCACCGACGCGCAGCACGAGCATCTGCTTGCATGCGAACCGCCCGATTTGTACGAAGTCTCCAATCGAGCTGCAAGACGGCTCCACGGTCAACGCGATGATCTATCCGCGTGCGCTCATCGAAGAGCGACACTTCGAAGATATATCGCACTACGGCGGATGGGCTGCCTTCAAAGCTTCCGGCTCGGGGCGCTAGCGTTAGCTGCCGCGGTACGTCGTGTAACCGTACGGCGAAAGCAACAGCGGCACGTGATATTTGCCGCCGCGTTCCGTAATACGGAAGCGTATGGGAATCAGCTCGAAAAAGCAGTCCTCGTAGTATTCGGCAACTCGAAAACAGAGTTCGTACACGCCTGGCTCCAGCGTTCCGCCGAAGGGCGCTGCAATGCGTCCGTCCCCGTCGGTGGCCGCCTGCGCAACCAACGTGCGAGCCGAAGAGTGAAGGCGGTAGAGCTCCACGCCGATGCCGCTAGCCGGACGGCCGCGTGAAATATCGAGTACATGGGTTGAAAGCATTGCTTCTCACCGTTCTCCGGACGATATCCAAGCTCCGATCAGCGCGCGCTCCCTGTCCGTCATGCCGGTAACGTTGCCCAAAGGCATTGCGTGGGACGCCACCGCTTGTTCGTACGCGCGCTGCGCATTGGCCCTGATATGCTGCTTGGAATCCAGCAGCACGCCCGCCGGCGCGGCGGCAAACCCGGGTTGCTTGGGATGCGCAGCATGGCACACCGCACATCGGCGTTCGAAGATCGGCTGCACCTGCGCAAAGGTTACCTTCGTTGCGAGGGTCGAGGGCTGCCGCGGCACAATGGCGATGGCCACGCCGGCGAGCAGCGCGCCGGCGCCGACCAGCAGTGCCGGCACAAACCTATTTTTGTGGGTCAGTATGAAGAAATAGCGCACCAATACGCCGGCAAGCCCGATGATTGCCAGTACCAGCCATCCCCAACTGCTGCCGTAGGTCATGGGGTAATGGATGCTGATCATGGTAAACAGCACGGGCAGCGTGAAATACGTGTTGTGCACCGAGCGGGTCTTGCCGCGCAATCCCGGAGCAGGATCCGGCTCTCGGCCGGCGCGGATCTCCGCGAGCATTTTGCGCTGACCCGGAATGATCACGTACGCGACGTTGGCGACCATGATCGTACCGATGACGGCGCCGACGTGAATGTATGCCGCGCGTGCGCCGAAGATGTGAAAGAGCACCCACGACATGAGCACCAAAAATGCAAATACGGCAACGCCGAGCAGCAAAGGGCGATTGCGCAAGAGCCGACAGAGCGTATCGTATACGACCCACCCCACGATCAGCGAACCGATGCTGATGGCGATTGCCGGCCCCGGCGAGAGATCCAGCACGCTCTTGTCGATCAGATACGTTGCTGCGCCGGCCCAGTAGACGATCGCGAGCATCGCCATCCCGGAAAGCCAAGTCGTATACGCTTCCCATTTGAACCAATGCAGGTTCTGCGTGAGCGGCATGCCTTTGGGACCCGTCGGGTATTTCTGATTGTGATAGAAGCCGCCGCCGTGCACTGCCCAGACTCTCCGGAAACGCCGCGGTGAACCTCATCGGATTGCTGCGGCAGCGTGAGGTGGTTATCCAACCACACGAAGTAAAAGGACGCTCCGATCCACGATATTCCGGCCACGAAGTGCAGCCACCGGAAAACGAGGTTCAACCATTCGAGCGCATATGCGCCCATCAGTCCGTCACGATATCCGACAAACGCAGGCGGGCAATTTTTCCGATTTCGTCGACGGCGTTCTCAACTTCGGTCCCGACATCGTTGCGCAGTCGCGCTTGCATTGCACTCAGAATAGATTCCTTCGTATTCGCGCGAGCGCAGATGACGAAAGGAAACCCGAACCGCCGTTTATACGCGCGGTTCAAACGTTCGAAACGCGCTATTTCGCCGTCGTTGAGCCGGTCCAGTCCGGCCGCCGACTGTTCTTTGCCCGATTCGGCGGTAACTCGCCCGTCACGCGCGAGTCTTCCGGCCAAGTCGGGATGCGCCGCAATCACCGCAGCCCGGTCCGCCTGCGGTGCATGCTGCAGCGCCGTCAGCATGGTAGCGCAAAGCTCGGCGCGGTTCGCAAACGGGCGCCTCGAGCATGCGGCTCGAGCGATCCATGGCGAACCTTCGAAGACGCCGCTCAGGATTCGAACGAAGTCCTGCTCAGGAATGCCGTTGAGTTCCTCGATGCGCACCGAGGATTATCGTCCGGTCGGGGAACGCTATCCTTTTCCGTAGCGTATGAACTCGGCGCTTTAGAGCGTTATGTGAAACCGTCGACTGAGCGCGACTCGACCTTGCGGGGTAAGGCGAAGGCCTCGGTCTTTAGCGCTGCGTGCCACCCAACCTGACGTCAGGAACAGCTCGAGCAGCGAAGCTCCCAAGCTGCCGGCCAAGTGCGGTCTGCGTTCCGTCCAGTCCATGCATGCGCGGGCAAAGCTGCGTCTGCTCGCGCGCGCTTGGTCCACATCGACTCCAAGCCGAGCAAAATACCGTTCGCCGCCCGGCGTGAGCTCAAACGACTCTTTGGCCGCCCGCAGCGCTCCGCGTTCGACGAAGTGATCCGTCAACATGACGCCGAGCCTGCCTGCCATGTGATCGTAACAGGACCGCGCATCGCGCAGCCGGCGCATGCCTTCGCTTTGGCTTAGCCCAACGACCGGCGGCCGTTTAGCAATCGTGGACAGCGTCTCGACGACGTTCGCAACTTCAGGCGAAGACAAGCGAAACAACCGTTGACGACCGGCCGGCCTTACGGTGATGAATTCGGCTTCGACCAGTTTGCGCAAATGCGCGCTCGCCGCTTGGGGGCTCGTACCGGACCGCAGCGCGAGCTCCGTGGCCGGCAGTTCGCCGCCGTCCAGCAATGCAAGGATCATCGCTGCGCGCCCGGTATCCGAAATCAGCGCCGCGACTTGGGCGATATCGGGATCCGCGGTATGCCGCGAATTGCCTTGCGCTGCCATGCCGACAGCATACCACACGGACATTTCACGTTGCGGTGAACCAACGTTATGCGTTTCCGGACCGTTCGGATGCGAGGACCATGTTTCACGTCCGCCTGAAACGTTCTCTTGGTATACTCGTGGGACACATGATCACTTGCTGCATTCGCTATACCTTGGACCCGCATGCTATGGGAGCTTTCGAGCAGTACGCCCGCCGCTGGCCGCCGATCATCGACCGCTGCGGTGGCCGCCTGATTGGCTATTTTTTGCCGAAAGAGGGCGCGAACAACTTTGCCGTTGCGCTCATCGATTTCGACGATCTTGCCTCCTACGAGCAATATCGGCAACGCTTGGCCGAAGATCCGGATGCGCAAGCCAACGTGAAGCACGCGCGCGAAACGCGCTGCATTCTCGTGGAGGAACGTTCTTTTCTCAGGCGCGTCTAGCGCACCGTCCGTTGCCATAGCCGCCTAATCCGGAGGTGCGGCGCGCTCAACGGTATACTCCTTGAGCCCATGGACGCAGATGCCATCGTCATCGGTGCCGGCGCCGCAGGTTTGGCGGCCGCGCGGACACTTGCGCGGCGGGCGTTGCGAGTGATCGTTCTGGAGGCGCGCGATCGCGTCGGCGGTCGCGTTTGGTCGCGCGCAATCGCGCGAACAACGGTTTCGGCCGAACTGGGCGCAGAGTTCATCCACGGTGCTGCCGGCGAGACCATGGCATTGCTGCGCGACGCCGGAATGACGACGGCCGACGTGCGGGGCGAGTCGTGGACGTGCGGGCAAAACGGCGACCTGCAGCGCAACGACGACGACTTCACGACTTCCGCGGGGATATTCGAGCGTGCGCGCGCACTGCTCCACGATGAAAGCGTCGAGCAATTTTTGCGGCGCTTTGAAGGACAAGAAGCGATGCGTGAAGCCGTGAAGGCGGCGCGCGCGTTCGTCGAGGGATTCGACGCCGCAGATCCGAGAATTGCCAGCACTCGGGCGATCGCGGACGAGTGGAAGTCGGGCGTCGATTCCAGCACGGCGCGGCCGCTGGGCGGCTATGGTGCGATGTTCCGGCTTCTGCAGGATGGTTGCTCCGCCGCCGGCGTTCGGCTGCGCCATTCAACAGTCGTGCGGAGAGTTGTGTGGCGCCGCGGCAACGTGACCGTCGATGCAGAAACTTCCCGCGCAGAACCGCTAAGGGTTCAAGCGCGAGCCGCCGTCGTAACGGTTCCCGTCGGGGTCTTGCGGCATCGCGCCGACGCGACGGAGATCGCGTTCCACCCCGATTTGCCTGCGCCTAAGCGCAGCGCGCTGCAAGCCATTGAGATGGGCCATGCCGTGAAGGTGGCGCTCGCATTCCGCACGGCTTTCTGGGAACGGGTGCGCGGCGGCCGCTACCGTGACGGCGCGTTCTTCCGCTGCGAGGCACATCCGTTTCCGTTCTATTGGACCCAGCTGCCGGTGCGCAGCCGGCTGATCGTCGCATGGGCCGGCGGTCCGAACGCAACTGCGTTACACGATAAATCGTCTGACCAGCTCCTCGAGAGTGCGCTGATCGGTTTCGGAGCGCTGTTCGACGCGTCGGAGCTGGCGCATAGAGAGTTCGCCGGCGGCATCGTGCATGACTGGCACACCGATCCATTCTCGCGCGGCTCATACAGTTACGTCGCGGTCGGCGGAGCCGATGCGCGCGCGGACCTTGCCGGGCCGGTCGATGATACGCTGTTTTTTGCCGGTGAGGCCACGTCGACGGACGGCCAAGGGGGCACCGTGAACGGAGCACTCGAAACCGGAGAACGCGCGGCGCGGGAAGTTGCAGCATCCCTGGCCAGTACCGCGGCAGGAACGGACGATGGCTGACGCTCCCATGCCGATTCTGGTCCCATGGTCGAGTTTTTACGTCATGATCGGTTCGTCGGCTGCCGCGTTGACCGGCTTGATGTTTGTCGTGATCACGCTGGTCAACAGGGTGGAAGGTTCCAAAACCAGTGACGGCATTGCAACGTTCAGCACTCCCACCGTACTGCATTTTAGCGCCGCGCTGCTGGTCTCCGCAATTCTGGCCGCGCCTTGGCAGTCTTTGGTTGCCCCCGGCACGCTGCTCGGGATCGCCGGCTTCTGCGGCGTCGTGTCCGCGTTGCGCACAATGAAGCGGACGCGCCGCTTGAGCACGTACGATCCCGATCTCGAGGATTGGATCTCGTACGCAATTCTGCCGTTGCTTGGGTATGGCACGATTTTGGCCGGAGCCATACTGCTGCTCACCGTCTGGACGCAAGCGTTGTACGCGATCGCCGGCGGAGCAGTCTTTCTCATTTTCATCGGCATACGTAACGCCTGGGACACCGTAACGTACATCGCGATCGCAAGCGCTCAGGAACAGTCGTCCTCGAGCCCGAAGAATTAGGAGAAGCAATGCCTAAGGCCAATTTCAGCTCGGTGGATGAATACGTCGCGTCCAAGCCCGAAACGGTGCAGAATTCGCTGCTGCTCGTTCGAAAATCGATCCGTAAGGCGCTGCCCGGTGCCGATGAAGTGATTTCGTACAACATGCCGACGTACAAAGAGCTCGGCACGACAATCGTCCATTTCGCGGCCTGGAAGGAGCACTACGCTCTCTACCTCTCCGGCAGTTCTATCGTCGCGGCGTTCGAGAAGCAGTCTACGCCCGTACGAGGTTGACAAAGGCACAATCCGCTTTGCGTTTAGTCAGCCCGTGCCGCAAAAGTTGATCGAGCGCATCGTACGATTTCGCGCTCGGAAGATGGCGGAAAAAATTTCACCGCATCGACGCCGGCCAATCCGCTAGTGCAATAGCCCGGAGGCACTCTATGGCTACCGTCCAACGCCTAACCGTCGATCTTTCGGCCTATCCCGATCTTGTCGTCATCTATCTCGGGATGCGGGTCCGAACGTTGCCTGGTCTCAAAACGCTGTTTGGCTTTGGCCCAAAAATTCAAGGCAGCGTCGCGCAAAAACCCGATGGACTGCTCTTGCACGAGAACATGCTCTATTCACTCGTTCCCCCGCACGCAGGCATGCGGCAGTACTGGCGTGACTTCGACTCGTTGCAACGCTGGGCTCGCAGCAAGCCGCACCAACTGTGGTGGCAGGACTTTGTGAAAGACTCCGGCGGCACGGGTTTCTGGCATGAGACCTATTTCGTTCGCGGCGGCATGGAAGCAATCTACGACGACGTGAACAAAAAAATCGGCTTGTCAGCGTTCGCGCCCATTGAACCCGCGCGGGGCGCCATGTTCTCGGCGCGGCGGCGATTGCGGCTCGGCGATGAGGCGGCGGATATACAGCCGGCGGCGCATGCCGACGGCGAGCCCGCGTAGAGTTCTCGACCTCGTGCCTAACGCTCGACAACATCGCAGAGGATACGCAGCGATGGATGAACGCGGAATCAATGGACATCCTGGACTAAGTTTGGTAGACTAAGTCCATGAAGACCGTCAATATGCACGAGGCCAAAACGCAGCTTTCTGCACTCGTGCGCGACTTGCGCGCGGGCGGCGAGTCGGAAATCATCATTGCGCTTGCCGGCGAACCCGCGGCAAAGCTCAGTGCCGGTCGGCAAACCGGCACCGCGCCGGCTCGGGCTCGATCGCGGGCTTATCGCCATCGCGGCAGACTTTGATGCGGCGGATGCGCAAATTGCGCGGCTGTTTGAAGGAGACTAGTGCGGCTGCTCCTGGACACGCACGTGTTCCTCTGGGCAGCGGGTGAACCGGAGGAGCTTGCCGAGCCTGCGCGAGCGGCAATCGCGGATGCGGAGAACGAGATCTATGTCTCCGCTGCGGTGGCCTGGGAGATCACGATCAAAGCCGCACTCGGCAAACTAAAGGTCCCCGGCGAACCCGCCAGCTGGTTTCCCGCTCGCGTACGATCCCTCGGATTCGACGGTTTACCGATTCTCGCCGAACATGCCCTCGCGGTCGGTGCGCTCCCTGATCACCATCATGATCCGTTCGACCGCATTCTCGTTGCGCAAGCCCAGCTGGAAGGAATGCGGTTAGTGACGCGAGACCCCGAAATTCAAAAATATCCCGTGCAGTTCTTACCAGCGTAAAAGTCCCACCGAGGACGTTGGCGATGTGAACGCTGCCAATATGCCGAAGAACAGCCTACGGATTGCGCCACTTATCAGGGCGGCCACGATTCGTGCCGCGCGCTTTGCACGTGAATGAGGGCGTCGGGATCGCAGCGGGCCGCCCCGAGCGCACCGAACCGACGTCTTCGAAGACGATTCCTATGCATGTTCTTTGTTGGTTCACTCCCGGAATCAACGCGAAATCCGCTACCACAATACGTCAAGAGATGCGGAGCTGGCGCCTTCACCTTCGAAGCGATCTTTCACTCGAACAGATCGCCCGGCGTTTACTACAAATCGGCTCTGAGACCCGTATTCAGCTCACCTCGACGCGATTTTGTGGCGTTGGGCGTTCAGCCGATGGCCCTGGAATCGCTCAGCAGTACGAAGGCCGGTTCGGGCGTGGCGCACTCGCGCGACTTCTGCATGAGCATCTCACGATGCAGCCCGCCTTTTTATGTTTTTCGCACTGCGACGCCGCGGGCAACGTCTCACGCTGCGATTTCAAGAAAATGCAAAGTCGCCCGATTTCCATTTAATTCACGACACGTAGCAAATTAATGGAAACAAACGAATCTACTTGCCCGGAAAGGGACTCGAACCCCCACGGCCTTGCGGCCACTGATACCTGAAACCAGCGCGTCTACCAATTCCGCCATCCGGGCGCGGACGCTGTGTTCGACAATGCTCCCTGGGTTCTTCGTCGTCCTTCGAACCGGCGCACGATGACGAGGGGGCGCAACCCGCGGCGCCTTTGCGCGGTTTGTGGTCGCACTATGACGGCCACCTTACAGTTCATCTCGACGAACGCGGAGCTCCCGCCGCTCGACGCGTATTCGCAAGCGGTAACGCACGCCGCGCAAATCGTCAGCCCGTGCGTCGTCGCTATAGAAGCGCGGAGCGGCCGAGGCGGCGGCAACGGTTCGGGCTTCATCTTTACGCCCGACGGGTTTGTTTTGACGAACAGCCACGTCGTTCGCGGTGCGAAAACGATCGTCGCGTCGCTGTTGGACGGGCGAGACGTGCCCGCCCAACTCGTCGGCCAAGACGAACACACGGATTTGGCCGTGCTGCGAATCGACGCGCCCGATTTGCACGCCGCACAACTGGGCGATTCTGCGCGACTTCGCCCGGGGCAGCTGGTCGTGGCGGTCGGCAACCCCTACGGGCTGCAGTACACCGTCACCGCGGGCGTCGTGAGCGCGCTGGGCCGTTCGCTGCGCGCGCAGTCCGGACGGCTGATCGACAACGTCATTCAAACCGATGCGGCGCTCAATCCCGGCAACTCGGGTGGGCCCTTGGTCGACGCAAGGGGCGCGGTCGTGGGCGTCAACACGGCAGTGTTTCCGGGGCAAGGCATCTGCTTTGCCATCGCCGTCAACACGGCGAAGTTCATCGGTTCGATCCTCATGCGGGACGGGCGCGTAAAACGCGCTTACCTGGGAGTAGCCGGACAGGACATCGAGATTCCGCGGCGTTTGGTGCGACTGCACGATCTGCCCGACGCTCGCGGCATTCTCATCCTGTCGGTGGAAGGAGGAAGCCCGGCGGACACGGCCGGAGTCCGCGAAGGCGACGTCCTGGTTGCATTCGAAGGCCAACCCGTGCGCGGCATCGACGATTTGCACCGCCAACTGACGCTGCTCGACCTGCGCCGCAGCTATCGCCTGACGCTCGTTCGCAAAAGCGAACGATTGCAACCGCTGGTTCTGCCTATCGACGCTGAATGATTCGACGGCTCTTCCCGATCCTCGGAATTACGTTCATCGACATTCTCGGGTTCAGTTTGCTGATTCCGCTGCTGCCGTATTACGTCTTGCATTTCCACCAATCCGCTATCGTGGTTGGCGCGCTGTTTGCGCTCTTTTCGTTTTGCCAGCTCGTCAGCGGGCCTATTTGGGGCAATCTGTCGGACCGAATCGGACGAAAAGGCGTTCTCATCATAAGTCAAATCGGCTCGACCGTCGGCTGGGCGATGCTGGGCTGGTCGCCTTCGATACTGTGGGTGTTCGTTGCGCGGTTCATCGAAGGCTGCTCGGGTGGAAACATCGGCGTCACGCAGGCATACGTCGCCGACTTGGTTCCGGCCAAAGACCGCGCGCGAGCGTTTGCGTACATCGGCGCGACGTTCGCTGCCGGAATGGCGTTCGGACCGGCAATGGGCGCGGTCCTGTCCGTGTACGGGTTCGCCGTTCCGCTGTATACCGCAGCCGGTCTGCAATTGATCACGTTGATCGTCACGATCGTCGTATTGCCCGAGTCGCGAACCAAAGTCGGCAAAGCCGCAGTCGTCGGACCGGCAGAAATCCTTCGCACGTTCAGAAATCCCGCGCTCTCGCCGAAACTATGGCAAAAGCTGGCGCTCTCGTTGGCGCTCTACGGCTGGTTCGGGGTGATGGCGCTCTATTTCGCGCGCCAGATGCACTTCGGTTTGCGGGAAACGTACATCTTCATGATCTACATTTCCGTCATCAACGTGTTCGTCAATGCCGTCGTGCTCGGGCGCGTTTCGGATCGCTTGGGCAATCGCGCGATGTCGACCGCCGGTATCGCGGTGCTGGTGTGCGCGTTTGCTTTCGTGCCGTTCGTTACCACCGTTTGGCAGCTGGCGATCATGGCCGCGCTCTTTAGCGTCGGCATGGCATTCGGAAACACCGGCTTGCTGGCACTGATCAGCTCCGCCGCACACGATTCGGTGCAGGGCACTGTCCTGAGCGTCACGTCTTCCCTGGACTCATTCTCGGGCATCGTGTCGCCGCCGCTCTCGACCGGACTGCTGGGCGCATTCGGTTCGCCGTGGTCGTCGATGTCGTCGCTGCTTTTCGCGGGGGCAGCTCTGGTCATGGGCATGCAAAGCGGAAGGCGCGATGCCGTCGGCAACGCGCCTTCCGAAGCCGTTCCTACGGCCGATAGCCTCTAGGCGGTTTTCTTTTTTCGTCGCCCGGTCGAGTCGGACGGCGAAGCGCGGTGGGCAGCGCGCTTGGGCGCCGCGGACGCCCGGCTCTCACGCTGTTTTTTGCTCTCCTGCAAACTTTGCTGCAGCACATCCATCAGATTGACCACCTTGGCGCGTGCCGGCGCTTTCTTCGGACGCGGCACTTCCTTGCCCGCGGCTCGCGCTTCGATCATCGCCATCATCTCGTCGTGGTACCGATTGGTGAACTTGGCCGGCTCGAATTCGTCGACGCTCATCGAGTCGATCAGCATCTTGGCCATTTTCATCTCCGGCTCGGGCAGCGTCAAATCGCCCGGGAAATCCAAATCGGACTGCTCGACCAATTCGTCCGCCCAATGCATCAGTTCGAGCACAAGCGCCTCGCCGCTGGGTTTGACCGCCGCGATCGTTTCCTTGGTGCGGATGACGACTCGCGCGATGGCGACCTTGTTGGCGCGCGACAGCGCCTCGCGCAGCAGCGCGTACGCGTGACGGCCCTGCTTGGTGGGCTCGAGATAGTACGGCTTGTCGAAGAACATCGGATCGATTTTCTCCAGGTCCACGAACTCTAGGATGTCGACGCTTTGGGTGGCTTCAGGATTGACTTTCTTGAAGTCGTCGTCCGTAAGGATCACGTACTCGCCCTTTTCGTACTCGTAGCCTTTGACGATTTCGTCCCACGGGACGGGCTTTTCGTCGATCGAGCAGATGCGCTCGTACTTGATTCTGCCCTCGTCTTTGACGTGCAGCATGTTGAACGAAAGATCGTTCGTGCGCACGGCGGTGAACAGTTTGACGGGAATCGTCACCAGCCCGAAGTTAATCGATCCCGACCATATCGCGTGAGCCATCGGTTTTTTGCGTCTCCCTTCCGGCCATCCGAAGACCGGCGCTGACTTATACCCAAGCCGCTAAACGTGCTGCGGCGCCCAAGCCCTGCGCGCCTTCTCGATTGCGGGCTCGAGCTTGACCGGTTTCCAATTCTTCCCGCTCCAAAGGTCGCCCTCGGCCCTTAGCCGCTTGAGCGCGGTTCGCATGTTCCATTGCGATAGCGCCTGCGCCGGCGAGCCGCGCTTGCGCGCCAGTGCTTCTACCTCGGACCAATCCAGCGGCATTGAAACCGGCGCCTTGTCGCGCGCGCGAACGACATAAGGCGGCACGACCGTCTTTCCGCGACCCACCTGAACCCAATCCAGATACACCGCCGACGAGGGGCGTTTTGCGATGGATCGCTCCAGCGTCGTCAGAGCGGGCAGCAATCCGGCGATATGCCGCGCCACGATTTCTGCGAATTGGCGGATCGCGTCGTAATCGTAGCCGCTCTTGAGCGGGATGACGACGTGCAGTCCGGAGCCGCCCGAGCTTTTGACCAGCGCAGGCAGACCGATTCGCGAGAGCGTATCGCGGAATGCCAGCGCGACGATCGCAAGGGTCTTCATGGTGGTGCGTTCGCATGTGTCGAGATCGAACAATGCGTAATCGGGTGAGTCCGTCGTAGGCACGCGCGAATACCATACGTGCAGGACGATCGAAGCCAAGTTCGCGCACCATGTAAGCGCGGCTTCATCGTTGCAGAGCATGTAAGTGACCTTGCGTGAATTTTCGTCTGCCGCAAGGGAAACGGTCGGGATCCACTCCGGCTTAAAGCGCGGCGCCTGCTTTTCGAAGAATGACTGATGGTCTATCCCGTCCGGGAAGCGCTGCAGGGTGAGCGGGCGATTCTCCAGGTGCGCGAGCAGCCATTGCGCGACGCTGCGGTAGTACGCCACCAAGTCGCCCTTCGTGTAGCCGTCGCGCGGCCAGAGCACTTTGTCCTGGTTGGAAAGCGCGACCTTGCGCGTGCCGATCGTAACTTCGGTCTTAGCCGAGGGCATTATGCGACTTCGTCCGAGTCGACCGCTTTTTCGCGCACGCACTCTTGCGGCTCTTTGTCTTCGCGCAAACCCAGAAATGCCGGCTGGCGCATGTAACCGTCGCGCGTCCATTCGGTAAAGCGGATCTGCGCGACCATCCTGGGTTCCACGAAATGGGCCGGCGCATTTGCCTGCACTTTATTGACGAACGGCGACGTTTTGCGTTCGATTTTTTTTAGTGTCTTGGTCAGCGATGCGAGCAGCTCGGCGTTGAAGCCCGTCCCCGCATGGCCCACGTAGCGGAGTTTTTTCCCTTCGTAGAGGCCCAGGAGCAGCGAGCCGAAACCGCTTCGGCTGCCGCGCGGTTCGGTGAAGCCTCCGATCACGCACTCCTGCATCAGCTGCGCTTTGATCTTCAGCCAATCGCGCGTGCGGCGCTCGTGGTAGAGCGAGTCGCGCCGTTTGCCGATGATGCCTTCCAGGCGCCGCTCCTGCGCCTGCTCGAACAGCGCCTTGCCGTTGCCGATCACGTGTTTGGAGTAGAGTACCGCTTGCGTATCGGCAATCGCGCGTTCGAGAACCGCCTTGCGTTCCTCCAGCGGGGTCTTGCGCAAGTCGCGCCCATCGGCGTACAAAACGTCGAACGCCGCAAACGTCAAACCGCGGTGAGCGTCCCCGCGGGCCGTGCCGCGCTTTCCGGCGAGCGACTCCTGCAGACGCTGAAACGACGACCGTCCCTGCGAATCCAGGCTGACGATCTCGCCGTCCACGACGATGGGCAACGTTCTCCAGGCCGCGCCAAGGGATTGTAATTCCGGGAATTTGCTCAAAAAATCCAACCCGTTGCGCGAGACCAGTTCGATGCTGCCGTCTTCGCGCACCGTGCAGATGGCGCGATAGCCGTCCCACTTGATTTCGAACAGCCACTCGTCGTCGTCGAACGGTTTGTCGGTCAGCGTGGCCAGCATCGGCGTCGTGATGTGCGGAATCGAATCGCGCTTGATGCGGCCTTTCGATGCGCTCAAGGATCGTTTCGTGCTGCGATTGGTTGCCTTTTTGTTGGAGATCCAGTGCGGCGCTTTAGGGTCCTCGGCATACGACTCCACGGTGCGCCCGGTCGTGACCGATTTGCCGTCCTTTTCGATCGCGTATTCGGGATCGACGTACCGGTCGTGGTCCTTGATCAGCAGCCACGGGTCGCCGCCTTCGCCCGAGCGTCCTTTGATGCGCACCAGCGTGAACTCCCCGCGCATTTTCTTGCCGTACATGACGAACTTGATTTTGCCTTTGCCGATTTCTGCCGCGGGGTCGGTCCCTTCGGAAAGTTCGTACGTGCCCTCGTCCCAAACGATCACTTCGCCGGCGCCGTAGTTGCCCTTGGGAATGATGCCCTCGAAGGTGCGGTAATCCATCGGATGGTCCTCGACGTGCATTGCCAGGCGCCGGTCTTTGGGATCGAACGAAGGACCTTTGGGAACGGCCCACGATTTGAGCACGCCGTCGGCCTCGAGCCGAAAATCGTAGTGCAGACGACTGGCGTGATGCTTTTGGATGACGAAGCGTAGGCCTCGAGCGCTTTTGGCGCGCGCACCGCGCGGCTCGGGCGTTTCGGTGAAATCGCGTTTTTGCTGGTAGCGTCGGAGCGAGCCGGCTTCTTTGGTTGCCCGGCTCGCTCCGGTTTTTTTCGACGGCATTACGCCGTTTTAGTATATCGCGGCGTGTGCTATACGCGCGCGCCTCGACCGGTCAACAGATTGATGATGAGAAGAATTACCGCCACGGCGATGATGATGTGAATGATGCCACCGACGTGGAAGGCCAGCCATCCGATCAACCACAGGATGAACAGGACGACGATAATGGCCCACAAGATTCCGGCCATGCGTTAGTGTCCTCCGCCCCCGCCAGTTTGCGAGGAAGTGCTGCTGGAATTGGTCGTCGTCGTGCCCGTGGTTCCGCCGTTCGTGCTGGAGTTCGACCAGGGATGCCAAACGAAAACCGCGATGAGAATAGCAATCAGAACGATGATGGCGATTCCCAGTGCAGCCGCGCTGCCGCCTGAACCGCCTCCCTCGTTTACTACAACCGGACCGTCAGCCATACAGGTTCTTGCTCCTTTCTGTTGCAGTGCGCCCGTTATACCCAGTACCGGCAAGCGCTCACACATGCGCGGCGAAAGCTTTGCCCGCATGTGGGACGTTCTCGGGCTCGCCGCGGCTGCAGCTACGGCGTGCTTTGCGTGGTTTTGCAGCACGCGCACCGCGAGCAACTACTACGAAGGAGAGGTTTACGGCATGACGGCGCACACCCACCGGGTCTACGCGCTCACGAGCGCGGCGTTTACCGTGCTGTTTGCGGCAGCGCTCGCCCTCGCGTCGATACCTACTGTGCCGTTGCTTGCTGTTTTCGCCCTGGTGGCCATTTTTTATTACTCGTCGTTCGCGCGTGGTTTCTCCGATGAAGAATGAAAACGAATTTCGTTTTTCGCCTCGTCCGAACCGCGCGGCGGAAATTCGGTGGCGGCAATGGAGCGACGACGCCTTTGCGCAAGCCCATGCCCAAGACAAACCGATATTGCTCGCCATCTCGGCCGTGTGGTGCCATTGGTGCCACGTAATGGATGAAACCTCATACTCCGACGGCTCCGTCATCGATCTCGTCAACGAGCGCTACGTTCCCGTACGCGTCGACAACGACCGGCGCCCCGACGTCAACGCGCGCTACAATCAAGGCGGCTGGCCCACGACCGCGTTTCTCACCCCGCAAGGCGCGCTGCTTGCAGGCGCCACTTATCTGCCGCCCGAGCAGATGCGCGCGGCGCTCGAACAGATCGCGCAGTTTTATCAAACCAATCGCGAGCAGATCCGCGAACGCGCGGTGCAGATCGCTTCGCGCACGGCGCAAAACGCGCCCTCGTCACACACGGACTTGGATGGCGGCATCATCGAGCGCGTGCTGGCGGCCGCACGGGATCTCTACGATCCCGAGTTCGGCGGTTTTGGAACCGCGCCGAAGTTTCCGATGGTGGACGTGCTCGACTTGCTCTTGCAAGAATACCGCGTCAGCGGGGATCAATCGCTCTACGACATGCTCGCGCGCACGTTGCTGGGCATGGCCGACGGCGGCATGTACGATCACGTCGAAGGCGGATTCTTTCGCTACTCCACGACGCGGGATTGGTCGGTTCCCCACTTTGAGAAAATGACCGAAGACCACGCGGGGCTGCTGCGCGTTCTGGCCGGTTTGACGCGCGCTACGCGCAACGATCGCTTTCGCGCGACGCTGGTTTCCGCGCTAGGCTACGTACGCACCGTGCTGCGCGATCCGCAGACGGCATTCTTTGCCGGAAGCCAAGATGCCGACGAAGCGTATTACGAGCTGCCGCTGCAGGAGCGTCGCGCCGTTCCCGCGCCGTACGTCGATCCCACCTCGTATTCCAATTGGACCGCTGCAATGGCGGGCACGTTCGCGTGCGCTGCGGACGCGCTGGACGACGAAGCGCTGGCCGCGCAAGCCGAGGCGACGCTGGATGCGCTGCACGACCGCATGAGCGATCCCGACGGGCTGCTGTACCATTACGTTCAGCCGGGCGGTACGCCCAGCGTGCGCGGATTGCTCACCGATCAGGCCGCATACCTGCGCGCGCTGCTCGACGCACACGAATGCGGCGGAGAGCCGCGCTTCATTGCGCGCGCAAAGGACCTCGCGTTCGCGATCGAGCGTGTTTTCAGCGCGCCCGACGGCGGCTTTTACGATCACGCAGCGCTCGAGCCCGAGCTGGGAAACCTGATCCTGCGCGATCGGCCGCTTGCGGACAACGCTTTGCTGGCCGAGTGTTTCTTGCGGCTCGCGGCGCTGCAGGACCAGGCGAGCTACCGGGAGACCGCAGAGCGCGCGCTGCTGGTATTCGCGACGACGTACGATGGCGCGGGTACGTTTGCCGCGCCCTATGCTCGTGCGCTGCGGCGCTATCTGGATCCGGGCACGTGCATCGTGCTGGTCGGCAGCGTCGATGGAACGGCGGACCTGCGCGAAGCCGCGCGCGCTTTGCCGCAAGCCATGCTCACCGTTCGGACCATCGACGCCGCAGACGCGTCCGCGCTGGCCCAGCGTGGTTTCGACCCTGCGCTCCATCCTGCCGCGTATATTTGCGCAGGAAAAGCGTGCGCAGCGCCCGTGCAAAGCGCTGCAGAGCTTCGCTCGGCATTCGAGGCGCTTGACCCCGTAAGTCGATCCTCAGCTTCCCGGCCGAACGAACGCGTTCCAATACCATACGCCGTACGAACTTGCCGCGCACGAATACACGACCAGCGCCTTGGTCCACAGCGGCAAACCGTCGCGCGCCGCGATCAGCATCAAAACGAACAGAAACGGGATGAAGTCCAACGCGTGCCGCATGCCGTACTGTGCGAAACCGTTTACGTAATAGAGCATATTGGGTGCGGCTGTAACGACTGCAGCGGCCCACAAAGCAATCGCGATTGCAGCCGGACGGCGCGCCCATAGCGCGAAGATCAGCGCGGGGCTCGTCCACGTAAGTGCGACGCCGGAAAAGGACGGACGGATCCACGGAAACGCGCGATCGAACTGCGGGGCCTGCACGAAAAACGAATTCAGTTCGTACCCCAAATACTGCAGCCGGAAAGGCGATCCCGTCGGCATGCCTGCCTGATCCTGATGGTACCAATTGGTATAGCCGACGTCCGCGAGCGTACCCCAGCGCAGCTCGTTGTAGAATATCCATACGCCGGCCGCAATAGCGATTACAGCGGCAAAGCCGGACCATGAGAGCGCAGAACGATCGCGTGTGCGCGCCAGCAGTACGGCGTACACGGGCAAAGCCAGAACCAGAGAAAAGCGCGAACCGGCCGCGGCGACGGCCCACAGCGCCACGAGCCACGCGCGCCGCGCTCCGAAGACTTCCGCCAGTGCCAGCATCGTAAAGCACAGCGCGCTTACGTGCGCGATGAACCAAACGTCGCCCAGCATCGCGCACCAGAGCAGATCCGTGCCGGCCAGTAAAAACGCGCACAGCCAAGCATCGACTGCAGTCGTTACGCCGGCGAGCTCGCCCAAGCGCCACGCAGCACCGATGGCCGCGCCGGCAAGAATTGCCGCGATGACGGTTTGATTGGCCGCCGTACCGGCGATTGCGACCCACGGCAGCAAAAGAATCGCCGGAACCGGACCCTCGATGATGTAGTGCTGTCCGTTATAGGCCAGCGCGTCGATATATGGCCCCGGCCAAGCGATCCATACGTGTCCGTGCAGCAATGCATCCGCCAGCAGGACGTCGTTGTTGTACGGCGTCGAGCGAAAATGTGATACCAGCAGCGTGATTACGAATGCGGCGATCGCCGCGATCGCACTATTCGATAGAGATCCGGCGACCCCGGAATCTTCACCAAGCTGTAGCCCGAAACCCGGCCGAACACGATCCCCACCACGTACACCGGACGGCTGCGCATCCACCCGGGTACTCGCGGCGCGTCGTCCGCTAGCCACGACGATTCGACGATGCGGTCGCCGAGGCGGTGCTGCACGTACGCTGCATACGCGAGCGGCGTGGCGTAGAGCCACGGCGATATGAGGATCGCATTGCGCGGCGTGTTCTTGACGACCGTGTCGATTACCGCCTGCGCGCCGGTGGAGTGGGGCTGCTGGAACGTTTGGCGGTTCGCTACGAGCAGCCAGGCCGCCAAAGCAATGGCGAGGGCAACGCAGACCGTTCGAAAGGAAGAAAAAGTTCGAGCAATCGCGTCGATGCCGTAGCCGAAAAATACCGCGGCTATCGCAAAGCCGATCAGGTAGTAGCGTCTGGAATCGGCTTCAATGGTGTACGCCAGCGCAAATGCCGTCGGCGCCGCGAACGCCGCGAACAACGCCAGTGCAAGCCCGCGATTGCGCCGCGCTAACGCGCATAATCCCACGACCGCAATAGCAACGCCGAGCGGAGTGCATTCGTCGATCAGTGCGGCGGCGTACGTCCCGGCACGGGTTGCATACGTGCGCGGTGAGATCATTGCCGCCAGCGTACCGCCGGCGGAAAACTCCGTCCCGCTGACTTCTTTGAGGAAACCGCTCAAGGATGCGGGGTGGTCGTTGTCCCAGAAAGAGCGCCCCGGCGGTATTCCGAGCGAGCGGGTGGGATCCAAGCGCGCAGCGGTCACTGCCGCGCTGCGTGCCGGCAAATACGCGTACCAGCACAGTCCGAACAGCAGTGCGCCGATCGCGAATGCCAATGTGCGCCGTCTAACCGAGCGAAAGCGCGCCGCCGACAGTACGGCCAGCGCGGGCAAGAGCAGAGCGTCGATGGGATGCGTCGCGATGCCGAGTCCCCAGGCGAGCGCCGCCGCAACGAGCATTGCGGGATCGCCGCGCCGATGCCAGCGAACCGCGGCGTACACGGTAGCTACGGCAAAAAACGTCGCGAGCGCATGCACCTCGGCACGCGTTCCGCGCGTCCAGGCGACGTCGCCGAAGGCAAAGAGCCACGCACTTGCAGCGGAGATCCACGGCTGCACCTCGAGTTCCATCAAGATGCGGCACACCAGCCACGCCGCTGCACTCATTGCAAGGGCGCTAAAGAGCGCGATTCGCCAAGCCGGCGTACCGACGGCAAACGCGTGCGCGAAAACGCCCGCCAGAATCGTGAACGCCGGAAAACCCGTAGCGTGCATGATGCCGAAGATCCACGGAACCACTTGCGCTTCGCCCGTGTCCCAGTAGCCTATCGAACCGTTCAGGGAAGCCGCGTAAATGCCCATCGGCACCAGCCATCCCAGCCATGCCGATGCACGCCGCTGCCGGCGCCCGCCGGCTAAAAGCTCGGCAGTACCGGCGTGGGCAGCGGCTTCGCAGTCTGGAACGTCGATTTGGGAAGACTCGCCGGAAACTGATAGCCGCTAAAGGAGATGCGTTCGCGAGCCGGCTTGCCCCGAATGCTCGCTTCGACGCTGGCCGATACGGGGACCCAGTATTTCCCGGCATTGGCGAATTCGATCGATCCCGATCCCTTCATAGCCGCGTTCGTCGAGTGAAAGCGGATCGCCGAAGGCAGAAACGTACGTCCGTCGAGCGTTATGCCGTCGACGATAAAGCCCGTCGGAGCTCCCAGCGGCACCGCATGATACGTGTATTGCACGGTGTCTCCCAAGCGCGCGAAACGCTGGAACAAAAACGCATACTGCGTCACGCGCGGCGCGAGGTTGTCCAGCGTGTACCGATTGCGGTATCGCGCGATGCGGATATTCTTTTGCCGGACCCCGTCGACCATGATCGTTTCGTCGCGAACCAGGTCGCCGCTGCGGTAAATCCTATGCGACTGCTCGATGGCGCGCGGCCCGGACTGCGAAACCGTGTAGGAAAACACCAGCACTTTGGGCCCTTCCTCACGCAGTAAGCGCGCAGCGTAGCGGTCCAGCACGAGCTGCGAATCGAGTTGCCGCGCAGCGCCATCGGGCGGCCCCACGCGCAAAGCGACGAGCAGCGCGAGTGGAGCGATGACACACATCACGGGCGCAGGACCGCCTCACGGATGGCCTGCATCGCTTCGTGCGCGCCGCCGGGTTTTTTACCGCCGCCCTGCGCTTGCGTGGGCTGCCCCCCGCCGCGTCCATCCACCAGCGCCGCGGCGAGCTTGATCAAATTGCCGGCGTGCACGCCCGCCTTTACCATGTCGTCGCTGGCGCTTACCAGCAAACTCACCGTGCCGTCGTCGATGCCCGCCAGGGCGATGACCCCGCTGGGCAATCGCTGCCGAATTGCGCTGCCCAAATGCCGCAACGCGTCGGCGTTGGTTTGCGCAACGACGGCGCCGACGAACGTCCTTTCACCGGACCGCTGCGCGGACTCCACGTAAGTCTGCGCGTCCGCAGCCGCAAGCTTGGCCTTGAGGTCGCCCACCGCATTTTGCAGATCCTTGACGTCGCGCTGCAGTTTGTCGATGCGTTCGCCCAGTTCGTCCGGCGTGGTCGCAAGGGCCGCTGCGAGGCCGGCCACGAGCTCTTGTTGATGCGACAGAAATTCTTCGGCGGCTTGCGAGACGCACGACTCGATGCGGCGAATGCCGGATCCGATCGAAAACTCGCTCAAGATGACGAACATGCCCAGTTCGCCCGTGGAGTGCGCGTGCGTGCCGCCGCAAAACTCTACCGAAGGGCCCGCCTTGACCACTCGAACGCGATCGCCGTATTTTTCACCGAACATCATGACCGCACCGGCGGCCTTGGCTTCTTCGAGCGGCAGTACTCGAGTCTCGAGCGGCACGTCTTCGCGAATCATCTCGTTCACGCGATGGGCAACGTCGCGCTTTTGCTGGGCGGTGAGCGCGCCGCCGGGGGAGCGAAAATCGAAGCGCATGCGATCGATGCCGACCCAGGAGCCGGCCTGCTCGACTTGCTCTCCGATTGCGTCCTTGAGCGCACGCTGGAGCAAGTGCGCAGAGGTGTGATGGCGGCGTATCTCTTGCCGCCATTGCGGATCGACCTGCGCGCGCAGCGCGTCGCCGGTGCGCAAAACGCCCTGCGCGAGCGTTCCGTGATGGGCAATCGCTTCGCCCTGATACTGCGTGTCCCGCACCTCGAAGCGCGCCCCGTCGCTTGAAAGCGTGCCGCGATCGCCGATTTGGCCGCCCCGTTCGGCGTAGAAGGGCGTGCGGTCCAGCACGATCCGTGCCTCCTGCCCTTCGCGGATCTGCTCGACGTGCTCGCCATCGTGCAGAATTGCGAGGATCCGGCATTCGCTCTGCAACCCTTCATAGCCCAAGAACGCGGTCTGCATTGCGGGCATGTCGGCCGTCGTCACGACGGCGCGCTTTTCGGCGGCATCGCGGCGGGCGCGATCGCGCTGCTCGCTCATTGCCGCATCGAAACCCGCATGGTCGACGGCGACGTTTCGCTCCGCTGCAATTTCGCGCGTGAGTTCGAACGGAAACCCATAGGTGTCGTGCAGCACGAATGCGTCTTCGCCGCGCAGCGTTCCGCCGGAAGCACGCTCGGCGAGCAGATCGTCGAGCATGGCCGTCCCGCGTTCCAACGTACGGTCGAACGCTCGTTCCTCGGTTTGCAGCGCGTGCCGGATGCGCGAGATGTTGGCGCGCAGTTCGGGATATCCCGGTTCCAGCGAAGCAACGACAGCAGGCACGAGCTGCGTGAGAAAACCGTTGGGGTATCCCAGCAGGCGTCCGTTGCGAATCGCGCGCCGTATCAGAAAGCGAAGCACGTAACCGCGGTCGGTATTGCCGGGATACACTCCGTCGTTGATCAGAAACGTCACGCTGCGCGCATGATCGGCTATGATGTTTCTGCGGGCGTTGCGGTCTTCGGGCGAAAGCGAGGTTTGCCCGACCGGCGGCTGAGCCGCGATGAGATCGACGAACAAATCCGTGTCGTACATCGAAACTTTGCCGTTGACGACGGCGAGGATTCGCTCGAGTCCGGCGCCCGTATCGATCTGTTTGCGCGGCAGTTCTTCCAGTTTGCCGTCCGAGCCGCGGTTGTACTGCTGAAAAACCACGTTCCAGATCTCGATCCAGCGCGTGCCGGCGTTGGGGCCGCCGTCGTCGGCTCCAGCGGCATTTTGAGCGCCGGTATCGTAAAAGATCTCGGTGCTGGGACCGCACGGTCCCGTCGGGCCCATCGTCCAAAAGTTGTCTTCGTCAAACCGCGAGATGCGATCGGCAGTCACGCCGATCTGCCTGCGCCAGATGCTTTCGGCTTCGTCGTCGGAAACGTGAACCGTGACGGCAAGCCGCGAGGCATCCAGCTGCAGCGTCTGCGTAAGAAATTCCCACGACAAGCCGATCGCTTCGCGTTTATAGTAACCGCCGAAGCTGAAATTGCCCAGCATCTCCAGGAACGTCCCGTGGCGGCCGGTTCTTCCGACGTTTTCGATGTCGCTCTTCGCGCCGGCCACGCGCAGGCACCGCTGCACCGTCACGACGTTGGGCGCCGGCGGCGGCTCTTCGCCCAGAAAAGCGGGCACGAACTGTTCCATACCCG
The DNA here is from genome assembly GCA_963777315.1 of Vulcanimicrobiota bacterium. GTDB lineage: Bacteria > Vulcanimicrobiota > Vulcanimicrobiia > Vulcanimicrobiales > Vulcanimicrobiaceae > CAVYEM01. Next base: position 510,734 of record CAVZQC010000002.1, read on the forward strand.
CGATGGTGAACAGCGTGGTCGACATCGCGTCCGGAATTAGGCTCGCCGAAGGGACTTGCCGGTGATCTCGCTCGGTAAAGAACTCGACGAAGGCCGAGCGCAATTCTTGGCTTTTCATTTTTGAAGGCGCTTCGGCCCAGCCTGCGCGCCCCCCGCTTCGCGGGGCCCCCACAATCTCATGGCGCCTGATCGTTATTGCTTGCTCGAGCGCTCCCCGAGGGCGCCGCATCTGTTGCTGCTCGGCCCAGCCTGCGCGCCCCCCGCTTCGAGGGCCCCCACAATCTCATGGCACCTGATCGTTATTGCTTGCTCGAGCGCTCCCCGAGGGCGCCGCATGAGTTGCTGCTCGGCCCAGCCTGCGCGCCCCCCGCTTCGCGGGGCCCCCCACAACCTCATGGCGCCTGATCGTTACTGCTTGCTCGAGCGCTCCCCGAGGGCGCCGCATCTGTTGCTGCTCGGCCCAGCCTGCGCGCCCCCCGCTTCACGGGGCCCCCACAACCTCATGGCGCCTGATCGTTATTGCTTGCTCGAGCGCTCCCCGAGGGCGCCGGAACCCTATTCCTGCAGCACGTGCCGCAGTTTTTCCAGGGCCTTCTGCTGCAGGCGCGATACGTGCATCTGCGAGACGTTCAGGCGCTTGGCGATTTCGGTTTGCGACACGCTCTCATAAAAGCGCAGGTAGAGAATCACCCGCTCGCGCCCGGTGAGCACCTCGAAGGCGCGTTCCAGGTTGGCTTTGTCTTCCAGCAGGGCGAGGCCGGCGTCGGTTTTGCCGATGTAGTCCTGCAGCGTCTGCGATTTTTTGTCGCCTTCCCCCGAGAGCTCGGTATCGAGTGAAAGCAGATTGTAGGCTTGTCCCAGCTCCTGCGCCTCCAGAATGTCCTCTTCTGAGGCGCTCAAATGCTCGGCCAGTTCCGCGACCGTCGGACTGCGGCCCATCTTCACCGACAGTTTCTCGATCGCGCGATTGACGGCCAAGTTGAGTTCCTGCAGGCGGCGCGGAACCTTGACGGCCCAGCCCTTGTCGCGAAAGTAGCGTTTTATCTCGCCGACGATAGTCGGGGTTGCGTACGTGGTGAATTCCACGCCGCGCTCCAGATCGAACCGGTCTATCGCTTTGAGCAGTCCGACGGTCCCGACTTGAATCAAGTCGTCCAGAGCTTCGCCGCGGTTGGCAAATTTGACCGCGAGATAGCGCACGAGGTTCAAGTGCGCGACGACGAGTTCGCTGCGCAAACGTTCGTAGCCGGCATCGGCGGGGTGCTTTTTGATCTCGGCAAAGCGCGCGAAAGCCTTGCGCGTTTTCTGCCGGTCCCACCGCTCCTCTTCCGTGTGCTGATGCACTAGCCGCTTAGGCCGATACTTTTTTAGTCATGACCAGATTGGTGCCCCTGTCCGGATGCACGTCGTATTCGACGGTGTCCATCAGCGAGCGGATAAGAAACACGCCCAAGCCGCCCACGCGAGGTTCGTCGACGCGGCGCGAATGGATGGTTTCCGGGCGCGTGCCCCGACCGTAGTCGCGAACGCGAACGGTCAAAGCGTCGGTTTCCGTTTCGCAGGTGATCTCGATCTGATCGCTTTCGTGGGCGTGCTGTATGCAGTTCGTGCAGGCTTCGGCAACGGCAAGCTTGACGTCTTCGATATCTTCAATCGAGAAGTTCAGCCGGTTGGCAACCGCAGCTGACGGCCAAACGGGCTACGGCGACCCATTCGGCTTTGCTGGGGATGCGCAGCTCGACGATGCCCACGGACCGGTCGGAATGAGCGACCGGCTGGTTCACACTAATGCCTTCATCGCCGCATCCTCGTCGTCGTAAATGCCGAAGATTTTGACCAAACCGGTGATGTCGAAGATCTTTTTGATCTGCGGATTCGTGCAAACCAGATTGACGGTTCCCCCGTGTTCGCGCACGCGCTTGAGGCCGCCGATGAGCACGCCCAGTCCGGTGGAGTCGATGTAGCGCACCTTCTCCAGATTGATGACGAGATTGTAATGGCCCTTGTCAATGAGATCGCCGATGGCGTCCTTGACCTTCGGAGAGGTGTAGACGTCGATTTCACCGTTTAAATCGACGACGTACGTGTCGCCTTGCGCCTCTCGAACGTTCACTTTAATATCCACGCTTGCTCCTAAGAGTCCGATGATTGGGATTGAGATTCCGATTCGCGCGACAGCTCGCCGCGCAGGCGGTCCGCGGTCGTGTGGCCTTCCCGAACTGCAGCATCGATGGTGGTTCGTGCAGTGTCGATCACGGTTTTTCCGCGCGCGTACAGATCGCGAAGATCGCCGCCCGCGTCGGCGGCAACGTTGCGGGCTTCGAGGGCCTTGCCTACGAGAACGTCGCGCGCGTCCTCCTGAGCGACCACATAGGCCAGGATGCCGCCCGCTGCGGCGCCCGCGAGAAAGCCTGCGAAAAATCCGCCGGCTTTGCCATCGCTCATGCGCTCTCCCGAGTCTGCTTGTCGCCGCGCACCAAGCGGCGAAGGCCCGCACTAATGCCCCCCAGAGTCGCCCCGACGTTTACGATGGACGGCGAAAGCGCGTCTTGGGTCAGCGCCGCCGTATTCGCAAGCGAAGCGGCGATACGCTCGAGCGAGCCCACGATGCCCGACAGTCGCGCTATCGTTTTGTCCGCAGTGTCGGCGATGCCGCCGACGTGCGCCAGCGTTTCGTTGACGGGTGCGCTCAATGCGGCGACCTGCTGATCGACGCCGTCGAGCGTTTGATTGACGCGCCGCAGCGTTCGCGCCACTCCCGCCATGGCGACGAAGATGCCCAGCCCTGCCAAAAACGCGCCAATGCCGCCTGCCACATCGAGAAAGGCAGACCAGTCAAAGCCTGTACTCAACGATTACCTCCGTCCGGACGTGAACGAACTATTCCCCGTTTTACTCAAAAAGCACCGCCGGAACCCAACGGCGCTGCCGCAATCGCGCGCAGATCCTCAACGGAGCGCTCGAGCACTTGCGCGGCGCGATCGAGGTCGGCCTGCGTCGTGTCGCGGTCGAGCGAGAAGCGAATCACCCCGCGCGTCCACGGCTCGGGCAAGTCCAAGGCCGCGATCACGTGGCTGGGTTCGATCGAGCCTGAGGCGCACGCGCTTCCGGCGGAAGCCGCAACGCCGTCCAGATCCAGCCGCACGAGCAGCTGCTCCGAAGAAACGCCCAAAAAACTCAGGTTCGATATATGCGGCGACCGGGGAGCGCCTGCCCCGTTGACGCGGACGTCCGCAATCCCGGCCTGTATCCGGGCTTCGAACCGGTCGCGCAGGCCCTGCACTTTTTCGGCCGTCGCGGCGCGCTCGGCAACTGCGAGCTCCAGCGCGCGTGCGAATCCGACGATGCCTGCCACGTTCTCGGTCCCGGCGCGCTTGGCGAACTCTTGGCTGCCTCCGTGCACGATCGGCAACAAAGGTGAGGAGTGCGCAATGTAGAGAGCGCCGACGCCTTTGGGCCCGTGCAATTTGTGCGCCGCCAGAGAAAGCGCGTCGACGCCCAGCTCGCGCACGTCGACGGGCAGATAGGCTGCCGCTTGCACGGCATCAGTGTGAAAAAAGGTTCCGTTGCGGCGAGCAAGCGCCGCAAGCCGTGAGAGCGGCTGCACCGTTCCCAGTTCGTTGTTGACGTACATGACCGAGGCCAGAATCGTGTCCGGGCGCAGCGCGCTCTCGAACGTTTGCGGCTGCAGCACTCCGCGTTCGTCTACGTCGAGCAGCGTTATCTCAAATCCCTCGTCCCCAAGCGCATCGAGCGCGTGCAAGACGGCGTGGTGCTCGATCGCCGAAGCAACGATATGCCGGCCTCGTTCGCGCAGCGCGCGCGCCACGCCGATGAGCGCCAGGTTGTCCGATTCGGAACCGCTCCCGGTGAAGAGTACGTCGGTATGTTTTGCGCCGATGCACTGCGCTACGCAGGCCCTGGCATCGTCCAGCGCTTTGCGCGCCGCACGGCCTTCGGCATGAAGCGAGCCGGCATTGTATGCGCAGTGCGTAAAATACGGCAGCATCGCCTGCAGCGCTTCCGAGCGTACCGGCGTGGTTGCCGCGTTATCCAAATAAATGCGTTTGGTCACAGCACATTCTCAGACACGAGCATTACGATGTGCCCGTGCGAAGCTCCATTGCACACTCCGAGAAGTAGCAACGGGAGAGCGGTCCGGGCAACCGGGCCGCTTTTTTATATCTCGTTGCGGCGTTTTACCCAATCGACGAGCCGCTGCTCGTCACCTTGCGACCCCGGCTCGTAGTAACGGCGACCCTGCAGGGCTTCGGGCAGGTACGACTGCAGCCGCTGCGCGGGCGGGAGATCGCCGCGGTGCTTGCGGTAATCCTCGCTCGCATGCGCGTATTCGTAATCGCGCCCGTATCCGAGTTCTTTCATCAGCCCCGTCGGCGCATTGCGCAGGTGCACCGGCACGGGATCGTTGCGGGTATTCTCGACGTCGTGCAGCGCGCCCGAATACGCGCGTCCGACGCTGTTGCTTTTGGGCGCGGTTGCCAAATAGAGCGCTGCGTGCGCGAGCGGATAAAAGCCTTCGGGCATGCCGACGAAATGCACCGCCTGCTGTGCGGCTACGGCAACGGATATGGCGCGCGAATCCGCCAAACCGACGTCCTCGGAAGCGAGAATCACCAAGCGGCGCGCGATGAAGAGCGGGTCTTCGCCGCCGTCGATCATGCGCGCAAGCCAGTACGCGGCCGCATCGGGATCGCTGCCGCGAATACTTTTGATGAACGCGCTGACGACGTCGTAGTGCTGATCGCCGTCCTTATCGTACGACACCGCTCGCCGCTGCATCGCGTCTGCCACGGCCGCGGCCGTGATCGTGCGCGTTCCGTTCTCGTCTTGCGGCGCAACGGCGGCCGAGAAATCCAGGGTGCTCAAAGCACTGCGCGCATCGCCGTTGGAAAGATCGACCAGCGCTTTGCGCGCCTGCGGCTCCAGACGCAGCTCGAGCGAGCCCAGACCGCGCTCCGGGTCGCGCAGAGCCCGGTCGACGATCGTTCCGACTTGATCGTCGGTGAGCGCTTTGAGCACGAAAACGCGCGAGCGCGAGAGCAGCGCGGAATTCACTTCGAACGACGGGTTCTCGGTGGTTGCGCCGATCAGCGTAACGGTGCCGTTCTCGACGTACGGCAGCACGGCGTCCTGCTGGGCTTTGTTGAAGCGATGAATTTCGTCGATGAAAAGCACCGTGCGCTTGCCCAGCGCTCGCCGGTGCTGCGCTTCCGACACGATCTTGCGCAGATCGGCTACGCCCGCGCTGACCGCCGAAATCGAGCTGAAATGCGCTCCCGTCATTCGCGCAACGATCTGGGCGAGCGTCGTTTTGCCGGTTCCGGGCGGCCCCCATAGGATCATCGAGGGAACGTTGTCGTTTTCGATCGCGCGGCGAAGCGCGTGTCCCGGCCCCAAGACGTGTTCCTGGCCCACGAACTCGTCCAGGCTAACGGGGCGCATGCGTGCGGGCAACGGTTCTGCGAGGGTATCGCCCGGCGAGAAGAGCGTCGGCTCCAAAACGCTACGGAATCTTCGGCTTCTTGATGACGATCGGTTTGGGCGTAGCGATCGACGGGGTGATGCCCGGGAACGTCAGCGTCACGTTGTTTTGCGCGACTCCCTGGCCGGTCAGCGTATTGTACGTTGCCCGATCGGCGTCCAAGGTGCGATCGCCTTCGATCACATGGACCTTGCCGGTGAGATCGAGCTGATGGGTTACGTCGTTCAAATGCGCGTTTTCCGCGTCGACGTTCGTGTCCGCCTGCTCGTAATGCACGTGCCCTTTTGCATCGTAGAGATGCGCTGTGTCGTCGACGTGGAGCTGGTCGGAGGTAAGCATTGCCGGTCCACGCGATTGCGCCGGCTTCGCACTCTTCAAGCCGAACGTTCCCCCGGTGTCCTGCAGGCTTACGTGCCCGTAGAGCGCGGCTTGGCGCTGCTTGTAGTTTCCGTTTGCACGGTCCGCATGAATCACCGAGCCGTCCGCGCGCGTGAGCGTAACGCGATCGGGCGCGGAGAAATCGCCCGATCCCATGTTGGCGCTGAGCCTGTCGGTCTGCAGATCCCATTGGCCCACCGATGCGGAGGAATGCGTTGACGGACGGGCGTGCGCGGCGGCCGCGCCCAAGAGCAGCAGGATGGCGAAAACAGCGATCGGACGTATCATTGCGAGAGCTGCACGTTTCCGTAAAGATTGATTTCGTGCGTGATGCCGTTCATCACGGCGCGATCGGCGCGCACTTCGCTGCCGCCCTGCAGAAAATGAACGTTTCCCGTCGCGACGTACGTTTTTGTTGTGCCGTCTATCGTCAGGTTCTCGCACGTTAACGTGGCGGGGGCGCTTGAATTATTTTGTCCGGCAAACTTGGTGAGCACGCCGTTGCTGTCGTGCAGCACGACGTGGCCCGTCAGCGTGGCCTGGTGCGACTTCCAGTTTCCCTGCGCGCGATCGGCTTGAATATCGCTGCCCGGACGGGTAAGGACGATGCGTCCCGGCGTCGTAAACGTTCCGCTTTGCCAGTTGGCGTTGAGCTCGCCCGTGGTTACGTGCCAATCGGAAAACGAGAATCCGGCTCCGGCAGATTGCTGCGCGAGCTGTTTGGGGACGGCCGCCGGCGCGGTTTGCGCCGCGATCGCAAAAGCGGCCGCCAAGAAGATGAGCGTACGGCGCGTCATCGCACCTTGCGCGCCGAAAGCGCGGGGCGAACCGACGGGCCGAGCAGTTCGGTCAGTTTGTCCACGGAAACGACGCCTTCGCGCACCACGATGATGTGCGGGCCCGTCATGTCGATGACCGTCGACTCGCGCGCGTACTTGGTTGGGCCGTTTTCGACCAGCAAGTCCGCGGGCGGCAGCATTTCCCAATCTCCCGCGCCGCAGTACGCGCTCTCGCCGCTGGCATTGGCGCTGGTTGCAGCCCATGGGCCGCAGCGCTCGAGCATGCGTGCGCAAAGCGAATCGTCGGGGACGCGGAAACCCAGTGTGGCAAGTCCGGCAGTGACCTCCTGGTCGATGAACGAGGGCTTTGCTAGTATTATCGTCACCGGGCCCGGCATTAAGCGTCGTGCCGCCCCGATGGCTTCCGGATGCTCTGCCGCGTACTCCGCAAACTCCGCCGCGGTGGCCAGATGGAGGGATAGCGGTTTGTCCGCAGGCCGTTGTTTGGATGCGTACACGGCGTCGACCGCAGCAGGGTTATAGGGATCGCAGCCGATTCCGTAGACCGTGTCGGTGGGGAATATCACCGTTCCGCCGCCGAAGACGACGCTCGCAACCTCCTCGACCACACGAGCGTGCGACTCTTTGCGTGCATCGAGGACGTTTGCGACCTTCACCGCTGTTTTCATACCCCAGCGGTTCGCGGTTGCCTTCGCGACTCGAAGGCGAGCCGGTTAGATTCTCACTCGCATCCCGGTACCGAGTGCGACGCAAGACAGCGGGTCCTCGGCGATGATCACCGGGATGCCGCAAACTTCGCCCAGCAGCTTGTCCAGCCCCCGCAGCAGCGCTCCGCCGCCGGTGAGGATTACGCCGCGATCGATGATGTCCGCGGCGAGCTCGGGCGGAGTTTTTTCCAGCACGGACTTTACCGCTTCGACGATGGCGCCGACCGGTTCGGAAAGTGCTTCGCGGATCTCCTCGCTCGTAATCTTGACGGTTTTGGGCAGGCCGTTGATCAGATCGCGGCCGCGAATTTCCATGGCCAATTCGGATTCGAGGCGATAGGCGGAACCGATCTTGATCTTGATCTCTTCGGCGGTTCGCTCGCCGATCATCAAGTTGTACACCCGCCGGATGTAGCGAATGATCGCTTCATCGAGCTTGTTGCCCGCCACGCGCAGCGATTGGGAGACCACGATGCCGCCCAGCGAAATCACCGCCACGTCGGTCGTGCCGCCCCCGATGTCCACGACCATGCTGCCGGAAGGGCCGTCGATTGGGAGCCCCGCGCCGATCGCCGCGGCCATCGGCTCTTCGATGATCTCGACGTGCTTTGCTCCGGCCAATTTGGCCGCGTCCTTGACGGCGCGCTCCTCGACGCTGGTAATTTCAGCGGGCACGCAGATCACGACGTTCGGTTTTGGTTTGAACAGCGAGGAGAGCCAGGAGCGATCGCTCATGACCTTTTTGATGAAATAACTGAGCATCGCTTCGGTGACTTCGAAATCGGCGATGACGCCGTCGCGCAGCGGTCGAATCGCTTGAATGTGCGCCGGCGTCTTTCCGAGCATTTGGCGCGCCTCCTCGCCCACCGCCAATGTCCGGCCGTTATTCATGTCTTTGGCGACGACGGACGGCTCGCGCAGCACGATGCCCCTGCCTTTGACGTGCACGAGCACGTTGGCGGTACCAAGGTCGATCCCGATATCCAATCTCAACTCCAGCCTATGCTAAAAAACTGCGCGGCTTTGCTCACTCTTCGGCAATCCGCGCCCGGGTAATAGGATACTCGCTCGTCTCGAAAACTCCGTTGGGCTCGACGAGCGGCGTTATGCCGCTCGCCCGCTGCACCTGGCCGCCCAAGGCAGAGAGCATTTCTTCCAAGCGTTCGTGTCCGCGATCGATGTATTCCAGTCCGATGATTTCGGTTTCGCCCTGCGCAGCAAGGCCGGCAACCACCAGTGCCGCGCCCGCGCGAATGTCCGGAGCTTCGACCGGCGCGCCGGACAGCGGAACGCCGCCTTTGACGACGGCGGTGTTGCTTTCCATCGAAACGCGTACTTCGGCGCCCATGCGGGCCAGTTCGTTCACGTACGAAAAGCGCGCGTTGAAGATCGATTCCTCCACCACGCTGTTGCCCGGAGCCGTGCACAGGAACGAGACCATCTGCGGCTGCAAATCGGTGGGAAAGCCCGGATGCGGCGCGGTTAAAATGTCGGTGCCGCCCGCGATGCGTTCGGCCTGCACCCGTACCCAATCGTCCCCGCAGGTTACAGCCGCGCCGCACTCCTGCAGCTTGAGCACGAGCGCCTGCAAATGGGCGGGATTGCATGCGCTGACCGTGACGTCGCCGCGCGTTGCGGCGCCGCTGAGCAGCAGCGTGCCGGCCACGATGCGGTCCGGAATGATCGTGTACTCGACGCCGCGTAATTCGCGCACGCCCTCAATGACGATCGTATCGCTGCCGGCACCCAGGATGCGCGCTCCCATAGCGCACAGGAAATCCGCGAGGTCGACCACTTCGGGCTCCATCGCAACGTTGCGCAGCGTCGTCGTGCCTTCGGCGAGCACGGCCGCGAGAATCGCATTCTTGGTAGCGCCTACGCTGGGCATGCGGAATTCGATTGCAGCGCCGTACAGCGTCTTGCGTTTTGCCGTGGCTATCAAATAGCCGTGCGCGTTTTTCACCTCGCAGCCGAGTGCCAGAAACGCCTGTTCGTGCATGTCGGTCGCGCGGGTGCCGAGCACGCATCCGCCGGGAAGCGGCACCTCGGCGCGCCCGAAGCGCCCCAGCAGCGGGCCGACGATGTCGAAGCTCGCGTTGAGCTTGCGCACCAGCGTGTAGGGCGCGCGATGTGAAGCGACGTTGCTCGTTTCGATCGTTACCGCGCCGTCGGGCTCTTGACGCAGCCGCGCGCCCAGCGCTTCGAGCAGCGACCACATGACCGACACGTCCGTAATGCGCGGGACGCGATGCAGCGTCACTTTGCCTTTGGCAAGCAGCGACGCCGCCATGATCGGCAGCGCTGCGTTTTTGGCTCCCTGAGTACGCACGCTGCCCTCGAGCGGCGCTCCGCCGCGCACGCGCAGCGTAGTCTCCAAACGATCGAGCGTCGTCATACCGCGGATTCGGGCCCTTCCAGGGGTTCGCACGTCAGAACGCGCGCATCGTACGGGCCACCGCGCAGGCTCGAGCTGCCGCGTCCCTTCGGGCGTGACGCGAACGAACACTTCGCTCCACGCGTTTTCGCCCAGTTCCAGCAGATCCGCATGGCCGTTCTCGATCACGCCGGCAAAGCGATACGCCGCATCCGCCAATCGCATGCGGCCGTCGGGGTGGAATGCGGTCAGAAGTTCTCCGCGCTCGTCGAACGCACGATAACGGCGCGTGGGCACGCCGCCCAGCTCGCCGATGAACTGCAGCGGGTCTGCCCCGGAGTCCGCCGTTTGGGCCAAAGGCATATCGAGCGACGGTGCGGCCGGCGCCCTGCGCGCAGGCTTGCGCGGGGGGCTTGCTTCACGGCGCATCGCGCGCGAAATCAGCGCCAGAGCCATGAGCTCGAGCCCCGTCATCGCCAACACACTCCATCCGGATGCGCGCCGCACTGCCGACGGGTTCGCCGGACGCTCAGTGGTGTCCGGTCAGGCGCAGCTTCGCGCCCGCGAAGTCGATGACGGCCTGTTCGCGCGCGTACGCGAGCGCGTCGCCTGCCGCTTTTTGCCGCTGCGTGGCCTGCTCGAGCTCGCGCCGCGCCTGAGCCACGTCGATCTCTTCAAACGCGAGCGCATCGTCGACCAGCACGGTGACGCGATCCGGCAATGCTTGCAGAAATCCGTCGCTCGTCGCCAGCTCCAACCGGCGCGTCGTTGCGTTCTCCACGACGTTGGCGCGCAGAACGCCGGGGCGCAGCGCGCTCAAAAACGGCGCGTGGTGCGCCAAAATCCCTTCCTCGCCTTCGGTCGTCACCGCGATCACCAGCTCGGCATCGCCTTCGAAGATGACTTTCGCCGGCGTGATGAGTTTGAACGGCGTTGTTGCCGGCATGCTTAGACGGTCGCGCCCAAACGCTCGCCGGCGGCTTTGACGTCGTCGATCCCGCCCGCATAGAAAAATGCCTGCTCGGGCAGATTGTCGACTTTGCCCTGCAGGATTTCGTCGAATGCAGCGATCGTGTCGCTGAGTTTAACGTATTTGCCCGGCGTGCCGGTAAACTGCTCGGCGACGAAAAACGGCTGCGAGAACATGCGCTGCATCCGCCGCGCACGCGCGACGACCGTCTTGTCTTCTTCGGACAGCTCTTCTACGCCCAAGATCGCGATGATGTCCTGCAGGTCTTTGTAACGCTGCAGCGTTTCTTGCACGCCGCGCGCCACGCGGTAGTGATCGTCGCCCACGATTTGCGGATCGAGAATGCGGGAGCTCGACGCGAGCGGATCGACCGCAGGATAGATCCCCAGTTCCGAAATCGGGCGCGACAGCGCGGTCGTCGCGTCCAAATGAGCAAACGTTACTGCAACCGCCGGATCCGTGTAGTCGTCGGCCGGAACGTACACCGCCTGCACCGACGTAATGGAGCCCTTGTGCGTGGAGGTGATGCGTTCTTCGAGTGCGCCCATGTCGGTGGCCAGCGTGGGTTGATAGCCGACCGCGGACGGCATGCGACCCATGAGCGCGGACACTTCCGAGCCCGCCTGCAGGTAGCGGAAAATGTTGTCCATGAAGAGCAGAACGTCCGACCCCAGCTCGTCGCGAAAATACTCGGCCATCGTCACGCCGGTCTGCGCGATTCTAAAGCGCACGCCGGGCGGCTCGTCCATTTGTCCGAACACCAAGGTCGTGTTCGCAAGCACGCCGGATTCTTTCATTTCCAACCACAAGTCGTTGCCTTCGCGCGTGCGTTCGCCCACGCCGGTGAACACCGAAAAGCCCTTGTGCACGTAGGCGATGTTGCGGATCAGCTCTTGGATGAGCACCGTTTTGCCCACGCCCGCACCGCCGAACAACCCGACCTTGCCGCCCCGCGTATACGGCGCCATCAGATCGATCACTTTGATCCCCGTCTCGAAGATTTTCGGCGTCGGATCTTGCGCTTGGAAATTCGGCGCCGGGCGATGAATCGGCCAGTACGCGGCAGCTTTGACCGGTTCGTTCGTATCGATCGCTTTGCCTAAAACGTTGAAGATGCGCCCGAGGGTGCCTTCGCCGACGGGAACTTCGATCGGCCCGCCGGTCGAGGTTACGGCGGCGCCGCGCGTCAAACCATCGGTCGATCCCATCGCAAGGCAGCGCACCTGATTGTTGCCCAGCTCGTCCTGGACTTCCAGCACCAAGTCGCGCGCCTGCATCGCGGTGCCGCCGAGCTCCGCAGCCTGTCCCGAGCCCGTCGAAGGGCCGGCCTGCAGCGACGAAACGCCGTTGGACGACGCGTGATCTTCGTTCACGCGCACGGTGAGCGCGTCGTTGATGCCGGGCAGCGTTTCCGCGCTGAACTCCACGTCGACGACGTTTCCGAGGACTTGCACGACTTTACCGGTGGCGGCCATGTTTTTCGTTGTTCCTTCTTGCACTGTGCTTTTTTGGTCTAGCGGCGAACCGCTGCCTCACGTTCCCGTCAGGGCTTCGGCTCCTCCGACGATCTCCAGGAGTTCCTTCGTAATTGCGGCTTGGCGCGCGTTGTTCATTTGAATCGTCAGCTCGTCGATGAGCTTGCCGGCGTTCTCCGTCGCATTGCTCATCGCGAGCAGTTGCGCTGCAAAGAACGCTGCGTCGGTTTCCAGCATCGCCGAAAATATCGTGAACTCCAGATATTTGGGCAGCAGGCGGGAGAGAACCGATTCGGCGGACGGCGTAAACTCGACGGCTCCTTTCGGGCCGCCTGCAGCAGGCTGCGCTCGACCGGCGGAGCCGGGCCGCTCGATGGGGATTAGGCGACGCGTGTCGGGCCGTTGTGAAATCATCGAAATCAACTTAGCCGATACGAGCGTGACGTCGCCGATTCTGCCCGCAACGAAATCGTCGGTTACCACCTGTGCGACCTCGCGCGCGGACGCGAGCTTCGAAGGCGCGTTGAGCTGCCATGTCGGGCGATCGGTTTGCCCCCAGCGGCGTACGGCGTTGCGCGCCTTTACGCCGACCGTGTAAAACACGGCGTCCGCGTGCTCGCGGCGATAAAGCTCGGCGGCGCGCGTGAGGTTGGAGTTAAAGGCGCCTGCAAGCCCCTTGTCGGCGGTCATCAGGATGACGCCGGACGGCGCGCCCGCAGCGGCGGGCTTCATGAACGGATGATCGATGGTGCCCGCGCTGTCCATGAGATCGTGCAGCATCTCCGAAAGGGTTTGCGCGTACGGGCGCGCAGATTTCTGCGCGAGCTCGGCTCGGCGAATCTTGGCCGCGGCCACTTGCTTCATGGCCTTGGTGATCTGCTGCGTATTCTTGAGCGATCGTATCCGATCGCGAAGATCTCTGACCGAAGGCATGGATTAGAAGCTCTTGTTGAATTCCGAGAGCGCCGCATCGAGCGATTGTTTGTTCTGGTCCGAAAGCTGACCGCTCTGGGCGATCGCCTGCGTCACGTCGGGGTGCTTGCTATGCAGGAAGGAGATGAAGCCGCGAGCCCAGTTCTGCAGGCGCGACGTTTCGACGCCGTTCACGAATCCTTTGGTCGCGCCGTAGAGGATCGCGACCTGATCTTCGTTGGCCATCGGCTGATATTGCGGCTGCTTGAGCAGTTCGGTGAGCTTTTCGCCTCGCATGAGTTGATTCTGCGTGGCTTTGTCCAGGTCGCTGGACAGCTTGGCGAACGCCGCCAAATCGCGGTACTGCGCCAGTTCGAGTTTGAGCTGACCGGCCACGCTCTTCATCGCTTTGGTTTGCGCCGAGCCGCCAACGCGTGAGACGGACAATCCCACGTCTACCGCCGGACGAATGCCTTGGAAGAACAATTGGGGCGTCAAGTAGATTTGGCCGTCGGTGATAGAGACGACGTTGGTAGGAATGTACGCGGAAAAGTCGCCGGCCTGCGTTTCGATGATGGGCAGCGCCGTAAGCGAACCCCCACCCATGTCGTCCGAAAGTTTGGCCGCGCGTTCGAGCAAGCGCGAATGTAAGAAAAAGACGTCGCCCGGATAGGCTTCGCGGCCCGGCGGCCGGCGCAGCAAGAGCGCCATCTCGCGATACGACTGCGCGTGTTTGGTCAAATCGTCGTAGACGATCAGCACGTCTTTGCCCGCGAGCATGAGCTCTTCACCCATCGCGCAGCCGGCAAAGGGCGCAATCCAGCGCAGCGCCGCCGCGTCCGAAGGACCGCAAGCGACGATCGTGGTGTATTCCATCGCGCCTTTTTGCTCGAGCGTCTGCGCCAGCGCTGCAACCGTAGAGCTCTTCTGGCCGATAGCGACGTACACGCAGAAGACGTTCTTGCCTTTTTGGTTGATGATCGTGTCGATCGCGATGGCGGTTTTGCCGGTGCTGCGGTCGCCAATGATCAGCTCGCGCTGGCCCTTGCCGATCGGAATCAGCGCATCGATGGCGCGTATGCCCGTGAACAGCGGTTGCTTGACGGGCTGGCGCTGCACGACGCTGGGCGCCACGTTTTCGATCGTGCGGTAACGATGCGTTTGCACCTCGCCTTTGCCGTCGATCGGATTTCCCAGCGGGTCGACCACTCGCCCAAGCAGCGCCTGCCCGACGGGAACCGAAGCGATGCGCCCGGTACGCCGAACTTTGTCGCCTTCTTTGACGTCCTCGTCGGAACCCATGATTGCCACGCCGACGTTGTCCTCTTCCAAACTGAGCGCCACGCCCTGAAGGCCGTTCGGAAATGCGACCAGTTCGGATGCGCGCACGGCCCGCAGCCCGTAAACGCGCGCAAGGTTAGCACCCACCTCGATGACCGTCCCGACCTCGTCCTCTTGGATTCCGGTGGTAACGCCTGCGATTTGCTGTTTGAGAATGCCGGCGATTTCGTCAACGTTGATCATGGTTGTTCCTTATCAATTCCGTGTGAAGAGTTTGCGCGCGAGTTCTTCCAGGCGGCCCTGGATCGAGCCGTCGACGAGCCGGTCGCCCATCGTGATTCGAACGCCGCCGATGAGGCTGGGATCCACGTTTTGGGTGACGTCGAAAGTCGTCTTGTACACGCCCTGCAAGCGCGCCACCATGGCGCCGAGCTCTTGCGGCGAAAGCTCCTTGGCTGAGGTGATCGTCAGCGGCTGAGCTCCCCGCGACTGCATCTCGAGCGTTTCGTACTGCCGTACGATCTCGGGCAGCAGCGCTTCGCGCCGCTTGCGCACCAAGAGCAGCAGTGTATTGAGCGCGATGGCGCTCACCTTGCTCGACAGCGTCACGGAAAGCACGCCAATCTTCTGGCTGCGATCGACCACCGGCGAGAGAAAGAACTCTTTGGTGGACGCATCGGCGTACACCGCGCCGGACAGCACGCGCAGCTCCTCGCCGATCGACCGGACCGAATCGCTCTGGGCCGCAAGTTCGAAGACGGCCTGCGCGTAGCGTTTCGCCGCCGTTTCGTTGACGATCATACGGGCGCATCCGCCGGACGAGCAGCCTCGCCGCTCTCGAGCGTTGAGAGAAAGGCGCCGACGAGCCGCTCGTTCGTCGCGGCATCGACGCGCTGCGCGGCGCGAGCGCGAGCGCGCCGCAGCGCCGAATCGAGCAGCTCGTCGCGCAGCGCCCGGCGCGCGTAGTAGCGCGCGCGTTCGAGCTCTCCGCCGGCACTTCGCACCGCGCGTTCGCCCTCTTCACGCGCTTCACGGACTATTGCCTCGCGCTCGGCGGCGGCCTGCGTTTCTACTCGCTCCTTAATGGCAGCCGCATCGCGCTGGGCGGCGGCCACTTCGCCTTGCAAACCGTCCAGGGCGGCTCTGGCCTCGTCGCGCCGGCGTTCGGCCTGCGCGAGTTGAGCGTTGGCGTTTTGCTGAGCGGCGACGACGGCCGGCTGAATGAACTTGATCCAAATCCAAATGATTGCCGCGACGAAAAGTACCGCCGAAGCGACTTGGCTGTATTGCGCTATCGCTTCGTAGTTCATGAAGCTTGCTCTGAGAAGGCGCGCTCGACCATGAGGCCGGCCAGTTCGTTCACGACGGGCTCTCCGCAGGCACGCGCGGCAGCGACCTCGGCGGCGACGGCGCGGTCGGCGTCTTGGAACGTTTGCGCAACGCGTTCATTGTATTGCGTCGACAGCTTCGCCGACTCATCGGAAGCTGCGGCCCGCGCCTTGGCAAGATGCGTTTCGGCGGCGCGGCGAGCGGCGGCGCGTACGCTCTCGGCCTGAGCTCGCAGCGACGTGGCCTCGGCTTGATAGCGATCGTAGTCGTTCGTAACGCTGTTGATGTACCGGCGGCGCTCGACGATCGCTTTACCGACGGGCCGAATGAAGACCACGTTCAACAGCGCGAAAAAGATCGCGAAGTTGATCAGTTGTACGACAAACGTTCCGTCGATTTTTAGGAACATGCAATCGTGCTTTCGGTTTAGGGATGCAGCCCAGTAAGCAGCTTGGGCACGTTGGCAACGACGAGCAGCACGTAGAACGCCAGGCCGAGCGCGATAATCGGAAACGCTTCCAGAATACCGACGCCCAAAAGCAGGAACAGGAAAATATTGGGCCGCGCTTCAGGCTGACGGGCTATCGATTCGACGGCCTTGCTGGCAACGATGCCGTCACCGATCGCTGAACCGAACGCTACCCCGGCTATGATGATGCCGAAGGCCAGCAGTGTGAAGGCGGCGATTAACGCTTCAGAGTTCAAAAGGGGCACCTCTCTTGGAGCATCTAGTGATTTTCGGAAACGGCCAACGACATATAGACTATCGCCAGCAAAGTAAAGATCAGCGCCTGGATCGTTCCTACGAAAAAGTTGAAGAACTGAATGAAAAACGGTACCACCGTAACGGCAAGTGAAAGATTCACGGGGCCGATCATCACTTTGGCCGTGATAATCGATGCAATGATGATGAACAGCAGCTCTCCGACGAAGATATTGAAGAACAAACGCGCCGCCAGCGTTATGGGGCGCGCCATCTCCTCGATAACATTGATGGGGGTCAGAAGCCAAAACGGTTGAAAGATATGCAGGAAATACCTAGGCCCTTTTCGCCGTATCGCCACCACTTGAATCAGCAGCCAAACCATCAGTGCGTATGCGACTGTGGTATTCAAGTCTGCCGTGGGCGAGCCGCCGAATGGAGTGTTGAACGCTTTGAGGGGCAAAAAGCCGAACTGGTTGAGCAAAAAGATGAAGAGGAACAGCGCGATAAAGAACGGTACGAACGGTTCCCCCTGCTCGCCAAGCACGCCGGTCGTCAGGTCCGCGATGTAGTTGATGACCCCTTCGATAACCGCTTGGCGTTTGGTTACGCGCGCGGAGCGATAGCTCGCACCGACCCAGGCAAAAAAGGCAAGCGCGACGACCATGACGATCCAGGTCGTCACGATCGTATCCGAATGCACGACGCCCAGCACCGGCCAGTGCCAGGTGAAGTGCTCGCCTATCTTTTCCTGCACGCACGCCCCATTTTAAATTAGCCGCTCGGACGCTCCCGAAGGGCGATCACACCCGAGAGCACGAGCGGCATAAAGAAGCCGATAAAGTAGCATCCCAACGTCCATAGCGACGGCACGCGAACCGCCAGCAACACAGGCACTATACCGAACAGCCCGATTCTGACAAAACTACTTAAGACGAACGCGGCGACGCTGCGACGCTCCAGCAGACGCTCGTTGCCGTGCGCCGCAAGCAACAGATTGATTATTCCGGCGGCAGCCCCGACGGCCAGACAGATCGAGTACCACCCGTTCCAGGCCGCGAGCGGCCCGGCTGCGACTACGACCAGAACGAGCGTACCGCCCGCGGCAACGCGCTTTAACCGCAGGTAGAACGCCAGGTCCGTCGAGGCGCTGTAACTACGGCGAGGGGGGAGGCTTTCCTCCCGTCGGTCGCCGCCGGTATTCACGCCGTGCCGGCGACTGTAAACGGCTGTGGATACGGACCGCCGCGCATTCGCGCGAGCAGCCAAGCAACGACGCGCTCCGCGGCTGCGCCGTCGCCGTACGGGTTGGCCGCTTTTGCCATGCGGCCGAAGTGTGACGGGTCCGTCAAAAGCCGCTCGGCGGCTCGAACGATGCGCTCGCGGTCGTGACCCACGAGCTCGAGCGTTCCGGCTTTGACGCCTTCGGGGCGTTCGGTTTGCTCGCGCATGACCAGAACGGGTTTGCTCAAGCAGGGCGCTTCCTCTTGAATGCCGCCCGAATCGGTCAGCACGAACGTGCAGTTGCGCACGGCGAACACCATCTGGGCGTAGTCGAGCGGATCGTCCAGCACGACGCCGGCTTGCGATCCCAGTATCGCGTATGCGAGCGGGCGCACGCGCGGCGAGGGATGCACGGGCCAGACGATCTGCGGACCCATGGGCAGCTGCGCGACGTCGCGCAACGCCTCGCACATCTCGCGCATGTGCGGATGGTTTTCGCGCCGGTGCGCGGTGACCACCACGATCGGCTTGTCGGGGTTCAAACGATCCCACCCCGGCGGTGGGGGAAGATCGGCGCGGCCGGCGGTTTGCATGAATGCGTCGATCACGGTATTGCCCGTCACCACGATGTTCTCGTCCGCCACGTGCTCCTGCAGCAGATGATCGCGCGCGAGCGCCGTGGGCGCAAAATGATACTGCGCGACGGTGCCGGTCAGGCGCCGGTTCATCTCTTCGGGAAACGGCAGCCACGGATCGCCGGTACGCAGCCCGGCCTCGACGTGACCGACGGGGATCTGCCGGTAAAACGCCGCCAATGCGGCTGCGGTGCTGGTCGTCGTATCGCCGTGCACGAGCACGACGTCGGGCTGCGCAGCCTTGAGCACGCCTTCCATGCCGATCAGCACGCGCGTCGTGATGTCGGTCAGTGTTTGATCGGGGGTCATGATGTTGAGATCGAAGTCCGGGCGAATCTCGAACAGCGCGAGCAGGTCGTCGAGCATTTCACGATGCTGAGCCGTCACGCAGACGATGCTGCGAATGTGCGCCCGGCGTCCCAGCGCATGCACCACGGGCGCCATTTTGATCGTGTCCGGCCGCGTGCCGAACACCGACATCACGGTTAGCGGCGCAGTCGACACGTCAGGCTCGAACGAACGCGTGAAAGCCGCCGGCCAGAAACAGCGCGACCGCGCCCAGAACGATGCAAATGGCGTAGATCAGCAGCACGGCCTGGCGAACGTTGAGCCCGTAGCGGAAGATGAGTTGGTGGTGGAAATGCCCGCGATCCGCCTGCGTGATCTTTTTCCCCGATCGCGCTCGCCGGTAGATCGCAGCGGCCGTATCGAGGATCGGCAAGGCCAGCACGACCAGCGGTGCGATGAGGCCTACCGCAATAGCGGTTTTGCTGGTACCCATGATCGCCACCGTCGCAAAGACGTATCCGATGAACAGCGAGCCGGTATCGCCCAAAATGATGCGCGCCGGATTGAAATTGTACGGCAAGAATCCCAGCGCCGCGCCGGCCAGCGTAATGACGACCAGTCCGACTACCGGATTGTCCTTGGTCATCGCGATCGCAAACAGGAAGATGCACGAAATCGCCGTGAAGCCCGAAAGCAGCCCGTCCAATCCGTCGATGAAATTGATCGCGTTGAGCATGCCCAGGTACCACAGCAGCGTTACCGGCACGCTGAACCACAGCGGGAAGTCCACGTATTGATGCGTGATCGGGTTTTGAATACCCGAAATAAGGAACCCGTAGATCATCGAAATGCCGGCGACGACGATCTGCGCGGCAAATTTGTAACGCGGACGCATTCCCATGATGTCGTCCCAGAGTCCGACGCCCAGGATGAGCATGCTGCCGAAAAGCAAGCCGACCAAATTATGAGCTGCGGCGAGTTGATCGCGCAGTTGCTCGCGCAGCGATTCGTGCGGATCGACCGGAAAGAACCCGTGCACGTGGCTGAGCGCTATTCCCAGCACCGCAAACAGTGCGAACGCGAACCCGAAAAACACCGCGATGCCCCCGATGCGCGGCTTGGGCACCTCGTGCATTCGCCGGTCGCCGACGTCGTCGATCATGCCGACGTGGTGCGCCAGGCGCACGACGAACGGCGTGAGGATCGTCGATGCGACGGCCGCCAGCGCAAAGCCCGAAATATAAAGGTAGATCGGGGCCGTCATCGAGTGCCGGCGCCCGTCAAGCCGGCGAACGGCACGAGCCCAACGCCGGCTTCGGCAAGCAATTCCTGCGCCAGCGGGTCGGGGTAGGCGGTGTCGTAAACGATTTTGCTCACTCCCGCGCTGATCAGCAGTTTGGTGCAGTTCACGCATGGCTGATGCGTGCAGTATGCACTGGAACCGCGGATCGAAACGCCGTGCAGTGCCGCTTGAACGATCGCATTGGCTTCGGCGTGCGTCGCCCGCATGCAGTGGTCGGCAACCAGCGTGCAGCCGACCTGCGAGCAGTGCGCGACGCCGCGCGGCGCGCCGTTGTAGCCGGTGGTGAGGAGGCGATGCTCGCGCACGATCACGGCGCCGACCGACGCCCGCGGGCAGGTTGCGCGGGTGGCCACCGTGCGGGCGATCTGCATGAAATACTCGTCCCAGCCCGGCCGCATCCCCAGCCCTTCGATGCCGACCCCGTTTACGGCCTGGGCCGCACGGCTACCGGCACCGAGCTCGTGCTTCCGAACATCCGATCTCCGGCGTCACCCAAGCCCGGCACGATGTATCCATGACCGTTCAAGCGTTCGTCCAAGCAGCCCGTGACGATCCGCACGTCCGGATGCGCGCGGTGAATGGTGTGCACGCCTTCCGGGGCGGCGATCAAACTGATGAACGTCAGTTCGGCTGCGCCGCGGCTTGCCAACGCGTCGAGCGCCGCCGCGCCCGAATTTCCCGTAGCCAGCATCGGATCGAGCACGAAGACGTGCCGCTCCGAAAGATCGTCGGGCAGATTCGCATAGTACGCAACCGGCAAAAGCGTCTGCGGATCGCGATAGAAGCCCAGATGCGCGACGTCGGCATCGTCGATGACGTCCAAAAATCCCGGCAGCAAACCCAATCCGGCGCGCAGAATCGGCGCGGCGACGGGACGCTGCGCAATGCGCTGTGCCGTCATGGCCGCGATCGGCGTGGTCACCTGCTGATTGCGCAGCGGCAACCGGCGCGTCGCCTCGTACGCCAAAAACGCGCCGACCTCTTCGATCAGCTTGCGGAAGACCGGCGTGGGCGTGTCGCGATCGCGCAGGCGCGCGAGCCGATCGAGCACCGCCGGATGATCGACGACCTGCAGATGTGCGCCGGAGCTCATAGGTTCTTGAACGCAAGCATTTCCATTGCGTCTTCGCGGTTTCCGTCACAACTTATGCGGCGTGGAGCCGAGATCGTATCAACATGGAACCCGAGACGCCGGTAGAGTCTTTTCATGCGTGAAGTTGCTTGATTTGAGGCAACGACCGGTCCGCGGTGGTCCTTTAACCAGTTTGCCAGGCGCTGCTGATCGTTCCAGTCGAAGCCGCCGGCGGAATAGGACGTAAATTCCACGTCGTACGGAGGGTCGGCGTATATGAAGTCGCCGTCTGCCGGAATAACGCTCTCGAAGTCTCCATGCGAAAACGTGTAGCGTTGAAGGGCCGACCGGTATTCTTCAAACCGTTCCCGGTATACGATTTTCTTGTAGCGGCCGAACGGAACGTTGAAGAATCCCGCGCTATTGAACCGGCACAGCCCGTTGAATCCCGTCCTGTTCAAATAATAGAACAGCATGGCTGCCTCTGCACTGTCGCAAGTGCCCGTCGCGATCAGTTCGTTGAACCGCGCTCGATACCGACCGTAGACGTCGCGATTATTATGCCCCGGCGTAAGCGGCAAGCCGATTGCGCGTGGGTCCAAGCCGCGCTGCAGCCAGCGATAGAACTCAATCAAGTGGCGGTTCGCGTCATGCAGCAGCGCAGCTCGGGGGCGCAGGCCAAGCACCATGGCCAACCCTCCCACGAAGGGCTCCAGAAGCCGCCGGTGTTCGTGCTTGCCCCAAATCGGCAGAAGATGAGGAACCAGCCACCGCTTTCCGCCCGCCCACTTTAGCGGAGGCTGCAGAACGAGCGCACCGGCGGGTCCGGCAGCTGACGGCCACATGCCGTCCCCATGCGAAAACGTCGGAGTCGTCACGAAAGCGAACGACACGCTAAGGAACGTCGAAACGGCCGGTGAGCTCGCGCACGCGTCCGCGCAGCTGCTCGATCTTCACGCGGCCGGCGATGTCGTCAAGGCCTTCGCAAATGATGCGCGCAACCTGCACGCATTCGTCTTCGCCGAAGCCGCGCGTCGTGATGGCGGGCGTTCCGATGCGCACGCCGCTGGCCACCATCGGCTTTTGCCGATCGTACGGAATCGCGTTCTTGTTCACGGTAATGCCGATTTCGTCCAAATACGCCTCGGCGGCCTTGCCGGTAAGGCCCTTGACCGAGACGTCGACGAGCATGAGATGCGTGTCCGTGCCGCCGCCCACCAGGCGCAGCCCCTGTCGCGTGAACTCCTGCGCCATCACTTGGGCGTTGCGAACGACCTGCTGTTGATACGCTTTGAACGGCGCCGAGAGCGCCTCCGCGAACGAAACGGCCTTGGCGGCGATCATGTGCATGAACGGGCCGCCTTGGATCCCGGGAAACATCGATTTGTCGAGCGCTTGCGCCCACTGCTGGGTGCAGAGCACCAGTCCGCCGCGCGGCCCGCGCAGCGTCTTGTGGGTGGTCGAGGTGATGAAGTCGGCATGCGGCACCGGAGATGCGTGCAGGCCGGTTGCAACCAAACCGGCGATATGCGCCATGTCCACCATGAACACGGCGCCGATCTCGTCGGCGATTTCGCGGAACGGCGCGTATTCCATCGTGCGCGGATAGGCGCTCGCGCCCGCAATGATCATCTTGGGCCTGTGCTCGCGCGCCAGCTCGCGAACCTGATCGAAGTCGATGAGTTCGGTGTCCTTGCGCACCCCGTACGCAATTGCGTTATACAGCTTGCCGCTGAAGCTGACTTTGGTTCCGTGCGTGAGATGGCCGCCGTGCGCGAGCGACATGCCCAGCACGGTGTCGCCCGGCTGCAGCACCGCCATGAAGACGGCCATGTTGGCCTGTGCCCCCGCATGCGCTTGCACGTTGGCATGATCGGCGCCGAACAATCGTTTCAGCCGCTCGATGGCCAGGTTTTCCGCAACGTCGACGTATTCGCATCCGCCGTAGTACCGTTTGCCGGGATACCCTTCGGCGTACTTATTGGTCATGATGCAGCCCATCGCTTCACGAACCGCTTTGCTCGCGTAGTTCTCAGAAGCTATCAGCTCGAGATTCTCGCGCTGGCGCCGGTCCTCGTTGCGGATCGCTTCGAAGATCTCGGGATCTTCGGCTTCGATATGCGTCGGGGTCAAAATTTCCATGACGTCACCACCATGAGTTCGAGTAATCTTGACGAACGAGTTTGCGCAAAGCGCTGAGCGCAACCACTGCCATGATAGCTGCCAGTATCCACGCGAAAACGCTGTGCCCGCGAAGTCCCGCATAGACGTCGTATCCGCACACCAATGCGGATACCAGCAAGACGAATACCAACCCGTTGCGCGTGTTCATGCGGTCAAACCGGCGCTTGGACGAGATCGCGCGGCGTCTGCGCGTCGGACACGCTTCCGGTTTCGATTGCTTTGAGCGTGCGGGCGCGCTGCGCGTCGTTGTAGTCGAACAATTGCTCGACGCGATACGCGTGCCGCCCGCCGGAGGCGGGCGTCTTCAAAAACACGTCGATCAATCGAACGATCATGTCCCAACCGGTCAGCCGCTCGGAGAGCGCTATGACGTTGGCGTCGTTGTGCCGGCGCGCGAGCTCGGTCATGAGCGGTTCGAAAACTGCCGCGCAGCGAACGCCGGGAACTTTGTTGGCCGCCATCGCTATGCCCAAGCTCGAGCCGCACACGACCACGCCGCGCTGCGCCTGCCCGCCCGCAACGGCTTCGCCGACGGCAAAGCCGTACTGCGGATAATCGACCGGCGTTTCATCGCACGTTCCGTAATCGAGAATCGTGTGGCCTCCATCACGCAGCAGCTGCGCGAGGCGATCTTTGACCTCGAAACCGGCATGATCGGCTGCGATTGCGATATTCATTCGAGCGCAGGGCCTCCAACTGAGCGGTCGAAACGGACGCCGATGAAGCTGGCGTGCTCGAGCACGGCGTTCGACGAACTCTTGCGGAGCGGCGAGCTCACCCAGCTGGAGTGGATCGATCTCTGCGCGCACGACGTTGCAGCGGACGGTTTGGTGTTCGACGTGCGGCATTTTCCGCGCACCGACGCAGACTACCTCGCCCAGCTCAAGAAGATGGCCGTCGACTTGGGGCTGACCGTGGCGGCGCTGCGCGACGAGGCGTTTTTCGGCGCCGAACGCAGCGGCATGGAATCTTCGCTCGACATTGCCGCAGTGCTGGGGGCGCCGTTGCTTTCCGCTGTGCTGCCCGCGCAAACCGCCGTCGATTGGAACGGCGTGCGCGCGAGTCTGAGCCGGGCGACTTCGCTGGCCAAACGTTTCAACATAACCCTAGCCGTTCGCAATGCTGCGGGAACGTTTGCGGCGAGTACGCTGGACATGAAGCGAATATCGAAGGAGGCGGACTCGGCGTGGCTGCGATACGCTCCGGAATTCGCAGCCTTCGATGCTGCAAGCGACCCCGCCGCGCTGCTCGCAAAGATCGTGCTGGTTTGGCAGCAAGCCCAAGCGCTGCCGGTTCCGTCCGGGCCGCCCGAGGAATTCTGGCCGCGTTACAGGGGATTCGTCGCACTCGACGCGGCAGGCGGCAATGCCGACGCGACGTCGATGAAAAACGCCGTTCGCGCGTGGCGAAAGACGCTGCGGGAATCGTACGCCGACCGCACGTAGCGTCTTCCGCACGAGGTTTGAACCTGCGTTCTCGCAGGTGGGTGCGGCCCGGGCGCCGGTACGGCAACCGCGATGGTCGGCCATGCCGTCGTGACCGGAGCTGATGCTCCCTAGGTTCTCTCGTTGGTCCAGCACCTATGGTGCGGTGCGCGCTGCGCGCAGTCGACGCTCCTAACTGTACCACCGCGGGTCAAGGGTTCGAGCTCTTGACGGGAGCGGCTGCGTCGTGATTGGGCGGCATGGCGATTACCATTCCGGCATGCGCGCGCGCCGACTTCTCGCTCGCTCGAGCGTATCTGTGCCGCGATCCACAGGAACGCCGGCTCTTCGAACGCTTGCAGCACGGTTCGCGCCTCTTCCATCTGCAAATCAACCATCGAAACGACGATCGCTTCGAGCCGTCGAACGGCACCATCGCATGGGATCCTTATAGCGCGCTGCGCACGTCGCAAGGCGGCAGGCAATCTCCCGCACTCGGCCTGGGTCACGAGATCGCTCATGCGGTGGAACCGCCGTCGCGTCAGGCAGCACTGAGCGCCCGCAGCGTGCCGGGTTACGATACGTTGGAGGAACGCAGGGTGATCCGCGGTTCGGAGCGGCATGCGGCTCGCTCGCTGGGCGAAGCCTGCCGTACCGATCATCGCGGCACGACGTATCGCGTGGCAACGCCTGTTTCGCGATGAACCTGGTGGGTACACCGGGGGCACACGACGTGAAAACATGCTTGACGACGATCGCGAACGTCTAACGGGCCGGCCCAGCGACTACGGCGGCCGCAGCCTGTCGGACGAAGAACGGCGCCGAACCGAACGGGGCGAAATCGGACGCACTGCCGACGGCGATCCGCAAAAGGAGCGCGGCACGGCTGATTCGGCGAACGCCGGCGACCCCGGCGACGAGGAGTCGCCGCAGGACGACCTTCCAACGGCCTAAAGGCGCAGCGGCCGGCTCAGACGTCGTTACTCGTTTCTGCTATAAGTGATTTGCAGCTTGCCGCCGCGCGCAAGCGGTTCGGCCCGCGCCGTCCAGGACCTCAACCTGTGCGGTGGAATGTCGTTTCATGCCGCTTTCGCTGACGCTGAGCGAACTCGAACTCGAGCTCGTCCATCCTTTCCGGATCGCTAGAGGTACCGAAGAGGTCGCGCGGACTGCCGTTTTTCGCTTGATCTGGAACGATTTGGAAGGCCTGGGCGAATCGGTGCCGATCGCGCGTTACGGCGAATCGGTCGAAAGCGTCGTCGAATACTTTCAAGCACATTCGCTGCGAGCGCAGGACCCGTATCTGCTCGACGAGCTGCTCGTCGACGACATTCCGCCCGCTGCGCGCTGCGGTTTGGACATCGCGCTGCACGATCTGATCGGCAAGGATTGCGGAAAGCCGCTCTACCGGCTGTTCGGATTGGAACCGAGCAAGACGCCGGTGACGTCGTTCACGATCGGCATCGCCGATCCCGAAACGACGCTGCGCAAAGTAGCCGAGCTCGGCGATCATCCGGCGATGAAGGTCAAGCTCGGGGCGGGCACCGTCGCAGAGGAGATTGCGACGATCGAGGCGATCCGGTCGCGCTACACGGGTACGATTCGCATCGACGCCAACGAAGGCTGGAGCGCCGAGCAAGCGGTACAGGTGCTCGACGAGCTGCGCCGCTTCGACATCGAGTTTTGCGAACAGCCCATACCGGCCGGGCACCCCGAGCAGCTGCGCTACGTCCGGGAACGTTCGGCGATCCCGATCGTCACCGACGAAGACTCGCTGTGCGCGGCCGATCTGCCCGCATTGTACCGCTGCGTGGACGGCGTCAACGTCAAGCTCGCCAAAACCGGCGGTCTTCGCGGCGCGATCGCGATGATCCACGCCGCGCGCGCGCTCGGCATGAAGATCATGTTGGGATGCATGGTGGAAAGCCAAATATCCGCAACCGCGGCAGCCCACATTTCGCCGCTCGTCGACTGGGCCGACATCGACGGCCCGTTCCTGACCAAAGACGATCCGTTCACCGGTATTTCTTACGATCGCGGCAAGATCGTTTTGCCGGAAGGCGCGGGTTTGGGCGTGCGCGAGAAAAGCGCCGTTGCATAAACGCCGCTATCTGGTGCTTGTGCCGGGACGCTTCAAAGACGACGCCAAGACCGCGCACGGCGTCATTCGTTACGGTACCGACGAAACCGCAGCGGTGGTCGACCCGTCGTGCGCGGGATCGCGCGTTCGCGACGTGCTCGCATATCTGCCCAGCGATGCGCCGATCGTTTCGACGGTAACTCAAGGCCTTGCCTACAAACCGACCTCGCTGCTCATCGGCACCGCGCCCAAAGGCGGAGAGCTGCCGCCCGAATGGCGCGCCGAGGTGATGACGGCGCTGCGTGCGGGTCTGGAGATCGTCAGCGGACTGCACGAGATGCTCGGCGACGATCCCGAATTCGCGCGAGCTGCCGCGCAGCACGGCACCCGCATTTGGGACGTGCGACGGTCGCCCCAGGTTCCGATCTTCACCGGACAAGTGTACGGCGTGGCGGCGCCGGTTGTGCTGGCGGTGGGCAATGACTGCGCCGTGGGCAAGATGACGGTGATGCTCGAGCTGGTGCGAGCTGCCGCCGCAAGCGGTAAACGAGCGGAATTCGTGCCGACGGGTCAGACCGGGATCGCGATTGCCGGTTGGGGGATCGCGGTGGACCGGGTCATCTCGGATTTCCTCACCGGTGCCTGCGAGCAGATCGTTCTGCAGGCCGCGCGTGCGCAGCCCGATTACATCCTGGTCGAAGGACAAGGCGGCATCAATCACCCGGCGTACGCGCCGGTGTCGCTGGGACTGATGTTCGGCACGGCGCCCGACGCTTTGCTGCTGGTCGCAGATCCCAAGCGCAGCCGAATCGAAGTCTTTGAAACGCCGATCCTTTCGTACCGCGAGCTCGTCGACGTCCATCAAACGCTGTGCGCGACGGTAAAGCCCGCTCCCGTCGTCGGACTTGCGCTCAATACGCACGGACTGTCTGAAGAGCGCGCGCGCGCAGAGATTGCGCGCGCGGCTGCGGAAACGGGCCTGCCCACGGACGACGTCGTCCGTTTCGGGCCGCGCGCGCTGTGGGATGCCGTTGCGCCGCAATTGCGCAAACGCTCGCCTCTTTCCGCCCAGGTGATTGCATGAACGTTCGCAAGCTGTCCGCAATCGCGCTCGGCTTGGGTCTGATGCTCAGCGCGTGCACGAAAACGCAGCCGGCCCACGGCGCCGGTGGGCGCAATCCCTGGACCATCCCGGGCGTCCTTCGCGTCGGCAATCCCGACGAACCCGACAACCTCAATCCGATGTTCGCGCATACGGACGCCACCGATCAAGTCGCCGGTCTCATCTACGCGAGCTGGCTGCGGTACGACGACGACGGCAACTACATCCCGGACCTCGCCACGCAGGTTCCAAGCTACCGGAACGGCGGCATCGGCAAAGACGGCAAAACGATCACCTTTCACATGCGCCGCAACGCGCGCTGGTCGGACGGCGCGCCCGTAACGGTGCAGGATTGGGTCTTTACCTATCACGCGGTGATGAATCCGGCCAACAACACGAAGACGCGCTACGGGTGGGATGAGATCGTTTCGGTGCGCACGCCGGATCCGTACACCCTGATCGTTCGCATCAATAAAGTCGATGCTTCCATTCTGGGATTGTTCGGCGTGGCAGGCGGCGCGGCATATCCGCCGCTTCCCGCGCATCTGCTCGCGAAGCTTCCGAACATCAACCGCGCGTCGTTCAACGGCCGGCCGATTTCGAGCGGTCCGTACGTTTTGCAGCAGTGGAATCACGGCGCGTCGCTGGTGTTCACGCCCAATCCATACTATTTTCGCGGGCGTCCCAAGCTGCGCAAGATCGTGTGGAAGATCATACCGAACGTCAACACCCTTTTCGCGCAGCTCCAGACCCATGAAGTCGACGTGTACATCGGCGTAGACGAGAACGACATCGCGCGCCTTCCGGACGTGCGCGGCATTACGGTAACCAAAAAACTGATCGCGAACTGGCGGCACATGGGCATCAACACGAGCCGCCCGCAGCTGAGCGATCCGCGCGTCCGCCTTGCGCTGGTGCAAGCCGTCGACTGGAAGCGCATCAACGATACGGTGTACCACGGCTACAACATGCCTGCGGTGAGCGACGTGTATCCCAAGCTGTGGGCGGCGCCGGCAATCGCGCCGTATCCATACGATCCGGCCGGCGCAAAACGGCTGTTCGCGCAAGCCGGCTGGACGCTCGGGCGCGACGGCGTTCTGCACAAGGGTGCCCTCGCAATGCACATCACGATCTCCACCAACACCGAGAAGCAAGAAAACCAGCAGGCCGAGGTGCAGATCCAAAGCCAGCTGCGTCCGTACGGGGTCGACGTGGCGATTCGGAACTATCCGACCAGCCTGCTTTTCGCCCAAGACGGGCCGCTGTACGGCGGAAAGTACGATCTCGAGTGGAGCATCGAGACCAACGGCCCCGATCCGGACAACCGCGGGCTTTGGAACGGCAAATTCATTCCTCCCAACGGCGCCAACACGCTGTGGCTGAACGATCCAATCGTCAACCGCACCTCGGAACTGGCCAATTCGACGTTCGATAGAGCCAAACGCAAAGCGTACTATCAGCAGGAAGAAGAACGCATCCACCAATTGGTACCGTCGCAGTTCTTTTATTGGGAGAACGAATACGTCGCAGCCAACAGCGATGTGAAGAACCTGCGCCCTGCCGCGTTCATCCAGGACACGTGGAACTCGTGGCAGTGGGATATTTGAATCCCGGTGCTCGCGATGCAGACCGGCGTCGAGCAAGGCGCGACGCTCACGTTCGAACCCACGCGCGAAGGCGTGCTGAGCTGGAATACGCTCAGCCCGGCCGGAGCGATTGCGTTCCGGCTGCTGCGCGCGCACGCGCCGGCAACGCCTTGGCTGCAGTACGCGCGGTGGAGCGAACAAGGCCGGCAATCGTTTAGCCCCGAGCACGGGGGCGTTCGCGTCGACGTCGACGTCGTCAAGAGCCGGCAGCCGTTCGACGGAATCGAAGTTCGCAGCTCCGGCGTGCGGTTCAACGCCCTGGCGTTTGCTGCGCCCGTGCCCGCGCGCCCATCGATGCCGTTCATCGGCGAAGCGCGCATTCTCGACGTGCCCGCGCTTTCGCAATACGTCGTCGAGGGCGAGCGCGGCTGGTGTTCTCCCACGAGCCTTGCAATGCTTCACGCCTATTACGGTTTGGAACACGACGTGCCCGCTACGGCGCGCGCCGTGTTCGACCGGGCGTATAACGGCACGGGGAATTGGGCGTTCAACGTGGCTTTCAGCGGAAGCTTGGGACTGCGCGCGGCTGTGGTCTATTTGCGCAATCTTCAGCACGCGCAGCGTCTGATCGAGTCCGGCATACCGCTGGCGATCTCGTACAGCTGGGCGCCCGGCGAGCTGCCGCGCGCGCCGCTGGAACACTCCGACGGTCATCTGGCGGTTTTGTGCGGGTTCACCCGGAACGGCGATTGCGCGATCAACGACCCGGCTGCGCCGAACGTGCGCGTCGTGTACTCGCGAGCCGCTCTCGAACGCGTTTGGCAGCGCAACAACGGCGTTGCGTATGCGGTCGCGCCGGTCGGGCTCGACTTTGCGCCGATCTGCAATTCATGACTCAGCCGCAGGATCGCGTGGACTGCAGCGTACGGGACGATGCGCCGCTGCACATCGCTTTGGTCGAACCGCAGATTCCGCCCAACACCGGCAACGTCGCGCGGCTGTGCGCGGCCACCGGCTGCCAACTGCATCTGGTCGCGCCGCTGGGCTTTCGCATCGACGACCGCGAGCTCAAGCGCGCGGGCTTGGATTACTGGCGGCACGTGAGCGTCGCGGTGCACTCCGATCTCGCTGCGTTTTTGGCCTCGACGGGACACTTAGAACGCTGGTATCTGTCCACGCGCGGATCGCGCCGTTACGCGGACGCGCCGTTTTCGCCGGGGAACGTTCTCGTCTTCGGCAAGGAGACCCAAGGCTTGCCGCAATCGCTCCTCGATTCCGATCCCGGGCATGCGCTGCGCATTCCGCAACGTGTGGGCGCGGTTCGCAGTATCAATCTCTCCACGGCTGCTGGGATCGTGGCTTACGCGGCGCTGGCGCGCATGGGCTTTCCGGGGTTGTCTTAGTGACGGTACCGGAATTCGATGCTCTGCAGCGTGCCGTGGTGCGCTGCACGAAATGTCCGGAATTGCGCGCCTACTGCAGTGGCGTTGCCGACCAGAAAAAGCGCGCGTACCGCGACTGGACGTACTGGGGCAGACCGGTTCCGGCGTTCGGCGATCCGCTCGCGCGTCTGATGCTGGTGGGGCTCGCGCCCGGCGCGCACGGGAGCAATCGCACGGGGCGGATGTTCACCGGCGACTCGTCCGGCGATTTTCTTTATCCCGCACTGTATCGCGCGGGCTTCGCAAGCCGGCCGACGGCGCTCGCGGCGGACGACGGTCTGCAACTGCGCGATTGCATCATCACCGCGGCGTTGCGGTGCGCTCCTCCGCAGAACACACCCACGCGCGAGCAACTGCGGCGCTGCTTTTCGTACCTGAAACGCGAGATGCGGATGCTGCCGTGCGTGCGGGTAATCGTTGGGCTGGGCGCTGTCGGTACGAAGGCCGCGCTCGACGCGCTGGCGAGCAACGGCTTTCATTTCGAACCCGCCCGTCCGCGCTTCGCGCATGGCGCCGAGATTTCGGCGCGCAAAGGCAAGCGCGACGTCGTGGTTATCGCTTCATTTCATCCCAGCAGACAGAATACCAACACCGGAAAGCTGACCGTCCCGATGTTCGACGCGATTTTTACGCGCGCCCGCGAATTGCTCGACGGCTTTAGTGGAAGTAGCTCGACGCGTCCGCAGGAATCGACGGCTTTGTCGGGGATCATCAGGCCGCCCGAGCCGGACCGGAAGCCCACGATCCGCACGGCCGGCGCATTGGCGCCTGCAGGCCCGTACTTGGCTTCGAGGTCTTTGAGCGCGTCGTGATCCTGCTCGACGTTGTGCGTGCTCTGCGCGAGCACGTATTGCTGCACCGCGCCGTTCTTGGCGAAAAGGACGCGATACACGACGCCGTCTTTAGAAAACGTCGCTTCGCCGCACGATTGATCTCCTTGCGCACGCGCGTGCGGCAGCGCGACGGCGAGCAAGCCGGCGGCCAGCACCAGGGCCCCGGCAAAAATCCGGAATCGCATCTGCCATCTCTATCGGCTCGTTCCGGCGCGTACTTCAGCGATCGGGAACTTTACGCTCCGGCGCTTTTTCCACGTTTTTCAAACCCAGGTCGCGCAGCAGTCCTTCGGGAACCGGCGAGGGCGCATCCATCATGACGTCGCGCGCGAGTTGGTTTTTGGGAAATGCGATGACGTCGCGGATGCTGGTTTCGCCCACGGCCAGCATCGCGATGCGATCGATGCCCAGCGCCATGCCGCCGTGGGGCGGCGCGCCGTAATCGAGCGCGCGAAGAAAGAACCCGAAGCGCTCCTGGATTTGCTGCTCGCTCATGCCGAGCATTGCGAAGATGCGCCGCTGAAACTCGGCCTTGTGGATGCGGATCGATCCGCTGCCCAGCTCGTACCCGTTGAGCACCATGTCGTAGTGCTGCGCGCGCATGCCGAGCGGGTTGCTGTCGATGAGATCCCACTGCCCTTCGCCCGGAGCGGTGAACGGATGATGCGCGGGCGCCGGCCGGCCGCTCTGCTCGTCGATCTCGAACAGCGGAAAATCGGTCACCCACGCAAACGCAAATGCGCCGGGGTCGCACAGACCGCAGCGCTCGCCGATCTCCCCGCGCATCTTGCCGGCAGCGGACAACGCGGCATCGCGTGCGTCGGCAAAGAGCAGAATCGCATCGCCGGTCTGCACGAGGGTGCGCTCGCGCAGGCGGGCGACGTCGTTGTCGCCGATGAATCGGGCCGCCGAACTTTTCGTCCCTTCGGCGCCAAGCGCGACCCATACCATGCCCTTTGCGCCGTTCTGCTTGGCCAGCTCGGTGAGCGAATCGAAGTCACGGCGTGAAAGCGCCGCGCCCCCGGGATAGCGCAGCGCGACGATAGCGCCGCCGGCATCCGTAACCGAACGAAAAACCGCAAAATCGGTGGCGGCGAACACGTCGTTGACTTGTTCGAGCTGCAGACCGAAGCGCAGGTCGGGCTTGTCGGTGCCGAAGCGCGAGAGCACCTGCTCGTGCGTGAAGCGCGGAAACGGCGCAAGTTCTCGTTCCAAAGAGCTTTGCCAAACCTGCCGCATGCACGATTCCATGAGCTCGAGCACTTGTTCTTGGCTCGTAAACGACATCTCAACGTCGAGCTGCGTGAACTCGATCTGCCGGTCGGCGCGCTGGTCCTCGTCGCGCATGCAGCGAGCGATCTGCATGTACCGGCCGAAACCGGCCACCATCAGCAGCTGCTTGAGGATCTGGGGCGACTGCGGGAGCGCGTAGACCGAACCGTTGTAGAGCCGGCTGGGCACGAGGTAATCTCGCGCCCCTTCGGGAGTGGATTTGATCAGCATCGGGGTCTCGATTTCGAGAAAGCCGCGCTCGTCGAAGTAATCGCGCATCGCTTTGACGATTTTGTGGCGCACCGCGATGTTGCGCTGCAGGCGCGAACGGCGCAGATCCAAATAGCGGTACTCCAAGCGCAGGTTCTCGTCGACGTCCTCGTCGGTGTTGACGGGAAACGGCGGCACCAGCGCGCGGTTGATCACGTCGAGTTCCCGCGCCGCCACCTCAATCTCGCCGGTCGCGAGCTTGGGATTCTCGGTTCCCTGCGGGCGCAGCCGCACGGTTCCCCGCACCGCGATGACGTCCTCATGCCGCAGATGTTCGGCTTGGGCGAACGATGGGCTGCCCGGATCGAACACGATCTGCGTGATGCCGTCGCGATCGCGCAGATCCACGAATATCAGGCCGCCGTGGTCGCGCCGCCGGTTCACCCAGCCGCTCAACTCGACGGGCCGTTCCACATCGCCGGCGCGCAGCGCGCCGCAGGGCCGTTTGATCGCCGGGCTATCCACGGTGCTCTTCTCCTAACGCGGTTTTTATGCCGGAAACGTAGTGATATTGCCCGAGCAGATCGCGCGCGAATTTGGAGCGCGCGGTACGCCGATCGAAAAACTCCAGCATCCACGGCATTTTGGTCAGCGCGCTGTGCAGTCCCAGCGACACCGGGGTCATGCCCAAGTTGGCCATCACCGCAAAATGCGGATGCTTGCGGTAGAATCGCACCGTCGAGCGTCCCGCCAGCTTCATCTTTGCGATTTGATCGTCATGCGGCACGTCTTGGCAGTGGTAGTTGATCGCATCGGGCTCGTACACGATAGCGATTCCGGCTTGGTGCAGGCGATACCCCAACTCGAGATCTTCATGTCCGTAGCCCGTAAAGCTCTCGTCGAAGCAGCCGACTCGCACCAGGTCCTCGCGCCGCACCGAAGCGTTGCCGGTCAGGAAATACAGCCAGCTCAAGCGCCTGCGGCTGGGCGGATGCAAACTGCCGCGCTCCTGCGGCCGGTCGCGCTTGCGCTCGTAGTCCTCCAGGGAACGGACCTGCACTTCCCAGCCCACCACGGCAACGGATCGACCTGCAGCGCGTTCGCGCTCGCGCCGATGGCGCGTTAGATGCGCGCGCAGGAGATTCGGATCCGCGATGATGTCCGAATCGTTGAAGAGCACCAGCTCTCCTTGCGCTTGCGCGATGCCCGCATTGCGCGCCATCGCCCGTCCGGTGTACGCCCCGGCAAGATGGCGAACGTTGGGGCGCGTCGCGTGCACCTGCGCCACATACTCGGCCGTACCGTCGGACGAATTCGAATCGCAGATCAGCAGTTCGTACGCGTCCGGTGCGATGCGCTGGTCCAGAAGCGACGGAACGACGTGCCGCAGGGTTTCTATCCGGTTGTACGTCGGAATGACGACCGAGATTTCAAGCATCGAGTAGTTGTGCTACGGCCGTTACGATTTCCCCGCGGAACCACGCCAGCGAGCCGGGCGATTCATCGGCGGGCTTGCGGATCAGTTTGGACGGTACGCCGTACGGCGCCCATTCCTGCGAATTCAGGCGGAAATACCGGTGCTCGAACGCCACCACCGTCGGTGTGCGAACCGCGCTGGCGACGTGCGTGGCGCCGGTGTCCACGGTAACGACCACGCGAGCCCGCTCGAATACGGCGGCCCACCGGTGAAACGGCAGACCTCCCAGGACGACGTCCGCCGCGCGCTCGTCGGAAATCGCCTGCACGTAGCGCTCGCAATCGGGGGCGTACGTAACGACCAGCGCCACGCCGAACCCGCGTAATTTTCGAATGAGCTCTATCGTGGATTGCAAGGTGCTGCCTTGCGTGAACCAGCGCAACCCCAGGTGCAGCACGATTGGATCTCGCGGCAGATAAGCAACTGATGCGCGGTCCTGGTCGGTGACGTCCAGCCGCAGCGCTTCCACGCGGCGGGCCGCACCCGCCAACGCTACGAGATCGATCAGTTGATTGACTTCGTGGCGGACGCGACGATGCGGATTGCGTTCGCAAAGATCGGGGTCCGCTTCGGAAATCATCAGGCGATTGACGAATAGGCGCGCCGTCAGGCGGCTAACGTAGCGCCGAACGTAGGTGTATCCGACTCGCACCTTCGCGCCGGACGCGCCGATGAGCGCGAGATCGGTGCGACGCGGGGCCAGCGCGATAGCGATGTCGGCTTGGCCGCGAAAGCCCGCGCCGACGGCTTCGGGGCGCGTGCCCGGGGGCAGCTGGACGATTTCGTCTACGTCCGTGTTGCGTTCCATGACGACGCAATTGTACGGACTGCACACGATAGTGATGCGCGCGCCGGGAAAGGATGCGCGCACGGTCGCGATCGCCGCCGTCGACAGGACCAGGTCGCCGATTCTATCCGTGCGCGCGAGCAGAACGCGCACGTTCCAACGCCTCGAAATACGCTTGGCGCGACAAGCCGCGTGCTGCACGCAGCTCCGCGTTGGAGAGCGGCCGGTCCGTCGATAGATCTCCCAGCGCGTAACGGTATGCCCGCGCCATTCCGATGCCGCGCAGCCACTTGTAAAGCAAACGCGCCGCGGCGTTGTCGCCCGTCGCCAAATACGTGCGCCACTGCGGATGCAGCTGCCCCAGCTGCACCGCGGTGCGCGCCTGCGCCTGCGCTTGGCGAATCATGCCCGCGACGCTGCCGCTGCGCGGACGCGGCTTGTAGTGATACGCGAGCGCGCGCTTGTTGAACACCGCCCGCGCGCCCGCTAAGCGCAGGCGCAGGCCCACGTCGACGTCTTCCCAGCCGTATTCGGCAAAGCTCTGATTGAAGCCGCCCACGGATCGAATCGTTTTCAGCGGCACCGATACGTTGGTCGTCCAAAAAAAATTGCCGCTGTAATCACGAATGGACCAAACCGGAGGAGGCAGATCGTCCAGGCTCTCCACCGTAATGGCGCCGCCGCGAACGATCGCCGCCGGATGGGCGGCGTGCGAGGCAAGATGCTGCTGCACGAAATTCGGCAACGGCAGCACGTCGTCGTCGATGAAAATGATTTGCTCGCCGGTCGCGCGCGCAATCCCCGCGTTGCGTCCTGCCGCAAGGCCCGAATTGGGCTGATCGATGACCTGAAAAGCGCAGGCCGCGCGCTCGCGCGCGCCCGCAATGGCGGCGGCGGTATCGTCGGTGGAACCGTCGTTGACGAGCACGACTTCATATGCGTCGGGCGGTACGGTTTGCTCGAAACAAGCATCGAGCACGCGCTCGAGCAGACGGGCGCGGTTGTACGTGCACAGTTGAATGGTGGCCCGCATCGACGCGGTGGATTCGCCTATCTCGAACGGTCGGCCTCGGGCGGCGACTGGGTAGGCGTCATCGCTCCTTTATCGAGGGGCGCCCCTGCGATGCGTACGGGCGGAAAACCGACGATGTCATAGGTGCTCGATGCGATGGTGATGTTTTCGCGGGCAAACGCCTGCAGGATGTCGCGATACATCGCGTCTTTGATCTCGCGGATTCCGCGGTCCGGCACGATGAACCGCAGCGCGAGCTCCACCCAGTTGGAGGTCATTTGGAAGTATACTCGCGGTTTGACGTCCGGAGGCCGCAGATTGTAGATCCGGTGCAGGTGCTCGCGCCCTTCCTGGCTCATGCGTTCGACGTCGAGCGTGTGCTTGCGCGCGACGTCGAGCAGAATCTGCTCGGCACGGTCGTACCGGTCGTTGTAGCCGATGCCCACATGGATCTCTTCCCAGATGAACGGAAAGTCGCGCGAATAGTTGTATACCGGCTCGCTGAAGATTTGACCGTTGCTCACCGTTACGATGCGCCCGGTGTACTGGCGCGCGAGCACCCACACGGCCGGGTCGGTTTGGCTCTCTACCGAGGGCGGCTGACCCATCTCGAGCACCGTGGTTTGTATGAAGTCCAGCGCGATCACCTCACCGCGCACGCCGGCGATGATGATCCGGTCGCCGATGCTGAAATGCTTGCCGCGCAGGATGACGAAATAGCCGGCGATGGCGATGATGAATTGCTGAAGCGCAAAAGCGATGCCCGCGCCGATCAGACCGCCGACCGTCGCCAAATGCGCGTTCGGGCCGACCCAAATCGAGATGACCCCGACGATGAAGAATGCCGCCGTAGCCAAATTGATGGCCTGATGAAGCCAGAAGCGCACGCGGTCGGCTTTGCGAAACCGCCGGAATAGCCGTACCGCGTAGTGCAGTGAATACCGCACGATGACGATTACCACTATCAACGCGAGCGTGAGAAGGATCTTCTCGGCGTTGATCTGGTTCACGCCCACCAATGTGACGTGGTACAGCTTCACCTTGGCCTGATTCCCGAGGTCACGCCAATCTAACGCCCGTTAAGAGCGATTGCGCGGCCGCGAGTATGCGCGGGAGGTCCAAATTCGCCACGCAGGCATAGTCCGGACAGGTTTCCTTGCGTTCACCGCGCCGGCACGGATAGCTTGCGCGCACGACCGCGGTGCAAGGACCGAGCGGCGCCCAACGTTCCGGCGTGTCGGTCTGAAACGGAAAAATCCCGATCGTCGGAGCTCCGACGGCCGCGCACACGTGCATCGAACCCGTGGTGATTCCCGCGAATAGGCGCGCGCGCTGCGCAAGCGCCGCAAAACCTCCGATCGATACACGGCCCGCGATCGCGATGCCGCAGCTCTCACGCGCGAGCCGCTGCACGATTTCGCGGTCGGCCGTTGCGCCGCTGAGCAGAACGGCGAGATCGAAGCGTCGCGCGATAGCGTCGACCAGTTGCGCCCATCCGCGCGTCGGCCAGCTCCCGCGCGCCGGTGCGATCGCGTTGGTCGAATGGACGATCGCAAACGGGCGATCGGCATTGCCGAGCGACTCCAGCAGCTCGCGCGCTTCTTGCAGATCGTCCGCCGTCGGTTCCATGCGCACGCGGTCGTCGGCACAGTCGCAATCCAATGCGCGCGCATAGTCCAGCAGGATTTGCGCCCAATGCGACGTCACGTCGCCGCGCTCGCTGCGCACGGTGACGCGATGGGTGAAGCGCCGCGAATACAGCCGGCGCGCTTGTCCTACGCGCGCCGGAATGCCCGCCAGCACGGGCACGCGCGCAGTGCGCGGCGTGGCCCACGTCACGACCGCTGCATCGTAACCGCGGGCTTTGAGATATTGCGCGAGCTCGCGCTCGTCTTGCCCGCGGTCGACCAGCACGCCGTCCACGTCCGGGACGCGCTCGAGCACCTGCGCGTGCGACGGCAAGGTGAGCGCATCGACGGTATGGTAGCGCGAATGCAGAGCGCGCGCGACGATGGAGGCGACCAGCGAGTCCCCGACGCCTCCGCCGGCACAATACAGGAGCGCCTTACCGGGCACGAAGGGCGCGGGCCAGTTCGGTCGTGTATGCGCCGTCGAGCAATTGCGCGCGTGCGATGCTGCGCAGTGCGCGCGGGAAACGTTCGTCGGTCGCGATGCCGGCAAACCACGGCAAGAGCCGCTCGAGGGCTCTGGCCCGCACAAGGTTTGCCGGGTACGCACCGGTTGCCGACCGGACGCGCGCGCTGGAGTTTTTTCGCACGAAGCGCACGGCCATGCGGGCCTTTTCCATCGTTTTCTGCAGCTCGGTCTCCAGCGTTGCGTCGTACGGCGGTTTGACGTGCCACAGATACGCGTCCCATGCAAACCGGCGGCGCAGGCCGTTTTCACGCAGTCGAATGCCGAAGTCGGTGTCCTCCCAGCCGTACAGATGGAATCGCTCGTCGAAGCCTCCGGCGGCGTCAAGCGCCGCTTTCGGCGCAGAGACGTTGCACGTGCAGAAAAACGCGCGCGAATAATTCGCAAGCGTGGGTTTGGGCCGCTGGTCGTACGATGAAACGTTCAGAATGGGGCCGCTGACGACTACCCGTGCCTGGCCGTGCGCCCGTTCGTGCGCAGCCAGGAATCCGGGTGGAACGTAAACGTCGTCGTCGCAAAACAGCACTACCTCACCCAAAGCCGCCGCTATACCGCGATTGCGCGCTGCGCTGCGGTTGGGGCGTTCCTCGTAGACGTACGATATCTCGTAGGTCTGATGCGCCCGTGCGCGCTCGACGACCAGCGGCGTTGCGTCGGTCGAACCGTTGTCGACCACGATGACTTCAAACGCCGGCGGCGCCAGCTGCTTACCCAGCGAACCCAGCGCGCGGTCCAAATACTCGGCGCGGTCTTTGGTGGCGACGACGACGGAGATTCGCATGCGTTATTCCACCCGAGTTTGCAGGGAAAGAATGCTTGCCGCCATGCGTGCCGCGGCTCCCGCGTGTTCGCGGTACAGCGCACGCAACGTTTGCGCGGTGCGTGCGAGCCATTCGTCGTCGCGCAGGCGCTCCATCGCGCAGCGCGCGACGCGGCCGGGCGTGAGCGTGCCGTGCATCTCGGCAACGATATCCGCCTGCGCGTCGATGTTGGGCTGCGTGTGGTACCGGTGCGCGCGCGAATAGGCCGTGGCCACCGCGCGCTTGGCGCGCGATCCGATGACCGGAATGCGATCCAGGTACGTGAGCGGTCCATTGATTGCGGCCAGTTCCGGAGCGTTGAGCGGAGTACAGGCGATCACCGGCTTGCCGATTGCGGCCAGCTCGATGACCTTCGTGCCCGGAATCGTCACCACGAGGCGCGCGGTGAGCGCCGCCGCCAATGCGCTGCGCACGATCGGAAAACGCACGCTGCCGTCCGCGGTGCACAAGAACGCCTGTTCCTGCCGGAAGACCAGCGTTCCGCGACGGGCGAAAAACCGCTCGTCGCCGCCCGCTTCGATTGCTTCGCGAACGGACTCGATCCGCGTAAACGGCGATATCCCGAATGCGATGGGCACGCGCTCGTCTTCACGGCGCATTGCAAGCGCGGCCGTAAAAAAAAACGGTACGAGATGGCGCACTTCGTAGGGGCGCGATCCCGGCATGATCAAAATGCCGCCGGCCGGTGAACCGGGTTCCGGTGCCTGCGCCGATTCGGCCAGCGCACCGTCGACCGCGAGGTTTCCGACGCACTCGATCCGCTGGGGCGGCACGCCCCAGCCGGCTAGCTGATCGGCGTTCGCGCGGTCGACGGCAAAGGCGCGCGTCGTCGATCGCGCGTAGCGCGGGCGTGAGAACTTGTATGTCGTAAACGCTCCGCCCAGACGTTTGCGCAGACGCGCCGCGTGCATCAAGTCGCCGCCCAGGTAGAGCACGGCGTCGGCACCGTCCTTAACGCCGTCCGATCGTCCGCCGAGTGCGATTCTTACGTAGTCCTTCGCGTCGTGCACGCGCGCGTCGGGAAAGAGCGCGCGAACCAGCGCAGGCTCCTGCCCGGTCGCGTATTCGTCCGGAACGAAGAACACCGACACGTCGGCGGCGCGGCACTGCGCGTACAGCGCGCGCAGCAACGGGGCCAGCCAACCCGCGGTTTCGCCGGGACCGTTGCACGTGATCGCCAAACGCATCAGCCGGCCGGCGCGCTGCAGTAACGTCTGATGATGCTCGCGATCGTATCGGTCGTGCCGGCGCCTTCGACGTGCGGAGCCAAGCGGATGACGCCGCCGCCGGCCAGCACCACGTCGCGCTCGGGCAGTTCGTCTTCGCGGTACTGCGCGCTTTTGACGTGAACGTCGGGCTTGAGAGCATCGATGAGAACCTCCGGAGTGCGTTGCGCGAAGCCGACCACCGCGTCGACGCTGCGCAGCGCGCAGATTACCCGCGCGCGCTCGCTAAAGGGCACGATGGGCCGATTGGGACCCTTGAGCTTTCGTACCGAGTCGTCGGCGTTCAAACCGACGATCAGCGCGTCGCCTTGCTCGCGCGCCCAGCTCAAATCAGCTCACATGGCCGGCGTGCAGCAGGTCGAAGCAGCCGTTGGTGAAGACCACCCGCCGGTGCTGCGAGCGCATGTCCTCACGCCAAGCGGCAGCGGCCTCGGAGTTCGGGAAAAACGTTGCGAAGAAAGGGCGGGGGCTATCCGGCGCCATGGTCGACCAGTGCGACGATCTCGTCCGCCGATGCCGTCGCCGTGCCGAACTTCTCCACGACGGCGCCCGCTGCATAATTGGCCAGCTGCATGGCGCGCTCTATCGGCGCACCCGCGGCCATCGCCAGCGACAAAACCGCAACCACGGTATCGCCCGCGCCGCTCACGTCGAAAACCGTGCGCGCAACGGACGGAACGTGCAAAGGCGTTTCGCCGGCGCCGAACAGCGACATGCCGTGCTCTCCGCGAGTGATGACGACGTAGCGGCATTGCAGCGTTTCCAGCAGCCGGGCTCCGGCGCGTTCGAGGGAAGCGTCGTCGGTTATCGGGATGCCCGCAGCCTGCGCCGCTTCATTCACGTTGGGCGCAACGCACGTGACCCCGGTGAAGAGGCGGACGTTCTCGGGTTTCGGATCGGCCAGGACGATCGGGGACGCGAGCGCGGCTTCCACCACCTCGCGCGAAAACAGGCCTTTGGCGTAATCGCTGAGCACGACCGCGTCGGCATTTTGGGCGTACCGGCGCACTATCGCGCACAGGCTCGCGCGCGCGGCTCCGGGCAGCGGCGCGGTCGATTCCCAGTCCGCGCGCACGACTTGCTGGTTGTGCGCCACCACGCGCGTTTTGCGCGTCGTCGTGCGTCCATCGACGCGGACCAAACCGTCGGATGAAATGCCCGCGTCCACGAGCAGATCGCCGACGTAATGCGCGAACGGATCCGTGCCCGTGGCGCCCGCAACGTCGACGCGCGCGTGCAAAGCCCGCAGGTTGCTGGCCACGTTGCCCGCGCCGCCGAGGGTGAATGAATGGTCGCCGACCGCCACGACCGGTACGGGAGCTTCGGGCGAAATGCGCGTGACGGTTCCCCAAATCCATTCGTCCACCATCACGTCGCCGACGACCAGGACGCGCCGTTCGCGCATGCGTTCGAAAAGCGACCGCGCGTCGACCGGAGTTAGCGTCTGCACGGGCGATTCACCATTCGAAGATCATGCGCTGTTCGACGAGATCGCAGATGATGTGCGCCATCGTCTCGTGCACTTCTTGTACGATTGCGGAGTAACCGTCCGGGCCGAGAAGCAGCAGATCGGCAATGCGCGCAACCGCTCCTCCGCCGTTGCCCGTGAAGGCGACCGTAACGCTCTCACGCCGTCTTGCCTCCTCCAGCGCTAGGACGATGTTTTGGGACGTGCCGCTGGTGGTGAGCGCAACCACGACGTCGCCCGCCTGCACGAACGCTTCGATTTGCCGGCGGAAAACATGCTCGTAGCCGTAGTCGTTGGCTACCGCAGTGAGGGTCGAGGCGTTCACCGTGAGCGCTTCGCTGTACAGACCCGCG
Organism: Vulcanimicrobiota bacterium; assembly: GCA_963777315.1. GTDB lineage: Bacteria > Vulcanimicrobiota > Vulcanimicrobiia > Vulcanimicrobiales > Vulcanimicrobiaceae > CAVYEM01. Next base: position 553,119 of record CAVZQC010000002.1, read on the forward strand.
CGTTCGCGCAGAAAACGTCCGCTCAGTTCGGCAGCCATGTGCTGGGCCTGCGCGGCGCTGCCGCCGTTGCCCATCCAGAGCACCTTGTTGCCGCGGCGCAGCGCTTTGACCATCGCATCCGCGATCGCTTCGCATTGCGCTCGATAATGCGGCGCGTCGTAAATGCCTTTGCGATCCGCGAGCAGCTCGTCGAAGCCGCGGCGCGCCTTGACGTCTACGGTTCTATCCAAAACATCTCCTGACCCAGGGAGACCAGTTCGCCGTTTTCCGGGATGATGCGCGTCACCACGCCCGCGTAGTCGCTGGTGATTTCGTTGAACAGCTTCATCGCCTCCAGAATGCACAGCACCTGGCCGCGCTCGATCCGGTCGCCCAGCGTCACGAAAGACTCGGCGTCGGGTGAAGCCGATCGGTAAAAGACGCCCACCAGCGGCGCGGTGACTTTTTTCACGGCGGCGGAAGCCGCCGGACTGCTCGCTGCAGGCGCGGCGGCGGGCTGGGCGCCCGGCGAAGAACCGGCTGCGGCCGGCGTGGCGGCGATCCCGCCTTCGCGCCGAACCAGTTCGTATATCTTGTCGCCCACCTTGACTTTGATCGCGTCGAGATCGTGCTCGTGCATGATTTCGAGCAGGTCCTTGAGCGTTTGCGTTTCACTCGCTTCCCCCGCGAACTCGTCGAAATCAGGCTTCATCGCTGCACAGTTCCACGAGACCGGCCGGGAGGTCTTTTCCGATGGCGATCCGCCGGTCCGAGCGTTCGGTGAGATCGCGCAGAACGGCGTGTCCGGCCGCCAGCTCCTCGCTTCCGACGATCAGCGCAAAGCGGGCGCCGTTCTCGTCGGCGATTTTGAGCTGAGCGAGCAGTTTGCGTTCGCCGTAGTCCATGAAGACGGGCACGCTGAGCGAGTACCGCAAAAGCGCGGCCAGGGTGACGAGCGCTTCGCGCGCCGGCTCGCCCAGCGCTATGAGCTGAATGCCGCTGCGGAGCACTTGAGCGCCCGCTCCGGATGCGGCGATGACCATGAGCAGGCGTTCCAGCCCCAAGGCAAAGCCGACCGACGGCACGTTCGGCCCGCCGAGCGCGCGAATGAGGTCGTCGTACCGGCCGCCCGCGCAGACCGTGCTTTGCGCTCCGAGCGCGTCGGATACGAATTCGAAAACCGTACGCGTGTAGTAGTCGAGACCGCGAACAATACGCGGATTGACGGTGAACGGCAGCCCGATGCGTTCCAAATAGCGTTTGACCGCTTCGAAGTGCTCGCGGCACGGCTCGCACAGATACGCCTCGAAATGCGGCGCCGTTTCCACAAACGGCCGATCCTCGGGCGCTTTGCTGTCGAGCAGGCGCAGCGGATTACGCTCCAGTCGCCGCTGTGAATCCGCGCTGAGCTGCGCGGCATGCGGCCGGAAGTGCTCGAGCAGCGCCTGCCGATAGGCGGGGCGGCACGCCGCGTCGCCGATCGAATTCAGATTGAGCGTTGCATCGATGCCGTAGGAGCGAAACAGATGCGTGGCCAGAGCAATGACTTCGACGTCCGCCTCGGGGCCTTTGAACCCCACGCATTCCACGCCGAATTGGTGCGACTGCCGGTATCGTCCGGATTGCGGGCGCTCGTAGCGGAATATCGGGCCAATGTAATAGAGGCGGCGTGCGCCTTCGAACAAATTGTGCTGCAGCGCCGCACGCACCACGGGCGCCGTCCATTCGGGGCGCAGCGCTATTCGACGGCCGCCCTTGTCTTCAAAGGCGTACATTTCTTTTTCCACGATATCCGTGGTCTCGCCCACGCCGCGCACGAATAATTCGGTCGCCTCGAACATCGGCGTACGGATTTCTCCGTAGCCGTATCGGCGCGCCAGCGCGTGGATTCGCGCTTCGACTTCTTGCCAGCGCGCGGTGTGCGGCGGGAAGAAATCTTGGGTGCCGCGCGGCGCGGCGATCTTAGCGGGCATGGGTGCCGGAGGTGTTTACAGGGCGCTGTGCCCTCCCCTTTGCTGTCGCGCCGAAAAGAGTTGGACGGCGCGAGACGTAACCTGCCGCCATGATACTGCGGGTTTTGGCCGCATCCGCGGCAGCGGCATTGGCTTTCGCAGCTTCGGGAGCACCTCTATCCGGAGTAGTCCCGGCCGCTGCGGTCGATCAGCTGCTCGCGCAGCGCATCAAGCACGTCTTCATCATCTATCAAGAGAATCGCTCGTTCGACAGCGAGTTCGGTACGTTTCCCGGAGCGCAAGGCGTGTGGTCGCTTTCCGCTCGCACTCACGGATGGCAGCAGATCGATCCGATCACGCACCGCGCCGTAACGCCGTTTCTTCTGACCGATCCCGACGTATACTACGAGTCCAACGCTCGGGACGTGCAGCTGGCCGCGTTCGACGGCGGGCGCATGGACCGCTTCGTCGCGGCGCAGGAAGGGGCGCTGTCGAAATACGAGCCGCATGCGAACGCGCAGCAGCTGGCGTCGGTCGGTGCCGAATCGATGTATCACCTCGACTGCACGACCATTCCGTACCTCTGGGCGTACGCCAAGCGCTTCACGTTGTTCGACGATTTCTTCCAAGCGCTGCGCGGACCGTCTACGCCCAGCAACATCGAAATCATCGCCGCGCAAAACGGCTTGACGCAGTACGCGCGCAATCCCAAAACGCGCGCGAGCGCGGTAGGTAAAGCCGGCGACCCCATCTTTTCGGATGCCGATCCGGCGTTCGGTCCGTATAACCCCGCCGACCCGCCCACCAAGACGCAGCCCGATCAAACGTATGCGAACGTGCTGCTGACCATGCAGCGGCGCGACGTGCACGGCGTCACCGCGGATGCAGACGACGTGCGTGAGGACAAAAGCGTGATCGGCCGCCTGGCGGGCAGCGCGATTCCGTGGCGCTGGTACGAAGAGGGTTACGGCGGCAGCCGGCACGTCGGCCTCGTCGCGCATCATTTGGCCCCGCAATATTTCGGCTACGTTGCGCAAAATCCGCAGATGGTCTCGGGCATGCGCGACGTTACCTCGTTCTACCGCGACCTCGCCGCCGGCGCTTTGCCCGACCGCGGGGTATTTTATCTCAAAGGCGGCTCGCACAACGCGCTCGGATTGACTCCGGCCAACAAGGATCCGTACGTGCAGGCCACGTTTCTGGGCGACGACGATCATCCCGGCTATACCGACTCGCAAATTTCGCAGGCGTTCGTCGCATCGCTGGTTTCCGCGATCGCAAAGAGCAAATACTGGAACGATTCGGCCATCGTCATAACGTGGGACGACCTGGGGGGATTCTGGGATCACGTCACGCCGCACGCCTTTGAGACGTGCCCTGACGGCAACCCCTGCGGCGACGGCGCACGCGTGCCCGCCATCGTGATCTCGCCGTATGCAAAGAGCGGGGTCATCGTGCACGAGCTGAACGATCAGGACTCGGTCGTGAAGTTCGTTGAAACGGTGTTCGATTTGCCGGCGCTGGCATCGCTGCCCGACGAACAAAGATACCTGCCGCTCGGGCCGCGCGACGGCAACGCGCTGATTTCCAATCTGCGCGATGCGTTCGATTACGGCAGGCTGTCCGGAAAACGCGCGCCGCTGTCTGCATCGGGCGCTATTTTTTCCGATGCGACCATACGAACGATTCCGGCTCCGCTGTCGTGCCGCGACATCGGCGTAACGCCCGTCCCGCCGCCGCCGGGCGTGAGCGAGTCTGCGCCGCCTGGATTCGATCCTCGTCCCTAGCGCACGCCTAAGTCCCGGGTTGCCCTCCCGCCCGAAAGAGATATTTGATGATAAACCGGTCGAGCGTGTAGGGCGATGCCGGCGTACCGAAATTCACGAACAGTTCGTCGCCGCTGCGAAAACGGCGGTGATAGGCGGCGGCGAAATTCGTGCCGGGCAGCGCAAATCCGCCGTTGCCGTTGATGGCTCGCAGTGAGAAGGTGAGATTCTGATCGCGGCCGAGCAGCACGCCGACCGAAACGCGCCGCAGCCACTGCGAATCGTACTGGCCGCCGGCAATTGCCCGCTCGAACGTGCCGTCGTATTCCAGCCCGAGCGAAAGAAGACGACCGATCGGACGCGACGTCGAGAGCGTGTACAAGTGCACGTAATCCGGTCCGTCGTCGGCTGCTCCCAGCAGACCGTACCCAAAGCGACCGTATGAGACCGACGCGTCGATCGGCGCAGGCGTTCCGTCGCCGTAGCCTACGGGTATCGCCATCAGATCGAACGTGTCGGTGCGGCCGCAAAAATATGTGGGGTAGCCGGTGAAGTACGAGCGCGGCAGCGACGGATCGGCGCAATTGGTGCCGGTCGCTTGCGGATCGACCAGCGCGTAACTGCGCAGCTCCCCGATGACCGGCCCCAATCCATCTATCGAAAACCCGTTTCGCAGCGTGGCGGTGAGCGTCAGGTCGAAATCGGCTTGATGCGCTGCGCCCGACCGATCGACGTACCGATCGGCATTGAACTGCAGCTCGTAATTTTTGACGTACGGCGTGGCGCCGGCTCCCCAGGCGTAGAGCGACGGACCGCGCACGTCCGAGTCCGCGGTGAAACCATCGATCGGATTGTAGAACGGCGAAATGTCCTGGTATCCCGCGTTCCACTCATAGTTCTGTTTGTGCACGTCGATGAAACCGTTGGTGTTGTGTGCGGTGCGCACCGGATTCCACGAACCGCTCTCCGTTGCATCGTCGAGCGCCCAAACGAAGCCCGTTTTGAGATTTCGCCCGGCCACGCCGAATTCGCCGGTCGTGTCGTTTCCGGACACGCTGTGATGCGCGATGACGCCGTCGGCCCAGTACAGAAAAGTACGGTCCTGCAGCGCGTGCTTGTACCCGAACGCCGTATCGTCGAACGTGTTGCCGGTCAGACCGTCGAAGCCGCGAAAATTGAGAACGCCGAAGGATTGTTTTCCGAACGTGCCCTCGACTTTCTCGCCGCGGTCGAACGCGCCGATTCCGGGCGAATAGAACGCGACGTTGTTGTTCGTAGCTGCGGCATTGGCATTGATGAAGCTCGCGCCTTGAGCAAAAAACGGACGGTACTCCTGCAGGCTGCGCCGAAACTCTTGCGGCGCAATCGTTTGCTGATCGATTTCGACGTTCGAAAAATCCGGATTGAGCGTACCCACGAAGTTGATCGTCTGAGTCAGCGGATAACTGACGTCCAGGCCGGTAACGCGCACGTTCTGCGCTGCGAACACGCCGCTACCTTGCTGAAAAACGTCGCGGTCGCGCCCCATGCTCTGCAAGGCGTACAACTCGGCTCGCGGCTTGGCGCGCGCCGCGCGCAGCATGTCGGCGCTCACGCGCACGCCGGTCCACGACGCCCAGTACCGCGTGTCGAAAAAATTCGGCCAGCCGTTGCCGATGGGGCCATCCTGCATCACGCCGTTGTACGCCCACGTGTAGTGTTCGGCCGAAGCTGCGACGTTGCGGATGAAATTGATGCGCCAAGTCTGCGGCGAACCGGGATGGATGCGCATCACATCGAGCGGAATGACGAAAACGGCGCTCCAGCTCGAGCCGCGAACCGCCGACGAGACTTTCCACGTGGGACGATAACGGCTGTTTTCGTTGGCCTGTTCGTAGCGCACACCGCGCGGGCTGGCTTCGAAGTAGTACGTTTGCGTGCCCACGCCGCTGGTGTCCACGCCCACGCCCACGAAATCGTCCAACCCGAATCCTACGTCGTCGGTCGTTTGGGTCGCGACGATGGGCGTACCGGCTTGCTCGCAGCTGAACGCGACGTAGAGATTGCGCGCATCGTAGAGCATGCGGACGGACGTGGCGTTCGGCGCTCGCGCGTGGGTCGTGAGATCGAAAAAACCGCCCGGTGCAGGAATGTCGCCGCCGTGCCAGCCCGGATCGTCCGGCGCCGGATCCATCGGCGGCGGTTTGAGCGCTTGAACCGCCGGCACGGAGAAATCCGTCGGCACCGCGGCCGTCGCCGGTGCCGTCAGCAGACCTGCGATCGCTGCCGCGAGCGCCAATAACGCCCGGGCCCGCGCCGATTCCGGGACACGATCGAGCACGGATGTAAGCCTACCCCGGAGGCCGTGCGGCAAGTCTTGAGAAATCCATCAAATCGTTCGTGACGCGGCAAGGGAGCCATCATGACACTGTACCGGTTCGGGCCGTTCAGCCTGGAGAAAACTTCGCTGCTGGTGTTTTTGGACGGCGCCCCGCTGTCGCTCGGGCCCAAAGTCGTCGAGACCCTGCTCGCGCTCGTCGAGCGTCCCGGTGAGGTCATTTCGAAAGCCGAACTGCTCGATCGGATTTGGCCCGAAGGCTACGTCGAAGAAGCCAATCTCGCGCAAAACATCTACGTCATTCGCAAAACGCTGCGCGCGCATTGGAAGCAGCGGGCCATCGAAACCGTTCCGCGGCGCGGCTACCGGTTTTCCGGTGAAGTCTGCGTGCAACGCTTGGAAAATTCGGCGCAGGATCGTTGGAGCGCAAAGCGGCGCTACTGGCCCGGCGCGGCTGCAGCGCTTGCGCTCGTGCTCGCGGTAGCCGGCGGCGGATGGCTAGGCATATCTCGCGCGCATGCCGGCCGCGGGCTTACCGAGGGCCTGCCGAACTCCGAAGCGCGGCTGTATGCCATGGGCAAGTTCTATTGGAATCAGCGCACCGAATCCGGCGTAGCCAAAAGCCTGCGGTATTTCCGTGCGATGCTGGCGCGCAATCCTCGGGATGCGCGCGGCTATGCGGGCCTCGCGTGCGCGTACGCGATCCAAGGCGACTATGGATTTGGTTCGTCGGCGCCGCACGTGGCTTTCGCGCGCGCCGCTGCGAGCGCGCGCCGGGCACTGGCCATCGATCCGAGTTCATCGCAGGCGCATGCAGTTCTGGGACTGATTGCGGTCGATCGGCACGACATTACCGCAGGGCAAGTCGAATACCGGCGCGCGATCGCGCTGGATCCGAACAACGCTGCAGCGCACCAATGGTACGGCGCATCGATGCTGCTGGTCGGCAACACGGCCGCAGCCTTCGTCGAACTGCGGCGTGCTGCCGTGCTCGATCCCGAATCCGTTGCGACGGCCGCTTGGCTTTCCGAGGCGTCGTACGTGGGCCGCCGGTACAACGACGCCATCGCGTACGCGCGCCAGACGCTCGACCTGTCGCCGCAGCGGTACAGCGCTTATCAGATCATCGGAACGGCGTACGAAGCAATGGGCGATTATCGGCGAGCCGCTGCAGCGTACCGGACGTACGCGCGCACGTGCCGCGACTGCCGGTACGACGCGGCCGCTTTGCTCGCTCATGCCTACGCCGCAACCGGGCGGTACGAGCTCGCCACGCACGAGCTGCGGCAGGCTCAGCGAGGCGCGGCGACGGGCATGATTACATCCGACAATCTCGTGGCCGCGCTCATCGCGCTCGGCCGCAGAAACGACGCTCTCGCCATGCTGCGCAAAGCGCAAGATTCGCGGCCCGGCGGTTTGCTCGCACTGGATCCGCGTATGGATCCGGTGCGCACGGATTCACGCTTTCGACGCTACACCCAAGGCCCGGGATAAATGCCGCGTCTGCCGGCGCTGGATGCGCAGTTCGCCGGCACGCAGGACGTTCTGCTGCGCACTCTAGCCGCCAGTCCGGCGATTGCGTCCAGCGCACTGGCGCACGCGCACGCCGTGATGGACGCCGGCGCCGTGCCTTCACTGACCAAGGAACTGTGCGCGGTCATGGTCGCGGGGATCGGCTTTTGCCGGCCTGCGCTGGTCGCGCATCGCAAACGCGCGCGTCGAGCCGGTGCGAGCGCAGATATGCTCAGCGCTCTGTGGAACTACGCGCGCAGCGATTGTTTTACCGCCGCGCAAAAAGCGGCGCTGGATGCGGCCGTCGCCCTCACTCGCGAGCCGCGTGGACTGCCGGAAACGATTTGGGGCGCTTTGCGCGATCACTACGACGACGCGCAGATCGTCGAACTGCTGTGCGCCGTCGGTTTGGCGAACTACTTCGACCGCGTGAGCAATGCGCTGTTGGTTTAACGGTTGGTTTAGCCCGCGCCCGCGCGCGCGAGCACGCGCTCGGTTTTGATCAGGCGCGTTCCCGACAGCTTGTCGTGCAGAAACACGCGTGAAAATGGACTCAGGGGGATGATGATCCAACACAGCAGCAGTCCGAGCGCGTATCGCCACAGGCTTTGAACGATGCCCGGCCTGCCGAAGTCCAGCGTGACGACCTTCAAACCGATGACCATCATGCCCGGCGTCTGTCCGGCAAGACCGACGAGCAAACCGAAATACAAGCACACCTCCACGGGCAAAAGCGCGCCGGTCGCGCTCGCGCGCACGTCGCTCCACTTGAGGGCCGTACGGCCGAATGCGATGCCGGCGCTATGGATCTGCCACGAACCGATTCCGAATATCTGATCGGATGCAAGTACTTGGGCGTCCCGCGGCGCGCTCGCCGTCGTTCGCGCGGATTTGTCGTCGACCACAACGGCGGTGTGACCCGAAACGCCGAGCAGCGTCGTGATGAGCGCCTGCACGATGATCCAATCGATGACGACCGCGCTGACCCGTCGCCACCAGCCGGCACAGTCGCGGGTCGTCACCGTCGCGCCGCGCGACTGCGGTGCCGGCTGCGGGGGCTGCCGGCTTTCGCTCAAAAAGCGCGCTTCGTGCGCGCGATACAGTTCGGATGCAAAAAATTCGCGCATCGCCTCGATGCGCCGCGTCGCATAAGGCATCGAGCCTAGCCATTCGCCCAAGCGCAAAACGGTGTCCGCCTGCACTTCGCGCGACTGCTCGGCGAATACGAGGTGATCGATTTTGCGCCCGAACGCATGAAACGATCCGATGATGATCGCCCGCATCGCAGCGTCGATCGAGCCGCAGCACAATAGCCCGACCCGATCGCAGGTGAGCTCGGTTTTGCGCAGCCACGCGCCGAAGATCAGCGAGACGAGGGGGTTCTCGTTGCCGTTGACGCTGAGCAGCGAGGTGAACCGCGCGTGTCCGGACGCGATGTGGCCCAGTTCGCGGCCGACCATGAAAGACAACTCGTCGTCGCGGAAATGTTCGATCCAGTTGCTGGAAAGCACCAGCGAGTACGGCTCCCCCAAACCGACCGTGACGATTGGTACGAAGGGATCGTCGCGCACGAACACCATCGGCACGGGCAGATCCAGACCGGCGGCGCAGCGCTCGACGATCGCAAACACGCGTGGATACTGCGCTTGGTGAATGCGCACGCTGCTGCCGACCAGACGGCCCCGCGCCAACGTCACGTAGACCATTGCGATCACCAGCAGAACCGCGATTTGCGAGGGGTGGATGTCTTCCCGAAGCACGAAACCGATGGCCGCTGCCGCCGGGAATGCAAACAGCAGGGTGAGATAAAACGCGGGGCGCTCCCCCCGGTACGTCAGCGATAGCGGCCCCCGGAAAAGGTCTTGCATGTTCGTGCGGGCGGGTTTCGCTGGTCGATGAACGGGCCCCGTCGCGCCCCCTTGACATCCCCGAATTCCGTGCTATCGTACTAGTACGCTAGTACAACAGAATATTGGTGTACGGGCAAGAGAGCGAGGAAAATACCCATGGTCACGCGTCTACATCGTCACCTTCCCGACAACGCGGCCGAGCGCCCCCGGCCCACGTTTCCGAGCGAGCGCCAGACAACCGGCCTGTTCTTAGGCTGGGGCCCGAAGATTTAACGGCCCGCGGGCATGCCTGCAGTCTTAACGGTCGACACGCGCAGCGGCGTCCCGATTTACCTGCAAATCGTCGAGCAGGTAAAGCGCTCGGTCGCTCTGGGCGTGCTGGCCCCGGGCGAACAGCTGCCCACGGTAAAGCAATTGGCGCTGGATCTCACCGTCAACCCGAATACCGTGGGCCGCGCATACCGCGAACTCGAGCGCGATGAAGTGATTCAGACCGCTCCCGGCCGCGGATCGTTCGTCCGCGCCAACGGGACGGCGGTTTCGCCCGCCCGTGCGGCGGCGAGCGACGTCGCCGCCGAAGCGCTAGCGCAGGCGGTGCGCGAGGTCAAATCCCTGGGCTTGACGCCCGCACAAGCTCGCGAACATTTTGAAGCCGCGCTCGCGCGGTGGTTTCCGGAGGAAGCATGAGCATTTCGATCGAGCATTTGAGCAAAGCATACGGCACGCTGATCGCAGTCGATGATCTGAGCATCGAGATTCCCGGCGGCTCGGTTTTTGGTCTGCTCGGGCCCAACGGCGCGGGCAAAACGACGACGTTCAAGTGCATGCTGGGGCTGGCATCGAGCTGGTCGGGAAGCGTTCGTTTCGACGGCAAGCCGTTGACGCCGCAGACGTTCGAGCGGCTCGCGTACGTGCCGGAACGAAGCGTGCTCTACGATTGGATGAGCGCCGCGGACCATCTGCAGATGCAAAAGCGAGCGTTTGCGCGCTACAGCGAAAAGCGCGCGCTCGAGCTGATGGAACTGTTTTCACTGGACCGGCGCAAGCGCGTACGCGCGATGTCCAAAGGAATGCGCACGGCGCTGTCGGTGGTGATGGCGTTTGCCATCGAACCCGAGATCATGATTCTGGACGAACCCACCAGCGGCTTGGATCCGGTCAACCAGCGGTCGGTGCTCAAGCTCGTCATCGACGCCTCGGCGCAAGGCTGCACGATCGTGCTGTCATCGCACCAGATCGGCCAAGTAGAGCGCGCGGCGGATCACATCGTCGTGCTGCGGGACGGTAAGGCCGTTCTCGCCGGCGCCGTCGACGATCTCAAGGCCGGTTCCAAGATCGTCGAAGGCATCTTCCCGTCCGACGCGATCGCCCTCAACGGTCTGAGCGGCGATACACGCGTGCGCCGCGTCGAAAAAACGGGCCGGATCGTGCGTGTGACCGTCAGCGACGCCGGCGAGACGTTCGCTCGCGAATTGAGCGCTCTGGGTGCCCAAAGCGTACGCATCGTCGATTTGAATCTCGAGGATATTTTCTTGAACGCGGTGGACGCGGGTCAAACCGCCGACCTCGTGGAGGCAGGCTGATGTTGTATTTCGTCGAGTATTTGCGCGCCCGCAATGCCGTTCGCGTAGCGTTGATCCTGCTGGGCATATTTCTGGTGATCGCCATCGTGCTGCGGATCGCGCTGCACGCGCCCAGCGCGCAGGACTGGGCGATTGGCTTGCAGAGTTCGCCTACGGCCCACGTTTCCAAAACGCGGCTGCCGAACGGCGCCACCCGCATCGTCGTCGACGATCCTCGCAAGCATACGCACGCGGTCATCGTGCAGCGCGGCAGCACTACCCATATGGTCATTACCGAACCGCAAGGAACGCAGCGCAGCCGATCGCGCGACGGCGTTTCGATGGGCAGCATGAGCGTGAACGAGAGCTCCAGCCGCGGGGTCTCGCGCACCACGGTCGACTACACGCGCGGCTTCACTTACGATCTAGGACTATTGTTTGCGATCACGATTCCCATAGGCCTGATCGTCGCCACGATGCTGGGCGGCGCGCTGGCAAAGGAGAACGACGGCCATTTGGAACTCGCGTGGACGAAACCCGTTTCGCGCGAACGCTATGCGTTGGCCGCGGTCGGCGTGGACGTCGCAGCGATCCTGCTCTCGCAGCTGCTCACCATGGCGTTCGCGCTGGGGGCTACGCTGCTGTTCGTCGTGCCGTCCATCGGCTATGCAAGGGCCGGCTGGGAGATTCCGCTCGCGCTGCTCGCGCCTATTGCGTGGTACGCGCTGCTCACCGCCTTTAGCGCCTCGCTCAAGCGGGGACCGGGTTTGGTCGTCGGATTGGGCTGGGTGTTCGCCATCATCGTTCCCAACGTGGCGGTGGGGCTCGCGCACGTGGCAGGCGTCAATCGGATCGCGGCGTGGTTCTACGCAATCTTCCACGGATTGGCATTCCTGGACCCGCTGGCATATCTGAGCTACGGCAGCAGCAATGCGAGCGCGCCGGTTTTACAACTCTCTGCGCAGGCTGCGGTCGGCGCGCTCGCAGCCCTGTCGATCGGATACATTGCGTTGTCGGTGCTGCAATGGCGCCGTTTGGAGGCTTAACGTCATGGAACTGTTCGGTGCGAAATTTTCGATTGCTCTGGGCGCATGGAGGGTGCGGTTCGTGCTGATGCTCGAGGATCCGCAGGAAGAGCTCACAGCACGAAGGACGTCGCATGCGAAGGTGCGAGGTACTTGAACTTTCCGTCCGCCACGGTGTAGAAGTACACCAGCGGATCGATCGCGTCGCCGGTGGGCAAAAATTGAAACTGGCCCACGACGGTGCTGTACGATGACGGCGCTTGCAGGGCCGCCATCGTCGATAAGCGATTGTTCGCGCCCGTCCGCCGCACCGCGCTCATGACGACCTGCGCGGCCGCGTAAGAGAATGCGGAAAGCGCCGTCAGCGGATAGCGCGAACGGAAATCGCCCAGCGCGTTGGCGATGTCGGGCGCCAGATCGAGCGGCGGCAGCGACGTGGAAACGATGCTGCCCGCCAATGCATCGGCGTAATTGCGCAGGGCCGTTTGGTTGAAAAATCCTTGCGATGCGCCGAGCTTTCCGGAGTAGCCGGCCGAATGCAGCGCGGGAACGAGCGGTCCCATTGCGGTTGCTTCCCCGCAAAGGTAGACGAAGTCCGCCTTCTTTGCCGCAATGGCCGCCGCCGCTGCACCGTAGTCCGGCTTGTCGTACGGAAAGAGGTACGCGAACGCAGCCATGCCGCTGGGTTTGGCCTGGTTGAGAAACCCTTGCGCGACGTCTTGACCGTAATCGCCGTCTTGCGAAACCGCGATTGCCAGTTTGGGTTTGTCGCGTTTCGCCACGAACTGCGCGGCCAGTCTGCCTTCAGTGGAATCCTTGACGGGCAGACGCCAAACGCTGCGGTACCCGCGCGCGGTGATGCTGTCCGCGGTGGAGGCCGAGACCAGCAACGGCATCTGCGCGTTTTGATACGTCGTCAGAGCCGCGCTGATGAGCGGTCCGTCGAAGCCGCCGACTATCGCGATGACGGTGGGATCCGCGGCGGCAAACTGGACGTTGACCATCGCCTGTGCGAGCGCGTCGAGATCGTCGAACGTGCGCACGGCAAAGGCGCTGGAAAACGTACCGCTCAACCGGTTGGCATAGTCGATCGCCCCCTGCACGCCGGCGACGATCTCGCGCCCGGCCGCCGCGCGATCGCCCGAAAGCGGTGCGTTGACGCCGATCGTCAGCTGCTGCTGGAACGGGCGGTTGAGCACTTGCGCGCGCGCGGCCAAAGGCAGTGACGCCGCACCGGCTGCCCCGGCAGCGAGCAAAAAACGGCGGCGGTCCATCTTCACCTCAACGCAAATCCGGCAACGGTGGTTAGCGCGAAAACCACCGAAAACGCCATGTTCGCGGTAAACACCCGTTCGTTGAGCGTAAACACGTTTTGGGCAATTCCAAAGATGCGATCCTCATAGAGGACCAGTGCTGCGGCGGCAGCCGCGCCGATCGCATACGGCCACGCGGCGCCGGCGAGAATGCCGGCTGCCGTCAGCAATGCGGCCATGGCTGCATGCAGCGCAAGCGGCAGCCTGCGCGCGCTTCCCGCGCCGAAGCGGGCCGGCAAGGAGCGAATGCCCTGCTGCAGATCGACCGGCAAATCCATCAACGCGTAGATGATGTCGAAGCCGGCGACCCATACGGTGACTGCGGCGAACAGCAGCATCGCGGGCCACGTCACCGTGCCGGCAACGCCGATGAACGCGCCCAGCGGCGCAAGCGCGTCCACGCCCCCCAAGACGAAGTGCGTGAGCCAGGTAAACCGTTTGCACAGCGGATACAGCAGCACGCCGAGCGCTGCAATCGGCAGCAGCTTCACGCACAGCGGATTGAGCTGCCAGGCCGAAACGACCAGCAAAACGATGCCCAGAACGGTCGCCCAAAGCATTACGGGCGCGGCGATCTTCCCGCTGACCAGCGCGCGCCGGGCGGTACGCGGATTGCGCGCATCCAAATCGCGATCGAAATATCTGTTGGCGGCCATTGCGGCGGTGCGGGCGCCGAATACCGCAAGCGTGATCCACAGAAGCTGGTACGGCGAGGGCGATCCGGCGAAAACTGCGCCGACGTAGGCGAACGGAAGCGCGAAGAGGGTATGCTCGATGCGGATCTCTTTGAGAAAAACGCCGACGGTATTGCGAGCTTCGAGCAATGGGGCGGCCATGCTCACGATAGTAGGCGGCGCACCGCATCCGGACCTTGTCCCGACCAGCGGTCGGGGCGCAGGCTGCGGCCGATGCGATCCAACCCGTATTCTTTCCAGCGCGCGGCCACCAGATCGCGCGTCTGCTCGTCCATCACCATGTCGGGCGGCCAGCCACGCGTATACCCCTCGGCCGCGCTCTTGCGCGTCGCATCGATGCCGATCTTCATGCCGACGGCCGGCTCGAACGATGCGTGGTCCAAATCGTCGACCGGGCCGGGCATCATGACGACGTCGCGCTGCGCGTCCAAATTGTTCAGCACGAACCATGCGGCTGCGCGTGCGTCCTGCACGTCCACGTCGTCGTCGACGATCACCAGCAGCCGCGTGAGCATCAGCATGTGGCCGAGCCCCCAGAGCGCGTTCATCACCTTCTTGGCTTGTCCGGGGTAGGATTTGCGGATCGAAACGATCGCCAGATTGTGAAAGCCGCCTTCAACGGGCAAATTCATGTCGGTGATCTCGGGAACGACCATCTGCAGCAGCGGCAAAAAGATGCGTTCGGTGGCTTTGCCCAGCCACGCGTCTTCCATCGGCGGTTTGCCCACGATGGTCGCCGGATAGATCGGGTTGCGCCGATGCGACATGTGCTGAACGTGAAATGTCGGATAGCGGTCGGCAAGACTGTAGACGCCGGTGTGATCGCCGAACGGTCCTTCGGTCCGAAGGTCGGTATTGTCGACGTAACCTTCGAGAACGAATTCGGCATCGGCCGGCACTTTGAGGTCGACCGTTTTGCACTGCACGAGTTTGACGGCTTTGCCGCGCAGCAAGCCTGCGAATGAAAATTCGTCGACCACCGGAGGGAGCGGCGCGGTGGCCGCATACGTGATCGCCGGGTCGGCGCCGATTGCAACCGCAGCGGGAATGCTGTCGCCCCACGCTTTTGCGTGCGCGCGTCCGTGCTTGTGGCGCTGCCAGTGCATGCCGGCTTCCCGCGCGCCGTACACTTGCATGCGATACATGCCCACGTTGGAACGGCCGGTCTTGGGATCTTTTGTGATCACGAGCGGCAAGGTGATGAACGGTCCGGCATCGAGCGGCCACGTCGTCAGAACCGGCAGCTGCGCGAGATCGGGCTGCTCGACGGATACCTCTTGGCAGCTGCCGTCGGCAACCGTTTTGGCAATCGCTCCCGCCAGGGGCGCCAGCGAGAGAAATTTGCCGATTCGATCGATCGCGCTTGCCGGAATCGAAAGGTCGAACAGGCGGCGAATGCGATCCGATGCTTCGTCCAACGTCTTTACGCCCAAGGCCATCGCCATGCGCCTTTGCGTTCCGAACTGATTGGTGATTACCGGAAACTGCGATCCTTTCACGTCGGTGAAGAGCAGTGCCGGGCCGCCGGCTTTGACGACCCGGTCCGTAATCGCGCTGATTTCCAGACGCGGATCTACGGGTGCGTCGATGCGGTGCAGCTCGCCGGCGCGGTCGAGCGCTTCGACGAACGCGCGAAGTGAATCAAAAGCCGCCACACGCCACTCTATCATGCCGGTTCGGCGCGGGACAACGGCCGTTCATCAACCGCGAGACATCGTGCGCAGGATCAAACGATCCCGCAGCCGTTCCGGCAGCGAAGCGGCGATGCGGCGCTGCCAGGACGGCGGATTGCCCACGGCATACCGGGCACGCGGATTGGCCGCGCGTAACGCGGTAAGCACCGTCTGCGCCACTTTGCCGGGTTCGATTCCGGTACGCTCTTCATGTTCGGTCAATCGTACGAGAGCTTCGATTGCAGGGCCGTAATATTGTGCCGCGCCGGCGGGCATGCGCGCGGCAATCTCGTCTTTTTCGCTGCGGCCTTTTTGCCAGATGGGGGTACGCACGTTGCCCGGCTGAACGACGCAGACGCTGATGCCGAACGGCGCGAGCTCCATGCGCAGCGAGTCGGCCAGCGCTTCCAGCGCAAACTTCGAGCTGGCGTACGGTCCGACGAGCGGCGAGGCGATTTGTCCGGAAACCGAGCTCATGAACACGACCCGGCCGCGCGTTCGGCGCAGCAGCGGAAGCGCGGCCTGCGTTACCGCCAGCGCGCCGAAGACGTTGACCTCGAACTGGCGCCGAAGATCTTCGATCGAAAGAAATTCCAGGGGACCGGCGACGGCGATCCCGGCATTATTCACGACCGCATCCAGGCCCGCTCCGCTGCGCTCGATGGAGTCCGCCGCCCGCGCAATTTCTTGCGCGTTGCGCACGTCGAGCGCGACGGGGCGGATGCCGGCATGATTGCGTTGCAGGCGCAAGGCGTCCGCGTCACTGCGCACGCCGGCAAATACGGTGTACCCTTCACGCGCGAGCAAAGCCGCCGTCGCATATCCTATGCCCGTCGAAGCGCCGGTGACGAGCGCGCTGCGCGCGTGCAGCGCTACTCCATGCGGCGCCGCGGACGGCGCGGACGCCGGCTTTCGCCGCCGCCCGTTCGAGCGGATTCTTGATGGTCGGGCGAGCCGTTGCCGGACGGAGCGGACGTGCCGGCCAGAACGGCTTTGCGCGAAAGATTCACGCGCCCTTGACCGTCGATCTCCATCACTTTGACCATCACTTCGTCGCCGACTTTGACGACGTCCTCGACGCGTTCGACCCGCGTGGGCGCGAGTTGGCTGATGTGCACCAGCCCTTCTTTGCCCGGCAGGATCTTCACGAATGCGCCGATGTTGATGATTCGCGTGACCTCGCCCATGTACGTTTCGCCGACGACGACGTCTTTGGTGATCGCTTCGACCATTGCGCGCGCCTTTTCACCGGATTCGCCGTCGAGCGAGGTGATGAACACCTTGCCGTCGTCTTCGATGTCGATCTTCTCGACGCCGGTTTCCTCGATGATCTTGTTGATGATCTTTCCGCCGGGGCCGATGACGTCTTTGATTTTGTCCGGATTGATCTGGACCACGATCATCCGCGGGGCAAACTTGCTCAATTCCGTGCGCGGCTGCGCGATCGTCTCGGCGAGCTTGTCGATGATGAACAGGCGCGACTTCTTGGCCTCTTCCATCGCTTCGCGCATGATCTGCACCGTGACGCCCTGCACTTTGATGTCCATTTGAATGGCGGTGATTCCCTTTCGCGTGCCCGCTACTTTGAAATCCATCTCGCCCAATGCATCTTCCAAGCCCTGGATGTCGGTGAGCACCGCGTACTTGTCGCCTTTGAGGATGAGCCCCATCGCCACGCCGGCAACGTGGTCCGCGATCGGAACGCCCGCGTCCATGAGCGCGAGCGTGCTCCCGCAAACGGAAGCCATCGACGACGAACCGTTCGACTCGAGCACTTCGCTCATCAAGCGAAGCGTGTACGGGAACTCTTCCTTGGGAGGAAGCACCGGCAGCAGCGCGCGTTCGGCCAGATGTCCGTGGCCGATTTCGCGGCGTCCCGGGCCGCGCATGGGGCGCGTCTCGCCGACCGAGAACGGCGGGAAGTTGTAAAAGTGCATGTAGCGTTTGTTCGGCAAAGCGACGATGCCGTCCAAACGCTGTGCGTCGCTGGTCGACCCCAACGTGGCCGCCGTGAAGACTTGCGTCTGCCCGCGCGTAAAAACGCCGGATCCGTGCACGCGCGGCACGTAGTGCACTTTCGACCAGATCGGCCGGATGTCGCCGGCTTTTCGGCCGTCGGGACGGATCTTCTCGTCGACGACCATGACGCGCAGCTCGTCCTCTTCCATCGCCTTGACGATCTTGTTGAAGTCCTTGGCGAGCACGGGATCTTCGAGCATTGCTTTGACTTTCGTATCGCCGCCGGCGCGCGCCAGCCCCTCTTGCGGCGTGAGCTTGTCGAACTCCGACTCGCGCTCGAGCTTATCGACGACGCGCATGGCTTTGGCCACGTCTTTTTTGAACGTCTTGCGCACCCACGCATCGAGATCGGAGTCGACTTTTTGCACGGGATACTCGCGCTTGGCTTTACCAACTTTCTTTGCCAGCTGCTCTATCGCCGCGACGATTTTCTTTATCTCAGCGTGCGCGAACTCGACGGCTCCTAAAAAATCTTCCTCGCCGATCTCGTTGCCGCCGCCTTCGACCATCATGACGGCGTCGGCCGTACCGGCAATGACGATATCCATTCCACCGGTTTCGTATTGGGGTAAGGTGGGATTGCAGATGTAGCCGCCGTCTTCGTCGCGCCCCACCCGCACGGCCGCGACGGTTTTATCGAACGGAATGTCGGAAAGCGCCAGCGCGGCGCCCGCAGCGCACACGCCCAATACGTCCGCATCCAATTCCGGATCGATCGAGAACACCGTCGCAACGACTTGCACGTCGTTGCGAAAGCCGTCGGGGAACAGCGGACGGATAGGCCGGTCGATTTGACGGGAACTGAGCACGGCGTGTTCGGGCGGACGGCCTTCACGCTTGATGTAGCCGCCCGGTATCTTGCCGGCGGCATACATTTTCTCTTCGAAGTCGCACGTCAGCGGGAAGAAGTCGATGCCTTCACGAGGTTTCTCGGAGGCGGTGACGGCGCAGAGCACGACGTTTTGATCACCATAGCGCACCAGAGCGGAGCCGTTTGCTTGCTTCGCGAGTTCGCCGGTTTCGATGACCATCGTGCGCCCGCCGATCTCAAGTGAGACGGACTCTGGCACGGTATCTCCTATTTCGTTATGTATTGAACCGTGCCGGGTTCGGGGAGCGCAACGGGATGCCCTGGCCGGCGCTGGTGCGAATGACCTGCCATGCTCGTCCGATCGCTCGCCGTAGCATGCTTGCTCGGACTCATTGGGACGACTTCGCCCGCTGTACCGGCTTGGCGTCAAGGCTCGCCGGCCGTCGCCGCGCACGCCATGGTCGCCGCCGAGCAGCATTACGCCACGCGCGCCGGCGTCGCGGTTTTGCAGCGCGGCGGCAATGCGGTGGATGCGGCCGTGGCGACGGCTTACGCGCTCGCCGTCGTCGATCCGTGTTGCGGCAACATCGGGGGCGGAGGGTTCATGCTCGTGCGCATGCACGACGGGCGCGAGCGCTTCATCGATTTTCGCGAAGAAGCGCCGCTGCGCGCACGCCCCGACATGTATTTGGACAAAGCCGGCAACGTGATCGCGCACGCCAGCACGAAGGGATATCTTGCAGTCGGCGTTCCCGGAACCGTCATGGGGTTGGAGCGCGCGCGAGAAGAATTCGGCACGCAGCCGCGCGCGGCGCTCATGGCGCCCGCGATCGCTCTGGCGCAGAACGGTTGGATACTGCAGCCGGGCGATGCTGCAGTCTTTCAAGGCGCGGCAAGCCAAGGAGCCGGCGGCGCCTATACGTTCGCAAATCAGCCCAACGTGCGCGCAATTTTCCTGAAAAACGGACGCTTGCCGCGCGCCGGCGACCGCCTGCGCCAGCCCGAGCTCGCGGCAACGCTGCGCGCTATCGCTAAAGACGGAGCCAAAGCATTTTACGAAGGGCCGATAGCGGCCGCAATCGTTCGCGCCGCTCACGAGCACGGCGGCATGCTCGCGCCCGACGACTTCACGCATTATCGCGTGCGCGAGCGCACTCCGGTGCACTGCGCGTATCGTGGTTACGTCGTCGTGTCGGCGCCCCCGCCCAGTTCAGGCGGCGTAACGCTGTGCGAAACGCTCAACATCGTGTCGGCGTATCCGCTGCGATCCTGGGGCTGGCACTCCGCGCAAAGCGCGCACTACACGATCGAAGCCGAGCGCCGCGCATATGCCGATCGCAACACGTATTTAGGAGATCCGGCCTTCGTCCCCAATCCGGTGGCGCAATTGCTTTCCGGCCGGTACGCCGATATGCTGCGCGCGTCGATTCGGACCAGCGAGGCGACCCCGTCCGCGCAGGTGCGTCCGGGTCTCGGCCCGATTGCGCACGAAAACGACGACACCACGCATTTTTCGATCGTGGACGCGCAAGGCAACGCCGTCGCCCTGACGTTCACGATCAACGATTGGTTCGGCGCGGGCGTCATCGCCGCAAACACCGGATTTTTTCTCAACGATGAAATGGACGACTTCACGAGCAAACCCGGGGTGGCCAACATGTTCGGTTTGGTGCAGGGCGTGCGCAACGACATCCGGCCCGGCAAACGGCCGCTGTCGTCGATGGCGCCGACGATTCTCACCAAAGACGGAAAGGTGTTCATGGTTACCGGAAGCCCGGGCGGAGCGCGCATCATCACCGTCGTGCTCTCGACGATTCAAAACGTTCTCGACTACGGGATGAACGTTCAGCAGGCCGTAAACGCGCCGCGAATTCACATGCAATGGCTGCCGGACCGGCTGCAATACGAACCGGGCGCACTGAGCGATTCGGCGATAAAGCGGCTCGAGTCGATGGGCTACTCGCTCGAGGAGATTGCGTCGTGGGGTTCCGCGCAAGCCGTGGTCGTGGATGCGCGCACCCACGAACGCTACGGGGGAACGGATCGCCGCGGCCCGTCGGGATTGGCCGCGGGCTACTAGCGCTGCTGCAGGCGTAGGCCGAACTCGATGCTGCGCCGCCCGAGCCGGCGCTCCGTAGCGGCAAACCAGCGCACGCCGTCATCCAGCGGCGCGCTTATCGATGCGTCCACGTGCGGATCGGGCCGGTAATCGATGAGATCGTTGCGCCAAATTGCGTCGGCGCGCAAGCCTCGCGGACTTTCGTACGTCACCCATACGCTGGCCGGCGTAGCGGGAACGGGCGCAGCGCCGAAACGCTGCAGATCGGCGTACGGGCGCGTGGTATCGTCGAAATGCATCGTCCACGCTCGCAGCGACACGCTGGGTGCGATTTGCCAAGCCAGTGACGCTCCGACGGCAGCGACGTCGCCTTCGTCCAAATCCGAAACGTGCGCCTTCAGCCCCGTAACGGATGCGCGAAGCCTGTGCCGATCGGTGAATTCCAAAGTCGCACTGCGCTGCGAATAGCGGTCGTACGCCAGTGCGTACTCGTCCGCCTCAGACGCGTACGCTTCCAGCAGCGAGGGCAAGCGAAACGATTCGCTGACGCCGGCGGACAGATTCCACTGCGGCGAAACGCCGTACGAAACCCAGGCCGAAGGCGTCGCCATGCGCGCGCTCAGCGGCGTGGAAACCCCAAGCGTTCCTCCCGAGTACGCGGCCTCAAACGCGCCGATGCCGGCGCTCCACGCGAACCGATCGCCGTGGTACTGCGCGCCGGCATCCACATGCGTTTCCAATGCGGTGCCTGCGATGCGAGGCTGCGTACCGGTCGTATCGTAATACCCCGACGAAAACCGGGCGCTCAGATCGGCGAAAGCCGATATCGGGCCATTCGAACTCACGCCCGTCGTCAGCGTCGTATCGCTCCAGCCGCCGGAAGCGCCGAACGCATGCAATGCCGCCCCATACGCGGACCGGTCCGCAGTGAGATCGGCGTATGCATGCGTCGCGCTCGCGCGATCCCAGTGAACCCGCAACGCGCTCGTGCTGCCCGCAAAGGTCTGGTCTGCAAAGGACAGATCGCGATCGCGCGCCGCGATTGCCGTTGCGCTGAACGTATCCGCTCCGTCGACGGTATCTGCGGCCACAACGGCGCGCGCGCGCGAATCCAAATCGCCGGCCGAATCGGCAAGCGAGTACGACGCGCGCGATCCGGCGCGGCCGAAAACAACGGTCTGCTGCGTTCCGGCAAGTGCAGCACCCGCGCCACCCGCCTGCGGCGTGGTTTGCACGAAGAATGTGCCGGCGCCGGCGAGATCGCCATATCGAAACGCCTGCGAAGGATCGCCCGGCTGCGCACTCCACGCGCCGAATTCCGGCAACTGCCGCAGCGGCGTTATGCCGGCTGCGAAATCGTACGGCGGAATGCCGTCGGCCGCCGGCAGGCCGCCCAATCCTAAGAGGCCGTAGAGCGCGAGGCGCGGTCCGGGAAGCACGTTCGAACTGTCGTCGAGCACGACGAAGGGCGTCAGCGCCAGCACGGATTCGACGTGCGCGTAGGGTAAAGCGGCGAGATCGCGCGGCGACGGAGCCTGCGAAACCAGCGCGTGATAGCGTTCGACTATGGCAGCGACGGTACCGTCGGCTGCAACGGCCGCTTGGGTGGGCCGGCAGTACGCGCAGGTGATGCGAACCTGACGCGCTTGCGCCGGCAAAGCAAAGGTGCCGTCCGGGCCGGTGGTCGTCCGTGCGGCGCCGGCGCGTACCGTCGCTGCTGCTATCGGTTCCCCGAACTGGTCGCGAACGGCTCCGGCGACGAGCGGCGCTGGCGCGGCGCCGCCGAGCGCGGCGGCCAACCACAAGAGCGCGAGCCGGTTTTTCACGGATTCTTCACAGATTCGGCTATACTGGAAGTAATGTCAAGGCGCCCCGTCCGTTCGTGGTTTTACGCGGTGCTGGCCGGGGCGCTCGTGCTCGCCGGCGCAGCGGGTTTCGCGGGGGCGGCTTCCGTGGAGTCGATGCTCGAGGGCTCGCTCCAGGCCTCGGGCGCTCCCTCGCTGCTGGGCCCAATTACCGAAGCCGGCCGCACGGGATGGGCGTGCAAACCCGAGCAGGCCGCCGCTGCGGCCTCGGCTCGCGCAGCCGAATTGCCTTCTGCCGACGATACGCACTGAATGCGGGCAGACGTACCGGCGCTCGCACTGTGTTTGCTCGCGGCGGGGAATGCAGCAGCCCCCGCACAGGATTATCCGACGGCCGTCCCGGCGCCGCAAACGACGTCGATCCCACAATTGCACGCCATCGCGCGTTCGCGCGAAGTGCACGAACGGTTTGCGCTGGGATTAGCGGCCGAGCAGCGCGGCGATTGGGCGCAAGGCGCGTCGGAATTCGAACGCATCGTGCAGCTTCATCCGGCTGAACCGCAGTATTCGACGGCGCATTACGATCTCGCAATCGCCTATGCCAACCTCAAACGGCTCGACGACTCCGCGCGCGAATTCGGAGCTGCAATCCAAGGCGATCCGGGCTTTTTGGCAGCGATGGCCAACCTGATTGCCGTCGATATTGCGCGCGGCAAGCTGGGGCAAGCGCGCCGCACGGCGGATCTTTTCGTCGCCGCCGCGCCCGACTCCGCACGCGCGCTCTATTCGCGCGGCCTGGTGGCACTGCGCACCGGTGATTTTGCGGTCGCGCAGCGCGATTTCTCGCAGCTGCTGCGCAACGATCCGCAATACGCGCTCGCGCACTACAACTTGGGCATCGCGCAGACCAAACTCGGGGATTACGGCTCGGCGCAGCGCGAGCTGAGCATCGCACTGGATTTGGCGCCCGGATACGCTCGCGCGCGCTTTGCGCTGGGGACGGTGCTGCTGCGCGAAGGAAAACGCGCGCAGGCTCGCCAGGCATTCGATCGCGTCGTTCGCGATGCGAACGGGGATCCGGCACTTGCGAATCTCGCGCTTGCCATGCGCGACGCAATTCACGCGCCCTAACTTTCAGTCTTTTTTCACGACTGTTCCATACGCTCTCCTCAACATACGTTAGGAGGGACATCGTGAACATACAGTACGCAGCTCTGCTTTTTGCCGGCATCGCATCGCTGAGCGCCTGCGGCGCAGGCGGAGGCGGCGGCGTGAATCCGCCGCCGAATTCCAACCCGGGCGGCAACGTACCGCCGCCTACGGTGGGTGCGCAGACGATCGGTATCGCGCTGCCCGACGGAAACATCGGAAGCGTCGACACTGCGCCCTACGGCCGCGTGGGCGGATACACGCAATCGGTCTACTCGCAGGTGCTGGCCTTCGCTCCGGGCACGACGATCACGCTCAAAAATCTGTCGTCCACCACGCCGCACACGCTCAACGTGCTCGGTACGAGCGGATTCCCCACCAATCCCACGCTTTCAACCGCCGCTTCCGGCGGCACGGCGCTCGCGGCCGGATTTCAAAGCGGCTCGATCGCACCGGGGGCAACGATGAGCGTCACGCTGTCGACGCCGGGCACCTATTACATCGGGTGCGCGTATCATTTCAACGACGCGCTCAGCATGCGCGACGTGCTGCTCGTGAGTTCGAGCGCGACGCCGGGACCGCAAGCAACGCCCCAGCCTTCAGGCGGCGGCAGCGGCGGTTGCGTGGGGCCGTACTGCTAATGGGTTACTGCAAAGCGAGTGCGGCGATGCTGCTGGCGGCTGTTTTCGCACTCGCTCCTGCGGCTTGCTCAGCCGCTCCGGTTCACTTGGTCGATCAAACGGGGCACACTTTCACGTTTGCATCCCTGCGCGGCGAGCCGCTGATCGTTACGTTCGTTGCCGCCCACTGCACGGATGCATGCCCGCTGATCGACGCGCAGTTTTCGCAGGCCCAGCGGCTGTTCGCGCGGGCGCACCTTGCGGTGCGGCTGCTCACGATCACGCTGGATCCCGAACACGATCCGCCCGCAGTCATGCGCGAACTCGCTCGCAGGTTCGGCGCGGACGCGCACCGCTGGCTGGTTGCGAGCGGAAGCGTGCGCGACGTCCACAATATCATGACCGCGTTCGGCGTGCGAGCCCAGCGCGGACGCGACGGTTATGCGGACGTCCATACGACGTTCGTGTACGTCTTCGATAAGCGCGGCGCGCTGCGCACGACGATCTTGGCTTCGACGGTATTGGGAACGCAGCTCGCGCGCGACGTTCGCACGCAGTGGCCGGTACTGGGACGATGAAAGCGCTCGCGCCGCTGCTTCTCATGGTGCTGGCCGCCTGCACGCCGGGCGGAATCGCGCCCCCGGCAGGCGGTCAGGCCGTCGGCGCCGTGACGACTATCGACGTCAACCTCACGCTGCACCCCGACGGCTACGCGCCCGACACGGTCAACGTTCCGGTCGGGAGCAGCATTCGTTTTTTCAATAGCGACGGTTTCGCGCATACGGCTACGCTGATTGCCGGCGCGACGACGTTCCCGAACGGCTCGCCGTTCGACGCGTCGGCGCAGACGCGCGCCGGCAGCGCGATTGCCGCGCCTTGGAGTTCGGGAACGCTGCCGTCCCAAAGCGCGTCGCAGATCATCGTCGCCGATACGCCGGGCACGTATTTCTTCGGATGCTTTTTCCACTACGGGGCACCCATGAGGGGGAAGATCGTTGTTCGCTAAATGCATGCGCGCCGTCGCGCCCGTTCTCATGAGCGCGTTCGCGTTATCGCAAACCTGCGGCAGTGCGCAGGCGATACCGCTTTTTGCCCAGCGCTATCATCTGCAGTGCGGAGCCTGTCACAGCGTGCTTCCCGAACTCAACTCGTTCGGCCAATACTTTCGCCGGCACGGTTACCGCCTGGCGCTTGCCAAACACGGCACCACCGGCGTGGCGCTGCGGTACCAAATGGAGTACGAACGCGATCCCGCGCCCGGAAGCCGGCGTTTTTCACCCGGCGGGGTGCTGCTTTCGAATGCGGACATCGGCGCGGTAACCGCGTTCGTGCATTACAATCTGGGAGCGGGCGGAGGGCCGTCCGGGCTGTTCTTGGGATACCTGAACACGTACGACGCGCACACGCAATCGTCGTATCGTGCCGGATTATTCGAGCTGCCGCTCGCGCAATCACCCGGACAGCGTCTGGACGATCTCGCGCCGTACGGATATTACGGCACGCACGTCGGCTTGAACGATCTGTCGCTGGCTTCGCCGCGCTGGGGCCTGCAAATCGAACGAACCGTCGGGTCGGCCCGCTTGGATTTGACCGTTTCGACCGGCGAGTTCAAAGGCGCAGCATACGGCGGAAAGCCGATCGACACCGGGGAAACGACCTCGGCCGATAGTCCGGAAACGGGGCTGTTCGCCGCCGTGCCGCTTGCCGACGGTACGGAGCTCGGCGGTGAAGCCATCGTGGGTTCGCGGCGCATCGTTCCGACGGGCAGGTCGGCATTCGCCGACGCGTACCGGCGCACCGGACTGTTCGCGCACGCGACTATGCGCAAGCTGGACGTTCAAGCCGAACAATGGTGGGGCTTCGACGCGAATGCCGACGGTTTCGGTTCGGGTATCGCCAGCAGCGGCGGCTATCTGCGCTTGAAGTACTATCCCAGCGCGCATTTCTATCTCGGCGTGCGGTACGATGCTGCGGCCAACCCCTTTTTGCAGCGCGACTTCGTGTACTACTTCGCATTTCACGTCACGCCCCACGCACGATTGCTTTTCCAAGAGGTGCAGACGGTGGGCGGCCGCGCAAGTCTGGGCGGAGCCCTAACGGTGGGAGCGCCCTGGCCGCCGAACGTGTAGACCGGCAAGGGAGACGCTCATGCGCATACTGATCGTCGAGGACAACGTCAGCGTTGCCGCTGCGGTGCGGACGATGCTCGAACGCCGCAAGTATGCCGTGGACGTGGCCGGCGACGGCGACGAGGCGCTGGCGCAGCTGGTGCAGCGAACGTATGACGCGGCGATCGTCGACGTCATGCTTCCCGGACGCGACGGATTCGAGGTCGCGTTTGCCGCGCGTTCGCAGGGCGTGCAGACGCCGCTGCTCATGCTCACCGCTCGGGACGCCGTCGAGGATCGCGTGCGCGGCCTGGACTGCGGTGCCGACGACTACTTGGTCAAGCCGTTCGTCGAAGAAGAGCTGGCGGCGCGGTTGCGCGCCCTCGTGCGCCGCGCGGATCGGCCGGTTCAAGACGTTCTGGAAGCCGGCACGATCGCCATCGACGCCAGCGCGCGCCAGGCCACTTGCATGGGCAAACCGCTGCGATTGGGCGCGACCGAGTTTCGCATGCTGGAATTCTTCGTGCGCAATGCCGGCATCGCGCTCAGCCGCGATCTGCTGCTGGAACGACTGTGGGAGTACGATTTCGAGGGTTCCAGCAATATCGTCGACGTGTACGTCAGTCAGCTGCGCCGCAAGCTCAAACGCGCGGGCGGCGGCAATCCCATCGCCACGGTATGGGGTATGGGATACAAATTCGTTTCGTGACCGTCCGCCTCGCGCTGCGGTATTTGGCGATTTTCGCGCTCGTGCTTGCCGCGTTGAGTGCGGGCGCGTACGAATTTTTGGGACGCGAATACGCGACCTTGCTGCAGCCCGCGCTGGGCACGCCGGAAGGAATGCGCGCGTACGGAACGGCGATGCGCCGCATCGCACTGACGATCGTCGCATTCGACCTTCCCCTGCTCGCGCTGTTCGGCGCAGCGTCATGGCTGCTCGCGCGCGCTTCGCTGCTGCCGCTGCTGCAGGCGCGCGAACGCGAACGCGCGTTTGCCGTGGACGCCGCTCATGCGTTGCGCTCTCCGCTGGCGACGATTGCTTCGGTCGCGCAGGCTTCGCGCGACGGTCAGCCCGCGGCGATCTCGGGCGCATTCGATACGATTGCGCGCGCGGCGCTGGACGCATCGGCGGTCGTAGGAGATCTGCTCACGCTCGCGCGCAGTGCGCGGCCGGAACGCCTGCTTCGCGAGCCGCTCGACTTGAGCGCCGTCGTCGCCGACACGTCCAAAGAGTTCGTTCCGCTGGCGCGCGAGCTGCGCATCGAGATCGAGCGCGATCTGACCGGCGCGGTCGTCGATGCGGACGAACGGCGGCTGCGCGAACTCACGCGCAATTTGCTCGACAACGCTCTGCGCCACGCGCGCGGACGCGTCGCCGTCACTGCGCGTCCGGCGGGGCGGTGGGTGGAACTGATCGTCGGCAACGACGGCGAAGCGATCGCTCCGGAAAATCGCGAACGGATCTTTCAACGCTTTTTCAGCGCGAACGGGCAGGGCGGAAGCGGTTTGGGGCTTGCCATCGTGCGATGGATCGCGCAGGCGCACGGCGGATCGGCGTTCGTGCGCGACGGCCCGGCAGGCGGTCCCGAGTTCGTCGTTCGTTTCCCGCCGGCATGACGGCGCCAGGGCTCCGGCGCGAGATTCGGGTAAGTAGCTTGCCGGTATGCAAGCTCTCACGTCCAAGCGCCTGACCGAGCTGCAGGTGCAGGCCAACGCGTGCCGCCAAGGCATCATTCGGTCGCTGCTCGCCGCGGGCTCGGGACACTCGGCCGGTTCGCTCGACATGGCCGATATTTTTACCGCTCTGTACCAGCATATTTTGCGGCACGATCCCGGCAATCCGCAGTGGCCAGATCGCGATCGCCTGCTGCTCTCGTGCGGCCACATCGCGCCGGTGCGCTACAGCGCGATGGCGTATGCGGGATACTTTCCCGTAGAGGAACTCCTCACGCTGCGCAAGTTCGGCACGCGGCTGCAAGGTCACCCCGAGCGGGTGCGCATGCCCGCGCTCGAAACGACGTCCGGTCCGCTGGGCGAGGGCCTCGCGCAAGGCGTGGGCATGGCGCTGGGCGCGAAGATGGACGAAAAAGCTGGCGCGTGTACGTCGTTACGTCCGATGCCGAACATCAATGCGGTTTGCACTGGGAGGCCGTACTCACCGGCGCTAAGTTCAATCTCGACAATCTGATCAACATCGTCGACCGCAACTTCATTCAGATCGACGGCGGCACCGAGGAGATCATGCCGCTCCAACCGCTGGCGGACAAATACCGCGCGTTCAACTGGAACGTGCTAGAGTGCGACGGCAACGATATCGAAGAATTCGTTTCGACCGTTGAAAAGGCGCAAGGCTGCCGCGGCAAGCCCAGCGTCATCATCGCTCATACGGTGCCCGGCAAAGGCGTAGCGTACATGGAAGGCGATTACACCTGGCACGGCAAGCCTCCGAACGCCGATCAGGCCGACAAAGCGCTGCGCGAACTGCAGGAGCAGCGCGAAAGGCTCGTCGCGCATGGCTAATGCGAACGTTCTCAACGGCGTGGGCGCAATGCACTTGTCCGCATTGGACGATCCCAAAACCATCAAGCAGGTTCCTACGCGCAATGGCTTCGGCGAAGGGCTCATCGAAGCCGGGAAGCGCAACGCCAACGTCATCGGAATCTGCGCGGACCTTTCCGAGTCGACGCGCATGCTGGGCTTCAGGGATGCGTTTCCCACCCGGTACATCGAGATCGGCGTTTCGGAACAGCTGCTGGTGGCGATGGCCGGCGGTTTGGCGGCGATGGGGAAAATTCCATGGATCGCCAGCTACGCGATGTTCAATCCCGGCCGATCGTGGGAGCAAGTGCGTACGATCATGGCGCTCAACGAAACCAACGTGAAGATCGCCGGCGCGCACGCGGGCGTCTCCGTCGGTCCCGACGGCGCCACGCATCAGGCGATCGAAGACATAGCCATCATGCGCGTCCTGCCGCACATGACCGTCGTGGTTCCGTGCGATTCCACCCAAACGAAAAAAGCGACCCTGGCGCTGAGCGAGATGGATGGGCCCGCGTACCTGCGGTTCGCGCGCGAGAAATCGCCCGTCATCACGACCGAGGACACTCCGTTCGAGATCGGCAAAGCGCAAACGTTCCGCGAGGGCGGCGACGTGGCGATCGTCGCCTGCGGCATACTGCTGTACAACGCGCTCATCGCCGCGCGCGAACTGGCCAAAGCCGGCATCGAGTGCATGGTCGTCAACAATCACACGATCAAGCCGATGGGCGAGCCGGCGATCGTGCAAGCCGCGCAGCGCTGCGGCGCCGTGGTGACGGTCGAAGAGCATCAGGTGCACGGCGGCATGGGTTCGCGCGTGGCCGAGATACTCGCGCAGCGCCATCCGGTGCCCATCGAGTTCGTCGGCGTGAACGATCGGTTCGGCCAATCCGGCGATCCGGCCGAACTGATCGAGTACTACGGCATGGGAAGCAGCGCGATCGCGGCCGCGGTGCGGCGCGCGCTAAAGCGCAAGAGCTAAACCGGAACCGCGACGCGTAGGTTGGCGCTCTCGATGAGCGCCAAATCGGCGAATTCCGCCACCAAATGCGCGACCTCGCCGGCAACGCCGTCCTGGGCGGTGCGGCTCTGCAGCGCGAGCCTTTGGGCGATCTGCGCGCAGGAACGCGTTCCGTCGCAGTGCTCGAGTACGGCTGCGGCGCGATGGTTCAAGATATGCACGTAATCGCGCTGCTTGTCGTGCACGATGACCTTGTGCGGCAGCTTGATGATTTCCAGACTGCGTTGACGGCGGGGAAGCGAGAGGACCATGTTCCGGCTCCTATGGCGGCGGCTCTGCTCCTATACTAGCGAGCAGCCCCCCATTTGGTATAGGGACTGATGGCCCGGTTGGTTAGGAGGCCGGCAGGCTTACATCAGCGGCGCAGGCCCAAGTCCGCGATCAATTTGCGATACCGCTCCAGGTCTTTGTTCTGAAGGTAGCTGAGCAGACGGCGGCGCTGCCCGACCTGCAGCAGCAGGCCGCGGCGGCTGTGGTGGTCCTTCTTGTGCACCTTCAAGTGCTCGGTGAGCTGGTTGATCGAAGCGGTGAGGATGGCGATCTGCACGTCGGCGGAGCCGGTGTCGCCGGCGGAGCGGCCATATTTGGCGGCCAGCTCGGCCTTGTGTTCTTTGCTCAGGGGCACTTGGTGGTCTCCTCGTTCAAGGATGGGCTCGCTGCGGATGCAGGCACTGGTGTCCGCTCCGGCGACCGGGGAATCATACCAAGGCGGGTCGCGGGACGCAACCGTATCTCCACTGGATGCTCGCTTGCCGTTTGCGCCCGCTGCTCGCCCTAGTCGTCCTGGTGCTCTCCGCCTGCGGGCGCGGCGGCGCGCACTGGCGGCCGGCGCGCCAGACGTTCGTTTTCACCGGGCTTGCGGGCGAGCCGGATTCGCTCAACCCGCTGCTCTCCGCGTCGGCGGATCTGTATGAGTTCAGCCACTTGTACATGTCGTATCTGGTCGAGAGCAACGATCGCGGCGAACTGATCCCGGAAATCGCAACGCAGGTGCCCACGCGCGAGAACGGCGGCATCTCCGCGGACCAACGCACGATCGTCTATCACCTGCGCGCGAACGTACGCTGGCAGGATGGAGCGCCGCTCACGGCGCGAGACGTCGTCTTTTCGTATCATGCGGTAATGAACCCGGCAAACGACGTGGTCACGCGCGTCGGATACGATCGCGTCGCCGGCATCAGCGCTCCCGACGACCGCACGGTGATCGTGCGTCTGAAGGCACCGTTTTCGCCGTTCACCGCGTACTTTTTCGGACCGCAAGGCAGTCCCGGCGTGCTGCTCCCCGCGCACCTGCTCGCCCGCTACCCGAATCTCAACCGCGTTGCGTACAACGCGCTGCCGGTGGGATCGGGACCGTTTCGCGTGGTTTCCTGGCAGCACGGCGACCGCGTCGTGCTGCAAAGCAATCCGCTGTACTGGCGCGGAGCACCGGCGATACAAAAGATCGTCTACCGGATCATTCCAGATCCGAACACGCGCTTGGAACAGCTGCGTACCGGTGAGACGGATGCGTATCTCGACGTCGACCCGCAGCTGCTGCCGCAGGTGCGATCGATCCCGCGCGTGCACGTCTATCTGACGCCGATTGCCGATATCCACGTGCTGCGCTTCAATTTGCGCGATCCTGCACTCCAGGACGTGCGCGTTCGGCGCGCGATAGCGCAGGCAATCGATCGCAAACAACTGCTCGCCGCCGCCACGCATGGCTCGGGTATTATCGTCAACGGCGATCAACCGACGTCCGGTTGGGCGTACAATCCCAAAACGCCCGCAATTCCATACGATCCGGCAGCTGCGCGCCGCCTTCTGCGAAAGGCGCATCCCGGGCCGGTCGAACTTACCCTGGTCATTTCGCCGGCAGGCAACAACGGCTCCACGCTGGTTGCCACCGTGCTGCAGCGCGATCTTCAACAGATCGGCGTCGCCGTCACGATCAAGACCTTTCCACCGGGTGCGTTTTGGGGCCCATCGACGGCCGGCGGCATTCTGTCGTCCGGAAAGTATCAGCTCGCATACGATGCGTGGTGGGTCCTGGGGCCGGACCCGGACGACACGTTCAACCTCGCATGCGATCAGCGGCCGCCGCAGGGCGTCAACTACGATTACTGGTGCGACCCCGCGGCCGACTCGGCGATGCACGATGCGCTGCGTACGATCGATCGATCGGTGCGCAAGCGCGACTACGCGATCGTGCAGAGGCGGCGCGCGAAAGAGTTGCCGGAGTTCACGCTCTGGCAAGTGCGGATGCCGGACGCCCTTGCCGACGGCATAACGGGCGTTGCGCCATCCGTCGCCGGGTCGATCTTCTGGAACGCCTGGAGTTGGAAGCTATGATGACTTGACGGGAGTCGGGCGGCCGTCGCGGTCGACGGCGACCAGCACGAATTTTCCGACGGTCGAAAGCGTACGTTTGCCGGTGACGGGCACTTCTCCCCAGAGTTCGACTTGAACGGCGATCGACGTGCGCCCGATTGCGACGACGCGCGCTATCGTTTCCGCGAAATCGCCTTCGCGGATGGGCGCCTTGAAGTCGACGCGATCGATCGAAGCCGTTACGACGGGCTTGTGCGCCGCGCGCATCGCGGCTATCGAAGCAACGACGTCCATCATGGCGACGGCTTTGCCTCCGAAGAGCGTGCCGTAATGGTTGACGTCGGTAGGAAACACGATTTCGGTTCGCCGTTCGACGATCCGTTCGGGTTCTTGGCTCATCCCGGCGGTGATTCAACCGCGCAGCGCGAAGTTCCGCGCGTGGATTTAGGTATACGCAACCGAGTGGCGCTCGTAACCGGATCGAGTTCGGGGCTTGGCAAAGCGTGCGCGCTCGCGCTCGCCGCCGAGGGCGCGAATCTCGCCGTCGCCGCACGGCGCCGCGAAGAGCTGGAGCGTGTCGCCGAGCAAGCCCGGCAATGCGGCGCTCCGCGAGCGCAGGCATTTAGCGTCGATCTTTCCCGGAGCGAATCGATCGCCGAGCTGATCGACCGCGTGCGCGCAACGTTCGGAAGCATCCACATCTGCATCGCCAACGGCGGCGGTCCGCCGGCCGGGACGTTCACCCAAATGCCGTTCGGCCGCTGGGACGATGCATACCGCAGTTTGCTGCGCTCGATCGTGCAGCTCGTTCAAGGCGTGTTGCCCGGCATGCGGGACAAACGCTGGGGTCGCATCGTCGCGCTTACGTCGACGTCCGTGAAACAACCCATCGACACGCTGGTGCTTTCCAACGCATTTCGGACTGCACTGGTCTCCGCGCTCAAAACGCTGTCGAACGAAGTCGCGCGCGACGGCATCACCGTCAACGCCATCGCCACCGGACGGATTGAAACCGATCGCCTGCGTTCGCTCTACGGCGACGATCGCGCCGAGCTCGAGCGCGCCGGCAGCGAGGTGCCACTCGGGCGCATCGCGCAGCCGGCCGAATTTGCCGGCCTCGTCGCGTTTCTGTGTGGTGAGCCGGCGCGGTACATCACCGGACAGACGATAGCGATCGACGGCGGTCTGGTCGCCGGATTGTTCGGGTGATCGAAACCGATGCACCCGAAGGTTTCATGCGCGTTCGCGGCGCCGGTACGCTGCCTTTTCGCGGTGCGCGCAGTTTTCGCGTGGGCCGATACGAGGTTGCGGTGTTCGCCGTGAACGGCGAACTGCACGCGCTGGAAAACAGTCTGCCCGCACCAAGGTGGTCCGCTCGCCGACGGCTGGCTCGAAGGTTCGCTGATCACGTGCCCCTGGCACGGCTGGTGCTTCGACGTGCGCACCGGGCGCATGACGTTGGGCGACTTCGCGCGGGTCGCGCGTTTTATCGTGCTGCGCGACGGGCGCGATCTGCTCATCAGCACGGACCCCGTGGAGGAGTCGACATGAACGCCGGTACCTCGGCTTGGGACGGAACGCTCGGCAGCGCCGGCGGAGCGGCGTTCGGCGCGGCGCTGCAGACGCTGGCGCGCGAGCGTGAGATCGGCGATGCCGCCCTAGCGCAATCCTGTGGATTTTCCACGGCCGAGCTGGGCGAAGTTTACGCCGGAAAGCGGCGCCTGGGCGTGAGCGCTCTGGCGCGAATGGCGCAGACCTTGCGCGCGCGTCCGATCGAGTTCATGCAGCGCTGCGGAATGCTTTCGCTGGAAGTGTATGCGTTCGGTTTGGACCCGCTGTACTTTTTGCCCGATGGACCGATCCGGTACGAAGCCCGCATCTACATGCGCGAAATCAATCCGCGCCATCAGGTTCCCGAAGCGGACATGACCAAGCGCAACCCGGCCATCAAGGCGATCATGGACGACTCCCTGCTCGACGCGCTCGGCAAAATCGAGTTGGAACTGGCTTACTTGCTCCGCACCGCCGTCCAGCGAACGGGCGGAACGCTCTAGTTTCTGCCCCGCGGCAAGAGCCGCGAGGGAGGGACAGATTCATGGGGAGAATGCGACGCGCATGCAATCAGTCGAAGGAAAACGCATCGCCGCGCTCGTCGGCGACGGGTTCGAGGAATTAGAACTGACCGAGCCGCGCCGCGCGCTCGAGGACGCCGGCGCGATCGTCACGATCGTCGGAATCGACGAAAAGTCGCGCCAAAAGATTCGCGGCAAACGCGGGCTCGATGACGGCGCGAGCGCCCGCGCCGAAGAGCTGGTGGCCGACTGCACCGCCGAGGATTTCGATGCGCTGCTCGTTCCGGGCGGCACGTCGCCCGATCGCATCCGCACCAATAAAGAGGTCCAACGCCTCGTGCGCGAGTTCGATGCCGCGAAAAAGCCGATGTTCGTGATTTGCCACGGCCCGCAGGTGCTAATTTCCGCCCAGGTGGTTCGCGGACGCCAGCTCACCGGCGCGCACGCGATCGCCGACGATATCCGCAACGCCGGAGGCTTGTATCGGGATCAGCCCGTCGTGCAGGACAGCAATTGGGTCAGTTCGCGCAATCCCGACGACTTGCCGCACTTCAATAGAGCGGTTCTGGAGAAACTGGCGGCGGCGGTGCCGGCGCCCACGGCGTAACCGGATCGTATCGCGCGAGAGCTTCCCCGTACTGGCGAAGCGCTACGAATCCGCACGCCGCGCACAGCAGCGGCGGCAGCGCGGGCCATTGCATCAAAGCAAACGCCGTCGCCGAGACGGCGCATGCGAGAACCACGTAGACCAGTCGTGAAGCGCCGGTGCGCACCGTAGCGCTCATTGCGACCAGCGTTGCGGCATACGAAGCGTACGCGCACAGCGCAATCGCCGCTCCATCCGCCCGTGCGTAGAAAAGCGCCACGGCCCAGTAGGCGGCCTGCGCGGCGGTCGCGATGACGCATGGAACCAACGCCGTCGCGCGAGCCAGTTCGCGTCCGTACAGCGGGGCGCTCTGCTCGCACAGCTCGAGCTCGCGACAGCGGCCCGCGCCGCGCTGCAGAAGCGAAACGACGATGCCGGTAAGCGTCGAGAACACCAGGCAGCCTGCAGTGCGCGCAGCGGCGTCATCGTAGCGCTGAAGGTACGCCAGCAGCGCGCACGCGCAAGCGGCCAGCAACGTGATTCGGCTTTCGCTGCGCAGCCGCGCCGTAACGATGGCAACCGTAGCAGCTCCGCGCATCAGCATCCGACCCGCGCGCGCCGGCTGAAACGCTGCGTTTCGCGCTCGGACACGTGCGTCGAAAATACGGCGCAGCCGTTCGCGCACTCGAGAATTTGTCCGGCGTAAGCCGCCTGAGGCCGATCGAGCACGAGCAGACGCGGCTGCGCGAGCAGCGCGCCTACGAGCGGATAGGCGAAGGCTTCGTGAACGCCGTCGAGGCGCTCGAGCAACCGGCGCGCGCGCACAACGGTTTGCGCACGCGGCAATCCCCACAGCGCGGCCCGGTATTCCACGTATTGCCCGAACGAAGAAAATTCGTGCGGCACGGCTTCGTGCGGAACGTACGCCGCAAGCCGCTTGACCTGCACCGGCTGTATGCGCGGATCGAAAGCGCCGATGAACACGCTGCCCGCGTTGGCTCGAACGATCCCGGCCGCCATCAGCGCAAGCACCGCGGCGCTGCGTTCGCTCGCGCAGGCGTAGGCGAGCGTTTCCGCTTCGTCGAGTGAAAGCGTGACCGGCGCGACGGTGAAGCACCCGCGTTCGACGAATGCCGCTGCGCGCAGTTCCAGCAGCGCCATTAATAGTCCGGATCGACGAGCTGCAGCGCGGGGTTGGGACGTTCGGGCCGTCCGGCTTTGTGACACTCTCGCCACCGGCCGTCGACGTTGATCGCAACGATGTCGGCCGTAAAGTCGAACTCTCCCGACCGGTCGAAGAACGCGCTTCCGACGGCGTAGGCGTCGACCGGGACGCCGTCGCGCTCGAATTCGCGAATTTTCCCCGGATTGAAGCCGCCGCTCACTACGATTCGCACGTGCGCAAAGCCGTGGGCATCCAACGCCGTGCGCACGTTGAACACCAGCTGCGGAATGACGCCCGTCGGTTTGAACGTGCCCATCATGTTCCAGATCGAACGGTCCACCAGCGTACCCGACGTGTCCAAACGCACGCCCCACAGCCGTTTGCCCAGCGCGCGCGCCACCGCCAAACTCGTTGCGACGCAATCGTTGTCGAAATCGACCAGCGCGATGACGTTGACTTCCGCATCGGTATATTCGGCGAATTTTTGCGTCGCGAGCACGGTATCGCCGCCGTATGCCGCAATGAGCGCGTGCGGGACGGTTCCCATTCCGCGCGCTCCCCACCATTCCGCATTCGCGTCGGTGGAGACGCCCAACGCTCCGGAGATGTAGGCTGCATACCCGTCGCCCGTCTGCAGCAAATGATGATCGAAGCGCGCCGGAAAGAACAGCACTTGCTTTCCACCGGCTGCGTCGACGATGGCGCGCGCATTGGTGGCAATGCGGGTGCGGCGCGAAAGTACGCCCAGGTACGGCGTTTCCAAGTGGGCGAACGCGGCATAATCGCCCTCTATCGTCAAAGCCGTTTCGTACGGTCGGATGCGGTCGCCGTCGAAGAGCGCGCGTACCGCCAGCGCGCTCCAGTTTCCCGAACACAGCCGCAGAATGGCGAGCGCTTCGTCCATGCCGCACAGCACGGCATCGTTGCGCTGAAAGACCTGCATCCGCACGATCGGATGGCAGCCGTCGCTTTCCAAAATTTGGCGCGCACGGTTGAAGTAGGTGTCGGAGTAATATCCCTCCCGCATTTTTTCCACGGGCAGATTGAATATCTGCGGGCGAAGTCTGGACTTGGACACGCTGGGCTACTAATAGCACGCCCGCACGGGCGGCGCCTTGTCGTTGCCGGCCCGTTGAGGACCGTTTGCGCACGGCCGCGAAGCGTACCGGCATGCCGTCCAACGCCCAGGTTGCTCAATGCCTCACGCAGATCCGTCAACTCATGGAATTCGCCGGCGAGCCGTTTTATAAATTCATGGCGTACGAACGCGCCGCGTCGGCGGTCGAAAACGCCCCGCCCGTTAGCGATTTGGCCGCAGCCGGCGAGTTGACGTCGCTGCCCGGAGTGGGGAAATCGATAGCCGCAACGATCGACGAGATCGTACGAACGGGAACGTGCCTGCAAATCGAAGCGCTCACCGAGCGATATCCGCCCACCATCTTCGAATTGCTCGGCGTTTCGGGCATCGGCATCAAGACCGCGGCGATGCTCTTCGAGCAGTTCGGCATCGGTTCGCTGGCCGATCTCGAGAAGGCTATCGACTCCGGCGCCCTCGATGCGGCGCCGCGCATGGGCGCAAAAACCATCGGGAACATTCGCCGCGGGATCCTGGCGTATCGCGGCCGGCAGCGCCGCACGCCGCTGGCGCGAGCGCTGGCATGCGCGCGGGAAGTGATGGCGCATCTGCAATCGGGCCCGCCGCTGCACCGCTTGACCTACGCGGGAAGCTTGCGGCGCGCCGAGGCCACCGTCGGCGATATCGATATCGTGTGCACGAGCGAGCATGCCGGCCGCGCGATCGAACATTTCGTTGCATGGGAACGCGCGCGCGCGGTTCTGGCCGAAGGGCCCACCAAGGCCAGCCTGTGGCTGGAGAACGGCCTGCAGATCGATCTCCGCGTGCTGCCCGACCATCTGTACGGCAATCTGCTGCAGCACTTTACGGGAAGCCGCGAACACAACATTCAGCTGCGCGAGTACGCGGTCCGCAAAGGGCTGCGAGTGAGCGAAAACGGCATCTTGAACGTGGAAACCGGCGACGTCGTCGCCTGCGATGAGGAAGCGGGGGTGTATGCTGCGCTGGGTATGGATTACATTGCGCCGGAGCTGCGAAACGGCATGGGCGAGATCGACTTGGCCCTGCGCGGCGAATTGCCGCAGCTGCTCGACCTAGGCGACGTGCGCGGCGACTTTCACATGCACTGCACGTGGAGCGATGGAAACCATTCGCTCGAGGAAATGATTGCTGCAGCCGCGCAGCGCGGCTACGAATATCATTCGATCTCGGATCATTCGTGGGGACGAGGGCCCAAATACGGTCTCACGCCCGGAGAACTGCGCGAGCAACGCGAGCGCGTGCGCGCGATCGGCGATCGCTTCGG
Source organism: Vulcanimicrobiota bacterium (assembly GCA_963777315.1). Classification (GTDB taxonomy): domain Bacteria; phylum Vulcanimicrobiota; class Vulcanimicrobiia; order Vulcanimicrobiales; family Vulcanimicrobiaceae; genus CAVYEM01. The sequence goes on from CAVZQC010000002.1 coordinate 591,410, forward strand.
CGTGCGCACGCTGTGCAGCAGCGAAGTCGACATTTTGCCCGACGGATCGATGGACTATCCGGACGAGTTGCTGGCGGAGCTGGACATTGCCGTGGGCAGCGTGCATTCGGCCTTCAACATCTCACGCGAGCAAATGACGCAGCGCCTCATCCGCGCCTGTGAGAATCCATACGTTTCGATCATCGGTCACCCGACGGGACGGATGCTCGAGGGATTTCCCGGATACGAGTTCGATTACGATGCGGTATTTGCCGCCGCGGCGCGCACCGGCACGGCGCTGGAGATCGACGGGCAGGCGCTGCGCTTGGATTTACCGTCCGCGCTAGCGCAGCGCGCCAAGACGTTCGGCGTTACCTTTACCGTCGACAGCGACGCGCACGATGCCGGCCAATTGAGAAACGTCGAACTGGCCGTCAGCCAAGCACGGCGCGCCGGGCTGACGCCGCAGGACGTTCTCAACACGCGGGGCCTGCAGGAGGTGCTTGCGTTCGTGCGCCGCAAGCGTGTGCCGGCGGCATGAAGACGGCCGTCGCCGGCGCGCGCATGAGCGGCGATGCAGGCGATGCCGTTCTTTTCGTGCACGGCGTCGGCTCGACTGCCGCGATTTGGGATTATCAACTCACCGCGTTGCGCGAGCGGTATCGCTGTTTTTCCGTCGAGCTGCGCGGCAACGGCGCTTCCCATCCCGACCCCGCATCCGACACCATTACGCGCGACGGATTCGTGGACGACGTGCTGACCGTCGCGGGCACGGCGGGAGCCGCGCGTTTTCATTTCGTCGGCTGCAGTTTAGGCGGCGTCGTGGGCTTTGAGCTGTGGAAGCGCGCGCCGGCGCGCGTGCGGTCGCTTACGTTTGCGGGAAGCTTCGCCTGGTACCCCGCGGCCTCTACGTACGTGCGCGACGTCATCGCCGCCGTCCGCGCGGCGGGAACCATGGAGCGCTTTGCGCACGAACGCATTGGCAAGTTGGGCATGCCGGCCGGCCCGCGAACGGATGAAACCATCGCGCAGATGGCGTGCAAGTCCGTGGAGTCCTACATTGCAGCCACGCAAGCGACCTGGACCGGCGACTATCGCGGGATTCTGGCCGGCATCACCGTACCCGTGCTGGTCCTTTGCGGCGAGAACGACTCCGTCGCGCCGCCTGCATTCTCGCATGAGATCGCGCAGGGCGTTCCGGGCGCGCATTTCGCAACCGTGCCGGGCGCCGGCCACGTATGCAATGCCGACGCACCGCTGGCCTTTAACGATCTGCTGCGGGATTTTCTGAGGCGCGTCTCATGAGCCGGTGATGCGTTCGCGTCCGCAGTATACGTTGGCGCGGTTTTCGCGCACGAAGCCCACGAGCGTCATGCCGAATGCTTGCGCGAGTTCCACCGCCAGGCTGCTCGGCGCGGAAACGGCGCAGAACAGCGGGATGCCCGCCGTAACGCTCTTTTGCACGAGTTCGTAACTGGCCCGCCCGCTCACGAGCAGCGCACAGCCGCGCAGGGGAATGCGCGCGTTCATCAGCGCCCAGCCGGCGATCTTGTCGAGCGCGTTATGCCGGCCGACGTCCTCGCGCAGCGCCAGCAACCGCCCCGACCCATCGAAAAGTGCCGCTGCGTGCAAGCCGCCGGTCGAGGCGAATATGCGCTGCGCGTCGCGCATTTTCTGGGGCAGAGCGCAGATGAAGCCGAAGTCCACGCTCAGGTCGTCTTCGATGCGCGCGGCGCGCGTACTCAAAGATTCGATGCTGGCCTTTCCGCACACCCCGCACGCGCTGTTCATCGTGAAATGGCGTTCCAGGCGATCGAGCTGCGGAAGCGCCGGCGCGCTGAGCACAACGTTGAGGATGTTGTAACGCTGAGCTGCATCGACGTGCGGATCGATGCAGTACGACATGCCAGCAACGTCCTGCGCGCAGCTCACGATGCCTTCGGACAGCAAAAACCCGGCGGCCAGTTCGAAATCGTTACCGGGCGTGCGCATCGTGACCGCAACGTTTTGCCTTCGAGCTCCGGCGACCAGGCGTATCTCGAGCGGTTCTTCGGTCGCCAGATCGTCGGCGACCTCGCGCGCGGTTCCGGAATCGATGGCGACCACGCGAGCCGGCGTCGTCAAGCCCGCTCGCGTTTGTTCCAACCCGCTCACGATGTCGCTCACTGGACCCGTTCCAGCGTGCTCGCAGCCAGGGTCGCGAGCAAAACGCCGGCATAGAGCGGCGCGATCCACCAGCCTAAAGTATGGCGCAGCGTGAGAGCCAGCGCCGCCGCCAGCGCGATACCGGCCGGCGTGACCAGCGAATTTCCCGCCACAAAGGCATGAATGCGTTTCACGCGCGTACCGCGGGACGCCGCCAAAGCGCGATCAGCAGCAGCGCGGCCACAACGTACAGTGCGATGAGCCACGCGAGCGTCGCTTCACCCCACCACCACGGCACGCCCAAACCTTCGCCGCTCCAAAAGGTGCCGAACGAGAGCAGCATGATGCCCACGATGAAAGCCAGCGCGTTTTCCGGCACGCGCGAAAAAGGCCGTCGCGCAATCGCGGCCGCGCATAAAACGATTACGCCGGCAATCAACGCTCCCGCCGCCGCCCACAAGAACGTGCCGGCGCGCGCGGCGGAAAAGGTCACCACGATGACGGCGACTTCGAGTCCTTCGAGCAAGACGCCGTTGAACGCGGTCGCGAAAGCAAAGCGCTGTTCGTGCGCGCGAAGCCGCTCGACTTCGGAACTGAACTTCGCGTTCTCGTTGCGCATCGGCTTGCGGCCCGCATACCTCCAAATCGCTTTGCGAAGCCACGTGTAGCCCATGAAGGTCAAGAAAATTCCGATGCCGATCTGCAGCGCCCGCAGCGGCACGTAAGCGGCCAGAGCCGGGCCCAATACGCCGGCGATCACGACCAGCACCGCTACCGCCCATGCAGTCGCGCGCAGCGCGACGCGCCAGCCTGCGGTATACGCGACCGCAAGCACGATCGTCGCTGCTTCGACGAACTCGAGCAGCGAGGCCAGAAAAGTCGTTCCGGCCGCGATCCAAGGGCTCACCGGCGTACCGCATGAGCCAGAATGTCGTTGAGCACGCGCGGATCCGCTCGATCGGGATGCGAGAAATCGAGTTTGGCGCTGATCGCCGAGCCGTATGCGGCTTTTGAGTTTACCGCGTGCATGTCGATTCCGGGCCGGATCGCGGTGAACGCGCTCGCATTGACCGCAGAGGTGGAGAACGCGTCGTACAGCGGGCGCGCGGTCGCGTCGTAGATGGAAAGCGGCGGCAGCCCGAGCATCAATTCGATCGTATGCACGAACGAGGCCGTCGAGTAGTGATCGTGCTGGACGCCGCCGCGAGCGTACGGGCTGGCGATGTAAAACGTCGAGCGTTGATCGTTCACGTGATCCGGGCCGTTTTGCGCATCGTCTTCCAAAATGAAGATGGCGGTCGAGTTCCAATACGGCGATCGCGAAACGGTTTGGACGAGCCGCCCCACGGCCCAGTCGTTGATGGCGACGTACGCCTGCGGCGTCGGCTTGCCGGGCGCTGTGCCCGAAGTGTGGTCGTTGGGAAGATACACGATCTCCAGCTGCGGCAAGCTGCGCGAAGCGGTGAATGCTTGGAACTCCCTGCTCCATTCTGCTAAACGCGCGTCGTCGCTGGTCGATAGGTCCCAACCGACGTACCTGAGATCGAAATGGCCGGCCAGACCCGGGAACGTGTTCAAGCCCAGTTTGAGCTTCGGACTGAAATCGATGTCTTCGCCGTAATCGCGATACGTCAGGTGCGCGCGCTTAGCCGCGTCCCACAGATATCCGCCGTGCGGGACGTCCGGGGCGCCCCCGGCTTGAAAGTCGTACAGATCGCGCCGTCCGCCATAGTTGGGCGGCCAGAACCGTTCCACGTAGTCGTTTGCGAACGCCGCGTCGGTCCAGTTGTGTCCGTTTGCGCTGACTTGCGCGTCGACGTACGCGTTGTCGAAGATGCCGAATCGCTGCGCAAGCGCATGCTGGTTGGGCGTATTCGCACGACCGAACATCACCAACTTCGGATCGCCGTCGGCTTGCGCGATATCGCCGAGCACTTGATCGTAAGAGCGGTTTTCCTTGATGACGTAAATGACGTGCCGGATGGGCCCGTGCGCCCGTACGATCGTTTGGGCCGGCGGGGCGGGCGTCCATTGCGGTGCGGCGTCGTCGATCGCTTCCCGCGTGAGCCCGCCAGCATGCTCGTATGCTGCGCGGGCAATCACGCGCAGCGAACCCACCGTTATGTCGCCGACGTAACCGCCGGAATTGCGTTCGAGCGGATTGAACTGCGGATTTGCCGGCGCAGATTCGCCTTTTCCGTTCACCACGTACAGCGTCGCATCGTTGCCGAGCGCGACCCCGGTGGGATACCAGCCCACCGGTATGCGTTCGATGACGCGGCCTGCGCGCACGATCGCCACGGCGTTCTCGGCACCCAGGCTGACGAACAAATCCGTGCCGTGCACCGCGAGCGCATTGGGAGACGCGCCGTATCCATTCATGCGCCCCTGGTGCAAGCCGACCGGGATGCGCGCGGCCAGCACGTTGGTACGCGTGTCGATCACGCCGACGCTGTCGTTGTCGCTTTCGGCGACGTAGAGCTTGGAACCGTCCGGCGAAAGAGCCAGCGCCGAGGGATTGGACGCCACCGGAATAGCTGCGACGATTCTGCGCGAGGCCGCATCGAGCGCAAGCACGCGGCTGGGGCGGCGCACCGCGACGTACAGCAGCTTGCCGTCGCGCGCGAAAACAAGATCGGACGGATGCTCGCCCACGACGATCGTGCGCGTTCCGATCGTGACGGTGCCGTTTGCATCGTTCGCGTCGGCTAACGATCTGCCGGGGGCGACGGCCAGTGCGGCGGGCCAGGTGCCGCGCCCCACCGGTATCTTCAGAACCGCGCCCGACGCCGCGTCGACGACGAACAGCGCGTTCGCATTCGCGCCCGCAACGCCGACGTGCGTTGCGTCCACCCATACGGGCTTGCCGAACGCGCCGGCGAGCGCGATGGCGCGCTGGTGCCGCGTCGCGACGTCGACCAGCCGTAACGCGGCGGGCGCAACGCCGGACTCCACGATGGCCAGCGTCGAGCCGTCGGGCGACAAGGCAACGCCTTGCGGCATCGTTCCGAGCGTCGCAACGGCGCCTTGCGGCGGCGTAAGCCTCCATCCGGACGGAAGCAATACGCCGAGATCGCTCGCGGCGGCGAAGGCGCCGGCGCAGAGCGCGCCGAGCACAAGAAGAATTGCAGCAAGTCGCAGCATGCCGGTTCGTTTTCTAGCGCCGCAAAGAGCCCGCCTCGTTTTGGGGAATACGAAGCGGACAACCGGCGACGTACAGGAGTTTGAATCGTGGATCTGGGCCGAACGACCGTTTACGCCCGCGGCGGCTTTTGCGCATACGAGGACGCCAAGGTGGGCTTGCTCACGCATGGGCTGCAGTACGGAACCGGCTGCTTTGAGGGCATTCGGGGTTACTGGGTACCGGGCGATCGCGAACTGTATCTGATGCAGCTGCGCGAACACTACGAACGCCTGGAGATCTCGGCAAAGATTTTGATGATGAAGTTGCCGCACTCCACCGGAGAACTGGCCGAGATAACCGCCGAACTGGTTGCGCGCAACCGCTTTGAGACCGACGTCTACATTCGCCCTTGCTTGTTCAAGTCGGCTGAGGACGTCGGCGTGCGCTTACACGACGTTCCCGATGCGCTGGCAATCGTGCCCGTTCCGTTCGTGCGATATTTGGATGCGTCGGGCGGATTGCGCGCCGGCGTGAGTTCTTGGCGGCGTGCAGACGATTCGGCGGCGCCGCCGCGCGCGAAGATCACCGGCCTGTACGTGAACAGCGCGCTGGCGAAAAGCGAGGCGATCGGCAATGGATTCGACGAAGCGATCATGCTCTCGCACGATGGACACGTCGCCGAAGGCTCGGCCGAGAACATCTTTTTGGTCAAGGACGGCGTGCTCTACACGCCGGACCCTTCGCAGAACATATTGGAGGGCTGCACCCGGCGCTCGATCATCGAGATCGCCCGTCGCGAATTCGCCCTCGACGTCATCGAACGTTCGATCGATCGCAGCGAGCTGTACGGCGCGCAGGAAATCTTCTTCACCGGAACCGCCGCCGGCGTCGCGTATGTTTCGTCCGTCGATCGACGTACGATCGGCGAGGGCTCAATCGGTCCGCTCACGCAGCGAATCGCGGCGTTTTACGAGCGCGTGGTGCGCGGCAGAGAACCCAAATACGGCCACTGGCTCACGCGCGCGTACGCCGGACGCACCGTAGCGGCCGGCTGAAAAGGAAAGTTACGGCGTAGGACTGGGGCTTGGATCGGGCGTCGCCCACATCGGCACGTCCGCATCGGGGTCGTCGGTCGGGGACGGCGCAGGCGCGCTGTCGTCCAGGGTGTTGGCCGCGCGCCATTTCGCCAGCTCTTCGAAGTGCGAGTATGCGACGCGCGATATGCGGTGAATGAACTGCCGTCCGGCGGGAAGCGACGGTAAATCGGTCGTCAGGACGGCGATCACGTACGGTGAATCGGCGTAGACGATTCCCACGTCGTTGAGCGTGTCGTCGAACGAACCGGTCTTGTGCGCGATTGGGATTTGCGGCAGCGGTTCGGGCAGCAGCGTGTTGATCTCTTGATGCTCCAGAATGGCGATCATCTGCCTGGACGACCACTGGTCGATCAGTTTATTCCTGGCCATGTCGCTGAGCAGCCCCACCATGTCCGACGGCGTCGTGCGCAACGTCGTGCGCACGCTCCATTCGGCCGTGCGGATATAGTCGGCCAGATGCGTATGATGCAAGCCCAGTTCGGCCATCGTGGCATTGATTCTGGCACGCCCCACCAACCGAATGAGCATGTTGGCGGCGGTATTGTCGCTCACCGTGATCATCTGCAGCAGCAGGGTGGAGACCGGGAAGGTTGACCCAACGGGCGATTCCGCGATGTCGCCGGATCCCCAGTCGCGATCGCCCGGCAGCAGCTCGACGCGACGGTTCAGATCGAATTTGCCCGCGGCCATCTGACGAAAGACTTCGACCATGATCGGAATTTTGATCGTCGAAGCCGCCGGCATGACTTCGTTCATGTTGTAGCCGGAAGTATATCCGCTGTCCAGGTCTTTCACGGCGAATGCGGCGCGTCCGGGCGCGCGCTGACCCGCGAGCGCCAGCGTCGTTTGCAGTTGCGCGAGCGGAGCGGGCAACTCCAGCGCGTTCGCGCGAGCGGCCACGGACGCCAGGAGCGCCGACAATACCAGCACGGCAACGATCTGTCGCATAGTGATGTTGTCGGCACTTCAGCCGGGACTTTTATCCCACCTTTAACGGAAGTTGCCTAAAACGGCACGCCGTCGGCGGCCGGAGCGCGAACCTTTCCGACCAGGCCCGCGATCGCGAACAGCGCCGCGACATAGGGAACGGCCTGCATCGCGTCGCTGGGCAGCCATCCCACGCGGCCCTGCAGCACGTACTGCAGCGCTTCGAAAAAACCGAAGAAGACGGCTGCGCCCGTTGCGCCCCATGGCGTCCACCGTCCGAAGATCACGGCCGCCAGCGCGATGAATCCTCGGCCCGCGGTCATGCCGTCGGAGTACAAATTGACTTCGCCGATCGACAAAAACGCACCGCCCAAGCCCGCCAGCGCGCCGCCGATGACGACGGCGTTCAAGCGCAGCGAGAGCGGCCGAAGCGATGCATCGAGCACCGCGCGCGGATTTTCCCCGCAGGCGCGCACGCGCAGTCCCCACGGCGTGTAGTACAGCACGGCGTGCAGCAGGAACGCACACGCAAACGCAAATCCGACCAAGATCCAAAAGCCGTTTCCCAGCGCGTTGACTTGCGGGCTCGCGCCGGGCTGGTTATAGATCAACGTGAGTGCGTAGGCGGCGCCGCCGGCCGCGACCAAATTGATGCCGGTGCCCGCGACGATCTGGTCGACTTTGAAGACCGTGGCGGCAAAGCCGAGAATGAATCCGAAAAACGCGCCCGCGGCGATACCCGCAACCAGTCCGGCGACCGGGCTTCCCGTCAATCCCGACAGCAGCACCGCCGTAAAAGCGCCGGCAATCATCATGCCTTCCAGTCCGATGTTCACCACCCCGGATCGTTCGCACACCACGCCGCCGAGCGCAGCGAAAATGATCGGCGTGGATTTGACGAGCGTGAGTATTGCCAGCGCTGCGATCAGCTCGCCACCGCCGTTCATATCGGCGCCCCTTGAGCGCGCGTGGCGATGTACCGCCGGGCCGCAAGCACCAAAATGATCAATCCTTCGATCACATGGATCGCGTCTTTGGGCACGTCGGCCAGCGCCTGCATCGCAAGGCCCCCCGCTTCCAAAATGCCGAAGCCGAACGCTGCAACGCATACCCAGAGCGGATTGAGATCGCCGACCAGCGCGACGGCGATTGCCGTGTATCCGTAGCCCGGAGAAAGCTGCGTGTTGAAGCGGTGCAGCACTCCGGTCACAAGCGTCGCGCCGCCCAAGCCGGCAGTTGCGCCCGACAGCGTAAGCGCCAGCACGGTGATGCGCGGCATGTTGACGCCGCCCCGCCGGGCCGCTTCGGGCGCATCGCCCGCCGCCCGCAAATCGTAACCGAATACCGTTCGCACGAAAAGCCAGCGCAGCACGATCGCTGCGCCGATCGCGATAACCAGAGCGATCGACAACCGCGTGTCGGGAATGAGCGTAGGCAGCCACGACGTTGCCGGAAGCGGCGCGGTTTCCGCGCCGGTGGCCAGCGGGCTTTTGAGCGGACCGGAAACCAGATATCCCGCCAGCGACAGTGCTATGAAATTGAGCATCAGCGTGGAGATGATTTCGCTGGCGTGAAAGCGCGCGCGCAGCCATCCGGCGATCGCGCCCCACGCTCCGCCCGCGACGAAACCCGCCGCCAGCAGAACGAAGATCGCCGCCGGCATGGGAGCGATGAGATGAGCGCCGATTGCGCCGGCCGCAAGACCGCCGATGACCAGTTGCCCTTCCGCCCCGATGTTGAACAAGCCCGCGCGAAATGCCAGCGCGATGCCGAGCGCAGGAAAAAGCAGCGCGGTCGTCTGCACCAGCGTTTCGGCGATTTGTGCGCGCCCGCCGAGCGAACCCACGAACAGCGCCCAAAAGCCGTCCGCCGGGCTGACTCCCGCAACCAGCATGGCGCACGCGGCCAAAAAGAACGCGAACACAATGGCGCCGATCGGACCGCCTGCGATGCGCGCGAACTTGGTCACGTGCCCGCTCCGGCCATCAGTTCGCCGATCCGGCCGCGGTCGATGCGTTCACCGTCGAACCGTCCGGCGATCCTTCCGCGATACATGACCAGCACGCGGTCGGCGAGCGCGAGGATCTCGTCGAGCTCGAACGAGATCAGCAAAATCGCGGTGCCGGCATTGCGGGCTTCGATCAAGCGCGATTGGACGAGCGCTGCCGCTCCCACGTCGATGCCCCGCGTGGGCTGATAGGCCAGCACGAAAGCGGGATCGCCGGACAGCGCGCGCCCGACCACGACTTTCTGCTGGTTTCCGCCCGAAAGCGTCTGCACCGGCACGTCGATCGACGCGGCGCGAACGTCGAAGCGCCGCACTATCGTTTTCGCATCGGCGCGAGCTGCCGGCCGGTCGAGCAGCATGCCGCGCCGGAACTTGGCTTGATGCTGGCGCCCCAGAACCGCGTTGTCGGCCAACGACCAGCTCAGCACCAGGCCTTCGTGCCGTCGATCCTGCGGAATGACGCCGATTGCGCCGTCGACGGTGATTACACCGCGGTAGGGAATCATGCCGGCGATCGCGTCGGCAAGCGTGGTTTGCCCGTTGCCTTCAACTCCCGCGATGCCGACGATTTCGCCGGAACGAACCGCGAACCCCAGGTCGCGAATCGCGGTTGAACCGGTTCCGGCTTCCAGGCGTTCGACTCGAACGCAAGGCGCGAGTTCCGTTGCAACGCGCTGCGCAACGCGCGGAAGCGCTCCGCCCACCATTGCGCGCGCGACTTCGTCCGTGCTGGTAGCTTGCGTGTCGAAGTGCGCAACGATTTTGCCTTGACGCATCACGCTCACACGCTTGCTGTACGTGATGACTTCATGCAGTTTGTGCGTGATGATCAGCACGCCCGTTCCTTGCCGCGCGAGCTCTTCGACCGTCGCAAAGAACGATGCGATCTCCGTGGGCGCAAGCGCCGCAGTGGGCTCGTCGAGCAGCAGCACGGCCGGCGCGCGATCCAGCTCGCGCAGCAACTCGACGCGCTGCTGCACGCCGATGGGCAGTTCGTCGACCAGCGCGTCGGGATCGATTGCCAAGCCGTAGCTCTGCGCGAGCGCCCGCACGCGCGCGCGCCCGGCGGCCGCGTCCAGCAGCCAGCCTCTGCGCGGTTCGCGCCCCAGCAGTACGTTTTGCCATACCGAGAGCCGGCCCACCAGCTGAAAATGCTGATGGACCAGTCCGACGGTGCCGGCGGCAGCGATCGTTCCGGCGTCGGCCGCAAGCGTGCCGAACGCGATCGTGGCCAGCGTCGATTTGCCTGCGCCGTTTTCGCCGACGAGCGCGTGAATCTCACCCGCACGTACGTCCAAGTCCACGCCGTCGACGGCGACGACGCCCGGATACGTCTTGCGGATCCCGCGCAGTTCTAAAGCGCTGCCGGTTTCCAGCTGGCCAAAGCCTCACGGGTATTGGGAACCGTCAAACGGCCGGCGACGATTGCGCGCTCGAGCTGCCGCAGGCGCGCGATGTCGGAAGGCGTTACAACGTCGCGCGTGTAGCGAAAATTCGTGAGTGAAATGCCGCCGTCTTTGAGGCCGAGAATGACGTGGCCCGTCATCGGGCGGCGATCGCGAATCGCGCGCGCGACCTCGAAAACCGCAACGTCGACGTGCTTGACCATCGACGTGAGAATCTTGCCCGGAGCCAGCGCGTCCTGATCGTTGTCGACGCCGATGATGTAGTAACCGCGCGCGCGTGCTTTGGCGGCGTCGATGGCGCCTAAGCCGACCTTGCCCGCAGCGGTGTAGATGATGTCCGCTCCGCCGTTGAAGAGCAGATTGGCCAGCTCTTTGCCGGCTGCGACGTCGTCGAACGAACCGGCATATTTCACGTCGACCTTATCGGAGGGATCGATCTCTCGAACGCCGGCCACGTAGCCCGCTTCGAATTTGCGGATCAGCGGAATGTCCTGTCCGCCGATGAAGGCCAGATGATGGGTGTGCGTGACCATCGCGGCCAGCGCGCCGGCCAAAAACGATCCATCCTCCTCCTTGAACGTCACCGAAACGACGTTGGGCTCGGGAACGACCGCGTCGATGATCGCGTAGTGCTGGTACTCGAATTGGTGCGCGACTTGCGTGAGATCGTCGCTCATCAAAAAACCGATGGCATAGATCATGTCGAAGTGCGCTTCGCTCAGAACGGTGAGGTTGGGCTGATAGTCCGCTGCCGACTTGGACTGCAGCACTTTGATGTACGCACGCAGATCTTGACGCGAATGGAGCAATCCCCGGTACGCGGAATCGTTGAACGACTTGTCCCCCAGGCCGCCCACGTCGGTGACCATTGCCAGCGTCAGCTGACCCGGGCGAGGGCGTGGATGCGAACGCACGCATCCGCCCAGCGCCATCGCGCACGCGGCCGCGGCAAACGCCACGAGCGCCGCTCTACGCACCATCGAACGATTGTACGCAAAAACGATGCCGAAGCCTTGTTACAAGGTTCCATGACCGAGCGCGGCGCAGGGTAAAGTGTGAGTGTGCCAGAGACGCAAGCCAAGGACCTCCGCGTTATACCGCCCCGCCGTTGGTCCGAGGAATTGGGCGGTATCCGTTGGCTGCCGCGTTTGATCGACAAGGCTCGCGCCGCGATGAAAGGCACGCTGGGCGACTACTTGTACGGGCAAAGCCCGATGGATCGCAGTCTGCTGCGGGCGCTCGGCCTTTCCTATAAAGAATTCACGCAGATCGTGCGCCAAGCGGGTGACGACGACGAAAAGGTGCTCGCGCTGCTCGACCAGCGCGCGCCCGAGGGCATGGAGCTGGCGCGGCGCTGGAGCCAGCGCCTGGGAAACCGGCACAAACCGTTTTTGTATTTGGTCGATCTGGACGACGGCTACATCGGCGGCCCGATGCAGGCGATTCGATCGATCATACGCGTTTTTGCCGGCGCGCTTACGCGCTACGTGCGTTACCGGTGGCCCGCCCGAGGCTCGCTCATCGGGCTGGAGATCGAAGCCGAACACGCGGGCGCTAAAGCCGAAGCCGCTCGCGGTGCCGAGGAAGAGCCCTACCGCTGGCTGACCGCGCAGAACGTGGATCTGAGCTGGAAGATGCTGCTGTCGGTCGTGCTGATCTTTTTGATATTCAGCTATGTGATCCGCTTCATCGAACGAATCGGCCTTATCTTCATCATCATCATCGGCGCAATTTTTTTCGCCTATTTGGTCTATCCGGTCGTGCGCTGGCTCAACAAGAAGTTGCCGCTGATCCTGGCAATCCTGCTGGTGTATGCCGTGATCGCGGGCCTGATCGCCTTTGGATTGTTTTATCTGATCCCGGCCATTATGTCCGAGGTGACGACGTTGATCCACGACTGGCCCACGATTCAGGGCAAAATCGTCACGGTCATCAACGATCCCAACAATCCGGCGCTCAAGCACGTTCCCGGGGTGCTTCGCACGGAACTGGCCAGGCTGCCGCAAGAGATACCGCTATGGATTCACCAGCACGGGGCCGCGACCGTCGGAAATGCCATCGTGGTTCTGCTCGGTACGGCCGCTTTCATCGGGGCGTGCGTGGCGATTCCGGTGCTGGGAGCGTACCTGCTGTACGATTCGGAAACGATAAAACGGTTCTTCATCGGATTCATACCGGGACGCAAGCGCGACTCCACGCTAATGCTGCTGGGCGAACTCGAGCAAGTCATCGGGGGATTCATTCGCGGGCAACTGATGGTGGGCGCGTCGGTGGGAGCGCTGATTGCCATTGGGCTTTCTTTGGTGGGAGAACCGTACGCGATCCTCATCGGAGCGATCGCGGGCGTGCTCGATCTAATACCGTACATCGGTCCGGTGATCGCGGCGATTCCGGCGCTGATCATCGCGTTCGTTGCGGGCGGCTTCCCGCTGGCGATCAAAGTGGGCATCGTGTTCCTGCTGGCAAATCAAGCCGAAGGGCACATCATCGCGCCCAATATCGTCAGCCGCACGATCCAGCTCAGTCCCAGCGCAGTCGTCATCGCGATCCTCATCGGCGGAGAGCTGTACGGCGTGCTCGGCATGTTCATCGCCGTCCCGGTTGCGGGCATCATCCGCGTGCTCTTGCTGCACATCATTCCCGGTTCGGTCAGCCGCGACGAGGCTAAGCCCGTGCTGACCAAGGACGCTCACGATACGGCCGAAGAGGCGGCCCTCCAATGAGCACCGGCGCAATTGCGCGCAATTTGCAGCGCGTCGACATCGTTGGCGTGCCGATGGATTTAGGGGCCAGCCGGCGCGGTGTCGACATGGGTCCGTACGCGGTTCGCTATGCCAAGCTCAACGAGCGACTGCACAAACTCAAAGTGGCCGAGATCGTGGATCACGGCAACTTAGCGGTACCGCTGCGCGAGGAGTACGCGCAGGGCGATCATCGCGCCAAATACTACGACATCATCGACGAAGTGTGCAACCGGCTTGCCGACGAGGTGCAGCACATCGTCGAAAGCAACGGCTTTCCCATCGTGCTCGGTGGCGACCATTCCATTGCGATGGGCACGCTTGCCGGACTGACGAAAGCGCGCGGCGCGCCGCCGGGATTAGTATGGGTCGACGCTCACAGCGACATCAACAGCCCCGAAAGTTCGCCGTCGGGAAACGTGCACGGTATGCCGCTGTGGTTTGCGCTGCAAAGAGGCTATGCTCAGCCGCATCGCACGGTGCAAATCGGGCTTCGCGACGTCGACGTTACGGAAAAAGAGAACCTGCGCGCTTCGGGCGTGCGAGCGTTTACGATGAGCGACGTCGACAAGCTGGGAATGACGCACGTCATGGAGCAGACGATTGCAATCGCCGGTGCCGACGGGCGGCCGATTCACATGTCGTTCGACATGGACGGCATCGACCCCAGCGAAGCACCCGGAACGGGCACGCCGGTCAAAGGCGGATTGAGCTTTCGCGAAGCGCATCTGGCCATGGAGATGCTGGCCGAATCAGGCTTGCTGGGGTCGATCGAAATGGTGGAGATCAATCCGATCCTCGATACGCGCAATCAGACGGCCATACTCGCCGTGGGACTGATCTGCTCGGGTTTGGGCAAGTCCATTTTGTAGACGTCGCGCTATGGCAAACGCAATGCGCTGCCCTAATACATGCTGGTACACGGCAGGGGACCCATGCCCACTAACACGGTAAAGACGCTCGTTTCAGGGATCGTCATATTTCGAGAGACTACCTGCGACGATACGGAAGCCAAAAAGGAAGACGTACAAAGCGGCCTTATGCGTGCCATGGACGGTAAACGATGCAGTAATAGGGCCGCGCTTCACGAAGAATGGGCGGCGAAGTTGGGATTTCCCGACTACGCCGTCCACGGGCGTTGGGACTCGTTCGAACAATGCGTTTACGATCTTGATTGGGAGCCGTTCATTTTCGCTTGCCGTATCCTGCTGATTCAGAAAAATGCGGAATGTGTGCTGGAAGATGAGCCGAACGCGCGTGCCATATTTTTGGATATTTTACGCAACGCTCCAGCAGAATTTACATCAAGGCGAACGGAAGTGCAGGCGGCCACTGATGATCAAAAGGCTAGGTTGACTATTGCGTTCCAGGCCGGTGCCGGCGGTGACGAAAAGCTGAAATGATATGCTAGGGCTTGCAGGCCTCATTTAGCCGGCGTCTCAATAAGTGGGCGCGCAGCGGCCAAAAGGATCCTTATGTCAAGAAGCTAACGCTATGTCTCAGCAGATCAAGGTAGTATTTCCGATAGAAGAGGGTGCGGAGACAATGTGGGCCGACATATTGCCAGACGGCAGTTTGAGGCTGGACAATATTCCGCTATTTACCTATGGCTTAAACTACGGTGATGTATTCATCGCTTCGTCTACGGAACACGATCCGAGGCCAACCTTTCAAAACGTGGTGACGCCGTCGGGAAATGCAACCTATCGCCTAACGATTTTGGAACGAGTTCTCGATGAACGAGCGGATGAGCTGACTTCCATTGTTGGATAAAATTGACGAATTCGCTGACCAGAAGGCACGCTATGGTCGTGATTATATCGCCTATAATGTGCCTTCCGATCGTGATAGGCAGGCACTGGAAAGGCTTCTGGACGATGGCGAAGACGCAGGATATTGGGAATGGGAAGTGGCCTCGTGAAGTGACGTGAGGTCGTTGTGACAGCCGCCGATGTGATGGAGGCCGGTTGTCAGAATGAACTGTCGGCTATTACAATTCATAACGTGCGCGCCCTACAACTTAATCGTCGCAACGCCTTCACAACTCACGCCCCCGCCGCAAACGGCTGCATCCCAATTTGCATCGGCCAGTATTTGTTCGATTTGGCGTTCCAACTGCGCGTCTATCGGCGGCTGAAAGTCAACGTGTTTCAGGTGGCCGTCTTCGCCCACCGTTACTTTGAGCGTCACGTGAACGCTGACGCGCTTTTGCAGCAGTTGCAGCGCGCTCGGGTCCAGCACGGGGTCTTGCGCCGCGCCCAGTGGCAGCACGCCTCCGCGGTCGGCTACGCCGGCGCCCTCCATTGCATGGCTGCTGATGGTCGCTTCAGGCTGGGGCGTACGCTGCGAAGCACTCTGCGTGGTGGCCACAGGTACGGAAGTGGCAGGCGCTTGCGCGAGCAGCGGCGCGGGACGGTGCGCGGCAATGTGGTGCGGAGCCGAAGCGACCGTGCCTAAGGGGCCGTTGACCGCGGTCGGACGCACGAGCGGCTTATGCGTATTGGCCGTCAATTCGTGCCTTCTGCGCGCAAAGCTCACTTTGGCTGCGCGTTTGGTCGTGTCGGGTACGGCGGTAGGACGACTGGCCGGGGCAAGACGCTCGGTCTGAACGCGGATGACCCGCGCGAACGTGAGCGCTTCCACGGGTTGTGGCCCGCCGGATTGCGCGGGCATCCATTTGGGAAGTACAAGTGCTAAGAGCAGGTGCAAACCAAGCGACGCCACGAGCGCGCCCCGCAAAAGCCGGTTGCCGTCCCATGCCCGCGTTATGGCCATTGCTACCTTGAAAACGAGACTACGGCGGGTGCCGTGACCTGCACCTTTCGCGACCTATCGGGAGAGCCGCCTTGCGAGACACCAATATCGTTTTGTACCAAGCCGAGTGGTGCATGTACTGCGCTCGCGTTCGAGCCAAGATGACGCAGCTGCTGCTCGATTACAAAGTGGTCAACATGCCCACGGATCATTCCGAGCGCGGCATACTGAAAGAGATTTCCGGTCAAACCGGCATCCCGGTCATGGTAGATGGGGACGTCGTGCTCGACGACGATGACGAGATCGTACCGTATCTAGAGAAGAAGTATCCGCTCAACGCGTGAGGGCGACCAGCGCAGCGGCTACTCCGGCGCCCGTGAGGGTGGCGCACGCGTTCACCGCATCGTTGTTCATCCACGTAAGCCCGCGAATTACACGCGAACGCGCGCCGCACGCGTGCGGATCCGTTTCGCACGGGCGAGCGCAGCGCGGGCAGTAGCGCAGCTGCTGCACGGAAGCGCCCAGCAGCGAGTCAATTAGCGCGCCCACGAAACCGGCGGCCGCGACGATCCACCAAGATCCCACGCCCAGCGACCATGCAACGAGCGCGACGATCAGCGCGCCGGCGGCTTCCGCTGCCGTCCCCGCCGGTGTGATGCCGCCCGACAGGCCCGTCGACACCGGCCGAAGCGTCAAAATCGAGCGGGGTGCAGCGCTCGTCAGCGTGCCGATTTCAGTGCCCCACGTATCCGAAGACGCCGCTGCGAATGCTCCGGCAAACGCGGCGGCCGCTGCCCCGTGCGGTACGGCCGCGGCAATCAGCGCGCAGGCCGCGGCGACGCCGCCGTTTGCCATGACTTGCCACGCATCGCGCGCCGCGCCTTTGTCGATGTCGCGCAGCGCGCGTTTGCGTCTGCGTCCGATGCGCGAAAGCACCGTGGACGGAATGAAGAAGCTGAACAGCACGGCTGCATACGTCCACGAGCCCGCGCCGAAAACACATGCGCCGACGATCCACGCCGCCGCCGCGCCGCTCGCGGTGAGCGCGCGAGAGCGCCAGGCCGCCAGCGCGATGGCGCCGGCAAGAACGATGGCAATCGCTACGCGCACGTAACGCCGCCCCTTAAGCCGCGCGCAGGTAACGCAAGAGCGCGGTCAGCAATCCGGCGGCGGTGAAGTCGGAGGCGACGACGCGGGGCTGCAGGCCCATCTCACGCGCGGTTTGCGCCGTGATGGGTCCGATGCAGGCAACGAGTTTATTCTGAGCCGCGGCAGCGCAAGCGACGCCGCCGCCCAGGTTGTGCGAGAACCCGCGAACGGTACTGGTGCTCGTGAAAGTCAGAATGTCGCTCTGCTGTACCTTGCCGGCGAACTGCGGATCGTCGGTGAAGACCGTTTTGTACGCAGCAACCACGTGTGGGTTGCGCCCCGCTGCGCGTAAACGCTCGGGCAAAACGTCGCGCGCTTCCTGTGCGCGGTAAATCAACAGGTCTTCGCCCGGTCTGCTTGCGACGATCAATGCCTGCGCCAGGTCTTCGGCGACGTACGATTGCGGAACGAGATCGGCGTAAATTCCGCGCGTGCGCAGCGCCGCCGAGGTGGCGATGCCAATCGCGGCGATCTTGGCGCTTCCCAACGCCCGCGCATCCTCCCGCCGCGCATCGAGCAGATCGAAGAAGGCCTTTACGCCGTTGGCGCTGGTGAAAACGATCCAGGCGTTGCCGCCCGCACTCGCAACGGCTAGTTCTGCGGCGGCGCGATCGTCGGGGGGACGCATTGCAATCGTCGGAGCCAAAATCGGGTGCGCGCCGGCCGCGGTAAGCGCTTGAACGAATTCGTGGTTTTGGTGTGCAGGCCGCGTGACGAGCACGCGTTTACCGTTAAGCGGCGAGCTGACTCGTCGACATCGGCCGTCGGTTGCGACGGACGGGCTTTGGCCAGTTCCTCGGCGATGTTCAGTTCGAACAGCTCGTCGAGCAGACGCGCGTGTTCGAGAGCTTCGGAGTGGTTGGACGCGGTTTTGTCGCGAATCTTCGTCACGACCGTGTGCAGCAGTTTGGAGATGATCGTCATCGACATCCCGGTGATGAGCATTTTCTCGCGTTCGCTCAACTCCGGGCAGCGCGCGAGCAGCCGATCGAGTTCCGCCGAGCGGACGGTTTCGGCTTTTCGGGTGAGCGACGCGATCACCGGAACCGCCAGCCGCGATTGATACCACTGGTGAAAGCGCTCGAGGTATTCCTCGATGATTTCTTCGACCTGCGGAATGGCCTCGCGGCGCACTTCCAGCTTTTCCTGCACGTGCGATTTGAGCCCGTCGACGTCGATCAGCGTGACGCCGTCGATGTTGGCGACGTCGGGGTGGACGTCGCGCGGTACCGCGATGTCGATGATGAACAGCGCAGCGTTCGGGCGACGCGACATGGCTGGCGCCACGATGTCCGGCGTCAGCACGAAATGCGAAGCGCCCGTCGAGGTGACGGCAATGTCGGCGCAGGCCAGTGCATCGAGCAGCCCGGGCAGCTCGACCGCGTGCCCGAAGCCGATCTCGCTGACCACGTCTTGCGCGTGCTTGATCGTGCGGTTACTCACGATCAGGTTGCGGGTGCCTTCGGCGCGCAGACGCTTTGCCGCGGTTCGGCCCATTTTGCCTGCGCCGATGATGACGACGTTGCGATCGGCCAGCGTACCGAATTGCCTGCGCGCCAGCTCGATGGCCGCCGTTGCAATCGAGCTCGATTCGTCGCCGATCCGAGTCTGCGAGCGGGCGGATTTTCCCGCGCTCATCGCTTCCCGGAACAGGCGGTGCAGCGTTTTTCCCAGCGAGCCGGCATCTTGCGCGGCGATGAACGCGTCCTTGACCTGGCCCAGAATCTCCGCCTCGCCGATCAGCATCGAATCCAAGCCCGTACTCACGCGCAGCAGATGCTCGACCGCGGCGCGCCCCAGCAGCGTATAGAGATACGATTCCAAATCGTAGCCGACCATGCCGTGACGGAAGTTCAACAGAAACGACTTGAGCTGCTCGACGCCCGCTTCGTAGTCGGAAACGTCGGCGTAAATTTCCAGCCGCCCGCAGGTTTGCAGCATGACCGCTTCGCGAACGGCCTGGTAATCGCGCAGAGCGACCAGCGCGGCCTCCATGCGGGAAGCCGGAAACGCGTGGCGCTCGCGCACTTCAACGGGCGCGGTATGGTGAGAGAGTCCCAGGCAAACCAGCGGCATCTATCGTCTTGTCATCGTATGGCGCGCGCAACCCTGCCAACTAGCGGTTTTATCGCACGGCAGAGGCGCTGCCGACTCCAGGGCAAGCGGCCCTCGAGCCCGATCAACGCTGCACCGGCGCGAGCAGTTGCTCGAGTGCATCGTTCGCCGCTGCAACCGTCTGCTCGACCTCACGCGTGCCGTGCGCGCAGGACACGAATGCGCTTTCGAACTGCGAGGGCGCCAAGTACACCCCGCGATCGAGCATCGCGTGAAAGAAGCGCGCGTACAGCGCGGTATCCGACGTCATGGCGCTTTGCAAATCATGAACCGGGTCTTGCGTGAAGAACGTGCACAGCATCGAGCCCGCATAAGCGCTGTAATGCGGAACGTCGTATTTGGCCAGCACTTCGTGCAAGCTGTCGCAGAGCAGTTTTGCGAGCACCTCGAGCCGTTCGTACAGCGTCGCATCGGCGAGAATGGTGCGAAGCGTCGCGATGCCTGCAGCCATCGCAAGCGGATTTCCCGAGAGCGTTCCGGCTTGATAGACTGCACCGTCGGGCGCAAGTTCTGACATGATCTCCGCGGAGCCGCCGAACGCGCCGACCGGCAAACCGCCGCCGATCACTTTGCCCAGCGTGGTGAGATCGGGCCGCACGTTTTCGCGCTCCTGCGCGCCGCCCCGTGCGACGCGAAAGCCCGTCATCACTTCATCGAAGATCAGCAGCGTTCCGTGCTGCGTGCACATCGAGCGCAATGCTTGAAGATACCCGGGCTGCGCCGGAACCAGGCCCATATTGCCGGCGTACGGCTCGATGATCACCGCCGCGATCTTGCGCGGGTGCGCATCGAAGACTGCTGCGACGGCCTGCGTGTCGTTGTACGGCAGCACGATGGTTTCGCGGGCGACGCCTTCGGTAACTCCGGGCGAGTTGGGAATCCCGTTGGTGAGCGCGCCGCTGCCCGCGGCGATCAAAAATGAATCGGCGTGGCCGTGGTAGCAGCCGGCGAACTTGACGATGAGCTCGCGGCCGGTGTATCCGCGCGCCAAACGCACGGCGCTCATGGCGGCTTCGGTGCCGCTGGACGTAAAGCGAATGCGTTCGATTGACGGCATCATCGTGCGGATCAATTCGCCGAGCTCGGACTCGGCTTCGGTCGGCGTGCCGAACGAACTGCCGCGCTGGGCAGCCTGCGCGATCGCTTTGACGACTGCGGGATGCGCGTGTCCGAGAATCAACGGTCCCCAGGACAGCACGTAGTCGACGTACTCGTGCCCGTCGATGTCGTACAGGAACGGGCCTTGGCCGCGCTGCATGAACACCGGCGATCCGCCGACCGCGCGGAACGCCCGCACCGGCGAATTGACGCCGCCCGCGATGATGCCTCGCGCTCTGGCGAAGGCGGAGATGGACCGTTCTAGACGCAATGCCGACCTCTATGCCTGGAGTAATGCGCGGCGATCTGCCGCCGTATTAACGTTGGCAAAGACGCGTTCGTCCGAAAGGTGCACGCGTTTCGCACGAAGCTCTTCGACGACGGCCGCAACTCCTCCCGATCCGCCGGACCGCAGGCCGGCTGCTGCGGCCAAAAAGGCAAGGCGGTCGTACAGAGCGCACAGCGGCTCCAAGGGGCCGGCGGCGTTGACCGGCACCACGGCTTGAAGGGACGGCTCCCACAACGCCGTCAGTTCGCGCGCGGTGGCGGCAGTTACGAACGGCGCGTCGCCCGCGACCACGAATATGCGCTGATGCGGAATCTGCTCGAACGCCGAGTAGAGCGCGGCTGCCGGACCGCGGCGGGGCCAGCGATCGACGATTATCGGGCAATCGAGCTCCCTGTCGATCTCGGGCGGAAAGGAGCCTGCGGCGGCCACATAGACCGGCCCCGCGTCGCGCACGTTGCGATAGACCCGCAGCACAAGCGGCCTGCCGCCCGCATCGAGATGCAGCTTGCCGGGCAAGCGCGTCGCTTCGCCGCCGGCCAAGATGACGACGGCCGGCGGTGGAGTCATAGATAGGCGTGCCGCGCGGCGAAATCTTTGGCGAAATACGTGATGACGATGTCGGCTCCGGCGCGCACGAAACAGACCAGCAGTTCGTCGACCGCGCGCTCTTCCTCTATCCAGCCGTTTTGCGCGGCAGCTTTGACCATCGCGTACTCGCCGCTGACGTTGTATACCGCGATCGGCGTATCGAATCGCACTCGGGCCGCGCGCACGATGTCTAAGTACGCAAGGCCAGGCTTGATCATCACGATGTCAGCGCCTTCCGCAACGTCCAATGCGATTTCGCGAAGCGCTTCACGTTCGTTGGGCGGATCCATTTGATAACTGCGCCGGTCGCCAAATGCGGGCGTGGAATCGGCGGCTTCGCGAAACGGTCCGTAAAACGCCGAAGCGTACTTTGCGCTGTACGCCATGATGGCGGTCTGTTCGAAGTTGTCGGCATCGAGCGCTTTGCGAATCGCCCCCACGCGCCCGTCCATCATGTCGGAAGGAGCAATGACGTCGACGCCGGCCCGCGCGTAGGTCAGCGCGGTTCGCGCGAGCACTTCCACCGTGGCATCGTTTTCGACGTCCCCCGCCGTATCCAGGATTCCGCAATGCCCGTGATCGGTGTATTCGCAGTTGCATAAGTCGGCGATGACCACGACGTGAGGAAAGGCGGCTTTGATGGCGCGCGCGGTGCGCTGGACGATGCCGTCGGGGTCGTAGTTGGCGCTCGCGAAGGCATCTTTGGTCTGCGGTATTCCGAACAGCAGCACGCTGTGCAGCCCGAGCGCGTCGAGCACGCCCACCTCTTGCACTGCGCCGTCTGCGGTGTAGCGTTCGATGCCGGGCATCGATCCGATGGGACCAGCGCCGTTCGCATCTTCGACCACGAACAGCGGCTGCACCAGTTGCGAAACGTGCACGCGATGCTCGCGCACCAGCGATCGCATGCTGGGGCTGCGTCGCAGCCGTCGCGGACGAAACGTTTGCTGCAAGCTAGCGCGCTGCATGCGCCGCCAAAAGTGAATCTGCGCCGCGCTTGATCAGAGCGCGCGCGAGTGAAACGCCCAGGGCTTGCGCTCGTTCTCTAGTGTCCGCCGCCGCGCCGACGCGCTCGCGCAACGCTGCGCGCCCGTCAGGCGCACCGACGACTCCCCACGCGACGAGCGCATCGCCCTCGTATCGCGCGTGAATGCCGATCGGCGCTAAGCATCCGCCGCGCAGCTCCCGCAATGCTGCGCGTTCGCAGAGCACCGCGCGTTCCGCCCGGTCGTCGTTGATCGCTTCGCGCAGACGCTCGGCGATGTCGCCGGCATCGGCGCGAGTTTCGACTGCAAGCGCTCCTTGCGCTACCGCCGGAACCAACTGCGCGGGATCGAAGGCAACCGTGTAGCGGGCAAAAACGCGCAAACGGCGCAGCCCCGCGGATGCGAGCACGAGCGCGTCATACGCACCCTCGCGCAGCTTGCGCAGCCGCGTATCGATGTTTCCTCGCACGTCAAGGTACTGGAGATCGTGGCGCATGCCGGCCAGCTGCGCGCGCCGGCGCGGACTCGACGTGCCCACGCGAGCTCCCGCGGGCAGATCCGCAAACGTCGCATACTTTTCGCTGCAAAACGCGTCGCTGGGATCTTCGCGCGCGGAAATTGCCGCGATCTGCATGTCGTCGGGCAGAACACTGGGCAAGTCTTTGCACGAGTGAACGGCGTACTGCGCGCGCCCATCGCGCAGCGCTGCCTCGAGCTCCTTGACGAACACGCCGTCCGAGCCGATCGCCGCCGGCGAACGATCCTGCACCCGATCTCCGGTCGTGGTCACGGCCAGAATCGTGGTTGCGATCCCG
The DNA here is from genome assembly GCA_963777315.1 of Vulcanimicrobiota bacterium. Taxonomy (GTDB): domain Bacteria; phylum Vulcanimicrobiota; class Vulcanimicrobiia; order Vulcanimicrobiales; family Vulcanimicrobiaceae; genus CAVYEM01. The sequence goes on from CAVZQC010000002.1 coordinate 614,631, forward strand.
CAGGCCGCAAGTTTGGCTGCGACGATTCGCGCCTGCGTCATCGCCAGCGCGCTTGAGCGCGACGCGCACACCGCAACGGGCATGCGCGTGCGTATCGTATCGTTGGAATCGGCCATTGGGGCATGACTTCGCTGCAAGCGTGCCCAAAACTCTCCGCTCATGCGCAGCCCCTTACGTGCCGCCCTCATTGCCGCGGGGATTGCGGCGCTCGTGACGATACCGGGGCTGGGCAGCGGCACGTTGTGGGACAACAGCGAAACGGCGTACGGCGAAGTGGCGCGCGAGATCTTGCTCACGCGCAGCTGGGTCGTCATGCACCTCAACGGGGTGCCGTGGTTCGTCCAGCCGCCGCTCTACTTTTGGATCGCGGCGATTTGCGCCAAACTGTTGGGCGTCACGTCGTTCGCGCTACGGCTTCCTTCGGCGCTGGCCACGGTCGCCATGGGCGGCATGACGGCGTACGCGGTCACGCGCCAGGCCGGAACGCGCGCCGGTTTGTACGCCGGAGTCGTGCTTTCGACGTGCCTGATGCAAGCAATCGTCGGGCGGCTCGCCATCATGGACGCCCTGCTCGACCTGGCGGTTGCCTTTGCCGTTTTTTGGTGGTTTCGCTCGGTGCAGACGGGCCGAGACCGGTACTTGCTCTACGGTTCGATAGCCGCCGCGCTCGGTTTTCTGGCCAAAGGGCCGGTTGCGCCGGTCGTCGCGCTGCTGGTCATCCTGCCATATTATTTCTGGGAGCGTCGAGCCGGCAGCGCGCACGCTCCGTCGTGGCGCGGATGGGCGGGCGGAATCGCACTGTTCGTTGCGATCGTGGCGCCGTGGTTTGCCGCGCTGGCTTCTGCAAGCGGCGCCCATTCGATCTTCGAATTGATCGGCCACTATACGTTCGGGCGCTACACGCAAACGATCGAAAATCAAAGCGGACCAATCTGGTACTACGTCCCGGTCATCATTCTCGGATTCTTTCCGTGGATCGCGTTTCTGCCCTCGGCGATCGCATTGGGCATCGATCGTCTGCGCCGGCGCGCGCTCAGTCTCGACGAGCAGAACGCGCAGCAAATCGTGCGGTTGGCGCTGGTTTGGATCGTGATGCCGCTGTTGTTTTTCAGCTTCGCCAAAACCAAGCTTCCGAACTATATCGCGCTCGAGCTTCCCGCGATGGCCGTGCTGGTGGCCGTGTACTTCGATGCGGCCGTGCAGCGCGCGCGCAGCCGCTCGGCGTTGATCTCCACGGCGGCGGTTCCGGCGTTCATTTTGCTTTTGGGCATCGCCATCGTGTGGTTTTCGCACGACAACCGGCTCACCGGAGACCTTCATACCGTTGCGATCAACTTGATCTACGTCGGCGGAGCGGTGTTCGTCGGGTCGATCGTCGCGTTCTTCGCATTGCTTGCGCCCGCGCGCGCTCGGGCCGGCGCTCCGTACGTGCTGGGTTTCGCCATGGTGCTCGCGGTCGCGTTTTTGGCATTGCTGGCGCTCCCGCAGGCCGAGCGATTCAAGCCCGTGCCGCACTTGGCCAAGATCATCAACGTCAACCGAAGACCCGGCGATGCCGTCGCGATTCTCAACGTGTCCGGCGGAAACGCGCTGCTGTTCTACACGCGCCCGCAAGTGCACGTTTTACGCGGCGGCCACGGCGATCGCGGCGTCATCTGTTCGTCTGCGCGCACGTGGCTCGTCGGTCCGCGCCGGGGCGACGTGCCCGCTTTCGGCGACGCGCCCAAAGTCGTCGCGCACTGGGGCAAAGACTCGCTCTACCTCTACGACGGCGCGTCGTGCAAGCTCGCCGGAGGGTAAGCCGGGATGAACAAGGACCGCATGGTTGCGTTCAGCGACGGCGTCATCGCCGTGATCATCACCATCATGGTGTTGGAGATGAAGATTCCGCGCGGCTCGGACTTGGGGGCCATCAAACCGACGCTCCCGGTGTTTCTGACGTACGTGCTCAGCTTCGTCAACATCGGCATCTATTGGAACAACCACCATCACCTGCTGTACGCGGCCGAGCGCATCGACGGGCGCAGCATGTGGGCGAATCTGCATCTGCTGTTTTGGCTTTCGCTGGTTCCGTTCACCACCGGATGGATGGGTGAAAACCACTTCGCCGCGCTGGCGACGGCGATCTACGGCATCGTGCTTTTCATGGCGGCCGTCGCGTACGTCATCCTGCAGATGCTGCTCATAGCGGTGAACGGCAAGGATTCAACCCTCGCGCGGGCGATGGGCAGCGATTTCAAAGGGCGAATATCGCTGGTCCTTTACGCATGCGCGATACCGCTGGCGTTTTTCGTTCAGTGGGCGTCGGACGTGCTGTACGTGGTTGTGGCAATCACGTGGCTGGTTCCCGATTCGCGCATCGAAAAAAACGTTACGTAGCCGCGGTTATTTTCGTAGCTTGGCGACGTCCGATTCCTTGACGGCGCCCGCGTGATTCGTGCCCAGCGCGCTGCGAATGTAGGTCACCACGTCGGCGATGTCTTTGTTCGACAGCGTCTTCCACGGCGGCATCATGCCGTTGAAATTCTGCCCGTGCACCGAAATGGGCCCGGTTTTGCCGTTGAGCACGGTCGTGATGACGGCGCCGGCATCGCCGGTGACGAAATCGTTGCCGTCCAGCGGCGGAGCGACGTTGGGCGTGCCTTGACCGCTCGCGCCGTGACAGCTCGAGCAGTTTTGCGCAAAGACCTTTTGGCCGGCCGCCGCCTGAGGGCTGGTTGCAGCCGAAGTCGTGCTCGGCGGTCCGCCGGCGTTGCCGCCGCTGCGATTGACGTTGGCCTGCTCTTTGGCAGCAACTGCCGCGGTGGGATTGGTCGCGGCCGCAGCCTGCTTTGCCATGATCGAAACCTGGCTCCAGATCGTCAGCGCCCACATAACGATGAGCGCACCGCCGACCATCAGCATCACCGGTTTGCGGGAGCCGAACATGCGCGTCGTCGATCGATCGATCCACGGCATGAGCAAAATCAGCAGCGTCGCTACGCCGGGGATCACTAATGCGCCGATCACTTCGAAATCGCCCGGCACCAAATTGAGCAGTCCGAAGAGATCCAGGAAGTACCACGCCGGATACGGCGTGAACTGAACGGTCGGATCGGCTTTCGCGTCGAGAAACGGCGGCGCGAATGCGGCTAGCGCAACCACGAACAAGAAGATGACGAACGACGCAAACCCGTCCATGAACATCTGATCCGGCCAGAAGCGCCCCTTCTTGAGCGGGCGCGGATCTTCAACGGGAGGCCCGGCAGGGCCGTTCCAGCGGAAGATCGCCAAATGCGCGCCCACCAGCGCAATCAGAATTGCGGGCATCAACCAAACGTGCAGGCCGAAGAAGCGGTTGATGGTGAGCGTCCCCATCGTCGTGCCGTCTTGGGTGAACTGCTGGATGAACGCGCCGATGATCGGAGCTTGCAGCGTGAGATTGATGGCGACCTGCGAGGCGAAGTACGCGTTCATATCCCACGGCAGCAGGTAGCCCGTCAGGCCGAGCACCATGGTGACCAGCAGCAGAAGCACGCCGACGATCCACTGCAGTTCGCGCGGCGATTTGTACGCGCCCCAGACGACCACTTGCAGCAAGTGCAAAAACAGCAGGGCGATCATCGCCGAAGCGCCCCAATAGTGCACGCTCAGCACGAAATGCTGGAACGGATGATCGTACATCGACTTGGTGGATTCCCACGCGGTCATGGCCGAGGGCGCGTAGAAAAAAGTTAGGAAGATGCCGGTGACGATCTGCAGGATCATCGCGAACAGCGTCGCGCTGCCGAAAACGTACCAATAGCTTGCGCCGCCGGGGATGTCCTCGGTAAGGAAGTCCTTCGTCATGCTGACGAAGCCGGTGCGCCGTTCGATCCAGTTCAGCATCGTTGCTCTATCCTCACTGGTGTACGAAATGACGATGCGATTGGGAACCGTCGGCTGATACCGGATCCACTCGACCTGTGCTTGCCCGCTTTGCTCGCGCAGCGGCAAGGGGTCGAGCCCGCGGGCCGCCGGACCTGCGATGTGCGTGCCGTCAAAGCTGAACTGGGAACCGTGGCACGGGCACTGGAACTTGCCCGCCGCCGCATTGTACTGATAGAAGCAGCCTAAGTGCGGACAAATCGGGCTGAACAGCACGAAGCCCAAATTGACGATCTGATACGGCAATTCGTTTTTGCCGGTCGCAGGGTTGAACAGATCGGGACGCGCCTTCTGGAACTGCGCTTGATTCTTGACCTTGATCCCCCACACCGATTGCGGAGCCGATTCCTCGGGCAGATACGCGTCCTTGGTCTTGAGGTTGATATCGATCTTCACGGGCTTTTCGGTTGCGCTTTGCAGCGCGCTCCAACCGGCGGCATCGAGCGGCGTCCACGTCGCGCCACCGCTGCCCACGTCGGGAATCAGCGAGCCGACGATCGGGATGGCCAAGCCCAGTCCGATGAGGCCGCCGATGGCAAGCGTGGCGTTGGCCATGAACGTGCGGCGGGTGATCTCCTCGTGGCTGCCTTCGTCGTCGTAAGCGCTGGCAATTCGAGGATGGGCGCCCTCATTCGGCGTGGTTTGGGCGTGGCTCGACAAATCGGTGGTCTCCGCAGGGCAACGTGGTTGGCGAATGTTTCACACCGATTCTACGCCCGCCCTCTCGCGGCGGCGACGACCATGCTCGGACTGACAAAAAAGGCGCCGGCCGCCCTGGAAGTACTCTCGCGCCGGATTGGAACCGCATGGCCATCGCCAGCCGCGCCGCATGCTGTGCGCGAGCCGGGAAGAAACGCTCGATCGTGCTCTCGTCCACGATGGCGGCGCTGTTCCGTGCCGAAGGCGCTGCGTTTACGCTACATCTTGTCACTGTGCAGACCGCTAATCCACAAGTTCACGCCGAAGTAGCAGAACATGATCGTGAGAAACCCTATCGCGCTCACCCATACGCTGCGCACTCCGCGCCACTCTTTGCGCGTGTGCAAGTGCATGTAAATGGCGTAGACGATCCAGGAGAACAGCGCGGCGGTCTCCTTGGGATCCCATTGCCAGTATGCTCCCCAGGCTTCGTGCGCCCACATCGCTCCGGTGATGACGCCCAACGTGAGCAGCGGTAGGCCGACGGCGACGATCCGGTAGACGAGCACGTCGAGCTGCGCGAGGCTGGGCATCGTGCCGAGCCACTGCGCGACGCTGCTTCCGCCGGCTGCGGCTGCAGCGATGTTCGGGGTGTCCATGCGCACCGCAACCGCGCGCGGTGCGATCGCGGCATCCCCAACGGAGAGCTGCGCGCCCTGGTATGCCAGCGATCCGGCCAGCAGTTGGCCGCCGGGCTTTGACACGGCGCCCCCGGCGGCGAGGGTTGTTTTTGCGCCCAGCCCGCGCTCGAAATAGTATTTCACTAAATAGAGCGCCGACATCACGAACGCGACCATGAACGCCGAGTACGACGAAACGACCAGCGGAACGTGGATCTTGGCCCAATACGACTGCAGCGACGGAACGGCGGGCATCGTTCCTTCGTTCCACGTCACTCCGTACGCAAGAAAGAGCGCCGCAAGCGCGAGCACGAAGCCGCCGGCGAACCACAACTTGTACCGCAGCGCAAATACGATGAAGATCCCGACCGAAATCGTCGCAAACAGTGAAAGCGATCCGTACAGGTTGAGCAACGGCCAGATGTGCGTTATTTCATACCGCGCCACGAGCTGCGCGATTTGCGCGACGCACCCGGCGATCGCCAGCGGCGCGCCGAGGTGCAGCAGCCATTCTTCGCGCGAAAAAAAGTAGACGAGCAAGGCGAGCGCGCCGACGACGTACGCGCCCAGCGCGACGATCATCAGCACTTCGTCGAGCGGCATGTGTGCGTGCATCAGGTTGCCTCCGCTAATGAGAGCGTGGGAGCCGGTCCCGGTGGATTCAGGGCGTTCTCGAATTCGGCGAGCAATTCGTTGAACTGCACTTCGAAGATGTCGTAGCCTTTGACGGTCGTGGCCGCAAGACCCACGTCCCAGGCCGCGGGCGCGGTTTGCGTGGAGCTGCGACCGGCCGCCGGATCGACGCGCACGTAGAGCCGCGCAGGCAAAAAGTAAAATGAAATGACCAGCCCCGCCAGCAGCACGAACGCGCCGATGCCGACGAGGGCAACGCCCGGATCGTAGCGGTATTGCAGCCCGCTGACCATGACGTAACTGCTCGGCGTTATGCGCCAGCCGCCGCCGACGTCGATCCACGTTTTCAACGGGACCAGTGCCGCGCCGGCCGTTTGGTCGCCGTCGGCCACTTCGAGCGCCACGGCGGGATCGTTCACGCGTGGATCGGCCGACGGCCGCCCGGTTTGGCGGTCGACCGTGGGAATGAACTGCGCGATCCGAATCTGCCGCTGCGTTCCGGGCAGCCCGATCGAGTCACCGGTCAGGTAAGTCTTGTCCGACAGCGCGGCATCGCGCGTGCCGTCGTGGGCGACCAAAAACCGCAGACCGAAACCGTAGCTGGATTGGTAAAACAAGGTGCCGCCGATGTCGATGGGATGATTCACGCGAATCGTTTGGCTGCGGGCGTTTGCGTTCTCGTCGATCACCGTGACGTTGGAAACGTAATCGATGGGCTGGTACACCATGCCGCTTTTGGTCATGATCGGCGTGATCTTGTAGTTGAAGTCGTTGAGCCGGATCGCGGCGTGCGAGTGCGGAACTGCGGTCGTTTGACCGACCTCGAGCGGCAAGTCCCCGGCAAAGCCGCGCGCCCAGTAGACCGACGTGCCCGCAGCGATGATTGTGAACCCGATGTGCGCGACCAGCACGCCGCGGCGAGCCCAGTTATGCTTGTCGGCAAACGTCCATTCGGTGCCCGCAAATTCGCGCTTGCGCACCTGCCAGCCGCGCTTGCGGAAAAACGCCTCGACGCGATCGCGCACGGCGGATTCGCTGCCGCGCACCGTGATGGTGGCGTTGAGCGGAATCTTGTCGATCCGCACGGGGTGCAAAGCGGGAAGACGAGCGGGAATGACTCGCTTGAACGTGCACACGGCCAGCGACAGCAAGATGAGGCCGATGATGCCCACGTAGTACGGGGTGTGGTAGATATTGTCGACGTTCAAGCGCAGGATGAGCCGCGCAAGCGGGGGCGCGTACATCGCGAAGTAATCGCTCGGGTCCTTGCCTTGCGCGACGACCACTCCGACTAGCGTCATCACGCCCCACGCCAGCAGCAGGCACACGGCGAACAGCACGTTGCCGAAAGTGCGCGTGAATTCGTCGTAATACGTCCGAAGCACCGCCATGCGGCTTACGAGCTTAATATGCCGCGGCTTGGGCCCGCCACGACTTCTCAAGCAGCGCGATGATCCACAGGCTGGCTTCGTACAGCGCGTACATCGGCAGCGCCATCATCGCCATGGTCAGCGGGTTGCCGTCCGGCGCGGCCACGGCGCCGAACAAGAAGAAGCCGAACAGGAAGTAGCGTCTGGAGCGCTTGAGAAATGCCGAATTCACTATGCCGATGCGGGCCAGGGCGATCATCACGATCGGCGTTTGAAAGATCAGCGCGAACGCCAGAAACACCAGCAGAATGAAGTTCAGCGTCGATTCGATCCCGAACGTCGGCGTGGCTACGTGGTTGGTTACGCCGATCAACGTACCGACCACGCGCGGCAGCACCAAGAAGTGCGCGAATGCGATGCCTGCCAGCGCCAGAAAAAACGAGGGCGCGACGTAAGCGTACACCATGCGCCGCGTGCGCGGATGAAACGCCGGAACGACGAACATCCACAGCTGGTAAAGCAGCACCGGCAAGCCGACCACGATGGCCGCGTAGATCGAAAACTTGAATTCCACCATGATCACGTCGGCCGGTCCGAACGCGTGAAGCTGGACGCCGTGAAAATAGGCGTTGGTCAGAAACGGAATGACGTACTGGGAAGGCCAAAACAGCAGCACGCCTAGGCCGACGACCGTACCGATAACCACGAGAAGCCGCTTGCGCAGCTCGTGCAGGTGCTCGGTGAAGCTCATCTCCTTTTGATCCCACGCCAAGTCCCCGGCGTTCTCGCCGGCGAGCTGAGCGGTGGCGGGAAGCGCGCTTTCGCTTTGCGCGAAGCCGGCCGGAGCGCTGCGGGATGAGAACACGGTCTTAACTGCTCAGCGTTCCTTTATCGGGCGTCGGAGGCGGGACGTTTTCGCCCACGCCGGCGGCGTTGGGTGCAGAGACGTTCTGCATCGGATCGCGCTGCGCGGATTCCGCCCGCATGCGCGCTTGCTCGCGGGCATGGTCGGCCGCCGCATCGGCCTCAGCCTGCCCCACCAAAAATTCCTTTTTCGCTTGTCCCGCGCTGCGCGCGAGTTTGGGCAGCTTCTCCGCGCCGAACAGCACTACGGCGGCGACTACTACGATGGCGATGATCTCCGGGCTCAGCAGCGCGGTCATCGGGTGAATGGACATACGTACTCCTATTCGACAAGGGTGTCGGCCAGACGCTGCAGTTCGTTCTTGGCTGCGCCGTGCTCGAGCGGCGCGAGGCAAAGCTTTGCACGGTGTGCGTACTGCGCTATCTGCTCGCGGGTTCCGGCCAGTCCCCCGCGGGCTGCGATCGCGTCGATTACCGGCCCCGCGGCGCCGTCTTCCCCTGTGCAATAGAAACGTTCGACCAGGCGCCGAGTGTCACCGTCACCCGCGGTCAAGGCCAGAATTAACGGAATCGTCACCTTGCGTTCGCGTAAATCGTTGGCAACCGGCTTGCCGAGCGCTTGCGCGTCCGCAGTCATGTCCAGCAGGTCGTCCTTCATCTGAAACGCGATCCCGAACTGCATGCCGTAGTCGCGCAGCGCCTTGACCGCAGCGGGCGCAGCGCCGCCCATGATGGCCCCGCACTGCGCCGAAGCGGCGAACAGCGATGCCGTTTTCTTCATCACGATGTCGACGTATTCGGTCAGCGGCAAATTCACATTGCCCAGCGCGCGCAGCTGCAGCACTTCGCCGTCGCAGATCTCGGCGAGCGTGGCCGACAGTATGTTGGGAACCGGCGCGGGATACTGCGCGGTAACGTTTTTGAAGATCCACGCAAAAAGATAGTCACCCGCGAGCACGCTGATCCGGTTGCCGTAATCCACCGCGGTTGCGTTCACGCCCCTGCGCGTCTGCGCGCCGTCGACCACGTCGTCGTGAATCAGCGTTGCGACGTGGATGAGCTCCATGTATGCGGCTAAATGCAGATGGCTGCGCGGGTTTGCGCCGGCGGCTTGCGCGGCCAGCAGCGTGATGCGCGGGCGCAGCCGTTTGCCGCCGGCCGCCAGCATGCGTCGTATCGCTTCGGTGATCAGCGGATTGTCGGTCGTAAAGGCGTTGCGAAAGAAATCTTCGATCAGGCTGTAGAGGCTTGCATCGGTGCGGGGCTGCAAACCGTCCAGAGCGTCGCCGAAGGGTTCGATCATCACGCGGTACCGTAGTGAATCGCGACGGCGCCGCCCATCAGCGGCACGTATCCTACGTCGCTGAATCCGGCGCCCGCGAAACGCTCGCGCAAAGCCCGAGCGTTGGGATGATGCGTGAGCGACTGGGGCAAATAGGTGTAGGCTTGACGCGATCCGCCCACGATTCCACCGACGAGCGGAACCACTTTATAAAAGTAGAGATCGAAGCAGGACTTCCAGATTTTGTTTGGCGCCTTGCTCATGTCCAAGTTCACGAAGCGTGCCCGGGGGCGCAGTACGCGTCGAACTTCGCGCAAGGTTGCGTCGATGTCGACGACGTTGCGCATCGAAAAGCCCATGATTGCGCCGTCGAAGCTGCGATCGTCGAACGGAAGCGCCATCACGTCGGCCTGAACGAATGCAACGTCCGCTCGGGCTTCGCGAGGGGCGCGCGCGCGAGCCGCATCCAGCATTGGTTCGCAGAAATCCACGCCCGTGACGTGCAGGCTCGGATCGCCGCGGACGAGATGAAACGCGAGGTCGCCGGTTCCGCAGCAGAGATCGACGACGGATGCACCTTTTGGAGCTGCCAGCAAGGCGATCGCGCGTTTGCGCCATCCTTCGTCGAGCCCGGCGCTGATGACGCGGTTGGCGGCATCGTAACGCGGCGCGATTTTCGCGAACATCTCGCGAACGTACGCCCCTTTGTCGGTGTCCATCATAATTGAAGCCGTACGGTTTCGCTTCGGCCCTTGACGTTCATTCCCCGAGATGTGAAGGGGAATCGTGGTCTCGCTTTCTTCCCGCAGCGCCGTGCTCGACGCCATCGGCAGCGCGCGCAGCGTGCTTTTCAGCGCATACACCCTGCAGCGCGGAGCCGTTTTCGACGCCTTGGCCGGGGCCGCGCGGCGCGGCGCGCGAGTAACCGTGCGTCTGGAGGGCCGTCCTTACGGCGATGCGGGCGGCCTGGCGCGGTCGAACGGCAATACCGTCGCGGCACTCAAACGTCTGGGCGCAGATGCCGCGCTGGTCGACACGGCTGGAGCGCGCGAACCGATGCTGCACGCCAAAGCCGCCGTCTGCGACGGCGTTGCGTACCTGGACGATCGCAATTTCGTAGCAAACGCCGGCGATACTATCGTGCGCGACGACACTCCCGGCGACGTGCGAGCGTTGGCGGATGCGGTGCAGCATCGGCCCGCGGCGCCCGCGCACTGGTTCTGGACGACGAAAAGGGCCGCGCTCGAGGGTGAAGCCGCATTGCTCGACGGCGCTGCAAACGCCAAGACGGTCGACGTGGAAACGGAATCATTCGGGCTTCCCGGCGGAGTATATGCGCCGCTCAAGCGGCTTGCGGCCGCCGGCGTCGCATGCCGGCTCATCGTTTCGCCCCGCTACGTAAAGCCGAACGAGGCGCACGTTTTGGACTTGCTGCGCGCTGCCGGCGTTGCGGTTCGCCTAGGAACGTTCAACGAAAAGCTGGCGGTCGTCGACGGCGCGCACGCGTGGACCGGTTCGGCAAACTCCAGTTGCGAGCCGTGCAACGGCGACGACGTCGACTGGGGACTGCGGACCGATGCTCCCGACGTCGTCGGAGCGCTGGCCTCGCACTTCAACGCGCATTGGACTGCGGCAAAACCGCTGGAAACGCGAAAAGCCGCTGCGCCGTACGCGTCGTCGCTGCAGCAACTTCATCCGGCGTAAGGGCCAGCAGTTCGCCTACTTTGCGTGCGGTCGCGGTCACGAACGCCGGTTCGTTGCGCGCACCGCGGTGCGGGACCGGCGCTAAGTACGGGCAATCCGTTTCCAAAACGATGTGCTCGATGCCCACCGCAGCGACCGCATCGCGGACCTGCCCGGCGGATTTGAACGTCAGCACGCCGCCGACGCCCAAATGCAGGCCGAATTCCTCCACGTACGTTTTTGCCTGAACGACGTCGCCGGTGAAGCAGTGAACGACGCCGCGCATGTGCGCCTGCCACTCTTCGCGCAGGATCCAAACGAAGTCGTCGAACGCGTCGCGGTGGTGGAAAATGACCGGCTTTCCGGTTTGGCGCGCAATGCGAATCTGTTCGCGCAGGGCGGTTTGCTGAGCCGCGCGCGGGCTGTGGTCGTAGTAGTAGTCCAGTCCGGTCTCGCCGATTGCGAGCACGCGCGGATCGTTCAGAAACGGCGCGAACTCCGCCGCGATGTCGGCCGGCGCCGATTTTGCTTCGTGCGGATGTATCCCCACGGAAGAAAACAGATCGTAACGCCGCGCGGCGTCCAGCGCGCGCGCCGAATCGGCGAGATCGCATCCGACCATCACCGCGCTCGCAATGCCTGCCGCGCGCATGCGTTCGACGACTGCATCGCGGTCGGCGTCGAAAGCAGCATCGTGAACGTGAGCGTGCGTATCGATCAGCATATGCGGGGAAAGAGCGCTTCGCCCGGCGCGGTCTGACCGCCCGCGGGCATGCCGCCCCACACCAGCGCATCGTTCCAGTCCCGGTCGATGCGTTCGGCCATGCCCAGCTGTTCCCACATGGCGCGCGCTCGCTGCGGCATGAACGGCTCGAGCAGCACGGCCAGCCAGCGCAACCCTTCGCACAGATCGTATAAAAGCGCGTCCAATTCGCGCTGCCGTCCTTCTTTGAACAGCACCCATGGCTTGCGTTCGTCGATGACCCGGTTGAGCGCGCCGACCAGTTCCCAGATCGCCTCGAGCGCCTCGCGGAACTGCAGATCGAAGATCGAATTGCGCACGCGCTGCGGCAGTTCGGCAAACCGCTCGCCCAACGGCATGCCGCCGGTTTCTTCATCCGGGCTTTGCGGCACCAACCCGTTGCGGTATTTTTCCAGCATCGCCAGCGACCGGCGCAGCAGATTGCCGAGATCGTTGCCCAAGTCGCTGTTGTACCGCGCGGCGATTTTCTCTTCGGAGTACGAAAAGTCGCTGCCGAACGGCGCTTCGCGCAGCAGGAAGTAGCGCATCGCGTCGGCTCCGAAGCGATCCGCCAGCGCGAACGGATCGACGGCGTTGCCCAAGCTCTTGCCCATCTTCAAACCGTCGACCGTAATCCAGCCGTGCGCAAACACCGTCTGCGGCGCCGCCTGGCCGATGCCCCACAGAATGGCGGGCCAGATCAGCGTGTGGAAACGCGCGATTTCCTTGCCGATCAGCTGCACCGAAGCGGGCCAAAACGTCGCGAATTTTTCACCGTCCGGCCAGTCGAGCGCCGAGATGTAGTTGAGCAGCGCGTCGAACCACACGTAGATGACGCCGTGACCCTGCGAATCGGCAGCGGGAACGGGAATCCCCCACGCTAAGTTCGTGCGCGATATCGAGAGATCGTCCAAGCCTTCGTCCAGCAGCGCCATCATTTCGTTGTAGACCGCGCGGGGACGAACCCAATTGGGATGATCGGTGAAGTGCTGCTTCAAGCGCTGCGTATACTTGGACAGGCGAAAAAACCAGTCGTCCTCGGAAAGCCACTGCACGGGCCGTCCGCAGGTGGGACATTTGCCGTCGATCAGTTTGGATTCCAGCCAAAACGTCTCGTCGGCAACGCAATACCAGCCTTCGTACTTGCCTAAATACACGTCGCCGTTTTCGCGCAGCTTGTCGAATACCGCCTGAACGACGCGCTGATGGCGCGGCTGCGTGGTACGGATGAAGTCGTCGTATTCGATCTCGTAGAGCGCAAAGAGCGCCTTCCAGCGGGGAACCAAATCGTCGCACCATTGCTGAGGCGATTTTCCCGCCGTTTGGGCGGCATCGGCCACCTTTTGTCCGTGTTCGTCGGTGCCGGTCAAAAAATACGCGGCCCCGTGCGCGCGCGCGGTGCGGGCCATGACGTCCGCCACGATCGTCGTGTAGGCGTGACCGATGTGCGGATTGCCGCTGATGTAATAGATCGGCGTGGTAACGTAAAACGGTCCGGGTTCGAATGCGGACGGCCTAGGCTGCATCGTTTTCTCTATCGCTGCGCGGCGCAGCTCTCCCTTCGCAGCGCTTTGCGCTCGCCGGCGCGGGCGTAAATCGCGCGCCGTTGTCCGTAACCCCGTTCGCTCAGTACTTTGGCGATCGCGGCAACGCCGCGATCGGCATCCAACAGCGCGTCGATTTCGGCATCGAGCTGCGCCGGATCGTGTTGCTGCGCTTGCGGCACGCCGGGCATGATCGCGACGACGACTTCGCCGCGCACGGGTTCGCCGAGGCGTTCGCATATTTCCGCGGCGGTTCCGGCGAGCTGCTCTTCAAAGCGCTTGGTGTATTCGCGCAGCACGAACACGCGAGCGGCGCCGTCGACGGCAGTTATGTCGGCGAGCATCGCGCGCAGCCGCTGCGGCGATTCGTACCAAATGCTCGCGATGCCCAGCGCGAAGCTGCGCGCGAGGGCGCGCTTTCGAGCCGAGCTCGTGCGTGGGGCAAAACCTTCGAACACGAAGCGGCGCAGCGGCAAGCCCGACAGGACGGCGGCGCCCACCAGCGCACTGGGCCCGGGCAAAACTTCCAACGCAATGCCGGCGGCTCGGGCCGCGGCCACCAGGTCCGTGCCCGGGTCGGAGATCCCGGGCGTGCCGGCGTCCGTAACGACCGCCACGAGTTCGTTGCGCGCGCGCTCCAGGATCCCCGCGGTAACCGAACCCGCGTTGTGCTCGTGATACGTCCAAATTTCTTTGGACGGCAGCTCTAGAGCGCCGAGGAGCTTTCGCGCAACGCGAGAGTCCTCAGCGACGAGCAGGGAGCAGTCGCGCAGCGTGTCGAGCACGCGCAGCGTCACGTCGCGCAGATTGCCCAGCGGCGTCGGCACGAAGACCAGCGGCATGGGCCGCGTTTTCGACGCCCGGAAGCGCTCTCCGCGAGGCCCGCGGCAAGGCAAGCGTCCGGCTCGGCTCTAAGCGGCATCACCCCGCGCGCCGATACATCGGGGTGGAAACCACGATATGATTCGCACGCGAACCCTGCCCCGAGTGGCTCCGTCGACCGTACGCCGATCGCGACTAGAACGGTGGCTGGCCTGCCATGCCGGCGTGCCGCTGCGGCTGGTCGTCGCTCCGGCCGGTTCGGGCAAAACGACGCTGCTGCTCAAGTATCTCCCGAACAGCGCGATCGATGCGGCGTACTGCGCGCTGCCGCAAATGTGCTCCCCGCAGGCGTTGTACCAGTGCATCGCCGACGCGCTGTGCCTGCAGAGCGTTCCGGCGTCGTACGACGACATGATTGCCGCGCTGCGTTCGGGCGTGTCGGCGCCCACGGAGCTGGCCATCGACGACGTGGACAACGCCGGGCCGCCGGCCGCCGCGCAACTGCGGCGCCTAGTCGAAGATGCTCCCGAGTCGTTGACCTTCATTTACGCCTCGCGATCCCGCGGCGCCATCGATGCCAAGACGTGGATCGCGCGTGGACTTTCGGTGCTGTGCGATCATCGCCGGCTGGCGTTCGATCCGGCCGAAACGGAGATGCTGGCCGAAACGTGCGGCGTTGCGTGCACGCATCTGGAGATCGGGCGTCTGCTCGAAGAGAGCGACGGCTGGGCGATCGTCGTCAGCGGCGCCGTTCGCGCGGCGGCCGAAGACAGCCGTTCGCTCAGCGACGCCTACGAACACTGGCGCAGCCGGTACGGACAGCTCTTCACCGAATTCATCGCCGCCGATTTGGAGCGGGCCCCCGAAGAGGATCGCGCGCTCGTCCGCAGCCTCATCGCCGGCGCGAGCATCGACGATCGCGATCGGCTCGCGCGGCTGGAAACGCAAGGCCTGTTCGTCGTGGCCGACGACGACGGCTACCGGCCGTATCGTCCCATCCGGCAACTGCGCGGCCGCGCGCGGCTTTCGCCCAGTGCGCGCCTTTCGCCGCTGATCGTGCGCATGTTCGGACGGTTTGTGTCCGAGATCGACGGTCAGGACGTCGGCTGGATCCGCCGGCGGGACCAGCAGTTCATCAAGTATCTGCTGCTCAAGCCCACGGCCAGCGCCACGCGCGCAGAACTCGCGTCGGTGTTTTGGCCCGAAGCGGACCGCCAACTCGCCGCGCAAAGCGTCCGGACGGCGTGCAGCAACATTCGCAAAGCGATCGCCGCGCAAGTGGGTTACGCGTGCGTCGATCTCTATTTCCGCGCCGATCCCGACGTGTCGCTCGATCTCACCAACGTGGTCGCGGACGTGCGGCGTTTCAGCGCGCACGTTGCCGACGGTGATGCTTCCTTCGATCGCGGCGACCTGCAGGAAGCTGCGGTGCACTATCGCGCCGCCGAAGAGCTCTACGCCGGCAGACTGCTCGACGGAGACGTGCCCGAAGCGTGGTTTTCGAGCGACGCGGAGTTGCTCGAAGAACGCTTCGCCATCGTGCTCGAACGCCTCGCGCAGACGGCTTTCGATCAAGGCGACATGAAGAGCGCGGCCGAGTATGCCTTCCGCGTGCAGAAGGTTCGCCCGGATGCCGGCGGTTTGATCAAGATGCTCGGGCGCTTGGCGCCGCAATACCAGGCTTCGTCGCTGGACGAACATCGCCGCCGGCGTGTCGGCGCGTAACCGCACGGCGCTCTGCGCGCTGGGGGCGCTGCTGCTGGCGGCCTGGCAGCTGCACGCGGCCTCTCGTGCCGGCGTGGCGTTCGGTGATTTTCGCGCGTTTTATTGCGCGGGAGCCGCTTTGGCGCACGGTGCGAACCCGTATGCCGCCGCGCCGCTCTATGCATGCGAGCGCGTCCCGATGCCGCTGGGATTGTATCACTCTGTTGCGGGCGTGACGGTCCCCGCGCCTTTACCCGGATACGCGCTGCTCGCGTTCGTTCCGCTCGCGTTTCTCCCGTATCCCGCGGCGTGCGCCGTATGGCTGGCGATGGTGTTGGCGGCATGCGCCGCGAGCGTTTGCGCGCTTGCCGCGCTGCTGGAACGCTCGCGTGAAGCGGCGTTGTGCGCTCTCGCCGTCGGTTTTGCCGTCATGGTCGTACCGTTCGGCGAACTCGGTTCAGTCTGCATGGCCGGGATGCTGTGCGCCGCCTTTGCGCTGCGCAAGCGCGCGTGGACGTGGGCGACGGTCGGCTGCGGCGTGGCCGCCGTCACACCGCACGTCGCATTGCCGGCGCTCGCGGCCATTTTCGTGCTGATCCGGCCGATGCGCTTGCGCGTGGCTGCGTTGTGCGCCGCGCTGCTCGTTCTGGACGCAGCCGCAGGCGGCGTGCACGCCGCCTATTCCTACGTGATGCTGGTTTTGCCCGCGCACGCGCTCTCGGAGATCGGCAGCTCGGCGCAATACGGTGTCACGTGGATGCTGCACGGTCTGGGTGCGACCGACCGCGCTGCTATCGCCGCCGGTGAAGCGTCGTACGCCGGCATGCTGATCTTGGGCCTGGCTGCGGCTTGGGGTCTGTACGCGCGCCGGCCCGACTCCGCATACCCGGCGCTGATCCCGCCGGCGTTCGTCGTGTTCGGCGGAACGTTCATTCACTACGCGCAGATCATGATAGCGATTCCGGCTGCGCTCGTGCTGCTGCATGGAACGCGTGGGCGCGCGCGCTGGGTGCTGGGCGCCGCGGTGCTGCTGCTGGCGTTTCCGTGGCTGCGCGCGCTGGGCGAGCCCGCGCTGATTGCGGCCTACGCGGCGACAAGCGCGCTGCTTGCGCGCGCGCTGCTGGATTGGGATGCCGCGGCGTCGCTGCGCGCGGCGCTGGCGAGCACTCTGCTCACCGGATTACTGCTCGCGGCCGGTTATCATTTCGGCGCCGATCTTCCCGCGCACGTTCACGCGCTGGGCGCGCAGCATGGTCTGGCGCAAAGCTCGTGGACGCAATTCGTGCGCACGCGGCTGTCGAGCACCGGCATCGTTTGGTGGATAGCCAAAGCGCCGACGTGGCTGGGCCTAGCTGTGCTAACGTTGAGCTGTGCGTACGGTCTGGCGAAGGAAAATCTCGTAGCGGCCGCCGCGGTAGAACAGGTGCCAGTCGCGCCGTAGCGCGATTGCCTGCGCGAGCGAGTTGCTCTTGTCCACCAGCACCGCGTCGACGTTCCAACGCTCGAGCACCGAAGACCATTGCGGCGAAACGCGCTGCACGAGCAGGTAATCTTTCCAGACTCTGGGCGGAAACGGATCGCAGCGGCCGTCTAAAAACGTGCGCAGATTCGGTTGCTCGAGCGCAAGGCTGCACCAGGCAAAGTCTTCGCAATACAGGTTGTGCGTGCCGCCGAGCTGCGCCAGCGCCGCAACCGCTTTGCGCGGCACCGTCACGCCGGTGATCTGCGGAACGTGCGCGAGGTCCGAAACGATCAGCGCGCAGACCATCGCGCTGCATGCGAAAATGAGCGTCAGGCTGAACCGTTCCTGCAGTACGGCGTTGATCCGGCCCCGTGCCGGCAGCACCGTGGAGATTCCGGTTGCGGCCATGGGCGCGATGACCAGCGCGGCGAGCGGGATATGGCGCACGGCGATGCCGCCGATGAGCGCAGCTGCGGCAAACAGGATGCCGTCGCGAAAGCGCTTTTGCGGCGCCGCAACGCCGAAATAGCAGCAGATCGCCAGCAGCGGGAGCAGCCCGGCAAAGAAGGCTGAAAAGCCGATATCGGGAGGCTGCCATTCCGCTATCGCGCTGCGTATCGTGCTCGTTTCCAACGTGAGCGCATACAGCGGCAGATTCCAGAGCAGCGGCGTGAGGCAAACCGCAAACAGCGTCCCGGCCGCGAGCACTGCGCTGCGGCAAGCGCGCGGCGTCCACGCGCGATCTTCCAAGCAAACCCCGAGCGCCCATGCGCCGACGAACACCGGCGCGATGAGCGCGCTGGCGTGCACGTTGGCCCAAATCGCGACGAGTGGAATCGCCAAAAAGATCCAATTGGTTTCCAGATCGAGCAGCAGCAGCAGCACGGCCAGGAACAGCCAGCCGAAGACCTGCGCGCGAACGCCGAACGCCTGCAGCATCGCAAAGCCGGTGCACGCGGTGACGAGTGCCGTTGCAGACGTCGAGGCGCCGGCTTTGCGCGAACGGTACGCCGTCAGCAGCAGCGCACCCATTGCAGCGGCGGTCGAAAGCAGCGCCAGCACGGCGAAATGCTTGGTGGAATTCAGCCACGCCAGCGCAACGCTGAACGCCCACTCTTGCGGTATCCACCGCGCGCCGGGCGCGGTGAACGTCTCGCGCCCGAGCTGATGCGGCAAATGATGCGCGTGAAGAACGTAATGCCCCAGCCAGGTCTGCCAAGCCAGATCGCCGTCCTGGCCGGCATAAAACCACGCGCCGACGATAAAGCGCGCGCAAAAGATCGCAGCGACCGCGCAGGCGATTTTCATTGCGCGCCACCCTTGCGCAGCAAAACGCGCTCGGAGTCGGCTTTGGACTCATGCCAGCCGGTCGATGCCAGCAGCGCGACGATGTTGGAGTCGTTTTGCGCGATCACCGAATCTACGCCGGCTCGCTCGAGCTCGCGGCGCCACGGGCCGCGGGTCGCCACGGCATCGCGCTGCGTGCGCAGTTGCCAGCCGCGCGCGATTCCGGCGCGATCGTCGAGCAGTGCATCAATGGCCGGAAATGCGGCGTTCACGCCGTCGCACCAGCGCGGCTGCTGGCACAGCAGGCGGTGAGGGCGCCGGTCCCGCGCGAGATTTCGCAGCAGTGCGGCGGGCTGATCCGGCGCTTGCGGCCACCGCACGCTTTTGGCCCCGAATGCGGCGGTGAGGAAAAAAGCAGCGCACCCCGCGACGCAGAACGCGCCGGCGTATCGCCGCAGCGCAACGTGCGGTATCTCGCAAGAATCGCCGTTGCGCCGTGCGGTGGCATCGGCGAGCATGGGCGCGGCCAGGATTCCCAGATACGGCAAATTGCGCGCATCCGCTATCGTTAAAAGCGCGAGCGCGAAAAACGTCGGCGCGTCCCAGGGCCGGCCGCAGCGCCGGAGGCCGAACCATCCCGCCGAAACGATCGCTGCGCAAAAGGCGGCCGACTGCAGCGAAAATCCGCCGTTCCACAGACGATCGCGCTGCGCTCCGGGCATGAACGCGTCCAGATACAGCGCGTGGGCCCCGTACGCGTGCCACGGCGCTCCATGCAGCTGAAGCGCGCCCAACACGAGCGCTCCGCCGGCGACCGCGGCCTTGTTGCGCACGGTCTGGTCGAAACCGCGGGCGTTCCGCAATGCCGACGCAAAAGCGATTGCGGCCAGCACTGCCCCCAGAGGCGCTCCGCCCTGCAATGCCGACCACAGCGCGACGATACTCAACGCGGCGACGATGCCGGTTCGTTGCCGGTCCAGCATCAAAGCGAATCCGGCCGCGCATGCCCAGCCGATCGGATCCAGACTCACGCCCACTCTGCCGGCAATGCATATCGCCGCCAGCGCAACGGCTAAAGCGGCATAGCCCGGAGGCGCGCCGCGCAATCGCGTACGCACTGCGACCAGCACCAGCGCGCCGGCGCTCAGCACCGCGCACAGCGCGGCCACGGCTGCGAAGCCTAATGCGCGCAGCAGCGCGTCGAACAGCGGACCGCCGAGCAGATTGCGATCGTGCAACTGAACGAAGAACTCGGGCGTAACGCCCGGATGCCAAACGCTCATCTCCAAAGCGTTCCTGCGGAGGTCACTCCAGGATCAGGCGGTCTCCGATGAGGACGTGCCGGACCTCCAGGGCCCCGGCGCCGAGTTCCACGACGTTGCGCGCTCCAATGCACGAGATCACCGGGCGCTGACGCGGAACGCACCGGCGCGTTCTGACGACCTTCCCGTCGCCGTCTAAAAAGATCACGTCGATGTGCGCGCGCATGCACAGCGTATGAATGGCCCAACAATCGCGAAACCACAATCCTTCGTCCGGGTCGACCTCGCCGCGCGGAATGAAGCCGGCGAGCCGCTCCCACCAAGTATCGGCATAATGGACGTTGGCCGCGATGATCTCACCGGTCGTGGCATTCTTGAGCTGCGCCATCCTGCGGTTCCTAACGCCACATGCCCAGCGGGATCGCCAAGCCGATTGCCGCGGCGAGGTAGGGCGCGAAGGCGATGGCTCCGTGCCGGCGCCCGCGAGCGTAGCTGACTGCCACGGCGCAAAAGCAGGCCGCTGCAAAGGCCAGCACGGCGATCTGCGCGCCCAGAACCGCGCCGCCCAAGGCGACGAGCTTCGCGTCGCCCCAGCCCATGCCGCGCCCGCGCGAGAGCACCGCGGCGGCGGCGAACGGCGCGAACGGAATGGCCGCCGAAACCAGCAGCCACCAGTGATGCTGCCACAGCGCGACGACCAATAACACTGCAAGCGGACCCAGCGTAAAAACGTCCGGCACGATGCCGCGCCGCGCGTCCGTAATCCAGATCGCGATCAGCGCAACGCATACGAGCGCGATCAGCACGACCTGCGATTGCGAAGCGGCGTGGGCGGTAACCAGCGCGCCCACGAACGCGCACCCGGCGACCAGTCCCGCGACGGGAGGTTCGCTCGTTTTCGGACCGTCGGGCAACGGTGCCAGACGTTCGGCAATGGTCGAGCCAAGCAGTACGCCCACGTACGCGGCGCTGGCAAAAAACAGCGCTCCCAGCAGCAATGCCGTCATGGCTGCGCGTTACTTCGGCTGCGAGACATAGCTGGCAGCGAGTGCCCCGAAGATAACGACGAACAGCGCCGGCAGCATGAACATCGCCATCGGAAAGACCATTTTCACGGGCAGCTTCGCGGCATGTTCCTCCACGAGCATGATGCGCTGGTTGCGCACGTCTTCGGCTAATTCGGCCAGTACTTTGGAAATGTTCGTTCCCAAGCGCTCGGCTTGCGTGATCGCCGTTATGGTCGTCGTGAACTGCTGCTGCTGCAGCCGGTCGGCGGCCGCGCGCAGCGCGCTGGTGCGCGCGCGGCCCAGACGGATCTCCGAAAGCGCGGCCCTGATCTCTTCGCCCAATGCGCCGGGCGCGGCGTCGAGCGCATAGCTGAGTGCCTGATTCACCGAAAGGCCGGCCTGTACCGTCGTCGCAACCATGTCGAGAAAATCCGGCAGCGCTCGCTGTACCTGCGCCTTTCGCCCCTCGGCGGCTCGCTCGAGCGCCGCCAGCGGAAGGTAAGCGCCTACGCCGATGGCCAGCACGCCGATGATTGCGCCGAAGACGACGTTGAGGTGAAACAGCGAAAGAACGACGATCGTCAGCACCAGACCGATCAGCGCGCCGCTGCAGATGCGCACGCCCATCTGCGCGGGAGTGACCGTATACCAGCCCGCTTCGAACAGTTTGCGGCGCAAGCGGCCGCGCCGCTCTTTTGAAAAGAGCTTTTCGAACGCGCGCACGTTTTTGGGATCGCGCTGCATGCCTCGCGATTCCAAATCCTCGAGCGTTTTCGACAGCACGCTCTTTTGCGGAATGACCGAAAGCGCGAAGAGAAACGCGGCGGCCGCGCCCAGCAGGACGATCATCGTGATGAGCGGCGTCATGCGTTGATCTTGAGCATTCGCGAGAGCGTGAAGATGCCCAGAGCCTCGAGCACGGCGACGATGACCAGCGCGAGGTGTCCGGGCGGGGTAAACCACAGCGCGTGCCCCATCGACGGTTCGGTGATCGAAATGAAGCCCGATAAAAACGGCGGGAGCGCGGACAGAATGCCGGCGCTGGCACGGCCTTCGGCGGTGAGCGCACTGATCTTGCGCGCGATCCGCCGGCGCTCTTTGATCGTATTGGCCAAGCTGTCCAGAATCGATCCCAGGTCGCCGCCGGTCTGCGACTGTATGCGTATGGCACGGGCCATCATCATCGTTTCATTGCACGGCATGCGTTTGGCCAACGTGTCGAGCGCGTCGTAGACGCTCACGCCGATGTTCGTCTGGCCGACCACGCGCATGTATTCGTATTTGGCCGGATCCGGCATCTCTTCGATGACCATTGCGAGCGCTTGACGCAAACCCAAACCGATGCGCACGCCGCTGCCGATCAGGCGCAGCGCCATCTCGAGCTGCTGCACGAACGTGTCCAGCCGTTTGCGCACTTTCATCGTGATGAACAACCGGCATCCGCCCAGCGCCGCGCCGGCGCACAGCGGCAGCAGCACTGCGGCAATCAGCGGCCCCGGGCGCAGCACCGCCCAAAGAGCCATCCACAGCAGTCCGGCCGCCGCGACGGCAGCGTAGAGCACCTCTTGCGGACGCGCGTGGATGCCTGCGCGATCCAACAGCGCATTGCCGGCTACCACAGCGCACCGGCTGATGCCAGCGAAGAGAGCTTTCGCACGTCATACGCGACGCCGCACTCGTCGAAACGCACCAAGCACTGCGGCTGCACGCCGGTGTATTGGTATTCACCGCAAACCGAGTTGTCGAGTTCGACGCCGTGCTGCGCGTAGCGCACGATCTCCTGCATCGTTACGACGTCGGCTTCCATGCCGACGACCTCGCTAATCGAAACGATCTTTCGGCTCCCGTCGCGCATGCGCGCGGTCTGGATAATCAGGTCGACGGCGCTGGCAATCTGCTCGCGAATCGCTCGCACGGGCAAGTCGAAGCCCGCCATCATCACCATCGTTTCCAGTCGCGAAAGCGCGTCGCGCGGCGTGTTGGCATGGGCGGTGGTCAGCGAACCATCGTGTCCGGTATTCATCGCCTGCAGCATGTCCAGCGCCTCGCCGCCGCGGCATTCCCCAACGACGACGCGATCGGGCCGCATGCGCAGCGAATTCCGTACGAGATCTCGAATCTTGATTTCGCCGCGCCCTTCCAGATTGGCCGGCCGGGTTTCCAGCCGCACGACGTGGGGTTGGTTCAGGCTGAGTTCGGCCGCATCTTCGATCGTCACGATCCGTTCGCGAGCCGGAATGTAACTCGACAGAATGTTCAGGAACGTCGTTTTGCCGGATCCCGTTCCGCCGCTGATCACGATGTTCAAACGCGCTTCGATGCAGGCGCGCAAAAAGTCCAGCATCTCCGGCGTCGCCGATCCTTTTTCCAACAGGTCCTGCGCGGTAAGCCGGCGCGTGCCGAAGCGGCGAATCGTCAGCGCGGCGCCGTCGATGGCCAGCGGTTCGATGATCGCGTTGACGCGCGAGCCGTCCGGCAAGCGTGCGTCGACCATCGGCGCGGATTCATCCAGACGGCGGCCCAGCGGGGCGATGATGCGCTCGATTACCAAGCGCAGCTGCTGTTCGCCGGCGAACCGCTTGGCGGTCAGTTCGATCTTTCCGCGGCGTTCGACGTACACGGTTTTTGGCCCATTGACCATCACTTCGGTCACCGAAGGGTCGCGCATGAGATCTTCGAGCGGTCCCAGCCCCAGCGATTCATTGACGATCTCTTCCTTGATGAGCGCGATGCCCTCGGCGCTGAGTTCGTGCTGGTGGGTCTCGCTGAGCACTTGTGCGGCAGCTTCTTCGATCTTCGAACGCAGTTCGGCCAGCTTTGCCGAGTCGGTATGCGCGGCGCTGGCTTCGACCAGGTTGACTTTGCTCGAGAGCGTTTCGTGAATCTGCGCTTTGAGCCGCTCTCTGGGGTCAGTGGAAGCGCTGTCGGCGTGCGCGCGACCGCCTGACAGTCGCGCTTCCTCCTGCATCGAATTGCGCGAGCGCATCGCCGAGCGCGGCTCGACGCGGCGGTCTTGGATGAAGCCTTTGGCCGAGGGCAGCAGCGATTCGATCGGCGGTTCGCATGCGATGGAGCAGATCGTCTTGGCCAATGCGGCGACGGCTTTGAGGTAAGCGCGATCGGAGGCGATCGGCAGCTCGCCGATGGCTGCGACTTCCAGCGCGCGTTCGATCTCGTGCCGAGACATCGCGGCATTGCCGGCGCGGCAGTTCGTCAGCAGGACGATTCGCGTTATCGGCACGCCGAATTTTTTGAGCTCGGCAATCATGGTGCGCGCCGAAGCTATCCCCAGCAGCGTCGGCTCGGCCACGACGACGAAGCGCGACGCGCGAACGATGAACGGCCGCACGGGTGCGGCGAACGGGATCGGAACGTCGAGCAGGATTCGATCCGCCGCGTCGAGCGTCGCCGCAAGCGTCTGCACGCGATCGAAATCGATCGTGAAGGCGGCATCGTACGCGGGCGCGAGCTCGGCCAGCGTCAGCTCCGCCACGTCGACTGTGCCGATCGTCGAGTCTTCGCGTGATGCGTCGAGCGCGCGCAGGGCGTTGAACACAATCGCCAAGTTGCGCCGGCCGGAAAGATCTCCGTCGACGATTGCGGTCTTGGCGCCGCGGGCGCGAATCGCTTTGCCGAGTTCGGCGCAAATCGTGGTCGCGCCTGAGCCGCCCTTGGCGTTGACGAAGGCGAACGCCGCAGCGCTCATTGCCGGGTGGATGCGCTTGCGTACCGGTCGCCGTCGATCACGACGACCGCAGAATTCGGATGGACTATCGCCGGCCGTGGATCCGCGGCGCGCGCCGAAGAGCCGCCCAGGGCTTTGAGCAGCGCCACGTCGGCCGCCGCGGAGCTTTGCGCGGGTGCGGCCGCGGGCGCAGAAGGAGCGGCGCCATTGTCAAAGTGCAGCGTTTGCGCCGGTTGCGAATCGATCGGCTCCTTGGGCGAGCGCAGCGCAAGCCGAAGCGTCGTGTTCAAATCGGCCATAACCAAAAGATCCGCCTGCTGCGGGGTAACTTCGAGCGTGACGGTGCTGGCGTTGGCTTCCTGCGGCGACGGCGTTGCCGACGTATATTCCAATGAATCACCGATCGCCAGGACGCGCACGCCGCGCAAAATTGCGACGGCGGCGGGAGGCGCCGCGCCGGTTCGAGGCGGCTGGGAGATGACGTCGACGCGATCGCCCGGCTGAACCAATCCCGAAATGCCTTTGACTTTATCGATCTCCACACTGATCGCGCGCATCCCGGGCGTCAAACGTACCGTCAAGCCCACGTCGGAAGGATGACCGATCATTGCCGAGGTCAAGCTCGCGCCGGCGGGTATCGTGATCAGCGAGAGCGCGCCCAGAGTCTGCTTGGGATCCGTGATCGCATTGGGGTCCACCGCCGTAATCGGACGCGTTACGCGTGAGAGCATCGCCGCCGTGATGGGAACGCGCGCGGGAATCTCCGCTGCTGCGACGATAACCTGCACGGGCGCGCTGTCGGCATTGCTGCGCCGCTGCAGACCGGAAAGATAGCTCAGCGTGAGCCATCCCGTGGCGAGCGCCAAAACGACGGCTATCGCTAAGGTCGTGCGACGCGCGTGCAGTGTACCGACCATAGCGCCTCCTCTGCGCGGATCTCCACCGTTTACGCCGCGGCTGGTGGGGAAGGCCGGTCGCGGCGTAAGCGGTTTATGTGTCCTCTCGGTGGATGCATCATGCCATCGCTCGCCCGGTTTGCGCAAGACGAAACGCCGTGATTGTACGCTTTTATGACAGAACGTCTATTGCTTGTTGACGTGTTAACGTATCCGCGCGTGGCATAATAGCAGCAAGGAACCGTTCGGAGGCATTCTTTTATGCGGCTTCGGCTCGCTGTTTTGCTCGCTGCCTGCGTACTGGCCGCTGCGGCCGGTGCGCCTCTACAGGTCCGCTGCGCCGAAACCGTGGCGCTGCTGGCAGTGCAGTCCGGACACTCGGTGCTGCTGCAGACGCCCGGACTTACCCGCGTTGCCGTGGGCGACGGCCGAATCGCGGGCGTTCTTCCGATCGGTACGTCACAGCTCGTGATCAACGCCAAAGCTCCGGGGCACACGACGGTTTTCGTTTGGGAAAGCGGACGGCGCGCAACCTATGAGATCACGGTGAGCGAGCAGAGCATGGACGATCTCGCCCAGATGCTGCGCAGCTCGATCGACGAGCCGTCCGTGCAGATCGTCAGCTTTCGCGACTCGGTCGTCGTGCGCGGCACCGTCGCGGACGGAGCGCACTTCACCGCGCTCGACGACGTGCTCAACCGGTTCGAGCAATACGCGAAAAAGCAGAGCTACACGATCGTCAACGCGGTGACGGTCGCGCATCCATTGGGAGATCTGCAGCGCGATCTGGCCAGCCTTCCGGGCGCGAACGACATCCGCGTCGATCCCGACGGCAAAGGCAACGTGATCGTCAGCGGGCACGTCCACGATTTGGTCACCGCGCAGGCGATCCTGGAGCGGGCCAAAGGCTTGGCCGGAGCATATCTCTCGGCGCAAGGCCAATTGCTCGATCGCATCAGCACCGACACGCACACGCAGATCGACATAAAGGTGTACGTTCTCGAAGTCGACCGCACGGCGCAAAAGAATTTGGGCGTACAGCTGCAATCGGCGGTGTTCCATCCGGACGGCACGTACTCGATTGCTTCGCCGCTCTTTCCGGTGGTCGAAAATCCCGGGCCGCCGGGTTCCGGTCTCAAAGTGGGCGCATTTTTCCGCACCGTAACGCTCGCGCCTACGCTCAATTTGCTCATTCAGCAGGGGCATGCGCGGGTGCTCTCGTCCCCCGACTTGGTGACCACTCCCGGAAACAAGGCAACGTTTCTCGTCGGCGGCCAAGTGCCGATTCCGTTCGCCACGGGGCTCGGACAAGTGAGCATTATCTACAAGGAATTCGGCGTGCAGCTCAACGTCACGCCGCAGCTGCTCGGCGACGGATCGGTAGAGGCGGACATCGAGCCGGACATATCGGACCTCGATTTTCAAGACGGCGTCAATCAGAACGGCTTTTTGGTGCCGGCGCTCAAGGAGAGCCGGCTGGCAACCAACGTCATCACGCAGCCCGGTGAATCGATCATCATGGGCGGCATGGTACGGCACGTCGAGCAGCGCGTCTTGACCAAGCTGCCCGTGCTCAGCGACATACCGATTTTGGGCAAGCTCTTTACGTCGACCAGTTACCAAAACGATCGGTCGGATGTCGTGTTCATCATGACGCCGGAAGTGCTGACGCACTGATGCTGCGCGCGGCTGCGGCGATGCTGTGCGACGAATCGGCGAGCACGCTGGTCGAATACGGCTTGATCGTGGCGCTGTGTTCGGCCGGCGCGACGATCGTGCTTCTCGGAATCGCGGCGAGCGCAAACGGCTTGCTCGCGAGCGTTTCGTCCAACATGCAGTCGTTCCAGACTGCGCCGCCGCCGTAGCCTGCGTGCCCTGCGTCGCGACGCGCGGTGCCGCTTTGGTGGAAACTGCGCTCACTCTGGGCTTTACGATGCTGATGGTGCTCGGAGCGGTGCAGATCGCCGCGATGGGCTTTTATCAGATGGAGCTCGACGGTGCGACCTTTTTCATGGCGCACAATTACTCGGCCGGCTCGACGAATCTGAGCAGCCTGGACGCAGCCCTCGCGCCGGTGTTCCCGAACGTCAAACTCAACTTTACGCCGGCTCCCGCGAGCCCGCCGCTCACGAACGTTCCGGTGAATTTCACCCAATGGGGAAACCTGAAAAACCGATTCGGCGGCGCCTCGCTGCTTCGGCCGCAGCGCATACAAGTGTCCTCGTCGATGAACCTGAACTGGCTCTCGGTGCTGGGCAAAAGCGTCACGCTCAGCAGCGGCAGCGTCGATGGGAAATCGATGATCGGCAATCACGACGACGACGCGCAGGGCGTCGCGTACGATTCGAGCGCGGCTTACAGCACGCTCGAAGAGCCGCTCACCGGCGACGATCAGAACGTGCCGCCGTACTACCTGAATTTGGCGTTCATTTGGTACTGCGGCGACGCGATTCCGTGGGGACCCACGTGTGCCAATCGCACGCTGCGGGCGCTGGGTCTTGGCGAGTACCTCAAAAACGACAACTACAAGGCGCTGCAGAACGGGGTCGGACCGGACGGAGTGTTTCAGACCGCCGCATGTCATCAGCGCATCTACGCCGATTTGGCCGCCGCGTTTCCGGCGACGATGCCGGCGTATGCCTCAGGGGGCAACTACGACTGGGCCGGCGGTCCGTCGTCGGTGTCCGCCTGGAACGGAGCTTCGTTTAAACTGGTGTACGGCTGGGACTACATGCCGGTTCGCGGCGAAAACGGCAGCTCGACGCCGGGGCGATTGTATCCGGTGAACGTGACGTCGGGATGCGGGGCGGGCGCACCGGGCGCATGAACCATTCGCAGCGCGGGCAGACGCTGCCCATCTGGGCATTCGGTTCGCTTACCACTCTCGTGCTGCTGGCAATGGCTCTGAGCTTCGGCTCGACGCTGCGCTGGCAGATGCGGGCGCAGAACGCAGCGGATGCGGCGGCGCGCGGCATGCTGACCGTGCAAACGTCGCAGTGGAATGAAACGATCGCGCAGCTGCACGCAGCCGCGGTCGAGGAATATCGCATTCGCTACATCATCAACGATTTGCTCGAGGTAATTTCCGGCAGCGGCGGCTGCGACTCCAAGCCCGGCGACGAGGGACCTGCCACGTGCACGGCGATCTATGCCTCGCTGCGGCAGAATTATCTGGACGCGCTCACGCGCTATACGAACGACATAGCGCTGCTTCATCGCATCAGCTATCCGAGCCAGGAAGATCAAGTCGAAGCGATTGCGGCCGCGCTCACGCTCTATCAGCAAAATTGCGGAAAACCCAACGGCGGCGACTGCGCGTTCAATTATTCGCTCGTGGGCTACCAGCCGCGTGCCGACAGTTACGTCGAAGACGTATACTCGGATTGCTGCGCCTTTGCCGTGGGCGGCGGAACGTCGGTCACGCCAAAACCGGATCTTTCACCGCTCGAATTGGAGATCGTGGCGTGCGCGAACGTGCAGCCGCTGCTTGGCTCGTTCTTCAAATTCACTCCGCAGACGTATCAAGCCGTCGGACGGGCCGCGGCAACGAGCATCATGAGCACGCAAGAGTTCATGTACGTGGGTTCGATTAACAATCCGGTTTCGGGGCAAGTGTTTCAGCCGTCGGAGTATCCCGATAGCACTGCCGGTACCTCCGTGTTCGGCAACGGCGATCCCAACTATCGCATCGATTTCGGCGGCAACCCGGACAACCCGTACAATCAAGGAAACCCGGCGGTTTCCGACGGCAAGTGGGGCTTTACGTACACGCCGCGCGATCAAGGCATTCTGGAAGCAACGGGATGGTGGCAAGCAATGGCGATCAAGCCGTTCTCCGGTCAACTCAGCAGCGGAACGAGCTTCACGTGCAAATAGCCGCTGCGAACGCACAGCGCGGCGTGGCGATGATCGAGAGCGCGATTTTTCTGCCGCTCTTCTTACTGCTGCTCTTCGGCGTGATTTGGGCCGTGCAGTCCAGCGTGCAGAACGAGCGCGTCCAAATCGCCGTTCGGTACAGCGGACTGGTTTCGAATGAAGCTGCGCCGTACGTCGGATACAGCACCTATGCGCTGTATAATGCGATCCGCTCGCCTTCGGTAAGCACCGCGTGCACGGCGCCGACCAGCGACGCGCTGACCAATTCGAACACCTTTCCCGGTCCTACCGCTCCTGCGTTTTGGTCGCCCGCCGGCACCACGAACGGTACGTGCACCAAAGGCACCGCGGTGCTTTCCGGAGGCCAGCTGGATTCGCCGGTGCTGTTTTCGCAGACTTCGAGCAACATCTCGACGCAGGTGACGGTGCCCGGGCCGATGCAGGGTTCGCTCGGCTCCAATACGCAAACGCTCACCGCAAGCGAAAACTTCTTCGACACCCCGGACATCGGCACGCTGATGAGCTGCTATCCCGAACTCGACACGGCGGTCGGCGCTTCGCTGCAAAACACCGCGCAAAACGCGGTAACCGCTCCCACGCCTTTACCGGACTCCCCGGCAACCGACGCACTCAAGGAGAGCTGCTGATGGACGCTCTAGCGCTCGCGCAACGGCTCCCGCAGCGCGTACAGCCGTACGGCACGCGCGCCCGGCTAAAAGCTGCAAGCGGCGACGTCGAAGGGCACCTCGCCCTCGCGGGGTACGACAAGCGCGCGGGGACCGCCAATTACGCGCTTCGGATCGTCAACCAGAGCAGTCTTTGCCTGCGTGCTCGAATGACGTGCGCCAAGCTGCGCGGCGAGCCGGTTCCCGCGTATCCGCTCGACGTTCGAGTCGCGCCGTTTTCCATATCGGAAACGCTGCTTCCGGTGCGCGCGGCGGACGTTGGCCCGTATGACCGTGCGATCGTGCAGATTGCCGGAGACGACGTTGCGTTTTCGCTCGAAGCGCCGGCGCCGGCGAAAATTCCCGCGCGTTCGCGCTGGTCTGCTGCGGTGGCGGCCGCAATTGCACTGACTGCCGGAGTGTCGTTTGCCGCCGCAGTCTGCGAGCCCGCGAATACAAGCGATGGCCGCGCCGGCGCGCATCTTCCCGGGAAGCGCGCTCGACGTGCCTTACGCATTTGCCGGTTGGGCGACGATGCGGTATGCGCTCACGACCGCCGATGGACGCCAGCTCTTTGCCGGTCTGGTGTCGGCGCATCAGGGAACGCTGCATTTCACGCTACCGGCCGGCGCAGGAGGCGACGTCGTGCTTTCCGCTCGCGTGGACGGTCCGCTCGGCTCGCTCGCGGTCGCGCGCCGGATTGCCGTTGCGCCTGCCGCCGTGCGCGCCGCGCGAAAGACCGCGCAGCTTCCCGCTCCCCGCATCAGCGAATTCGCGCTGGTGACGCAAGCAGTTCGCGCGAAAAGCGATCTCACGTTCGCGTACGCTACCAATGCGCGCGATGGAGAGATATGGCTGTTCGGCGCCGATGGGCGCCTGTGGGCGAGCGCGCCGATGAACCAGGACGGCGCGACCACGATCGCCGTGCCGCAAGGCGCGGCAGGACGCCGGCTGCGCGCGGTGCTGCACGCGCGAATCGGCGGCGCCGACACGCTGGCGAGCCTAGGCTTCACGGTGCTTCCGGCGGCTGTGCCGCCGAAAGTCGAAAGCGTTCACGCTGCCGGGGCAAAAACGCAGCCGCCGGCCCTGCGTCTTTCAACGCAATCCGCTGCGCCGGGCGAAACGGTGACCGTCGGCATCTCTGGCAAACACGGCGACGCGCGCGTTTCGGTGACCGACGCTGCAGGCAACACGATCGAGCAGGGCGACATTCCTTCGGGCCAAAACGCGATCACGATCGACGCGCCCGGCGTCAGCTCGCCCAAAACGTATTACGTGACGGCGGACGTCACGCAGGGGATCGGCGTGCAAACGTTCGTGCGCAAACTGCGCGTCGTTCCCTAGCGCTACGCCCTCAGCGCGTGCCATAGCTGCGAGAGCTTCGGCGGCCGCCCGTACAGCAGCATGCCGATGCGGTAAATCTTTCCACCCAGCACGGCGATGGCCCAAATTGCCGCGAGGTTGATCGCCAGAGACGCAACGATTTGCCACAGCGGCACGCTGCTCACCACGATGCGCGCGAACATGACGAACGGCGCGATGAGCGGGATGAAGCTCGTGACGATCACGAACGGCGCGTCGGGGACTTGCAACGCCGTAACGGCGATCAGCAAAGCGGCGATGACCGGGATGAAGAACGGGCCGCCGATGCTGCCGATGTCCTCCGTTCGGTTGATCAGCGAGCCGATTGCGGCAAACATCGTGGCCATTTGCAGATAGCCGATCATGAAGAACACCACGAAGCCCACGATGTCGGCCGGCGAAATGCCGCTCAGCGAAAAAGCGTTCGAGTCCGTGGATCCGGGATTGATGCTGCCGGTTGCGCCGGGTCCGTGCGTCCCCACGATGAAGCCGATCGCGACCCAGAGTGCCATCTGCAGAATCGCTAAGCTTGCCGATGCCGCGATCTTGCCTGCCAGCAGCGAGCTGGGACGCACCGATGCCACGAGCAGCTCGGCGATCCGGCTGGTTTTTTCCTCGGCGACCGAGGTCATGATGAGCTGGCTGTTGAGAACGATCAGCAGGTACAACAGAAAGATCAGCACGTTTGCAACGACGCGCGCTTGATCGGCCTGCGCCGCGGTGCCGAATTTGGAGGAAAGCGGTTTGACGTCGATCGGCATCGTCAGCAGCCGATCGACTTGCCGGGCTGAAAGGTTCATCGAAAAGCCGACGTGCAGCGCGAGCAGATCGCGCCGGACCTCGCTCACGCTCAACGAGCCGGGATCTTTGGTGTAAACCGACACGCTCAGGCCGCGAGCCGAGCGAACGAGTACGATCACCGCCGAGGCGTTCTGGTGCGACTGCAAATCGGCGGGGGTCGGATGCACGAGGCCCGGCATGGTCGCGACGATGTTGTAGTCTTTTTGCAGCATCGGTTTGGCGCGATTCACCAGCGCCGGGTCGCCCGCTAGAACGACGCGATAGGATTGGGACGCGAAGGATTCCATCAAAACGGGCAGCCGCAGCATGAGCACTATGCCTAAGGCGCCCACGACCAGCCCGATGATGAAGGCGCGCGAACGAAGCCGGCGCATCACTTCGGCGGAGTAAACGGTGACGAACGCGTTCACGTTGACTGCTCGATCGTGCGGATGTAGATGTCGTGCAGTGAGGGCTCTATCGACTCGAAACGCGTGATCGCATCGGCATCGATCAATTCGCGCAACAGGGCCGGCAGCGGCGTGCCGGCCGGAACTTCGTAATACAGCGCACCGTTGTCGCTGGGCAGCGCGCGAGTCTGTGGCACGCCTTCGAGCACGAGCCTGACGGCGCCGGAGTGCGGCTCGACCTTGATCACCCGAGTCGGCCATGCGGCGCGCAGCTGGGCGAGCGTTCCGGCCGCGCGGTTGCGTCCGGCGGTGATGATGCAGAACTCATCGCAAAGCTGCTCGAGCTGCCACATTTGATGGCTCGAGAGCACCAGCGCGGTCCCACGCTTGCGAAGTTCTTCCAGCGTGTGCAGCAAAGCATCGGCGTTGACGGGATCGAGCCCCGAAAACGGTTCGTCCAGGATCAGCAGTTCCGGATCGTGGACCGCGGCGCACGCCACCTGCACCTTCTGCTGGTTGCCTTTGGAAAGCTCCGCGCACGGTCTGGAGGCATAGCTTTGCAGCCCGAGCTTTTCTATCCAGCCGTCCGCCCGAGTTCCGGCGTCGGGTTCGGTCAAACCGTGGAGGCGTCCGAAATAAACGATTTGGTCGCGGACCTGCATCTTGCCGTAGAGGCCGCGCTCTTCGGGCAAATACCCGAATCTGCGGCGCACGCGATCGGTGATCGGTAAGCCGTCCCACGTTACGCGGCCGCCGTCGGGAGCATAGATTCCCACGATCATGCGCATCGTCGTGGTTTTTCCGGCGCCGTTGGGGCCGAGCAAGCCGAACGTGTGCCCGCGGTCGATGCGGAACGACACGTCGCTCACGGCGCGGACGGCGCCGAAATCTTTGCCAACGCGATCGACCTCGAGCATGGATCGACGGTTATGCCGCGGCAGCGACGATCAAGACGTCTGCAGATCCGATATCCACGATTGCACCGCGTCGGGCGCGGACGGCAGAATGGCGGAAAGGTTGTCGTGGCCGCCGCCGGTGACCAGAACGTCGTCTTCGATCCGCACGCCGATTCCGCGGAAACGCTCGGGAACGGTCGCATCGTCCGGCTGAAAGTAAAGCCCCGGTTCGACCGTGAGAACCATGCCGGTGCGCAGCTTGCCGTAACGGTACGTTTCACTTCGCGCTTTCGCGCAGTCGTGCACGTCGAGCCCGAGCATATGACTGACGTTATGAAGCGTATAGCGCTTGTGATACTGCTTTTGCGGATCCAGCGCTTCGTCGAGCGAGCACCGCAATACCCCAAGATCGATCAACCCCTGCGCAAGCACGCGCATCGCGGCCCGATTGGGTTCCAAAAATTCGTTGCCCGGACGCACCTGAGCGAATGCGGCGCGCTGCGACTCGTAGACCAGCTCGTACAAAGCGCGTTGTTCGCCGCTGAAGGTTCCGGAAATCGGCAGCGTGCGCGTGATATCGGCCGTGTACAGCGATTCGGCTTCCACGCCCGCATCCAGCAGCAGCAAGTCACCTGCATGAAGTTCGCCCCCGTTGTGGTTCCAATGCAGTGTGCAGGCATGCGTTCCGGCTGCGGCTATGGTCAAATATCCTACGTCGTGGGCTTCGATGCGCGCGCGGCTCCAGAAGGCGGCCTCGATCTCGCGTTCCGATCGTGCGCGCCCAAGAATACGGATGACGTCTTCAAACGCGCGTTTGGTGATCTCCACGCAACGGCGAAGTTCGGCGATTTCGTAGTCGTCTTTGATCAAACGCATTTCCGCCAGATGCGCGGCCAGTTCGGCATCTTCGTCGACCGCACGCACGGTGCAGCCGCGAATGCGCAGATCTTCCAGATACTGCTCGATCTCGCCGATCGGCCGGCATGCCTCGACCCCGAAGTACAGCTGGCTTTCGTCCACGCCGCGATGGCGGCCGACCCAAAGTTCGCCGTGCACGCGGTCGGTGAAAAATTCCGCTTGACCGCGGTTGTGCGGCGGCACGAACAAGATTGCGCGATGCCCGCCGTCGTGCGGCTCGAGCACGAGCAATCCGGCAGGCTCGCCGGGGCCGACCAGATACGCAAAATCGCTCGACGGGCGAAACCGGAAATTCGTGTCGTTCGCGCGCACCTTTTCCGTCCCGGACGCTACGAGCACGTGCGTGCCGGGAAACGCTTGCGACAGCGCGCGCCTGCGTTCTTTGAAGCGAGCGCTCTGCGGCGCAGTCGCCACGGTAATCGGCGCGTCCATCCATCCCGTCGACATGAATTCAACCAATGCGGGAGGCGGATCGGTATCGTAGTTCGTCTTGGGCGGGGCCGGCTGCGGCGGCGTGCTGCGAATGTCCATGCCCTATGTTTCTACGTCGAGTCCCAAATCCAGCGCCGGAGCGCTGTGGGTGATCCAGCCCGATGAAATCAGATCTACGCCCGCGGCCGCCACGCTCGCGACGCTCTCTTCCGAGATGCCCCCCGAGGCCTCGCTGATCGCGCGTCCGCCGATCATCCGTACCGCCTGCGCAAGCCGTTCGGGCGGCATGTTGTCCAGGAGCACGGCGTCGATCCGCGTTTCCAGGGCTTGGGCCAGCTGATCGAGCGTATCGACCTCCACTTCGATCTTCACCATGTGGCCGGCACGTTCGCGCGCGGACTGCACCGCTGCGGCGATCGAACCCGACAGCGCGAGATGATTGTCTTTGATCAGAACGCCGTCGTCCAAACCGAACCGGTGATTGGCGCCGCCGCCGCAGCGCACGGCATATTTTTCCAGCGCGCGCAAGCCCGGCGTCGTCTTGCGAGTGCAGACGATTTGCGCGCGGTACGGCGCAACTAAGTCCACCAAGCGCCGTGTCGCAGTCGCGATTCCGGACAGCCGGCACATGAGATTGAGCGCGGTGCGTTCGCCGGTAAGCAGCGCTTGCGCGCTGCTCGATATCGTGGATATGGTCTGCTGCGGCTGTACGCGGTCGCCGTCGCGCACGTGATTGCGAATCTTCGCGCCCGGATCGAGCAGTTCGAACGTTATGCGGGCGGCGTCGATTCCCGCGACGATTCCGCCGGTCCGCGCGACGATTCGGCCGGTCGCGCGCAGGTCCGAGGGCACGATTGCCTCCGTGGTGAGATCGCCGCCGTGACCGATGTCTTCCAGCAGCGCGTTTCGCACGATCGGCTCGAACACGAGCCGGTGAGGACTGCTATGCAACGCCGGCGAGCGTGGTGAACGAGCGTTTGGCAAAAGCTTGATCCGCATGCGGGTAATCGCTGCGGTAGTGGCTTCCGCGGCTTTCTTTGCGCGCGAGCGCCGCCCGCGCGATCAGGCGTCCCACCGTAATCAAATTGCGCAGCTCGTTGCTTTGCGCCGGGTGCGCGCCGTCCAACGACGCCAGCCGCTCCAGCGCGGCGCGCAAGCCCGAATCGTCACGCACCAGTCCGACGTTGGCGTACATCAGGGCTCGCACGTCGGCAACGGCTTGATCGTCGTCGTCGCTCGCCGGTTGCGTCGCCAAGCCATATTCGAACCGCGTCGACGCTGCCGGCAGCCGGGCGCCGGCGACGTCTTTGGCCACTCGGGTTGCGTATACGAGCGCTTCGAGCAGCGAATTGCTGGCCAAACGATTCGCGCCGTGCACGCCGGTGGCGCTGGTTTCGCCGCATGCCCACAGACCTGCAAGCGACGAACGGCCCCAGGCATCGACGGCGATTCCTCCCATATGATAATGCGCGGCGGGCGTGACCGGTATTGCGATCCGGCGCGGATCGATTCCCGCGTGCATGCACGCGGCGAACACCGTGGGAAACGCCCGCGGAAAGGCATCGCCGATCGTTTCGCGCGCGTCAAGGCCGACGGTCCGGCCCGCGCGCTGCTGAAAAAAGATCGCTCGTGCAACGACGTCCCGGGGCGCGAGTTCGGCATCCTCGTGCAGGTCGAGCATGAAACGTTCGCCCAAATCGTTGCGTAGGATCGCGCCTTCACCCCGAATCGCTTCCGTCACCAGCGGCAGCGGATCGCTCGCGACCGCGAGCGCCGTCGGATGAAACTGCACGAACTCGACGTCGCCCAGTACCGCTCCCGCGCGCGCGGCCATCGCCGCTCCGTCGCCGGTGGATTGCGGCGGGTTGGTCGTGTAACGGTAGAGCCGCCCGATGCCTCCGCTAGCCAGAACCGTTGCTCGCGAATGCACGATCAAGTATTCGCGCGTATCGGCATGGTGAGCGTACACGCCGGTGACGCGGCCGTCGGTTACGATGAGATCGTCGGCGACGACGTTTTCGAGCACGGCGATCGCCGGCGTCGCCCGAACCGCCGTTATCAGCGTGGTGAGAATCTCGCGGCCGGTTGCGTCCCCGCCGGCTTTGATGATGCGCCGTCGCGTGTGCGCGGCTTCGCGTCCCAGCGCCAGCGTGCCGGCCGCAGTGCGATCGAACGCTGCGCCGAGCTCGAGCAGATCTTCGATGCGCGCGGGCGCATCGCGGGTGAGGATATCGACGATCGCTTCGTCCGAAAGGCCTGCGCCTGCACGCTGCGTGTCGATTTTGTGCAGCGCCGGCGAATCGTCCGCGCCGATCGCGGCCGCAATGCCGCCCTGCGCCCAATCGGTGGTGGCGCCGCTTCCCAGCGCCGTTTTGCACAGCACCGTCACTGCAGGGCCGGAGCCCGCGCCGGTGCGGTGCGGCGCGAGTTTGAGCGCAGCGGTCAAACCTCCGATGCCCGCACCGACGATGAGGACGTCGCTATGCACTGTACTGCAGCATCCGCTCCACGGCAGCACGCGCACGCTGCGCGACGGCAGGCTCGATGCGGACTTCGTACTCCATGGTCTGCAGCGAGTGCAATATCTTGGGTAGCGTATTGCGTTTCATGTGCGGGCACAGATTGCACGGGCGCACGAACTCGACTTGCGGGAATCGCGCCGACACGTTGTCGGCCATCGAACACTCGGTGATCATCACGACGCGCGGTTTGCCGGCGCCGGCGCGAGCCGCAAGCGTCTCCACGTACCGTCCCATTCCTTGCGTCGATCCGACGTAATCGCAGGCGGCCAAAACGTCGGGAGGACATTCCGGATGTGCGAGAACGACCAGCGACGGATCGTCCTGGCGGTAAGCGCGGATTTGATCGCCGGTAAAGCGCTCGTGCACTTCGCAGTGCCCCTTCCATGCAACGATCTGCACGTCAGTCTGGGACGCGACCCACTTGGCCAGATATTCGTCGGGAAGAAAGATGACGCGCGCAGCGCCTAGCGCTTTGACGATTTTGAGCGCATTGCCGCTGGTCACGCACACGTCGGATTCGGCTTTGACTTCCGCCGACGTATTGACGTACGTCACGACCGGAACGCCGGGATAGCGCTCGCGCAAAAGCCGCACGTCGGCGGCCGTGATCGACTCGGCCAGCGAACAGCCCGCGCGCAAGTCCGGCACGAGAACGGTTTTGCCCGGGTTGACCAGCTTGGCGGTTTCGGCCATGAAATGCACGCCGCAGACGACGATGACTTGCGCGTCGGTGCGCGCGGCTTCCATCGCCAAACCCAGCGAATCACCCACGATGTCGGCGACGGTGTGAAAAATCTCGGGCACCTGGTAGTTGTGCGCAAGAATGACTGCGTTGCGCTCGCGTTTGAGCCGCTGTATTTCGGCGACATAGGGGGCGTGGATAGGCCATTCGACGGCCGGGATAACGTGCGCGACGCGCTCGAAGATGGGCCGGGTCTGCGCCTGCACTTCCGGCGTGTACGGCAATTCCGCAGCGGTCATTCCTTTCATAAGACCCGCTTAAAAGGGCGCGGTTTTCACCTGCCGGTCAGGAAACCGGCTATGTCGGCGTGCAGTTGCTCGGGCTTGTCGAACATGATGAAGTGCCTGGACCCTTGCACGATCTCCACCTTGGCCGTGGCGTCACCCGAAAGCAGTCCGGCATAGTAGGCCGCTTTGGCTGCCGGAGTCGCGAACCTCGAGCCGTCCAGCGTGGGATCGTAGGGAGCGATCTCGAGCAGCGGCACGCCGACCTTTTGCAATTGCGGGCGCAGGTCGAGAACGAGATCCTGCGAGATCCAAGCCGCCACGGCTTTGGGATCGCTTCTGGCGGTAAGCGGTGCGACGGCATCGATGTCCGCTTTCGAGCTGATCATGTACGGCAAGGTGTACGTCTTTTCGGCTTGTTCGAACAGCTGGGGCGTCGAAGCGGACTGGATCATGGAACTCATGCGCTGCGCGCCTTGAGCGCGCTGCTGCGGCGTCTCGCGTTCGGAACCGGGGTAGATCGGAAGTCCGTCGACGGCGATTACGCCGCCGAGGCGGTCGGAATGCTGTTCCGCCAGCATGATCGCCAGCGTGCCGCCCAGGCTGTGCCCGATGAGGATGGGCTTGGATATCTGATGGCTTTGCAGCATGCTCCAAACATCACCGCTCGTGCTCGCGAACAAATCGCCCGAAGCCGTTGCAACCCCATCGAAACCGGGCAACGTGAGCGCATAAATCGTGTAGCTGGGAGCGAGCCGCTCGATCTCGGCGGACCACTCCCAAGGCCCGCATGCCAACCCCGGAATGAAGACGAGCGCCGGTTTTCCCGGCGTGCCGTACACGTCGACGCGCATGCTTCCGGCGTTGAACGAAGACGCGGGTTTGGGAAGCGGCGGTCCCACGGCAGCCCATGCGGGAGCGGCAACAAGCAGTGCG
This sequence comes from Vulcanimicrobiota bacterium, assembly GCA_963777315.1. Lineage (GTDB taxonomy): Bacteria > Vulcanimicrobiota > Vulcanimicrobiia > Vulcanimicrobiales > Vulcanimicrobiaceae > CAVYEM01. The sequence goes on from CAVZQC010000002.1 coordinate 653,862, forward strand.
GCCAGCATCAGCGCCGCGCAAATCAGCGTGCGTTTCATCAGTATCCTCCGATCGGGCGGCAGTTTCTCTTACGATTCGTTCGCCTCCAATTGTACGTGCGGCATACGGTATACTGTATTCATGGCCAGACAACGCAAGGGCGGCGACCCCGGCGGACAGCGGTTCCAGGCGAGTTTTCAGACGCTTCGCTTGAAGAAACCGGCCGCCGCACTGCCGCAAGCGCCGGCAGCGCAAGAAAACGACTCGGCGAGCCAAGAGCCCGGCGCACCCGCCGTTCCGGCGGCACCCGCGACGATGAAGCGACCCGGCGCCCGTAAGAAAGTGAAACGCTGAAGGTATTTCAGCCGGTTGGGTAAGCTCGGCAGATGCGCCGGGCCGGCGCAATATGTCTACTATCGCTTCTTTCGTAAAGGTTGGAAAACTGCAAGTGTTAGCACAGGTTGGTAAACCCGCACCCGATTTTGAGTTGCCCAGCACCAAGGGCGCGAGCAGCGCCAAAGATCTCGGCACAAAGGTCAAGCTCTCCGACTATCGCGGAAAGTGGCTGATCTTTTTCTTTTATCCGCTGGACTTTACGTTCGTGTGTCCGACGGAGATTACCGCGCTGTCGGATCGCTACGGTGAATTGCGCGAGTTCGATGCCGAAGTGCTGGGATGTTCGTGCGATTCCGAACACAGCCATTGGGCGTGGATGAAAGTACCGCGCGAGCAGAACGGCATCGCCGGCTTGAAGTATCCGCTGGCTTCCGACTACACCAAGGAAACGGCGCGCGCGTACGGCGTGCTCGATGAAAAAAGCGGCGTAGCTCAGCGCGGTCTGTTTATCGTCAATCCCGAGGGGATTCTCAAGTACGCCGTCGTTACGGACGACAACGTCGGGCGCAGCGTGGAGGAAACGATCCGCGTGCTGCAAGCCCTGCAAACCGGCGGTCTTTGCCCGGCGGAATGGAAACCCGGCAAAGCGCTCCTGCAGAAGGCGTAGATGCCGTTGCGTATGCGCAGCCTCCTCCCCTCGCTGGAGGGAGTTGCCGCATGGGTGAACGGGCAACCGAACGACGCGGACTTGGCGGGACGGCCGGTGCTCGTTCACTTTTGGTCGATCAGTTGTTACCTGTGCCATAGCGTCGTAGATCAGGTCAATGGCTGGCGCGACGAATATGCTGCCGACGGCCTGGCGTTCTTGAGCGTTCACCAGCCGAGATCGCCTGCCGAACTCGACGCGCAGGCGGTTCGAGAAGATGCGCTGCAGGCGATGAAGATGACCCAGCCCTGCGCTATCGACAACGAGCATACGATCGTCGATCGCTTCGAGAACCAGTTCGTGCCCGCGTACTACATCTTCGATCGATCGCATCACCTGCGCCACTTCCAAGCCGGCGACAAGGGCTACGAGCGCATAGAATCCGCTCTGGATCGCGTGGTACGCGAACAGTCGGTTCCTCAGCTCCTGACCGCAACTCTCATCGCCGATCCTGATTGTAGGCGTGCGTAATGCGCAAAAGCAGGGTAGATGCTTTTCGCTATTCTGAAACTGGAGGAATTCGTGGACGCACTCAGATTGCTGAAGGAAGATCACAAGAAAGTCAAGCTGCTGTTCGGCGAGGTCGAAGGCTTGGGCGATCGCGCAAACGCGCAGCGCAAAAAATTGTTCGCGCGCATCGACAAAGAGCTCACCGTGCACGCAAAAATCGAGGAGACGATCTTTTATCCGGAGTTTCGCCGGCGCGCAGAGAACAGCGAAGAGCGCGACGAGGTGCTCGAAGCGTACGAAGAGCACGCGATCGTCAAGAACTTGATTCACGAACTGGAAGCGTTGGATCCCAAGGACGAGACGTACAAGCCCAAGCTGTCGGTCCTCAAAGAACTGGTCAACCACCACGTCAAAGAAGAGGAGGGCCCCATGTTCAAGATGGCGCGCGAGCTCTTCGATAAAGAGGAGCTGAACGAAATCGGCGAGCGCCTGATGGAAGCCAAACAGGAAATGGGAGCCGCTTAGCGCGGCTCCCATTTCTTCACGTCAGGGCGACGCTGTCGGACACACGACCGGAGGCGGCGTCGGCCCGACCGGCGGCGGTCCTCCTCCGCCGGGCGGCGTACCGGCATTTAGCGGCGGAACACTGCTGCCGCCGTGGCCGGCCAGCAGTGCGACTATTGGGATCAGCAGCAGAGGCCACCAACCCATGCGATGCGCTGGAGGAGTCGACGCGGCGACGCTTTGATACGGCATCGGCGTGGCTGCAGGCGGTGCAGGCATTGCAACGGCTGGAGCAGGGGCCGGCGGCGGTGCCGCGACTTGCGGAGGAGCCGTTGCGGCGGCGGCGACTGCTACCGGGTGCGGGCGCGCTGCTTTTGCGACCATCGGCACGCTGCGTCGCAGCAGTGAAAGATTGGCGCAGCGTGCCGGCACGAAGATCGCCAGGACTTGATTGCCCTCGCGCAGGTCGACTTCCCATCCTTTGGTCCGAGCGGGGATGATGACGTCGCGAACGACGTGGACTTGTCCGCCGCTTGCCCAGCTCATTGCGTCGAGATGGCGCGGGACGGTAACGTACGTCAATTGCTTGGCTGCGATGCGCGTTGCGAATTGTGAAAACTCGTCGGGCGTGAGTCCGAGTTTGAGCCCGGCGTTTTCGAAGAGCGCACGCTGGCGGGATACGTCGGCTTGGAGTTGCGGTGTCGAAGTGATTTGGCCGAGCAAAGGCGCAGAGCCCAGTTCCGCGATGACGTGCGGTTGCGCAAATGCCGGGAGCGGAAGCGCTGCGCTAAGCAGCACAGCAAACATGATGCGGGCGATTTTCACTGTGGTCTTCCTTATCGTGCGAGCGTTACACATAGAATACCCTGGCTAGGCTGCTTTTGGTTTGGGCATTACGGGATGGGACACAGTCCCAACGGGCTGGCACAAGCCCTTGCCTGCGGTCCCAAACGTCCTATCGGAGCAATGTCGAGCTCATGCTACGTTGTCAGCACTCGGCAGACGATCGATAACGCGATCCTGACGGGTCGTTATCCCGGCAAAGAGAACGTCCGCGAGCCGCCCGGCCTTCCCCCAGGACGCGCGGCATACCGTCCGGTGCAACGGACGTTTTCCGAGCAGTGCGGCGATGACGTGCGGGCAGAGAGGCTGACGGATGAAATCCGTCGGCCTGCTCGCATTTTATGGCACTTCGGTGCGCGCGATACCTGCACGGCGCCCGCGCATTTGCCGCAGGAAAAGCGCGAAAAAAGCGGTACAGCAAGGCGAAAAATAGCGCTTTTTGCATCACCCGGATCAGCATGAGAGGAAGCCGATGAATAAAGTCGATTTGGTTCGCACGGCGATGGAGCGGTCTGAAATGTCGCGAAGGGACGCGGTCGCGTTGATCGACGGCGTTTTCGAAGACATTCAAGGCGCGGTGTGCTCGGGCGAAGCGGTGAAGATCCCCGGATTCGGACAGTTCAAAGTTCGGGATCGCGCCGCACGCGTCGCGCGCAATCCCGCTACCGGCGAGCCGGTCAAGGTCCCCGCGAAGCGCGTGTTCAAATTCTTGCCGGCCAAAGCACTCAAGGAAGCGGTGATGTCGCGCAAAGGCGGGGCCAGGGCTGGAGCAGGGCGCAAAGGCGCGGCCAAGCCGTCCGCTCGCAAAGGCGCAAAAAAGGGAACGGCGCGCAGTGCTGCGCCGGCGCGGAAAACCGGCGCGAAAAAATCGAGCGGGCGCAAAAAGCGCTAGCAAGCTCGCTCGTCTTACTGCGGCTCGCACCGCAGTCGTAATCTGTTTGCTGGCGGCGGCCGGCTGCGCGCAAAATGCACGCGCCGGCTTGCCGTTGCGCCGGTACGCTGAGTCCGGCATCTTCCCGGTTGTCCCGTATCCGCAGACGATTCGCAGCCGCAGCGGGGTCTACGTCTGGCCGGCCGGAAGTTCGCCGAGCGATTCGGCCCGCGCGAGCATTCGTACGTTTCGTATCCCGCTGCGCGGCTTGCATCGCAGCGGCGCGTACTCTCTCGACGTGCGGCCCGGCGGAATTCGTATCAGTGCAGCCGATGCGGCCGGCCTGTTTTACGGGCGCGAGACGCTGGCTCAAATCACGCTGCGGCAAGGTGATCGTTTCGCAACGCCCGCCGTGCGCATCGAGGATGCGCCGCGATATGCTTGGCGCGGCATTCACCTCGACGTGGCGCGCCGGTATTTTCCACTGCCGACGCTCGAGAAATTCGTCGTGCTCGCCGCCCGCTACAAACTCAACGTCGTTCACCTGCACTTCACCGACGATCAGGCATGGCGTTTGCCGAGTGTTGCGTATCCCCGCTTGCCATCGGTGCTTCACTATACGCGCGCGCAGCTGAAAGCCCTGAACGTATTCGCCGCTCGGCATTTCGTCACGATCGTTCCCGAAGTCGATCTGCCTGCACACAGCGCGGCAGCGATCCGCGCCTACCCGGCCCTGGCGTGCGGTTCGAGCAGCGAGCTGTGCCCGTCGCGCGCGAGCCGATTCGCCGGCACGATCGCACACGAGCTCGTGCGCATGTTTCCCGGTTCCTGGATCCATTTCGGCGGCGACGAAGTGCAGACGTGGACGGCCACGCAGCGTGCGCAGTTCGAAGCAAACGTCGCTGCTGGCGCGCACGCGCTAGGGCGCACGCCGGTGCTTTGGGACGACGAAGCAGACGTAGCGCCCGCGCAAGCCGCGATCATGGTTTGGCATTTGGGCCGAGCGGAGCAGCGCGCTGCGCGCGGCTCGCACCGAATCGTGCAGGCCCCGGACGGACCGCTGTATTTCAACGCCGCGCAAGGCGAGCCGGCGCAGGAACCGCCGGCCAGCCGTTACGTTTCCACTTTGGAACAGGTGTACGCGTACGATGCAGTCGGTTCGTTTTACGGGATCGAAGCTACGATGTGGACCGAAAAAATCGCTACGGAGCGCGCACTGTGGTACATGCTGTTACCTCGCGAGATCGCGCTGGCCGAAGTAGCTTGGACGCAGCCGCAGCATAAAAGCTGGGCACGCTTTTACCGCGGGCTGCCCGCGCAGCTGGCGTGGCTGGACGGACATGGATACTCCGCGCGCATTCCCAACGTGATGTTCCGCGTCCAAAACGCCGGTACGCGATATGCAAGCGTCACGGGCCGGATGAATGCGGCATCTGCAAATGTACCCAACGGGACGGCGAGCATCGCGCTAGATGAAGCGATGCCCGGAGCGGTCTTGTGGTATCGCAGGTCGGCGCGCGGGTCTTGGCAGCGCTATCGTGGCCGGTTTACCGTTGCTTGCGGTGCAGAAGTGGACGCATACGCGTCGGCCGGTGGGCGCAGCGGTGCCGTTTCACAGTTGATGACCCGCTGCAGCGGCGCCGCAGCGGGATCGACGGCATTCGACGGCATAGTTTCACCATAGATGATCAGGCTTTGGATTACTCTGAGCGCAGTGTTGATCGTTTGTTGGACAAGTGCGCGCGCCGCCACGATTCGGGTTGCCGGCGACTATATCATTATAACGGGCAGGCTGAATGCCGGAGACGAGAGTCAGTTCCAGTCCGCGCTCGCTACCGATCCGTCCATTACGATGGTCGTGCTTTACGATTCACCCGGCGGCAACGGTTCGGCGATGCAAGCGCTTTCGGCGATGATTCGGCAACACGGCATGAGCACCGGCGTCGCAGGCTACTGCACCTCAGCCTGCGCCATGGTTTTTTTGAGCGGCGCACAGCGGTATTTCACCGACCTCGCTCCCGTGCGTGACACCTCGCTTGGATTTCACGGCAGCTATCGCCCCGGAGGCACGCTCGCGAGCGAAGTGCAGGCTTCGAATGATCGCCGGCATGATAATGGACGAAACCGGCGGCAAAGCGGATGCGGCGCTCGTGCAGCACTGGACGCATCTACCCAGTCCCGGCATGACCGTGCGATTCGCGTATCCCGGCGATCCGCCTAAGGGCGTGACGGTCTTCGAATGCGCCGGACACCGCCGGTCGCTATCGGACTACAGCACGTGCACGCCCGTTCCGGGGCATGATGCGCTAAGCATGGGCATCATCACGTCCGTCAAGATTCTGCACCTTAATCCATAGCTGGCTTAGGGAAGGGCGCGCGCGTCGACGCGCACGGCGGTACCGGCTGCAAACTTCACGTACGTCACCGGTCCATACCGGTCCGTGCCCGCACTCCAGCCCCAGCCGGCTGCGCTTTCGAGCGCACCTTCATCGGCATGGCGAGGCGCAGGTGTTCCGTCGAGCGCAACGCGATGCGCCGACAGGCCGTGCAGGCGGAGGACGAATTCGCGCAATTGCGGCCGGTAGCTGCCGGTAGGGGAACCGGCGAGGAACTCTACAGAATCGTCGCGGCGTGCAACGGCGAGCCGCTGTTCGTAGTACACGCCCTTTTCGTACGCATACGAAACGCCGTCGTCATCGTAATAGTCGAACGAACTTGTCGCATCTGCAGGGAACACGTCCAGATACACGCGCGTCACGGGACGTTCGCCGACGTATTGGGCGACGTTTTGCGTAGGAACGATCGCGCCCGAGCGCACGAACAGCGGAATGTCGGCCCACGTGCTCGGGTCGACGGCGTAATCGATCGTCTTGGGCCCCATGTAGCGCGTCCCGCGGAAATAGTCCAACCAGACGCCTTTGGGCAAATAGACGCTGCGATGCGCCTGCCCTTGGCCGAAAACCGGCGCAACGAGCAGCTCGTCTCCGAACATCCACTCGTCCGTTACCCAACGCGCGTCTCCATCGTCCGGAAAGTCCCAAATCAACGGCCGCACGATCCCCGCGCCCGTGAGGTTTGCTTGCCGCTCGTATGCGTACATGTACGGCATCAGCTGATAGCGCAGATCGATTGCCGCCTTTGCAACCTGCTCGGCATGCGGGCCGTAGACCCAAGGCTGGCGCTTCTCGCCCAGCGTTCCGTGCACGCGCATGATCGGCACGAATGCCGCGAACTGCATCCAGCGCGCGTAGTTTTCGCCGTCGGGATGCCCGTCGAAACCGCCGGTGTCCATGCTCCAATGCGGTTCTGCCAAGTCGATCGTTCCCAGCATGCGAATCGCCTGCTCTCGCATCGAGTCGAAGCTGGTTTCGACATCGCCGGACCACTGCGCGTACGCGTAGCGCTGCGCGCCCAGATAAAAATTGCGGTTGAGCGACCAAACGCGACGGTCGCCGTGAGAACGCGCGCCCTCGTACATCGCGCGCTCCATGTTCAAATGCTGAAAGTTCGGAAACCGCACGAAACCTTCGTCCAAGGGGCTTCCGAGGGCATCGGCCTCATCGTTCCAAAAACCGGCGATCCCGGCGCGATATGCCGACAGCATGTGCCGCCAGAACCATGCGCGCGCGAGCGGCCTGGAGAAGTCGACGTCCAGCGCCTGACGTCCGGAAAAATAGTCGGTATACGGTCTTTCCCACGAGAAGAACAGCCGGTGCGCAAAAGCGAACCGCGCCGCCGCATCGACGCGGTGCGAAGCGTCGTACAGCAAGATGCGCGGCTTGTAGATGCCCGCGACGTGCACGCCCAATGCGGCCAGCGTGCGCGCAAATGCGCCGGACGCACCGTCTGGGAACAGATCGGGGTGCACGTTGCCCGGTGCGCGCGTACTGTTCCAGCGCCATTCGCCGTAGTGGTCTTCGCCCCACGCTTTCCAGTCGAAGTCCAGGATGAATGCGTCGAGCGGAATCTGCTTGGCGCGGTAGGTGCGCACGATACGCTCGACTTCGCTTTGCGACGAGCCCCACTGGCTGTTCATGAAGCCGAGCGACCATTTGGGCATCATCGGCGGATGACCGCTGATGTCCGCGACGGCGTGCATGATGGTTTTCGGATCGCCCACGATCGCGTAGTAGACGACGTCCCTGCGGGAACCATGTTCGAACCGGATTCCGCCGCGTGTGTCGAACCTGCCGCCGTCCGAATCGACGAGCAAGCCGTAACGCGTCGTGTACACCAGCGGAGCGCCGCCGTCGCCCTGCTCGCCCGCGCTCACGACGCCGCCTAAGCGCGCGATGCCCAAGCGAATGTCCTGAGCGGCGTTGACGTTGTCGCCGGGAAGGCTCGTATTGTCGATGCCGAAGAGCGTGCCGTCCCACGGACGCGTGAAGCGAACCGCGCCCGGATGCACGCCTTGCGTCTGCGGTTCTTGCACGAGTAAATGACGCGCGGCATCGTACAGCGAGAGCCGAACGGGATCTTTGGCGATGGTCACGATCATGCGGCCCGTGGAGATGACGATTGGATTGGAACGCGTATCGATCTGCGCGCGGATTTGCGTATCCCATTTACGATTGGGATCCAGCACGAGCGTAGATGCACCGGAGCGCCCCTGCGGCAAGTAGTGCACCCGCACGACGTTGCGTTCGACGATTTGCACGATGAGCGTATCGCGTCCGGCACGCAGGGTAACCGTATCGCCCCGCACCGTCAGGCCCGTCATTCGCCCAAGGGCGCCCCCCGCTTGCTCGGCGGCGGCCTGCGAGCAGGTCACCGCCGAGGCGGCGAGCGTCGATAGCGCAAATACCAGCGCGGCTGTGCACGTTCCGCGGTATGGATCGCCCATCGGAAAGCCCTTCGCCGCAGCAAGCGCTCGCACCAGCCCAATTTTCGCTCATCCGTGTCGATTTTGGCAGCGCTCGTTCGACGTGTAGATAAACCGCGTAAACAAAGGAGATGCAATAATGCGATTCATCGTGCTGGTCAAAGCCACTGCGGATTCCGAGGCCGGCGTTTTGCCCACCACCGAGCAATTCGCTGAAATGGGCGCGTTCAACGAAGAGATGGTCAAAGCGGGCGTGATGCTCGCGGGCGAGGGACTCCAGCCCAGTTCGAAGGGAGCGCGCATTCGCTATTCGGGCACCAAGCACACCGTGATCGATGGTCCCTTCACCGAAGCCAAAGAACTCGTGGCCGGCTTTTGGCTGATTCAGGTCAAATCGAAGGAAGAAGCGATCCAGTGGCTGTCTCGCGCGCCAATGGGCGAAGGAGAGGTCGAGATCCGGCAAATCTTCGAAGCCGAAGATTTCGGGGAGGCAGTCACTCCGGAACTGCGTCAAGCTGAAGAGAGAATGCGCGCGCAGCTCGGCGGAAAGCCCTAATGTGTCCGGTTGCGTGACCAGGCCGGATATCGCTCGCACGATCGACGCGATCTGGCGGATCGAGTCGGCGAAGCTGATTGCCTGCCTGGCACGCATCGTACGCGACGTCGGTGTCGCCGAAGAGGTGGCGCAGGACGCGTTCGTCGCCGCGCTCGAGCAGTGGCCGCAGTCCGGCGTTCCCGCTAAGCCGGGTGCGTGGCTGATGGCCACGGCAAAGCATCGCGCGATCGACCGGCTGCGGCGAGATACGTTGCTCGCGCACAAGCGCGAGCAACTCGGCCGCGAGCTGGCGCGAGTGCAAGCGGTTACTGCGGGTTTCGACGACGCCGACGACGGCGACGATCTGACGCGCCTTGTTTTCATCACGTGTCACCCGATTCTGTCTAAGCCCGCACGCGTTGCGCTCACGCTGCGCCTGCTCGGCGGTTTGAAGACCGACGAAATCGCGCGCGCTTTTCTGGCTGCGGAGGCCACGATCGCCCAGCGGATCGTGCGCGCCAAACGCACGCTCTCGGAAGCGCGGATTCCATTCGAACTGCCCGGCGCGCAAGAGCGATCGCAGCGCTTGTCGTCGGTGCTCGAAGTGATCTATTTGATTTTCAACGAGGGTTATTCGGCGACCGCCGGTGACGACTGGCTGCGCCCGGATCTGTGCGAGGATGCGCTGCGGATGGGCCGCGTCGTGGCCGAGCTCATGCCGCAGGAACCCGAAGTGCATGGCCTTGCAGCTTTGATGGAAATCCAGAGCTTCACGCCTGCGAGCACGCACGAACGCGGCAGGCAAACCCATCCTGCTGCTCGATCAAGATCGCACCCGCTGGGACCGGCTGCTGATCGGGCGCGGCCTTGCATCGCTCGAGCGTGCCCAACGCATTGGCGGCCCGCTCGGACCTTACGCGCTGCAAGCGCACATTGCCGCATGCCACGCACAAGCTTCCTCGGCGGCCGATACGGATTGGGCGCGAATCGTCGCGCTCTACGATGCGCTCGCGCAGCTCACGCCTTCGCCCGTCGTGGAGCTGAATCGCGCAATCGCCGTTGCCATGGCATTCGGCCCCGTCGCGGGTTTGGAGCTGGTCGATGCTCTGGTTCACGAACCTGCGCTCGAAAGGTATCATCTGCTGCCCAGCGTGCGTGGCGATCTGCTGGAAAAGGTCGGCCGTCCGAGCGAGGCGCGAACCGAGTTCGAGCGCGCGGCGTCGCTTACGCGCAACGCGCCCGAACGTCGGCTTCTGCTCGAACGGGCCGCCAAATGCGAGCGCGCACTCAGCGCAGATACTTGGCGAACCAATTGACGGTCCGCGTGAGAATGTCGATCTGATTGGCGGGTTTTCGCGGCCCGTGGCCCTCGTCGGCATACACCACCAGCTGGGACGGCACGCGCAGCTCCTGCATCGCGTGATAAAACTCAAACGCCTGGGGCGCGGGAACCTCTTCGTCGCGCTCGCCCTGCAGGATCAGCACCGGCGTCTTGGAGTGTTTGATGAACGTGATCGGCGAGCTCTTCGCATAAACTTGCGGATCGTCGTATACCGAAGCGCCGAAGAATGGAATCATCCATCGATCGATATCGTTCTGCCCGTAATACGATTGCCAGTTCACGATACCGGCGCCCGCGACGATGGCTTTGAAACGCGTAGTCTGCGTTTCCGCCCACATGCCCATGTATCCGCCATAGCTCCATCCGAACAGCCCGAGCGCACGCGGATCGATCGGTGCGGAGCGTTCGGCGGCATCGACGCCGCTGAGATCGTCGCGCCAGTCGCCGTAGCCGAAGTCCTTGATGTTGGCACGCGTGAAACGCTCGCCTTGACCGAAGCTGCCGCGCGGGTTGGGCTCGAAGACGAAGTAGCCGTGGCTGCTTAGCGCGGCGACGTAGCGGTTGCCGAAGTCCGGTAAACTCTCCGCGCCCGGACCGCCGTGAACGATCGTTATCATCGGATAGCGATGCTTGCGATCGTACCGCAGCGGATATACGAGCCAGCCTTGAACGTCGAAGCCTTCGTTCTTCCATTGCAGCGACCGCGCCGGGCCCCAAAGGCGCATTGCTCCCGCGTTGACGTGGGTGATTTGATGCAAGGCTCCCGGTAGGCCCGTCCAAAGCTCGGGCGGTGCGTCGAACGACTCGCGCACGAGCGCAATCCGTCCGGATCGCGGGACTACGTCCCAGCTGCGGATCGATTCCGCGCTGCTCGTGAGCGCGCGCAGCGCACCGGTGCGCGCGTTAAGGCGGTAGAGGTGAATCGTCCCCTTGCTGTGCGCGGCCATGTAGAGAGTGCCGTCGTTCACCCAACGCAGCGACGAAGCCGAGATCGGCATGCCCGGAGCAACGTCGCGCACCTGTCCGGACGACGCGCTGACGACGTACACGTCGCCGCCGACCGATCCGAAGTCGCTCATCAGGCCGCCCACTAACGCAATGAGCTTTCCGTCGGGGGACCATTGCGGATCGTTGATTTGGTACGAAGGACGCAGCAAATCGCGGGTGCGGCCGTGCGCATCCACCGATGCTAGCCGCGCCAGCCACCAATTATCGTCGCCGCTGCCGTAGGCGTACGTATAGGCCAGTCGCTTCGAACCCGGGGCCCAGGCGTACTCGTAGACGTAAGCATTTGCCGGCGTCAGCTCGCGAACGGCGCCCGATTTCGGATCGACCAGCGCAAGCTGCTGTTCGTCGACGGTCGTGCCGATTACGCCGACCTTGCGAGCGGCGGCTGCAAGAGCACCGGATTTCCGGTGCGGGTGGGCGATGTACAGCATGGCCAGCGTTGTGCCGTCGGGCGACCAGCGTAACGCTTGCGGCGCACCGGTGAGATGCGTAACGCAGCGCGCGTTGCGGCCGTTGGCGTCCGCGATAAGAATCTGCAGCTGTCCCTGCGATTTCGCATCGGAGAGAAACGCTATGCGAGATCCGTCCGCAGACCACACCGGGTCTTCGTCGTCGAAATAGTTCTGCGGATTGCCCGTGCTCAAGCGCACCGGAGCACCGGCGTTTCGCTGTACGAAGAGCGCGGTTTTTATGGCCGGATGCGCCGGGCCGCCGGGCCGAAACGATTCCTCGAACACGACGGCATCGCCGCGCGGTGACAGTCCGACGTTGGACAAATCGTGCAAAGCAAAAATCGAACGCAGCACGAACGGCATGGACGGCGCAGGCTGGGCTTGAGCCGCGGCGGCCGGCGCCAGTGCCAAAGCGCAACCTGCAAGCATGCGCAGCACCTTCATAAACGGCGCTTTCGCGGCGGTGCGCCCCGCGCCTGTAGCGATGCGAGCCGGCGGCAATTAGCGCGCGTGCTGAACGATGTGAGCCACGATTCGAGACCCGTCGGAGAGAATGTATTCGTCCGCGGGCGGCGCATTGGGCACGAACAGTTCTCCCGCGTTACCGCTGATCGTTAACCGTCCCAGCACGACGGCGGCAGCGCCCCGCCTGGCGGTGACCGTGTACGAAATGCGCGTCTGCGCAACGAAATAGCGCCAGGGCCGGGTACGGCCGAACAGCATTTTTGCCGGCGGCGCATTCGGCACGAGCGGCACGAATTGGGCGTGCGCGAAGTGGCTGGTGGCCAGCGCGTGCACTGCGGTCTGTTGCTGAACGTTGAACGCGTTCTGCGTGCGGCCGGCGTTCCAGATCCATGCCGTGGGCAATAGGCCCAGCACGAACGCTGCAGCAACCAGCGCGCTTGGTGCGCGCCACGAACGGTTGGGCGCGAACGCGGCGTGCATGCGCCGATCCAATTGTTCGGACGGTCGAGCTTCCTGCACCAATTGTGCCACGGTAGCCTCAGCCTCGCCGATGCGCCGGGCGCAGGCGCCGCACTGGGACGCATGGCGATCGACCTGTGCGCGCGATCGATCGTCGAGTGCGCCGAGCGCGTAGAGTTCAGCCAGTTCCTCAACGTGCGCTGTCATGAATGTCTCTCCGAGAGCGCGCCGCGCAGGCTGCGCAACGCCTCCGACAGCCGGCTTTTCACCGTGCCGAGCGGCGTTCCGAGCCGGTTTGCGATCTCCGCGTGCGTTAAGCCTTCATAGTACGCGAGCTGAATGGCCTCGCGCTGCACGCCGGTCAGCGCGCGAACGCCTTGCGAGAGCGCAACGGCATCCAAGAGCTGCTCTTGGTCCGTGAGCGGTTCGAGCGACTCGAGGATGCGTTTTCGATTGGCGTCGCGCCGTACGCGCGAAAGCGCCTCGTTGCGTGCGCAAACGATCAGGAACGCGCGCAGCGATCCGCGTTGGGTACTGTAGGCGTGCCCGCGCTGCCATAGTCGCACCAGCACGTCGTGCACGCAGTCTTCGGCGTCCGCGCGATCGCGCAGCACCGTTAACGCCGCACCGAACAGCAGGTTGCGGTACATGCGGTAGGCGGCTTCGTACGCCCACGCCTGGCGAGCCACAAAGCCGACCTCGATCGCGTCGGTTATGGCGGCTGAGTCATCCCGCGAGCGATTTGTCGCCGATGATGGGCGATCCATCGACCTGCAATTCGACGGTCCGATAGCCGATCGCATGCAGCAGCCGATCGGGCGGGAGCGTGAGCGGTCCGGGTCTGGGCGCCTTGCCCGGCGCGGGTTGAGGATACGCCGTCGCATCCGCCGTTGCGAACGAGATATTGCCTTCGCTGTGCCGGATCACTTGATGAATGTGGCCGTTGAGCACGGTCACGCGATCGAAGCGTTTGAGCAACGCAAGAGCCTGCGCACCATCTTCGGTGGTCCAGCCCCATTGGGCGTACAGCGCATACAGCGGCACGTGCGCGAACACGACGATCGGCGTAGTGCCTTTCTGTCCTGCCAGGTCACGCTGCAGCCACGCCAGCTGCTCGGTGCCCAGCAAGCCCATCTTCTCGAAGCTGAACACGTTGATCAGTGCGACGTAGTGGATTCCATCGCGATCCCACGAGTACCACTGCAAACGCGCATCGGGCGTTTGAAACGCTTGGAAAAAGCTGCGGTGATCGCCGCCGATGAAGTCGTGTTCGCCGGGAAGGACGACGAGCGGCGCGCGCAGCTGCTGCAGAATGTCCTTGGCGGCGGCGAATTGCTCGGGCTTGGACAGATGCGTGACGTCGCCGGTGTGCACCACGAATTGCGGCTGCGGAGAAAGGGTATTGATGATGTCGACCGTGCGCTTGAGCGTTGCGCTCACGTCGTGGTTTGCCGCCTGGTGAAAGCCGATGTGGCTGTCGCTGATTTGGACGAAATGCGCGGCGCTTTTGAGGCCGCCCGCTATGGCCGTTCCGGTAAACAGTCCTTCGACCGAAAGCGTATAGGCAATGCCCGCGCCGGTCCAACCGACGTGCTGCAAAAAATCTGCGCGTTTCATCGGCTGCCGCGTTTCGGTGCGACGACGATAATCGTGCCGATCATATACGGATGGAGTTCGCAGAAGTACCGGTACGTGCCCGGCTTAGTGAAGCGATGACTCCACGAAGCGTTGGTGTCCAGGCCTCCCGAGTCGAACGATTTGCCGGCGTCCGTCACGGTGTGCGCCTCGTCGTCCTTGTTGACGAAGCGAACCGTTTGGCCGGTGGTTACGGTAAGCGTTGCCGGCTTGAACGCAAAATTGTCGATGGTGACCAGAGCGGCCAAAATCATATGCATCATACCGCATATATGCGTGGGCGCCCGCTTTGGTTCGGTTTAAGGCGCCGATGCCTGCCAAGCCGCGACGTCGGTCACGCGAGGCAGCATGGCATTGCGTGTAAGCAAGGTTTTGACGTACCATTGGCCGCCGTGATCCGAGAACACGGCCACCACGGGATCCCCCAGCGGCGGCAACACGACGCTGTGCTTACGAAGAAACGGATCGTCCGCCCATGGTGCAGCCGGACCGGGGCGCCAAACGAACTGCACGCGGACGGCGTGCGAGCCTGCAGGCCGAGTCCAACGCACGCGAGTTGGAAGCAGCCGTGAGTAGCACAAATACGGGAAGTGATCCGGATTGTCTCCAAAGCCGTTATCGTCGAAGTAATAGGGCAATGCGCGAAGCGTCAGGCGATAATACGTGCCGTCGGACTGGGAAGTCCGTACGAGCAATCCCGCACGCACGAGTGCGTTGAGCACGCCGTATGCCTGGCGAACCTTCGGATGGGTCAGCCCGCTGCGCGGCACCATGCCCAACCAGTAGGGGCGCAGCCAAACGCCGTTCTGCCGATATTCTGCGCTGTATGCGGGATAGTACGAGCCTGCGACGGGCTGCGGTGCCCAACCTAGCGGAACGCATTGGTGATATTGCTGCGATAGCTGGGTGGCCAGGGCGCGCATGATGAAGCGCGGATTGCTCGGACTGTTTGCATCGAAAACGGCGGGCAGCAGCGACCACGCGGCTAGGCCGGCACCCAGGAGCATCCAAAGAACGAACTGCGCGCGCACTGCCATACCTGCTGCTTGCATTATAGCAATTCCGGCTCGGGCTGCGTGACACTCCCCGGCCGTGGCGAGCGTAAAAAAAAAGGCGTCGTCCGCGTTCTGACCAAGTGGGTCGCGATGCCGCATCCGCTCTTACCAACCCGCGAGGCGCTTGCCGCATGGCGCAGCGCCGCTAAAGCTCCGCAATGGCCGTCGTTTCGAGGAACCGCCCAGCTCGTGGGTACCAGCTCGGACGGCCGAGTCACCGTGTACATCGACGCGGCGTTTTCCGCGGCAATGCAGAACGCGGCCGATCTTCTCAACGACGCCAATCGGATCGTCTCGGCCAACGACGCGATCTTCGGAACGGTTGGTTCGCACGTCAACGCTATCGTATGGGCATTGAACGGACAAACCGACGGCACCGGCGGCGCAGACCATGCCGCGTGCAATTACGCGACCGGCGGGGACATCGAGGTGGACGCGTCCCTGGGCAGCTCGCAGCGCGTTTCGGCATTGTTCGAAGCGGAGCTGAGCGAGTGTTCGATGGGCGGAGATCTTTGCGGGCAAAGCACCGGAGAGTCGCTCTCGCGCTGGTGCGCTGCCGTCATCGGCAACAACGCGCTTCCCGACTTTGCCACGGCGCCGACGTGGGCTAAGGACGGCATGCCGGATTACGTCGATCGCACCGACCCAACGGATCAGAATACCGACAGCATCGGGTGCGGCATGGCATTCTTGTCGTGGCTGATGAGCCAGGGCCATGCGCTCGACACGATTGCACCGGTAATGGTATCGCTCGGCGACGCTGGAACGCTCGCGCAACTCTACGCTCGCGTGAGCGCAGATGCAGCGGCAAACGCGTGGCCGAAGTTTCAAGCCGCGGTCAACGGCCTCTCCGGCGGCGTGACGAGCGACGATCCGTTTGGAGCCTAGCCGGCTCCTAGTTCTGGGCGAACGCGACGTGCGGGAGTTGCTTGCGATGCGCGAATGCATCGAGGTGATGCAGCGTACCTTTGCAACGCTGGATGCAGCCGGGCATGTGCAGCCCGTCCGATTGCTCGCGTGGAATTCGCAACGCAGCGGCGCGGTCGCCGCGATGCCCGCATGGATGGCGCAGCCGCCGGCGATGGGCGCCAAACTCATCAGCGTCTTTCCGCAAAACCGCCGGCGCGGACGAGATTCGCATCAGGGGCTGGTCGCGCTCTACGGCACGGACGACGGACGGCTTTTGGCGATTTTGCATGCAGGCGCGATCACGGCAATACGAACCGCAGCCGTGAGCGGACTTGCGACGCGTTTATTGGCCAATCCCGACGCTCGGACGCTTGCGGTCATCGGTTCGGGCGTTCAAGCGCGCACGCACCTTTACGCGATGCTCGCGGTGCGCCCGATTGCGTCGGTGCGCGTTTGGAGCCGCAACGCGGACCACGCGCACGCGTTTGCCTGCGAGCACCAACAGGCGGCCGGCGTTCCCGTGTACGCCGTTGGAAGCGTGCAAGAAGCCGTTGCCGGCGCAGACATAATATGCACCGTGACCGCTTCGGCCCAGCCGCTGCTGTCGGGTCAATGGCTGCAAGCCGGCGCGCACGTGAACGCGGCAGGCGCAAGCGTTCCGGGCTTTCGAGAACTCGACAGCGAGGCGATCGCGCGCGGCCGGTTGTACGTGGACAGCCGCGAGAGCGCGATGGCGGAAGCCGATGAGGTGCGCATCCCGAGCGCGCAGGGCCTCATCGGCGAAGATCATATCATTGGCACGCTTGCGGAATTGGCCGCTGCAACCTGTGCGGGACGCTCGAGCGCGGAAGACGTGACCATCTTCAAATCATGCGGCATGGCCATCGAAGATCTCGCTGCCGCGCACTACGTCTACGAGCGCGCGCTTGCGGCCAAGCGCGGAACGCTCGTGGAATTTAACGCTTCGTAAGACTCACCGCACCGTGACGGTGCCGATCATGCCGGTCGGGCCGTCGTGAAATAGGCAGTAATACGTGTATGTCCCAGGTTTCGTGAAGGTCAGACTGTAGCTTGCGCCGGGTGCCATCACGCCCGAGTTGGTGAGCGCACTGCCGTCATAGGTCGGTCCACCGGACGGCGGAACTTGGTCGGGCGATCCTGTGGGCGGCTGCTGTCCCAGCGCCGGAAAGGTCACCGTGTGCGGCGCGTTGTTCGCCTCGTTGGTCCACGTCACGGTCGTGCCGGCCGCAATCGTGATGTTGCTCGAAGCTCCGGTTTTGTCGTCGAGGAAGCGCACCACCGTGGCTTGCGAGGGTTTTGTGCCGGACAGTCCTGGCGAAATGCCGGCGGCAAGATGCGTTCCGCCGGCGCCGTACGGGAAGAGCTGCAGCGCGGATGCGCCGGCTTGAAGATCGGTAGAGAGATCGGCCGCCGCGGCCGCCGCGTATTGCGATGCCGACATCGGCAGCGGGGCGCCTGCGGGAACCACGACGATCGTTCCGCTCATTTCGGGCCGGTGCACGATGCAGTAATATGCGTACGCCCCCGGGTGGGTGAACTGCACGACATACGATTTGCCTTTGGTGATGAACCCGGAACTGATGTACGCGCTGCCGTCGAAGACGTTGGCGCCGGCCTGGGCGGGATTAGGGGCGCCGGGCGGCGGCATTTGCCCCACCGGCGGGATGGAAACCGTGTGCGGAATGCTCGTGCTATTGGTCCACGAGATCGTATCCCCGGCGTGAATCGTGATCGCGTTCGGATAAAAGTCCAGCGCTTGAATGGCTTGAGAAGATGCGGAACCGCCGGCTCCGACGCTCCACGTCTGCGGCGCATCCGCCGTGGGAGGCGCACCTGTGCCGCTGCCGGCTCCTCCGCATGCAACCAGTGCGAAAAGTAAGGCGAGCGCGAGTAGCTTCATGGAATACCTCCTTGGCTCGTGAGACAGATGTCTCATGAAGGGGTATTCGTGATACTAGAGTATCAGGACGGAGATGTCAAGCACATACGAGCACAACGGCCGGACCGCTCAAAAGCAGCGCACGCGGCAATCGCTAATCGATGCGGCGCGCGAATTGCTGGATGAGGGCGCTACGCCGACAGTGGAACAGGCCGCGGAGCGGGCGCGGCTCTCACGGCCCACCGCGTACCGCTACTTCCGCAGTCAGTCGGAGCTGCTGCTCGCAGCGCACCCCGAACTCGCAGTCGATTCGCTGCTGCCGCAAAAGGCGCCGGACGATCCGGTGCGCCGGCTCGATGCCGCATCGGGGGAGTTAATGGGTCTTCTGCTCGAACACGAACGCGCGCTGCGCGCGATGTTCCGCCTTTCGGCCGAAAAAGCGCCGCAAACACCGCCGCCTGCGCTGCGCAGCGGCAGACGGATCCGATGGGTCGAAGATGCGCTTGCGCCGGTGCGCAAGAAACTGGGGCCGAAGAGATTCCGGCGGTTGGTTTTGCAGATCGGCGCAACGCTGGGAATCGAGCCGCTCATGTGGCTCATCGACGTTGCGCACCTGGAGCGGCAGGAAGCGGTAGACATCCTGCGGGCGTCCGCCCGTGAATTGCTGCGGGCTGCGCTGTGAACGTCGAGCCGGAAGACCTCCGGGCGCTGGAGAACGTCGTAGCGCAACTGGCCCTTGCGTGGAATGACGGCGACGCTGCGCGCTTTGCCGCCGTGTTCGCGAACAGCGCGGAACAAGTCAATATCTTCGGAGCGCAGATTCACGGGCGCCCGGAGATCGAAGAAAAGCACAACCGCATCTTCAAGACGATCTATCAAGGAAGCGCGAACACGCTGCGTCTCGTGAGCGCGCAGGCGATCGCCGACGGCGTGCTGCTCGCGCGCGTCTCCTCGCGTGTAGAAGTGCCGCGGGGTCCGATGAAAGGCGCGCTGGAAACGATAATTTCGATGCTGCTCAAGCGCGACGGCGGCCGCTGGGAAATTATCCTGTTTCACAACACCAGGGTAGCCGCGAAGTAGCCCATGCCGCTGCAAAATCGCGTAACGCCTTTCGGTGAAATACTGGCCCTGCACGGGCGCGGCCTGATGATGGGCAACCGCGGCATCCTGCACGATGACGATCGCCGAATCGTTCGGCAGTGGCAATGCCGCCGCTGGATCGCGTGCGTGCTCAGTTACCGCGGAATACGGCGAACCGTCATGCGTCCGCATTCGTATACCGAGCTCTTCTTTTTAGACGAAGCCGCCGCGCTCAGTGCCGGTCATCGGCCATGCGCGGAGTGCAGGCGCAACGAGTACGATCGTTTCAAGGCATTGTGGGAAGCGTGCCGCGGCAGCGCGACGAACGCGGAGGCGATGGACGCCGTACTCGATGCGGAGCGCCGCGCCGGTCGCGCAAAGCGCACGCACCGCGCGGATTTCCGTTCGCTGCCGGACGGAACGTACGTCAGCCTCGACGGCAAAGCATGGCTGGTCTGGGCGGGGCGAATGCACGCGTGGTCTGACTCCGGTTACGCCGAGCATCGCACGTGCCGCTCCGGTGATGTCGTCGTCCTTACGCCGCCGTCGATCGTCGCGGTGTTGTCAGCGGGATATACACCTTTCGTGCATCCAAGTGCGTTGCCGTGATCGCGCCGCACCGATGAAGACCCGCGTGGCCGGCGGAAACGATGGCATAACGCTGTCGGTACGATAAACGCGCCCACTGTGGAATCGAGGACGGCTGCGTTTGCGCCCGGCGGCACGTAGATGGCAAGATCGCAGCCCGAACCGTTAACGTTGAGGTTGGATGCGGGCTTCGTCAAAATCATCTTTGCGGACAGACCGGCCGCGTTGGACCCGGTCAACGTGATGCATCCGTTTTGCGAAGTCCCGGCCGAAAGCGGTCGCCGCATCGCGCTCCGCGTCGCTGCGAACCGCGATTTTCGATTGATTTCGGGCGCAAGCAGCAGCCGTTCCCGCTCGGCGAAAGTCATCCGCCTGCCCGGCCCCGTCGTGTTCGGCAACCAGGTGTTGGTTTGGGCGCCACTCAAAGGTGTGGTCACCGAGGGTGTGCTGCCGCCTTTAGCGCATCCGGCCAGCGCGCATGCCGCCGCAGCAGCTGCGGCTATTGGCCAAAACGATTTCGTCATCGCAGTATCTCCTCGGCTTATTGAGGCCGAACCGTGCGGTAACAGCATGCTACGGTCGTGACGACAGTATATGGCGGTCACTTTCCAACCACTTTGCGGCCTGTCTACGTTGCCTTGCCGATTTCCGGCCGCTCTTAAACGAACGGCACCGACGGGCACAACTCTCTACGCACTCAGCTGCTAAGGTTTAATTTGGGGTACTGGTTGGAGGTGTGGTCATCAACGGCGGATACAACTTGGCCGCGGCGATTGTCGAAGCGCTAATTGCCTTCGGTTGACGCTACGGCACCGATGGGAGGAACGGCCATGTCGAAGGAAGGCGCCGTGATCGGTGTCTCGGATCACGGTGGTTGGGCGGTGTTGGTGACGGTGGCGCACGACGGCACGCTGCTCGACCGCCGCCGAGTCGAGCTCGTCGATGAGAATTTGCCAAGTATTCCCTGCCACCACGAAGCGCAGCTGCTGCCGACGGACCAGGCAGTAGCGCTGGTCGAGCGGGTACGCGTATCGGCGGAGCGACACGCCGTGCTTTCGCTGGACGCCGTTGCGCTCGCCGTCCCGAACGTCCTTGGCGTTGCCCTTCGAAGCTGTCCGCCGCTTCCGCCGACGATCGCCGAGCGCATCAAGGACTATCGCGCACGAAACGTGGCCGATTGGGTGATGTATCGCAAAGCTCTCGCCTTCGCAGCCGAGACGCGTGGCTGGCTTGTCTATTGGTACGATGCAAAGACGGTACTTGCGTCGGCGAGGCACCTTGTAGAGCTTCGGAGCGCGGTCGGGCCGCCATGGAATGCGGATCACAAACTGGCAATGGCGGCTGCCAAGCTTACCGGCCGCAAGCCGGCAATGCGATTGCGCAGTTGAAATCAAATCGCCCGAACCTAACGAGATTATCTCAACGCGTTGCGCAACGAACGCCTTAAGTCGTTCATGCCTTGATACACGAAGTTGTCGATCTGCCAGCCCGTGGAACGCCGGACGGCGACCACGCGCACGACGGCGCTGCCGTTACCGCCGGAAAATCGGATTCGCACCGGAACGACGGCGCTACTCGCGTTACCCGAAGGCGCGAGAAGCGCGTATGACGACGGTTCGGACTGCGACTCCGCTGAAAGGGTCGAAATCGAGCATTTCCGCGTGCTCTCGGCCCTCCTCCGTTACGAGTTTTTCGAGCGAAGCATAGAGCGACGGCGTAAAGTACGTGCGGGCGCCGGAAAGTTTGGTCCAATTTCCATGCGTTGACAGATACCAGGTGTAGAAGGCGTTCACGACGGGGACGGCTCCGGAGGTTTGCGCGAACGCAATTCGGCCGCTCATCCCAAGGATCGCTACGATCAGCAACGCCATGAGTAAGGGGCCGGCTCGACTAAGCATCGCCTCAACGATACGACGTTAAAGCGTTTCGGGCAAGACGCCAGGTAGGACCGCCCCAGATGGGTTCTCGCTATTCCGGACATTAGCGATCGTGGTTTGCATGAGCGCGATTAGCTTGTAGGAAGGCTCGCCGCCTACAAAGGCTCGGACTTCGCCAGTGCAGACGGTAAGCAATTTTCCGGCGCTCGCCACTCTCCCAATTGCAAGAAAGGTTTCGCCCAGCGCCGGCCGCAGCAAATTGATTTTGAACTCCGCGCTAACCACTTCGTAATCTTGCGGCGCCTTCGTGAGTGCCGCATAGCCGCAGGCGCTGTCGAGAATGCTGGTAACAGCACCAGCATGCACAAAGCCATGCTGCTGGGAAAGACGCTTGGAGGATGTCAGCGCAATATGCACCTCGCCTTCTGCGACGAGAACCAGTCTTGCGCCGAGGGTCTCCATCAGCCCTTGCGCGCCGAAGCTGATGGCGATTCGTTGTTGGATATCGATCATGGAGGCTGCGAACATATCACATCGTTGCGGGCCGGCGCAATCGCACGTGCTGCGCTGGAGCGCCCGGGAAGCGCCCAGCGACGATCACTCGCGACAACTTTGGAGTCGTTTAGGGAAGCATATCCGAAATCTCAATGTGTTTACCGTCTGTTGCCACACTGGCGGCGCCGTTTTTATCACTGCGGTAGATGCGTGCGCCGAAGCGCAAAAGCGTTTCGATGGTGGACGGCGCCGGGTGACCGAACATGTTGTGCCGGCCGACCGAAATGATCGCATACCGGGGATGCACGGCAGCGATGAAAGCAGAGCTACTGCTGTACGCCGATCCGTGATGTCCAACTGTGAGCACGTCAACGCGCAAATCTAGGCCTTCGCTTAGAAAACGCTGTTCCGCGGCAACGCCGGCATCACCCGTAAGCAGCATGCCGAACTCCGTTCGCTGCCGGACGGAACCTACGTTAGCGTCGACGGCAAGGCATGGCTCGTCTGGGCGGGGCGAATGCACGCGTGGTCTGACTCCGGTTACGGCGAGCATCGCACGCGCCGCTCCGGTGATGTCGTCGTCCTTACGCCGCCGTCGATCGTCGCGGTGTTGTCGGCGGGATATCCACCTTTCGTGCATCCCAGTGCGTCGCCGTGATCGCGCCGCACCGTTTTCCTAGGCGTCGCCTTCGAGACCGCCGGGCCGTCCACATCGCGGCCGCCGTGCTGCCGCGCCGCATCGGCCACGAGCGCCACTTGCTCGGGGCTGTTGCAGCAAAGCGCGAACCGATTTACATTGGGCACCATCGCCACGTCGGCAACGATGCCGAAAAACTCATCGTTCGGTGACCAGCCGTCCGCGCGCCAACCGGCTTCGTTCTGGGCAAAGAGCGGGTACGTTTGCCGGCGGAACCCTAGCACGGCGAGTACGGCATCGTAGAATCGCGCCGAACGTTCGAGATCACGTACGCGCACGTCGATGTGGCTGAAAAGCCGCGGCATGGTCCAGTCTTCGTCGGGGGTGCGTGGCGCTCCATGTCGCGTTCTTACGCCGGAACACGCACGCATGTTGAGCAGGTAGCGGCGATTCTGCGCCCTCTGCTACGTCGCCTGAATTTCCCGCTGGTTGATCGCGTCATTCACGCCATGATTGGCAATAAGGCGCTCGCTAGGGTTTGCCGGCTCGGAACTTCGCCGGCGGAGCGAGACGTCCCCGACGCGAAATTGTGGCGCGTGGCGACTCGCGTGAAATCGGGAACGCCCTCTTCCCTCCGTCCTAGCGGCACGGTCACTTTCTTGTTTTCCGATATCGAAGGCAGCACGGAACGCTGGGACCGCGATCGCGATGCGATGAGTGGTGCGGTCGCGCGGCACGATGCCCTGATGCGCGCAACGCTCGAGGCGCACGGCGGTTACATCTTCAAAACCATGGGCGACGAATTCTGCGCCGCTTTTTTCACTGTGCCCGACGCCATCGGAGCGGCGCTTCAAGCACAGCGCGCGCTTGACGCGCAAGATTTCTCGGCCGTTGCGGGGTTGCGCGTCCGCATGGCGCTGCATACCGGAACCGCCGACGAACGCGACGGCGACTACTTCGGGCCCACGGTGAACCGCGTGGCGCGCCTGCTGGCAATCGGCCACGGCGGTCAAGTGTTGGTCTCCGGCACCGCCGCGGATGTGCTTGGCACCGAGATGCCGCAAGAAGGCGCCTTACGCGATTTGGGCCGGCATCGACTCAAAGATCTTTCGCGTCCCGAACGGGTCTGGCAGCTCGTGGCGCCCGATTTACCGCAATCATTTCCGGCGGTGCGCTCGCTCGACCATGTGTCGAACAATCTGCCGGCGCAGCTGACGACATTCGTGGGACGCGGCCAAGTCATCGCGGCAATCAAGACCTTGACCGAGCAACATCGGCTTGTGACGTTAACCGGCACGGGCGGCGTTGGTAAAACGCGGTGCGCAGTTCAGATTGGTGCCGAGCTCCTCGACCAATTCGGCGACGGCGTGTGGCTGGCGGAGCTCGCACCAATCTCCGATCCGGCGCTCGTAACAAGCGTGGCTGCGCGAGCGCTGAACCTTGAGGAGCAACCGAACCGCCCACTGATTGAGACACTGCTCACGTATCTGAAGCGCAAACGCTTGTTGCTCATTCTCGACAATTGCGAGCATGTTATTGACGAAGCGCGGCGCCTCTCGGGTGCCATCCTGCGCGGTTGCCCCGAGGTGCGGGTCATCGCGACCAGCCGCGAGCCTTTGAATATCTCCGGCGAAGCGACGTATCGCATGCCGTCGCTCGAGGTTCCGTCCGACACGCGCATGCCTGACGCGGAAGGCTTGACGCAGTACGGGGCCACTCAGCTGTTCGTCGATCGTGCGCAGCTTAGCAACAGTCGGTTCGCGTTGACACCGGAGAATGCAATCCATGTGGCGGAGATCTGCCGGCGGCTCGATGGGATCCCTCTAGCGATAGAATTCAGCTGCAGCGCGAATAAAAGTGCTCTCGCCAAAGGAGCTGGCACGCAGGCTCGACGAGCGCTTCCGCCTGCTCACGGACGGAAACCGCACTGCGTTGCCGCGTCAACGCACCATGCGCGCGCTCATCGACTGGAGCTACGATCTGCTGTCCGACGACGAACGCATGCTGTTCAGAAGGCTTTCGATTTTCGCCGGCGGCTTCACCATCGAAAGCGCCGCTGCGGTATGCGCCGCCGGCGCGATTGACGAGATGGCCTTGCTCGAACCGCTCGCGTCGTTGGTCGACAAATCCCTCGTACAAGCCGATGCTGCTGCGGAAGGGACGCGCTACCGGCTCTTGGAGTCGACACGCGAGTACGCGCGTGAGAAGCTGACGGAGCGCGGGGAATATTCGGCGGCTGCGCACGCGCACGCGCGTGCGTTCCTTGCGCTTGCGGAGAAGCTGGACCGGCTGGACGATACGACTGCGGATCGCACGTGGATCGCGCAAGCCAAGCCGGAGATGGAAAACTGGCGCGCCGCGTTAGGCTGGTCGCTCGGTTTACGCGGCGACGTCGCGCTGGGACAGCGTCTTGCCGGTACGATGCGATGCATGTGGCTCTACCTAGCGGCAAGCGAAGGCCGCCGCTGGATTGCGTCCGCGCTTGACACATCCGACCATACGACGTCTGCTGGCGTAGTCGCAAGATTACAGCTTGCCGAGGCGCAGCTGTGTGCGGGCCTCGTGCAGCACAAAGCCTCGGGCGATGCGGCACAGCGCGCGCTCGAACGACTGCAGGAGTCCAATGACTCCGACGTCGTGGAAGCGCAGCGGTTGGTGGGCCGCGCCGGCCTCCTTCTCGGACACGGCGCCGAAGGCGAAGTACTCCTACGCGAGGCGCTGGCGGGCGCTGAAAAATTCGGGATGCACAAAGCGAGAGCGAGAATCCTAAAAGATCTTGCGATGGCGCGATTGACCGCAGGGGACCTGGACGCGGCCCGAGCGTTATTCAACGATGCGCGCACACTTGCTCGCGCGTTGGGCGCGGATCAGCTGACGGGATTCGTTGCGATCCACTCGGCCGAGCTGGAGTTTGAGCGCGGTGACGCCTCAGCGGCTGCGCAGCTCGCGAGCGAGGCACTCGCAGCATCGCGCTCGCAAAATGATCCGCGACGCGCTACTAACGCACTTTTGAACCTGAGTGCCTATCTGGTAGCCCTGGGACGCTATGAAGAGGGTCGCAATCGGGCGTGGGACGCGCTTACGTTAGGTCGCGATCTCCAGGGCGGCGTTCTTACGGCATTTGCTCTACAGCATCTTGCAGCGGGCGCGCTGTTTCGCGCCGCGGACGAAGGCAGTCCCCCAATCGAATCCAGCGCGCGAGCGGCGCGCTTGGCGGGTTATATTGATAGGCAGCTCCATGCACTGGAGGCCGTGCGCGAATACACCGAGCAGCAAGAGTACGACAAGATGGTCGCCGCCTTGCGCGCTGCGCTTGGCGAAGAAGAACTGGGAAAGCTGATGTCCGAAGGCGCCGCATGGCTTGAGGATCGCGCCGTCGCCGAGGCTCTGCTCATCTGAGGCTTCCAGCGGTAACACCAGGCCGGTCAAATCACGCGAATGACGCCCATCATCCCATTATCTTCGTGGAAAAGCATGTGGCAGTGATAAACGAATTCGCCGCGCGGCACGTTTCGGAAGTCCAATACAATCCTCGTGCGGCTCGGTTGGATGAGCGGGAAATTTGGATCGCCGGGATTGGGCAGCATGCGCCCGGGGGGAATATTCACAGTGTCGAGCATAACGGGCACCGGCGTTTCCTCTTCAGCGGCGAAGGCCATCTGATGAATGCGCGATCGCCGGAATTGCTCGGGCAGCACAAGGAGATCGAGCGCGAAGGAATTCCCGCGCGCGGCAAGGGGAAGAGACATCTTCTCCTTGCCTATCTTCGCGAACATCCCGAAGAACTGCGTCCGGTGTTGCGCAAAAGAAGCGCGCTGTAGAGGCGGCAGCGTGTCGCTAAGGCAGCATGGGGCGCACCGTTGTCCGGGTGCCATCGGTCGTCACGGTGACGGCGGCGTTCTCGTCGGTTCGGTAGGTGTGAGCGCCGAAGCGCAAAAGCGTTTCGATGGTGGACGGCGCCGGATGGCCGAACATGTTGTGGCGGCCGACCGAAACGATCGCATACCGGGGATGCGCGGCAGCGATGAAAGCAGGGCTACTGCTGTACGCCGATCCGTGGTGTCCGACCTTGAGCACATCCGCATGCAGATCGATTCCTTCGCTTAAAAACCGCTGCTCCGCGGCAACACCCGCATCGCCGGTGAAGAGCATCCGGAACTGCTTGTACTGCAGGACGAAGGCGATGGAATTATCGTTGATGGTGTTGTTGCTTTCGATGAGCGGCAGCGACGGGCCGATGAACGTGAGCGTTACGCCATCATCTGTTCGCCACACCATTCCCGCGCGCGGATAAACGATGGGAACGTGTTCGCCGAGCGCAGTCTGAATCGCATCGTTGTACGCGTAACCACCATATCGCTGCCCGCTATCCGCAAGTTCCGAAACGGAAAAGGCGCGCAAGACCGGGGCGATTCCGCCGGCATGGTCTCCGTGAGGATGCGAAAGCAGCACGGCGTCCAATCTGCGCACTCCGACGCGCCGCAGGAACGGCACGACGATTCGTTCGCCGACCAGTTCCGCACTCGATCCGGCAGCCGTGCCGCGTTCCAGCCGTCCCCCGGCGTCGACCAGCAGCGTATGGCCGGCCGGCGTTTGAATGACGATACCGTCCGCCTGCCCAACATCCAGCACGGTGATGCGCAGACTCGTGTCCACGTGGAGTGGCGGTGTCATGACGACGGCGAACGCTAACGCCGCCGCGAGCAGCGCCGGCGTGCGGGCGCCGCGTTTCCAACACCACACCGCCATCACCAAGCCGCAGTCATAACAGGCGATCGTCCACGCCGGCGGCGGCGTAACGGCAAGGGCGGCGTGCGGCAGCGTTGCAATCGTGTGCACGACGGCGACGATCCAAGCCAACACCCAGCTATTGACGTTGGCGAGAAGCTGCGCTATCGGGGAAAGCCGGTACGCGAGCAACTGCAGTGCGGCCAGGATCATCGTGACGCCTACTGCCGGCACGACGAGAAGGTTTGCGAGCAGCGCGTACGATGAGAACATGAGAAAAATCGAGGCGGTCAGCGGCCACGTTCCGATTTGCGTGGCCGCGGTCAGAACGAGAGCCTCCTTCACTCGCTCGGGAACCGCGAGCGATTCGAGCAGCGGGCCGATCTGGTCCGAGAGCAGCAAAATCGCGCCTACGCAAGAGAACGAAAGCGCGAAGGAAGCGCTGCCGACGCTCTCGGGGCGCCACATTGCCAGCGCCGCCATCGCGATACCGTACGCATTCCAAGAAAGAGGCCGCGCTCCGGCTGCATAGGCCGCTAAACCGAACGTCGTCATCAGGGCGGCGCGCGTTGCCGGCAAATGCAGACCACCGAAAGCCGCATATCCCCAAATTGCAGCAGTCGCCACCGCGCAGGCTGCGACGCGTGGTACGGTGAGTGCGCGCAGCAGCGCCATTACAACCAGCGCGACGATACCCAGATGCAGGCCGGCGGTCACGAGCACATGCACCGTTCCCGTTTCCTGAAACTCTGCGCGCAGATCGGGGGCCAAGGCGGCCCGTTCACCCCACAGTTCTCCCGCGACGATCGAAGCGTACGGTTCGGCAATGCGCGCGCGCAACTGCGCGAGCGTCCACTCGTGCATGTGAGCCAACGCGATCGGGATCGTAAGGTTGGCCACGGGCAAAGTCGCCAACACGTGCGCGCCGCTCATGCGCGCATCCAGGCCGCGCTCGCGCTCGATGCGGGCTTGATCCGGCTCGCCGGGGTTACGCGGTCCGTCGAACGGCTCGAGCCGCCCGCGAAGCAGCACGTGCGCGCCGACTGCCGGAGCGGTGCCCACTCCATTGACGGCAAGCGCCGGGCCGCGATCGCAAGCGCAGGTATATGCCGCAGCGCCATTGCCGGATTGCGCGAGATCGAGCACGGTGCATGCAACCCGCGCCGTATGCGCTCGCACTGCGGCGTATCCGGTCGGCAGGTGCTGCAGCGTTCCGCTGGTCGCGCCGGCTGCTAGGGCGAAAGCTGCAAACAGTCGAAATCGCTCCGGCTGCGCCCTGCGTATCATGCCGTCTGCGCAAAAGAACGCAATGGCAGCGAGCAGAAGGATGCGAACGGTGCCGTCAATCGGCTGGGTGAGCGCTGCACCGGCTGCAGCGGACAAGCCCACGACCAGCAGCGGGCGGCGTGCCATCGCAAAACCCATCGCGACGGCGACGCGGTAAGTAAAGGGGAAGACGTGCGGATTTTAGTTACCGGAGGCGCCGGGTTCATCGGTTCCCACGTGGTGGATGCGTACCTATCGAGCGGCCACGAGGTGTTGGTGGTCGATTCGCTGTGGGAGCACGGCGGCGGCCGCCGCGAAAACGTCCCCGCGAGCGCGAGCTTTACCCAGATGGACGTGAGAGATTCGGACCTCTCACATGTTTTCGAAAAATTCGAGCCGGAAATCGTCAATCATCATGCCGCGCAGCACAGCGTCGCCATCAGCTCGCGCGATCCGCGTTATGATGCGGACGTCAACGTCATGGGATTGCTCAACGTGCTGGACAATTGCGTCAAGAGCGGCGTGCGCAAGGTGCTGTTCGCATCGAGCGGCGCCACCTTCGGAACGCCGGATCGCCTGCCGATGGACGAACGCACGCCGCAGCACCCCGAGTCTCCATACGGCATCACCAAGATGGTGTCCGAACACTATTTACGGTTTTACAATGCCGAGCACGGCCTGGACTATACGGCGCTTCGCTACGGCAACGTATACGGTCCGCGTCAGGATCCCAACGGCGAAGCGGGCGTCATCGCGATTTTCATCGGCAAGTTCCTGGCAAGACAAGGCGTGCGAATCGATTGGGACGGCGAACAGACGCGCGATTACGTGTACGTCAAGGACGTTGCGCGAGCCAACGTGCTCGCGCTCGATCGCGGTTCGACGGGGCGATACTGCATCGGCACCAACCGGCGCACCAGCGTGAACGAACTCTACCGCGCGCTGGTCGAAATCAGCGGCTTTGCAGCGCCGGTTACGCACGCACCCCGAAGGCCGGGCGACGCGCGCGACGCACAATTCGATCCCGCGCTCGCAAAGGCCGAACTTGGCTGGCGGCCCGCCACGCAGCTCATCGACGGAATGCGCGAAACCTTCGAGTACTTCAAGACCGCTCTGCCGGCGTGAGAAACGTTCCGCCGCCCTGGCTCGTACGCGCGATCACGCGCTGCGCCGACGTACTGGCGAAGCTGCGCCGCCGTCTGCTGCCTGCGCCGTTCGCGGCTCTGGAACTCGGCACGATGTCGTGGGTTTCGCTGGCCGTTGCCGCGTTCTGCGAACTCGGCTTGCCCGATGCGCTCGCGGACGGCGCATACACGCCCGATGAACTCGCGGACAAAGGCTTTGGCGAGCAAGCGCGACTTTTCCGTCTGCTGCGCGCACTCGCGGGCTACGGCGTGGTGCGCTATGCCGGCAAGGGCCGCTTCACGCTGGGCTACGCCGGTTTGGGGCTCGTCGGAGACAACTCCATGGGCGCGATGATCCGGTATGCAAACGCCCCGTGGCACCTGCAGGCGTACACGCAACTCGCGCAAGCGGTCCGTACGCAGCGCTCCGGATTCGAGTTAAGCCAAGGTAAGTCGATGTTCGAATACCTTACGAGCGACCAGAGCGCAGGCGTGACCTTCGATGCGGCCATGCAGTCGCTCACGAGCCTGTACGCGCCCGCGCTTGCGCAAGCGTATGATTTCTCGCGATTCGCGCGTATCGTCGATATCGGCGGCGGCAGCGGAAGCGTGCTTGCGACGATCTTGGGGCGCTTCCGGCGAGTGCGCGGAACGCTTTTCGAACTTCCGGCCGTCGCGCAACGCGCGCGCGAGCGCGGGATGAGCGAACGAATCGACGTCGTGGAAGGCGACATCCGCGTCGACGTACCGCCGCCTGCGGATGCGTACATCCTCAGCCACGTGCTGCATGACTGGGACGACGACTCGTGCGTGCGCATGCTGCAGAACGTGCGGCGGGCGCTTGGAGCGGCCGCGCGCGTCTTGGTGTTTGAGATTGTCGCGCCGCCGCCCAATAACTCGTGGTCGCAGGACCGCATCACCGACTTGGAAATGCTCGCCATGCTGTCGGGAAGAGAGAGAACGCGCGAAGATTTTGCAGCGCTGTTTGCACGCGCAGGGTTGTGGCTGCGGCGAATCGTCCCTACGTCCGCGCCGGAATCGATTCTGGAAGGCGTTCCGACGGCCGGTTCAGGCTGAAACCACCAAGTTGAGCAGCTTATCCGGGACGTAAATACGTTTGCGTACTTGCTTGCCGTCGAGATGCGCCCGCACGCCGGGCTGCTCGAGCGCCAGCGAGAACGCGCGTTCCTCGTCGAGCCCCGGCGAGACCTGAAGGCGCGCTCGAACCTTACCGTTGATTTGCACCACGAGCGTAATCTCGTCCAGTGCCAGCGCGCCTTCGTCGGGTTCCAGGAATGGCTCTCGATGTATCGACTGCGAGTGCCCCAGCCGCTCCCAGAGTTCATCGGCGATGTGCGGGGCAAAGGGCGCCATTACCAGCGGTAACGCATGAACTGCGTACAGGACGACTCTAGAATCCGGATCCGTTTGCAGCAAGGCGGTGAGCGCGTTGACGTACTCGTCGAGTTTGGCAATGGTCGTATTGTAATGAAAGCGGCGCGAAAGGGTTTCGTCGATTGCGGATTTGGCCGCCACGTGCACGGCGCGCAGCAAATCCTTTTCCCGCTGCGATTGCGAGGCCGGCATTGCACGAACGTCGACGGCGCCGGCGCGCTGCGCCAGCGGAGCGCACGCGCGCCACACGCGATTGAGAAAACGGACGCGGCCCGATATGCCCGCCTCGGTCCAGTCGCTGGTGTCTTCGGGCGGCGTGACGTACAGCAGGAACAATCGCATCGCGTCGACGCCGTTGCGTTCGGCCGTCTGATCGATGCCGACGACGTTGCCGCGCGATTTGCTCATCTTCTCGCCGTGATAGAGCAGCATGCCCTGATGGAACAAGCGCGCGAACGGCTCGTTCGAGCCGGTCACCCAGCCGCGATCGTGAAAAAACTTGTAAAAAAAACGCGAGTAGAGCAAGTGCAGCACGGCATGCTCGGCTCCGCCGATGTACTGGTCGACGCTCATCCAGTACTGCGCGCTGCGAAGTTCCCAGGGCTCACGGTCATTCCGAGGATCCAGATAGCGCAGATAATACCACGACGATTCGAAGAAGGTGTCCATCGTATCGCTCTCGCGTTTGGCCGGGCCGGCGCACTTCGGACACGCAGCGTTGAGAAACTCGGCATCGCGCGCGAGCGGCGAACCTTCGCCCGTGATAGGAACGTTCGCCGGAAGCACTACGGGCAGATCGCCGTCCGGCACGGCGACTTCGCCGCACCGCTCGCAATACACGATCGGAATCGGCGTTCCCCAATACCGCTGGCGTGAGACCAGCCAGTCGCGCAGGCGGAAGTGAACTTGTCGTTCGGCAATGCCGAACGACGCTAGCCGGTCGGTCATCGCGGTGCGCGCTCGCGCGCTGGACATGCCGGTGAAGTCACCGCTGGCAATCAGCCTGCCGTCCTCGACGAACGCTTGCGCAAGCGGGATTTGCAGCGTACCGGCCGGATCGGTCACCACCTGCGCTATAGGCAGTCCGTGCTTGCGGGCAAATTCGAAATCACGCTCGTCGTGCGCCGGCACGCCCATCACCGCGCCCGTGCCGTATTCGGCCAGCACGTAGTTGGTGACCCAAATCGGCACCCGTTCGTGGGACAGCGGATTGACGGCGTAGGCGCCGGTGAAGACGCCTTGCTTTTCCAGCAAACTGGTGCGTTCGAGTTCCGACTTGGCTTTCACGTTTTCGGCGAACTCCGCGACGGCCGCCGCGTGTCGTTTGGCGACGATCTCCTGCACGATCGGATGCTCGGGCGCGACGGCTAGATACGTTGCGCCGAACAGCGTGTCGATGCGGGTCGTAAAGACTTCGATGCGCGCGCCGGAGTTTTCGACTCCAAACGAAAACTGCGTGCCGGCGCTTCGTCCGATCCAATTGCGCTGCATCGTGCGGGTGCGTTCGGGCCAGCCGCCGAGCTCGTCGAGGTCGTTCAGCAACCGATCGGCGTAGGCGGTGATCTTCAGGAACCACTGGGAAAGGTTGCGCCGCTCGACCAGGTGATCGCAGCGCCAGCATCGTCCGTCGATCACTTGTTCGTTGGCGAGAACGGTGCGATCGTTGGGGCACCAGTTGACGGGCGCCTCGCGTTTGTACGCCAAACCGTTTTCATAGAGGCGCAAAAACAGCCACTGGTTCCAGCGATAGTATTGCGGGTCGCACGTCGCGATCTCGCGGCTCCAATCGTAGCCGGTCCCCATCAGGCGCACTTGCCGCTGCATGTTGGCAATGTTCTCTCGCGTCCAGACGTTGGGGTCCGCGCCGCGCTGAATGGCGGCGTTTTCGGCCGGCAACCCGAACGCATCCCAGCCCATGGGATGCAGTACGTTGTAACCCAGCATGCGCATCATGCGCGCCACGGCATCCCCGAACGTATAGTTTTTGGCGTGTCCCACGTGCAAGTCGCCCGAAGGATACGGCAGCATCTCGAGCACGTAATATTTCGTACGCGCCGAATCTTCGCGGGCGCGGTACACGCCCGTAGCTTCCCAGCGCTCTTGCCATTTCCGTTCGATCGCGCGGTAGTCGTAGACTTCGGGCATGCAAGGGTGTTATCGAGAGCGGGACCCGGCGCCCTTTCGCAGCCTTCGCTCGCGCGTGAAAAATCAGGCATGAACCGCATATTTCTGCTCGGCGCCGCTGCGCTGGTGGTAGCGCTTGCATTTTGGCATCCGGCCGCGCCCCCTGCGCCGGTAGCGGTCGTTGCAGCGCAGACCGCCCGATTCCATGGTTCAGCGCCAAAACGCCGCCGTGGTGCCATTTCGAGCCAAAGCGTGGTGGTCTACGTCGCAGGCGCGGTCGAACGTCCCGGACTGTATACGCTCGCTTCCAGCGCGCGCGTAAACGATGCCGTCGCGCGCGCGGGCGGTTTGCGTTCGGATGCGGATGCCGACGCGATCGATCTGGCCGAACACGTCACCGACGGCGAAGAGATCCGCGCGCTGCGCATCGGCGAGCCGGCGCCCCGGGCCGCGCACCGTCACACCGCCCGGCGTCGTCCCTCACGCAAAGCTCGCGTACCGGTGGGCGTTATCGACGTCAATACCGCCGATGCGTCGGCGCTGACCGCGCTTCCGGGCGTCGGCACGACGTTGGCAGAACGCATCGTCGAATACCGCCGCGTCAACGGCCCGTTTGCCTCACTGGACGAACTCGCCGACGTTGCAGGCATGACGCAGCGCCGCATCGACGCGATCGCGCCGTATCTTGCGCTGCATGATGCCTCGCAGTGAGGCGCGAACCCCGCGAAAATGACAGGGGATGCTGCAGTCTCCCCGCCGGAAACGCTTCCCGCGCTCATCCGCCGTTCGCTCGCGCCCGAGCGCGACGCAGTGCTCATCGAACGGCTCCACGGTCAGTGGTCGCCGACTTCCAGCGGTCGGTTGCTCACGCGCGTCACGCATTTGGCGTGCGCCATTCGAGACGCGGGTCTGCAGAGCGGCGATCGCGTTGCCCTAATCGCCGCAGATTGCGTGGATTGGATCGTTGCCGATTTCGCGACCCTTTTCGCCGGCTGTGTGATCGTCCCGATTTTTCCGACGCAGGCGCCGGATCAAATCGCCTACATGCTGCGGGATTCGCAAGCCAAGTTGATTTTCGCGGACACCGTTCAGGCCGAGCAGCGCCTTCGCGCTTTGCCCGTCGCCCTGCCGCAACTAGTCGTGTTCGCAAGCACGCAAGCCGATTCGCTGGCCGCTTTTGAATCGCGCGGCGCGGAAGCGCACCAAGCGCATCCGGACTGGACGCGCACGTTCGAAGACGAAATCGAACCGCAAAATATGGCCGTGCTGATCTACACCTCGGGCACAACCGGCGAACCCAAAGGGGTGATGCTGTCGCATCGCAACGTCGGCTTTACTGCGCAGTCGTCGTTCAGCCACGCCTTCAGCGTGCTGACCCCCGGCAGCGACGTGCTGTCCGTGCTGCCGTTTTCGCACATCTACGAACACTGCATCCTCTACGGCTATCTGCTGGCCGGCGTTCATCATTACATTTGCCGCAGCGTGGAAGAGCTGCTCGCCGATCTGCAGTCGGTTCGTCCGGTGGCGATGACGGCGGTTCCGCGCATTTTCGAGCGCATGCTGGCCGGAGTGACGGCGAAAGCGAAAGTGCACGGGGGCCTGGCGGCAAAGCTGGTGCCGTGGGCGCTGGCGGTGGGACGCGATTACATGGCCGCAAAGACCCGGGGAACGCGGCCCGGCATTGCATTGGAGCTGCGCTACGCAGCAGCGAACGCGCTGGTGCTCAAGAAACTGCGTCCTCGGTTGGGACTGGATCGCGTCAAGTTCCTGGTGAGCGGATCGGCGCCGCTGCACTTCGATACGGCGATGACTATGCTTGCGGCCGGCGTGCCCATCATCGAAGGCTACGGGCCCACCGAATGTTCGCCGGTCATCACGGTAAACACGTACGACGACAATCGATACGGCACCGTCGGGCGCCCGATACCGGGCGTCGAAATCAAGCTCGCGCAAGACGGCGAGATCCTCGCGCGTGGCCCCAACGTGATGCTGGGATATTACGGCAATCCGGCGGCTACGGCGCAAGCGATCGAAGACGGCTGGTATCACACCGGCGACGTCGGAAGTATCGACTCCGATGGGTTCCTTCGCATAACGGATCGCAAAAAGGAGCTGTTCAAAACGTCCGGCGGAAAGTTCGTAGCGCCCTCCCGCGTGGAAGCCGCGATCAAACGATCCGTGTACGTCAATCAAGTCATGGTCGTGGGCGATTCCCGTCCGCACCCAACCGCGCTGGTTTCACCCAACTGGGAACTGGTTCGTTCGGAATTAGCGATAGAGCCGTCGGTTTCGGCGCAAGATTTGGCCGGCAGGCAAGACGTGATCGATTTTCTGACCGCGCAGGTTCACAAGAATACCGCCGATTTGGCAAAGTTCGAGCAGGTGCGCAAGATCGCGGTGCTGCCGGTGGACCTGTCCATTGAAGAAGGCGATCTTTCCCCGACGCTCAAGGTAAAACGGCGCGTCGTCGAAGACAAGTACGCGCACGAAATAGAGCGTCTGTACGCGCATCCCGCGCATCGCGCCGCCGTGTAGCCTGTTACAAAAGCAGGGCCGCCGCGCGCTTCGCGGCAATACCGTTTTATGGACGTCAAATACGTGCTGTCGCTGTTTTGTTTGGCCGGACTATTGGGCGCTGCGCCGGCAAAGCCGTCGCCTTCACCTTCACCGCTGCCGCCGCAGACCGCACCGCAGGCTGAAACGCCCGACGCCGTCACGCAGCATACGGTTTCGATCGGCGGGACTCCATATGCTTACACGGCGCGCGCCGGCACGCTCACGCTGACCAATGACAAAGGTCAACCGACGGCGCGCCTGTTCTACACCGCATACACGCTGGACGGCGCAGATGCAAACCGCCCCGTCACGTTTATGTACAACGGCGGCCCGGGCAGTTCGACGATGTGGCTGCGCATGGGCTCGTTCGGACCGGTGCGCGTGCTTGCGGGCAACGGCCGGCCCTCCGGGCCGCCTCCATACCAAATTCGCGACAATCCCTACAGTCTGCTCGACAAAAGCGACTTGGTTTTCATCGACATGCCCGATAGCGGCTTTGGACGGATCATCGGAGCGGGCAAAGAGAAAGACTTTTTCGGCGTGGATCAGGACGTTGCGGCGTTCGGACAGTTCATCGAGCGCTACGTTACGACGTTTCACCGCTGGAATTCACCCAAGTTCATTTTCGGCGAGAGTTACGGCACGACCAGGTCCGCCGCGCTTTCCTCGTATCTGCTCGATCGCGGCATCGCGCTCAACGGCGTCGTCCTTCTCTCGTCTATTTTGAATTTCGGACTCGACTACGGCAACGGCGAGCCGAATGCCGGCGGGGACTGGCCCTACGTTCTGTACCTGCCCACCGAAGCGGCAACGGCGTGGTATCACGACAAAGTTCGGAGCAAGCCTGCCGACGTGTCGGCGTTCGTTGCGCAAGTCGAGCAATTCGCAATGACCGAGTATTTGGACGCACTCTACAAAGGGCATCGCCTGGGGCGCGGCGAGCGCGACGACGTGGCGCGCAAACTTTCGAATTTCTTAGGCATTCCGGAAACGTACGTCCTGGAGTCCAACTTGCGCATTCCATACGATCGCTACCAGCGCGAACTGCTTCGCGGCCAAAACGTCGTGTTCGGACGATTGGACTCGCGCTATACCACCTACGGCTTGGAACCGGCCTCCAACGAAGGGCCGCCGTGGGATCCGACGGACTCTTCCATCGACGCGCCGTTCACCACTGCCGTCAATGCGTATCTGCGCGACGATTTGAAGTACGATACGCCGCTTCGATACCGCGCCAACATCTACGGCATCATTGGAAACTCGTGGGATTTTACTCACAACCGTCAAGTGCCGACCAACGTCGCGCCGGACTTGGCACAAGCCATGACGCAAAACCCCAATCTGCACGTTTTTTCGGCGAACGGCTATTACGATTTCGCCACCCCGTTCTTCGCCACGATGTACACGCTGCAGCATTTGCATATCGCGCCGGCGCTGCAGAAAAACATCACGTTCGGCTTTTACCAGTCGGGACATATGGTGTATCTCAACGATTCGGCCCTCGCACAGTTCAAATCCGACCTGGCGCGCTGGTACGATACCGCGCTGGGCCGCTAAAAGGAGTGCCGGTAATGATCGATTGGAAACGCTCTGCGGCTCTTTTGACGGCAATGTGCCTTGCGGCGGCGGCTCCGGCGCACAAACCGCCCAAGCCCTATGTCCCGCCGGCGACGCCCGATGCGATATCTCACCACGCGAATCGCGTGGACGGGCAGACGATTGCGTACACCGCCCGAGCCGGGACGATAACCTTGCGCAACGACAAAGATCAAATTACGGCGCGTATGTTCTACGTCGCGTATACCAAAGACGGCGCCGACCGCAATACGCGCCCGGTAACGTTCTTTTACAATGGCGGCCCGGGCAGCTCGACGGTGTGGCTGCGTATGGCCTCGTTCGGGCCCGTGCGGGTCCGGCTGACGAACGGACGTGCAACGCCTCCGGCCCCGTACGAGCTGCTCGACAACCACGACAGCCTTCTGGATAAAACCGACGAAGTGTTCGTCGATGCGCCCAATACCGGTTACAGCCGCGTGCTCGGTTACGGAAAGCCGAAAGACTTCATGGGCATCGATCAGGACGGCCGGGCGTTCACGCAATTCATCCAGCGCTATCTTACGCAGTTCGCCCGGTGGAATTCGCCGAAATTTCTTTTCGGCGAAAGCTACGGCACGACGCGCGACGCGGTGCTTGCGAACATGCTGCAGGAGGCCAACGTTCAGATTAACGGCGTCGTTTTTCTATCGTCGGTATTGAATTTCGGTCTTACGGGCCTTGGCGGCTTCACGCCGATCGGGGGCGGCGACTGGGCGTACGTTCTGTATCTGCCTACCGAGGCCGCAACCGCCTGGTATCATCACAAGGCGGCGGGACGGACGGGAAGCCTGCCCGCCTTCCTGCACCAAGTCGAGAATTTTGCCGGCACGCAGTACCTGCATGCTCTTGCCCAGGGAGACCAGCTCGGCGCGCAAGAGCGCGAGGACGTCGTGCGCAAAATGCACGACTATCTAGGCGTCTCCGAACAGTACATCCGCAACTCCAATCTGCGAATCGCCTACTACGACTACGACAAAGAGCTGCTGCGCAGCCAGGACGTCGTGCTGGGCCGCTACGATTCACGCTATGCCACCTATGGGGTGGACCGCATGAGCGATACGCCCGACTGGGATCCGTCCGACGTCGGCATGAACAGCGCGGTCGTTTCGACGTGGTCGCAGTACGTTCGCGAGCAGCTGCATTACGATACGAACCTGCAGTACCGTCCGACCGCGTATGGACCGATACTCGGCGCTCGCTGGGATATGCACCACAACGGCCAGGAACCGCCCGCCAACGTCGTCCCGGACATTGCGGCGGCCATGTCGCAGAACCCGCACCTGCAAGTCTTTTCAGGCAACGGATACTTCGACTTCGCGACGCCGTATTTTGCGACGCTGTATACGTTCGAGCACATGGACATCGCAGCGCCCCTGGAAAAGAACATCACGTTCGGCTTCTACGACTCCGGGCACATGGTGTATCTCAATCCTTCGGCAAGAGTGCGCTTTAAAGCCGATCTGGATCGATGGTACGATCGCGCGCTGGCGCGCTGATGCTTTCCGAACGCTATTTGGCCTCGTTCACCTGAGCGATCGCCTTGGCGGCTTTGGATCGCAGCAGCGAAAACGCCGTGTACTGATCGGGCGTGGGTCGAACGTCGCCCATCTCGACGCCTTGCAGCAGATTCTGCAGCGCGTCGCCGATATAGCGCAGGCTGCTGAAATCCTGGGCCGGTTTACCGACTGAATCGTCCTGAGACGCCGGGGGTTCTTGGCCGATGAGTTTGCGCAGCTGCGCAGTGTGAGGCAGCGCTTTCGCGCGCTTGAGCGCTTGCGCAACGCTCGACGCCTGTTCTTCGATGGCCTGTGCGAGATCGAATTGCGCGCGCAGATCGGCATCGCCGGCGGGGTAGGTCGGATCGCGGCGCAGCGCGAGCGTTTGCGAGTAGGTGCGTCCACTGACGTTCATGCGTATCGTGTAGCGCCCCGGCGGCGCGAGCACGTGGTTGGAATATTGCAGGTCCCAGACGTAGCGGTGCGCGCCCGCCTCCGCGGACGGGGGCTGCTGCACCTGCACCCAAGAAACCGGAATGTCGAGCGCTCGCGCGTTAACCGCCGGCGGCTGCTGCGCAGAGGACCAGCGGCGCACGACATGGCCGGATTCGTCGATCACTTCCAGAACCAGCGGCGTGGTTGCGTTTCCGACGTAATAGTCGATGATTGCGCCCGCCGGCGGATTCGGCATGGAGGCCTCGTCGAGCGGCACGGGCGTTCCCTGATCCGAGCCCGGACGCGTGCGATAAGCCGGCGCAGGCGCAAACAGATGGGCGCCGGCGCGCGCGATCGCTGCGGTCATCTGCCGCAGCGGCGATGCGTCGTCTAAAATCCAGATTCCGCGTCCGTGCGTTGCCAAAATGACGTCGTCGCCGTTGAACACGATGTCGCGCATCGAGGCGACGGGAAGGTTGAGTTGCAGCGGCTGCCATTGCGCTCCGTCGTCGAACGAAACGTACACGCGCCGCTCCGTTCCCGCGTACAGCAGCCCGCGGCGCTGCGGATCTTCGCGAACGACGTTGACCGATTCGTTCTGCGGGATGCCCGACGTGATGAGGTACCAGTGCCGTCCGCCGTCGTGCGTTTTATAGATGTACGGCCGGTCGTCGTCCAGCCGATGGCGGTCGACCGCCGCGTATGCAGTGTTTGCGTCGAAATGCGAAGCGTCGATGATGCCGACTTTGCTCCACGGCGTGAGCTCCGGCGGCGTCACGTTCGTCCAGTGCGTACCCGCGTCGCGCGTGATCCAAATGAGTCCGTCGTCGGTGCCGGCCCAAATCTCGCTCGAGAGAATCGGTGAGGGCGCAATCCAGTACACGACACCTCGCCGCGTCAGCCCCGTGCTGTCTGCGACGGTAGGTGGATCGAGCGTCGCGGGAACGCTGTTCGTTGCGCGTGTGAGATCGGGGCTTATCGGATGCCAGGTCAAGCCGGCGTCCCGGGTGGCAAAAATCGCCTGACGGCTCATGTACAGCACGCGCGGGTTCTGCGGCGAAGCGACGATGGGCAGCGTCCACGTGCTGCGCCAAACGACGTCGGGATATTTGACGGTCGGATCGATCGCCATCTCCCAATTGGTATCGATGTCCTCGTACGTCGGCGGATTGCCGAACAAGCGGCCAGCGTGCAGCGCGTCCGCCACAATGGTGCCGCTTTCGCCCCCCACGTCGATCGGTTTCCAGTCCAGCATTGAAATGCGGCTGTGAATGCTGCGGCTGGGAACAGCTACGGCTCCCGAATCCTGCTGCGCGCCGTACACCCAGTACGGAAAGCGGTGGTCCGTGACGACGTGATAGAGCTGCGCCGTGGACTGATTGAACCACGAGCTCCACGTTTTCGCGCCGTCCAACGTAACGACGACGCCTTGATCGCCTCCCAACACCATCCGGTCGGAATTGGCCGGGTCGATCCAGAGGGCGTGATAGTCGTCGCCGCCGGGCGAACCTTTGATCGCGGTGAAGGATTTGCCGCCGTCGATGGAACGGTACGTCGAAGTGTTCATTGCGTAGACTTCATCCTGATTTTTCGGATCGGCTGCGATCTGCCCGAAGTACCAGCCGCGTTTCCAAATGCGGGCTTCGCCGTCGGTGTGCGCCCACGTCGAACCGCCGTCGTCGGATCGGTACACTCCGCCGGTTTTGAGATCGTTGGTATCGACCATCGTGTAGATGCGGTTATGGTTCGCGGGCGAGATCGCGATGCCGATGTGGCCGAGTGCGGCTTGCGTTGAGCCTTGCGGGAAGCCGTTTCCCTCGATATGCGCCCACGTCGCTCCCG
The DNA here is from genome assembly GCA_963777315.1 of Vulcanimicrobiota bacterium. Taxonomy (GTDB): domain Bacteria; phylum Vulcanimicrobiota; class Vulcanimicrobiia; order Vulcanimicrobiales; family Vulcanimicrobiaceae; genus CAVYEM01. The sequence goes on from CAVZQC010000002.1 coordinate 695,372, forward strand.
CGTCGGTGCTTTTGTACAGCCCGCTTCCGGGGCCGTTGCTGGGAGGATACACGTTCCAGGGCGGACGTCGCGTTTGCCACAAAGAGGCAAAGAGCACGTTGCGATTGAGAGGATCGATCGCGAGATCGATCGCACCGGTATTTTCGTTCTTGTACAGAACTTTGCTCCAGGTGCGGCCGCCGTCGATCGATTTGAAGACGCCGCGCTGCGTATTGGGACCATACTGGTGGCCCAGTGCGGCGACGTACACGACGTCGGCATTGCGCGGGTCGACGACGATGCGCCCGATCTGCCGCGTATCGTCGAGTCCCACGTGGGTCCAAGTTTTGCCGGCGTCGATCGATTTGTAAACGCCGTCGCCGTGCTGAATGTCCGAACGCATGTCGGCTTCGCCGGTGCCGGCGTACAGTACGCCGGCGTTGCTGGGAGCGACCGCAATCGCGCCGATCGATGCAACCGGCAGCGAATCCGAAATCGGAGACCACGTGCGCCCGGCGTTGTCGCTTTCCCACACGCCGCCGCCCACCGCGCCGAAATAAAACTTGCCGGGCTGCCCGGGCACGCCGCAGACGGCGATCGAGCGTCCTGCTCGAATCGGCCCGATGTTCCGCCACTGCAGACTCCCGAACAGCGCTGCGTCATACGTTTGCGCGCGCGCGGGGAGCATAGTCGTAGGGACCGTGAAAAAAAGCGTTAAAGACACAACCCAAAAGCGTCGCATGGCGGGCGTTTCCCGAGGATGCTGGGCGGACCCTCGTAAGCGGATTAGATATACGGCAACAGATCGAAGTATTCTTGATCTTCATTGGCGCCGCCATGACCCTCGCCGACGGCCTTTTCGGTCTGCACGAACCGAATCTCGCGGATCCATTTCACCATTTTGAAGCCGAGCTGATTCTCGACTCGCAGCCGTAACGGCGCACCATGCAGATGCGTAAGCGGCTCGTCGTTCATCTCGTAGGCGAGCAGGCACTCCGGCTTCACGACGTCCTCCAGGCGCTGCGTGTCGTAATAAGTTCCGCCGAACGTTCCTTCGCCAAACGAGACGAACTCGACCACCCGCGCTTCCGGCAGCGGTTTGACGAGCTTCATCAGGCGCGTCATCGAGATACCGCCCCACTGCGCAATCCCGCTCCACCCTTGAATGCAGTGGTGCAGCGACACGTGCTCGTCATGCGCAAGCGCGCGAATTTGCTCTAAACTCAACTCAACCGGGTTTTCGACGCAGCCCCGCACGCGTAAACGGTAATCGCGGAAGCCGTCCGCCGCAAGCCCCTTCCATTCATCGGAATCGGGCATCTTACCGTTCGGCCAAAAATACGGGGAGATGTCTTTGCGCGTGTAACGCTCTGCCGGATTAAACCGCGGGGAAGCTCGGAGGAGACGCTCGAGCGGAAATATCAGCATCTTGTGCAAACGCTGAATGAAGCGGGGATATCTCCAGGCGACAACGTGCGCGGCGATCCACGATCCGAGCACCGCTACCAGCCCGACGCAGCCGAGAATCAGTCCAAGGGGACGCGTGTCGTTCGTTCCCAAAACGATGTGGTTGAAATTGCGCTGCGCCCCGGTAGCAAGTACCAGGCTCACGTGCACGATCGTGAAGGCGACGTATCCGCACAGCAGCAGAAAATGAATCGAGCGGGCGCCTTGGCGGCCGCCGAAGATGCGCGGATACCAGGGGAACGCGTTATCGATGGCCGGTGACATCGCGATCCCGGTCAAAATCGAAAGCGGCGCCAGAATGAAGACGACGCCGAAGTACGAGAGCTGCTGAAGCGCGTTGTACGCGTAGAAACCGTTCGGCTCGATCGGAAAATGAAACGTCGCGTAGTGTACGAATGTTTGCCAGGCGTACGGAACGACTGCCCACGAGGTGGGAACCAGCCGCGGCCACTGACCGCTGATCAGCAGCATCGCGACGTAGACGATGCCGGTTAGGATGAATCCGTAGTCGATGATGAAGTGCCAAGAGCGGCCCATCCCGATCGTGTGCCGGTATCCGGGCAGCGCGACGAGCGGCGAGATATAGCGCGCGTCGTCCTTGGCGGTCCACACGCGGTTCGTCGGGACGTCGAGCGGCGTAAAGCGCAGCCATTCCGTTCCGGGGGTGCAATCGTTGTTCCAGTACAGCCGCGCATGGTCCATCAGGATCGACAACCCGCTGCGTATCAACAGAAAGAGAAACAGCAGATTGGCAAAGTGGGTCCAGCGAATCCAGACGGGAAAACCGCGCGGCTCGCCGCTCGGCGCGGCGGCGGTGATGCCGGCGACCGGCGCGAATGCCGAGTGTATCCCAAGCACCAGCACTTGCAGCCACGCCAGTACGATCGGCACGGCGATGACGACCGCGAGCCAAGCGATATATGGCCGCCGCAAGATGAATACCAGCCGGCGGTCGGCAGGGGCGTGAACCCTTCGATGCGCTTCGTCGAAGCGGATCATGTGAGGCTCAATCCCTTAACGCGTTCGGCTCGCCTCCGGCGTCGTCGTGTCGCGCGGTATGGCTTACCTGCGCGAACCGTGATGCGGCAACAGCCCCGCAAGCACTTCTTTGACGGATTCCTTGATCACGCCGCCTTCGTCCGGATCGCCTTTGGCAAGTGCGGAGAAAAGATTGTGCGCTTCCTCGAGCGTGATATGCGGCGGCAGCTGCGTGATGTTTGCATCGACGACCGCATCGAAGATCACGGGGCGATTCGAAGCCAATGCGCGATCCCAGGCCGGCCCGATGTCTTCGGAGCGTTCGACTCGGATGCCGTTCAGGCCGATTTGGTTTGCGTATTCGGCGTAGTTGAAATGCGGCAAATTCTGAGAGGCTTCGTATTTTGGATTTCCGCTTTCGATGCGCATCTCCCAGGTGACCTGATTGAGATCCGAATTGTTCATAACCAGGAAAATGAGCCGCGGATCGCTCCAGCGCTTCCAGTACTTCGCGACGGTAAGCATTTCGGCGCTGCCGTTCATCTGCATCGCACCGTCGCCCGTGCACGCGATAACGGTGCGATCGGGGAACGCGAATTTTGCCGCAATGGCGTACGGCACGGCGGAGCCCATCGTCGCAAGGCTGCCGGAAAGCGAGGACTTCATGCCGCGCCGCATATGAATGTTGCGCGCAAACCAATTGGTCGCCGTACCGGCATCGCCGGTAAGAATGGCGTTATCCGGCAGACGCTCGTTCAGTTCCCAGAATACCAGCTGAGGATTGATTTGCGTCCCTTTGACGTGGCAGCGCGCTTCTTCGTCGCCGTACCAGTCTTTAAGGTTCTTGGCGATGCCATCGCGCCAGCCGGTATCGGTTTTTTGTTTGAGCAGCGGCAGAAGCGCCGCGAGCGTCGTGCGGCTGTCGCCGATCAAATTGACTTCGGTCGGAAAGCGCAGCCCGACGTTGCGAGCGTCGATGTCGATTTGGACGCCGCGCGCTTGGCCTTCTTTGGGCAAAAACTCCGAATACGGATAGCACGTGCCGACCATCAGGAGCGTGTCGCACTCGTTCATCATGTCGGAGCTGGGTCGAGTGCCGAGTAATCCCAATGTTCCGGTGACGTACGGCAAATCGTCCGGCACGACGTATTTGCCCAGCAAAGCCTTGGCGATCCCGGCGCCCAAGCGGTCTGCAACCGCGAGCAGCTCGTCGGTCGCGTTCGCGGCTCCTTGGCCGACCATCATCGCTACGCGCTCGCCGCTGTTGAGAACCTCGGCCGCCCGCTGCAGATCCGGCTGCGCCGGCACGACCACAGGCGCCGAATATCCCACGCTGCTGCGCGTCATGTTGTGCGTGCGCGGCGGCTGAGGAACCGCGTCCTTCTCTTGCACGTCTTTGGGAACGATCACGCACGTGACGGCTCGAAAAGCGGCGGCCGTGCGCACTGCGCGATCGACGATGTGGCGCATTGCGGCGGGGCTTGAAACCGTATAGACGTACTCCGTTACGTCTTGCAGCAGCACTTGCAGATCGACTTCTTGCTGATACGAACTTCCCAGTGCGCTGGTGGCGGCCTGTCCGACGACCGCGACGACCGGCGTGTGATCCATCTTGGCATCGTACAAGCCGTTGAGCATGTGTACGGCGCCCGGACCGGAGGTTGCCAAACAGAGCCCCACTTCACCGGTGAACTTCGCGTGCGCGCACGCCATGAAGCCGGCCATCTCTTCGTGCCGAACTTGAATGAACTGCAGCTTATCGCCGATCCGATCGAACGCGCCCATGATGCCGTTGATGCCGTCGCCGGGATAGCCGTAGACTCGCTTAAAACCCCACTCGACGAGTCGCTGCAATAAAAAATCGCTCGTATTCACGTCTTCCAAACTTTCCGCGTAATGCCGTTATCCTTTACCCGCTTCAGCCGCAGTCCCGATTCGCGGAGCGCCCGGCTCACCAGCCGCCGCCTGCATCACCCCCGCCTCCGCCGAAACCGCCGCCCCCGCCGCCAAAGCCGCCGCCGCCGAAACCGCCGCCGCCCCAGTCGCCGCCCGCGCCGCCGCCCACGTTCGCCTGTCCCGGATCGGATTGCCAACCGCCCGCGTCCGCCGGCGCCTGTCCGCCCGTCGGATCCGTGTTGCCCCACGCGCCGGTTCCGACGTTTTGGTGGCCGAACATTTCATTGCCGAGCCACGCGCCGCCCAAGCCGCCCAGGAGCCCGCTCCAGAAGCCGCCGCCGCCGCCCCAGCCGCCGTAACCGTACCCTGGGCCGCCGTATCCCGGTCCGCCCGGACCATATCCGCCGCCGTACGCGCGCGGCCCCGCCGCTGCGCGCATGATCGATCGAATGATGAAAAACCCGAACAGCGCGATGATGATCCACCAGAACGTCGTGATGTGCAGGCCCTGCGTCGATTGTTGCGGACCGGCATTGTTCGCGCCGCTCGCAGCGCGCGAAGACTGCGCTCCCGGCAGCGAGCTCAAGTGGGAACGATAGACGTCGAGCGTTTCATTGACCGCCGCGGTGATGCCGCCGTCGAAGTCGCCTGCGCGGAACTGCGCCTCCATCGCCGAAGCCACCGAAGCTGAGGTTTGCGAGCTCCACCATCCCGCTTGCACGGCCGCCTGGTCGGGAACGATCCAATCTTTGCGATCCCCTTTGTCGATGAAGATCAGAACTCCGTTGACCCGCTGCTGAGCAAACGCATTGAGGGCAGCGGTCCGCACGTCGCCGCCGGCAACCGACGGTACCGTTTGCACGACGACTTCCTTGCCGGTTTGAGCGGTGAAGTTTCCCAGGCGCGTGTTGAGCTGCTGCACCAGATCCGGACTGAACATTCCGGCCTGATCCTGCACGAAATCTTTGGCCAGTGCCGGCGCGGCTGCAGCGAAGACCGCTGCAAGCAGCACGAGGAGTACGCGTTTCATGTCGCTACCGTTCCTTATCAATGGATGAAGCCCGCGGCGAGCAATCCGCCGACGATGCTGAAGGCAAAGACGAAGATGAAGATCCATACGCCCATTCGTAAAAGCGCTTGGCGCCTGCGCCGCGCGGACTGAGTTTCATATTTTACTTTGGGACGCCGGCTCACGAAGTTTGCGCCTGCCGTTCGGGCATCGGCGACCACAACCGTTCCAGATTGTAGAACGCACGCTGCTCGGGGGTGAAAACATGGACGACCACGTGCCCGAGATCCAGCAGGATCCAGTTGCCGTCGGCGTAGCCCTCCACGCGCGCGACGCGCAGGCCGGCTGCTTTAACGTTCTCGGCAATGTTGTCCGCGATCGATCGCGTCTGTACTTTCGATCGTCCGGTGACGATGACGAAGCGATCGGCCAGGATCGTTCGTCCGGCGACGTCGATCTCTGCAACGTCTTCCGCTTTTTTGTCCTGCGCGGCCGCGCGCACGATTTCAAGAATGTCCGGCAGTGCCAACCTCCAGTGCATCGGCCCTCAGGCTGAACGCTTTCATCGCCGCGGCGGTCTGCGGCGCGAGAGCCAGATGCCTCCCGGTGAGATACCGCAGCGACGAGGCAATCGTTGCACGCATCGCTGCGGTGAGGTCCTTGAACGCCAGCTCGGCCAGCTCGGCGCGCTCGGCATACCGCCGCCCCGGCTCCAAACTGTCGGCAAGATACAGAACGCAATCGAGCGTCGACATGTCGGCGTCTGCCAGCGTATGCTTGGCGATGGCGCTCAGTATCCGGGCGTCCGTTACGCCGAAGCGTTCCTGCGCCAGCCGCGCGGACAGCGGAGCGTGCAGCACGATGGGATGCGCGCTCGCGTAGTCGTCGATGGGGATGCCGCGCAGCCGGCTTTCGTTCAGCAGCCGTTCGGGAGCATACAGCCGTGAAAGATCGTGCAGCATTCCGGCGATTCGGGCTGCGGTCGAGCAGGCGCCGTGCGCGTGTGCCAGCTTCTCGGCCATCCGGGCGACGCGCACGCAATGGGCGTAGCGGTGCTCCTGGCCAAGTTCGGATCGAACGCGCCGGCTCAGCTGCGCAAACGTCATCCAAAGAGCGCCGCGCGCAGCGCGCGCAGCCGGTTTTTGTAAATCTCGCTCTTGAGATTGCCCGCCCACATGACCAGCGCGTTTTCATTGTTGTCGCTGTAGTACGCTTTACGCGTCGACACCGTAGTAAATCCGTACTTGCGGTATAGGGCCTGCGCTACCGCGTTGCTCTCGCGCACCTCGAGCGTCATCCACGATGCACCCCGCTCGATGGCCCGGTCCAGCAAATGCAACAAGAGTTGTTCGCCGTACTTGCGGCCGCGAGCTTCGCGGCAAACCGCTATCGTCGTGATGTGCGAGTCTTCCAAGATCACCCAGATGCCGCCGTAAGCGATGATGCTATCGCCCAAGCGTCCGACGTAATAATGGGCCAGTTTGTTTTCGTGCAGTTCTTGGTAGAAGGCGTTCGACGGCCATGTCGTCGAGAATGACTGCTGTTCGATGCGCAGCACGTCTTTGACGTCCGCATCGGACATCGTCGTAATGGTCAGCGGCGCCTCGCCGGTATGTTCGGGTCTGGGCTCGACCTTCATCGAGTGCGCTTCCTTGCCGAGGGATTCGGGACCGTCACTGCGGGCAGCTCGCCGTAATCCGCTTTCACCGCGTGCAGGCTTTTCGCAGGCTCGCGCGCAGCCGCAAGGCTCGCGATGGCCAATGCGATCGGTTCGGTGCCGCGGTCGAGCATGTGCACGTGAATTCGGCGTTCGCCAAGCGCCGCAAGCACGTCCTCCGCAGCGCCGACAACGCCGGCTTGGCGGGAGCGAAGCTCGCCTTCCAAGGCGTCGAGCACCTGCGCGATATAGCCCGATTCGCGGCGTTCGAGCGCGCCGTCCCGCAGCCGCGCCGAGATGACGCCGGCCCGTCCCCGCACCACGGCGAGCACCGGACCTGCAATACCGTCGGGCAAGCCGGCTTCGAGTGCATCGAATGAATTGACGCCCACGAGCGGTATCCCCCAGCCAAGCGCGAGCGACTTGGCGTAGCTGACGGCGATGCGCACGCCGGTGAAGCTGCCGGGACCCACGCCCACGCCCAGACGGTCGGGCCGCGCGCCCTGCAGGCGACTTGCGGCCAGCACCGTCCTGACGGCCTGCAGACCTTGCTCCAGTGCGACTTGGCCGTCGACTCGCTCGCGCGCCAGAGGCTCGCCGTTGCGTGTGACGGCGGCCGAAAAGCCGCCCAGGGCGGCGTCGATTCCAAGGACGATCACGTGCCGCATTCCCGGGTGTGCCGAACGGTCACGCGCCTGGCCAGCGCGCCCATTCCGTCGATCGCAACTTCATACCGATCCGGCGGGAGCAACGCGGGTGCGTTGTCCCACCATTCGACCAAAACGATCGACTCGCCCGTGAACGCTTCCTCGAGGCCGAGTTCGTCGAGATCGCGCGGTTCGTCGATACGATACAAGTCGAGGTGATCGATGGGCGGTTCACCCGCCTCGCGGACCGCGCCTTGCGCACCGTAGCGATGCCAAAACGTGAACGTCGGGCTGGACGCGAGATCGCTGCCCAGGCGCTCGGCCACCACCGCTTTGACGAACGTCGTTTTCCCGGCGCCCAGCGGTCCCGACAGCGCCACGACGTCGCCGGCGCACAGCGTGCGCGCGAATTCGAGCTGCGAACGAACGAAACTCTTGCTCGCTATAAAATGTTCGATGCATCGGTTCGGCGAAGCACGCGTGGTGAAAACAGCGGTGTTCTGCGTTGAATAACGACATCATCTCGCAAATCAACGTCGAAGATGAAATGCGGGAGAGTTATCTCTCGTACGCCATGTCGGTCATCGCCTCTCGCGCACTGCCGGACGTGCGCGACGGCCTCAAACCCGTGCAGCGGCGCATCCTGTACGCGATGCGCGACATGGGAATGGAGCCCACCAAGCAGCATCGCAAGTGCGCCGGTATCATCGGCGAAGTGCTCAAATCGTTTCATCCTCACGGCGACAGACTCGGTATACGACGCGCTGGTGCGCATGGCACAGGACTTCACGCTGCGGTACCCCTTGGTCGACGGTCACGGCAACTTCGGTTCGATCGATCCCGATCCGCCTGCGGCTTACCGCTACACCGAGGCGCGCCTCGCGCGAGCGTCCACCGAAGTGCTCAGCGACATCGATAAAGAAACCGTCCCGTTCGTACCGAATTTCGACAATCAGGGGATGGAGCCCAGCGTTCTGCCGGGCAAACTTCCGCAGCTGCTGCTCAACGGCTCCAGCGGCATCGCCGTCGGCATGGCGACCAACATTCCGCCGCACAACCTGAACGAAGTCGCCGACGCAGTCGCGGCAGTTATCGACGACCCCGCCGTGAGCGATGACGACTTGGCGGCGATCGTCACGGGGCCGGATTTTCCCACCGGCGGCATCATCATGGGCCAAGAAGCGGTGCGCGAGGCGTACCGCACAGGCCGCGGTTCGATCGCAATCCGCGGCAAGGCCGAGATCGTCGAAGAGCGCGGCCGTCACAAGATCGTGATCACCGAGATTCCGTACCAAGTCTACAAAAGCCGCATCGTCGAGGCCATTGCCGAAGCGCACGCCGAGAAGCGCATTCAGGGCATCTCCGCTCTGCACGACGAGTCCAACCGCAAGGGCATGCGCGTGGTGGTCGAGTTGCACAAATCCGCCACGCCCAAAGTCGTGCTCAATCAGCTCTACAAACACACCCCGCTGCAATCGAGCTTCGGCTTCAACATGCTCGCGCTCGTTCCGGTGGGCGCGCCGCGCGCCGACGGTTCGGCCGCGCTCGAACCGCAAGTTCTTTCGCTCAAGCAGCTGCTCGAGCACTACATCGCCCATCGCAAGGACGTCGTCGTCAAGCGCACGCAGCACGATCTGCGTAAGGCGCAGGAGCGAGCGCACCTGCTCGAAGGCTACCGCATCGCGCTGGACAACATCGACGAAGTCATCGAGATCGTTCGAGGAAGCCAGACCACCGATGAAGCGCGCACAAAGCTGACTGCTCGTTTCAGCCTTTCCGACCTGCAGGCCAACGCCATCGTCGACATGCGACTGCGCACCCTGGTCGGGCTGGAACGGCAAAAGATCGAAGACGAGTACACCGAGTTGATCAAGCTCATAGGGGAGCTGCAGGACATCCTCAAAAGCCCGCGCCGAATCGCGGGCATCGTCAAATCCGAAGTGCTCGACGTCAAGAAAAAATTCGGCGACGAGCGGCGGACGGCTATCGTGCCCGCCGAAGACGAGTTCTCGGTCGAAGCGCTCATTCCGAACACCGAAGTCGTCGTAACGTACACCGTCGGCGGATACATCAAGCGCGTTTCCGGCGATACTTTCAAGACGCAAAACCGGGGCGGCCGCGGCGTCGTGGGCATTTCCAACCTCAAGCACGAGGACGTCGTGCGCAACTTCTTCATAACCAAGACCCACGATCACGTGCTGTTCTTTACCAACAAGGGACGCGCGTACCGCTTGCGCGGCTTCGAGATTCCCGACACGACGCGACAGGCGCGCGGCACGGCGCTGGTCAATCTGCTCACGCTCCCGCCCGGAGAGTACGTCACGGCGGTGTTCCCCGTGCAGCATTTTACCGGCGAACAGTACATGATCATGGTTACCAGAAACGGCGTGATCAAAAAGACCAAACTCGAGGACTTCGCCAACGTGCGGCGCAACGGCCTGAACGCGATCAATCTGGACGAAGGCGACGAGTTGCTGGCAGTCGATCTTTCCAACGGTACGCGCGACGTCATTCTGGGAACCGTCGCCGGCATGGCCGTGCACTTCAACGAAAAGAACGTTCGCCCGATGGGCCGTAACGCTCGCGGCGTAAAGGCCATGACGCTGGACAAGGGCGACACGATCGTGGCGATGGACGTGGTCGAGGACCGGCGCGAAGTGCTGCTCGTTACGACGCGCGCGTTCGGCAAGCGTACGCCCATCGACGATTATCGCCATACCTCGCGGGGCGGCAAGGGCGTCAAAGCGTTTGCAAAGGAACGCGAGGACATTGGAAAGGTCGTGGATCAGATTCTCGTCGCGCCCGAAGACGAGATCCTGATGATCACCTCGTCCAATCAAGTGATCCGCTTGCGCGTGTCCGACATCCGCAAGGCCGGCCGCTCGACCAAAGGCGTGCGATTGCAGCGTCTGGGGGAGGGCGACGAAGTCATCGCCATCACCAATTTGGGCAAACAGGCCAAGCAAATCACCGAGATTACCGGCGAAGCCCCAAGCGAGTAAACTCCCGAAACTCTCTGTGGTTCGGCGGGTTTACTACAGGGCAGGAGAGTAAACAGCCAGCATGAGTGCATTAGCCGACGTATCGCAAACCAACTTCCAGCAAGAGGTGCTGGGCTCGGGCCAGCCCGTGTTGGTCGATTTTTGGGCGCCTTGGTGCGGTCCGTGCAAGATGCTGGGCCCCGTGGTTGAAAAAGTCGCCGCATCGCATGCCGGTCGCGCGAAGTTCGTCAAACTCAACACCGACGACAATCCCAGTCTGGCCGGTCAGTACCAGGTCTCGGGCATCCCGTGCCTGATCCTGTTCAAGGCCGGGAAACCGGTGGACCGCATCGTGGGATACGTGTCGGAACAGACGATCACGTCGATGCTCAGCAAACACGTGAACTAAAAGGCGCCCGTATCTCCGGCAATAAAACCATGCGCAGCATTCCAGCTGTGCATCGTTTTTTGTCCGAGCCGCGCATTGCGGCGTTCGAGGCAATTCTGGGCAAGGCGTCGGTCAAGGGCAGCATCGTGCAAACGCTCGATGCGGCGCGGCGGCAATCCCGCGACGGCGGCGTTCCGGCATACGAAACGCTGCGTGAATCGGTGATCGAGCGCTTGGAGCGCGAACACGGCGAAATGCTGGTCTCCGTCATCAACGCTACCGGCGTATTGCTGCACACGAATTTGGGGCGCGCGCCGCTGAGTAAAGCTGCGGTGGAAGCAATGGCGAAAATTGCTGCGGGATACTCCAACGTGGAATATCGGCTCGCCACGGGCCGGCGCGGTTCGCGCTACGCGCACGCGACCGGCATTTTGCGCGCGCTTACGGGTGCGCAGGATGCGTTGGTCGTCAACAACGGCGCTGCCGCCGTGCTGCTGGTGCTCGATACGCTGGCCAAGGGCCGCGAAGTGATCGTTTCGCGCGGTCAGCTGGTTGAAATCGGCGGCGGGTTCCGGCTGCCGGACGTGCTCGAGCGCAGCGGAGCGCGCTTAGTGGAAGTCGGCACGACGAACAAAACGTATTTGCGCGATTTCGAGCGCGCTCTTTCACCCCACACGGCACTCCTGCTGCGAACCCATCCGTCCAATTTTCGGATGACGGGATTCACCCAGGACTTGGATCCCGCGCAGCTGGGCGCGCTGGGCCGGCGCGCAGGCATTCCGGTCGTGGAGGACTTGGGCAGTGGCGCGTTGGCCGATTTCGGCGAGTATGGTCTGCCTCGTGAGCGGACGGTACGGCAAGCGTTGGCCGACGGCATGGATTTGGTGACCTTTTCGGGTGACAAAATGCTGGGCGGTCCGCAAGCGGGAATCATCGCCGGCAACGGCGCGCTCATTGCGCGCCTGCTCGCCAATCCGCTGCTGCGCGCTTTGCGCGTGGACAAAATTACGCTGGCCGCCCTTGCCGAAACGCTTGCGCTGCACGCATCGCCCAAACGGCGCTGCGAGCTGCCGCTTTTTGCCATGCTGGAGGCGAGCGTCGAGCAACTGCGTTCGCGCGCACGGGGGTACTGCGATGCCGTACCCGGCGCTGAAGCGATCGACAGCGCTGCGTATGCCGGCGGCGGATCGCTGCCGGAATCGGCAATCGCGTCCGTCGCGATCGCAGTGCCGTTTGCCGCCGGTGCGCAAAGGGCGGCGGCCGCATTGCGCAGGCAGCCTACGCCCATCGTCGCACGCATCGACGACGATCGCGTGCTGTTGGATTTGCGGACCATCAGCTCCTGAAGACGACGCCCAGGTCATCGCGGCGCTGCAAGCCGTAATGCAGTAACGGCATGCACGTTATCGGGACTGCCGGCCACGTCGATCACGGAAAATCTACGCTGGTGCGCGCGCTGACCGGCACGAATCCCGACCGGTGGCTGGAAGAGCAGTTGCGCGGAATGACCTTGGATTTGGGTTTCGCGCACTTGCGTTTTGCCGACGGCGTGGAGGCGGGCATCGTCGACGTCCCCGGCCACGAACGGTTTTTGCACAACATGCTCGCGGGCGCCGCCGGCATGGAACTGCTGCTGCTGGTCATTGCGGCCAACGAAGGCATCATGCCGCAAACCGTGGAGCACCTGCAGATCCTGCACTACCTTAACGTGCGCGAAGTCATCGTCGTGGTAACGAAGGCCGATCTGCTCGGCGAGGAAGATCTTGCCGCAGCGTGCGCGCGCATTCACGCCGGCTTGAAGGGAACGATTGCGGCGCAAGCGCCGGTGGTGGCCGTTTCCGTGACGACCGGATACCATTTGGACGCGCTGCGCGATTCGATCCGCCGCGCGCTCGAGCGGCTTCCCGCCCGCGATCCCGATGCTCCGGCATACATGCCGGTCGATCGCGTGTTCGCATTGCCCGGTCACGGGACGATCGTAACGGGCACGCTGATGCAAGGCCGCATCCGGACCGGCGAAACGCTGTTTCTGCAGCCGTCCGGCAAAGCGGTGCGCGTTCGCAGCTTGCAAAGTTTCGGCGAAAAACGCGACGCGGTAGACGGCGGGACGCGAGTTGCGGTGAACGTTCCCTCGGTCGGAGCGCGAGAAATAGCGCGCGGCGAGATGTTGGTGGCCGCGCAATTCGCGCCGAGCCGGAATTTTTCGGTTCGCTTTACGCCGTTGCCCCACGCGCTTGCGCTGCTGCGCCGTCGAAACGCGGTGCGAATCTATATCGGCTCGGCGGAGATCCTAGGCTCGCTGCTGTTCGAATTGATACCGCAAAGCGCGATCGAAACGCGCGCGCAGGTCGTTCTGCGCCGCGGCTGCGTGGCATATCCCGGAATGCCGTTCGTCGCGCGGCGGCTTTCGCCCAAGACGCTGCTGGGCGGAGGGCAATTGGAAGGCGCCGGCCGCTTCGAAGATGAGCCCTCGAACGAGCGCAGTCCGCACGAATCCAGCGTGCTTACCGTGCTGCGGCAGGGCGTTCTGGCCGCGCGGACCGCAACCGAAATCGCACGGCAAGCCAATCTGCGCGACGATTCGGTTGCCGCTGCGCTTGCTTCATTGCTGGAGCGAGGTGAGGTGTTGGCGGTACTTCGTCCGGCTGCGTACGTCGACGCGCTGGGCGCTCAGGCGCTCCTCGAGCGGGCGCTGGAAGTTCTCGTACGGCAGCAGCAGGCCGAACCGTGGTCGATGGGGGCAACGTCGCTTCTGCTGGCTCGCGCACTGTCCGTCGACGAGAGCCTGCTCATGCGCATTCTCGATGCTTTCGCGCAAGACGGCCGCATAGCGCGCCGGGCCGGATACTTTTCAACCACCGATTACGCGCCCGCGCTTTCATCCGAGCAGCAAGCCTTCTTCGCATCCGCGCTGCGCATGGACCCAAGCAATCCGCTCGTTCCCACGCCGCTGGCCGAGGTGGTCGCAAAGGTCAAGCAGTCCCGGGTGAGCGGAGTCTCCAAGGCGTTCGATACGCTGATTGCCAAAGGTGCACTCGTGAAGGTCGGTGACGAACTGTATCGTGGCGAACAGATTGCAACGGTCCATGCGCGCGTCGAAACGTTCTTGCTCGCGAACGCCCGGATGACCATGGCGCAGTTTCGCGACGTGGTCGGAACCTCACGCAAGTATGCCGTTCCGCTGCTGGAATGGTTCGATGCGCGCGGGATCACCGTTCGCAGCGGTGACTATCGAATGCTCAGAGCGACCACCGCGCGCGCGCAGACCGGTTGACGTGATAGACGTCGGCCTTCTGCCCAAGGCGGAGCTGCACGTGCACATCGAAGGTACGCTGGAACCGAATGCGATTTTGGCGATGGCCGAACGCAACGGCGTGATGCTAAACTACTCGAGCGCCGAAGCGCTGTACGCCGCGTACCGGTTTTCCAATCTGCAGTCGTTTTTGGATCTGTACTACGCGGCAACGTCCGTGCTGCGCACCGAACGCGATTTCGAAGAGCTGGCGCTGGCGTATCTCAAACGAGCGCAAGCGCAGAACGTCAAACATGCGGAAATCTTTTTCGATCCGCAGGCCCACCTCGAACGCGGCATTCCCTTTGAAACCGTCATCGACGGGCTCTGGTCGGCGCTTTCCCGCAGCGAACGCGATTTCGGCATGAGCACCAAGTTGATCATGTGTTTCTTGCGCGACCGTTCCATGCGTTCTGCAATGCAGACTTTGGATTTGGCCCTGCCGTATCAGCAGCGCATCGTCGGCGTGGGTTTGGATTCGGCGGAGCTGGACAACCCGCCGTCGAAATTTCACCTCGTCTTCGAGCGCGCGCGCGCTTACGGTTTCCTGACCGTCGCGCATGCGGGTGAAGAAGGACCGCCTTCATATGTTTGGCAAGCGCTCGATCAACTCAAAGTCGCGCGCGTGGACCATGGCGTGCGCGCAATGGAAGACGAGCGGCTGGTCGAACGGCTGCGGCGCACGAGGATTCCGCTCACGGTATGCCCGCTTTCCAACGTGCGCCTGCGCGTAGTTGCGTCGCTCGAAGAACATCCGCTCAAACGCATGATCGATGCCGGCCTGCTCGCCACGGTAAATTCGGACGATCCGGCGTACTTCGGCGGGTACGTAGCAGACAACTATACCAGGGCCGCGGCCGCGCTGCGGCTTTCCGACGCCGACGTGGTGCAACTTGCGAAGAACTCGTTTCAAGCCTCCTTCATCGACGACGCGACAAAAGGCGCGTACACCGCGCAAATCGACGCCGTCGTGTCCGGGGCCGCGTAGGCAGCGACCGCAACCGGCAAGGGCGTTCCCGCTGTTTATCTTGGTGACGCTATGAATGTAGACCGAATGACTGAGCGCGTTCAAGACGCGCTCAATGCCGCGTATACTCGCGCGCTCAACGAGCACAATACGCAGACGGCTCCCGAGCACTTGCTTGCCGCGCTGCTGGATCAGGATCGCGGCATTGCGCCCGACATCATCAAAGAGGCGGGCGTCGATCCCAAAGTCGTCGCAGCCAAAGCCGACGATGCCACCGCGCGGCTTCCCAGGCTGACCGGTTCCAACGCCGATCAAGCCACCGTCACGGTTTCTCCCGAACTCACGCGCCTGCTCTCACTGGCAGAGAACGACGCCAAACAGCTGCAAGACGATTATGTTTCGGTCGAGCACTTGCTGCTGGCCATGGCGGAAACCAACGGAACTGCCGGAAGAATTTTGCGCGAGACCGGGCTCACGCGCGACAAATTGCTCGGCGCTCTGCGCACCGTGCGCGGAAACCAGCGCGTCACCACCCAAAACCCGGAAGGCACGTACAAAAGCCTCGAGCGTTACGGGCGCGATCTCACCCTGGAAGCCGAGCGCGGCAAACTCGATCCCGTCATCGGACGCGACGATGAAATACGGCGCGTCATCCAAGTGCTCTCGCGGCGCACCAAAAACAACCCGGTGCTGATCGGCGATCCCGGCGTCGGCAAGACCGCCATCGTCGAGGGACTGGCCCAGCGGATCGTTCGCCGCGACGTTCCCGAAGGCTTGAAAGACAAGCGCATCGTCGCGTTGGACATGGGCGCGCTGATCGCCGGCGCCAAGTATCGCGGCGAATTCGAGGAGCGCCTCAAAGCGGTGCTCAAAGACGTGCAGAATTCCGAGGGACAGATTCTGCTGTTCGTCGACGAGCTGCACACGGTTGTCGGAGCCGGCAAAGCGGAGGGCGCGATGGACGCGGGCAATCTGCTCAAACCGATGCTCGCTCGCGGCGAACTGCACATGATCGGTGCGACGACCCTGAACGAGTACCGCAAATACGTCGAAAAGGATGCCGCGCTCGAACGGCGCTTCCAGCCCGTGTTCGTGGGACAGCCCAGCGTCGAGGACACGATCTCGATTCTACGCGGACTCAAGGAGAAGTACGAAGCGCATCACGGCGTTCGGATCAAAGACTCCGCGCTCGTGGCCGCGGCGACGCTGTCCAACCGCTATATCAGTGACAGATTTCTGCCCGACAAGGCGATCGATCTGGTTGACGAAGCCGCCGCCAAGTTACGCACGGAGATCGATTCGATGCCCCAGGAGCTCGACGAGCTGCGGCGTCGCGTCATGCAGCTGGAGATCGAACGTGAAGCGTTGCGCAAGGAAAGCGATACCGCCAGCAAACACCGCTTGGAGCAGCTGGAGAAAGAATTGGCGGACCTGCGCGAGGACCAGATGCAGCTGCAGGCGCGCTGGCAGAGCGAGAAGACGGCAGCGATGAAACTGCGCGAACTCCGCGAGCAGATCGAGCAGACGAAGGTGCAGATAGAGCAAGCCGAACGCCAATACGATCTCAATCGCGTCGCGGAACTGCGCTACGGCAAACTGTCTTCGCTTGAAAAGCAGCTGCACGATGAGGAAGAGCGCTTGTCGTCGCGCGACGGCCATACGCGGCTTTCCAAAGAGGAAGTCGACGAAGAGGATATCGCCGAGGTGATAAGCCGCTGGACCGGCATCCCGGTAACCAAATTGCTCGAAGGCGAAGTGCAGAAACTGCTGCATTTGGACGACGAGTTGCACAAGCGCGTCATCGGACAGGACGAGGCCGTCGACGCGGTCGCAGAGGCCGTCGTGCGTTCGCGCTCGGGTCTGGCCGACCCGAATCGGCCCATCGGCTCGTTTATTTTCCTGGGACCGACCGGCGTGGGGAAAACCGAACTTGCGCGCGCGCTGGCCGAGTATCTGTTCGACGACGAACGCGCCATGATCCGCATCGACATGTCGGAGTATCAGGAGCGGCATACCGTTGCGCGGCTGCTGGGAGCGCCTCCGGGATACGTCGGTTTCGAAGAAGGCGGCCAGCTGACCGAAGCCGTTCGCCGCCGGCCCTACAGCGTGGTGTTGTTCGACGAGATCGAAAAGGCGCACGCCGACGTCTTCAACGTGTTCCTGCAGATCCTCGACGACGGGCGCCTGACGGATGGCCAAGGGCGCACGGTCGATTTCCGCAACACGATCGTCATCATGACCTCAAACGTCGGCAGCCACCGCATACTGGACTACAAGGGCGAGGTCGGCGCGGCGGAATACGCCGTCATGCGCGCCACGGTGCTGGACGAACTGCGCCAGCACTTCCGTCCGGAGTTTCTCAATCGCGTGGACGAGGTGATCGTATTTCACGCGCTTACCGAGGAGGAGCTCGGGAAAATCATCGAGATACAATTGCGCCGCGTTCGCCGCCGGCTGGCCCAGCGGCGTATCGAACTCGAGCTGACCGATGCGGCAAAGCGCCATCTGGTCAAGACGGGATACGATCCGGTTTACGGCGCTCGACCGCTCAAACGGGCGATACAGAAAGAACTCGAAACGCCGCTGGGGCGCAAAATTCTCGCGGGAGACGTTCAGGACGGGCAGAAAGTCGTGGTCGACTACGACGACATTCGCGGTGAACTGACGTTTTTGGCCGAGCCGGCCGGCGAACCGGTACTGATTTAAAGGGGTTAAGGCCTTTTCGAACTGCCGATGTAGGTTGGTAAGCCGTCTTGCATCGGGAACAGCGATTCGAATGAAGATAGCTTCGCGTGCGGCATATGCTTGGGATAGTTCCCCTGCGCGTGCTTTTTGCTCCACTGCAGTGCGGCGACGTGAAGGTATTCGAAGTTCTCCCAAATCGCAGCGCCCGCGTGGTGTCGCGCCAGGGCGGTTATGGGCTCCATCAACTCCCACGCTTGCTGGATGCGAAACGAATACACGTCCAGGAACGCGTCCACCGGAATGAGATGGTTTTTCACCAGACTCCCGACCCAGTCGTAGGAATTTCCGAGCTGCAGCCAAGCCACGTTGCGGTCGAACGTGTTATCGATGACGCTGGCGACGTATTGCGCGTCCCCCAGCAGTATCGGCAATTGACGCTGCGTTTCGGTCAGCCAGGCGTTGAAGTTCGCATCTTCGACCCGCGCGAGGACGCTGAGCAACCCTTCGAGCTGATTGGACGCGCGCATATGGCGTAACTGAAAAACGGCAGCCAGGGCCGTCGCCGCGATGACGACGAACGTGCCCAAGGCCGCGACCGTATTGACCACCTGAAGAGACATCAGCTCGTACCTATGCGTGCTCGGCCGCGCCCAGAACGGCAACGCGCTTGCGCTGGCGCAAACGATCGGTCTCGTTCAACAGGCGCTTGCGCACCCGAATCGATTTGGGCGTGATCTCCACGAGCTCGTCGTCTTCGATAAACTCGATCGCGCGTTCGAGCGACGGCTCTTCGGGCGGAGGCAGCTTCACGTTCTCGTCCGAACCGGCAGCGCGCATGTTGGTCAGCTTCTTTTCGCGTACGACGTTGAGGGCGATGTCTTTGTCGTCGTTGGCGCGCCCGACGACCATGCCTTCGTACACGTCGACGCCCGGCCCGACGAAAAATCGTCCTCGCTGCTCCAGGCCCATGAGCGCGTAAGCCGTGACGCGCCCGGTGTCGCTGGCGACGAGCGCGCCGACGGTGCGCCCGGGCAATTCTCCTTGCCATTCCTGGTGGTCGTAATACGTGTGCGACATGACGGCGGTGCCGCGCGTGAGCGTGAGCAGCTCGCCGCGCAAACCGAAAATGGCCCGGGTGGGCATCGTATATTCCAAACGCCGCGAATCGGCGACGTTGATCATGTTCGACATGATGGCTTTGCGCTTGCCCAGCGCTTCGATGACCGATCCTTCGTAATCGGAGGGCACGTCCACCACGACGTACTCGACGGGTTCCCACTTCTTGCCGTCGCGTTCGGTTACGATGACCTGGGGCTTTGAAACCTGCAGTTCGTAGCCTTCGCGGCGCATCGTTTCGATCAGGATCGACAGATGCAGCTCGCCGCGTCCGCGCACTTCGAAGGTGTCGGCGGTATCGGTATCCGCAACCCGCAGCGCGACGTTGGATTCCAATTCGCGCATGAGGCGCTCGCGAATCTGCCTAGAGGTGAGGTACTTGCCTTCCTTGCCGGCGAACGGCGAATTGTTGACGCTGAAAAACATCGACACGGTCGGCTCGTCGACTGAAACGGCGTGCACGCCTTCGGCGGCAGTGAGATCGGCGATCGTATCACCGATGTTCAGCCCTTCGATGCCCGACACGCAGACGATGTCCCCGGCGGAGGCTTCCTCGACCTCGACGCGTTCCAGACCTTGGAACGTCAGCAGTTTGGTCAACCGCAGCCCGCTTTCGACTTTGCCTTCGCGCGTGACCTTGGCGATCGGAGCGTTGACCTTGGCGCTTCCGCGGAATACTCGGCCAATGCCGATTCGGCCGACGTATTGGTTATGGTCGATCGCCGAAACCAGCATTTGGAAGCCGCCCTCTTCGGCGGGCGCTTCCGGAACGCGATCGCGGATCACCGCGAAGAGCGGCTCGAGGTCATCGCCGTCGTCCTGCGGGCTGCGCTTGGCAATGCCCAGTTTGGCGTTGGTGAAGACGACCGGAAAATCGGCTTGCTCGTCGTTGGCTCCAAGCTCGATGAAGAGGTCGAATACTTCGTTGACGACCTCGGTGGGACGCGCGTCTTTCCGGTCGATTTTGTTGACGACGACGATCGCCCGCAGGTCGAGTTCGAGCGCTTTGCGCAGCACGAAACGCGTTTGCGGCATAACGCCTTCGGCCGCGTCGACCAGCAGCAGCACGCCTTGCACCATCTGCAGCACCCGTTCGACCTCGCCGCCGAAGTCCGAATGTCCGGGCGTATCGACGATGTTGAACTTCACGGCGCCGTGCCGCACCGACGTGTTTTTGGCCAGGATCGTTATGCCGCGCTCGCGCTCGAGCGGGTTGGAATCCATGATGCGGGTCTGAACGTTCTGGCCCTGCCGGAAGACGCCGCTCTGCTTGAGCATGGCGTCGACCAGGGTGGTTTTACCGTGGTCGACGTGCGCGATGATCGCCACGTTGCGAATGTCCGGGCGCGTGTTCATACTCTTACGTTTTACACGCCCGCGCGCGGAAGCGCAAACCAAAAAGTCGTAAGCTTATTGGGTTCGCTGTCGTAGTCGATGCTGCCGTGCATGAGCGATACCAGCTCCGAGCAGATATACAGGCCCAGGCCAATCGACGCATCGCTTTCTCCGCCCGCGCGGCCGAAGCGAGTAAAAATCTTCTTTCGGTCTTCTTCGGAAACCCCGGGGCCTTCGTTTTTCACTGCAAACGTCACGCAATCGTGGGACGCTTTGATTTCGACCGCGATGACCGATTCGGCCGTGGAGTATTTGGCGGCGTTGGACAGTATGTTGGTCAGCACTTGGACGACGCGCCCTTCATCCGCATACACGCGAGGCAGCGGCGCCAGATAGAGGATGCGAAATTCTCTTTCCGGATGCTGGCTTTCCATTCGTTTGACGGATTCCTCGACGACCAGAATGGGGTCCACGTTCTCCAGGCGCAGCGTAAGCCGGCCGGCATCCATCCGCGAAAGAAGTAAGAAGTCTTCGAAGATAGCCGACAGGCGCGCTGTGGCCGAACTCAGCACGCCGAGCAGTTCGTCGCGGCGTTCCACCGTCAGGGAATCGAAATGCGACGCGACCAGCGCGGTGGCGCCGCGAATGGCGGCCAGCGGGGAACGCACTTCGTGTGCGACCATGCTGAAGAACTCGCTCTGCGCGCGCGACGTTTGTTCCATCAAGCGGCGCCGTTCGATTTCGGCCGCGTGTCCGCGCGCGTTATCGAGCGCAAGTCCGACCAGGTTAACGAAGAGCTGCATTTCGCGCAACGTCTCGTCCGAGGGGACGCGGCCGTCCAGCGGCCCGTCGACCGAGATGTAGCCCAGCATTTCACCGGCCCGGTCGGGAAGAACCAGGGTCAGCGAATCGTGCTCGTGCCACATTCCCGGCCCGGCACGTTTCTTGTCGAGTGGAACGTCGGCCGTGTAGAGATTGTAATCCCAGATTTGCGGACGCTCGGCCGGGATGTAAAAGCAGTGCGGCACCACTTCATATGCCGGAAGCAGCAGTTGCACGATGGCTTCGCGCGGCACCGGTTCGCCCAGGCGTTCCCTTACCGTCTCTTCCGGAAAACCGATGATCACCCGCCGCGACATCTCGCCGCGCGGTACGTCGGATGCCACCATCGAAACGTAGCGCCACCCGTACAGCTCCGAAAGGCCGCGCGCGATCGAGTTGAGCGCGGGGCCGATGTCCTCGGCCTGGCGGATCTCGCCGGTGATTTCAAAGAGCCGCTGCAGCGTACGGCCTTCGTGCGATTGCTCGCGCAGAGTCCCCACGATTGGATATACTTCGCCGGATGCCGCGCAAATAGCCTTTGCGGCGCGCGGCGCGGGTATAACGCCGAAATGCGAGCGGCCTGGCGCGTTTTGCGCGCCACCATCAATGGCTGGCACAAACACAATGACAGCCGTCTGGCGGCTGCGCTGGCCTTTTATGCGGTTTTCTCCCTTGCGCCGCTGCTGCTGCTCATAATCGCGGCCGTCGGACTGATTTACGGCAGCACTCGCGCGCAGGAGGAGATCCAGAACCAGCTCACCGGCGTCATCGGAACGACGGGCTCAAGCGTCGTGCACGTACTGCTGGGCGCGTTTTCGCGGCACGGTCCCGGACGCCTTACGCTGTTTGTGGGCGGCCTGCTGATCGTCGTGTATGCGGCCGGCCTTTTTCTGCAACTGCAAAACGCGCTCGACGACATTTGGGAGGTCAAAGAGGCGGATAAGGGAGGCATCGTACGCGTCGTGCTTTTCCGCGCGCACGTGTTGCTGACTATTGCGGCGCTGGCGATTATTGCGATGGGAGCGTTTGCAGGCGTCGATTTGATGGCGGCTTTGGCGCGGTCGGCCGGCGGGTCCCCGGTGGCGGCGCATCGCGCCATCGAAACGGCCAGCATCTTGCTCAACATCGGCGCGCTGGCTGCGTTTTTGACCATTACGTATCGTACGCTGCCGCAAATCGACGTCGGATGGACGAGCGCGGCAATCGGCGGGATCATCACGACCGTCACGCTCGTATTGGGTGAAGCGGGCCTTTCGCTGTACTTTGCGCACGCGCATCCCGAGGCAGCGTACGGAACGGTTGCATCGTTCGTCATCCTGCTGCTATGGGTGCACTATTCGGCCGTGCTGCTGCTATTCGGCGCGGAGCTTACCCGCACCATCGAAACCGGTGCGGCTTCGCCTTAATCGCCGGACGTTTTACGTTTCCTAGAGTCGCGCATCACTTGCGCCGTAGCGCGGTCGAGCGCATCGCTCGACGATTCCAGTGCCTCGATTGCGCCGGCTGCGTCTGCGTCCTCCGCGTGCTGGCTCATTTTCCACTTGCCGTACAGTCGCTCTATGACGAACGTCAATCCCACGATGCCGTCGAGCTGCGAACGAATGTATTCCGCCGGAGCATCGCTCACGCGCCATGGTGCTTCCCGACCGGTTTCGTGAAGATCCGTCAACCGCGTAACGAGCGCGAGCAGCTCCGTGCGGTCTTCAATGGCCTGCAGCGTTCCGTGTGCGTGCACGGCGACGTAATTCCAGGTAGGCACGGTCTTGCCGGTTTCCCGAGTGGTGGCGTAAAACGCGGGGCTCAGATATGCATCGGGACCGGTAAAGATTGCCAGGGCTTCACCGCCGTGCCGCCACTGTTCATTTCCCCTGGACACGTGGCACAACAGCCTGCCGTACGGTTTCGGTTCTTCATTCAGCATCATCGGCAAATGGCTTGCGAACAAGCCGCTCGGACCGTGTGTGACCAAGGTTGCCAGCCGCGTCGCGCGGATCGCGCGGTGAATCGCTTCGATGTCGTGCTGGCGAAAATGCGGCGGCAAATACACTAGCCGATATCCCGCAAGATGCCGCGCAGCGCGTCGAGCAGCACGTCGAAATCGGCCTGTGTGGAGCGATGGTTGGTGATGCAGACGCGCATTGCGCGACGGCCGCCGATCGTCGTGGCCGAAATGACTGCCGCGCCGCTCTCCTGCAAACGAATTACCGCTTCATCCGTGAGGCGATCGGCTTGCGGCTGCGGCATGCCTGTTGCGTTCGGGCGAAAACACACGATGTTCAGCTCCACCGGCGCAGCGAGTTCGAACGCCGGATCGGCGGCTACTCGCGACTCCAAATAGCGCGCTTGTTCGCAATTGCGTTCGATCGCCCGAGCGAGCGCGTCTGCGCCATGCTCCTTGATGGTGAACCAAACTTTGAGCGCGCGGAATCCCCGCGAGAGATCGGGTCCGTAATCGGTGAACCATGGTGAGCCGCCCGCTAGACCGCGCGACGCTCGCGTCAGGTATGGGCCCTCGGAGGCGAAGGCCGCGCGTTGCATCTCGCCGTCGCGCACCAGCACGCAGCCGGCATCGTACGGCACGTGCAGCCATTTGTGAAAATCGAAGGCAATGGAATCGGCGCTCTCGATGCCGCGCAGTTTCGGCCGAATTGTCGTGGAAAGGTATGCAGGTGCGCCAAGCGCGCCGTCGATGTGAAACCACACGCGTTCGTCATGGGCGACGTTTGCCAGCCCGTCGAGCGGATCGATGGCTCCGACGTCGACCGTGCCCGCGTTGCCGATAAGCAAAAACGGCCGCAAACCGGCTGCGCGATCGGCGCGAATCTGCTTTCGCGCTGCCTTGGGATCGACCCGATGCGACGCATCGGCCGGCAATACGCGAAGGTTCGCGCCGCCCAATCCGGCATTTTCGAACGCCTTGCGCACCGAAGCGTGCGTTGCGCTCGACGCGTATCCCACCAGTTGCGAGTGGCCTTGATCCAGTCCGTTCTCGCGCACCTGCGCGCCCAGCGCAGCGTTTCGAGCAACCACGATTGCGATGAAATTTGCGGCTGAAGTTCCGGTCACGAGCAAACCACCCGCAGTGGCGGGCCAGCCGAACAGATCGCGAAACCAGCCGATGACTTGCCGTTCCACGTATACCGCACCGTGATCGCGGCCGCCGACGTTGGCGTTCATCGTGGCGGCCAGCAAATCCGCAAGCGCTCCCGACGGCGAACCGGTACCGTGCACCCAACCCCAAAAACGCGGATGGATGTTCCCGGTCGCGTACGGCATGACGTCGAGCGAAAACTCGCGATAAACGTCTTCGAAGCTCGACGGCTCGCTCGGAAGCGGCGATGAAAGCCGGGCCTTGACTTCTTGCGGCACCGGACGCCACACGGGGCGCTCGCGTACGTCGCGCAGATAGTCGACCGCGTCGTCGAGCGCGCGGTGCGCTTGCGCTCGAAAGCGTTCCCAATCAGCTGGATCGAGCACGGTCGATTAGACGTTCGAAGGCAGTGAATATGCGCTGTGCCGCAGGCCGCTTGTAGGCGTAGAGCGCCGGATCGTCGTTCGCGTGCACGATCATGGCCGGATCGGCTTCAAATACAAGGAGGCGGCCTTGACGGTCGATCGAGCAATCTAATCCGAAGTAGTCCAGCTGTACGACGCCGGCGAGATCGCGCAACGCTCGCTGCAGCGGCGGCCCGAAAACGGCTTCGAGGTCGTCCAAAAACCGGCGTTCTTCCTCGCGCATCCAAGCATGCTCGGCCATAGGCGCGTTGTAGTAGTGTATCATCCAGTTCGGTGAGATCGCCAGGTGGAACGGATACGGTTCGCCGTTTACGAAGATGATGCGGTACTTTCGAAAAAAGCCGTCTTCGCTGCGGTAATCGACGAAGGGCGTCAGGTAGTATTCGCGGGCTTCAACCGCAACCAGATACGCGTCCAGATCTTCGCTTTGCTCGATGCGCTTTAATCCGCGGCCCGCGTGCGACCCCAACGGCCGGATGAGCAGCGGAAAAGCGGTCGTGAAGTTCCTCTCGCGCACGTCGCTGCCGCAAACGACTTCGACGGCAGGCGCGAGCAACCCGGGGACGTTGCGCAATGCGTTTGCAAGGACGGCGCGGCCGGTAGCAAGGACGCGACTGGGCGCATTGAAAGACGGGATCGAAAGCCGTGACAGCGTCTGCTGCGCGAGTTCGAGCGCGACGAGGTTTTCTTCGGATTCGGCGATCGCCATGAATGCCGCGTCCACTGCAGGCACTGGGGTGGCCTGGACCTGCTGCGTTGAGAGCAAGTAGAGCTTGTGCAGCGTCGTGGTCTGCCTATCAATCAAAAAGTCGACGGGCACATTGGCCTGCCAGTCGCCCGGCGCAAGTAGGACGAGCAGTCGCCTTTGTTCGCGCGGCGCGATCTCGCTGAACAACGTTTCGCACGCGAGCGCCTGCCGTTGATGGCGTAGCGCAGCCGCATTGTCGCCCGCGATCTGCTCGAGTTCGTACATCGCCAAGTGCGCCGGCACGCTTTCCGGCTCGATTTCCAGCCAACGCGAGTATGCGCATTTCGCTTCGTCGTGCCGTCCGAGTTCGAACAGCGTGCGCGCGAGATTTGCCTGAACTTGCGCCAAGTGCGGCTGTTGGGCTGCCGCTTCGCGGAAGGCCGCGGCGGCTTCTTCCGTACGCCCTTGCGAGCGCAAAAGCACGCCTTGCCGGCTAAGCGCTATGACGTGCGGATTCGGCGCGCTCACCAAATTTTTATCCTCGGCGCTCGTACTCTCATCGATTTAGCAGACTTGCGCCGTAACCTTAAAGCATGAAAACGCAGATCATTCGCTCCGGCGTTGCGGCACTCGCTCTCGGCGCGGTGCTGGTCTCGGCAACGGGATTGCCGGCGAAAGCCGATACGAACTCCACTCGAACCATCATCTACGGTGCAGCCGCTGCGGCGGCGGCGTTCACGCTCTATAACGTGGAGCATAAGCACGCTCTTGCAACGACGGTGCAAGGCTACCTGCCGGACGGCTCGGTCGTCTATGAGGACGGGCACGTCGTTTCCCCGAACGGGCAGAGCTGGTACCCGGGCAATTACGGCCAGACCGTCGCGTGCAGCAATCAGTACTGTTCGATAAACGGCAGCAATAACGGTGGATACTACGGTTATAACAACGGCGGCTATAACAACGGCGGCTATAACAACACCGGCGGCTATTACGGCTACAACAACGGCGGGTATTACGGGCAAAGCACGGTTCGGCGCAGCGAACGCCATCGCGGAAATAATCCGAGCTGATTCGGCGCAGGCCGACGGTTCGCTGAAAGACGGAACGTCGGTCCGCTCGGAACGGCGCCGCCGCTGAAAAAAGGCAAATAAGAGCAACGAAATTAACGAAGACCTCTGAAGATTATGGGAGAGTACGGGTCTGGTGGCCCGCACGGTCTTCAAAACCGCTGAGGCCGTCGCAAGGCGGCCGGTAGGTTCGATTCCTACACTTTCCCGCCAGCCGCACGGCCCAACGACACGACCGACGCGCTTTTCAGGGTGGGGCGCCATCCCGCCTCACGTTAGACGGCGTTATGGGTGCACATACTCGATCGGCTTGCAGGATCGCAAAATGGAGTACATCGAGACGCACATCAAGGAAATCAGCCCGCAAGTTCTTATAACGCCGTAGAGCCCATGGCAGACTTCACCCTTTCGAATGCTGCCGGAGCGCACGTTACGCTGGCGACGCTCGGAGCTGCCATTACGGGAATCTTCGTGCCCGACAAAATTGGGCGCTTGGCAGACGTCACCGTCCCCGCCGGAGCGAGCGCAGGCAAGACGATCGGACGCTACGCCAACCGCATCGCGCGCGGGCAGCTTTCGTTGGACGGCACGACCTATGCGCTCGCGCTAAACGAAGGACGGAACACCCTTCACGGCGGCCCGGATGGTTTCTCCAAACGCGAATGGTCCATCGTCGAGCGTACGGACTCGTCGATTGAATTTCTGCTACGCAGTCCCGACGGAGATCAGGGCTTCCCCGGAGCAATGGAATGTCACGTTCGCTACAGGTGGAACGCCAGCAACGAATTATCCTTGGAGTATGCGGCCACAACCGACGCACCGACGGTCATCAACCTCACCAATCACGTCTATTTTAACCTGAGCGCCGGAAAAAGCGCCGACATATCGCAGCACGAGCTGCAGATCGCGGCATCGGCATACACGCCGCTGGACGGCGAACTCATACCGACGGGAGAAATCGCCGGAGTTCAAGGCACGGCATTCGATTTTCGTACGATGCGGCCGATCGGCGATCGCATGTACGACTGCAACTTCGTTTTGGACGGTTGGACCGGCAATCTCGCGTACGCCGCCCAGGCGCGGGATCCGCTGTCGGGCCGATGCGTGGTCGTGAAAACAACGCAGCCGGGTCTGCAACTGTATACCGGCAAGCCGGGAGCATTTGCGTTAGAAACGCAGCACTTCGCCGACGCGCCGCACCATCCGAATTTCCCCACGACCGTGCTGCGCCCGGGGGAAACGTTTCGCGCGACCACCGTATACGGATTCACCGCCTGACGATCGGAATGTCCGCCTGACCGGCGCAGCGAAACGCCCCACCGTGTCGGAATACATCTATCAAATGTATCGCGTCGGCAAGACGGTCCCGCCGAAGCGAACGATCCTCAAAGACATCTCGCTCAGTTTCTTTGCCGGCGCGAAGATCGGCATCATCGGGCTCAACGGCGCCGGAAAATCGTCGCTGCTGCGAATCATGGCCGGCGTCGACACCGAATTCGAAGGCGAGGCCAAGCCGATGCCGGGCATCTCGATCGGCTATCTCGAGCAAGAGCCAAAGCTCGATCCCGGCAAAACCGTTCGGCAAACGGTGGAAGAGGCTTTAAGCGAGATTTTTTCCGCGCGTAAGCGCCTGGAAGCCGTTTACGCCGCATACGGTGATGAGGGCGCCGACTTCGACAAACTCGCGCAAGAGCAAGCCGAACTCGAAGCGATTCTGGCTTCGCAGGATGCCGATACGCTCGATCTGCAGCTGGAGATCGCCGCCGACGCGCTGCGCCTTCCGCCGTGGGACGCAACCGTCGGACCGCTGTCGGGCGGCGAAAAGCGCCGTGTCGCGCTGTGCAGGCTGCTGCTCTCCAAACCCGACATGCTGCTGCTGGATGAGCCCACCAATCACTTGGACGCCGAGAGCGTCGAATGGCTCGAACAATTCTTGCAGCGCTTTGCGGGAACCGTCGTCGCCGTAACGCACGATCGCTATTTTTTGGATAATGCGGCCGGCTGGATATTGGAGCTCGACCGCGGGCGCGGTATTCCGTGGAAGGGCAATTACAGCTCGTGGCTGGATCAGAAGCAGGAGCGGCTTGCTGCAGAGGAAGCAGCGGAAAGCGCGCGTCAGAAGGCGCTCAAGCGCGAACTCGAATGGGTGCGGTCGTCGTCCCGGGCCCGTCAATCCAAGAACAAAAGCCGGATGCTTCGTTTCGAAGAGCTCTCGAGCTACGAACACCAGCGCCGCAACGAAACGCAGGAGATATTCATCCCCGTTGCCGATCGCCTAGGCGATCGCGTGGTCGAAGTGACGAACGTCCGCAAAGCGTACGGCGACCGGCTTCTTATGGACGACGTATCGTTTCGTGTGCCGCCCGGTGCGATCGTAGGCATCATCGGGCCCAACGGCGCAGGCAAATCGACGCTGTTCCGCATGATCTCGGGCAAAGAGCAACCCGACGCGGGCGAGATATTCATCGGGCCGACGGCGCACCTCGCGGTCGTCGATCAGAGCCGCGAAGCGCTGCAAAACGATAAAACGGTATTCGGCGAAGTCAGCGGCGGCCTCGACGTTCTGCGCATCGGACGCTTCGAGATGTCGTCGCGCGCGTATCTGAGCCGTTTCAACTTCAAAGGCGGAGACCAGCAAAAGCCCGTCGGCAATCTGTCCGGCGGCGAGCGCGGCCGTTTGCACCTGGCCAAGACGCTGCTCGCCGGTGCAAACGTGCTGCTGCTCGACGAACCGTCCAACGACCTCGACGTCGAAACGCTGCGCGCGCTCGAAGACGCGCTCAGTGAGTTTGCGGGAACGGTTTTGGTCGTCAGCCACGATCGCTGGTTCCTCGATCGGATCGCGACCCATATCTTGGCCTTCGAAGACGAGTCGCGCGTGTATTTCTTTGAAGGCAATTATCACGAGTACGAGCAGAACAAACTCGAGCGCCTGGGCGAAGAAGCGTCGCGCCCGCATCGCATTCGCTACAAGCCGCTCACGCTAAAATAGAAGGGACACCGCATGATTGGCGCGCGCGCTTTGTCGCTGCTTGGACTTGTCGCCGTGCTGGGAGCGGCGTCCGTGGCCCGCGCGGTGCAGGTGCCGCAGGCACAGATCGACGCCGAGAATGCGCGCTGGGCTTCGCTGGGCGTCCGCTTGCCGCCGGGCGGAATCGTTTTGCGCGAGCCGTACAAAGCGCCGTACTCGAATCGTTCGTTCGTCGTACCCTTTGGCTGGTACCGGCAGTTTTACAACCGGATGCGCGCTCGCCACGACTATCCCGTGCGCGCCGGCGCCTTACGCGCAGACTTGCCCACATTGCGCTTGCTGATGGAGAAAACGTACGCAGGATACGGCACTGCGGCGGCCCGCGGATGGAACTGGAGTGGGTGGTTTCGCCGATGGGATCGAGATCTCGCGGCTCGCGGGGACGCGACGCTTTCGCTGCGCCAGGCCTTTGCGCCGTGGGGCCGTTTGGAAGACGCGCAACTCGACAACCACTCGGGCGTACCGGACCTCATGGCGTTTACGAGCGGCTCGACCAGCGCCGTGCTCGCGCAGCGGCCGAACGCAGCGTGTACGGCAATCCGTATGAGCGATGGGCAGACGCTCGCGCTTTCGGTGCACGATCCCGGCCAGCAGCCGCACGCAGTTTCTCAGTGGAATGATACGGCCTTTGCGCAGGCATGGTACGTAAGCTTTCCCAAGCGCGACGGTTCTCCGTCGCAACTCCAATGTGGCTCGCAGTCGATTGCGCTGCAGCCCGTTGCAGCATCCCGCGCTCCAGGGGACAAGCCGGCTTATGAAAGCTGGGCCGACGGCATCGCCTACGTCCGCATGCCGACGTTCAGCGATGCGAACGACGATGCGTTGCGCGCCGCGCTGGCCAAGGCTCCGAACCTGGGCAAAGAGCGCGCGGTCTTGCTCGATCTGCGCGGAAACGAGGGCGGTAACGCTCCGATGGACCTGTTGACGAACTGGTTCGCGCAAAGTGCGATCGATCAGGCCGCATCGCCCAGCTCGCAATACGGGACGCAGTCGTGTTTTCGCACGGCGCTTTTCTTCGGGCTGCAGCAGCAGCTCGCTTCGGGCCTTAAGCCGCCCGTTTCAGACGCACCGCAGCTTCACGAGATGCTGCAGCAGATCGTCGATCCGCTTGCCGGGCCGTCGAACTGCGAAATCGAGCCGACGGTTCAACGGGGCGATCACAGCCTGCGCGATCACCGCTTCTCAGCCGCGCCGACGCCTGCGGGGCAAACGCGCGTGATTGCAATCGTCGACGGCGGGTGCGGGAGCGATTGCGAGTACATGACGTACGTGCTGGCGGGTTTGCCCGATACGGTCATTGCCGGAAGCAGCACGTACGGCGTCATGGGCTTTACGCAGCCGGGCTACTTCGTACTGCCGCACTCACGCGTTCCGTTTCGGCTCGCACTGAGCCGTACGGACGCGTACGGGGACGGGCGCTCCGTGGACGGCTACGGAATCACGGTGGACGTCTTGCTCGCGTCGGCACAATCGCAGAGCCGTGATTCGCTCGTTGCGCTCGCTCGCATGCTCTCGCGCTGAGAACGCTTCCCCTGCGTTTCGAAGCACATGCTTGGTCTCGCTTGCTCGTGCGTTCGGCATAGTACAGTTCTTTTTTAAAATTATACTTGCTTTTTAAAAGTTAACGTGGTACAGTCCGCCTATAGTCACGAACGCTCCTCCAACACCGTTCGATTCTCACGCCTTTCTTCAGCGCAAACCTTTCAAAATCTTGAACGCAAAAGGAGACGAAATGAATACCGACACAACCGCGACCCGCACCATTTCATCGCAAACGCAGCAAGCCGTGCAGCTGCGGCCATACCTGTTTCTCTACGGACGCTGCGAAGAAGCGCTGGAGTTTTACAAGAGCGTCTTCGGAGGCACGTACGAAATTATGCGGATGAAAGATTCCCCGATGCGCGATCAGGCTTCCGGCGATGCCGGGCAGCGCGTGATGCACGCATCGTTCACCGCACCGGGAGTGAGCCTGCAGGCCTCCGACGGACGAGACGTCAAGGCCGTCGATCCGGATGCAGGCAACATCTCGCTTTCGCTCAACATCACGGACAAGGCGCAAGGCGAGCGCATCTTCAACGCGCTCTCGCAAGGCGGAAAGATCACGATGCCCTTGGAGGATGCGTTTTGGGGAGGCCGCTTCGGCAGCGTTGAGGATCGCTTCGGCACGGAATGGCTGATTGCCGCTCCTTAGGAAGAGATTCCCTAAAACAATAACGTCGCAAATTCGCCGACTCGCCGAAAGCCGACCCGATCGTACAGTGCCAGCGCCGATGCATTAAAGCCGTTCACGTACAAGCTCAGCGATGGCACTTCCTCGAGCAGCTCGTCGCAAACGCCGTACAGCGCCGCGGTGGCCAGCCCGCGCCCCCGCAGCGCCGGCGGCGTCCAAATGCCCTGCAACTGCAGGGTCTTGGCGTTGTGCGGTCCGGCGTTGCAGAAAAAGCATAGGTCTGCGTTGCGTTCCCCGATCCACCACAGTCCACGATCGATCATGATCCGCACGTTTGCGTCGAATTCGGCGGCGGCGCGGCGCGGATCGTATTCCAGTTCCTGCTCGATCATCGCTGCGGAGTTGTTCGCGACGGCTTGCCACTGATCCGGGCGCGCCCGTCTCACGCGCACTCCGTCGCGCGCGCCGCGCAGCGTACTGCGGTCCACGGCCAGCAGGGGCTGGCTTTCACGAACGAGCCTAGGGGCCGCGTGCCACGGACGCACGAGCTCCCAGTAGCGCTCGACCGTTGCGCGCGGAGCCACGATCATGCGTTCGAAGCGATGCTCGCGCGCCGCGGCGGCAAAGGCTGCGATGACGGCGTCTTCGTTGGCCGCAAGCACGACCTGCCGGCCGAAAAATGCCACTCCGCGAACATTCGCATCGCGGTCACTATAAACGAACAGTGCCGAACGCGTGACCGGCGCCCGATCGAAGGCGATGAGCCACGAGAGGAACACATTGTCGAATGGCGCGCTCGCGAGATAGTCGAGCGCCGGCCCTTCGTGCGCGCGCGTAAGCCGCTGCACGCCCGATTGCATCAGGTGAATTTGAGAACGAACATCGGCTTGCCGGTGGGCTGTTTGCTGCCCCCGTCGGGTTCCACGCTCACGGCAGACTCTACGACGTGCACCGCGCCGACCGGAATCGGCACGACGGCCACGCCCGAATGGTTCGGCACGAACGTTACCGACGGCGACATGCGCGCGGCGCCGGCGTGCATCATCCAAGCCTGATACACCTTTCCTTTGGGCGGCTGCGGCAAAGCGTCCATGGCGATGTAAATTCGGCTGCCGTGGCGCACCACTTCGCCGTGCGCAACCTCGAAGCGCTCGGAATCGGGCGAGACCAAGTCCGCGAGCGCGGTGCGCTGATGCGCCAGCTCGCGGGTGATCTGCGCGTTGTGCAGGTTGATTTGCGAAAGCGCACCCTGCGTTTGGCGCAGGTCCGAGTTCAACGAGATGTTGACGATGCCGGTAATGAGCGCAGCCGCAAGGCATGCGGCCGCAACCGCGTAAGCGGGCCAGACGATCGGCCGTACGGCGCGCATTTCGCCCACGTTGGGCCGAATCTGGCGCATGATGCGTTTTTTGAGCAGCGGTCCGGGCGGCGCAACCGAATCGGCTGCGCTGGCCGCATCGGGACAGGCTTCCGCCGAAAGCCCCAGCGCGCCGGTGAGCGGCGCGAGCAGTCGATATTCTTGCCGGCATTGCGCGCACGTTTCCAAATGCGCGCGGACCGCTTGGGCTTGCGCAGGCGGCAGCGCGCCCAGCGCATACACCGCGACGTCGTCGAGCATGGCGTCGTGCGCGCTCGTCACACGGTCACCGTTCCCTCGAGCATGCCGCGAAGCCGGCGCAGCCCCGAACGAATGCGCGTTTTGACGGTGCCCAGCGGAGTGCCGGTTCGCCGCGCGATCTCCTCGTGGGTGATGCCGCCGAAGAAGCCGAGTTCGATGGGGTCGCGCTGTTCGGCGGGCAGTTGTTTGAGCGCGGCGCGCACGTGAGCGGCGTCGATTGCGGCAAAGGCACGTTCTTCGAACGGGTCGTCATCGGGTTGCTCCTCGGGCAGCTCCTGCGAGGTGCGATGCTTGGTGCGAAGCAGATCGAGCGTCCTGTTACGCGTGATGCGAACGATCCACGCGCTGAAATTCCCTGAAACGAACAGCTGCGGCGCGCTCCAAATTTTGAGGAACACCGCTTGGGTGACGTCTTCGGACGCCGAGGCATCGCCGAGCATGCGGAATGCGACGCCGTACACCAACCGGTGATATGCGTCGTACAGCGCTTCGAAAGCGGCCGAGTCGCGTGCGCGCACGCGCGCCATGAGCCGGTCGGCGTCTTCCACCAAGGCCAGTTTCGCTTCATCGCCGCCTGCGCACTCCTTAATAACGCCGCAACCCGAGTCGTGGATGATCCCGTGGCTCTGCGGGGAGTTGGCGAAGCCTCGTCGTAGGTCGCGCTTCGTGGAACCCTCGCAGCCGACGGCCGCCCAAATCCCCAACTTTGCCGGTTACACGACCGAAGAGAACCGGCGTACCGCCGACGAGCAGGTCCGTGGGTTTGTCGGTGAACGGCTCGCCAATCTGCCGGCAAGCTCGATCGATGCTCTGTCCGCCGACGAACGTGCCCGCTACGATCGCGTGCTGCTGCATTGCGAGTTTTTGAACCAGGGAGCGTTTCACGTTTTCGACCGCGTCGTTACGCAGGAAAGCTTGGATCCCATCGTGAGGATCGACGCGGAGCTGGTGGCGGCCGCATCCGAGATACCCGGTGCGCAAAGCGAACAGCTTGGCGCCATACTCGAGCGTTTGGAAAACCTGTTCGAACGGCGCGATCGAGCGATGCTCCACGAATGATATTCGCAGCGGCGACGCTCGCCGCTTTGCACCTGCTGCCGCGTCCGCGAACCGTTGTCTTCACGGCGGGGGCGCGGCCGTTCGCGCTGACTCGGCCGCTGCGCGTCGATTCCGGTTTCGACCGCGGCGCGCTCGAGGAGATCGACGAACGCTGGCGCGCCCTGGGCATCGCGGCCCCGATTCGTTCATCCTCCCCTGACGTAACCGTGGAGCACGCCGCCTTGCCTGCGCAGGCGTATCGCTTGCGCATCGATCCGGCCGGCCGCGTGCGAATTCAGGCCGGCGATTCCGACGGCGCTTTTTACGCCGCGATGACGCTCATGCAGCTGCCGCAGCGCAGCGGTTCGGGCTGGATCCTTCCGTGCGCGCGAATCGACGACGCGCCCGCGCTGCGCTGGCGAATACTTTCCGACGACGTTTCGCGCGGACCACTGCCGAACATGCGCTATTTCAAGGAGCGCATCCGCACCATCGCGGCGTTCAAAATGAACGGCTACTCGCCGTACATGGAACACGTGTTCGTGGATCCGCACGACCCGCTGCCCGCACCTTTGGACGGTATCACGCCCGCGCAGCTGCGCGATCTGAACGCCTATGCCGCTCGGTTTCATGTAACCTTCATTCCGGAGCAGCAAACTTTTGCGCATATGCACAACACGCTGCGCTTGGAACGCTACGCGAGTGCCGCGGAAGAACCGCACGGTTTTTTGCTCAGCCCGGCATCGCCGGTTTCACTGCAATACAGCACGCAACTCGTCCGGGACGAACTGGCCGTACTGGGTCATCCCCCCTTCTTTCACATCGGCTCGGATGAAACATCGACGCTGGGACAAGGGCAGAGCAAGTCGCTGGTAAGCCGGCGCGGGCTTGCGCAGGTGTACGCCGACCACATCAACGCGATGAACGACGTCCTCAAACCTTCGGGCGCGCGCATCATGCTCTGGGACGACGGCATTGAGAAGGATCCGTCGATCATGCGTCTGATCCCGCAAAACGCCGTCATCGTGAACTGGCACTACGGCACCGAGTCCAGTTTCATGCGATACATCTCGCTGATTGCAAGCGGCGGCTTCGATCAGATGGTGGCGCCGGGCGACAGCAACTGGAATCAAATCTACCCCGACATCAACGCTGCCTTAAAAAACGAACGGACGTTCATCAACGAAGGCAAACGCGCGCGGGTGCTGGGCCTATTTCAAACGGTTTGGCACGACGACGGCGAGACGCTATTCGAAGCAACCTGGTATCCGGTGATTTACGCCGCCGTCAGCGCCTGGGAGCAACCCAGCGTCGACACGCAGCGGTTCGCGAGCGATTTCCCGGTGGCGTTCTTCGGCAGCGCGGATCCCCGGTACGTGCGCGATTTCGCCGATTTGGCCGACATTCAATCAGAGCTGGCCGACGCCTACGATTATACGAGCAACTATTTGATGTGGGCCGATCCGTTCGATCCGTTGGCCGTCGGGCACGTGCGCACGGTCGACGTTGCGTCGGTGCGGCGCAAAGCCGAAGCGATCGAACTGCATCTCATCGCAAATGCGCCGCCGCTGCACCCCAACGCAGCCCGCGTCATGTTTTTAGCGGCGCGCAAGTATGACTTCATCGGGCGAAAATTTCAAGCGGCCCAAGAGATCGCCCACTATTACGGGCCCTCGTATCGCGGGCTCGCGTGGGCGAAGTACTGGTTTTGGGAACTGCGCGACGGTTACGAGGAACTGGAACCGCTCTACGCGGCAGCCTGGCGGTACGAAGATCGAAACAGCCATTTGGCGAGCAACTTGGAGCGGTACCATGTCGCCGCTGCGCGCAACATCGCGCGCGCCGACGGCGTGGTGCGCGCCACGCTGCAATACACCGCGACGAAACATCTCGTTCCACTATCCGACATCTTGCGATGACGGCCGGCCTGCTCATCCTGGCCGTCTTTCTGATATTTGCCGCGCTCATGTATACGCGACGAATGCCGGCGCTGCTCGCCGTGCCTGCAATGGCGGTGCTGATGGCCTTTGCCGCCGGTGTGCCGCCTGCATCGGTGGGATCGATGATCGCGCTGGGAGCATCATCGCTGGCCGGCGTCTACGTCGCGGTGATATTCGGCGCGATGCTCGGGCGCGTCACGCTCGATACGGGCATTGCCAAAAGCATCGTGAACTTTGCCGCGGAGTTCGCCGGCGAACAGCCGGCGGGGGTTGCGCTGCTGCTCAGCGCAGTCGTCGCGCTGCTTTTCGTCTCGCTTTCGGGTCTGGGAGCGATCATCATGGTCGGTTCGATCGTGCTGCCGATCATGATGACCACCGGCGTTCCGCGCAAAATCGCCGCGACCATGTTCTTGATGGCGTTCGCGCTGGGCTTCATCTTCAACATCGTCAACTGGAAGTTTTACACGCAGTATTTCGGCGTGCAGCAGCAGCAGATGTACGGCTACGCGCTGCTGCTTGCAGCGATCGATCTGGTCGCTCTGCTGCTGTATGCCGCCGTGTCGTTTCGCCGGCTGCGCGCGTATGCCGCGTGGGCGGTCGCGGCGCAAGAGCCGGCTACGGCGTCGCGGGTGCCGTGGTACGCTCTCGTCACTCCGGTGCTGCCGATTGTGCTGTACTTCGCGCTGCACCTGGACCCCATTCTGGCTTTTTTGGTTTCCGCGGTCTACGGCGCTTTGGCTACGCGGCCGTCACACGCGGTGCAAACGCTGGTGGCCGCGGCGATCCGCGGCGTGGAGGACGTAGCGCCCGCGATCGTCCTGTTCATCGGCATCGGCATGCTGCTCACGGCAACCAAACAGCCGCAGTTCAGCGCAGCTCTGCGGCCGCTCGTGTCCGCGCACGCGCTGCACGATCCGATCGTGTTCGTCGTTATTTTCGGCTTGCTCAGCCCGCTCGCGCTCTACCGCGGACCCCTCAATCCGTTCGGAGTGGGCATCGCGGTTTTTACCGTGCTGCTTTCGGCGCACGTCTTCGCGCCCGTCATTCTGGTGGCTGCGGTGATGGCGGTCGTGCAAGTGCAGAACGTGTGCGATCCGACCAACACCGCCAACGTTTGGGTCGCCAACTTCACCGGCGTGCCGATTCACGAGATCACCAAACGAACTTTGCCGTATCAGGTTGCGGTCGCGACGGCCGCGTGCGTGTTGATCGTTGCCGCTGCGCCGGCCGTACTCGGTGCCGGTCCTTTCGCAGCGCTCGTGTCGCGCGCGCAAGCCGCAGAAAGCGTTTTGCCGGGGCTTTTCGTATCGCCGCGGTCGGCACACCGCTTGGCGGTGGGTGACGACGGTTCGCGCGATGCGCGCGCTGCCGTGCCCGTCGTCGTGCGCGAACTGGGAAGCCGGGATCTGCGCGCGTTTTCCTTAAGCGCCGATCCGAATGCCGGCGATTGCAGCACCAAATCCTATGCAGGCTACGTCACCGTGACTTCAACGCGCTTTACGCTACTCCAGGGAACCGACCTCGACATCGGCCTGCGCCTCTTCGACTGCGGAGGCTGGGAGGTCGACGAATGGCACGACCACGCCGTTTTTGCATCGCCCACGGTCCGCGACGTTCAGGGTCTTGCCGTGCAGGGCGCTGCGCGCGTGCGGGATTGGGCACGTGCAAATCCCGACCGCTGGTCGCACCTGCTCGCGCAGGGACTCGCCTACGCGCAGGGCGATCCGGCCACGTATTTTTATGCGCTGTTCAAGACCGTGGACGGCAACATGCGCGCGTACGTTCGCGGCGGCGGCCCGGCGTACGCCGCCGGCATGCGCACGAACGACATCGTCAATAAGCTCGACGGTAAATATTGGTGGGAATACGGCACGTACCAGACGCAGGCGCGCGCGTACGACGGCAAGCCGCATTCCTTCGAGCTGCAGCGCGACGGGGCCACCGTGGAGATTCAACTGCCGCCGCAAGGGTGGACTGCGTTCGCGGGTAACTCCCAATAGCGACGGCATACAAAGCGGAGGGCCGATGTCAGAAGCAAGGGTTGCGATAGTCACCGGCGGCGCTCGCGGAATCGGCGCCGCCATCACCACGCTCTTGGCCCGCGGCGGCGTACGCGTGGCCGCCGGGTACAGCCGCGACAAAGCCGCGGCCGAAAAACTGCAGTCGCAGTTGAAGGAAGCCGGCGCGGCGGTTTCGGTTCATCAGGGTCGCGTCGACGATCCGGCGGATTGCGAGCGCGTCGCTCGGGAAGTGCTCGAGCAGCACGGCCGGGTGGATTACCTTGTGAACAATGCCGGCATCACCGTCGACAAGACGGTGCGCAAGATGTCCGCCGAGGACTGGCACAACGTGATCAACGTGAACTTGTTCGGTGCGTTCGCGATGACCAAAGCGGTGCTC
This sequence comes from Vulcanimicrobiota bacterium, assembly GCA_963777315.1. Taxonomy (GTDB): domain Bacteria; phylum Vulcanimicrobiota; class Vulcanimicrobiia; order Vulcanimicrobiales; family Vulcanimicrobiaceae; genus CAVYEM01. Next base: position 734,059 of record CAVZQC010000002.1, read on the forward strand.
GAACACATGATCGAACGCGGCTTCGGCCGGATCGTGAACATCAGTTCGGTCATCGGCGAGACCGGCAACGTCGGCCAAGCCAATTACGCCGCCTCCAAAGCCGGTTTGTTCGGCTTTACCAAAAGCCTGGCGTTGGAAATGGCCACCAAGGGCGTCACGGTCAATTGCGTCGCGCCCGGCTTCATCGAAACCGAAATGGTCGCCGCCATTCCCCAAGCGACGCTCGCGCGCGTGGTCGAAAAGATCCCCCAGCGGCGGTTGGGCCGCCCGGAAGACGTAGCGCGAGTCGTTCGCTTTTTACTCGAAGATGATTCGAGTTATGTGACCGGGGCCGTCTATTCGGTCAACGGCGGTCTGGACATGTAACCCCGCAAGGATTTCGCGCGGTGCGCTAGGTAAATCTAGCACATGTTTTCTACCATCAGCTCTTTGACCGGTCGCGTGGGCATCGTGACGGGCGGCGCGCGCGGGATCGGCGGCGCCATTACGACCAGCCTGGTTGCGGACGGTGCAAAAGTGGCCGTAATCGGACTGCAAGCCGATCGGGACCGCACTGAGCGGCTGCGCGCAAGCCTCAACGGAACGGCCAAAAGCGTCGCTTTTTACGAAGGCAACGTCGGCGAATACGAGGCGTGCCGCCTAGCCGTGCAGACCATTGCACGAGAGCACGGGCGAATCGACTTTTTGGTGAACAACGCCGGAATAACCGCGGACCACACAGTTCGCAAGATGACGATCGAAGAATGGAACGCGGTCCTGCAGGTCAATCTGTCAGGGCCGTTTTTCATGATAAAGGCCGTGCTGGATCGGATGATCGAGCAGAATTACGGGCGCATCGTGAACATCAGCTCGGTCGTCGGCTTGAGCGGCAACATCGGACAGGCGAATTACGCTGCGGCCAAAGCCGGCCTAATCGGCCTGACGAAAACGGTCGCGCTCGAGGTGGCGCAAAAAGGCATCACGGTAAACGCGGTTGCGCCCGGCTTCATCAACACCGACATGGTCGCTGCAATGCCGCAAACGGCTATCGAGGCCGCCACCGCGCGCACGCCGCTGCGGCGCTTGGGCCAGCCGGCAGAAATTGCGCGCATGGTGCGTTTTCTGATCGACGACGCCAGCGGCTACATCACCGGTTCCGTGCTCAACGTCAACGGAGGCATGTACATGTAATGGCCGCGACCATGGCGCCTGAAGATCTGCAATACGGACTGGACGTGACCGCGCTCGACCCGGCTTCGCTGGGCGATGCGCTGCGCGCAGTCGTAACCGACGCCATGGCCGATCCAACCCGGATGGCGATGTGGATGGCGAACCTCTCGCTCGCGCAGCAAGCCGTAGGGCTCAACGTACTTCGGCGCATGGGCGGCGAACAGGTCGAGCCAGCCGCGCCGGCTTCCGGCGATAAACGCTTCGCCGACGCGGCGTGGAAAAGCAATCCGCTGCTGGCGGGGATGCTCGAAGATTACATCGCGCGATCCAAAGCCGCCGCGGCTTTAGTGGAAACCTCACGATTGCCCGACGCCACCAAACGCAAAGCCCGCTTTGCCATGCAACTGCTCAACGACGCGCTCGCGCCGAGTAACGTGCCGTGGCTCAACCCCGCAGTGGTCAAGGAAGCGATGGACACCGGCGGAGCCAGCCTGCTGCGAGGCATGCAGAACTTCATGGAAGACGTGAAAGAGAACCGCGGGATGCCGCGGCAAGTCGACTCGTCGGGACATAAGCTCGGAGTCAACCTCGCCGCGACGCCGGGCCGCATCGTCTTTCGCAACGAGCTGATCGAATTGATCGCGTACGAACCGCAAACGCCCAAAGTCCACGCGATTCCGCTGCTGTGCAGCCCGCCGTGGATCAACAAGTACTACATCATGGATCTCGCGCCGAAGCGCTCGTTCATCGAGTGGGCGGTTCGCCACGGTCATCAGACGTTTGCGATCAGTTACCGCAATCCCGATGCCTCGATGCGCGATTTTCTGATGGACGATTACCTTCGGCTCGGTTTGCTCGCAGCCTTGGATGCCGTCGAGCGCATCACCGGCAGCGCCAAGACGAACGTTGCCGCGCTGTGCCTGGGCGGCACGCTCGCGCTGATTTTTTTGGCATATCTTGCCGCGCACGGGCAAGAACATCGCATCGGCAGCGCGACGCTGACCAATTCCCTGATCGATTTTTCCGAACCCGGAGATTTGGGCGTGTTTACCGACGAATCGACCATCGCCCGTTTGGAAACGCGCATGCAGCAGCGTGGGTATCTGGACTCGAGCGAAATGGCCGGAACGTTCGACTGGATGCGGTCGAACGATTTGATCTGGAGCTACGTCGTCAACAACTGGTTCATGGGAAAACGCCCGCCCGCATTCGACATCCTGACGTGGAACGGCGACTCGACGCGCATGCCGGCCGCCATGCACTCTCAATATCTGCGCGCCTGTTATCTCCACAACTCGATCGCTTCACCGGGCAAATTCGTCATCGACGGAACGCCGATCGATTTAGGCGCGATTCGCGCGCCGCTCTACGTGCTGGGCGCAGAAGCGGATCACATCGCGCCTTGGCGTTCGACGTATCGCACCGTCAATTTGACCGGCAGCGATCACGTCAAGTACACGCTGACCAATTCCGGGCATATCGCCGGCATCGTCAATCCGCCCGGCAATCCCAAATCGAAACACTGGACGAAAGATCGCGCCCTTCGCACGCAAAGCGCGGACGAATGGCGTGAGTCGGCTGAGCGCGTCGACGACAGTTGGTGGAACGACTGGGCAGCGTGGGCGCAGGAAAGAGGCGGCGAGGCTGTCTCACCGTACGAGCTTCCTTCCGGTGAGCCGGCGCCGGGGCGCTACGTGCGCAATGAGACGGGACCCGCCTACGATCCGATCGACCGGCAGCTCCGAAAGAAAGCCGCGGCCGATGAGCCGTAACGAAAAAGCCTGGAACGCGCTCGGCGAGTTCATCAAGAGCCAGCGCGAGCTGGCCAACCTGTCCCTGCGGCAGCTGGCCGAAATCGCCAACGTCTCCAACCCCTACCTGGGACAGGTGGAACGGGGCCTGTACAAGCCCTCGGCCGACGTACTCAAAAACATCGCGAACGCGCTGCAGATTTCGGCCGAAACGATGTACGCTCAGGCGGGATTGCTCGACGAAGACTCCAAGGTGCCGCCCGGTCGTGACGTTGAGCAGGCAATTAGGCTCGACTCCAATCTGAGCACGGATCAGAAGGACACGCTCATTCGGATCTACCGTGGCTTCCTCGACCGCACTTGACGTATACAGCATGTGCTTGGTATACTTAGCGCATCCCAATCCGCCGAGAAAGTACGAGACGCATGACCACCGATTTCGACCAGTTCATCAACAAATTCCAAGACGAAACCCTCAAGGCCGTCAAGCAGGCCCAGGACACGAACGTGGCCGCCCTTGCGCAGGCGCGCGAGCTCTTCGCCGAGATGGCGACCTTCGACAAGGTCCCGACGCTCGAAAGCCTTCCGACGCCCTCCAAATTCGTCGAAATGAGCTTCGATTATGCCGGCAAGTTCTTCGAGCTGCGCAAGCAGTACGCGCTGGCGGTGACCGATCTGTTCACCGCAGTTCAAAAGGATGCGGCCGCTACCGTTCGCGGTTAAGAGCTAGCACTATCGCGGCAGGCGATGCCGCGTAAGCTGCGACTTGGCATCGACGTCGGTGGAACGTTCACCGACGTCGTCGCCATCGACTCGCAGACTCGCGGCGTCGTCGCCCGTATCAAAGTTCCCACCACCCATTCGGCCGCCGAAGGCGTTGCAGCCGGCATCATTGTCGGTATCGAGGCGCTGTTTGCGCAAAACGACATTGCGCCCGACGAAGTTGGCTTCATCGCGCATTCGACGACGCAAGCCACCAATGCATTGCTGGAAGGCGACGTTGCGTTCGTCGGCGTGCTCGGATTACTCGATCGGTTTGCGCCGCTGGCGCGCGCTCGGATGCACTTTCCGCGCGTATTCCTCGCGCCCGGCGTCCCCTTTGAGACGCGCTTTGCGTTCGTGCGTGCAGGCAGCGCCGCCGCAGCGCAGGCGGCAATTGCGTCGCTCGCTCAGGCCGGCGTGCAGGCCGTCGCAGTGTCCCAAGCTTTTTCCGTCGACCGTCCCGATGCAGGAGCTGAAGGCCGTGGCGCAAGCGCGCGCGCTGGGACTGTACGCTGCCGCGGGACATGAAGTCAGACTCGATGTATGGGTTGCGCGCGCGAACGCGAACCGCCGCGCTGAACGCCGCGATCCTGCCGCGCATGGTAAAAACCGCGCGCATGACCGACGACGCCGTCAAGCGCGCCGGGATCGAAGCGCCGTTGATGGTCATGCGCAGCGACGGCGGCGTGATGGACCTGCGCGAAATCGAGCGCCGTCCGATTCTCACGATGCTCTCGGGTCCGGCCGCCGGCGTGGCCGGCGCGTTACTGCACGAAAACGTTACGGACGGAATCTTCGTCGAGGTCGGCGGCACGAGCTCGGATTGCTCGGCAATCCGCGCCGGCATGCCGCAGATGCGCCCCGCCCGCGTCGGCGGCCATCGTACGATGCTGCGAACGTTGGACGTACGCACCTTGGCGATCGCCGGCGGCAGCATGCTGCGCATAGGCGGCTCGGCCATTATCGACGTAGGACCGCGTTCGGCGCACATTGCCGGCCTCAAGTATGCGAGCTTCGTGCCCGCCGAGCTCTTCGACGGCGCGCGCGTCGAGCGTATCGCACCCACGCATCGCGACCCATCCGATTATGCAGCGATCGTTGCGCGTGATGGGACGCGCATCGCGCTCACGCCCACGTGCGCTGCGAATATGCTGGACTGCGCGCCGGAGGGATCGTTCGCGCGGGGCAACCCCGAGTCCGCACGGCGCGGGTTTATCGTTTTAGCGCAACATCTGCGGGCGGACGCAAACGAGCTCGCGCGTCGAACGCTGGATGTTGCAACCACGAAACTGATTGCGGCCGTCGAGGAACTGATCGCGGACTACGGCCTGGATCGCCGCACGCTCGTGGTGGTCGGGGGCGGAGGTGGCGCCGCCGCGCTCGTGCCTTACGCCGCCCAAAAAACCGGCCTGGAGTTTCGGCTCGCTCGCGACGCCGAGGTGATTTCGCCAATCGGCGTAGCGCTCGCGCTGCTGCGCGAGGTCGTCGAACGCACAATAGTCGATCCGTCGGCAGAAGACATCATGCGCATCCGCCGCCGCGCTCAGGACGCCGTAATCGCAGCCGGCGCATCGCCGGAGCGCGTCGAGGTCGCGGTTGAAATCGACGTCCACCGCAATCTGGTGCGAGCCGAAGCATCCGGCGCAGTGGAGATCGCGCAGACTGCCGCGCAAACCGCGCAAACCGACGAACAACTGCTGCACAGCGCGGCGCGTTTGCTGCGCGGCGAGGTTGGAACCGTCAGACGGGTAGCGGCGACCGACGCTCTGAGCGTTTTCAAACGCGCGCGTGACGTGCGCGTGCTCGATCGCACCGGTGTGGGCCGGTTGTCGCTGCGCGATCCGCTGGTCTGCCAAACGTCCGCCGGCGCGGCGCTGGAGTCGCTGCGGCAAGCCGTCGAAGACGCAACCGCGTTCGGCGACGTCGGGCGATCGCTTCCGGGCATCTACGTGCTGCACGGCGCGCGCATCGCGGATTTCAGCGGGCTGGCCGCTGCCGATCAAGCAATTGCGCTGGCCTCCGAAGAGCTCCAAGGTCGCGAATCCGAAGCTCCAGTAGTGATTTTGACCGCTTCGCGCCCGGCGTAACTTCTCACCGAACCGCAGAGGCTGCGGCTGCGTCGTGCTCGATGCGAAAAACCCTTAGGTAGTCAAGTACTCGGCGCGAAAGGCCGCCGCGATCTCGCGAACGATCCTGTGATCGTTGGGAATGCTTAGCCTTCGGGCAGGCCCTGTCGGCGTGTTGTTGCAGTCGCAAACGTACAGCCGCCCATCCGTGGGATCGCGCAGGACGTCCAAGGCTCCAAAATCTAGACCCATGCGGTCGCAAAAAGCGCTCAGCAGTTCCTGCTCCCGGCGGCTGAACGTTTCGTTCAGCGACGCCATCTCGGGACGTTTGAATATCCGGAAACGATCGTCGGCCGGCGCGTACGCGCCAAATACCGCAACCGGTTTGCCGCCGACGATGAACAGGCGCCATTCCAGGATGCCGCCGGGCGTGTAATTTGAGATCACCCGCTGATACACATAGCCGGGTTCGACCTGGCTGAGCGGTCCTTCGAGCAGCACGCCGTCGTGCGTACCGTTGCGCTCGGACTTGCGAAATATCGTACCGGCGTATGTCGCGGGATCGATCTGCAGACCGTAGCCGAAGACTGCGCGGAACTGCTCGTCGACCACGGACTTGCGGATGTCGGTGCAGCGCGCGTTGAGAACGCGCATGTGCTTGCGCAGATCGTGCAGGACCGGGTCGAGCGAACAGCTCGTGGCCGGACTCCAGGCGATGGCGAGAGCAGCTTTCTCCGGCTCCCTGCCGGAAACGCGCAAGTCGCAGGCGGCGAAGACTTTCCAGGCGACATACACGTCGGCAGCCTGATAGTAGTCCATCGGCAGCGGGTGCACGAAGATCGTGCTCGGGCGCCGGAACGCCGCGCGCACCAAAAACGGCACCCTGTAGACGAAGAATGCGCGCGCACGCAGTCTGGTCTCGCGCGCGAGCGGCACGAGAAACGCGCGGCTGGTGTATTTTTTCGGATTGCGAACCAGCTTGAGAAGCCGGATCACGAAGCGCTAATTCACTCGCGGTTGGACCGGGGCCAGTCCTTCGGTGGCTTGAAGCGCTACGGTGCTCTTGCGCCGCCCGTATGCAAAGTAGAAGACCAGTCCGACGACGAGCCAGATGAGGAACACCAGCCAAACGAACGGGAAGAATCCCCACGCCAGCGGGTTGTAGTATCTCAGGAAGTACATCAGACCGAGCGCGGTGAGCGCGGCCAGCACGGGGACGACGTAGGGCCCCAGAGGAACGGTAAACGCGCCCTTCAGGTCGGGATGCCGCTTGCGCAGCACCGGCACGGCGATCGAGACCAGCACGAAAGCGGCCAGCGTGCCCATGTTGGTGACCGAACCAAGGATGTTGATTGGCGTGAGCGCTGCAATCACGGCGATGCAGATTCCAAAGAAAACGGTCGAGAAAATCGGCGTGCGCCACGTCGGGTGCACTTTTGTGAACGATGGGGGAATCAATTTGTCGCGCGACATCGCGAAGAAGATGCGGCTTTGTCCGAACATCATGACCAGGAGCACCGTCGTTAGGCCGGCTAGAGCTCCGAACGAGATGATGGCGGATGCGGTCGGCCCCCACGTAAGTCCCATTCGCAGCGCCGCATCGGCGACCGGATTGGTGACGTTGAGCGTGTAGTACGGGACCACGCCATTGAGTACCGCAACGACTATGATGTACAGTATCGTGCAGATCCCTAAGCTCATTAGGATGCCGAACGGGAGATCCCGGCCCGGATTTTTCGCTTCCTCGGCGGTAGTTGAAACAGCGTCGAAACCGATGTACGCGAAGAAAATAAATGCCGCTCCAGCGAACACGCCGCCTACGCCGAACGGAAAATACCCACCAAGGTCCATCCCGTTTCCGGTCGGGAGCTCATGCGGCGGCAGCGCATAGTTGATGCCGTGGATGTGGCCGGCCCCAATCGCGATAAAAAACAGCACGATGCAGATTTTAATCGCTACGATGACGGCGTTGACCGCTCCGGACTCCCGCGTCCCGCGCACGAGCAGCGCCGTTACGATCAGGATGATAATCGCTGCCGGAAGATTTGCGTGTCCCGCTACCCCCGCTTGTCCTGCCAGCCCCCAGTGCGGTCCATTCGCCCACTGCGTGGGAATGTGCCAGCCGAGCACACCGGCAAGGCTGGCAAAGTACCCGCTCCAGCCGACGCTTACGGTGGCCGCGCCGAGCGCATATTCCAGCACCAGATCCCAGCCGATGATCCATGCCAGAATTTCGCCCAGCGTGGCGTACGTGTACGTATACGCGCTGCCCGAGATCGGGATCTTGCTGGAAACTTCGGCATAGCATAGCGCGGCGAGCGCGCTCACGATGCCGGCGACCACGAAAGAAATCGTGAGCGCTGGACCCGCGCGAGTCGCCGATGCGACGCCGGTGAGCACGAAGATGCCGGTGCCGATGATGGCGCCGATGCCCATGGCGGTCAGCGCCCACGGTCCGAGCGAACGTCGTAAACCATGTTGTTCGTCGCTGCCCTCGGCGAGGATTCGCGAGAGCGGTTTCACACGTTGTAGCAGCATGTAAGGAACGGGAATTTACCGTCGCCGGTCGTCTCCCTGGTCGGCGCTCATTCCGGACGTGAAAATGCCACGTACAACCCGCGCCCGGGCGTGAGGCCGTTCTCGTCGTAGTCGAAAAACAAGCGCGCCCGCCGAAACGCCTCGCGGTACTCCTCGTCGTTGAACAGCGTCAGGCGATGGGGCTCGGTGAACGTGCGGATGCCGTCGCGCGAGGCAATCATATAATGAAAGTTCAAGATCGAGATGTTTCCGTCGCGCCGGGCCACGCTCATGCGCGCGACCTTGAGGTCGTTTTCATCGACGAACAGCGCGTTGACCTGGCCGTCCTTCCAGTCTTCGGGACGCACCCACGGCTCGATGATCACCACGCCTCCCGGACGCAGATGCCGGGCGAAGGTTTGCAGCGCCTGCTGCAGCCTCTGCACGTTGGGCGCATAGCCGATGGAGCCGAACAAGCAAATGACGGCGTCGAAACGATTGGCCAAATTGAAACCGATCATGTCGCCCAAATGAAACGTCACGCCGGGGTTTCGCTCGCGCGCCAAGTCCAACATCGTACGGTCGACGTCGAGGCCTTCGCACGCGTAACGATCGCTCAGCGCTTCGATGTGCCGGCCGGTACCGCAACCGACGTCGAGCAATGCGTTTCCACCCGAGCGGCAACGCTCGGAGATGATGCGATCGATCCGCGCGGCTTCCTGTTCGTACTGTTTGCCGAGCGCGCGATAGAGCGAATCATAATATTTTGCCGATTGACTGTACATCTGCAGCATTTCCTTTTGGCTCCGAGCACGGGGAGCCTGCGAAACGCGGGCCGGACAAGTGCCATGCGCGTCGAACCGCCGCAGCATGAAATCTCAGTTCGACGCGATCGTCGTCGGCGGCGGAAACGCCGGATGTGCCGCAGCACTGGCCGCAGCGCGCCGCGGAGCGCGAACGTTGCTCGTCGAGCGCTACGGTTTTTTGGGCGGGACCGCGACCGCGGCGATGGTCGGGCCTTGGATGACGTTTCACTCAGGGAGCAAGCGCATTGTCGGGGGAATCGCCAACGAAATCGTCGAGCGCCTGCAGCGCAAAGGCGGATCGCCCGGACACATCTACGATTCGTCGGATTACGTTTCCACGATTACGCCGTTCGATCCGGAAATCCACAAAGCGCTGCTGTTCGAGATGATGCAGGAGTCCGGCGTCGAGCTACTGCTGCACGCGTACTTCCTGCGTGCGCTCAGCGTGCAGGCCGGCGAAGTGGCGGGCGCCGTGTTTGCCACCGTCGCCGGCGAGCGCGAGTATCGTGCCGCCGTCACGATCGATGCGACGGCTGATGCGTACGTCGCTGCGTCGGCCGGCGTCGCCACTCAGCAAGGCGACGAGCGCGGACGGGTTCAGCCGGCCAGCTTGATGTTTCGTTTGAGCCACGTCGATCTGCAAAAGACGGCGACGTACGTTCGTATGCATCCCGATCAGATGCGCACGTCGCTCAAAACGCACGAGCGTACGGCGACTTCCCTTACGGCGGTCGCCGGACTGTACGACCTCTGGCATGGCGCGCTCGAAGAGGGTGAAGTGAACGTTCCGCGCGAGCTGGTGTCGTTCTTCATCACTCCGTATGCGGATGAAGTAACGGTGAACATGACGCGCGTGACCGGCATCGATCCGCTCGATCCCGACGATCTCACGCGCGCGGAGATCGAGTCGCGCATGCAGGTCATGCAGTTGCTGGAGTTTTTTCGCAAACGCGTGCCGGGCTTCGAAGACGCGCGGCTGGCCGCCACCGGCACTCAGGTGGGGATTCGCGAATCGCGCCGCATCGTGGGCGAGTACACGCTCACGCGTGACGACGTACTGCAGGCGCGCCATTTCGACGATGCCGTTGCGCGCAGCGCCTATCCGATCGACATTCACAATCCCGCGGGCAGCGGCACCGCCACGCATCGCTTGCCGCCCGGTGAAAGTTATGAGATACCCTACCGGTGTCTGGTTCCCCGAACCGTCGAACGGCTTTTGGTCGCCGGGCGCTGCATCTCGACGACCCACGAAGCGCTTGCATCGACGCGCCTGACGCCGACGGTGATGACGCTCGGCCAAGCCGCCGGAACCGCTGCCGCCCTCGCGCTGAAAACTCGCAGAGCAGTGCGCGCTATCGATACCGGGCTGCTGCGCGATGCGCTCGCTGCCGACGGTGTGCTGCTGTAGATGACTTCGCCGTTCGAACTGGCGCAGCGTTACGGCATCGAGGTAAGCTATGCCGATTTGGGCGACTGGGGCGCACACGAGCTGCGCTCGGAATACGATCCCGGCGGTTCGAGCGGTCCGGTGATTCGCATCAACGTGCGAGTCGTCGCTCGACTTTCACCCAGCCGAGCTGCATGGTTTTGCGCGATCGCCGTTGCGCACGAGCTGTATCATCATCGCGAACACTTGGGTGAAGTCCCGACCTACGCTCGCCGTACGGATCGCGAGCGCGCGGCCGACGAGTTCGCGAGATCGCTGGTGCGCTAATATGCGCTATTACGCCGGAATCGACGGAGGCCAAACGTCCACCATCGCGGTTATAGCCGATGAAACGGGACGCATTCTCGGGCGCGGCAAGGGCGCGGCAGCCGACGAAGTCGGTCAGGGCCCGGATTCAACGCGTTTGCACGATGCGCTGAGCGATTCGCTGCGCGCCGCCGTTGCGCAGGCGCAGCTCCCGCAGCCGACGCGTTTCGCTCGCATCGTCGCGGGCATAAGCGGCTACCAAGGACGCCCGCACGGGCGGCAACCGCAATTGCCTGCCGACGAAATCACGCTCGAGCACGATGCGCCGATAGCCCACTGCGGCGCGTTCGCCGGCGGCCCTGGAGTCATCGTTATCGCAGGAACCGGTTCGGTCGCGTACGCAGTGAACGAGCGCGGCGCGCGCTCGCTGACCGGCGGATGGGGATACTTGTTCGGCGACGAGGGCAGCGGGTTCGCGCTTGCGCGCAGCGCAATATCCGATGCGATGCGCGACGCCGATGCGGGCAGGCTCAACGAGCTTGCGTCTCCGGCGCTGCAGCATTTCGATTGCCGTTCGCTGCGCGACTTGGCGCGAGAATTTTACGCCGGCCGGATATCTCGAACTCAGCTCGCAGCGTTTGCAGCCGTCGTTGCCGAGCACGCCGAACGCGGAAGCGCAGCGGCTTTGCAGTACCTCGACCGGTGCGCCGATGCGCTCGTGCAACTGACGGCGCAAGCGCTCGAGCGCGCGGACATGCAATCCGATGCGGCACGCGTCGCATTTACAGGGGGCATGGTTGAGAACTGCGCGATATTCGCAGCGCTCAAGCAGGGTATGCGCGTGCAGGTGCCGCTCGCGCACGTAGTGCGGCCGTGCTACGATCCCGCAATCGGTGCGTTGCTGCTTGCGTACCGGGCCGACGGCATCGAAACGAGCGGCATCGCCCAATGAACCTGCTCGAGCGGCTACGCGGCGGCCTCATCGTTTCGGTTCAGGCCCGAGCCGATTCCGCGCTCGACGAACCCGGCGTTTTGGCCGCCATGGCTCGAGCCGCTCGGGACGGCGGCGCAATCGCGCTGCGGGTGCAGGGCGTGGCCAACCTGCAGGCGGTCAAAAGCAGAGTAGACGTGCCTCTGGTCGGAATACTCAAGCGGCAGTATTCCGGCTATGAACCGTACATCACACCCACGCCCGGTGAAATTGCCGAAGTGCTGGCGTGCGGTGTCGAAATCGTGGCATTTGACGCGACCCTGCGCCTGCACCCCAAAAACGCGACCGTAGCCGAACTGGTCGCTGCCGTTCATGCGGGAGGCGCCTTGGCAATGGCGGATTGCGCCGATCGAGCCGATGCTGCAAACGCGCGGCGGGCAGGCGCCGACATCACGGCTACGACCCTATGCGGCTATACAAAGGAAACGCAAGGCGCGACGTTGCCCGCGCTCTCTCTGGTAAGCGAGCTGCGCGGCCTAGGGGGCTTCGTCATATGCGAAGGCGGCATCCACGAGCCGGCCGCGGCAAGGCAAGCCATGGATGCCGGCGCCGACGCGGTCGTCGTCGGCACGGCGATTACCAACGTCGAGTGGCTGGTGCAGCAGTACTCGGGAGCGCTTGGCCCACAAAGGTCGTGGCTTGCGTAGGACGCTTTTTTCTATAGTCAAATACGGACTCTGAAAATTCGATGGGGTTACAGCTTGCACGAGAATAGAGATCCGGCCGTCCACCTCGAACGCGGTTTTTGGATCGTAACGGCAATCATCGCCTTCTTGTCGCTCTGTGCGATTTTTTGGTGGATATACGCGCCGATTCAGAGCATCATGCCCGAAGCGGTCGACCGCGCGCACCAAATCGACGTGCTCTTCCGTTTTCTCTCTGCCTCGGGCACGGCGCTCTTCGTCATCGTCGTGGGATATCTGCTGTACTTCATTTTCCGGTTTCGCCGGCGCCCGGACCAGGGCGACGACGCCGTCGGGCTGCAAATCCACGACAACCGCAAACTCGAGCTCTGGTGGACGCTGATTCCCACATTGTTCGTTTTGGCGCTGGCGATCGTCAGCGTCAAACTGTTTCTGGAAATCGAACCGGTCAACGCGCAAGGCAATACGCTGGTCGTCGAAGGCTTGGGGCACCAGTGGTACTACACGTTCCGCTATCCCGGCATTCACGGCGAAGTCAAAGAACTGCATTTGCCCGTCGGACAGCCGGTTACGCTGCACGTGTCGTCCTACGACGTGATTCATTCGTTCTGGATCCCCGACATGCGCCTGAAGGCCGACATGGTTCCCGGGCTCATCAACACGCTGGTCTTCACGCCCACGCGCGTGGGCAGGTACGAGCTGGTCTGCACGGAGTTCTGCGGGACGCTGCACGGCGCCATGCGCAGCGGCACGCCCAACGATCCGGCGTACGTCTACATCGATCCGCCGTATAAATACAAAGCCTGGTACGACACCACGCAAAAGGCGCAGGCCAACGTCAGCGACGCCGTGCAGGTTGCGTCGAGCGCCGGCGTCAGTTTATCCGCGGGCAATGCGGCGGCCGGCAAGGCGCTGTTTTCGCAGAAATGCTCGGCGTGTCACGCGCTCGGGCCGTTCGATCAGAAGATCGTCGGGCCGGGCCTCAAAGGCGTGCTGCACGATCCCGCGCATCCCAATTTGGTCAACGGTGAAAAAGCGACGCCGGAAAACGTCGCCAAGGTTTTGCAAAACGGTTATAGCGGCTCTTTAGGCGTCATGCCCAATCAAACGGCGAACGGATTGTCCGACAAAGACATCGCCAATCTGGTCGCCTTCCTCGATTCCCTCAAATAAGGTCGAAACGACAATGGCTGTAGCAGCGGTACACTCGGGCGGCATCGCCGACCACATCCATCCGGAACCGCAAGGGTTCATCCGAAGATACGTCTTCTCGATCGATCACAAGATCATCGGCATTCAGTACATCGTGACCGCCGGCATTTTCATGCTCATGGGCGGCATGCTCGCCGAGCTCATCCGCGTGCAGCTGATGCGAGCCAACGGCGGCTTCATGACACCCGACACCTACAATCAGGTGTACTCGATTCACGGATCCACGATGGTCTGGCTGGTGATCATCCCAATGCTCACCGGCGGTTTCGGAAACTTCGTGTTCCCCTTGCAAATCGGCGCGCGCGACGTCGCATTCCCGTGGCTGAATATGATCAGCTTTTGGATTTTCCCGATTGCCGGCCTCATGCTGTACTCCTCGTTCTTGATGGGCGCGCCGGCTGCCGGTTGGACCGAGTATCCTCCCATGTCGCTGCAGGGGCAAGCCGGCACGTCGATGTGGTGTGCGGCGATCTTTCTGGTCGGCATCAGCTCTACGATGACGGGCATAAACTTCGTCGTGACGATCTTGAAGATGCGCGCGCCCGGAATGACGTTCACGCGCATGCCGCTGTTCGTGTGGGGGCAGTTCGTCACGGCGCCGCTTTTGATGATCGCCACGACGGCGCTGGGAGCCGCGCTGGCCGCGCTCTTCATCCAGCGCGAATTCGGCGTACCGTTCTTCGATCCGACCAAAGGCGGAAGCCCGCTGCTCTGGCAGCACATGTTCTGGTTTTATTCGCATCCGGCCGTGTATATCATGATTTTGCCCGCGTTCGGAGCGATCTCGGAAATTCTGCCGACCTTCGCGCGCAAGCCGATCTTCGGCTATAAGATGATCGCTTTCTCGTCCTGCGCGATTGCCATCTTAGGGTTCATGGTCTGGGCGCATCACATGTTCACCTCCGGAATGGCGCCGTCGCTGCAGCTGCCGTTCATGGTGCTCACGATGCTCATCGCCATCCCCACGGGCGTGAAGATCTTTTCCTGGGTGACCACGCTGTTCGGCGGCGTGCTGAAATTCACGACTTCGATGCTGTTCGCCGTCGGGTTCCTCGCGACGTTTACGCTGGGCGGCATAACCGGCGTGTTCCTGGCCGCCGTTCCGTTCGATCTGCACGCGCATGGGACGTATTTCATCGTCGCGCATTTGCACTACGTGCTCGTGGGCGGCAGCCTGATGGGCATCATGGCGATGATCTACTTCTGGTATCCCAAGATGACCGGGCGCATGATGAACGAGACGCTGGGCAAGTGGTCGTTCTGGCTGTTCCTGATCGGCTTCAACGGCACGTTTTTGCCGATGCACTGGCTGGGCCTGTGGGGTATGCCGCGCCGCGTGGACGTATACGACCCGCAGTTCACGACGTGGAACCAAATCGCTTCGGGCTTCTCGTTCGTGATGACGTTGGCGGTATTGCTCGTGGTCGTCAACGCGCTGTGGAGCATGCGCAAAGGCAAAAGGGCCGGCCCCAATCCGTGGGGAGCGCGCACGCTGGAGTGGATGATTCCCTCACCGCCGCGCTACTACAACTTCAAGCACGTTCCGTCGGTTTTTGCTACGCCCTACGATTTTGCAGAGCCGTTGCCGTATCGAGGTCTGGAGGAAGAACTGACGGACTCGCCCGTGCCCGTTCCGGCGGCGCATTAGCATGGCCGTAGCCAGCGTTTCGCAGGCCGGGGTCGTCGGCGGCAGGCGTGAAGAACCGGACCAGCTCTACGTTGAGACACGGGAGCTGCGCGTCCAGGGCTTCCTGCTGTTCATGGTCAGCGACCTGGTGCTGTTCTCGTCGTTCATCTTCGCGTATCTGTATTTGCGCAACACCGGTCAGGGCTGGCCTCCGCCCGGCGCGCCGAAGTTGGATCTGGCGTTGGCCGCGATCAATTCGGTCGTGCTGTTCGGTTCGGGCGCGACCATGCATTTCGCGCTCGAAAATTGGAAGCACGAGAAGTTCTTCAAATTCGGCGGTTGGCTGATCACGACGATCGTACTGGGCGCGATCTTTTTATCGGGACAGATTGTCGAGTACGCCAAGCTCGCCGTCGGTTGGGGAACCAGCGGCATCTTCGGCACGTCGTTCTTCACGCTGACCGGCATGCACGGCTTTCACGTCTTTTGCGGCATTATCTACCTGACCGTACTGCTGCTGCAGGCCATCCACGGCAAGTACACGTTCACCAAATACACCGGCCTGACGCTGGGTACGCTGTACTGGCACTTCGTTGACGTCATTTGGGTCGTGCTGTTTTCGATCTTCTATCTGTGGTGAGGAGAGAGCCCCATGAATGAAGTGCTCGCGCACGCCGAACGCGTCCTGGCCTTTGCGGTCGGCATCGTCGTGTTCTTCGTGGCCGTTATCGCCTTGCGCAACGATTGGAAGACCAAAGGCCTGGAGAACCAGGTTTTCAAGATGATGCTCGCACTGCTCGCCTTGGGCGCGTTTCTGGCCATTCTGGCAAGCGTGAACGTACTGGCCGGAAAAGGCGTGGAGATCTAATGTACGATCAGCTCGACGATCGAGGAGTTCCTACTACCCGCGGAATGCCGCGCGCGGTGCAAATCGCGGTGCTGATCGGGATCGCGGTCATCTTCGCTATGGGCGGCTACACTATCGTGATGTCCGGCTACGGGCACCGGTGGCCGTCGACCAAATCGCTGCGCATTCCACTCAACGGCTCGTACCAGCACTAGGCCCGGCGAGCGCGAGGATGGCGCCATATGAGAGGCGTCCCTTTTCCAGGTTGCGTTAACTGATTCGCGTTTCGTTCCGATACCGTTTAGGTGAGCGACCGGTATTTTTCAGGGCGCGTAACTGTCATTTCCCTGATCCTCGTCATGGCGGTTTCGACCGCGGCGGCGACCGCGCCGTTTGCCGGAGTTGCAAGCGCGCATGGCGCCGCTCACGCTTCACCCACGCCTGCGCCGCAAGCGGCGGTCATCAATCTAACGCTCATTCCGGCCCAGCGCGCGGCGCAAGAGCGCGTGCGCTTTTCCCAGCGCTTCAACGGTACGTTCGGATTTTTCCAAACGCCGCTGGAGTCGCTCGTTTTCCATACGCAATCGTAGTAATTTCAATCGCTTGCGTATCCGTCGGGCGTCCGCGCTTTGGCTGGGCTGAGCCGGCCAGCTGCTTATGCCAATTAGATAACAGCGAGCTGTATACGCCCTCCTTTCGCATGAGGGGCGCGCTCCAGTGAAGATGCGGCAGCCTCGTACTCAGCGAGATCCCCGCCTTCTCGTCAGCGGTGAACGAGCGGTCTTGGAGCGCGAGCGAACTTCGGGGTTGGATGACATTGATAGCAACCTGAATCGCCCCTTGAGTTTCCCGGTTAGCTGGTCTCAGTCGTCATAGACACAGCAGGGGCGGCATAAATAGGAGAAACCGTTCAGCCCATCACGACAAACGGCATTCAAGCAGTACTCGGGCGCTGATGAATACGCCGTTCATCACATCTGCGGATCGACAAGACCGACCGTGTTGCCTTGAGGATCTTTGAACAATGCGATGGTCATGCCGGGAAGCTGCTGCGGCGGCATCAGCGTTTTTGCCCCGAGTGATTCGATTCTTTGCAAGGCGACCGGCACGTCGTTCACCTGGATGTAAAACGTAACGTGACCCTCATAGCCCTCCGGCGGCGCGCCGATGCCGCCGTTAATGCCTTGTTCAGGGTCGTCGTTGCCGTACGGACGCGCGATGAAATACTGCATGGCGGCGTCGCCGCTGCTCTCGTATTCGCTGACGTTCCAATCGAACGCGTGTTGATAAAAGGATCCCAGGGCTTTCGGGTCTTTGGACATGATTTCGAAATGGATAACTGGTGAGGCATGGCGCCCCTCCGATTGCGATAGATGAGCGCATTCTAACATTCTGACTTGTAAAGGCAAGTACAATTCAAAAAAGAGAAAGTTCGCGTGACTGTGGCCGCGGCAGGCGGCGGGCTATCCTGCAGCCGATGCCGGCGGAGCGCTTCGGTTTGCGTTGCTGCGAGCGGACCTACGTTACCACGGAAGTGATATACTACACTCGTTAACGGGCTCCAAACCATGCGTTACTGCTGCGGATGACTTTGGCGCCTTACATGCTTGGGGGGAACAAGGGCTTTCAAACTCATGCACCAAGCGGCGGTCTCCTTGCATGCGAGCTGTAAAGTGTTAAACGCCTGAGTTGCCGCGACTGTTGCTCGGCGACAATGGAGGGAACCTACATGTCTCTTCACGAGCTTTCACGTCGGCACTTCATTACGACGGCGTCGGCTTCGGCGGCAGCGCTCGGGCTTACCGAGGCCCTGGGTCCGGCCGCTTCCGCTAGCAGGCTTTTCAACGATCCGCGGTTGCGTATCCTGGCTCAGGTACCGGGAGCGCACGGCCTCGAGTTGCGCTTTAGCGCAGCCGCCGTCCAAGATCGCTTCGCCGGAGCACCGCTGGATCAGGCGTTCTATGAAACCCAAGCGGTTGCGTATCGAGCCGGAGAGGGACAACCGGGCCTGCTGTACATCCCGCCCGCGGATCAGTCGAGATCGCCGGGCAATCAAGTCGTTGCGCTTACGCGTAACGATGCGTCGCCTACGGGGTGGACGAAAACCGTTCGCGAGCTCGATAGCGGCGACGCCTTTGAGCAACGCGCGTGGATAACTCCTTACGTTTTAGTTCGCGGCGGCAAAGATCCGAAGGTTTTTGCTTATGGAACGACCGGATTGCACGCCGCGTCGCTCAAGGGCGGTTTCGGTCAGTTTGCACTCGTGCACCGATGGGAC
Source organism: Vulcanimicrobiota bacterium (assembly GCA_963777315.1). Classification (GTDB taxonomy): domain Bacteria; phylum Vulcanimicrobiota; class Vulcanimicrobiia; order Vulcanimicrobiales; family Vulcanimicrobiaceae; genus CAVYEM01. Next base: position 752,402 of record CAVZQC010000002.1, read on the forward strand.
GAAGAACTCATATGGCAAGGACAACCCAGATATCCACTTGAGACAACGCACGGCAGGCTGCCCGACGACGCCCATTATTTGCTCGAAACGAACGGACATGGAAGCGTCAATCTCCGCGATATCGACTCGTACCAGGAAATCCAGCTCGGTGCCGGTGCCGCAGACATGGGCGGTCTGCTTACGCAGCCGCTGACGATACTTTCCGGCAGTCCCAAAGGGATCTTCCGTTGCGTGATTTCGAATCAGCGGAACATCTCGTTCATGACGGCAATGGATGAGGGATACGGCGGAAAACTTTTCAACGTCACGTTCGAGCACATCGCAAGCTGGGGCGGAGGGAACGACATCCTGCGCAGCGCCGTCGCCATTGAATCAGGTGGTTGGATCGGAATCGCCTACACGATGGATCGTCAAGCCAGGGCTGAAAACGGTGCAACGTCGACCGACTCGCGGTTGTATTTTCGCCACGGTACGTACCTTCCGAACTCGAGCGGACTTCCGCTTCTCAGCGAGCCGGCCGCGTACGACGTTTCCTTTCCGGATAAAAAGCAGCGCGTTTTCGAAGTATCGTGCGCCGCGATCAATGCGCACGACGGCGGCTTCGACATCGTCCTGCATGCCGGCGGCGCTCTGCTCAGCAACGGGGAGCGCGATCAGCTGTACCTGTGCACGGTCAAACCGAACGCCGCGAATGCTGTCGCCATTCCGTTGGCGGACGGCGTTGCGAGCGTTTTCACGCCGTCGACGCAGCTCGAGTTCATCAGATCCGATGTCGCCAGCCTCGGCGGCAATATTCTCGGCATAGTTCCGCAGGACGTGTGGACGATTCGCAACTTTAGCCAATTCGACGTCAAGCAGATCACCGTTCCGAATCCGGGTGCGGTAAAAACGCAAGTCGTTATGCGCGTCGGCGTCAGCGTTTACAACAACGGCCTACCCGTTTGCGGTTCACCGGTGGACGTGCTCGCCGACACGAGCACCTGGGCAACGGTTGGCGGAAAGGAGCGACTCCTCAATGAGACGCGTCCCGTGCGCGGTGTGACCGATTTCAGCGGCCGACTGACGATCGCAATGCCGGTGGGCACGAATTTGTACGTTCCGGATCTGATCGTGAAGGGTGAGAACTTCGCCGCTAAGTGCCATCCAAGTGACTACATCCTGCACCGTGCGCTGACTCTCTCCGCGACCGATCTGCTCAAACATTCGTCCGATGCATCAAATCCGGACAACCAAAGTTCCGCAGCGTCGGCCGCCGTGGCGCTTGGCAACCTGCGTTCAACGCTTCCGGCCGTCATGCCCGGACGCGCGCAAGCGCGGGGGGCTGCGTATCGTGTGCTCACGGATGGTTCCATCGGAGCGGAGGCCTACGATGGACCGATGTCCTTTCCCGAAGCAAAAGCCGCCGATCCGAGCGTCGTGCCCAACTTTACTTTGGACCTGCAAGGCGGGAAGCTCGTTGCCAGTAGTAGCGCGGTCCCGGTCGTCATTGAAGCGGATATTCTTGATTGGCTCAAAGATAGGGCCAACGACGTTAAAGATTTGGCCACCTCGGGCTTCCGGTGGGCTAGTGACGAGGCGGTCCAGCTGGAACATTTGGCCGTCAAAGGAGCAACTGTTTTGCTGGGGGCAGTCATCGACGGCGCCGCGTTTTTGTTCAGCGGTCCGCTCAAAGGACTCACCGATCTACTCGGCGTGACGTCTGCGATTTTTTGGCTGCTGGACAAAGCCGGCTTCATAATAGGCCGCTTGGACCGGTGGCTCCTCAGCGGCCTGATCGACTGGGACAAACTTGGGCGAACGCGGGATAGCGTAAAGTCGAACATGCGCCAGGCGTTCTCGACGGCGATGAGCCGTGTCGATCCGCTTGCGAGCATGCGCAGCTATGCATCCGATTTGGACTCGGTACGTACGGCCATCGACGGTGCGCTTACGAAACTGCAGAAAAACCCCAGCTCCGCTCGGGCTCAATCGTCGATTCCATCGATGCCTTCATTCCTGTCGGTGGTATTGGGAAATGAAGATTTTCGGGCCGTGATCGAAAAGCTGGTCGACGCAATCAGCGACTTCATACCTATGCCGGCCGGTTTCTCGGCCTCGGGATTCTCGGAAGCCGGTGAGAGTTTCCTCGGCGACGTCGTCCGATTGGCAGATGCGGCGGCGTTTTCGCTCGACGATTTCGCGCAAGCAGTGTCATCCCTGATTGCCGACGGCGAATTGTTTAGCGCCCCCCTTGATCCGCTGTTGGCAATTCTCCAACGCCACATCGATGCAGGATTGAAAGCGAGCGGCGGCGTGCTGGTCGATTCGGGAACGCTGCTTTCAATCGGCGCAAAGAACGCGTCGGCCGTTTTCGATTGGCTCGACACCGAGATCGAGCTGCCGTTTTTGTCGGGGTACTACAACGGGATAACCGAAGGAAAGTTGACTCCGCTCGATCTTGTAGCGCTTGGCGCGGCTTCTATCATGACGATCGGCGAAACGATAGTGCATGACATCACGAAGCGCATCCTTTCGTACGAGCATTGCCCGGCTGCGTTTTGCACAGAGGCTGCGCCAGGTACGGCGGTTTTTGTCAGCGAGTCCTACTATACGATCGATAAAGAACTCGCCGTCGCGCTTCCGAACATCGAGAATGATTGGACGTTTGCGCTCGGAATCGTGAGCGCCGTGACGGGCACCCTCATCGTGGGCTTGGATTGCGAGTACACCGCGGGCAGCTTCTCGAGCGCGCAGCGGCTCTTACTGCAGTTGGACGCCGCGGCGAATTTCGGTTATCTTTCGGCGGCGATCGCAACGGCAGCGGGTTCGTCAGGCGTCGAAGATTTGGCGTTCGTGGTTCTGTGGCTCGTCGGCGTTACCCAGGCGGTGAACTATCTCAATCTTCCCCAGTACCGGCGCTCTCCGGTCGGCGCAATTACGTCCATCATCACGATTTTTGGACTTCTCAAAGTGCTCTTTGCGCAAACCTTCAGCAGCGCCCTCAGCGCACGCCAGGATGCCGAGATGTGGGGCACCGGTTCCATCTTAATCCTCGAACAAGTCTTAGGTGCTTTCATTCGCTACTACGTGCAAAAATCGCAGAAGAGCTTGCCGGGTACATTGACCGCTGCCGCCATGGGCACGAAACTCGGGCTGGCCGTGACCAGGAACGTCGTCAACCGGTTTGGCTAGCGTTGGTGCAAACCGGTCGGGGCGGTGAGAGCAAGTATCGCTTGCCCTTCATCATCGCTAAGCCGACGCCGTGCAACACCCAATGCTGGCGAACGCAGCCGGTTGCTCCCGACGCTGCATCATTGCGCGAGCCGCGCCCTCCTCCGCTTTAGTTTGGCCTAGACCTCTAACCAAGTGGACGTGCTACTATCTCTACGCCATTGTATCTACGGCCGCTACGCCGTCGGGTGGATGGTCGCCAATCGCGAAAGTTCCGAGCTAGCACGCATCCTGCTCGGAGAAAGATTCGCAAGCAAGGTGCCGATCCCAACAAAATCATTGCGCACGCTCACCGAGCGAGTTCCCTCACAATAAATTCCATCGCTCGTCGCCCTCACTGCTCTCGCCTGCGATCGGCCAGCAAGAGCGCGCGCTTTTCCCGAAGGCGGCAGATATGCGTTCTGATTTTGTGAAGCGCCGTCGCAATCGCTGCAGATCCTTTCGAAGGCGAGCCGATTTTGCCGACTCAAGATTCGCGGGACCACCACGCTTTTCCGAGCTTCGCCTTGCGCCAGCTGCTTGCGTCAATTCGAAAGCAACGAGCTGTACACGCCCTCACGGCGCGCCAGCGCCGCCCGCTCGAGCGCCGATTCGGCTACTTCGTATGCCGCGAGTATCCGCGCCTTTGTTATCGGCGGTAAACGTGCGATGCTTTGTACTCGATCTCACTCCAGGGTTGGTTAACATGAACGAGAGCCGTACTCGCGCTGATGAGTTGTTGGGGCTGGCTGTCATCCGCATAGAGACGGAAGCACTGGTTCCACTTCCCAGTAAAGTCGCTGCTGCAAGAGATATCAGGCCGCGGCGCTTCGGCTAAACTAACCCCGGCGGTGCTGCGTGATCCCGATCGCCAGCAGCGGCAAATCCTCTTCCGGCAGAACGCCGGTGGATTTTCCATCGATCTTGTGAACCCCGCCGAATTCCGAAAACTCGACGTGCGCGGGCAGCGTGAGATTGGGGAGCTGCTTCATTCCGTACGTTTCCCATTCGCAGCACACGTCCCGATCCTCGAAGAGCACGGCGACGTATCCGCTGCCGCCGACGTCGGAGTCCTCGTCGGGCGAGCGGTAGCGCACGTACCCGTCCATCTGGTAGATCGGCTTATACGTTTGCAAATAGGCGATGAACGGCGCAACGAGTACCGCCACGAAATACACCGCGAAACCCAGCGCGACGGCGCCGAACATCGGCGATAATATCCATAGGTCGTGCGGCGCGGTCACGCGAGCGCGCCAGATGATGCCGTACGTCAGCAAAGCAAAAAAAATCGCGCAGATCAGCGGCTCAACGGCGATCGACATGCGGCCCGTGAGCCCGCGCCATACGATGCGGCGTTCCCGATCGGTCCAAGCGCGGCTCGCCAGCGAGCCCCGCTGCTGGATGCTGCGCAGTTTCATCGTACTATATATTCCACGTTTTGCGCCTGCGGGCGCGCCCGCTCTACGATACCTGCAAGGTTTTGCGAGTCGGGCAGCGTGCCGAGCGTGCGTCCCCAACGCCCGGCCAATCGCGACTCGATGAACAGGTCGACGGCCCGATTGCCCGGATCTCGCTGCAGAAGCGCCGCCTGCCAGAGCAACGCCATGCGCTCCACGAGCGCGCGCGCCTGCGATTGAGCGCCGGTCTGATCCCGCAGCAGTTCGAACAGCGTGTTTGCCGCCGTGCGAATCCGACTATCGCTCAAGGCCGGTTCGATCTGCGCGCGATACGCGTCCAACGCCTGCGGCTCTTTTTCCAGCACGCGCAGGACGTCGAGCGCGTTGATGTTGCCGCAGCCTTCCCAGATCGAGTTGAGCGGCGCTTCGCGATACAGGCGCGGCATTCCCGAGTCTTCCACGTAGCCGTTTCCGCCCAGGCACTCGAGCGCTTCTCCTACGACGGTGGGACCCCGTTTGCAGACGTAGTACTTGCCCAGCGCCGTGCCCAACCGTTTGACGAGCGCTTCCTGCGGATCGGCATGCGCGGCGTCCACGGCCCGCGCGATGCGCAGCAGCAGCGTCATGGCCGCTTCGGACTCCAGCGCCAAATCAGCCAGGACGTTTTGCATGAGCGGCCACTCGATCAGCGTCTTTCCGAACGCACTGCGGTATGCGGCGTGATGGATTGCCTGCGCGGTTGCCTGCCGCATGAGCGCGGCCGACCCGTTGATGCAATCCAGACGCGTGAGGTTGACCATCTCCACGATGCTGTGCACGCCTCGACCGGGCTCACCGACCAGCATGGCCCACGCGCCGTCAAGTTCGATTTCGCTCGAAGCATTGGAACGATTGCCCAGCTTGTCTTTCAGACGCACGATCCGAATGCCGTTGCGCGAGCCGTCGGGCAGAACGCGCGGCATCAAAAAACACGTGAGACCTTCAGGCGTCTGCGCAAGCGTGAGAAACGCATCGCTCATCGGTGCCGAGCAAAACCACTTGTGACCCGTGAGGCGGTAGGCATCTCCGCTCTCCGTGTGCTCGGCAAAAACGGCGCGCATGCGATTGGCCCGCACGTCCGAGCCGCCCTGTTTCTCCGTCATCGCCATTCCGCACAGCGCGCTGCGCTTTTGCGAAATGGGCCGCAGCTTGGGATCGTACTGCGCGGCGCACAGAAGCGGCTCCCATATCCGCGCGAGCTGCGGCTGCGCGCGCAAGGCCGGCACGCCGGCGTACGTCATCGATATCGGGCAGCCGTGCCCGGCTTCAACTTGTCCCCAAACGTAAAACTCAGCGGCGCGCACGGTGTGTGCGAGCGGATCGCCGCTGCTCCATGGCGCGCCATGCAGGCCGAATCGCGTTGCAACCGAGAGCAGCTGATGATAGTACGGATGATACTCGACGCGATCCAGCCGCCGGCCGTACCGGTCGTGCGTTTTGAGCTGCGGCGGATGTTCGTTGGCTTGACGCGCCCACTCTTGCGCGTTCGCGCTGCCGGAAAGAGTTCCCAAATCGTCCAGCTCCGCAAAACGATTGCCGGCGCCCAATCGTTCGAGCGTTTCGACCAGCGCGCGGTCGCTGCGAAAGACGTTATAGTCCACCAGCTCGGGCGGCTGGTTGAGGACCTCGTCCTGTGGGAGCATGATGCTCACTCGGTTGCTGCGGGGACGATCTCCTGTCGGTGCGGACGCAGCGTGGCGGCGACGAGCAGAGCAAGCAGTGCCATTGCCGCAAAGGCCAGGTACGTCGTGCGGTATGCGGACGCGTCGGAAAGCGCGTGGCCCATGATGCCGCCGGCCAGCGAACCGCCCACGATCTGGCCCACGATCAAAAACTGGCTAAGCAGACCGATTGCGGTTGCGCGCGTTCGTTCGGTGGTTTGATTGGTCACGATGTAGCGGGTCGGAGCACCCAGCAATGCGCCGAAGCCGATGCCTGCAACGATCATTGCGAGCACCGACAGCGCCAGCGAGCCGAAACCCAGCGCGAAAATAACCAGACCGATTTCGGTCAACAGCGTTCCCACGATCAAAACGTCACGGCTGCCGATCCGATCCAAAGCACGCCCCGACGCCGGAATGACCGCTACGAATACGAATGCGCCGATTGCGGCGATGCCGCCCGCGGCTGCATACGAAAGATGCTGCGCGCCCACGAGAACCGCCGGAATGAAAAACAGAGAACCTTCCAATGCCCCGATGACGATTTCCAGCACGAACGTCTTGGCGAGCTGCGCGTTGGCAAAGAGCCTCGGCGGCACGACCGGAAATCGGCAAGCGCGTTCCCAGAGCCAAAAACCGGCCAAAACCAACACTCCGAAAACGATCGTAACGGGGTGAACGCCGCTGATGCCGTACATCAAAAACAGCAATCCAACCGAAAGCAGCAGCAGACCCGCGACGTCGAGCGGGCCGCGTTTGTGCGGCGCATTGGTGGGCACGTGCCGGATCGCCAGCAGCAAGACCGCAGCGGCAATCGGAAAATTCGGCGCGAAGATCCAACGCCAGGAAATGAAGTGCGTGACCAATCCGCCGTAGAGCGGTCCAACTACCGCCGCCAATCCCCACGTTGCCGCAACCAGTCCTAATGCGGTGCCGCGCCGCCGGGGCGCAACGACGTCGCCGATGGCGGCAGTAGCGACCGGAAAGATGCCGCCTGCACCGAACGCTTGAATTGCCCGCGCAAACAAAAACGTTCCATATCCGTGCGCGAGCACGGCAACGATGCTGCCCAGCGCGAAAATTGCAACGCACGCCATGTAAATAGGGCGGCGCCCATAGCGATCGGCCAGCGTGCTCATGACGGCGATGCCGACGATGTTGACGAGCAGATACAGCGTGAACACCCACGACAGATCGCCCATTGCGACTTCGAACTGGCGGCCTAGTGCAGGCAGCGCGGGTGAGAGAACGCTCAAGTCCAGCGCGCCCAGGAAAACGCCGAGCCCGAGCGTGAGCAACAGCGGAAGCACAGAGCGGTCGAGCTTATGCCCCGCTACCGTTGCCGTTGCTTCAAGCATCCGCTAGAAAACGATCCGATCCAGCACCATGAACGCGCAGATCAGCGCCAAATACAGCAGCGAAAACGTGAACAACCGGCGCGCGGCGGCCTTTCCTCGACCACGCTTGACGGCAATTGCGTTCGCGATGAAGACGGCTCCCAAAACCGCGGCGCCGGCCGCGTACAGCGGCCCCATGACGTGAAGCGGATAGTACAGCAGCAGTGAAACTACCGCCAAAATCACGCTGTAGACGAGTATCTCGAGTTTGGTACGCCGGTCGCCGTAGACGTTGGGATACATCGGTACGCGCGCTTTACCGTAATCCGTTTCCGTCATCAGCGCGAGTGCCCAAAAATGCGGCGGCGTCCACAAAAAGATCACGGCGAATAGTCCAAGCGCAGGTCCGCCCACGGAGTGTGCGACCGCCGCCCAGCCGACGAGCGGCGGAATCGCGCCTGCCGCGCCGCCGATGACGATGTTCTGCGGCGTACGGCGCTTGAGCAGCATCGTGTAGATGACGACGTAATACACGTTCCCCGCAAGTGACAGCCAAGCCGCAAGATGGTCTACTCGCAGATAAAATATCGCAAACGACAGCACTCCCATGACGCAGGCGTGCGTGGTTGCCGCGAAAATGGAAAGCCGTCCGGCCGGAAGCGGCCGCGTTGCAGTACGCCGCATGATGCGGTCGATGTCGACGTCGTAAATGCAGTTGAGCGCCCCGGCTGACATGGCCGCAAGGGCGCCGGCCAGCAGCGTCCATGCGACTAACTGCGCTGAAGGCAACCCGCCCTTGGCCATGACCATCGCCGCGGCCGTCGTGATCAGCAGCAAATACATAATGCGCGGCTTGCCGAGCTCGTAATAGTCGATGGCGCGGCGCAGGAACGCTCCGGCGCGCGATTGCGCTGCGGCGGGCTCTGCGCCTACGATGGCGTCAACGCGCGTTAACGTACTGCTCACGAATACCTGGGATTCCTTCGAGCGCCGCAAAGACCGCGGCGCAAACGAACGACAGGAAAACCAACGCGGCGTTGCCCGCATGCGCTTCGCGCAAATCGATCGGCAGCCGCAGCGCAACGTTGAGCAAGCCGAGCACGACCTGCACGAACACCAGCGCCAAACCCGCACTGGCCGCTAAGCGTACGCGGGCCGTCGCGCCCAGCGTCCACACGAGCGCAAACGAAACAACGGCGCTCAGTAAGCATGCCGCCGCCACGAACCGGTGAAGCATCTGCACATACTGTCCGGCAGTATATACCACGACGTTGCCGGCACATCCCGGAACGTCGATGCACGCCAAGCCGGCTCCGCTCGAGCTGACGTACGCGCCCACGCACATCGTCACGAACGCAATGGCGGCTGTTCCCAAAAGCGAACCCAGAAGCCAGCCGCGCGCTCGGGCATGCAGGTCGCGCGTGGTGCGGCGCCCCGCCATGAACGCAAATATCGCCATCGTCGCCAGTGAACCCACGAACGCCATGGCCGTACCCCAATGCCATACTACCGACATTGGGCTGTTGGAGAGATGCACGGTTGCCGCACCGAGGAAAACCTGCACTGCAAAAAGCGTCGCAACGACGGTGCCGGCCGGCGTAACGAACGCCGCGGCTTTGCGAAGCCGCCAGGCGCTTGTTAGAACGGCGAGCACAAGCAACGACAGAACGGCTGCAATGACGCGATGCGTCCACTCCCACACCGTGCCGCCGCCCATGGACGGAATGAACTCACCGTGACAGAGCGGATAGTCCGGACACGTCATACCCGCGCCGTTGATGCGAGTCCAGCTGCCCAGCATGACCTCGCCGTACGCTACGATGACGGCAGCTGAGGCTCAGCCGCCCAAGAATAGACAATCCGACAGCCTCCTAGACTTTAAAGTCTATCGGGATGAACGCGGGGCGGCAACGACTTTGTCGCTGTCAGCAGCCGGCAAGGGCGCCGTCGACGTGCGCCGCGGCGTGGCTTTCGTCCTGGACGATGTCGGGTACGCGTTTTTGAAAGTCGTCCGCTGCTGCGCGGGCGTACTCGGTTGCCGTCGGCTCGTTGGGGTCGTGCCCCATGTGCGGATGCATAGGCGACCACGGGAGACCGTTTTTGTCGCGAACTTGAAAATCCGTGGGCATTTGCGCGAGCGGATCGTCGACCCCGAAGACCGAGTGATTTAACTTCTGGTCGGCTTCGCTCCACTGAGCCATCTCGTGAAAGTCTTCGTACGCCAAATAGCCGTTGAGATCGCGCGCGACCTTTTGCTGGCGCCACAGCGCGCCGCCCAGTTCGTCGGCGAAGGCTTTGAGATCCTTTCCTTCTTGCGCGTCCTTACTGCTCGCGGCCATCGCGCGCAGCCGCTTGACTTCGTCGTCGGCGGCACGGGATTGCTGCGTGAGCGTTTTGGCGAGATCGCCCAGCTGCGTGAATCCGTTGCGGCGGTGAATGGGGTTGCCGTCGTCCAGATTGAGCAGCCGAAGCATGGTGATCGTTTTCCCGATGACCATGTCGTTGTCGAGGGTCGAGCCGATGGCGCTGTTGGCGTGCGTGATGACCTCTGCGCAGCGCGACGATGCGCGTACGCTCGCAATCGTTTTGAGTACCGGCGTTGCGGTGGGCTGCGGCGTGGGAGCGGCCAAAACCGCCATCACCAAAATAGGCGCGAGCATAATTCCCTACAAGAATGCACCCAAAGGGCGTAGCGTGACAACACCTCGAACGCCCCCGCTCGTGAAGCGACTCTGGCCCCTGCTTGCCTTGGCACTGCTCGCCGGATGCCGCGACGTACGCGTGCAGACACTGCGCGCCGGCACGACTCCCATCGTGGGCGGCAACGAGATCGTCGTCGTTCGCGACACCCCCTCGCTTGAACGCTTGGGGATTCGCGCTCCCGTGCGCTATCGCAACGAGTTCGGCGTGGTGCTGCTGATGGGGCCGCACGACCGCAGCGGCTACAAGCAAGTCATCGAATCGATTCGCGCCAATCCCGACGGCGTGCGGATCGTCGCGTTCGAACAAGCGCCGGCGGACGGAGGCGAACCTTCCTCCAAATACCGCACCTTCACGTTGTGGATCGTTCCCAACGCCGTGTACCGGCGCGGGATCGAAGTGAACGTCGTGACGCCTTCCGACGCGCCCGTAGCGTCCACCACGCTACCGTAGTTCGAATCGGTGCAGCCCGAACTTTCGCTGGACTTGGAAACCGTCGCGCGAAACGCGCGCGCCTGGCGCGAATTTGCGGGCGTCGAACTGTATGCCGTCGTCAAAGCGCAAGGCTACGGATGGGGAACGGCGCCCCTGGTGCGAGCGCTCGAGAATATCGCCGATGCATACTGCGTTGCCGATGCGGAGGAACTGAACGAACTGCGGCGCCACACGCAAAAGCGCGCCGTCGTCTTGAGCGCGATCGAACCGGATCGGCTAGCCGAAGTTTTGCGCGCGAATGCGCAGCCTACGATCGGTTCGCCGGCGGAGCTGGAGATAGTGCGGCGCGTGCTGGCGGACATGCGCGCACCACTGCACGTGCGCGTGGGCGTGCGTCCGGCGGCAGCCTGGAGCGGAATCTCGTTGGACGAACTGCGCGATTTCGCCCCGGCGCTCGCGGCTTGCGGCGCCCAGGTGCAGTTCTGGACGCACATCACGGACTTCGCGCGCCGCAGCGAGCAAGCTCGAACGTTTCGCGAAGCGCTGCGCTTGGCGCGCGAGGCCGGCGTGCGGCTTTCCGGAACCGACATTGCGGGCACGTTTTCGCTGGCCGCCGACGGAGCGCAGGGTAGCGCGGTGCGCGTGGGCGTCGGGCTGTTCGGCGCGACCGGCGGCTTGCCGGTCCCCGGCGTGCGCTGCGCGCTGCGGCTGCGTGCGCCGCTCGTGCGGCTGGAGCGACATTCGCCTGGGACGCGCGTGGGATATGGGGGTACCATGCTGCGGATGGGGGAGACTATCGCCACGGCGCGCTGTGGGTATGCCGACGGTCTGCCTAAGGACCTGGCCGGTGCGGACGATATCTTATCGGTTGGTATGCAGTACGTGACCGTACGGGCCTCGCGTTTGGATGGTTCGAATTCCCGGCTGGTTTTGCTCGACGAATCCGGCGACCTGGATGCGTTTGCAGCCGCAGGCGGCCGCACAGCCCATGAAATAGTTACGGCTTTGGGAAACTGCGCGCGCGCGAACGGCGTTTCATTAGAACCTTGATGCCCGCAGAACAATCGATTCAGATCGAGGTCGGCGTCGAGCGTTTGGGCATGGTGCTCGAGCCCACCGACGATCCCACGCAAGCCGAAGGCACGCTCAACCCCGCTTCCGCCCGTACCCGCACGGGCGAGCTGCTGTTGTACCCCCGCGACGTTTCCCGAGGCAATATCTCGCGCGTTGGTTTGGTGCGAGCCCACCCCAAAGCGGATCGCTTCGCCTTTGCGCGCGACGGCTTTGCGCTCGAGCCCGAAGCGCCGTACGAATTGCGCCCGCATCCCGGATATGGTTTGGAAGATCCGCGCGTAACGTTCATCGCCGCGATCGACCGGTATGCGATGGCGTACACCGCATTCGGCCCGCAAGGGCCCAGAATCGCCGTTGCGCTTTCGCAGGACGGGTTCCACTGGGAGCGCATCGGACTGCTGCATTTCGACAAGCCCGGCATGCATATCGGCGACGATAAAGACGCCGCATTTTTTCCCGAGCCGGTGATCTCGCCGGGCGGCGTCAAATCGCTTGCGCTCTACCACCGTCCGATGCTTCACCTTTCGGCCGTCGACGGGCGTGCGGCAATCCCGATGATCGAGCGCATGCCGTTTGCCGATCGCGAATCGATCCGCATGGCGTACATCCCGTTTGCGCCCGTGCTGGAAAGTACCGAGAATATGTTGAACGTGTGCGAAAGCGTGCTCGTCATGTCGCCCGATCAGCAGTGGGGCTCGCTCAAACTGGGTGCCGGTACGCCGCCGGTGCGCATCGACGAGGGATGGATGTCGCTGTATCACGCGGTCGACGTGATCGACGATTCCGTGAGCAAACCCAAGCTGCGCTACAGTGCCGGTATGATGATCCACGACTACGAGCAGCCGCACAAGATTCTGTACCGCTCCCCGCAGCCGATTCTCTGCCCGCAAGCTCAGAATGAGTTGCGCGGAATCGTCGACAACGTCGTCTTTCCGACCGCGCTGGATCCGCGCCCGGATCTTGGGGCGCGCACCTTCGACTTCTATTACGGCATGGCGGACTGGTCGATCGGCGCCGCGCGTTTGACGCTGAGCGAGGCGGGCGGCGCGCGCGAGCCGGCGGAAAGCGCTGCTTAGGTTCTACGTCATCGCGACGGTCATCGTCGTGGTGGGCGTTGCAATCGTCGCCGGTTTCGCCAACCGCGATCGGCTGCGGTTGAAGATCGCTTCGGTCACGCCGAGCGTCGCTCCAAAGAGCGCGCAGGCACCTCCGCCTTCCAAGCGCAAGAGCAGCGCGTTTTCGGGCGAGGCTCCGTGGGCGCTTTCGGCGCTGCCCGAATGTTTTCAGCAAACGAGTAAATCGACCGGGCCCCGCGCGTACGTGCTCGCGCATTTGCCGGCGGGCTCCGCCGCAGTCGTCTCCGGAGAAAGCTTGACGTTTTCGGACTGCACCGTGAACGTGCGCGGCGAAGCGATCGACGTACAGCGGGGAGCCGACCGCCTGCGCGTTCCGCCGCCCGCGCGGTTGTACCGTTCCGGTACGGTGCTGTCCATTTTGCGAGGCAACGAAGGCGGATATGAATTGCGGACGTATCTTACGGGCGAGTCCATGAAGCTATGAACATCGAGCAGGAAGTGCAACGGCGCCGCACGTTCGCGATCATCTCGCACCCGGACGCCGGCAAAACCACGCTCACCGAGAAGCTGCTGCTGTACGGGGGCGCCATTCAAACCGCGGGGCAGGTGTCGGCGCGTCGCGCCCAGCGCGCTGCGACCAGCGATTGGATGGAGCTGGAAAAACAGCGCGGCATCTCGATCACGTCAACCGTTCTGCAGTTTCCGTACGGCGGCTATACGATCAATTTACTCGACACCCCGGGCCACCAGGATTTCGGCGAAGACACGTACCGCACGCTGCTCGCGGCGGACAGCGCCGTGATGCTGATCGACGCGGCGAAAGGCGTCGAGCCGCAGACCAAAAAACTATTTGCGATCTGCAGGGCGCGCGGTATTCCGCTGTTCACGTTCGTCAACAAAATGGATCGTCCCAGCCGGGATCCTCTCGAACTGCTCGACGAGCTGGAAAGCGTGTTGGGCATCGGAGCGTTTCCCATGAATTGGCCGCTTGGCAACGGGCCCTCGTTCAAAGGCGTGTACGATCGCCGCGATCGCGAAGTGCATCTGTTCGAACGTACTGCCCACGGCGCCAAGCGCGCGCAGATGCAGGTTGCCGACATGGACGATCCGCTCATACGGCAGCTGCTCGACGAGCTATCCTGGAAGGAGTTTCGCGACAGCCTGGATTTGCTCGAAGGCGCGGGATCGGAGTTCGACGCGCAGGCGATGCTCGACGGCCTGATAACGCCGGTCTTTTTCGGCAGCGCAGTGACCAATTTCGGCGTGCAGCCGTTTTTGGATCGCTTCGTCGCCATGGCGCCCGCGCCCGCCCCGCGGCGCGTAACCGGCACGGCGGCACAAGCCGACGTCGCGAACGGCATGCTTTCAACGACGTCCGGCCGCTTTTCGGGTTTCGTTTTCAAGATTCAAGCCAACATGGACCCACGCCATCGCGACCGCGTTGCATTCGTGCGCGTTTGTTCGGGCAAATTCGAGCGCGATATGATCGTGCGCAATGCCCGCACCGGCAAAGAGGTGCGCCTTTCGCGCGCGATGCGATTGTTTGCCAGCGAAAGAGAGTCGCTGGAGGCAGCCTACGCCGGCGACGTCGTCGGCCTCGTCAATCCGGGCTCGTTCGCCATTGGCGACACGCTTTCCGAACCTGCTGAGTCCGGGCGGCAGGACGCCCTCGCATTCGAGCCGATGCCGGCCTTTGCTCCGGAATACTTCGCGTCCGTGCGCAGCACGGAAAGCGCAGCGTACAAATCGTTCGGCAAGGGCATCGCGCAACTGCGCGAGGAAGGCGCCGTGCAGGTGATGTATCCGCTGGGTTCCATGCGAACCGAACCCATTCTGGCAGCGGTCGGCGCGCTGCAGTTCGAGGTCGCGCGCTATCGGCTGCAGTCCGAATACAACGTGAAGACGGTATTGACCATGCTGCCCTTTAGTCTGGCGCGCCGCGTCTACGGCGAGGCGGATCGCATTGCGCTCGCGCAGATGCCGTCCAACGCCAAACTGGTCGAAGACTGGGACGGCAATGCCGTGGCCCTGTTTGAATCGGAGTGGAGCTTGCGTTTGGCTCAGGAGTGGAATCCGCAGCTGCGCTTCGCAGACTCCTCACTCTCTACCGATTTACCCGCGCGCGCGGGTACGAGGCTGCAAAGCGCTTCATGAGATATCTTGCACTCGCGCTGATAGCGCTTACCATTGCGGGCTGTTCGGGGCAAAATCGCAACGAACGAGAAGCCGACAAGATAACGCGCGCCGTTCTCAACAACGACATGCGGCCGGTCATGGGGGACCTCGATCCCGCCATAAAGGGACAGGTTACGCGCGTGAAAGTCGCCGAGCTTTCCGACGAGCTCAACGAACAAGGCGCATATCAGGGCCTCAAGCAGACCACCGCGGCATGGTGCGATCGGCCCGGCTTGCTCTGCTTCGACGTGAAGTTTGAAAAGCGGCCCTATCGCGAGGTCATGAAGGTCGGCTCCGACGGAAAGGTTCAGTACTGGTGGATGCACGCGGCGCCACAGCCGAGCACGTAACTCTCGACGACGTGCGCGCGGCGGCGCGCCGTCTGCAGGATGTCGCCCATCGCACGCCCGTTTTGACTTCACGCACGCTGGATGCGCTGTGCGGGGCGCGCGTGTTTCTCAAATGTGAGAACTTTCAACGCATGGGCGCGTTCAAGTTTCGCGGAGCATACAATCGCATCGTCCAATTGAATCAGGCACAGCGGCGCGCGGGCGTGGTCGCGTTTTCCAGCGGCAATCACGCGCAAGGGGTAGCGCTGGCGAGCTCGCTGCTCGGCGTTCCGGCCACGATCGTGATGCCCGAGGATGCGCCCGCCGCGAAGATTGCTGCGACCCGGGAGTGCGGCGCCGAGATTGTGCTTTACGATCGCCTTCGTTCGCACCGCGCACAGATTGCGCAGCAGATCTGCAGCGAGCGCGGCGCGACGCTCGTGCCTCCCTTCGACGACCCGGACATCGTCGCCGGTCAAGGTACCGCTGCGCTCGAGCTGTTCCAAGACGTGCCGGATCTTGCCGTCGTCGTCGCGCCGGTGGGCGGCGGCGGGCTGCTTTCCGGCACGGCAGTTGCGGCGCGCGGGCTCGACGCGTCGATCGAGGTTTACGGCGTCGAACCGCAGGCGGGCAACGATTTTCAGCAATCGCTGCAAGCCGGCAAACCCGTGCACATCGACGTTCCCGATACGATTGCGGACGGACTCCAGACGCAGGCGCCGGGCGAACTGACTTTTGCGATCGTCAGCGCTCTTGCGCGCGGCATCGTTACGGTCAGCGACGACGAGCTGCGCGAAGCGATGCGCTTTGCTTTCGAACGCATGAAGATCGTGGTCGAGCCGAGCGGAGCCGCGGCGCTGGCGGCGGTAATGGCGGGCAAGGTGAACGTGCGTGGAAAAAACGCCGGAGTCGTGATCAGCGGCGGCAACGTCGACATCGCGCGCCTGCGCTCGCTGCTCGCGTGATCCGCAGGCATTGGATTCCGCCCGGTGCGCTGATTTACTCTCAGCTCGCGCACGGATTTTCTTGGGCGATCCTGCTGTTCGCAGCCTGGAGCGGCCATTTGCAGGATCCGTTGTACGGGTTTGCGTGGATACACGCCGTCGCGCTGGGCTGGGCGACGATGGCCGCGCTGGCGATCTTGATCCACGCGCTGCCGAACTTCATCGACGCGCCCTGGTGCGGCGAGACTGCGGCTCGCTGGTCGCTGCTTGCATACGCTGCAGGCGTGGCGCTGATGATTTACGGGTTCATCGGCAATCCGGCAGTGCTGGCGGCGGCAGGCAGTTTGGTGCTGCTCGCGCTGATCGTGTATTTGGCGACGGCGTTCGCGACCGTCGCCGGTGCGATGCGCTCCACGAGTCAAGACGCTCGAGTGCAGCGCGCGGTCGCGCGGGCTTTCGGCACGACGTTCGTGTTTCTCGCGGCCGCAGGAGTTCTGGGTTTCGGCTTGGCGTGGATGCTGTCCGGACGCCCCGTTCCCGCGTTCGTTTCGACGCTGCCCGCGGCTCATGCCGACCTGGGAATGCTCGGCTGGCTGTCGCTGTTGATCTTCGGCGTTTCCATGCGAACGGTGCGCCCGATCACGGGCCGGGCAACGCGCATGCGCTGGATGCATATTGCGGTCGGGTCTCTGGCGCTGCTCGGCGTGCCGCTGCTGGCAGCGGGGCTTGCGGCAGGGCTGCCGTGGCTTTCACGCGCAGGAGGCGCCTTGTTTGCGCTGGCTGCGCTGGGCTACGCGCTCGATCTGCTCGACGTGGTGCGGCGTGCGGTCAATCCGCATCGGCCGCCTCAGGCGTTTATCGTGGCCGGAGTCTTGTGGTTTCTCGCATCGCTGGCGATCGGCGCCGGCGTGCTGTTGGGCAAACCCTGGCAACAGGCTTATGGTTTCATGCTGCTGGCCGGATGGGTTGGCCAATTCGTCAACGCGCACATCTACCACATCGGGATTCGCTTGCTGGCAACGGTGTATCGCGGCGAAGACGATGAAACGCTCCCGCAAGATCTGCTCGAATCACGCCTGTCGTGGTTTTCGTTCGTGTTTTTTCAAGCGAGCATTGCGATCGTCACCATCGCACTGCTGGGCGGCCACCCGCAGCTGGCGGCGCGTGGCGCGGTATTCGGCGCCGCCGCGTGGATCGCAATGGCGGCGAATATCGTCGCGGCGCGGTTTCGAGCGAAGATATTGCCAAAGACGATCGTCCTGGGCTAATGGTGCCGACGGCCGTCCTAGGTGCGCAGATGCGTTTGCGTCGGCGGCTGAACCTGATGGGTCATGTGCATGCGCTCGTACGACAACGTCACCAGCGCAGCCACAATCGCGATCACGCCCAGCACGATGTTGCTCCAGATCATCGCCACGTCGCCGGAGAGCCACGTCGTCGAAATGAACAGCCAGATGCCGGCCAAGATGCTCACGAACGGCCAGTAATTCATGCGCGTACCCTTGCCGAATGACGCTAATTCGGCGATAGCGATGATCCCGATGATAAAGCCCGTGATCACCATATCCCATCTGGCGAAAGCCGAATTCGGCACGGCCACGAACGGCGAAACGATCGTCAATATGCCGACGGCGATGTTCACCCAAGGGACGCGGTTCGGAATCTCCATGCTGTTCGATGCCTCCGAAGAGTATCGTACCCTCGCGCAGGCCGTTTAGGCAGGCGGCGCCTGCTCGCGGCCCATCTGGTAAAATTCGTCGTTGGGACGCATGTCCATCATGCCTGCCATGCGGTTGGAAAAGCCGAAAAATGCTGCGATGGCGGCGATGTCCCAAATGTCTTCGTCGCTGAACCCGGCCAGGTGCAGCGCGTCGATCTCGTGCTCGGTCACGGCGAACCCCGGCTCGTTGACGCGCGATGCGAACGCCAGCATGGCGCGCAGGCGCGGAGGGATGTCCGCGGTGCGCCAATTGTTGGCGATTTGCTCTGCGACGATGGGATCTTTTCCTAAGATCCGCAACGCTGCGCCGTGTGCCACCATGCAATACTGGCAGCGGTTCTCCGACGAAATGGCCACGACGATCGCTTCGCGTTCGGCGCGACTCAGATTCGAAGGACCCTTCATCAAGACGTCGTGGTAGGCCATGAAGGCGCGAAAGTGATCGGGCCGGCGCGCGTATGCCCGAAAGACGTTGGGAACGAAGCCGAGCTTTTGCCGGTTGGTCTCGTAGATTTCTCGAATGTCGTCGGGAAGCGCGCCTTCGGGCGGCTCTCCGAAGCGCGAGACCGCCTTGCGCGTCTCCATATGCTGGCGCATGCGTTATTTGATTCCTCGAGTGTGACCCGCGGGTGTAAGGGCTTGGATTTGCCGTTCGATATCCCGGACGGCCGCAGCGGCTGCAGGCGTGGGCGCCGCGTCGGCTCCTTCCACTACGTCGAGCAGCGCGGCCAAGCGCGCGTTTAGGGCGGCATAGCGGCGATCCGTTGTGGCGCGCGCGTACGTGCGGCTCATCAGCGCGGTAATCATGGAGCCCAGATCGAACTGCGCGCGCAGAGCACTTTGCGAAATTCGTACGCGTGGGTCCATGTCCAACCGCAGACGCCGTGTGAACGTGCGGCCGTTTGCGCTCAGCTCGATCGTGTACGTTCCGGGCAGGGCCAGAATGCCTTGCGGAACGCGCGGCGTGTCGTGGTAAACCGCCGAAATCGGGTAGTCGTGCATGATTGAAAGCGGATCCGCGTAGCGGTAATCCCAAATGAACCGATGCATGCCCGCAGCGGTGCCCGGAATTCGCGTCGCCCGAACCCAGTACGTCGGAACGGTGATCTCCGCCGGGATTGGAACCGGCGTATCGGAGCTGCTGTACGCGCGCACCAGCTTTCCGCTCGCGTCGTACACGGCGATGCGCACCGCAGACGGTGCGGGCAGATAATAGTCGATCGGCGCGCCGTCCGGCGGGTTTTGGCCGGCAGGCTCTTCGGGCGGAAGCGGCGTGTCGGTCCACGTGTCGCGCCGCAGCCGATAGGCCGTGGCCGGCGCAAAGAGATACCCCGCCGTCAGCTTGTCGAACGATGCATCGCGCAGTGGCGATATGTCGTCGAGAATCCAAAACGATCGCCCGTGCGTTCCGGCGACGAGGTCGTTCTTATGCACGACCAGATCGCGAATCGACGTCGAAGGCAAATTGAGCTGCAGCGATTCCCAGCGGTCGCCGTCGTCGAACGAAACGTAGACCGTGCGTTCGGTGCCCGCAAACAGCAAGCCGCGCCGTACGGGATCGTCCCGAACGGTATTGACGGGTGCGTCGGAGGGCAAGCCGGCGGTGATGCGCTGCCAATGCCGTCCGGCGTCGTGCGTGCGGTAGATGTACGGACGCATGTCGTCCAGCCGCATGCGCGTAACCGAAACGTACGCGGTCGCGGCGTCGAAATGCGAGGGATCGATCTGCGATACTTTGTTCCACGCGCCTACCCCCGCCGGCGTAACGTTGCGCCAGTGCGCGCCGCCGTCGGAAGTGATCCACACCAAGCCGTCGTCCGTTCCCGCCCAAATCGTTCGAGCGTCGGTGTAGGAAGGTGCGATGCTGTACACCACGCCGCGCTCGGGTTTACCCAGCGGCGTGCGCGCGAACGCGCCGAGATTCGCCGGTGCGCCCGGATTGGCGCGCGTGAGATCGGGGCTGACGATTCGCCAGTTCCGGCCTGCGTCGCGCGTGGCGAAGATGACGTTCGAACCCAGATACAGCGTACGCTTGTCCACGCGGTTGAAGACGAGCGGGTTGGTGCGGTTGTACCGAAAGCCGCGTACGAAGAATCTGCCGCCGAAAACCGGCGACACGACCTGCGTTTGCTGCGTTCGCTCATCGTAGCGCGAGACGGTTCCCGCGCCCGCGCCGTAGATCAGGTACGGGTGGCGCGGATCGGGAGCGATGTAGGCATATTCCTGGGCGCCGACCGGGTGCCAGTAGCGGCTCCATATCCGGCCGTCCTCGCTGCGGCTTGCAACTTCGGCGCTGCCGCTTTCCTGTTGACCGCCGAAAACCCAGTACGGAAAACGGTCGTCGGTGATCACGTGGTAGAACTGTCCGGACGGCTGGTTGTACCACGTGCTCCAGGTTTGTCCGTAATTCACCGAAAGCGTCGCGCCTTGATCGCTGCCCAGGAAGATGACGTTGCGATCCGTCGGATCGATCCAAATGGTGTGATAATCGTCGCCGCCCGGAGCGCCTTTGATGCCGGTCCACGTTTTGCCCGCGTCGGCGGAACGATACGTGGTGGTGTTGGCGACGTACACGACGTCGGGTTGTACCGGATCTACCGCTATGCCTGAGAAATCGTCTCCGCGCCCGCAGATGCGATCCTCGGCATTGACTTTGGTCCAGCTGCCGCCCGCGTCGTCGGAACGAAAGATGCCGCAACCGGTCGCAAAATTCACCCATGCGTACAGCCGGTTGGAATCGGCGGGCGACACCGCGATGCCGGCTCGGCCCAAACCGTTCGGTAATCCCACGCGAAGCTGCGACCAGGTCGTTCCGCCGTCGGTGGACTTGTAGATGCCGCCGTCTTGGTACAACTGCAGCGAATCTTCCAGTCGCCAAGGCGGATTGCGCGAAGCCCATAGACTGGCGTAGACGGTCTGCGGGTGATTCGGATCGATCGCTACCGCGGCGGCGCCGGTGTTTTCATCCTTGCCCAACACCTTTTGCCACGTGGCGCCGCCGTCGCGGCTGCGGTACACGCCGCGCTCTTGGTTCGGTCCATACGGATGGCCCATAACAGCGGCAAACACGACGTTGGGATCGCGCGGGTCCACCGCCAGCCCGTTGATCTGCTGCGCATCGCGCAAGCCCAAATGCGTCCAGCTTTTTCCGCCGTCGGCCGACTTGTAAATACCGTCGCCTACCGAGAGGTCGGGACGGCGCAGACCTTCACCCGAACCAACGTACACAACGTTTGCGTCGCTTGGGGCGACGGCCAGCGCGCCTACCGATCCGGTGTCTTGTCCGTCGAAGATCGGATTCCAGGTGCGTCCGTAATCGGTGCTCTTCCATACGCCGCCGTCGGTAGGTGCCATATAAAAAACGCCGCGCTGCGAAGGCACCCCCGAAACTGCAACGGTTCGGCCGCCGCGAAAGGGTCCGATCGAACGCCACTGCAGCGCGTCATACGGACGCACCGCAGCACCTAAAAGCACAGCTGCGGCGGCTGCCGCTACAAGCAAACGACCAGCGGGCATACGCCGCGTTTTGTTTTATCTGGGTCCGGTCCCTCTGCGGCGGCGTTTGGGTTGGAACGGGCTGCCGATTTTTATCCGGTCGGTGCGCGGAATCGCGTCGTTGACGTCCTGGCAGCCGATTGGGGTGAAGTCGCGGCAATCGCCGGGCCGGCCTTCGTAGATTCCGCAGTAAAAGCGACCGGGGCGCGCTTGTTTGAGAAACACGCACTGGTCGGCGACGTCGTCGGACACTTTGCGAAGCCATCCGACATAATACGCGTCGGCGGATTTTCGCTTGACGACGTACTCGTCCATGACTTCTTTTGCCGAGACATTCAAAAACCGTGCAATTCGATCGACGTCCTCTCGGCTCACGAACGGCTCGTACCCGCTGCAGCATTCCGCGCACCCGGGGGGGCAGGCGACGTTGTCCGGCAGATCCTTGTGATGTTTGCGCGCAAGATCGATCACCCGCGCGATTGCCGCGACCATCTCGGCATCGTCGTTATATTTGTATTCCCATTCGCGCTGCGTGACTTCGTTGGCGTTGTAGTAGCGCGTGATCGTTTGGTTGTAGGTGACGGTGATGTGCTCTTCGTCTATTTCGATTTTCTTGACGCGCGCAATCGGCTGCGTGTCGAGCAGCTCCGGGTGCGTGGGCTGGCCGGTCTCGCGCGTGTAATTGCGCAGGGCGATGAGATCGATCGTTTCCATGGCAATAGGGGCTTCGACAATCGGCAAGAAACAGCCCCCGACCGGGAGGCAGGAAGAAGCGTGCACAAGGCAATCGGCGTCGATTTGGGCGGTTCCCACACCACTGCGGCCGTCGTGCAGGATGACGGCTCGATCCTGAGCCAGCACGAGCAGGACGTGACCGATCGTTCGTTCGACGCGGTGATCGACGCGTTGGCCAACGTCATCGGCGCGGCTCTGAAGGAAGTCAAGGCCAAGGAGCTGGTGGGCATCGGCGTCGGTTCGCCCGGCAACCTCGATATGGACACCGGCGCGGTGCTGTACTCGCCGAATTTTCTGTGGCATAACGTGCCGCTCGGCCAGCGGCTGCGCGAACGTTTCGATGTGCCGATCTTCATCGCGAACGATGCGCGCTGCGCGACGCTTGGCGAGTACACGTTCGGCACCGGCAAGGGCACCAAGGATTTCGTGCTGCTCACGATCGGCACGGGGATCGGCGGCGGGATCGTTTCCGGCTCTCAGCTGCTCATCGGCAATCGCGCCGGAGCCGGGGAGATGGGACATCATCAAATCCGCCCGACCGACGGCTTCATCTGCGGATGCGGTAAGATCGGCTGTTTCGAAGCGCAAGCATCGGGCACGGGGCTGGTGCGCCATGCGTTCGCCGTTGCACCGTCGTTCCCGCGCAGCACGCTGCTTTCCAAAAGTCCGGACAAGCTCGGTTCCAAATCGATCCGCCGCGCGGCGCAGGCCGGCGACGCGCACGCGCTGGCCGCATGGAGAAATTTTGCCGCCGACCTCGCGCTGGGCGTGGCGAACGCGATCGCGTTCGTCAACCCGCAGATAGTGGCCATCGGCGGCGGCGTAAGCACGGCCGGCGACTTCATGCTCGACGCCATCCGCGACCGCGTCGAAGAACTTACCGTAATGGTTCCCAGGGGCACCACCGATCTCGTCATCGCGCAGCTGGGCAATGACGCCGGGCAAGTCGGCGCTGCGACGATGGCGCTTCGCGGCGGCTTGACGACCGGATATGCGCCCGCACCCGGTTAAGGGCGACGGTAGAGCTCGCTGACCGGAAAAACGCCGGGATTGCGACGCGCGGATTCGAATAGGTGATGGGGATTCACAGACCTTCTTCGATGAAAGAAAGGCTCTTCGTATATGAAACGTTCAATCTCGATCGTGTTTGGGCTCTTCTTGACCGCAGGCGCGGGCGTGGCACTCGCCGCGATGACCGCGGCTCCCGTTACGCTCAACCCCGCCAACTTGCATTGGATTGCGGGCACCGGTCCGGCTACGCGCTCTTCGAACGCAATTCTGTCCGGCAATCCGAATAAGTCGGGTATGGCCGTCATACGGGTGAAAATGCCGGACGGCTACACCAACCCGCCCCATTATCACGCGCACCCGGAATACATCACCGTCATGCAAGGGACGCTGCTGTTCGGGGTCGGCAACACCATAAACAAGGCAAAGGCGACGGTGCTGCCGACAGGCTCGTTTATCATGGTTCCGACCGGCGTCCATCACTGGTCGGTCGCCAGGGGCGAAACCATCGAGCAGGTCAGCGGTGAAGGCCCGCTGACGAACATACCGATCAAACGCGGCGCGATGTAACCGCAAGAGGCACTTATGCTGCACGCCATCGCGCTCGCTGCAGCGTTTGCAGCATTACAGCGTTCCGATTCTTCACCGGATCGCGCAGCGCTTGCGACAAAGCTCGCCCAAGCGATCGCGAGCGATCAGCGCTTCATGCAATCCAAAGTCTATGTGGGCGCGTTGCCGCCCGGTGCAGCGCTGCGGGCGCCGCTCCCCGACTATCCCATACTGGGCAGCGTCGTCCAGACGGCGTCTAACGCGCGATTGGGGAGCGAGCCCACGACGACGGTGTATTATGAAGCGGCCGACGCGAACCGCGCGCTGGCCGTCTATCAAAAGCGCCTCGTTTCGGCAGGCTGGCGCCCATTTCGCCTTTTCGATGCGTTGGAACAGCAGCATAGCGGTGGATTCGACGTCTCGGGGGCCGGGGCGCCGATGCCGGGCATGTATTGCGAGCCGAACGGCGGCGTAGCCGCCACTACGCGCGTGTACGGCATGTCCGGCGTTTTCGCCGTCGCCTTCGGTGCAGGACGCCAAGGCGTAGCGATGTGCGCTATGAACGCCGCATTCAGCGCGACCCCCAGCCCGCCGCCGCTTCCGCCGATTCCGACGCTGCGCGCGCCGGCCAACGTCACGATGGAGTCCGCAGGCGCTTCGATCTCCGTGCGTTCCGAGTCGAATTCCGATGCCTTGTTGACGACGGCGTCGCCGATAGGGAGCGTCGGGGCCGCATTCGCTCAACAAGTTATCTCGGCGCACTGGGCGGCGGACGCGCCGGCCCAAAGCACCTCCGCCTACGTCCAAACCTTTCACAGTATGAGCAATGGGCGCCACTATCAAGCCGTGCTCACGCTGATAACCGCCGGCAAGACGCAGCAGTACGATGCATCCTTTCGAGTGCGCGATCTCGACGATACTACGCCCAACGGTTTTTCGTTTCCGGGCTTTCCGTAAGCGGCGCAGCTGAGTGCGTGCTAAACGACCCCAAGGATTGCGTTACCGGGGCGGTGCATGTCGGCGGCACGCCGTTGAAGTCGGTGTAGGTTTCGCTGAGCGCGTATGACGTTGCCGGCGAAAGCGTCGGGATCGGTGCGGCTACGTATGGCAGATCGCCGGACGCGCCGCTAGGCACGGCATGCGGACTCGGAAGCGGCGAGGGCGCAGCGGTATAGGCGCCGACGGGCACCGCCGTTCCGGCGGTCGAGACCATTGAGACCGCCGCATTGCCGTAAAATCCTTGCGGCACGCCGATAAAGAGCAGCCGCCCCACGGCGATTGAAACATTCACGCTGCCGTTCTCCGGATACGACAGGAACAGCGTGGGCGGCGGCACTGGTGGCGGCATTCCGCATGTCGGCGAGGGCGACGGAGCTGAGGCCGCGCCTCCGGCGCAGGCTGCGGGTATCGCGGCAAGCGCGATCAGCGAGAAAAGCGCGGCTCCCGCTCGTGGTCGCATGTCAGCCGTTTAGAGCGCAACGGCCTCGGGAAGCGCCGCGTATTCGTCGTCTTCCGGTATGGTGTGCGCGTTCGCCATCTGTGCTATCAGCGCAGCGATCCGGCGCGAACTGCGTTTGGGTGCGACGAGTTCCTGATTGCGGCGCATCTGCGCTAGACGGCGTTCGTTCTTCACAAGCCCCTCGACCGCGCGCACGACCTGCGCGCTGCCCGCGATGGCCACCGCGCCGATGCCGTTGCGGCGCACGAAATCGACGTTTCCGCGTTCCTGTCCGGGGACGTAATCGTAGATGACCACGGGCAGCTGCGCGGCGTTCGCCTCCGCGAGCGTGCCGGGACCGGCTTTGGTCACCAGCAGATCGGCAGCGCGCATGAGCTCGGGCACCTTGTCGGTAAAGCCCAGAATCGTCATCGGCGTGGGCAGCGACGGCGCCAAGTCCTCGATTTTCGCGCGCAGGGTTTCGTTGCGGCCGCACACGACGACCAAGTGCATCGGAAGCTGCGCTTTGGCAAGGGCGAGCGTCGTCGTCATCAGTTTTCCGCCGCCTTCTCCGCCCGCCATCAGCAGCGTTATGAATCCGCTCCGCGGCAAGCCCAGCGCGGCGCGCAACTCTTCCTTGGTACCGACCACGTCGTCGAATTTGGGATGGATCGGTTGGCCCAGCATACGCAGCCGCGAGGGAAAAACGCCCCGCGACAATGCACGCTCGTATACTTCGCGCGCCGGAACGACGATCGCATCGGCCGCAGGCGTTAGCCACGACTCGTGCACCTTGCCTAAATCGGTGATGACGGTGACGATGGGAACGTGGCGCATGTTGGCGTCAGCGCGCGCGCGAAGCGCTGCGTGATTGAGCAGCGGATGCACCGAAACGATCACGTCGGGGCGATAGTTGACGAACAGATCGCGCAGGCGTTCGCGGTACAACGGCTCGCAGAAGCGCACGAGCGCCTTGTAACGGCGCCGCCCGTTGGTCGCATAGTACAGCGCCCCGTACACCGGCGGAGCATAGCGCAGCGCCGTCGAGTATCCCCACCCCAGCTGCGTGAGCGGAAACGAGCAGTGAGCGGCAACGTCGTCGATGCGATGCTCGAAGGATGCGGGACGCTGGATCTCGTCAAGGGCTGCCGTAATCGCATTGGACGCGCTGCGATGGCCGCCTCCGGTATCCGAGATCAAAAAAAGCGCTCGCTTGGTCAAGCCGTCCGTACCTCGTTCGAGCCGCTCAGCCGTTTCTTGGCAGGGCGCAAGGACGACAAGAGCGCCCGCGCCGGAGCATCGTAAAAGCGAAAGATGTCGCCGAACTCGGTTTGCGGATTTCGGTGGTGGCCGTCGTGGTCCTCGGGAAGCACGATCTGCAGGGGCCGGCAAACCGTTTTCAGCCAAGTGGGCGTTCTCCATCCTATTTCGGTCGTATGCCGCCACCAGACGTGCAATTGACCCAAAAGTAGGCCGGCCAGCGCGCCCTGCCACGATAAGCGCCATACCAAAGCCGCTACGGCGATGTATGGGAGCGCGCCCAGCAATCCGTCCAGCAGCACGCCGGGATCGGCGCACAGCACGGCGTGGTGGCGATACGGACGGCGGCGGTCGTGGTGCGTTCGCAGGTGCAGCCGAAACCATAGGTGCTGCGGCACATGGTAGAAGAACGTTGACCCAAAATCGCCGACGACGAGGACGACAAGCGCTGCGACTGCGGGCATCAGGTGTGGTCTTTCTCTTCCTTTGCTGTGCCTGCTCCGGACCAACCGGCGCGAGCAGGCGGAATACGACCGTATACATACCCGTCGTAGTCGATAACGCCCTGAGCTGGCATGCGCCTGCATACGCACCGGCGATCTCGGGCATGCGGCCGCTGCGCGACGGTCCGCGCACCTCCAGCGCGATCTTGGCCGTTACGCGCAGCGTTCTGCACACCAATCCGCGCATCGGCGCGGTCGATGCGCTGCTGCTCGCCGGTGCCGCCGTGCGTGCGGCCCGCGCGAATGCATTGCCGCCCGAGTTCTTGGCCGCGGCGCTGTTGCAGGAGTCTGCGTTCGATCCGCGCGCGCTTTCGGCCGCCGGCGCGGTGGGCATCGCGCAGTTCATGCCCTCGACGGCCGCGGGCATCGGCGTGAATCCGTTCGATCCGTATGAAGCCATCGCGGGTGCAGCTGCTTTGCTGGCGTCGTACGTGCGCGCGTTTGCCGGGTATCCCAATCCGTACGTCGCCGCCTTGGCCGCGTACAACGCGGGTCCGGGTGCGGTTCAGGCCTACCACGGGGTTCCGCCGTACGCCGAGACGCGCGAGTACATCGACGACATCGCCGACCGCTGGGCAAAGATTGCCGGGGACGAGGCGCCAATACGCGGCAGATGAGCCAACGATTTCGTTCAACGATCGCGGCGGTTTGCATCGCGCTGACCGCTGCAGCATGCGGCAGTCCCGCTTCGGGGATCACGTTCGACGCGCCCCAAGGCTGGAAATCGACGCCTGGAATGTTCGGCCGCTTCCAAATGTGGATCAACGGATCCGGTCAAAACGACCGGCAATTCGTCATCCTCGTCCGCGGCGATCAGAACATGCGCCTGGAAGATTCGCAAAACATCAGCGGCACCGAGCGCATGCGCGACTTCAAACGCAATAACATCACGCTGTGCGGCTCGCAAAAAGGCGAGCATTTCGTCGGGCGCGGTGACTCGCGTTCGGGCTCCACGCGCGTGCAAGAAACCGTCGAGGGCGTTACGACGACGATTGGAGACTCCAAATACGCCGCCATGTATATTCGTCCGACAGCCATGCGCCCCGACCCGCAGGCGCAATCGGCGCTGCGTTCCCTGTGTCCTAAACACAGCGGGTGAATCCGGTCGTGAAGCGGCTGATCGCGCGTCAGCCGCTCGCGTGGACGCTGCCGGAAAAACACGGACCGACGCTGCGGCGCGCTTTGGGATGGCGCTCGTTAACGGCGATCGGACTTGGGACGATGCTGGGCGGCATTTTTCCCACGCTCGGCGCCGGCGCGCACGCCACCGGCCCCGCGGTCGTGCTGGCGTATGGCTTGTCGGGCGCAGTAAGTTTGTGCGTTGCGCTCTGCTACGCCGAATTTGCCTCGATGGTGCCGGTCGCAGGCAGCGCGTATACGTACGCGTACGCGACGCTGGGCGAACTCGTCGCCTGGGTGATCGGCTGGGATCTCATTTTAGAGTACGGTCTTTCGGTTGCACCGACCGCGGCATCGTGGTCGGACTATCTGCAGCATCTGATCGGCAATTTCGGCATGCATTTACCCGCATGGCTGCAAAACGGGAACGCGCTGAGCGCGCATCCGCATCTCGATCTTGCGGCAGCGTTGGTAACGCTGGGAGTAACGCTGCTGGTTGCGATCGGCATTCGCGAATCGGCCGGCGTGAACGGCGCACTCGTCGTCTTTCAGATCGTCACGATGATCGTGTTTCTGGCGGCGGCTGCCGGCTCGGTGCACGCCGGCAATTTGCAGCCGTTCGCGCCCCACGGCCGGCACGGCATTCTCGCCGGAACCGCGCTGGTTTTCTACGCGTACATCGGTTTCGACACCGTTACCGTCGCTTCGGAAGAAGCGCGCAATCCAGTACGCGACGTACCGATCGGCATCATGCTCTCGTTGGTACTGGGCGTTGTCCTGTACGTTGCGCTCGCCTACGTGACGGTCGGCGTGATGCCCTCGGCGCGTTTGAGCGAAGGCGCGGCGATGCTCGACGCGGTCGGCGCGGCGCATCGGTCGCGCCTGATATACTGGATCGTCGCATTGGGCGGCATCGCCGGAAACACAACGGTGATGCTGACCTCGCTGCTGGGCCAAATTCGGATATTCTACGTCATGGCGCGCGACCGAATGCTGCCACCGAGTCTGGCGCGCGTGCATCCGCGTTTTCGCACTCCCGCGCGCATGACGCTCATTACCGGCCTGGCGGTGGCGGTTTTAGCGGCCACGCTTCCGTTAGGCGAACTGCTGGATTTCGTGAACATCGGAACGCTGTCGGCGTTCGGTATCGTCTGTCTTGGCGTAGTTGTGCTGCGCGTGGCGGCGCCGCGCGCGCGGCGACCGTTCCGCGCGCCGCTGGGGACGATGTTCGGCGTGCTGGGCGCAGCAGCGTGTTTTTATCTGATCTCGGGCTTGTCGTGGCCCACCTGGGTGCGCTTTGCCGTATGGTTCAGCGCTGGACTGGTTCTGTACGGTCTGTACGGATATCGCCGCTCGCGCCTGCGGACGGCGGCCGGCTGAACACGTCGCGCAAAAATGCCTGCACCAAATCCCATGAGTCGGCGACGGCGCCCGCGATCGCTTCGTCGGAATATTTTTGATGTTCGACGATCGCCTCCGGACGCCCGTGGCGGAAAAACGAGTGCCCGACCTGCGGGTAGATTTGCATGCGAAACGATTTGCCGGCGTCCGTGAGCGTGCGCTCGATGCGATCCATGTCGTATCGCGAAACGTAGTAATCCTTTTCACCGAATACGAGCAGCAGCGGCACCGCTACCTCGTGTGCGTGTTCGATGGGCGGTTCGCCCCCGCCGGGCATCGACGTTGCGACGTTGCCGGGATAAAAGCAGACCGCGCCGCTGAGCTGCGAAAGGCCCGACGCAACGAACGCAGCAGTGCCGCCGAAACCGAAACCCCAGACGGCGATTCTGCCGGTTTTTACGAACGGCTGCGCGTTCAGCCAGTCTGCCGCCGCGGCGACGTCCGCGCTCAGCGTTCGCGCCGATACGTTTGCCGCCGCGGAAAACGCGTTGCGGCTGCCTTCTTCGGTGTAGGGTTCGGCGATTGCGGGATGGGTGCGATGGTAATAGTTGATCGATAATCCAACGTATCCGGCGCTGGCGAGCATGTCGGTCACGCGACGGATCTCGGGCGTAAACCCGAAGACTTCTTGCAGCACGATGACTGCGGGATGCTGACCCGATTGCTCCTCGGGTCGCGCCAAGTACCCCGTCATCTGCGAGCCGTCGATGGAAATGGTGACGTCCTGGCTGATCATGCTCGAAAAGCTCCTTTCGCGGTTCAATATTCCCTCAGCTGCCCCCGCACCTGCAGGCGGCGACGAGGGCAGGCGGTTTTAGGGTAAGGGGCCTTTCATATGAACGTCGCGGCGGCATCGTCCGGGCGCCTGGCCATCATTCGCGGACCGCAGCCGGCGCAAAGCGCGTCGTTCGGCGACGACGTACGCGCGGGCCTGTCGAGCGCGGAAAAGCACCTTTCCTCGAAGTATTTCTACGACGAGCTCGGATCGGCGCTCTTCGATGCCATTACCGTTTTGCCCGAATACTATCTCACGCGTGCCGAAACGGAGATTTTGCGTCAGTGGGGCTGGGAGATCGTACGCGCGCTCGGCAATCCCATCGAATTCGTCGAGCTGGGAAGCGGAAGCGCGATAAAGACCCGCATCCTGATAGATGAAGCGCTGCGGGTTCAGCGCAGCTTGCGGTACTCGCCGATCGACATATCGGGCGAAGCCCTGCGCGCGTCGGCGCAGGCGCTGGTCGCGGCGTACCCGTCGCTGACGGTCACCGCATACGCGGGCGACTATTTCGCACTGCTGGAAGCCGGAGGGCTGCAGCGCGAGAAACGCACGCTCGCGCTGTTCTTGGGTTCGAACATCGGAAACTACGAGCCGCAGCAGGCGGTACGGCTGCTGGCCGCGATCGCATCGTCGCTCAAAGCAGGAGATGGACTGCTGCTCGGAGCGGATCTCAAGAAAGATCCGCACGTGCTGCAGCTGGCCTACGACGATCCGGCCGGCGTGACGGCGGCTTTCAACAAAAATGTGCTCGCGCGAATCAACCGCGAACTTGGCGGCACGTTCGACTTGCGCGACTTTCGGCACGTCGCAACGTACGACGATGAGTCGGGCGCGGTGCGCTCGTACTTGGAAGCGCTGCGCGCCCACGACGTGCGCGTCGAGGGCATCGATCTCGCCATTGCGTTCGGTGCCGGCGCGCGGATTCACACCGAATCGTCCTATAAGTATTCGATCCAGGACATCGCCCGGCTCGGAGCTGGAGCCGGTTTGCGTCTGGAACGCACCTGGACTGATTCGCAGGAGCGCTTCAGCGTCAACCTTTTCGTCCTATAGCCGTTGTATACTATAATGCGGACATGATCGTCCGCACTAGCGCATTATGCGCTGCATTGGTATTGTCGCTGTGTGCCGCCGTTTCGGCAGCCAGCCCCACGCGCCGTCCCGTCGCAGCCGAAGACATTTATCAGCTCCGGTTCGTCTCGGATCCGCAGATCTCGCCGGACGGTCTGCACGTCGCGTTGGTCGTTTCGCGTGCGAACGGACCGAAGGATCGTTACGATAACTCTCTGTACGTCGTCGATGTCCGAACCGGCCGGATTACGTCGATCGCCGGGGGCGGACGCGATTCCGATCCGGCGTGGTCGCCGAATGGGCGAACGCTCGCATTCGTTCGTGGACCGGCAAAGAAAGGTGCGCGGCCGCAAATCTTCGCGTATGCGGCGGCATCGGGCCGCGTCGAGCAGCTCACGCACCTCAAAGCAGGCGCATTCGGGCCGCGGTATTCGCACGACGGCACCCGCATAGCGTTCGGAACGGTCACCGTGGACCCACCGCACGCCGCCTACGTCGATTTCAAGGCTGCGGGTTTTACTCCCGGCAAGCAGCAACGCAAGAGCGACGTGCGGATCGTGCGGCAGATGCATTTTGAAAACAACGGGCAAGGCTACACCTACGATCGCCATACGCACATTTGGGTGATGAATGCGGACGGAAGCGCTGCGAGATCGCTTACGGGGGGCACGCAGTGGTCCGAGGGCAATCCGCAGTGGTCGCCCGACGACCGCACGATCGCGTTCGATTCTTTGCGATACGAATCGCCCAGCGGCGGTCCGAACGACGTGTACACGATCGCCGCTTCGGGCGGCGCCATGCACAAACTCGTTTCGAATCAGCCTGCAAATTATCTGTTGGCCTTCGATCGGCAAGGTTACCTGTGGTATTTTAGCGGCGGCGTTGCCGATCCGGCGCAGTTTCCGGCCCTCATGCGCGCCGCTCCCAACGGCGTTGGCGCGCGGACCGTCGTCGCGCGCAATCAGGTGCAATTCGGCGACACCGTGCTGGCCGACATGGGCGACCCCGGCGGGATGTGCGGCCCGCATTTTGCTCCGGGCGATCGTTTTGCAATCGCGGACTCCGACGAACCCGGATACAGTGCCTTGGTCAAACTCGATCCGCGCAGCGGCGGGGTCAGCAGGCTCACTTCTGCCGGCGAAGCCGCGGAGTGCACGATGGACCGAGCGGGCCGAATGGTGGCCTACACGCTGTCGGACTTCACGCATCCGCGCGAAGTGTATCTGCTCGACCTTCGCACCGGCAAAAGCCGCGCGCTCACGCATTTCAATCGTGCGTACCTTTCTCGCGTGCAACTGTCGCAGCCGCGCGAATTTACGATCGCCGACGATGCGGGCTTTAGCGTGCAGGCGTGGTTCATGCCCGCAATCGGACACGGGCCGGGTGCGCATCCGACGATTTTGGACATCCACGGCGGCCCGCAGACGCAGTTCGGACAAACGTTCTTTCACGAGTTGCAGTATTGGGCGGGCCAAGGGTACAACGTCGTCTTTTCCGATCCCCGCGGCAGCGTAGGGCACGGATACGGTCTCGAAGCCGCGCTCAACGGTAAATGGGGCGAGGCGATGTTCGACGACGTGCAGCGCGCCATGGATGCCGCCGTCCGGCGTCCCGGCGTGGACGCACACCGGCTTGCGGTCAGCGGAGGAAGCTACGGCGGATATGCGACGCTTTGGGTCGTTTCGCACACCGATCGCTACAAAGCCGCCATTGCCGAACGTTCGGTATCGAATTTGGTGAGCGAACAGCTCGCCGCGGATTTGGCATCGAACAATGCATTTGGACTATTCGGCTCCTACGGCTTTGGCGATCCGTGGGACCCCAAGAGCGCCAATGCCGCCGAATCGCCGCTGACGTTCGTGCAGAACGTTCGCACGCCGCTGATGATTTTGCATTCGTCGCAGGATATCCGCACGCCGGTCGATCAGAGTCTGCAAGAGTTCAACGCGCTCAAAATTTTGGGCAGCCCGGTGGAGTACGTCGACTTCCCCGGTGAGAATCACGACCTCTCGCGCACCGGAGCTCCGCTCCACCGCGTAGAGCGCTTACGGATCGAGGCACAATGGTTTGGGCACTACTTGCATCCATGACGCTGTTCGCGCAAGCTTTCTCCGGCGCATGGACGTGTTACGATCGATCGCAGGCCACTGCATGGCGGATTGCCTCTGCACCGGGCGGTGCGTGGACGATCGTGCGGTGGGGAGACCAGCACGGCAAGGACGGCGGGATTGCGTACGTGGGCTACGTGAGCAAATTGCGGGCGTGGGTGTATCGCGATTTTCACTACGACGGGTCGTATGCCGACATTGGCTCGCCGGGACCGGTAGGCCGTGTCTGGACGTGGTCCGGACCATACTACACCGGCGATCGCAGGCTGGAGGGCGACATCACCTGGTTGCGAGCAGGCGATCGCATCGACCGAACGTTTCGTGCGCGCGTGGGCGGCAAACTCACTCCCAGCGGGCGCGACTACTGCGTTCGAGCAGACGGAACAGCGCGTCGACGATAACGGCCAGCGCCGCGGCAGGGATGCTGCCCGCCAGCGTCTGTTGGATGTATTTGCGCTGCAGTCCCAAGAAGATTTCATTGCCCAGGCCGCCCGCGCCGACGTAACCGCCCAGCGTGGCGATCGCGATCATCGCAACCGTCGCCAAACGCAGACCGCCCAGAACGACCGGCGCGGCCAGCGGCAGCTCAACCCGAACGAACTGCTGACGCGCCGACATGCCCAGACCACGCGCCGCGTCCTTCTGCGCCGAAGGCACGCCGTGCAACGCGGCGGCGATGCTGCGCACCAAGATGAACTGCGCGTATGCCGCCAGCACCAAGATGACGGGAACTGCGCCTAAACCTAAATATTTGACGGCCACCGCCAGCAGCGCGAGCGATGGAATGACGTAGATGATTCCCGTCGCGCCGAAGATCGGCGTGCCGGAGCGCGGAAAGCGCGCAGCTGCGATGCCCAAAGCCGACGCGGGAATCAGCGCGAGCGCCAAACCGGCGAATACGAGCTCGACGTGCTGCAAGGTCAGCGCGCCGATTTGGCTCAAGTGCGATTGCAAATACGTCATGCGCGCAATATCCGTCGCACGTCTTCGAACGTCACGGTCCCCACGCGCTCTTCGCCGCGGCGCACGTCAAGGCGCTGCGCGCCGGTCAAAAAGCGGTTGAGCACTTCACGCAGGGAGACGGCAGCGTCGATAGCGCCGTCGGTGGCGCCGTCCTGCGAGACGGCAGCGTCGCAGGCTTGCAGCAGCGACAGCCTCCGCACGACGTCGTGTGTGTCGAGCAGTTGCTCTACGTAGGGCGTGGCCGGTTCGGTTAGAATCGCCAGCGGCGTGTCGTGCTGCTCCACGCGGCCTTCGCGCATGACGACGATTCGATCGGCCAAGCGCAGCGCTTCATCCACGTCGTGCGTTACGAACAGAACCGTGGTGCGCAGACGGCGCGCTATGCGGACGATTTCGTCCTGCAGCGACGCGCGCACGATTGCGTCGACCGCGCCGAACGGCTCGTCCATCAGCAGCACCGGAGGCTCTGCCGCGATGGCGCGAGCGACGCCCACGCGCTGCTGTTCGCCGCCGGAGAGTTCGCGCGGATACCGGTCGCGATAGCGGGCGGGGTCCAAGCCGACGAGCTCGAGCAGTTCGTCCACGCGCTGCTCTATGCGAGGCCGGTGCCAGCCCACGAGCGACGGAACGACGCTGATATTGCGCGCAACCGTCATGTGCGAAAACAATCCGACCGCTTGAATGACGTATCCGATCCGCCGGCGCAGCGCGACGGCATCCGCCGCGCCGACGTTCTCGTCGCCCAGGTAGACTGCGCCGGATTGCGGCGTAACGAGCCGGTTGACGGTGCGAAGCAGCGTGCTTTTTCCGCAGCCCGACGGCCCGAGCAGCACGGTGAAACTGCCGTCTTCGATGCGCAGCGAAATGCCGTCGACGGCGTTGCGGTCGCTGCCGGGATAGCGTACCGTTACCGCTTCGAAGCGGACGCCTTTCAGCGCAGATGCTCCTTGACGAACGCTTGCGCGATGTCGGCCGGATCGGCTTTCTGCACGTTGAACGCATAGTTGAAGCGGCGCACGACCGAATCGGTGAGCAGCGGCGAAACTGCCGCCAGAGCCGGACGGATCGATGGATGCGCACTGAGCGTGCGTTCGCGAACGACCGGAGCGATGTTGTACGGTGGCCAAAAGTGCTTGTCGTCGGTCAGCAGCAGCAGATGCTGCGTGTCGATTTGCGAATCGGTGGTGAAAGCGGTAGCAACGTCGGCGTCGCCGTGCGCGAGCGCATCGTATTGCAGCCCGATCTCGTACGTGCGAACGTCTTTGAAGGCAAAGCCGCCGTAGAATTTCTGCAGCCCGGGCAGCGCGTCGGCGCGGGTGACGAACTCAGGCACTGCGGCCAAGCGCAGCTGCGGCGCGACTCGCGCGCATTGAGAAAGTGTTCGCACGGCGTAGCGCTGCGCGGTCGCCGGCGTTACGGCCAAACCTTGCGAGTCGTTCGCCGGTGAAGGCTCGAGCCACGTCAGCCCGTACCGGCGTTCGTAGGCAGCTTTGACGACGGCAAAGAGTTTGGCTGCATCGCGCATCGGCGCCAGATGCAGAACGTCGATTAGGCCCGTGCCGGTGTATTCGGGATACAAATCGATGTCGCCGCGGGTAAGCGCTTCGGTCGCGATTTGGGTGCTGCCCAAGTTCATGTGGCGCTCCACCTGCAGTCCCGCACGCTCGAGCGCGGCGGCATAGACTTCGGCGACGATGATGTCCTCGCCGAAGTTTTTCGATCCCACTCGAACGGCGTTTGCGCCGCCGCCGCTGCACTGCGGCAGTGCGATTGCGGCGCCGATCAGAGCGAGCGATCTTCTGCGGGTCAACGGCATCAGACGGGTTCTCCTACGCGCGCTTGAATCGAGCCTAAACCGAATTCGGCAAACAGCGCGATGATGCCGATGGCAATCACGCCGGTCCACAACCGATCCGGCTGATTGGCTTGCAGCCCGGTGGTGATGTATTCTCCCAAGCCGCCCGCGCCGATGAACGAAGCGAGTACGGCGCTGGCGACGACTTCGGTTGCCGCCGTCCGGACGCCGGCGAAGAGCACGGGAAACGCGAGCGGCCATTCAACGCGCGCGAGTTGCTGCGCGGCAGTCATTCCCATTCCGCGAGCGGCGTCGCGCACCGCCGGCGCAACGCTGCGAAATGCCAAATCCGTATTGATGAGCACCGGCGCGGTGGCCAGCAACGTGAGCGCCACGAACGCCGGCAGAAAGCCCACGCCCAAGAGCGGAAGCATGAACGTAAGGACCGCCAAACTGGGAACCACGCGTCCGATATTTCCCAACGCGAGTACCGGAGTGCGAATTGCGCCCACGTGCGAGCTCGCGATTCCCAGCGGAATGCCGATACCCGCCCCCGCGGCCAACGCCGCCAGGGCAAGCGCAAGATACGCCCAGGTGTGCGCCGCCAAGTCCGGCCAGTTCACAACCTGGAGTTTCAGCAAAAGTCGGCGAATCCCACGCTGTCTATGATCTCGCGCGCGCAGCCGCGGATTGCCACCCCCGCCGGGGTGCCGCATTCGCTGGACGATCCCTCGCTCTACATCAGCCGCGAGCTTTCATGGCTGGAATTCAACGACCGGGTGCTGCAGGAAGCGATCGACGAGCGCACGCCGCTGCTCGAGCGCGTGAAATTCTTGGCGATCTACGGCACCAATCTCGACGAGTATTTCATGATCCGGGTGGCCGCGCTCAAGCAGCAGGTGGAGGCGCAGATTTTCCGGCGCTCGGAGGACGGCCGCACCCCTTCCGAGCACCTGCTTGCGATTTCGGAGCACTTGCGGATTTCGCTGGGCAGACAGATGCATTTGCTCAACGAGACATTGCTGCCGGCGCTGGCCGAAAACGGCATAAAAATACTGCGCGTGTCCGAATTGGGCGAGGAACAGCGCCTGGGACTCGAGCGCTCGTTCGACGACCGCGTGTTTCCGGTTCTCACGCCGCTGGCGGTCGACCAGGGCCATCCGTTTCCGTACATCTCCAATCTCTCGTTATCGCTGGCTGTCGAACTCGAAGAGGTTACGGCCGACGGCGTGGAGCTGCATTTCGCACGTCTGAAAATTCCGCAGACGCTGCCGCGCTTCGTTCAAGTCGAGCCTGCGCCCGAAGGCGAGCGATGGTTCGTCATGCTCGAAGACCTGATAGCGCATCACTTGAACGCGCTGTTTCCCGGCATGGAAGTGCGCGAGTCGTACCTTTTCCGGGTGACGCGCGACGCCGATTTGGACCTGCAGGAGGACGAGGCCGACGATCTGCTGGCAGCGATCGAATCGGAGCTGCAGCGGCGCAGATTCGGCGAGCCGGTTCGCTTGGAGATCGAGCGTGGCATGCCCGAATACATGCGTGAGCTGCTGCTCGACGCTCTGCAGCTGGGTCCACCGGACTGCTACGAAATAGACGGCCTCATGGGAACGGGCGATCTGCTCGCCATCGCGAACCTGCCGGACCGTCCGCAGCTGCACGATCCCCCGTTCACGCCCGCGATTCCCAAACGCCTCATCGGCGTGACGGACATCTTCGCGGCGATACGCGAGGCCGACATCGTTCTGCACCATCCCTACGAGTCGTTCGACCCCGTGGTGCAGCTGGTGCGGCAAGCCGCCGACGACGAACGGGTGCTGGCGATCAAAGCCACGCTGTATCGCACGTCCGGCAAGAACTCGCCGATCGTGCGCGCGCTGCTGGATGCGGCCGAGAACGAAAAACAGGTCGCCGTCCTCATCGAGCTCAAGGCACGCTTCGACGAAGAGAACAACATCGAATGGGCGCGGCGGCTGGAACGCGCGGGCGTGCACGTCGTGTACGGGTTCGCCGGGCTGAAGACGCATGCCAAAGCGATGCTGATCGTGCGCGAAGAGGACGACGGCATCCGGCGCTACATGCATTTCGGAACCGGCAACTACAACGAAAAGACCGCGCGGCTTTACACCGACCTCAGCGTGTTCACGTGCCGTCCGGAACTGGGTGCGGACGTCTCGCAGATGTTCAACGCGCTCACCGGTTTTGCCAAGATCACCGATTACGAAGATCTTCTCGTCGCGCCGGTCAACATGCGGCGCGAGCTGACCGAACTGATCGAGCGCGAAACCGAGCACGCGCGGGCGGGGCGACCGTGCGGCATTCGCGCCAAGCTCAACGCGATCACCGACGGCGACATCGCTCGCGCTTTGTACCGCGCGTCGTCCGCCGGAGTACCGATCGATTTGTTCGTGCGGGGCATGTGCGTCGTGCGGCCCGGCGTGCCGCGCGTTAGCGAAACGATACGCGTGCGCAGCATCGTGGGCCGCTTTCTGGAACATTCGCGCATGGTCGCTTTCGAAAACGGCGGCAGCCGCCAAATCTTCGTGGGTTCGGCCGACTGGATGGGACGCAACCTGGACCGGCGCGTGGAGATCATGGTTCCCATTCTCGACCCGCTCGTCGCAGAAACGATCTACGGCGAGTATTTAGCGATTATCGCCGCCGACAACGTCAAGGCGCGCGAATTGCGCACGGACGGGACGTACCATCGGCTCGCGCCCGAGGGCAAGATGCCGGTTAACGCGCAGCAGGTATTTCTTACGCAGGCCCAGCCGCTTTGAGGCTATCGGCCGGATCGACGCTCTCGCTCAGTTCGAGAACGATCTTCCATTCGTGCGGCATCACGGGCTGAACGGAAAGCCTGGAGCCTTTTCGCAGCAGCTCCATCCCCACCAGCCGCGGTTCGCGTCGCATTCTCGCGAGCGTGACGGGATGCGCGAGGGGCCGCAAGTATTCGACGTCGACCATCTGCCAAGTCGGTTTGCGCTGCGTGCTGCGCGGATCGTAGTACTCGCCGCCCTTTTCCCATGCCGTAAAGTCCGCATAGGCTTCTTTGACCACGCGCACCACGCCCACGGCCGCCGGCTGGGCGATACTCGAATGATAGAACAGCCCTAAATCCCCCGCCCGCATCTCGATCATGGCGTTGCGCGCTTGAAAATTGCGCACGCCGCTCCAGGGCGTGACGCGGTCGCGCTGCAATTGCTCAAAGCCGTAGGCGTGCGGTTCACTTTTGAACAACCAGTACCGCATGCACCTCATCTTCGCCGCGCTCTTGGCCGTAACCCAGCAGTGGCTCGTCGTGAGCGACCTGCACGTCGATCCGTTCGACCGCCGCAGCGCGCCCGCGTGGTACACGAACGATTCCAACTGGGCGCTGTTCGATTCGACCGTGGCGCAAATGCGCAAGGCCGCCCCGCACGCGAAGGTCGTTGTGATCGCCGGCGATTTTCTGGTGCATCATTTCGCGTCCAGAGTGCATCAAGCCCAAAGCAAGGTGAGCGTGTCCGGCGTCGCGGTGCAGACGATGGCGCGCGTCGCGCGCTCGCTGGGCCGAGCGTTTCCGCAAGCGCAATTTCTCATCACGCTGGGCAATAACGACGACCCGTGCGGCGATTATCGCACGGCGCCCGACACGCCGTATTTGGCCGCCGTCGCGCGGATCTGGGCTCCGCTCGTGAACCGCAACGGGGCCGCGCCGCAGTTCGAACGCGACTTCGCGCATTGGGGTTCGTACACGGCGCGCCTGCCCGAACCTTCACTGCGAGCGATCGTGCTGGACGACGTGTATTGGTCGATCGTGTACCGCCCGTGTTCGCGCGCGGGCATCGCGGCGCCCGGCGCGCAAATGGACTGGTTCGCTCGCGAGCTCCAGACGACGCCGCAGCGCACCAAAAGCGTCGTGCTGTTTCATATTCCGCCCGGAATCGACCCGAGCAGCACGCTGTCCGCTCACCGGCTCTTGATCGTGCCGTACTGGCGCGACGACATGCGCACGCGCTTTTTGACCGCGACCTCGCGGAACGCGGGACGCATGGCCTTCGTGATTGCGGGGCATACTCACCGCGCGGGTTTCCGGCTTGCCGGCGGCGTGCCGTTTCTCATCGCGCCGGCGGTCTCTCCGGTGTAT
Organism: Vulcanimicrobiota bacterium; assembly: GCA_963777315.1. Lineage (GTDB taxonomy): Bacteria > Vulcanimicrobiota > Vulcanimicrobiia > Vulcanimicrobiales > Vulcanimicrobiaceae > CAVYEM01. The sequence continues at coordinate 792,827 of CAVZQC010000002.1, forward strand.
TCCAACAATCCGTCCTTTGCCGCGCTCTCCGTCGGCTCGGACGGGACCCTGCAGAATTATCGCCTGTACGCGTACGACGAGCCCAGTCGCGCGTGGTCGCAGATTTTCGACTTCAATCACGCCTACGGCGTGCGCGGTTTCACCGTTGCTTCGCTGACGGCTGCCCACTCGCAAATAGCGCGCGATCGCGCGGCCCGCAGGCAGTGGGAAAACGCGATGGTCGGAGATTCCCAAGCGTATGAAATCGACGATTCCTGGCGGGCCTTTTGGTGCGCGCAAACCGAGCTCGGCAGGCAGTACGCGGGATGTGCGGGCGACCGTAAGCGCGCGGTCATATTGCCGATAGCGGCCGCGTTGATCGGCGCGATCGTGGTGCTGGCCGTCGTGTGGCTGGTATTGCGCGTGGCCGGGCAGCGGCGGCGCGCGTAAATGTGCTATCCTCGAAACGATGGACTCGAACGCAAAGAAGACGGCACAGCGGCCGGTCATTCACGCCGCCGATGAGGGCTGGGAAGGCGTGCCCGTGCAGGGGTATCGTCCCGGCGCGGCCGTGGGAGTGGAACGGCATACGATCGTCGGCGCTCGCAAAACCGATGCCGCGCAGCCGGGCCCCTCAAAGGAGCTGCGCTACTTCGAGCTGCAGCCCGGCGCGGTTTCGCGCTTGGAAAAACACGAGCACGAACACGTCGTCATCGTCAAGCGCGGCGTAGGTTATGCCGTCGTCGATGAAACCGTCGCCGAAGTCGGGCCGCACGACGTGATTTACGTCGCTCCGCTGGAACTGCATCAGTTCGTCAACCGTGGAAACGAACCGTTCGGGTTCTATTGTTTGGTCGACGCCGTGCGCGACGGCGCCCAGGAACCTACCCCCGAAGAACTGGATCGCCTCATGGCTTCTGCGGCCGGCAACGTCGTCAAACCGTTCGCGGTGCCGCTGCCGCAAAAAGTCTAAGGCGTTACCATAGGGCGCGAAGGGTCCGAGCACCATTCGCTCCACGACCCGGGATAAATTCGCGTTCCCGGCAAGCCGGCAACCTCGGCCGCGAGCATGTTGACTGCAGCCGAAACGCCCGAACCGCACTGATGGACCAGACGATCCGGCGCGACGGCGAGCGTTTCGAATTCGGCACGCAGGCGTTCGGGTGATTTGAATCTGCCGTTTTCGTCGAAATTTTCTCTGAACGGCCGATTGAGCGCGCCGGGGATATGCCCCGCCACGGGATCCGTCGTTTCGTTTTTCCCGGCGAACCGATCGGCTCCGCGCGCGTCGAGGATCGTGAACGCACTGTTCTGCAGCGAGGCCAGCACGTCGTTTGCGTCGACGGTGAGATCGTCGCGAACCGCGACAGTTATCGTGCCGTACCTTCGCGGTCTGTGCAGCTGCGTTTCCACCGGTAGTCCGGCTTCGGTCCAAGCGGCGTAGCCGCCGTCGAGCACAGCTGCGGCTTGGTGCCCGGCATAATGCGCCAAGAACCACAGGCGCGCAGCAAACATATCGCCACCGGCATCATACGTTACGATCTGCGAATCGTCGTCGGCGCCCAAGCCGCGCAAAAACTCGATGAAGCGCTGGATCTGCGGCATCGGATGACGACCGTTGGTGCCGGTTTTTTCGCCGGAAAGATCCTCCTCGACGCGGGCAAAAAATGCACCCGGAATGTGCCCGGCGCGGTATGCCGCCCAGCCGGCCGCGTGGTCTGCGAGCGAATGCCGGCAGTCGACGACGATCCACGCCGGATCGCCCACGTGCGCGCGCAGCTCGTCGACGCCGATCAGTGTGGAATGCACGCCTAGTGCAGATTGATCGTCGTTTTGGGCTGGCCCGCGTCGCCGAACGTTTCCTGTAGAATCGTCTGCAGTTCGCCGTTGTGCGCCATCGGGCCCAAAATGTCGGTGTCGCCGTAGAATTTGCCGTTGATGAAAACCTTCGGCAAGGTCGGCCAATCCGTCATTTCCGCGAGCGCTTCGCGTTTGGGCATGTTTTCGAGCACGTCGACCACCTCGAACGGGTAGCCGAAACGATTGAAGAACTCGATCGTTTCCAGGGTGAACCCGCAGCGCGGCATCGTTTTGGTGCCCTTGCCGTACACGAGTATTTTGTTGGCTGCGACCTCGCGGTCGATTTCTTGGCGAATGTCCTGCGTCATCACGGTTATCCTATGTCGTCGTTGTGCTGTTCGGGTTGCCGGCGCTTGTCACCGTGCGAAGTTCCACCGCATGCACCCGCCCGTCTTTGAGCGCGGGCTTGAGCGCGGCGTAGACCAATTGATGCTGCTCGATGAGGGTTTTGCCGGCGAATCGTTGGGACTGCACCGTAACGTTGAAATGATCCATCGTTCCCGTGCGGTCCACGATCGCGACCTGCGCGTCGGGAATGCTGTCGCGAATGATTGCAGCGAGCGAGTCGTTGTCGATCATCGTTACGAACGCAACTGCGGCGGTTCGGGCCGCAGCGTTTGCGCCAGCGCGCGCGCCTCGCGCAGCGTTTCGGGCAGGCGTTCGGAGTGCTCGGCCAGCGTCTTTACCGTTCCGGCGGCCAGCACGATGCCGGTTACGCCCACCAAAATGGCGGGGACTCCCGTTGCTCGCAGCGGACCAAACTCGATCGTGAATGTCTTGGTCACGCGCGCCAGCCCCTTGAAATATCCCTTGAAGTCCACCCGCGTATTGTACGCCGTTGCGCGCTACGCGCCCGCTCCATACATCGCAGGCGGGCCGTGCCGGCCCGCCGCATACGAGCGCAAATGAAAGCCGTACGCCTGCACGAAATCGGGGGCCCCCAGAACCTACGCGTGGAGCAGGTCGAGCGGCCGCAGGCCCAAGCAGGCGAAACGCTGGTGCGCGTCCATGCCGCGTCGCTCAACCGCCGCGACGTTTTCATCACGCAAGGGCTCTACCCCAACATCCAGCTCCCGCGCATTCTCGGAGCGGACGCCGCCGGCGAGGCGAACGGCAAACCCGTCGTCGTCGATCCGACCATCGGCTGGGGCGGCGACGAGCGCGTTTGGGAGGGCGGCGCCACGATTTTGGGAATGCCGCGGGACGGTACGTTTGCCCAGTTCGTCGCCGTGCCCAGCGGCAACGTTCACGCCAAGCCGGCGCATCTTTCCGACGAACAAGCTGCAGTGCTCCCGCTTGCGGGAGTAACCGCATTTCGGGCCCTCTTCACGCGCGGCCGACTGCGCGCCGGCGAAACGGTGCTGGTAACGGGCATCGGCGGCGGCGTTCAGACGTTCGTGCTGCTGTACGCGAAGGCGGCGGGCGCACGCGTGGCGGTCACGTCCAGTTCCGTGGAAAAACTCGAACGCGCGAAAGCGCTTGGCGCCGATGCCGCCATCGATTACGCCGCCGATCCGCAGTGGCACAAAACCGCGCGCAAGCTGCTGGGTTCGATCGACATGGTGGTCGATTCGGCCGGCGGCGAAACTTTTGCCAAAGCGCTGACCATAGTGCGGCCGGGGGGGCGCGTGGTGACGTACGGCGGTACGGCGGGCGATGCGAACGTGAAGATGTTTCCGGTATTTTGGAATCAGCTCGACGTTCGCGGAACCTCGATGGGCAGCCCGGCGGATTTCCGCGCGATGCTCGAGTTCGTGAACGAGCACCGCATCGTGCCGGCGATCGATTGCGTCTTTGCTATGGACGACGCGATCGCGGCGGCGCAGCGCATGAGCGAAGGCGATCAGTTCGGCAAAATCGTGCTGCGGGTGGACTAAGTCTGGACGCTCTCGGGCGCGCGGGCAACGTTTATCATGCCACCCACACCGTCTGCACGTTCGTGAATTCCCGAAGGCCGAACTGCGCAAGCTCGCGGCCGTAACCGCTCTTCTTCACGCCGCCGAAGGGGAGACGCGGGTCGGATGCAGTCATGCCGTTCACGAACACCAGCCCCGACTGCAGCCGCGCGGCGATGCGCTCGCCGCGCTCGGCGTCGGCCGTCCAGACGTTGTTGCCCAAGCCGAAGCGGGAGGCGTTGGCAAGCGCAACGGCTTCGTCGGCATCGCGCGCCTTTGCGATAGCGGCTGCCGGGCCGAACGTTTCCTCTTCAAACACCGGCATCTCCGCGCTTACGTCCGCCAGAATCGTCGGTTCGTAAAAGGCTCCGCGCGAGCCGGTGCGGCGGCCGCCGGCGAGGACGTTCGCGCCCAATGCGCGCGACGCGTCGATTTGCCGCTCGAGTTCGTCTACCAGATCGGCGCGCGCGAGCGGCCCCATCGTGACGCTGCGATCCGTCGGATCGCCGACCTTGATCCCGCGCACGTTCTCCGCAAACGCATCGCAAAACGAATCGTAAACCGGATCTTCGACGATAAACCGCTTCGCGGCGATGCAGCTCTGCCCGCAATTTTGAAAGCGGGCGCGCACCGCGGTTTTGGCCGCGGTTTGCACGTCCGCATCGGCCAGCACGATGTACGCATCGGATCCGCCCAGTTCCAGCACGCTTTTCTTGAGATAGGCGCCTGCAGCGGCGGCTACCGCGGATCCCGCGGGTTCGCTGCCCGTGAGCGTCACCGCGGCGATGCGGGGATCGGCCAGCACGCTCTCCACCTGCGCTGCGCGAATGACGAGCGCGCCGAAGGCGCCCTCCGGGAAACCGCTCTCGCGAAACGCCGCTTCGAGCGCTTGACCGCAGCCCGTCACATTGGCGGCGTGCTTGAGAACGGCGACGTTGCCCGCAGCAAGCGCGGGAGCGGCAAAACGCACCACTTGAAAAAACGGGAAGTTCCACGGCATGACGGCAAGGATGGCGCCCAGCGGACGGTACGCGGCGTAGCTGCGCGTGGCATTCGTTTTAACGTACTCCGGCGCAAGCTGCGCGGGTGCACGCTCGGCATAATAGTCGCAGGCCCACGCGCATTTCTCGATTTCCGCCTCCGCCTCGCCCAGCGTCTTGCCCATCTCTTCCGTGACGAGCGCGGCAAGGCGCTCTTTCTCGGCGCGGAAATGTGCAGCGAGGTCTCGCAGTTTCTGCAGCCGCGCGCAGAGGTCGAATGCGCTCCACGCATGAAACGCGGCGTCCGCCGCCGCCAACCGCCGCTCGATCTCCTCCGGCTCGTGCAGTGCGTGCTGCGCGATCGGCATGCCGGTGGCCGGATTCACCGTCGTTATCGCATCGCGTGAGGAAACCGTTGCGCTCATTTCAATTCAAACTCCTGGACGGCATCTTCGTCCGGCGCAGACCACACGACCCAGATGCGCCCGGTTTTCATATCGTACGCGAGCGTGTGCGCATCGCCGGCGGAGCGTGGGATGAGCGTGCTGCCGAGTTTTTTTAGCACGCCGTTCTTGCCGATTGCGAGCACGTCGACCTCGCCGCCGCCCGCACAGGCGATCTGCTGCCTTAGCGGATCGAGATTGCACTGGTCGACTTTCGGCGTTATCGGCGCCGTAGAGATCAGCCGGCCTCCGGGCGTATAGACCGCTAATACGCCGTTCTTGCCGCCGGCGACGATCGTGCGGTTTGCTGCATCAAACTGGAGAGGGTGGTTATTCTTCAGTTGCGGCGTCGGTATCGTGCGTACGACTTTGAGCGAACGCGGATCGATGACGGCGATCTCCGAGCGATCGGCGATGTTCTGATAGAGCCGGTGCGTCTGCGGATCGATGGCCAAGTATTCCGGCTTGTGTCCGGGAAGTTTCACGACGGCGATTTGCTTCATGCTGCGCGCGTCGATGACGAAGATTCGCGTGCCGTCGTCTTCATCCGCATAGATGCGGTGCAGTGAGCGATCGTAAGCGATCGCGTCCACGTTGCCCGCGACGTCGACGGTACGAATCACGCTCTGCGAGCGGGGATCGATTTCCGAAACGGTGCGCGCGAGTCCGTCGCCGGTATAGACATGGCCCGAATCAGGATCGACTGCAACGCCGTGCACCGGTGCGCTCACGTCGACCTGACCCAAAATTTTGCGCTTGTCCGCATCCACGATCAGCAATGCGTCGCTCCCGGTGTGCGCGGCGTAGACGCGGCGGCGAGGAGAATCAACTGCGACGTAATCGAATCCGCTGAGGATAGGAACTTGCTGCGGGGGGGCTGCAGGAAGTATGGGCATGCCGATTTACCTCATGACGACGCTGGAAGTTTATGGAATGTACTGTTTAGGAAGACCGGCAAAGCCGGGCGGCGGAGCGTTTTTGCCGGGAATGCGGACGGGATGCAGGTGCAGGCTGCTGCAGTCCATTTTGGCGGGAAACGTGTTGACGATGCGGTCGGCAATGATCGCTGCAGATGACGCGATCGGCGCGCGCGTTCCGCGTAGACGCTGCGCATCAAATGCGCCGCCGAGATCCGTAAGACGGGCATTGGCATCGCGCGGCCCCTCCGGCATGTACGGTTTTTCGTCCGGAAGCGAAGCCAGGGGCGGGAGATTGAAGAGCATGTCGATGAACTTTACGACCGAACCCGTATCACCCAAGTCGTGCACGACGGCGCCCGATTTAGCGTACGGCGAGATCACGATGAACGGTATGCGCGGTCCGTCCCCGCACGGATGCCCGTCCCAGCAGCGCTCGAAGCTCGGCGGCGGCGCGTGATCGTAGAATCCGCCTTCGTCGTCCCACGTGACGATGATCGCCGAGTCTTTCCAGTAGCGGCTGCGCGCGACGGCGTTCACGAACGTGGCAACGAATGATTCGGCAACCTGACGGTCGGAGTCGCCTTCACCCGGATGATCGTCGTCGCCCTGGAACTGCTTCTGAATGAACGGCGATCGATTCGCCGGACGCCAGCCGAAGCGGTTTTGATTGCTGCCCTTCACGTAAAACGCGCCGCGATTCGGAAGCGTGCCTGCACGCACTGCGGCAAGCAAATATTTGGGCGTGGCGACGTGATTCCAAAACACGCCGTTGCGCCGCAGGTACGCGAAGTACTGCAGAGCGTTGTGGTGCGCCGAATATCCGGAAAGCGCAGGACGGTACGGACCGTTATAGCCTTCCTGAAACCAGCCCCAGGGAACCGGAGCTTTGCCGCTCTTCGCCATCGCTTGCAGATCCGCACGTACGCCTTGCGTTTCTTGCGTGGCCTCACGATCCCGTTTACCGTTCAGCGTGAGCATCACCGTTGCATAACGCTGCACGATCTGACGTTTCTCCTTCGGCTTTTCGCCATACGGCCCGAACGGCGGATCCATGCTGTTTTCAACCGGGACGCCGGCACCGGAACCCGTATTGCTCACCACTTCGGACGGATTGCGCGCGGCCTGCGTTTGCCCGGTCTGCGCCGCGATGATCTCGATGTTGCCCGGTGTCGACGGGCCGGTCATGCCTTGAAAGAAATGATCGTACAGCACGAAGTCGCGCGCGTACTTCCACAGAAATGGAATCGTGTCGCAATCGTAGTAACTCATCGTGAGCTGGCCGAGCCGCGCCTGATCCGCTGCGCCGTAGCCGTCCTTGGCGGAAGACCGCTCTTGAACCGCGATAAAGCCATCCATCTTGCCGTCGTTCATTTTACCGAGCAGGGCTGCGCGCGAATGATCCGGGCTCTCGACGTCCGGGTCGGTAATTCTGAACGGCGTGATCCACGCTTTCGCGATGGGATCGTACTGGCGGAATCCATGCAGACCCGCCGACACGCTCGCCAAATTGTCGGCGCGCGGATAGGTGCCGAAATAGTGATCGAACGATTCGTTTTCTTGATAGATGACGAAGACGTGTTTGATATGCCCGCGCAGCAGCGCCTCGACGGATAGGGACTTTGCCGGAGCGAAAGGTCCGCTCGCTAGCGACAGCCCCAAGAGCGCGAGCGCCAGCACACCCGCAGCTGCTCTTCGCAGCATCACGGAGTTCGGCTTCCCGTGCCGCCCAAACGCTGCGTCAGCGTAAACGTAAAGGATCTCGGGCCGATGCCGAAGCGCTCCGTGCCTTGCTGGAGCGCGTTCGCGTCAGTGCCGAACTGGTTCTCCGCCTGGTAAAGACCCAAGCCGACGCGCCCGTAGTTGTCCGTGGCTTCGTTGAACAGATTCGAGATGCCCAGGTTGATCGACGTTTCGTTGCTGAGGCGCTGGTTGAAGAACGCGTCGGCTTCGCCGAACGCCGGACGGTTGTAAGCGTTGTAGTTGTCGTAATGCGTATAGTCGATGTACACTTCGCCGCCGTGCGTATTCGTCAGGTCCATCGTAATCCCGTACGTGTGCAGCGGAATATTCGGAATCTGCGCGCCGTTGATCAGCGTCGGGTTGTTTTGGAGCAGCGTGTCCGACATGTCGAAGACGACCACGGACTGCACGTTGTAGAACGCGTCAAAGGCGAGCTGCGGCGTCACGCGGAGTCTTCCGCTCAGTTCGTAGCCGCGCGCACGCGACGTGGCCAAGTTCAGGTTGGTCGCCACCGTCAGGTTCGCAATCGTCGCCGGCGGATTTGGGGGCGAAAGGTTCGGACAGATCGACGATATGTGCTTATAGACGCCGGTAAGATACGACGGCCCGTAGAGTTGGTTGATGATGGGCACGTACGGCGCGGCCGGCAGATCGGCTTCGAAAATGGTGTTCGTTTCATTCGTATCATATGCCGTGAATTGCAGGCTGTCGTCGGTGCCGAACCGATGGGCGACCGAAGCCTCGATATCTTTGGCTTTTTCCGGAAGCTCGCCCGGGGTGGGCAGCGAGCCGAGTCCGAAAAGTTGACAGTTGCCGGGATTGATGCCGCCCGCGCCGGTTAATTCGAACGCGATCGGTGCCGGATCTGCCGATGAAGCGCCGCCCGTCAAGCGAACCACGTCGCGTGAGGTCGGCCGGTAAACGATCGAAAGTCGTGGATCGAAGGAGTTGCCGCCGAGCAGCGAGTGCTTGTACCAGGCGTTCATAAAATACGACACGCGCTCGGACGGCGTAAACGCATCGCGAATAAAGAAGCTGTCCAGCTTCGAGTACAGCGAGGCAGTCGGAATAAAGCCCGTAGAGCCGCTGATTTGATCGCCGTTGGTGTACTGGCGCTGCGCGTAAAGACCGAAACCGAGGTCGTTCTTCGCTCCCGCGATATCGTCGCTGATCAGCGTTCCATACGTGCGGAACATGCGCGTCAGCACGGAGAGATCGCCGTTGATGTTGGAGGCCGGACGCACGCGGTCTTGGCCGTAATTGTCCACGAACGAGTCGACGACGATTTGATTCTTGCCCAGCGTGGTGAGCAAACGCGCGTGGTAGTCCTGATTGCGAAGGGCTTGGAACGGTCCCTGGCCGCCGCCTGAAGGGCCGCTCGCACCTTGCGCATACTGCTGCGGAGTGACGCACTGTGCGCCGGCGTCCGTGGTTACGGTGATGCCGTTCGGTGCCGCGCCGCTTCCGATCGTGCAGTCCGGACTGCTGCTCGCCTGATACAGCGCGTAATCGTAAGAAATGAAGTCGTTGTCGCCGTTGCCGGTCTTGTCATCCCACGAGGTCGCGGAATAGCCGGTGAGCATCAGCGAAGTTTTCGGGGAAAACGACCAGACTAACTTTGCTAAATCGTTGCGCAGAATGACGTCGCCCGTCACACGATACGTATCGGCGGCGAGCGTTGCGGACGTCCAATCGTTACCACGCGCGCCCGTTTGCGCGATGAACTGCGGCTCGAACAGGCCGAATGTTCCGTTCACGCCGTGAACGAGCGCATAACCGAGTTTACCGACAGTGCCCGTCGCCTGCACGCCCAAGAGCTGCGTGCCTTCATCTCCCGCTCCCCAACGCAGAACGGCCTCCGGCCGCTTCGTCGGATCGATCGTCTGAAAATCGATCGCTCCGCCCACTGCGTCGACGCCGTATAATCCGGAGGCTCCGGAACCGTACGTCACTTGTACGCTTTTAAGGGCGAACGCGGGCGAATCGGCGAGATCGTAACCTCCCGTGCCGCCGCCGATATCCCAGCCGGGATAAACGCCCGTCGGGCCGATGGGATGCCCGTCCAAGAGAATTTGCGTTTCGCTCGGTTTGAGGCCGCGGATGTCGATGCCGATGTCGTCGCCGCGTGAAGAATCGGCGTCTGCCCGGTTCACGCCGGGCAACTTGCCCAAGCTCTCCGCCACGCGCAATTGATTGGTCTGCTGCACGACGTTGATGTCGACGTTGCTTTGGATTGTCGTCGTGGTCTGCAGCGCTCCTGCACCGCCGACGCGCACGCTCGCGATCGTGCGTAAACCGCCGGCTGAGCTCGAGCGCACCAATGCCACGTTCACGGTTGCCGGACCGGTGAGCACGATGTCTTGCGAAGTTCCGCTCTGGTAACCGGCGGCCTGAACGAGAATCGAGTAGATGCCTTGCGGAACAGCGCTAAACGTGAAGGCTCCGTACCCGTTTGCGATCGTCGTCGCGATCGTTTTCCCGGCTTGCTGCAGTTGCAGCCGTGCGCCGGCGACCGGAAGACCGCCGTTCTGATCGACGATGACGCCGCTGATGCTTGCGGTAGGCGGCGCGTGCGGCTGCCCCGGGGTTTGCGCAGCTGCGGGCCGTCCCGCGAAAAAAGCGCAGGATAAAATCGATATGATTAACCCTAACGTTCGTAATCGGATCATTTGCGGTTCCTCCTTACGCGCTCCCTCAGTCACCGGGTCGACGCCGCAGAGAGAGCATCCAGCCTCCGCTCTGCGAGCAGCCTAGATTACTTCAACCATTTTGTTGCATAGTTGTCAATATAGTTGCATTTCCTCACGAGGGAAGGCCCGGGAGTCGGGTAATCGGGCGTTATTGGTTGATCATACTGCAATAATGTTGGGCTATCGCGCTGAAGTGAGCCGGCCCATCTCGTGCTGAAGGGCCTGCAGCTCAGCGCCGCCCGCCATATGGCGGACCAGGTCTTCCAGCGTAAGCTCCGAGCGCCGCGCGTCCAGCTCGATGCGGCCCAAATTCAGCACCGCGAAACGATCGCCGACCAGATAGGCGTGATGCGGGTTATGACTGATGAAAATGACCGCTAGGCCCGCGTCGCGAGCTGCGGCAATGTACTTGAGCACGACGCCGGACTGTTTGACGCCGAGCGCGGCTGTCGGCTCATCCAATATGAGCACGCGCGCGCCGAAATGAATGGCGCGCGCAATTGCGACGACTTGCATTTCGCCGCCCGACAGTTTGCCGACAGGCGCGTCGAGATCGGGCAGTTCGATGCCCATTTTGGCGAGTTCCTCATCGGCGGTGCGGCGCATCGTCGCAACATCGAGCCGCCGGAACGGCCAAACGCCGGTGACGATCTCCGAACCGAGAAAAAAATTGCGCCACACCGGCATGAGCGGTATCAGCGCCAAGTCTTGATACACGGTAGCGATTCCGGCATCCAATGCTTGCCGCGGCGAAGAAAAGCGGACTTCGTTCCCGTGCACGCGTAAGACTCCCGAGTCGTGCGGGTGCAGCCCTGCAATAATTTTGATCAGCGTTGATTTGCCGGCGCCGTTGTCGCCGAGGATGCACGTGACTTCGCCGGCGCGCACGGCCAGGTTGATGTCGCTGAGCGCGCGGATGTTGCCGTATTGCTTGCCGACGTTGCACAGCTCGATCATTTCTTCTCAACCTGCGAGCGGACGAACATGTTGACCAGCGTCGCCAGAAGAAGCATCGCGCCGAGGAAAAACTTGAACCAGTCCGGGTTCCACCCCGCATACACCACGCCTTGACTCACTACGCCGAAGATCAGCGCCCCGATCGCGGCGCCGATCACGGATCCGTATCCGCCCGTCAACAAACAGCCGCCGACTACTGCGGCAACGATGTACTCGAGTTCAAGGCCGACGCCGCCTCCGGACTGCACCGTGTTGTATGCGAACAACTGATGCATGCCGGCGATCCACGCGCACAGGCCCACCGTCATAAACAACGCGATCTTCGTACGCTTGACCGGAACGCCGACGGCGCGCGCACTGGCAGCGTTACCGCCGGCCGCGAAGATCCAATTGCCCGCCGGCGTTCGCAAGAGCACCCACGTGCCGGCCGCAACGAGCGCAAGCCACCAAAGGATGCTGACGTTCACGTCAGTGCCGTTCACATTCATCGTCGTGGCGAAAATCGCGTGGGCCGAACCGAAGCCGGCCATGTTCGAGATGTCGTTGGTTGCGACGTTGTTCGTCACCAGCCGCGTGATCGCCAAGTTGATGCCTTGAAGCATGAGGAACGTGCCGAGCGTGACGAGGAAACTCGGCACTCCGGTTCGCACGAGCACCCATCCGTTGAACGCGCCGATGCTCAATGAAAGCGCAAGAGCGACGACGACGCCGACCCATACGTTCGTGCCCATTTGGTAGTCGAACATCGAAGCCGTCAGCGCGGACGAAATCACGGCCACGCCCGCCGAAAGATCGAATTCGCCGCCGATCATCAGCAGCGCCACGCCCACGGCCATGATGCCCAGCGTGGAACTCTGATAGAGCACCGTACTAATGGAGCCGGGATGCCGGATCGACGGCGCCATCACCGAAAAGAACACGATGACGATGACGGCGCCCATCAGCGAGCCGACTTCCGGCCGCATCAAAAATATCCGCAGCGGCGATCGCCGCGTCATCCGTTTGCCGGCGGGTGCAAGCGCCGACGTGGAACTCATCGCGTTCCCTTTGCCGCGAATTTTGCGATCGCGTTAATGTTGCTCGCGTCGATGAACGCGGGACCCGTGAGCATTGCCTGCCCGCCGCCGAGCACGTCGCCGTTCGTAATGTTCAGCCATAAAACGTCGACGGCCTCGTATCCTTGAGCGTACGGCTGTTGATCGATCGCCCAGAGAACGCTGCGGTTTTGGATCGCTCCGACAAGCTGCTTATTGGTGTCGAACGTTACCACTTTTGCGTTGCTCCGTGCCGCCTGCACCGCGGTCACCGCCGTGAGCGCAATCGGCGCACCCAGTGTAACGACGTAGTCTATGCCGGGATCCTGCTGCAGCTTTGCGGTTAGCGTCGAGCGTACCGACGGCATGTCGGCGCCGTTGACGTAGATCTTCTCGCTGCGCGCGCTTGTCAGACCCTGCTGCAAGCCGGTGCAGCGCGCTTCCAGCTGCACTTCGCCCTGCGACTGTATCACGCATAAAACGTGCTTTGCACCCTGGCGGCTCAAGCGCTGTCCGGCCGCACGCCCCGCAAGGGTCTCGTCCTGGCCGACGTACATCGGAATGCCCAGGCGTTTCCATGCATCGAAGCCCGCATTGAATGCAATAACCGGAATGCCCATTTGCTGAGCCTTGCGCACTTCGCCCGCGAGCGCATCCGGCGTGGGAAGCGTCACGGCGATGCCGTCGACGCGCTGATCGATCGCGTTTTGGATGAGAACGGCTTGGGCGTTCGCGTTCTGGTCGTTGGAGTAAATCAGGTCGACGTTGTCTTTTGCGGACGCGGCTTCCGCGCCCTTACGGACGATGTCCCAAAAGGTATCGCCGGGAGCCTGATGGGTGATCATAGCGATCCGCAAACGCGGCAATCGTACCGCGGCGCCGGAGGCCGAACGTGCCCCCCCGGTGCTGCTGCAGCCGGCAAGCAGCGCCAGCGCACTGAGGATAACCGCGACAGATGTAGCCGTTTTATGCAGCAGCATGACGGATGCCCCTTGCCGGCTGTGGTGATACCTTGCAATATAGTCAACATTATTGCAAAACCCTCCCAAGGTGGTTCGACCCATACGGCACCGTGCTTGACCATAGTGCAATAAGATTGATATAACTTCAGGAGTCATGGCAGCAACGGTGATCAACTCGCTTTCGAGAGGCGTTCGCATCTTGCGCCTGCTCGCCACCAGGGGCAGCGGCGTGGGGGTAACCGAGGTCGCCGACCACTTGGACGTCGACCCGAGCACGGCATACCGGCTGCTCAGCACGCTCGAACTGCACGGCCTGGTGAATCAAGACGCCGACAGCAAGAGATACGCGATCGGCTACGGCGTGCTCGAGATCGCCTCCGGCTTGCTGCGCCGGCTCAGCGTGGTCGAGATTTCTCAGCCCTACTTGCGCACGCTCACGGCGCGCACCGGGGAAAACACGCACGTCGCGGTTCGCGATCGCCGCCATGCGGTCTCCGTCGGAGCAGAGTCCGCGACCGGTATTTTACGCGTCGAAACGATGCTCGGCTCCGCCGAACCCTTGCATTGCACGGCCGTCGGCAAAGCGCTCATTTCGGATTTCACGCGCGCGCAGCTCATCGAACTCTTTGAAGGTGAGACGTTCGAGCGGCATACGCCGCATACCATAACGAGCATCGACGAGCTCGATTTCGATTTGTCGCGCGTACGGCGCGCAGGATATGCGATCGACGACGAGGAGCTGCATCCGGGTGTGCGCTGCATCGCCGCACCCGTGCGCGATCACGGCGGCAACATCATCGCCGCATTCGGACTCTCGTCGCCGGCAGTTCGTCTGACGCGAGAACGGGTTCCGGAGTTGGCGCAAGACGTTCTCGAGTCGGCGCAGGCCATTTCGCAGCAACTGGGATACGCCCCCGCTGCGGCAGGCGCTTCTTAAGAGGAGCACGATATGCGCATGACGGGCGGTCAGATCGTGGCCGAGTACTTGGTACGCGAAGGCGTGCCTATGCTGTTCGGCGTGCCGGGTCACGGCATAACGGCGCTGCTCGATGCGTTCGTCGATCGCCGGGACGAAATTGCGGTGATTCAGGCGATTCACGAGCAGGGCGCCGCGCACATGGCGGATGCGTATTATCGCGTCGCAGGCAAGCCGTGCGGCGTCTTTACCTCGATCGGCCCCGGAGCCGTCAACACCGCGATGGGTGTCGCCTGCGCGTACATCGACTCCATTCCGCTTCTGCTGCTGACGGGGTCCGTGCACACCTACATGCGCGGCCGGGGCGTGCTGCAGGAACTCGAGCGCACGCACTGGGCGAACTTTCCGCGCATGATGGAGCCGGTCGTGAAACGCTGGTGGCAGCCTAGCCGCGTCGACCAGCTTCCCAACGTCCTGCATCTGGCATTCAACGTGATGCTCGAAGGGCGGCGCGGACCGGCGCACATCGACATTCCGATGGACGTGCAAGCCGAGTTCGCGGAGATTGACGAGTTTCCCAATCCGGTGACGCGCCGTCCGCGCGGGCGCGCGCACGGCGATCCCGACATGGTTGACAAAGCGGCAAAATTGCTGCTGGGCGCGGAGCGTCCGCTGATCGTCGCGGGCGGCGGCATCGTAGCCTCGGGCGCGGAAGAGCAGCTGCGCGAGATTGCGGAGTTTCTCGGCGCGCCGGTCACCGTCACCTGGATGGGCAAGGGCGCGATCCCTGAAGACCACGAGCTCTACGCGTGGCCGTGCGGCGACCTCGGTTCCATATCGGGCAATACGCTCGCGCGTGAAGCCGACGTGCTTTTGGCCGTGGGATGCCGCTTTACCGATCGCACCGCATCGTCATTCCGGCGCGGTGTGACGTTCTCGATTCCGCCGACCAAGCTCGTGCAGATCGATATGGACCCGTACGAGATCGGCAAGAACTACCCGGTCGAAGCGGGCATCGTCGGCGACGCGCGCGCTACGCTCTCCGATCTGCTGCTTACGCTGCGAGAGCTCGCGCGCCAGCGCGACTACCGCGCGTCTGCGTATTTCGAGCGCGTTCAAGACCTGAAAGCTCAATGGCAGCAGGCGCTGCGTGGACCGCGAGAGAGCGATGCCGCGCCGATGACGATTTCGCGGGCGCTGGTGGAGGCGCGAAAGGTTCTCGAGCGCGACGGCATCATCGTAACCGGCGCGGGGAATCCCCAAAGTCAAGCGTTCACCGAGTTTCCGGTCTACGGCAGCCGCCAGCACATCACCGCCGGCGGTTTCTCCGCCATGGGTTTCGAAGTGCCGGCCGCCATCGGCGCCAAGCTGGCCGCGCCCGACAAGCAAGTCATGGCGATTGTCGGCGACGGAAGTTTTCTGCAGACGGTTCAAGAGCTTGCGATGGCGGCGCAATACGATATTCCGGTCGTGTTCCTAGTCATGAACAACTACGGCTGGGAGTGCATCAAAAATCTGCAGTCGCTGCAGTTCGGCCCCGACCGCGTCATTGCGACGAACTTCAAAAAGCGCGACGGCACGCCGTTCTCGGCCGATCTTGCGCGCGTTTCGGAAGGTTTTGGCTGCCATGCGGAACGCGTGGAGCATCCGGCGGAGCTCGGGCCGGCGCTCAAGCGCGCGTTCGCGTGCGGCCGTCCCGCCGTGGTTGAAGCGCTCTGCAGCAGACAACTTCCCGATAGCGGTTTGACGGCGACGGGATGGTGGGACGTAACGGTTCCCGCCTATCACGAAGAGCAGCGCCGTAAATACGAGGAGGCGCGCTCACAGGAGACGCTGACTTAACATGTCCGGCGCGCGGCCGGGAATTGCCGTGCTTGGAGCCGGCCGCATGGGGTCGGTGCACGCGCGCAATATTGCCGCATCGAACGCCCTTCTCGCCGGAATCGCCGACGTCGATGACGCGGCGGCAACGCGCCTGGCAGAATCGCTCGACACGCACACGGGTTCCATCGAAGACTTCTTGCGCGATCCGCGCGTGAACGCCGTCGTGATCACGACGCCGAGTGGGACTCACGCGCAGCTGATCGAGCGATGCGCGCAGGCCGGCAAGCACATTTTTTGCGAGAAACCGATCTCGCTCGACGTGAGCACCACCGTCGGCGCAACCGATGCGTGCAAACGCGCGGGCATTGTGCTGCAAATCGGCTTCCAGCGCCGCTTCGATCGGCATTTCGTTCAAGCGCATGAGGCGATCGCTCGAGGCGAAGTCGGCGAGATGCGATTCCTGCGTCTGGTGAGCCGGGACCGCGCGCTGCCGCCCATTTCGTACATTCCGACGAGCGGCGGACAGTTCCGCGATCAGATGGTGCACGACTTCGATGCGGCGCGCTGGCTGCTTGCGCCGGCGCACGTTGAAGACGTCACCGCAACGGGAACCGCCGCGAACGGCGCGATCGCCCAGGCGGGCGACGTGGACACCTCCGTCGCCGTGCTGCGCTTCTCGAACGGCGCCGTTGCCGTCCTCGACGTTACGCGGGAAGCGGCGTACGGCTACGACGTGCGCATCGAAGTGCTCGGCTCCCGCGGCATGCTGCTTGCGGGCGCCGACGGCATGCCGCAGGGGCATGTACTGGATGCTTCGTTTGCGGCTCCGCTTACCGACTCGTTCATCACCCGGTTCGCCGATGCGTACCGCGAGGAGATCCGCGAATTCGTCAGCGTGCTGGAGAACGGCGGAGACGTTCGAGCGGGTGGCGACGATGCGCTTCAGGCGTTGCGCCTAGCGATCGCTGCCGATCGTTCGCGCGAAGACGGCCGCACCGTCAGGCTCGCCGATGTTGAAGGCGGGTAGCGTGCTTCTCGTTCACCCGCAATACGGCCGGCATGAGATCATTTCGATCGCACCGGACGCAAAGGGCTGGAACTACGTGCACTTCAGCGCCCTGCGTCTTGCGTTGGGAGCATTGCATGCCGGCAATACCGGGGGCAACGAGGTGCTGATCGTCCTTATCGGCGGAACGGCAAAAATTCAATGCGGCGATGCATGTTGGGACAGGGTCGGGAGCCGCGTGACCCCCTTCGCGGGGCCGCCGGAGGCAGTCTATCTGCCGGCGCAATCCGATTACGAAATTCAGGCCATGACCGATTGCGAAGTCGCCGTCTGCGGTGCCGTTGCTCGAGGCGCTGCGCGAAGCGCGCGGTTCATCAAATTGAGTCAAGGTGATGCGCGAGGCCGCGGCACCGGAAACGCCCAGCGAACGATTTACAACATCCTCATGGGCGAGGATGAAGCCTCCACGCTGTTCGTCACCGAAGTCCTCACGCCACCCGGAAACTGGTCGAGTTATCCTCCGCACAAACACGATACGGACAATCCGCCCACCGAGTCCGCCCTGGAAGAACTGTATTATTATCGCGCGATGCCGGCCCCCGGTTTCGCGTTCCAGCGGATCTACACCAAAGACGGCGAGCTGGATGAAACGGTTACCGCACACGATCGGGACGTCGTGCTGGTGCCGCGCGGTTACCATGTTTGCGCTGCGGCTGCGGAATACGCAATCTACTATCTCAACGTCCTGGCCGGACCGAAACACGTGTATCACATGACCTTCGATCCGGATCATGAGTGGATACGCAAAGGCTGGACGTGGTGAGCGCGATGCACGTCGGAACTGCGTCCGTGAACTGGGGCTTCGATCCGTTCTACACCTGGGCTACGACACCGCCGTTCGGCCGGATGCTCGACGAGATGGCGCTCGCGGGCTACGAGGGAACGGAGATCAGCTATAACTTCCCCGACGACAGCGCGCTTCTGCGCGAAGAGCTGCAGCGTAGGAACCTGCGTCCGGCGGGAACTTTTCATGCCGTAAACCTGCGCGATCGCGCGAATCACGACGCAGCGCTCGAGAGTTCGCTGCGCGTCGGGCGGCGCTTGCGAGATCTCGGATCGGACGTTCTAATCCTCTCGGATTATGCTACGCCGCAACGCATGCAAATCGGGGGCCGCGTAACGCCGGACGACATGCTGGACAGGGCGGTGTGGCCGGTCATGGCGGAAGGTCTGCACCGTATCGCCCAAGCGCTGCGCGCATTAGGAATTCGCGCGGTGTTTCACCCGCACGTCGGCACGTACGTCGAAACGCTTGCGGAGATCGAGCGGCTGTGTGAAGTCACCGATCCGGCGCTCATTGCGCTGTGCCCGGACACCGGCCACTTGGCGTACGCGGGCGCGGATCCGAATCGGATATTCACCGACTATCGCGATCGCATCGGCTACGTGCATTTGAAAGACGTCGATCCGGCAACGCTCCAACGCGTGCGCAGCGAGCGAATCGGTTTTACGGAGGCCGTCAGAATGGGCATGTTCGTCGAACTTGGCACGGGGATGGTGGATGCCGCGCGAATCATCAAATCGCTGCGGGAAGCAAGGTACAGCGGGTGGATCGTCGTCGAACAAGACGCGCCGCGCGAACCGCTCGCATCGGCGACGGCGAACCGGCGCTATTTGCGCGAGCGGTGTGCGATATGAACGCCGATCGAATCCCGGCGATCGCGAATGAACTGCGGCGCCGCGTTCTGAGCGCCGTCCAGCACGCCGGCGCCGGACATATCGGCGGCGTTCTCTCGGCAGCGGAGATGCTGGCAGCGCTTTACTTTCACGTGCTGCGCATCGATCCGGCGCGCCCGGACTGGCCGGATCGCGATCGCTTCATTCTTTCTAAGGGCCATTGCGCGATCGGACTGTACGCGGTACTCGCGTTGCGCGGATATTTCGACATCGAAGAACTCGACCGGTTCGACGCGATCGATTCACCGCTGCAAGGCCATCCCGACATGACGAAGGCGCCCGGGCTCGACATGTCGACCGGTTCACTCGGGCAGGGACTCTCGCCGGGCCTGGGCATGGCGCTCGCCGCACGGAAGTTGGGCCGCGCGTTTCGTACCTGGGTCATGCTCGGCGACGGCGAGATCCAGGAAGGGCAGATTTGGGAGGCGGCTTTCTGCGCTTCGCGTTATCAAGCCGACACTTTGACCGCGATTTTGGATTGGAATCATCTGCAGCAGTTCGGCTGGGCAACCGCGGACGGCTACGCCTCCATCGCGCGGCGCGACCCGACCGACGATCCGCGCGCAAAGTGGGAAGCGTTCGGCTGGAACGTGCTCGAATGCGACGGCCACGATGCGTCCGCTTTTATTGACGCCTGCGACGCGGCGTCGGCAACTCGCGGAAAACCGTCGATCATCATCGCGCACACGATCAAGGGCAAGGGCGTATCGTTTATGGAGAACGACTACACATGGCATTCGCGCCCCCTATCCGACGCCGACGTTGCGCGCGCGTTTGCGGAGCTGCGAGGCTGATATGACGGCTCAGCGCGACGTCTTCGGCGAAACGCTCGTAGAATTGTGCGCGTCGGATGCGCGCGTGGTGGTGCTTGACGGCGATCTTGCGAATTCCACGAAGTCGGACAAAGTTGCGGCAGCGCGGCCCGACCGATTCTTCATGCTCGGCATCGCGGAGCAAAATCTTGCCGGCGTAGCGGCCGGAATGGCGACGGTGGGGCTCGTTCCTTGGGTCAGTTCCTTCGCGGCGTTTCTGGCGACGCGCGATCTCGATCAGATTCGCGTCGTCGTCGCGCAGCCTCGGCTGAACGTCAAGTTCGCCGCGCATTACAGCGGCATTCTGACCGGATTTACCGGCAAGACCCATCAGGTCGTGAACGATATCGCGATCATGCGCACGCTGCCGAACATGACGGTGATCGCTCCCTGCGACGGACCGGAGGCGCGCGAAGCGATTCTCGCCGCCACGCAATTTGACGGACCGGTCTACATGCGGCTGACGCGCGATCCGGTTGCGACGGTAACGCAAGCGGGGCGCCGCTTTACCATCGGCAGCGCGGTGTTTCTGCGTGAAGGTGGCGACTTGGGACTCATTGCCACGGGCGCGCAAACCGTTCGCGCGATGGAAGCGGCAGCGTTGCTCGCGGCCGATGGCATCGGCGCCGGCGTTCTGCACGTACCGACGATCAAGCCGCTCGACGAAGCGGCGATTCTGGATTTCGCGCGCTCGGTCTCGTGCGTCCTCACGTGCGAAGAGCATTCGATACTCGGCGGTTTGGGCGGCGCCGTTGCGGAAGTTCTCGCGGCACGTTTGCCGATGCGCGTGGAGCGCCTCGGGCTTGCGGACGTCGACGGAGAGAGCGCGCCCAACGATGCGCTGCTGGAGAAGTATGGTCTCACGCCGCAGCATATCGCAAGACGCGCGCGAGCCTTGCTGGCCGTGGCATGAGCGCGGCGATTGCGGTGCTGCCCGGAGACGGCATCGGCCCGGAGGTTATCGCGCAAGCCGTGCGCGTGCTGCGAAGCGTTCGTCCCGACGTCGAATGCATTGAAGCGCAAGTCGGAGGCGCCGCGCTCCGAGCCGGGCAAACGCCTCTTCCCGATGACGTTCGAGCGCTGTGCGACCGCAGCGACGCGATTCTGTTCGGTGCCGTCGGCGACGCCGAATTCGATACTGGACCGTTTGAAAGCAGGCCGGAGGCCGCGCTGTTCGCGCTGCGGCGCGATTACGGCTTGTTTGCGAATTTGCGGCCGGTGCGGGTGTATCCGGGCCTCGAGCCTGCCTCGTCACTGCACGCCACGCTCATCAAGGATTTGGATCTGATCGTGGTGCGCGAACTGACCGGCGGCATCTATTTCGGCGCACCGAAAGAACGCGGCGTCGACGCCGGAGGCATGCGCTGGGCCGTCGACACGATGCGCTATACCGCCGGTGAAGTCGAACGCATTGCGCGCGTAGCGTTCGAACTGGCGCGGATGCGCCGCAAGCGCGTCACCTCGGTCGACAAGCATAACATTCTCGCCACGTCGCGTCTGTGGCGTGAAGTCGTCGTTGAGGTTGCGCGATCGTATCCCGACGTGCAGCTCGAGCACTTGCTCGTCGACAACGCTTCGATGCAGCTCGTGCGCCGGCCGGCCGAGTTCGACGTTATCGTGACCGAAAACATGTTCGGCGACATTCTTTCGGACGAGGCGGCGATTTTAACCGGCTCGATTGGAAATCTGCCCAGCGCGAGCCTGACTGCGGGTGAGCCCGGGCGCACCTTCGGCATGTACGAGCCGATCGGCGGAACGGCGCCGGATATCGCCGGCAAAGGCATCGCCAATCCCGCCGCAGCG
The DNA here is from genome assembly GCA_963777315.1 of Vulcanimicrobiota bacterium. GTDB lineage: Bacteria > Vulcanimicrobiota > Vulcanimicrobiia > Vulcanimicrobiales > Vulcanimicrobiaceae > CAVYEM01. The sequence goes on from CAVZQC010000002.1 coordinate 814,385, forward strand.
ATCCTTTCGGCGGCGCTGCTGCTTCGCCACAGTTTGCATGATGACGGCTCGGCCGCACGCATCGAGGGTGCGGTGGAACGCGCATTTGCAGATGGAATACGAACGGCCGATCTTACGCGCGGCGGCGAAGACCGCGTAACGTGCGCCGCATTCGGCAACGCCGTGCTCGCGCGGTTGGAGTCACCGGCGCTCGACGGCGTTCGGGAATAAACGCACCAGCAGCAGCGCCCTCCGCGTGGGACCGTCTCTACAAAATCTGTAGAGGATCGCTTTACTCCATAAAAAACATGGAGTACACTACGGGAGAGGTACGATGACCGCAATGGCCGCGATTAAATCCGCGAAACTCCCCACCGGTGTCCCACGCTGGCTTTCCACCAGCGAGGTAATCCGGCTCAAACCGCGTGCCGCGAATGCTTTTACTACCGAACCGAAACTCGAGCGGCTCATCGAAGCGCTCGGCTCCAACGGCGCGGCGGACGTGCTCGGCATTGATCGCTCGCAGCTGAGCCGGTGCGCACGCGGCAAAGAGGGCATCAGCCAGGAACTTGCGCGACGGATCTCAGACGTCGAATACGTCCTCGAGCGAGCCGTGCAAACGATGAACGCCGAAGCGATCGGACCGTGGCTGACCGCGCCTGAGCCGCTACTCGGCGACCGCGTACCGCTCAACGTGCTCGCCAAAGAGGGACCGACGCCGGTGGTCAACGCGCTTGAAGCCATCTACGCCGGGGTTCTCGTGTGAGGCTCTACCGCGTCCTTTACTACCTGCAAGGCGCCGCCCCAACCGACAAGGGCGGCGTTCTTTATATCCCGCCCCAGGCCGGTCCCGGACGCATCAACAATCCGGAAGACTACGAAGCGCTGTACGTCGGCGGCAGTCCGGCGGGTGTCTGCGCCGAGGTATTCTATCGCGGAAGGTACCGAATTAGCTGGACCGATGAAATGCTCACGCCCCTCCCCAACGGCAGCCGCCGCGTGCTGGCGTGGTACGAGATACCGGACGACGCGCCGATCTGCGACTTGAACGACCCGAACGAACTGCTGGCTCGCAATTTGCGCCCCGCGGAGATCGTCACGCGCGACTATTCCGTAATCCGGCAGTGGGCGCTGCGGATCTTCCGCGAGAACCAGTACGCCGGCGTTTCGTGGTGGTCGTACTGCGATGCGCGCTGGGCCACGTATGGCCTCTGGGAGCGCAGTATCGTCCAGCAATGGGGCTTTGACGAATTAAACCTCAGCCACCGGGCCATGGTCGAAGCCGCCGGCGTCCTGGATGTCGCGATCGTCCCGGCGCGTCCGCCAGCCGAAGCGCCGCCCCTGAAAGAACCTCTACGATAAAAGCTTGGTCTTTTGTGCCCGCCATGTTCTTCCCGAATTACGGGCTCTTGGCGCGCGGTTCAACGAGCTCAAACAAGAAGTTATCTTCCCCACTCGGGTTGAGAAGGGCGCGTTCGGCTTGCGTCATCGGGCGATCCGCGACTTTCGAGCGCACCCGTCCCTCGTCTTCGAGCGCGATCAGGTATGCGAGGATCTGACGCGCTGCAGCCGGTTGCAGGACGGCGCTCGTGTCGCGATAGATCCGCTCGACCAATTGCGGAATGGTCGCCGCGCCGCCCGCGAGCTGCGCGAGAATTTCGCGCTCGCGCGACTGGCGGTGTTCGATGTAGTCGCGCAGCTTCGCGCGCGGATCGGTAACGGGCTGACCGTGGCCGCCGTAGATGACGCGCGCGTTGCCGAACTCTTCGAGTAAGCGCTCCAAGGTGCGCTGATAGGCGCGCATGGATCCATCGGGCGGTGCGATGACGACGTAACCTTTGCCTAGCACGACGTCGCCGGCGAATAGCGCGCCCTCGCGTTCGTCGTAGAAGACCAGATGGTCGAACGTGTGCCCGGGCGTTTCGATCGCGCGTACGTTCGACGTGCCGACGGTCAGCATTTCGCCCTCGTGCAGCGAACGATCGTGCGCGAACGCGGTTTGGTAGTGGGCCGCTATCGGTGCGCCGGTGCGCGCTTTGAGCGCGATCGCAGCGGGAGCATGGTCGGGATGCGAATGGGTCAGACAGATCGCACGTATGGTGCAGTGCAGAGCTGCGGCGCAATCGAGGAGGGCCTGGACGTGGCGCTCGATGGCTGGGCCGGGATCGACACAGAGCGCTTCGCCGTTCCCGCAATCGACGACGTAACTGTTGGTTCCGTCCAAGGTCATCGCGGAAGGATTGGGCGCGCGGACCGTCCGGATTCGCGAGCTCACCACGCAAATTCCAAATCCGAAGGCAAAGAAAACCGGGTGCCGCCCGGAGCGTCGGGCATGACGCTGTAGATCGTCTTGGCGCGAGCAAACCGTTCCAGTTCCGCGACGCTTTCGAATTGGGCGAGGCGCTCGATATGTTTGATCGTCGGATAAACCATGCGGAATTGCCCCAGTTCGTAACGCTCGAGCGCATCCTGCGGGGCGATCCACACGCCGTCGTGCGTTTCGTAGGCATCCGCTAAGGCAGTCTGATCGCGCGAAGCCGCCGCGACGAAAAAGTGTGCATTGTAGCGCCGGGGATACACCGGCGGCGTGATCCAATGCGAGAACAGCGCGAGCGCGGTGCCGTCGGCATAAACACCCAGTTCTTCCAGCAAAGCGGCAAACGGCAGATCGCCCGAATGCACCTCACTGCGCGCCTGGTGTAAACGCGTGCGGTTCGGCGCGAGATCGGCGTGCGAGAGTCTGCGTCCCCGCTCATCACATGCCAGTAGAACGCCGGCTTCTTCGAACAGCTCGCGCAGGGCTGCGATCAGCAGCCCCGCCCGGTTAGGTGCATCCGGCGGCCCGAGCGGAGCCGGAAACGCGGGCGCATGTTTGGCGCGAAACTGCGCTTCGAGCGCGGGCGGATCGATGCCGCGGGCTCGGGCAAACGCTTGCTGCGTAGTGTCGCTTGGCTCGAGCACCCCGCCCGGGAACACGTAGGCGTCCGGCACGAAATGGCTGGTTTCACTGCGCCGGAGCATGTAGACTTCGAACCGCTTTTCGCCCGCCGGGCGGACGAGCATGACCGTGGCCGCTAACCGAATCACATGGAACCTCGCCCGGCGCGCGCGCGTTGAGTGACCGTATGAAAACGCGTTTTGTCGCCGGCTTGGCCGCCGTCCTGTTCGCGCTCGCGGCCAGCGTATCGGCGCACGCCCAGACGGCTCCTACGCCCGTTCCCACGGCAACGCCGGCTCCCAATCCCGTTCCAAGCGTTCCGGCCGGCATCGAACAAGACGCGATCAACGCTCTGGGCAACGTCGTCAAATCCGCGTTCGGCTGGAGCGACACGCAGGCGTACGGAACCGTGACGTTCTATCGCGGATACGAGATGCAAGTGCGCATGCAGCTCAATCGTTATCGCGAGATCCATCTGCACAAAGGAACGGTGATCAATCCGCGCGGCTGGAACATCCAGCCCGGACAAACCGTCGACGTGCGCGGGCGCAACAATGCGGACGGTTCGCTGACCGCCGACACGATCGTCGTTCAAAACGCTCACTAGCAGACGTGCGAATCGCGCTGGGCAGCGATGAGTCCACCGAGCTCACTGCCGCTTTGGAACGCGAGCTGCAGGCTCGCGGCCACGATGCCGTTCGTTTCGGCGCGCTAGCACCCGGCGATGACGACGCGTGGCCCAGTGTAGGAAAGAACGTCGGCGAAGCGGTTGCACGCGGCCGATGTGCGAGCGGCATCGTCTGCTGTTCGACCGGTACCGGTGTAAGCATTGCAGCCAATAAAGTGCGCGGCGTTCGCGCGGCGCTGTGTGCCGATGCGCAAAGCGCAGCGGGCGCGCGCACTTGGAACGACGCAAACGTTCTGGCGTTGAGTTTGCAGCGTACGCCGGTCAGCGCCGTGCAAGGCATATTGGACGCTTGGTTTTCAACGCCGCCGACGCAGGATCCGAAGTATCGGCCCATGATCGATCGAGTGCTCTAGCACCGGCGTAAATCCAAATCGCGCTGCGGCCCGTTGAAGAGACGTAATCGTTCTACTTTTCAACGGAGTACGCTCCGGAAAGGACTTGCATGTTCTCCGTCCGCAAGCTTGCCGCACTGGCGGCATTTGCTGCGCTGTGCGCGCCGGTCGCCGCTATGGCGGCCCAAAATTCGATGATGTTCTCAGGGAAAACCATGCCCGACGTCACGATGCAGCCCTCACGTTTTTCGGGACCCGGCGTCTACACCGGCAAGCCCGCGCTTCAGGTAACGCTGGCCATGGTGATCGCCGGCGGCGGCCCGAATAATTTCAACACCGTCACGTTGCTCAAAGTTCTGACCGGCGACAAGTTCGATGCCGAAGTCGGCAAGCTCACCAAACAATACGGCAAGGCGAAAATCGGCAACTTCCTCAAAGTGTTCGACTACGTGGTAGCCGATTCGCTCAAAATCGCCGGTGAAAAGCACGTCGCTCTGCCGCGCACGCCGAGCCCCGATCCGCACAACGGACCGGCATTGGCCGCCGCATTGTGGTCGGCCGGTCAGACGGGCAACGGTTTTAACGTCGAAGTCATGCTCGACCGCGCCGTATCCCATCCGATCCACGTTCAAGTGATGAAGGACATCGATGCCAAATACGGCATCGCCGCCGATGCCGACTACCACGCGATTCTCACGACCGCGATGCACGATCTCGCCGCCGTGTACAACTTGAAAAGCTGACGCCGCGCTACGGCAAGGGCCGCGCATATCACGCGGCCCTTGCAGTGAGTATCACAGAACGGCAGGCTCAGCTCCCAATTCCAGTGACGTGTCTTTCTGAGATAATGCTCTCGAGACGTTTCATGGTACCCACGCCCGCGCCGGACAAACAGACATTCCGTCTGCTTTACCGTAAGATAACCAGCCAGGGGACTGCAGCCAAGAGCCCCCAATTCGCCACATGCGCGCTCCAGCAGTACGGGCAGCTGCGCCTTGTCACGAACACCAGGCTATACGCCAAATACACCGAGGTCAGCGCCGCGCATACCGCCGCGCCGAGGGCAAGGCCGAGCGGCACGAGAGCGACCGTGCACCATGCCGTCGCCGTGAGGGCGGGATAATAGACGCAGCCGAATAGCGCGTTCGGGATGCCGGCGAAGAGCTTGGCGCGCGCCGACTGCACCACGCTGGCTTCGCCGAGCCGTCCGGCCCGATCGAGTAGACTTTTGCGCAACATAAAGACGGAAGCGTAAAAGCCGGCGGCGCATAACACCGAAACGACCACCCGGACCAGGAGCACGCCATCATCCTCGAAGAGCGAGAGCCGACACAAGATCTCCGCTTGCGCTCGTTAGGGCGGCGAGCGGCCGGCTTGGGTCTGTTGGCGTTATCGTTCGCCCTGGCTGCGTTCGTTATCCGCTACCAGCCGTGGATCGAGCACTACATTCGCTCGATTGGCCCCGGAGTTGCGGTGCCCGTCGCCACGGCGATTTTCGCCATCGTCGCGGCAGCGCCGTTTTCGGTGACGGACGCGCTTGCGGTGATGAACGGCGCGGTGTTCGGACCGTTTTGGGGCTCCATCATCAACGCCGCAGGCATTATCGTGGCGGGCGCCATCGGATACTGGATCAACCGCCATGCCACGCATCTGATGGACTTGGAAGCGGCACTCGCGCGTCTGCCCCCCTGGGTCAAGCGTTTTCGCATCGGATCGCCGATGTTCTTGATCGCCGTGCGCGTCATCCCGGGGTTCGGCGGTACCGTGGCGACCGCCACCGCGGCGACGATGCGCGTTCCGGTCTGGATTCACATCCTGTGCATGTCCGTCGTCGCAATTCCACTGTGCACGCTGCTCGCGATCTTCGGGGACCGGGCGGTCGAGGCGATTCACGGTTACGAGCACCGCGCGCACATGTACATCCTGCATCACCGCCCGCACTGGCATTTCCGGCACCGGCACGTGCAGACGCCCGGCCCGGGACCTGCGCCATGATGCCGGCGCAGATCGTCGAGAGCGCTGCGGAACTCGATCGGCTGTGCGCGCGGGTTTGCGCCGCACCGCGAGTGGGGATCGACACCGAGTTTCACAACGAGCGCACCTACACGGCTCGTCTGATGGTCGTTCAGTCTGTCGTTCGAGGACGGTTGCGCGATCGTCGATCCGCTTGCGGTTGCCGATCTCGCGCCGCTGATCGAGGCGTTATCGCAAACCACAGTCGTGGGGCATGCGCTGGGCGGCGATCTGAAGATCTTCGCGGACCGTTTCGATTGCGTGCCCGCCAACGTTTTCGACTGCCAAATCGCAGCGTCGTTTTTGGGTTACGGGATGTCGATTTCGCTGGCGGATTTGGTGCACGACCTGTGCGGCGTTCGCTTGAAGAAATCGCAGACGGTGAGCGATTGGTCCGTGCGTCCGCTTTCCGATCGCCAGCTCGAGTATTTGGTGGACGACGTCGTGCATTTGCTGGACATGCAGGATGCGCTCGCGCGCCGTCTGAGCGAAACGGGGCGGTACGGTTGGGCGGTCGAGGAGTGCCGTCTGCTCGGCGACATGGCGCGCTATCGCAGTGACGAGCGCCGGATGTACGCGCGAATCCCGGGCTCCAACCGCATGAGCCGCCGCGAGCTTGCCGTATTGCGCGAGCTGACCGGTTTGCGCGAACGCGTCGCTCGCGAACGCGACGTGCCGCTCAAATACATCATGCCCGACGATGTGGTCGGCGGAATCGCGACGCTGCGGCCGCGCAAGGTCGAAGATCTCGCGCAGCTGCGGCGTTTGGACGCCTCCGCGCGCCGTTCGTTGGGGCAGCCGATAATCGATGCGGTCAAGCGCGGAGAATCCGTGCCCGAAGCCGATCTGCCCGCGAAATTTACGCGGCCGCTGGGCAATGGACGGGAACGGCTGGTCGCGCTCATGAGCGTTGCGATAGGCGAAATAGCGCAGGAGAACGATGTGCCGCCCAGCTTGCTCGTCCCGCGCGTTCACCTGGAACGCCTCGCGCGCGAATTGCCGGCGCGGCGGGAAGACTTCGACGTAATTTTGGGCCTCTCGCCGTGGCGGATGCACCTGGTGGCCGAACGCTTGTGGGCATTCTTGTCGGGCGACAGCAGCGTGCGCATCGAAGGCTACGCGGCAGGCAGGCCACGAATCACGCTGGCATGACCTTCGTAAACAGTTTCAACGCGCTGGGCGAATTGCGGGTCGGGGAGCGCTCGTACTCCTACGTGCGCCTCGAAGCGCTCGAAAAAGCCGGTGTCGCGCGCCTGGAACGCATGCCGTTTTCGCTCAAGATTCTCCTGGAAAATCTTCTGCGGTTCGAAGACGGGCGTTCCGTGCGCAAACAGGACATCGAAGCGCTCGCGCGCTGGAGTCCGCATCACCGCACCGAGCGCGAAATCGCCTATCGGCCCGCGCGCGTTCTTTTGCAAGATTTTACCGGTGTTCCCGCGGTCGTCGATCTGGCCGCTATGCGCGACGCGATGGCGGCAATGGGCGGCGATCCCAAAGCGATCAATCCGCTGCAGCCCGTCGAGCTGGTGATCGATCATTCCGTGCAAGTCGATGCGTTCGGCACGAGCGACGCGCCGGCGAAGAACGCGGAAATCGAATTTGGGCGCAATCGCGAGCGTTATGCGTTTTTGAAATGGGGCCAGCACGCGCTGGACAACTTTCGCGTCGTGCCGCCCGACACCGGAATCGTGCACCAGATCAACATCGAGTTTCTCGGCCGCGTCGTGTTCGGGGCCGGCGGTGCGGGCGTGGCGTTCGACGGGCAAAATGCTTTAGCGTTTCCGGATACCGTGGTCGGAACCGATTCCCACACGACGATGGCCAACGGACTGGGCATACTCGCTTGGGGCGTGGGCGGCATCGAGGCTGAAGCTGCCATGCTGGGTCAGCCGGTGACGATGCTGATACCGCAGGTCGCGGGCGTGAAGCTCGCCGGACGGCTGAGCGAAGGCGTTACCGCAACCGATCTCGTGCTCACCGTGACTGAAATGCTGCGCAAAACCGGCGTCGTGGGCAAGTTCGTGGAGTTTTACGGCAGCGGGCTGTCGAGCTTGGGCGTGGCCGATCGCGTGACGTTGGGCAATATGTCGCCCGAATACGGATCGACTTGCGCGATCTTTCCGATCGACGAACAAACCTTGCAGTATCTGCGCCTTACGGGCCGCGCTTCGGATCACATCGCTTTGGTTGAATCGTATGCCAAAGCGCAAGGACTGTTTCGTACCGACGCCACGCCCGATCCGCAGTTCAGCGAAACGCTCGAGCTCGACCTGGGCAGCGTGACGGCGAGTCTTGCCGGTCCGCGCCGTCCGCAGGATCGCGTCGCATTGGGAGAGGTAAAAGCGTCGTTCAATGCTGCGCTCGCGGAATGGATGACCGCGCGCGACGGTAAGCCGGCCGGCGCAGTCGCGCGCATGGAGAGCGAAGGCGGCATGGGGACTGCCGTTGCCGAGCAGGCGGTAGTATCCGACGGAGCCGTGGTAATCGCCGCGATTACGAGCTGCACGAACACCAGCAATCCTACGGTGCTCGTGGGCGCGGGATTGCTCGCGCGCAATGCCGTCCGACGCGGGCTGCGCAGCAAACCGTGGGTAAAAACCTCGCTGGCCCCAGGCTCGAAAGTCGTCACGGAGTATTTGACCAGGTCCGGCCTGCAGAAATTTCTCGACGAGCTCGGTTTCCATCTCGTCGGCTATGGATGCACGACGTGCATCGGAAACAGCGGTCCGCTTCCGCAAGAAGTCGCCGAATCGATCGCCGAACACGATACTATCGTCGCCGCAGTGCTGTCGGGCAATCGCAATTTCGAAGGGCGCATCCATCCGCAAGTTCGCGCAAACTATCTGGCTTCGCCGCCGCTGGTCGTGGCATACGCGCTGGCCGGACGGATGGACATCGATTTGAGCAGCGAGCCCCTGGGCCAAGACGAGTCGGGCAAGCCGGTGTATTTAAAAGACCTGTGGCCCAGCAATGCGGAGATCACGCGCGTTATCGCGCAATCGATCGACCAGGCGATGTTTCAGGCGAATTACCGTGAGGTCTTTACGGGCAGCGGGGATTGGAGCGAGCTGCGCGTTCCGCAGGGCGAACGGTACGCGTGGGATCCGGCCTCGGAATACGTCAAGCACCCGCCGTACTTTGAGGACATGAAGCTGGAACCGCCGGCGGTAGCCGACATTCACGGCGCTCGCGCGCTGGCCGTTTTAGGCGATAGCGTAACGACCGATCACATCTCGCCCGCCGGCAACATAGCCAAAGCCGGCGCAGCAGGCAAATATCTGCTCGAACACGGCGTGCAGGTCGCCGACTTCAATTCGTACGGCGCCCGAAGAGGCAACCACGAAGTCATGGTGCGTGGCACCTTCGCCAACGTGCGTCTGCGCAATCTGCTCGTGCCCGGCGTGGAAGGCGGCTTTACGCGGTATCTTCCGTCCAACGAACAGCTGTCGATCTTCGATGCGGCCATGAGGTACCGTGACGACGGCACGCCGCTGATCGTGCTGGCGGGAAAAGAGTACGGGTCCGGCTCTTCACGCGACTGGGCCGCCAAAGGGCCGCATTTGCTGGGCATCAAAGCCGTCATCGCGGAATCCTTCGAGCGCATCCATCGCAGCAACCTGATCGGCATGGGCATTCTGCCGCTCGAATTCCAGAGCGGAGCCGACCGCGCGACGTACGGTCTGAGCGGCGAAGAGACGTTCGACGTCACCGGTTTGGAAGACGGGGTCACGCACGGTATGCACGCGCACGTTGCAGCATCCGACGCGCACGGGCGAAGAATCGAGTTCAAAGCGCGCGTCCGCATCGACACGCCCGACGAAGCCGAATATTATCGCAACGGTGGAATTTTGCAGTACGTTCTTCGTGGGTTGCTGCGCAAACAGACCTCGCCTCAGGAGGCGGCAGCGAACCGCCGCGGCTGAGCTCGCACGCAGATCACGGTCTCGGCATTCTCGCCCAGCGGACGAATCACCAGACCGTCGCGCGTGAGGCGAACCACCTCGCCGCGTTTGAGCCGTTCGCGCAGCGAGGTTTCGTTGAGCACCGTTTCCACGAACACCGATGCGTCCGGATCGGACGCCGCGTTTTGGAATGCGGGAACGTACAGCGCATCCTCGAGCGTGTAGATCTCGATATGCTGGCTTACGCTGTCGATGGCTTTGACCAGCGCCGCGAGTTGCTGATGGGTCTGGCGGCGATTGGTGATATCGCGGCCCACGGCGACCCAGTGCATCGGAGATCCATCCGGGCGGCTCAGAGGGCGGCTTGCGAATTCGGTCCAAAACGCCGAGCCGTTTTTTCTTCGCAGCAGCAGCTCTTTTTCGTTGTCGCGCAAATGTTCCAAGTTGTCGACGACGGCTTGTACGGCCGCCGGATCGTTTTCGTCGGCCATCAGCGCCGAATACGGCTGTCCCACGAGTTCGTCGGCCGAATAACCGGTGGCGGCCAAAAATGGTGAATTCGCGTACTCGATGAACGGACCGCCCTGCGAGGGCGGCACGCTGTCAGTGACCAGCACGAAGTCGAGCGCTTCGTCCATCGCATGCGTGAGCATCTGCGCTTGACGCTCGCTCGCAACGAGTTCCGACGCAATGCCGGCGAAGTCGCGCAGCGCCTGCTTTTGCCGTGCGCTAATCGCACGCTCGCGGCGATCCGCAACCGCCAACGCGCCGAGCGCCGCGCCGTTCTGCGCGCGCAATGCAACGCCCGCGTAAAATCCGCCGGAGCCGTCATGCGCAACGCACACGTCGCCGTGCTGCAGCGTTTCACTCACCGGCGAAAACAGCAGCGCCGTTTCGTCTTCGCGCGCGAATCCTGAGGTGGCACGAAAACTGGTGCCGTCGCGATCCACGACTGCGAGCGCAGCCAGCGGCATATCGCAGGCTTCTGCGACGCGCCGCACCAGGATCTCACAGGATTGCATACCTGCATACTATCGACGGCGCAGGCCGTCGCGCCCGTGCGGGGCGGTAAAGTTTACAGCAAAGCTCGGCGCAAATCCCTTAACACGGCTGCAAGGTACGCCGTGAAGCGAGCAGCCGCCGCACCGTCGATCACGCGATGGTCGTACGACAGCGAAAGCGGCTGAACGAGCCGCGGCACGAACTGCGTTCCATTCCATACCGGGTGCGTCGCAGCGCGGCAAGCGCCCAGAATAGCCACTTCCGGAGCGTTGATGATGGGCGTGAAATACGTGCCGCCGATGCTGCCCAGGCTCGAAATGGTGAACGTTCCGCCTTGCATGTCGGAAGGCGAAAGTTTTCCTTCTCGCGCTTTGCCCGCGAGCTGTGCCGTCTCGCGGGCGAGCTCTCTGATGCCTTTGCGATCGGCATCGCGAACGACCGGCACGACCAAGCCCGCGGGCGTGTCGGCGGCAAACCCGATGTGATAGTACTTTTTGAGCACCAATTCTTCGCCGTCGAGCGAGCTGTTGAATTGAGAAAACGTTTTGAGCGCTGCGATCGACGCTGCGATCAAGAATGCCAGCATCGTTACTTTGGCGTTGGAATTGCCGGCCTCCGCATTGAGGTCTTGACGAAACTGCTCGAGATCGGTCACGTCCGCGTCTTCATTTTGGGTGACGTGAGGAATGGTCACCCAATTGCGGTGCAAATTCGCTGCGGAGATGCGCTTGATGCGCGAAAGCGGCGCGCGCTCGATCTCGCCGAACTGCGCAAAGTCGATCTTCGGCCACGGCGCGATCGCCAAACCGGATGTTCCCACGGCTGTCGCGCCGCCGTCGGCCAGCGCCGATTTCACGAACCGCTGAACGTCGTCGCGGGTGACGCGCCGGTTTGGACCGCTGGGCGAAACGCGATGCAGATCGACGCCTAACTCGCGCGCGAAGCGGCGGATCGACGGACTGGCATGCACGGCGCCGTTGGCCGCCGCCTCGGCCGGTTCGGCGCGCTCGGGCTCGCTGCGATTTGGCTCGCTGCGCTTTGGCTCGCTGAGCATGGCGTTCCGATCCTGTACCTGTGGAACTGCATTGTCGCCTCGAGGCTGTCGCGGATTCTCCGAGCTCAACGTCGCAATGACATCGCCCTTGGACACCTTGTCGCCGGGCTTGATGCGCACGTCGCGAATCGTGCCGCCGGCGCTTGCCGGCACTTCCATCGTCGCTTTTTCCGATTCGAGCGTGACCAGCGATGCATCTTTGGCGATAACGTCGCCCGGATGTACCAAAACTTCGATCACGGGCACGTCCTGGAAGTCCCCGATGTCGGGCACGACGAGATCGATCGCCGCGACGGGCTCGGCGTGCTTGGACGAATCCTGCCGAAGTGTCAGAACCACCGAACCCTTCGATACCTTGTCGCCCACGCCGACTTTGACGTCCGCGATCACTCCGTCCGACGGCGACGGCACCTCCATCGACGCTTTTTCCGATTCGAGCGTGACGATCGAATCGTTTTTCTTGACGGTGTCGCCCGGTTTGACCAGCACCTCGATCACCGGCACGTCGATGAAGTCGCCGATGTCGGGCACTTGGACGTCGATCGTGTCGGCCACGGCTACACCGTAACCGGGTTGGGCTTGTCGACGTCGATGTCGTACTTGCGGATCGCGTCCGAAACCACGGACGCCGGCAGCGCGTCTTCGTCCGCGAGCGCCTTGAGCGCCGAGAGCGCCACGTAGCGGCGGTCCACTTCGAAAAACGCCCGCAAGTTGCGCCGCAGATCGCTTCTGCCGAAACCATCGGTTCCCAGCGTAACGTACCGGCGGTGAACGTAAGGCCGAATCTGATCGGCATACGTGCGGATATAATCGGTCGACGCGATCGCAGGGCCTTCCCGGTCGGCCAGACACTGCTCCACGTACGAAAGGCGTGCCTGCTCTTGCGGATGCACGAGATTCCAGCGCTGGACTTCGATGCCGTCGCGCCGCAGTTCGTTGAAGCTGGTCACGCTCCAAACGTCGGCTGCGACGTTAAAGTCGTTCGCCAGCAGCTCGGCTCCGGCTTCGACTTCGCGCAGGATCGCACCCGACCCCATCAGCTGGACGCGGGGCGTTTTTTTCTTGCTCTGCTCGGGAACAGTGGAACGCAGCAGGTACATCCCTTTGAGAATGCCTTCACGCGCATCCGGCGGCATGTCGGGATGCCGGTAATTCTCGTTGAGCAGCGTGATGTAATAGTAGACGTCTTCCTGATCGGTCAGCATGCGGCGCAAGCCGTCCTGCACGATGACGGCCACTTCGTAGCCGTACGTGGGATCGTACGAAACGCAATTGGGGATGAAGGACGCGAACACTTGGCTGTGGCCGTCCTCGTGCTGCAGCCCTTCGCCGTTGAGCGTCGTTCTGCCCGAAGTGGCGCCCAGCAGAAACCCGCGCGTTCGCGAATCGGCGGCCGCCCACGCGAGATCGCCCACGCGCTGAAAGCCGAACATCGAATAAAAGATGTAAAACGGGATCATCGGCACGTTGTGCGTGGAGTACGACGTGCCGGCCGCGATCCATGACGAAATCGCACCCGCCTCGTTGATGCCCTCCTGCAGAATCTGCCCCTGTTTGTCTTCGCGATACCACATCAGTTGCTCGGCGTCTTGCGGCTGGTACAGCTGCCCCACCGACGAATAGATGCCGAGCTGGCGAAACAAGCCCTCCATGCCGAAGGTGCGCGATTCGTCGGCCACGATCGGCACGATCTTCGACCCGACGATCTTGTCCTTGACTAAGGCGGTGAAGACGCGCACGAACGCCATCGTCGTCGAGATCTCGCGCTCGCCCGTGCCTTTGAGGTGCGTATCGAACGCGGAGAGATCGGGAACGGCCAGCGAAGCCGACTTGGTGCGCCGGGTGGGAATGTGGCCGCGACGGGCGACCATGTCGCGCAGGTACTGCATTTCCGCGCTGTCGTCCGGCGGACGCATGAAGGTGAGTTTTTCGACCTCCGTGTCCGGAATGGGCAGGTGAAACCGGTCGCGAAACGTGCGCATCGATTCCACTTTCATCTTTTTGGCTTGATGGGCGATGTTCTGCGCTTCTCCGGACGCGCCCATGCCGTAGCCTTTGATTGTCTTGGCGAGAATGACGGTAGGGCGCCCGGTGTGTTCGAATGCCGCTTTATACGCCGCATACACTTTTCGCGGATCGTGCCCCCCGCGCTGGAGCGCCCAAACGTCGTCGTCGCTCATGTGCGCAACCAGATCGAGCGCTTCGGGATAGCGGCCGAAGAAATTGTCGCGAACGTACTTGCCGTCGCGCGATTTGAACGTCTGGTAATCGCCGTCGACGCACTCGTTCATCAGTTGCACCAGTTTGCCGCTGTGGTCGCGTTCGAGCAGCGCATCCCAGTCTGCTGCCCCAGATGACCTTGATGACGTTCCAGCCCGCGCCTTTGAAAACGGTTTCGAGTTCTTGAATGATCTTGCCGTTGCCGCGAACCGGTCCGTCGAGCCGCTGTAAGTTGCAGTTGATCACCCAAATGAGATTGTCGAGCTTCTCGCGTCCCGCTAGTGAAATCGCTCCCAGTGATTCGGGCTCGTCGGTTTCCCCGTCGCCCAAAAACGCCCACACCTTGCGGTCGCCGGCATCGATGACGCCGCGATCGTCCAAATAACGCATGAAGCGCGCTTGATAGATCGACATGATGGGCCCCAGGCCCATCGACACGGTCGGGAATTGCCAGAAGTCGGGCATCAGCCACGGATGCGGATACGAAGACAATCCCTTACCGTCGACTTCGCGGCGGAAATGCTCGAGCTGCTCCTGCGTAATACGCCCTTCAACGAAGGCGCGCGCGTAGAAACCCGGCGAGGAGTGGCCTTGCAGAAAAATCAGATCGCCGCCGAACGAATCGGTTTGCGCGCGAAAGAAGTGGTTGAAGCCTACGTCGTAGAGCGTGGCCGACGACGCGAAGCTCGCAACATGCCCGCCGAGCTCGGACGATTCCTTGTTGGCGCGAGCGACCATGGCCATTGCGTTCCAGCGCACGTAATGGCGAATGCGCGTTTCGAGCTCGTCGTTGCCGGGGAGCGGCGGCTGTTGTGCGGCGGGGATCGTGTTGATGTACGGCGTCGACAAGCCCAGAGAGACGTGAGCGCCGCCACGCTGCGCGGTTGCGACGATCGCTTCGATCAGCTCCTGCGCGCGTGCCGAACCCTCGTGCGCGAGCACGCCTTCAATCGCGTCGGTCCATTCGCGGGTTTCTTGCGGATCGGGTGCGAAGCCGGCGCCCGCGCCGTTTTGGCCTGCTGCCGTTTGGGGTATGCCGGTGCTCGTCATGCGCAGCCGCTTCCCGCCGGCCCATCCATTCCCTTGCTAATGGACCAGGCCAATTTGCAGCCTGGAGCGCTCCGCTTCCTCGCGTAAAAAGGCGGCGATTGCAAGCAGCAGCAAAACGCCGCCGGCCAAGGCCGCCGGAGTGAGGCGTTCACCGAAGGCAAAAAACGCCAAGACGGCTGCGATGACCGGCTCGAACAGCGTCGTGAGCGCAACGGCGCTCGGCGTAAACCAGCGCAGCGCAGCGTTGAGCGCGGTGTGGCCCAGAGCTGTGAGATGAACGCCATCGCCAGAATTCCGCCCCACGCCTGCGCGTGCGCCAATTGCGGCGGCGGCTGACGCGCGATTGCCGATGCGGCGACGAGCACGATCGCCGCCCACGTGTACGTGCGCGTGACGATCGTTTGCGTACCGTAGCCGGCGCGCACTTGCCTGACGAACAGAAAGTACGCCGCGATTGCGCCTCCGCCGATCAGTGCCAGCACGCCGCCCAGCACCTGATGCCCGGGTTGGGGCGGACGCGTCGTGCTCCAGCCAACGACGAGCAGCAAACCTGCGAATGCGCCTGCCAGCGCGCACCAGCCCACGCGCGTGAGCCGGTAACGGTGCACGATCGCATCGTAAAGCGCCGTCCAAATCGGCGAAGTCGCTACGAGCAGCACGGAGATCGCTACGCTCGTGTATTCCAGCGACCAAATCCACCCGCCGAAATGCACGGCGAGCGCTACGCCTGCAATCGCCAGTATCCGCTTGTCGGCGCGCGACACCGGCGAGCGTTGCGGCGCACGTCCGCCCGCAAACGCTCCAATGAGCAGCAGCACGAGCGCAGCAACGACCATGCGCGAAGCCGCGACTGCAATCGGGTGCGCTCCGCCCAGCGCAAAGCGCGCGAAAATCGCGGCCGCTCCAACGGCGATCTGCGCGCCGCCCAATACCAAGTACCGGTTCACGCCGCGAGCTTTGCGCCTTCGGCAGGGGAATCCCCGAGCGCGAACGGGTAGAGTCTTTGCATCGCGGGAGCTCGGCGCGGCCGGGCTGAGAGGGCCCTTGCGGGCCGACCGCTCGTAACCTGATCCGGGTAATGCCGGCGTAGGAAGGAGCTCTTCAATGGCTGTTGCCGCTTCACCGGTCGAAGCCGGCTCACGCAAGATTTATTCGCAGGGAAGCGAGCCGTCGATACGCGTTCCGATGCGCGAGATCGCGCTGACCAACGGCGAGCGGCAGGTCGTGTACGACACAAGCGGGCCGTATACCGATCCGGAATCGACCACGGACGTGCACCGCGGCCTGGAAGCCGTGCGTTCGCGCTGGATACTCGACCGCGCGGATACCATGGAACTCGAAAGCCCGACGTCGATCTACCGCCGCGGCCGGGACGCGATGCCCGAGCTCGACGCCGTGCGTTTCAAAGCCTCGCGCAAACCGCGCCGCGCAAAACCGGGCGCCAACGTGACGCAAATGCACTACGCTCGCGGGGGAACCATTACTCCCGAAATGGAGTTCATCGCCATTCGCGAGGGTGTTGCGCCGCAGTTCGTTCGCGACGAGATTGCGCGCGGCCGCGCGATCGTTCCGTCGAACGTCAACCATCCCGAAAGCGAGCCGATGATCATCGGCCGCAATTTTCTGGTGAAAATCAACGCGAACATCGGCAACTCCGCGGTCGCTTCGACGATCGAAGAAGAAGTGGAAAAAATGACGTGGGCGACGCGCTGGGGCGCGGACACCGTGATGGATCTCTCGACCGGCAAGAACATTCACGAAACGCGCGAGTGGATTCTGCGCAATGCGCCCGTGCCCATCGGCACTGTGCCGATCTATCAGGCGCTGGAAAAGGTCAATGGTAAAGCCGAGGAACTCACCTGGGAGCTCTTTCGCGACACGCTGGTCGAGCAGGCCGAACAAGGCGTCGATTATTTCACCATTCACGCGGGCGTGCTGCTGCGCTACGTTCCGCTCACCGCCCAGCGCGTGACCGGCATCGTTTCGCGGGGCGGCTCGATTTTGGCAAAGTGGTGCCTGGCGCATCACCAGGAGAATTTTCTCTACACCCACTTCGAAGAGATCTGCGAGATCATGAAGGCGTACGACGTCGCGTTTTCGCTGGGCGACGGGCTGCGGCCGGGCTGCCAGGCAGACGCGAACGACGCCGCGCAGTTCGGCGAGCTGCAAACCTTGGGCGAACTCACGCAGGTCGCGTGGAAGCACGACGTGCAGGTCATGATCGAGGGGCCCGGTCATGTGCCGATGCATTTGATCAAAGAAAATATGGACAAACAGCTCGAGCTGTGCGAAGAAGCGCCGTTCTACACGCTCGGGCCGCTGGTGACCGACATCGCGCCCGGCTACGATCACATCACGAGCGCCATCGGTGCGGCGATGATCGGCTGGTACGGCACGGCGATGCTGTGCTACGTGACGCCCAAAGAGCACTTGGGTTTGCCGAACAAACAGGACGTCAAAGACGGGGTCATCGCCTATAAGATCGCAGCACACGCCGCGGACATCGGCAAAGGACACCCGCAGGCGCGGCATTGGGACGACGTGCTGAGCAAGGCGCGGTTCGAATTCCGCTGGGAAGATCAATTCAATCTGTCCCTCGATCCGGACACCGCGCGCGAGTTCCACGACGAAACGCTGCCCGCGCAAGGAGCCAAGGTCGCGCACTTTTGCTCGATGTGCGGCCCGCACTTCTGCTCGATGAAGATCACGCAGGAAGTGCGCGACTACGCTCGCGCAGGCATGGAGGAGAAATCCAAAGAGTTCGTCGAGCGCGGCTCGGAGATTTACGTGTCCCCTTTGAACGAATAGTTATCCACAGAGCGGGTACTAGGTACCTTAATGAGCGCCAAAGCGCGTCCCAGGATCGAAGGACCCGACGTCGCGACGGCATCCGGCACGCTTTGGAAACGGCTGCTCACCTTAGGACCCGGATTGATTACGGGGGCGTCGGACGACGACCCCTCGGGCATATCGACGTATTCCGTAGCCGGTGCTTCCACCGGCTTTTCGATGCTCTGGCTTTCGCTGCTGACCACGCCGATGATGGCGGTCATTCAGGGCATGTGCGCGCGCGTCGGCCTGGTTACCGGGCTGGGGCTGGCGGCGAACATTCGCAAATCGATTCCGCTGTGGATGGCGTACGGAATCGGCGCCATGGTGGTCGCAGCCAATACGTTCAACGTCGGCGCGGATTTCGCCGGAATGTCGGCATCGGCCAACTTGGTCGTGCCGCAAGTGCCCGCGCTCGCCTGGGACGTCCTTTTCGGCGCCTTCCTGCTGGTGGGGCTCATCTATTTGTCCTACCGGCGAATCGCCTCGTTTCTGAAATATCTGACGCTCTCGCTGTTTGCGTACATCGTCACCGCGTTCATCGTGCATCCGGATTGGGTGCGCGTGCTGCAGCATCTGGTGATCCCGCAAGTCCACTTGAACCGCGGCTGGATTACGACGGCGATGGGCGTGCTGGGAACGACCATCACGCCGTATCTGTTTTTTTGGCAATCCGATTTGGAAGTCGAGGAGGAAAAAGCCCAGGGGCGTACGACCGTGGCCGAAAGGCGCGGGGCGACGGACAAGCAGATTGCCGACGCGCATTTCGACGTGAACATCGGCATGGTGCTCTCGAATTTGGTGATGTTCTTCATCATCACCACCACCGCGCTCACGCTGTACGCGCACGGCAAGACCAACATTCAAACCGCGCAAGACGCCGCCGAAGCGCTGCGGCCGCTGGCCGGCGATTTTGCCTATCTGCTCTTCACGCTGGGCATGGTGGGCACGGGTCTGCTCGCAATTCCCGCGCTGGCCGGTTCTTCGGCATACGTCGCCGCCGAGATGCTGGCGTTCCGGCGAGCGGGCTTGGACGAAACGCCCAATCGCGCACCGCGCTTTTACGCGGTGCTGGCAGCCGGTCTGGTGGTCGGTGTCGCCATGCTCTTTTTGCGCATCGATCCGATTCGCGCGCTGTACTGGTCGGCCGTACTCAACGGCGTGGTCTCCGTGCCGCTCATTTTCTTGGTCATTCGCATCGCCAACAACGCCGGCGTGATGGGCAAATGGCGCAATTCGCTCACGGCGAACGCTTGGGCGTGGCTGTCGTTCGTTCTCATGGGTGTAGCCGCGATCGCACTCTTTGCGATTTGAGCGATCCGCTACGGTGAAACCGTGTGCGGTGATCTTCGATCGCGACGGAACGCTGGTGTTCGACGTTCCGTACAACGGCGATCCCGATGCCGTGCGGCCGGTTCCCGGCGTTTTAGCGGGGCTCGACCGCCTGCGCGCAGCGCGCCTGCCGCTCGGCGTAGTGTCCAATCAAAGCGGCGTCGCCCGCGGGATGATCACGTGCGCGCAAGTCGACGCGGTCAACCGGCGCATCGACCTGATACTGGGACCGTTCGACGTTTGGCTGTACTGTCCGCACGGCCAGAATGACGGCTGCGAGTGCCGCAAGCCGCAGCCGAAGCTGATCCTCGATGCGGCGCGCGCCATGAACGTCGAGCCGGCATGCTGCGTGGTGATTGGAGACAAGGCCGGCGACGTCGAGGCGGCCCGCAACGCCGGCGCGCAGGCGATCTTCATCGCCGATCCGCACGGAGTTGCCCAAGCCATCGATAGCGTTTTAGGGATGCGTCGCTAACGCTGCGTGCCTGCCCAGTATTTGACGTCTGCGGCTGCGCCGCCCGCGGCGAGCGCTCGCGCCCGTTCACTGTTTTTCGGTTTGGGAATGCGCACGACGGAGCTGATGCGCTGCCATGCCGCCATGACCTTGACGACGTACCGCTGCGTTTCTGCAAACGGCGGAATGCCGCCGTAGCGCGCGACCGCTTTCGGCCCGGCGTTATACGCGGCGAACGCGAGCGCATAGCGCTGGGGTTTGTTGCGGTATGCGTTCAGCAAGCCGTGCAAGTAGCGGGCCGCTCCTTGCAGGTTCTGGTACGGATCGTGAGGGTCGACGCGCAGCTGGCGCGCGGTGCGCGGCATCAGCTGTCCCAAACCAAGCGCTCCCACTCTGGAAACGGCATGCGTGTGCCACGACGACTCGACGGTGACGATCGCAACGAGCACGTTGGCATCGAGCTTCCAGCGATTCGCGTTGAGCAGCATGTGATGGGCCAAGTCGCGGCTTTGCCAGGCCGGCATGCGCGGATTGATCTTGTGCAGCACGCCCGCGTAGGCGCGAACCGCGAGCGGATTGTTCGCCTGCACGTTTTGCGCTGCAGCCGCAGCCGGCGGAGCAAACGAACAAACCGCGATTCCAAGGCCCGCGAGCAGCGAGGCGATGAAGCGTCGCATCGCGCAGGGGATACGCCCCGAGGCTGAAGGTCCCTTGTGGACAATCCTCCAAGCTCGCCGCGGATGAGCCGGTATTCGAGCATTTCGCCGCATTCCAGGCGCGTTTTGAGCGTCGGCGCCATTGTATTTTTTGTGATCATGTGCGCGGCAATCGGCTTTTCGGAATGGTGGGCGTATGCCAAAAATGTGCCCGCATACTTGCACGCGCAGACCAGGAAAGCACAACATCGATAGACTCATTTGAACTTCTCCGAAGGAGTGCGAATGACGCGACGTTTTTCTTTCCTGCTTGCATGCATGGCGGCTGTTTTTTGTGCGTTGCCGGCGCGCGCGCAGCAAGTGCCCGCTGCAGCAGCTTCACCGGCCGCTTCCGCCAAACCGGGCGTTCCCAATCCCAAAGGATCGCCCACTCCGCCCAAACCGGCTAAGCCGGCTCCTACGCCCACTTCCACGCCGACGCCGGGGCCGCCGTGGTCGAACATGCATTGGCGCGAAATCGGTCCGGCGCTGCCGGGCGGCCGCGTTGCCGCGGTCGGGGGTTCGCAAACCGATCCCAACTTATATTATTTGGGATCCGCGGGCGGCGGCGTCTGGAAATCGGACGACGGCGGCGAGACGTGGCAAGCGGTCTTCGAAAAAGAAAAAGTTGCGGCCATCGGCGCGGTGACGATCGATCCGAACGACAATGACGTCGTCTGGGCGGGCACCGGGGAAGCCAATCCGCGCAACGACGTGAGCTACGGCGACGGCGTCTACAAAACCACCGACGCCGGCAAAACGTGGAAGAACATGGGCCTGCAGGGCACGCGCCACATTTCGCGCATCCTGGTCGATCCGCGGGACAGCAATCACGTGATCGTCGGCGCGCTGGGCGACGTCTTCGGACCCAGCCAAGATCGCGGCGTGTACGTTACGAACGACGGCGGAAAAACCTGGAGCAAAACGCTGTTCGTGAGCGATCAGAGCGGCGCGTCGGACCTCGCAATGGATCCGCAGGACCCGAGCATCGTGTACGCGGGCATCTGGCACTTCAAGCGCGTGCCGTGGACGTTCGAAAGCGGCGGTCCGGATGACGGGCTGTACCGCTCGTCGGACGGCGGCAAAACGTGGACAAAACTGAGCGGTCACGGTTTACCCGGCGGTGTGACCGGACGCATCGGGTTGGCGATTGCGCCCAGCGACGGCAAACGCGTTTATGCGCTCATCGAATCCAAAGAGGGCATCCTTTGGCGCTCGGACGACGGCGGAGCCAATTGGACGATGGTCAGCAACGATACGCTGGTCGATCAGCGCCCGTTTTACTTTTCGCACATCGCGGTCGATCCAAAAGATCCCAACAAAGTGTACGCCGTTTCCGAGGCGCTGGCGCTTTCCACCGACGGCGGCAAGAAATTCAAGGAAATCGCCCCGCAGGTTCACGTCGACTATCACGCCATTTGGGTTGCGAACAACGATCCCAAACGCATCATCGTGGGCGAAGACGGAGGCTTCGCCCGCACGGTCGACGGCGGCGAGCATTGGTTTTTCGGCCGCAACGTGCCGATCGGTGAAGTCTACCACATCGGCTATTCCAACGAGAACCCATACTGGGTTTGCGGGGGATGGCAAGACAACAACGGCTGGTGCGGGCCGTCCAATTCGCTCGATCCATCCGGTATTCTGAACAAGTACTGGGTGTCGGTCGCCGGCGGCGACGGAGAATGGGGGTGGCCCGATCCCGTCGATCCCAACTGGATATGGGCCGATTCGCAAAACGGCGTGGTGACGGTGTATAACAAAGCGACCAAAGACACGATCTTTGCGATGCCCTACATCGCGCGTTCTCTGGCAAGCTACAACTTGTCGCTGGCAAAGTATCGGTTCAATTGGGATACGCCCATCGCATTCGCGCCGTGGAACGGCCACATCGCATGGCTGGGCGCGAACGCGGTGTTTCAAACGACCGATCGCGGAATCCACTGGAAAGTGATCAGTCCCGATCTCACGCTCAACATCAAAGCGCACCAGCAGCCTTCAGGCGGCCCGCTCGTGCACGACGTTTCGGGGGCGGAGTATTCCGACACGATATTGGACATCGAAGGCTCGAGCCTGCGTAAGGGCGAGATTTGGGTGGGCACCGACGACGGGTTGGTGCAGCTCTCGCGCGACGGCGGAAAGCATTGGAAGAACGTCACGCCGCCGGGCCTTCCGCCGTACGGCCGCGTCGAAACCGTGGCGCCGTCACCGCTGCGCGACGGCACGGCGTACGTCAACGTCGATCGTCATCGCTCGGGCGACTTCAAGCCGTATCTGTTCGTCACGCACGATTTCGGCGGACATTGGAATTCGATCGTCAACAACTTGCCAAGGGATCAGTACGTACGTTCCGTCCGCCAAGATCGACGCAACGGGCGCATCGTCTATGCCGGAACCGAAGCCGGAATGTGGATTTCGTTCGACGGCGGCGGCAGGTGGCACGATTTTCGCAACAACCTGCCGACGGTCTCGGTCCGCGACATCCGCATCCAGCCGAAATGGGACGATCTGCTGATCGCCACGCACGGGCGCGCGCTGTATATCATGGACGACATCCGGCCGCTCGAGCAGCTCGGCGGCGGCGCTTCTCAGAGCGCCTTTGTGCTCGCGCCGCGCACGGCGTACGAGTACAACCTGCACTCCGACGACGAAGGTACGTACACCGATTATACTGCGCCCAATCCCCCGTACGGCGCGATGGTGTACTTCTATCAGCAGCAGGCACAAAAGACCGCACCCATGATTCAGATTCTCGACGCGCGCGGGCACGTCATACGAACGGTCAAAGGCACGCACAAGGTCGGCGGCAAGGACGTTCCGCGCGTGAACAACAAGGCCGGCATCAACGAATACACGTGGGACTTCCAAATCGACGGCCCGGTCAAATGGTACGGCGCAGCGAAGGAGCGCTATCAGGGCCCCGATGAAGGCCCCGGCGTTCCGCCAGGGTCGTATGCCGTGCGGATGGCGGCCGGCGGGCGGACGTACACCAAATCGTTCGCGGTCAAGGCGGACCCGCGCACGAAGTTCACGCAAGCACAGTTCGAGCAGACGTACGCATTCGGCAAGAAGTTTCTGCGCGAGTTCTCGATCGTCGACACGATGCTCAATTCGCTCGATGCGGTGAAGAAAGAGCTGGATTCGGCCAAGACGGACGCCAAGACCAAGTCCAACGCCGCGCTTCAAACGCAGATTACGCAGGCGCTCGCCGCGCGAGAGCGGATCTTCAGCGAGCTGACCGCGGACTACCACAACGACGAGGATTCGATTCAGCGCCCGGGTGCGCTGCGCGAAGACATGGAGGGTTTGGGATTCTTCGGGCAAGGCGTGCTCACGCCGGCAGTGATCGATTACGGCGCGCGCGTCGATGCCGCATACCGGACGGCGGTGCAGAACTACAACGCCTATGTACGCACGCTGGCGCCCGTCAGCGCGCAGCTGCACGCAGCCGGAATGAAGAGCCTGAGCGCAAGTCCCGTTTCGCCGTGAGTTCGGAAAGGATCGATACGCAATGAAACGCGCGCTTACGGTATCGCTCGTATCGGTGCTGGCGTGCTGTGCGCTGTGCGCGCATCCGCACGCCGCGCAAGGCGCGCCGTACGACGCCCTGAAATGGCGCTCGGTCGGACCGGCCGTCGCCGGCGGCCGTATCGCCGCGGTTGCGGGCACTGCAAGCGATCCGCAGTTGTATTACATCGGCGCGGCCGGCGGAGGCGTGTGGAAGTCCGCGAACGGCGGCGCGACTTGGACGCCGGTATTCGAAAAAGAGCCGGTTTCGGCGGTCGGCGCGGTGACGATCGACCCCACCAACGACAACGTCGTGTGGGTCGGCACGGGTGAATCCAATCCGCGCAACGACGTGACTTACGGCGACGGCGTTTACAAGAGCACCGACGGCGGCAAAACCTGGCACAACATGGGGCTGCAGGCGACCCGGCACATCTCGCGCATCCTGGTCGATCCCAAAAACGCCGATCACGTGATCGTCGGAGCGTT
The DNA here is from genome assembly GCA_963777315.1 of Vulcanimicrobiota bacterium. GTDB lineage: Bacteria > Vulcanimicrobiota > Vulcanimicrobiia > Vulcanimicrobiales > Vulcanimicrobiaceae > CAVYEM01. The sequence goes on from CAVZQC010000002.1 coordinate 838,866, forward strand.
CGGGGATCCGTTTCGCGACAGCGCCGATCGCGGCGTGTACGTTTCGAATGACGGCGGCAGAACGTGGAGCAAAACGCTGTACGTCGGTCCGCAGAGCGGTGCGGCGGAACTCGCGATGGACCCGAACGACTCGTCGATCGTCTACGCGAGCATATGGCAGTTCCGGCGCGAGCCGTGGACCTTCCATAGCGGCGGTCCGGACGACGGCATTTGGCGTTCGAACGACGGAGGCAAAACGTGGACGCGCTTGACTGGGCACGGCTTACCCGGCGGATACATGGGACGCAGCGCGGTTGCGATCGCTCCGAGCGATTCCAAACGCGTGTACGCGGTGATTGAAGCCAAAGGCGGGATCCTGTGGCGCAGCGACGACGGCGGCAACAACTGGACGATGGTCAGCAGCGATACGCTGGTCGATCAGCGGCCGTTCTACTTCACGCACATCAACGTGGATCCCAAAGACGAAAATCACCTGTACGCCGTATCCGAAGAGCTGGCCGAGAGCAAGGACGGCGGCCATAAGTTTACAGCGATCGCATCGCAAGTGCACGTCGACTATCATGCGATGTGGATTGCGCCCAACGATCCCAATCGCATGATCACCGGCGAAGATGGGGGATACGCGCTCACCTTGGACGGCGGCAAGAACTGGATGTTCTCACGCAACGTTCCAATCGGCGAAGTGTATCACGTCGGCGTTTCGGTACGCGAGAACCCATACTGGGTATGCGCACCGCTGCAGGACAACAATGCCTTCTGCGGACCGAGCAACTCGAAGAATCCCGAAGGCATCCTGGACGAGCACTGGCAGAACGTCGTGGGCGGGGACGGCATGTGGGCCGTGCCCGATCCGTCAAACCCCGAGCACGTGCTGACCGATCTGCAAACCGGACGCATCGCGGATTACGACAAGCGCACGCAGACCAGCCGTTTCGTGCAGCCGTACTTCGATTTCAACCGGTACGATTTCCAGCTGTTTGCGCGCAAGTACCGTTTCAACTGGGACTCGCCGATTGCGTTTGCTCCGTGGAATCCGCATGTGTTGTGGCTGGGCGGCAACGTCGTCTTTCAATCGACGGACCGCGGCGTGCATTGGAAAACCATCAGTCCCGATCTCACGCTCAACCTCAAAGCGCATCAGCAGCCGTCGGGCGGTCCCCTCGCGCTCGACGTGTCCAGCGCGGAGTTTTCGGACAATCTGCTCGACATCGAGGGCTCGCCGGCGCGTGCCGGCGTCATTTGGACCGGCGCGGACGACGGCGTGATTGCGGTGACTACCGACGGCGGCAAGCACTGGCAAAAACACACGATCGCCGGCGTTGCGCCATACGGCCGGATAGAAAACGTTTCGCCGTCACCGTTCGATGCGGCAACGGCGTACGCGAACGTCGACAGGCACCGTTCGGGCGATTACGCTCCCTATCTGTTCGTCACGCACGACTACGGCAAGACGTGGACGAAGATCGTCGACGGTCTGCCGCAAGATCAATGGGTACGCTCGGTGCGCGAGGACATGCGCACGCGCAACCTGCTCTTCGCCGGGACCGAAAACGGGATGTGGATCTCTTACGACGGCGGGGGGCACTGGTCGAACTTCAAACTCAATTTGCCCACGGTGTCCGTGCGCGACATTCGCGAACAGCCGCAGTTCAACGACTTGGCGATCGCGACCCACGGGCGCGCCTTGTGGATTCTGGACGATATCAGTTCCGTGCAGAACCTGGCCGCGGCACAGCGGGCGCGCGCTATGCTGTTCAGGCCGCGCACGGCGTACGCATACGACATGCACTCCAACGATGAAGGCATCTACACGCGGTTTGCCGGTCAAAATCCGCCGTACGGCGCGATCTTGGACTTTTACCAAGCCGCGCCGCAGCCCGGCGGTGCGTCCATCGAGATTCTCGATGCGCGCGGGCGAATCGTCCGGCACATCAAACCCGCGCAAAAACCGAAATCGGGTCAACAGCCGGCGGATGAAACGCGCGGTCCGAGCGCGGGGGCCGGGGTACCGAACGCGGCCGGCATCAATCGCGTGGTTTGGAACCTGCGCGAAGACGGGCCGCCGCAATGGAACGGCACGGCGAAACAGTTCCGCGGACCGGAAGTGGGGGCACTGGTCGTGCCGGGCGTATATACCGCGCGCATTCGGCTCAACGGACGCCAGTACGCGCAGCGCTTTGCCGTCAAGGCGGATCCCGCGAGTCCGTATACGCAAGCTCAGCTCGAGCAAGCCTATGCGTTTTCCAAAAAGTATCTCGACGTGCAAGGGCAGATCGACACGATCCTCAACGAGATCGACGCCCAGCGTAAGACCCTTACGGCAGCGCGCGCGTCGCTGAGCAAGAGCGGCAATGCAGCGCTGCTCGCGCAGGTCGACGCGGTTCAGAAGTCGCAGGACGCCGTCTTCCATCGGTTTACCGCCGACTACAAAAACGACGAAGACTCGATTCAATACCCCGGGCAATTGCGCGAGGACATCCCGCGCTCAGGCTTCGGCGGCGCGCAGCCGCCCACGCCCGCGCTGCTCGACTATGCAAAACGCTTCGATCGCGAATACGCAGCCGAGGTTGCGGTTTACCGCAGTTACGTCAAGAACCAATACGATCCGCTGGCGGCGCGGCTGAAGGCGGCGGGCATACGCTAACGGCTTTGCCGTGACGCGGGCGCCAAGCCTGCGCAGCATCGTGCTGCGCATTTCGATCGGCGGCTGGTTCGAGCTGTACGATCTGTTCATGACCGCGTACGTGTCGCTCGGGCTGATCCGCGACCATCTGTTCGTGGCGACTTCCGTTTCGCCGTTTGCTTTGCGCGGTTTTGCGAGCTTCGTGGGAGCAGGCTTTGCCGGCATGTTTCTGGGGACGCTGTTCTTCAGCTGGGTCTCGGACCGCCTGGGCCGCAAAGCCACGTTCACGTATTCGCTGCTCTGGTATTCCGGCGCGACTCTCGTCATGGCGTTTTGCCGCAGCCCGCAGGCGATCGATCTGTGGCGGTTCATCGCGGGACTGGGGATCGGCGTGCAGCTCATCACGATCGATACGTATATTTCCGAGCTGGTTCCCAAAGGGCAGCGAGGCTACTGGATCGCGTTCTCGCAGTTCATCGGCTACCTTGCGATTCCGGTCGCGGCGCTGACCGCGTACTTACTGGTTCCGCGCGAACTTGCCGGCGTTTCCGGATGGCGCTACGTGGCGATGATCGGCTCGCTGGGCGGGATTGCGGTATGGTTCGTCCGCCGCGGGCTTCCGGAGTCGACGCGCTGGAAAGATGCGCGCGCGCGCAGCGAACCGTCCGATCTAGCGCATGCGTGGACGTCGATTTGGAACCGCACGTACCGCATGCGCACGGCCTCGCTCGTCGTGTTCAATTTGGCGCAGACGATCGGCTTTTACGGCTTTACGGCCTGGGTGCCGATTTTTTTGGCTTCGCGCGGCGTCGGATTCGCCAAGTCGCTGGAGTATTCGTTCATCATCGCGATCGTCAACCCGCTGGGGCCGCTCTTGGCGATGCGCATGTCGGATCGCTGGCAGCGCAAGTGGCAGATCGTCGGTCTGGCGGCGGCGATCGCGCTGGCGGGGATGGCGTTCGCCCGCGCGCGCATGCCCTTCTCCATCCTGGCATTGGGCATAATCGTGACGCTGGCCAACGCGTGGTTTTCGTGCGTATTCCACGCGTATCAGGCCGAACTGTACCCCACGCGCATCCGCGCGCAGGCGGTAGGATTCGTCTACTCGTGGAGCCGCTTTAGTTCGATCTTCGTCGGATTTTTGATCGCCGCCGTGCTGCGCGCGCACGGAACGGCGGGCGTATTCACGGTTATCGCCGTTGCCATGGCGGTGGTAATCGTTGCCATCGGCGGATTCGGAATCCGAACCAACAACGTGGCGCTCGAGGATCTCGCGCCGGTGTGATGGCTACTGCGAGAACAATTGGCGCAAAAACGCCTGGTGGTTGAACGAACCGCCCGCGCCGAAGCGCACCACGACCAGTTGCTGCGAGGGCACGACGTACATTGCCTGACCGCCCGACCCACTGGCGTAGGCCAAATCCGCAGGCGCTCCGGCCGGCGCGAGCCACCAGCACAGGCCGTAGCGCGGATTGGCGGGCGAACCGCGAAAGCACTGCTCGAATCGACCGGCATTGCGGCACACGTACTTTCCAAAGCGCGCCCAATTCTCCGCCGTCAAGCTGGCTCCGGTGGGGAGCGGGTGCGCGCCGTCGGTCAGCGTTCGCCACGAAGCGATCTCGACGTGCTGCGGCTCGAGCACGCGCCGGCGTAAGAATTCGTGAGGCGTCAATCCGAGCGGCTCCAAACGCTGCGCGAACACGGCGCCGAAAATCTGCAGCGGTATCCCGCCGTACGTGAATCGCGTGCCCGGTGCATCGCGCTGCTGTGCGCGCAGGGCTTTTTCGTACGTCGGGACTGCGGTCCCCAAACCGCCGAAGGCAAGCCCTGCGGTCAGATCGAGCAATTGGCGCACCGTGGCGCCGTGCCAAACCGATTCGTCCAGCGACAGCAAACCCTCTGCTTGCGCCAAGACCGCGGCTATACCCCAAAAGCTCTTCGTTCCGCTATACAGCGCGTGCGGTTTGCCGGCTGCAAAGCCGTCTTCGCAGCGCTCGAAAACGACAGAGTCAACCTGCTGCACGCGCAGGATTTGCGGCTTGTGCCGAGCGTGATACGCATAGGCCAGGTCGACGCGCATACTTCCGGCCGCCTTCGGTGTAGGAGTCGTATTCCTTTGGGGTATACGAGTTTCGATGCGATGGGCGTTGTGGTGGTTCGCCGTCTTCGCGGCGTACGTTATCACTGTTTTAACCCAAAACGGCAGCGAAATAATCGCAGGCGCCATCATCGCCGCCTTCGCACTCATCATCGTCGCGGTCGCGTTGCGCAACGGCGACCCGGGAGTGCGCGCGCGCTGGTCCTGGCTGCGCCATTTGGCGGGCGTGCCGGCGCGCATGATTACCGATGCGGTGCTCGTGGGCAAACGCATCGTGAGCACGCTGGTAGCGGGCGGCAATCTGGACGGCTACTTCATTCGTCTGCCGTACGACGTGGGCGAACGCGACGATCCCTGGACGATGGGACGTGAAGGCCTGGCGATTTTCGGAATCAGCGCCTCGCCCAATTCTCTGGTCACCGAAGTCGATTTGCGCGGCGAACTGGTGCTGCACAAGCTGGTCGCCGACGCACAGCCGCACGCCTCGCCGCAGTGGCCGCTGTGAGCGTGAGTTCGTTCGACGGTTTACTGTTCGGTACGGAGCTGCTCTTCGTGCCGCTTGCGCTGGGGATTTACGTGGCACTGTCCGCAGACACCGTGCGCCGGCTCGTCGCCCTGCAATTTACCGGCGTCATCGGAGCGCTGATGTTCGTCCTGCTGTCGATTGCGTTCGCCAGTGAGTCGTTTGCCGAACTGGGCATTGCGGTAGCGATGCTGTCCATCGGCGGAGGCCTCGCCTACGCGCATTTCTTGGAGCGCTGGCTCTGATGGCGCGTCAGGTTGCAACGGCGGTGGTGCTGCTGCTCGCGGCGCTCGTCGCCCTGATTTCGGTGTTGGGCATTCTGCGCAGCAAAAACAACTTCGCGGCGCTGCACTGCAGCGGAATGACCAACGTCCTGCTGCCGATCCTGTGCATGATCGCCGTGCTGATCGAAATACCCGCCGGGCAGTCCACCGTGAAGATGGCCGTGGTCACCGTCGTGCTGCTGATGGGCGGCCCCATCACCTCGCACGCGATTGCCGTGGCCGAATACCGCCGTAAGCCGCGCAAATGAGCCTGCTGGAAATCGTTCTGTACTTGGTGGTTGCGGTCGTCGGGGGAGCCGTCGTCTTCAGCAAACGGCCGGTAAACCAACTGTTCATCTATTCGTTGTACGGCGGCCTCATGGCGCTGTTGTTCTTTGCGCTGCACGCGCCCGACGTTGCCCTCTCGGAGCTGACGGTCGGAACCCTGGCGATTCCGCTCATGGTGCTCGTAGCGCTGATGAAAACGGCAGACCGCACGTGAATCCCAAGTTCAGGACGGCGTTCTTTGCGGTATTCGGCGCCATTGCTTTCGGCGCGCTGCTGTACGGAGTGACGGGTCTGCCGCGGTTCGGGTCGTTCAGCGGCGCGTACAGCGACTATTTACTGCAAGCCGCGCCCATCGAGCGCCATATCATGAACGTCGCCACGGCGGTCAACTTCGATTACCGCGGCTTTGACACGCTGGGCGAAGAGTTCATTTTTTTTACGTCGGTTACCGGGGTGCTCTTCATGCTCGGCGCCTTGCACGCCAAGGCCGAGCAGCATAAAGAGCCGATGGAGCTGCCTGCAATGCGGGCGCAAACCGGAGCGATCCGGTGGTTCCCGATGGGACTCGCGGCGTTTCTGGTGGCGATGGCGATGAACGTCGCGGCGCACACGACCGTTACCCCGGGAGGCGGATTTCAAGGCGGCGCGGTCTTCGGCAGCGCCATAGCCTGCGTGTATCTGGGCGTGGGTTATGCGGCGTTCACCGCGGTCGCCAAACGTGAGGTGCTCAATTCGCTCAAGGCGTTCGGCGCGGCGTGCTACGCGTTCATCGGCATCGCCACCGCTTTTGCGGCCGGCGCATTTTTGAAAAATTCGTTGTACGTGGGGCAAAGCGGCGCGATCGTTTCGGGCGGCACGGTGCAGCTGATCAACGCTGCGGTGTTCATCGAGATCGGCTGCGGCTTTACCGTGCTGCTGCTCGTGTTTTTGCATCAGATGCGCCACATCGAAGAGCCCGACTGATGAGCAACTGGACGCTGTACTTGCCGTACGCCGTCGCATTCTGGCTGTTCTTCATCGGGTGTTTCGGGATCGTGCACAGCCGCAACCTGATTCACACGATCCTGTGCATCACGGTCGTACAGTCTTCGACGTACGTGCTGCTGCTCTCCATCGGCTTTCATGCCAAGGCCGGCGCGCCGATTTTCTCGCAGACCAATCCGCCGGGTTCGCCTTCGGTGGACCCGATCGTGCAGGCGCTCACGCTGACCGACATCGTCGTCGGAGCCACCGTTACGGCGCTGCTGCTGGCGCTGACCCTGCAAGTCTATCGCCGCCGCGGCACGATCGATCCGCGTAAACTGCGCCCAATGAGCGAATGAACGCCGCCGCAGTTTCGGTGCTGGCGCCGCTGTGCGTAGCGGTTCCCCTCGTGATGGCCGCGCTGTTGGTGCCGTTTTCCAAGCACATGCCGCGCACGCTTTCGTGCGCGCTGGCGTCGGTCACGTCGCTGGCGGTGCTGGGAATGGGCATCGTGCTGACGCTGTACACTGCGGCGAACGGGCCCATCGTGCACTGGATGGGCGGCTGGACGCCGCATCACGCGCTGGCGATCGGCATCAGCTTTACGGTCGATCCAATCGGTGCGGGCCTTGCGAGCTTCATCGCGCTGCTGGTTTTTGCGGCAACGGTTTACACGTGGATGGGGTTCGACATCGTCGGCACGCTGTTTCACTCGCTCCTCATGGCGTTCTTGGCGTCGATGTGCGGCTACGCGCTAACCGGCGATCTGTTCAACATGTTCGTCTGGTTCGAATTGATGACCGCCGCGGCGATAGCGCTGACTGCGCACAAAATCGAGGAAGCCGAATCGATCGAAGGCGCAATCAATCTTGCGGTGACCAATACCATCGCCGGATTCATGGTGCTGCTCGGCATCGCGCTGCTGTACGGCCGCACCGACGCGCTCAATCTGGCGCAGCTCGGGCAAGTGGTCGCGCAGCGGCCGGCCGACGGCCTGATCGCGGTATCGTTCGGGCTGATCGTCGCCGGGTACTTCGTCAAAGGCGCCGTCGCGCCGTTCCATTTTTGGCTCGACGACGCGCACGCGGTTGCGCCTACGCCGATCTGCGTGTTGTTTTCGGGCATCATGGTGCAGGTGGCGCTGTACGGCGTTGCGCGCATTTATTGGACGGTGTTTTCCGGAGCGCTGAGCGTTCACGCCCACGAAGTCAAAGCATTGTTCGTGGGCGTGGGTATCGCCACGGCGCTTATCGGAGCCGTCATGGCGTACGCGCAGCGTCACATAAAACGCCTGCTTGCGTTTTCGACCGTGAGCCACTCGGGCATGTTCGTCGCGGCGCTGGGGCTATTCAGCGCGGCCGGCGCTGCGGGCGCGGCGATGTTCATCCTCGCGCACGGTCTGATCAAAAGCGCGCTGTTCGTTTGCGCCGGCAATTACTTGAATCGCTTTCGTTCGCTCGATGAAGAAGAGCTCGGTGGGCGTGGGCGCGCCATGCCGGTCAACAGCGCAGTGTATTTGATCGGCGGCCTCGCGCTGGCGGCCATGCCGCCCTTTGCGATTTCGGCCGCCAAAGTGCTGTACGACGCGGCGATGAAGGATCGCGGCTTATTTGCGGTAGCGATGTTCATGGCGTTCGCGTCGGCCATCGACGCCGGCGCCGTGCTGCGCTCGGGCATTCACATTACTTGGGGCATCGGCAAAGCGCAGCAAAGCGGCTTTTCGCCGCGCGAAGAAGAGACCGAGTGCGACGGCGAGCGTTTGGAGCGAACGCCGTGGCCTGCGCTCGCGCTTCCGATCGCGTTGATGGCGCTTGCGACTTGGGCCGGCATGAGCGGGGACCTGTGGCACGCGGTCAGCCGTGCCGCGCACGCTTTCGTCGACCGCGGATACTACGTCGCGTCGGTGCTGCACAACGTTCATTCCCCACTGCCTGCCGTCGCGCCGGACCACCGAACCGCTCAGGACGTCGCCATCAATCTGAGCGTTACGGCGGCCGCCATTCTCGCTGCTTTCATCGGACTGTATCGCGGTCATCTGCCGCAGCTGCTTCGCCCGGTGTTGGGACCGCCGCTCAAGGGGCTGCGGGACCTGCACAGCGGCATTTTCACCGATTACGTGGCGTACATGGTCTTCGGAATTGCGGCGTACGCGGTGTGGCTGGTCGCGACGATTCGGTAAAGGCGCACTTGCAAAAACGGGTATATGCTAGGCTACCGTGAGCCGAGCTTTCGTCAAAGACGACGACGGCGGCGATCCCGAAATCGTCCCGCCCCGTCCACAGCGGCATGATCCGTATTACGTTACGCCCGCCGGATACGACCAGCTCCAAGCGCGGCTGGCGCAAGCCCAAGCCGACGGTAACGCGCGCGAGGTGGAGAGCCTGCAAGAGCGCATGGAGGCGGCGATCGTCGTCGACGTTCGCGAGCAGCCCAAAGACGTCGTGAACTTCGGCGCAAGCGTTACCGTGGAACAGCCCGATCGCTCGCGCCAAACGTATCGCATCGTGGGAGAAGACGAAGCCGACCCGCTGCAAGGCACGATCAGCTGGCTTTCGCCGCTGGCGCAGGCGCTGTTGGAACACCGCGCCGGCGATCGCGTGGTGTGGGAACGCCCCGCCGGGAATCTCGCGCTGCGAATCGTTTCGATCGCTTACGCCTAACGCATGGGCGAGTTCAACGCAGCGCAGGCGCTGCGCGAAATCGAGCAACGTAGCGAACAGATCGGTTCGGGCGAGAAAATCGTTCCCGTGATGACGGCGGTCATCGCGGTGCTCGCCGCACTGGCAACGCTGTTCACGCATCACGGTTCGATCTCGGGACTGGCCGAAAAGAACGAAGCGATCCTGTATCAATCCAAAGCTTCGGACCAATACAACTATTACGAATCCAAGCGGATCAAAGTGCAGCTCGATCAGGCGCTCATCGACGCGGGCGTGGCCCGCAGCGGCACGGCAGGACGCGCATCGATGGACTCGCGCATGGTCCAGGAAAACTCGCAGGCGAAAAGCACGCTGCGAAAGGCGCAGCTGCTCGAGGCGCAGTCCGAAGAGCACATGGAGGGCGCCGAGCGGTACATGACGTCGTACGAAAATTACCAAGTCGCCGCGACGCTGTTCGAAGTATCTATCGTCCTGGTTTCGATTACCGCGCTGATGCGCACCAAGGTGCTGCTGCTGGTGGGCGGCGGCGCCACGCTGGTCGGCTTGGGATTCTTTGCGGCCGGGGTTATCCGGTAGGGCCGCTGCGAGTACCCGGTTTTGAGTATATTGGGGTAGCAGCGCTCCCGCTAAAGTGAAATGCGAGGAGGATTACTCGCATGAAAAGACTCGTTGCCGTAGCGGTCACCGCCGGCATTCTTACCGCTTCCTGTTCCGGCCATGGGGGAACCTCGGCCACTCCGCCGCTTCTCGGCTCGCCGCAATCATCGTCAATGGCCGGTTCGCGCACGACGCGGACCGTTGCCATGGCTGCCGCTCCCTCAGGCTGGGCCAACACCGGTACGCAGGCGGTGAAACTCACCAACGCGGCCGACTTGGGCGCGCTGGTTGCCGCGCATTCGGTGACCGTGAGAGTCGGGTTGCAAATGCGCAACCAGAGCCAGCTACAATCGCTTGTCGCCTCGGGCCAGCAGATCGGTCAAGGCGCGTTCATGTCCACCTACGCGCCGACGAGCTCGCAGGTGACGCAGGTTACGTCATATCTGCAATCGCAGGGCCTGACCAACATTCAAACCGAGCCCAATAATCTGCTCGTGAGCGCTACGGGAACCGCAGCTCAAGTCGAAAAGGCGTTCGACACGAAGCTCGAGTCGTTTTCACAGAGCGGCGCGACGGTGTTTGCCAATACGTCGCCCGCGTACGTTCCGCAATCACTGGGCGGGACGGTACTTGCCGTTTTGGGTTTGAGCAACGCGCAGGCGATGAAGACCACTCCGCATACCAAGCACGGCGCGACTCCGACGCCCACGCCGCAGCCCACTCCGACCGCAGCGCCGCCGTCGCCGTGCAGTCTGTACGGACTGGAGATCGTCGGATTTCCGACGGGGCCGGTTTCCGAACCGAGCACGCAGGCGGGATGCTTGCGCAACTACGGTCCGGCCGATTACTGGCGCGCGTACGACGCCGGCAGCGTTCCGGCCGCCACGAGCATCAACGTTGCGGTGATGGCCGAAGGCGCGGTCCAGCAGTCGATTAGCGATCTGCGCGTGAACGAACAGGCCGACGGCCTCGTGCCGGTGCCGGTAACCGTAAAGCAGGTCGGCATTGCTTCAACCGACACCTCGGGCGATGACGAATGGACGCTCGACATGACCGCATCCAGCGGCATGGCGCGCGCCGTGAAAACGATCTACCTGTACGACGCGCCGTCGCTGACCGATTCGGATATCGCGCTGATGTACAGCAAATGGGTGACCGACGATCTCGCCAAGATCGGCAACTCGTCGTTCGGAGGATGCGAGGCGTTCCCGTACGTGGACGGCTCGATGCTGGTCGACGACGAACTCTTCCTCGAAGGCGCCGCGCAAGGGCAGACGATGTTCGCATCGTCCGGCGACACCGGATCGTTCTGCAGCGTCGGCACGCCCAACGGCGTACCCGCAGGCGTTCCGCTCGTGGAATATCCCGCCGCCTCACCTTATGTCGTCGCAGTCGGCGGCACGACGCTCGTAACGCAAACCGACGGATCGTATCAGGGCGAAGCCGCCTGGTATTCCGGCGGGGGCGGCCTGAGCCAATTCGAGTACTCGCCGTATTGGGAAGCGCAGGCGCAGCCGGTTAGTCAGAACGGTGAGAGCTTCCGCGGAGTACCCGACATTTCGATGGACGGCGACTTGCAAACCGGCATGAACCTGTACCTGTCGGATCAAAGCGGATGGACGATCATCGGCGGAACGAGTCTTGCTTCGCCGCTGGCTGCCGGCGCATACGCCCGGCTGCAGCAGACGCACGGAGGATCGCTCGGATTCGCAGCCCCGCTGTTCTACAAGAACTTCTCGTCGCACGCGGCGGGTGCTCGTCAGACGGGGCCGCCGCCCTGGCAACCCGACGGCGGATTCCACGACATCCTGGTCGGTGCGAACGGCACCTACACCGCCCTTCCCGGTTACGATTACACGACCGGATTGGGATCGATAGACGTGACCCTCCTCAACGCGCAGATCTAATCACCCTGCGCGAGAAAAGGGCGGAGCGACGCAACGCGCTCCGCCTTTTTTCTGCATGACGTTTGGCACGCATCGCGAAAACCGGTCGGCGCGTCGGCCCCGTCGCGCATACTTCAGGAGCGATGTACGATGTCTGCAAACCGCGTTGCGTTTATCATGTATCCCGTCACGGATCTCCAGCGTGCCGTTGCGTTTTACGAAGAGACGCTGGGTTTCAAGAAAGCCGGCCTCGAATCGCCGGCGTGGGTGGAATTCGACATCGACGGCGCCACATTCGGCGTGGGCAATTTCGAGCAAGTCGGCACGCCGGGAACGGCTCAATCCTTGGCAGTCGAGATACCAGAGCTTGCCGCGTATCGCAAAAAGCTTATGGAACGCGGCGTCCAGGTGACCGAACCGTACGATCTGCCGATGTGCCGGATAGCGGTCGTCAGCGACCCCGACGGCAATCAGGTTTGGCTGCACGAGCGCAAGCCCGGCAGAACCGACTAACCGGGCCGTAGCGTCATGCAGCGGCACATCATGTATTCGGCGATTCGGTCGACCTTCGTCGAATCAAACGTGAAGCACCAGCTGCAACGCCTTTCGCCGGCGCAAAGCCTTGCGAGCGGCATAGCGGACGCATTGATCGCGTTTCTGCGCCCGCGCGAGCCGTTGCCGGTCGGCACGACGACGGCGCACTCATTGCCAAGGCGTACGATATGGGCGTGCGCGACGGCGCGCAGGGGTTCACGCCGTACTCGCCGGGCACGCTGTGAGACTTGGGCGCCCGAGCGGTTTCCAAAAGCATCCGGTTGTAGCGACCGACTAGAGTGCGGGCCTAGGAGCCGGGTTGCGGGCGTGGCGCAACAGGGGAGCTGCGCTCGCCTCACAGAATGAGCCTTACGTCGGAAAATTTTGAAGGGCGAATGCTTTGCTATTACGCCGGGCTTCTCAAGCTATAACGGCCCACGGCGGCCGCCTCTTTACTGCAGCACGCACACCACGTCTATAGCATGCGACTTGTCGTGTTATCTCTTTTAGCGTTCGCCGCACTCTTTGCCGCGGGCCATAACGCGCCGTCTACGCCGCGGTTCGATAAAGCGGCGTGCCCGAAAACGCCGGAGCCGATTAAGGCGCTGCAATATGCGCGCTGCGGTTTTCTGGTCGTGCCGGAAAACCGTTCAAACTCTCAGAGCCGGGAAATTCGCCTCGCGGTCGCGATAGTGCCGTCGAGTTCGAAACCCGCGCAGCCCGACCCGATCGTGTTCATGGCGGGCGGACCGGGAGAGGCGGCGATTCTGGACACGCCGTTCTTGGTCGACGCCGGTATCAATCGTAATCGCGATCTCATCATCATGAATCAGCGTGGGACGCTGTACGACGATCCCGATCTCAACTGCCCGGAGTCTGACCGATACTACGCGCACCAAGTCAGTCTCGTCTACGATGCGCCCTCGACCGGACGAACGCAAGCGGCAGCAGCGGCCGCGTGTCGCCGCCGGCTCATCAATCGAGGCATCGACCTCAGCGCGTACAACACGACGGAAAACGAGCAAGACTTCGTCGATCTGCGGCGCGTGCTTGGCGTGCGTCGATGGGACCTGTATGGGTACTCGTACGGAACCGATCTTGCGCTCTCGTTGATGCGCGATCACCCCGACGGTGTCCGTACCGTTACGATCGATTCGGTCGTTCCGCCGGATGCGATCAGCCTTCCCTGGACATGGAGCAGCGCGCGTGAGGGGATGATGACGGTCTTTGGCGACTGTCAGGCGCAGCCGAAGTGCGCTCGCAAATATCCGAACCTGTTAGCGACGTTTACGCAGCTCGTGCGCCGCTTTGAGGCGCATCCGCTCGTGCGTAGAGTCGTTCCGCCGCACGGCAAGAACGCGGTGAAAATCGTGTTGGACGGCGGCGCGCTCGTAAACATGCTCGTAGGAAACAGGCCCAAGGCGGCGGATGTTCCACGAGCAATTACAGAGCTCGCGCACGGTAATCCGAAAATGTTTCTCGAGCAGCGAGCGGCTGGAGCGCATGTCACTCCCGTTCCGGAGCAGGCGCTGGGCATGACGCAGAGTTTCCTTTGTCGGGAATCGACGCCGTACGGTTCGCGCGCGGCAATCTTGCGCGCCGGAAGACAGGCGTTTCCGGCCTGGCCTTCCTCGGTTTTGATCAACGCTCCCCAACTGCCGTTCGAGCACGAACTGTGCGACGTGTGGAACGTTCCGCCAGGGCCTGCATCGCAGCGTATTCGAGTTCATAGCAGTTTACCTACGCTTATCGTGGTGGGGGCAATCGACGCAAAAACCGGCGCGCAGTGGGGACGATATGCTGCCGCAACGTTGCCGAAGTCGACGTACGTGCGCATGCCGGGTATGGCACACTGGGTGATCGTGCAGTCGCCGTGCGCGCAGCGGATCTTCCAATCGTTTCTCGCGAGTCCGAGTAAAACAAACACGTCGTGCGCGGCAACCGTGCGCGGAATCGAATTTAAATGAAACGCGGATCGTGGTTTGCAATTCTCGTCGGCATACTGGTCGCATCGGGTGCGGGTGCACATTTCGCTACGGCGGCAGCGCCGAGCGCGCCGTCGTTCGTTGCAGGCCCGTGCCCGGCGCCGCCGGAGCCCATTCCGCAGCTGAAAGGGGCGCGATGCGGACGGCTCATCGTTCCCGAGGACCGGCAGCGTGCCGGCGGCCGGACGATCAGCTTGGCGGTGGCAATCATTCCAGCGGCGGCCGCAGTAAAGAGGAGGGAGCCGATCGTGTGGCTTGCCGGCGGCCCGGGAGACGATGCGATTACCGAGATCCCGATGGCGCTGGCCGGAAAACTCAACGCCGATCGCGACGTCGTCTTTATGTCGCAACGCGGCACGTATACCGCTCGACCGAAGCTGACGTGCGAGCCGGTCGATCGCTGGGGTGCCGAAACGCTCAACATGCCATACGATGCACCCGCAACGCAGCGGGCGTATTCCATTGCAACGCTCAAATGCCGCCAGGAGTTATTGGCGCGCACTAGCGACCTCGGCGCGTATAACTCCTTGGAAAGTGCGGACGACCTCGACGATCTGCGCGTCGCATTGCACATCCCTAAATGGAACGTGTACGGCATTTCCTACGGAACGGATCTGGCCCTGACCTATATGAAACGGCATCCCGGCGGCATCCGATCCGTCGCCATCGACGGCGTGTTTCCGCCGCCAATCGCCGGCGGTGTCGCAGCGTGGACCAGCGCCGGTGAGGGGATCAATGCGGTGTTCAAGGCGTGCCAAGGACAGGCCGCATGCCGTAAGCGATACGGCGACATCGGCGCGACCTTCCGGCAGCTTGTGATCCAGTACGAGGCATCGCCGAAGACCTTCAAAGTAGCGGTGCCTGGGCAATCCGGAAAAGTGAACGTCAAAATCAGCGGCGGCATGCTCCTGCAATGGGCGGTTTCGCCTGGGACGCACATTGCAGCAAAGGTTCCCGCTGCAATTTACGCGCTCGCGCACGGCGACCCGGCGCCGATCGCATCGACTTGGGCCGCACCGAAGCTCAATCCCGCCGGTATCGGCGTTCTGGGCAACGGGCTATTTTACGGCGTGTCCTGCGGTGAGTGGGTGCCGTACGAAACGGAGCAGAGCGTCGTCGCCGCGGGACGGCGCGCTTTTCCAACGTTCCCGACTTCGATTTTGAGAAACGCTCCGAACCTGCCGTTTATGCGTCAGAACTGTCGCGACTGGAACGTGCCGCGAGTTTCTGAGGTGGTGCGATCGGTGACGCGAAGCAGCATACCGACCCTCGTCGTGAACTCGCAATACGACGGACAGACTGCGGCATCGTTCGGTGCCTACGTGGCTCGTACGCTGTCGAATTCTACCGTCGTAACCATACCGAACATTGCCCACGTTGCGTTCGGCAGTCCATCAGCCACTTCAAACGAGTGCGCGTTTGCGATCGCAGCGTCATTCTTCGACGTATTGAACAAAGCAGACACGAGCTGCGTCAAAAGAGTACCGTCAACGAAGTTCGTGCTAAAGTGACGACGGTATAGGCTGGGCAATTGCGGAATGGTACGCGCTTGGCTCGAACGGTTTGCTGAAGTCGTGAATTAACAGGAAACGCACGCATCTACAAGTGAGCTGCCGCGACCGTGTGCCGCGTTCATGTGGACTGTAACTGAACATAGGCGAAGAAGCGCCTTCGCCCAGATCCCCTGGCCCGCAGGGGTTTGAGCGTTTCCGATGGCGGAGATGGGGCGATGGTCAGACCCTGACCCCTTACATGCGAAGGAAAAAAGCCACAAAACCGCGCGCTCGTAAGAAACCGAAGAAGTAGCGGGATTTTGCCCGTGAAATTGGACTTTTTGCGCGCTTCCTTCGTCCGCCGGCGTCCGCGATTTCCGCCGGTTTCCGCGCCAATTGTCGTACGATTGTCGTAAAACGACGACGCTCCCCAATCGAGCCGGCCTGAATCGGCCACTAATAGATCGTATCAGTCAGATAGCCAGATCTCCCGTAGCAAGGCAGACCGTACTTTGTCTTGTGCGGGTTCAAGCGCGAATTCGCCTTAGTGCGCCGGAAGCGCTTTCCGCAAGCCGGACACTCATACACGTATATCGGCCCGGATCTAGAGCGGGCGCGGCGGACAAACGAGTGCGACGACGCCGACCGTGGGGGAAGCGCTGGTATGCCGCCCATCTCAGTAGGCGTTAACTCAATCGCAAACCTTGGCGTGAACGTCTGCGCTGACACTGTCGCCCCTTGTATACGATCGACCCTATAGCTACGTAGTTCTCCCGTGTTGCTACGAATTGCGTAGAGCAGTACATGACCATCGCCTGTGCGACGCAATGAGTAAGGCTCTATGGATCTGACGCTGCCGTTATAAAGGAGATTTACGCAGAGATGATTTGACGCCGCAAATCGCACAATTTCAAGGTGTGAAGACGCGGGAACGCCTGCGCCGCGCAGTGCACCCACCGGAGGTCTGAGCAACACCTCGCCTGGCCCTATTGGCGCAATTGCTGGCGTGGCCGGAGCGGCGCCAGTCGCCAGCCAGTTGAAAAGATCTGGAAGGGTCGACCAAAAGGATTCGAACGATGGCAAAGCAGGCAGTTGATGGCCCAGCATTACTGCCCAGTCGACTTGCAATTCGTCGAGCGCGAGGGCAACCGTTGCGACGGTCGGCATGGTGATTCCCTTGAATGCGCATTTGCGCTGCAGTACCATCAATACGTCCGCCGCAGCGGGCCTAATCTGTTCGAACCTAAACAGGTTCACGACATCATACAGATCGCGGGGTCGCGTCCTTTCCCCTAGAGCGCGAAGCTTTTCACCCATCAGCTCGCTGTAGGAGTAACATTGGGCCGCCATTCCCGTTGCTGGTCTGTCGCTATACGGATGGCCGATAGGCCGCTCTACGGGTGAGTGTACGATGATCTCATCTGCAGTAAGGTCCAGCTTTATGCGAGGTAACGCACCAGCACGCCGTAACGGTCCATTGTAGTAAATTCTCCCTTCGCAACTCGTGTTGCCGCGAGGATTTTGGTAAATATCAAAGCGCAACTGGTCAGCGGGGATATCGATTCCGACATTGTCGTAAAGCCACGAAGCGATTTTGGTGAATTCGTCGCGCAAAAATCGTTCATCGAGATGTACGGTATCCGAAAGCGTGAAATCAAGGTCTTCCGAAAAGCGATAGGTTTCGAAGTAGCACTTCTTGAGGCAGGTGCCTCCCTTGAATACCCACGTTGCGGCTAGCTCGGGTTGTGCATAGATTGCCGCAAGTAACCAACCAAGTACGTAGTCTTTCTCAACTATGTCCGGTGACAGCGACAACTCCGTCGCGACAGCAAGAATTTCTCCGCGATCAATCATGCAGCCCCGACGGCACGAGCCAGCTGGAAGGTACCCTGAGCTGCCACCGCTTGACAACCCGAGGCGATTTCTGCGATGGATCCAGATTGACGAGCCCGGTGTTTAATCGGGATGAACAAGCCTTTACAAGTTCGGATGGTGCTCCCGCTCGTTCCGCTATGAAACCGAGCCGCTTGAAGATAGCACCATTTGCTACACGGTCCGCGTAGCTGATTAAGGTTTCCGGATCTGCATCTCGTCGCGAAAGATATTGGCGAAAGCAGTCGTACACGTGCCGAATTCCACCGCCGTCACTCGGGCGATCCAACATGTCGATGATTGTGCGATGGACATCGGATACGTCTATTCTGACACTGCCTTGCCAGATAGCCTTCGTCCCGAAAAGATAATTTGTCGGAATGTGTCGCACGACGAACGACACGTCGTACGTGCTTTGATGCGTCTGCCTTACTGGGCGCGCGGTGTGAACGAACACCGTTCTGAAAAGCTGTTCTGTCAGGTCCCAGTACTGAGCGGCGCTTGCAGCAGCCACGTAGCCTGGGCTGAACAACGTCGGGACCAGGACCCAGACGTCTTCCAGAACTCGGTCATCGAGCGATGATGACGGGGGCACCGGGGCATAAAGGCCTCGCCGGATCCTGGTAAGGAGGCCGTTACTTTTCCAGCCGGCTAGCAGCCTAGACGCAGCCCCAGGCGGAAGGCCTAAGACCGAGCCGACGTCATTTGCGGAGATGAGGTTGCCCGCTTGCCTGAGGACCAGAGACAGCCTCTCACGACTTTGCGCTTGCCTAGAGGCCTTGGTACGCTCCAACTTCAGTAATCACTCCATGACGGTGTTTTCTGTAGTTACAGTATACCATAGTGAAGGTGTGACTGCTTTGCTACTACCAGGGCAGGCTTGCGCTCATCCCGGACTTTGGGATTTTTGGCCGGTACCTTTCGGCCGGCGCAAAGCGGTCGACAACAGTGGGCGTACGCCGACCACAGTGCGAGCGGCGTTTTTGTATAGCACGATTCAGCGAGATTGGTCAGCCCGCCTTACGATTCGCATCACTTCTGCGACAACGTCTTCCGTATCGTCATGCTCCCAAAAGCGAAGTACTGTCCACCCATTGTCAACTAGCGCGGCAGTTGTCTCCCGATCACGCTCGCGATTTTTATTGAGCTTTTGCCGCCACCACGCGGCATTGTGTTTCGGCCAAGACGCGTGGACCGGGCACGCGTGCCAAAAACAACCGTCAATAAATATGGCTACCTTCCACTTTGTGAAAACAATGTCTGCGCGTCTTCGGAGACTGCTACTCGGGCAAATGTCCACGCGATACCTTAAGCCCAGCGCGTGAAGGCGTCTCCGAACAAGCAGCTCACAAGGCGTATCCTTGCGCCGCTGCCGCCGCATCTTATCTTTGACAGCTTTTGAAATTGGCTTCATTGTCGAGGTAACTAGAAACTTCGGGCGCGATGAACCTAACCCCAGCAGGAGGTGAAAGGTACCCATCAAGACTTCGTTGTGACGTCAAGGAGTTGACGTCACGCT
This sequence comes from Vulcanimicrobiota bacterium, assembly GCA_963777315.1. Classification (GTDB taxonomy): domain Bacteria; phylum Vulcanimicrobiota; class Vulcanimicrobiia; order Vulcanimicrobiales; family Vulcanimicrobiaceae; genus CAVYEM01. The sequence continues at coordinate 858,170 of CAVZQC010000002.1, forward strand.
ACAGAAAGTTGTCGCAAATCGCGCCTTTAAGGAGCGGCTTAGACCCACGAGGACGCTAATGCAACAATTGCCGCGTGAAGATGAGTTCCGATCATGGCTGGCCGCGAGAGGAGGTTTACACGGTCGATCGCTCGGTGACATCGTATCGCGATTGCGCCGTGCCGCGAGTTGGGGTGTAAATATTGAGGACTCGCTGACGGACGCGGAAGTTATCTTCTGGTTGGGGCAACGCGAACAGTTCCAGTCCTGTACGATGAACGTGCGCTCACAAATTCGGCGTGCCTTGTCTTACTATCGCGCCTTTATGCAGGAGCGCCGAGACGTTAAGTGAGTCGTAAGTCAGCGCGTAGAAAACGAAAAAAGCCTCAGCAAGCGTTCACTGCCGTTGATCTTTTCTGCGGAGCCGGAGGCGTGACCAGCGGCCTCAAGAGTGCCGGCGTGCGTGTTCTCGGCGCAGTCGATAATGACGAGGATTGCGTACGAACGATGAAGGCAAATCATCGTCGGACGAAGGTGCTGAATCTGGATTTAAGCGCCTGCGCCGCTGCAGATCTCCGAGAAGCGCTGAGAATAGAACGCGGCGCTTTGGACATTCTGACGATCTGTACACCGTGCCAGGCCTTCTCAACAATGGCAATCAAGAACGCAAAGCCGAGCGATGCTAGAGCGGCACTTGTCACACGAATGGGTGATTTTGTCGAAGAACTTTTCCCGCGCGCTCTTATAATGGAAAATGTGCCGAGTCTCGCTCGGAACCAGCGCTTCTTTAAGCTTCTTGCGCGCTTGAAGAGCCTCGGATACTCCGTCGAATATCAGGTGGTCTGCGCGTCTTCAGCGCGCGTTCCCCAGCGGCGCAAGAGGCTTGTTTGCATCGCGGTGCGGGGTTTGGATGAGCTCCCAAAACTTGATATATCGTTGTCCCCCGGCCAATCTAAAACAACGGTGAGACAGGCTTTTGGAGCGCTAGCGAATTGCTCAAAGGACGATCCATTACACGAGATTCGTAGACCCAAGGGTATTGTAGCGGAGCGGATTCGCGCAATACCACAGGATGGCGGAAGTCGCCATAGTCTGAATGGCAGGCTTGAACTACCATGCCACAAGCGCTTAAAGCGGCGGGGTATTGGTGGATCGACAAACGTCTACGGCAGAATGAAATGGGATGACGTGTCGCCCACGTTAACGACACGATGCACGACGCCCGCCTGCGGTAGGTTCCTGCACCCGTGTGAGGATCGGGCGATCACACTTCGTGAGGCAGCGTTGCTACAGTCTTTTCCTCCGTCGTATCGCCTTGTGGGGACCGCGACATCGATTGAGAGGCAAATAGGTAATGCGGTGCCGCCGCTACTTGCAAAGGCCACAGTGGACCACGTGCTGGAGGCGCTCAAAGCGAAACCATAGGGACCAAACGTTCCAGTTTAAGGCCTTCGCCAGGATAGCTACGGCCCGAACGCTATGTCAGATTTTTGACCCCTAGACCGGCAAGCAGCCTACGCTAAGGCGGCGAATACCCCTTAACCGATTCGGGGGCGGGGTGGGCTTGCAAATGGTTACACCAGCGGCATTTTTCGCGATCCCAGTGGTGCTCTCGGCTCTGGCAAGTTTGGAGGGCGCCGTTAATGCCGATCGAGCCTAAAGCATATTCTGCATTTACGCTTTGGCTTGCGCACCGGATTGTGGATCGGGCAAGTGGTCATGCGGTCCCGGACCATCCGGTGGCGGGCGAGTTGATGTTGCGTCGCCCCGCAGATGCCTTTTTTATCGGCTCCGTAGGACCTACTGCTCTTGCGCTACAGGAGCGCGGGAACAGCTCCCCTCCTGCAGTCGGGATTGATTTCTTTGTTGCAAATCTCGATCGAATCGTTATCTCCGGGTCGTTCGCCTACTACCGTCCAGAACTTCCGAGTCTGGAATTGTGTCGGGCGAGTGCCGCCGACACTGCGGACCCGGACTTTGAGATTCCAGTTGTAATGCGAAAGCGTGCAAAGACCTTCGAGTTGAATATTCAACTCGAAGTTGGGCAGCACCGTGAGCAAATCGAGATCCCGAACGACGGCTTGGACCGGGCATACGGCGCGCCGTCACAAGGGCACTATAAAGTCAGCAAAGCCGCGCTAAACGACGATGAAGCGTTTCGTCAAGCGCTGCAACGTTTAAACCTAAAGCCGCCGGCACTTCGGCTCGCCGCATCGATCACCGTAAACGTAACGCACGATGCACTTCGTGGTTATAGAGTGCAGTTCAGATTTGTCAACGAAAGTCTCAATACCCGTTGGCAATCGGAGCCACGATTGCAGCGTCGCATCGACCGCATCGAAGAGCCGTTCCTGTTTGACATAAACCTATCTGTCGAATTGCGGGACTGCAATTTGGTGCCTACCACGCTGGATCTCGAGGCCGAGGACTTTCGCTACGATAATCTGCTCTGGGCGGACGGCTTCAACACTTCCGCGGAGTACATCCCCAAGTCAAACTCTCTAAGGACCCGATACGCGCCTGTCGCGCATCAATTGCGCGTTAAACATGCAGAAGGTGCAGAGGACCTTCGATTCTCGAAATTTGCGTCGGACTCCATGGGCCAGTTGAATACGTTGCTCCAGCAAATGGAGAGGTACGCTAGTGAATGGCCGCCCTCGACACTGCCTAACGACGACCAACGTCAAGCCGAAAATCGGGATCGCGAACAGTTTGCAGACGAGGTGTCCCGGTTCAAAAAAGGCATCGTGCAACTCAATGCGCAGCCGGACGCGTTAAAGGCCTTCCTCTCGACCATGCAAGTATTCGCGAATATTTGGGCGGTCCGTGACGTTAGTGGGTGCGCCGCTTGGCGAAGATTTCAAATAGTATTTATCGTGTCAGTAATTGGCGGCTTGTGCGGACGAGCGACATCGCATTACGACGATCTGAAAATTGTCGACATTCTTTGGTTCCCAACAGGGGGAGGCAAGACGGAGGCCTATCTTGCCATAATGTTGTGGCAAGCTTTTTTCGATCGTTTGAGAGGTAAGAAGACCGGGGTCACTGCAATGATGCGGTTCCCGCTCAGATTACTCAGTTTGCAACAGATGCAGCGTGTTATTGAGGCTGTATGCTCAGCGGACAGTGTACGCGCATCCGACAAGGCGTACGCCGGTGATCCATTTAGCGTAGGCTTCTTAGTCGGAAGTAATGCCACCAAAAACAAATTAGACGAGGCAGACATACGACAAATCCGGGAGCAGCTTAGTCTTCCGTTTGAAAAACGAAGTGATTGGGTCAGGCGGCATAGGGTTGTCTCAAGGTGCCCCTACTGCCACTCTGCCAGCTCTCTCGATATACGTATAGACGATTTGAATAGACTCGTACACTATTGCACCAACAGTATGTGCGATAAAACGTTACCACTTTACGTAATCGACGACGAAGCGTATCGTTATCTACCCACAGTTCTAGTTGGAACTGTCGACAAGCTTGCACTGATTGGACAGAACTTACGCTGGAGACAGACTGCTTGGTTTCGTCGATTCTAAGTGCCCACTCCATGGTTACACTTCTGGCCGCAAATGCTCTGTCTATCCGTGCAAAGAGAAGTTGGAAAGCGTCCGACTATTCGATGCTGCGCCGGCCGTCGAAGTTCAGGACGAACTTCATCTGCTAAGAGAAGAACTCGGGGTCGTTGCCTCTCACTACGAGACCGTCGCGCATTCCATTATCGAGAAGTATGGCAACGCCCCGATTAAAGTAATAGCGTCAACCGCAACCATTCAAAATCACAGGCGACAGGCGAAAGCGCTGTACGCCCGTGAAAGTCGGCAATTTCCTGTGATGGGTAGGACCCTTGCGGCGTCGTTCTATGCAGACGTGCAGGGATACGACCAACGAATATTCGTTGGCATAATGCCGAGACGGCTGACCCACATAAACGCCTTAATGCAACTTATGGAGATCGAGCACGAATGTATTCAGCGTTTACGGCGTCGGTTGATGGTACAGCCAATTGTTGATGATGGTGAACTCGACCAACTTCTGGATTACTATGAAGTGGTTGTCACGTATACGCTTCGAAGAATAGACCAGGACCGCGTCGATGGGTCGATAGAGTCGCAGGTAAACCCTTATCTGGCTAGCGATAATCTTCGCCCAATTAGTAATAAGCCAATGACTGCAACCACCACAACTGAAGACGTAACGAAGATTCTTGCGGAACTGGAGCATCCCAATGATGTCGTGGATGCCAGGTTGTCGTCTATTACTGCAACGAGTATGATCTCGCATGGAGTGGACGTCGACCGGCTAAACATCATGAACTTCTTCGGCATGCCATTCTCAGCGGCCGAGTATATTCAGTCAAGTAGTAGAGTTGGTCGTAAGGTGTGCGGATGTGTATTTATTGTGTACCAAGCTCACAAAGAGCGCGAACGGAGCCATTATCAGCGTTTTATAAAATATCACGAGTTTCAAAATCGCCTTGTCGAACCGGTTCCGCTGAACAGATGGGCGGCTCGCGCTTTAGAGTTCACGTCGCCGGGCCTGGTCATGGCAGCCATCTTTGCTCTCTATGGAGGCCGGTGGAGCGGACCTAGTCACAAGTCGCTGTGGCTTGCAAAAGAGGTCTTAAGAGCCTTCGACCAGAGGGCGTTCTCGGTTGACGAAATCACTAATGCGCTTTTGGATGCTCTATTCGTCGAACCTAGCGATCGAGATAGTGTGAGGGAACATCTAACGTTTTTGATACGGGAGGGGCTCGAGCGCGCGAGGATCGTCGATAGTCGCACCGGTTTTGGGAACTGCATGTCACCTGAGCCGATGCAGAGTTTAAGAGATGTGGAACCAAGCTTTAACGTCGATGTCTTGGGTCCGAACATGTGGTACGTGGAGGCGAACTAGTGGAGAGATCGTCGTCGCAGATACTATTCAACTATTTACCAGGCAAGACGTTTGACCACGAGACGTACAGGGTTGTTTGCCGCGTCGATAGAGTCGACGGTGACAGATTGGATCGGCTTGATCGCGCTACAATGGTTGCTCGCGTCAATTCGCGGCTCGACGCAGCAATGCTCGCGGGAAATTCTATAGTCAATTACGACGAGCGTAGCCGCCGCGACGTTGAGTCATGGACCATGAAACGTCCGATGCAAGTCGTCGCTCGCGTCTTTCCGCTATTACTGCAATGCCGCCTAGGGTGCAAGCGCGTCTTCGAAATGCGTGAGGACGGGATGGGCCCGCGCCTTCGGCACTGTCCGGTGTGCAAGAAGCGGCTAACTCAGCTTCAACAAATATTGTTCCATGAATGCGGTACGCTACGGTCTTTGGAAGTGCCAAATTGTCCGAAGCATGGTCGATCCAACATGTCTCTGGACGACCGTGGCAGCCTTTCTACCTCGGATTGGAGATGGATTTGCCGCGCAGCAGGATGCGATCAGACCATTTCGAGGCCGCTGACCCGACGATGCGACTGCGGGACCTATTCGAAGACTTCGTTGAGACCTGATCTATACCGTTCGAGCCATGTATATCGTCCGCACAAAGAACAGATCATCGATTTCCCAGTAAAGGAAAGGCGCCTGTTTGTAGAGGGGCCTAATGCGAACGCCGCCGTTTTGGCATCATTTGTTGGTGTGGGCGAGGACGACGTGCTGGCGCAAGAGGAAGTGCTGGCTCAACAGCAAGCCATGGAGACGCTGGCTGCGTCGCTCGAGAAAGATAATCCCGAGCTAGCGCGGCAAATACGAGCTGAGCTTCAACGAAAGAAGGCTTCAGCTGGCAATCTTGTTGAGACTGCCAAACTCTACTTCGAAGAACCACTGCAAGGCATTATTGCTGAAAAAATACTGGACTACGTCGTTGCAAAGCGAGGCGTTGGCTTTAGTTCGTGGCAAGAGTATATTTCAGACGACGCTTTTAAGGGTGTCGCTTCCGGCGCATTGGCCACAGCCGGAATCGAGTCGCTGCTCTTTTCAAAGAAATTTCCGACGTCTATCGTCGTTTACGGATACTCTCGCGGTGGAAGCGATAACGCTGAAGCCGCCATTATTGGCTTTGGGCGCGACGGCGATAAGTCCGTGATGTTCGGCAGCGAAAACGAATCCGATGCCGTACTCGTGGAGCTTTCCCCGGTTAAAATTTTGTCATGCATTGGCATTTGCGAGGACGACCACAAGAAAGCGCGCGCGCGCCTTGCCAGTATTGTAGCAGCTGGCGAGCCAGGCGCTGAAGTCATCGAAACGATCGTTCATACGTTCGCACATGCGTTCCTAAAGGCGGTCGCGGAATGGGCAGGCCTAGACTCGAGCTCGTTGGCCGAATACCTTTTTCCGTCCGCCGGCGCCTTTGCTGTCTACGAGCTAGTTGGTGCTGGTATGAAGTTGCCCGGCTCTCGTGGAGAGTTTTAGATTGGAAATCACGCCGCGGTTTCCCGCTCATATGCGGCGGGAGAGCGGTAGCCCAGAGCTGAGTGGCGACGATGCCGATTGTACCAGCCCTCGATGAAGTCGAAGATAGCAAGTTCGGCTTCCTTATGCGTGCGGAACCGGTTCCGATCGAGTAGTTCGCATTCGAGCGTCGCATTGAAGCTCTCGCACATCGCGTTGTCGTAGCAATCACCAACTGAACCCATCGACGGACGAACTCCAGCTTCCCGGCACCGAGATCCGAAAGCAATCGAGGTGTATTGCGTTCCTTGATCGGAATGATGAATGACGCTTTCGGGCCTACGACGTTCAATCGCCATGTTGAGCGCATCGAGTACAAGTTGCGTGCGCATGTTCGAGCTCATTGCATAGCCGACGATTCGGCGGCTAAACGCGTCGAGAACGACTGCAAGAAACAAGAACCCGGCGTAGGTTGGGATGTACGTGATATCAGCAACCCACAGTTTGTCTGGTGCGTTAGCGATGAATTTTCGATCGACAAGATCCGGTGCGGGTCGAGCATCTCGATCACGCACGGTCGTCCGAACGCCCTTACGGCGGCTTGCGCCTACGAGATTTCGCTCGTTCATGAGTCGCGCAAGTCGGTCGTTGCTCAGGGTAATGCCCTCGTCTTTCAACTCGGCCTTGATGCGTGGTCGACCGTACGTGTTGCGAGAGCGTCGATGAATTGCCTCGATGCGATCACCAAGTTCAATGTCGCGCCGCGCTTGCGCTGACGGTGGACGATTGAGCCACGCATAGTACCCGCTGGCGGAGACCTCCAGAACCCGGCACATCGTGGAAATGTGGAATTTGGCCTGGTAGCTCTTCACGAGTCGGAAGATTTCTTGGGGATCACGTCGGTCTCCCGAGCAAACCAGGCCGCGGCTTTTGACAAGATTTCATTCTCGATCGTGAGTCGCTTGTTTTCACGTCGAAGTTTCGAGAGTTCTGCTCGTTCTTCGCTGGTCAATCCGTCGGTGCGCTTGCCAGTATCGAGATCGACCTGCTTTTCCCAATTGCGAATCGTTTGTGGTGCAAGCTCGAATTCGGCGGCCAACTCATCTATGCGGCGACCGGTACGCAGCAGTTCAAGAACTTTATGCCGGAAGTCCGGCGGGTAGGAGTGCGGACGCTTTTTGCCCATTGGTGGACCCTTCTCCGCCAAAGCGGAAGTGTCCACGAGAGCCGGGCAACTTCAGTATTTCAATGGGCGGCATCGAACGAATGGTGAGAACACATCTGCGAGCAGTCGCTGATACCTTCCTTAGCATCGTGTCGTCGTGCATGTACGACCCGTCTTGCTCAGAGCGGAGCGGCGCATGTTTTGCATGTGTGCATCTTGCTGAGATCAGTTGCCAGAATTTTAACATGATGCTGGATCGACGCACTCTTTTGGGCGATTCGGGCTATCTGCATGAATCAGTTCCTGTTCGCGCGTAGCGTCTGCGAAGCTGCTGGCTGGGATCCCGCTCTTGTGGGAAGGGCTATTGCGGGGATCGACGTCCCGGAAATATCTACCCGTCTGCGGCTACTTGAAGTTGATTCAGGCCAGCAGGACGAGATTCTAAGCCTCGCGCGCGAGTTATGCATCGTGAGGCTGGAGTCACTGGAGAACACGGTCAGAGTTTTAACCTCTTCCGTGGACCTGCTAGATGAGTGCGCTGGAATTTGGGGTATCGGGCAGGAATGGCTTGAGCTCATTCGCCAAGCGCGAACGAGCATATTGATAGTGGCGCCGGCGCTTGATGCGAACGCTGCAACATATCTAAGGGATGCCCTCATTGGCGCTTACTCGGCCGGCGTCAGATTGACCGTAATTTATGGATCGCTAGGGGAACGTCGTCGCATCAGAGCGGCGCTGACGGTGATTGCCGATTGTTTCCCAAACGCCAATATCTTGCAATGGCCAAATACGCACGGCTTTTTGCATGCTAAGATAATCTGCGTCGATCGTGCGGCGATTTACCTTGGAAGTGCAAATCTGACCAACTACGGTTGGAATAAGAACGTCGAGCTCGGAGTTACGCTGAGAGGCGTGGCAGCGTGCGCGCTTGTAGGTGTTTGCGATCGCCTTTTGGAGGCTGCGCAAAGTGAACGAGTTACTGCGCGGAATGGGCAATAACGATGGTCGCGTCTGGGGTGAAGCAGGGAACGCCGCAACAACCCCCGCTCAAGCGGCGAAAGCGTCGGCAGAAGGCTGGAGAGGGTACAAACGTCTGCGCCGCCTGTTTCTTGCGAAAGTCGGATATTCGCGAGGCGTACTGCACGGCATGCATTGGCAATGGTGGCGAAATCCGCAGAGCGGCCGGCTCAAACGGTCATGCGTCTAGCACGATAGCCGCTTTATCGGAACAGCAGCAACTTTGGCTTGGCTCCGAGCAAGTGCAGATAAATCCGCTGGATGCGAGTTTCTGCGAGGACTTCGAACAGAACTACTCCGCGGGCAATAGCAGGCTGTACGTCTATCCCGTTACTTCGTACGTCCTGCCAGCGCTGTTCGTCGCAACGGTATTCATAAACCATCTTGCCAAGACATCTGGCAGGAGATCCGCTCTGCCGAGCATTTTGTGGTATACCCCAACCGATGGCCGCGAACTTTTTGCACGGTTGCGGTTCGGCAAAAAAAGGAACAGCGTGTCGGAAATTTGCGGCACTGCCCGCATTAATACTGATGGCCAGCGTATTGGTTCAACACCCCGCAAGGTGCGCTTGTGTCTAACAGGGCATCCGGTCCTTCCCAAAGACCGTTCTTGGTCGCCAGACGCGGTGATAGTAGATACACATCACTTTGGTGATGTTGCTTCTGTGAAATTGCTAACAGCGGTACGCAATGAATGGCCGCACGTCCGAACGTTTGCCATCACGTCGGATCCACTAACCCCGCTGAGGGACTGTTTTGAAAGTGTATTGGACGGAACGGCAAAAGATACTCTTCAACTGCCTTCACTTCAAATTGGACGTGATATTCCGGAGAATGCGTTTGCATCTGTGGCTGTTCAACTAAATACGTTTGCGAGCGGAGTGGAGCGCACAGTGGAGATCGTCGCCGAAACGCCATCTCCGCGCTGGAACGATTTGAGAGACGTTTTTCCTTTGGCGAAGCGCAATGTTGGCTCGCTCGTAACGGCGCGGCTTTTCCTCGCTGCCGTGAAATGGGTTTCAGGATTACCGGTTCGCCCGTCGGAATTTGAAGCAAACCGAACGCTTTTAATGAGCTCTTTCGAAGACTGGCTGTCGCGGATTCGACGGACGGCGAGAGACGAGGGCACTACGGCAATGTTGATAGCCGGTGCAACAACGGTCCTTCGGGACATCTGCACCGACTTAGAGCGCGACAATCAAAAACACGCCGCGTTAATGCGTGCAATTAACGATCAGAGCGAACAAGGACGACGCGTGGCTATAATCGTTCAGAGAGTAGGTATGCGGAACGTGCTTAGGCAAGCCTTGCTTGCGGCGACCATGGATGGCGAACTTAGCGATGATGGACAGAGCCGCGCGAGCGTGTCAGTAATGACTACCGAACAACTGTTCAGGGCTGAGACTTGTGATCTTGTGATCGTGCCCGCGCTGCTTCCGCATGGTATGCTATGGGCGCTACGCGCCGCAATAGCTCCCGAAATGAAAATCCTATCCTACGGTTGTGAAACAGCCCACTGGGAGTGGTCGCTCAACGAGGCTGGCGCCGCTGGGCAACCCTTGCGTCGTTCCACCGCGCCTGATGGACCGCGCCAAGCCGATGCGGCGCCGCAAAACCGGAGTTTCGAGGCAGCATTGTCCCTAGACTTAGCCAGCCTCGTCGCTGATGATTTGGACGAAGTAGACCTTTCTTTGCCGTGGAGTGAAAGCTCGTCCACACAGACTGCCCGTCGGTGCATTTCGTTTCAAGATGACTCGGAAGTAACCGTAGCGGATTCATCTATTGTTCAGGTCGTTGACGAGCAAGAACAAATCAGAGAAACGCGCGCCCGGGACATTAAGGTCGGGGACATGCTGCTTATAGCCAACGGCGGTCCCCTACGCGATCTTTTTGACCTCCTTCGAGAAAGGGTTGATTCGCAGACGGGCCTTGCGCGAGCTGTTGAGATAGTAAAGGCATTCCATCAACTGCTAGAGCACGCGTTCAGGCGTTCCGAGATGACATACGAAACGCTTCGCGATAAGTTACGGGCCATTGGCTCACGGATCATACACCCTGTAAGCATCGCGGAATGGGTCGAGGGCGAACGGTTTGGACCGATCGATCCACTTGATATAGAGCGACTAGGGCGCATTTTTAGTATTGACACGTTTGCTACAAGCTACAGTCAGTACTATTCGTCAATGCAGCGAGTTCGCATCGCGCACCGCGAGCTCGGCAGAGCCCTCGTCAGACTTGTCCATGCATCGTACGCGGACGCGGACGCTAACTCCATACGGCTTACAGTTGAAGGTGAGGATGTCGTCCTGTACGACATCTCGGATGCCATTACGCTCAAACGGGTTGTGACCATTACAATCATTCCTGCAGAATAAGTTTTTAGTTTGAAACGACGCTTACGAGCGAGCGAAGTCAGCCCAGACGGTTACCACAAGTGGTCACCCTGGATGCAGAACATGGCCAATGGCGACGGTTTTTTTAAGGTTTTTCTGACGACAACCGGCAAACGAACGACGTTCGACATGAATACGCCGAAGCCGGTTACGGCTTTTATAGGCTGCGGCAGTGAAGCCGCAACGACCCTAATCTGAACGGCTATCGTTATTTGAATAGCGGTCTGCGCCCTATTGGTCGTGCACCAGCACCAGGATTCATGCCATGCCGCGACCAGATAGCTGAATAGGTCGTCCGCGATCTTTTTGCGGTGTTCGCTTATTCTGCAGACGCCCATGTATTCAGAAAGATCTTCGAGACGCTTCGAATAGAGAACTTCCCGCAAAAATCGCGCCTCTATTGAGCCGGTGAACCACCGGTTTGTGAAAGGGGCGTAGCAGAGCGCGACCAGTACGGTGAGCGCGCCGGCTCCTATGGCTATCGAAGTGTTATCGATATGCGGGTTCCTCGCGGGAGCGGTGAAAAACAACACTTCGCCCGCAACCCAGAGTGCGCCGACGAGAAGGCCCACCACGACAGCCCAGTACATCGGTAGCTTTTCCATTCTCCACAATAAACGTCGAAGATCGTTGAGCATGGCGTCGGGAATCGGCCCTGTGTCGCCGCTCTGCGGGATCTGAGAACCTGCATCGCGGCGATTGGAATTTATTGAATTCATTTGTTCAGCCTACAGGCATCAATGGCCAACCCCCTGGCATTCAGGCAGCGCATGCTGGTCGTAGAGTTACCGACGCTGCTACCTTGGCGCGGGGTCTGCCCGCAGTTTTGCGAGGCAGACCCCATGCGCTATGGTATTCGGAGTCACGGAAGGAGATGGGATTGAAAGGTCACGGTGACGATGCTGCCTCACAAGCGGAACGTCTTATTTTACGGGCCTCATACGATTTCAAGCGCTCGACCGAACTTCAGGGCTCGGGCGATCAGATAAGAATTCTTGATGGCAAAGGTATCGTTTCAGCGCGGGTGACGGACCGGCACATCGAGCTCGTTACGGAAGACGGCTACCGCGTCGCATTCTATGGCTTGATCGAGATTGTTGCGCCCGGTGGCACGAGCGTTTACGACCGCTGAAATTTTCGGATCCAACTTCCCGGATAACCACGGATTTCGGCCCCGTTTTTCTCCAGCCGCAGCGTCCAAATCGTGGCTTGCTAAAAGCCGCATCGAAAGCGCTTTGGGGCATCGGGTGTGCCGATACTCAGAATCAACCGCCTGGAACGCCGGTGGAGTCGACGGTCGAAAAGTGGCCATTACCGCCCACAGTTTTGCGACCGTCCATGCCCTGAAAGTGCCGCGTCCGCTCCGAAATCGGTCCTCCAAAACCCCTGTTCAAAAGCCGCGTCTCGCTAGTCGAGATAGACGGAATGGTGCCAGCCAAAAAAACCGCGCAAAGAGTCGCGTGTTGCAGTCGAGATAGGAGCATTGGCGCCAACTTGGATTTTTGGTGGGGCCGCCCATTAGCGAATGCCACGAAAAAGCCGCGTTCAAAAGTCGATAGTTGCTAGTCGAGATAGACGGATTGGCGGCAAATCCAGTTTTTCAGGGCGCGAAGACTGGAGATTAAGCTCGCCGAGTTCCACGCACACTGCTGCACTGCCTTATAGCACCCCAGCACTGGCAACAAAGAATTCCCGCGAGGTGCCCCGCGACGCCGCAAAGTGCCGATACTCGCAAAACGATGGACATTCGAACACGTGAAGCGGATAAGGTACGGTACCTATCCCGAGAGCTATATCAAATACTGATTTTCGTCGTTCGGTTCAAGAGAACAGGCAAATGCAGAAGCATGAAGTTCCAAGTTAGGACTACTCTTGGTGAAGAGTACACAGACGTATGGTACTCTACCGGCAAGTACAGTAAACCGAACCTGTACCGTGAAGACGAGCAGGAGACCGGAATCAACGGCTTCCTGGAACAGTGCCTGATCAGAAATCTTGGCACATTGGAAGATTCGGAAGTCGAGTCGGCCTCGGATTTCAGACCGGTAGTAGTCCCTATCGCTATCCAGTACGTTCCCGGAAATGAGAGCCCCGTTGCGTCTTCTAAGGCAAACGGCCAACTTGAGCTCCCACTTTCCGACGGTCACGTTGTTCCGTTTGCTGGCCGCACATCCAAACGGAAACGGGCATAAATGGGCACCGATATTGATGCATGGCTGGATGATCTTGACATCGCGGAGGACGAGGGCGAGGAATCAATCTTTGAAGCCGCGGACGACGAGAGCAGCGATTCGATCTTCGACATCGCAGAATATGCGCGGGGCGATGCTATCGAAGTTACGCCGGACGGTTGTTATGTTGTCGCATTGCGTGGTGGCCGCTACTCTCGAATCCGAAAGATCGATGAAGAGTGTGGAGAGCTAACGTGACAACGAATGTCGTACCGTTCGTCCGGGCCACAAACACGCGTGCGGACTCTAATCAATTCCCTTACTATTTGGCCTCGCGTGCGCGGCGTGTTCGTTGTGCATTGGGACAGGCGCTCAGGATAAGGTCGAAATGATGTCAAACACAGGCGCCGTCAGAACAGCGAGAGGCGCGATCGGTATTCCAGTTGAGCCATGCACGGCGGCGACTTGGCCTCGATCCGCCGAGTCGTCCTCGGTACCGATCGATCGAACACTCACTGCTGCCGTGAAGAGTCTGGATGAAGCGCGCGAAGCGTTGAGCGCGCTGTGTCGGGCTTTATCGAGTGGTGCCGGTGATATACCCAGCATTGCGCCCATTCTGCTCACCGTACCACAGGTATGTGAATTGCTGGGCTACCACAAGACGAAAGTATACGATCTGATGAATTGTGGTTTGCTGCCATATGTGACTGATTCCAACACCGGTCACCGCCGGATAGAATATCGCGCCGTTCAGCAACTTGTCAAAAGATTGCGTGGCCGGAATTCCGAACGGAAAGCGTCATAATGGGTAAGCGCGCACGCGGCGAAGGCACCATTTACCGTCGCAAAGATGGGACATACGAGGGTAAGCTTTCGCTCAAGGGACCCCATGGACGCAGCGTCCGCAAGTCATTTTACGGAAAGACTCGGGCGGCCGTCGCAGACATGATGCGCCAGTACCGCACGGAACATGGCGGGGTTGCACAGTCTCGCGAGAGCACAACCCTCGCGGAGTATCTGACGGCTTGGCTTGGCGCGCTTAGCATCCGCCCGAACACGTATAGGTTGCGCGATCACGTTATCCGTAAGCACATTGTTCCGCACATCGGGGCCCGCGCGCTAAGTGATCTGAATTCAGACGACGTGCGTTTCCTGTTGCGCCGGTGGAGGGATGATGAAGTCGGATTGGTGACCCAGCGCACGGCCTTTGTAACACTTTCGAGCGCTTTGAACGTCGCACTACGTGAAGAGAAGATCGGCCGCAACGCGTGCAGCACAGTGCCCGCGCCAAAGCCTCCGCGACCGGACGTAACGGTGCTTGACGGCAAACAGGCGATCCGGCTTCTCAGTGTGGCTCGCGACCTACTGGAGCGTGCGCTATTCGCACTGGCTATAACCACGGGCATGCGCCAGGGCGAAATATTCGCGTTGTTTTGGAGCGATCTCGACTTGAAAGCCGGGACTGTCTCCGTCAAGAAAACTCTGACTGAGACCTGTGATGGACAGTTGGTGCGTACCGATCCCAAGACGGCTAAGTCCCGCCGCGTGATTTACCTTCCGACGATCGCTCGCAATGCGCTGCTCGAGTTGCGGTCGGCACGGAGTGAAGAAGACGGCTTCGTTTTCACATCCCCGGATGGTACAGCGATTCGCAAGAGCAATTTCATTCGCCGGGTCTTCAAACCACTGCTCAAGCTTGCTCAGTTGCCCGACGTCACGTTCCATAGTTTGCGCCACACCGCCAATTCGCTACTCATTGAGGCAGGCGAAGATCCGCTGGCGATCGCGGGCAGCCTCGGGCACGCGGATACGCGCATGATGTTCGAGCGGTATGGCCATCTGTTCAGCCATACGGCGAAACGCGTTGCGCAGACCGCCGACCGGATTTTTGAGGCGCTTGAATCCAATTGTCGTACGGTTGTCGTAAATGCGGCGGATCGCTTCGGGAAGCCGCGCAAGCAAAAACGCCCAAATCCCTTACAGGACGGGCGTTTTCAAATGGTGGAGATGGGGGGACTCGAACCCCCGACCCCTTACATGCGAAGCAAGTGCTCTACCAGCTCGAGCTACATCCCCATTCGTTTTCCGTTGCGCCGGCGGGCTAAGGACGCCAAGCCGCCTGATTATACGGGGCCGGCGCGGAGCCTCCAAGGCCTCATACCCAATTTGAAAATGATTCTGCGAATTGTTGTCAAATTAGGCAAACGTGCGAGCCCGCTATAGCACCCAGCCCAGGGAACGAATCTGCGATATCCTTCGGTCCGAGCGCCGCTATTTGTCCGCGGCGGAGATCCATAATCTCTTAAAGAGAGCCCGCACCAAAGTCTCGCTTTCGACCGTCTACCGCACGCTCGATTTGCTGCACGCCAACGGCGAGGCCAGTTCCCGCGTCGACGAGCGCGGCGAGTCGACGTTTGTGATGTGCGCGCCCACCCATCACCATCATGCGATCTGCAGGAGTTGCGGCAAAGTGGAAGAGGTCGCCTGCGAAGCGATGGAGCGGTTCGCGCGCGAGTTGCGCAGCCATCACGGTTTCGCGCTCGACGATCATGCGATGGAGTTTTTCGGGCGGTGCGCAGCGTGTCGCTGAAGTGCCTTTGTATTGCGGTAGCGGCGTTGGGGCTTGCAAGCTGCAGTTCAGCCGCTCCGCAGGCTCGCAGTTCTTCGATGCCTCAGAACGACACAGGCAAAATTCGCGTCGTCACCACGTTTTCCACGCTGAATTCATTCGTGCACGGCGTCGGGGGTGAGCGCGTTCAGGTGCGCAACTTGGTGCCGGTCGGCGCGTCCCCGGAAACGTATCAGCCCGCGCCGCAGGATATCGCCGCGCTCAGCGATGCGCAACTCGTCGTGCAGAACGGCGCGGGCATTGAAGTCTGGCTGCAGCATACGATCGAAAGCGCCGGCAAGCCGGGACTGCCCGTGCTGATGCTCTCCGACGGTTTGCCGAGAATCGACCACAACCCGCACCTGTGGATGGACCCCGTGCTGGCGCGAGCGTACGTGGCAAAGATGCGCGATCAGCTCGTCGCGATGGACCCCTCGCACACAAGCGACTACCGCCGCAACGCCCGCGACTACGACGCCGAGCTAGTTGCCTTGCAACGGTCGATCGCAAAACGCATTGCAACGATTCCGCCGCAGCGCCGCGCCATGATCATCTTCCACAACGCATTCGACTACTACAACCGGCGTTTCGGCATTCGAACCGTCGGCGTAATCGAGCTCTCGCCCGGGCAAGATCCGTCGCCCGCGTACATCGCCGCGTTAGTCGACCTGGCGAGAAAAAACCATGTGCGCGCCGTCTTCTCGGAGCCCGAATACAGCCCCAAACTCGCGCAGACGCTGGCCAAAAGCGCCGGCATCCAGATCGTCTCCGATCTGTACGATGATTCCGTGGGCAACGATCCGCGCGTGCGCAACTATATCGACATGCTCGATTACGACACGAACGTGATCGTACGGGCGCTCAAATGAGCGACGCGGTCGACGTCACCGATCTCGTCGTGCGCTATGAAAACGTCGTCGCTTTGGACGGCGCCAATCTGCACGTGAATTTCGGCGAAGCGCTCGGTATCGTCGGCCCCAACGGCTCGGGCAAGTCGACCTTGCTCAAAACGATTGCAGGTTTGCTTGAACCCAGCGCGGGCGACGTCGAGGTGCTGGGAAAGCGTCCCCGAGCGCTGCCGCCCGGGACGATAGCGTACGTGCCGCAAATCGAAGCCGTCGACTGGACGTTCCCGGCCAGCGTCTACGACGTCGTGGCGATGGGGCGCTTTCCGCGGCTGGGCATGTTCGGTCGCTTTGCCGCAACCGATCGCGCGGCAGTCAATCGCGCGCTCGGCCTTCTGAACATGGAAGATCTGGCCAAGCGGCATATCTCCGCGCTCTCGGGAGGGCAGCAGCAGCGCGCGTTCGTAGCGCGCGCGATCGCACAGCAGCCCAAACTGCTTTTGCTCGATGAACCAACGACGGGCGTCGACGCGCAAACCGAAGAGGCGCTGCGGCAAGTTGTGCGCGATCTAGTCGGAGGCGGCATGCCGGTGGTGATGACGACGCACGATCTCGATCGCGCCCCGGAATGGTTCGACCGGTTGCTGGTGCTCGACCGGCGCGTCCTTGCCGTCGGCACGCCGCACGACGTCCTGGCTTCGGGCGCGTATGCCGCGATCCGCGAGCACACGCACGTTCACGGCCACATGCGCGTCGACTGATGGAGCGTCTGGTCGAGCCGTTTCACTACGCGTTCATGCAGCGCGCGTTCGTCGCCGCGTTGTTCGTCGGCGTCCTGTGCTCGTCGATGGGAACGTACGTGGTGCTGCGGCGCCTTTCGTTCATCGGCGACGGCATCGCGCACGCGTCGTTCGCGGGGATCGTCATTGCGTACCTGCGCAGCGCCGACTATTACCTTGGAGCCGGCATCGTGGCGGTGCTCACTGCGCTGGGTATCGGATTCGTCCATCGCCGCGGCCGCGTCGCGCTGGACACCGCCATAGGCGTGTTGTTTACCGGTTCCTTTGCCCTGGGCATTTTTCTGATGAGCCGCCAGCGCACGTATTCCATCGATCTGCAGAGTTTTCTGTTCGGCGACATACTTTCGGTCAACAGCCGCGACGTGCTGACGATCGTCGCGCTCGCGCTGCTGGTCGCCGTCGTCACCGCCCTGATGTACCGAGCGCTGCTGTACACGTCGTTCGATCCCATCGTCGCGCAGGCCGGCGGAATCAACGCACCGCTGGTGGAGTACGTGCTGCTCGTGCTGCTGGCGCTCACGATCGTCATCTCGCTACAAGCCGTCGGGATCGTGCTGGTGGCCGCTTTGCTGGTTACGCCGGCCGCAGCCGCGTATCAGCTCACGACGCGCTTTACGCGGATGATGGGACTTTCGGCGTTGTTCGGTGCGCTGTGCGCCGTGGGCGGATTATATTTATCGTATTACCTGGGCAGTTCGAGCGGCGCGACCATCGTGCTGCTCGCGACGATCATGTTTTTTACGGCCATCGGCGGAAAGCATCTGCGCAGCGCTATTGCGCGACGAGCGTAAACGGGGCGGTGAAGCGCACGTTCTTTACGCTGATCTGCAGCCACATCCGGTACGTTCCGCGTGGCAGCGCCGGCAGCGGCAACTGCGGGCGATCGTATTCTCCCGGGTACCACATGCCCATGGCGGTGCCTTCGTACAAGCCGACGTACTTGAGCGAGCCGGTATTGATGACCGAAGCGACGGTCTTGAACGATCGGAATTTCGGCGGCGTGACGAGCCGGCCATTGCGCGTAACGGTTGCCGACAGCGTTACCGGCGTGTTCGCGCGAAAGCGCGCCGTTGAGAGCGCAATCTCGTAAGGACCTGCGCCCGAGGTGTTATCGGGTTTGGCCAAAGTCGTATCGATGTGATGCGGCGGCGAGCCGTTTTGCAGCGTGAACCTGAAGGCCTGTTCGCCGATGCCGCGGCCGACGAATGAGTCGACGAACGCATAATACCGGTGATCGGCGTCCAGCGCCACGCTCACGGTAAAATGCCCGTTGGGCAAAACGTGCGGGTGAAGGTGCGAAAACGTGCGGAAGTCGTCGCGAACCAAGAGCACGTGCACCGGCGCACCGGCGACCGAAAAATACGACGTAACCGGTTTGCCGTCGCGCATGGAAAGTTGCACCAGATCCAAGGCGTTGTCGCCCACGCGCTGCAACTTGGAAACGATGCGCGCACGCAAGCCGTAAGCGGCGAACGTGCCCGTCTGCTCGCGTACCGCAGCAGTCGCGGCGAGCGCATACAGCGGTGCGAGCGCCAGTGCGATTACTGCGAGGATCGAACGACTCGCCATGTTTCCTCTCCGGTCTGTTGCAAAAAGCCGCCGCTCGCAAGCGCATCGAGCGCTTCGGCCAAGGCGGCTCGTTCATTCTTGTTCGGCATTCCTGCCCACTGCATCGCCGCATCGCTCAAATGGACGTCGTTCCCGGGATGCAGCAGATCGGCCAGAAATGCGGACGGCAGTTTCACGCGCTCCATCCGGCGCGCCACCGGCTGCAGCGCGCGTTCGAAGTCGCTTTCCACGGACGGCGGCGACGGCGCCGGCCCAGGCTGCGGCTGCGGAACCGGCTGAGGCTGCGGAACCGGCTGAGGCTGCGGAACCGGCTGTGCAGCCGGCTGTCTTTGGAGTGCAACGCTGTTCGTCACCGAAGGCGGACGCTTTGCCAGTGCGGCATCCGCCATGCGCGGGAACCATTCGCCCAGCATGGCGCCCAGCGCGTGCAGCGGAACCGCGTTCAAGCGCGCGGGCCGCGTTTCGATCGCGCGCACGATGCGTTTGGCAACGTGCTGCGCGCTCACGGGAATCCACGAAGGCCCGTACGATGCGATTCCCGATGAGGTTGCGAAATTAGTGCGGACCGAACCGGGATCGATGAAGGTTACGGCAATGCCGGTGCCGCGCAATTCGCGCCGAAGCTGCACTGCCGCGGCGCGCACCGCGGCTTTGGCAGCGCAATACGCGCCGTAGTACGGCGACGGCACTCGCGAAAGGCCCGAACCCACGAGCATCACCTGTCCGCCGCTGCTGCGCAGCATGGGCAATGCGGCGCGCGTAATGCGCAGCGGCGCCGCTACGTGCACCTGCCACTGTGCGTCGATCTCCGCGTCGCTTTGCTCGAGCAGCGCGCCGGCGGTAGCGTACCCTGCGTTGTTGATCAGCACGTCGAGTCTTCCAAAATGCGATTGCGCCGCAGTCACGATCCTCGCCGGCGCATCCGCCGCAGTGACGTCGAGCGCAAGCTGCTGGCAGACTGCGCCGGATGCGGTGATTTCGGCCGTCAGTTCGCCGAGCGGTTCCGGGTGTTTGGAAACTGCCAAAACCGCATAGCCTTTTTGCGCGCACTGCAGCGCGATCTGTTTTCCTATTCCCGAACCTGCGCCGGTGACGACGACGACTTTGCGATCAGGCATGAACGTTCGGCACGCCGGCCAGATACCGCTGGAAGAGTGACGCGTGGTACGCCTTGTCCATGTTGCCGTACCACTCTTGCTCGGCCACGATTGGCGCGGGAAGCGGCGCAACGGTGCGGCTTTCTTGCGCAAAGCGTTTGAGCGTGTCGGCGAGCGGCTTGAATGAACCGTTGCTGCGCACGATTCCGAACGTCATCTCGTGTTTGGCGCGATCGAAGGGCGGCGTATCGGCCAGTGCCTTGACGTAGTCCGCCCAGTTCCACCAAAAGGCGCCCAGCGCGCCGCGCTGCTGCAGTCGGTCGAGGACCTCACGGCAATACGTCGCCATCTCGTCTTCGGTCAGGCAGGCATACGGGGCGGCATTGGGCGGCAGTTTCGAGGTGTCCGCGACCGGATCGCCCGGCAAAGGCTCTCTGTCGTACGGTGAAACGGTGTTCGGCGGACACGTGGGATTGCCGAACTCGTTGAACAACACCGGTTTGCCGGACATCGACTGCCAGAGCTGACACAGAAACGGCACGACTTCCGGGTCGGTTCGGCTTCGAGCGAAATCGCTATACACGGAATATCCGTGCATCACCGCGCACGCGAATGGTTTGCAGAACGAGGACGGGCGTATGCCGCGATCGTCGGTCATGTCTTCACTGTGGTTTCCGGCCGTGCACGCAATGCCCGATACCTCGAGCAGATCCTCGGTCAGCCGTTGCGACCAGCCGGACGCTTCTTGCGGTGAATCGGCGCTGCGCACGTTGCTGAATTCATTGCCCAAATCCCACATGTACAAGCCGGCGTGTCCGCGCGCGCGTTCGCCCACGGCTCGCACGTGCAGACTGCACGCATCCAGCAGCGGACCCGAATAAAAATCGCCCGCGCCCCAAGGATATTCGCGCAAACCGCGCCCGAACGTTCGAAAGCGCCCGTGCGGACGCGCTTGGTCGAGCGCCCATTCCGGCACGTAGTTCACGCCGCTCATGTGCCCGGTGAAAAATGCCGGCATGGCCTGCAGGCCCGCGTCCGCAACCGCATCCATGAATGCGTCAAAATGCCGCAGCATGGTTTGGTCCATCTCGCCGGCCTGCGGCTGAAAATCGTCCCACATGATGAAAAAGCGAACGACGGAAAGTCCCAAAGACCGAATGCGAGCCAGATCCTCGCGAATTTCACCCGCATCGAAGCGCTCCCACATGTACATTGCGCTGCGGGCGGGCCAGTAATTTATTCCGAGCAAAAACGAAGCCATGCCGCAACATTTCCCCTCCGGGCGCGTCTTCATGCTACGCGCACAGGCCTGCCGCGCGCGGGCCGTGAAGCAACGCCGCAATGGCAGGCTCGAACGCACCCTTGGTCGGCATCATCATGGGCAGCGTTTCGGATATGGAAACGATGGCCGGTGCGCGCGACGTGCTCCAAGAACTGGGCATTGCCTTTGAGATGCGCGTGATTTCCGCGCATCGAACGCCCGAAGCGATGTTCCAATACGCGCGCGAGGCCGCGGGCAGAGGCTTGCAGGCGATTATCGCCGGGGCCGGCGGCGCGGCGCATCTTCCGGGGATGACGGCGTCGTACACGCTCCTGCCGGTCATCGGCGTACCGGTGCAGACTGCAGCGCTGGGCGGATTGGATTCCCTGCTGTCGATCGTGCAGATGCCCCGCGGCATCCCGGTTGCCACCGTCGCGATCGGAAACGCGGCCAACGCCGCGCTGCTGGCCGCGCGCATCCTGGCGCTGCACGACAAGGATGTCGAATCGAAGTTGTCCCGGTACGCGCAGCGTCTGCACGATGCCGTGACGTCCGCGCAACTGTAACCTGTGGTTCAAACGATCGGCGTCATCGGCGGGGGACAGCTCGGCCGCATGTTCACCTTGGACGCCAAGCGCATGGGCTACGACGTTATCGTGCTGGACGCGCAGCCCCACTCGCCGTGCGGCCAAATCGCCGACGACCAAATCGTAGCGGAATACGACGACATGCAAGCCATCGAAGAGCTGGGCCGGCGGACCGACGTGGTGACGTACGAATTCGAAAACATCGCCATCGAATCGGTTCGGCATCTGGAAAAGCGCGGATATGTCGTGGCGCCTGCAAGCAACGTGCTTCGCGTAACTCAGAACCGTTTGCTGGAGAAGCGCTTCGCTGCGGAGTGCGGCATCGCGGCAGCGCCGTTTGAATCAGTGACCGGCACGGACGATCTGCAGCGCGCACAAGACGCCATCGGCTTTCCGGCGGTCCTCAAAACGGTGTCCGGCGGCTACGACGGCAAAGGACAGTGGCGCGCGCAAAAGCCCGAAGAGGCGAAAGCCGCGCTCGCGCAGGCGAACGGCGCGCAGCTGATTTACGAGCAGTTCGTGCCCTTCACGTGCGAAATCAGCGTGGTCTGCACGCGCGACGCCGGCGGCGAGGTCGTCCGTTTTCCGGCCACGGAAAACGTGCACGATCGCGGGATACTGGCAATGTCGATCGCGCCGGCGCGCGTGCCGCCGCAGGTTGCAGAGGCGGCACAGACTGCTGCGGCGCGCATTGGACGTGAACTGCAGATTGTGGGAACGTTTTGCGTTGAATTCTTCGTAACGCAAGACCAGAACGTGCTGTTCAACGAGATCGCCCCGCGCCCGCACAATAGCGGGCACTACACCATCGATGCCACGCCGTGCTCGCAGTACGAACAGCACGTGCGGGCCATTTGCGGTCTGCCGCTTTCGCCCCCGCAGCTGCTTCGCAACGCCGTTATGGTCAATATTCTCGGGACGGGAACCGGCAACTATTTACACGGCACCGAAGATCTGTTGCGCGATCCGTCGATCGTGCTGCACATGTACGGTAAACGGCACGCCGTGAACCGGCGAAAGATGGGCCACTTCACCATGCTCGTCGACGGCCCCGTGACGCAGGACGTTATTGAGCGAGCTCGCCGCGCGCACTCGTTGCTGCATTGGGGCGATGCGCCTGCTCGTCGTTGAGGACGACGCACGGTTGTGCGACGTTTTACGGCGCGGTCTGAGCGAATCCGGGCACGTCGTCGACGTTGCGCGCGACGGCGAAGAGGGCGAATCCTGGGCGCTCGATAGGCACTACGATGCGGTAGTTTTGGACGTGAACTTGCCCAAACTCGACGGTTTGAGCGTCGTGCGCTCGCTGCGCGCCAAGCGGGTGAGCACTCCGGTCCTCATCCTCACCTCGCGCGACACCGCGCAAGACGCCATCGAGGGCTTGGATGCTGGCGCGAACGATTATCTGCGCAAACCGTTCGTCTTCGGCGAGCTGGAAGCGCGCCTGCGAAGCATCGTTCGCCGCGAAACGGCCGAGTCGCTGGACGCGCAGCTGCACTGCGGCGACCTGACCTTCGATTTACGCTTGCGGCAAGCGCGCCGAGGCGGTCGCACGATCGAACTGACCGCGCGGGAAGGCGCATTTCTGGAGTATTTCATGCGCAACGCAGGGCAGCTGATCACGCGGCGCATGATCGAAGACGCTTTGTTCGACCGCGAGAGCGAAACGACCTCAAACGTCGTCGACGTGTACGTTAGCCGGCTTCGGTCCAAGCTGACCGCGCGCAATCAAGCGCAGTTGCTGCACACCGTGCGCGGCGCCGGATATCGGTTCGGTTCGCCATGAGCCTGCGCTCGCGGCTGGCCGCGACGTACGCCGCCGTCATCCTGCTCGCGCTGTTGATCTTTGCCGCGGCGGCAATCGTTGCGATCGATCGCACCTTGCGCGCCACGATGGACTCGCGTTTGAATACCCAAGCG
Source organism: Vulcanimicrobiota bacterium (assembly GCA_963777315.1). Classification (GTDB taxonomy): domain Bacteria; phylum Vulcanimicrobiota; class Vulcanimicrobiia; order Vulcanimicrobiales; family Vulcanimicrobiaceae; genus CAVYEM01. Next base: position 881,956 of record CAVZQC010000002.1, read on the forward strand.
CTCGCCGTCGCCTCACTCATCGACGTGGAGCACGGCACGATTGCGGCGGACAAAGACGATCGCAAGCAATTCTTGAGTTTGATTGCCACCGGCGACGACGGAATGGTGCTCGATTCATCCGGAGCGGTGAAGCTGTCCAGTGCGGCGCAGCCGCCCGCGCCGTTGTTCGGATTGGCGAACGCGCGTGCCGGGTACTACACCGCCGGAAAGGGCGAGGCTGCAGTTCGCGCCGTCGCCGTTCCGGTCGTGCACGAGGGCGCGCGCATCGGCACGGTCGTGATGTGGCGTGCAATCGATTGGATCGGTGAAACCGATCGCGGCGCGGGCCTTGCATTTGCTCTCGCTGCGCTGGTCATTGCGGCGCTGGCCGTCATCGCCGGCGGCGCGGTAACGCGCAGAGCGCTCGAAGACGCATTCGTGCGCCAGCGGCGCTTCACCGCCGACGCCTCTCACGAATTGCGCGCTCCATTGGCCGTCATTCGCGCGGAAGCCGACCTTGCACTGCGCAAAGATCGCACGGCCGCGCAGTACCGCGGCGCGATGGATGCAATTGCAGCCGAAGCCGATCACATGGAGGATCTGATCGGTAACCTGCTTTCGGCCGCGCGGGCGGAAGGCGCGGGCACGGCGCGCGAGCGCGTCGACGTAACGCAGATCGTGCGTCGCGTAGCAGAGCGACTGTCATCTGCGGCGCGCGCCAAAGACGCGGCGGTTCGACTCGACGCCGAACATCCCGCCGTCATCGTGGCCGATGAGCAAACGCTCGAACGCGCGATTCTGGCCATCGCGCACAATGCATTGCAGCATGCACCGGCACACGGAGCGGTGGCGCTGAGCGTTCACGCAGGTCCGCGCAGCGTAGAGATCGTCGTCGGCGACAACGGCCCGGGCTTTACAGCCCAGGCCCTCGAGCACGCGTTGGAACGATTCTGGCGGGATGCCGGGCATGCGAAGGGCGGCAGCGGTCTGGGGCTGGCGATTGCCAAAGCCAGCGTTGAAGCTTGCGGCGGAACGATCGCGCTGGCTAACCCCGCGGACGGCGGGGCTCAAGTGCGGCTGGCGTTTCCAGCAGCGTAGTTTTGCGGCGTTAAGATTCCCGTCATGATCGGGCGCTAGCATGGCGCTTGAAGGATGACAGGTTGAACTTCGCGAGTTTCGGACAGCGCCACGAAAAGACGATCGCATTCTTGGTGGCGGTGCTTGCAGTACTTGGCGTGTGGGCATACTCCACGACGCCTGCGAGCATTTTTCCGAACATGTCCTTCGCGCGCATCGACGTCGTGGCCGATGCCGGCAACTTGCCGCCGGACCAAGTGCGCGTCGCAGTGGCTGCGCCGCTTCAGCGGGCGTTTCTGGGTCTGCCGTCGGTTAGCCGCGTGACGACCCAGTCGTCGCAGGGAAGCGCCGAACTGATCGTGACCTTCGATACGGGCACCGACGTGCGGTTCGATCTGCAATACGTCAATCAAGCCATCTCGCAGATGCGCTCGATTCTGCCCGCGGATACCAATGTGAATGCGGTCATCGTGAATCCCAACAGCGAACCGGTGATATCGTACGCGCTGGTCGCCGGGGGGCTATCGCAGACCGTGCTGCGCGAGCTGGCGCAGCAATCGCTGGTGCCGCAGTTTTACGGCGTGCCCGGGCTGGCGCGCATTCTGCTCATCGGCGGTCCGGAGCGGGAGTATCACGTCACGTTGGATCCCGCCGCGCTGGCCGCGCACGGGCTGAGCGCAAACGACGTGGCCAAAGCGATTTCCGACGCCAATACCGTCAACGCGCTGGGAATACAGCAGCGGTACTATCAGCGCAACGTCATCGTTTTGGACGCGAAGGTGACAAGTCCGGCAGCCATCGCGCGCATCGTCGTGCCGGATGCCGCCCGTGCGCCCGTCCAAGTAGGGGACATCGGGACCGTTACGCTCGGCGTAGCGCCGATCACGACGCAAGTCAGCTACGATGCGCAGCACGCCGTTGCGATCAACTTTTACGGCTTGCCGGGATCCGACGCTGTCAAGATGGCCACGGCGGTTAAAACGAGGATGGCCGCCATCCAACCGCGTCTTCCGGCAGGCGTTTCAATCCACCGGTATTGGGATCAGACGGACCTGGTCGTGGATTCGCAGCGCAGCCTGCGCGACGCGATCCTCATCGGCGCAGTGCTGGCCGTGCTGGTCATTCTCGTGTTTTTGCGCAATCTGCGGGTAACGCTGGTTGCGGCAGTCGTCATTCCCATCGCGATGGCGATTGCGATTTTCGTGATGAGCCGCCTGGGTCAGACGCTGAACTTGATGAGCGTCGGCGGTTTGGCCGTTGCGGTCGGGTTGATCATCGACGATGCAATCGTGGTGGTGGAAAACGTCGCCCGCAATTTCCACCGCTTTCCCGCGATGCGCAAAGCCGACGTCATCACGTTATCGATGGGCGAACTGGGCGCACCGATGGCAGCGTCTACCATTACGACGGTCGTCGTTTTCATTCCGCTGCTGCTGCTCACCGGCGTGAGCGGATTTTTCTTTCGGGCGCTGGCGCTCACGTTGGCTTCGGCGCTGGTTGTATCGCTGGGCTTGGCGTTGTTCGTCACGCCGCTGCTGTCATCGTGGCTCGTAAGCGAAGATCAAGAGCACAAGGAAGATACCGGTTTGATAGCCGGCGTGCTTTCGCGCTACGAGCCGCTGTTGCGCTGGACGCTCAAACGCCGCCCAATCGTTTACGCCGCATCCGCCGGCGTGCTCATCGCCACCGTACTGCTGCTTTCACATCTTCCCAGCGATTTTCTGCCGCATCTGGACGAAGGGCAGTTCGAGGTCAGGTATACGATGCCGGTCGGCACGACGATCGAAGCCAGCGATGCCGCCGCGACGCAAATGGAACGCATCGCGATGCGCGACCCCGCCGTGATTTCGGTCGGCCGCTTTACCGGAATCGACACGAACGGCTATTCGCCCACGCAGGTTCGGCAAGGGACGATTCGCATCCGGCTCAAACCGCAAAGGCAGCGCGCTTCGTATGAAACGGTCAGCGACCGGCTGCGCGTCCAGTTCGCTGAGGCGGTACCTGCGGCGCAATTGGACTTTCACCAAATCCTTGAAGACATGATTAACGACATGTCGGGTTCGCGCTCTCCGATCGAGATTACGCTGCAAGGCCCCGATCAGCAGGCGCTCGTGAACTTAGCCGGCGCCATAGCCGACAAAATGTCCAGCGTGCGCGGCGTTGCCGACGCGTTTTCGGGCGTGAACTACGACGATCCCACCCTACGCGTCGATCCGAACGGATCGCGGCTGGCCGCACTGAACATCAGCGCGGCCGACCTGGGCGCGGCGCTGCAAGCGGCATCCCAAGGTTCCGTAGCGACGAACGTCGCCGGAACGCTCAACCTCATCCCCGTACGCGTGACCTTGGCCGGAGCCGGCCCCGATCTCAGCCAAACGCTGTTGCCGACGGCGTCGGGCGTGGTCGCGTTGAACAGCCTCGCGCAAGTGCGTCACGATCGACTCTCGACCGATATAACGGAGATCAACGGTCAGCGCGTCATGATCGTTACGGCCAACTACGGAGGCGCGAGCCTATCGTCGGTGATCGCAGGCGTGCGCAAGGAGCTCAAAGGCATCGCGCTTCCTCCCGGCTATACCGCGTCGATCGGCGGCGCGTATGAGGCTCAGCAGCAGTCGTTTCGGCAGTTCCTGGCGGTGATCCTGATTGCGGTAGCGCTGGTCTATTTCGTGATGCTCGCGACCTTTCAATCGTTTCGACTGCCGCTGGTGATTCTGACCGCGATTCCGCTCGCGCTCATCGGCGTGGCGCTGGGTTTGTTCGTAACGCGCACCGCGTTTAACGTGTCGTCGTTTATGGGACTCCTGCTGCTGGTCGGCCTCATCGTCAAAAACGGCATTCTGCTGATCGACGTGGCGAACCGGCAGCGCAAGGAAGGCGCGAGCGTCGAGGAGGCGCTGGTCGCCGCGGGGCGCACGCGATTGCGCCCGATCGTGATGACGACCTTCGCCGCGATCGGCGGTTTGCTGCCGCTGGCGTTGGGCATAGGCGCGGGCTCGGCGATGGAGCAGCCGCTCGCGATCGCAGTGATCGGCGGACTTTCGACGGCAACGGCCTTTACGCTGGTGCTCATACCGGTGCTGTACGCCGGTATCGCCGGAAAGCGAACGCCCGCGTGATCGCAGCGCTGGTGCTTGCCGCGATCGGCGCCGCCGCGCCGGTTCCCAAACAGTTTGCCGCAATGCCGCTGGATCTTGCGCTCGAGCAAGCAGTTACCGTGTCGCCCGACGTCGCGCAAGCGCGCGAACGCGTCACCGAAGACCTGGCTTTGCTGGATGCAGCTCGCGGCCTGGCCGCGCCGGCGCTCACGGCGAATTACACGCAGGCACCGCAAGGCGGCGGCAACGACACGACGATCACGCAACGACTTGCAACGGTCGGCGCGCAAATAACGCTTGGCGATTACTTCGCGTACTCGCCGACGATCCGGCAAGCGGCCTTTACGTTAGCCGGAGCGCAGTTCGATTTGCTCGACGCTCGGCGAACCGAACGCTTAAAGGTCATCGGCCAGTATTACGCCGCGCTCAAAGCCGTCGCGACCGTCGACCTACGCGCGCAGGATTACACCGGCGCGCAGCGCGATTTGCGAGCCGCGCAGGTGCGCTACCACGCAGGCGATGCGCCGCGCTTGGACGTCGTGCGCGCGCAAGTCGCGCTGGCGAACGCGCAAGCCAATCTCGACGCCGCCCGCGTCGATTTCGCCAATGCGCGCGATGCCCTTGCGATCGAAACGGGAATGCCCGGCGGCGGATTTACGCGGCTGGCCGATACCGCGATCGCGCCGTCTCCACCGCTGCAGGCACAAGTCGCAGAGCGCCGCGCGCTCGCGCAGCGCAGCGACCTGTTTTCGGCAATGCAGGCCGTCAATGCGCAGCAAGCCGCCGTGCGGGTCGCCGAACGCGGCGTTCTGCCTGCAGTCGTGGTCAACGTCGGTTACACCGGCGGAGTCGACTCCGGGGTGGCCGTGCACGGGCCGTCCGCGACCGTCAACGTGGCGTTGCCGATTTCGCACGCCGCACAGTATCGCGCGGCTGCCGAACGCGCGCGTTTGGCGCAGGCGCAGGCTAGAAGCGCTGCAATACGCCGGCGGATCGTCGTCGAGGTCGGAGCGGCTGCGCGCACGTACGAAGAAACGGTGCGCGCAGCGAAATCGGCCACACGCGCCCGGATCGCCGCGCAGGAGGAATTGCGCGCCACGCAGATCGGCTACCGCAGCGGCGCAAGTTCGAGCTTGGACGTCGCCGACGCGCGTCGCACGTACGTGCAGGCGGCGCTGAACGAACTGTCCGCAATCTACGCGCAGGCGCAATCCGCCGCGAGTTTGCAGGAGGAGATGGGACCGTGAAGGTGTGCGGCGCGTTGGCGCTCGCGGCGGTACTCGCCGTATCGAGCGGTTGCGGCGGCCATGAATCCGCGGCGACGCACGCCCAGCCGGCCGTGCAACTCGTTTCCGCTACGCTCGCGACGTACGTGGAGCGCGTGAGCGCGGTCGGTCGCATCGGCGCGCCGGCGGGCGCGCTGACCAAACTGTCGTTCGCGGAGCCCGGGATTCTGCAGAACGTCGGGGTGCGAATCGGCGATCGCGTTTCTGCGGGCGAACCGCTCGCGCAGCTCGATACCAGCGGCTTGTCGCTCGCGGCAGCGCAAGCGCAAGCGGATGCGCGAGCAGCGGCAGCCAATGCGCAGCAGTCCGCAGTCGATCGCACCAGCACCAAGATCGCGGTAGACGAAGCTGCGGTGCGCCGGGAGGAGTCGCTGTACGCTGCCGGCGTTGCGGCGCTCAAAGACGTGCAAGCCGCGCGCGCGCAGCTCGCGCAGGATCGCGCCGAAGCTGCCGGTGCGCGTGCGCAAGTGTCGGGCGCGAGCGCCCAAGCGCAGAGCGCACAAGACCGCGCCGCTTTGGCGCAGCGCGATTTGTCCAACGGCACGCTGCGTTCTCCAATCGACGGCGTCGTGACGGCAATCTACAAACGGGCGGGCGAATCGGTCGATCCGACGACGCCCGTACTAGCGGTCGGGCCGGGCAGCTCGCACGAAGTGACGCTCGATCTGCCGTCCTCGGATGCCGCGCGGGTCCACACCGGCGACCGCGTTGCGCTTTCTGTTCCCGGGACGGATCTGCGAAGCACGGGAAGGGTGGCCGGCGTTTCGCCCGCGTTGGATCCGACCACGCAAACGGCGACGATCCTCGTCGACGGCGTGCCCACCGGAGCGCCGGCGGGAAGCGCGGTGCAAGCGAGCATTCGCGTCGCCGCAGATCGCGGCGTCGTCATACCGCAAAGCGCAATCGTTCAAGATCCGCAGAGCGGCGCGACGCTGGTCTTCGTTGAAACCCGCGACGCGGGCGGCAACGCCAAATTCGAGCAGCGCTCCGTAACGGTCGGCCGGCAAAATGGAACGCAGGTGCTGATCGCTTCGGGCTTGCGTCCGGGAGAGCGCATCGCCGCGCAGGGAGCATTCGCATTGCTGGCCCCCGCCGGAGGCGGTCCGTAGAGCGACCGTCAGCGGTACGTAAAGCCCTGGACGAAATCGCCGGCCGGCGTGCCCCACACCGTCCATATTCGCCCGGTTGCCGGATCGATCGCAACGTTGTGCATGTGCGTGCTGATCATCTGGGAGGCGAGTTGTTTCGGCGCGGCGTTTGCAGAAATCTGATACAGATAGATGCTCGTGCCCCCGCAGGCCAGCATTTCGGTTTGCTGATCCAAGTCGCACTGGTCGACGTGCGGCAAGGCGGCGGTCGAGACGCGCTTGCCGTAGGTGGTGTAGACGCTGAGCGCGCCATTTTCACCGCCGACGATGAGCAGGCGGTGCGCCTGGTCGAACTGCAGCGGGTGATTGTTACCGATATCCGGCGTGGGAATGGTGCGGGTCACCGTCAGCGTCTTCGGGTCGATCACGACGATTTCGCCGTTGCTCGCGATGTTCTGATAAACGTCGTGCGTCTTGGGATCGACGACCAGATACTCGGGCTTGTGTCCCGGCAGAATGACGCTCGCGATTTGCTTGAACGTCGTGGCATCGATGACGAACATGTGGGTGCCGTCGTCTTCGTCGGCGTAGATGCGGTGATACGTGGGATCGTACGCGATCGCGTCGACGTGGCCGTTGACGCTCGCGCGATGCACCTCTTTCATCGCCACGGGATCGACCTCGGAGACCGCATCGCCTTCACCGTCGCCCGTGTAGACGTGGCCCGTCTGCGGATCGACCGCCACCCCGGCCATCGGGCCGACTTTGACTTGGCCCAGCACCTTGCCGCTGTCGGCGTCGACGATCAGCAGCGCGTCGTTTCCGCCGTGCGCGGCATACACGCGGCGGCGAACGGCGTCGACGGTGACGTAATCGAAGCCGTGTCCGGCGCCGGTCGCTACGGGCTGCGGTGGGATGAACGGAACGATCGGCATGGGCGGCTCCTTTAGGCGGGTTCGGGTTCGAAAAACTGCAGGCTGCGCGGCTTTGGCGGAATCTCGGTATACGCCATGGGCCGGTCCCACCAATCGCGGCTGCGCCAGCGAAGCTGATCGACGGTGGGTTGCGCAGGCAGACGGAGTTCGATTGCCTTTGCGTAGACTCCCATGTAGCGATCGATCATGCGATCCACCGTAAATTCCGCTTCGACGCGCGCGCGGCACGCGCGCCGGTCGAGCGAGGCAAGCAGCGGCACCTTTTCCAGCGCGTCGTCGACCGAGTTGCACAAGAACCCCGTCACGCCGTCTACCACGATCTCCGGAATCGACCCCATGTTCGCGCCGAGCACGGGCGTGCCGCACGCCATCGCTTCCACCATGGTCAGGCCAAAGCGTTCTGGTCGAGTCGTCATATGCACGAGCGCGAGCGCGTTGCGCAGCAGCTCGTTGCGCGCACGCCGCCGCACTTCGCCCAAAAACTCGATTTGAACGCCGTCGATGTGCGGCGCAACCATCGTTGCAAAGTACTGCTCGTCCTGCGGGATGGCCGCGATCTTCAGCTGCTTTCCGCTGCGTTTGGCGATCTCTATGGCCAAATGCGTGCCCTTTTCGGGATGAAACCGTCCCAGAAAAACGAGATACTCGCCCGGACGCTCGTTGAAGGTGAACTCCGCGGGATCGATGCCGTTGTAGGTCGTCGCCAAGTACGACAGTCCGGGATCGCGATCGGAGTTACTGATCGAGCAATAAAAACTGCGCCACGCGCAGGCGTAGTAGGCGGCCAAAATTTGCGGGCTAGAAAATCCGTGCACCGTCGTGAGCATGGGAGGCGCGCGCAGACCCAGCGCATACGTCATCGGCTTCCAATCGAAATTGCTGTGAATCAGATCGAACCGGCCGGCGCGCTCCATCAAGCGACCGATGTGGAGCGCGGTGAAAACGTCCGCATCGAGCGCCGGATCTTCCGCAAGCCCCACCGGAACCACCGATGCCACGGGCCCCTCGAAGCGCGAGTTTTCCGTTGCGAACAACGTCACGTCCAATCCGCGCCGCCGCATGCCGTCGGCGATGTTGAATGCGATCTGCTCCCAGGGTCCGTAGCCGGGCGGCGGCGTGGGCCAGGTAATCGGCGCGAGCACGGCTACGCGCAGTCCTTTTAAAGCCTGTTCTGCCTTCGTCGAAGGGTTCACGATGGTTTGTTACCCACTTTGATAAAGCGCGAGCAGTTCGCGCGCATGCGCGGCGAGCGCATCGCACAATTCCTGCGGATCCAGCGCTCGCGCCGCGGAGCCAAAACCGGCGATTTGATCGACCGCCGAACGGAATGACGGGAACCGCATGCGCAGCGTGCGCCCACGCTCGTCGCCGGAAACGACGTCGATGTCGCCGTACGACATGATGCGTTCCATCGAATCCGCGCGCACGTAGAGTGTCGCGTGATACCACTCCATCGGCCGTTCGATCGCGGCTTTCGAAGAGTGCCAATGCGCTTCGAGATCGAACCCGTCATCGCGGCTGAATTGCATGCGCAATTCTTCCGCTGCGGTCATGCGATCGACGCGGAAAGTACGCAACTCGCCGTCCTCCTGGCGCGCGACCAGATACCACACGCCGGCTTTGGAAACCAGACCGAGCGGATCGGCGATACGTTCGGTTGCGCTTCCCGTGCGATCTTTATAACCGATGCGCACCCGGCGATCGTCCCACACCGCGCGGCGCAGTACTGCGAGCAGCGCTGTGGGCTGCTCGCTGCGGTACCAGCGGTTGTGGTCGAGGAGAATGCGCTGGCGCGCTTTATTCGCGGCGCGGCGCTGCAAGTCGGGAAGCGCGCCGGCGATTTTGTCGAGTGCCTGCCGGTGCGAGGTCACGCCCAGTTCGGCGAGCGGATCCACCGCCGCGAGAAAGAGCGCGTTGAGCTCGTCGGTGCTGAACTGGGCGATGGCTTGGCGATATCCGTCGGAGAGCGCAATGCCGCCATTGCTTCCGCGCTCGGCATACACGGGAACACCCGATGCGCCGAGCGCCTCGACGTCGCGGTAGATGGTCCGCTGTGAGACCTCGAGCGCCGCGGCGAGTTCGCGGGCGGTTCTGGGACTGCGCGCCTGCAGCAGGAGCATCACAGAAACCATGCGCTCCGACTTCATATATGACAGCACTTGGCATATATCGACGCTTATCCTTTGAGGCATGGCAAGCACAAAGATTTCGGCACCCCGCGGCATCGATGCGGTGTACTACATGGTCAAGGACGTCGCCCGGGCTCGCAGATTTTATGAAGAGGCTCTGGGCTTTGCGCCCAGTTTCGTCGCCGAAGCCGGCGCCGAATGGGAGGGCGTCGAGTACGAGATGCCCACGGGCCAGACGTTCGGTCTGGGCAAGAGCTCCGGGGCTCCGTGGCGCGAGTCCGGCGGGGCGATGATCTCCGTCGACGATGTGGGAGCCGCAACGGAACGCGTTAAGGCAGCAGGCGGAAAGGTGCACGCCGAGCCGTTCGATTCGCCGGTCTGCATCATGTCGTGGTGTGAGGATACCGAAGGCAACACGTTTTCACTGCATCATCGTAAAGACGGGAGTGTTGGATAATGGCAACTGCGCAATCAGCGGCAACGATCACCGGGATCGACGCCATTTACTATCTTGCGAAAAACTTCGATCGCGCGCGCCGCTTCTATGAAAGCGCGTTCGGCTTGCGCGCGTCGATGGAGATGATCGGCGAAGGCGGCGGTTCGTTCGTCGAGTACGAGTTGCCGGACGGCGCGACGTTCGGAATAGCAACGATCCAGGATTCGCCCTGGCACATGAACGGCAGCATCGAATTTGCCGTGCCCGACGTCGATGCCGCCCTGGTGCGGGCGAAAGCGGAAGGGGCGACGCTGAACGAGGACGTCGAATTGCCGACGTGCCGCATGGCGTGGCTGACGGATACGGAAGGCAATTCGCTCTGCCTGCACAAGCGAAAAACCTGAACTCATCGTCGTAGCCCCGCGATGCTTCCATCGGAGCGCGAACTCAATGAGCGCATCGCTGTGCTCCGATCGAGCGGGTCTAAATGAAGGCGCCACCTTTCATGACGGCAGCCGGGGAAGACAACGTGCGCAAATTGCGTCCAATGTCGCTTGCGAGCATAAGCACATCAGCGGGTTCGCCCGCGGCCAGCACGCCGCGATGCAGACCGATCAGTTCGGCGGCCACCGCGGTTGCCGCGTGCAGCGCCTGCTGCGCCGACATGCCGAGCACCTCGTGCATCAGCACGACCTCGTCCGCATAATTTTCGTGATAGTTGAATGGCGTACCGGCATCCGAGCCTCCCGCGAACTTTACGCCGGCTTCGAATGCGCGCCGGAGATTGCGTGAAAGGTTTTCGGTGATCTCGCGCGCTTTGCGCACGACGTAGTCGGGTTGGCCTCCGTGCTCGGCATGCTCCAAGATGCACGCCGGTGCAGTGAGCGTTGGAACGAGATACGCGCCGCGTTGCTTGAAGAGCGCGATGCCTTCGTCGTCGAGCATATGACCGTGCTCGATGGAATCGACCCCGGCGCGCAGTGCGTCCTTGATGCCTTGCGTTCCGATCGCATGAGCGGCGACGCGCATCTCGTGCCGATGCGCCTCCTCGCATGCGGCGCTCATTTCTTCGAGCGTCAGCTGCGCGATACCCGGAACTGCGCCCTTGGTCAGCACGCCGCCCGTTGCAATGAGCTTGATGCAATCCGCGCCGCTCTTGCGCTGCTCGCGCACACCTTTGCGCGCATCCCACGGGCTGTCGACGGCGCGGCCGATCGGCCAGCCGTGTCCGCCGGTCATGCACAAGACGCGCCCCGCGGCGCGCATGCGCGGACCTGGAATCCGGCCTTGTTCGATTGCATCGCGAATCTCGATCGCGATCTCCTCGCTCGCGCCGACGTCGCGCACCGTCGTGACGCCGGCCGCCACCGTTTTGCGCGCGTTCTCCACCGCGTGCAGCATTCGCTGCATCGGCGTGACGACGTTCACCAAACTCAGCGGATCGGGCTGGCCGCTCATCTCCAAATGCACGTGTGCGTTTACCAGACCCGGCGTGATGCAGGCCGCTTCGCGATCGCAATCTCCGCTCGCATCCCGAACCTCCGTAACGCGCGGGCCTTCGACGACGAGGTCGACGTTGCGCCGCGGCGCCTCCATGCTGCCGTCATAAAACACGCCCGCGCGAAGAATCATGCGGGAGCCTGGGCCCGTTCCATCGCCTGATACGCTTTGCTCGTGAGATCGTGGCCCAGCACGCCGGCGATAAAGCGCGAGGCTGCGCGCACTTTGTGCAAGTCGACGCCGGTGCGAATACCCATGCCGTGCAGCATGTACAGCAAATCCTCGGTGCCCAAGTTGCCGGTCGCGCCGGGTGCGTACGGACAGCCGCCCAAGCCTCCGCTGCTGGAATCGAACGTCGCGATGCCGTTTTGCAGGGCGGCGTACACGTTGACCAGCGCGGTGCCGCGCGTGTCGTGAAAGTGAAACGCGAGCTTTCCGGGCGGAATTTCCCGCGCGAGCATCGGAACCAGCTCGTCGACTTGGCTGGGTACCGCAACGCCGATCGTGTCGCCGATCGAAAGTTCGTCGCATCCCATATCCAGCAGCTTGCGGCTCACGTCGACGACCGTTTCGGGATGCACCGCATCTCCGAACGGCGATCCGAACGCAGTTGAAATGTAGCCACGCACCCACATGGCGTTTTGCTTAGCGTTGCGCACGACGTCGCGGAACGTCTCGAGCGATTCGTCGATCGTCATGTTGATGTTGCGTTTGGTGAATTCGTGCGAAGCGGCAGTGAACACCGCAATCGCTTCCGCGCCGGCAGCTTTGGCGCGCTCCAAACCGTTGACGTTGGGGGTCAGCACCGGGTAGCGAACGCCGGGGCGCTTATGTATGCCCGCAAAGACCTGCGCTGCGTCGGACAGCTGCGGAACGGCCTTCGGACTGACGAACGAGGTCGCCTCGATCACCGGCAAACCGGACTCGGACAACAGATCGATGTAGCGAATCTTGTCCTCGGCGCGAACCGCTGCATGTTCGTTTTGAAGTCCGTCCCGCGGCCCCATTTCGCACACGGTCACAAACGTCGGAATGCTCATACGCTTTTGGAGGCTTCGACGCGGCCGCGCGGTTGCGCTCCCAAAAACCTCGTGACGGCGCGCAAAGTCAGCGGCCAGACGCGATCGTTGGCCAAAAATCCTTTGCTGAGCATGATGAGCGGCTCGAAATGCCCGATCACGTTCATGTGATTGGCGTGCGGGCCGACGATGAAATGCGCCGGTATGCGGCTTCCCAAGGTTGCCGAATCGCCCCATACCAGCCCGTCGTTGTCGCCGCCGCGCGACGGCACGAGGCCGGCGATCGACAGCATTTTGGCACCCGGCGGACCGATCCACGGCTCGCCGTCGAGCACCCAGTCGTAGCGCCAGCGTGAGGTCAGTTTCCAATGGCCCGACGTGCCGTTGAGCCACGTGATGAAATCGGAGTAGATGTCCATTTCGCCGAAGGCCTTGTCCGGAGTGCGCAGCAGCGCATGAATTTGCGGCAGCATGTAGGTCTGCACGCCCCAATTCGGCGTGGCGATCATGATGGTGTGGCTGATTTCGCTCGCGCGATGCGGGTAGCGCCGTAGAAAGGCGCGCACGACCAAACCGCCCAGCGAATACCCCAGCAAAACGATCGGAAAAGCATGGCCGTTCTGCTTGAGCTGCGTCACGAAACGCGCGAAGCGATCGATCCGCTCGTCCAGCGTGTCGTCGAATTCGCCGAACGTGATCGAGTCGATTCCATAGGCGTCCAGTCCTGGCACGAGCGCGGTGCCGCGACGCAGCAGGTCGAAGTGCTCGGGCGGTTCGTTGTAGCCCGGCACCATGATCATCGTGCGTGGAATCACTGCAGTTCGAGTAACAGCGCCTCGCTGGGAACGATGTCGCCTTCGCGCACGTGGATCGCGCGCACCGTGCCCGCGCCGGGCGCTTCGATGCGGTGCTCCATCTTCATCGCTTCCAAAACGATCAGGAGATCGTGCATGTCGACCGTGTCGGCATCGCCGACCGCGACCTTGACGATTTTGCCCGGCATGGGCGAAAGAATGCGGCCGCCTGCGTGCGCGCCCGAGCCGTGGCCGCCGCTTTCGCCGTCGGGGGCTGCGGCGAAAGTCAACGTCCATGCGCGGCCGTCCGCGTGCACCGTGACCGCGCGGTCGTGCACGATGCTTTGGCGCAATGCGGGCTGATCCAAACGCAGTTCGCCGGCGTAGTCGCCGCTTGCGCGCCAGACGTTGGGATCCGGGCCGGCCGCGGCTTCGATCGTGATCCGTCGCGGGCCGTACTGCAGCTGCAGCGGAATGCCGACGCCGCCGATTCGCCAGGGCGCGCGCCGCGCGCGCAGCAACGCTGCAGCCGCAAGCCGCACAGCTTGCTCGGGCACGTCCTGCGCGCTGAAGATCGATTCGTCCAGCCGTTCCTGCAGAAAACTCGTGCTGGTCTCACCCTTGCGAAACGCTCGATCGCGAGCGATCCACAGCAGCAGCGGAACGTTGGTGCGAACGCCCGCAACCGCGAAGTCTTCCAGCGCAAGCGTGAGCCGTTCGATCGCAGCGTCGCGGTCCTCGGCCCAGACGATCAGCTTGGCCAGCATGGGATCGTAGTACACGGACACGTCGCTGCCGGTCTCTACTCCCGCGTCAACGCGGATGCCCGGACCTTGCGGCGGCTGCCAAAGCGCGATGCTGCCGGTAGACGGCAGCATTTTGTTGGCCGGATCTTCGGCGTAAATGCGCGTTTCGATCGCCCAGCCGCGCGGCTGCACGTGAGCCTGATCTACGGTCAAGCGTTCGCCGTTGGCGATTCGCAGCTGCCAATGAACCAGATCGATCCCGTACGTCAGCTCCGTTACTGGATGCTCGACCTGCAGGCGCGCGTTCATCTCCAGAAAGTAGTACTTGCCGTCTTGGTCGAGCATGAATTCGCAGGTTCCGGCATTGACGTAGTTCACCGATGCCGCAGCCCGTACCGCGGAAGCGCCCATTTCGGCGCGCAACTGGGGCGAGAGCGCAACCGAAGGCGCTTCTTCGACGATCTTCTGATGGCGCCGCTGAATGGAACACTCGCGTTCACCCACGTGAATGATGTTGCCGTGGGCGTCGCCCAAAATTTGGAACTCGATATGCCGCGGACGCACGAGGTAACGTTCCAGGAGCACCGCATCGTTGCCGAACGCTGCCAGCGCTTCGCGTTTGGCGGCTTCCAACGCTTCGTCGAACTGCTCGAGCGATTCTACCAGGCGCATGCCGCGGCCGCCTCCGCCCGCGCTGGCCTTGATCAGCAGCGGCAAACCCACGCGCGCGGCTTGCTCGCGAAGGCGCGCCGGCGATTGATCGTCGCCGTCGTAACCCGGAACAACCGGGACGCCCGATGCGCGCACGCGCTGCTTGGCTTCGATTTTGCTCCCCATCGCCGCCATGGCCTGCGGCGAGGGTCCGACGAAAATCAATCCCGCGTCCGCTACGGCTTGTGCGAACTCCGCGCGTTCGGAGAGAAAACCGTAACCCGGATGCACGGCATCCGCGCGCAGGCTCTTTGCCGCCGCAACGATGGCCTCGGCGTTCAAATACGATTGCGCCGCCGGGGCCGGACCCACGCATGCCGCGTCCTGAACGAACTGCAGGTGAAACGCGCCGGAGTCCGCTTGCGAATAAATGCCCAGCGGCGTAATGCCCAGTTCGCGCGCGCCGCGCGCGACGCGTACCGCGATCTCGCCGCGATTGGCGATCAGCAGACGCGCAATCACGCGCTCCAACTCGCTTTGCGCCGCTCGAGGAAAGCGCGCAAACCTTCCTGACCTTCGGGAGTGGTACGCTGCTCGGCGATCGCGCGCGCAGTCAAATCTCGCGATTGATCGTAGGTGGACGCGAGCACGCGCGGAACGAGCGCTTTGATCGCCGCCACTGCTTTGGGACCGGCGCTGCAGATCTCGTCAAGCACTCGTTCGATGCACACCTCCAGCGTATCGGCGACGACGACTTCGTGGACCAAACCGATGTGGTGCGCGCGCTTGGCGTCGAAACGCTCGCCGGTCAAAAACAGCGCGCGTGCGTTCGAGAGACCGATTTTTGCCAGCACGAACGGCGAAATGACCGCGGGAACGATGCCCAGCTTGACCTCGGTAAATCCAAAAACGGCATCGGCGCTTGCGATGCCGACGTCGCAGACTGCTGCAAGCCCGGCTCCGCCGCCCAGCGCGGCTCCGTGGATCCTGGCGATAACCGGCTTGGGGCAACGGTCGATGGCGCGAAACATATCCGACATTGCCTGCGCGCCCGCCACGTTTTCGCCGTAGCGCAGATCGAGCGACTCGCGCATCCAAGCGATGTCCGCACCGCCGCAAAAGACTTTTCCTTCGCCCGACAGCACGATGGCGCGCACGCTCTCGTCCGCGCCCAGCTCGCGAAACGTGCGGCCCAACGCCTCGATCAACTCCGCGTTGAAGGCATTGCGAACCTCCGGGCGATTCAAGCGCACGTACGCTACCTGACCCTCTTGGGAACGCTGCAGAACCTGGGTGGCCATGGCGCCCCGTTCGTGCGCGGAGGGGCGCATACATCCACATCGTGGGGTAAAAGCGTTACACTTGAGGATGATGCAGGAACGCAAGGTCGTTTATCGGCATTCCGCAGCCACGCGCGTTACGCACTGGCTGTTTTTCATTGCGTTCTTGGCGCTGGTGAGCAGCGGGCTGCAGATTTTCAATGCGGCGCCGTATCTGGATGCCTCCGATAAGACCGATGCATCGCACCGCGTGCTGCAAATCGGCTCGCCTTCCAGCGGCGTGGGAACCGCCACGATATTCGGGCACACGCTGCGAACCACGGGCTGGCTGGGCTGGGCCGACGACGGCATGGGCGGCCGGACTGCGCGGGCATTCCCCGGATGGATCACCATTCCGGCGTATCAGGACTTGGCTTCGGGCCGGCGCTGGCATCTGTTTTTTGCCTGGATCATGATCCTTTGCGGCATCGGCTACCTCGTCTGGGGATTCGCGCGGCGCGATCTGCGCGAACTGGTGCTGCGCCCGCGCGACGTACGCAATATTCTGCCGATGCAGCTCTATTATCTGCGGCTGCGCAAGGACGCGCCCGCGCACGGCAAATACAACCCGCTGCAGAAAACCTCGTACACGCTGGTGCTCTTCGTGCTCGCGCCGCTGCTGGTGCTCAGCGGCTTGGCGCTTTCGCCCGGATTCGATGCGTGGATGCCGTGGCTTACGCACGTCTTGGGAGGCAGGCAATACGCGCGGTTATGGCATTTTGCCGCCATGCTCGCGCTGATCGGATTTTTCATCGTGCACGTCGTACTCGTGTGCACGACGGGGCTCTTCAACCATCTGCGCTCGATGGTTACAGGCAGCTATCGCTTGGGCGCGCACGACGGAACCGGAATATGAAGCGCAAATCCTTCGTCGCCGCCGGCATCGCGGCCGGGTTGGCGGGCTGCTCGCAAATCGGCACCAAGCTCAACGACAACCCGGGCTTTCACGGCGTGCTCGAAAGTGCCGAAGGGCTCAACGAGCGCATCATCGGCACGCGCGGGCGCGTGCGCCTCTACAAACCCGCCGACATTTCGCGCGACTTTCCCATCGATTCGTTGGATACGCCCTCTGATGCGCGCTATACCGCGCTGGTTGCGGACGGTTATCGGTCGTACCGTTTGCCAGTCGACGGTCTGGTCGACCGGCCGGCGGTGATGACGCTCGCGCAACTGCGGGACATGATGAAGGTTACGCAGATAACGCGCCACGACTGCGTCGAGGGGTGGAGCGTGGTGGCACAATGGCAAGGCGTGCGGCTAGCGGACGTGCTTGCGGTGGCGCAGCCGCGGCTGGGGGCGCGATACGTCGTTTTTCACTCGTTCGACAGCGATTCCAGCGGCACGCCGTACTACGAGAGTTTGAGTTTGGAACAAGCCGCGCACCCGCAAACGCTGCTCGCCTTAGCGCAAAACGGCGCGCCGATCACCGCCGACCGCGGCGCGCCCGTGCGCCTGACCGTTCCCACGCAGCTGGGCTATAAAAGCGCCAAATGGGTGCGGCGCATCGAGGTGGTTGCTTCGCTGCGGGGCATCGGGGCCGGCAAAGGCGGATACTGGGAAGATCAGGGCTACGAGTGGTATGCCGGAATCTGAAGTCGAAGGCTGCGATGATGATTCGATTCGTTTCGCATGCCTTGACGGCGCTGGCCGTAACCGTTGTCGCCGCCGCTGCGCTCGTCGCCGGCGCTGCATCCGCTCCGCAGTTCGATAAACGGCCGCCCGGAACGATCGTGCAGGACGTTCCGGCGTATCTTTCGGGCGAGGGCATGAGCTCGCGCTGGCACGTCGTTGCAAGTCGCGAGCAAGTGGGCATGCAGATGGGCAAAACCCCCGCGTACCAATGGTATCTGTCGGTCTATGCGCCCGCGCGCGGCGACGCCTTGAATCTCGTCTATCGATCGCCGGGATCGGGCTCGGAGCTGTTGACGAAAGTGACCAAAGCGCAGGGCGCGCAAATGTATTTTCCGGCGCAGGATCTCAAGATCGTCGGCGCCGGCGAACTGGAACGTTCCGGCGTGCAGGACGTCGTCGTCTGGAGCCATGAAAGCGGTGCGGATTGCGGGATGGCGTCGGTCACGGTGCTGGGCGCGCAAAGCACACGTGTACAGCTGCGAGCGCACATCGTGAACTATTGCGAGTTGGACGCGTCGGTCGTGCGCAACGGATCGCTGCAGGCGGTGCAGCTCAAAGGGCCGTATTACGCGCCCTCGTCGCCGGTCTGCTGTCCGGCCAAACCGAACGTGACTGCGATCCTTTCGTTGGAGGGCGGCCGCGTGAGCATCAAGCCGCGTTACTTCTCAGCGCCAGCCACACGCCCGCGATAACGAGCGCCGCTCCCAGCAACTCACGCGCGCCGAAGTGCTCGCCGCCCAGCAGCACCCCGACCGCGACGGCAATGATCGGCGTGATCAGCGCGGACAGCCCGATGATCCAGGCCGGAATGCGCTGCAGCAGCCAGAGGTTGAGAAAGAACGCCATGCAGCTCCCCGCAAGCGCGAGGTAGAGCAGCGCGCCCCACGACGGCAGTGAAAACGCGCGGGCGATCTGCACGCGTTCGGTCGCAAAGCCGCAGGCGGCCACAATCGTTCCCGCGATGAGCATTGCGGGCGGCAGCGTGATGAACGGGTCGTTCTCGGCATGACGCTTGGCATAGACGTTGGCGAAAGCCGATGACGCTGCGGCGCCGACGGCGGCAAGCGCATACCATGTCGAGCCCTGCGCGCCGGCCTGCAGCGATATCACCGCTACGCCGCCGAACGCTATCACCGCTCCCGCCCACGTTGCCGCGCTCGTGCGTTCGCGCAGCAGATAGTGCCCCATGCCGAACATGAAGAACGGCAACACGCCGAAGAGCACTGCCGTCAGCCCCGAACTGACGTGCGTTTCGGCAGTATACGTCAAGATGTAGTTCAAACCGAAAAGAAACGCGGCCAAAACCAGCACGAGTTTCCACGGCACCGCGCGCGCGGGAACGAGTTTGTGCAGCACGGCCGCTGCCGCATACATGACCAGGCCCGCGATGATGAATCGCAAGCCGGCGCCGGCAATGGGCGAAACGTATGCCAGACTGACTTTTATTCCGAACCACGTCGTGCCCCAGATACCGCACATGAGCGCGTAAGCGCCCGCCACGAGTATTCGCGGCGCGCGGTTAGGCGCCGAAGAGATACTCTTTGGGCGTCGTGTGCCCGCCGAAAAATGCGGTGATGTCGACACCGTACAGGTCCGCCAGGCGCTGCAGACTCTCTTCCTCGAGCGCGCTTTGCGCGTCTTCCGCAGCGGCAAGTCTGCTGACTTCCACGCCGGCGAGCCGCGCAGCATCGTCGAGCGAGATGCCCAGCCGGACCCGGTGCGATTCGAGCTCTTGAGCGACGCGCTCGAGAATGTCGGCCACGATGCCTTTATGTTCCCTTTTCCGCCCCGATGTAGCGGATCCACTTCAAAAACAACGCCGGCGTCGTTGCCAAGCTGTTCGGATCTCCGTACCGGTGGGATATTGCGCGACAAGGACGCTCGTGGGTTCGCCGCTGCGCAGGAACGTGAAGTCGAACAGTACCGGCAGTTTTACGGCCTGGGACCACGTCGCATCGATCGTGCCGTTCATGTGCGGAGCAGCCGCGAGCATCGGAACGGCGACGGAGAAGGAATCGCCATTCACCCATCGAGCGGCATGCGGCGCACCCCGGGAGGATACGAGCTCGGATTGCGTTCCATGAAATCCTGTGAGAGTACGGCGAGATACTCGAAGTTCTCCCAGATGCCCGGGTCCACTGCCCGACGTATGCGCGTTATGGGCAGCATCGCGTTCCAACACGAAACCACGACGCTGCACCAGAGATCGCAAGCAATCCGCCGGTCGATGATGTCGAAGCGAACGAATGCGCCCATCGATTCGAAAAAGTTTGCGACGTTGCCGGCGGGACGCAATTCCGCTGGAAAAAACGGTTCGGCGAGCCGGAGCTGCACCTGTGGGTCTTTCATGAGCTGGGGAACGCGCTGCGCTAAAAATTGGCGCGCGTCTTGAAAATCGGACGATTCGAGCGTCTCGCGACACTCTGTGAGCGCAACGATTTGATTGCTGCCGCGCATGTGCCGCAGTTGCAGAAGCGCCGCCGCGGCCGAGGCCGCGATGACGGCGAACGTGCCGGCCGTCGCAGCCGCCGTCAGCCACTCAGCAGTCATGCCGCCGTTTCACATGCGAAACACGCCGAAGCTCGTCGGAGCAATCGGCGCATGCCAGGCTGCGTCAAGGCCAATCGCGATGACCTTGCGGGTGTCGAGCGGATCGATGATCCCGTCGTCCCACAAGCGCGCGGTGGAGTAGTAGGGACTGCCTTCGCGCTCGTACTTCTCTAGGATCGGCTGCTCGAATTCGGCTTTGCGTTCGGGCGTCATTTCGCCTTTGACGGTGGACAGCACGCCGGCAGCTTGCGGGCCGCCCATCACGGAGATGCGCGCATTGGGCCACATCCAGAGCTGGCGGGGCGAATACGCGCGACCGCACATCCCGTAATTGCCCGCACCGAAGCTGCCGCCGATGACGACGGTGAACTTGGGCACTTGCGCGCATGCGACGGCGGTAACGAGTTTGGCGCCGTCCTTGGCAATGCCGCCGTTTTCATACTCCTTGCCGACCATGAAGCCCGTGATGTTCTGCAGAAACAGCAGCGGCGTTCCGCGCTGCACGCACAGTTCGATGAAGTGCGCGCCCTTGAGCGAGCTCTCGCTGAACAAGATGCCGTTGTTGGCGACGATACCGATGGGATGCCCTTCGATCCGGGCGAATCCCGTGACCAGCGTGGTGCCGTATCGGGCTTTGAACTCGTGGAACTGCGAACCGTCCACCAACCGCGCGATGACTTCGCGCACGTCGTAGCCGACCCGGCTGTCGGCGGGAATGACGCCGTAGATTTCAGAGGGATCGTGTTTGGGCGGCTGCGGCGGGCAGACGTCCCATTGCCGCGGTAGTTCGCGATGGAGATTCGATACGATCGAACGCACGATGCCCAGCGCGTGCTCGTCGTCGTCCGCGAAATGATCGGCCACGCCGGAAATGCGCGTGTGCACGTCCGCGCCTCCCAGTTCTTCGGCGGTGACTTCCTCGCCGGTCGCGGCTTTGACCAGCGGAGGACCGCCCAAAAATATCGTGCCGTTCCCTTTGACGATGACCGTTTCGTCCGACATCGCGGGTACGTAAGCGCCGCCGGCGGTGCACGATCCCATGACCGCCGCGATCTGCGGAATTTTTTTCGCCGACATGCGCGCCTGGTTGTAAAAGATGCGCCCAAAATGATCGCGATCGGGAAAGACCTCGGCCTGCAGCGGCAAAAAGGCGCCACCGGAATCGACCAGGTAAATGCACGGAAGGTGGTTCTGCTCGGCGATTTCCTGCGCGCGCAAATGTTTTTTGACCGTCATCGGGTAGTACGTGCCGCCCTTGACGGTGGCATCGTTGGCCACGATGATGCAGTGCTGTCCTTGCACGATGCCGATTCCCGTAACCATCCCGGCCGAGGGTGCATCATCCCCGTACATGCCGCCGGCCGCCAACGCCGACAGCTCCAAAAAATCGGCGCCCGGATCGAGGAGCCGGTCGATGCGTTCGCGCGCGGTCAGCTTGCCTCGCTTTCGGTGTTTTTGCGTGGCTTGCGGGCCGCCGCCCGCGCGAACTGCGCCCAGCGCATCCCGCAGCCTGGACACCATGCCGGACATACGCTCGAAGTTGCGCGAATAGGCGTCGCGGCGCCGGTCGAGACGCGTCTGCAGTGTGCTCACGTCCGCGCGTTTCTTCCAATGGCGCTTTAACCCCGTCTAGCACGGCGTTCGCTACACTATGGGCATGGCAAGCGCGCTGTTGGAGCACACGGATGTTGCCGGCATGGATCGTCCGGCCGGCCGGCTCGACGCCGCCACGGCCCTCGAACCCTACCGCGGCCCGTGGAACGCGCGGTTAGCCGCGCATCTGCTGCGCCGCGCCGGTTTTGGGGGAACCGGGCAGCAGGTGCGTTCGCTCGCATCGATGCCGGTGGCCAGCGCAGTGGATTCGCTGATCGATTTTCCTTCGACCGCCGCCTTACCGCAGCCCGACGATATCTACGATCCGCGGCAGGCCATACGCAACGATTTCGGCGGCGCGATTCGCGCGATGATGGGCGACGACATGCAGCGGCGCCAGCTGCTCAAAGAGATACGCAAGCAGGAGCGCACCTCGCTCATCTCGCTGCAAAACTGGTGGCTTAACCGCATGCTCACCACACCGGCGCCGCTGCAGGAAAAAATGGCGCTGTACTTCCACGGGCACTTTACCACTGCGGCGATTCAAAAAGGCGTGGTTCCGCAGATGGTCTACGATCAGAATCAGCTCTTCAGAAACAACGCGCTGGGGAATCTGCGCGAGCTGACGTGGCAAGTTTCAATCGATCCCGCAATGATGCTGTACCTGGACAACGCCAAGAGCGACGCGCAGCACCCCAACGAGAATTACGCGCGCGAGCTGATGGAGCTCTTTACGCTGGGCGTCGATCACTATACGGAGAACGACGTGCGCGAATCGGCCCGCGCTTGGACCGGCTGGATCGTCGTACGGCGCACCGGTAAAGCGCGCTTCGTGCCCGGACGTCACGATGACGGCGTCAAAACTTTTCTGGGCAAAACCGGAAATTGGGGCGCTCGCGACGTCGTCGACATCATCTACCGCCAGCCCGCGTGCGCGGCATTCTGGGCGACCAGCCTGCTCAATTTCTTCGTCTACAACGCACCCGAGCCCGAGCTCGTCGACGCAACGGCCGCGCTGATCCGCAAAAACGACTATAACCTGCGGCCCGTGATGTCGACCTTGCTGCGCAGCAACGTGTTTTACTCGCCGCGGGCCTACCGCGCTTTGGTCAAGAGCCCGGCCGAATTCGTCGTGGGAACGTACAAGGCGCTGGGAATTGAGCCGATCGACGAACGCGCGCAACGCGCGCTCGTGCAGATGGGACAGATTCTGTTCTATCCGCCCAACGTCGCGGGGTGGCCCGGCGGCGCGAATTGGCTGACCAGCCAAACGATGATTGCCCGCGAAAACTTCGTGGCGGGACTGATCGATTCACCGGCAATGCAAAATTCGGGCTGGATGCAGAACGTGCCGCTCAAAGCGATGCAGGCCGCCGGCGATTTAGTGCAGACGATTCTGTACGGAGACGCGTCGCCCAAAGCGCTCGCGCAGCTCGCCGATTACCTCAACGGCGTCAACACGTCGGCGCTGGGCACGCTTTCGGGCGAGAATTATCAAGAACGCGTTCGGGGAGCCGCTTACCTGACCATGGCGATGCCGGCGTACCAGTTGAATTAGGGAGATGCAGGATGAACGCGGAACGCACGCACGCACATTGGCTGCCCCACGCGCTTTGCGTGTGGTGGGGCGCGCAGCTGCGCAGCACGGAGCATCTGTTAAATTGGGGGCCCCACGCGCTTTGCGTGTGGGGGGCGCGCAGCTGCGCCAGCATGGAGCGCCTGTTAAATTGGGGGCCCCACGCGCTTTGCGTGTGGGGGGCGCGCAGCTGCGCAGCACGGAGCGCCTGTTAAAATGAAAAGAAGCAAATTCCTCATCGGTGCGGTCAGCGGTCTGGTGGTCGTGGGCAACACGCAGCACGTGTTCGCGCGCGCGCTGGCCGATACGCTGCCGGCCGAGCTTTCCGGATCGGATCGCGTGCTGGTCCTGGTCAATCTGCAGGGCGGAAACGACGGTCTGAACTGCGTGGTGCCGCACGGCGATCCGCAGTACTATCAGGTGCGTCCCAGCCTTGCCGTAGCGCGCGGCGACGTGCTGAACATCGACGGGCACATCGGCTTGAATCCGAACATGAAATCGCTCAAAACGATGTACGACGCGGGCCAGGTTGCCATCGTACAGAGCGTCGGCTATCCCAACCCCGACCATTCGCATTTTCGTTCCACCGAGATTTGGCAGACGGCGGTTCCGGAACGCTACGAGCATACCGGATGGCTGGGGCGCTATCTCGACCAAGCCGACCTGCCGAAGAACAACCTGTTCAATGCGGTCGCCGTCGCGCAGGTGCTTCCCGAGGTGCTGGTCGCCGATCGCACGGACGTTCCGGCGATCGCGCAGGTCAACGGCTACGGCCTCATCGGCGATCGCAACAGCGCGGCGCGCATGACGTATGCCAGGCTCGTGAACGACGATCGCCTTCCGTTCAATTCGCCGTACCTTTCGCACGTTGCCGAGATCGAAGATCACGCGCAAAAAGGTTCCGAGGAGCTGCCCAAATTGATCGCGGGGTACAAGCCGGCGGGCGCGTATCCGGCGACTCCACTGGGACGCAGTCTTTCGCTGGCCGCGCAGATCGTCGGCAGCAAAACCGGTACGCGCGTGCTGTACGTGCAGCACGGCTCGTTCGATACGCACGTAAGCCAGAAAGCTACGCAGGACCGGCTGCTCGGGCAGTTCTCCGATGCGATGAAAGCGTTCTACGACGATTTGGCCGCTCACGGCAACGCCAAGCGCGTGCTCACGATGACGTTCTCGGAGTTCGGCCGGCGCATCGGCGAAAATGCCAGCCGCGGCACGGATCACGGCGAAGCGTCGCCGCTGTTTCTGGTGGGCGGGGGCGTCAAAGGGGGCGTGTACGGCGCGTATCCCGACCTCACTCAAAGCAGCATGGGCAACGTGCGGTTTCAAACGGATTTTCGCAGCGTCTATGCAACGGTGCTCGAGCGCTGGCTCGGGCGGCCGTCGGAGAAGATCTTGCAGGCGCGTTTCCCCGCGCTCGGCGTTCTGGCGTAGGTTTACCGGGCCGTCTCCAACGCGCAAGCCTGCGCCCGCCTAGTATCTTTTGACGATGCAGCGGGCAAACAACGATATGCTGGATTGGAGATGTGTTCATGAACGCAGACGTTGCAAGCGCGCAGACGCGCGAAGTTTCCGACATTACTGAGCAGGACGCGGCCTTGGCCCGACGCACCTCATGGGGCGCCATTTGGGCCGGCTTCTTCGTGGCATTGGCCGCCGAATTCGTGCTGACGATTTTGATGGTCGGCATCTTTGCCAGCTTCGTGCATCCCGGCGGAGGCAGTCCGTCGGGCTTGAGCTTCGGGATCGGGATCGCGATTTGGTTTTTCCTGCAGACGATCGGTTCGTATTATCTGGGCGGCTGGGTGTGCGGCCGGCTGGCGCGCAAACCCGACGGCTGGTGGAACGCCGTGCACGCGCTGGCCGTGTGGGGCATCACCACGGCCGTGATGGTGTATTTGCTCGTCGGCGCAGCGGGCTCGGCCGTGAGCGGAACGCTGGATCTCGTGCGCAGCGGTTTGGGAATCGCCACCAACGCAGCGCAGGCCGTCGGCCCTGCAGCCGCTAACGCCGCCGCCCAGCAACACAACGTGGGCAGCGCCGTCGCGGCTGCCGGCAATGCCGTCAAAGGCGCAGGAACGGTAGCGGTGGCAATCGCCACGTGGATCCCGATCTTTCTCTTCATCACTTTCGGAGTAAGTTTAGGGACCGCGCTTTTAGGCGGCTTGGCCGGCACGCCGGGCACGACGCGAAGCGATTACCGTCAAACGCGCGTCACGCGCGGCACGGCCACATAGGGTAGCCGCTCTTAGTCCCGCGTGTTTGAAGTCCTATTCCTGGGCACCGGAGGCGCGCGCTTCGTGGTCGCCCGCCAATTGCGCGCATCCGGCGGCATGTGGCTGCGCATGGGCAACACGCAGATTCACGTTGATCCCGGCCCGGGCGCGCTGGTCCGGGCGCTCTCGCACGTGCCGCCGTGCAATCCGCGCGAGCTCTCGGCCATCGTGCTCTCCCACAAGCATCTCGATCACGCAAACGACGTCAACGTGATGATCGAAGCGATGACCTCGGGCGGTTTTCGTCCTCGCGGAGTACTGGTGGCGCCGCGCGATGCTCTCGAGGGCGAACCCGTGGTGTTTCCGTACGCGCAGCGATTCGTGGACCGCGTGCAGATCGCAACCGAACGCGCCGGACCGTACCGCATCGGCGAAGTCGAGCTTCGCACGTCGATCAGGCACATTCACGCGGTCGAAACGTACGGGATGCACTTCCGGTACGGCGCCTACACCGTTTCGTATTTGCCCTGCGGCCGTTTTTTCGACGGTTTGGCTCAAGACTACGCAGCGCATAAGCCAGACGTGCTGATCGTCAACGTGCTGCGCTATCGCGATTCGGCGCACGTCGATCACCTAACGTTCGATCATGCGCGCACCGTGTTCGCAGCCGTGCGGCCGCGTCTTGGCGTCATGCAGCATTTCGGCACGCAGATGCTCGAGCAGAACCCCGCACGCCTGGCGCGCGAACTCGGAGACGATATCGGCATTCGCGTCATTGCAGCCCACGACGGGATGCTGCTGGACGTCGAAACCGAGGTCGCGGCGCTTGCCGGTTGACATCGTCCACGTTCAGCCGGACGCAGTCGCGGAGTTCGTTCGGCGCACCGAGCGCGAAGCGCTCAAAACGTTGTACGATTTCAGCGTCATCTGGCACGAGGAGCGTCACGATTTGGCCGCAATGGATTCGCAGGACGTCGTGGGCGTCGTGCAGCTGCGCATTGCGGCATCGCTCGCGCACGTCGAGCGCATCGTCGTTTCTCCGCAGCGTCGGCGCTGCGGAATCGGCCGCGCGCTTTTAGCGGCGGCCTCCGATACGGGCAACTACTACAACTGCCATAAGATGAGCGTCCTGGTTCCGCACCGCAGCGCGGCGCAAACGTTCTTCGAGCGCTGCGGTTATCGCCAGGAGGCGGTTCTCGCCCAGCATACGTTCAAACTCGACATAGCGGCGCTGCGCAAGTTTTTGCTGTAACGACGATTGACGTTACGGCCTGCGCAAGCGTGGACGGCGCGGTCCGGACCGCAGGATTTTTCCCACCGGGTGCCAGCGGCGCTGCAGCGCCGGCCGGGAAGCGAACGCGCCGTCGTATAGATAAACGCCTCCGCTTTGCGAGCTCGCCGTCACGACGGGGCCGCCGCCGCCCACGATCGCCTGCGCGTCCGTGCCGCCGCCGCGTACTTGCGCGCCGCGCGCGAAATCCGAATAGATGCGGCCGCTCGAGCTGTGCGCGCCGACCTGCGCGCCGCCGCCGGCAATGCCCAGTGCGACGTTGCCGCTTTGCGTTTCGAACCGCGCGAGGCCCGGAACGAACGTGCCGTCGTCGTAGGCGATGCTCCCGGTTACGCTGCTCACTTCGATCTGCCGCGCGTTGCAGTTGTGAAATACGATGTTGCCTATCGCGGTGCGCGCCCGTACGCGGTTGAACGCCGAGCCGTCGATCGCGATCTTACCGCGGGCCACCTCGACGTATGCATCGCCGCTCACGTTGCGCAGCACCAGTGCGCCGGTGTGCACGCGCGCGACGAACGTTCCGCCGCGATAACCCTGCACTTGAACGCTGCCTCGTCCGACGAGCGCCCATACCAGCGCGCTCGAGCTGGGTACCGTCAGCGTGACCGTTGCGCCGCGATCGCCCCCGAAGATCGCCACGCCGTCGTGCGAACCGGCAGTCAAGGAGGTGGCGGAAAACTCTTCGGACGGCAGCGCTACCGGTCCGCCGGGCGTTTGCACCGACGTCGCGAAGATCGGAATGTTGCCGCCGGGCAAAGCGCGGTCGACGGCAGCGGGGCCGAAGCGGCGCGCCGCCACGGGATAGTCCGAGCTGATTTGAATCGCCGGGCGGTCCCACGTTCGAATCGTCAGATTTCCCGAACGCATCTGCATGCGTACCACCGGGGAGTTTACGGCCGGAAGCGTGAGGTCGGTTCCGTTTTGCGCCTGCGCGGGCGCAATGGCAAAAACCGCCGCAGCCAGCGCGGCTGCGGCGGTGCGCCACGTCGTCGGATCTCCTCTCACAGCTCCATTGTAGGATGCCGCTCGCGAACGGCCATGAGAATTCAATGAATACGCGGCAGCAGAACGCGCAAGAGCGTTCCGCCCTCGGCCGGGCGTTCGGCCTCCACCCGTCCGCCGTGGACGCGCGCGATGGAACGCACGATCGCCAATCCCAGACCCGTCCCGGGGACTTCGCGGCTGCGCGATTTGTCGGTGCGGTAAAACCGTTCGAAAACCAGCGGCAGTTCCTCGGGATCGATGCCGGGACCGGTATCCTGCACTTCGACCACGGCTAGGTCGTCTGCGGAACGCACGCGCACGGTCACGCCGCCGTTCGAGGTGAACTTGATCGCATTGTCGATCAGGTTGGTGATCATCTGACGGATCAGCGCGGAATCTCCATGAACGATCGGCGATTCCTGCGGCGGTTCGAACTGCAGCGACAAGCCTTTCTCGGCCGCGCGCGCGGCGGTCGCGCCGACTGCTTGAGCTGCGGGCGCCGCCAGCGAAAGCGGCTCTTTGGGAATAGCCTCCCCCGAGTCGGCCTTTGCCAAGGTGAGCATGCCGTTGACCATGCCGGCCAGCGACGCGCTTTCGGCCACGATCGTTTGAAGGCTTTCGGCGCGAATGCCCTCGTCGCGATCGCCCCAGCGCGCGAGCATTTGCGCGTTGGCGTTGATGGAGGTCAGCGGCGTTTTCAACTCGTGCGACGCATCCGAGATGAATTGCCGCTCGCGCGCGAACGCTTCCTCGAGGCGTGCGAGCAGATCGTCGAATGCGCGAGCGAGCGCCCCGACTTCGTCCGCCCTGCCTTTCCAGCGCAGGCGCCGGTTGAGCCCTTCGGAACCGATCTCGCGCATTGCCTGCGCGAGCTGGTTGATCGGGGTAGTAATCTCGGCGGCGAGCACGTACGAAAGCAGCGCTACGGCCAGAATTGCTACGATCAGGATGATCGCGATCGACAGCTCGGTCTGCGCAAATGCGCGGTACAACTGATCGAGCGGTTCGCCCGCCTGCACGATCAGCGCGGTATTGCCGCTCGCGAGCAACGCACTGGTAACCAGAAACGGACGCTGGTCGATCCGCACCTCGCGGGTGGTCAAGGGCCGCTGCGGCGTTACGCCCGAAGCGCCGAACGTTGGTATCGCGCCCAGATTGAAGCTCTTCGAAAGCGTGTAGCCGCGCAGATCGTCGACTTCGATGAACGTGGTCGTCGAAGCCCAGCGTTCCAGGTTGTCGGGGTTTTCGAGCTCGAGCAGCGCGTCGGGCCCGGAAAACCCGAACGCGTCCGGCGCGGAGCCGGTCGCGCGCGCAATGTCCTGCAGCGTGGCGACCAAATGTTCGCGCGCCTGCGCGCGCAGAATGTATTCGAAGCGCAAAGTGACCGCTATGCCCATGGCGACGATGACGACCACCAGCAGCAGCGCGTACCAGCTTCCGATGCGCCACCGCAGCGAATGCATGCTTAATCTTTGATGGTGTAGCCGACGCCGCGCACGGTCGCGATCAGTTTGTCGTCGAAGCCGTCGTCGATCTTGCCTCGCAGGTACCGGATGTAGACGTCGATGAGGTTGGAGTCGCCCAGAAAATCGCTTCCCCATACGCCGTTGAAGAGTTCGTCGCGAGAGTGAACCTTGTTGCGATGCAGCAGCAAGTATTCGAGCAGCGCGTACTCTTTGGCCGTCAGCGCGATCGGTTTGCCGCCCCGCGTGACCTCGTGCCGGTCGCGATCCATCGTCAAATCCCGGAACGCGACCACGGAATTCGCAGGTTCTCTTTCGCGCAGGCGCGCTCTAACGCGCGCGAGCAACTCTTCGGTCGAAAACGGCTTGGTCAGATAATCGTCGGCGCCGGTATCCAAACCGGCGACGCGATCCGGGACGCGGTCCTTGGCCGTAAGCATGATGATCGGAACGCGGCTCTTGGCGCGCACGCGCCTGCACACTTCCATGCCGTCCATGCGCGGAAGCATCAGATCCAAGATGACGAGATCGGGTTCTTTGAGCGCGCGTTCCAGCCCCGACAGACCGTCGCGCGCGACTTCGACCGCATATCCTTCGTGTTCGAGTTCCAGCTGCAGCACGCGGCCAATCGCGGCATCGTCTTCAACGACCAAGATGCGGTATGGACGGGCAGTCTGTCTCCATACCGTATATTATCGACGGGTCGCTCGCGCAGCCCCCGGCGCCGGAGTTAAATTCAACTGAGAAATCCATAACGCGGCACCTGCGCCGACCGCTGCCCAAAACACCAGCTTAGGCTGCGCCAGCACCGACAACGCGTCCCGCACGTAGCCGTCGATCGTGCCGGCCGGGATCGCACCTCCGCGCACGATGAGCAAAAGGAACCATACCAGCACCGCGCAGAGCGCGCCCGCGGCCCATATTTCCCACGCTTTGACCGTAGCGGGTGCGCGATACACCGTTGCGGCCAGAATCGCCGCGCGCAGATCGCGCGGCGGTTGTTCGAGCTCGAGCGCAAACAGCGCTTGTTCCAGTTCGTCGTCGGTATCGTAGGGCTTCATTCGGACACTCCCGCGGAATCTTGGGTCAGGATACGGCGCAATTGCTCTTTTGCGCGGAACAGATGCGTTTTGACCGTCCCAATCGGCATACCCAGCACGCCGGCGATTTCATCGTATTGACGGCCTTGCAAGTGGTACAGCGTAACGACGGTGCGATACTTGAGCGGCAACGCTTCAATGGCCGAGCGCAAACGGCGCGCCTCGTCGCTTGCAATCACTTCCGATTCCGGTCCTGCCGCCGGATCGGCGCGTTCGGGCAGCTCTTCGTTGGAATACCGCTTGCTGCGCGCCAGACGGTCGCAGCAGGCATGATACGCTATGGCGAAAATCCAGGTCGAAAATTTGGCGTCGGGTTTGAAGGTTCGCAAACTGCGATACGCTTTGAAAAACGCCTCCTGAGTAACGTCGCGCGCTTCTTCGGCATCCCGCAGCGTGCGATAGGCGAGATGGTAGACGGCTCGGTCGTACCGCTCGACGAGCGTGGCGAAAGACCGGCCGTCCCCCGCGAGGGCATCGGCGACCAACGCCGCATCGTCGACCCGTTCAGCCGCGTTTATCGGGGGTGCCTCCATCACAGCTGCCGCCACATCCGAGATACGGGCTGGCGCAGAGGCATGTTTCAGAGTGAAACACCGGCCTGAGACGGCCGTACATGTGGCATGCAGTACTCCAGAGGCGGGATCGTGGCGGTCCTCCTGGCCGTCGAGGTCTTCATAGCGGCCGCGATTGTCTGGTCCGTCAGCGGTCACGGCATTTCGGTTCGAGCTGCAGGCTTGCACCGGTTCGATCGAGCCGGACATATCTTCGGGCCGGTCGAGGCGGGTACCGCTCCGCACGTCGTGGTCGACGATTCCGGTTCTCGGGTCGTCCTTTCGCCTTCCGGCGACGGAAAGATCCACGTGACCGACGTCACCGGCTCCGGGTGGTTTTGGGGCAGGCGTCCGGCGCTGCAGGTCACCCGTACGCCGGACGGCGTTTCGATTCAGCGGCCGGCCGGCGGAAGCGGCGGTTTGAGTTTCATGAGCTTCTATCGTCAACGCGTCGAAATTGCCGTTCCGCCGGCAAGTGCGATCGACGTTCGGCGCTGCGCCGGTGCCGACGTGAGCGGCTTGACCGGTCAAGTTCGCGCGCACTCCACCGACGGAAGTATCGCGGTGAGCGATCTGCGAGTCAGTGCGCTGACCTTGAGCAGTGAGGACGGCCGGTTGCGTTTGGACGACGTCGCCGCGCCGTCGATCGATGCATTCACCCAGGACGGTTCCATCCACGCGCAGCGTCTTGCCGTCGGGGGCGGTTCGCTTTCGACGCAGGACGGCTCGGTGAGTCTGAACTTGCGCGCTGCCGACGTGACGGTGCACGCCAAAACGCAGGATGGATCGATCGATTTCAACGGGCGTCACGTCGATTCGTCCGACGATGCAAGCGGCGCGCAATTTCAAGTCGGACGCGGCGGACCGCCGCTGGCCGTGACGACCCAAGACGGAAGCATTCATATTGACACGAACGGAGTTTGATAATAGCCATGTCTAACGATTCGGGCGATTTTGTCGGCGTAATCGCGATTCTGTGCATCTTCGGTTTGCCGCTGGCCTACGCGATCATGAGCCGCTTTTACGCGCATCAGGAACGCATGGAGATGCTGCGGCGGGGCATGACGCCGCCGCCCGATCCCCGCTGGGCAAAACGCGCCGGCGCCAGAGGGTGGTGCGACAGCAACGCGCCCAGCATGGGGCCGCCCGGATCCGCGCAAGGATACGGCGCATACGGCTACAGCGAGTACCAAGCCGGACGCTCGCTGCACAAAGGCATCAGGCTGGCTTGCATCGGTTTGGCTCTGCTGGTCGGCCTGTCGATCGGTTTGGGACCGAACGGACCGTGGCTGCTCGGTGGGCTCATTCCGCTGTTCGTGGGCATCGCGCAGATCATCATCGCACTGCTGTCGGGCGCGCGCTTTGGCTGCTTCGGCATCGCGCCGCCGCTCGGCATGACGCCGCCTCCGGGACAACAGCCCCCGCCGTTCGGCGGTACGCGCGAACCGATGTCGGGACCATACGCGTGGCGCCCAGGTCCCACCACCGAACTCGACAAACCGCCTTCGCCGCCGGAAACCCGCTAGCGTTGCCTGGCGAACAAAAAAACCGCCGGTCGGAACCGGCGGTTTTTCATTGCACTTTCCCTGTGGAGGGTCACTTGCAACTGACCAGGGCTATTGCCCATCCAGCCGCAGTTCGTGTGCGGACGAGATAACCGTCCGAGGTACGGTCGTATACTTGATAGCCCGCTCTTAGCGCGTCGGCTAGCGATTTGAAGACCATGAGACCTGCCATTTTTCGTGGACCCTCCTTTCCTATTTCTTATCTTTGTATACCCTATAACGGTCGCTGTCGAGAAGAAGTTCAGTCAAAGGTCGCACATTTGATTAAAAATTCCGTTACGGAAGTGTGTCCGCTCGGTAGCGAGAATGCCGATTTTCGATGTCGCAACCCAGTCCGTCGGTGCACGAAGCGCGCGTTCTCGACCGATGCGAACCCGCGCCCGGCGTGGTCATCCTTGGTTTTTACGCACCAAAGCTGGTTTCCGTGACGCGTCCCGGGCAGTTCGTTATGGTGGTACCGCCTGGCGGAGAACGAGCCGCGACCGCCCTGGGCATCTACGAAGCGCATGGCGAACGCGCGAGCATTCTGTTTTTCGTGTGCGGTCCGCGCACGCGCGAGCTTTCCGAATTGAACGAAGGCGATCATATTGCTCTTACAGGCCCCCTCGGTAATGGTTTCACATTCGGCGATGAAAAGGACGTGGCGATTGTGGCAGGCGGCGTAGGCATTGCGTCCGTGCTGCTTGCGGCCCAATCGTTGGTGCGAACGGGCAAGCGCGTGCGTCTTTATTACGGCGCGCGGCATGCCGATCTGCTCGTTGAACGCGATCGCTTTGCCGGCGACGGATGCCTGGTTCACTGCGCGACCGACGACGGTTCGTTCGGACATCACGGGTTCGTGACCGAGGCGCTGGCGCAATCGCAGCAACGGCCCGATTTGATTTTGGCTTGCGGTCCTTCGCCGATGCTGCGCGCCACCGCCGCGGTTGCGCGGCAGTTCGGAGTGCCCGCGCAGCTCTCGCTGGAAGAAGTTTTTGCCTGCGGTGTGGGCGGATGCTGGGGATGCGTCGTGCCGCTGGATCGCCAAAGCGCTCAAGCTCCGGCCTTTCCGGATGCGCGCGCGGGCGGAAGCGACGTCGTATACGCGCGCATTTGTAAAGAAGGCCCGGTCTTTTGGGCACACGAGCTGCGTTGGTGAACCTCGAGCGCGCTCGAGCGGATGACGTCGACTTGAGCGTGCGCATCGGCTCGCTGAAGTTGGCGTATCCCACCTTGATGGGCAGCGGGTGTTACGGCTCGGGCGAAGAGTTCGAGGATCTGATCGACCTTAGCGCCATCGGCGCGGTCGTACTCAAAAGCGTCACGCGCAACCCGCGATTGGGAAATCCGACCCCGCGCCTGGTGCAGATGCCTGCGGGCATGCTCAACGCCATCGGGCTGCAGAATCCGGGAATCGACTGGTATCTCGAGCACGATGTTGCCAAATTGGCCAAGCGTCCGTGCAAAATCGTCGGCAGCGTGGCGGGCTTTTCGGTCGACGACTATGCGTACGTTGCGCGACGGCTGGCCGCGCGAGCCGAAATCCACGCGCTGGAAGTCAACATTTCATGCCCGAACGTGGCATCCGAGGGTGAAACGTTCGCGTGCGATCCGTCGCTCACGGCGCGCGTGGTAGCGGCCGTACGCGCAACCACGGACAAGACGCTGATCGTCAAACTCTCGCCCAACGTCACGGACATCGCCGCCGTCGCGCGTGAAGCGCAAGCGGCGGGGGCAGACGCACTTGCCGTCATCAACACCGTGCGCGCAATGGCCATCGACGTGAACGCCTGGAAACCGCGTTTGGGCAACGTCACCGGAGGATTGTCGGGACCGGCGATCCGGCCCATTGCGGTGCTTGCGGTTTACGAGGTCGCGCGCGCGGTGACGATCCCGATCGTCGGCCAGGGCGGCATAGAAACCACCGCCGACGCGCTGGAATTTTTCCTGGCGGGCGCGAGCGCCGTTGCAATCGGGACGGCGAATTTCACCGATCCGCGCACACCGGTACGCATCGTAAGCGAGTTGCGCGAGTACTTGACGGCGCGTGGAATGGCATCGGTCGGCGAGCTGGTGGGCAAAGCCAACGTCGGTCTGACCACGCCGTTTCAGTACGAAGGCGACGAAGGCTGACGCGTGGCCGCGCGACTCGTCGTTGCATTGGACGTTGCGCAGGCCGAGCAAGCCGAGCGGATCGTCGACGATCTCTATGAATTGGATCTCATCTACAAGGTCGGCATGGAGCCGCTCTACGGATACGGCGAGCGCATTTTTTCCCACATGCAGGCGCGTGACGTCCGGCATTTCATCGACGCCAAACTGCACGACATCCCGCGCACGGTTGCGGCCGGCATCAAGCAGCTCGTGCGTCACGGCACGCACATCGTCAACGTGCACGCGCTGGGCGGGACGGAAATGATGCGCGCCGCGGTGGAAGCGACGCGTGCGCGCGCCGGCGAACTGGATTGTTCGCCCCCGCACGTGTTTGCGGTGACGATCCTCACCAGCATGGGCGAACGCGATCTTTCCGCGGTCGGTTTGAGCGGAACGCCGGAGCAAGCCGCTATCCGGCTGGCGGCGCTTGCGCGCGATGCGGGATGTTCGGGCGTGGTCTGCAGCGCGCACGAAGTTGCCGGCATCAAGCGCGCGCTGGGATCCCAGTTCCTCACGCTGACCCCTGGCATCCGCCCCGCGCACGCCGATCGCGGCGATCAAAAGCGCGTCACGACCGCGGCGCAGGCCGTTGCGGCAGGGTCGGATTACGTGGTGGTCGGGCGACCTATTACGCAGGCGCCGGATCCGTTGGCGGCGGCACGGCAGACTGCTCGACGAAATGGCGGTGCAATGACCGGTATCGATCTCGAACGCGAGTTAAAGGAACGCGGCGCGCTGCTGGACGGCCACTTCCGGCTCAGCTCCGGACGCCACAGCGATCGCTTCATCCAAAAATTTCGCATCCTCGAAGATCCGGAGATCCTCGAACCGACGGCGCGCGAAATTGCCGCTGCGTTTGCCGGCGCGCATCCGACGGTCGTCGTCAGCGCCGCCGTCGGAGGAATTCTCTTGGGGTACGAAGTCGCGCGCGCGCTCGGCACGAAAGCGATCTTCGTCGAGAAAGAGAACGGCATCCCCGTGCTGCGCCGCAATTTTTCCTTGACGTCGCACGACCGAGCTCTGGTTGTCGAAGACGTGATCACCACGGGCGGCTCGGTCAAAGAAGTGCTGCGCATCGTGCACGCGCACGGTGCGCGCGTGCTGGGCGTGGGCGCGATCGTCTCGCGCTCGCAGGTTGACTTCGGCGTGCCCACGCACGCGCTGCTCGCCATGCCGATCGCTTCGTACGAACAGGGCAGCTGTCCGCAATGCGCGCGCGGCGAAGCCTTGTCGGAGCCCGGTTCCCGGCGTACCGCATAAGCCGTGGAAAAACGCGCGGCCGGCCAAGTGATCATCCGCAAAGGCGCCGCCGCGGATCGCGCCTTCGTAGCCGATTTGGGGCGGCGCACCATGGGCGACAGTGTGGCGCGATTTCGCTATTACAACGAATCGATGCTGACGGCCAGCTACGAGGGCCTGCTGGATTTCGTCTTCAGCCAACCGCACGTGCTGTACGTGGCCGAGCGCAGCGGGCGCGCTGCGGGGTTCGTTCTGATGCTCGACACGATGCCGGACGAAGTCACGCGCATGCCGCAGGGGTTCATTGCCTACATGGCGGTGGAACCGCGGTTTCGCCGATACGGTATAGGAAGTCGATTGCTGGAGGCTGCCGAAGATGAAGCACGCCGGCGAGGATTGCCGTATATGGGATTGATGGTCACCGAGGACAACGCCGCGGCCCGCGCGATGTACGAGCGCGCAGGCTATTTGACCGAGCGCAGGCTGCTGTGCAAGCCGCTCTAGATCCGTCCGGCCGCCGGCGCGTCTGGATGACCGTAGCGGTCGTCGTGCTGCTGGCGCTCGCGCTGTGGTTTGCCACGCGCATCCCCAAGACGATTGCGGTGTTCCTCATCGCGGCGTTCGTTGCGTCCGCGGTGCATCCGCTGGTTCGCTGGCTCGAGCAGCGCAGGGTCGGGCGGCTGTGGGCTATTGCGGCGGTGTACGCAGCGCTCATCGTTGCGACGATCGTGCTGCTGCTGGTCATCGTTCCGATGGCCGTGGTGCAAGTGCAGGCATTGGCGCAAAACGTTCCGTCGTACTTGCAGGCCGTGCAAGGCTGGCTGCTGCGCTCGCAAGCCGAGCTGCGCGCACATTTTCCGCGAGCGAACATTCCGCCCGAGCTGTTCAACGTGCAGCAGATCGGCGCGGCGCGCCTGACCGAGCTGCTCACGTTCACGGTCGCGTCGGTGGGCGCGTTCGCGTTGAATTTGGCGACGGCGTTTTTCATCGGCTTCTCCGCGCTGATTCTTTCGTTTTTCTTTCTGCTCAATCACCAGCAGCTCGCCGAAGGCTTTGCCGGGTTCTTCCCGCCCAGCAAACGCGCGACGGCGCGCAAGCTGTCCACCGAAGCCGTCGGCGTATTCGGCGGCTACATCGGAGGGCAGATCATCGTCAGCTGCATCACCGGTGCGGTGATCGCCGGGCTCACCGCCATCGTGGGCTTCAAATTCGCGCTGCTGCTGGGCATCATCAGCGCGATCGGCTACGCGATACCGATCATCGGCATGCTGATAGCGCAGCTGTTTGCCCTGGCGCTGTCGGGGCCGCAGGGCGCGTTCATGCTGATCTACGTGCAGATCGTCATGTTCGTCGTCGCACGAATCAGCGACAACGTGCTGGTTCCCAAGATCATGGGCGGCACGGTGGGCGTTTCACCGATCGCGGTCATGTTCGCGGTCTTTGCCGGCGGGGAGCTGTTCGGGCTGCCGGGATTGATTTTGGGCATTCCGGCGGCCGCGATCGCAAAGCTCGTTTGGCGGTATTTCTTGAGTCCGTGGCTGCACGGCCAGATCGACGCCGTCGACCAAACGCAGCCTGTGCCCGCGTTGCCGGTCGACGATCGCATCGTCGAACCGGTGGTAGCCGTCAAGCTGTAGCCGCCGGCGACCCTGCGCTACATCGACGAGGGCGCGCTCACTCCAATGATCCCCAGCACGCGCGCGAGCACCGTTTGCGTGGCGATGCACAGCCCCAGCCGCGCGAGGCGCTCGTTGCGGTCGTCGGTGAGAATGCGGCACTCGTGATAAAACTGGTGAAAATCCGACGCGATGTCGCGCGCGTAGCGCGTGAGCCGATGCGGCGCGAGCTGGTCGACGACGTTGCGCACGATGCGCGGCATCTCGCAAAGGCGCCGGGCCAGCGCGATTTCCTGCGGGCGTCTCAAGGCGAAGAGCGTTTCACCCCGGTGCGCCTGCTCGACGTCCTGCGCGTCGGCGTTTTTGAAAACCGAAGCGATGCGCGCGTGGCCGTACTGCACGTAGTACACCGGGTTCTCGTTGCTTTGCTCCTTGGCCAGATCCAGATCGAACGTCAGCGGAGATTCGGGCGCCAGCATCACGAAGAAGAAGCGGGCGGCGTCGACGCCGACTTCGTCGATGATGTCGTCGAGCGTGACGATGTGTCCCGCGCGTTTGCTCATGCTCAGCTGCTCGCCGCCGCGCATGAGCGTGATCTGCTGGGCGATCAGCACTTGCAGCCGGTCGCGCGCATACCCCAGCGCTTCGGCCAGGCCCTTGAGCCGCTCGATGTAGCCGTGATGGTCGGGGCCTAGGATGTCGATCACCGTGTCGGCGCGCTGCAGTTTTTCGTAATGATACGCGACGTCGGCGCTCAAATACGTCGGGCGGCCGTCACTGCGCACCAAAACCCGGTCCTTGTCGTCGCCGTATTGCGTTGCGCGAAAATACAACGCGCCGTCGAGCTCGTACGTGGCGCCCTCTTCCAATAGTCGCGCGATGCCGGCTTGCACCTTCCCTTTTTTGTGCAGCTCCGCTTCGCTCTGCCACAGATCG
The DNA here is from genome assembly GCA_963777315.1 of Vulcanimicrobiota bacterium. Classification (GTDB taxonomy): domain Bacteria; phylum Vulcanimicrobiota; class Vulcanimicrobiia; order Vulcanimicrobiales; family Vulcanimicrobiaceae; genus CAVYEM01. The sequence goes on from CAVZQC010000002.1 coordinate 920,458, forward strand.
TACTGCAGTCCGAAGCGCTGCACGGTTCGCATCTGCGCTTCCAGCAGCGCATCGCGCCCGGTTAGCGAAAAATACGGCAGCCAGGCGGATTCGGGCGCATCGATCCATTTGCGCCCGTCGCGTTCGTAAATCGTCTGCGCTATCGGCTCGAGGTACGTCCCGGGGTATCCGTCCACCGGGAAGGGGTACTCCGGTTCGAAGATTTGGCGGTAACGCGCGTACAGCGAATGTCCCAGCGTGTGCATCTGGCCGCCGGCATCGTTGACGATCCATTCGACGAACACATCGTAGCCGCAATACCGCAGCGCGCTCGCGAGCGTGGCCCCGATGCTGCACGTGCGGCCCTGCACCACGACCAGCGGGCCGGTAGGATTCGCGCTGCCGAATTCCAGCGAAATCCGTTTGTGCTCGCTGGGCGCCTGCCCGAAGGCGCTGCCCTCGCGCAAGATCGCCGCGACGGCATCTTGCCAGATGTGCGGCGAGAGACGCAGGTTGATGAACCCGGCACTGGCCGTGATCTCGCTGAACAGATCGCGCAGCGCCGGCTCCCGCCCTGCCGCAGCCTGAGCGAGCGCGGCGGCGATATCATTGGGGGCGCGTTTCGCAGCACGCGCCAGCGAGAAGGCCGCATTGGAGGCAAAGTCGCCGAACTCGGGCCGGCGCGGCGCTTCGAATTCGATGCGAACGTCGCCGGTCTGGGGAAAGAGCTCGGCAATGGCGCGCGCCAGCGCATCTGAAAATGCCGCCAGCGCGGCATCCGGCGGCAGCGGAACGTTTTGCGTTGCGGCGGGCAAGGCCATTTTGCGCGTCTTCGCCGCCGCGCCGTCACGTTCCATCGTCTTTAGTGATGATACGGTTCGTTGCGTGCAATTTTTGCGGCGCGATAGATCTGCTCGAGCGCGATCGCGCGCGCCCATTCGTGCAGAAAGGTCAGGTGTGAGAGCGACCACACAAAGCCCGCGCGAGTGCGCAGCGCGTCGCCTGCTCCGTACGTCCCCGCGACGATCAGAGCCAAACGCCGCACCCCGGCCTCGGCGACGCTGGTCAGCCGGCGGCTGAGGTCTTCGCTGGAAACCTGCTCGCCGGCGCGATCGAGCAGCCAGACCCGGTCTTCCGCCTGCACGCAACGCAAAATGCGGGCGGCCTCGTCGTGGAGTGCGGCAGCGCGATTGGAATCGGTCGATGCCTTGACTTCGACGACCTCAACGGCATAGTACGGCCGCAGACGCGTGAGAAAATCGTCGCAGGCGGCCGCGATGTAGCGCTCGCGCACCCGGCCGACCGCGATGACCCGCAAATGCATGCCGCCCTTTTCGCAAACCGGCCTACGGCATCCGTGTTCTACGAAAGTATGGCGCAGCAGATTGCGTTGTTCGGAGCCGGGCCCCGCGTGTTCACCGACGACGCAAGCGGCGCTATCGTGTATTATCCGGGCGTTTTTTCACCGGCGGAGAGCGACGCTCTTTTCACGTTCCTGGAGCGTTCGCTGACGTGGTCGAGTGAGACGATGTGGATGTACGATCGCACCGTCGCCGTGCCGCGCCTGATCGCCCGCTTTGCGCCGGGTGAGCCGATGCCCGGAGCGGCTGACGGCAGTCAAAGAGCGCATCGAAGCGTTTTTACACGAGCGCTTTACGTCGCTTTCGGTGCAATGCTATCGTGACGGAAGCGACAGCGTCGCATGGCATAACGATCATCGCGAGGAGCTGATCGAGCGTCCGACGATAGCGGTCTTGAGCCTGGGCGCGACGCGCGAGATGCTCGTTCGCAGCAAGGCCAAGCCGCGGCGCACTTTTTCGTGCGATCTGGAACCGGGCAGCATTTTCGTCATGGCGGGCCGCGCGCAGGAATTTTGGGAGCATCACATTCCCAAAGTTCATCGACCGATTGCGCGCCGCATCAGCGTCGCTCTGCGGCAACGCAAAGCCGCTACGTAGCGCGCAGCGCATAGCGCTGCCCGGGGCGCACTTCCAGCCTGCCGGACAGCTCCAGCATCGAGAGCGCGGCCAGCATGCGCGACGGCGCGACGGCGCATTGCGACAACAGTTCGTCCAGGGTGCGTTCGCCCGCGATCAGGCACGCAACGATTTGCGTTTGCAGCGGATCGCCGATTTCGCGCCGCTCGGACCGCGGATCTTCGGGCGCCGTCTGTACCGCGTCCAGCCCTAAGTCGTCCAGCACGTCACGCACGCTGCGGGCCAGCGTCGCGCCGTCGCGGATGAGCGCGTGGCAACCCGCAACGTGCGCGCGATCCACGTCGCCGGGAACGGCGAAGACCGGTATGCGGCCTGCCGCCCATCCCGCCGTGTTCAGCGCACCGCTGCGCGCGGGCGCTTCAATGACGACCACCGCGTCCGCCAGGGCCGCGACGATGCCGTTGCGTTCCAGAAACTGCCAGGGCCGAGCCGGCCGGTCGGGGGGATACGGGGACAGCACGGCGCCCCCGAGCTCGAGCATGCGCAGCGCCAGCCGCCGGTTGGCCGGCGGGAAGAAGCGCGCGTGGCCGCCGCCTAGGATACCCACGGTGGGCGCGCCTTGGTCGAGCGCGCCTTGGTGAGCGGCTGCGTCTATGCCCAGGGCTAGTCCCGAAACGATGCAGCAGCCCGCCGCCGCCAGCTCCTGGGCGAAGCGCCGGGCAACTGATTTGCCGTAGCCGCTGGGCGCCCGCGTGCCCACGATGGCGACCGTGGGCCGCTGCAGTGCCTGCAGCGAGCCGGTGGTCCAAAGCCGGGCGAACGCCTCGGGGACCGGGCGCGGCGCCCGCACGGCCGCGAAGCTCGCGAAGGGCAGGCACGTTGGGGCATCCACGCCCCTGCCTTCACGCGGCTCGCGCGTAGCCGCAAGAAGCCCGTGCAGGGGGAAAGTGATGGGTGCCTGGGAATACAGCGCCGCATCCTACCCCTGGTGCCGGCAAATTTCGGAGGATCGAACGTGGCAGCTGAAGCCTACTGTGTAAAGTGCAAGACCAAGCGTCAAATCAAAGACGCGGTCCAAATAACGATGAAGAACGGACGCCCGGCAACCGAGGGCAAATGCCCCGAATGCGGGACGAAGATGTTCAAGATTGGAGCGGCGAGCTAAAGGCTCGCCGCCCTTGTTTTTTGCGTCCCTTACCGCAGAAGCCTATAATGTAGGGGCCCGGAACGGCAAAGACCCCAACATGTGGGGCCGCCGCGGGCGACGAGGAGACGCCGCTGATCTGTCCGACCTGCCGTAAGAGCGAAACGCGCGTCGTCGATTCGCGCGACGACGAAAACGTCGTTCGCCGGCGCCGAGAATGTCTGGACGCGCGCTGCAAGCACCGTTTCACCACGTACGAGAGAATGGAAGCGCCGCGCCTGTTCGTGGTCAAAAAAGACGGCCGGCGCGAGCAGTTCAACCGCGGCAAGATCTTGGCCGGACTACGCCGCGCGTGCGAAAAGCGTCCCGTTTCGGAGAGCCAGATGGAAGCCGTCGCCGCGGACCTCGAACGTCAGCTGTTCGCTCGCGGCGAGAGCGAGGTTCCGTCCACGACGATCGGAGAGAAGCTCATGGAAGCGCTGCGCGGTTTGGACAAAGTTGCCTACATCCGTTTCGCCAGCGTGTACCGGCAGTTTCGCGACGTGGAGAGCTTTCAGGAAGAGTTGGCGACGCTGCTTGCCAAGTAGCGCGGTCCATGCCCGAACTTCGCGCCGTTGCGCTCAAGCGTTTGCCCGAAGGAACGGGTCTGCCGCTTCCCGCGTATATGTCGGCTCAGGCCGCAGGCGCCGATTTGTGTGCGGCCGTCGCCGGGGACGTTCTTCTCAAGCCCGGCGAGCGGGCGCTGATTCCTACGGGGTTTGCCATCGCGGTGCCGGAGGGATATGAGGCGCAGATTCGGCCTCGCAGCGGTCTGGCGCTCAACAACGGCGTGACGTGTCTAAACGCGCCCGGTACGATCGATGCGGACTACCGCGGTCCGGTCAACGTCGTGCTCGCCAATTTGGGCAGCGAGCCGTTCGTGGTGCGTCGAGGCGATCGCATTGCGCAAATGGTCGTCGCGCCGCTGGTACGCGCACTATTTGAGCCCGTCGACGAACTTCCGCAAACGCTGCGCTCGGGCGGCGGCTTCGGACACACCGGAATGCAAACGCCGGAGGGCAAGCCGTGAAAGTCTACATCGTGGGCGCAGGCGCGGTCGGGACGTACATCGGCGGACTGCTGCAGTCGATCAACGTCGAGGTTTCGTACGCGCCGCGCGCGTTGGAGCAGGTCACGCCGGTCGATGCCGACGTGGCGATCGTCGCAGTCAAGGCGTACGACACCGACGGTGCGGTGCAAACGCTGCGCAAAGCGATTGCCTATCCCGAAAAGTGCGTTTTCGTCAGTCCGCAAAACGGCATCGGCAGCGAAGAGAAGCTGGCGGCCGCGTTCGGCGCAGCCAATGTGGTGGCAGCGGCGCTCATGACGCCGGTCGAACGTAATCCGCGCCTGGACGGCCACGGCCGTCCCGCCAAAGAAGGCGGTCTTGCGCTATCGCCGGTCGGCAAGAACGCGTACAACTGGCTGGTGGCGACGTTCGCGAGCACGGGGTTGAAAACGCAGGTTGTCGACGACTGGCGCGCGCTCAAGTGGTCCAAGCTCGCGCTCAACGTCGTTGCGAATGCGAGCTGCGCGATCCTCAACGTTCTGCCCAATCGGCTGGTGCATTTCGAGGAAATCTTCACGCTGGAGATCCGAGCCATCCGCGAAGTTCGTGCCGTCATGCAGGCCCTGGACTTAACGCCGGTCGATTTGCCGCGCTACCCGGTACGCGCTCTGCAAGGCATTGCGACCCTCCCCAGCCCGATCGCGAAACGGTTGATCGCCGGGCGCGTTGCGGGCGCGCGCGGAATCAAGCCGCCCTCGCTGCTGCTGGATCTGCGGGCCGGCAAGGCGCAGACGGAAGTCGATCATCTCAACGGCGCGGTTGCATCGGCCGGACGCGACCACGGCGTGCGCACGCCCGTCAATTCGGTGTACTCGCGCGTGCTCGAAGATATCGCCCACATGCCGCAATTGTGGGCAAAGTACCGCGAGCGGCCCGATACGCTGGTCGCTGAAGTGGAAGCCGAGGCCAAGCGCGTCAAAGCGCTGGGCAAGAATTGAGGAGCCGGCGTGCGCCATCCGCAAGTAAACGAAACCATTGAGGGCTGGTGGATTCTCCACCGCATGTTTGCATTCGACCGTCGCCGGTGGGCGCGCGCGGCGGCGGACGCTCGCGAACGCATCGGCCGTGAGGCCGTCGACGCGCTGCTCGCGTTAAAGAATAGCGATGACGGCGACGTCGCCGTGGCGCAGACGATAGGGCACAAGTCCGACCTGATGTTCACGCACTACGTTCGCACCTTCGACGATCTCGCGCACGCGCAAACGACCTTGGACTCATGCGAATTGAGCGAGTATCTCGACGCGCGCGAGTCGTACGTTTCCGTGGTGGAGCTGGGTCTGTACGATGCGACCGGAAAGATCCACGCCCAATTGACCGAGCGCGGGCTCAAGCGCTTTTCGCCCGAGTGGAACGCCGCGTTCGATGAGTTGCTGGCCGAGCAAGAACAGCACCCGCGCAATGCGGGCCGGCTGTGGGGACGCATCCCGCAGCGGCGCTACGTCTGCTTTTATCCCATGGATAAAAAACGCGACGGAACCGATAACTGGTACATGCTGCCGTTTGAAGAGCGGGCGCGGCTCATGCTCGAGCATGGCAAAATCGGCCGTTCGTTCCACGGCCTGGTGACGCAAGTCATCTCGGGATCGATCGGATTCGACGACTACGAATGGGGCGTAGACCTTTACGCCGACGACCCGCTCGTCTTCAAAAAGCTTATCTACGAGATGCGGTTCGACGAGGCCAGCGCCCGCTATGCCGCTTTCGGGCCGTTCGTGAGCGGCGTACAGTTCTCAGTGGAGCAACTGCTCACGTTCCTGCGGGGCAACGCGGTGCCCACGTTCGGCATTGCCGACCCTGAGCCGGTAGTCGTATAATGCAGCGTGGTCGCCCGGAGGTTTACCGCTCGCGGTACCTGGGGAACACTCAATTAATTGGAGGGTCCCAACCCCTTGCCGGCATGTCGTCCCAGCACGTAGTCCAGTTTTACGATGCGGATGAAACCGCGTTGTACGAAGGCGTGGCCGCGTATATTGCGCAGGGTTTGGCCGCCGGCGAATCCGTCGTCGTGGTCACGCATTTCGAGCGCCGCGAGGCGCTTTTTGGCGTGCTGGACCGCTTGCGCACGCAGCCCGACGCCGAATGTGATGCAGGGCGGCTGACGGTAATCGACTCCGACATCGCGCTCGACGCGATGCAGCTCGCCGGGCGCATCAACGCGGATCGCTTCGATCAGGTCGTCGCAATTCCGATTCGCGAAGTGGCGGCGCGTTCGAGATCGCGCCGAATGCGCGTCTACGGCGATATGGTCGACACGCTGTGGCAAGACGGCCGGCGAAGCGAAGCGATCGATCTGGAGCGGTATTGGAACGATCTTCAGGCGCAATTGCCGTTCGACTTGTACTGCGCGTACAAGATTGACGTGTTCGGCGAAGACTTTCGAGCCGGTACGCTCGCTCCGGTTTTGTGCGAACATTCGCGCCTGGTGCCCAAACAGGAAAACAGCGAACTGCAAAGCGCGCTCGAACACGCCATGCATGAAATGCTTGGAAGCATGGCACGAGACAGTTCTGAGGACGTAAGCCAGGCATTGCCGCCGGTTTGCCTGCAGCTTGCCGACCGCTGAAGCCACGATACTGTGGCTGCGAGAAAAATTGCCTGCAGCGCGCGCCCGAAATCTTGCGGCGTGCCCGGCTTTACGCCGGCGGAGCGGCATAGCTGCAGCGCAGCGCTCATTCTTCGCGGTCGTAATAGTCCAGCGGCCCGCTGCGAATCAGCCGGTATTCCGGCGATTTTACCGCCCATTTATCGCTATCGGGATAGTAACACGATTCGCCGATCGGATTGTCGGCGATAACGTAGAACAGCAGATCGTCTGCGCCGTCGTTGACGATCTGATGCGGCTCGTGCGGCTTAAAGAGGAAAGCGTCTCCTTCGCGGATTGCCAGCGTCCCGTCCTGATGACGAACGGAGCCCGTGCCGCCGATGACGTGATAGAATTCCCATTGGGCGCTGTGGGAGTGATAGGGACACGAGGACGCGCCCGGAGGAATTTTGGTGATGTCGACGTCGAACGGATGGCGCTCGTTTAAATCGGTCGAGTTGGGATCTCGTCCAAGTTCCTCCGAGATTTTCTTTTCGGAACGCGAGAATTTTCCGGTCGGCGACGTGCGCGTTTTCCAAGAGAGCTGATTTGTGTCTATTTTTTGCACTGCGATCCTCCAACTATGCGCGTAGCGGTTCTGAGCGTCGTTGCGGGCGCCGCATTTGCGATTATCGCAGGCGTCATTGCGGGGTTCGTTGCCAAGCCCCCCAACTACATCGTTTCGCCGGTGCTCGGTCAGAACGCTCGACTTCTGGGACCAACCGCAGGACGAATGTCGAGGCTTTGATTTGGCCTTCGACCAGGTCGCCGAAGCGCGGCGAGAGGGGCGCAGACCCGATCTTTCAATCATCGACCGACTGCCCGGGCATCACAGAATAGCGGGCGGCACGCAGCTGAAGCTTCTCGACGTACGCACCATTCTCTGCCACGGCCTTGCCGAGCAGTTCGCCCACGTTCTGGTCGTCGATTCCCACTCGCCGCTGTTTGCGCGGCGAGGCTACATTACCGAAAGCCGCATTCAGCAGGCGCCGTCGTAACGCGATCCCGGCTCGCGAAGAACAGCGCGGTGCTAAAGATCGTGCGAGCGCAAAGCGCTTCGGATTTCGAACTCATGCTACGGTTGCAAACCGAGTACGAAACCAATCTGCCGCCCGACCTGCGGCACGGGACGATTCCCCCGTTGCACGAAATCGTCGAACGGCATCGTGAGCCCAATGCTGCTTTCTTAGCGCTGAACGAGCAGCGCGCTGCTGCGGGATGCATAGCCGTGATCATCCTCGGCTCCAGCGCCGTCATACAGCGTCTGTACGTTCGGCCGCAGCATCGCAAGCTGGGGGCAGGGCGAGCATTGATGCTGGATTCAATTGCCTACACTCGCGAGAATGGGCCAAAAGCGCGTTGTGCTCGACACCGATCGCGATCGCCTGCGCGCCGCGTATGAATTATACTTGTCGCTGGGTTTCACCGAGTGTGAGCCATACGGGGAAGTCACCTATGCTCCTGCGACGTTTATGGAACTTCTCTTAGACCCGGCGC
>CAVZQC010000003.1:0-108343 GCA_963777315.1 Vulcanimicrobiota bacterium
TGACGCGACTCGATTTCGCGGATGATCGCGTGCTGAACGTCTGGACCACGCGCCGCTTCACTCCGTACCGATCCGAACGTGAGTCTCACTATTTCGCCATGAGGGAGGCGCGAGCGAAATTACCGCGGCGGGTATACGTCTCGAACTCGATCGTCGCTGACTTGAGATAGAGACGTTCGATCATCGCGCCAACTCGTGCATCGTAACGCGACTGGCTCCATGCGTGATGATCTGCCCATTCGGTGAGAACGACCATGGTTTTCTTGTCTACGCTGACAAGGATTTGCGCTGCTACGAATCCTTGCAGAGCTTGCGCCTCCGCAGCTAAGACCTCAAGGCTTTCGGCTAGCAATCCCGGCGCATCCGTCGCTTCGATCCGAATCTTAATAACGCCAATGACGGGTCCTGCGCCGCCTTTATCATTCGGGGCAGCCCCATCAAGGCGTTCCATGCTGTCGGCTTTAATGTCGTTAATATCATCGGGGTCCGTGTCGCCGGGAAAAATTGGATCGTCACGTAATTCATCGGCTCGTGGCTGGGGCGGTTTCATCCTGTCGATTCCTTCCATGCCACGCGAGCCTAGCATGCAGCGGGCTCGCTAATCTGTGCGGGTTTTAGGCAAAGAAAAAACACTCTTATTTTGCCTCCACGCAGGGTTCAGCGCTCTGAACAACATGCAGGAAGCCGGTGAATTGATCTCGCGCCACGGCGTAACACTCACAGGTCGTCTCTTCAAGGCCCACACGATCGAGGATTGTAATACATCCATGCGCGTACTGAATATATCCGGCGCGCTGAAGCGCGGCGAGCGCGATGGTCACGCCCGATCGCCGGCTGCCTAGCATCATGGCGAGATATTCGTGCGTTAACAGAATCTCGTCCCTGCCTACGCGATCGTGCGTCAGTAGCAGCCAACGGGCGCAGCGTTCGTACACGCTGTGCAGACGGTTGCAGCCGGTAAGCTGCCCAAGGAAATTGACGTACGCCTGTAAGTAGCGATTTAACACCGCGTTGAACTGCTTATCCATCGTCCGCAGATGGTGGAAATGGTTCGTGGGCATCTTTATGGCGCGCCCGGGTACTTGGCAATAACTATCGTTCGCCGTGGTGGTGCCGTCCATGAGCAACGGGATGCCCGAAGTCCCTTCGCGGCCGATCGTCCCGACCTCAATCTCGCCGCCGTCCTTCATCCGTGTTACCACGGAGAGCACGCAGTCGATCGGGAAAAAGACTTCGACTATTGGTTCGCCGGCACGGTAGATCGCAAAACGGGCGGGCATCTCCAGAAGTTCGGCGCCTTCTAACGCCTGCGTCGTCTCGCTGCTGCTGAGGAGCCGCAAGATGGCGTTCCCCTCCAAATTAGCAAGAGTCAGCCCGTTATGAGGCGGCTTCGAGGCGTGCGGCGCTTTGCGCTCGTTCCGTGGCAAGAGGTGTGTGCTCCAGTGAGGCAGTTTTGGTCAATTGCTTTATTCCCCGCCCCCCGCTTTCCTTGACTAAAACCGTACAGAAAGCGCGGCGTTTTACCGCTAACTTCAGCTTATGCAGTTACTGATGAAAGAAGATTCCCGTATGCCTGAGACAATCGAAATGATGCACGGGCACGCGCGGCGCGTGGCGCGCACCGGTATTTCAGATGTCTGCTTTTCGTTGTTCGGGGAGTTCGATATTTATAACAAACATCATCTCGCAGACGCCCTTGCTTCGCATATAGCCTTTCGAACGGTCACCCTGGATTTCGCCCAGACGAAGTTTATCGATGCCGGGATCCTGGGAGTCCTTGCCCGCTTCGCCGGCTTGCGACGCGACGTCGGCGCGGCTCGATTGCAGCTCATCAACGTCAACAGGCATTTCCGCAGGCTTTTATCCATTTGCAGGCTGGATACGAACTTTCGCATTGAGGATGGGTCGCTGGAGGAAAAACAACGTGACGACAACGAGTGATTTTCTGCTCGAACGGCTCGTCGAATGGGGCTTCTATCGCATTTACGGTTATCCGGGCGACGGGATCAATGGGATCATGGGGGCTTTCGATCGGATTGGCGACAAACTGCAGTTCATCCAGGTTCGCCATGAAGAGATGGCGGCGTTCATGGCGTGCGCGCATGCCAAGTTCACGGGCGAAACGGGTATTTGCCTTGCAACGTCAGGCCCCGGCGCGGTCCATTTGCTCAACGGCCTTTACGATGCCAAGATGGATCACGTTCCAGTCGTCGCCATTGTCGGCCAAGCCGCGACGTCCGCGTTAGGCGGATCCTATCAGCAAGAGGTCGATCTGCAAGTGCTGCTGCAGGACGTCACCGAGTACGTGTACACAGTCTCAAATCCGGCAGCGATGCGCCATGTCCTCGACCGCGCGGTACGCACGGCAAAAGGCATGCGCGCCGTTACGTGCGTCATCGTACCGAAAGACGTGCAGGAATCCGAAGCGGTTCCCGATCCTCCTCGCGCGCACAACAATATGAGCAGCAGCGTGGGCTACTGCGCCCCGGTCGTCATTCCGGCGCAGCGAGACTTGCAGCGAGCGGCAGATATTCTCAATGCCGGCAAGCGCGTTGTATTGATGGTCGGGCAAGGCGCCGCCAACGCGACTGATGAGGTGCTGGCGGTCGCGGATCGTTTGGGAGCCGGCATCGCAAAAGCGCTGCTCGGCAAATACGTCGTCCCCGACGATTTGCCGTACGTGACTGGTACGCTGGGTTTACTCGGAACGCGCCCAAGTTACGAGATGATGAACGACTGCGATACGCTCTTGCTCGTGGGAACGTGCTATCCGTACTACGAATTCCTGCCCAAGCCGGGCGAAGCACGTGGTGTTCAGATCGACATCGATCCGCGTAACGTTGGCTTGCGCTTTCCAACCGAAGTGAATTTGATCGGCGATAGCCGCGATACGCTTGCCGCGCTCCTACCGCTGCTCAAACCCAAAGCCGACAATGCGTGGCGCGAGAAGATTGAAAAGGGACAAAAGGACTGGCATGCCGACGAAGAAGCGCGCTGCCATGTCAAGGGCGATTTGATCAACCCGCAATTGGTTTTCTGGGAACTGAACGAACGCCTGCCGGATAAGGCGATCCTTACCGGAGACGCGGGCACGCCGACCAACTGGTTTGCGCGCAACATTCAGATGCGCCGCGGCATGAAATCTTCGCTTTCCGGCAGCCTCAGCTACGATGGGGTCCGCCGTTCCGTATGCTATCGCAGCGAAGTTCGCCTACCCCCATTGTGTCGTTATCGCGTGCGCGGGCGACGGTGCGATGCAGATGAACGGCAACGCGGAGCTGCTGACGATCAAGAAATACTGGAAGACCTGGTCCGATCCGCGATTGATCATCCTCGTGCTGAACAATTCGGATCTCAACCAGGTGACCTGGGAGATGCGCATCGAATCGGGCAATCCGAAATACGAAGCCTCGCAGGACTTGCCGGTCTTCAACTACGCGCAGTACGGCGAGTCGTTAGGTTTGAACGGCATTCGCGTCGAGCGCTCGGAGGACATTGGGCCGGCCTGGGATCGCGCGCTCGCGTCCGACCGTCCGGTGATCTTCGATGCCGTCGTCGATCCGAACATCGCCCAGCTGCCGCCGCACATCACGCTTGAACAGGCACATAACCTCTTCTCCGCGATGCGCAAGGGCGATCCCGACGAGGGCGGGGTCATTAAGGAAAGCATCAAGAGCGTGCTCGCCGGCATCTTGCCGCATCACGCAGAGCGTTAAAACGTGGCGTTGACCGGCCGAAGGACAGACGGGCATCGGGTGCACTTACGCTGATATCGCTACCGCGAAACTCGTCGAGATGTTGCGCAACCGCCTGCTGGGACAGCGACGCGATGCAGATTTGCGCGCGCTGGAACGACATGGGCAACGTCACGCGTAATCTTGGACGCGACGGCATCACGTCCATGGCGATCTCGGCAGTCGATGTAGCGCTGTGGGATCTCAGAGGCAAGATTCTGGGTCAACCGGTCTGCTCGGTGCGGCGGGGAAGCGCGTGCCAATCTACGGCAGCGGCGGCTTTAGCGGCTTACTCGCAGTTGACGAGTTGTGCCAGACCAAGATGATGCCGCTTTCGACGCATTGCGCACCGCATCTCCATCTACACGCCGCGCTCGCGTGCAAACAGATTCGTCACATGAAATATTTTTTCGATCATGTGCGCATTGAGAACATGCTTTTCGATGGCGCAGCGGCGCCCGTAGACGGCATTCTGGCGGCCGATCTGAGCCGTCCCGGCATCGGCCTGGAACTCAAGCACGCCGACGCGCAGCAGTATATGGTTTAGGATGAACGCATGATAAAGATTCTGACGTCTGTCGAATCGCGTGGAGATCGCAACGGAAACGACCCTGCGCCCACGCAACGCCCCGACGCGGTAAACGAAACCAACGTCGACCTCACGGGCCTCGAACGCGCCCTGCGCGCAAGCGTTCGCGGCGAAGTGCGCTTTGACGACGGCAGCCGCGCCTTGTACGCGACCGATGCCTCCAACTACCGTCAGGTACCCGTCGCCGTCGTGATCCCGCATGATGCCGACGACGTTGAAGCGGCCGTGGCGGCGTGCCGGACGCACGGCGCTCCAGTCTTTGCTCGCGGCGGAGGCACGGATTTAGCGGGCAGCACGTGCAATGCTGCCGTGGTGTTGGACTTCTCCAAATACATGAATCGCGTCGTGGAGATCGATTGGGAGGCGAAAACCGCACGCGTCCAGCCCGGCTGCGTTCTGGACGATCTGCGTGACGCGGCCGAAAAGCGCACGCTAACCTTTGGGCCCGATCCGGCAACGCACAACCGCAACACGCTCGGCGGGATGATCGGCAACAACTCGTGCGGGATGCACGCCCAGATGGCCGGCAAAGTTGAAGAGAATACGGAAGAGCTCGAGATTCTTACCTACGACGGCTTGCGCATGCGAGTCGGGCCGACGAGCGATGAAGAGCTTGAAACGATCATCAGCCAGGGCGGCCGGCGCGGCGAGATCTACGCTACGCTGCGCGATCTCCGGGATCGCTACGGAGATCAAATCCGGGCGCGGTTCCCAAACATCCCGCGGTTGGTTTCCGGCTATCCGTTGCAGCAGCTGTTGCCCGAAAACCACTTCAACGTTGCGCGCGCCCTCATCGGCACGGAAAACACCTGTGTGACCGTGCTCGAAGCGACGCTGCGACTCGTTCACAGTCCGCCATGCCGCACGATGGTCCTCTTTGGATTCTCGGATATCGCGACCGCTGCCGACCACGTGCCCTTTTGCAACGGCCATGGGCCCATCGCGCTCGAAGGTCTTGATACAAGCATGTTCATGTACATGCATGACAAAGGCATGTCGACCAAAGGCCGCGACATGTTTCCCGACGGCAACGCGTGGCTCATCGTTGAATTCGGCGCAGATACCGCGCAAGGAGCGGACGACAAGGCAGCCGGGCTGATGGAGGCATTCAAGGCGCGCGACATCGTGCCGAGCATGAAGCGCTTCGACGACGAACGTGAAGAGAAGCTGCTCTGGGAGATCCGCGAGTCGGGCCTCGGCTCGACCTCGAAGATTCCGAACCTTCCTGATTTTTATCCCGGTTGGGAAGACTCGGCGGTCGGTCCCGACAAGCTCGGCCCGTACATCCGCGACTTCCAGAAACTCATGTCGGATTACGGATACCATGCCTCGCTCTACGGGCATTTCGGCCAAGGTTGCCTGCATTGCAGCATCGACTTCGATCTGTATACGGCTGAGGGAATTGCGAAGTACCGCAAGTTCGTCACCGAGGCGGCCCACATTTGCGTGAAGTACGGCGGCTCTTTATCGGGCGAGCATGGCGACGGTCAAGCCCGCGGCGAGCTGCTGCCGATCATGTTCGGCGACGACCTGGTCAAAGCGTTCGGAGAGTTCAAAGCGATCTGGGATCCCCAAAATAAAATGAACCCCGGCAAAGTCGTGCACCCGTATAAACTCGATGAGAATCTGCGCTGGGGGACGCATTATGCGCCGTGGGAACCGCAAACGCACTTCGGCTTCGTCGAGGACAACGGCAGCTTTGCCTATGCCGCCAACCGCTGCGTGGGCACCGGTAAATGCCGCAAGCATGATTCGGGCGTGATGTGTCCCAGCTACATGGCAACGCGCGAAGAGATGCATTCGACGCGCGGTCGTGCGCGATTGCTGTTCGAGATGTTGGAGGGCAATCCGCTCAAGAACGGGTGGAGAGACGAAGCCGTCAAAGAGGCGCTGGATTTGTGTCTGGCCTGCAAAGGCTGCAAGGGCGAATGCCCGGTCCAGGTCGACATCGCGACCTACAAGGCGGAATTTCTTTCGCATTACTACGAGGGCCGTCGCCGGCCGATCGCGGCGTACGCGTTCGGATTGATGTACTGGTGGGCGAAAGCTGCGGCCCTCGCTCCGTCCCTGGTCAACTTCTTCACCCAGACGCCCGGCCTACGTGATCTCGCGAAGGCGGCTGCGACGATCGCGCCGCGGCGGCGCATTCCAATGTTCGCACCCCAGACGTTCAGGGCGTGGTTCGCCGCGCGGCCACCGCTCAACGTTGGAAAGCCGGACGTCATCTTGTGGCCTGATACGTGGAACAACAACTTTCACCCCACGACGGCGCAAGCCGCCGTGGAAGTACTCGAGGACGCCGGGTTCCACGTGAGCATTCCGAAGGTTGCGCTCTGTTGTGGCCGGCCGCTCTACGATTACGGGATGCTCGACTTGGCCAAAACAATGTTGCACGAGATCATCGCTGCGCTCAAGCCACAGATCGAAGCGGGCACGTGCATCGTCGGTCTCGAGCCCAGTTGCGTTTCCGTGTTCCGCGACGAGATGACCAACCTCTTGCACGGCAACGAAGACGCTAACCGTTTCAAGAAACAGACCTTTTTGCTCAGCGAGTTCCTTGAGAAGCACGCTCCGCACTATCAACCACCCAAGCTCAAGCGCAAGGTTGTCGCTCAGGCGCACTGTCATCAGCGCTCGGTCCTCGATGTGTCCGCTGAAGAGCATTTACTCAAGAAGCTCGGCGTGAACTATTCATTTCCCGACTCGGGTTGCTGCGGAATGTGCGGCGCTTTCGGCTTTGAGAGCGGAGAACACTATAAGGTTTCGATGGCGGCCGGCGAGCGCAGCTTGCTGCCCGCTGTGCGCGCCGCCTCCACCGATACGGTGATCGTCGCGACCGGGTTTAGTTGCCGCGAGCAGATTTCGCAGACGACGAATCGGCAGGCATTGCACCCAGCCCAGCTGGTGAAGATGGCCCTGGATGACCGCAATACCGAGCGCGACGATACGTTTCCCGAACTGCGCTACATGCCCGATCCCGCCGTCGGACGGCGCAAACTCATGCAGCGCGCGGGAGTGGCCATCGCAATAGTAGCGGGACTTGCCGCTGCGGCAAGCGTCATTGCCCTTCGCAAACGGAAATAGCGTTGCAGCCGATTCTCATTGCCGGCGGCGGCTTCGCCGGTACGTCCGCTGCGCGCGCATTTGAAAAACTAACTCGGCGCGCGCACGTAGATGTGCTGCTGGTCGATCGGGATGAGGGGCTTACCAGCGCGAAGGATATGCGCCGGGTCCTTCCTATTGAACTCGATGACAGCGGCTTTTGCGTTCTTGAATTGCGACAGGAGAACTAATGGCGAATTCTTATCGCTTTGGCGTTAGCGAATTTACAACGTGGCCGTGGTCCTTCGAGCGAGACCTCGAGCGTTATCCGGCGCACGGCATCGATGTCATTGAAATTTGCGAGTTCAAATTGAACGGCGATGACTATGCGCCGCAGTTGCGCCTCCTCAAGGACAAGGCGATGACGGTAAGCTCGGTGCAGTCGACCGTGCATTCACTCTTTCCGGATAGTTTGGCGCCGCAACCCACCGCACCCGAAGACCGCGTTCGTCATATCAAAGATGCGGTGGCCCGCATCTCTCCGCACGTTCCGGGGCAGACGCCCTTCGTTATCATCACTGGGGCCGCGCCCGGCGGAAATACGCAAATGGTGTATGACGAGTGCCTGAAGCGCTTTCCGGATCTTGCGGATTTTGCAGCGGAGCGTGGCATGCGCCTCGCATATGAGCCGTTAAACCCGGTCTTGTTCAACACCGATACGGCACTGTGGGGCTTGGATCAAGCGCTCGAGTTGATTCAGCGCATCGGTCACGAGGCGCTGGGCATGTGTCTGGATACGTGGAACGTCTTCCAGACGCCGAACCTGCACGATGTTATTGCGCGCTGCAAAGATCGCATTTTCCTCGTTCAAGTCAGCGATTGGCACCGGCCGCGATCCGGCGCGGACCGCATCAACCTCGGGCAGGGCGAGATTGACAACGCCGCGATCCTGCGCTCCGTTCACGAGACCGGCTATGGCGGGCCGTACGTACTCGAAATTTTCTCAGGCGAGTCGCTGCCCGACTCGATCTGGCGTGCGGATCTCGATGCGGTACTTCAGCAAAACGTCGCTGCATTCGCACGCATCTGGGAAGACAGCGAGGCGGAGGTTCATGGTCCCCACTAAGATCTACGACCTTAGCCAGCCGGTCTTCACGAACTGTCCGCAGTACCCGGATAGCAACCCGCGTCCCGTGCAGGTGCAGCTGTTCTACATGCTCGCCGTGCAAGGTGTCAACAAAGAAATTGTGGAGATGAGCACGCATACTGGAACGCACTGCGATGCGCCGTTTCATTTTTTCGACGACGGTAAGACGATCGACGAGGTCCCGCTCGACACATACGTCGGGCCCGCCACGGTTCTCGATCTGCGGGATAAGCAACCCGGATCGTCGATCCAGCACGCCGATATCACACGATTCGCGGATCGCATCGCACCGGGCGATATCGTGCTCCTCAACACCGGTGGAGGCCACCGGCGCGCCAACAGCAAACAGTTTTTGACGGAATACGTTTATCTGGGCGGCGAGGCTGCACAGCTCTTGGTCGATCTCCGCGTAAAGGGGGTTGGCATCGATGCGGTGAGCCTCGGCGGCTATGATGATCCCGAGAAGGCCGGACCTCCGCATAGAACATTGCTCGGCAACGCCAAATTCATCGTCGAGGAGCTGTATTTCCCCGACGAGGTGATGGACGGCCGCAAGCGCCTATTCTGCGCGGCCCCGATCAAACTGCGCGGGTGCGGTGGCGCCTGGACGCGGGCAATGCTCTGGGAGTTCGATTAGTGCCTCACCTTTCGGACGCCAGTATACGCGAGCTGACCTGGAACGGTGCGTTGGACGGCAAGATCAAATTGCTGGAATCACACCCGTGGAGCTGCTCGAGGGTCGCAGCCGCGGTCTCACAATCGTCAATGCGGCCACGGGACGGCGAAGCGCAAAAGGGGCTCGCGGCTTGGAATCGCGGTGGGCAGCCGGCAGCGGACTTCGCCGAGCAGGTCTTTCTTCACGATCCCGCTGCGTGCACCGACGGCCGGTCAGCTGCCGTATTGCACGACGCGGAGCTGCGCGGTGGTCGTGGACTTGCACTCGCGATTCGATTCGATCCAACGCAGTTACCGGCGCTCTTCACCTGGAGAATGCTCGGCTATGGAACGTATGTCATGGGTATTGAACCGGCGAATTGCCCGACGATCGAAGGCCGGGTGAAAGCGGAAGAACTCGGAACGCTTCCGTTCTTGGAACCCGGGGAAAGCCGCCGGTACGATCTTGAGTTTCGGATTCTGAGCGAAGCCGACGCGATCGCGGCATCCCTACAACGGATCCCCAGACGGGCTGGGGACACGTGATCCATTTCGACGAGGCGCACAAACGGGTTCATCTGCCGGACGATCGACGTATGGTTTTCATCTTGCGACGCCGATACCTCATCTGGCTCATCGTGCTCATCATCATTCCCATCGTGCTCGCCTGGACGCAAGTGCTCGCGTTCGGCATCCATTCGGCGTTTTCGCCGGTCGCCGGAATCACGGGCAATGGCCCGAACGGTGCGCCACGCGGTTTTCCCGTATGGATCCGCTGGACGCATTTTGCAAACCTGCTCTTCCTGTTCTTGCTGATGCGCAGCGGTCTCTCGATCCTCATGGACCATCCGCGGCTGTACTGGAACAACAACTGCACGCCGGGGTCTGAATGGCTGCGCCTCACGCCGCTGACCGTTCCCAACGATCGCGTTTGGACGGCGAAAGAGGATGCACGCTATATTTCACCGCTCATCGCGCTGCCCGGGTATCGGCACACGATCGGAATGGGCCGCTCCTGGCATTTCATCACCGATTACGGCTTCATTCTTACCGGCGCCGTTTACGTCATCATGCTGCTCGTCAGCGGGCAGTGGCCGCGCCTGATCCCAACGTCGTGGGCGATCTTTCCGTACGCGTGGCAGACGTTCGTCCACTACGCGACCTTCCACTTTCCGATCGAGCCAGACGGCTTCTACGCGTACAACGCGTTGCAACAGTTGACGTACTTCGTGGTCGTGTTCATCATGGCGCCGCTCTCGATCTTGAGCGGGATCGCCATGTCGCCGGCGCTGGATAGCGCCTTCCCGTGGTATCCGCGCGTTTTCGGCGGGCGCCAAGGAGCCCGGTCAATCCATTTCTTGCTGCTGTGCGGATATATCGCGTTCACCATCGTCCACGTCAGCCTGGTTTTCGCCACTGGAGCGCAGCGAAATTTCAATCATATCGTTCTGGGCACGGATAACACGCGGCCGCTCGGGCTCATCCTCGGGTGCATCGGTCTTGCGGTCGTCGTGGGATCCTGGATCGCCGCGTACGTCATCGCCTGGCGCTATCCGCGTGCGATCCAACGGCTGCACAAAGCGCTGATCCTGCCGCTGGAATTGCGCGTGAGTGCCTGGAAGCGCTTCAATCCGGCGGAGCGCTATACACGTAAAGACCTCTCACCGTACTTCTGGCCGAACGGCAAGATGCCGAACTCCGATGAATGGAAGCGTCTTGCGGCTGGCGAGTTCCGCGAGTTCCGCCTGCGCATCAGCGGCTGCGTCGAGAACCCGGTCGATTTAAGCCTGGACGATCTGCGGGCACTCGGACACGACGAACACGTGGCGTTGCATCACTGCATTCAAGGCTGGAGCGGGATCGCGCAGTGGGGCGGAGTCTCGCTGGTGCGGTTGATCGATTTGGTGAAGCCGCGCGCCACCGCACGCGCGGTCGAGTTCATTTCGTTCGGCGATGGCATTTTTGGTGGCGTCTATTACGATACGCAGCGTCTCGAAGACATCATCAAGCCCGAATGTTTACTCGCGTACGAAATGAACGATGCGGCGCTTCCGCAGATCCACGGTGCTCCGTTGCGCCTTCGCGTCGAGAATCAACTCGGCTTTAAGATGGTCAAGTGGATCCGCGAGATCCGCTTTGTCGAAACGGCGAGCGCCGTGGGCAAAGGCTACGGCGGGAAAAACGAAGATGATGAGTATTTCGATCTCTTGCCGTACATTTAGCGTGCACCGCCCGTCACCGTCAACCGAGGGGTAGTATTTCGCGCTCGAACGCGCTGTTGAGCACGATGGCGAGGCGGCATATAAGGCCAACAACGTAGAAAGGATCAAGAAATACCCGCCGATGTGGCCGACACTCGCTCGCGCGTCCAAATAGCAGTGCCGCGAGCGTGAACCCGGGCACGAGTGACCAGAGCAGCGCGACGAATGTTGCGTTGATCTGCAGGCGGCTATGCCCAAGACCAAGGAGATGTACCCGAAGCAGAGCATCCCAACCGCTAGTAGGAGCTGATCGCCCGGTGAGCCGGCGATGACTTTTGCATGGTTGAGCCAGAGGTATGTGGCGGTCAACGCATTGTTGGCGCCGTACGAGCAGAACGCCGTCCCGGCGAAGGTAGTGCCGTTGCCGAAGACCAGGACGCCGGCGACGAACTGCGCGATGCCGGCGAAGATCAGCCCGGAGCGGACAGCGGCGATAAGCGAGTTGGTAGACGCGAAACCGCCGAAGACCAAGGCGATCACAAGCGTTCCGACGGCGAATCCCAAGAGCCCCATCGCGCTGGGATCGGTGGGCGCTAGGTCTAGCGTTTCAGGCTGGTCGTGTTTGTGCGATGCCGTGGTCATGGGGGCGAAGTTCCTCGAAAACTGCACGAATCGACGAGGCTGGAGAACGGCACGTAGGTTTTGCAAGCCGGAACACGGCGGCACCGGCTGAGACGGCATCTCACAGATAAGCGGGATCTTCGACGCGTAACGCCCGCTTCCTGAGGCGAGACCTTCTGCCTAAAACCGCACAGAGTTGCCGGCTTCGCCGGTTTAGACTGTACTGGTGCAACCTCGCCGTTCGGTGTGTACCGCTTTCCTCATCGTTCGCAGAAGGCCGCCGATAGACAATTACGCGTTGAAATGAGCCACGGAAGGTCGGCGCTGTCCTGGCGGCGATTCCGGCATTTCTCGAAGGAGATATGATATGGCTACTAAGCAAAAGACGTTCAAGACGATCCCCGTTGGTACCAAAGTATCGTGGCATTACCGCAGTGCCATCGGTCATGGAACGGTCACCGGCGTGTTCAAGATGGGCACCAACGCAGATAACACAATGTACAGCGTGCACGAGACTGATCACCACCCGGGCGAACCAGACATCGTGCACCATACCGGCAAAGCACTCAGTCGCGCATGAGTTTTCACGACCTCAAGGTTGCGGTTTCGCCCGCCAGGCTCTAGAGCTTTGAAATCGACAGTTGCGTCCGCTGCAATGCTCCGGATTATTTGGTCATGCTGGCGCCGATGACGACCGATCGTCGGCGATTTTTTCGGGCTTGGCCATCCGCCGCAGTGGAATTTCAACAAGCAGCGCCCGACATTTCTCCGCATTTGTTTCAGGGTTCTCGTCCATCATTGTATAGAGCCTAGAATCGGCGACAGGTAATTCGACCCAGGCCAAGCGCCCACACGGTTCCATGGCAGGGGTGTATCGAGCGGCCCCAGGTGAAGCAAGGGGACGACGCACTTAGCCAACCGCGCGAAAAGCGCGACTCCGGATTCCCTTGTCTAAAACCGCGCGGATTTGCCCATGGCGGCGAGTTAGACTGTACTTTGAGAGTACCGTGATTGGAGAGTCACTGATTGATCGCGATGAATGAAAACAAAAGCTGCAATGCTGCAACGCGCCCGCGACATCCTCAATCTAAGACAGGCAGCTTCATGTCGGGGATGGCCTAAGATTGACCTCCACGCCAACGTCGCGATAGCTACGGAGCGGCCCCATGATAAGAAATGAACGTTTGGTTTCCGACAAACGGCCTGCGAAAGTTGCCGTATCGAGCGCGGTGACTGTGCCCACGCTTTTTGTGGGATCTTTTCCATCCCGGGAATGCGGCATCGCCACCTTTACGAAAGACATCGTCGACAGTTACGATGCGCACGGCAGGTCTCGGAGCCACGTCGTTGCAATCGACGATCGGTCGGATTTTGGTTACGTCCACGACTCTCGGGTCATCGGCCGCATCAAGGCGAATGAGCGCCCATCGTATTATGAGGCCGCGTCACTGGCCAATCGTCATCGGTGCGGCGTGGTCAACATACAACACGAATACGGGCTGTTCGGTGGGCAAAACGGTGAGTGGTGTCTTGACTTCATTAGCGCATTGAAGAAACCCGTCGTCCTCACCTTGCATACGGTTGTTCCGGCGCCGAACTCGGACCCCGTGATCATCCGTCGCGAAAAGCAACATGAAGAAGCTGTTGACAAAATGTAAGATGATGATCTAAGGCGGGAATTCGAACATATAAGGGCGTCTCTTATGAGAGATCCCCAATAGGCGGCGCCGTTACGCGCCTGCATGCGGCCCGTCGGGCTCGGAGATGAGCGTGATCCGACCATTATTCGTAGCATTTTACGCCATGGCCCGGAAAAGAGCACGGCCACTGCCCGAAAGACGACCGATGCTGCAAGTCGGGCTATGGGGCCAGCAGATAGTCTTCGTTATACGCGGTCGAATGCGGAGATCCGATTTAATAGCCCGTATATTCTTCGACGCGGACGTCATCGCTGGAAACGCCGGTTCCGGTAAGCATGGCCTTCAGGCCCTTTACCATCCCAGGCGGTCCGGTGATGTAATAGATGGCGTTCTGCGTCGCATCGGCATAGTTTGCCAACAGTGCGGCGTCGATCTGACGCGTCTCGCCATCCCAGGGCTGCTTGGAGTCTTTCATATCGGTCATCGTCGCAACCAAGGAGTAGTTGGGATTGGTTTGTTGTAACGCTTGTAGTTCGGCCAAGAACGCTGCGTCTTCCGGACGACGGTTGGAGTAGAACAACACGATCCGATGAGGAAGTTTCAGGTGAGCCGCCTGGAAAACGATGCTGCGAAACGTCGTTACGCCAATGCCTCCAGTGAGCAACACCGCCGGGCGAGCAGCATTCTCGTGTAACGTTAGATCTCCAAATGGTCCTTCGATCCTCGCTCCGCTCCCTAACGGTTCCGATTTCAGGACTCGTTTGAACGCCGTATCTCGCATGCGCGTAGTAATCATGATGGAATCTTCATAGGGTGCGCTTGCGATGGAAAACCCGCGCTTATTACCTTCGCCGTCCGTCTCGGGTGGATTCGGAAGCGTGATGTCGATGAACTGTCCCGCGATAAACGTCCAATCCGGTGGCTTTTGAAATTCGAAAGCCATCGTGCCCTCGGCCACTTGCCGGCGTGCCTTGAGTGGGGATAAAAATGTCGGCCACGTTGTTGCAGTTTCCACGTTCCAACCTTCGATAAATCGCAACTGACAACCTACAGCCGCAGCGCCGTTCCACGAGGGAACCTTTGCCTAAAACCGCACAGAACTGCACGCCTCGTGCAGTTAGACTGTAGTGGCAGAACTTCGGATATTTGGATACGTGGTTTTGCGGCTTAGTTTAAGCGTGCCTGACCGCGTGTGACGCGTGCGCAGCTGGCACGACGGAATGCTTCGTGCTCTTCCTTCCTATCGCCGCGATTTTCAAACTCCGCACCGTCGTCCACCATATGCTGATGTTCGCACCTCTCGCGACGCTTGGAGCAACTGTTACATGATCAAACATCTCACTGCAACCTCAATTACAGCCATCGTGCTGCTTACGTCCGCCGTTCCATTCGCCGCGTTGGGAGCAGCGATGAACCGCTACGGCGGTCCCGTGTACACAGGCGCGCCGGCTCTCGGCACGACGGCGGCCTTGGTGAAAGCCGGCGGCGGGGCCGGACATTTTTCGCTCGCCACCGCGCTGACCTCAATGGTCGGCCCCAAACTCGTCAACGATGAGGTTGGAAAGTTGACGAAGCAGTACGGGAAGCACGCCGTCAGTCAATGGATGACAGGGTTTAATTTTTCGGTGGAAGATTCGTTGCGGCTTGCCGCCAAGGCCGGCGTCAGTCTTCCAAGTCCGACCGCCGACTTACACGGCAAAGCGCTAGCGGCTGCGCTCGTTAGTGCAGGCGTCGACCCGCAAACCAATGTGTTCTGGGCCGGTCGACTGTACGACAAGACGGTCACTCACGCAATCCACGATCAAGCAATGAACGATATCGACGCCAAGTACGGCGCAACGACGGATATGATCACGCACAAAATTAGCAACCAAGCGATGTACGATCTTGCGCACTCGCTGGGCGATACACATGTACGTCTTGCGTCGCTGCACTGAACTGGAGCACGCAAATCATGTTTGCATCTATTCCATTCCTCGTCGTTTACGCCATCATCGTGTTGCTGCTGAT
The DNA here is from genome assembly GCA_963777315.1 of Vulcanimicrobiota bacterium. Lineage (GTDB taxonomy): Bacteria > Vulcanimicrobiota > Vulcanimicrobiia > Vulcanimicrobiales > Vulcanimicrobiaceae > CAVYEM01. The sequence goes on from CAVZQC010000003.1 coordinate 15,639, forward strand.
TGCCTCGGTAAAGATTATGCGCGAGTACGAACGGGCTGTGCTCTTTCACCTTGGCCGCTTCCGTAGCGTCAAAGGCCCAGGGCTGATTCTGGTGATTCCGTTCATCCAGCAAATCGTACGCGTGGATCTGCGTGTGGTGGTCATGGAAGTGCCGACGCAGGATGTAATATCGAAGGACAACGTGTCGATGAAGGTTGACGCGGTCCTATATTTCCGCGTGGTCGACGCGGAGAAAGCCATCATTCAGGTCGAAAACTTCTTGCCCGCCACGAATATGCTTGCCCAGACGACTCTACGGTCGGTGCTCGGCGAGCATGAGCTTGACGAGATGCTGTCTGAGCGAAATAAACTCAACGCCGACGTGCAGACGATCGTAGACGCGCAAACGGAAGCCTGGGGAATTAAAGTCAGCAACGTTGAGATTCGCACGGTCGAGTTGACGGAAAACATGATTCGGGCAATTGCGAAGCAAGCCGAAGCGGAGCGCGACCGGCGCGCGAAAGTCATTCATGCCGAAGCCGAGTTCCAGGCTGCACAGAATCTGGTCAATGCTGCGCAAATTCTTGCGAGTATTCCCGCGGCCATGCAACTGCGCTATCTCCAAACGCTCAGCGAGATCGGCGCAGAACAAAACTCCACAACGATCTTCCCGATGCCCATAGACCTCATCAAGCCGTTCTTGGAAATTCTTGATAAAAAAGCGGCAGTGCCCGTATCCCTTGTTGCTACGGACATGTCGATACCCGCTCCGGATTCGAACGGACGGCCGCTGAGCCCAACGTAACGCTCATGCGTAAGTCTCGAGTAGACTTTTGGTATTCCCGCACCGCAGCATAACCCCGTCAGCCTGGCGAGGAAATCGCGATTCTGGGCCCTTTGGAGGGATAAAGTCAGCACCGTATCTTTTTTCTGATGGCCGTGCTTGTTAGCGCAAAAGCTCAGTCGTTAGGGTCATGAGCGAGACGCTTAGCGCGCAGGTCGGCGCTCGCGGCCTTGGCTCGACGGATCGTCAGGACCGTTGGTGGCTCGCGCCGGCTGCGGGCGGCCTTGGGCTCGCGATCTTCATTGTCTACTCGACTTGGGCGGCATTCGCCGGCGTTGACTTCAGCTACGGACCCTATCTATCGCCATTTTATTCGCCGTATTTTCGGCCGGCGTGGTTCCCGCTTTCCGGTTCATTGCTCGTCCTGTGGGTTCCGCTCGGTTTTCGCTTGAGTTGCTATTACTATCGAAAATTGTACTATCGATCGTATTTCTTGAGCCCGCCCGCGTGCGATGTGAGCGAGCCGTCACGCACCTACACCGGCGAAACCGCCTTTCCGCTGAAATATCTGCCGATGGTGCACCGCTGGTTTCTCTATCTCTCGATCGTGGTGCTGATTTGGCTGTGGATCGATGCCTTTAGAGCCTTTGATTTCGGCGGCCGTTTCGGCATCGGACTCGGAACGCTCGTCATGCTGGTGAACGTCGTTCTCTTAAGCGGATTCACGTTCGGCTGCCATGCGCTGCGAAACGCCGTCGGCGGCAACTTACGGTGCTTTTCGTGCGCGGCGTGCGGCGGTGTGCGCTATGGTGTCTGGCGGACCGTGACCCGGCTCACGATGCAGCATCAATTCTGGGCGTGGCTGAGTTTGTACGGAGTGGGGCTCACGGACTTGTATATCCGGCTGTGCGCGATGGGAGCGATCAACGACCCGAGGTTGCTTTTCTGATGGATGAAAGCGGACATCCGGTTTATCGCGCGGACGTTCTGGTCATCGGAGCGGGCGGCGCAGGACTTCGGGCAGCGATCGAAGCTCCGGCAGCCGGTGCGCACGTGGCGATCGTCTGCAAATCGCTTCTCGGCAAAGCGCACACGGTCGTCGCCGAAGGCGGCATCGCCGCGGCAATCGGCAGCGTAGATCGGGAAGACACGTGGCAAGTCCATTTCCGCGATACGATGGCCGGCGGTAAATACGTCAACGATTGGCGGATGGCGGAACTGCTTGCGCGCGAAGCGCCGGGTGAGATTCATAATCTCGAGCAGTGGGGCGCGCTCTTCGATCGCACGCCGGAGGGCGGCATCATGCAGCGGCTTTTCGGCGGGCACACCTTTAGCCGGCTGGTTCAGGTTGCGGACCGAACCGGGATCGAACTCATTCGAACGCTACAAGACCGAACCGTGGAACTTAAGCTCGACGTGTACATGGAGTATACGATTACGCGGCTGCTGCTGCGCGACGGACGCATCGCCGGCGCAGCGGGCTACGTTCGCGAAACGGGCCGCTTCGTGGTGTTCGAGGCGCCCGCCGTGATCGTGGCCACCGGCGGTTCCGGACGACTGTACTCCGTCACGTCGAACTCCTGGGAAGGCACGGGTGACGGCCACGCGCTCGCGTTCGCCGCCGGCGCCGAACTCATCGACATGGAATTCGTGCAGTTTCACCCGACCGGCATGGTGTGGCCCTTAAGCGTGCGCGGCATTCTGGTCACCGAATCGGTGCGCGGCGAGGGTGGCATTCTTACGAACAGCACGGGCGAGCGGTTCATGCAGCGCTACGACCCGAAACGCATGGAACTTTCCACGCGCGACATCGTCGCGCGCGCGATTCATACCGAGGTTACCGAGGGGCGCGGCTCGCCGCACGGCGGCGCATTCTTGTCGATCGCGCACAAGTCCGCAAAGTTCATCAAACGGAAATTGCCCTCAATGTACAGCCAGTTCATGGAGTTCGCACACGTGGATATTACCAAGGAGCCGATGGAGGTGTACCCCACGACGCATTACATCATGGGCGGTATCCGTGTCGATCCCGAAACTGCGGCGACGACCGTACCTGGCTTGTTCGCCGCCGGCGAATGCGCGGGTGGTTTGCACGGCGCGAATCGGCTGGGCGGAAACTCGCTCTCCGATCTGCTCGTCTTCGGCCGGCGAGCCGGCGCGGCTGCGGCGGCGTATGCGCGCAGCGCCGACCGCCCTATGCCAGAGCCGCTGCAGATCGAATGTGCGGAGCACGAGATGCTCGCGCCTTTCGAGCCCGGCGATGGCGAGAATCCATTCGCGGTGCAGGAAGATCTGCAGAGCATGATGATGGCAAACGTCGGCGTGTTTCGCACGGAGCAGGGATTGCGGAATGCGCTCGACCGGCTAGACGGCCTTCGCAGACGGGCCGCCAATGCGCGCGCTACCGGTTCAAGGCTCTACAATCCGGGTTGGCACACGGCGCTCGACCTCAAGCACATGGTGCAGATCGCCGAAGCGATCGTGCGGGCCGCGCTGCTGCGATGCGAGAGCCGTGGTGCCCACACACGCGTCGATTTTCCAGCTTTGGACGGTGCACTGGAAAAGGTCAATACGGTGACAACGATGGTCGATGGAGCAATGCAGACGACGTTCGTCGAGCGCGCGCGCATGCCGGGTAATCTCGCACGTATCCTGTTCCCAAACGTTGCCTCCAACGGCGAACTGACGGGATACGATAAAACGCTGGCCGATTCGTTTCCCGCCAGCGATCCGCCGCCCGGACCGTTGACGATCTAATGCGCATGCCGCAACCACTTGCGCTCGAACGCACACCGACGGACCAGCTCGATGCGCGCCGTGCGCAGACGGGGCAAATGGTGACGCTGCGGATCAATCGCGGCGAAAAGGGTGACGTGGCCGGAACTTGGGTCGATTTTGCCGTTCCGCTCGAGCCCGGCATGGTGGTTCTGGATGCGGTCTTGTACGTCCAAGCGCATTTCGCCAATGACCTTGCCGTCCGCTGGAACTGCAAGGCGGCGAAGTGCGGGTCGTGCTCGGCCGAAGTCTGCGGCCGTCCGAAGCTCGATGTGCCGCACGCGGCTGGAAGAACTGGACTGCAAAGAACCGATCCTGGTTCAGCCGCTCCAGACGTTTCCGCGGATTCGCGACCTGGTTACCGACGTATCGTGGAACTATCGCGTGAACCAGACGATCCCGCCGTTCAAGCCGCGTTCCGACCGGGAGTGGCGGTTTTATCAGCGCGACGTCAATCGCGCGCAGGAGATGCGCAAATGCATCGAGTGCTTTTTGTGTCAAGATGTCTGCCACGTCCTGCGTTATCAGACCGAGGTGAAGCCTCGATACGCCGGGCCCCGCTTCTACGTTCGAATCCTCGGCCTTGACGCTCATCCAATGGACAGCGAGAATCGGCTCGAACTGCTCAAGGGTGAAGCCGGCATCGGATTATGCAACGTCACGAAATGCTGCACGGAAGTGTGCCCTGCGTACATCGAGATCACCGATAATGCGATCATTCCGGCGAAGGAGCGCATCGTCGACGCGTATCACGACCCACTCAGAACGCTGTTTCATAAAGTGCGCCTCTTGATGAAGCGCAAGTCATCGTAATGGTGCTTTGTTTCGTAGCCGCGCTAGCGGCAGCCGTTTTCGCTTGTAGTGGACCGCCGGCCTCATCGCAAAAGCTCTACGTCGTGAACGCCGGTAATAGCACGGTGAGCGTATTCGACCTAACCGGTTCCTTGGCCGCAGTCACCGTGATCTCGGGCGGCGGCCTGTACGGGCCCTCGGGGGCAGCCGTCGACGCGAAGGAAGATCTCTACGTCACGAATCCGGTCCTCGACAGCGTGAGCGTCTTCGATACGCGGCATGATGATGCGGCACTGCCGCCGATCACCGGCCCGCGTAATCGATATTATCCCGGCGGCGCGGCATTCGATGCCGACGGCAATCTCTACATCGCCAATGCCGGCGTCGACGCCATCTCCGTGTTCAATAATTTACCGAGCGCGGCGGCGCGGACGATAACCGGAGGCGGCTTGAGCGCACCTTGGGGCGTAGCAGTCGGCGTCGACGGCAAGCTTTACGTCGCCAACGAGCGCCGCAACAGCGTGAGCGTTTTCGATACCAGACATGGCAACGCTTCGCTTACCGCGATTACCGGCAACGGGCTGAACTTTCCCTTCGGAGTAGCGATCGCGCCGAATGGCAAGCTCTACGTCGCGAATTTTGACGGCAACAGCGTGAGCGTTTTTAACACCACGCGGGCAAATGCCCCGCTCGCGCCGATTACCGGCGGAGGTTTGCACCACCCCTCCGGCCTGGCACTCGGCGCCCATGCCAGGCTCTACGTTGCAAACGCCGCTTCCAACAGCGTAAGCGTGTTCGACACGACGCTCAGAAACGCGGCGCTAAAACCGATCACCGGCGGCGGCTTGAACTTTCCGTATGGCGTTGCAATCCGCTAAAAACGCATTTCCGTCAGCCGGTGAGGTTTGAATGCCGCTCGTCCCTTCTCGCTATCAGCCGGCACTCCCAATCGACCGTATCATCGTTCACGGCACGCCGGATAGCGATGCCGTCACGATGGATGTCGTGTTTGTCGGCGGTGGCGCTGCGGGGCTGGCTGGAGCGATCGAATTGGCGAACCTCGTGAAGCAAGACAACGCGAGCGGCGGTTCGCTGGGCGATGTGCAGATCGCCGTACTCGAGAAAGCACCGGGATTAGGAGAACACAGCCTCTCGGGTGCAATCGTCAACCCGAGCGCGATGCGTGAACTTTTCCCCGACGTTTCCGACGCTGAGTTTCCATTCCGCGGACTCGTTAAGAACGAGCGAGTATGCTTGCTCACCCGTGACCGTACTATCCGAATCCCGACGCCGCCGACAATGGGAAATCACGGCTACTACATCGCGTCTCTATCCGAGATCGTGCGCTGGTTAGGCCGGCAGGCGGAAGCGTTAGGAGTAAACGTGTTTACGGGGTTCCCGGTGGATGCGCTGCTCGTCGATGACAATCGCGTGATCGGCGTGCGGACAGCGGCGTCAGGCCTACTGCGCGACGGCTCGCGCGGCAACGCATACGAGCCGCCGCAAGAGATCGCTTCGCGCGTCACCGTGTTGAGCGAGGGCAGCCGCGGCATGCTCGCGGAGGCGTATTTTCAGTGGCAGGGCATCACAAGCGAGAACCCTCAGATCTTCGCGCTTGGCGTAAAAGAAATCTGGGAGAGCAAAAGCACACTCGAGAGCGTCATCCACACGCTCGGCTGGCCTTTACGGCGCGACACGTTCGGCGGCAGCTTCATCTATCCGCTCGCACCGAATCTCATCGCGATCGGTTTGGTTGTCGGAATGGACTATCCGGATGCCTCGCTCGACGTGCACGCGATGCTGCAGCAACTGAAGCTACATACGCTAATCCGCCCATTGCTCGAAGGCGGCCGCATGCTCGAATGGGGCGCGAAGACGATTCCGGAGGGTGGCTATTATGCGCTGCGCAGCCGGCGATCCGGTGACGGACTCATTATCATCGGCGATGCTGCCGGTTATGTCGAAGTCGCGTCGCTTAAAGGAATCCATTACGCGATGCAGTCCGGAATGTATGCGGCGCGCGCGATCTTCGACGCGTTGAAGTCGAGTGATACCTCGGGCAGATCGCTCGCTGCTTGCGACCGATCCGTCGACGCAAGCTTCATCGCGAGTGATCTGCGCAAGCGCCGTAACATGCGTCTTGCTTTTCAAGGCAGCAACCTTTACGCCGGCGGCATCAAGGCTGCGATGAGCGGGCTGACGAACGGTGCGCTTTTTGGCCGCAAGATCGATTCGCGTGCCGACGCAGACGTCCCGCGCGCTGTACGGGCTACCGCAGTATCGGCGTTCACTGCCGATGGCACGCTCACATTCAACAAGCTCGAAGCGAACTTCCGCTCCGGCAATGCGACGCGCGACGACATCCCATCGCACCTCATCGTCGGCCCCGACATTTCACCTACCGTCGCGGACTTGTATTCGCACATGTGCCCCGCGGGCGTTTACGAGCGACATGGGGACAAACTCATCGTAAATTCGCCGAATTGCATCGATTGCAAAGCGACCGATGTGATCGGTCCGCGGTGGACGCCGCGCGAGGGCACGAGTGGACCCCGCTATCGGTTAATGTAAGAGGCGCTTATCACTCGCCAGGTAGCGCCCCCGTAGCGAGATAGAGCACCCATGGTTTTCCAGGATGGTGATCCTTCGGGAACACCGTTCCTTTTTCGAACGCCTGCCGGTGGCCGCATTCAGCACATTCATACTCGCCGCTAACCGTTACGGTATCGCCGCACTTTCCAAATATTTCCGCCATTTAATCAGCGTACCCAGGTCAGCCTAGGCATTAGAGAACAACGGAATATTGACGCCACTGGCAGCCGCCCAGGGAGTGTCGAGCAACGCGACGATCAGCCCGGCCACGTCGTTGGGGGTCAGCCCCGGCCGCAGGTGAGGATTGGCGCGCCTCAACATCTCGGTGTCCACCGCACCTGGGCTGATGCAAAACGCGCTGATTCCGTGCGGTTTGCCCTCCGCGGCGATCGCCTCGGTGAGCCCGACTACCCCGTGCTTGGAGGCGGTGTACGCGGCTAAGCCCGCAAACTTCTCGGTCGCGTAGATGCCCGAGAGAGACGCGATATTGACGATGCGGCCCTCGCCGGCCGCGCGCATCGCGGCAAAAGCCGCGCGGCAGCACAGGAAGGTTCCGGTGAGATTGGCGGCGAGCGTCTCCTCCCACATCTGGACTGTCGTTTCATCAAACGGTACGTTGATGAGGGATCCGGCGGCGCAGACCAGCGCAGCAGGCGCGCCGAGGCCGGCAGCAACGGCGAAGAGCGCCGCCACACCCTCAGCCCGGCTGACGTCTGTCGGCACCGCTGTTGCCTCACCGCCGGCTTTGCGTATGCAGTCGCTCACCGTTTCGAGTGCCGCTCTGTCCCTGGCAGCGAGAACCACGTGCGCGCCCGCTTTCGCCATCGCTTCGGCGGTTGCGCGACCGATGCCGCGGCTTGCACCGGTGACAATAGCGATGCGGCCGGCGAGCCAATGGTCATCAGGCACCGATGTGTGTCCCCACCGATCGCATCATCCGGCTGTACAGTTCCTCGTGAGCCTTAAGACTAGACTCCAGGCCGAGGCACATCTCCGCCCGCTGACGACAGGCATAACGCGAAATGCCGGTTGCGGCCTTGCGCACCGCCGTTGCGGCCGCTGCGATGTCGTCCCGAGCAACGAGAAACCCGGTCCGCCCGTCTGCGACGACCTCCTCGAGACCGCCGCGTCGGAAGGCCACGACCGGCGTTCCGGCGGCCTGTGCCTCCGCCGCGACCATGCCGAAGGGCTCATCCCACATGGACGGGCACACCACGACGCTCGCATGCGACATGATCGTCCAAAGAACGGCCCGGTCGACCGCGGCATGGACCGCAACGCCGGGTTCGCCGTGCCGGGGATAGACGTGTTTGCGCGCGTAGTCGAGATCGTAGGGGTCGCCGTAGAGATCGATGTGCTCGCCGGCAAGCTTGGCGATATCAATGGCCTTTGCCGCACCTTTCTCCGGGCTGAACCGCCCTGCGAAGACGACGCCAACGCCGCTCGATCGCGACCACGGCACCTCATGCGTCGGCACTCCGTTGGGCAGCACCTGGTCAATGCGGGTGAGCATGTTCCAAGCGTGCTCCTGAAAAGCGGAAACAGCGGCCACGGCTGGAGAGGCGGCGCTACGGCGCACAACTTCGAGGGCAGCGAGCACCGATGGATCCGGGGGCAGGTGCAGGGTATGGACGACGGGGACGGCCAAGGCGGCGGCGAGCCTGATCGCCGCCGCGTCAAATGCATGATTGTGCACGATGTCATACGGAACTTCCCGAACGGCTGCATAGACCGTGGCGAACGCCTTTTCTGCAGTCAAACCGTCGCGGCGAATTGGCGAGTCGGCGCGATACAGCGTGCTCGCAAGCGTTGCCGCATCGATCCCGGTGTCGATCGTCGAAACCGCCGGTATGTCCGATCCAGTGGCCGCGTAGACGTGGACCTCGTGGCCTCGCGTTTGCAAACCAGCGGCGAGATCGGCGACAACCGACTGTGAGCCACCGCGTTGTGGTTCGCGAATGGCGCTCACCAGCGGCGCAATAAGCGCGATTTTCAAGTGCCGATTTTCTTGTATGCCAAGTCCCGCGGCGGGTTTATCTTCAATATTTCATACGGGACGTGCCGCTTGCCGCGGTGCCGGATCTGTTGGACAGCATGAGGATAAAAGATCGCCGCCAGCTCCACCGCTTCAGAAACGCTCGCGAATTCCACCGCCATCTCGCCGGGAAATGACTCGTACGTATAGCCACGCTCCGCCAGCCATTCCGGATGGTTCGGCCACACTATAACCACCCGACCTCCGGTTGCGCACGCGCGTTCCATCTCCGCGAGACCGGCATCGCCGCCGTGCGCCGGATCAGGTGTAAGCGCGGAGCAGCTCACCACGAGTTCGGCCGATCCATCGGACACCGGAAGCGAATCGAAAAATCCGGAAGTGACGTGCAGATCGGAGGCGCCGGTGCGGTCGGCAAACTTTTTCGCTAGGAGGGTTCGCAACTGGGCAGAGGGTTCAACCGCTATGAGGTGATCACAGCGATCGCTAAGCGTTGCGGTGAGCCGGCCGGTGCCCGGGGCGACCTCGACGATCCTCGCGACGTGATGCGGCAGCCGGTCGAGGACTCCGGCATGGATCCGCTCCGCGCTGACCAGGCGATCGTAGATTTCAGGCTCGAGCCGGTACAGCAGTTCCCACGCAAGCGCGATGTGCTTTTGCGGATCGGGTTCCGGGCTGAGAAAGCGCCGCGCCTCATCTTGGTTGAGGACGCTCAGATCTTCCCTGGTGTAACGGCGACCCAGCTCGCCGACGCGCGCCGACGCGATCACGGCGTCAACCGTCTGCGCTGTACTCGGCGCAGTTCTTCTCGGTTTCCCAAACCTTGATGCAGCGCAACGTGGCGACGCCTCGGAAGTGCGGCGCAAGCCGATTCCAGAACGCCACGGCCAGGTTCTCGGCGGTGGGAATGCATCCCACAAGCCACGGCACGTCGGTGTTCAAATTGCGGTGGTCGACGTGCTCGATGATCTCGCGACCGATAAGGTGCGAGAGCTCCTTCAGATCAGCGACGTAGCCCGTTGAAGCATCGGCTTTCCCGCCGATGGCGACTTCGAGCACATAGTTGTGGCCGTGGAGATTCACACATTTTCCGAACAAGCGCCGGTTTTCGTGATCGGGAAGATCCGGGTCGCATAGTTGGTGAGCGGCGCTGAACGATTCGCGGCGGCTAATGCGGAGTTCGGCACGGCGGGCGACGCCGTTCCTTCCTTCGGCGCGCGCCAAAAATTCCGCGCGGGCGCCGGCATCGTCGCGAAGCGCGCCGAGCAGCATCGAGGTCGCGGTCTTCGTACCCGGTTTTTGCACACCGCGAAGCGACATGCACAGATGCTCCGCTTCGAGTACCACGCCAACGCCCTTGGCATTCAAGGAGTGCTGGAGGCTATTGGCAATCTGCGCGGTGAGATGCTCTTGCGTTTGGAGGCTGCGCGCAAAGTGCTCCACCAGGCGAACCAACTTGGAGAGACCGACGATTCTGCCCACCGGCAGATAACCGATGTGCGCAACTCCGACGAACGGCAAAAGATGGTGACGACATAGCGAGTGGAACGGGATCGCGCGCATGAGCACGAGGCCATCGTAACGCTCCTCGTTCGCAAAGGTCGTCATCGCGAACGCCGGCGGAGTGACCATCTCCGCGAGCGCCGCTGCAACGCGCCTTGGCGTTTCCGCGAGGTCTTCTTCCGATGGATCGAAGCCGAGGGCGATAAGCAAGTTTCTGGCGGCCTTCTGCACCGCAGGCACGTCGACGGCACGCTCGGCCTCATCGCACGCGAGCCCGAATGTCACAGCAGCGCGCATCTGCTTGCGACCTCCACTACGGCTTATCGCCTTCCGGTTGTCGCATTTGTCGATCGCAATCGGCGCTTCAATACGCCGCGCAACACGACGGCTTCGTTGTGTTCGGTATCCTTTGCGCCGTAGATCAGCGTTATAGCGTGTCTGGGTTTCGCGTGAGTGACGATAGCCGCAATTGTCTCGCGCGCCTCGGATTCTTTCAGCTCGGCTTTATAGCGCTTCTCGAACTCGGGCCAACGCTCGGGATCATGACCGAACCACTTCCGTAAAGCGGTGCTCGGTGAAACGCCTTTCGCCCACATATCGAGATGAAGGCTGACTTTACTGACCCCACGTGGCCAGAGCCGGTCGACCAGTACACGAAAGCCGTCGTTCCTCGTTCGTTTTTCGTACGCGCGTTTCAATAGAAGTTCCACGTTAAGTCTTCCTGTTGCGGATTGTCTGCGAGGCAGCCGCTCGGTGTAACGGAAGCCGGCAAAGACAGCATAATCGGTTCGGAAGCCGAGAGTCTGTGCGCTTTTAGACGGCGGAGATGAACCTTCTGGGGCTACGATTCAGGAGGTCGATTGAGGCGCAGCCGCTGTCGCCTGATGAGCCTATTTAAGGAAGGGAATGCATGCTAAGGGATTGGTTAATCGAGTTTGCCACCTGCCAGCGCTACGAATAGAACGAAGAAAGAAGACCCCGAATGAACGCGATCACTTTACTGAAAGCCGATCACAATGCCGTCCAAGGCTTGTTACAGCAAATCAAATGTCTCGACGAGTCAGCGCATGGACAGCGGCGAGAACTCTTTCGACAGATCGATAAAGAGCTAACCCTGCATTCCAAGATTGAAGAAACGATCTTTTATCCCGCGCTCAAGCAAAAGGCTTCGTTTTCGGACGACGATGATGCTACACAGGAGGTTCTGGAGGCATACGAAGAGCATGCCAACGTGAAGAGCATGCTGCAAAGGTTGGAAAGTACCGATGCGGCGGACGAGACGTACAACGCGAAACTTCAGGTGCTGAGCGAGTTGGTGAAACATCACGTGCACGAAGAAGAGCACGAGATGTTCAAAGAAGCGAAAGACCTGATGAGTGAATCGGAGCTCGAGCAGCTTGGAGCACAATTGGCGCAAGCCAAAGAGCAGATGCTCAGCAGGGCCGCTGTATAGAAGCGCCGCGGCTGCTCACGCTCGGACACGGAACTGCGAGTGAGGATGACCTCGCGCGGCTCATTCGGGGAGCCGCGATCCAATCGCTCGTCGACGTCCGCACCGTCCCCAAAAGCCGCCGCCATCCGCAGTTTTGGCGCGAAGAGATGGAGCGCTGGGTCCCGGAACGCAGTGGAAGCACGTATCGCTGGGAGCCCGCTCTGGGGGGCTTTCGCAAGACCAACCGCAACAGCCATAACGTCGCGCTGCGCCACCCTTCGTTTCGCTCGTATGCAGATTACATGGAAACCGAGGCCTTCGCAATCGCACTCAAAGACGTTCTCGCGCAAGTGACGATGGTGCAGCTGGCGATCATGTGTTCGGAGACCGTTTGGTGGCGTTGCCACCGCCGGCTCATCTCGGATGCCGCACTCCTGCTCCACGGCGTTCCGGTGCGGCACTTGATGCACGACGGCAAACTGCGGCCGCACATTCCCACGGCCGGCGTTCGCACGACGGCGGAGGGAATGCTCCGCTATGACGTACTGTTCGAGACCGCTGACATTATGGAGTGAATGATCGATATGGCAACACCAGACATCACGGGCGGATCCGATCCCCAAGAATCCAAGGAAACACGAGCCGTTGCAGAAAGCGCGCAGAAACTGGTGCATAAAGCGTTCGCCGGCGCGGGGCCGAGCGGTCAAACGCTCAAGAACTTTCTGAACGGAACCTGGCTTGGGAATCCACTGCACGTCGTTCTAACAGACGTTCCCATCGGCGCGTGGACGGCCGCCCTGGTTTTCGACGCAATGCAGTGGGCCGGCGGCCGCGACGACCTTGCAACTGCCGCAGACGCCGCCGTGGCGATCGGCATAGCGGGCGCGCTCGGAGCAGCGCTTACCGGCGTAACCGATTGGCAGGATGCGGACGCCCCGGCTCGCCGAATCGGCATGCTGCACGGTATCTTGAACGTGAGCGGAACGGCCTTGTTCGCCGCCTCGCTGATTTCGCGCAAGCGCAAGTCACGCAGTATGTCTCGAATACTGCGTGCGCTCGGGTATGGGCTAATGACCACCGCTGCCCATCTGGGTGGCGAGATGATTTACACGCACCGCGTGGGCGTTGACCGTACCGCCGGCCAAACGTTTCCAACGGACTTTGTTTCGGTGTTGGCCGACTCGGATCTGTTAGAATCACAGCCGAAGCGCGCCGAGCACGATGGTGTTCCGATCCTGTTGGTGCGACGTGGAGCGCAGATCTTTGCTCTGGCTGAGACGTGTTCGCATTTCAGCGGACCGCTCTCGGAAGGCAAACTCATGGGAGACAGCATTCAGTGTCCGTGGCACAAATCACGATTCGCGCTGGAAGACGGCCGCGTACTCGACGGACCGGCTGTACACCCGCAACCGTGTCTGGAAACTCGCGTGCGCAACGGCCAGATTGAAGTGCGATCACGCGTTGGTTGATAAACACGGCAAGATACTTCTAACGGGAGTGAAGCCGACCGGAAAGCCCCACTTGGGAAACTATCTCGGCGCGATGCGACCTGCGTTGGCTCTGGCAAAGAATGGATCGGCCATGCTTTTTATCGCAAACTATCACGCCTTGACGACCGTGATCGATGCCGGCCAACTGCGTTGCTTTACATACGATGTTGCCGCATCGTGGCTCGCTGCGGGCCTGGATCCCGAACGCGTGGTCTTCTATCGCCAATCCGACGTGCCTGAAACGTTCGAGCTGTTCTGGCTGCTTTGCTGCACGACGCCGAAGGGAATGATGAATCGCGCGCATGCGTACAAGGCGATCGTCGATGAGGATTTGGCCCTCGGACGCGCCACCGACGCCCACGTTAACATGGGCACCTATGGCTATCCGATTCTGATGGCGGCAGACATCCTGCTTTTCGATGCCAATCTCGTCCCAGTAGGAACAGACCAGACGCAGCACGTCGAAATGGCGCGCGACATCGCGCAACGGTTCAACCGTTCGTTCGGCCCGGTCTTGACCGTTCCAGAACTGCTCCTGAGCTGCGATCATGACCCCTTTCTTGGCATCGACGGCCGCAAGATGAGCAAGTCCTTCGATAATGCTATCCCACTATTTGCTTCGAGCGACGAATTGCAAAAGCTGCTGGGTGCCTATAAGACCGACAGCACCGATGCCCGCGCGCCGAAGGATCCCGGTACAAACGGCCTATTTAGCATTTACGCAGAATTTGTCGACGCGGAAAAAGCAGCCGCTGTGCGCAAGGCGCTCCTCGAAGGTGACATGTCTTGGGCCGACCTCAAGTGCCTCACGTTTGAAACCGTCGACGAAGAGCTTTCTCCACTGCGGCAGCGCTACGATAGAATGCGCGATGATGTGGCCATGCTGGAACACACGCTTACTCGTGGAGGGGCAAGGCGCGTGCAATTGCACGAAACACCATGTGTCGCGTGCGCGACGCAATAGGCGTCGGGCAGGCGTACGAGCTACGGTGACCGCCGCAGTGTCGCGCGGAACATGTCTTTGTCGGCGATGGAATAGTACAGGTAAATCGCATCGCCTTCTTCCACCGAGGAAGCCGCAAAGGCGATATCGGTATCACTTGTCTCGCGCGGAGGAGGCGGCGTAATCATCGGTTCTTCGCAACGCGCAACGATACGAGTATACCTTGCGTCGAAGACGGCCCAACCGATTCGCCATTGCGCCTCTCTGGTCGCGCCGTTATAGAACATGACCGGCCGCTCTGGATCCGTAGCGAGCACGGGTCCTGTGCTCAGGTGCCACGAGTCCCACCGTTCCGGCCGCGAATCGAAGAATGAGGGCAGCACTTGCCACGGACCATCGACGGCGGGGGCGGATGCAATGCCAATTTTCGATGCGGCCTCGAAAGCGTACTCGAAAAAGAGTCGCCACGTGCCATCCGCAACCCGGGCAATCGTTGCTTCCTTTGGGTTTTGGCGCTGCGGCGCCGAAGAAAGCACGACCCCTCGCTTTTCTAAATGTTCGACGTCGGGCCCGGCACCGAGCAACAGTTGCCCACGCTTGAATGTTTGGTTCCAGCCGGTGTAATAGACGTAGCATGTTCCGTCGACTCTCGCCAGTGTCGGATCTTCGCATCCGTCTTTGTCGTCGTCACCGGGGCCCGGCGCAATCACCGGATGATCCCCCATGCTGAAGTGCAAACCATCGCGCGAGCGGCCGTAGTAGACGCGGGCAACCTTTTCGGCTGCAATCGTCGAGCGATTGACGGCGCGCAGTAAGAGTCCATACTGCGGTCCCTGCCGCCACACGAACGGACTGAGCGTGTACATCTGGGCAAGCGGGCTGTTCCGCTTCAACTCAAGTGACGTAATTTCTGCGACCGCGAAACCCGGTGTCTGAGCCATTATCCATTCCCCTCAAACCTTCGTGCATCACAGCCCAAAACTGCTGACGATAAATATTCCCGCTGCAACGCTTACGGCTAACGTCCTCGCCCAGCCGGCGGCCTTGAGCCATGGCGAAAAGGGCCTGCCTTGCATCACTTTCTGATCTCCCGCTTGCGAGCGGCATGAAGACGAGCGTTATCGGTGTGGCGATGCCGCCGGAGATCGAACTGATGAAAAGCAGCCGTATCGGCTGATGGCTTGCACGGCCGCAAGCATGGGGATCGCGAGCAACACCAGCCAGCCTAGTCCGTAGGCCGTTGTCGACCCGATAACAGCCAGCGTCGCAACGGTCGTCGGATCATTGTCCGATGCCGCCGAAATGATGCCCGGACCATTGAACGCAAGAAGCCGGACCTGCCCCGCTGAGGGGATCACCGCTTGCGCCTTCTTTTCTGCCGGGCAAGATTCATCGTTTTTGCCGTTACCCAGCGCGTGTAAGCGAAACGGCGCTTGGGCATGGGAAGACCATGGAACAAAACGAAAACGTTGTTCTCCAAGAGCGCTTCGGGCAGGCCGTTAACTCAGGCGATTTCAGCGCCTTCAATCAGATCGTCGCGCCCGATGTTCTCGACCACGATCCAGCTCCCGCTCAGAGAGCCGGGCCCGAGGGCTACAAGGATTTCTTCGGCGCGCTCCGCACCGCGTTTCCGGACCTGAAAATCAGCGTCGACCACCTCGTCGCAGGCGGCGACTCCGTCGCAATAGCGTACACCATCACCGGGACGCATCGCGGCAACCTCCTCGACCATGCCGCGACGGGCAAGCCGGTCAGCGCGCGCGGCGTGCAGATAGCGCGCTTTCGGCAGGGCAAAATGGTCGAACGCTGGGGAAGTTCCGATCAGCTCGGTATTCTCCAGCAAATCGGCGCGGTTTAAAAGCGATCGTCTGTCTGGACGGACCGGCCGAGCCGGATCACGTGGGGCGGACGGATGGGTCGCTCGCGTGAGCCGAGAGAGGCGTAAATGATGGAGCAACTCTTCGACCTTGTGGTCATCGGCACGGGAAGTGCCGGACAGACCGTTGCGCAGCGGTGCCGTAAAGCCGGCTGGAGTGTGGCCATCGTCGATCGCCTGCCCTTCGGCGGTACGTGCGCGTTGCGCGGCTGCGATCCCAAGAAGGTTCTCGTGGACGTTGCGCGGTTGGTCGCTTGGAGCGAACGGATGCACGAGCGCGGCGTTGTGACGCAGCCGCTCCATATTGATTGGACCGAACTCATGCGCTTCAAGCGCACGTTTACCGATTCTGTTCCCGAGGAGCGTGAACGTGCGTACGCGGAAAGCGGTATCGTGCCGTTTCATGCGCAGGCACGGTTCGTCGACCGCGATCGCGTTGCGGTCGGCGAACACGTGCTGATTGCAAAACACGTCGTTATCGCCAGTGGAGCAAAACCGGCACCCTTGCATATCGACGGAGAAGAGCATCTCGCGACGAGCACGGATTTTCTCGAGCTCGAAAATCTGCCGAAGCGCCTGATCTTCCTGGGCGGCGGATTCATTTCGTTTGAGTTTGCGCATGTCGCGGCCCGCGCGGGCGCGCAAACGCGCATCCTCGAACGCGAGCCACGCGTGCTCGCCCAGTTCGATGGCGACCTCGTTGAGCGTCTCGTTCTGGCGACACGCGAGCGCAGCATCGAAGTTGATCTCGAAACGACGGTTACGGCGATAGAGAAAACTGATGGAGACTTCATCGTACGTGCTACCCGAGGCGGGAAACCGCTTGAACTGCACGCCGATCTCGTCGTACACGGCGGCGGCCGCGTACCGGACGTCGATGATCTGCAACTTGCGGCCGGGAGTGTCGCTCGTATCGGTGCAGGTATCGAGGTGAATGAATACTTGCAAAGCACGAGCAACCCGGCTGTGTATGCGGCCGGCGATTGCGCCGCCGGCGGAGGAGCCCCGCTTACACCGGTCTCGGCGTTGGAAGGCGAGCTGGTGGCAGAGAACCTGCTGGGCGGAAACACACGAACGGCCGATTTCGCCGGACTGGCAAGCATGGTATATGCAATCCCGCCGCTCGCGATGGTCGGGTTGACGGAGGAGACCGCTCGCACCCAAGGACGAAAAGTGCGCGTTCAGTGCGGCGACACTTCGCAATGGTACTCCTCCCGCCGTGTTGGCGCAAAGCACACTGCGTACAAGATTGTCTTCGACGACGACCGCAATGAGATCGCCGGTGCGCATATCTTGGGCTTCGATGCGGAAGAACTTGGCAACATTTGTTCACTCGCAATCCGGGCTAAGGTCAAGGCATCCTCCATACCCGGCGTGCTTTTCGCCTATCCGACCGGCGCCTCGGAGCTCCAATACATGCTATAGAATGAGTATTGCCGTTTACAGCACCGGATAGCCCAGGCCGCCGCCCCAATAGGGTGCGTAACCGTAGTAGCCGTAGTACGGGCCCCAGAACTCGGGGTTTCGGATCTCATCGAGCTTCGGATCGTATGCAGGCGAGTTCACAACGTGCTCGCGCGTGTGCTTAATGCTCACCGCGTCCGGGGTAATGCTCGAAACCGCTTCGACGGGAATCAAGAAGTGGCGCTCGCCTAGTCCAAGAAAACCACCTGCGGCAACTTGGAGCATCCGGACTTTTCTCTTGTCTTGATCGATGAACAGATCACTGACGTGCCCGATGTCTTCGCCGTGCTGATCCAGCACTTTTCGTTCTCGAATGTCTTGGTCCGGCGCTGAAACGGTGAGGTTCGCGTCGCTTAATTTGACGAGGACATCTTTTTCTTGCGAGTCTTGTGGCATCAAACTGTCCTTTAGGTAGCGGCACGAAGCGCCGCTACCTACATAATAGGTCATCGGCGTACCCCTTTCCGCGCGGTTTCGAACGGCCGCGGTTGTGCCGAACCGCTTTTTTCCGCTGTCTAAAACCGCACAGATTCCCCGCTTCCTGTGGCTTAAAATGGGGTTTTCAGGCCACCGGTACCCTGCGCGGAGCGCCCATGCTTTTGAGCAATCGGCCTCGGACAATATCGCTGCTCGCCCTCCTGATACCGCTGGTGAGCGCATGTTCGCACGGCACAAGTTCTCAAAGTCCAACATCCCGCTTGTCGCCTTCGGCAACGCAGCTTTCGGGCAGTGTTTCACGAGGCGCCGTCGTGTTTGCCACCAACTGCGCGGTTTGCCATGGAGCTTCCGGAAAGCAGGGGGGCGTCGGCCCGTCCCTTGCTTACGAACGCGGCCGAAAGAATGACGCCGCGACCATTTCCTGGATCAAAAACCCGGCGCCGCCGATGCCCAAACTCTACCCCTCGCCTTTGAGCGCGCAAGACGTTGTGGACGTCGCCGCCTACGTGCAGTCGTTATAGCAGTGGAGCGTTTTTATGGCTGATGGTAAGACCGCACCGATCGATCGCCGCGGCTTTTTGAAGACGAGCGCCGCGGGGCTGTTGCTTGGAACGAGCGCGGTCGGCGGATGCGCGCCGAAGATGGCCGATACTTCAACCAACGCGGCGCAGGAAGCCCGACGAACCGCTCTGCTTTTTTTCACGCAGACGGAAGCGAACACGGTCATCGCCATGGCCGAACGCGTCTTCCCGGCTGACGCAAACGGTCCCGGCGCAACCGATACGCACGTGATGCAGTTTTTGGACCGTCGATTGGACGGCGCGTATGGACTCGGCGCGACGATGTACCTGCAGGGGCCGTTTGTCAAACCGCAGACGAGCGGGCACGGGTGGCAGATTCCCGCCACACCGCGGGACGTCTATCGCGATGCCATCGCGGCTATAAACGTGTTCGCTTCCGCTAAACACGGAAGCCAATTTTACAATATCCCCATCGAGCAGCAAGATGCGGTTCTTGCTGCTGCCGAGAAGGGCCACATCGACTCCTTCCATATCTTTAAGTCGGACGACTTTATGACGCTGTTCATCACGCATGTTACCCAAGGGTTGTTTGCCGATCCCCTCTACGCCGGAAACTACGGCGTAGTCGGATGGAAATTCATAGGATTTCCCGGCGACCCCATGGCGTACGGCGATCAATATGAAAAATTGATCGATCAGTACAAGACGTCTTACAACGTAACGCCGGAGCCGTTACAGTGATTACGCATAAAGAGGTGGACGCCGTGACGATCGGCGTGGGCTGGACCGGTGGAATCTTAGCCGCCGAGTTGACGAAAGCGGGGCACACGGTCGTCGGCCTCGAACGCGGCGGTCCGCGCACCACCCAAGATTGGCAAAACGATCACGATGAGCTGCGCTTCGCCGTCGATAATGCCCTGATGCAGAAGATGGCCGTCGAGAGTTGGACGCTGCGCCATGACCTACGCGAAACGGCACTCCCGTTTCGGCAACTCGGTTCCTTTCTGCCCGGGATTGGCGTTGGCGGTGCCGGAGTCCATTGGAACGGCCAGACGTACCGATTCCATCCCAGCGACTTCATCATGCGAAGCCATCTGATCCAGCGGTACGGCAAGCAAATGCTCCCTGCCGATTGCACGATTGCCGACTGGGGCATCACGTGGACTGAGATCGAGCCGTACTACGACAAATTCGAATATATGGCCGGCGTTGCGGGCAAGGCCGGCAACGTCAAAGGCAAGATCATCGCGGGCGGCAATCCCTTCGAAGGTCCCCGTGCACGCGATTACGCGTTACCGCCCGCCAAGCTCGCGGAAACGACGGTACTCTGGGGCCAAGGCTGCACTAAAATGGGATACCACCCCTTCCCGCAACCGTCGTCAAATTTGCCGGAAGCCTATACGAATCCCGACGGCATCGCTCGTGCGGCCTGCACCTACTGCGGCTTTTGCGAGCGCTTTGGCTGTGAAGTCGGAGCCAAAGCGGATCCGACCGTCACCGTATTGCCGGTTGCGCAACGCAGCGGGAAATATGAATTGCGCACGGGCGTTAACGTCATCCGCATTAACCACGACGGGAAGCGCGCGCGCAGCGTCACGTATATCGACCGCCTGGGTGAGGAACACGAACAGCCCGCGCACATCATCCTGCTCACGGCGTTCGTTTTCAATAACTGCAAACTGCTGCTCGTTTCGAAGATGGGTCGGCCGTACGACCCGCACAGCGGCCAAGGCGTCGTGGGCCGCAACTACGCCTATCAAACGACGCAAGGCCACACGGGCTTTTTCGATGATAAGTCGTTTAAGCGCTACATGGGCTCAGGCGCGAATGCGGTGACGATCGACGACTTCAACGCCGATAACTACGACCATCACGGCCTCGGCTTTTTCGGCGGCGGTTCGATCTACTGTCAAAACACTGGGGCGCGGCCAATAACGCAAGTGAGCGTCCCTGAGGGTACGCCGAAGTGGGGCGCACGGTGGAAGGCAGCGCTCAAAAAGTATTACGACGCGCAAATGGAGATCGTCTATCAGGGGGAGAGCCCATCATATCGAGCGCACAGTTTGGATCTCGATCCGACCTACCGCGACGCCTACGGGCTCCCGCTCACGCGCATCACGTTCGACTACACCGAGAACGAGCGCAAGATGGTACGGTTCGGCGCAGACAAAGTGCGAGGCATTCTGCATGCGGCGGGCGCTTCGCACATGAACGTGCATCCCGAACTCGAGCCGCACTACAGCACCGTCCGCTATCAAACCACGCATAATGTCGGCGGCTGCATCATGGGAAACGATCCCGGCAATTCAGTCGTCAATAACTATCTGCAGATGTGGGATTTTGACAACGTCTTTGTCATCGGCGCCTCCGCTTTTCCGCAGAATGCGGGATTCAATCCAACCGATACCGTTGGCGCCCTTTCATATCGGGCTGCGGACGGAATCATCAATCATTACATGAAGAAACCCGGACCGTTGGTCTAATGGGGCACGATGGCGCACCTCGCTCGGATCTCGCGTGAGCGTGCGCGTCACCATCACGCCCGTTGCGCCGTATCGCCTGGACTTGACGGCTCAGGCCTTGCGCCGCGTGAACAGCAACCTCGTCGACGTCCTCACGCCCGATGGAACGTATTTACGGGCGTTGCGCGGCGACGGCTGCGTCAACATCGTTGAAGCGCAACAAGAACCGGACGGACCCCTCGCGGTGCGGATTAGCGGACGCGGCGCCGGCGCGCATGTGGAAACCGTCAGCACGATCTTGGGGACGGATGTTGACCTGCGCCGTTGGTACCGCCGCGTTGCGCGGTTCCCTTGGTTAGCCGCCCTTGCTCGAGATCTTCGCGGCGTGAAGCCCCCACGCTATCCGGGGTTGTGGGAGGCCCTGTGCAACGGGATCGTGTTCCAGCAGCTGAGCATAGCGGCCGCCTCCACGGCCATGCGGCGGCTTGTGGAGCGCTTCTCGGAGCCCCTGGAACACCGCGGCGTTGCGCTTCGCGCCTTTCCGTCCCCGGATGTGATCGTGCAGGCTGACGATCACGACCTGTTGAGCTTGGGATTGAGCCGCCAAAAAGTGACGTATCTGAAGGGTGCCGCCGCAACGGTGATGTCGGGCGCGATTACCTCTGCACGCATTGAATCACTCCCGACGCCGCAGGCGCTCATAGAGTTGCAAACGCTCGACGGGATCGGGCGCTGGAGCGCCGCGAACATCTTACTGCGCGGCTTCGGGCGTCTGGACGTGTTCCCAATGGGCGACACTGGCGTAGCACGGAACATCAATCTCCTATCCGGCGATCCGCGCATTAGCCTGGACGAGGTCCTCCTTGCGCTCGGCGATATGCAAGGGATGCTGTACTTTCACCTCCTGCTCGGCAAACTGCGCAGTCGCCCGGCATTTTCACCGGCAGCGGCTGTGAATTGAATGACAAAAGGCCAAGACATTCTGCTCGCATTCGCTATCGCCGCAGCCATGGCTGTTGCGTTGATGCTTGCTATAGCCTTCAGCACATTGGGCCGCACCGCCGATTCATCAACGCGAGAACACGGCGCACGCACACTGCGCCGCTGGTGGTTTGTCGCGCTGCTCGGCGCGGTTATCGCATCATTTGTTATCTCGATCCGCTGGTTTCCGTATCCCACCGTGGCCGAAAGTGCATCGTCTCGGCATTTTTCCGTTGTCGCATTTCAATATCACTTTCAAGTCCCGGCGGAGGTCCCCGTGAATACGCATATCATCTTTGATGTGACTTCCGCAGACGTCAACCACGGCTTCGGCATCTACGATCCGCAAGGTACGCTGCTGGGGCAAGTGCAGGCGATGCCCAACTACACCAATCATCTGCCGTTCTATTTCAGTCGAATAGGTCGCTACACGATTCGCTGCCTGGAATATTGCGGCATCGGACACCCCGCGATGCTTGCCGTGTTCCGGGTGCAATGATGGCGTCTGTGGTCGCAATCGATGCAAGCCCGGCTCGTCGCATCATGTGGATGTACATCAATGCCGGTCTGGCGATTTTTGCCGGCATGGCGGTGGTCGGCTTTCTGATGCGAGCAGAGCAGGCGCGTCTCATCGCGCTCAGTCCCGCCATGTTTTACGAGCTGATGACCGTGCACGGCACATTAATGGTGCTGGCCGTCGTGATGGCTTCGATGGGAATGTTGTGGTATCTGCTTCGAGCCGAAGGATATATGGACGAAAACGTTGCGACGTGCGCGTACGGCGTTATGAGCGCAGGCGTCGCGACCATATTCGCGAGCGTGTTCGCAGGAGGCTTCGGCGGCAGTTGGACGTATCTCTATCCGCTGCCGTTCGTCAATCCATCGTGGGCGCAGTGGTCGATAGGCCTGTTCCTGATCGGTCTCGCGCTCGTCACTCTCGGCTGGAGCGTGTGGTGTATCCAACTGCTCGGTCTGGTTCTTGCGAAATACGGCGGATTCCGCGGAGCCTTCGGTTGGGATGTCGTTTTCCATCCGAAGTCCGCCTCCCTAAAAGAAACGCCGTCGCTGCCGGCGCTCGCAGCATTGGTGGTTTCACTTTCGGGGCTCATCACGGCCGCGGACGGCACGACCATCGGCGTTGCGCTCATGGTTCACTGGATCGATCGCAGCGTAGCGCTCGACCCGCTTTGGGCGAAGAACCTGACGTATTTCTTTGGACACGAGCTGGCGAACCTCGCGATGTATATGGCGGTAGCCGCCGTGATTATCGGCTTGCCGCGTTACACGGGCAGAGAGCTGCGCGTCTCGCCGATGTGGATCATCGCCTGGTGGGCGACGCTCGTCTATGTCGCACTCGCCACGTTCCACCATCTGTACTATGACTTCGTCCAATTTCGTCCGCTCCAATACATCGGCGAGTTCGCATCGTATTCGGAGGCCCTGCCGGTCGCGGTTGTGACAATTTTCAGCGGGCTGATGCTCGTCTATCGCTCCGCAATGCGATGGACGATGGGCTCGTTGTTTATTTATGCCGGCTTGATCGGGTGGGTTGTCGGCGGCATCGGCGCACTCACTGACGCGACGATCCCGTTCAACATGGTGCTTCATAACACGTTGTGGGTGCCGGCGCACTTTCACAGCTATTTGCTGGAAGGCGTGCTGCTCTTCATCATTGGCTGGGTGTTCATGATGCTGGAAGAGCGCAGCCGCAAGGCGACCTCGCTGCTGATTCGCTGGGTCATCGGTCTCGGAGTCTTCGGCGGCGGAGCGCTGTTCTTAGCCGGCTTTTACGTAGCGGGTGCGAACGGCGTGCCGCGCCGCGAAGCCGAGCAACCTGCGCCGGGACCGCACATCGCTCTGTGGGCAACGTTTGGCGCGATCGTGTTGCTCCTTGGGCTCATCGTAGCGCTCCTCGAGGCCATCCGATTGGCAGCACCACCGCGCGTGGAGGCAATCGAAGTCGCCGCAGCACCGCCCCTCGACAGTCGACCGGCAAGAGGCTGAAATACAACATGAAAAGCCCGATGTGGCGCATTGCTGCATGGACGCTCGGCGCCGTGAGCGTCGCCGTAGCGGTAACACCCTCAGTGATGGCGCCCATCACGGTGCCGGTTTCTCTGCACCACGTTTGGCATGCTGCTGTGATCGCACTCGGTATCGCCACCGGCCTGCTCGCGAGCGCAGAATCAAAACCGAGCCTTGAACATCCGAGCGCGATGTGGATTGTACCGGTCGTTATCGCGCCGATGGCCGCAATGTATCTGATGTGGCCGGCCCTCTTTGGATATCTCGACGTGCATCCGTCACTCCATGGTTTGGATCATCTGATTTTTGTCGGGCTCGGATTCATCACAGCGTACGCCGGCGAACGGTACGTTCGCGGAGTGGGATGGACTACCGGGATTTTGTTCGAATGCATGGCGCTGGCCGCAGCCGGCTTTTTCGGGATCTCGCCAGGCGCCGGTTGAGATTGTCGAGATTGCGACGAGCCGCTGTATCAACGGCTACATTGGAGACACTGTGAAATTAGTAACTGCAATAAATGCGCAAGCCTCGAGCATGCGACGCTGATTACGGAATCCAATGAATTCGCGAACTATGATGTCGGCAACGATACCTGCACGCTCGTCCATCGACATGCAGCCCTTGAATGGCAGGCAATTACTGGCGCGCCTGCCGATCGACCCTAACGCAGCGATCGTCGCTGCATCGGCCTGGGCGAAAATCGGGGACCGCGTTCATCGGTCCGGCGGATCGCCGGAAACAGCGGAAAGAATCGCTGAAAGTATCGCTAGCGCATAGTGCGGACGATTGTAGCCAGAAGCCAAACAATTGTCAAACCTCCTGCCGATGCGCCACATAGCATGAACAACCAGTGTGAAACGAACGTCGACATCCCGTTCCGCTCCACCACCATCGTTTCCGCAGCAGCGGAGCCGCCGTGCGTGGTCACGCATGCGCTGGGCGGGACGCGGCATGATGCCTAGTTAGCTCAGCGCCGCACAGCCCGCCTTGGAAATTATCGCAGCTACTGGCCAGCACATTAAAGGACAATTGCTTTCTGCAAAGGACTTCATAGCGCCCACTCCTGCGCCCCCAAATGTTCTAGGTTACTATCTGTATGATAGCCGAGCAATTCCGTGGAACGGAAGGCTTCCATCGCATCCCATACGGATCCGGATTCGAGCGTCGATGCCGACCGCCGTCGGAGGCGTGGAACTGAAAAAATGCCGTGTTTCAATCGGTAATTGCATCGCCTTCGACCGGAACAAAGGCGCGTCTATTCGTCCCAAGTCGCGGCGGGCAATGTTCTGATGGGACGCCTTCGTTGAAAAAAGGCTGCTTGCATTTGCCGTAAACACGACCGGCGATGCCTGGATCGTCCACTAAGGCTGTTATGCTTGAAATGTTTGTCGAAGTCGAGTAACGTTGTGATCCTAATGACCAGTCGTACTTTACTTCGAAGCGGCGCCCTTTTTGCGATGGGCGTCGCGGTCGCAGTTGCCGCCGTCATCAACGTTGCCCGCTCGAGCGCGGCGACCCCCACCGTTCCATCCGATATTCGCGCGATCTTCGATAAGCCGGCTTATAAGAATGCAACGTGGGGATTGCGCGTTCAGGATGGGCCGAACGTCCTTTTGAATCTAAATGCCGCGCGGCCGTTTCTCATCGGATCGGTGCGAAAGATCTTCACAGTCGGCGAGCTGCTGAATGCAGTCGGCGGTGCCCACACGTATGACACGCCGGTGTACCGCTCCGGCACGATCCAGGGGGCGTCCTGCGCGGGAATCTGATTTTGGTCGCGTCGGGCGATCTCACGATGGGCGGCCGCGCCAATCCAGAAGGAACGATCGCCGTCAGCAACTGGGACCACAACGAAGCCGATAGTTTGGGCAACGCCATATTGACCAAGCCGGATCCCCTCGCAGGGTATCGCCGGTTAGCGAGGGCGATCAAATCTGCCGGTATCAATCGGGTTGCGGGTGAAGTGGTCATCGACGACCGGCTGTTCAAGCCGTTCGATTTTCGTGGCCAATTCAACGTCAAGCCGATCTTTGTCAACGACGATTTGGTGGACATTTCGGCCGTGCCTGGCGGTAAGATTGGAAACGTAAGTAATGTGACTTGGCGGCCGAAATCCAACGCGCTTAGCATCAACAATCGTTTACGCACTGGAGCTCCGAATTCTGCGCCTAGCGTCGCTATCGATCCGTTTTTGCCCGCGTGTATCGGACGGCTCAATTGTAGCTCCGCCATCAAAGGAAATTTGCCGCGCGGTTACGTTCCGCCGCTTACAGGGCGGCACGTCCTCGTTCAAGCTGTGCGGATCGTACAGCCGTCCAATTATGCGAGAACCGTCTTGATCGAGGCGCTCAATGCAGCAGGGGTTCGTGTCGACGCGCCGGTTGTAGAGCCGAACCCGACGCGCTTGTTACCCGCGAAAGGCTCGTATCGCTCGAACGCCAAAGTCGCCGAATTAACTGGCATGCCTTATGGTGAGGACGCCAAGCTGATTCTAAAGATCAGCTACAATATCGGTGCGGACACGAGTTTAGTGCTCTTCGGACTGACGCGCAACGTGGATTCGATGCCTGCGGCGCTGCAGGTGGAGCGACAGAACCTCAAGTCGCATTACGGCATCAACCCTGATCAGTACCACTTTGTTGATGGAAGCGGGGGTGGAGATTCCACCGCAACGAATGCAGCGGTGACGGGCATGCTCGACCAGCTCGCGAAAACGCGGGAGCATAAAGCGCTTTTTGACGCGCTGCCTATCCTGGGAGTCGACGGTTCGCTGGCCTTCGTCAAAGATTTCGAGCGCGATTCCACGCTTGCAGGAGCGGCCGGCAAAGTACACGCGAAGACCGGGACGTACGTAGGCGGATCGCCTTCGGCGATGATGCTGAAAGGACAAACTTTGGGCGGCTACATTACAACCAAAACCGGCCGCCATCTAACGTTTGAACTCGTGGTCAATAACGTGCCCATTACCGGCATCCACGATCTAACAAAAGTGTTCCAAGACGAAGGCACGATTTCGGCAATGCTCTGGCGCGACTACTAAGTTTAATTGGTATTCCTAGAATCAACTCACGATGTTACGCGAGCAGTTACGCGACCACTCGACGTTCTTCGGTTTCGCATCTGCGCTGGTTTGCGCGATTGTCGCCGGCAGTGTATCCCATTGGTCTCCTATCTGGATGGCCGCGACTACTATTGCGGGCATTTTCCTTTTTCCGCGCTGCTTCTATGGGTTCCAAGAAGCGCGAGCACTTCGTGATGCGGACTTCGAACTAGGTTCTGGAAAGTCCGTCAGCTGGTACGTCGAGCCGCCTCCGAATCAGCTTAAAGCGAAAGCCCATGCTGAGATGCGTCGCCAGGAAGCGGGTGACGCACCAGACGACACCGAGTGGCGGCGTCTTGCCGGCGAAAACGACACCCGTCGGGGCGATACACGTTAAGTTCGTTGCATAGCAATCTACGTGTTCCAGAGGGCGTTTCCGCCGAAACGATTGCCGAATATGGTCTAAGATCGGGTCATAGCGACCATGCGCTTTTGAAAAGCATTACGCTTGACACGATAGCGCTGCTTTGGGACGCGAATGCAAAACCTCATAGCAATGATTGAGTGAAACCCGCGTGCTGCGGCGTAATGAAACCCGGTATCTGCAAGCAGCAGCATGACCTAAAGGAACGGCGGACGATTCGGCAAAGGCTGACCAGCCCCCAGTGGCAGAACGGAGCAGAATTTATGTCAACCGACGCGAAGCAGGCACTAGACGAACACGCGCGTTCTATCGATTCGCTGCATCAACAGTTGGCCGCCATGCCGGGCGCGGACAAAGAACGTTTGAAAGAAGTCGTCGGCAAATACAAGGCGGCCCACAAGCAGTTTGAAGACGACGCGCTCGGGTGTATGAACTAACCGCGCAGCAGTTCCTCGAGCGCGATCCCATCGGGACAGCCTAGTCCCGTGCACGGGTTCCATCCCGCTTGCGCGTTGTAGACTCCATTACTCCCGCCAACCACCTCCCGCATGGGTTGTGGATTCGAACCATAGAGCAGCGGCGCGAAAAAGCCGATAGGTTTCGAAAGCCGTTCGTTCAGCCGTGCAGCAAGCGCCGCCCACATCGGTGCGACTGCGCTCGTTCCCCCTGCGGCTAATTCCGTGCCGTTGAGATATACCAAATATCCCGGCGATTCTTGTGCTGCAACGTCGGGCACACCCCGTCCCGGCGTCACCCGCAGCGCAGCCGCAACTTCTCGTGCACGATCTTGCCACGCGGGCAGTGGAAAATGCTCGCTGAATCCGCCGCCCGTGTGCTCCCATGCAACCTCAGCGCCCCCGGATTGAATTTGCGTCGCTCCGGCGGCGTGCGCGAAGGGTGCCGATGCAGGCGCAACGACGTGCGGCTTTCCATCGAGCTGCAGTTCGGCGCCATGATCTCCTGAAGAGCAAATAACGGTTATGCCGAGTAATGCCGCCGCCGCGAACAAGTCGTTTAAAATATCGAGTGCGCAAGGGGTCCACAGCGGCTCTGGCCATCCGTAACTGACGGATATAATCGAGGGGCGCATCTCCTCGTCGAAAACCGCGGCGCGCAGCGCGTCTAGGAGGCCGCGCTCGTCGTCGGGCGCCTGATACAGCACGATGCGCGCATCGGGTGCGAGCGCTGCGGCAATTTGCACGTCCAGCGCCGCCTCCAAGTCTTTGACCGTTTCTATCTCGTGGACCAGGCTCGCGTTGTCGAGGCGTTTCACCTGCGGCTGCTGCGTCGTAAGTGACTGTGCCTGCATGCATTGGGCGAAATCATCCTCGCGAAACTCGCCGCGCAATTGCAGGATAGCGATGGTTTGGCCACGCCCGGTGGCCTGGGGAAAGCGGTAGCGTTCCGCTATTTCGGCCGCGCGAAGCGGCGATTCGCGGCGTTGCAAAGCGCCCAACCTCTGCGAACGCGGCCACTGGTGAAACCCGAACACGCCCCGCAGTAACGCCGCGATTTCCGCCGGCGCATGCAACGCGCCGTCGCGATGGCGGAAACGGTATCCGCTGGAATCCTCGAACGTCGCGACGGAAGCTCCGAACGCTTCGATGGAACGATCCAACGGTGCGCGCAAGACCAAGCAACGCCAGTGCTGTTCGAGGACTTCAATGCGGTGACGAGTGCAGTATGCCCGAAATTCATCGATGGCGCTATCGTCGGCCGCGCTTGCCTTAACCAGGGCCGCGCGTTCTGCATACGTTCGCGCGCCGATGGAAGTGTGGCCGATCTCGTACGCTCGGCTCACATCCACCGCGTTCTGCGCGTGGGGCTGCAGCCAGGCCGTCAGTAAGACCTCGTTCTCCGCTCGAACGTCTCCTACGCGCGTACTCGCCGGCCACTGTGTGCGTTTCGTTCCTGGAATGGCAACGCTCGTCATGCGTGGCAGATTGGACAAGGGTGAAACGGAACCCGCCGGCCGGCGCGTTCGGCGGAGGGAAGCAACCCCAGCACGAAGCAGGTCGTATGGGGATGCAGGCTGAGGCCGAAAACACGGTCTCCGTTCTCCCTACCGGTACGGTGACGTTTTTGTTTTCGGATATCGAAGGCAGCACCGTGCGGTGGGAAAGCGCGCCCGATGCAATGGCGCTTGCGTTAGCGCGCCATGACGCGATGATGCGCGAGCTCATCGAAGCGCACGGCGGATACGTGTTTAAAACGATCGGAGATGCTTTCTGCGCGGCCTTCGCAAGTACGCCTGAAGCGACCGCCGCCGCCCTTGACGCCCAGCGCGCCCTTATCGCCGAAGATTTTTCGCACGTCGACGGACTGCGCGTGCGCATGGCACTGCATTCGGGAACTTGCGGCGAGCGCGGCGGCGACTACTTCGGTCCCACCGTCAATCGGGTTGCGAGGTTGCTCGCAATCGGTCATGGCGGTCAGGTGCTGCTCTCGCGTGCCTGCGCGGAGCTCCTACGCGGTGACACGCCGCAATACGCTCTGCGCGATCTCGGCAGCCACCGGCTCAAGGACCTCTCCCAACCGGAATACGTCTATCAGCTGATGGCGCCGGAATTGCCCGACGCGTTTCCGGAGTTGCTCTCGCTCGATCATCTGTCAAACAATTTGCCGGCTCAATTAACGTCGTTCGTCGGACGCGAGGAGGTGATGGGTGAGATTAAGGCGCTGCTCGCGCATAACCGGCTCGTGACGCTCGTCGGAACGGGCGGTGCGGGCAAGACGCGTTGTGCGATTCAGGTCGGCGCAGAATTGCTCGACGGTTCGGGCGACGGCGTATGGTTAGCCGAACTGGCGCCGATCTCCGACGCCTCGCTCGTCACGAGTGCCATTGCGCGCGCATTGAACGTACAAGCATCGCCGAACCGCCCGATACTGGATACGCTGATCGGTTATCTCAAGCGTAAACGGCTGCTGCTGATTCTTGACAACTGCGAACACGTCATCGACGAAGCGCGAACCGTCGCGAGCGCAATACTGCGGGCTTCTCCCGAGGTGCGTATTCTCGTAACGAGCCGTGAGGCGTTGAATATTGCGGGCGAACGGCTCTATCGCATGCCTTCGCTTGCCGTGCCGCCTACAACGCAGGCGCTATCGCCGCAGGACATCCTCGGATTCGGTGCCTCATTGCTTTTTAGCGACCGAGCCTTGTCCGTGACCGATCGATTTACGTTGACGGATGAGAACGTCTCGCATGTCGCGGAGATCTGCCGGAGACTCGATGGGATTCCACTGGCCATTGAACTGGCGGCCGCACGGGTGAAAGTGCTCTCGCCCAAGCACATCGCGCAGATGCTCGACGAGCGCTTCCGTTTGCTGACCGGCGGCGATCGCAATGCGCTGCCGCGCCAGCAGACCATGCGCGCCCTGATCGATTGGAGCTACGATCTGCTCACGGACGACGAACGAGCGCTTTTCCGCAAACTCTCGATCTTCGCCGGCGGCTTCACGCTGGAGGCCGCCGCGATCGTATGCACCGGGAGCGAGATGGATGAAATCGCCATGCTGGATCCGCTTTCGTCGCTCGTAGACAAGTCGCTCCTGCAAGCCGAGCAAGTTGAAAGTGGGACGCGGTACCGATTCTTGGAATCCACGCGGCAATATGCCCGCGAGCGTCTCGCCGAGCATGGAGAGCATGCAGCGGTTGCACAGGCGCATGCAACCGCATTTCTGACCCTTGCTGAAAAGCTGGGGCGAAGTTGGGAGACGACGTCCGATCGGGAGTGGTTCGCCCAGTTGGAGCCGGAGCTGGAAAACTTCCGCGCAGCGTTGAGCTGGTCGCTCGGCGCGCGAGGCGATGTTTTGCTTGGGCAGCGGCTGGCGGGGGCGTTGCATCAAGCGTGGTGGTCGCTGGCGACGGCAGAGGGGCGCAGGTGGGTGCAGATGGCGCGCGATCTTACCAACGACCAGACGCCCCGGCCGGTGATGGCCGTACTCGATCTCACGGAAGCCGAGCTCGCCGCGTCGCTCGTACAATATACGGCAAGCCGTACGGCGTGTGAACGTGCTCTGGGGCACTACAGTGCGATTGGCGATGCCATGGGAATTGCGTACGCGCAGCGATGTCTGGCCCTCGCGCTGATCTTTCTGGGAAAGATCGAAGAGGGTGAGGCGCTGCTGGGGCCGGCCCTATCGCAAGCTCGAGCGCTGGGAGCGCGAAGACTGACGGGAGTCGTGCTGCAGACGCTAGCGGACGCGCGTCATTCGGTCGGTGACGTCAGCGAAGCTCGACGCCTGCACGCCGAAGCATTGGCCAACCTTCGAGCCGTCGGCGCGGAACGCACGGCCGCAAACGTCTGTGTAAATCTCGGCGAAGCGGAGTTTCACGGCGGAAACGCAGACGAAGCGCTTCGATGGGCAAGTGAGGCGCTCGCTACCCACCGGTCGTTCAACGCCACGCGCGGTATCGCGTTTGCGCAGATCAACATGACGGCATATTTGACGGCGCTCGAACGGTACGATGAAGCGCGCCTTTGCGCGCGCGCGGCGATCGGCGCGGCACGCGACGCGCAACTCCAAGTAGGTACGGCATGGGCGCTGCAGCATCTTGCGGCAACGGTTGTGCTGCGCCCGGCAGATCCCAAGCAGGCGCGTGACGAACGGCGTTGCGGGACGCGTCTTTTGGGCTACGCCGATGCGCGCCTGACTGAACTGGAATCGTTGCGTGAATTCACCGAGCAGCAGGAGTACGAAAAAATGCTTGCCGCATTAGGCGCGGCGTTAGATGCGGATGAAGTTGCAAAGCTCATGCGGGAAGGCAGCCTCTGGAGCGAAGATCAAGCCGTCGCCGAGGCGATGCTCATTTAAGCGTACCAGTGCCGCGTTGCGCTCAGATGCACAGCGGCGCCACCGAGGAAAACGCTTCAAGGCTTTCCGCGCTTCTTCGTGTGCCACCAAGTCCAGGATGGCCTTCGGCGCGTTTTGCGCAAAGCGGGCTGGGCCGCCGAAGGGGCGACCGGAGCAGGGCGAAAGTTCATGATGACGACGCGAAGTATACCGGCCACCGGCACCGCGAGCAGAAGGCCCGGAATACCGGCCAGCTCACCGCCTGCGAGCAAGGCGAGCACGACCGCAAGCGGCGTCAACTCGACGCTCTTGCTGACGACGTTGGGAGCGATAATGTGGCCTTCGAGCTGATTTATCACAACGATTCCCAACGTGACGAACAGCGCATTTTCTACGCCGTTTGTGAATAGAGCGATGAAGAAGGCCGGGAGCCAACCGGCAATCGCGCCGATGTAGGGAATGACGTCAAGAACGCCGGCAACGGCGCCGATAAGTGCCGCATATTGCACGTGCAATCCCAGCAGCAGGAGCGTCACGAGCGTACCAACGATCGCGGCGACGATGAGCTGCCCGCGGATAAAACCGCCGACGACGTGATCGAGATCGGCAATGATTTTCAGCGCCTTCGGCTGCGCGTTCTTGGGGACGAACCCCAGGAGGGTTCGCTTGAGCCCTTCAGATTCGATCATCAGATATGCCGCCACCACCGGAATGATGACAAACAGCGCCCCTACGGTCACGATGGAGACGAGGACGGGCAATACGGTACTGGCCACGCCGGCGCCGTATTTCGAAATGTTCAGCTCGAGCTGCGCGGGGAAATCCTTGAGGTAATCACGCAGCCCCGACGGTAGATGCTTGGTAAATGGATTGTTTGGATCGACTAGCGCGGATTGCGCATGGTTCACCAGCCTGGGAGCATCGTGAACGAGCTGCTGCGCGTCGGCACCAAGGATCGGCGCGGCGATATAAATCCCGAACGCAATGAGCAGCGCGATCCCCAGATACACGATGGCGATGGAGACACCGAGCGGGAGCCTGCGATTCAGCCGGGTTATGAGCGGAAAGACGAGATATGCAAAAAGTACCGCGCCGATGACGACGATTGTAAAGGTGCGAACCCGCACCAAAAACTCCAGCGCCTTATAGAGAATGAAACCTGCGAGTATGGCGAGCCAGCAGATGCGCACCGCGTACAGCACGCGATCGCTGCGCTGGACGAGCCGTAGCCGCGCGGTTTCTTCCTGTTCTTGACGGCCGGGAACCGTTCCGTCCTCCATTGCGCAGCCGCTCCACTCATGACGATCGCTGCTCCCACCGTTGGTGGCGCTCCTCGCAGTATTTCACTGCGTTCGCCGGCTCAAACGATTTTGACGCGAAATTTTGCAACCACTTTGCCGTTGACCGGCAGCGAGCCGCCGCTATAGGTAAAGGTAACCGTTCCGCCGGACTGAGCGGGCGCGCACGAGAGCGGCCCGGGCGTGGTCACGCAGGTTGCGCTCGCCGCCACGTATGCCGTGTATTGCGGGATGGGGTCGCTGATGGAAAACGACTGCAGCGCGAACGCGCGGTGATTGGTAAACGTCAGCGTGTATTCCAGTACGTCGCCGGGCAGTCCATTCACCGTATTTCCCGGCCCGAGGGACTCGGTGATGTTCGCGACCTGTTTGACGAGATTCGCCGCGGTAAACGTCGTCGTGACCGCGTTCGAAGAAAGTGTTTGCCCACCGTACTCCGAGGGGTCGAACGGAACGCTTCCCTGCGCGGTATTGACGGCGCTGCCGCTCGAGGAGCTCGTCGAGCCGACCACGTGCAGCGTCGCCGTAGCGCCCGCGCTCAAGTTTGAAGCGGTTGCAACGACGGTTTGAGCGCTGGCAGCCGACGTTACGGCGCAAGTGCCGGCGCCGCCGGTCACCGCGCATGATGGCGGTGTGATAGACGAGATTGTGATGCTCGCAGGGATCGGGTCGGTCAGCGAGGCGCTCGCGGCGGCGAAATATCCCGTGTTCTTGAGCGCGACGTCGTAGAAGAGTGAATCGCCCGGACCGGCAGCGCCGGTGCCCGCCTTCGCGATCGTGAATGTGGCCGGTACGGATGCGAGATCGTTGACCACGTCGCTTCCGGTCGCAATCGCGGTGTGGCTGCCGACAAGCGCGCCTGCGGTGGTGTATTCCCACAGCGTCCAAGGAGAACCGCTGCCGATTTGCTCGCAGGCGGCCAGGTCGCCGTTGGGCAAAAGCGCCGCGCCCGTAAGGCTTCCGCTGGGCCCACTGAGCGTTACGGGACCGGTGACTGCGCCGGTCGTTGCGTTGATCGTGTACAGACTGTGCGTCGCAACGACGTAAAGCGTTTCGTTGTTGGCTGCAGTCGGAGCGGCGACGATGTCGCCGTTGGTACCGATCGACGTGCTCAGCGTAAGCGTCTTTTGAACCGCGGCCGTGGATGGGTTTACCCAGGCGACGGTGTTTGCGCTGGTCATCGTCACGAGGCATCCCGCAGCGCAATACTTCGTCGTAGGATCGAACGACATGCGCGCCTCCGTACCGGACAAACCGGAGATCGATCCCACGATCGTTGCGGCACCATAGGCCGTTGCCGACGTCGGCGCGTTCGGATTGAAAGCCGCCTTGACCAGCTGCCCGGAAGCATTCGAAACGTACAGATTGCCGCTCAAGTCCTGCGCCAGATCCTGGGCGCTGGTTCCCGAAAAAATACTCCCGTACGATTGAACGACGGAGCCCGACGTGGTGTCGATGAGATAGACGCCGGCGCTGTCGCTGAGCACCATGATGGTTGCCGCGCGTCCGGCAGCCATCGCACCGATCCATCCCAGCACGGCCAGCGCCGCCGCAAGAAGATAGCGGCGCATCTACCGGCTTGCCCCCCAGCCGAAGATGCGATCGATGAGGGTTGTGAACGTGAAATAGAATCCCTTGCGTTGCGGCTTTCCGCTCAACGTCGGATCGATGCTCCCGGAAAAATTGTATCCGGCTGCCAGACGCGCGTCGTTGCCGATTGTGTAACCCGCCTCGGCGGCCACGTCGGTCGTTTGCGCACCGGGAACGTTGGCCGCATTCAACATCCGCAGCTCAGCGCCCACGTCGAACCGCGTTCCGACGTTTTGACGGGCCCGTAGTCCGAAAAGTGAGGTGTGGGCGGCGTAATAGCCGTCTCCGTCGAGTTTCTCGGCCACTCTTCCAGCCAGTTCGAACGTATTCCATGGCCGGTACACTTCTTCGAAGGAAAGCACGTCGGTGCGCTCGGGCAGCAAGGACGAAGTTCCGGTGAGGCGCTCATAGCCGAGCAACGATACCAAGGTGTCGTTGTTCTGCGGACGATAGGCGAGCGAGATGCGGTCGTCGGCGGCGTTCGTGCCGCTTCCGGAAACCTGATTGAGCGTTCCGAGCACCGCAATATTCGGTCCGACGTGGCCGGTAAGACCTCCGCTGAACGTGGTTCCTCCCAGCGACCCGGTACGCGACTGATATGCCAGGGCCGCGCGAAAATCTTTGGAATCGGAATAGGCAACCGAGCCGCCGTAGACGGTAAATCCTGCGGCGCCCGCGCCGGACGCGTTCGCCTGCTGCATCGTGAGGTTTCCACTGAGCCGTTTACCGATGCTGAATTTTTGCGTGACGCCGAGCGCGGAGTAGATGTCAGTAGCGTTTCCGGTATCCGTAATCAGATAATCGCTCTCAACGTTCATGGCCGGGCTCATCGCGCGTTCGAAGCCGATTTGCGTCGAACGCGTTCCAAGGTTCGTCAATCCGAGCGCGCCTGCAGATTGCGCGAACGCCGTTGCAGCAGAATCGCTGAGCAGTTGCCGCACGAACACTTTGCTGCGGTCGTCGAACGCATAACTCAATTCAGCGGAGGTTTGTGCCGGCTGCGTGGTCTGCGCGGTTGCTCCGGTCAGATCCTGATCGCGCTGAACGTTCAAGCCGACGCGCTTGCTCGGTTTCCAGTCGAAGCCGAGCTGAGCTTGCATTTGCGTGGAGCGTTGCAGCACATTCGGCTCAGGGGAGCTGCCCGTGAGCGGCGGCGATATGGTCAGTGGAACGTTTTGCTGCGCGTGCGCCTGGACGCCGAACAGCAGCGAAATCGTTTTGTTCACCGCTGTATTCCACAGCAGGCTCGCGTTGTTTTGCGCGTCTTCAACGCCCGCTCCATGATTGCGCTGGCCATCGGCTTCGAGCGTCAACGTCTGGCCGGGCGCTGCATGACGAGACCACGCAACGCGATAATTGGTAAAGCCCGGCGAGGATATCCCGCCGAACGGGTCGGCGAAACCGGCTGCGGTGTCTTGATACAGCGCGTCGATTTGATTGGGGCCAATGCGGTCGTTCAAGGTGAGATCGATCGCGTTGCCGCCGCCCCCGCTCGAAAGTTGACCCCCCGTAACGCCGGGCGCCGACCCCGAACTCGACGCGTGTGAAAGTATCCACTGGCCGCCCGGAAGCTTTCCGGTTAATGATTGCGAGACCAAGGAGAAGTTCGATGCTCCGGTGGCATCGTTGACGTAGGAAACGCGCAGTTTGGCTGCCGCTGAGCCGCCGATATCGACCCATGCGTTGCCTCCGGTTACTGCCGAATGCGTGGCGATTCCTTGATACTGATACTGCAGCTGCAGCACCTGAGGATTGAAATAGGGGTCGAACGGCAGCGGAACGTTGATGAAACGCAGCGTTCCGGTTGCATAATCTATCGTGTAATCGACGTTTCGAATCAACGGCGTTTGCGAGATGACGGCGCCGGTTCGCCGGTCTATCGACGCAAGGGTGATGTAATCGGATCCGACGACGATGTCGGGCTGCAGCGGCTGCGCAAGCGTCAAAAGGCCGCTCACGGGAATGGTCGTCGAGACGTACGCCACTTGATTGCGCGCCGTGAACGCGTTCACATGAATGTGAGAATCCTTGTTCGCCAACTCGACTTTTGCACCCGAGAGCAACTGTCGATACGCGCCAACCGCGTTGTCATCGCCGGCGGTTGCTTGAAATTGTCCCCACATGATACTGTCGCGTCCGCTGTCGAGGCGTGCGTACAACCGATCGTTGGACTCAAAATCGGAAGATCGCGTCGAGGAATCTCCATAGGTTTGATACGGGCGTTCGTTCGGATCGTCCACGAAGGGACCATACGAAGAGAGCGGGGCAAGCGTGTTCTGCGACTCGTACGCAACGGTCAGCAGAGACTGTTTGCCGACGCGGCCGCTGGCAAACAGTGCAGCGCGTGCCCGGCGCGCGCTGCCGCCGTCGTCTACGCCATCGCCGTCGACCGCAATCGGCACGGCTCCGGCGCCTACGCTGACCAGTCCGTTGACCAGCGGTTTACGCAGATAGGGCGCGACGTACAGCGTTTGTGCAGACGTGAGTTCGCCCGCCGCGATTTGCAGCGTGATGTCGCCGGCCGTCAGCCCGGGAACGATGGGAATGCCGACATGCCCTCCGAGGCCGAGCTGCGCGGTGAAAACCGCGTTTTCGCTGCCGGGCGAGGCTGTGGGCGCCGGCGACGCGCCGGTGGTCGCCGACGGTAAGCCGGCGGATGCAAAGCGCGCATCGCCGCGCATGAGCGTGACCTTCACTGGGACTCCCGCCATCGCGGGATCCCCCCAGCGGTCCGTCGCGGAAACATCGAGCAATACGGCGCTTCGGCCGTCGGCCACGAGCGTGCCTTGCAACTGGGTGCGCAGCGTTGCGGGAGGCCCGCAACCGTAGATTAACGCCGTTGCCGAAGCTCCGCGCAACCCTGCTGCGCCTATCGGGGTGGCGACGAGCTCATTTGGGCCGGGCTTGAGGACGACGCCGAAATATTCGAACTGCGCCGTTCCCCCTTTGGCCGAAGCGGTACGGCGTCCGATGCGGGTAAGCGGCACGAGTTCGCCGTTCACGCGCAGCTCCACGCCGGCGCCGTACACCGTGTCGACGACGACTCGCGTTGCAACTGAAGGCGATACCGTTTTGTCGGACGGAAAAGCGAACGATGCCGTCAGCGGGCCGGTCGCGGTGTACGATTCATGCGCAAGATCCGCGTACTTGATCGAATTCGGCGACTCGGACGGTGCCGGGCTCGGGCTGGAGATCGGCGCGGCAACGTCGTCGCCGGTGGCCCCCGATCGCGTCGCCGCCGCGCAGATCAACGAAATGGCAATCATCATGGCGCCGATTCGGCGAAGCGCATGTGCGATGGCGATTGTCATCGTGTATCCTGCAGAGCGAAGTTGACGTCTTCCATGAGGCCGTCGTCGAAGAGTCCGTGCACCAAACGCTGCATCGACCACGTGCTGTTCATGCGCGCGTTCGAGAAGGGACGAACGGTCTGCGGAATCGTCGCCGGATCCACGCGTAGCACGTGCATCCCGGGCCTCACGGCCGCGAACGAGTAGCGTCCGTTCTGATCCGTAAGGACGGAGCTCCCGTCCTCCAGAAAGATACGCACGCCCGCAATGCCCTCATCGCCTGTGCTGAACCGTCCGGTGCGATGCACGTCCAGAAACACGCGGCCCGTGATCACGCCGCGCTGCGAGAACGCTCCGGCGACCACGCGTACGTCGGCAGTTGCGCCGGCCGTCGCCGAAACGGCGGTTCCCGGAATCTTCGCTGAAGCGGTCACCGTGTTGACGAGCGTCGTTCCGGCCACCGCTGATGGAAAAACGAGGGCGGCGTAGACGATGTCGTGCGTCGTCGAGGGAGGTAACGCCGGAACGTTCCAGGTCAGAACGCGCCCGTTTACCGAAGGTTCCAGCGGCGTTGAGTCCATGCGCGCCGTGCCGGGTGCGTACGATTCGCCCGGCGGAAGCACGTCCGCTACTTGCGTTTCACCGAGTCCGGATTGCGATGGATTCCCGAATTGGATCGTGTAGATCAGCCGATCTCCGGGCTGCGCGACCGGCTTATCCACCGCTTTGCTCACCGAGATCGATCGCGCGGTGAACAGCGGGACGTTTCCGAACAATCCGAACACGTTGGCAAGCGTTACGTTGGCGGAAGTCAGCACAAAACCACCTGCTTGCGCCAGCGGCTGACCGTCCAGCGACGAAGCCGTGACGTCGTACAGCATCTTGCCGGCATCGAGTTTTATAATCAGACCGATCTTGCGGTTCATGAATCCCGGAGCGGTAATCGTCAGGAAAAACTGCGATCCCCCGGGCGCAATCATGCTCGGCGCGACCGCGAAGGAATACGCGCCGTTCGCGCCGGTGGTGAACGGATTCTGCGTGTTCGCCGTATCGACGGGCGGCACGCCGCTCATATTCACCGGTTTACCGTTTGCA
The DNA here is from genome assembly GCA_963777315.1 of Vulcanimicrobiota bacterium. Classification (GTDB taxonomy): domain Bacteria; phylum Vulcanimicrobiota; class Vulcanimicrobiia; order Vulcanimicrobiales; family Vulcanimicrobiaceae; genus CAVYEM01. Next base: position 55,223 of record CAVZQC010000003.1, read on the forward strand.
TCCAATAGCGTGACGACTGCTGCGCCCACCGGGCGATCGGCATTTGAAGGATCGAAAACGAGGTTTGCAGTCCCGATCAGCACGCTCGCAGGCGTCGTATTGGTGGCGGATACGCCGTCGGCCGCCACTTGCGCAACGTTGGTGAAGGTCGCACCGGTCGTCGAATTGGCCAGAACCGAGGCAGTAAAGGAGACGTCGAACGTCGCCCCGGCCGCAACCGAAGGAATGCGGACCGACAGCGTCCGACCGGAAAGCGTCGCAGCCGAACCCGCCGGCGACCCGTCGAGCAGCACCGACGAAAGATTCGCTTGCAATCCGGCCGGAACAACATCGGTGACCACCACGTTCGTCGCTGCCGCTTCGCCCGAGTTCTTCGCGCGAATGTCGAACGTGACGTCGGCGCCGGGGTTGGACTGTACGATCAGCTGCTGATCGACCGTTTTCGATATCTGCGTCGCAGGGCCGCCGATCCCGGTGAATTGCGGACCTTGCGCTGCCAAGGCCCATTGCATGCCGGTGTCGCTTTGCAATCCGTTGGAGGTACCTGCGACCGTGGTTTGCGCCGTAATGGAAAGCGGAAACGCCGTTCTAAGCGCGATGCCGCCCGTTGAAACGACGATCTGCAACTCAATGGAGTCACCCGGCGGGACGCTGGGCGAAACCGTCGATCCAATCGTCGCGGGATACGATGCGCCGCCTGCGACGAACGCCGCGGAGAGCAGCTTACCGGGACCGGTGCTTGCGGTCTGGATCGTGTACGCGTCGGTGACGTTGCTGACGTTCGTGATTGTGAACGCGCGCGTCACGTTCGATCCGGCGGCGTAGGCGTCGGTCGCCGGATCGACTTTCGATTCCTTCGGCGTGACGGTGAGCGCTCCGACCGGCGCGTACGTTGTAATCACCGGGTTCGAATCGGCAACATAACTCTGCCCCGAACCGTCTTCATATGTGGCGGTCGCGGTGTTCTGCACTTTGGAGCCTGCCGGAGTCGCGGTAATCATCGGCCTGAAAGGCGCCGCCTGCAGCAGTCCCGGTGCGAGCGCAGCCAGCGCGAACACGGGGAGAATCTGCCGAACAACGCGTGCGATGTTCACGCCGGATGCGCTAAACGCTTCCCGTTATTTCGCGATCACCGCGAAGTACAGGATGCCGCCGACCTGTGGCGTCAGCACGAACGTACCGCCGCCGACTTGATCCATGAACGCGTTGGATGCGACCGCGTTGCCGTTGTCGTTGGGCGTGCTGGATCCGCCGACGACCGCGTACGTCGAGCCCGTGGTGTTGTCGCCGCAGGTTCCCGCAACGTTGCCGCACTGATTGGTTACCGCAGCACCCGAGGTGAGCGCTTCCTTCAATCCACCCGAATACGTGGCCCAGGTATTCGTGCCGGCGCCGCCGTCTTCGGTGATTTTTAGCGTTCCCGCGACCATCGCGAGGGCAACGTTTCCTGCTCCACTGACCGTGCTTACCGGAAGCGTATTGAGATAGGCGACTTTGTATTGGATTACGCCGGCCGGACAAACGCCGTTCGCCGGAACGGAAGCACCCGCGGGACACCCGGTTGAGAGCACGGTTGCGGTTTTTTGCAGCGAGATGAAGCCGCCCGGCATGAGCACGTGATAGGTCGAGTTACTGTACGATCCGGATGCTTGTGAGGTCGCGAGCACCTGAACGTATATTGGATTGAAGTCCGTCGGCGCGTTTGCTCCGCTTGCGCTGCTGTATTTCACGCAGTACGGCGCGGTCGCGCTCGCCGAAACGGAGATCTGATAGTTGCCTGAGCCGTCTTTGGTAGCCAGATTCGTGCAGTTATAGTCCGTGTACACGCCGGTCACCGTGACGGCCGCCGGCAGGCTCGGAAACGTAAAGGAGTACGTGTCGTTGCCGCTCGACGTATTCTGAAGATCGCCTGGAACGTTGAGCACCGTGCCGCCGGGGAGCTGGGCGCCGAACGTGCCGTTGGATCCCAGACTCGCTTGCGTGAAATCGGTGTTGGTAGTGTTGCTGCCGCAGGTCGCGGTGTTGTAGCAGCCGGAAGCGCCGGCGGCGCCTTTCGGGCCGTTGAGCACACCGGGAACGTTGCTGGTCGTAGTATTCGACAGGCCGTTGGCCGCAGGATTTCCGCTCGCGGCATTATACGCGGTCGATGGATCGGCGGTACCGTTATTGGGAACCGTTCCCGGCGCGATGCCCGGACCTTCTACAAAGCCCGCGTTGTCCGCGTATGCCGTGACCGCGACGTTCTTGATCGCATTTCCGGGCGGCAAGTTGGTGAGCGTGAGCGTAAACTCCAGTTCCGCTTGCGCGTTGCTGACGTTGCCTGCACTCGACCCCGACGACCCGACCGGAATCGCCCCGGTACCGGTGATGTAAACACCCACAAAGTACGCGGTGCCGGCGGATGGAGCGGTGGTCGTCCAGCCGGATTTTCCCGTGTTGTCCGTGGTGTAGACGATCGTTGCGGTGTCGCCCGCGATGCTGATGTTCTTGGTGATGCTGGCGCTCGAAACGGTAAGCGGCACGCCGCCGTTTTGCGGAATCTTGTCGGTGACCAGGATGCCGTTGTTGGTTGCGCTGAGCGCCGAGCCGGTAATCGTCGTACCGCTTTGGCGAATCGACTGCAGCAACTGCGCGGGCGCAGCGCCGCCGTTGTTCACGTCGATCGTGTAGGTGAGGGTATTGCCCGAAACGACGCCGGCGGTTTTCTGCAAATCCAAGCGTGCGTCGGCGACGACCGTATCGCCGTACGTGTTCGATACCGCATTGGACGTCGAAGCGCCGTAATTCGAACCGGTCCCCGGATAAGTGATCGTCGCACCGGCAACCGTAGTGCCCACGGTGCCGGATCCCGCCGTTGTGACTTTATATTGAATCGCCACGTTGATGAACGCGCCTGCTGGCAGGCCGTAGACGTTCGTGTTTGCGGCCGTCGAAAGATACGTATTGGCTGCGGCGACCGTCGCGAACGTATGCGGCACGCCGTCCGTACCGGTGACGATGACGTTTTGGAACGTACCGGGTCCGCTGACCGTCGACGTGCCGGCGCCGAGCTGAAAGTAGCCGCTGGAATTTCCGGTGTTCGTCAGCGTGTAAATGTCGTTGATGACGTTGCCGTACACAATGGGACCGGCCGGCACGTTTTGATTTTGCGTGGTCGAACCCGGCGCAGTTCCGTTGTTCGTCGTGATCACCAGCGAAGGCGCGTTCTGGACGAACGTCTGGACTTGATTGGACGTCGAGCTGTAGGTGTTCGTGCCGTCGCTGTATGATGCGCTGGCGGTGTTGTTGATCGCGGTACCCGGCGCGGTGGAGGATGTCGGCGTTGGCATCGGCGTGTAGATTGGCGGCGGCGTGGCGGCAATGGCGGGTGAAACGCCGATTCTCACCGCCGCAAGAGCCAGCCCACAGGCCAGAACGAAAAGCAGGGCCAGCAGGCCGCGCGAAGTCTTCACTGATGTTCCTCGATTACGGCTTTTTGGCGGCGGGATGTCCGTTGACGCGCACTTCATAGCTGAACGTCTGCGTCTTATGCGGTGCAAGTGCCCGTGGCGCGATCCAGCGCACGGCCTTGTACAACGCCGGGTCGGCGGCTTTCACGAGCGTTCTTCGCGGCGTCTTCACCGAAAAGGCCGGCCGGGCGGACCAGCTCTTCCCATCCAGCGTGTATTGGACGGCGGCATCGTCGCCGCGCGCAGACTGCAGAACGTATGAAGTTGCTTGGGGGATGGGGCCGACCGGAACGAGTTTGAACGCGGGAGAGGTTCCTACGTTCGTCGCGACGATCGTGTAGCGAACGAGATCGCCGGCCTTGAGCGTCAGCCCTTGCACGGGCGTTTGTTTGATTTGACCGTTGCTATGCTGCACAAGCACGCCGCTCAAATGCAGTTTCACCGCGGGTGCCGCCGCGGCTGCCGCCGAGCAGCACGCAAAAATCGCGCCCAACAGTAAAGGCGCGCGCAGAACTCTCATGTATCCTCCCAACAGCGTGCGGTGCACCGGACCGCAACGCTTATTAGCACCACTATCGGAAGGGAAGGCTCGCGCTATAGGTGTCCGGCACTGTACATACGAAAATTTAACGCTGCACCGCTCGAGCTCAGCACGCCCACCGATTTCACTTCAGCGCGTCGCCGTACTTACCCGAGAGGTTCTCATTTACTTGACCGGTTTCGCCGGCCCAGGGCTGCTTGGAGTCCTTCATGTCCGTCATCGTCGCAACCAAGGTATAGCGCGGGTTGATCCTCCTGGCGGCGGTTGGAATAAAACAGCACGATACGATGCTGCAGCTTGAGATGAGCCGCTTGGACGACGATGCTCCGAAACGTCGTGATACGTGTAATGTCAGGTCTCCGAATGGACCCTCGATGTTCGTGGCGCTCTCCAATGCTTCGGATTTCAAGACGCGTTTAAACGCCGTGCCTCGCGTACGCGTAGCGATCATAATATGTTCTTCGTACGGAGCGCTTGCAACGGAAAAGCCGCGTATTGCCTTCGCTGTCGTTCTCAGGCGGAATTGGAAAGCGTGATGTCGATAAACTGCCCGGCCGTAAACGTCCAATCGGCCGGCTTTGAAATTCGAAAGCCATCGTGCCCTTAGCGGCTTGCTCGCCTTAAGCGGCGATATAAACGTCGGCCACCAAACCGCACAGATAACGTGGACATTTGCCCCCTACGGTGCAACGATGAATCGCGACATTTTTGCTGGGCCGCGGCCCAACGCTACGATAGTATGAGGCGCATGCTGCTCACGCTCGGACATGGAACTGCGGCTGAGGATGAACTTGCGGCAATCATTCGTGGAGCGGGGTTCGAGTCGCTCGTCGACGTCCGCACTGTCCCTAAGAGCCGTCGTCATCCGCAGTTTTGGCGCAAAGAGATGGAACGCTGGGTCCCGGAACGCAGTAGAAGCGCGTATCGGTGGGAGCCGGCTTTGGGCGGCTTTCGAAAAGCCAATCGCAATAGCCATAACGTCGCCTTGCGTCATCCTTCATTTCGCTGGTATGCCGATTACATGGAGACCGATGCCTTCGCAGTCGCGCTCGACGACCTTCTCGCGCAAACGAGGACGGCGCAGGTGGCGATCATGTGTTCCGAAACCGTTTGGTGGCGCTCTCACCGCCGGCTGATATCGGATGCCGCGCTCCTGCTTCATGGCGTTTCCTGTGCAGCACGTAATGCACGATGGCAAACTTCGGCCGCACATTCCCACGGCCGGTGTTCGCACGACGGCGGAGGGAACGCTCCGTTATGACGTACTGTTCGAGACCGCTGACGCTATGGATTAGACGAGATTTATATGGCAACGCCATCCGGTCGGATTGATGCCGACTTGATGAGGCGGTACGTGTTGCTGGCCGGTAAAACGACCTTATGTTTCAGCGGCTCCGCTCGGGACGATTTGCGTAGCTGAATATTGGCCGCATTGTCAGCCATGCGTAACCCGCCCCCGCTCGATGTGCTAGCGCCTGCAGTGTATCGATTTCTTCGGGAATATAGTGCGTGTGGTCGGTCTTCGGCCCACAAACGATAAACCCAACCAAGTGAGTGCGTGCCGTCATCGGAAGCATGAGCGCCGCCCGCAAGGGGTGCTGCGGTGCATCGCATTCGAAGGGCTCGCTCCAGCGGCGTAGTCGCAGCACGGCCAGATCGTTTGCCGACAGTATCTCCGGCGTGCCCTGCACAATCGGGTGCGACTGTACGAACGTCGCGCCGTCTGCGGTGAAGATTGCGACGTATTGCGACTCGAGGCGCATGCGAAGCGTTTGAAGGGTTTGCGCGAGCAGCTGGCCTGGGTCGCTTATGAGATCCACCTCATGAGTGAAACGGCGGATAGCGGCCAGTGCAAGCGCCTGCGCGTGAAAGATGATGCGGTTCAAGGCCCGTTCGATATATTTGTGCATGCTCGTAATCGAAAAGCCCAGCGCAAGCGCTAAGGCGACTTCCGCGACGATGTGGAAGCGCGAATGCTCGAGCCACTTCCCGAAAGCCCAATCTGCTAACGCAAGGATGCCGATCGTTAACGTCGTCATGAAACCGAAGACAAGAGCACGGCTCACGACGAAGCGAATATCGAACAACCGGTGCTTAAGGATCGTGTATGCCAGGGCAACAGGAGCAACAATGAGCCACGCCTGAGTGAGATTTGCGACCGATAACGAAAGTAAACGTCCCGCCGCGTTTTCAACAGCGGTAAAGAAAACGTAGGGCAAAAAGGCGATTGCGAAAGCGGAGATGGCCCACCGTAGGCGCGTCCGTTCGTCTTGTTCCGAACGCGTATACCTGAAAATCAATACGGCAATGCCCGGCACGTAAAGCGCGGCGATGGCTATTTGAATGTCGCTGGTGAGCGCTTGCGGATAACGTATGCCGATTAAGCTCGCGCCGCTGCAGATATTTGCTAGAGCAAGGACCGGCGCGACAGCGAACCAGAGTATTCGCTCGACGCGTTGAGGCAGGCCGGTGGGCTGCGCATTTGGAAAGCGCAGACCGAACGAAAATAGTGCGAACGGGGCGATCGCCTGCAGTACCGGGATCGTAAAGAAGCTGAAGAGTACAATGAGCCACGGCGGAAAATACTGGAGTGCCTGATCGCCGTTGTACAAGAAGGAAGAAGAAAATATAAAGAACGACCACGTCGTGGGCATGGGACGCAGCAGTACCAAAGCGGCAGCGATCAGTGTATACGCCACTAAGGACAAGACAGACTGCAATATCCGTCGCATTCTCGGCAAGAGTTCGTGCCCTCGGATGTGCCACCAGCGTCGCGCTTTTTCCGGAAAGTAGCGGTAGCACGATGACTTGTCCGGCGTAGCCGACTCCCACGGCGCCTAAGCTTGGTGCGTTCCGCCAGGGTCATCCGAGAGAGGTCGACAGCGTCTCCCACATGCAAGCCTTGGGCGCGCGCATAGTCGTCGACCGCCGTAACAACCCCGGCGCTATTCGTTCCAAATCCAAAGCTGCTCCAGGGCTGCCATGGATCAACGATGTCGGGGGCAGTAAATGCCAATGCGCCGAGCGCCAGAAAGAGGATAACGGAGACTCGCAAAAATGTGCGCATAGTCGTCTCTCCTGCGGCTTTTGCTACGGTTTGGGAGGACACCCCTAGGGCGTGGTCGTCGCGTGCACTGCTCGCAATCGAGTGAGGGTCCGCGTACCCGAGGCCGCCGCTCCAATAGGGAGCGTAACCGTAATACCCGTAATACGGCTTCCAGGACTCGCCGCTCGGGATTTGCGCTAACTTTGGGTCGTATGCAGGACACTGGACGCAGCCTCGTGGGCTGCATTGGAGAGATTGTGAAACTCGTAAACGCAATAAATGCCCAAGCTCTCAAGCATGCCACGCTGATCGCGGAATCGAACGAGTTTGCGATCTACGATGTCGGCAATGATACCTACGCGCTCGTGCATCGGCATGCAGCCGTTGAATGGCAAGCCATTACGATCTCGGGCGACGGCCTCTTCCGCGTGCTCGAAATATTGGCTCAGGCTACCCGCACCTTGTACCGAGATGTCGCGGGTGAGCTTTCAAAGCAACGGCGCTCCTAGCCGAAGCTCGAAGCCGTACTCGGCGACGCGAAATGTTCTGCACGTTTCTTCTGAGCGCAATACTTACCATCGCGCCCTCCGACGGCTTGCGGGATCGCGCCGTGACGATTGCCGCGCATACGGCGCCGGATCGTGCGCTGGAGTTCGTTCTGCACCTGCGTGATGCCAACGGCGTCGCTTGGACTTCCCGCGTAGTTGCAGCGACCGACGCGCGCGGCGAGGCCAAGCTCGCCGAACCCAGGCGCCTTTTCAGCAGCGCGCTGCCATCGGTGGGTACGGCGCCGTTCGCATGGCCGCGGGATCTGCAGCCCGCCACGGGGAGACTCGAGTTAGTGGAAAACGGTCGCGTCGTCGCGCAACAGCCGCTCGTACGCCGGCAAATCGGCGCCAATGTGATGCGGCAGCGCATCGCCACGTCGCGCGTGTACGGCGAATCATTCATTCCGCGCAACGGCACATCGCTGCCCGCCGTCGTCGTTTTGGGAGGATCGGAGGGCGGTTACCCGATCGACATTCCTGCGATGCTGGCCTCCCATCGGATCGCCGCGCTTTCCAGTGCATATTTCGGGGAACCGGGCTTACCGCAAGACCTCGTGGAAGTTCCAATCGAACGGGTGCGCGACGCGGTGCATTACCTCGCCGCCCTGTCTCGAGTCAACCCGCGCAGAATCGCGGTGCTCGGCGTTTCGCGCGGCGGTGAGCTTGCGTTCGTCGCCGCTGCGCATTTTCCCGAAATTCGCGCCGCCGCCGGCATCGTGCCAAGCCCGATCGTGGAAGCCGGATTGCGCTTCGGAAAAAGTCCGGTGAACGAATCAGCCTGGACGCTCCAAGGGAAACCGCTGCCGTTCGCATCTTACGCGCAGATCATGGAGTTCATTCGCAGTGGCAACGCCGCGTCGGTCCCAAACGCCGTGATCGATTTTCAGCGCATCAACGGCCCCGTCGCAATCATCGCCGGTGCGGACGATCGCCTCGGCCTTTCCGGCCTGCTCTTCAGGCGCACGCTCAACCTGCTTCACCTCCGCGCCGGCGATCTGTTCGAGGACTATCGCGGCGCCGGGCACCTCATCGAGATCCCTTACACGCCGACCGCAAATCGCGAAACCCTTAAAACTCCGTACGGAATGCTCCAATTCGGCGGCAACCCAGACGCGTACGCAGCGGCCGATGCTCAAAGCTGGCCACTGCTCGTACACTTCTTGTACGCCCACTAATTGGTTCTTCGGGGGTTGCGGCCGCATTGAGTGAAGTCGATGCACTATAGAGCGGTCCCTCGATGGGGTTAAGGTGTTCGTGGAACGGGAATGGGCTCGAAAACGCTGCAGCGTCACGCACCCGGAAAGGAGTTTGTATGCCCACGAGAACGGCAAAAGCGCAATGGTCCGGAGAAGTTAAGACCGGCAGAGGAACGATCGAACTTGGAAGTGGCGCGTTCTCCGGCACGTATTCGTTCGGAACGCGCTTCGAAAACGAACCAGGGACAAATCCGGAAGAACTTATTGCTGCATCACACGCCGGCTGCTTTAGCATGGCGCTCTCGCTGATGCTCGGAAAAGGCGGGTATGTACCGAAAACGATTGACACAGCCGCAAAGGTGACGATCGAAGCTCAAGGAGAGGGCTTCGCAATCACGCGCAGCGAGCTTTCTACCGTCGCTGACGTGCCCGGTATCGGCGAGGAGGAGTTTCAGCGTTTCGCAAATGCGGCGAAGGACGGGTGCCCTGTTTCAAAAGCGTTGGCCGGAATTGCGATCTCGCTCGATGCGAAACTTGCAACCTCGCGGAATGCGGATCTGCGCCGCTAACAGCGCGAGCGCATCGCTTTACGCGCTTACCGTGGAGGCCGACTCAGCTTCATTGGAAGCCGCACTGCGCGCAATATACGCCTTGAGCTGCGCGCCGAATTCCCCGAAAATCGTGACTTGGGAGAGATCGATGGGCGTGAGCGGCAACTGTAGGCGTAGCGCATCGCGGCCGCCCATAGCCCACGGAATGACGCTGCAGAAGAAGAACCCCAACGCCTCGACGGCATCGCAAACCTGCGGCGTGCCCGGATCTTCGAGCGGCAGGTTCACGTAGACCGCTCCCACATGCCCCAGCACACGGATATCCGCGAGCGCTTGCGTTATTTGCTGCACGGTCGCGCTGCAGGCTCTAACCACGTCGATGGCGGCAAAACCTTCGCTGCGGGAAACCTCGATGTGCAGATCGCCGGTAGCCGTCGCAGCGCTGCCTTCGCGCACGTCGACCGGGAAACCGAGATTACCGTAAATCGTAGCGATCATTTCGCGGTGGCGCGGCGGCGCATAAATCGTACGCGATTCGCGCGCCTTTAGCGGTTTGATGTAGATCGTAAAACTTTGCCGCTGACCGGCGCCCGTATACTGCATTTGCTTGGGGGTGAAGTCCGCCGGATCGCCGCCAAGCACGATGCCGCAGAGGCGCGCGCCGATTTTAGCGCTGTCTTCTTGCGTGCGCGGATGCGTGGTCACCGGCTCGGTGTAGAATGCGCCGAAACCCAGCCGCACGGCCTCGTCTTCGGCAAACTGACGCAACCGTTCGAGCAGGCCGCGCCCCCGATGCGCGGGCGAAACGATAGCAGCGCACCCGTCGACCAGCGGCGTTCCGGGCAGCGGATCGAGCGCGAAGTGTCCGACGATTTCGCCGTCTTCGGCTACCGCTACGATCGATATGTACGCATTTGCGCTATTCAGCTCGACGAGCCGCTTGGGTACGTAGACCGAGGGAAAGATGTAGCGATACCCCCACGTTTGGTAGAACGCGCGCGCAACGCCGGGCGCATCTTCGGGTTGAAAGCGCCGTATCACGTATTGCTGCTGCGGTGCGAGCGGTACGGTCGCTTCGCGGGGCGGCTCTGCGCCGACGTCGGCGATACCGTGCGGGCGTTGCAGCGTGAGCCGAAGTTCGCTTCCCGCTCGGCCGTGCAGCTTCCACTGCGCGCTGTCGACGCGTTCGAGGATGTTCTCCCAACTCGGGTCGCGGCGCGCGTTGCCGTCGTCGAGCGGCAAGCCTCGCTCCAGCAGGCAGATCTGCAATTCTTGCGGCGTCCAAACCGCGCGCACGTGAATCGGCTCGCGTTCACCGGCCATGGCATCGCGCACGATGAGTTCGAACCCCAACCGCGCCGCATCGGCGATCTTGGTGCAGTGCGCTTGGTCGAACTCTGCGCGCGAAGCGGCATCGCCGGCTATATAGGCGGCGAGCGTGGCGTAGCCGGCTTCCGGCGGAAGCCGCACATCGATAACGTGCTCGATATCGGCCATACGGCACAGTTCGACCGGCGCGTACGCAGCTCCGGCGGGGACGACTATGGCGATCCCAGCCAGGGATTGGTAACGCTAACCCCTATGTTCTTGAAGTTCTTTTCATTGCGCGTCACGACGCTTAAGTTCCGCTCGAGCGCCGTTGCGGCGACCAATGAGTCCATCGCGCTGGGCGTAATTCTTCTTTGCTGCAGTGTTGCTACTAATCGGCCCCACCGGTCGGCCACGCCGGCGTCGAATGCCAGGATGCGACCGGCAAACTGGTCGCGATATCGTTAGTCAGCCACGATTCCAAGGTTGCCTTTTTCGCCGCGTCGTTGCAGCACTCGATTCCCTTGCGGAGTTCGCCGAGTGTCACAACGCTGATGTAGACCTGCAGCGGGTCCACAGTGCGCATCCAACCCGCCAATCCGCCGTCTGGGCGCTTTTTCACGACTTCAGAAACAGCGCAGGTGTCCATGAGGAACCCGCTCAGAGGTCGACCTCACGTAGCGCGCCCGGCAGACGCTCGAGATCCAGATCGACGCCGACGAGCGGCGACGAACGGAAAAACTCGAAAAGATTTTGTTTTGGGCGGACGGCATTGAAAAGGGTATCGTACGAGATGACGACGACGGCGTCTTTGCCATGCTTGGTTACGCATTGCGGATTGCCCTCGAGCGCGCGTTGCACTACCTCGCTGAATTGCGACTTGGCATCCTGCAATTGCCAGCGCGCGCACCTTCCGGGAGCGACAGCGCTCCAAAGCGCCGAGAGCAGCGCATTCGTATGGAACTCGCTGCCACGAATAGACTCGCTGCCACGCTGCCGGCGTGCGGCGCGACGCAGCCCGCGCTTGCTTTTCCACTGTGGTGATTCTCCTAGACTGTCTAGTCAGTATACCCAGTTGACCGCGCCTCAGCAAGGCCCAACCGGTCGGTGCATTTTTACGGCCGCCCCTTGACATTCGCCAAAAATATAACTATATAGTTATATAACCAAACGGTAAAACGAAGGAGCCTCTATGAACGCCACCGCCATCCGCATCAAAGGCATGGACCTCAGCGGCTACATGGTTAAAGACGCACCCCGCGCCATCGCGTTCTACCGCGACGTCGTCGGCCTCGAGCCCACTCGCATATACACCCAAGATCGCGGCGCGGAATACGATCTCCCCGACGGTACCACGTTCGGTCTATGGGGCGGCGGCGGCCCCATTCCGTTTCAGCCCAGCAACGGCGTGCTGTTCGCGGTGGACGACCTCGACCACACCGCGGCCGTGCTGCAGGCCAAAGGCATCCCGGCCGTCTTCCAAACCGAAACGCCCTCTTGCCGCATGCTCGCCGTGCACGATACCGAGGGCAACAGCGTCTTTTTTCACCAGCGCAAATCGTGAGCGCGAATCTCGATGCGGTTTTCGGTGCACTCGCCGATCCCACGCGCCGGCGCATCGTCGAACGGCTCGCGCGCCGGCCGCTCACCGTCGGCCAGATTGCGGGGGAGTTCCCGCTCTCTCAGCCGGCAATTTCCAAACACGTGCGCGTGCTCGAAGAATCCGGGTTGCTGCGGCGCAGCATCGAAGGCCGCGTGCATTACTGCAGTTTGGCTCCTGAAACAATGCAACACGTATTAAAATGGCTCGAGCGGCAGCGCCGCTACTGGAACGGCGCGCTCGATCGGCTCGAAATCATTCTCAAAGAATCATCCGACGAAAAGAGCAAACGATGACGCAAACAACAGTCCCGGCGCTGGTGATCCGCCGCACCTACGACGCCGCGCCCGAACGCGTCTACGCCGCTTGGACCGATCCCTCGATCGCCAAACACTTTCTTGGTCCAGGCGAAGTCTGCGCACAAGAAGTCGAGATGGATGTGCGCGCGGGCGGCACGTACCGCATCGCGATGCGGCGCCCGCAAGGCGATGTGTGGACGGTCGTCGGCGAGTACCGCGAAGTCGTCCCTAACCGCCGCTTGAGCATGACGTGGCGCTGGCTGGAAGACGACCCGGCCGACGAACGAGAAACGCTGCTCACGCTCGAATTCAATCCCGACGGCGCGGGAACCGAACTTGTTCTGACGCACGAGTGTTTGGCAACGCAAGAGTCGCGCGACGGACACGGCGACGGCTGGAACGCCATCCTTTCACAGTTTTCAGAATTGATGAGGAACGCATGAACCAAGCAACACTCCCCGCGGTGGTCATCCGCCGCACCTTCGACGCATCGCCGCAGCGCGTATTCGCGGCCTGGACGGGCAAGGAATTCGCAGAAATGATTTGCCCTCAAGACGTTACGCTGCAAGACCTGCAGATGGACGTGCGCCAGGGCGGTTCGTACAAGATGGACTTGCTCATGTCCGACGGCGACGTTTGGACGCTGCACGGCGATTACCGCGAGGTCACTCCGCCGCACCGGTTAGTCATGACATGGAGCTGGATCGAAGACGATCCCAAAGACGCACAAGAAACGCTGCTCACCGTCAAGCTCACCCCGCAAGGCGGCGGCACCGCGCTCGAACTGCGTCACGAACTGTTCGTGCGCGAAGACTCGCGGGCATCGCACGAAGCGGGCTGGACGGAATGTCTGGACAAACTCGCCGCTAAACTGGTTGCCGGCAGCCCGTAGTCGATGAAGCGATCGTATGTCGGCATCGGTGTCGCGCTGGGCGTCGGAATCGGTCTAGCGATCGGCACTGCGGTCGGGAACCCGTCCGCCGGCCTTGCTCTCGGCGCCGGCATCGGCGTCGCAATCGGGACGGCCCTGAGCGGCCGCAGATGAAGCATCGTCATCCGCACCCGCGCCCGCGCGGAAACGGCCGAGCGCAAACGCGGATCCCACCGCCAAGGCCGGCAAAACGCCGATGAGACGCGCGCTCGCGCCCACGATCGCGGTACCGATCGCGGGCGCGAGAATGAGTGCGATGCTGTTGACCGAGTCGCTCACGCCCATGATCGCTCCACGCTCGTCCTTGGGAGCCCGTTCGGAAAGTATGGTCATGAGCGTGGGCTCTACCATCGCAGCGCCGGCCGCCCATAGGACCAAGACCGGAAAAAACCACGCCAAGTTCTGCACGAAATAGATCAGAGCGTACGAAGCGAACAGCAGCAGAAACCCGATCTGGCCCACGCGTACGTTGCCGATGCGCTTGGTCAGCGGCGTAACGACCAGCAGCATCGTTATTCCGCCCACTATTCCCGCCCCCGCGAGCAGCCAACTCGAATGTTGAATGCTTTGGTGCAGCGCGTGATCCAAGTAGAGCGCGAAGTCGGCCAGTAAGTAAACGACGGCGAAGATGAACAGAAATTGCCGGAAGAGCACGCGGCGCACCCCGGGCTTCCAGGCGGCCCGCAGCGATTTTTGGATGCTGGTGCTTTCGCGCTTGGCGCGCGTACGCGAGGGAAGCAGCCAAAACGTCAGGCCGATGTTGAGCACTTCCAAGCCGGCTGCCACGAAGAATGGAAACTGCAGCCCGTACCGCTGCAAGAACCCCGCCGCGACGGGCCCGACAATGAAGGCCGAACCGAACACGGCCCCGTAAATCGTGTACGCGCGATTGCGCTGGCGTTCGTTCGTAACGTCCGCGATGTACGACTCGGCCGCGCCGATGCTGCCGGCTCCGACTCCCGAAATCAGTCGCGAGATGTACACCCAGAACAGCGAACCGGCAAGGGCCAGAATCGTGTATCCGACCAGCGTAAAGCATTGGGCGATCAGGATGATGAATTTGCGGCCGGCCCGATCGCTGGCTTTGCCCCATATCGGCGCGGCGATCGTCGCGCAGAACGCCGGAATGCTCAGCAGCATTCCGACCATCCAGTCGTGCGCGCCGTACTTGTGCGCCAGTGCCGGCAGCAGCGGTATGAGCAGCGTGTACCCCAGCATGTCCACGAACGTGGTCAGGTAGATCGGCAGCAGGTCTTTTGGAAGATTGACTATCGGGATCTCGCCCGCTGTGGAGCCCGCCTCGGATACCGATGTTGCTGCTTGTGCCACGCTGTGGGGCATGTACCCGAAAACCCAACCGGCGATCCATGGTATCAATTGCGCTCGGTCGGGGAAGAAAAGCGGCATGTGGGACCACGGCGTACTGATCGAGTCGGCTCGCATCGACTTCGCGCAGGGAATCGTCGCCGGACTCTGCGGCGGGTTCGCCATGGCAATCGCCATGGCCGTACTGAGCGTCGCCGTCGGACAAGGACCGTGGCAGATGCCCAAACGTTTGGCGGGCGTGCTGATCGGCCCGGGTGCAAAAGACGGCGGACCGGGCGTCATCGCTTTGGGATTTGCGATTCACTTGGTGCTGTCGGCCGGTTTCGGCGCGCTGTTCACGCTGCTGGTCAACCGCCTCACCCACGAATTTTGGCTCACGGGCGTTGCATACGCTCTGACGCTGTGGGTGCTCAATTATTGGGGCTCGCAGTTCACTCCGGGCGGGCGGGAACTCACCGAACTCAAAACGTCTTGGCTCAGTCCGCTGGCGCATATCGTGTACGGCGGGGTGATGGCGGGTGTGGCGATCGTATTCGCCGCCTCGGCGATGCACTCGGGATAAGGCGAATGCATTATCCAAAGCACGAACTCGTCGAAAAGCTCGGTGAGCCGGCCGAAGAGAACGTTCGTCCGCATCTGAGCGAGCCGGGCAAACCGATGAACGTTTTGCGCTGGGATTGCGGATGCGGAGCAACCAAGTTGCGCGATGAACCGCTATGGGAATGGGACGTCTGCGAACGGCATGCAAAAGAGCGGCCTGGTTAACGGGCCGCTCTTGTACTCGGTAGCGCTAGGCTTTCTTTTTGCGGCCGCCCTTGCGGCGTCCGCCGGCGCTCTTGCGCCCGCCTTTACGGCCGGCTGCAGCTTTGCGCGTCGATTTGCGTCCGCCTTTGCGTGCGCTGGATTTCTTGCGTCCGCCCTTCTTGCGTCCGCCGGTCGACTTCTTGCGTCCGGAAGATTTCTTGCGTCCGCCGGTCGATTTTTTGCGTCCGGAAGATTTCTTGCGTCCGCCGGTCGATTTCTTGCGTCCCGAAGATTTCTTGCGTCCGTTGCTTTTCTTGCGTCCGCCGGTCGATTTCTTGCGTCCACCCGTCGACTTCTTGCGTCCGCCGCCCGACGATTTACGTCCGCCTTTGCGTCCGGCCGCTTTACGCGCGGTGCTCTTGCGGCCGCCGGCCGATTTTCGGCCGTTCGATTTCTTACGGCCGCCCTTGCGGCGACCGCCTCGGCGTGACGAGCCTTCGTCGCCCATCGTTCCGCCGTTTTCCATCATGTCGGAATCCATTCATTCCTCCCTTCGTCCCCGGGGACGAACTTGAGATGTTGGACAGCGCAATATAGCGCTTTGTGCGCATCATAAGGAATTTTTGCAATAATTGCAAATCGGCTCGGTTTCGCGTTGCGCGCGCGGGCGAATTGCCTCATTTATATAGCGCGCGAACGGGGCGCGATTTGCCGGGGGGTTGACCCCGGCGGTATACTAGGGCGCGTGAAAAAGCCCCTGATCATCGTGGAGTCTCCCACCAAGGCGCGAACGATTAAAAAGTTCTTGCCCGCGCGCTTTGCGGTCAAGGCGTCCGTGGGGCACGTGCGCGATTTGCCCAAGAGCACGCTCGGAGTCGACGTGGAGCACGGTTTCGCGCCGAAATATCTGACGATTAAGGGCAAGGGCGACATCATCAAGGATCTCAAATCCGCGGTGAAGGGCGCGAGCGACGTGTATCTGGCGACCGACCCGGATCGTGAAGGCGAGGCCATCGCGTGGCATCTGGCGCAGTTGCTCAAACTCGAAGAGCCCAAGCGAATCGAGCTGCACGAGATCACCAAAGAGGCCGCCTTGGCCGCCATCAGGGAGCCGCACCGGATCGACATCGACCGCGTGAACGCACAGCAGGCGCGCCGAATTTTGGATCGCCTGGTCGGCTATAAAATCTCGCCGCTGCTCTGGGCCAAGGTTCGCGGCGGCCTTTCCGCCGGCCGGGTGCAATCCGTCGCCGTTCGCCTGATCGTCGATCGCGAACGCGAAATCCAAGCCTTCGTCACGCGGGAATACTGGTCGATCGCCGCGCTGCTCTCGTCCGCCGGCGAGCCCGGCTTGACGTTTTCCGCCGAGTTGCTCCTGCGCGACGGCGAGAAAATCGCCGTGGAAAATCAGGCTCAGGCCGATGCCGTCTTGAGCGATTTGCGCGGCGCCGCCTACGAGGTCGCGTCGATCAAGCAGCGCGAGGTGCGCCGCCATCCGACCGCGCCGTTCACCACGTCGACGCTTCAGCAGGAGGCTTCGCGCAAACTCAAGCTGCGGGTGCGGCGCACGATGCAAATCGCTCAGGCGTTGTACGAGGGCGTCGATTTGGGCGCTGAGGGCACGGTCGGCCTCATCACCTACATGCGCACCGACTCAACGCGCATTTCGGATCAGGCGCGGGAAGCAGCCCGCGAGTACATCACCCAAACGTACGGTCAAGCTTATCACGGCGGCCGGGCGCACAAAATTCGCGAGGGCGCGCAGGACGCCCATGAAGCGATTCGGCCCACCTCCGTCGCGCACACGCCCGAAAGCATGGCGGGAATACTCAAACGCGACGAACTGCGGCTCTACACGCTGATCTGGAATCGCTTCGTCGCATCCCAAATGTCCGCTGCGGTTTTCGACCAAACCACCGTCGACGTTCGGGCAGGCGCCTACACGTTCCGCGCCACCGGCAGCGTGGTAAAATTCCCCGGCTTTACCAAGATCTATGAAGAAGGCCGGGACGATTCGGAGGCCGCGCTTGCGACCAAGAGCGAGGAAGAAAAAAAGCGGCTGCCCAAACTCGAACAGCACGAAGTGCTCGATTTGCGCAAGCTCGAACCCAAACAGCATTTCACCGAGCCGCCGCCCAGGTACAGCGAAGCCACGCTGGTCAAAGCGCTCGAAGACAATCGCATCGGACGCCCTTCCACGTACAGCACGATCGTCGAAACGATTCAGGCGCGCGGCTACGTCGTGCAAGTCGAACGGCGTTTCCAGCCCACCGACATCGGCGCGGCGGTGAACGATCTGCTCGCCGAGCACTTTCCCGACGTAGTCGATTTGAGCTTTACCGCGCAAATGGAAGGCGATCTCGATAAAGTAGCCGTCGGCGGGGAGAATTGGGTCAAACTGCTCGATCGTTTCTACGGACCGTTCGTCGTGGAACTCGAACAGGCCGAGAAAAAACTGCCTCGCTTGGAGATTCGCGACGAGCCCACCGACGAGATCTGCCCCAATTGCGAGCGGCCGATGGTCATCAAGACCGGGCGCTTCGGGAGGTTCATCTCCTGCACCGGCTATCCGGAATGTAAGACGACGCGGCCGATTCTCAAAGACACCGGCGCAAAATGTCCCAAAGACGAGGGCATGATCGTCGAACGCAAGTCGAAGAAGGGCCGCACGTTTTACGGCTGCGCCAATTATCCCAAGTGCGACTTCGTTTCGTGGGATCGCGTCGTGCCGCAGCGCTGCCCGGTTTGCGGTTCGCACGTCGTGGCCAAGACGCGCCGCGGCGGCGCGACGGCGCTCGAGTGCAGCGCGCATAGAGACCACGACGTGAGCAGCATCTCGGCCGGCGTCACGGAAGAACCGATGGAAGCCGTGTCTCCCTAAGCGCGCCTTGCCGTCCGACACCGGTACCCTAACGGTCATCGGCGCGGGCCTTGCCGGCTGCGAGGCAGCGTGGCAAGCCGCACAGCTCGGCGTCTACGTCGATCTCTACGAAATGCGTCCGCTTCGCAGCGGGCCGGCACATAAAACGGCACATTTGGCCGAATTGGTTTGCAGCAATTCGCTGCGCGGCGCGGCGCTTGAAAATGCCGTCGGTTTGCTCAAAGAAGAGCTCGCGCTGCTGGACTCGGTTATCATTGCCTGCGCGCGCGCGAGCGCCGTTCCGGCGGGCGGAGCGCTCGCCGTGGATCGCGACCTTTTCGCGCAAGCGGTGGAACGGCGCATCGGCGAGCACCCGCGCATTGCGCTGCACCGGCAAGAAGTCCGAGGGGTTCCGCTCGATCGCACCGTCATCGTCGCGTGCGGTCCGCTGCCTTCGCAAGAACTGCTGGGGTCGATCGATGCATTGCTGGAGCGATCGCATGGTGCTCGTCTGCACTACTATGATGCAGCCTCGCCGATCGTTGCGGCCGACTCCATCGACGAAACGCCGATGTATCGCAAATCCCGGTACGAAAAGGGCGACGGCGACGACTACCTCAACATCCCGCTGAGCCAATCGCAGTATCTGGAACTGATCGCCGATTTGCGCACGCTCGCTCGTCACCAGCCCAAAGGCTTCGAAGATGCGGGGACGAGCCCGACGCCCTACTTTGAAGGATGCCTGCCGATTGAAGAGATGGCGGATCGCGGCGACGACGTTCTGCGTTTCGGCCCGCTCAAGCCCGTGGGGCTGCGCGATCCTCGCACCGGTAAGACGCCGTATGCGGTCGTGCAATTGCGCAAGGAAAACTCGCTCGGGACGGCCTTCAACCTCGTGGGGTTTCAAACGCGGCTGACGTGGCCTGCGCAAAAACAAGCTTTTGGCAAGTTTCCGGGATTGCAGCACGCCGAGTGGCTGCGTCTGGGCGTCATGCACCGCAACACGTTTCTGGACTCACCGCGTTTGCTCGATTCGCATCTGCAGTTGCGCGCGGCCGGCGGTTTGTATTTTGCAGGACAAATCACGGGCGCGGAAGGCTACGTTGAAGCCGCAGCGTGCGGAGCGATGACCGGAATTCATGCAGCGCGCCGGATGCTGGGGTTACCGCCGCTCGATTTTCCGCGAGAATCCGCGCTGGGCGCCGTCGTCGCGCATCTGCAGAACACGCAAACCGCCGATTTCCAACCCGCGAACGTAACGTGGGCGCCGTTCCCGCCCTTAGACAACGCGGTGCGTGACAAGAAAGAGCGGCGCAGGCTTCTGGCAGCCCGTGCACTGGCGAGCATTCGCGCGTTCCGCGCGGCCATGCCGGCTCCAGCAGCTGCGCTTGGGTAGCCACCGCTACGATTCGTCCGCATCGCACGATATAGAAGCGGAAAGGTCGCCCGCGATAAAGCGGGTAACACTACTCTAGCACCGTTGGTGGATGCGTGGAGGCGTCCGAAACACGGTCAGAACGCGGCCGCCGCCATCGACGTTGCTTTTTTCCCGGCCTGTTCTGTGGAGGGACGATCTTATGGGTAGTCTGCGACGGCACGCCGCTGCGATGCGCGCCGTTTTTACGCTTCTCCTTTTATCGAGTTTCATTGCATCGTCGGCGGGCATGGCGCTGGCGAGCACCGTCGGCGTAATTAGCGGAACGGTCACCGATACGGCGACGCACCAACCGTTATCCAACGTAAGGGTGACGGCGGCATCTCCGTCGGGATCATACAGAGCCACGACCGACGCGCACGGCTTTTATTCACTAACCGGCGTCTACGCCGACACGTATACCGTTTCGTTTCAACTTCCGGGATATCAACCAACGTCAACTCCGGGAGTCACGGCCTTCGCCGATCAGGCGATCACCTTGAACCAACAGCTGAACAAGTCACTGAAGGTGATTGCCACAGTTCGTTCGACCGGTGCGGGCAGCGCTTTCCATCCCTCGCAGACCGTCGACACGGTCAGCATCGGGTCCCAACAGATCCAACAGTTCCAGGGTACTTCGTTCAACTTTGATGAGGTCAACATCATCTCGTCGTTGCCGGGCGCCGAACTGGACTCGTCAGGTTATCCGGTGATACACGGTGGCCGTGAATATGAGGAAGGCTTCGAATTCGAAGGCATTCCGTACACGGATGCGTACTCGAACCAGTTCACCAACAGTTTAGCCGTCACCACGCAAGGCATAAGCTCGGTGCAGCTGACGCCCGGCGGCGGCGACATCACGCAGACGTCCGGCGGGTTCGGTGCACTCAACGTGGTTGCCAAACGCGGCTCCTACCCCGCGTACGCGCAGTTCGGCCTGTCCGTAGGCGGGCCTGGGTTCGATCACCGCGCCACGATCGATTATAGCTTCGCAACGCCGGATGGCCGGTTTTCGAACTATGCGTCGTTCGCCGGCGACAATCGCACCTACAATTACGGCAACAACGGCTATCCCTACGCGCAGATCAGTCGTTTCTACAGCCGGCGTATGGACGCAGATCGCGAGTTTCAGGACAACTTCGTCTTCCGCTTCGGCAAAAACAACCACGAGTCGATTCAGGCGTTCACCGACATCGCAATGCACAGCTTCTATGAGGGTGCGGGCGGTATGGGCGGGTTGTGTTATGCCAGCTGCGACTACGCGTACCTGCACACATGGAACGGTCTGTTGAACCTAATCCCGCAGATTACACCAGGGCAGATTGCGGCAATCTCTCAATTGTATCCGGGGCAGAGCTCGACGTACGAGTATCTTTCTTGTCCGGTGCCTTCCGGTTTGCCGCCGCCGGGGATCGCGCCCGGCACCGCATTCACGTGCGATGGCAGCAATCGCGCTCCATTTACCTACTGGCAACCGAATCAGGCGTTTAAACTGGAATACACCAACAATCTCAATGAATCGACGTTCTTGTCGGTCTTAGGATACCGCGTGAATTCGGTTACCACGTTTGATGGCCCATCCGCCGAAGGCAGCATCAACAACGATATTTACATTGCCTCACAAGGCGGCATGACGAACGGCGTCACGGTTTCCTTGCAGAAGCAGCTCAGCAGCAAGAATCTGATGCAGGCCGGATTCGATATCAGCCATCTGCACCCAATCGATGCGTATCTGTCCGATTCGTTTTCCCTTTACGGGTCGTTGCTTGGTCTTCTGAACGGCTTCACGGAACAGTACTTCTTACCGTCGCAGTTCGTAAACCCGAACGATCCGAACTGTCAAAATCCTTTCTCGGCCGCAAATGGGTTCAACGCGACGGCCAGTGGTTGCGGATGGGCGTACCAAGGACCTTACGCAAATGCGACGCAGCTCAAGTTTCCACAATTCGATCAGGTTTCCACTGTCGACCGGCAAGACTACTCGGCATACGTAAGTGACAAGTGGACGCCCAACGACCGGCTCAACGTGCAGGCCGGCCTGCGGCTCGACATGGCGACGTACCGGCTTCCCGCGCCGAGTATCGATCCCACCTACTGCACGACCACGTACTTGCCCATAACTTGGGTCGCGCCGACCACGTTCAATGCAGCCGATGGTTGGAAGTGCAACGCGCAAGCCACGTTCTCGTTCGACAATAACGCGGTCAAACCGAAGGTGTTCGAGCCTCAACTCGGCATCAGCTACCGTCTGGGGGAAGACTCGTCGTTACGGTTGACGTACCGCAAGGCGGTGCAGTTCGTCCCAATCTCCGACGTTGACTTCGGTGAAATCGACGCCCCTGCATATCTGAAGCCCTGGGGCATGATTCCGGCGTACGAACCGTTTGGGCCGGGTACGAGTAGCTGCGGAATACCGGGTACTGCGCAGCAACCCGCGTCGGGCCAAACGTCGCCGGCGAACCTCGCAGTTACCTGCCGGAACTTCGGTGAGCAACTGTTCTGGATCAATCAGAACTTCGACGGCATTGCTTATCAGACGGCACGGCCGACGACCTCCGACAACTACGAGCTCACTTTCTCGCACCAATTTACTAAAGGCGCGCTCGACGGTGTGTCGTTCAGTCTCTCGCCGTGGTATCGTAAGCAGCACGACACGGTCGCTTCGGAGGCATCACCGCTCATCGGGTCCAACGGGCAACCGATCGTCGCAAACGGCACGATCCTCTTTGGACCTCCGGTTTTGACGAACGAAGGCCGCGAATTCGCAGACGGCATCGACTTCAACCTTACGCGTGAAGTTCCGTACGGCCTGAGCGCTCAACTTACGGCAACGTACATCAACGAGTTCTCCAGCGTGATACCGCTGAGCAGTTCGGAGGATTTTTATCCCACAATTCAGCCTGCCTCGATCGCGCTCGGGAACACCTATCGCGTCGGCTTCCTCTCGCCGTTCCAGAGCACGCTTGCGCTTTCGTACCGCACGCACAGCGGCTGGAGAATCAACCCGCGGTACACGTACAATATCGGCTACCCCACGGGGCTAGGATTGCTGACCGCCGCGTACGTGAACGGCGTTGCTTACAACGTTCCGAACACGAACGCGGTAGCCGGAAGTTCGCCCGCGGGCCCGTCGTGTTATGTTGACCCGATGAACCCCGGGACATTCTTCAGTCCCAACACGGTAGGATGCAGCGGAGCGTCGGAAACGTCGTCTCCAGGCGGCAAATTAACTCCGCCCACTTCAAATACGGACATAACGATCGAGTACAGTCCTCCGTCGTCGAAGTTGACGTTTGGCGTGAACGTTGACAACGTCTTCAACCAAATCTACTACGGTCCGCAGTACAGCGCCCGGTATCAACCGCTTGCGACCGGTATCGCAGGTCCCCTGACGGGCCAGTCGACAAGCAGCATTAATTACGAGCAGGGAGGCTATTACACGTATCCGTCGGCATGGCCGCAGTACGGCTCGTTCATCAAATCAAGTGGTCCGTTCGTGAACTTACCGTCGGAAATCGGCCGCTCTTTCTACTTCTACATCCAAGCGAGGCTCTAGCGTGAAACTGGAACGTACATTTATTTGCAGGGCCTCTATCCCGGTGGCGGCGGCGCTCCTTGCCGGTTGCGCCGCCAACGGCGCTTCTCAACTGCCATCGGTGACGAAGGCAAATCTCAGCGCGAACGTTCTCCAGTTCGCCGTTGGAACGGCGAATATCGGGCAAGACGGGGTCGTTGGACTGAACGTCGTCACAACACTGCGCCAACCCAGCGGCGCCTCCGCGGTGCTTGCAAATCAACCGACCCTGACGTTTCCCGCCGGCATGCTGGTGCCGGCCGGGACCGTGGGGGCATACGGAGGTGCGAATGTTGACGCGGGCACGAACCACGTCAGCGGTTCGCCGCAGGTTCCGCTGAGCAACACGGGATTGATCGATTCGACGCTCGGAACGTTTACCGGTGTGTTCTCGTACGGGTTCGGGCCGTTCAACTGCGACCAAACGTGTTCATCCACCGGCGGATACTACATCGGCAATCCAAACGGCACGACGGGCAACGGGTTCGATTACTCGATCTATGATGGGTCGTCTATCGTTGCAGCGCCGACGAAAGGAGCCGTCGGCGATCCGACGCAGCCGTTGCCGTTTTTTTCAGCGGATCCGATGGACTACGTCGTCGGACCGCCGGCAGTGACGAATATCAACAACGGTAAATATCCCGTCGGCTTTGCCGGCTTTCCCGCGGGCTTCACGGCGTTCGAAGTGCCGCCCGCTACGGGCTCCTACGGTCTCTCGGTGCTCGTCCCGGCAACGAACGTTTCACCCGTGACGTATACCGCCAACGCTACGCTTGCGTCCAAGGTGGTGCTCGGACCGATTTCCGTGACATTCATTAGTGACGCCAATCACGACGGCGGCGGAACCGGCACTGTTACCGTTCCGGCCGGCGTAACGGAGACCGAAGTGTTCATCGTGGACCAGCACACGGATCCGGCATCGGGCGCGATCAGCGATTACTTCTATTCGGTTGGACCTCTGACCGGATCCGGTCCGGTAAACTACACGCTTCCTGCAAATGTTGGGCCTTGTACGACCAATTGTCCGCAGCCGACAATCATCGCGGCGGGCGATCAACTGTACGTGGCGGCAGTGGGCTACGATTACCCGGCGTTCGAAGCCGGACCGCCGGGAAATACCTCGCAGAAACCGACGATCGCCGGCGCGAATGGACAGGCCGATATCACGTTGTCGAAGATCATTACGCCCACGTACTGATCCAGCCAGCGGAGCGAACGCAAAAAAGGGGAGCGGCGAATCCGCTCCCCTCTTTACAGAAGTCCGAGCGGTTAGCTCGTCAGCTGCGCGTTGAACTTGTACTGCCGCATGCTGCGCTGATCGAACGCCGTTCCGACGATGGCGCCGTTCTGAAACGTGCCGCTGACGTGCAGACGGCCTCTATCGCCGATGTCGATCCACACGTTTTGGCCGTCGCGTCCACCGGTCACGGGTATGAATGCGGCGTTGTCCGCGGGCCGGTAATAGCCGTTGATGATGCCGTCCGGATGAATGGCGAGCTGGAGCGTGCCGGTCCACGGATAGCCAAAGCCGAATGAAGGCGAGATGCTGGCGCTATAGTTCGCGTGTACCGTTTCGCTGCTTTGGTAAGCGGTCGCCGCGGGTGCGATTGCAGGCAGTCCGGCAAGTGCCATTGCCGCTACGAAGGCCGCTCCGCGCAAGATGGTAATCATAGTCATACACTGCTATCAACGCGTCAAGACATCGGAAAGTTACCCGCCGCCCATGTGCTTGATTAAGGCCGGATGAAAACCGCCGCAACTCCAAATTCGTCGTTGCTACCGGATCGCAAAGCGCATGGTGACGCTCGCGTAGACGCGCACCCGCAGGTAATCCTGCGGTGAAGTGAACTGCATATTTTGATACGGCCCTATCGAGTAGCCGGAAGAACATTGCCCCTCGGGATTGTAGGGTGCGTTTTGCGTGTCCACGGCGAGCACGGCGCCGATTCTCTTGCCGATTTGGCGCGCGATGCTTTGCGCGTTGGCGCGAGCCTGGCGCAAAGCCGCTGCCTGCGCCTGCTGCGTGGCCTCGCTGCAGTCATCCGCGGTCAAGCGCACTTGCGCGTTGTTCACCCAGAGATCCGGCGCTAGCGGCGATGTGCTCGCAAGCGACGCGATTCCATTCTGGATCATCGCCACGGTGGGGTGCTGTACTGTCGCCGTAATGGTCGCGCCGGTCGCGTGCGTCGCGGGGCTCATGTAGATCGGCAGCGTGATGTTATTGCGCGGCACGCCTGCGCGGACGAGTGCATCCACGATCGGTGCGAGCGACGACGCGTTGACGTTCGCGTTGTTGTTGTGCGAGCCGACGAACAGCGACAGCGTAGCGGTCGTCGCCTGCACGTCGGCGGTACCGGAGCCTCGAACGGTGATTCCGTCGGGCGGCTGCGGATCGCTGCGCGGTGAGGACGGCATCGGCACGGCGGGCGGCACCGGCATGGCCGGCATCGTCTGCGCCGCCGCGCCCGAGGCCAACCACAGTAACGCGAACGGCAGCAGCACCGCACTCGCAAGCGGTCGGCGATTCATCATGCCGGCGACCTTTGTCTGTAACCGTACGATGCCCTGCGGGGTACAAGGAGACCGATATGCGCATCCGTTCTACGACCATTCTGGCGGTTCGGCGCGACGGCAGGCTCGCCGTCGCCGGAGACGGACAGGTGACGTTCGACAAGACGATCATGAAGCACGGCGCGCGAAAAGTGCGCCGCGTTGCCGGCGGGAAGGTGCTGGCGGGTTTCGCCGGATCCGCCGCCGACGGCATAACGCTGCTCGAGAAATTCGAGGGTAAATTCAACGAATACAAAGACATCACGCGCGCGGCGGTCGAGCTCGCCAAGGAATGGCGTCAGGACCGCGCGCTGCGCCGGTTGGAAGCGCTGCTCGTGGTCGGCAACACCGATCATTTGCTCGTGCTCAGCGGAAACGGCGACGTGATCGAACCGGACGAAGGCATCGCGGCGATCGGCAGCGGCGGCCCGTTCGCGCAAGCCGCGGCGGCGGCGCTGTTGCGCAACACGTCGATGAGCGCCGACGACATCGCGCGTAAAGGTCTGGAGATTGCGGGGGAAATCTGCATCTACACCAACGACAGCATCGTCGTGGAGTCGTTATGACGGCCTTAGGTACGACCGGCGATATGCTCGATCTCACGCCGAAAGCCATAGTCGCCGAGCTGGACAAGTACATCGTCGGACAAGCCGACGCCAAGCGCGCCGTGGCGATCGCCATGCGTAACCGCTACCGTCGCGAGCGCGTGAGTGCGGACTTACGCGACGAGATCATCCCCAAGAACATTCTGATGATCGGCCCGACCGGCGTGGGGAAAACGGAGATCGCGCGAAGGCTGGCCACGCTGGCGGGAGCGCCGTTCGTCAAAGTCGAGGCCACCAAATATACCGAAGTGGGCTACGTCGGCCGAGACGTGGAGTCGATGGTGCGCGATCTCGCCGAGCACGCCGTTCGCATGGTCACGCAAGAGCGGCGTGAAGAAGTCAAAGACGTCGCCGCCGCCATGGCGGTCGATCGCGTCATCGATTTGCTGCACCCCGAAACGCGCGCGCCTTCCCCGCCCGGACAAAGCAATCCGTTCGCAGCGACGCTGGGATCGATCTTCGGAGGAAACTTCGGACAGCACCAGCAGCCGCAGCCTCCGCCCGCCCCGCCGCCCGCGCCGGGACCGGACACCGCGCGGGTGCGCGATCAAGCGCGTTCCGACGTAGAACGCGGATTTTACGACGTGCGGTTAGTCGAAATCGAAGTCGAGGAAGCGCCCAATCTGCCGATCGGCGTCATCGGCGCGGGGTTCGATCAAGGGATGGGCGGCGGCGGCGATTTGGGCGAAATGCTCGGCGGAATATTTCCGAAAAAACGCGTCCGCAAACGGGTGACGGTACAGGAAGCTCGCCGCATTTTCGAACAGGAAGAAGCCGCCAAGCTCATCGACATGGACGCGGTCAAGCGCGAAGCGCTCCGCCGCGCCGGCGAAAACGGCATCATCTTCATCGACGAGATCGACAAAGTCGCCGGCCGAGAAGGCGCACGCGGTCCGGATGTGTCGCGCGAAGGCGTTCAGCGCGATATCCTGCCGATCGTCGAGGGCAGCACGATCAACACCAAGTACGGCGCGCTCAAGACCGATCACGTGCTGTTCATTGCCGCCGGCGCATTTCATATCAGCAAGCCTTCGGATCTGATTCCCGAGCTGCAGGGCCGCTTTCCGATTCGCGTCGAGCTGAGTTCGCTCACGGCCGAAGACTTCAAGACGATCCTCACGCAACCCAAGAACGCGCTGACCGAGCAGTACAAGGCCTTGCTCGCCACCGAGGGCGTGACCCTGGACTTTCGGCCCGAAGGCATCGATCAGCTCGCGCGCTTTGCCATGCAGGTGAACGAGCAAAGCGAAAACATTGGCGCGCGCAGGCTGCACACGGTTCTCGAACGCCTGTTGGACGACGTCAGCTATCAAGCGCCGGATGAAAGGGAAACCGTCGTAATCGACGCAGCCTACGTGCGCGACAAACTGCAGGACGTGGTGGCAAACGCCGATTTGAGCAGTTACATTCTGTGAATCTGCTCGTCCTGGGCGGCTCGCGGTTCGTCGGGCGCCATATTACCGATGCCTGCATCGCGGGCGGCCATCGCGTGACGCATTTCAACCGCGGGGTCACGAGCACTGCGCCTCGAGCCGACATCGAAACGATTCACGGCGATCGCAATACCGATTTGCAGCGGCTGGCTTCTCGGAGCTGGGACGCCGTCATCGACACGAGCGGCTACACGCCCGACGCGCTCGAAAAGTCGACGCGGTACCTTGCGAGCCGCACCGCTCGCTACGTTTTCATATCGACGATCTCGGTCTACGATTTTGCGGCGAAAGCGGCGCTGCCGGTCGACGAAGATTTTCCGCTGCTGGCCTTCCCGGCGGATGCCGACCGCACGCGCAAGGACGACGAGCTGTACGGGGCACTCAAAGTGCTATGCGAAGCCGTCGTGCGCAGCAGTTTGCGTCATCGCGCAACGATCGTCCGCCCAGGATTGGTGGCGGGGCCCTACGATCCGACGGATCGCTTTACGTACTGGCCGGTCCGCGTCGACGCGGGCGGTTCCGTGCTCGCACCCGACGCTCCATCGCAGCCCATCCAGTACATCGACGCGCGGGATCTCGCGCAGTTCGTGGTGCATCTGATCGAGATCGGCGACGGCGGCACGTATAACGCGGTGACGTCGCCCGGCACGCTGACCTTCGGCAATCTTCTTGACGCATGTCTTGAGTCGAGCCGCTCGGACGCCTCGATTATTTGGGCCCCTCAGCAAGCCCTGAAAGAATGCGGCGTAGCGCCGTGGGGCGAGCTGCCGCTGTGGATTCCGCGCGACGATCCGTATTTCGCGCTTGCCGACGCATCGAATTCGCGCGCGCGCGTGCGCGGCTTACGGAATCGCCCGATTTTCTACACGGTGCGGGACACACTAGCATGGGCGCGTAGCGCGGGAAAACGGCTCGGCTCGCTCAAGGCCGGCCTCACGCCCGCGCGGGAAGCCGAAGTGCTGCGTGACGCTATAACTGCCTGAGCGTTTCGAGATCGATCAAGTCTTTTGGACGCCCGCTGGCGCGTTTGTTGCGCATGAGCGCGTCACGTCCGATCACGAAAACGGGAACACCACCATAGACGGCCGAAATTTTTTGCGGCCAAGCTTCGTCCCAGGTGACGCCGCTTATGGACGTAATGATGTCTATGCGTATGGGCGCGACGCCGATCTGAAAGATGAGGTCGTCATCGATGAAGTCGCTTACTGAAATATTTTGCATGGGAGCGCCGAACTGCGAGAGCGCTTTGTAAACGCGGCCGGCGTTGTCTTGCGTCGCCCGGACCCACACGTCGAAGTCCTCGGAGTATCGCGGATGGCCATGCGCCGCGAGTGCGTGTGCACCCACAACGAGAAACTCAACCTCGGCGGCGTTGAACGCGGCCAACAGATCTTTGTAATCGCTGTTTATCGTAATCGACACCGCACATCTCTCCATACCGCACGACCAGGGCCCATACGCGGGCCATTCGCTCCTCGGGCGTCATCTCCGAGGCGATGAGACGGTCCATCTCGCCGTCGTCCTCGTCCAGGCGGATTTTTCTGACGTGCCAAGTGCGACCGTCGCGCGGAGTATCCACACATCTTATATTCGCCCCAGCCGCGCGCGGTCCCCAGTCACGGCGTACGTGGGATTTTTTCGCGGCCTGCTAAAAAGAGAGCGGCCATGCCCTACATTCGGAAAATCGTTACCGAAGGACATCCGGCGCTGCGCAAAGTCGCAAAAAGGGTGCACGCCAAAGAGATTGGCGATCCGCTGTTTCAGCAGCTCGTCGACGATATGTTCGAAACGATGTACGCTGCGCCCGGCGTTGGGCTCGCTGCGCCGCAAGTCAATGTCTCGAAGCGATTGTTCGTCATGGACGCCGGTGAGGACGAGGACCATCCGCAGGGCGGCCGCCACGTCGTCATCAATCCGAAGATCGAACTGGAAGAAGAAGAGGTCGAGATGACCGAAGGCTGCCTTTCCGTGCCCGGATTCGTGGGTGAAATTACGCGCTTCAACCGCATTGCAGTCAGCGGTTTGGATCGGTACGGCGAAAAGGTCCGCCTGGAGGGGAAAGGATTGTTCGCTCAGGCACTGCAGCACGAAATCGACCACCTCAACGGCGTGCTCTACACGGATAAAGCCAAGAACGTCCGAGTACCGCAGACCAAAGAAGAGGAAGAGGCCGCCGAGAATACCGCGGCGCAAGCGCATTAGGACGCTTTTTTTCGGAACCGGCGAATTCGCCGTTCCCTGTTTGCGCATCACCGCGCAGCGCACCGATTTGGCCGGCGTCGTCACCCAGCCCGATCGCCCTGCCGGTCGAGGACACAAACTGCGCGCCACACCGGTGAAAACCGCAGCGCTCGAGATGGGACTCGCGGTCTACGAGCCTGCCTCGCTGCGAGGGTTCGCGCGGGCCGCGGGCAACGACGGATACGATCTTTTCGTGGTGGCGTCGTTCGGCAGAATTTTGCCGCAGGAGCTGCTGGATCTGCCGCGCCTAGGCTCGCTCAACGTGCATCCCAGTCTGCTGCCGAAATACCGCGGCGCAACGCCGATTCAGTCTGCGCTGCGCGAGGGCGACGATGAAACGGGCGTGACGATCATGCTCATGGACGCAGGCATGGACACGGGCGACGTCGTGCTGCAGGAACGCACGCCGATCGCGCCCGGCGAGCGCTACGGCGAGTTGCACGACCGGCTCGCGCGCTTCGGCGCACAAGCGCTCTCGCATGCGATCGACTTTGCCCGCAGCGGTTACATTCCGCACGTGCCGCAGCAAGGAACGCCGACGCTCACTCGGCCGCTGCGCAAGGAGGATCTGGCCATCGACTGGCGGTGGAGCTCGCGAAGGATCGTCAACGCGGTTCGCGCTCTGGCGCCCGTACCGGCGGCGCGTGCCACCATTGCAGGTGTTCGCGTGAAGGTGCTGCGCGCGGCGGGCGGCCCGCAACCCATCGCGTCCGTGCCCGTCGGAGAAGTCGCCGGATGCACCGGCGCAGCGGTCAGCGTGCGCTGCGCCGACGGCACCGTGGATGTGCTCGAACTCATCGCGCCCAATCGCCCGGCGCAAAGCGGCGCTTCTTTCACGCAGACGTTGACGGCACGCCGGCAATGACGGCGCGCGAAGTCGCGCTGCACGTCGTTCGCGACGTGTTTCCGCCGGCCGGTGCGCGCGTTGCGGAACGCGGCGCGCAGGAGTCGTTGGACTACCGGCTCGAGAAGTCGGCATTGGAACCGCGCGATCGCGCGTTCGCGACGCGACTGAGTTTCGGTGCGATAAAGATGCGCCGCACGCTGGACTGGTATCTGCATCCGTACGTCGGCTCTCGCTCCACGGCGCTTCCGCCGGTCATTGCCGAAATTCTGCGCCTGTCCGTTTACGAACTGCGCTTTACTTCGGGGCAGGCGCATGCTGCGGTGAGCCAGTGGGTCGGGCTTGCCAAACGCTACGGACACCGCGGAACCGCCGGCCTCGTCAATGCCGTCCTGCGCGGATTCCTTCGCGACGATCCGCCGGCGCCCCAGCGCGATCGGTTCGAGAACGAAGACGATTATCTGGGCACGGCGTTCTCGTACCCGACGTGGCTGGTCCGTCAATGGCGCGGAACTTTCGGAGCGGCGCAAATCGAACCGATTCTGCACGCCTGCAACGAACCGGCTCAACCGGCAGTGGTGATCAACCGAACGCAATCCACGCGCGAGGAAACGGCGTCGTGGTTTTCGCAGCACGGAGCTACTGCGCGCCTGTCCGAACTGAGCGACGACTGCGTACTGATCTCCGAGGGCGCTGCGGCACGCCGAACGCAAACGCAAGCACCCGTGAAATGGTGGACGCAAAGCGAGTCGTCCGCTGCGGTCGTCGACGTTCTCAATCCGCAGCCCGGGGAAGCGATCGCCGACGCGTGCAGCGGTCGCGGCAGCAAAGCGATGCAAATCGCTGCCCGACTGGGATCGGATGGCAGTTTGGTGTGCATCGAACGCGACGCGCGAAAAGCGGCCGAGTTCGAGCGGCGCGCCGCGCACGCGGGCTTGGCGGCAGCCGCGATCGTCGGCGATGCAACCGCGCCGATTTTGCAGCACCAGTTCGACCGGATTCTGATCGACGCCCCGTGTTCGGGAACCGGCGTCGTGGGGCGCCACGCCGAAGCCCGCTGGCGGAAGCAGCCCCAGGACGGCGAACGCCTAGCCCTTACGCAGCGCGCTTTGCTGGAGGCGCTCGCGCCGCACGTCTACCAAGGGGGAGCGATCGTGTATGCGGTGTGCTCGACCGATCCGCGAGAAAGCACCGAGGTCGCGGAGTGGTTTGTGCGCCGGCACAACTTCCAGCGCGGGCTCATTCCTGCGCGTTTTGCTCCCTTTGAAACCGAGCACGGCGACGTTGTGATTCCTCCCGGGCTCTGCGGACGTGACGGCTTCTTCATTGCGCGCCTGGAGCGCCGGCTATGAGCTGGTTTTCGCGGATCGAAGAAACGTGCGCGGCGTTCATCGAGCGGGCGTTCGCGAACATGTTCCCCAGCGACGTGGAACCCGCACAAGTCGCCCGCAAACTGGTTGCAACGATGGAAGCGCGCACGCACAACGCCGGCAACGCCATGCGCGCGCCGGCACGGTATGCGGTGTACGTCAATCCGATCGATTACGCTCGCCTGCAGCCGCATCGCAAGTACTTGCAGGACGAATGGAGCGCGCTGCTGAGCGACGTCGCCCGGCGCGTGGGCATCACGTTCCGGGAAAGCGCGCCCACGGTTACCTTGAACCAGGACGACGGCGTGGTTGCCGGAGGAATCGACATCGAAGTCGACTCGGGTACGGAAAAGCGCGGCGCAGCGAGCGTTGCTTTTGCGTTGCGTTCAATCTCGGGCATGCCGCAAGCACCCGTGTTCGTCGTCGCCGGCGCAACGCGGGTGGGCCGCAACCCGCAATGCGATTTGGTATTGAGCGATCCGAGCGTTTCGCGCTATCACGCTTTGCTGGACGTGCGGGACGGCAATTTGCTCGTGCTCGACGCGGAGTCCACCAACGGCACCTACGTCAACGGTGAACGCACGGCCACGCGCGAACTTGCGGTCGGAGACGTCGTCGCTTTCGGCAAGACCCGGATGCGCGTCGAAACCGCACCTCCATGAGCTCGGCGGCTCAGCTTCGCATCGGCTCACTTGAAATATTGGCCGCGCTGCTGGCCTTCGGGCTGATCGCCGTCCGGCTGCGTTCCGGCAGCGGGGTCGCGGCGCGCACGGTGGCTGCCCGACTGCACATTCAGGAAGGGCCGGGGTCGCCGGTGCAAGAGATGCGGCTGACTTTGGGCGACGGTTTGCCGGCTGCCGTGTTGGGGCGCTCGAACGCCGCGCAGATTCGCTTGAGCGATCCGGAAGCAAGCCGCCGTCACGCAAGCCTGGACTGCAGCGGGGGCGTCATCTATCTTACGGACCTGGGAAGCAGCAACGGCACGTTTCTGAACGGAACGCGTTTGGAAGATGAAGGTATCGAGGTCAAACCCGGGGATGATATCGATGTGGGAAACACCCGCGTTACCGTAGTGGAGACGGTGCGATCGTGGACGTAGCGATAAGCGGCGACCCCAGCTCTTGCGTGTCCAGGCAGCTCGCGGACAATACGTATTTTTTTGCGATTGCCAGCGGCTTCGGTTCGATTCAGGGCGAACCCGCGGCACCCGCCGTGCTCAAGCGCCTGCGCACGGAATTCGAACGGCGTGGACGCGCCGACCGCTTCCGCCGGTGCGAACGCCGGCCCAAGGGCGTCACCTCCGGCATGCAGGCGGCATTTGCGCGAGTCAACGAGGACATGCACGCGCGCACCGCTTCGCACGACGACTACGTCACCGCGGGCTGTTCGGTCACCGGCGTGCTGCTGCTGGACGATCGCGCGTATCTGGCCCACGTTGGTTCGACGGCCGCGTACCTGGCGCGCGACGGCTACGTCGTATCGCTGACGAAGAACGACGCGTTCGAAGAACGAAACGTCGCTATTCTCACGCGCGCGCTCGTGTCCGCGCCGAGCGTCGAAATCGCAGTGTGTTCCTTTGCGCTCAACGAAGGCGACGCGCTCGTTCTTTTGGGGCATCGCGTTGCGCAGGCGGACGCGCGCGCTCGAATTGCCGACTGCGTGAGCCGCGTGGAACGCGGCCAGGCGTGCGGCGAGCAGCTTTTGGTCGTGCATTACGCGCCCGCGGCTGCTTCGGTAATGCCTTCACGATGTGCGTCGCACGCTTCGAGCAGCATCGCGATCGGCGTAGCGGCGACCATCGCGTTTTACGCCTTGCTTTGCGTCAGATAACCACCAATCTGGAGCGCATTCTTCCGGTTGCCATGGCTTTGGCTATTGCAGCTTTTGCGCTCTCGTTTGCTCCGCCCAAAACGATCGGGCCGCCTTGGCTGATCGCGCTGCTGGTGGCGCTGAGCGTAGCGTGGGTAATGGTTCAGCCCGCAGCGACCCGTCGCGACGACGTTCTTCCGGCCCTTGCCGTTCTGCTTTCGGCGGTCGGGCTTTTGCTGGTCGCGCGCATTTCGCCGCAGCTGGCTCACAAACAGCAGTACTGGCTGCTCGTATCGCTGGGACTCTCGATTGCGCTCGGGCCTGCCTTTACGTTCTTCCGCCGCATGGCGGCGTTCAAGTACGTATGGGTACTGCTGTGCCTGGTGCTGTTCGTCATGCTGATCCTTTTCGGTCAGGAGGTCAACGGCGCCAAACTCTGGATCCGCCTGGGTTCGGTGCAGTACGAGCCCGTCGAACTGATCAAGCTGTTCATCGTCTTTTTCTTGGCCGCGTATTTGGCCGAAACGGCGGACGTGATCGCACGCGCCCGTCCGTGGTCGCTCCGAGCCAATTTGAAATACCTCGGTCCGCTGTTCTTGGGATGGGGAGTGTCGATGGCCATACTCGTCCTGCAACGCGACATCGGCATGGCCACGCTTCTTCTAGCCACATTCTGCGTGCTGCTTTATGCCGCTACGCGCCGCTGGGATCTGCTGGTCGGCAGTCTGGTGGTGTTCGGCGGAGTGGCCGCGTGGGCCGCGCACCACTACAATTACGTCTCTACCAGAATAGCGGTGTGGCGCAATCCGTTTGCCGATCCGCTCGGCGCGGGATATCAGGCCGCTCAAGGGTATTATTCGTTGGCTGCCGGCGGTGTGTTTGGGACGGGGTACCGCTTGGGACATCCCAGCTACATCCCCGCTGCAGGCACCGACTACATTTATGCGGTGCTGGGTGAAGAGTTCGGCTTCATCGGCTCTGCGATCGTGCTTGGATTATTTTTGCTGCTGGTGCGGCGCATTTTGGCCGTCTCCGCTGCGCAGCCGGATTTGTATACGCGTCTGCTGGCCGTGGGACTGAGCGCAACGCTGGGGTTCCAGGTGTTCATCATCGTCGGCGGCGTCATCGGCGTGTTTCCGCTCACCGGCATTACCCTGCCGTTCATTTCGTACGGCGGCAGCTCGCTTGTTGCAAATTTTCTGCTGGTCGCGCTGGTGTGGGCCATGAGCGCGCGTCCTATGGCTGCACCGCAAAGGGAGGCGCTCGAAGCTTGAGCGAGTACTATCGCGATAGTCGGTGTCCGCGAAAGGAACAAGGCATGCATAGAACTGTACCCGTCCTGCTGATCGCCGGCGCGTTGGTGCTGGCCGCGGCGGCATGTTCGGGTGGAAAAAGCGGTAAATCCTCGACCACGACCACCACCACCACCACGGCGTCGTCGCCGGCCGCAGCGAACTCGCCGGCAGCTTCGCCGATGGCCAGTGCCGTTGCAACTACGAGTTCGAGCAGCATGAAAAGCGCGGC
Source organism: Vulcanimicrobiota bacterium (assembly GCA_963777315.1). GTDB lineage: Bacteria > Vulcanimicrobiota > Vulcanimicrobiia > Vulcanimicrobiales > Vulcanimicrobiaceae > CAVYEM01. The sequence continues at coordinate 90,986 of CAVZQC010000003.1, forward strand.
CGGAGGGGCCGTAGGCAACGGCGCGAGCCTCTACACCACGAATTGCTCGAGCTGCCATCAAGCAAACGGCAAGGGGCAATCGGGCGTCTTTCCGCCGCTGGCCGGCAACGCGGTCGTCACCGGCACACCGGATAAGGTGATCGGGATAGTAAAAAACGGCCACAGCGGAAAACTGGTCGTCAACGGCATCACCTATAACGGCCAAATGCCCGCTTGGAAAGGCACGCTCAGCGAGGCCGACATCGCGCACGTCGTTACCTACATTCGCACGTCGTGGGGAAACAGCGCATCGGCCGTGACGGCCGCCCAAGTCACCGCAGTCAAATAATTCGTTCCTCCGGGTACGTTGACGGTATGCCGGAAAGCGAACGCGCAATACGTGAACCCGCGCACTATGAGCGCGAACTGCAGCGAGCGCGCGCGATCTCGAGCGCGCTCGCGCAGCACAACCACGTTGTGGAGCTGCTGCAGAATGCCAAACGCGATCGCGAGCTCACGGATTTGCCGGATTACGACCCCGTGATCAAAGCGTTGGAAACGCTGGAGGTGGATTCCGGCGACCGCCTCGCGACCGAGCACTCGTAGGCGAGCGGACGGCCGCGCCGAATACGCGCTAAGTGCTCGACGACTTTCACCCGCTGCTGCGCGATTGGTTTCGCGAGCGCAGCTGGACGCCCACTCAGCCCCAAATCGAAGGCTGGCCGCTCGTTCGGTCCGGCCGCGATGCGCTGATTTCGGCGCCCACCGGTTCGGGCAAAACGCTGGCCGCATTTTCCATCGCGTTGGACGGGCTTGTTCGCCAAGCGGCTACGGGCGAGCTGCCCGAGCGCACGCTAGTGGTGTACGTTTCGCCGCTCAAAGCGCTCTCCAACGACGTTCGCAAAAACTTGGAGATTCCGCTGGGCGAAATTTGCGAGCTCGCGTCGCGCTACAATACGCCGCTTGCGCCGATTCGAACCGCGGTTCGCACCGGCGACACCAGCTCCGCCGAACGCGCGCGCATGCTTCGCAAACCGCCGCACGTCTTGGTAACCACGCCCGAATCGCTGTTCATTCTGTTGACTGCGGAACGATCGCGCGCGCTCTTTACGGGCGTGCGCACGGTGATCGTGGATGAAATTCACGCCATGGCCGGCGACAAGCGCGGCTCGCACCTGGCGCTGACGCTTGCGCGTTTGGACCGGCTCGTGCAAGACAACGGCGCGGGCAAGCCGCAGCGCATCGGGCTTTCCGCGACGGTGCATCCGCTCGCCGAAGTTGCGCGTTTCCTGAGCGCGAGCGCTGCAGTCGTCGACGTCGGCGCGCGCCGCGAAATGCGCGTTTGCGTCGAAGTGCCGCGCGACGAACTGGGGCCGGTCGCCAGCAACGAGATGTGGAGCGAGATTTACGATCGCGCCGCCGAACACATCCGTGCGCATCGCACCACGCTGGTTTTCGTCGGCACGCGGCGCCTGAGCGAACGCGCGGCCTTCGCGCTCACCGAGCGGCTGGGCGAAGGCGTCGTCATGCCGCACCATGGCAGCCTATCCAAAGAGGCGCGATTCACTGCCGAAAACCGACTGAAGAACGGCGAGTTGCGAGCCGTCGTCGCTACCGCCTCGCTCGAGCTGGGCATCGATATCGGATCGATCGATTTAGTCGTGCAGCTCGGCACGCCGCGGTCGATTTCCGTCACGCTTCAGCGCATCGGGCGATCGGGGCATTGGGTGGGCGCCAAACCCGAGGGGCGGATTTTCGCTACGACGCGCGACGAATTACTCGAATGCGCCGCGATTGTACACGCCATGCGCGCGGGAACCATGGACGCGCTGACTATCCCACGCGCTCCGCTCGATATTCTGGCCCAGCAAATCGTCGCAGCGTGCGCGTCGCAAGAGTGGAGCGCCGACGAGCTGTTTGCGCTCGTGCAGCAGGCGTATCCCTATCGCGAGCTGCTGCGCACAGATTTTGACGAAACGCTTGCCCTGCTGGCGGACGGCGTAGCCACCTCGCGCGGACGCAGCGGCACGTTCGTTCATTACGACCGCGTTAACGGCCGGCTTCGCGCGCGGCGCGGTGCCCGCATCGCCGCGATCACGTCGGGCGGCGCAATTCCCGATACCGCCAACTACAACGTGGTCGCCGAGCCCGAGGGGCAGATCGTCGGCACGCTGGACGAAGACTTCGCCGTCGAAAGTTTGGCGGGCGACGTGTTTTTGCTGGGAACCAATTCGTGGCGGATACGCCGCGTCGAGCCGGGCGTCGTTCGCGTCGAAGACGCGCACGGTGCGGCGCCCACGATACCGTTTTGGAACGGCGAGGGGCTAGGGCGCACGATCGAGCTGTCGCGCGAAGTGGCTGCGTTGCGTGCGGCAATCGACGAACGCGACGACGTTTCGGCGCAGGCGCTGCTTGAGGGCGAGTGCGGCTTGGACGCCGGCGGCGCGCAGCAAGCCGTCGCGTACGTGCGCGCCGGCAAGAAGGTGCTCGGAACCGTACCGACTGCGCAAACGATTGTAGCCGAGCGCTTCTTCGACGAAGGCGGCGGAATGCAATTGATACTGCACACGCCGTTCGGCGCGCGAATCAATCGCGCGTGGGGCTTGGCGCTGCGCAAGCGCTTCTGCCGCTCGTTCAACGTGGAGCTGCAGGCGGCCGCGACCGACAACGGCATAGTGTTGTCGCTGACGGATCAGCATGCGTTTCCGCTGGAGATCGTCTTCGAATACGTGAAATCCGCCAGCGTTGAGTACGTGCTTACGCAAGCGCTGCTGGCCGCGCCGGTATTTGCCGCGCGCTGGCGCTGGAACGCCACCCGGGCGTTGGCGATTTTGCGCATGCGCGGTGGACGCAGAGTGCCTCCGCAGCTCATGCGCATGCGAGCCGACGATTTGCTCGCTTCGGTATTTCCCGATCAGGCGGCGTGCGCGGAGAATTTGACCGGACCCATTCGCGTTCCGGATCACGTGCTGGTGCGCGAGACGATCGACAACTGCCTGCACGAAGCGATGGATCTCGACGGGCTGTGTGAAATTCTGCGCGGCGTTGAAGACGGTTTGATCCGGACGGTCGCAATCGACACGCCCGAGCCGTCGCCTTTCAGCCACGAGATTCTCAATGCGAATCCGTACGCGTATCTGGACGATGCGCCGCTCGAGGAGCGGCGCGCGCGGGCAGTGCAGCTGCGCCGCACGATTCGCGAAGATCTCGACGGCGCCGGAATTCTGGACGCGGATGCGATTGCGGAAGTGGCCGAAGAATCGTGGCCCGTGGTGCGCGATGCAGACGAGCTGCACGACGCATTGCTGACGTTGGTCGTCGTGCCGCCGGCAGCGCAGTGGGAACAGTGGTTTGCGGAGTTGGTCGTGCAGCGGCGCGCCTGCACGCTGAACGTTGGCGGTAAGCAATTTTGGACCAGCGCCGAGCGGCTGCAGCTCGCGCGAACCGCGTATCCGCACGCCGTGCCCGAGCCGGAGATCGCCGCGGTGCCGCCGTCCCATCCGGTCGAATCGCAGGACGAGGCGTTTGCAGAGATTGTGCGCGGCTGGCTGGAGTCCAGCGGCCCGGTCAGTGCCGCGGAGTTGTCTGAGCGCTTGTGCATCGAGCGCTGCGCTTTCGACGCTGCGTTGATTCGCTTGGAAACGCAAGGGCAGGTACTGCGCGGGCGATTCTGCGGGCAAGGCGATCAGTGGTGTAACCGTCGGGTGCTCGCCCGCATTCATCGCCGTACGCTGGGACAGTTGCGGCGCGAAATCGAGCCCGTCACTTCCTCCCAGTTCGTTCGCTTTTTGCACCGCTGGCAGCACGTCGCGCCGGCAGCGCGGCTGCACGGGCTGGACGGAACGCTGCAGATCGTCCGGCAACTCGAAGGCTACGAAATTCCCGCAGCGGCGTGGGAAACCCATATTTTGCCCTGCCGCGTAACCGGATACCGCGGCGAATACTTGGATAAGTTATGCTATTCCGGTGAAATCATGTGGGGCCGGCTGTCGCCGCATCCGGTGCTCGCAAGCCAAGATGAGGAAACGGCGCGCCGCATTCGCCCCACGAAACTTGCGCCGATTTCGCTGTTCCGGCGCGAAAGTCTCCGATGAACTGATCGTCCGCAACGCAACCGGGACGGCCGGCCTTTCTCGCGTGTCCAGAGAAGTTCTGCAGGAAATCGAACGCCGCGGTGCTCCGTTCTTCGGCGACGTCGTGCGTGCCGTCAAACGATTGCCCAGCGAAGTCGAGGAAGCGCTTTGGCAACTTGTTGCGGCGGGTTTGGTTACCGCCGATGGATTCGATGCGCTGCGTTCGCTGATCGATTCCAAGCGGCGGCTGGGCGAAAAAGGTCTGCGCGCGCGCCCGCGATCCTCGAGCGGCCGCTGGACCATCCTCGCGTCCGCCGCCGAAGGCATCGATGCAGAACGCTTCGCGCGCCGCCTGCTCAGCCGATGGGGCGTGGTGTTTCGGGATATTATCGCTCGCGAGAGCCTCGCGCCGCCGTGGCGAGAATTACTGCTCGCGCTGCGCCGCATGGAGGCTCGCGGAGAAATTCGCGGCGGCCGTTTCGTTTCGGGATTCGTCGGAGAGCAGTTCGCCCTGCCCGAGGCCATCGAAGCGTTGCGCGCTTCTCGCCGCAGCGGCGACGATAGCGAGCTCACGCGCGTCAACGCGTACGATCCGCTGCAACTGAGCGGAGTGGTTTTGCCGGGTTCGACGCGCGAGTTGCTTTCCGTCAGCTGAGCTGCGCAGGCCTGCGCAGGGACCCATGTGCGGCGGCAGAGCTGAACAAACGCCGGCTACTGGCTACGGGTGGCAGGCAAGGTCCAGCATTCGCGTCCACGCCAGCGCGCGACGCGGATGCGACGGGTCGAACCCACCATTGCCGTAATGATCACTGGAGTATCCCCCGAACGACGACCCGTCGCTGCTCATCACGCCGGTAATCCTGTCGCCGGCCATGCCCGTACCGGCGATAAACGACCATTCATCCACGTAGCGCACCGCGTGCGAATCATCGTACATTTCTCCGTAGGAGTCGCCGAAGAGCGGGCTTTTCGCGTCGTCGTAGCCCAGGAACATGCCGTGGTCTTCGGCCCAAAGGACGAGTGCGTCATCCTGGCCGACGCCGATATTCAAGCAGCCGTATCCGTCGACGCGCTGCGTCGGCCAAATAGTGGCCATAGAGTACGTGCGCCACGTTCCGGCAGGCGTCATCGCATTGTGCATACTTGGCCGGCGCAGTACTGCCTGTCCTGAAAAGAACGGATTGCTGAATGAACCCTTCCATGCCATATCGCTCGAGTCGAATGTCAAATCCAGCGTAACGGCAAATTCGCCGCCCGCGCTTGGCGTTTGATGAAACCGCAAGCGCCCCGTTCGCATAACGAACACCCCGCCGGCGCCGCTGCTCCACCATGTTCGCTCGGTTTTTCCCGCTTTTCGAACGTAAGTATCCAGGCGGAGCAACCGCACTGTTTCGTTTGCGTTCGTTGTAACTTGCAGCGAAAAGCCGGCAACTTCGCCCGGGGCTACGAGGCCCTCCCATGGCCCGGCGAGCTGCGCCGGCGGCGTAAGATTCTGCCCGATCTCGATGTTCGGCTGCAATACGCCAAGGAGCATCAGTGCAAGAAGCATGGCGTCTATTTCTATCGAAACACGGCGCGCCGGCGTGACGCGTCACGTGCAGTTCCTAGCGCGAACCGTCGATGATTTCTATGCGGTTGCCGAATGGATCGGCGATATAGCAATGCGCCTTGCCTTCGAGCGGCAACAGGTCCGGCGTTACTGCAATGCCTCGATCGGCAAGCCGATTCAACAGTTGCGCATAGTTCGAGCATGTCAGGGCCGGATGCCCTTTCTGTGCCGGGGCGAATGCGGGATCGACGCCGAGATGGATGGTTGCGTCACCGCCGCGAAACCACGTGCCGCCGCGTGCAGCCAGAGCCGCAGGTTTCGGGACTTCTTCTAAGCCCAGGATACCGGCATAGAATTCACGTGCCGCGGGTTCGCCGCCGGCCGGCATTGCGATTTGCACGTGGTCGATTGAGTATCGAAACATAGCCAATGCTGAACTGGCCATTCGCGCAAAATCGCGGCTCTCCGCCGAGGCCGGCTGCTGGTCATTGATTCAGATCGAATAGCACGGAGAAGAGGTACGCGCCTTGGACGGGCTTGCAGTCGACGATCTTAGGCGAATAGGTGCTGCCCTTCGCTGCGTTGAGTACGGCTTGATCGAAGGCCGCATCTCCGGTGGACCGTTCGATACGCGCGCTTACGACTTCACCATTTGGACCTATGGTTACGCGCGAGGTTCCCGTCACGGTTCCATGGAGCTTTTCGCCTTTCGGTATGTCCGGTGTCTTGCCATGCGCTACGGCTACGTCGGCATTTGGAGTCACACAACCCTTTCCGGCGGCCGCCACGGCGGGTGCGGTGAAGGACGCCGGCGCGGGTGCGTACGCGAATGCGGGTGATACTAACTGGAGCGCAAGCGCGATAATGGCGAAGAGCATAAACGTTCCTCCGATAGCGTAGTAATTCGAGCTTCACTTTATACTCAAGCATTGAACACAGCAGCGCTTGGACCGACCGCGCAAGCAGGATTCCAGCGATATCGCCGCGCAGAAGGTTCGCGCGCGTGGTCGATGACGTCTGCGAGTTCATCGTGAGAAGCATATCGCGAAGTGCGGCCGGATTGTAATCGCAGCCTACGGCAGAGGGCGCCCGTTGTCAACCAGATCTCTCATGGAGCAGAATTTCCTTATGCACAGCAACTCTTGGACCTTCGCCCCGTACCTGCACGTTGAAAATGCGGCTGCAGCCATCGATTGGTACGTGCGCGTTCTCGGTGCAGTCGAGCGCGAACGCCATGAAATGGACGGGGGCATCGTTCACGCCGAAGTGGACTTGCACGGACACTTGGTTTGCCTTGCCGATTTGAACACCGGGATACCGCGGCCCGAGCATTACAATCAAGTCGCCATTTCGCTGTACGCCGTAGTGCCCGACGTGGACTCCGTCTTCAAACGGGCGATCGATGCCGGCGCAACGGTCGATCGCGACGTTGCCGATCAGCCGTACGGCTATCGTAACGGCAGCTTCGTCGACCCGTTCGGACACGTATGGTTCGTTTCAACGCCGATTGCCGGAGCCGCGCCTTCGTGAATCGCGCCGTCGCGATCGCGCTCGCAGCCCTCGTGGCGGCATGCGCGAGCGTGCAAGCAGCGCAGCCGCGAACGATCGTCGCGCGGCCAGAAACCCGGACTACCGTTGGCCTGGGGGATGTGATCGTCTTTCCGATCTACGACTCCCGCCATGCGGTTATGGCCTACGGCAGTGTGCTTGAGCGATTGGGCGCGCGTTCGATCGCACGGCACGATCTGTGGAACGACATGCATCTCAAACCGCCGCCAAGCTGGCATATGTCGCGTGCGCTCGATGACGCCGCATCGGACCGAGGCGAGGCGTTTCGCGCTATCCGGCGCGGCTCGGGTAGCGCGAACGTGCTCCTCACCCTGCCGCGGATGAAACAGCAGTGCGTCAGTTGCCGCACCGTCCACTACTTCGTTACCGTACGTTAAACGAAGCGATCCGAAAGGAACGAGTATAGAATGAAAGACGTCTCCCTCATCGTCTATCCGGCAGCGGACATGGCAAAAGCCAAGCGCTTCTTTAGCGAGCTGATCGGCGCCGACCCCTATGCGGATAGTGCCTATTACGTCGGCTACAAGAGCGGCGATATGGAAATTGGACTCGTCCCGAACGCGGATAACCGCGAACCGAACGGGCTTGCGTACTGGACCGTGAGCGACATCAGCGCGAGCGTGAGAGCCCTCGTGGACGCGGGCGGCACGGTGGTGCAAGACATTACCGACGTCGCCCAAGGATTACTGGTCGCCAGCGTCAAGGAACCCAACGGCAACATCGTGGGGTTACGGCAACCGCCCAAGGGCTAAGGGATATTCTCGACATGAACAAGACGGCAATCTCGAAAGATGGCACGTCTGCCTCTCAGCTCATCGACGCGAGAATCAAAGAGCTCGGCGATTGGCGGGGCGAGACGCTCGCAAAGATGCGCAGACTCATCAAAAAAGCCGACCCAAAAGTCGTCGAGGAGTGGAAGTGGAGAGGCGTGCCCGTCTGGTCTCACGGTGGAATGATCTGCACGGGCGAGACCTACAAGAGCGTCGTCAAGCTGACCTTTGCCAAGGGCGCCAAGCTCAAAGATCCAAAGCGGCTCTTCAACTCCAGTCTCGAGGGCAACGTCCGTCGTGCCATCGACCTGCACGAAGGCGAAAAGATCGACGAGACCGCATTCGAAGCGCTCATTCGCCAGGCCGTCGCGCTGAACGAGTCCTCGGCCCGCTAGTCCGCTTTCGCCACGACGTCGCGACACGCAGCCGCCGCCGGTTCGAATTCGTTCGTGAACAAGTCTGCGACATACTCGTACATATTTGGGTCGATGCGTCGCAGCCGCTCGCGCGTTGCGCGCGGCCAAAACGAGTGCGCGTCGTTGACCTCGACGTAGGCGCGCAGACATTCGGCAAAGTATTCGTCCGCGCCGGTGGCTGCGTAGGGAGTGACATAGGCGCCGGCTTGCGCGAATAGGGCGCGCAGCACCGGATCGCTTCCCGAGCGGTAAACGCCTTGCCCCAGCGCGCAGTCCAGCGCATGACCGAATTCGTGAGCGACCGTCATCGGGCTGCGCGAGCGAAGGTACACGGTGCGTTCTTCGACGACGAACAGACCTGCCGGCGGGGCGGGCCATGCGTCGACGTTCACTTTGAGCCGGCGCAGCGCTGCGGAACGATCGTCGTACCGCTGGCCGCCATGCAGGGGCACGACGCGAATGCCGTTGCGATACGCAAAGGCTACGGCGCCCGTACCGAAGCGGTTCAGGGTGCGAACCACGCAGAGCGATTCGCGCGGAGAGGCAGGATCGAGCAATAGCGCGGCATCGGCACTCATTCGCGCCAGTATCGCGCACGGATATTGCCGCGGAATGTGCCGCTCGTTGCGGCGCGGCGCTAACGGTGGGAGCAGGCCGCCTCGACAGGGTATAAACGGCGCGAGGAGGGACCCGCCATCGAAAGCGTCGAGCGTTTTGCATCGGACGACCCGTTTGCGCGCATCGCGGCAGCGGTTCTTCGCAGCATATTCGGCGAGCGATACGCCCAGCGGTTCGCCGTTCGCCTGTGGGAAGGTACCGAGATTCCCGCTTCGGGTGAGCGGCTCTTCACCTTGCACGTCAACCATCCCGGAGCGCTGCGCACGGCGTTCAAGCCGCCGGTCGATCTGAACGCCGGCCGTGCGTTTACGGCGGGACTGCTCGACGTGAGCGGCGACGTTGAAGCAGCCGTCGACGAACTGCTCGACGTGATGCGCACTCCGAGCGGTCCGGCGCTGCTGCGCCTGACCATGCTGTTGCGGCGTCTTCCCACAGCGCCGTTGCCGCCGCTGCGCGAAGCGCACTTATCGGGCAAGCGGCATTCGCTCGAGCGCGATCGTGCCGCGATCGGATTTCACTACGACCAGCCCGTCGCATTCTACCGGTCGTTTTTGGATCCGCAGCTCGTGTACTCGTGCGCGTATTTCGATACGGACGTCAGTTCGCTCGAGCAAGCGCAGCGGGCCAAGATCGATCACGCGCTGCGAAAGCTGCGGCTCAAGCCCGGCGAGCGATTATTGGACGTCGGATGCGGCTGGGGCGCGCTGGTCGTGCGCGCGGCGCGCGAGTTCGGCGCCTACGTGCTGGGCGTAACCTTGAGCGAACGCCAAGTGGAAGAAGGGCGCAAGCGCATCCGCGAGGCCGGCCTGGAAGAACGCGCAAGCGTAGAGCGTTGGGATTACCGCGAGTTGCCCGCTACGACGTTCGACAAGATCGTCAGCGTCGGCATGTTCGAGCACGTCGGCCGGGCGAAATTGCCCGAATATTTCGCAGGTGCGTTCCGGCTGCTCAAAAGCGGCGGCTTATTTTTGAATCACGGCATCGCCAACCAGAGCGCGTCGCGTTCGGGTCGGGCCTCGGGCTTTATGGAGCGCTTCATTTTTCCCGACGGCGAATTGGTCAGCGTTTCGGATGCGCTGCAGGTCGCGGAGTCCGCCGGTTTCGAGGTGCGCGACGTGGAAAATCTGCGAGAGCATTACACGCGCACACTGCGCGCGTGGGTGTCGAACTTGGAACGCAATCGGCAGGCCGCGGTGCAAGCCGCCGGCGAGCAGTCGTATCGGGCGTGGCGTTTGTATATGGCCGGCAGCGCGCAAGGATTCCGCGTCGGACGGATGGGGCTGTTTCAAGCGCTGCTGGCAAAGGCAAATAAAGACGGCGCGGTGCCGTTGCCGGCCACGCGCCGCGATCTGTACGCCCAGAATTAGGGAACCTCTGAAAAAGTCCCACGCAGTCCATCGCTATGTCGCTTTTCGTCCGGTTCATCGTTGCTGCGGCGGCCACAATGCGCTGCATTGCGTCCGTCCTCGCGCCTCGAACCGACCAAAAATCGCCACGGCGCTGCACCACGGAGACTTCTTCAGAGATTCCTAGGACATCGGCGGCGGAACGGTATGTCCTTCGGGCTCGAGGCTGATCGTTTCGGTGGTGCTCCACAGCTCGATCTCGCGGGTCCTGGGCTGCGGCTCGTCGTTGCCGCGACGCGCAATCGCAAGTCCCACGGCAACCGCTAGCGCGAGCGCTGCAGGAACGGCAAACCATAACCACGTCGGCACGCGCGACTCACCTTGGAGGTGCAGGCGCTCGCGTTCGCAGTCCGCATGCTCGGGGTCGTCGTCCAGAAAAACGTTGCGATGCTTGGGGCATTTGTTGTTCAGGCAGGTGTAATAGGCGGTCGTCATGGCCCAACTATACCCGCCTGCGGCGGCCTTGAAGTTTGGCACCGATGTGCTATATTAAAAGTATCAATGCGAAAAACGAGCAGCCCGCCGCGGGCGGCGGATGAGGTTCTCCGGGGTCCGGTCAAGAGCAAAACAATCTTGCCCGTGCTGCTGCTCCATCTGCTCGCGCAGCGGTCCGATCACGGCCTGGCGCTCATGCAGCGCGTGGAAGCGTTATGCGGGGGCTTGCTGGCTGTAAATACCAATACCGTCTACCCGCTGCTGCGCAGGCTCGAAGAGCGCGGCTTCGTGACGGGTGAATGGGAGCATCCCAGCAAGCGATCGCGCCGCCGTTACTCGATCACGCGCGCGGGCCTCGAGCGTCTCGAGCGCATCAAAGCCAACATGCTGCCGTATCTGACCATGCTTGCCGAGTCGGTCCAGCGACTGCGAAGCGAGTTGTACGACGGCACCGAACGCACTTCCATAGCCAGCTAGAAAAGCGAGTTGAATCCATGAGTAGCTATCAAGCGCCCCTGCGCGATATGCAGTTCGTTCTTCACGAACTCGCCGCGCTCGACGAAGTTGCCCGTCTTCCCGGTTGCGAGGACGTGCTCGATTCCGCCGAACCGATTCTGGACGAAGCTGCGCGATTCGCCGCCGAAGTGCTCGATCCGATCAATCAAATCGGCGACCAAGAAGGCTGCACGTGGAAGGACGGCCAGGTCACCACGCCTGCAGGCTTCAAAGAAGCATACGCGCAGTTTGCCAAAGCAGGTTGGATTGGTTTGCCGGTGCCGCCGCAGTACGGTGGACAAGGCTTACCGTCGCTCATGCTCGGGCCGACGCTCGAGATGTGGAACGCTTCGAACATCGGCTTCGCGAACGGTCCGCTGCTCAACCAGGGCGCGATTGAAGCGATCGAATTGGTCGGCTCCGACGAGCAGAAAAAGACCTACATACCGCGGCTGGTGGACGGAACCTGGACGGGCACCATGTGCCTGACCGAACCGCAAGCGGGCTCGGATCTCGCGCAGGTGCGCACGAAAGCCGTTCCGGACGGCGATCGATACCGCATCACGGGTCAAAAGATCTTTATCACGTTCGGCGAGCACGACATGGCCGAAAACATCGTGCACTTGGTGCTCGCGCGGCTGCCCGGCGCGCCGGAAGGCACCAAAGGCATATCGCTGTTCATCGTGCCGAAGTTCTTGGTCAATCCGGACGGCTCGCTCGGCGAACGCAACGACGTCGAATGTGCCGGCATCGAGCACAAAATGGGCATCAACGGCAATCCCACCTGCACGATGAACTACGGCGAGAAAACCGGCGCGGTCGGGTATTTGGTCGGTGCTGCGAACGAAGGCCTCAAGTACATGTTCGTCATGATGAATGCCGCGCGTTTCAGCGTGGGCGTACAGGGTCTCGCGCTTGCCGATCGCGCCTACCAAAGCGCCTTGGCGTATGCCAAGGAGCGCGTGCAGTTCCGCGACGTTGCTTCGCGTTCGCCCGAACCGCGCCGGATCATCGAGCATCCCGACGTTCGCCGGATGCTCATGTCGATGAAGGCGCAAATCGAAGCCATGCGCGCCCTGTCGTACGTCACCGCTGCATCGCTCGATTTTGCGCAAAAGCATCCCGACGAGAAAGTGCGGCGGGAACACAAGTCCTTCGTCGATCTGATGATTCCGGTCGTCAAAGGCTGGTGCACCGAAACCGCAATCGACATCTGTTCCAACGCGCTGCAGGTTTTCGGAGGCATCGGCTATATCGAGGAAACGGGCATCGCACAGCAATACCGCGACGTGCGCATCACCACGATTTACGAAGGCACCACCGGCATCCAAGCGCTGGATTTGGTCGGCCGCAAGCTCGCGCAGGACATGGGCGCGACCGCAACGCGCGTCATCAACCAGATGCAGCAGACGTGCGGCGCCATGCCCCCGTCGCTCTCATCGATGGCGCAATTCCTCAAGGCGGCAACCGACGATTTGGCGCAAGCCTCGCAATTCATCGGCATGACCGCAATGGGCGATCTGCACAAGGCCGTGGCCTGCAGCGTTCCCTATCTCAAACTGTGGGGGATTACCGCCGGCGGATGGCAGATGGCACGGGCTGCATCCGCGGCTGCGTCCAAGATCGCAGCGGGCGATGCGGACGAATTTTATGCCGCAAAGCTGGCGACGGCGGCATTCTACGCCACCCACGTCCTCTCGCAAAGCGCGTATCTCAAACGGCAGATCGTCGACGGGTCCGGCGACGTCATGGCGCTGCCTGAAGCGCAGTTCGATTTGGATCGCAAATCGGCGGTAGTTGCCTGACCGTGATTACCGTCATAACGCTCGACAATCCGCCGGTCAACGCGCTGTCGTTTGCATATTCCGCCGAGCTGCTCGAACGGGTTGCGTTCGCCGAAGCCGATCCGTCGGTCGACGTCGTGGTCATTACGGGAGCGAACGGCATCTTCAGTGCCGGTGCCGACATCAACGACTTTCAAGCAGAACCGCCGCAGGACGCAAAAACCGTACGCGACGTCATCGAGGCGATCGAGCGCGGGAGCAAAACGTACGTCGCCGCCGTCGACGGCAACGCGATGGGCGGCGCGCTCGAGCTCGCGCTGGCGTGCGACTACCGCATTGCAACGCAGCGTTCGAAGCTGGGACTGCCCGAAATAACATTGGGGTTGCTGCCCGGAGCGGGCGGCACGCAGCGGCTGCCCCGTCTGATCGGTGCGCAAGATGCGCTGCAGATGATGCTCAAAGGCAATACCATCAGCGCCGAAGACGCCAAGAAAAAGGGCCTGATCGACGCGGTGTATTCGCAGGACGCCGACGTGAAGCAAGCCGCTGCGGCGTTTCAGGGCAAGCGTCGCGTTTCTGCGATGACCGTTTCGCTGGCCGGCCTGCCGGCCAACGCCGTGCCGTTCGTTATCGCGCAGGCGCACAAGCTCTGCCCGCCCGAAGACAACGGCGGCTTTGCAGCGCACAAGGTCGTCGATGCCGTGCAGGCGGCATTCGAACTGCCTTTCGACCGCGGATTGGCCCGTGAAGCGCGGCTGTTCGAAGAACTGGTCCGTTCCAAACCCTCGCTCGCATTACGGCACGTCTTTTTTGCCGAGCGCGAGCTGTGGAAGGTCCCCACGTACCGCGGTGACGTCGCACCCGTCCAAAAGGCGGGCGTCGTCGGCGGCGGCACGATGGGCACCGGCATTGCGATCGCTTTTGCAAACGCCGGCATTCCGGTAACGGTTGTCGAGCCCAGCGCCGAGCAAATCGAAAAGGCGCGTCAGATGGTGTTCGGCATGTTCATGCATCAGGTTCGCCGCGGCCGGCTCACCCAAGAGCAAGCCTGGAAGCGGGGACAGTCCATCGTGTTTACCGGCGATTACGGCGACGTCGCGGACGCCGACGTGGTCATCGAAGCGGTCTTTGAAGACATGGACCTCAAGAAGTCGGTCTTTGCCAAACTCGCCGGCACCGCCAAAGCCCAGGCGATTCTGGCTTCGAACACGTCGACGCTCGACATCGACGAGATGGCCGCCGTGACGGGGCGGGCGGATCGGTTCTTGGGGCTGCACTTTTTTGCACCGGCGAACATCATGAAGTTGCTCGAAGTCGTTCGCGGAGCGCAGACTTCGGATTCAACCTTGGCGGTCGCCTTTGCGCTGGCGAAGACGCTGCGAAAAGTCCCAGTGCTTTCGGGCAATGCCTTCGGTTTCATCGGCAATCGAATGCTCTTCGATTACGCGCGTGAAGCGATTGGGCTCGCAGAGGAAGGCGTTGCGCCGTACCGCATCGATGCCGCGATGAAACGGTTCGGTTTCGCCATGGGGCCGTTTGCGATGTTCGATCTTTCCGGGATAGACGTGTTTTGGCACATCAAGCGCGCGCGGCCGGACATTGCGAACGCGCGCACCGAGATTGTGGATCGGATGTACGAGATGAAGCGTCTAGGTCAAAAGACCGGCAAAGGCTTTTACCGCTACGATCCGTCCGTCGGCAACGGCCGCGAACCCATTCGCGATCCCGAAGTCGAGACGCTGTTCGCCGAACTCGCCGCCCAGGCCGGGCTTGCGCAGCATACCGGCATGTCGGATTCGCAGATAGTCGATCGGCTCACGCGCGCGCTGATCGATGCCGGTACGGGATTGCTGGAAAACGGTGTCGCGCGAGCCCCCGGCGACATCGACATTGCCTACGTGTACGGCTACGGGTTTCCGCCGCATCACGGCGGCCCGATGTGGTACGCGCAAGAAATCGGTTACAAGGACGTGTATCGCGAGCCCGTCCATGCGTGAAGCCGCAATCGTTTCGGCCGCGCGCACGCCGATCGGCAAAGCGTTTCGGGGCGCGTACAATCAAACGCACGGCGCAACGCTGGCCGGCCACGTCGTCAAGGCGGCAGTGGAACGCGCGCACATCGATCCGGCGCAGGTCGACGACGTAATTCTGGGCGTCGGGCTTCCCGAAGGCGCGACCGGAAACAATCTGGGGCGCGTAGCCGCGCTTCGCGCCGGGCTGCCGGAAAGCGTACCCGGAACGACGATCAATCGATACTGCGCTTCGGGACTGCAGGCGATTTCCGTTGCGGCGCAACGCATCTTGGTGGACGGCGCGAGCGTCGTCGTCGCCGGGGGAGCCGAATCGATCAGCATGGTGCAGAACAACATGAACGTGCGGTTCTTTACCGAGGATTGGATGCTGCGCCACGAGCCCGACGTGTATATGCCCATGCTGCAGACGGCCGATTTCGTCGCCAAAAAATACGGTGTGTCGCGGCAGCGCCAAGACGAATATGCCTTGCAAAGCCAGCAGCGCACGGCGCAGGCGCAAGCGCGCGGCGCATTCGACAACGAAATCGTTGCACTGCCGACCTGGAAGTACGTCGAAGACAAAACGGCCGGAAGCGTTCGCGAAGAGCAGGTCAGGCTCGATCGCGACGAAGGCAACCGGCCCGACACAACGCTGCAAGGTCTGCTCGCGCTCAAAGGCGTGCTGGATCCCGATTCGCCGATCACGGCGGGCAATTCATCGCAGCTGTCGGACGGCGCCGGCGCCGTGGTCGTCATGGATTCGAAAATCGCCGAGCAGCAAGGCCTACGGCCGCTGGGGTTCTATCGCGGCATGGTGGTAGTGGGCAACGCGCCGGGCGAGATGGGGATCGCGCCGGTGTATGCGATTCCAAAGCTGCTCGCCCGGCACGGACTGAGCGTCGACGACATCGGGTTATGGGAGCTGAACGAAGCGTTCGCCGTTCAAACGGTGTACGTCCGGGACACGCTCGGCATTCCGAACGAGCGTTTCAACGTCGACGGCGGAGCGATCTCGATCGGCCATCCATATGGGCTTTCAGGCGCGCGGATGACGATGCACGCCCTCATCGAAGGGCGCAAGCGCAACGCGCGGCACGTGGTCGTTACGATGTGCATCGGCGGCGGCATGGGTGCTGCGGCGCTGTTCGAAGTGGCGCAAGACGGCTAGAGCTCCGAACCGGAGCTTTTTTCGCAGCCTTGGTCGCGGGCGGTACGTAGTGCTGATGCCAGCGCACTTGATATTCGACGGTAAACGAACGCGGCGCTAGAGGCGTCGTCGAATAGGCAAACGTCCCGCCGCCTTGAAGCGGCATCGGATCGATGCCCTGATACGTTGCGAACAAGCCGCTGTGCGTGCCGAAGATGTTTGCTTCGAACAGCCGCAGCGTTCCGCGCGGCACCTTGACGACGATGCCGGCGTTGTACAAGGTATATCCCGGCAGATTCTGCGGATTGTCGGCGGAAGTGAACTCGGCGTCGACCAGCCATTCCAACGGCGAATGGGGCACGATCCCGTCGAGGATCAAGCCCGCTTTATGCAATGGCACGTGTGGAATTTGCGTGCCGATTGCATAGTAACTTCCCGGCGCGTCCAAACGCGGATCCAGCGCGGAGAAATACGTGCTCGTGGTTGCGTAGCTCGGATACGCCAGCACGTCTTTGCCCAGCGGTATCTGTCCGCTGATGGTCACGCCTTGATTCACCTGCGACAACCCGGCGATGTCTTGACTCACGTACACGTGCGTGGGATCGAACGGCATCGATCCGCATTCGGTGGGTTGCGACCACACATTCTGCAGATCCGCCAGATAGGACCCGAGCCCATCGGGAAACAGCGAATCGGGCTCGCTCAATATCGGCACGGCCGCCCGAGAATTCATCCCCGCGTAGGTGTTGCGGTAAATTTGCGCGTTGATGAAACCGCCCTTGAGCGTATGTCGCCATCCCAAGTTGTACATGGCCGAAGACTGGCGCACGGCTTGATCGGTGGGACCTTGGACGTATACCGAACGGTTGTAGCAGTCGAAATCGCCGCTGAGCGGGTCGCCCACGTTCTGCGAGAACGCGTCCGCCGGCGTCGCGCTGCCCAGACCCACACCGGCGTCAAAGACATCGTCGCGAGCGGGCTGCCAAGTGACGTCTTCATACAGCTGCAGCGACGTGCCCGCACCGGTTGCGGACGACTCGGAAATGGAATGGTCGATTGTCAGCTTGTCGTTGGCTTTGACTTTGTCTTCGACCCATATGCTGGC
>CAVZQC010000004.1:0-392500 GCA_963777315.1 Vulcanimicrobiota bacterium
ATCGCGTTCGGTGCGGTCGGTTTGCGCGATAGCCGCTGCGTTGTACGTAGATGAAAACGAACCGCCGTCGACTTCGTTGTATGTGCCGCCCGATATGGTGTGCCGTCGCGCGGTCGCGCTCAGATACGCGCCGTAGTTGAACCACGGATACCTGCCGCTCGAGTAATACGGTATCGATACGCCGTTTACGCCGCGATTGGGTTCGGCGTCGGCAGAATCGTAGTGCCCTTTGTTGACGAAGAGATTGTACTGCAGGTGGCCGGCAAGCGAGCCGAAGCTGATGGTGTTCACCGCGGTCGTGGAGCGGTCGTTGTTGTTTGGGCCCAGTCCGCACGGGAGCAGCGTGGTCGCGCTCGCGCAAATGTACGAGTTGCTGCCGTCGCCGGTGAACAGCGAATATTTCAAACTCGATACGGGCGAGAGGGTGAACGCCGCTTTGAACAGGTTCGCCGTGCGCGAAAAGCCGCCGGTGTGCGTGTACGCTTTGCCGGATTCGTCCGCGTAGTACATGCCTTCGAGCGGCGAGTCTTCACCGCCGGCCGTGTGCTGCAGCGCGAACGCCGATTTGCCGCTGCCGCCGGTTATCGACCAGGAACCCAGCGAGTTGGCATAGTTGCCGACCACGCCCGTGAAGGCGTAGTTCCACTCCTTGGTGGGCTGCAGCGTACGAAAGTCCACGCTTCCCGCCCTTCCGAGTGCGCTGGGCGCGAAATCCACCGATGCCCCGCTGAAAAGGTCCTGAAGACCACCGATGGCTTGCGCCGATGCTCCGCCCACGTGCACGCCGTTGATCGAAAATGCCGTTTGCGAAGGGTCCGCACCGCGCAGCGAGACGTTGAACGCCGAATCCGCGCCGTACAGTTGATCGTCGACGTTGACGCCGGCGAGTTTGTTGAGCGCGTCCGAAAGCGATTGGGAAACTTTGCGCTGCGCGCTTTGGGCATTCACGCTTTCGACCGAGACGTTCACGACCGAACGCGAGCGCACTGAGGCGATCGTCTTGAGCGGGCTTGCGAGTTTCACGGCCACGTCGACGCGCGCGCCTTCGCCGACCTCGACGTCGACCGAATCCGTTGGGTTGTAACCGTCGGCTTCGACTCGTATCCGGTACGATGCGGGCTGCAGATTTTCAAAGATCAGCAGACCTTTGGCGTTGGTCAGCGACGTTTGCGGCGTGTCGCCGCCCAGCAGAAAGACCTGCGCGTTGTCGATCGGTTTTCCCGTTGCGGCATCGGTTACGGTAACGACGATCGCGCCGGTTTCCTGGCTTTGCGCCGGCGCGGGCAACGGCGCTGCCAACAGCGATACGAGTACGATGGCGCGGCAAACTGCGAGCAATCCTCGCACGAACATGAGAGCACGGGTTCTGCGCGCTCAGCCGGCATTCCGGGTCTGAATGGGTTAAGCAAGCAGCGATTCCGTTGCTCTTGGTCCGTGGAGCGGGTAAGAAGCGCTAACAGGCACTGCTATGAGAGGAACACCTGAAATGAAAATTGCCTTCGGCAAAGGCACAGCGAGCTTCGCATTGGCGGCAGCGCTTGCTGTGACGCCGTCTTTTGCGCTTGCTCAAACGACGGGCGCCAGTCCCGCTGCCAGCCCAATGGCAACGACCGGCACAACCACCAACGCTTCGCCGGTTGCTTCACCGATGACGGGAACCACGACTACCAGCGGCACGACGACCACCGGTACGACGACCGGCGGCGGCGGTTCTTCGGGCTGGTGGGGGCTCATCGGGCTGGTCGGGTTGCTCGGTCTGTTCGGTATGGGCGGACGCCGCAGTACCGTAGTCGACACGTACGACACCACTACGACTCGACGACCATAGCGTAAACGGAATGCCAGGCGGCGTTTGAGGCGAAAGCCTCAACGCCGCGACGCTTTCGCTCCAGCGCGGTTTGCCGCCATGTGGAGACATTGCTTATGGAGATGCTCGGTCCAGCCACTTTCCTACGTTCGCTCGATTCGTATCTCGATTCGCTTTCGCAAGAAGACCTCAGAGCGGTCGTGTTGCGAAGCATCAAACATCTCGACGGCGCGCATCGCACTCAGCTCGCGCTGTTCTTAGGCTTGCAGCCCCCCGACGATCCCGCGGGCGATCTCGACGGTTCGAACGTCGGAGAAACCGAGCTGCGGCCGTTCGTGGAGTCCGAATCGTGGGGATTGCTGCGCGAACGCTTCGCCGCATTTTTGCGTGAGAACCCCAGAGCAATTCAAGCCTTGGAGCCGGCTGCGGCAGCGCGCATCCTTCCGGGTGAACGCCCAGCGCCGAGCGGTTCGGTCGTCGCGGCGCTTTCAAAGGTTCGTCCCGAAACCGCGGCGCTTGCTGCACTCGTGCTGCTGGCCACCGTCATCCCGTTTGCAGCGCAATACGCGCGCCAGCGCTCGATGATCGGCGACGTGCCGAATCTCTCGAATTCCACCCCGTTTGCCAGGCTCGCCTCGATTGCGGTACCGCGCCCGCGGATGCTCGCCGTGCAAAGAGCGCCGGCCCAGCCTCGCGTGCGCGTCAGCCATGCAACTGCGCGCCGGCATTTGACGCCTCATCGCTCCGTGTTGCCTCGCGTAGCTCTTGCTCCCGTGCGCGTCCGGCATGTTCGCGCGCGGCACGTAGCGTTTTACCGCAGCCGGCGGCCACGGCATACTCGCATAGCGCGCGCGTGGAAGTTCGATCCGAAGTACAACCCGTACTTCAACCGTCGTCGCTGGCGCGGCGCTCGTGAAATTGCCGCTCGCGAAGTGCGCGACGCCGCCAAAGCGCGCAGCATGAGGCGGCCTCGTGTCATTGCTGCGCGCCCGGCGCCGCCGAGTTTTGCCGGCCGCGCGCGATTGATGGTCAGCTCGTATCTGGCTGCGGTCATTGCCGGCAATATCGGCGCGGCATTACAGCACCTCGGCCTGCCCGCGAACGCCAATCCCGCCAATGTGAGCGAACTGCCGATCGTTTCGCGCACTGCTCGCGCGCGCGTCGTGGGCTCGAGCGCTCAAGCCAATGGCAGCGAACGCGTCGAGGCCGAAATCGAAGGGAGCGCGGGCGAGTTTTTCGAGATCTTTTACGTCGCGCGCGACGGTCCGGCGGCGCGAATCGTGAGCCGTTACTACATTCCGGTGAACCGAAGCGCTGAAGAGCGCGCAGCGCGGATGCTGGCGCAGGACGGGCATTAACCACTCCGTTCGATCGCAAGCGCCCGGACGCGTCAACCTCATCGGCGAGCACACCGATTACAACGGCGGCTTCGTCTTGCCGTGCGCCATCCCGTATGCTACGCAAGTTTTTGCATCGGAGCGCCCGGATCGAATCATCAACGCGCAATCGGGAACGCGCGAGGGCGTGGCCTTCGATCTGGACCGGCTGCCGGCGCGCAGGAGCGCAACCTGGGACGATTACCTGCGTGGAGTTCTCATCGAGCTGGGCAATGCCGGCGTTCACCTGCGGGGTGCAGATCTTCGAATCGAGAGCGACGTGCCTATCGGCGTCGGCCTGAGTTCGTCGGCGTCGCTGGAGATCGCGATTGCTCTAGCCGTCATCGCGATTGCCGGATCGCAAGTCGACCGAACGCAGCTTGCGAAGATTGCCCAGACTGCCGAAATCGAGCACGCGGGCACGCGTTGCGGCATCATGGATCAGTTCGCCGTCGTGTTCGCGCGCGCCGGCAGCGCGCTTTTTCTGGATACGCGCAGCCTGCATTTCGAGCTGCTCGAAGTGCCCGAAAGCGTTGCCGTCGTTATCTGCAACTCGATGATCGAGCGTAAACTGTCGGAAGGCGCATACAACGATCGCCGGCGCGAATGCGAGGCGAGCGTAGCGCTGCTGCGCTCTCGCGTGCCGCACATCGCGCAGTTGCGCGATCTGTCGACCGAGCAACTGGCGATTGCGCGAGATGCGCTGCCCGAGGTGCTGTACCGCCGGGCGTTGCACGTCGTGAGCGAAAACGAACGGGTCCTGGCCGCTCGCGTCGCGCTGGTCCGGCGCGACCTGCGCCGGCTGGGCGCGCTGATGAACGAATCTCACGAAAGCTTGCGCGACGACTACGAGGTCAGCTGTACCGAGCTCGATATATTGGTGACGCTGGCTCGCGGGTTTCCCGGCGTTTACGGCGCGCGCATGACCGGTGCCGGATTCGGCGGATGTACGGTGAACCTGCTCGACGCCGCTTGCGCGCAGCAGTTTCGCACTGGCATTGCGGATGCATACCGGCGGGAAACCGGCATTGTGATGGAGGTCTACGATGGAACGCCGTCAGCCGGAGCGCAGCTGATTCATGGGTGAATTGCCTGCAGGGTCGCATCGCCGTTACAACGCGCTCACCGGCGAGTGGGTGCTCGTCTCACCGCATCGTCTCGATCGGCCCTGGCTGGGTGAAACGTCGGCGGCGCAAGCGCAGCCGCGGCCCTCGTACGATCCGCAGTGTTATCTTTGCCCCGGAAACGCACGCGCGGGCGGCGCGCGAAATCCGCAATACGGCGAAACCTTTGCGTTCGACAACGATTTTGCGGCCCTCACGATGGACTCGCCGGAAACGATCCTCGATCGCAACGGGCTCTTGATCGCGCGTTCCGAGCGCGGACGGTGCCGCGTCGTGTGTTTTTCGCCGCGCCACGATTTGGACGTCGGTACGATGGATCCACCGGCGATTCGCTCAGTCGTCGACGCGTGGGCCGCGGAGTACGCGCAGCTGGGCGCGATAGCGTCGATACGCGCGGTGACGATCTTCGAAAACCGGGGTTCGATGATGGGCGCGAGCAATCCGCACCCGCACGGGCAAATTTGGGCAAACGCATCGATTCCGAACGAGCTGCTCAAAGAAGGTGTGCAACTTTCACGGTACCGCGAAACGCATGGCACGTGCCTGCTGTGTGCGTACCTGCAGCAGGAGTTGGCAACGGGCGAACGGATCGTGTACGCTGGCGAGCACTTTTACGCGCTCGTGCCGTTTTGGGCGATCTGGCCGTTTGAAGTGCTGGTTTTGCCGCGCCGGCATGCAACCTCAATCGACGAGTTGACCGGCTCCGAGCGCGACGCGCTGGCCGATACGCTCGGACGGGTGGTGCGCCGCTACGATGCGCTATTCGCAGTGCCGTTTCCGTATTCGATGGGGCTGCATCAACGGCCGACCGACGGGCGCGCGCACGACGAGTGGCATCTCCACGCGCATTACTATCCTCCGCTGCTGCGGTCGGCGAGCGTACGCAAATATTCGGTCGGGTACGAGATGCTGGCGCAGCCGCAGCGCGATCTGACCGCCGAAGAAGCGGCATTGCGGCTTCGCGAGGCGTGAACTGTCCCCATCCGCTCGTCTGCGGTGAGATGCACTATCCGCGGATTCCGCCCGAGTATTGGGCCGAGCGTCTGAAGATGGCGCGCGCGATGGGATTGCAGGCAATCTCCACGTACGTCTTCTGGAACCGGCACGAGCCTGCGGAAGGCCGCTTCGATTTTTCCGGCGGAAACGATCTCGGCCGCTTCATCCGTCTGGCGCAGCGTGAAGATCTCGCTGTCGTCTTACGTCCCGGGCCGTACGTCTGCGCAGAGTGGGATTGGGGCGGTTTGCCGGCGTGGCTGCTCAAAGACGCGGTGGCCGTGCGCACGGCCGACGAGACCTTCATGGCGCCCGTGCGCCGCTGGCTGCGCAGGCTCGGGAAAGAAATCGCCGGTCTGCAGCGCCGTCGCGGCGGTCCGATAATCGCCGTGCAACTCGAAAACGAGTACGGCGCGTTCGGATCGGATAAGGATTACCTGCGCGCGCTGCGCGCAGCGCTGCGGGACGCCGAGCTGGACGCATCGCCGCTCTACACGATCGATCAGCCCGGCGATCTGGCGCGCGGAGCGCTGGACGATCTGCCCATTGCGGTCACGTTCGCGCCGGGCGATCCCGGGGCGCAATTCGAGCAGCTGCATGCGCTGCGCCCGCAGGCGTCGCTGCTGTGCGGTGAATACTGGGCGGGATGGTTCGATCATTGGGGCGAGGCGCATTCGCGGCTGGACGACGAGGCGCAAGCGGCGGATCTCGATTGGATGCTTTCACGCGGCGCGTCGGTGAACGTCTATATGTTTCACGGCGGAACCAACTTCGGGTTTTGGAACGGTGCGAACGCGTTCGAACCCAGCCCGTATCAGCCCACGACGACCAGCTACGATTATCAGGCGGCGCTCGACGAAGCGGGTCGCCCCACCGCAAAGTACTTTCGTTTTCGGCAGATCATCGAACGGCGAACCGGCACAACCGCGCCGGCCGTGCCGCCCTCTCCGCAGACGGTCGAAATTCCGAGACAGTGTTTCGAGCGGGCGCTGCCGCTTGGCGCGTGTTTGCCGCAGCCCGTTCATCATAGCGATCCGCTCTCGATGGAAGCGCTCGATCAGGCATACGGATACGTCCTGTATCGCACGACGCTTCCAGGGCCCGGCGACGGCGTTTTGGAGATCGACGAAGTTCGCGATTACGCGGTCGTGATGCTCGACGGGCGCGTCGTGGCGGATTTGGACCGGCGTTTGGCGCAGTCGCAATGCGCGCTTGAATCGCGGGAACAGTGCGCAACCCTCGACGTTCTCATCGAAAACTGCGGCCGCATCAATTACGGCCCGCAGTCTGGCGTTCGAGCGAAAGGGTATTACGCGCGCCGTGCGTTGGAACGGACGCGAGCTCCATGGATGGAGCATGTACGGTCTGCCCTTCGAGCGTTTGGAACTCTCCGGCTGGTTGCGCGAGCCAGTTGATGCGCCCGCCTTGTATCGTATGTCTTTCGACCTGACCGAGCCGGCGGATACGTTCCTGGACGTCGGCGAACTGCACAAAGGTGCGCTGTGGGTGAACGGACACAATGCCGGACGCTTTTGGCGGATCGGTCCGCAACGCTCGCTGTACGTGCCCGGCGTTTGGCTGCGTGCGGGTTCCAATGAGATCGTAGCGCTCGATGTGTTCGGCCACGCATCGTTTCCGGCAGTGTGCGGGAGAACGGATCCCGTTATGCTATAATCCCTCAATGGCGATTAAGAAGGGCCGAACCTCCACGGCCGGCAGAACATCGACGCTGGAGGCCGGTGCGCCTGCGCCGGACTTCGAACTGGAATCCCACACCGGAACGCATTGGCGGCTCTCCGATCAACGCGGAAAGCACAACGTCGTCGTGGTGTTTTATCCGTTCGCATTCACACCCGTTTGAACCAGTCAAATGCCCGGCCTCGAGAAAAATCTCGATCGGTTCGAAGGGCTCGATGCTCAAGTTGTGGGCATCTCAATTGATTCCAAGCATACCAACAAGGCGTGGGCCGATTCTTTGGGCGGCCTGCGCTATCCGCTGCTGTGTGATTTTTGGCCGCACGGAAACGTCGCGCGCGCGTACGGAGTTTTCGACGAACAGGCGGGCCGGTCCGAACGAGCCGTTTTCGTCATCGACAAGTCCGGAATCGTACGCTACATCGACGTGCACGACATCGGCGAACAACCCGACGAGGAGCAGATCCTCGAGGAACTCGCCAAGCTGTAAGAGGGACACTCAATGCAAGGCGATCTTCGAACGATCGAGCAGCACCTGGCAACGATTGCCGGCGAGCTGCGGTTGATCCGCGAAGCGTTGGAAGCGCAAGGCGGTTACGAAGGCGACGAAGACGAAGAGTACGACGACGACGAGGCCGGCGAAGAGGAGTGAACCCCTGCCTCAACTCTCGAGCGCGCGCTCGAGCGTACTCCAAATCATCGCGCGCGGTATGAAGAACGGTACTTCTTCGAGCGTCAGCGTGAGCGTCTGCGCTTGCGCGTCGTATGCGTAGCGTCCTTTAACGCCCTGGCTCTCGATCGATCCCGAGTCGCCTTCGGGCAGTTTGACGTACGATGCGATGGCGCCGCGCAGCCGATCCGCTTTTGCGCGGTCCACGTTGTGATAGACTCTCGATTCGTCGGCCATAGCGGCGCATTATGGCCAAAGCATCGCGGCTCCTCGTACGCCGCTGGAGTCGCCGTGACATGCGCGCAGGATTCGCGTACGCAGGCGATCCGAAAACACGTACCGCTCGAGCAGCGGCGGGAGCGCTGCATACAAACGTTCGGCGTTCGACAGCCCTCCGCCTAGAACGATCGCGTCGGGGTCGAGCACGTTCACGACGGTGGCGAGCGAACGCGCCAGTCGTTCCTCGTAGTCGGACATAGCGCGCTGCGCGAACGCATCGCCCTCACGTGCCCGCGACACGATATCCTCGGCCGCTACGCCTTGACCGCCGAGTTCGGCATATTGCCGCGTGAGGGCCGGACCCGACAAGAACGTTTCGATGCAGCCGCGCTTTCCGCAGTAGCATGGGGGCCCGGGCAGTTCTTGCGGTGCAGGCCGCGGCAGCGGATTGTGGCCCCACTCTCCGGCGATCGCATTTGGGCCTTGTACGATGCGCTTGTCGACCGCAATGCCGCCGCCGACCCCCGTGCCCAGAATCACGCCGAAGACCACGCTCGCATCGCAAGCGGCGCCGTCAATCGCTTCCGACAGCGTGAAGCAGTCGGCATCGTTCGCCATGCGGATCTCGCGCCCAAGCGCCCGCTGCAGGTCGAGTTTGAGCGGCCTGCCGATGAGCACGGTGCTGTTGGCGTTTTTGATGAGACCGGTATCCGGCGCGATCGCGCCGGGCGTGCCGATGCCGACCGTCGCCGTAGCGCTCAAGGCACGTTCCGTCTCGCGCACGAGATTCGCGATCGCGTCGAGCGTGGCATCATAATCGCCGGCGGGCGTCGGGATGCGCCACCGCATCAACATTTTGCTCGACGCTAGCGCAACGATCTCGATCTTGGTGCCGCCTAAATCGACACCGATACGAACGGACATCCGCAGGTTGTGCGTGGCGGCGGAAGTGCGCTCCTTCGAATGGAAAAGATAACGCGTGCGCATCGTCGAGATTCGCGAGCGTCCCGTACGCATTTCGCGTTTTAAGGATCCGCTGCTGCCGTCGGGTGGCTTAACGACCAGCATCGTGGCGATCACCACCGACGTAGCGCTGCACGGCCAACCCGTAATCGGCTACGGTTTTTCATCGATTGGCCGATTTGCGCAGAGCGGGCTGATCCGCGAGCGGTTCGCGCCGCGATTGCTCGCGGCAAAAGAGGATGTCGATCCGGCGCGTGCCTGGCGGATCATGATGCAGGGCGAAAAGCCGGGAGGTCATGGCGAACGCTGCGTCGCCGTCGGAACGCTGGACATGGCGCTTTGGGATGCGGCCGCGAAAATTGCCGGAGCGCCGCTGCATCGTTATATAGCCGCGTCCGTCCCGCCGCTCGCGCGTCCGGCGGAGAGGATTGCCGTGTACGCCGGCGGCGGCTACCCGTATCCCGGCAACGATGCGGCGCAGCTGACCGAGGAGGTTCGCGCCCCACTCCGCGCCGCTCGATGCCGATCTGCGCAGAATCGAAGCGGTGCTCGCGGTAATCGGCAGGCCGGAGTGTCTGGCGGTAGATGCAATGAACGCCTACGATGGCGAGCAGGCATTAGCGGCTGCACGGGCGCTTGAGCCGTACGGGTTATGGTGGTTCGAGGATGTCTGCGACCCGCTTGATTTCGGAAACGCAAGCTCGCATTGCGTCGGAGTATTCCGGCGCCATCGCGGCGGGCGAAGCGCTGTTTTCCTCGGCCGAAGCGAATCTGCTCCTGCGCTACGGCCGATTGCGAAGCGACCGCGACATTCTGCTCTTCGATCCGGTGCATTGCTATGGCCTCGGAGGTTTCATGCAAATCCTGCAGACGTTTGACGCGCGCGGCTGGCCCCGCTCGGCGTTTTGGCCGCACGGCGGGCATTTGTTCGCGCAGCACGTCGTCGCCGCGTTTGGTTTAGGCGGCGCTGAAGTAAACCCCAGGAGTTTCGCTCCATTCGGCGGCCTGGCGGACGCAACCGCGGTTCACGAGGGCACCGTTGCGCCGCCCGGCGCGCCGGGAATCGGCTTCGAGCGCAAGCGCGACTTGTTCGAGCTGTTTTCCGATTTGGGAGAGCGGGATCGCGTTACAGCCTGCTGAGGCGGCCCGGAGTCGATGCGCTCGCCGGCGAGGGTGTTCAAACGCGACGGAAAAAGATAGTAGCGGTATGGAAGGGTTTCGCGACGGAAAACTCATGCGGATCTTCGTGGACGAGAAGGATCGTCGCGGGCTGCAGCCGTTGTACACTGCGATAGTGGAACTGCTGCGTCGCGAGCATATTTCGGGAGCTACCGTATTCCGTGGAATCGAAGGGTACGGGTCGCACGACCAGCTGCACGTCGCAAAGGCGCTTTCGTGGTTTCCGAACCTTCCCATCCTGATTGAAGTAGTCGAAGAAGAGGATCGGCTGCTGACCATTTTGCCCAGTCTCAAAGCGATGATCGGCGAAGGAATGATCACGCTGGAAGCGGCCAGGTATTTGCGCTTGGGGAAACCGTAACGATATCGCAAAGGTGCAGGAGGGGCCGCCCGGCACGGAAAATGCAGCGTCAACGGCGGAGGAGTTCGCCGGCGAAGAAGTGCTTCGCGAACCGCTCGCACGCCAATGACTCCTGACAACGCGCTCGACGCGAACTGTCTGGAGTTTTTTTATGAATATCGAAACGCGAACGCTGCTGCGAATCTTCCTTAGCGAAAGCGCGCGGCTCCAAAATCGGCCGCTCTACACCGTGCTCGTAGAAGAGTTGCGGCGGCAAGGCATTCCGGGAGCCACGGTGCTCAAGGGCATTGAAGGTTTCGGCCAGCACGGCCGCGTTCGCACGGTGCGCGCGATCGATTTTGCCGGCGATCTTCCGGTGATCATCGAGGTGATCGATACTCGCGAAAAGATCGAGGCAATCGTGCCCTGGCTCAAAGAAAACATTGCTCGCGGGTTACTGACGCTTGAAACGGTGCAGCTCATTCCGATCGACCGAGCGGCGCCGTGATCGATTGGCGTACGGTGATTGCGGTGTTCGCGGGCGGCGGAATAGGATCCGCATGCCGTTACCTGTTGGGCGTTGTGTTTCTGCAGCGATTCGGGCCGGGCTTCCCTTACGGCACCATGACGATCAATTTGTTGGGATGCCTGCTCACCGGCGTCATATCCGAGTTCGCCTTGTCGCGATCGATCTGGATAACGCCGTTAACGCGCAGTTTCCTGGTTGCGGGCGTGCTCGGCGGCTTCACGACCTTTTCGAGTTTTGCATATGAGTCCGTCACAATGGCCGACGGCGCAGCTGCCGTGCCTGCAATAGCCTATGTGGCCATTAGCGTAGGCGGCGGATTTCTGGCTGCGTTTGCGGGGATGGCGCTTGTGAGAAGTTTCGTCTAACGCCGGCCGGAAAAGGTTTCCGCGATACGCGAAAATATGCTCGCACGCGAGCGTTGCGGTTCGCGCTTACGCTCCTGTGCTGCTGCGGCAGCCGTAGTGGCCCCGCAACTGGAACACGCGCACGATGCCATATCGGCCTCCGTTCAAATCACTCCGGTACGAGCGTATCGCCGTGCCGCACTACGTGCGAGGACTGTCCGGTGGTATCGTTTGCCGCCGGGTTGTCGGCATTGCACTGCGGGCACGTCCATGCGCCATCCGGTGCGTCCTCGAGCGGTTCTGCGCCGCATTCGGCGCATGCGGGCTTGACGTCGACTTTGTGCGATTCGCCTCGGCCATGTTGCATTCGCATGACGGCTGTATACCCGGTTTGGTTCTAAAAGCCGACATACTCATGACGGGACGAAGCAGAGTCCAAGCGAAACTGAGTCCATGAACGGGACCGAGCCTGCCGGGGCTGTTCCGGGTGGGACTCGAGCGCAGTAGCGCTGAGTGGAGGTAGCGATGGAAAACTCAAAATGGCGATTCCAGTTGCGATCGAACCAGGTCTGAAATGGGCAGACAGGCAGCTAACGTGCTTTACGTGGTGGCGATGGCAGCCATCATAGTCGGTGTAGATTTCGCGTTCTTCAGAAACCGATTCTGGGAACGGCTGATCGTGAATATTGGAATCGTCTTGGTGTTCGCAGCGTTCTACTTGAGATTCTTGAAGGGTTCATGAATAAGGGGCGACAGCGACACCACGCACGTTTGCTCTTACGAACTGCTGCACAACCTCGGCATCGCGCCTCCGTATGTCATGATTGGACGTTAACTCGGCGGCCTTGGCGTAGCGCTTTTCGCGACCGAACCGACGAATCCGGAGTAAGCTATCGCTAAAACGGAATTGCTCGACGCTCCCGTCACGCTCTTTTTTATGTCGTCGTTAGTTCCGTTTTCGGTGGCGCTTGTACCATTTTAAGAAAGACGGCTCCAAGGCATTCATCACCCGACTTAAACTGCATGACGCCAATCCCTGAAACATTGACACTCAAGCCTTCGGGGTGGGTATCATAAGTGTTTATTTCAGAAAACGGCGCGTTCGCGATGTCATTCGTGTCAGCCTTGAACAGAATGCGCTGGTTGGAAACGTACACCGTTCCCATTGGGCCCCAAGCGAAGTCGGTAACGTTCTGCGATGCGCCTTGATAACCGCCAACCCGAACCTTTAAGCCGTGTCCCAACGGAACGTACAGCGCAGGATTTTGTCCCCGGTGAGTTGCCCGTTTCTGCGTCTGTCCATATTGGCAACGCTGCTCCCAGAAAAATTGCTCGCCGTTTCGTGGCATGACGCCTTGAGGAATGAACGGGGTTAGATGACCGCTTTGAATATCGGCTAACTTCTGCGCAATGGCGCTTTCATGCTTCGTCTGTTGCGCTTTCGCGATTTTTGCAGGCGCGGCATAGTTACCCCTGGGCATGAAAGCCAATACAATCAACGGAACGATGAAAGTGAACATTGCAAGTACGACCCAGCCCGCAGGATTCCGTTGTTTGCTCTTGGCGAGATAATACGTTGCAATGAGGATTGCCCCCCATACACAGAAGGCAAGGACTCTACTGCCCTCGTCCCACGATTGAGCCGCAGCGGCTTTATGGGTAGCGGCTTGCGCGATGCCCACGACACAAACGACAAGCCCCAAGGAGAGTATACCTACTTGCGGCTTCAGCCTCTCCATAGCATCCCTTTCCTCGTTCAGACAACGTGCTTAGAGTATAGCGCTAGTTCGTTGCGCTGCCAACAAACGTATTGAGGAAGCAACGAGGATATACTGATTATTTGAAGCTGATCCTGACGGTTTACCAGGCTCTACCGTATAAGGCTCCTGGGTCGCTTGCCGGCGACATCGACGCGTGGTATAACAGTTATACCCGATGCGGTTCGACTTCGACGAGCGCAAGAGCCAGCGATTGCGCGCCAATTTCCGAAGGGGCATAGGCTTTGAAGAGGTGCAAGAACTCTTCACCCATCCGTACTATCTCGACCAGCGCTCGGATGTACCGGAGCAATACCGCGCAATCGGTTGGGCGCAGGGACTGTTGTATTCGCTCATCTTTGAAGTGCGTGAGGACGATGAAGGTGAGTTCTACCACCTGGTGACGCTCTGGAAGGCGACAAAGGAGGAAAACCAGCTTTATGAAGGCCACACGTAAGAAAAAATTAGTCGCAACCGCTGAGGAAATTGCGCGTCTTGCGGAACGTGGCAAGGATGTGTCGCGGTACTTTACTAACCGTGGCCGCATGATGGCACCGGTGCAAAGGGTGAACGTCGACTTTACGTCGCCGATGCTTGCCGAACTAGACAGGGCGGCCGACGAGCTCAATGTCAGCAGACAGGCGGTGATCAAAACGCTTCTTCGTCAGGCATTGGATCAGCACTATCTGGCTTCCAACGCTGCTTCGTCGACAAAGCGCCGCTAGCCACGCGCAGGGACGCCATCCTGAAACGACGCCGCGAACAGTCCCAACGATTCGAACATTTGAAAAGGGGCCCTAGCCGATCCTCACCGTCCAAATCCGATACGGGCCATTTCTGACTGATCTGTTACATTTTGTTACACGCCGAGCTGCGCTCAACGCAATCTAATCTGACGTGCCGATGGATGTGATCTTGCATTTCAAAGAAGGGGCGTGAAGAATTCGATGAGCTCTTGGAAGCGCGTGACGCGAGCTTTTCCAACGCGACGCGAGAATCGATCACGCGAGCCCGCCGTGGTCGAGAACGGCGCTCTTTCTGACCGATCTGTTAGATTTTGTTACAGGGAGGCGTCACGCGGAATGGCGCTTGCAAGAAGCGTCAGTGCCGGTGTGTAGACTCTATCCCTTATCTGCTGCCAATGCGTCGGACGGAATCGGCAGCGGCTTTTCGTCGGTCTTGACGGCACAAACCTGTTGCGGATGATCCACAACAGGAACGTACTCCTGACCTTTCGTAACTTCAACGTCCTTGTGACTGCCGAACATTCCTTGTCTGCGCCTATACTCAGAACGGTCAAACGCTACTTGGAGAGCAGAACCGCAGAACGTATATATCTTATCAACGCTCATTCGTAAATCTGCAGCCTTGTACCCGAAGCCATAAAACCCAGATTTTCCCTGCTGTGCTTCTTGGACGCTTCCTTCGGCTGTATCGCCCGCCTTAGCGATGAGGTAGCCTGACACGATGAAATCTTGGGCTACTTGAAAGCGCACCTTTTCGCCGCCTTGCGCCGCATATGAGTTTAGGCTTTCCTCAGTTTTCACGACAAGAGGAATATTTGCTGGCAGATTAACGCTGACGATGCCTGGAATCGGCGTAGCGAGATTGATGACCTGTGGTGTTGCATCAGTTTGCGGGGATGGGGACGGGGACGGCGGCGCGGATTGCGCGAGGGCAATCGCCGTAGTCATGGCGAGAGTGATAAGTACACCGATGGCCTTCTTCATTGTATGAACCGCCCTTTTATGACGTTTGTTGCTGAATTCGCAGCCAACGCTGCGGTACGGAACGGTTTTCGCTTGAATAGCTAAACGCAACGGGCATAAAGCGCGTGCTTCATTGGAACCATTATACTGCTAGACGTCTGGCGCGCATATACCGGGCGGCAACATGCATACAGCGGCGTAGAGCGTCCTGTAATGTTTACTGTCGCGTAGCATCGAAGATTGCAGAACAAGGAGAAAAACGCCGATGTAAACCGGCGTCCCCGCAAAACTTCTAGCCCCAACGGGATTCGAACCCGTGTTACCGCCGTGAGAGGGCGGCGTCCTAGGCCTCTAGACGATAGGGCCGTGGCTCCCGGGCAAGGGATCGAACCTCGAGTCTCCTGGTTCAGAGCCAGGCGTGTTGCCAGTTACACCACCCGGGAATAGCGCCGTGCCTATACTACGCGACGCTGAACGGCTCATGCAAGGCGACATCACGCCGAGCGCACGCCGGCTTGCCGAATCGTTACCAACCTATCCCGAGGGGAAAGCTCGTATACAGCGGCGGAATTCGTTCAAAGTTCGCTTGATGTACGCTTCTGCGGAGGGTCGCCCGTGCAGGCAATCGTGTTGGTCGGCGGCGAGGGCACGCGGCTGCGCCCCCTGACGTTTGGAACGCCCAAGCCGATGGTTCCGATTGTGAACGTGCCCTTCTTAGCGCGAACGCTCGAGCGGCTGCGCGAGGCGGGGATCTGCGACGTCATTCTGCCGGCGGGCTACATGCCGCAAGCCATTACGGAGTATTTCGGCGACGGCTCGCGCATGGGCATGCGCATCACGTACGTGATCGAAGACGAACCGCTCGGCACTGCGGGCGCAATAAAGAATGTCGAGCAGCACATCACCGGACCGTTCTTCGTGCTCAACGGCGACGTGCTCACCAGCCTTGATTTGCAAGCGATGATCGACTACCACGCGCGCAAGGGCGGCTTAGGCGTTTTGCACCTGATTACGGTCGACGATCCGTCGGCGTTCGGGTGCGTCGTGCACGACCGGGACGGGCGAATTTCGCAATTCGTGGAAAAGCCTCCCAAAGGCAGCGAGCCGACCAACGAGATCAACGCCGGAACGTATCTGCTCGAACCGGCCGTGCTGGCCATGATACCGCCCGGGCGCAACGTATCGATCGAGCGCGAGACGTTTCCGAAAATTTTGGCCGAACATCAAGCGCTGTACGCGTACACCACCGCCGACTACTGGATCGATCTGGGACGCCCGGAGCACTATCTGAGCGCCCACCGCGACATTCTCTCGGGCGCGATGCCGCTCAAGTTCGAGCCGGGCGTGAAAAACGCGCGCAACGTGATCGAGCCGGTGCACGCGGAAGCAGACGTGCGCATCGATCCGACCGCGAAGGTCGGGCCTAATGTCGTGCTGGGTCGAGGATGCAGCATCGGTGCGAACGCCGTCGTACGCGACAGCGTTCTGTGGGACGGCGTCAGCGTAGAAGACGGAGCGACCGTCGAGGAAAGTATCGTCGCCAGCGGTTCGCGGGTGGGAAAGAACGCACGAATCGAAGCCGGCAGCGTGATCGGACACGATGTCGTGATCGAACCGGGTACCGTCGCGCCCGCGGGTTCGCGCATCGGACCAACTGCGCCCATCGGAGCCGGCTAAGCGCACGCTGGTGCGTGTAGAGAGTAAGCTTCCGCAACCTCTTGTAGTGCCAAGGGTTTACCCTAGATGAGACCAAGGGTATAAATTGCACGTCGAATCGCAGGAGGGTAGCCGCCAGCTTTGCCCGCCTGCCGTGCATGGTATTCCTCCGAGCTGGCGTTTGGAGATCGAAAGGTCATGGGCCGGTCCCAAGACGCGCTCGCCGTGGCTGCTGTTCCGCGCACGCTGTTCATGGGCTCATTCCCTCCGCGCGAATGCGGAATCGCGACGTTTACAAAAGACGTGGTGGACTCGTTCGACAGAGCCTTCCACACAAGCAGCGAGATCATCGCGATCGATGAACCGGGCGGGGAAGTTCGCCAGTACGGCCCTGAAGTGGTCGCCCGCTTGCAAGAAGACCGTCGCGAATCGTATGCCGACGTCGCAGCCATCGTCAATGCGCACCCAGCCGGCGTGCTGAACATTCAACACGAGTACGGCTTGTTCGGTGGCGATCGCGGCGAATGGCTCATCGATCTCCTGGCCGCCGTGGAAAAACCGGTCGTTCTTACGCTGCACACGGTATTGCCAGAGCCCGACGAAGTGATGCTGCGCGTAACGCGCGAGGTGTGCCGCTATGCCGCCACCGTCATCGTACTCTCCGAAACCGGACGCGATTTGCTGGGACGCGTTTACGGCATCGATCCGGCCTGCGTGCAGGTGATCCATCACGGCGTGCCCGACGTCGAATTCCGCGATACCGCGCCGTTCAAAGCCTCGTTCGGAATCGGCCAGCGCATGATGATATCGACCTTTGGATTGATCAACCGCGGAAAAGGGTTGGAGTACGCGATCGAAGCCATGCGCGACGTCGTCAAGCGCCATCCCGAAACGCTGTATCTGATTTTGGGTGAAACGCACCCCGTCGTGCGCCGGCGCGAAGGTGAATCCTACCGGGAATCGCTGCAGCAGTTGGTGCGCGATTACGGCCTGCAGAACAACGTGCAGCTGATCGACAAATATTTGGATTTCGACGAATTGGTCGGCTATCTTGAAGCGACCGACATCTATCTGACGCCCTATCTGAACCCCACGCAGATCGTGAGCGGCACGCTTGCATACGCGGTCGGATGCGGCAAAGCGATCGTGTCGACGCCCTATCTCTACGCCCAGGAAGTGCTCGCCAACCACCGCGGATTCTTATGCGAATTCCGCGATGCCAAGTCGATCGCGCGGATCGTTACCGCATTGCTCGACGATCAGGCGCTGCGCCGCGCTACGGAACGGCGCGCGTACCGGTTCGGCCGCCAAATGACCTGGCCGCACGTCGCCGCCGAGTACGGCAAACTGTTCGCAGAACTCGCGCCGCAAGAAATGGAGCTGATCCATTCTGCATAGATTTGACGGCGTTCGCTCGCTGCCCACGCTGGAACATCTCATAACTCTCAGCGACGACGTCGGTGTTATTCAGCACGCCCTGGAAGACGTTCCCAACCGCTCGACGGGATACTGCACCGACGATGTTTCGCGCGCATATATGGTCGTGCTGGCCAAGCTCCAGATCGATCCGCACGATGCCGCCGCGCAGCGGCTGGCCTCGACGTACCTGTCCTTTTTGCACGACGCCCAGCTGCAGGACGGCCGGTTTCACAATTTCATGGGATACGACCGTTGCTGGCTGGATGCGGTCGGCACGCACGATTCGGTCGGGCGTGCGTTGTGGGCGCTGGGATACGGAATGCGGTACGCGCCGCGCGGTTCGTGGCGCCGCGTTTCGCAGCGTCTTTTCGGCAAGGCGCTCGGTTCGCTCGAATGGCTTTCCTACCCGCGTTCGCAGGCGTACGCGGCGATAGGGCTCGCCCATGCCTGCGAGGCGAGCATTGCGGACGGCGACGTGCCCGCATATCAACGCCGGCTGCGAACGCTGGCCGAGAGCCTGAAACAAAAGTATTTGGACGTGCGCGACGGCGACTGGCAGTGGTACGAAAACGCATTGACCTATGACAACGCGCGCTTGCCCGAAGCCATGCTGCGTGCCGGTCTATCGCTTCGCGACGACGAACTGATCGCAATCGGGGTGCGCACCTTCGATTTCTACCGGCGCGTCGCGGTCGAAGACGGCGTGCACGTTCCGGTGGGCAACCACGGCTGGTTTCAGCGCGGCGGGGTCAAACCCAAGTATTCGCAGCAGCCGGTCGAATCGGCGGCGCTGGTCGATGCCGCGCTGGTGGCGTACGATGCGACGGGCGATCCGGCATATCGCGGCACCGCGCAGCTGGGGCTGGACTGGTATTACGGCCGGAATTCACGCGGCATCGTCATGGCGCGCAACGGCGGCTGCTTGGACGGCCTAAATGAGACCACGGTAAACTTCAACATGGGCGCGGAGTCCACGCTTTCGTACTTGGCGGCGGCATACGTGCTCGCAGCGCGTCCGGCCGCAACCCTGTCGGTGGCCCGCTAAGCAACCCCCGACAAATATCGCCGGGCGCGCGGCCTGCCGAGCGGCGAGGCCGATTTTCGTCGCGTGTCGAAGAGACAAAGAATGATCCTCGAGACCGAAGTCCTTAACGACGTACAATCTGCCGCCGTTCGCCACGCGAATGGCCCGTGTCTGATATTTGCCGGTGCAGGCAGCGGAAAAACGCGCGTGCTTACGCATCGCATTGCATATTTGCTCGAAGAGCTCGACGTTGCGCCCGACCGTATTTTGGCCGTAACGTTCACGAACAAAGCTGCCGGCGAAATGAAGACGCGCTTGGAGCGCATGGTCGGAAACGCCGCGCGCGATTTGTGGGTCGGCACGTTTCACTCGATGTGCGTGCGAATGTTGCGCCGCGACGGCCGCCGCATCGGCATCGCAGCCAATTTTGCGATCATCGACGACGCCGATCAGCGTTCGCTGGTCAAGGACATTCTTTCCGATTTGGATTACGACGAGCGCCAGCTCACGCCCGGCGCATGCCTTGCGGAAATCAGCAAAGCCAAGAACGCGCTCGTGTGGCCGGAAGCCTATCATCAGAAGAACGCTTCCTTTTTGGGCGAACGCTACGGCAACGTCTACGCGGAGTACCAGCGCCGTCTCTCCGAGTCCAACAGTTTGGACTTCGACGATCTCATCGTGCGCACGATCGATCTCTTCGAGAAAGACGAACCGACCCGCACGAAATGGCAGAAGCGTTTTCAGTACATCCTGGTTGATGAGTATCAGGACGTCAATTTCGCGCAGTACCGCCTCATTGCAATCTTGGGCGAAAAGCACAAGAACGTCACGGTCGTCGGCGACGACGACCAATCGATCTACTCCTGGCGCGGCAGCGACTACCGCATGATCCTGCGCTTCGAGCAGGATTTTCCCGGCGCGAAGATCTTCACGCTCGAAGAAAACTATCGCAGCACCCAGACGATTCTCGATGCCGCCAACACGCTGGTCGGCAATAACAAGACGCGGCAGGCCAAGAACCTGTTCACCAAGCGCGCGCAGGGTGATAAGATCACGGCGTTCGGCGCCGATACCGAACGGTCCGAGGCGCGGTACGTCGTTGAAAAAGTCAAAGAACTCGTGCGCGAAGGCTCCGCGTATCGCGACTTCCTGGTTCTCTATCGCACCAATGCGCAGTCGCGCGTGTTCGAGGAAGCGCTCATTGCCGAAGGTATTCCATATCGCGTCGTCGGCGGCGTCGGTTTCTACGCGCGCGCCGAAATCAAAGACGTGGTCGCGTACCTGCGGTACATCGAAAATCCGTCCGATGCGCTGGCATTCAAGCGGATCGTCAACGTTCCGCGCCGCAGCATCGGTCAGCAGACGCTCGCGAGTTTGGTTGCTGCCGCCGGGCAGGCCGGGATGTCGGTCGGCCAAGCCGTTTTCGACAAAGACCTGCTCAAGAAGGCCGTTCCCAAGAAGACCAAGGAACTCGAACGATTCGCTGAGCTGATCGAAACCCTGCGCGATCGCGCCAAGGACTACTCCATTGCGGATCTGCTCGTGGCGGTGATGGAGGAATCCGGCTACGTTCGCGAACTGCGCGCAGAGGATACCGCCGATGCCCGCACGCGCCTGGAAAACCTGCAAGAGCTCGTCGGTGTGGCGCGCGAGTACGAGCAAAACGAACCCGAGGCTACGCTGTCGGCGTTTTTGGCCAACATCGCGCTCATCAGCGATCTCGATGCGCTGGACTCCGAATCGTCATACGTGACTTTGATGACGCTGCACGGCGCCAAGGGTTTGGAATTTCAAAACGTGTTCCTCACCGGGCTGGAAGAAGGCGTCTTTCCGCATTCGCGCGCGCTCGTCGACATGACCGAATTGGAAGAAGAGCGCCGGCTGGCATACGTAGGCGTTACGCGCGCTATGGACCGGCTGTTCTTCTCGTATGCCGAGCGGCGCACGCTTTTCGGTAATACGTTTGCGCATCCCAAGTCGCGCTTCTTAGAGGAAATGCCCGACATCGAGATGCTCGGGGGCGTCGTGCTGCCGCGTCCGGCGGGCGGCCGCTGGCGCGAAGTTTCGATTCACGAGACTGCCGGCGCCGGCATAAAGATGAATCTGCAAAAGGGCGATCGCGTGCGGCATCCCAAATGGGGTGAGGGCACGATCGGCGACGTCGTCGGAGCGGGCGGCGACGGACTGGTGACGATCGACTTTCCGAACGTCGGACAGAAGATGGTCATGCTCAAATACGCGCCGCTGGAAAAAGTCTAAGCCGGACATCGCGGCACCGACGGGGCACGTGCTCAAAGTCGCCGTTTCAGGCGTGCTTGGACGCATGGGGCGGCTCGCGCGCGAAACGGTCAGCTCCGCAGCGGACATGCAGTACGCGGGCGGATTCGCGCGCACGGCAGCACCGAACGAGGCCATTGACGACGACGTGCGCCGGCTGCTTGCGCACGAGCGTCCCAACGTGCTGATCGATTTCACCGCTCGTCCTGCCACGCAGCAATGCGCGCGCGCTGCAGTGGAGGCAGGCGTCCGCCCAGTCATCGGTTCGAGCGAATGGAATGAAAGCGAACGCGAAGAGCTGAGCGCGCTGTGCGATCGGCACGGCGTTGGAGCGCTGCTGGTTCCCAACTTTGCGATCGGCGCCGTGCTGATGATGCGCTTTGCCCGTCAAGCGGCGGCATTTTTCCCCAGCGTCGAGATCGTCGAAATGCACCGTCGGGAAAAGCGCGACAAGCCCAGCGCAACCGCAACCGCAACCGCAGCGGAGATCCGCCTTGGCGGAGGACCCGCGGCCGTGCCGATACACAGCATGCGGCTGCAGGGAGCGCTCGCGCACCAGCAGGTCGTGTTCGGCGGCGCAGGCGAGTTGCTGACAATCGGCCACGATTCTCTCTCGCGCGACTCGTTTGCGGCCGGCATTCTGCTCGCGCTGCGCAACGTAGATCGCTGCACCGGCTTGCAGATCGG
This sequence comes from Vulcanimicrobiota bacterium, assembly GCA_963777315.1. Taxonomy (GTDB): domain Bacteria; phylum Vulcanimicrobiota; class Vulcanimicrobiia; order Vulcanimicrobiales; family Vulcanimicrobiaceae; genus CAVYEM01. Next base: position 21,769 of record CAVZQC010000004.1, read on the forward strand.
TTTGGAGTCCCTGCTGTGAACGTCGCCGTCGTGGGCGCAACGGGGCTCGTCGGCGAAACGATCGTTCGCGTCTTGCGCGAGCGCAACGTGCCCGTGAGCAGCATCGGGCTGTTCGCTTCACGGCCGCGCGACGGCGTACGCGCCACGACACCGCAAGCGCTGCAAGAGTACGGTGCCGTTTTTTTCGCGAGTTCGGAAGACGCGAGCAGCCGGTACGCGCCCGCGATTGTGCAGCGCGGCGCCGTCGTGATCGACAACGGCGACACGTTTCGCATGCGCGCGGACGTTCCGCTCATCGTGCCCGAAATCAACGCGTACGCGATGCTGCCCGAACAGCGGCTCTTTCCGGTGGGGAACTGCACGGCCATCATTCTGTGCGTGGCGCTCGCGCCGATTCGCGATACGGCCGGACTGCGCAGCGTGCGCGTGGCGACGTATCAAGCCGTCAGCGGCGCGGGCCGCGCGGCGCTCGAAACGTTCGATCGCGGGCAAGGCAACGTCGTCGGCAACGCCGTGCCCCAGATCGGTCCGCTTGACGACGACGGCGAGAGCGGCGAAGAGCGGAAAGTGCGCGACGAAACGCGCAAAGTGCTCGAGTTGCCGGAGTTGCCTGTATTCGTTACCGCCGTTCGCGTGCCGGTGCGCACGGCACACTCCGAAGCGGTCTTCGTGGAAACCCAGCGCGAGACGTCGCTGCAAGAACTGGCGCAGGCGTTCGAACGCGCCGCGGGTGTGGTGTTTCATCGCAGCGGCGCGGTCACACCGCGCGACGTGGAAGGCACCGACATGGTGCACGTTGCTCGACTGCGCGCCTGTGGGGCCAACCCGGGACGCTCGTTCCAGATGTGGATCGCCGGCGATCAATTGCGCAAAGGCGCGGCGACCAACGGCGTGCAGATATTGGAGCTGTTTCTCGCCCGGCAGAAGACCGCATGAGTACGATTGTCGTGCTCAAGTTCGGAGGCACGTCGCTGGCGACTCCGCAAGTACGCGCGCTGGCCGTTTCGCGCGTGCGCGAAGAGTGCGACCGCGGGCACGCGGTGGTAGCGGTCGCTTCGGCAATGGGGCGCGCACCGGACCCGTACGCCACCGACACGCTGCTTTCGCTCATCGGCGGTCGCGGGGGTACGCGCACCAGCGATGCGCTGCTCGCTTGCGGAGAGATCGTGTCGGCGTGCGTATTTGCCGATGCGCTCGAACAGGCGGGTCTCCACGCGCTTTCGCTGACCGGCGCGCAAGCCGGCATCGTCAATCGGGGCAATCACGGCGACGCGCAGATTCTGCGCGTCGAGCCGGCGCGCGTCCGTCAAGCGATAGACGAAGGTTCGATCCCGGTGATTGCCGGCTTTCAAGGATTGAGCGAAAGCGGTGACGTCACTACGTTGGGCCGCGGCGGAACCGATTTGACGGCGATTGCAATTGGGCACGCCCTCGAAGCCGAGCGCGTCGACATTTATACCGACGTAGACGGCGCGATGACGGCCGATCCGCAGCGGATTTCCGGTGCGCATACGATCGCGCGCGCCAGCTGGAAGAGATGACCGAACTGGCACAGCACGGAGCCAAAGTCATGCACCACAAGGCTGCCGATTTTGCGCAGCGCAATGCGACGCCGTACGCGATCAAAGGATTGCGCACCGGCGCCGGCACCGTAATCGACGAATCCGTCGAGCACGAAAAGCCCGTAACGGGCGTCACGGCGTCCGGGCGCGTGACGTGGATTCGCGTCATTCGCGGCGATATCGAACACGCCCGGCGGCGCATGCAGGTCGAGCTGCAGATGTTCGCGCGCATCGCCGACGCGGGCGTCTCCATCGACCAGGTGACGATCAATCAAGCCGGAGTGATGTTCGTGGTGGAAGGCGATCGCGGCGGCGAAATTCGCACGCTGCTCGGAGACCTGAATTTGGCGGTGCGCGTGCGTGAAGGATGCTGCAAACTGTCGGTCGTCGGCGCGGCAATGCGGCATACGCCCGGAGTAGTACGCGATATCGTTCGAGCGCTCTCGGCCGCCGACGTCGAAATCATTCATTGCACCGACAGCAGCATTACGGTCTCGGTCCTGGTGCCTTCGCAGGACGCTCAGCGCGCCGAGCAAGCCGTGCACGACCGCTTTCATTTGGCGCAGATCCCCGGGGAAACCGCATGAACGCTCTGGGCACGATCGTAACCGCGATGGTCACGCCGTTCGACGCGCGCGGCGAGATCGACATGCAGGAGGCGGCGCATCTGGCGCTGTGGCTGGTCGCCCGCCAGAACGACGCGCTTGTGGTTGCAGGGTCCACCGGCGAGGGCCAAACGCTTACGCGATCGGAGCGTGCGGCGTTGTTTACCGCGGTCAAACAGGCCGTCGGCGCTCGCGCGCGGGTCATCGCGAACGCCGGAACCAACGATACGCGCGAGTCGGCCTCGCTGGCCGTCGACGCCGAAAAGGCCTGCGCGGATGCAATTTTGGCCGTCGTTCCGTACTACAACAAACCCACGCAGAGCGGCATGCTCGCGCACTTCGGGCACATCGCCGACGCGACGACTCTGCCCGTCATCGTTTACAATATCCCTGGACGAACCGGCGTCAACATGCTGCCCGAAACGCTGCTCGAACTGGCGCGCCGGCATCCCAACGTAGCGGGCGTCAAAGAGTCCAGCGGCGATCTGCTGCAAATCGGTACGATTCTGTCGCTGCGTCCCGCGCAGTTCGCGGTTTTTTCCGGCGACGATTATTTGTTTTTGCCGTGCTTGGCAATGGGAGCCGACGGCGTAGTTGGGGTGGCCTCGCACCTTTGCTCGCCCCAGTACGCGGCGATGGTCGCCGCCTTTCGCAATGGAAATGCTGCAGAAGCTGCCCGCATTCATCTCTCGCTGCTGCCGCTGATGCGCGGGTTGTTTGCGACCACGAACCCGATCGCGGTGAAGTGGGCCATGCGCGCTCTGGGATTCAGCGTGGGGCAGTGTCGGCTGCCGCTGGACGGCATGCCCGACTCGCTCGCTCGCGAGCTGCTGCCGATCGTCGAACGCTACCGAGAACCTGCCGTCCTTTGAGCCCGCCTGCATCGCTGGAGATCTTGGGGTGCCGGCTCGACGTGCTCGATGCGGATGCGGCTGCCGACGCGATACTGCGGCTTGCGGACCGCGGCGCCGGCGCCCAAGTCGTTACGTTGGGCACGGAAATGGTCGTCCACGCGCACGGCGATCCGCAGTACCGGGCCGTGCTCAACGCGTGCGCGATTTCGCTGTGTGATACGGTGGGACTGCTGGCCGTCGCGCGCTTGCAAGGAGCGCAATTGCACGGACGCGTGAGCGGCGTGGAGATGATCGAGCATCTCTGCGCGCGGGCGGCTCGCGAAGGCATCGCGGTATTTCTATTCGGCGGCGCCGCGAACGTCGCGCAAGAAGCTGCGCGCGCGCTGCAGCTGCGCTATCCCGGTTTGCGGGTCGCCGGGACCAGGAACGGATACTTTGCGCCGCAAGAATCGAACGAAATTGCGCAGCAGATCCGTCACAGCGGGGCGCAGCTGTTGTTCGTAGGGATCGGCTTTCCGCGCCAGGAGTTCTGGCTTGCGCAGTACTTGCCGCAAACGGGATGCGGCGCGGGCATCGGAGTCGGCGGCTCGTTCGACGTCATCAGCGGAAAACTGCCGCGCGCGCCGGGGGTGTGGCGTCGCTTGGGTTTGGAATGGCTGTACCGCCTGTTCAAAGAACCGTACCGCTGGCGCAGGCAGCTGGCGCTGCCGCGCTTTGTGCTGCTGGTGGCGCTTGACGGCGTGCGTTCGCGCTTTGCGAAGGGAAAGACGTAGGCGATGAGAGCGATGATCTTGGCGGGTGGTTTGAGCACTCGGCTCTATCCGCTGACCAAACAAGTGCCCAAGCCGTTGGTCCCTGTGATCGGGCAGCCCAACGCTGTGCACGTGATCCGCTATCTCAAATCGTACGGCTTCGATGAGATCGCGATCAACGTGCATTATCTGCCCGACATGATCCTTGCCGCGCTCGGCGACGGCTCACAGTTCGGCGTGCGCCTGGAATACCTGCACGAAAACGCGTTGCTGGGCAGTGCCGGCGCGGTCGAACAGATGCGCGCGTATCTCCACGGCGGTCCTTTCGTCGTGGTCGGATGCGATGATTTGACGGATCTGCCGCTGGACGATCTGCTCGAATTCCACGCGCGCACAAAAGCGCTCGCGACGATCGGTCTGGTCGAACGCGAGAAGGTGGATCAATACGGCGTCGTGGTAACCGGCGCCGATGGCAGGATCACGGGCTTTCAGGAAAAGCCCGCTGCAGGCACCGAGCGCAGCAAGCTCGTCAATACCGGCATTTACGCCTTCACTCCGGAAATCTTCGCGCACATTCCGGCCGGCGTGTTTTACGATTTCGGCAAGAACGTGTTTCCCTCGCTGCAGCAAGCCGGGGAAGCGTTTTACGGTTTCGATGCGCGCGGTGCATATTGGTGCGACATCGGCACGCCCGACGAATACAGACGTGCGACCAACGACATCCTGCGCGGTACCTTTGCCATCCCGGGTGAAACCCGGCTGACCTGCGACGTGTGGACCGCTCCGGACGCCGCCGTCGCGCCCGATGCAGCGATCGTAGGGCCATCGGTGGTCGGCGGCGGTGTGGAGATCGGCGCGGGCGCACGCGTCGAGCGTTCGATCGTGTGGCAAGGTTCGCGCATTGGTTCGGGAGCGCTGGTTCGCGATGCGATTGTCGGGATGGACTATACGGTTGCGCCGGGCGCGGTGCTGGACGGCGTCATAGTAGCGAACGAACCGGACGCGACGCCGGCGTGGCTTTAAGTTCGAACAGCTTGCGCTGCAGAAAAGCGCGTTCCGAATCATTGCCGCACAGCTCGAGCGCGCGCCGATAGGCCCGGGCGGCTTCCTCGAACCGATCCAGAAGCTCGAGCGCCCAGGCACGTGCGGCGTGCACGTAATGATAGCGTGCAGCTTCCTGCGTGCGTGCCAGCGGATCCAGGCGAAGCAGAGCGAGGTGAGGGCCGAATGCGAATCCATGCGCGACGGCAGCATTGACCTCGACCGCGAAGCTGGGCGAGACCGAGCGCAGGCGATCGTACGAGGCCGCTATGGCTTTCCAATCGATCCGATCGAAACTGTCGGCGCGAACGTGTTCGGCCGCGATGGACGCTTCCAGGACGAACTGGCCTGTAACGCCGTGACGCTGCGCCCGATCGTAGAGCATGAACGCCGCTGCAATTTCATCGCATTTCCATTGAGCGCGATCTTGGCGTTCCAGCGGAACGAGTTCGCCTGCGGCGCTTACGCGCGCGTCACGGCGAGCGTGCACCAGCAGCAGCAAAGCGTTGAGCGCGAGCGCCTCCGGCTCGTCCGGCATGAGCGCGCTAAGGGTGTGCGCGAGATACATCGCCTCCTCGCAAAGGTCCGTGCGCACCAAATCGGTTCCGGACGAAGCGGCATAACCCGCATTGAAGATCGCGTAAACGACGCCGAGCACAACGCTCAGCCGCAACGGCAACTGCGCCGCACTCGGTATGACGAACGGAATGCGAGCCTGCGCGATTTTGCGCTTGGCGCGAACCAGACGCTGCGCAACGGTGGGCTCGGGTTCGATGAGCGCGGACGCGATTTGGGCGGTCGAAAGTCCGCACAGGGCGCGCAAAATGAGTGCGACCTGGGCTTGCTCCGCGAGTGACGGATGGCAGCACGCGAAGATCAGGTTGAGGCGATCGTCGGCGATCACGGGTTCTTCGAGCTCCTGCGGCGATGCGATGTTGCTCTGCGCGAGCGCCGCCAGCTTCGCGCGGCCGCTTTGCTCGCGGCGCAGCCGGTCGATGAGCGCGCGCTTGGCGGTCGTAAAGATCCAAGCAGATAAGTTGGGTGGAAGCGGATTGCGTTCGAAATGCGAGAGCGCGATGACGTACGCGTCCTGCACGGCATCCTCGGCGACTTGCAGGTCGCCGAAGATGCGGGCCAGGGTTGCAACGGCGCGCGCAGCTTCATGCCCGAACGTGCGCGCAAGCGCATCAGTTGTCGGCGACGGGCCTGACTTCAACGGATCCATCCCGCGCGCCGGGAATCTGCGCGGCCCAGTCCAAGGCTTCGTCCAGATTGTTGCACTGCAGCTCGTAAAAGCCGCCTAGTATCTCTTTGGTTTCGGCAAACGGACCGTCGGCGACGAGGCGTTTTCCGCCTTTCACGCGCACCGTGGTCGCCGCACCGGCAGGCGCAAGGCGTGCGCCGCCGGTCACGACGCCTGCGGCTTGGGCCCGCTCGGTGAAGGTGGAGTACTCTTTAAAGAGAGCGTCGGCGTCGGCGTCGGGCATGTTCTCAAAGAGGCCGGCCGGATTGTAGATCAGGGCGATATATTTCATATGGAATCTCCTCTCGTGCGGTGTTTCGTACCATAGACGAATGGAAATCGCGAGGATCGACACGCGCAAGAAAAAAACTGCGCTCTTGCTTCCCGCGCGGCCCGCCGTGATTGGCCGCCATGGTGTTCCGCCAAGTCGTCGACTTACTTTTTACGCCGCAATGCGCCGGCTGCGGCGCGGTGGGAACGGGGGCGTGCAAACGATGTTTGCCGCTCGGCGCAGGCCGCAGCTCGCGCCTCAAGACGCTTGAGGTGACGGCGCTGGGCGCATACGACGGCACGCTACGGTCGATCGTCCTGGCGCTCAAAAGCGGACGCCGCGACGTTGCGCGTGCGGCAGCGGAGCGGCTCGCGCACGTCGTGCCCTCGCGCGGCATACTCGTTCCCGTCCCCACAACCGCAGCACGCCGCCGTCAGCGCGGGTTCGACGGATGCGAGTTGATCGTGCGGCTGATTGCCGCGGGCAACGAAGCGTCGGAATGTAGTGGTCTTGTGCAGGTTCGCGGCGACCGCCAGCGCGGGCGCGGACGCCAAGCCCGCTTGGCCGCGCACGGGCGCTTCGCATGGCGCGGGTGCGACGTCGCGGGGCGGCGGCTCATATTGCTCGACGACGTCGTAACCACCGGAGCAACGCTCGAGGACTGCGCGTCGACCTTGCGCGCGGCAGGCGCATGCGTCGAACAGGCAATTGTGTTAGCCAGAGCCTAATAGTCTTGGGGTGCATCCTCTGGACCGGCTCTACATCGAACGCGCCTGCGAACTGGCGCAGCGCGCAGCCGGAAGCACCTCGCCAAATCCTCCGGTGGGCGCCGTCGTCGTCCGCGATGCAACGATTGCCGGCGAAGGCTATCATCATCGTGCGGGCGAGCCGCATGCGGAAGCGAACGCGCTGCAGGCCGCGGGAGAACTGGCGCGCGGTGCGACGCTGTACGTTTCCCTGGAGCCCTGCAATCATCAAGGCCGCACGCCCCCATGCACGCATGCGATCGTGCGTTCCGGCGTAGCGCGGGTCGTTGCGGGGGTTGCCGATCCGGATCCAAGGACGAACGGAAGCGGCGTACGGTATCTGCGCGGTCGCGGCGTGGCCGTCGACGTGTGCGACGATGCCGGAGCGATCGCGCTGATCGAACCGTTCGCTCGCGCGGTTCGCGCGATGCGTCCGTATGTTTCGCTCAAGATGGCGATGTCGCTCGACGGCTACGTTGCCGCTCGGCCGAACGGCCGCGAATGGCTGACGGGATCGCAGGCATTCGATCTGGTTCGCGATATGCGCATCGCTCACGATGCCGTCGTTGTGGGAGCCGGTACGGTTCGCGTCGACAATCCGCAACTGACCGTGCGGCCGCCGCACCACCGCTTGCGCGAGTACGTTCGCGTCGTTGCATGCGAAAACGATGCGGTCGATCCCGGCAGCGCGATCTTCATGCCCCGGGAAGGCTACGCGAAAACGATCGTTCTTGCTCCGGGCGGCGCGCGCGCGCGTTTTTCGGCGCTGGAATCCGTTGCCGAGATCGTCTTGATCGGCACGCGCGATTGTATGCAGCTTGACCTGTCGGCTGCACTGCAAGCGCTGCGCGAGCGCGGAATATCCAGCGTGCTGTGCGAAGGCGGTCCCACCATGGCAGCGCACTTGTTCGAAGAAGGTTTGGTGGACCGATTTCACTGGCTCATCGCGCCGCGTTTGCTGCGCTCGCAAACGTCGGTTCCGGTCTTGAGTTCGGGCTCGCTGAGCGGCCTGCGGGGCCTTCGATTCGATCGCGTCGAACAGCTGGGAGAAGATGTGCTCGTTTCCGGAATCGTCGACGCTGATGTTTAGCGGGTTGATCGCGTATCGCGGCAGAGTGCTGCAGAGGACGGTTTTCGAAGAGGGCGGCCTGCTGTTGCGCGTGCAATGCGAAGGAGCTTCGCATGAGGACGCTCGAGCAGGCGATTCGATTGCCCTCAACGGCGTTTGCCTGACGGCAGTACGCGTCCAAGGGGATGCGGTCGATTTTCAGGTCCTTCCCGAGACGGTGAACCGTTCGAATTTGGGTTCGCTGAGCGAAGGGGACGCCGTCAACGTCGAATACTCGCTTCGCTTGGGTGATCGCATCGGCGGTCACTTCGTCTACGGACACGTCGACGCGGCCGCGGAGGTGCTCGGCCGCGTATCCGAAGGGCAGGGCGAACGCATGCGCATTGCGCTCGATGAGCGCCTCCAGCGGTATGTTTGCGAAAAGGGGTTCGTGAGCGTCGACGGCGTGAGCGTGACGGTCGCGGCGACGGGGCTGAACTGGTTCGAGCTCGCGCTCATTCCTGAAACGCTGCGCCGCACGACGCTCGGCTCGCGCCGGCTCGGCGAGCGCGTAAACCTGGAAATCGATCCGCTCGCGCGATATGCCGCTCATGCCCCAGTATAGAGACACCACGCCGCAGGGTGCGCGCGTATTTGAAACGCAAGTCATGGTGCAGTGGGCCGACGTGGACGTTGCGGGCATCATGTACTTCGCGGCTTACCAGCGCGCCATCGAGCGCGCGGAGATGGATTTTTTCGGCGAACTGGGATTACCGTACAGCTCGATCTTCGAAACGTACGACATTTGGCTGCCCCGCGTGCATGTCGAAGCCGATTACCACAAGCCGGCGATGATGGGCGACTGGCTCACGCTGCGCACGCATTTACAGGCAGTGGGAGCGTCCTCGATCCGCTGGCAGACCGTCGTTCACAACGATCGTACCGGCGAAGCCGGAGCGGTGTTCGAACTCATCGTTGCGTGCATGGATCGGCGCACGCACAAGAGCCGCCCGCTGCCCGCGCAATTGCGTTCCGCGCTGGTCGCATGTCTGGGATGATGCGCTGCGCCGTGCTGGTGGAACCCAAACGGATCGAGTTGCGCGAGGTGCCCATTCCGGACGCGCCGCCGGGGGGAATCGTCGTTCGCGTTCACGCCGCCTTGACCGACGGAACGGATCTCAAAGCCTATCGCCGAGGCCATCCGCACATGCCCATGCCTACGCGATTCGGCCACGAATTTTGCGGAAACGTCGCAGCAGCCGGCGCGGGCGTCGACAAATTCACCGCCGGAGACGGCGTGATGTGCGTGCATTCCGCGCCGTGCGGGCGCTGCTTTTGGTGCGAGCGCGACCAAGAGGAGCTGTGCGAATCCGTGATGACGACGATGATACTGGGCGCGTACGCGCAGTATATCGAGGTGCCTGCCCGCATCGTCGAACGCAATTGCTATCCTAAACCGCCTGAATTATCGTATGCCGCCGGTGCGTTTTTGGAGCCGCTTGCGTGCGTGGTACATTCGGTGGAAGTCGTGAATCCGCGCGCCGGCGACACGGTGCTCGTCATCGGCGACGGCGGGTTCGGACAGCTTCACGCGATGCTGCTTGCTTTGCACGGCGCGCGTGTGGTGCTCGCGGGTCGTCGCAGCGAGCGGCTTGCGCTGGGCTTACGGCTGGGCGCGCGGCACGCCGTCAATCTGCGCGAATCCGATCTGCAGGAGCGCATCGCCGCGCTTACGCACGGCCGCGGCGTAGATGCAGCGATCGAATGTACCGGCGCAAAGCAGGTATGGGAAGCGGCGCCGGCTCTCGTGCGGCGCGGCGGAACCGTGTCCTTTTTCGGTGGATTGCCGTGGGGCGAGCGTGTATCGTTCGACGCCGCGCGCATCCATTACGATGAGGTTCGTCTGGTCGCTCCGTTCCATTTTCGCCCGGCGTCGGTTCGGCTTTCGCACGAACTGCTCGCCGGCGGAGCGATCGATCCCACCGCATTAATCACTGCAAGCGTGCCGCTCGCGCAGATCGAGGGCGTCTTCGAGCGGCTCGACGTCGGCGACGGTATCAAGTTCGCGATAGTGCCATGACGCCGAAGAGAATGCAAGCCGCCGTGCTGTACGACGTCGACGACATTCGCATCGAGGAGCGCGACGTCCCGGCGATCGGCCCCGGAGAATTGCTCGTGCAAACACGCGCGAGCGGCATCTGCACCGGCGATGTAATGGGTTGGTACATTCGCCGCAAAGCTCCGCTGGTGCTGGGGCACGAGCCGGCCGGCGTGATAGCAGCGGTAGGGAGTGATGGAGCGCAGCACGGCTTCAAGGTCGGCGATCGCGTCTTCGTGCACCATCACGCGCCATGCTTGGAGTGCCGCGCGTGTGCGCGAGGCGATTACGTCCAATGCGCGACGTGGCGCAAAACCGCGATCGTTCCGGGTGGACTGGCTGAATATTTCCGCGTTCCGGCAGAAAACGTGGCGGACACGCTGCGGTTGCCGGACAGCGTACCCTTTGCGGATGCCGCTTTGGTCGAGCCGCTGGCCTGCGTCGTGAAGTCGCTGCGGCGCAGCGGTCTGCGGCGCGGCGATCGAATGCACGTTATCGGGCTGGGCGTGATGGGCCTCATGCACGCACTCGTCGGCCGGCACATGGGCGCGGACGTTTCAGGCACTGACTTTCTGGAAGACCGGCGCGCATTTGCCCGAGGTTTGGGCGTGCGCGAAATGGCGCCGTCCGAACCGTTCGACGGTGCCGACGTCGTAATTTGTGGTCCCGGTTCCGCTCAAGCCTTGCGCGATGCGATTGCCGCCGCGGCGCCGGCCGGAACCGTGGTGATGTTTGCGCCGATCGAACCCGGCGTAGCACTCACCCTGGACCCAAACGATTTGTACTTTCGCGATATTCGTCTTATTGCCAGCTACTCGTGCGGACCTAACGATACGCGCGAGGCGTTGAATCTGATTATGCGCCGTGTGGTCACGGCGCAGCTCTTGGGCGCGGTGCTGTATCCGCTGAACGAAACTGCGCAGGCCTATTCGGCACTGCGCAGCTGCGAAATCACCAAGCCGATCGTAACGTTTCAGCCGTCGCTTTTCGACTAAAACCTACGCGACGGGTTTGCCGGTTTGCCAAACCGATGCGATCTGCGCCCGGCTTGCCGCCACGTCGGTGGATGTAATGGGCAGCCCGGTTTGCTGGAGATCGCGCACGACAACCTCGGGCATAGCGCGTCCGATGTCCATGATGGTTTCGGCGTAGTCGCGCATGTGACGTTCCGCCAACTGAGCAATCTCCGGCGCCCCGTACGCATTTGCGGTCGAGAGGAGCATGCCGTAGGAAACAGTGCATAGCGAAAGCGCGGTGTAATCGTCGCGCAACGCTTTGGCGATCTTCGTTTTGCGCATTTTGTCGATCGCGCTTGCAAACCACCCTTCAATGCTCGAAACGGTGCCCTTGACCGCATGCGCCTCGTGACCGCCCGCGGCGGCAAGCGCCGAACGCAGCGACTGAATGTGCGCGTTGGATAGGTCACTCAAGCGCCGAAGGAGCGCATCGGCCCCGGGATAGTCGGGAAGGTCTTGGTCGTTGAGCTGCGTCTCGAACGGCACGCGCACGTGCTCTTCGAGTGCCAGCATGTCGCTGATATACGTCTGTAAACTGTGTTGAATGTCGGCCATAGTCCAGACCCCTTACCCAACTCGGCTCCTGCGCCTTGAATGGCTGGGAAATAATGCCGGCTACCAGCCGCTCGCATGCACTTGGCGCGCCGACGGGACCTTGTTACGTGGCTTGGCTGCAAGCGGACTGCTGTACTGACGTTGGCGTGCTTGCGGGGCTCCAGCTCAGCCGAACGCAGAAACCCCACGCAGGACGGCTTGGGCTGAGGGAAACCCCACAAGAAGGGCAAGTCAAGGGAGCGCCACCTTCAAGACCGTCCGCCGCTTGGGCAGGTTTTGTACGATAAAAGCGACTTAACAGGCGCTTTTTTGTGCAGCGTGCCGATTTTGTGAGCAGGCGAACAAGGGGACTGGCTTTAGCCAATCCCCATCCGTAACTTCAAGAACGTCAACCTGCTGGAAAGAGCATGAACTAGAAGGGGCTGTTTCGCAAGACCGATTATACCGCGGGCTCATCGTTAAGCGTCGGCTCAATAAACGCGGACGACTGCAGAGCCTGCACTCCCACACGATAAGGGGCGCTTTTTGAACGTGAGGTCGGCGCGCTGCGAACGCGATGGATAGTCTATGCGTCTACCGACAAGCGGGGAATTTGCCCGGTCTGTAAGGGGCACTTCGATATAGGCGACATGGACGCCGATCATATTACCTATGGAGTCGAGTAAGGCGGCAAGACAGTGAGTGAGAACTGTCAGATGCTTTGCAAGCCCGATAATAGGGCCAAAGGCGGCAGGTGGTCCGGCAAGTAAGCCCGGTGTTGTCATATTGACAGCATTGGATAATCCTGATATTCTCGGTCCGTGAGGATGTTGGGCGGCGTTGAATTGCAAGCCGGCGCGCGCAAACACGCAGATGCCGCCAAGCCGTTGTCGCTTTGGCGAAAAATCGTCTTGAGCGCACGATGGGAGTCGCTCGTGCAGTTGCACGGGGACTTTCCATCGGCCGACTACGTTAGGCCGTTCACGGTGTTTAATATTGGGGGCAACAAGTACCGCCTGATAGCCGTCGTAGACTACGCCGACGGCGTGGTGACGATTCGAGCGTTCCTAACTCACGCTGAATACACGAAGGGTAGGTGGAAAAAATGACGGCTGTAGCAGAACGAGAGTACGGAGCTTTGCTCCAAGAGCGACGCCCGCACGTGATTCGCTCGAAACGCGCGTACAGCGAAGCGATGCGCGAAATAGAGGCATTGGCGATTCGCGGCAGCGCGCGTTCGTCTGCGGAGACGGAATACTACCGGGTTCTCTGCGCCTTGGTGGCGGACTACGAACGCTCCGTTGGCGCGGATGAGTGGGAAGTCGAGATGGCGCCGCTCGAAGCGTTGCGAGAGCTTATGGAGCTGAAAGGGCGTTTCTCAGGCGCAAGTGGCGGAAGCCATCGGGGATCGCGGAAACACGTCGGCTATTCTCAGCGGGCGGAGAAAAATCAGCAAAGCGCAGGCAAAGGTGCTTGCGAAGCTTTTCCGAGTGGACGCCGGGCTATTTATTTAGGGCGGTGCTTTCCCGTTCCCGAGCGTCTGCACACAAAATTCGCGCCACTGCATACAAAAAGGGAGCCCGCCGAGCCATTTTCTGTGCAAAGCCGACCTGACTCACCAGGGTGCCACACAGGTGGAACAGCCCAAGTATAGGCTTGGAGCATGGAAACGCCGACCACTCTCCTCCAAGCCGTGACATTCTTTTCCGATCCCGAGCGAGCGTTTGAGTACGCGGTTAAACTGCGCTGGCCGAACGGTATCGCGTGCCCGCGCATGGGCTGCGGATCGGCAGCGGTACAGTTTATCTCGACCCGCAAGATTTGGCGCTGCAATGAGTGTAAGCGACAGTTTTCCGTAAAAACCAAAACTATCTTTGAGGAATCCCCCCTGTCGTTCACCAAATGGCTTCCGGCGATTTGGTTCCTGGCGAATACCAAGAACGGCACATCCTCGCACGAACTTGGCCGCGCCCTGGGCGTAACGCAGAAAACGGCGTGGTTCATGTTCCATCGTATTCGCGAAGCCATGAAAACGGACGACGGCGCAGCCTTTTCCGGCGAGGTCGAAGCGGACGAAACCTTCGTCGGCGGCAAAACGCGCACGAATTACTTTTCGCGCAGCGGCTTTCGCAAACTCAAGCACGGACCGGCGACCGGCAAAACGACGGTCTTCGGCATGGTTGAGCGCAGCGCCCAGAAAAAACACAGCCGCGTTCGCGCCTTCGTCGTTCCGAACCACAAGGCGTCCGTCTTGTTGCCCAAGATTTACGCGAACGTCGAGCTCGGCTCGGTTCTCTATACCGACGCCCTTCGGTCGTATCGGCAAGTCGTTCCCGACTACGTTCACGCCTTCGTGGACCACTCTATCCGCTACGTTGACGGCCACGTTCATACGAACTGCATCGAAAACTTTTGGTCGTGCCTCAAGCGGACAATCAAGGGGACGTACATCGCTCCGCGTCCGTTCCACTTAGACCGCTACATCGACGAACAGGTGTTCCGCTTCAATGCCCGCGAGGGCGACGACGCGCAGCGGTTCCTGAATGTACTCAAGAACAGCGACGGCAGGCGTGTGACGTATAACGTCTTGCGGAACGAGAACGCGAAACTGCGCGAGGGCAGCGCGGACCTATTCATCAGCCTCCGGCTCTTCCTCGGTAATCTCGTCGGTATCGTCGCCGTCTTCTTTTGGGGCCTGGAACAGTTTTCGGCCCAAGTCCTCGAATCGCTTCATGGCTTCATCGCCGTTTACATCGTCATTCATTTCGTGCACCTACTGCTCGTCTTTCGGCACAAAGTAGATCAACTTGTACATGACACCGAACCCGGTTTGGCGGCGCGAGCCGTTGCCTTGCACCTCAAACCGGCTAATGCGAAACTGAATATGCCTTTCCCCGGGAGCAAGCGCCAAAAAAGGACCACGAGAACATGCCGCCCTGAGATTGGTCGACATAGCCATTATTTTCGATACTGATCGGCGGTCGAAACATGTACGAACGGACCGGCTCAATGTGCCAATAGATGTGAAGTTTACCCTGCGCCGGAAAAACGAAATCGGCTTGCAGTTCTTGGCCGAATGGATATTGCAAGGGGAATTGATCGATCCAGGGCAACTTCTTTAGGTTGAAATCCCACAGAAGCGATTGCTCCTGAACCGCTTGGACGCGAGCGTTGTGCGCCGTCCAACGCTCTACAGTGCTGTTTTTTGGGTGGGACAGCGAATAGAACCCAAGCGCGCAAAGGACTAGGCTTGCAAGGGACAGCGCCAGCATGACTTTTTCTCTGCCCGTGGGCCGCTCAAGGAGCCCGGCCTTAGCCACGAACTTCTTCGCAACCCGATGGTCGATGCGGAAATAGGCGAGCGGAGCACCTAGGGCGCCGATAATTGCCAGAATAAATTCGATGTGCGCCGCCATGCTGGCTAGGTCCATATATCGCGAGGCGCTTAAATCCGCTTGGTGAGTCAGGGAGTCAGGTATATCAACTTGACAATTGTTAAGCCCGCGGCGTAACCTTTTGGCGTGCCGCCCTTCGCTGAAGAGCTCAAAACCGCCATGGATGCGGCCGGCCTATCGGCTGCCGACTTGTCCGAGCGCAGCGGCTTAACGGAGGCGGCTATTTCGTATCTGCGTTCGGGTCAGCGCGAACCATCGTATCGTTCGCTTCAACGGCTCACGCAGGTGCTGCCGGATCTGGCCGGCACGCTCGAACGCGCTTCGCCCTTCGACTCGATCGACGACGCCGTCAAAGACATTCGAGCCGGCAAGATGGTCATCGTGCTCGACGACGAGGATCGCGAAAACGAGGGCGACCTGGTGATGGGCGCGCAGATGATCACCCCGGACGCCGTCAACTTCATGCGCAAGCACGCGGGCGGATTGATTTGCGTGCCGATGATCGGCAAGCGGCTGGACGAGCTGCATCTGCCGCAGATGGTCTCCGAGAACAGTGCCGTGCACGAAACCGCATTCACCGTTTCGGTTGAAGCGCGCGGCCGAACCACCACGGGTATTTCAGCACACGATCGCGCCGCGACGATTCAAGCGCTGCTCGATCCGGCGACGAAACCGTCGGACCTGCTGCGTCCCGGCCATACGTTTCCGCTGCGTGCACGGGAAGGCGGCGTGCTGGTGCGCGCCGGACAGACCGAAGCGTCGGTCGATTTGGCGCGGCTGGCTGGCCTGTATCCCGCCGGCGTTATCTGCGAGATCATGGCCGAGGACGGCACGATGGAGCGGCTCGACGGACTGATCGCGTTCGCCAAACGCCATCAGCTCAAACTCGTCACGGTCAAGGATCTCATCGCACACCGCTGGCGCAACGAGAAACTGCTCAAACGGATCGCCGAGTTCAAGCTGCCCGCACACACGGGTACCTGGACGGGCTACGCATTTGAGAATACGATCGACGCCAACACTCACGTCGCGCTGGTCATGGGGGACATCGGGGACGGAAAGGACCTGCTGGTGCGGGTCCACTCCGAGTGTCTGACGGGCGATGCGCTGCATTCGCTTCGCTGCGACTGCGCCGCGCAGCGCGACGGCGCGATGCGAATCATCGCCAAAGAAGGCCGCGGCGTCTTCTTGTACCTGCGCCAGGAAGGACGCGGAATCGGCCTGGCCAACAAATTGCGCGCGTACCAGCTGCAGGATCAAGGCGCCGACACGGTCGAGGCAAATCTTGCGCTGGGTCTTCCCGTCGATAAGCGGGACTACGGCATAGGATCGCAGATCCTGGCCGACTTGGGGGTGCGGGACATGCGCATCATCACCAACAATCCGCGCAAGATTTTCGGCCTGGAGGGATACGGCTTGAAGATCGTGGGCCGCGTGCCGATGCACACTGAACCGACGCAATACAATAAGCGGTATATCGCAACGAAACGCAGCAAATTGGGTCACATGTTCGAGGAGCCCAAGGCCGGTCCGCTGCCGCACGGCGATCACGCGTGACCGGTGCGGCCAAAGCGAATGCGATTGACTGCAGCGGCAAACGCTTTGCAATCATCAGCGCGCAATTCTACGAAGATGTGGCGGCGTGGCTCGAGGACGGTGCGCGCCGCGCTTTGGCCGACTGCAACGTGCGCGAGGAGGACATCGCGCGCTATCGCGTTCCCGGATGCTTCGAGCTGCCGCCGGCAGCCAAACGACTGATCGAAGCGGATGAGAAGTTGGATGCGCTGGTCGCGCTCGGTGCTGTCGTGCGCGGACAGACGCCGCACTTCGAATACGTGGCCGGAGAGTGCGCGCGAGGCATCATGACCGTGCAAATTGCAACCGGCGTCCCCATTGGATTCGGCGTGCTTACGACCGAGACGCTCGACCAAGCGCAGGAGCGGGCCGATCCGGCACGCGGCGACAAGGGGTATCATGCCGCCATTGCGGCGGCGATTTTGCTGCACGTGCCCGAAGAAACGGCACCCAAGGCATTAGGCTTTCGGGCATAGCAGCGCCAAAAGAGGCTGTAATTTGCAAAACCGCAACCGCGTAGAGA
This sequence comes from Vulcanimicrobiota bacterium, assembly GCA_963777315.1. Classification (GTDB taxonomy): domain Bacteria; phylum Vulcanimicrobiota; class Vulcanimicrobiia; order Vulcanimicrobiales; family Vulcanimicrobiaceae; genus CAVYEM01. The sequence goes on from CAVZQC010000004.1 coordinate 39,032, forward strand.
CCATTCGCTGGACCGGTGACGCCATCGAGTACATCGATCAGCGGCTGCTTCCGCACGAAGAAGTGGTGCGGCGCGCGGGCACCGTGGACGAAATCGAAAACGCGATCAAAACGCTGGCCGTACGCGGCGCACCGTGCATAGGCGTGTTCGGCGCATACGGCGTTGCTCTGCTGCGTCACGTGCTCGACGACGGGGCCGCCTTCCACGCCGCGGTGCATCGGATAAAAAATGCGCGCCCCACCGCCGTGAATCTCACGTGGGCCATCGATCGCGTGCTGCGCGCGCAGGACATGGTTGCCGAAGCCCACGCCATTCACGCCGAGCAGCGCGACGTCGACCGGCGAATCGGCGAAGCCGGGGCCGAGTTGATCTGCGACGGTGCGACGGTTCTCACGCACTGCAATACCGGCCCCCTCGCCACTGCCGGTGAAGGAACTGCGCTGGGCATTATCATCGCGGCTGCCCGAACCGGCAAACGCCTGCGCGTATTCATCGATGAAACGCGTCCGCTGCTGCAAGGAGCGCGCCTAACGTACTACGAGCTCGAGCAGGTTGGGGTCGATGCGGTTCTAATCGTCGACTCTGCCGCCGCGATGACGATTCAGCGCAAAGGAGTCGACGCCGTTCTGGTAGGCGCGGACCGCATCGCCTGCAACGGCGATACGGCCAACAAGGTCGGCACGTACGCCCTGGCAATCGCTGCTGCGCATCACGGCATTCCGCTTTATGTGGCCGCGCCGCGTTCGACGTTCGATTTCTCGCTGCGCGCCGGCGCGGACGTCGAGATCGAAGAGCGCGCAGCCGACGAGGTCACCGCGTACAACGGCACGCGCACGGCGCCGGAAGGGGCTCACGCATACAATCCGGCGTTCGACGTTACGCCCGGCCATCTGGTGACGGCCTTCATCACCGAGTACGGGATCGTGCGGCCGCCCTATGCAGAATCGGTGCCGGATCTGCAGACGCGCCCCATCCTCACGGCGCCGGCATGAAGCACCGGTACGGAGAAATGACGTGGCCGGAGATCAAGGATGCGGCCGCCGCGGGCCGCGTTGCCGTTATTCCGATTGCCACGATCGAGGACCACGGTCCGCATCTGCCGGTCGACACCGACGTGATGCTCTGCGTGTCGGTGTGCGAAGCGGCGGTCGAGCGCGCCGGCGATCGCGCCGTGCTGGTTCCGCCCATCAATCACGGATACAGCCCGCATCACATGGACTTTCCCGGACCCATAACGATCGGCGCGGAGACGCTGATCCGCTACGGCGTCGACGTGTGCAAAAGTTTGGCGCACCATGGATTCAAACGGATGCTGATCGTCAACGGGCACGGAAGCAATACGCCCTTTGTCGACATCATTGCGCGGTTAACGGTGGTGGAAACCGGCTGTCTAGCCGCAGGCGTGAACTACTGGGCCGCTCCGGGTGTACGTGAAATCGTCGAATCGCTGCGCGAATCAGAAAGGGGCGGCATGAACCATGCCGGCGAGTTCGAAACGTCGATGTACATGATGCTGCGCCCCGATCTCGTCGACATGTCCAAGGCCGTTGCGGAAATGAACCATCGGCCCACCAAAAATTACTGGACCGATCTGATCGCCGGCGACGGGCCGCTGATGATGATGGAACCGTGGAGCGCTTTGAGCGAAAGCGGGGTCATGGGCGATCCCAGCAAGGCTACCCCCGAAAAAGGCCGCCGCTTTTTCGAAGCAGCGGTGAACGGAATCGTCGAACTCATCGGAGAGATGCGCGACCGGGCGCCGGCGGTTCGCAAGGATCGCCATTAGCCTGCGCGCGCTGCACGCTGTAGCGTTTGCAGCGGCGCTGCTGCCCGTTTTGAGCGCGTGTGCGCAGCCCGAGCACGGCGGCAGGCGCGGCGGCAATCCTTGGACGATTCCGGGCGTGCTGCGCATCGCGGGGCGCCAGCAGCCGGACAACCTGAATCCGCTGCTGGGCACGCAAACCGTCGTTACCGATCTGTCGATGTTTTGGGGCGGCTATCTGTTCGACTGGAGCGACCGCGACGCGCTGGTTCCCGAGCTGGCCGTGCGCGTGCCGAGCATGGAGAACGGCGACATTTCACGCGATGGACTGCGCATAACGTATCATTTGCGCCGCGGTGTAAAGTGGCAAGACGGCGCGCCGTTCGACGCCGGCGACGTCATTTTCACCTGGCATGCCATGATGAACCCGCGCAACCTGGTCGTGAGCCGGTTCGGGTACGATTTGATTGCGGCGATCGACGAGCGCGACCCGTACACGATCGACGTTCATCTCAAAAAGAGGTTCTCAGCGTTCGTCGATACGTTCTTTACCATGGCCAACCACGCCGACTGCATTTTGCCGCGGCATCTGCTCGCGCGCTACCCGGACATCAACCGCGTAGCGTACAATTCACTGCCCGTGGGCACCGGACCGTTCCGCATGGTCAACAACCAAAAGGGCTCTGCGCTTACGTTCCTGGCCAACGATTCGTACTGGCGCGGCCCTCCAAAACTGCGGCGCATAGATTACCGGATCATCGAAAGCGACAACACGATGCTGACCCTGCTGCAAACGCACGCGATCGATTTTTACTATCGGGCCTCCGAGAACCAGCTTTCGAGCCTTCGCAACATTCCCGGAACGCGGGTAGTGATTTCGCGGTTCACTCGTTTCGCCGATCTCGGGCTCAACGCCGCCAACCCCGCGCTGGCGGACGTGCGGGTTCGGCGCGCGCTGGCGTACGCTTTGGATCGAAACGCGCTGGTGCGAAAAGTTACGCACGGGGTCGCCCTGGTCGCCGACAGCGATCAACCGTCGACGTTTTGGGCATACGATCCGAATATCATGCGCTACCCATACGACCCGAAGCGAGCCGCGGCGCTGCTCGACCAAGCCGGATGGCGCGTCGCAGGCGGCGGAATCAGAACGAAAAACGGCGCGCCGCTGCGTTTGGAACTGGTCAGTTTCACCGGTTCCGCTACCGCGGAGGCGACCGAAGTGTTCGTGCAGGAAGCGTGGCATCAAATCGGCGTCGACGTCGCCATCAAGAATTTCTCGTCGTCGCAGCTCTATGCTACACTCGGCGGCGGCGGCATCGAGCAGTCGGGCAAATTCGACGTTGCCTTCGAGAACTGGGCCAACGGCATCGATCCGGACGACTCGATTCTCTTTCGCTGCGACATGGCTCCGCCCGCCGGTTGGAACATCTATCATTTTTGCAGCCCGAAGTTGGACCGAGCCGAGGACCGCGCGCTCTCTGCGTACGACCGCCCAACGCGCAAGGCGATGTACGCGCGCGTTCAGAGCATCGTCGCGCGGCAATTGCCCATTATCGTTCTGTGGTACCAACGCGAGCTGGACGTGGTCAACACCGATTTTCGCAATTACAAGCCGGCGCACGCGGTCACGCCCTTTTGGAACACGTGGGAGTGGGCGATTTGAAGTTCTACGATTTCGTCGACAAAAAGCCGCCCATCGGCAAGCTCGTTATCGTCGAAGGCACCGAACGCGTTCTGGCCGACCGGGCACTGGAGCTGGTGCTGGACTGCGTTCTTCCTGCGGACGTGCGCGACATGAATCTCGAGCGTTTCCCGGCCGAGCAGCTCGACGGTACCACGCGCCTGCGGGAAGCGGTGCAGGCCATGCCTTTTTTGGCCGCGTCCCGCGCGGCAGTGGTTACGGACGCACAGACGCTCAAAGCGGCGATGCGCCGCGAGTTGTGGGACGTTGCGCAAACGGTGCCGGACGGCAACACGCTGGTTATTTGCGATTTGCTTTCGCCGCGCTCAAAACGGCCGGAACCCCTTGGCGCGGGAGGCTCGCACGGCGCTCTGCGCATCGACACGAGCGCCAATGAGGACGTGCGCTCACGGTATATCCGGGAAACGCTCGAAGAATTGCACGTTACGGCGCATCCGCGCGTGGTTGCCGTTCTGGCCGGCAGCCAGGCGGATCTGGCGTCGGTTCGAAACGATCTCGAAAAGCTTGCGCTCGGCGGGCGGAAAATTACGTATGCCGACCTGGAACGGGAAAGTTTGTCGGTGGAAGACCCCAAAGCGTACCAGTACGGCGGCGCGCTGGTGGAAGGACGCGTAGCGCACGCGATGCAGATTGCGCACGAACTGTTCGCAAACGATCGCCGTTCGGCTGCGATAGCGCTGATCTCCGCCGCCGCGACCGAGTGCGCAATACTGTGGGAGCTCGCGCGGGGCGGCGAGATTCCGGCGCGGCTGCGCTGGCGCGAGCGCGTTTTGCGACCGATTGCCGCGCGCGTGGGCGAACGCCGGGCTCGTCGCGCATTCGAGCGCGCCTTGAGCGCCTTTGAAGCCGTCGTGACCGGCAAGGTCGACGACCCTGAACTCGTCGTCGACATGCTCACCGCCGAACTCTCCACGCTCGATCCGGCCAGCCGTCGGGCGCACGGTCCCCACGGCACGAGGGCGCCTGTGCCCGAACGCGAAGAGATTCCGACCCCATGAAATACGACACCTACGCTTCTCCGTTCTCGTGGAGATACGGTCGCGCGGAATTGCGCGCGCTTTTTTCCGAAGAGCAGCGGCGCAAGTTGTGGCGGCGCGTATGGGTCGAGCTTGCGCGCGAGCAAAGCCGCAACGGCTTGGTGACGCCGGCGGAGCTTGCCGACATCGAGGCGCACGCCGGCGACGTCGACATCGACGCCGCTTTAGCGGTAGAACGCGAAATTCATCACGATTTGATGGCGGAGATTCGCGTGTTTGCCTCGCAGGCTGCGGTGGGCGGCGGAAAGCTGCATATGGGATCGACCTCGATGGACATCGAAGACACCGTCGAAACCTATCGTCTTCGGCGAGCCTTGTCGGTCGTTGGGAGCGCGCTGGGAGACCTGCTGCGGGCGTTCGGCGGCAAAATCCGCGAATACGCCGACTTGGTCTGCATGGCGTTCACGCATTTGCAGCCCGCCGAACCCACGACGCTTGGATACCGGCTTGCGGTCTACGCTCAAGATTTAGCGATCGACCAAGGCAATCTGCGCTTCGTATTCGACAACTTGACCGCAAAGGGATTGCGCGGTGCGGTCGGTACGTCCGCGTCCTACGAGCAGCTGCTCAGCGGCAACGGCTCGTCGGCCAAAATGGAACAGGCGGTGCTCGAGCGTTTCGGCATCGACGCACGCGAAGTCAGCACGCAAACGTATCCTCGTAAGCTCGATTACCTGTTGCTTACCGCGCTTGCCGGTGTGGGTGCGTCGCTGTCGAAATTTGCGGCCGACGTGCGCATCTTGAGCTCTCCGGAGTTCGGCGAAGTGTTCGAGCCGTTCGAAAAAGCGCAGGTCGGCAGTTCGGCCATGCCGTTCAAACGCAATCCCATTTTATGCGAGCGCATCGGTTCGCTCGCGCGCTTGCTGCCCGCATATGCCGATGTGGCCTGGCAAAACGCTGCGACCAATTACCTGGAACGCACGCTTGACGACAGCGCGAACCGCCGGACGATACTGCCCGAGGCATTGCTGTGCACCGACGAGATCGTGTCCATTGCCGGGCGCGTAGTCGTTGGGCTTCGCGTCGATGCGCAGCGCATGGCACAGAATCTGCGCACTTACGGCCCGTTTGCCGGAACGGAGTCCGTATTGATCGAAGGCGTGCGCGCGGGCGGCAACCGGCAGCAGTTGCACGAAGTGCTGCGCGCGGCGGCAATGGAATCGTGGAATGCGATCGCGCAGGGCAAAGACAACCCGCTCGGACGCCTCCTCACCGAGGAGCACGAGCTGACCAGCCGCGTCGATCCGGCCGAAATCCGGCGCATGCTGGATCCCGGCAAACATATCGGGACGGCAGCGGAGCGAGCGCGTAAACTGGCTGCGCGAATCGATTCGCTGCCTGCGTTTCCCCAGCAAAAGGACGTCGACGCGTGAACAAAGGCATCGAAATAGCCCGCGGCAAGACGAAGATGCTGTATGAAGCTGCCGGTCAGCCGGACATGCTCGTGATCAAGCAAACCGACGCCATTTCCGCGGGCGACGGCGCGCGCCGCGACGAGATCGCCGGAAAGGGACGGCTTGCGGCGCAAACGACCGCGCGCGTGTTCCGGCTGCTCAATCTTTGCGGCTTGCCCACGCACTACTTGAACGGCGGCGAAGACGACGACGACAACGAAATGCTGGTTCGGCGCTGCAACATGATCCCGCTCGAGGTCGTCGTGCGCGGCGTCGCGGCCGGTTCGCTGGTACGGCGCAATCCTGGCCTGCAGCGCGGTTCTCTTCTGGTGCCGCGCATGGTCGAGTTCTTCGTCAAGAACGATGCCGAGCACGATCCGCTGATCGCTCCGGACGCGATCGTCGCGCAAGGCATCGCAAACCCGGCTGAAATCTCCGCGATGACCGAAATTTCGCGCCTGGCTTTTGAGGTGCTCGCGCACGCCTGGCGCAAGCGCGACGTGCTCCTGGTCGATCTCAAAGTGGAATTCGGGCGGCTGGGAAGCGGAGAGAACAAAGGCCAGCTGGTCATCGCCGACGTGATCGACAACGACTCCTGGCGAATTTGGCCGCAAGGTCGTGAAGATCGCATGCTCGACAAGCAGATGTACCGCAATCTGGAGATCGTCGACGATGGAGCGCTCGCGAGCGTGAAGAGCGCGTACGAGCAGGTCGCCGAAATGGTCGGCGCGTTCCCGGTCATGCGTCCTGGGATGATCGCGCTGATCGCCGACTCCGCCGACTCGACCGCACAGCTCAACGCCGTAGCGCAGGCGTTGGGACAGCTCGGGCTCCCGGTCATCCGGCACGTTGCCAGCGCGGCGCGCACGCCCGGGTACGTACTGCAGCTGCTCCAACAGCACGATGCCACCTTTGCGCGGCTGCTGTACATCACGTTCGGCGGTCCGGATCTCGCGCTCTACGCAATGGTGCAGAACGGCACGAGCAATCCCGTAATCGACGGCTCCGGCGATCCGAGCGGCATCGCGCTGCACTGTGCGAAGATCCTCGCACTCGAGGACACGGTGCTTTTCGGGCGCACGCTGCTGGTGCAGACCAACGCGCGCTCGGCGGTGCTTGCCGCGGACGCTCAGCTCAACGCCCAGCAGCAACCCGTCCAACAATCCACTCTTGCATAGCTTTCGCGTTCTCGGCCTGCGCGACGACGAACTCAAAACCGCCGCCGCACACGCCGGTCTCGCGCTGCGCGTCGACGAACTGCGCCGGATCGCCCGGCGCCTGGAGCGCGACCCGACAATGGTGGAAGTGCGGGCGTTTGACGCACAGTGGAGCGAGCACTGCTCGTACAAGAGCAGCCGCCACCACCTGCGTAAGCTGCCCGTGCACGGGCCTACCGTCATGCAGGGACCGGCCGAGGACGCGGGCATTCTGCATTTGGGCGAATGGAACGGCGAGAAGTGGGGCGTCGCCATCGCGCACGAGTCGCACAACCACCCTTCGCAAGTCGTTCCGTTCGAGGGCGCCGCAACCGGCGTGGGCGGGATCGTGCGCGACGTGCTGTGCATGGGCGCCGAAGTCGTCGCGCTGGCCGATCCGCTTCGGTTCGGGCGCATCGACGATCCGCAATCCCACCAACGCTACGTCGCGCAGAGCGTGGTCGACGGCATAGCGGCCTACGGCAATGCCATCGGGGTGCCGAATATCGCCGGCGACGTGTATTTCGACGAAGGCTTCGACGACAATTGCCTGGTCAACGTCGTGGCGCTGGGCTTGGTAAAGGAAAGCGACGTCATACACTCCGCAGCGCCGGCGCAGTCTGCCGGCTGGGACATCGTGCTCGTGGGCAAGGCGACCGACACCAGCGGTTTCGGCGGAGCCGCGTTCTCTTCGATCGCCCTCGACCAAGCCAACGAAGATGCCAACAAAGGCGCCGTGCAAGTTCCGGATCCGTTCCTCAAAAACGTGATCATGCGCGCAACGTACGCCGTGTTCGCCTACTTGCGGGCGAACGCGATTGCGGCCGGTTTTAAGGATCTGGGCGCCGGCGGCATCATGGGCTGCAGCGCGGAACTGTGCGCGGCTGGCGGCTTGGGCGCGATCGTCGATTTGGACGACGTCAATACCGCCGTTGACGGTATGGCGCCCGAAGTGATTGCGGTCGGCGAAACGCAGGAGCGGTTGTGCTGGATACTGCCCGGCGACGCGACGGCTCGCGTTCTGCAGATCTATAACGAGGAATATTCACTACCGCAAATCGCGCGAGGCGCTTGCGCTACGGTGATCGGTGCGGTACAACCCGAGCCGCGTTACGTGCTGCGCGCCGGCGGTGAGACGGTAATGGATGTGCCGATCGACTTTTTGACCGGTTCGATTCGCGACGAGCTGCCGGTGCGGGCGATGAGCGAACGCCACGCCGATCGCGCGGAGCAGCGATATATTACCGGCCGCCACCGCGTTGGCGATCTCTTACCGGCGGTGCTAGCGCATCGCGACGTGTGCTCGCGCGAGCCGCTGTACGTGCGGTACGATGGTGTCGTGCGCGGTACGACGGTCATCGCGCGTGGAGCAGCGTGCGCGGGGGTTATTGCGCCGCTGCACGGCGCTCCGTTCGGGATAGCGCTCGCAGTTGCAGGCAATCCGCGATACGGCAAGCTCGATCCGATTCTGGCCGCGCAGCATGCAGTGCTGCACGCCGTCAGAAAGGTCGTTTCGGTTGGCGCTAGGCCGTTGGGGCTTACAGACTGTCTGAATTTCGGCAATCCTCACAACGTCGGACAGTATTCGCAGATGGTCGCATGCATTGACGGCCTCGCGCTTGCTGCCGGCCGGCTCGAGGTGCCGTACGTTTCCGGCAACGTCAGCCTGTACAACGAATCGCGCGGCGGAGGCGCCGTTCCGGCTTCGCCGATCGTTGCTTGCGTGGGAGCCTTGCAGCACGTCGCCGGGGTGATTACCGCGCCGTTGAAATGCGCCGGCAGCACGCTGTTTTTGGTGGGGCGTCCGCACAACGCCGTCGGCGGCGCAGCCTTTGCAGAACTGCTCGGGCAAACCGGCGGCCCCGTTGCGCCGATAGATTACGACCGCGCAAACGCTGAGATAGCATTTATGCTCAGGGCCGCGCACGACCGACTCGTCCTGTCGGCGAGAAGCGTCGGGAACGGCGGCGCGATTGCAGCGGTGTGCCGAATGGCATTCGCGACGCCCGCCGACGCGCCGATCGGTGCTGAGCTGTCCGCGGCGCAAACCTGGACGAACGGCGCGGTGGGCGAGCTCGAAGCGTATTTCGGTGAATCCGGCGGGTTCGTCGTCGAGACCGCGCAGCCCAAAGCGCTCGTGGCGCTTGCGCCGCAAGCGCTCGACTTGATTCCCATCGGACATACCCGTTCCGGAGCGCTGCTCGAGATGGCGGAGGCTTCGTTCGACTTGCGCGAACTGCATCGCGCCTGGCAGGCTCCGCTCGCGCAGGTGTATGCGTAATGATCGCCAGAGTTGCGGTGCTCGTATTTCCCGGCACGAACAGCGAGAGCGAAACGCTGCGCATTTGCCGCGACGTCGGTTTGGACGCCGAAGTCGTCCACTGGAGTCACGCGCGCAAACTGCCGCAGTTCGACGCGTACGTGCTTCCGGGCGGATTCGCCTATGAAGATCGCATTCGCGCCGGTGCGATTCCCGCGCACGATCCCATGATGGATTATGTGATTGAAGCAGCCCAAAACGGAAAGCCCGTGCTGGGCGTGTGCAACGGGGCGCAGATCTTGCTCGAAGCAGGATTGGTGCCGGGCACCGCCGGCGTACGCAAGCCGACTGCGGCGTTCACGCACAACGGTCCGCAGCCGCATTTCGTGTGCAAGCACGTGCATCTGAAGCTGGGCATCGAACCATCGCGCTGCGTGCTCACGGCCGCGCTGCGCAGCGATGCGCTGATCCCGGCATGGGCGGCGCACGCTCAAGGGCGGCTGGCGGCCACGCCGGAACACTTGCGCGAAATTACCGAAGGCGGTCATGTGGCCTTCGTCTACGCTCACGCCGATGGAACCGTGGACGAAACGGCAACGCCGAACGCTTCGGCACTGGGCTGCGCGGGACTGACCAACCGCGAAGGCAACGTGCTGGCGATCATGCCGCACCCCGAGCGCGATGCATGGAATTACAACCATCCCGATCGGCGGGAAAGCTCCGACATGCTTGCTCCGTCGGGCGGTTCGCAACTGTTTGCGGCGTTCGCCGCGGCGTTGAGATGACTCGCACGGTTGCGATACGCCTGAAGATTCCCGACAATGAGGCCTACACGGCGCTTACGGCGCTGCGGCGTTTGCACGTCGATGTCGAGAACGTGGAACGTGCGGAGATTTGGACGCTCGACGATTCGGGCGATGCCCAAAACTTCGTCGCGCGCGTGCAGCGCAACGAAACGCTTTTCAACGTCAACAAACACGCACTCGATCTGCTCGAGCAGGCGCATCCGCGGCAAGGCGAAGTGTGGATCGAAACGCTGGGGCAGTTCGATGGCGACGATCTGGCCCGCGCGGGCGGAAGAGGGATTGCGGGCGTTTCCCGCGGCCGGCGGTATATCGGCTGGCGGTTGTTCGGGCCCGATCGCTCGTTTGCCGATGAGTCAACGGTTCGCTGCGCTGCCGAAAAACTGTTGTGCAACCCCGCCATCGAGAGGGCTCTCTTCTAGATGAACAAACCGTACACGATTGCGACGCTGGGCTCACACTCGGCGCTCCAAATCCTCAAAGGAGCGCACGACGAGGGTTTCCGCACGCTCGCGATTGCGAATCGCGACACCGAACGCCTGTACCGCTCGTTCCGCTTCGTCGACGAGGTGATCGGCATCGATCGCTATCAGGAATTCCCCAGTTTGCTGGGCGAACTGCAGAAGCGAAAGATCGTCATCGTGCCGCACGGCTCGTTCGTCGCCTATCTTTCGCTGGACGAGCACAAGCGAATGACGGTCCCGTACTTCGGGAATAAAGCGGTCCTGGACTGGGAAGCCAGCCGCGAGCTGCAGCGCCAGTGGCTCTCGCGCGCCGGACTGACGCTGCCGCGCCAGTTCACCGGCGGCGGCGAGATCGACCGCCCGGTGATCGTCAAACTCTACGGCGCCGCGGGCGGCAAGGGTTACATGTTCATTCGCGACGCAACCGACTTCGAGTCGCGAGTCCGCGATCTCAAAGAAGCCTACATCATTCAAGAATACATCATCGGCGTGCCGCTCTACATCCACTATTTCTATTCGCCGTTGGAAGACAAGCTGGAAATCATGAGCATGGACAGGCGCTACGAAACCAACGTGGACTCGCTGGGGCGTATTCCGGCGGCGGCTCAGGAAGGCATGGACGTCAGCCCAGACTACGTGGTGGTCGGCAACTCGCCGGTATCGCTGCGCGAGTCGATGCTTGCGCAGGCATACCGCATGGGGGAGGACGTCGTGCGCGTCAGCAAAGAAATCTGCGGTCCCAAAGGGTTGTTCGGCGCGTTCTGCATCGAAACGATCATCACGCCGGACATGCAGTTCTACGTGATGGAGATTTCGGCGCGCATCGTTGCGGGTACGAACCTGTTCATCGACGGCTCGCCGTACTCGTACTTGAACTACTCCGAGCCGATGTCGACCGGGCGGCGAATCGCCCGGGAACTCAAAAACGCACTTTTGACCAACAATCTCCGTTTCGTATTAGATGATTCGAGCGTCCTGTAAAGTCTTGGCCTTGGCGCTGTGCGCCCTCCTCGCCGTCGCCCCGCTGCGTTCGCGGGCGGCCTTCATGGCCGATCCCGATGCGTTGTACCGCGAGATGAAGGCGGCGTACGAAAAGGGGAACGCGCAAGGCTGGACGTTTTATAACCAGGAGTACTATCTCTCGACGCTGTTCAACGCCGGGCGCGCGTATTCTCTGCAGCGTCCCGACGATCCGGCGTACGCGCCGATCCAACAGACGACCGTCGACGTCGCGGCGGGCGTTCATTACGATCCGCTGGTCAACCACGAAGCGGTTCCGTGGTACGTGCGGGAGGCAGCGCTGTACGTGCAGCGCGTCAACGCCAATCCGGCGGAGGTCTCAAAGGCCAAAGACTTGCTGGCGCGCGTCGATGCGCTGGAGGATCCGGCGGCGCTCGCGCGCTTTGCGGACGAAGATGCCGCCGCCAACGAGGCGCAGTACCCGCACGACTTCAATGCGACCTTGCAGCGAGTCGAAGCGAACTGGCGCGGATGGCTGATCACGCATGACACGTCGTGGCGCAGTTTGGCGCTGGAACGCGCCGCTGCGCCGGAATTCCCAATCGCCGATCTGCCCACGTCCTGGGGTCCGGCCTTCCTCAAAGCGGTAACGGACGCGGCCGCCGGCGCGGACGGCTATACCGCCGGAGATCAGTCCAACGCCAAAACGATCGTGGATCGCATCGAGAAAATAACCCCGCTCAAAACGATCGAAAGCGTCATAGCGGCGCCTTCGCACGCACGCCAGATGACCACGCTCGCGCCCGCGGACGAATACTTCGGTCCGATGGGCATGTCGATCTTAGGCATACGCAACGAGCTCAATCACGTCAACTACATGATCGGCTACGGGTACGCGCGTCAAGAGAGCAGTATCGCCGTGCAGATCGCCGTTTCGATCGACGATTTGCACAAGGTGTATCCGCGGGATCGCGATCTGCCCAAACTGTTGGCCGACGTTTACGACACGCTGACCAAGATTGATACCTCGGACGCGCAGGCAGCGCGCGCGCACGTGCGAGCGATTTTGACCGTGGAGTACCAGGACAGCAAACAGGCTCAAGATTTGCTGCACGCCTGATCCCTACGGCTGAACTGCGGCCAGCGAGCCTTCGAATGCCTCCAGAAATTCGCGCGAATCGTCGTCGGTGAAGATCAGCGGAGGCTGAATGCGGATGATGTTGCTGAAGCGGCCGCCCTTACCGACCAGGACGCCGCGCGTGCGCATCTCTTCAAGCAGGCGTGTTGCCTCCTTGGCGGCATGAGCTTTGGTGCTGCGGTCGGTGACCAGTTCGACGCCGATCATCAGGCCGCGGCCGCGCACGTCGCCCACGATGGGATACCGCGTCTGCAAATCGCGCAGTCCGGCCAGCAGCCTTTCGCCCTGGCGCTTCGAGTTGCCGATCAGGTCGCGCTTTTCGACGACGTCGATCGTCACCTTCGCGGCCCGGCTGGACAGCGGATTGCCCCCGAACGTGTTGATGTGCGGGCCTTTGAAGACGTCCGCCAATTCCGGGCGGGTAATGGTGATGCCGATAGGCACTCCCGATCCCAAACCCTTGGCCGACGTGATGATGTCCGGCACGACGCCGTACGTCGAACTGATGCCGAACATTCCGTCTCCAAGGCGGCCCCATCCGGCCTGCACCTCATCGGCGATGAGCAGCGTGCCGAACGGTTCGAGCGTTTCGCGCAAGACTTTGAAGTATTCCGGCGGAGGCGCGATGATGCCGCCGACGCCCGCGATCGTCTCGGCAATCATGGCCGCGGGCGCGCCGTCGGTTTGCGTTTCGATCGTTCGTTTAGCCGACTTCGCGCAGGCGATCCCGCAGGACGGATACGTGAGGTTGAGCGGACAACGGTAGCAGTAGGGAGCGGGCACGAATGCTACGTGCGGATACTGCGCCGCGAAGTTGCGCCAGTTGCTTTGCCCGGCCATTGCAACGGTGTACACGGTGCGCCCATGATAGGCGTTTTCGAGCGCCAGGAAATCGGGCGACTTGCGGACCGAACGCGCGACGAGCGCCGCGACCTCGTTGGCTTCCGATCCCGAATTGCTAAAGAAGCTCTTGGTCATTCCCTGGGGAGCCACGTCGGCCACTTTTTCAGCCAGATCCAGCATCTCGTCGGTCAAATAGAGCGTTGAAACGTGAATCAGCTTTTGAGCTTGCTCCGCGACGGCTTGCGCGACTTCGGTGTCGCCGTATCCGACGGTGTTGGTGGCGATGCCCGCAAATGCGTCCAAGTAGTCGCGTCCGGCATCGTCGCGCACGCGCGCGCCTTCGCCGCCGGTGAGCGTGAGCGGCTGTTCGTAATACGTCGCCTGCGAGGCGAAGAGATGATCTTTGGCGCGCTTGGCGTTGTTCTTGAGTAATCGCATCCGGTTAGGCCTCCGTGGGAAGGAGCGTTGAAGGTGATTCTTCGGCAGTAGCGGATCGCCGTTCGCCGCGCATGAGCAGCCAATATGCCAGCGAACCGCCCAGCAGGCTGAAAATCCAGCCGCCGCTCCACAAAAAACGCAGCGCCGGAAAGGCCAGTCCCAGCAGAGCGACGCCCCATCCGGCCAGCAGCGCCAGAACCGCGCGCACGTTGAACCCGCGCGCGTACGAATATATTCCGCCCGGTTTGTAGAGCTGCAAAAGGTCGAGCCGTTTCTTGCGCACCAGCCAGTAATCCGCAATCGCTATGCCGTCGAACGAACCGAGCATTGCCCCATACGTTCCCAGCCAAGTGAAGATGTACGTCGCGAACGTTGCCAGCACGTACCACGGCTGCATGGCTAGGCTCAGCAAACCGGTGATAACGGCGCCGGCCGCAAAGGTGACGCGCTGCGGCCAGACGTTCTCAAACGCGCGCGCAGGCGCCATGACGTTTGCGCCCACGTTGATCGTCACCGACGACAAAATAACGATGATGCCCGCCACGACGGCAACGCCCGTGGGGAACTTGACGATAAGATCGATTGGATTCCACAGCGCCGTTCCAAAGAGCAGCACGGTGGCCGAGGTCACGGCAATGCCGACGAACGAAAAAATCGCCATCGTGACGGGCATGGACAACGCTTGTCCCAGCATTTGGCCGCGTTGGGTGCGCGCGTAACGGGTGTAGTCGGGAATGTTCAGCGCCAGCGTCGCCCAAAACGCGATCACTCCTACGACCGAAGGGTAGAAGGCGTTCCAAAATGCCGGGCCGTGCAGTTTAGCCGGCGTCGACAACATCGGCCCGAAACCGCCCGCGCTTACCGCCGCCCATGCCAGCAATGCAGCGGCGCCGAGCGCTAGCGTGGGAGCGGCAATCTGCGCGAGTCTTCCGATTGCCTGTGGGCCTCGCGCTGCAATTGCGACGTTGATGATCCAAAAGACGGCGAACGCGATGGGAAGATGTGCCGCAAGCGTGTGCCATGATGGTACGGTCCTGAGCAGTATGGCGTCCAACGCTTGACCGCCGAACCAGGAGTTGATACCGAACCAGCCCGCGGCAATGAGCGCGCGCGCGAGCGCAGGTACGTGCGCGCCCCGCGTGCCGAACCACAGGCGCGCGAACACCGGATAAGGGATGCCGTACTTCGTTCCCGCGTGCGAGACCAGCAGAATGGCGCCCATGACGACGATGCTTCCGGTAAAAACCGTGAGAACCGATTCCCACCAGTTCATACCCAGCGCAATCATGCCGCTGGCCAGCGAGTACGTCGGCAGGCACAAGCACATTCCGATCCACAGCGCGGCGAACTTGCCGCCCGGCCACGAGTGTTCGGCAATCGTGCAGGGGCGCAAGTCTTCATTCCACATCGAGCCGTTCTGCGCCGCAGCTGCCTGCGCTTCGTCGGTCAGCACGATGAAGTCGCCTACGCGCACCTGCGTGATCGGCGGTTGCATGCGCCTAAACTTCCACCAGATCGTCGTAGGTTTCCGGACGGCGGTCGCGGTAGAACTGCCACGTGTTGCGAACCTGCGTGATCACGTCGCGATCCATAACGCCGATCACCACTTCATCCTGGTTGCGGCTTCCCGTGGCTACGAATTGCCCGCGCGGATCCACGAGGTACGACTGTCCGTAGAACTCGCCCATGTTCCAGGGCCGTTCGTAGCCGACGCGATTGATGGCGCCGACATAGTAGCCGTTGGCGACGGCATGCGCGGGCTGTTCGAGCTTCCACAAATACTCGGAGAGCCCGGCCACGGTCGCGGACGGATTGAACACGATTTCGGCTCCATGTAGGCCGAGCATCCGCGCGCCTTCAGGGAAATGCCTGTCGTAACAGATGTACACGCCGACCTTTGCAAACGCCGTGTCGAACACCGGGTATCCCAAATTCCCGTGCCGGAAGTAATACTTTTCCCAAAATCCGCAGCCGGCGGGACCTGCCTGAACCTGCGGAAGATGATGCTTGCGGTATTTGCCTAGATAGGCGCCGTCGGCGTCGATGACGGCCGCCGTGTTGTAGTACACGCCGGAAAACTCTTGCTCGTACATCGGAACGACCAGCACGATCCCCAGCTCCCTGGCCAGATCCTGCATGAGCGCGGTCGTAGGGCCCTCGGGAATCTGCTCGACGGCGGCATACCACTTCGGCGTCTGTTCCGTGCAGAAATACGGCCCGTAAAACAGTTCCTGCAGGCAGACGATTTGCGCGCCCTGCTCTTTCGCTTGGCGGATCATTCGCACGTGCTTGTCGATCGCCCGCGCCTTGTGCGTTTCGACGGGCTCTTCACCGGCGGTTTCGTGGTGAGTCTGAATCAGGCCGATCGTGACTTTCGTTTCCAAATTACTCTCCTCGGCTCTAGAGAGCCGCCGGATGGAACGCGGCGCTCTTTTGGAACCGGCCCGCGCCCTTTTTGCCCACGAACGCATTGCCGTCGGCAACCATGCGGCCGCGCGAAAATACGTAGCGCGGACAGCCCTCGATCGTCATGCCTTCGAACACGTTGTTGTCGACGTTCATGTGATGTGTTTGCGGCGAAATGGTGCGCTTCTTGGCGGGATCCCACACGACGATGTCCGCATCGCTTCCGACCGCGATCGTTCCCTTGCGCGGAAATAAGCCGAAAAACTTCGCGGGATTGGTCGAGCCCAGCGCCACGAAGTTGTTCAACCCCAAAACGTTGCGGTTCACGCCCACCTCGTACAGGATCGATAGACGGTCCTCGATGGTAGGCGCGCCGTTGGGGATCTTCGAGAAGTCGTTTCTGCCCAGTTCCTTTTGCCCGCATAAATTGAACGAGCAGTGGTCCGAACCGAAGCTGTGCAGTTCCATGTTCATCAGCTTGCGAAGGAGCACGTCCTGGTTCCATTTGTCGCGAATCGGGGGCGACAGCACGTATTTGGCTCCCTCGAAATTGGGACGTTCGTAATCGGCGAATTCGCAGACCAAATATTGCGGACACGTTTCACCGTAGACGTGCAGGCCGCGCTTGCGGCCGTCGGAGATCGCGTCGGCCGCCATGGCGCTGGAAACGTGCACGACGTAGAGCGGTGCGCCGGCAATCTCCGCCAACCGAATCGCGCGCTCCGTCGCCTCGCCTTCGCACTCCACCGGACGGGTGAGCGCGTGCCATTTCGGCTCCGTCTTGCCTTCCGCGAGAGCTTGCTTTGTGATCACGTCGATCACGTCCCCGTTCTCGGCGTGCACTTGAACCAAACCCCCGTGCTTGCCGCACGTCTGCAGGGTCTTGAAAATCGTTTCGTCGTCGACTTGCAGCACGTGTTTGTACGCCATGAAAACCTTGAACGAGTTCACGCCGTGCTGCGCGATCATTACAGGAATCTCGTTCATGGTATCCTCGCGGCCGTCCGCGATGGTCAAATGGAAGGCGTAGTCGATGCACGCTTTTCCGGAGGCCTTCTCGTGCCAAGCGTCCAGTGCGTGCGCGAGGGAATCTCCGCGCGTGTGAAGCGCGAAATCGACGATGGTCGTCGTTCCGCCCATGGCGGCGGCTCGCGTGCCGCTTTCGAAGTCGTCGGCGGTGACCGTTCCTCCGAACGGCATGTCCAAATGCGTGTGCGGGTCGATGCCGCCCGGAAAGACGTAACCGTCGCTTGCGTCGACGATTTCGTGCGCCGCGCCGTCGAGATTGCGCCCGATCGTCGCAATGCGCTCCCCTTCGATGAGAACGTCGCCGCGGTACATGTCGCTTGCGGTCACCACCGTACCGCCCCGGACCAATGTGCCCAACGCAGTTTCCTTACGGCGGCGACGCCGCCGCGCGCTCTTTCCAGGATTGCGGCGGCAAGCCGGTGTCTATTTCGACCATTTCGATGCAGTGTTCGACTGGGCACACCATGTGGCACAGGTTGCACCCCACGCAGTGCTCTTCGTCCACGACCACCATCGCCGAACCGTTGGCGCCGATGCGGTCGATGCACTGGTGAGCCGCGTCTTCGCACGCGATGTAGCACTTGTTGCAGCGAATGCACTTGTCCTGATCGATGCGCGCGACGACCTTGTAGTTCAGATTGAGATTCTCCCAGGTCGTGACGCGGTCTGCTGCGGCGCCCTGCAACTGTGAAACGCCGGCCATCCCGCGCGAGTCCAAGTACGAGGACAGCCCGTCGATCAGATCGTCCGCGATCCGGAAACCATGGTGCATGACCGCAGTGCACACCTGCACGTTGGTCGCGCCCAGCAAGAGAAACTCGGCTGCATCGCGCCACGTTTCGATGCCGCCGATGCCGGAAATCGGAACGTTCACCTGTGGATCGCGCGCGCAGTCGTTGACCATGTTGAGCGCGATGGGCTTGACCGCCGGTCCGCAGTATCCTCCGTGGCTGGTTTTTCCGTCGACCTGCGGGATGGGGTCCCACGATTCCAGATCCACCCCGATGATGCTGTTGATCGTGTTGATCAGACTGATTGCGTCGGCTCCGCCCTGCGCCGCGCCGCGGGCGGCCCACCGGATGTCCGTGATGTTGGGCGTGAGCTTGACGATAACGGGTACGCGTGCAGCCTCTTTGACCCACTGCGTGACCTGCGCTATCAGATCGGCGTGCTGTCCCACCGCGGAACCCATCCCGCGTTCGCTCATGCCGTGCGGGCAGCCGAAGTTCAGCTCGAAGCCGTCGATATCGACTTCTTGAACCCGCCGGACCAGCTCGTGCCAGGCCGCGCGCTCGCAGCGCTCCATCAGCGAAGCGACGATCGCGCGATCGGGAAACGCAGCTTTACACTCGGCGATTTCGCGCAGGTTATCTTCGAGCGGCCGGTCCGTAATCAGCTCGATGTTGTTCATTCCGACGATCTTAGTCTGCCTGTAATCCAGCGCTGCGAAGCGCGACGTGACGTTGACGATGGGCGTGCCGAGCGTTTTCCATACCGCTCCGCCCCAGCCGGCTTCGAAGGCGCGCATGACTTGATATCCGCTGTTGGTCGGCGGCGCCGATGCCAGCCAAAACGGATTGGGGCTCACGATGCCGGCAAGGTTCGTGCGCAAGTCTGCCATGGCTAGCGCGCTCTTTCAACCGACGACACGTACGCGTCGACGCTGCGGGCCGCGCGTTTGCCTTGTTCGGCCGCTTCGACGACCATCGCCTCGCGCATCCCTTTTTCGAAAATGCAGTCGCCTGCGGCAAAAATTCCCGGGCGCGTGGTTTGCAGCTGCGCATCGACGCGCACGACGCCGTCGTCGTGCGCAATGCGCAACCCATCGAATATGCCGAGCAGCCGGCTTTGGCCCACCGCACGAATGACGGTGTCGGCCGCTTCGACGAATTCGCTGCCCGAAATCATTTCCGGTACGGCGCGGCCTTCCCGTAAGACGGTGCGGACGAACTCGACCGCGCTTGCGCGGCCGTTCTGCGCGATGATGCGCGTGGGCATGCAGAAGAAGCGGAATTCGACACCTTCCTGTTTGGCGAACGCGTACTCGAACTCGTAGGCCGTCATCTGCTCCTGACCGCGCCGGTAGTAGCACGTCACTCGCGCCGACGGAGCGATCCGTTTGCTGCACGTAAGCGCATCGATTGCGGTATTGCCTGCGCCGATGACCGCGACCCGCTGCCCTAACGGTCCCACGTCCTCTCCGAGCTTGGCGCGTTCGATGAAGTCGAGGGCGTCCCACACTCCTTGCAAGTCTTCGCCGGGAACGTTCAATCGGGGAACGCTGCCCATCCCGCACGCCAAAATGACCGCATCGTAGTCGCGCGTCAGATCTTCGATGCGAACGTCTTCGCCGACGCGCGTGGACGTACGGACCGTAACGCCCATCGCCGCGACCTGGGCGGCTTCCCAGAGCGCGGTTTCCAAATCGAGCCGGAAGGGAACGATGCCGTACGTGTTCAAACCGCCCAGCGCATCGTGCGCCTCGAAAATGGTTACGGCATGGCCCATGCGCCGCAAGTCGCGCGCTGCCGAAAGACCTGCCGGGCCGCCGCCGACGATTGCGACGCATTTGCCCGTTTCCGCCCCGGCTTCGAATAGCGTTGCAGCATCGCGCATCACGCTGTCGACGGCGTAACGCTGCAAGTCGCCGATGCGGATCGGCGAGTCCCCGGCCGCGTTGTACACGCACGCGCCTTCGCACAGCTGCTCGGTCGGGCAAACTCGCGCGCAGCTGGCTCCCATCGGGTTTGCATCCATGATCACGCGCGCGCTGCCTTTGACGTTGCCGGTGGTGATCTTGCGGATGAAGGACGCGACGTCGATATGCGTGGGACATGCGTTCATGCAGGGCGCGTCGTAGCAGTTCAGGCACCGGTTGGCTTCGAGCCGCACCTCCACGTCGGAGAGCGTGCGGTGAATGGATTCGCCCAAAATCACGTGGGGAAGCCTAAGTTGATTCCCGCGCCGGCATCGTGCCAGCGCGCAGTTATCGCTTTTCCGCG
Source organism: Vulcanimicrobiota bacterium (assembly GCA_963777315.1). Taxonomy (GTDB): domain Bacteria; phylum Vulcanimicrobiota; class Vulcanimicrobiia; order Vulcanimicrobiales; family Vulcanimicrobiaceae; genus CAVYEM01. The sequence continues at coordinate 59,466 of CAVZQC010000004.1, forward strand.
CGTGTAAAACCGGAATCCGTCCTCGCCGTAAACGTGCAAATCGCCGAAGAGCGACGCCTTCCAGCCGCCGAAGTCTGTAGTAGCCCACAGGTACGGGGATTGGGACGTTGATGCCGACCATGCCGGCATCGACCTCGCTTTGAAATCGGCGCGCTGCCGCGCCGCTTCGCGTGAAGATCGACGCGCCGTTGCCGTACGGGTTTGCGCGCAAAACCGCGAGCGCAGCCTCGAGCGTGTCGACCCGCACGTTCACCAGGACGGGACCGAAGATCTCGTCACGGTAGATCGACATCCCGGCGTCCACGCCGTCGAACAGCGTTGGACCGACGAAAAAGCCGCTTTCATGCCCGGCAACACGCAGCGAACGTCCGTCGAGCACCAGCGTTGCGCCTTCGCGCTGTCCCTGCTCGATGTACTTGACGATGCGCTCGCGTGCGGCGCCGCTGATAACGGGGCCCATGTCGTTGCTCGCGTCGTGTCCGGGGCCGATCTTCAGTGCGCGCACACGCGATTTCACGCGTTCGAGCAGCGGTTCCGCCGCCGAACCGACGCAGACCGATGCCGAGATCGCCATGCAGCGCTGGCCGGCGGATCCGTACGCAGCCGAAACCAGCGCGTCGGCGGCGGCGTCCATGTCCGCATCGGGCATGACGACCATGTGGTTTTTGGCTCCGCCCAGCGCCTGCACGCGCTTACCGTTCGCGGCAGCGGCGGCGTAAACGTATTTCGCGATCGGCGTCGAGCCTACGAAACTCACCGCGTTGACCAGCGGGTGTGCGAGCAGCGCATCGACGGCGGCTTTGTCGCCGTGCACGACGTTGAATACGCCGGGCGGAAGCCCGGCGCGTTCGAGCAACTGCGCGACCAGCACCGAAGCGGACGGATCGCGTTCGGACGGCTTGAGCAGGAACGTATTGCCGCACGCGAGCGCGATCGCGAACATCCACGCGGGCACCATCATCGGAAAGTTGAACGGCGTAATGCCGGCGCACACGCCGACGCTCTGGCGAATCGAATACGTGTCGACGGCCGTGGAAACGTTTTCGCTGTATTGCCCTTTGAGCTGGTGGGGCAGCGAGCATGCGAAGTCGACGACCTCCAGCGCCCGCGTCACCTCGCCCGCGGCGTCGCTCACGATCTTGCCGTGCTCGGCCGAAACGATTTGCGCCAGCTGCGCCGCGTTGTCTTTGAGCAGCGCGCGGAAGGCAAAGAGAACCTCGGCGCGCTTGCCGAGCGGCGTGCGGCTCCAGGCGGAAAAGGCGCCGGCGGCGGCCCGGACGGCAGTATCGACGGTCGCTTCGTCGGCAAGCGGAACGCGCGACTGCACGCAGCCCGAAGCGGGGTCGAAGACCTCGCCGAAACGCCCGGTTTGCGCATGGTCCAGCCGTCCATCGATGTAGTGCGCGACGGTGCGAATCGTTGCCGGAGCTTCCATATTTTGAGATTCTCTTATGAGGCGGGGAGCTCCCGTAGCAGCGTCTAAGCTGCCGCCTCGTGAACGACGGCTTGCTCGCGGATTACGACCGCAACGGCCTCGCGCTGTGCTGCATAGGCAGTCACTCGGCGCTGGAAGTGGCATACGGAGCACGGGCGCAAGGCCTGCGCAGCCTCATCGTCACCGCGCGCGGCCGCGAAAAAACGTACGCGAACTATTACGCGCGCAAGAGCGATCCCACGCGCGGCTGCGTCGACGAAACGCTGGAGCTCGAGGCGTTCACCGATCTGCTTTCCGAGCCGGTCCAAAAGGAACTTCGCAATCGCAATGCGATCTTCGTGGCCAGCCGCTCGTTCGAAGTCTACTTGCACCAGAAGTTCAGCTATGATGAAATCGAGCGCGGCATGCAGGTTCCGATGTTCGGCAATCGCAGGCTGCTGCGCGCCGAAGAGCGGGACGAGGCCGACAACCAGTATGCGCTTCTGCAGCGTGCCGGAATCCGGCACCCGCTGCAGTTTGCGTCGCCCGATGCCATCGACCGGCTCGTTATGGTCAAAGCGCCGCACGCGAAGATCAGCTTCGAGCGCGCGTTCTTTTTGTGCGCTTCGCCCCAAGACTATCGCAGCGTTTCCTCGCGCATGATGCGCGAAGGCATGCTCGATGCCGCCGGCTTAGCCGGCGCAGTCATCGAGGAATATGCGCTCGGACCGTCGATCAATCTGAATTTTTTTTACGCGCCGATTTCGGGCGAACTCGAGCTGTGCGGTACGGACACGCGACGCCAGACGAACCTCGAAGGGTTTCGCAACGTGCCGCCCTCGGCGTGGGAGTCGCTGCGCAGCGTTCCAATGCGTCTGGAGGAAGCCGGCCATATACCGGCGACCCTCACCGAATCCATGCTCGAAAAAGCGTTCGACATGGGCGAGCGCCTCGTGCGCGTTGCGCGCGAGCTCTATCCGCCCGGGATAATCGGACCCTTTGCGCTGCAGTGCATCATCGTCGCGGGTCCGCCCAAAGAGTTCGTGTGCTACGACGTCTCGCTGCGCATCCCGGGATCGCCGGGAACGCGCTATACGCCGTATTCGGCCTATCGCTGGGGCCGCGACGTTTCGGTGGGCGAGCGCATCGCAATGGAGATCGTTTTCGCCCGCGATGCCGGCCGGCTGCCCGAGGTGCTCACGTGACGTCCCCGGCAACGGTGTTCATTTTGGACTTCGGCGCGCAGTACAGCCAATTGATCGCGCGGCGAACGCGTGAATCCAACGTCTATTGCGAAATCGTGCCGTACGACACGCCCTGGCGAACGCTGGCCGAGCGCAGTCCCGCAGCGGTGATTCTCAGCGGCGGTCCCGAAAGCGCACTGGTTCCCGGAGCGCCGCGCATGGACGTCGGCATCCTGCGCGGCGGCGTGCCGGTTCTCGGCATTTGCTACGGCATGCAGTTGATGGCGCACGAACTGGGAGCGCGTTTGGTCAAGCTGGACCACGCCGAGTACGGCCCTGCAACGTTGCGCACGGAAAACGCGCAAACCCCGCTGTTCGACGGTATCCCGGCCGAGTCGCGGGTGTGGATGTCGCACGGCGATTCGGTCGTGGAACTGCCCGCAGGCTTCTCGGCGGCCGGCTCGACCGAGCGATGTGCCGTCGCCGCGATGGCCGACGACCGGCGCAGGATGTACGGCGTGCAGTTTCATCCCGAAGTCGTCCACACGGATTGCGGTCGCCGGCTGCTGAGCAACTTTCTGCACGGCATTGCCGGCATATCGCCGGATTGGCGAATGGACAACTTCGTCGAAACGGCCATTAGCGATATCCGGCGCAAGGCCGGAGCCGGCAAAGTGATCTGCGCGCTTTCGGGCGGCGTGGATTCCGCGGTGGCCGCCACGCTGGTCGCGCGCGCCGTCGGAAAACAGACTCACCTGCATCTTCGTCGACCACGGGCTGCTGCGAAAAGACGAAGCTGCGCGCGTGCTCGAGGCGTTTCGCGACGTGATGCATCTGGACGTAATCGCGGTGGATGCGCGCGAACGTTTTGTCGGCAAGCTTGCCGGCGTGAGCGATCCCGAACGCAAGCGCATCATCATCGGGCACGAGTTCATCGCGGTGTTCGAGGAACAAGCGGCACGCATCGCGGGGGTCCGCCATCTCGTGCAAGGCACGCTGTATCCCGACGTCATCGAGTCGAAAACGCCCGAAAGCAAAGCGGGACACAAGATCAAGTCGCACCACAACGTCGGCGGCCTGCCGGAGACGATGAAGTTGGAACTGATCGAACCGCTGCGCGCGCTGTTCAAGGATGAAGTGCGCGAGCTGGGTCGAGTACTGGGCCTGCCCGAACACATCGTCGAGCGCCAGCCGTTTCCCGGTCCCGGTTTGGCGGTGCGCATCATCGACTCCGTAACGGAGGAGCGGCTCGCAATCGTTCGCGGGGCCGATGCGATAGTGTGCGAAGAGATTGAGAGCGCGCAGCTCGATCCTAAACCCTGGCAGTATTTCGCGGTGCTGACGCCGGTGAAAAGCGTGGGCGTGATGGGCGACGGTCGCACGTATTCGAATTTGGTCGCCGTGCGAGCCATCACGAGCGAAGACGGTATGACGGCCGACTGGGCTAGGCTGCCGCACGACCTGCTCGAGCGCATCAGCACGCGCCTGATCAACGAAGTGCCCGGCGTGAACCGAGTAGCCTACGACGTCACGTCCAAACCGCCGTCGACCGTCGAGTGGGAATAGCGCCGTGAGGATTCTCGTCGTCGGCAGCGGCGCGCGCGAGGACGCATTGTCGTGGCGGCTGGCGGCTTCGCCGTCGTGCGATGCGATTTTCGCGGCTCCCGGAAACGCCGGCACGGCTGCGCGCGGGCAGAACTGGAACCTGAGCGCCACAGACGGCAAAGCGATCGTGGATCGCTGCCGCAGCGAACGCATCGACCTCGTGGTTCTGGGGCCGGAATCGTCGATCGCGTCCGGCGTGGGCGATCGCCTGCGTGAGGCTCGGATTGCAACGTTCGGCCCAAACCGCTCGGGTGGCCGGCTTGAATCCAGCAAAGTCTTTTCCAAGCGTTTCATGGAGCGGCACGCCGTTCCCACCGCGCGCGCCGTCATCGTCCATTCGCTCGACGGCGCGCTCAAAGCGCTCGCGAGCTGGCAAGGCGCGTGCGTGGTAAAGGCCGATGGACTTGCTTCGGGCAAAGGCGTGATCGTCTCGCCCGATGCTCGCGCGGCGCAAGAGGTGCTGCGCGGCTGGTACGGCCGGGACGGTGTTCCCGGCGGCGGAAGCGACGTGCTGCTCGAAGAGAAACTCGAGGGACGCGAGCTCAGCGTGTTTGCGATCTGCGATGGGCGCGCGATGTATCCCATTGCGTCCGCATGCGACTACAAACGCGCCGGCGACGGCGATACCGGACCGAACACGGGCGGGATGGGGGCGTATTCACCGCCGGTCGGCTTTGCGGCCGATCTCGACGATCGCGTGCGCGAACGGATCGTTGCGCCGGTGCTGCGCGGACTGCTGGCCGAAGGCGAGCAGTACATCGGTGTGCTGTATTGCGGCTTGATGTCGACGGCGAACGGTCCCTACGTCATCGAATTCAACGTGCGGTTCGGCGATCCGGAAACGCAAGCGCTGATGCCGCGCGTTACGGGCGATTTTGCCCAGTTGCTCAAATCCGCGGCTGACGGCGCAGTCGATCTCGGCGCGGCGGCATTCAGCTCGCGTGCCTGCGTGAGCGTCGTGCTCGCCGGCGACGATTATCCGCGTGCCGCCACGCCGATACGCGGGTTACCCGCGAGCGTGCAGCCGGGACCGGACGCGAACGTTTTTTGGGGCGGCTCGAAGGTGGAACCCGACGGCACGATCGCATCGAGCGGCGGCCGCGTGCTCACCGTGTCGGGGCTGGGAGATACTGTGGAAACGGCGCGCGCACGCGCATACGAAGCGGTCCGGGCGCTCGCGAGCGAATTCTCTACCCGCCGGCTGACGTACCGTACCGATATCGGCAGCTTATAACGCGTCGCCGTACCGTTCGCGCACCATGCGCACGTATTCATCGGCGTAAAATTGTAATGCCTTGTCGGGCAGCGCGCCGAGTCCCTCGCTCGATACGATCCGACGCACGCGCCGCAGCGCGTGTTCGTGCGTCACCGAGCCGTTCTCGTTTGCCGCCGTCTGCTTGAGCGCCGTCCAAATGCGTTCCGCAGGTTGATCGCCTGTCATCACGCCTGCAGCTTAACGCCGCGGGACCGGCGCGCAGTATACTTAAAAGGGAGTACGGGACGGGGGGCTCGGCGGCTCCATGGAGGGCCATCGCGGCGGCGGCCCCTTGCGTCGAAACTTCACGGCACTGCGGCGGTTATAGAGAACCAAATGGCTATGCGCTTCCAAGCACCGCCCGGCGCCTACGGCTATGCGCCCGCGGTTTCCGTCCAAACGCTGCTCGGGCAAGTGCTCGGCATTACTGCCGTCGGCTTGCTCATTACCGCCGTTGCAGCATATCTGTTCCAGGGAATCAGCTACGGCGCCGGCCTATTGGCCATGATCGTGGGTTTTTTGGTGCTCATCGCGATCAATGCGGCGCGCGCCAACGAAGCGCTTTCGCTCGCGCTGTTTTACGCATTTGCCGCCCTCGAGGGCGTGGGAATCGCGCCGACCATCCATTACTACATGGCCAACGTCGGCAGCGGCGTGGTGGTCGACGCAGCGGCGACCACGGGTCTTGGCATGCTGGCCCTGGGCTGCGTCGTCTACATGACGGGCTTGGACCTGCGGCGTTTTCAGGGCTACTTTTTCTTGGCGCTCATCGGTCTGGTACTGGCCGGAATCGTCTCCGCCTTCACGCACTGGATCCATCCCACGACGTACTCGTGGCTGACGCTGATCGTCTTTAGCGGTTTGGTTCTCATCGACTTCGCCCGCATCCGCGCGGGTGGATCCGGATTCACTCCCGTTCAGCTCGCCGTTCAAATCTATTTGGACGCGATCAACATCTTCTTGGCGCTGCTGCAACTATTCGGCTCGCGACGCAGCGAGGACTGAATGTCGCTGCCGGAACGCTCCGGGCAGTGTTAGAATAGGGCATCCTCATGTGCGGCGTTACGGGAATCTACGCACCGAACCATGACGCCGCGCGTCTGGCGTTCTTTGCGCTGTATGCCCTGCAGCATCGCGGTCAAGAGTCTGCCGGCATCGCGGCTGCCGACGGAGGCACGATTCACTGGCATAAGGACATGGGGCTCATCGGCGCCATTTTCGACGAAGAGATCTTGAGCCGGCTGAGCGGATATATTGCCGTGGGGCATACGCGCTACTCGACCACCGGTTCGTCGATCGTCGTCAACGCTCAGCCGCTGCTCGAACGTACCGAGCTCGGCGATTTCGCGTTCGCGCACAACGGCAACATCACCAACACCGACGAGCTGCGGGAAACGCTTTCGCCGGCCGTCACGCTGCAAGCGACGTCGGACTCCGAAGTCATGGCCAAAGTCCTGGTAGAGTCCGAAGGGACGATGCTCGAACGCATTGCATCCGTGCTGCGCAAAGCGCGCGGCGCATACTCGGTCGTGCTCTGCACCAAAGACGAGCTGTACGCATTCCGCGACCCGTGGGGCGTGCGCCCCTTGTGTATCGGCAGGTACGGGGCCGGCTGGGCCGTCGCGTCCGAATCGTGCGCGTTGTCGACGATTGGAGCGACCTACGAACGCGAGATCGAGCCTGGCGAGATCGTGCGCGTTCACGCGGGCGGCATCGAATCGATCAGAGTCAGGGTCGAAGAGCCGCCGGCGCTGTGCATGTTCGAGTACATCTATTTCGCTCGGCCCGACTCCAAACTCAAAGACCAATCGATCTACATGGCTCGCTATCGCATGGGACAGCGGCTTGCGCGCGAGTATCCCGTGGACGCCGACGTCGTCATCGCCGTTCCCGATTCGGCCGTACCGGGCGGCATCGGCTATGCCGCGCAAGCCGGCCTGCCGTACATCGAAGGTTTGATCAAGAACCGGTACATCGGCCGGACCTTCATCAGCCCCGACCAGCGCATGCGCAATCGCGGCGTGCAGCTCAAATTCAATCCGATCGTCGAGAATTTGAGCGGTCAGCGCATCGTGGTCGTGGACGATTCGATCGTTCGGGGCACGACGACGCCGCGGATCGTCGCGCTGCTGCGCGAGGCGGGCGCCAAGGAGGTCCACGTCCGCGTTACGTCGCCGCCGATCAAGCATCCGTGCTATTTAGGCGTCGACATGGCGTCCTACGACGAACTGATCGCCGCAAATTACACGGTCGAAGAAATTCGCGGAAAAATCGGCGCCGACTCGCTGGGATATTTGAGCCTGGAAGGTTTGATCGAATCGACCGGCCGCGACGCGGGCGAGATGTGCTTGGGCTGCCTGACCGGCGCGTATCCCAACGTTCCGGCGGCGCACAAATCGCGTGCGTTAGTTTAGCCGAGATCGCGGGCAACAGCTCGCCGTGGTCGATGCAGTAAAAATCCGAATCGGCGCAACGGGCGAGCGAAGGCGCTGGTGGGCGCTGGGCAACGCCTGTATCTCGGTCCTCATGGCGTTGCTCGACGTGACCATCGTCAACGTCGCGCTTCCCACTCTGCAGCGAGATTTGAACGCGCGGTTCGATCAGCTCGAGTGGATCGTGAACGCATACGCGCTTGCGCTTGCCGTCGTACTCGTGACCGGAGGCCGCCTGAGCGATATGTTCGGACGGCGCCTGTTTCTCATCATCGGCCTTTGCATTTTTACGCTCGGTTCGGTGCTGGCCGGACTGTCCGGGGTGTTTTCCTTCGGCTTCATTCCGAAAATCGATGCGTTGCTGGGAGCGCGCGTCATTCAAGGAGCGGGATCCGCCATCATGCTGCCGGTATCGCTTGCCATCGTATCGCAGGCATTCGAAGGCCGCAGCAAAGGAGTCGCGATCGGATTGTGGGGCGCCATGAGCGGCCTTGGACTCGCAGCCGGGCCGCTGGTAGGCGGATTACTGATTTCGCGCTTCGGATGGCCTTCGATTTTCTTTTTGAATGTGCCGATCGGCATCGCATCGATTCTGCTCAGCTTGCTGACGATCGACGAAAGCCGCGACGAGCATGCGGGCAGCGCCGTCGACTGGTGGGGAACGCTCGCGCTCTCAACGGCAATCTTTATGCTGGTATGGGGCCTGATCCGGCTCGACGCCATACAAGGCCGCTCGATTGCCGATATCGCATGGCCGTTTGCCGTTGCGGCCGCGTCGTTTGCCGTTCTGGTGTGGGTCGAACTGCGCATCGAACAGCCCATGATCGATTTCAATCTTTTTCGCAACCGAAGCTTCACGGGCGACGCACTGGCCGTTTTCTCGCTTTCGGCGGCGCTGGTCGCATTTATATTCTTCCTGACGCTGTATCTGCAGAACGCGCTCGGCTTCGATCCGCTGCAGACCGGCATTCGCCTGTTGCCCATGACCGTGCTCGTGGGAATCTGCGCCCCGATCGCAGGCCGGTTCACCGACGCCGTCGGTCCGCGCTGGATCATCACGTGCGGACTTGCGCTGGCGGCGGTGGGCGCCTATCTGGCAACGCGCATTACTCCGGCGGACACCCAAGCGCAGTGGAGCGTGCTCGTTCCCACGTTCGTGTTGCTCGGCATTGGCTTGGGCGCCGCGAACGCGCCGATCAATACGGTGGCGGTCGGAACGGTAGACGAAGGCAGAGCAGGCCTTGCGTCGGGGGTGATCAACGTCTGCCGGCAAATCGGAACCGCTTTCGGTATCGCGTTTCTCGGACTTTTTCTGACCAATCATTACGACGCGGCCGTCGCACGGACCATTGCGCACGTTCGCGCGCCGCAGCTGGACGCGCAGCGCAGGACGCATTTGACCGGCGCTATCGTCAAAGCGGGGCCGCAAGCAGGGAGTGCGGGTCTCGCGCAAGCGCCGCGCCGCCTCAAGCAGCTGCCGCTGTTTCCGCAAATATCGAAGGCGACGCGCGCAGCCTGGATCGAGAGCTTTGCCCTCACGATGAAGATTTCAGCCGCCCTGGTCTTGGCCGGCGCATGCGCTGCGGCGCTGCTGATCAGGCGCGAAGACTTGCGCTCGACTGCGAACGGCGATCAGGATTCCGGGAAGCGCCGCAAACGTACGTCATCGGCGTAGGCGCGCAGCGCATCGGTGACCGCGTCGCCGATTTGGGCGTAGCGCTTGACGAATGCAGGCGCGTTCGGGTACATGCCCAGGAGGTCGTACAGCACCAGGACTTGCGAGTCGCAATTCGGCCCAGCGCCGATTCCGATGGTTGGAATTCCGACTGTTTGGGTGATCTCGCGTGCGGCCTCATGGTCGACCACTTCAAGAACGACGGCATACGCGCCGGCGCTTTCAACCGCTTGCGCATCCGCGAGCAGCGTTTCGCGATCGCTGCGCATTTTGTAGCCCGGGCCCAAGCCCGCGGTCTGCGGCGTGACGCCGATGTGCCCCACGACAGGGATGCCGGCGCCGGTGATTGCGCGAATGCGTTCCGCGGCGCGCTCGCCTCCCTCGATCTTCACCGAGCATGCTCCGCCTTCTTTGACCAGCCGAATCGCGCTCCGAACGGCGTCTTCGTTGCAGGCTTGGTACGAACCAAACGGCATGTCGACGACGATGTGCGCGTGCTGCGTTCCGCGGCACACGGCGCGCGCATGATGAATCATATCGTCGAGCGTGACGGGCATGGTTTCGTCGTAACCGAGCACGACGTTTCCTACGCTGTCGCCCACGAGGATGACGTCGATGCCGGCCGCTTCAACGAACCCGGCGAACGGGGCATCGTAGGCGGTGACGACCGCGAACGGCTCGCGCCCCTTTCGGCGCCCAACGCTTGCCGCGGTGATGCGGCGCGAAAGAGTCATGGCGTGGTGTCCATAATGGCCTTTGCGAGTTGGCTACGCACGGCTTTCCTCCTCGGGTTCATCCCGTGACGGTCGCGCGCCTTATGCCGCATCGTGAAAGATGATGCCGAGCGTGCGCCGATGCCCCCAATGCACCGTGCTCACGCCGTGCCGCAGCGTCACGCGATAGCTGCCCCGCGTTCCCTGCACGGGGCGCTGATGCGCTGCGAATACGACGGCCTCGCCGCGTCGGAGCGGTACCACGTGAGCGCGCGACTGCATGCGCGGCCGCTGCTCGGTCATCACGAATTCGCCGCCGGAAAAATCTTCGCCGGGTTGCGAGAGCATGATCGTGAGCTGCAGCGGAAAAACGTGCTTGCCGTACAGATCCTGGTGCAGAGCGTTGAAGTCACCCTGACCGTACGAAAGCAGCAGCGGCGTCGGACGCGTTTGGCCGGCGTTATGGCAGCGTTCTAAAAACTCCGCGAGCGTTTGCGGGTACCGGACCGATACCCCCATCGCTTCGTTCCAGCGATTGGCGATGGGAACCAAATGCGGGTAAATCGACGTTCGCAGCCGGTCGACCTCGCGGGGCAGCGGATATGCAAAGTACCGGTACTCGCCCGACCCGAAACCGTGGCGCGCCATCACCACGCGGCTGCGAAAGACAGCATCGTTTTCGTATAGCGAAGCCAGAGCTGTGCAGTGCTGCGGGCTGAGCACGTGGTCGATCGTCGCCCAGCCCGCGGCGTCCAGCTCGATCGACACGCGCGGCCAGTCATGCGTCATCGCTGTCCGGTAGCCGGCCGCGGCTGGTACGTTCCCGGCACCGATCGAAAACTGATCGCCATTCGGTTCCAGCCGTTGATCGCTATCACGGCCAGCGTGAGCATAACGAGCTCCGCTTGCGAAAACCGCTCGAGCGCCTGCGAGTAAAGATCGTCTGAAACGCCGGTATCGGCGATGCAGGTCACTGCCTCGGCCCATGCCAGCGCAACCCGTTCACGGTCGCTGAAAAAAGGCGCTTCGCGCCATGCCGACAGCGCGTAAAGCCGCTGCTCGCTCTCTCCTGATGCGCGCGCGTCCTTGCTGTGCATGTCGATGCAGTACGCACAGCCGTTGATCTGGCTCACGCGCATGCGGACCAGTTCCAAAAGCGGCGCTTCAAGGCCGCTGCGGCGCACCGTCCGCTCCAGTTCCCGCATTGCTTGGGTCGCTTCGGGCTGGGCGGCAGCATAGTCCAATCGTTGTTGCATCTGATTCACCTCGTGCCGGCACGTCGAGTTCTCACTGCGTTCCCAAGAAGGTTGCGGTTCCAACGCTACGCTGGTGCAGGGTGCAGGGTGCAGGTATCGTGTCGTTGTAGGAGTTTGCGATGTCCGGACTGTTGATATTGGAGCTGTTCCTGATCATCGCAGCCGCAGCGATCGCCGTGATGATCTTCGTTGCGCTGTATGGAGCGAACCGGCCCGCGCCTCAAGGCGTCGTTTCGGCCAAGGGATACGCTATCCGGCGATATTGGTTCTGGACGGTGCTGGTCGTGGCGGTGGCCGGGTTCATCGTTACGATTCCGCGCTTTCCGTACGGAACCGCTCGCACGATAGGGCGCCACTATGCCGTAATCGCGCAGCAATACAGCTTCGCGCTTCCGCCTAGCGTGCCCGCCGATACACCGGTCGTTTTTGACGTCACTTCGCGCGATGTCAATCACGGTTTTGCGATCTACGATCCGCAAGGGCGGTTGGTCGGACAAGTCCAGGCAATGCCCAGCTACGTCAATCATCTGCCGTTTCGGTTTCACGCGCGCGGCCGCTACACCGTGCGGTGCCTTGAGTATTGCGGTATCGCCCATGCCGCAATGGAAGGAGGTTTCCAAGTCCGATGAGCGCCATCGCGATCGACGTCGGCTCCCCCGCTGCGTCGACGGGCGCCCAATTGCGTGTCGCGCGAACGGTCATGTGGACGTACATCGGCACGGGTTTGGCGATCTTTTTGCTGATGATGCTGCTCGGAATCGTCATGCGGGCCGAACAAGCGGGATGGATCGCGCTGGACCCGGGCTGGTTCTACGCGCTGCTGAGCCTGCACGGCATTGGTATGGTCACCGCCATGGCGATCGCCGGCTTAGGGACGTTGTGGTACCTCGTGCGCCGTGAAACGGCCATCGATCCGCACATCGCGTATCTTGCGTACGGCTTTTTCTTAGCGGGCGTCGTGTGCGTGATCGTCAGCGTGTTCCCAGGCAAATTCGGATCGCTGTGGACGATGCTGTACCCGCTGCCCTTCGTGGGAACGTTCTGGCCGAGTTGGGCAACCGGCACCTGGCTGGTCGGCAACGCGCTGGTGATGATCGGTTTCATGGTGTGGTGCGCGCAGATCCTGGGCGCGCTGCTCGCGCGCTACGGCGGCATACAAGGCGTGCTGGGAATCGACTACGTCTTTGCCGGCCGCAAGTTTGCGGCACAGCGCCGGGAACCGCCGCCGCCGCAAATGTTCGCGGCTGCGATTACGGCCATCGACGGAATCATCGGCAGCACCTTCGGCTTAGCCGTCGGCGTGGGCATGCTGGTTCACTGGATCGATCCGTCGGTTGCGATCGATCCCTTATGGGCCAAGAATCTGATCTACCAGTTCGGGCATACGTTTGCCAATCTGACGATGTACATGGCGGTCGCCGGCGTATACGTGGGCCTGCCGCTGTGCACGAAGCGCGAATATCACACGTCCGTGCCGCTGGTGATTGCGTGGTGGGGCACGCTGATCTTCGTAATCATCGCGTACTTTCACCACCTGTACATGGATTTCGCGCAAGCCGTAACCGTGCAGTTCATCGGCGAAATCGCCTCATACTTGGCGGCCATTCCGGTGGTTGTCGTAACGGTGTTTTCGGGCGCAATGCTCGTTCATCGCTCGGGCATGCGCTGGAGCTTGGGCTCGATGTTCCTCTATGCGGGGATGATCGGATGGGTCGTCGGAGGCACGGCCGCCGTGCTCGACGCAACCATTCCCGTCAATCTGGATTTGCACAACACGCTGTGGGTGCCCGGACACTTCCACACGTACCTGCTGCAAGGCGTCCTGCTGTTTACGATCGGCTGGGCCTTTGTGAACTTGGAGCAGCGCAGCGGCGAGCTGTCGTCGCCGGCAACACGTTGGCTGGTGGGCAGCGCCATTTTCGGCGGCGCCGCGCTATTTTTAATCTCGTTCTATATCGCCGGCGCCGAAGGCGTTCCGCGCCGGTATGCCGTCGAACCGGGCAGCGGTCCGGCATTTGCCGGCATCGCGACGATCGGTGCGCTGATTTTGCTCGTCGGCTTGATTTTGGCCGCCGTCGAAGCGGCGCGCTTGCGGCGGCTTCCCGCGATCTCCGAGGCGGCATGAAGCGCCGCGCGCTGGGCGGCATCGTGCTGGGTTTGACGATCCTCTTTGCGCTGGCTCCGGTGTATCGCGGACAAGCGGAGATTCCGGTTCGCGTGCACCATCTGCTGCATGCGGTCGTTCTCATCGGCGCCGCGCTCTCCGGTTTGCTCATCGCGCAGCCGCGAATTTCGGCGCCGTCGCGAATGCGAACGGCATGGCTCGTCCTGTGTGTGGTTGCGCCGATGCTTGCCATGCTGTTGATGTGGCCGTCTGAGTATTCACCGCTGGAAAAGCTTCCGGCGGCGCATACCGCCGAACACTTGGGGCTGGTAGTGTTCGGGTTTCTCACGGCGTATGCCGGCCAGCAGTACGCAGCCGGCGTAGGAACCGCGATGTCGCTGAGCTTATGGGCGATGGCGTTCCTGGCTGCGTGGGGTTTCGGCGTAAGCCCGCCGCTGCGCATCCCTGCCGCAGCCGCCGAAGCTGCGCCGGCCGCTGCGCCGGCGCCCGCAGCTGCGGGCAACGCGGCACACGGCGCAGCGATCTTTGCGCAGAATTGCTCGGCTTGTCACGGTGCGCACGGCCAGGGCGGCATGGGGCCGTCCCTTATCGGTGAGAGCTCGCGCAAGAATCTACAGCAGGCGGTGGAGTGGATCGAAAATCCGCAGCCTCCGATGCCCAAGCTGTTTCCGGGCACGATCAGCGCTCGAGACGTGCGCGACGTCGCCGCCTATGTGGAATCGCTGAAGTAGGGCTTCGATAGTTCTCCTCCGTGGCGATGCACCGAAGCGCGCGCGTAGTAAAAGCGCACAATGCCCGGCCGGGCCCCGTGCTCGAGTTGGAGCGCGGACAAACGGTTGGCGTCGGCCGGCGGGACGATCGATGGCCGCAGTTTATTTGGTGCGTAGCGAAGGGCGTCGGCGGGTGGACCCCGGAACGATACCTGCGCGTTACCGGCGCGCAAGCAACGGTGAAACAACGGTATACGAGCCGAGAACTTTCGGTTTCGCTCGGCGATCTGGTCAGGATCGAGAAGCGAATAGGAGGTTGGAGCTTCGGCCAGCGCGGGGACGGCGCCGGCGGATGGATCCCCGACGAATGTCTCGACTTCTCCTCAGTCTGAACGGCGCTGCGATGAATGCCGCGACACGAGCCGCTCGAACACTTCCTGCAGCACTACGGCTTGGTTGTGTTCGGTGTCCTTGGCGCTGTAAACCAACGTGATTGCGGGCGCGCCTTCGGCCTGGTCGACGATCTGCGCGATCTTCGTTTGAACCGCGCCGGCCTTTAACTCCGCAAGATACCGCTTGTGAAATTCACTCCAGCGGCTGGGATCGTGGCCGAACCACTGGCGCAGCTTGGTACTGGGAGCGATGTCCTTGGCCCACAGCTTAACGTGCAAGTCCTCCTTGCGAACGCCGCGGGGCCACATACGATCGACGAGCACGCGAAAGCCGTCGGCTCTTTTGGGCGCATCGTACGCGCGCTTAATGTGAATTTCGGGCCTCATATTTGCTACCTCCATCACTCACGCCCTCGCTCGTAAAGAAACGGCTAACCGGGTTCACTTCGCCGGCCGCGGGTCGATATGTGAGGGCGAGAGGTATCGCACATGTCTTTATTGCCCCAATTTCCCTCGTTGCTTTCCGCTCTTCGCGCCGGCTACCAGGTATATGACAAAACGCCCGACGGCTACCTGGTTCGCACGCGCACCGCGACAGGGTGGGCGGTCGCAATGGTGAACTGCCGATAGGCGGTACGCGCCCAAACACTTCAAGGCCGCGCAACGAGCGCGGCCTTTTTGCGTCACTTGAAGGCCGATCGAAAACGGACGAATGCCGACCATTGAAACGCCCCGCCTCTTGCTGCGCAGCTGGAACGACGACGACGTTCGCGCATGGGCGCAAATGAACGCGGATCCGCGCGTCATGGAATACTTTCCGGGAACGCAGCAGCCCCAACGCTCGATGCAAGCTGCGTCGGTGCTGCGCGAAGAGCTGGAACGTGCAGGCTACGGCTGGTTTGTCGCCGAGGTCAAAGGTCGCATTCCGTTTGCGGGCGCGATAGCATTGCAGCCCGTGCCGTTCGAGGCTCCGTTCACGCCTGCCAACGAAATCGGCTGGCGCTTTGTCGCCCATGCGTGGGGCAACGGCTATGCGACCGAAGCGGCCGCGGCTGCCCTGCACTACGCATTCGATCGCTTGGGCTGGACGCAGGTCGTTGCCATGACGGCCGAGATCAATCTGCGCTCCCGGCGCGTCATGGAGCGTTTAGGCATGACGCACGATCCGAACGACGATTTCGATCATCCCCGGCTCGAGCGCGGACATCGTTTGCGCCGGCACGTACTTTACCGCGCTCTGCGCTAGCGTTCAAGCAGCTTCTCCATGGCGACGACGTCGACGTAGCGCCCATCCAAAATTCCGTGCTCCTTGAATACGCCGACTCGAGCGAAACCGGCTTTGCGGTACAGACGCTTTCCATGCTCGTTGGCGTCCAGCGCGTGCAGCACGATTTTGTGAAATCCCGCGGCCCCCGCCCTGCGGACGAGTTCGGTCAACAGTGCCGTCCCCACGCCGCGGCCGCGCTGCGCGCGCGCCACGTAGACTGACGCATCGGCAATTCCTCCGTGAGCGCACCGCTGTGAAAAGCGGTTGAGCGAAGCCCATCCAACGACTTCGTCTGCTTGGAGCGCAATCAAGACGACGTAGCGTTCGTCATGCTGAGCCCACCAGGCGGCCATATCGTCGAGCGAGCGCGGATCCGCTTCCAGGGTGGCGACGCGATCCGCGATACCTTCGTTGTAGATGCGGCGTACCGCATCGAGATTGCCGGCAGCCGCACCGCGAACGGTAAGGGGCACCTAAAAGTTTGTTACGAAGTTCGCTAAACCAAACGCGAGAAACAACCAGATCCCATAAATCGCGGCCAGTCCCACGACGATCTCGCCGATTCGCACCAACCACCCGCCGGGACCGTGGACTAGGCGCAAAACGGTTTCCGCAACCATAGCTATGCCGCCGATGATTGCTACTACACCGACTGCGTAGAGCACGTCGGCCTTAAAAACCAATGACGGCTGGAGCAGCGCATTTTCGTTGGAGAGCAATGCTGCCCACCCGGCGAGCGCGAGCAAGAACGCGATCGCGCCAATGCGCGCTGCCAGATGAATCCAGCGCTCGTAGCCGGCCAGCTCGAGCCGCAGGTGCAAGCGCCGTCGCGCAATCCATCCGCCCAGGCGAATCAGCAGTGAAACCACCAGCACGGCGATGAAGAGCAGCAGCAGCGTTTTGAGCGATCCCAACGCTTTTAGCCCGTTGACTCGCTGGTAGATGAAGACCGGTTCGAAGTCGTCGGTGGTCCACGACAAGATCCGTCCGTCCGGAGCGGCAGTAAACTTCAGATGAGTTTGGCCGTTGACTTGCCGGTAGTAGAGCGGACCAACTTCCCGCCAGCGAAGCGGGCTGCCGGCCGGATCGAGCAGCATGCTCACCTCGAGCGTGCCGTCGTGCTGCGCCGAAACGCTCGCTTGTCCCAGCGCGAAAACCAAACCGAGCGCGCGCTCCTCGCGGCGGCTGCTCTCGTACCACCCTGCAACTCTTCGCGCGTCGGGCTGCGGATTGGCGACGGTGCGTTCGGCGGGCGGAGTAAACGGAAAATAGCGATCGAGAAATGCGCGGAAAACCTGCGTGCGAACCTGTTCCACCGCGCCCGCTTTGCCGGCGCTGTTGAAGGACATGAAGACGCCGATGTGCTTGCGGGGAAGAAGGTGAAGGTCGCTATGAAACACGTTGGTGTCGCCGGCGTGCCCGACGATCGTTTGCCCGTTGCGGTTTTCTTGATAAAAACCGAGATCGAATCCGTTCATGCCGGGTGCGGGAGCCACTTGCAGCGTGAACATCTGCGAAATAGTCGCGGGTCTGAGGATGCGCGCGCCATCGAAGCTTCCGCCGCCTAAGTACGCGATCATGAAATGTGCCATGTCGGTCGCCGTCGTGGAGGCGGCGCCTGCAGGCGCAGGCTCGACCAGTTCGAACGGCACGGGCTTCGCACTTGACGCGGTGACGTAGCCGCTTGCCATGGCCGCGACGAGATTCGCCGGCAGCGGCTGCACGAACGTCGTGTGGCGCATGCGTAACGGAACCAGAATGTGGCGTTCGACGTACTGATCGAACGGCTCGCCGGAGACGCGTTGGACGATGTAACCGGCTAGTGCTGCTCCGTAGTTCGAGTATGCGATCACCTTTCCGGGCGGAAAGATCCGATCCGGCATTCGCCTGATGAGATACTCGCGCAACGGGTAGAGCCGGCTCTTGTCCTTGAAAATGAGATCTCGAACGACTTCCGCGAAGCCGCCGGTGTGCGTCATGAGGTTGCGCAGCGTAATGGGCTTGCCGTACTTCGGCGGAATTGTGAAATCGAGGTAGGCATTCACGTCCGTGTCGAGATTGAGTTTCCCGGCTTGGACGAGCTGCATGACCGCGGTCCACGTGAAAACCTTCGAAACCGATCCCGGGCGAAACAGCGTTGCGTCCGGAACGACCGGCGAGCGCTTTGCAACGTTCGCGTATCCGTAACCTTTGGCAAGGACGATCCGGCCGTCCTCGACGACGACGATTACCCCGCCCGCGATGTCGCCTCGCTGGATGGCATACGGCACCAGGCCGTCGAGGAACGCGTCGAGGTCGCGCGCCGTCAGCGCTGCGGGCGTCGCGTGCGCCGGCGCGGCTTGAGCCTGCGATACGGGCGCGGGGGGCGGTCCAACGGCACGATGAACGGCGCTCTGCAAAAGGCCCGAGAGCGCCAGCAGCGGCCAAACCGAACGGATCATCAGCTCTGTAAATCGCGAACCGCCGCGGCCGTTCCTTCAAAAAATCGCCGAGCGCGGTGATATTTTGGCTGTCTAGTGCACCAAAGCCGCCACCAGCAGCAGCGCCACGATGTTGAGCACCTTGATCATCGGATTGATCGCGGGGCCCGCCGTATCTTTATAGGGATCGCCGACCGTGTCGCCGGTGACGGCGGCTTTGTGCGCGTCCGAACCTTTGCCGCCGTTGTGGCCGTCCTCGATATACTTTTTCGCATTGTCCCACGCGCCGCCGCCGCTGGTCATCGCGATCGCCAAGAACAGGCCGGTCACGATCGCGCCCATCAATATGCCGCCCATCACCTGCGCGCTGGAAATGCCCGGCAGTACGTGAATCGCGCCCAGAATGACGATGATGACCGGAACGCCTACGGGAATCAGTGCGGGCAGCACCATCTCCTTGAGCGCCGCGCGCGTAACGATGTCGACCGTGGACGCATAGTCCGGTCGCGCCGTTCCGGCCATGATGCCGGGATTGCTTTTGAACTGCATGCGCACGTTTTCCACCACCTTGCCGCCCGCGCGTCCCACCGCTTCCATCGAAAGCGAAGAGAAGAAGAACGGCAATAGGCCGCCGATCAGCAGTCCGGCGAGGACGTACGGGTTTTCGATGCTGAACAATCCGCTCGTCACCACGCACCCTGCAACTGCGCCGCACCGGTCGGTGAGCTCTTGCGAGAACGACGCAAACAGCACGATCGCAGCCAGACCCGCAGAACCGATCGCATAGCCTTTGGTAACGGCTTTGGTCGTGTTGCCGACCGCATCGAGCGGATCCGTTACGCCGCGAACTTCGGCCGGAAGGTCGGCCATTTCTGCAATGCCGCCCGCGTTGTCCGTGATCGGCCCGAACGAATCGATCGCGACGATGATGCCCGCCATTGAAAGCATCGCCATGACGGCAATGCCCACGCCGTAGAGGCCGACCAGCGCGTATGACGCCAGAATGCCGAACACGATCGCCAGCCCGGGCAGCGCGGTGGCCTGCATCGAAACCGCCAGACCGCTGATGATATTGGTAGCATGTCCGGTGATCGAAGCGTCGGCGATGCGCCGTACCGGTGAATATTGCGTGCCGGTATAATACTCGGTGATCCAGGTGATCAGGCCGGTCACTGCCAGACCGATGATCGCGCACGCCCAAATGTGCAGCGGCAAAACGGTGTGAGCGGCAGCGCCGGTACCGACTGTAATGCCCGCGTCGCCGAATTCTTTGATCGTGACCCAATAGAACACGCCGGCCGAAATGATTCCGGCCACGCCCAATCCCACGTACAGCGAGCTCATGATCCTGCTGCGGTCGATCTTGCCGATTCCCACGAAGAGCGTGCCGATGATCGAAGCGATGATCGAAACGGCGCCGAGCACGATCGGAAACGTCGTCGAGCCGCCGACCCGGCCCAGCAGCAGATTGCCCAGCAGCATCGCCGCTACCGTCGTGACGACGTACGTTTCGAACAAATCCGCGGCCATGCCGGCGCAGTCGCCGACGTTGTCGCCGACGTTGTCTGCGATTACTGCGGGATTGCGCGGATCGTCTTCGGGGATTCCGGCCTCGACTTTGCCGACCAGGTCCGCCCCGACGTCGGCGGCTTTGGTGTAGATGCCGCCGCCCAAACGAGCGAACACGGAGATCAGCGAACACCCAAACGCCAGCCCGACCATTGCGTTGAGCGATTTTGCCGCATCGCCCGCATTGACGGCAAGAAGGATCCAGTAGTATCCCGCTACGGCGATGATCCCCAAGCCCACGACCAGCAGCCCCGTGATGGCGCCGCCACGAAAGGCGGTGTGCAACGCGGGACTCAAGCCGCCGCGCGCCGCTTCGGCGGTGCGCACGTTCGCGCGCACCGAGATCGTCATGCCGATGAACCCTGCGGCGCCCGAAAGAATCGCTCCGATCAAAAACCCGACCCCGGGCTGCCACCCGAGGCCGACGGCGATGACGATGAAAAGTGCGACGGCAACCAGGCCGATCGTCATGTATTGACGGCGCAAAAACGCCATCGCGCCCTCTTGGATCGCCCCGGCGATTTCCTGCATCCGGGCGTTCCCCGGCGAAAGGCGCATGATCCAGCTTATAAGGTACAGGCCGTACAGAATGGCGACCACGCCGGCTCCCAAGCCCAAATAAATAGCGACGTAGGTGCCAATCCCACTCACAGAGCTCATTCGATTCCTTACGGGTAAGTGCAGTAAATAGCCCGCCTACCCGGTCGGGGTGCTTGGCGAGCGCGCTGGTCGCTCGGATTGCCCCAGACCGGGACGCCTTCCTGCTGCGTGCTCGCAGGCTTTTCGAAACATTCGACACCACGGTCTCGTACACGACGCATGAACGCCAATCACACTGCTTTGGCCTGCGCGGCTGTTGCGAGCTTGCTCGCGTTCGCGGCGACATCCGCGGCGGCGGCTCCCGCAGATCCGGTCGCCCGCGTGTTAAACGGGTCGCGGACGGCGCTGGGCGGCCCCGCGCTGCAGCGCGTAAGAATACTCGAGCTGGACTCGAAGATCGTGGCGGGCGGCCTTCCCGGTACGGGCCGTTCGTGGCAGCAGATCGGCGGTCTGCATTTTGCCGAATCGTATTCCAACCCGCCGATCGCAGGCGGCGACGGTTACGATGGGACCGACGCGTGGAATCGTGATGGTTCGGGACTGGTCTGGATCGACGGCGGTACGGCGGGCCGCTCCCAAGAAATCAGTCAGGCATTTGCAAGCAACTATGCGCTGTGGGCTCCCAATCGCGGCGGTGCGTCCGTTACGTGGGGCGGCACGAAAACGCTCGCAGGCAAAGCGTGTGACGTTCTCGTCGTTACCGCGCCGGGTTCGGCGGTTCCGTTCGAGTTCTGGTTCGACCGATCCACGCATCTGCCCGTGCAATACGTGCAGACCATCGGCCCGGACACGGTCACGACGATGCTTTCCGATTACCGGCCGGTCGATGGCGTAAAGATTCCCTACAAGACGCATACCGCGACGACCAGCGGAAACACGATCGATGCAACCGTGGTGCGCGCGGTGGCAAATCCGCCCGGCGGTCGAGCGCATCTCGCAAAACCGGCTTCCGACGTCCACGATTTCTCGATTCTCGGCGGTGCGACGCAAACCAGCGTTCCGATCGACCTCGTCGAGAACCACGTTTACCTGTCGCTCGAGCTCAACGGCAAAGGACCGTATCGCTTCATTTACGACACCGGCGGTGCGAACATCGTCGATCCTGCCGTCGCAAGCGAGATCGGTGCTTTGGGCCACGGTTCGGTTCAAGGCGGCGGCGTCGGCGCGAAAACCGAATCCGTGAGCTTCGCCACGGTGGATTCAATGCAAATCGGCGATGCGATCGTGAAGCATCAGCTTTTCGGCGTGGCGCCCACGCGCATGGGTTTCGGCGTGTCCGCGGGACAGCGCGTTGACGGCTTGATCGGTTTCGAGGTGCTCTCGCGCTTCATTACCACGTTCGACTACGCGCACGATCGCGTCGTTCTTCAGATGCCCGGGGCTGCTTCGGCTGCGGGCAGCGACGTGCTGCCGTTCGTCCTGGACGGCAGACAGCCGCAATTCGCGTGCGGCATCGACGGCATCGCAACGCAATGTACGGTCGATACCGGCGCCCGCGATTCGATCACGCTCATGGGGCCGTTCATTGCCGCCCATCCGCGCGTCGTGCCGCAAAAGACGAGCGCGATAGGCGTAAGCGGCTTCGGTTTCGGCGGTCCGGCGCTGGGCAAACTCGGACGACTGCAATCGCTTGGCATCGGTACGTTCGCGCTGCCGGACATCGTCGCCGACTTCACGACGCAAGAGAAGGGCGCGTTTGCGCAGCCGTTCGTTGCGGCCAACGTCGGCGGCAACGTTTGGCGGCGTTTCACGCTGACGCTGGATTACGGCAAGCGGACGATGGCGCTGACTCCCAATGCGGATTTCTCCACTCCCGACTCATACGAGCGCGCCGGTATGTTTTTGCTCAACCAGGGCGGCAAATACGTGGTGCTGGACGCGCGCCCCGGAACGCCTGCGGCGCAGGCGGGTATCGTGCCGGGCGACACGATCGACACGATCGATGGAAAGGCCGCTTCCTCGATGAGCCTTCAGGCCGTGCGGCAACTCTTCTTCGGAGCGCCGGGTACGGCTTTGCATCTTGGCCTGACGGCAAAAGACGGAACGCGGCGCACGGTTACGCTGACGCTGCGCGACTACGTTTAACCGTCTTGTAACCGGCGCTCGCCTTTACGCTGCTGCAGGACTTTAACGAACGTCCGCGCGTACAAAACGCTAGAATGCGCCGGCAGCCATGATCGAAGAGGTCGAGTTTCTGGTCGTGGGATGCGGGCCGGCCGGCGGCACGGCCGCGCGGGAAGCGGCGCGCGCAGGCGTTGAAACGCTCGTGCTGGACAAGGACGCCGTCATCGGGGCCAAACGCGTGTGCGCGGCGGGTTTGCGTCCGGGGTTTTGCCGCGACTTCGATTTGCCGCGGTCGATCGTGCACTGCGATACGCCGCGTCTGGCGCTGTTCGATCTCGATCTGCGCGAATACGAACTGTTCTTCGGGCCCGGACATACGAGCACGCGCGAGGAGCTCGACGGTACGATCGGAAGTCTTGCCGCGCACGAAGGCGCGCAAATACGCACGTCCGCGTTGTTTCGCGCCCTCGCACGCGACGGCGAGCGCATCGTAGCGGAATATGCCGATTTGCGCAGCGGGGAGCGCAAGCGCGTTGCCGCGCGCAACGTCTTTTTGGCTCAAGGCTCGACCGCGAAGCTCGACGGCACGCAGTTCGAGTACGCACCCTGGAACAGCGGTCTGGTAACCACGCTGCAGTACCGCGTGTACTTGGAGCGGCCCGCCGCGGCCATCGCCTACCAAACGCTGGAAATGCATTATTTCCCGACCCGCGACGGGCGAATGACGGTGGCATGGATGTTTCCCAAGCGCGATCACTTGGCGATCGGCCTGGGCGTCATGGGGAAGATGCCCGGAGCGCAGCTGCGCGAAGAGCTCGATCGATTTACCGAGCGCGTGCGTGCCCGGCTCTATCCCGGAGTCGCGCACACGATAAAAACCGAAGGTCACCTGCTCTACGGCAGCGAGCCGCGCTCGGCGATCGCCTCGCCGGGCGCCATGGTCGGGGGCACGGCCGCCGGTCTGGTCGATGCGACCAACGGCGAGGGCATTTACGAGGCGGCCATGAGCGGGCGCATCGCGGCGCAGGCGGTTGCGCAATCGCGCGACGTGCCGCAAAAGGCGCACGCAGCCTACGATGCGGCGGTCAAGCGGCGATTCTACCGGCGGCTGCGCCATCGAGCGCAGTTGATGCGCTACCTCGAGCGCCGCCCGGCCCGTTACGCGCTGCTCTTCGAGCAACTAGCGAACGCTCCGCGGTTTGCCGATATTCTGCAGCGAGAAGACCAAGAACGCACGATGCTCGATCGCCTTTATTTGTACGGACAAGCGTTGCGCTTTGCCGCGCGCGCCGGACGCGTCTAGTGGCTGCTGCTTGCTAGTTGCGATTTCCGATGTCGATTTTCACCGCCTTCGCGATGCCATTCGCGAGCGTTTCGGCATTTTTTACGACGACACCAAGCAGTTCTTGCTGCAGAGCCGTCTGCAGACGCGGCTGGTCAAGTGCAGCTTGCCGGACTTCGAGCAATACTATCGATTTCTGATGACGCATCCCGGCCGCCACGACGAGTGGAACGAGCTGGCTTCGGTACTCTCCAACAACGAAACGTATTTCTTCCGCGAACGCGCCCAGCTGGAGATTCTCACGACCGAGGTGATCGAGGACTGCCGGCGCCGCGGCAACGCCAAGCTGCGGGTCTGGTCGTCTGCGTGTTCGACGGGCGAGGAGCCGTTTTCGCTGGCCATTGCGCTGTTGGAAACGCGGCGGCTGGCGCCTTCGCAGATCGAGATCAAGGCCAGCGACATCTCGCCCCGCGCGCTGGAGAAATGCGACGAGGGGCTCTATCGCGAACTCAGCTTCCGCGCCACGCCGCCCGAAGTCATACAGCGGTACTTTCGCGCTTTTTCGGGCGCATTCGCAATCTCCAACGACGTTAAGCGGATGGTGCATTTTTTTCGAATGAATCTGCTGGACGAATCGGCGGTGAGCCGAGTCGGGCCGGTCGATGCGGTGTTCTGCCGCAACGTGCTGATCTATTTCGATAAGCCCACGCAAAAGCGGGTCGTCGAAGCGTTCGCCCGCGTTCTGCGTCCGGGCGGCTATCTATTCCTGGGGCACGCCGAATCGATCATGCGGCTCACCGAATTGTACGATCCGTTCGTTACGCCCAAGGCCATCTACTATAGGCGCAAGGCCGATGCCGGTTAAGGTTCTCGTCGTCGACGATTCGGCGTTCATGCGCCGCGCCATCTCCAAGATGCTCGAAGGCGAGCCGGACATTGCCGTTTGCGCAACGGCGCGCAACGGAGAAGAGGCCATTCTCAAAACCCGGCGGTTCGTGCCGGATATCGTTACGATGGACGTCGAGATGCCCGGCATGGGCGGTTTGGATGCCGTACGCGAAATTACCGCGCATTCCGACGTTCCGATCATCATGGTCAGTGCGCTCACGCAGAACGGCGCAGAAACGACGTTTCGCGCCTTGGAAGCCGGCGCCGTCGATTTCATCGCGAAACCGGACACTGCGTATGCCGACATCGAGCGCGTGGCGCGCGATCTCGTTGCCAAAGTTCGGGCCTGCGCTCAGCGCGGTACACGGCGCCGCAGCGCACCCTCGGCAAAGGCGGTGCCCCCTGCGGTTGAAACCGCGCGCCGCGCCGAGCGGGAACGCGAACCATTTGCTTGCCTTGCGGTCGGCACGTCCACCGGCGGTCCCGTTGCGCTCTCGAAGATCGTTCCGGCACTGCCCGCCGATTTTCCGATTCCAATCGTCATCGTGCAGCACATGCCGGCCGGCTTTACGCGCCCGCTGGCCGATCGTTTGAACGCTTCGAGCGCGTTGCGCGTGCGCGAGGGCAAGGAAGGCATGGTGCTGCGAGCGGGCGATGCAATCGTGGCGTGCGCCGGGATGCAGATGGGACTTCGCCGCGTGCACGGCAGCGACGACGTCGAAATCACGTTCGCCCAAGACGACGGGCGTTCGCTGCACGTTCCGAGCGTCGACGTATTGATGACGGCAGTCGCCGATACGTACGGTGCTGCGACGCTGGCCGCGATTCTTACCGGCATGGGTCAGGACGGCGTCGCGGGTTTACGCCGGGTAAAGGATCGCGGAGGTTTCGTCCTGGGCCAAGACGAGGCGACCTCCGTCGTGTACGGCATGCCGCGCGCAGCCGCCGCTGCAGGCCTGGTCGATCGCGAGCTGGGGCTCGATCAAATCGCGCCCGCGCTCTGCGAATTAACGAACACTTCCTTCGCACGCTCTTAACGGAATCTATGTTGTTCGAGTAGGAGCGATGCGCCAAGCGGGCAATAATGCCCATACCTACGGTTGCACAACTACTCGGAGCGTCGATGAAGCCAGACCGCAGTTCGCACCGTTACGTCATTGGTGGTGTAGAACTTTCGCGAGAAGAAATCGTGCACAAATACTTGCACTTGGTCAAGTATGTAGCCGGCCGCATCTCGGTGAACCTGCCTCCGAACGTCGAACTCAACGATCTCATCAACGACGGGATCCTAGGCCTTATCGACGCGATTGAAAAGTACGACGACGACCGCGGCGTCAAATTCGAAACGTATGCCATCACGCGCATCAACGGCGCAATCTTAGATGCGCTGCGCTCGCTGGACTGGGTGCCGCGCGCCGTCCGCCAGCGCGCGCGCGAACTGGAGCGCGCGCACCAAGAACTCGAGGCGCAATTGGGGCGCATGCCTACCGGCGAAGAGCTTGCGCAGCGGCTCGGAATTTCCATGAAAGAGTACGACACGCTCGTTCAGCGCGTTCGGGGCACGGCGATGCTTTCTCTCGAGGAATTTCTTCCCAACGAGAAAGGCTACGACATTCCGCTGGTGGACACGCTCAAGGACGCGGACAGCGACGTCACGGGCGCGGTCGAGGCGGGAGAGGTGCGCGCGGCGCTGGTCAAAGCCGTGGAAGAGCTGCCGCAGCAAGAGCGCACCGTCATCTCGCTGTATTACTTCGACGGGCTGACGCTCAAGGAGATCAAGAGCGCGCTCAACGTGTCCGAGTCCCGCGTTTCCCAGATTCACGCCCAAGCGGTCATCCATTTGCGCCAGAAGCTGCGCGAATTGCGCTCGGATCTGGGGTACCGTGAGGGCGACCCCAACGTCAAGCAGAAATATTTGCGGAAAACGCCGCCGGCGGCCGATACAGTAATAAGGACGGGTTAAACCGGACCCTTTTCCGCAGGCGAGACTCTGTGCTATGGCGATTCGACCGGTAGATCTTCAGCTGGCGTACTTGGCCGCTCCGCAAAACGCGGCCATATTGAGCAGCGCCCAAGAGGCCCCGCAGGCTGCCCAGCAAGCGGCCGCGTCGGCATTTGCGGCCGAGGTCAAGCGCCGGGAAGAGCATATCGGCGAGCCCGACAAGATTCACGGCGGCAAGGTGCGCGCGCGTGAAGAGCGCGACGGCACCGGGGATAGGCGCCGCCAAGGCCATCACCGCGAGGCCGACGACTCCGGTGAAGACGGCCACCTCATCGACGTAACGGCCTAGTGCCGGACGCTAGCGTGTCCGGAGCAGATCGGCTCGTCGCAGCGGTCGATGCGCAGGTTTTCCAGTCCGTTCTCGATCTCGGCGGTTCCTCGCAGCTGCTGCAGGGCGGGATCGAGCTGGGAGACGTGCTCGAGGCCGTCGTTCTGCCGGCTCAAAACGGTCACGACGTTCTTGAAATATTCGGCCGCCCGGTCGCGGCCGCGCTGCCCACGGAAGTGCGTCCCGGGCAACTGCTCCGGCTGGAAGTTACCGCCTTTGACGGCCGGCGGATCGTCGTGCGCAACGTCACGGATGCCGGCCGCAATGCCGAGCCGCGCACGCCCGGCAGCCGAGCTTCCGCGCGTCCCGTCTCCCCGCCGCGCGAAGTCTTCGTCGCCGCGTCGGTGCGGCCGGCGCCTGCAGGAGCGCAGCGTACGACGCCCCCGTCCGGCATGCGTACGCAGGTGCAAAGCGCAGTCGCGCAAATCGCTCAACGAGTCACGCGCAGCGCCGGCGATCCGCTGCGCGCCATGCGCGTTCCGGAAACGCCGATTACCCGCGTTGCAATTGCAATTGCGCCGAAGGCGCCCGAGCGTCTCAGCTGCGGTTTTGGCACGCCTGCAAGCCGCACTGCCCGAAGAATCCGGCGATCCGCGCATCGCCACGCTCAAAACGCTGGCCGCATTTACCGCGCGGCTGGACCCCGCGAGCGAGCCGACTCTGCCCGCGCAAATCTCATCGTACGTCTCCAACGCGATTGCGGGAGCTGAATCAAAACTCCGGCAGCTGCTCGAAGCGCTCTCGCATGCGGCTGCTCCGGGCGCGCACTTGCAGTCGCAGCGCCTGCCGATGCATGCGCAAGTTCGCGCCGCGGAACGTGCCGCCGCAATCGACCACGATCTCAAATCGCTCGTGCTGTCCGTTCTGCGCGATCCGGGTGCGGCGCGTACGCCGGATTTGACTCGAGCACTGAACGAAACGCTCGTAACGCTCACTGCGGTGCAGCTCAACGCGCTATCGTCCGCCGACGCGGCAACGGGCACGATCGCTATCGCGCTGCCGGTGTTCTTCCGTCAAAACGGCAACGCCGCGCAACTTCGAATTTCACGCGACGCCGGATCGCGCGCGCGCAAGCTCGAGGCGGACGATTTCCATCTGGCATTCGTGCTCGACACGGCCAACCTCGGAACGGTTGCCATCGACGTGCAGACCGTGGGCCGCACGGTCAAACTCGAGGTGAAGACGGAAACGCAAGCTGCGGCCGGAGCCTTCGAACGAACCCTCGACACGCTGCGCGGACGCTTGGAAAGCTTGCGCTATCGGGTCGCTTCGTGGAAAGCCGCGGTGCTCGTCCGCGCTCCCGCGGCGACGCGATCCGAGCCGAAGGCACGGTGTTCCGCAGGCGTGGATTTGCGCGCATGAGCGGTCGCTTTTATGATTTTCGCAAGAACGTCGGCCGGCAGCCGGCCGTAGCTGCGCTCAAATACGATCCCGTGGGCGACGATGCGCCGCAGGTCGTCGCGGCCGGACGCGGCCTGATGGCCGACGAGATCGTGCGCGTGGCGCGCGAACACAACGTTCCGCTGCACGAGGACGCGCATTTGGTCGAGGCGCTTTCCCGGTTGGAATTGGCCGAATCGATTCCGCGCGAATTGTACGCGGTCGTGGCTGAAGTGCTCGCCTATGTGTTCCGGCTGGACGCGCAGGCCGCCGAACGCAGCCACGCGCGCTAGCCGTTACTCGGAACTAGACCGCTTCGCCGTTGTGCAGGCGCCTGCGGAAACCCGCGTTCACCGGATCTCCGTCGAAAAAATCGAAGGTCCGCTCGTCGTCTTCGGCAACCTGCGACAACAGGGGACGATGGTAATCGCACGGTGTGACCGCGTATTTTTTTCTCCCGGATTGCATTCCGACGCAGCCGCAGCTCCAGTGCATCCAGGCAGCGCCCGCGTGATAGCCTTTCGCTTCGGGCGAGCAGAGGAGCAGTCGAAGTTGGTATTCAGCAAATCGTAGCATCACCGTATTAGCATGGCACCCGGTGCGGCAGCGTTCCGTACGCTGGCGTACGCCGCGCGCGATGTTCGTGCAGCATAATAACTGCAGTGATGGAACACAGCAGCACTATGCCGCACAACTTTCTGCTTGCTTCCTTACCTGCCGAGGAATGGGCGAAATGGCATCCGCACTTCGAACGCGTGCCCCTCAAGTACCGTCAGGAACTTTTGCGTCCGGGCGAGCCGCTTTCGCACTTGTGGTTTTTGGAAAACGGCATCGCCTCGCAAGTAATTGAAACGGTGGACGGCGCGAGCGTGGAGGTGGCGGTGATCGGCGCGGAAGGTCTGATCGGGCTGCCTGCAGTTTTCGGCGTCAACTATACCGCCCTGCGCACCGTCATACAAATGGAAAGCTCGGCGCTGCGCGTCGACGTCGACGCATTTCACCGCAACCTGCATCGCAAGCATCCGCTGCTGCGCCGCATCGAACGATACGCGGTTGCGGTGATGGGCGGTTTAGCGCAGGTTGCCGCGTGCAACAGGCTGCACCGCGTGGAACAGCGCTTGTGCCGCTGGCTGCTTGCGGTTCACGATCGGGTGCAGTGCGATCGCATTCCGATGACGCACGAGTTTCTCTCGTTCATGCTCGGCACGCGCCGCGCTTCGGTCTCCGACGCGGCCCAGGCGCTGGCCGAGCGCAACCTCATTCGATACGAACCCGGGACGATCGAATACGTCGATATCGCGGGGCTCGAAGAGTTCGCATGCGAGTGCTACACGGTGATCCGCCGCCTCTATCGCGAAGCTTTGCCGCGCGGCGAAAGGGGTTCGGGCCCGCCCTAGCAGCCCGGAAATTCTTTGAATCGAACAGGAGTTCGATTGCCGGCGGCAAAGAGTCTCAATCCGTGAGGCAACGAGCGGATAAGGAGCGCGCGCGATGAGCTGGCTGGCCAAGCTGCGCGCCTCGTTCGGCAAAGCTCGTGAAACGCTGGCCGGCGTTCAGGCCTTCGGCCGCGCGCGCAAACCGATTACGCCGGAAGTGTGGGAGGAATTGGAAGAGCTTTTGCTGCTTGCCGATTTCGGCGTTGCCACGACCGAGAAGATCGTGGGCGGCCTCAAGACGGTCGCCAAGCAAGAACTCTGGCGCACCAGCGACCAAATCGTCGAACGCTTTCAAAAAGACGTCGAGCGTTTTCTCACGTTGCCCAATGCGCAGCTCGAACTGAGCGCCAAGCCCGCCGTCGTGCTGGTCGTGGGAGTGAACGGCAGCGGCAAAACCACCACCATCGGCAAACTTGCGGCGCGTCTGAGCGGCGAGGGCAAACGCGTTCTTTTGGTTGCCGCCGATACGTTTCGGGCGGCTGCAGCCGAACAGCTCGCAATTTGGGCCGAACGCAGCGGCGCGGACTACGTTCGCGGCAAAGAGGGCGCCGATCCGGCATCGGTAGTGTACGACGGTTTGCAAGCCGGTAAATCTCGCTCTGCCGACGTCATTCTGATCGACACCGCCGGGCGGCTTCAAACCAAAACCAATCTCATGGAAGAACTCAAGAAGATGCGCCGCATCATCGAACGCGAAATGGGCGCACCGCCGCCGGAAACGCTGCTGGTGCTCGACGGCACGACCGGCCAGAACGCGATCTCGCAAGCGCGCTTGTTCAACGAGGCAACGGCGCTGAGCGGCGTCGTGGTCACCAAACTCGACTCCACCGCCAAGGGCGGCGTGCTCGTGGCCATCGTCGACACGCTCGAGATTCCGATCAAATTCGTGGGCTTGGGCGAATCGGCCGACACGCTGCGTCCGTTCGTGCCTGCGGAATTCATCGAAGCACTCTTTGAGGAGAGCGCCTTTTGAACGCGAACAGTGACACCCCCTTGGCATGCCCGCCCGCTAACGTGATAGAAAAACGCACGTCCTTAGGAGAACAGCATGGCAGCACAAGATGAACGGCAAGTCGCGCTGAGCAATGCGCTCGCGCAAATCGAGCGCCAGTTCGGCAAAGGGTCGATCATGCGCATGGGCGAGATTCAGGAGCGCATGGCGTTCGACGTCGTCCCGTCCGGTTCGGTCGCGCTCGATTTGGCGCTGGGTGTGGGCGGTTTTCCGCGCGGGCGCATCGTCGAAATCTACGGGCCGGAATCCAGCGGTAAAACCACGCTGGCGCTGCATGCGATTGCCGAAGCGCAGAAAACGGGCGGAACGGCGGCCTTCATCGACGTGGAACACGCACTCGATCCCAATTACGCCGCCGCTCTGGGCGTCGATCTCGACAATCTGCTGGTTTCTCAGCCCGACACCGGCGAACAAGCGCTCGACATAGCCGAGATGCTCGTACGCAGCAATGCCGTCGACGTCATCGTGGTCGATTCCGTCGCCGCGCTGGTCACCAAGGCCGAACTCGAAGGCGATATGGGCGACACGCACGTCGGCCTGCAGGCGCGCTTGATGTCGCAAGCGCTGCGCAAACTCACCGCGGCGATTTCGCGCAGCAAATCCGTGATGGTCTTCATCAACCAGCTGCGCGAGAAGGTCGGCGTCATGTTCGGCAGCCCGGAAACCACCTCGGGAGGCCGCGCGCTCAAGTTCTACGCCTCGATCCGCCTCGACGTACGTAAACTCGAGCAAATAAAAGTCGGGCAAGAAGTCGTCGGTTCGCGCACGCGCGTCAAAGTCGTCAAAAACAAAGTCGCGCCGCCGTTCCGCCAAGCCGAGTTCGACATCACTTACGGCCACGGCATCAGCAAGATGGGCTCCATTCTCGACGTCGCGCTCGATCGCAACATCGTGGGCAAGAGCGGCTCGTGGTACACGTACGGCGAGACGCGCATCGGTCAAGGGCGCGAGAATGCCAAAGCGTACCTCGAAGAGCACAACGATCTCGCCGACGAAATCTCCGGAAAAATTCGCGAAGTTATTGCGGGCAGCGTTTCCCGCAACGGCTCTTCGGCCGCAGCCCCGACCGAGTAGATTTTCTGCCCGGCCCCACGGCATATCTGCGGGCGCTGCAACTGCTCGCGCAGCGCAGGCTCACGCAAGCGCAGCTGTGGAACAAACTCGAGCGCAAGGGCTTTGCGCCCGAGGACGTTCGTGCGGCGGTGGAGCGCTGCACGGCCGACGGCTACTTGGACGATCGGCTCTTCGCGCAGCTCTACGTCGAGCAAAAGCGCAAAGCCGTAGGCAATTCGCGCTTGATCGGCGAGCTCGTGCGCAGAGGGATCGACCGCGACGCGGCGCACGCCGCGGTGCAATGCAGCGCAACGCGCGAATCCGAACGTTTGAACGACGCTCTGGACAAGATCCTTCGCACCAAACCCGGGGCCAGCTATCCGTCGGCGGCCCGAGCGTTGGAACGATTGGGTTTTCCGGCTTGGCTGATCTATCGCACTCTGCGCGAGCATGCGGCCCGGTTCGGGCCGTTTGCCGGCATGCCGCGCGCAGCCGAAGAGTGATCTACGTGCCCTGGGAGTTTTCGGACTCGGGCACCACCTGCCCGTAGTTGAGAATGGCGACGAGCAGCACGCCGCCCACGCAGTTGCCCAAGAACACCGGAATCAGGAAACTGATCACGTACTGCGTCCATGGCCACGCGCCCGCCGACACGGCGTAGAGCGCTTCCACCGACCCGGCGATGATATGGCTCAAGCCTGCGGCTCCGACCAGCCAAGTGATGATCAGCACGATCCAAACCCGCTGCGGATTGGCTGCCGGCAATAACCAAACCATGAGCGCGATGAGCCAGCCGGCCAGTATGCCTCTCCCGAAAACCTCACCGAATGTCGGCGCGAGCGCCTGCAGGCCGACCTGAAGAAACGCCGCCTTGACGTGCTCGGGGAAGATCGCCGTGTGCGCGCAGACTTGCGCGAATGCCGCCGCGCCGACCAAATTGGTGACGAGCACGATGCCCCACAGCCGCAGCATCTGCACGAGCTTTTTGGTTTTGTCGGGATCGTCGAGTACGGGCAGAATGGCCGTGAGCGTGTTTTCGGTGAACAATTGCTGACGTCCCAAGACGACGATCATAAAGCCTAACGTATAACCGAGGTTTTCGAACAGCGTGCGCCACGGCGCGTCGGGCGCGTACGCGCGCAAAACGCCGATGCCCACCAGCGAAAAACCCATCGACAATCCCGCCGCCAACCCGGAAAAAGCCAGCGCCAGCGCAGGGCGAGTGATCTCGCCTTCGCCTTCGCGGCGAACGGTTTCGAACACGACGGCGGCGCGCAGCGACGAACGCTTGCGGACTTCATGTTCCTCGTCCTTGGTCAGCTGAACCAGATTGCCCGGAGTTTCTTGAGGCTGCTCTGCGCCTTTGTCGGGTTCGCTTTCGGACTTGTCCGCCACGGCGCCACTTTACCCCGTGTCCGCATCCGGATAACGTCCGGGCACTATCCGCGACATGCCCGCTTTGAAAGTGCTGGTTGCAGAAGACGATCCGGCCATTCGCGAGCTGCTGGAACATCATTTGAAGCGCGAAGGGTTCGACGTGATACTCGCCGGCGACGGAAATGTCGCGCTGCGCTGCTCGCGCGACGTCGCGGACGTCGTCATCTTGGACGTCGGATTGCCGGCGATTGACGGGTTTGAAGTTGCGCGCCGTCTGCGCCGGGAAAAACGCGACGTTCCGATCGTCATGCTCACGGCCAGAACCGATGAAATCGATCGCATCGTCGGCATCGAGCTCGGAGCGGACGATTATATTTGCAAACCCTTTTCGCCACGCGAAGTCGTCGCGCGGGTCAAGGCCGTCATGCGGCGCGCCGGCCAACCCTACGAGAGGCGCCCCAGCATCATGAACTTCGGGCGCCTGGAGATCGACGAAGCGGCGCGCGAGGTGCGCATCGACGGGCGCGACGTCAAGCTCAAGCCGCGCGAATTCGTCCTGCTGTCCGTGCTGGCGGCTAATGCCGGCGTCGCGCTTTCGCGGCGCACGCTGCTGGAAAAGGTGTGGGGTTTCGATTTCGAGGGCGACGAGCGCACCGTCGACGTACACGTGCGCCGGCTGCGCTGCAAGCTCGAAGAAGAGAGCGAGCTGCCGCCCATGCTGCAGACGGTTCATGGCTTCGGGTACAAGTTCGCGCGCGCATAAGCGCCCGGCGCGGCTGCGCACGCTCTTGGCGCCGGTTGCGCGGGCGTGCTCGCACGTTGCGGTGCCGCTGCTGGTGTTGCGCTTGCCGCAATTCGAACGGATCGCCTGGCGGCAAGGCAAACGCGCCGCTCAGCGTCTGGAAAGAGCGACGACCACAGCGTTCGTCGACACTTGCGAGCGTGCGCTTCGCACGGGTGATTTGATCGCGCATGATACGGGCAGCGACGTCTTCGCAATCGTCATGGCTTCTCCGTCCCGCAAACTGCGCATTCCTTCGTCGGTCGACTGCCGTTCGGTGCTCGAGCGCGTCGCGGCCGCGATGTCGCTGTACGGCGACACCCCGGTGGAAACGGGCTGGACGCTGCTGCGAGAATTCGATGCGGCGTCGGGTTTTGCGCGCGAAATCGAACGCGCGCTCGAAAGGGGCGCGCGCGAGCGCGAACGCTACGAGTTTTTTGCAGCCATTGCGCACGAACTGCGAACGCCCCTCACTTCCATTCGCGGATACCTGGAAACGCTGCTCGAGCCGCAGGTGGACCGCGCGACGGCTCGCCGTTTCCTCGAGACGGCGCGGCGCGAAGCATTGCGCATGGGGCGTCTGCTCGACGGCATGTTCGAGTTCTCGTTGCTCGATCTTTCGGCGCAAGCGGTGTTCGGCCGCAGTTGCGAGATCTCGGGGCAAATCGATTTGGCGTGCGAGGTCGTCCGGCCGCTCGCGCAGCAGCGCGGCGTGGCGCTGAGCGCCGGTGCGCGCCAAGACGTTTTCGCCTGCATCGAGCCCGATGCGTGCCTGCAATTGCTGGTGAACTTGCTCGACAATGCGATCAAATACGGGCGTGAAGGCGGCACCGTCCGCATTGCCGCCATCGTCGAGCGCGACGCCGTTGCCGTACTCGTCGACGACGACGGTCCGGGGATTGCCGCGGCCGAGCGCGAGTCGGTTTTTGGACTGCGAGTGCGGGGTGCGCAGGCTTCGAGCCGGCCGGGCACCGGCATCGGGTTGGCAATAGTAAAAATGATCGCCGAACGCGCCGGAGGCGCCATCAGCGTGGCGGAGTCGCCGATGGGCGGTGCGCGCTTTCGAGCCGAGCTCCCGCTGCGAGCGGCGTCGGGGGCGGAATCGACCACGAACGCGTCGTAGATAACCGCCCGTGGCAATTCACCGGCCGCGGTTCGCGCACTGCAGCGAAGCGCAGTTCGCCCGACTCCTGGATTTTTACCACGTTCAATGGCTGTACGAGCCCTGCACGTTCCCCATCGCCTGGGACGCAAGCGGCAACGTCGTCGAATGGTTCGCGCCGGACTTTTACCTTCCGCAGTACGACTCGTTTTTGGAAATAACGGTTCAGAGCGCGCGGCTGCAATCCCGTAAGAACCGCAAGATCCGGCTGCTCCGGCAAGCGTATCCCGACCTCGCGATCAAACTCTTTACGCGGCACGACGTCGAGCGCGTGTTTTCGAATAGGTTCTCCCGCGCTTCGTGATCGCGGACAAGCTCTTTGACGAAGCGGCCATAGCGGCCCGCGTCCGCGAATTGGGCGCCTGCATCGACGCAGATTATGCCGGCGATTATCCGATGATCGTTGGAGTGCTTACCAGCTCGGCCGTCTTCGTGGCGGATCTCACGCGGGCGATCGAGATACCCTGCGAGTTCGATTTCATCGCGCTCAGCCGGTACCGGGAGGCGCCGGACCATACGGCCGGCCGGTCCGAGGGCATCCGCTTCGTGAAAGATACTTCGGCTTCGGTCGAGGGCCGGCACGTGATTCTCGTGGAGGATACGATCGATACCGGGCTTACGCTGCAATACGTCACGAAAACGCTGCTTGCGCGCGAACCCGCGTCGCTGGAGGTGTGCACCCTGCTCGATCGCCCGCACCGGCGGATCGCCGGCGTTCAGGTGAAGTACCGCGGGTTCGAGATACCCGACGTGTTCGTCGTCGGATACGGCTTGGATTACCAAGGCCGTTATCGCGAACTGCCCGAGATTTACGCGCACGGAAGCTGGCCGCAGCAGTCGTGAAACGCACGCTTGTTCTTTTCTTGTGCTTAGTTGCGGCCACTGCGGGATTCCCGCAAGCGCTCGAACTGCAGTCGATCGCTCAAGCCGCGGCCGGCTATCAAAACTCCAACGCGCATTTGCAAGAGATGTTTCGCGCCGCGCTGCTCGATACGGCCGGCCTCGCACAGGTTGCGCCGGACGGCACGGCCTACGTAAAGACCGGCGACATACCGGCTGAATGGCTGCGCGATTCCAGCGCTCAAGTGCGCCCGTACCTGTATTATGCCAAGCACGACGCCGCAACGCGCCGGCTGCTGCAAGGCATCATCGCGCGTCAAGCGCGCTATATCGCAATCGACCCGTACGCGAACGCATTCACGCTGGATTATCGCGTGTGGGAAGAGAAGTTCGAACTGGATTCGCTGGCATATCCCGTGACGTTGGCGTGGAGCTGATTGGCACGTCACCGGGGATGCGTCGGTGTTCACGTCCGATGAATCAAAGGCGTTCGATGCGATTCTGGCGACCATGGAGCGCGAGCAGGACCATCCGCGTGCGTCGCGCTACACGCACAAAGAGCTGATCGGCGGGCGGGGGCGCCCGACCGGATATACCGGCATGATTTGGACCGGTTTCCGGCCTTCCGACGACGCCTGCTACTACAATTTTCTCATTCCGTCCGAAATGTTCGCCGTCGTGGCGCTGGGCGACATGGCACAGATCGAACGCGAGGTTTACCACAATCTGATCAAAGCGCAGGAAGCGCAATCGCTCCGCGACGAGGTTCAGCGCGGCATTCAGCGCTACGGCATCGTACCGGTCCTGAAGTACGGCTACATTTACGCCTACGAAGTGGATGGGCTCGGACACGCGATCCTCACGGACGACGCCAACGTGCCCAGTCTGCTGTCCGCGCCGTACATCGGTTACTCCACGACCGGCGACCGCTACTATCTCAATACGCGCGCGTTTCTGCTCTCGCAGGACAATCCGTCGTACTACACCGGAAACGTCGCGCGCGGCATCGGCAGCTACCACACGCCGGACCGGTGGGTGTGGCCGCTCGCAATGGTCATGGAAGGTCTGACGGCGTCGACGCGCACCGAAAAGCAGAATGTGCTCAATCAGCTGCTGGCCATCGATACGGGCGACCATCTGCTGCACGAGTCCTTCGATCCCAACGATCCCAAGCGGTTCACGCGCCAGGATTTCGGTTGGCCCAACGCGCTGTTCAGCGAGTTCGTCATGACGTCGTTCGAAGGCGTATCGCAGATTCCCATGGGCGACACGTCGGATCTGGAATTCATCAACTAGGAATCCCCTGAAAGCATCACGCAGCGTCGACGTCATCGTCGGCATCCAGTGGGGCGACGAAGGCAAAGGCCGCATCGTCGATTATTACGCGCGCGACTACGACGTCGTAGCCCGCTTCGGCGGCGGCGACAATGCCGGACATTCGATCCGCGTGGGCGATCGCAAACTCGCGCTGCGCATCGTTCCTTCAGCGGTGCTGCAAGAGCGCTGCGAGCTGTTCATCGGCGGGGGAACGGTGATCAGCCTGACCGGTTTACTTGAAGAACTGGATTCACTGGCGAGCATCGGCATCGACGTAGCGCGGGTGCGCATTTCGGATCGTGCCCACGTCGTGTTCGCGTATCACGCTGCGGCGGACAAGGCGGCCGAAGCCCGGCGCGGAGCGCAAGCTATCGGAACGACGGGGCGCGGTATCGGGCCCGCGTACGCTGATAAGGCCGCGCGCAGCGGCATTACCTTCGCAGACTTGCTCGACGAGCGCGTCGTCGCGGAGAAGCTGCGCTATAAAGACGCCGAAGATCTGCTCGGACGAACGTTGGACGCCGCGCGACGCGTGCGCCCGCATATCGTCGACGGCGTGGAGTATCTGCACGGCGCGATTGAAAGCGGTCGCCGCGTGCTCGTGGAAGGCGCGCAAGGATCCCTGCTGGACGTGGGCTACGGCACGTATCCGTACGTGACGTCGTCGCACACCATCGCCGGCGGTGCATGCATCGGACTTGGCATCGGTCCTACGGCCGTCGGTGCGGTGACCGGCGTCGTCAAAGCGTATTGCACGCGCGTCGGCGGGGGACCGTTTCCGTCGGAACTGAACGACGAGAACGGCGATCGCCTGCGCGCCAAAGGCGCCGAGTTCGGCGTCGTTACCGGACGCGCGCGCCGCTGCGGGTGGTTCGACGCGCCGGCAGCCCGTTACGCCGCTCGAATCAACGGTTTGACCGCGGCGGTCCTGACCAAACTCGACGTCTTAACCGGATTCGAACGTTTGGGTTTGGTAACGGCGTACCGTTTGAACGGCAAGCCGGCGGCATTCGGCGCGGCGGCCCGCGAGGGCTTGCAAGCGCAGGTCGAATATCTCGAAGGCTGGACCGAAGATCTGCAGGACGTGCGCCGCATTGCCGACTTGCCGGCGGCGGCGCGCAGCTACGTGCGCCGAATCGAATCGATACTCGGAGTGCCCATACAATGCGTTTCCGTGGGGCCCGAACGCTCGCAGCTGGCGGTCGAAAAATCGCAAGACGTGCCCGATTATTAAGTTTCTACGCCCCTGAAATCGAATCGTAAAGCGCCGCGGATATCGTCCGATACACATGGTTGAGGTTCCTTAGAAGGTCGCCGAGCAGGGACGCCCGGCGAGCAGGCCACGGTCGGCCGCGTTCGGGTCAGGTGAACTTTTGGATCGCATCACGGTGATGTGGAACGATATCGCCGGCCGGCTGCGAGCATTGTGGGAAGGTCCCAACAAGATGCTCCTCGTCGGCGCCGGCGGCGTTTTCGTCGTGGCGCTTCTCGGTCTTGCGATGTTGTACGCGGCGCACCGCCCCGCGTACGAAGTGCTTTTCTCCAACCTCTCCGCTTCGGACGCCGCCGCCGCAACCCAGCATTTAAAGGATGACAAGGTCCCGTACCGGTTGTCCGCAGACGGCAAAACGGTGTACGTTCCCTCGGGGAACGTTTCCGACGAACGAGTAGCGATTGCCGGATCGAACGTCATCAAAGGCGGGTCGACCGGTTACGAGCTCTTCGATCGCACGAACTTCGGAATGACCGAGTTCGAAGAGAAGGTCGACAAGACGCGCGCAATCGAAGGCGAGCTCGAGCGCACTATCGAGGGCTTAGACCCCGTCCAGGCCGCACGCGTTCAGGTGGCGCAGCCGGATCAAACGCTCTACAGCAGCACCGCAAGCCCGACGACTGCATCGGTGGCGATCACGGCCAAACCCGGCATGGAGCTTTCACCCCAGCAAGTGCAGGGCGTTACGATGCTCGTGGCGCGCGCCGTGGATGGGCTCAAACCGCAGGACGTTACGATCGTCGACCAGGACGGCCGTGTGCTCGTGCCGCCGGCGGGTGCAACGTCGGACCAGCCCGATCCGCTCAATCTCACGCAAGAGCAACTGGCTGCCAAGCAGCGCTACGAGGCCGCGGTGCAGGCGAGCATTCAATCGATGCTCGATCAAACGCTGGGTCCGCGGCACGCCGTCGCCCGCGTTTCCACGAAAATGAATTTCGACGCCGACACGAGCGAAACCAAAACGTACGCTCCGAACGGAACGATACTGTCCGCACAGTCCAAACGTGAATCGTATAACGGCACGCAGCCACGCGCCGCGGCCGGCATACCGGGAACCACGAGCAACATTCCGACGTATCAGGCGCAGCAGCAAGGGCCGGGCGGACGCTACAACAAGTCGGAAACGACCACCAACTACGACGTCTCCGAAACCAACGCCAAGCACATCGACGCGCCGGGCAAGGTGCTTTCTACCAGCGTTGCCGTCGTGCTCAATGCAGCGGCGGTCTCAGCGGGCGCGGGCAAGACGCAGGCGCCGTATCAAATCACGCCTGCGATGCGCCGGCAAATTCAGAACGTCGTCGTCGCCGCGGCCGGTCTCAATCTGAGCACCGGCGACCAGGTTTCGGTTGAAAGCATTCCGTTCAATCCCACGGTGAGCGCGCCCGAACCGCTCACCGGACAATCGCCCGCGCCGATGCTGGGCGTTCCGCTTTGGGCAGTGGCGCTCGTGCTCGGAGCCGCAGCGTTGCTCGCGCTGGCGCTAGCCGCAGGACTCGCGCGCCGCCGCTCGTTCGGTCGCGGCAGGGGGCTGCCTTCGTTCGACTCCACGCTCGCCGAAGAGCTGCCCGCGTTCGAAGAGCAAGCCATGCTCGACGGCGGTCCGGGACTCGCCACGCCGATTCGCTCGTCCGCCGATCTGACGCGCGAGCAGATGGTGGAATACGTCACGACCGTCGCGCGCGAAAATCCGGACAGCATTGCCAAGCTGGTGAAACTGTGGCTGGCGGAGTAAATATGGAAACGCCCATCGTCAACTTGAGCGACGTTCCCGTCGACCTGTCCCACAGCGCCTTTGCTGCGGGCGAAGTGCTTTCGGTCGCGGACGTGTCGGGGCCCGAAAAAGCCGCGATTCTCGTCATCACGCTGGGTCTGGACCTGTCCGCTTCGATCTTCAAGTATTTGCGTCAGGACGAAGTCGAACGCATCGTGCTGGAAATCGCCAAGACGTCCACGGTGCCGCTGGACAAGCGCGATGCGGTGATCGCCGAGGCATACCAGCGCGCAATCGCGCTCAAGTACATCAACGAAGGCGGCATCGAATACGCCAAGGAGATTCTGGAACGATCGTTCGGCGCGGGACAAGCCGACGACATGACCAATCGGCTTTTTGCCGCCCTCAAGCACGGCAATCCGCTCGAGCTGATCAAAAAGACCGAACCCGCGCAGTTGCTGCAGTTCATTCAAGACGAGCACCCGCAGACGATCGCGCTGATTTTGGTGTACATGGCCGCCGACCAAGCCGGTGCGGTCATTTCGGCGCTTCCGCCCGATCTGCAAGCTGAAGTGGCCATGCGCATCGCCATCCTGCAAAAGACGGCTCCCGAAGTGCTCGAGCAGCTCGACGAATTGCTCGGACGCCGGCTGCTGGTCACCGGCGCAGACTTTGCCAAAGCCGGCGGCGTTCAGTCCCTGGCCAACGTCATGGGCTTCGTCGACCGTGAAACCGAGAGAAACATTCTCGAAGGCTTGGAAAAACGCGATCCGGAGCTGGCGGTCGAGGTCAAAAACCTGCTCTTCGTCTTCGAAGACATCATCAATCTGGACGACCGTTCGATCCAGCGGATACTCAAAGAGGTCGACGGCAAGGATCTCGCGCTGGCTCTCAAAACCGCCAACGAAGACTTGCTCGGGCGCATCTTCAAGAACATGTCCTCGCGCGCGGGTCAGACGCTGCGTGAAGAGATCGAACTGCTCGGTCCGGTGCGCATGCGCGAGGTTGGTAAAGCGCAGCAGGCTATCGTCGACGTCATCCGCACGCTGGAAGAGAACGGGCAAATCGTGATCGCTCGGGGCGCAAAAGATGAGCGCCTGGTATGATCGTTTACCCTGACCCCAAGGGCGCATGGGCCGCATAGTCAAAGGCGCGCGCTTTGCCGTGCAGGCGTATCAAGTCAAACCGCCCCAGCCCGAAAGGCCCGCGGTTGCACCGGTATTCGAGGACGCCGTTGCGCCCGCTCCCGCCATCGATTTGGTCGATGTGCGCGCGCAGGCCGACCGGATTGTCGAAGACGCGAGCGAGCGCGCCGGCAGACTCGTCGCCGAAGCGGAGCGGACCGCAGGACAGCTCGTCACGGGAGCGCAGCGACGCGTTGAAGAGATAGAGGCTGCGGCCCAGCGATCCGGATACGATCGCGGCATCGCCGACGGGCGTGCCGCCGCG
This sequence comes from Vulcanimicrobiota bacterium, assembly GCA_963777315.1. Taxonomy (GTDB): domain Bacteria; phylum Vulcanimicrobiota; class Vulcanimicrobiia; order Vulcanimicrobiales; family Vulcanimicrobiaceae; genus CAVYEM01. Next base: position 101,441 of record CAVZQC010000004.1, read on the forward strand.
CAAACCGAGATGGACGACATGCTCGAGACGATGCGCGGGCTGCTGGAAATGGCCCGCATCGAACGCCACAAGATCATCGAGAGCGCCGAACCTGAGATCGTTCGCTTGAGCGTGGCTATCGCGGAACGCATTCTCAACGCTCACGTTGCGGTTTCACCTTCTGCGGTGCTCGAGATGGCAAAATCCGCCATTACGCGGTTGGTCAACCGCGAAACCGTCACCGTGCGCGTCAACCCGGCCGATATCGCGACGATGCGCGAGCATCGCGATGGGCTCATGGCGATGAACGACATCGACAACCTGCGCGTCATCGAAGACAACCGCGTGGATCGCGGCGGCGTACTGATAGAAACGCAGGCCGGCACGATCGACGCGAAGATCGCCACGCAGCTGCGGGAAGTTCGCCGTCTGCTGGCGGTCGAGGAGCCGATGTCCGTCACTCCCTCGATCGACGCCGCTTTGATCGCCCCCGCGCAAGCGAGCTGACGTGACGACGCAACTGCCCGTGTTCTCGGCGGAAAAGTACGTTGGTGCGATTCAATCCGCCGATTTGGTTCGCCAAAACGGCAAGGTGCGCCAAGTGATCGGCGTCGTCATCGAAAGCATGGGCCCGAACATGGCTATCGGAGAGACGTGCCACATCCAATACAAGCGTACCGCCGAGCCGGTCCTGGCCGAGGTCGTGGGTTTCCGGGACAGCAAAGTGCTCATCATGCCGCTTGGCGATCTCATGGGCATCGGCGCGGGAAGCGACGTGGTGAGCTTGGGCAAGCCGTTGGAAATCGGCGTAACGGACGCACTGCTCGGGCGGGTTTTGGACGGGTTGGGGCACCCGATCGACGGCAAGGGCCGGCTGTTTGCGGAAAAGCGCGTGCAGATCGTCGCATCCCCGCCGCCCGCGCTCTCTCGTAAACGGATCACCGAGCCGATTTCGCTGGGCATTCGCGCCATCGACGGGCCGATGACGTGCGGAAAGGGCCAACGCGTAGGCATATTCGCAGGCAGCGGCGTCGGGAAGTCGACCATCCTGGGCATGATCGCGCGCAATACCGCCGCCGACGTCAACGTCATCGCGCTGATCGGCGAGCGCGGTAAAGAAGTGCGCGACTTCATCGAGCGCGATCTCGGCGAGGAAGGCTTGCGGCGCAGCATCGTCATCGTTTCGACCAGCGATCAGCCCGCGCTCGTTCGCATCAAGGCCGCGTTCGTGGCCACCACGATCGCCGAGCACTTTCGCGATCAAGGTCTGGACGTGATGCTGATGATGGACAGCGTCACGCGTTTTGCCATGGCCCAGCGCGAAGTCGGCTTGGCGATCGGCGAACCTACAACCACTCGCGGCTTCACGCCGTCCGTATTCGCGCTGCTGCCCAAACTGCTCGAGCGCGCGGGCACGTCGCAGAATGGAACTATTACGGGCCTGTATTCGGTGTTGGTCGACGGCGACGATATGAACGAGCCCGTTGCCGATGCGGTGCGGTCGATACTCGACGGCCATATCGTGCTTTCGCGCAAGCTTGCGGCGGCCAATCACTATCCCGCAATCGACGTGCTGGGCAGCGTGAGCCGCGTGATGCCCGACGTCGTCGATCAGAACCACTCGGCGGCGGCTTCGGCGCTGCGTGACGTCTTGGCGACGTATCGCGAAGCCGAGGACTTGATCAACATCGGAGCTTACGTGCCGGGCAGTAATCCGCGCGTGGATCTGGCGCTCTCGAAGATCGAGGCGATCCGGCATTTCTTGCGTCAGGGCGTGTACGAGACCGCCGGCTATGACGAAACGGTCGCACAGCTGGTAAGCGTGGCGTAATGAAGAAGTTCAGATTCGCCCTTCAGCCGCTGCTTGGCCACCGGGAACGTTTGGAGGACCGGCAACAGCAGATCCTCGCTGCCCGCCGCAACGAGCTGATCGCGGCGCAAAACGAACTGATGCGCCTCAACGACGAATTCAAACGCTATTCGGTACTGCTTCGCGAAGGCCACAAAGATTTTACCAGCGAGCAGCTGCGCTGGCATTACGCCCATTTGGAATACCTCGACCGGCGCATAACCATGCAGCACGCGCAAGTGGCGCAGCGGCGTGCCGCGGTCGAGCGCGGCCGCGCGGATTTGATGCAAGCCAGCAAAGACCGCCGCGTCATCGAGCAACTCAAGGACAAGCGCTTTCAAGAACACCGTCTTCTCCAAGCCGCGATCGAGCAAAAGGAATTCGACGACGCAAACAATCGCCGCCCGATGCCGGCCATTACGTCGAGGTAAGCCATGATCGTCACCCGACAACGCAAGAAACGCTTTCGGTGGAAGCGCGCCCTCGTGCCCGCGCTTGCGCTCGCCGCAATCGTCTCGGCTTTGAGCTACGCGCCCTCCCGCACGTGGATTGCCGCGCGCTCGGGGCTCGTGCCGCTGATGCAGCAACGCGAAATACGCTCGGATCGAGCGCAAATCATTTCGCTGCGCTCGCAGCTCGCCGCGGCGCGAGCGCAGACTGCGTCCGACGACACCCAGATATCCCAGTTGCAAACCCAGCTCAACGATGCGCAGCAGCAGGCCGCGGTGGTGAAAGGGGCCGCTAAGCCCGTCACAGCGGCCACGGCGCCGCCGGGTGCGGCGGACCTTGCAACTCAAGGTACGCCGGACATGCGCCGTACCGCGCAAGTGTGGAGTGCCATGGATTCGGACGCTGCGGCCAAGGTCGTAACGCGCTTGCCGATCGATTACGTCGCGCGCGTCTTTGCGCTCATGACGCCGGATTCGGTCGGGGCTGTTCTGGAGAATGTACCTGCCGCATATGCGGCGCGTTTGACGCAGGAGCACCCCGAACTGAGCCGCTGAGAGGGAAGGTATGCGGCATCAGCCGCTAAACAATTCCGGCGATGAGCGTCGAGGTGGTAACGGAATGGACTACGATCGGTACGCTCGTCGTCATCGGCGCCAGCGCAGTTGCTGCGCTGATCCAACTGCACCATCTGCGCGCCGGCAACCAACTCGAAGCGCTGCTTTCGCTCGAGCGCGATTTTCGAGCTCCGGAGATGCAGTCCGCCCTGCGGTACATTCAAGAGCGGCTCTCGCAGCGCATGGAGGATCCGCAATACCGCGCAGAACTGGCCGCGATCGGTTTTATCGAGACGGCCGTCCACCCCGAGCTGATGGTGTGCAATTGGTTCAACGAGATCGGCGTATTGCTCAAGCATCATCTGGTGTCCGAGGGCACGTTCATGGACTTGTTTGCGCGCCTGATCGTCTTTTGCTGGAAGACCGTCGCGCCCGCCATCGCCGTGATGAGAAGAACGCGGGGCGATTTTCAGTATCACGATTTCGAATATCTTGCCATACGGGCTCGGGCCTGGCTGGACCGTAACCCCAAGGGAATTTTTCCAAGCCGAACCGCGCGCACCGCGCTCGAAGATCCCTGGCGCGATGCCGATTACGGCGCCGCTCTGACGAGGAATGCCTGATGACGATCCGCTCGAAGACTCTGCCCGCTTGCCTGGCGGCGATGCTCGCATTGGCGGCGTGCACCCACAACTCGACCAATCCGCCCGCGACGATTTCCAACATCTCGGGCGATTACACCGGCACGGTACAGGACAGCGTGACCGGCGCGGCAACGGCAACCGCGACGCTGGCGCAGCACGGAGCATCCGCCGGCGGGCCGCTTTCGATGACGGCCGGCAGCACGACCCTTACCGGCGCGCTGGCGCTGGTGATAACGACGTCCAATTCGCTCAGCGGTACGCTGGTCGAGGATTTGCCCAGCGGGACGACGTGCACTTTCAGCACGAGCGGGTCCTACGATACCAGCAATTCGCAGATTACCGGTTCGTACACTGCGATAACGGGATGCACGGGGCAAACCGGAACGTACACGCTCGCCCAGCAATGCACCGATACCCCGACCAGCACCGCCCGCCGCACTTTCGGAGTTCCGAAATGTTAGCTACCGCGGGCTCGTCGAAGGTTCGGCGCTTCGCTGCGTGCGTACGGCCTCTGCGCGCTTGACCGCCTGGGGCTCATCCCAAGCCGCGCCTTCGTCGAACAACCCCGCAAGCGTTTCGCTTGCGATGCGTTTTCGCAACTCTGCCACGATGTTTTCGCGAGCGACTTGGTCCGAGCGGATGCCCTCCCAGTCGGCTTGCAGCATTCGTGCCCGGCCGTAGCCGAATAGCCGAGCTGCGTCCGCCGCGTCCTCGGGCAGACCGATCGCAGCGCAGTATGCAATGGCGATTGCCGTAAGCAGCGGATGGCCGGCGTCTACCGCGAGCTCCAGAGCCTCCGCGATGTACGGCTCCGCCCGTTCGAATTGGCGGCTTGCCAACGCATATCCGGCGATATTGCTGCTCAGGTACATGCGATCTTCGCGCTCGGCGCAGTCCAACGCTTCCAGCGCCAACTTCGTGGCGCGATCGAAGCACTCTGCCGCCGCTTCGGCTTCCGCCCACCACTGCAGCACCTGGCATGCCTGCTCGTGATCTCCAAGCGATCGCAGAACGTCCACTGCATCGGCGAATTGGCTTCTGGCTTGTTCGATCTGTGAAGGCGGAAGCGCAAACGCGCAGCGGCGCAATATCGCCGCCAGCAAGCCTTTGTCGCCGCAAGCGCGAGCTCGTTCGATGGCTTCGGCGGAGTGCTCCTGAGCTTGGTCGTATCGGCGGCTGCGCGCGTACAGCTGGGCGAGCTGGGAGAGCGCGCGAATCAAGCCGCGCTCGTCGTTGGACTGCCGATACAGATCGACGGCGCGCCGGCATGCCGTGAAGGCCTGCGAGTACGCACCCTGATTGTTGTACAGCATCGAACGATCGTATTCGAGCCTGGCTCGGACTTCCGGCTGCGCGGTCGCGGCGTTGTCCAACGCTTGCGTGCACCATGCCAGGCCTTCGTTCAACAGCGAAAGGCGCATGAAGGCCGGTGCGATATCGCCGGCAATGCGAGCGCCAAGCTCGGGGTCGTGCTTGCACTCCACGGTCCAATGGAGCGCCGCGCGAAAGTTGTCTAAATCGGGCAACCAAACCGCGGGCCACCCGCGCGGAGCATACGTGTCGAACTCGGCGTAAGCGGCTTGCGCGCACTGCGCAAAGAACAGCGCATGGCGTTCGCTCAACCACGGCATTTCGCCGGCTTCATGCAGCCGGCTCTGGGCGTATTCGCGTATGGCGCCGAGCATCGCCAAACGCTCGGAGTCGTTCGGCGAGTCCGCGCGCGAGCCGACGAGCTTCTCGCGTGCGTATTCGTGAATCGTTTCGAGTAAGTAGAAGCGCTGACGCTGGTCCTGCACGTTGGCGACGACCAGCGACTTGTCGACCAAAGAAGACAGCAGATCCAAAATCGTCCATTCGTCGAGCCCATCGTCGCTGCATACCGCACCGGCAGCTTCGAGCGCAAACGATCCGCTGAAAATGGAAACTCGGCGAAAGAGCGCCTTTTCTTGGTCCGTTAGAAGTCCGTAACTCCAGTCGATGAGCGCGCGAAGGGTTTGCTGGCGAGGAAGCGCGGTGCGACTGCCGCCGGTGAGCACGCGAAAACGCTCGCTTAACCGGTTCAAAAGCGTTTCGAGGGTCAGAATGCGCATGCGCGCCGCAGCAAGTTCGATCGCCAGCGGAATGCCGTCCAAATGCCGGCAGATCTCTTCGACCGTCGGCGTATTTTCGGCAGTAAGCGCAAACTGCGGCAGCGCCAGGGCCGCGCGCTGGGCGAACAAGCGTACGCAGTCCGATGGTTCCAGCGGCGGCAAGCGATAGACGCGTTCTCCCTGGAGGTGCAGCACTTCGCGGCTGGTCGCCAGAATCGTGACGTGCGGACAGCACTCTCGGATAGCCGCGATCATCCGCGCGGCTTGCTCGACGAGGTGCTCGCAATTGTCCAAGATCAGCAGTAGCTCGCGATTTTTCAGATACGTCGTAAGCGTCTGCAGCTCGTCGTTCTCGCCGCCGTGGTGCACCCCCAGAGCCGTCAACACCGTGCTTACCAGATGTGCCGGATCCGACAGCGGCGCGAGGTTGACGAACCACATGCCGTCGTCTACGTGATCGATGACGTCCACGGCGCACGCAAGCGCGACCCGAGTCTTGCCCACGCCTCCCGGTCCCGCGATGGTGACCAGCGTGGACTCGTGCAGCAAAGCCAGGATTTGCGCGATGTCGGCTTGCCGGCCGACGAAGCCGCTGGTCTGCGCCGGCAAGTTGTTCGGCAGCGCATCGAGCGTGCGCAACGGTCGAAAATGTGCGGGCAGACCCTCTGCGTTCAATTGGTAAACGCGTTCCGGGTGAGTCAGATCTTTGAGCCGGAACGTTCCCAAAGAGTGCAGCGATGCATGCGGCGGCAAGTGTCCGCCGAGCAGATCGGCGACGACGCCGGAAACGACCACTTGGCCACCGTTGGCCGTCGACAACAGACGCGCGACCCGGTTGACGGCCGGGCCGAAATAATCACCGTCGCGTTCGTGCGCGTCCCCGGCATGAATCGCCATGCGCACTCTCAACCCTTCGACGGCGCTCCAATCTTCCGCAAGCAGCCTGCGCTGGGCCTCGAGCGCCGCGCCGGCGGCGTCGCCGGCGACGTTGAAGGCAACGCAGAACGCATCTCCGACCGTCTTGAAAATATGACCGCCGTGGGCTTGCATCGCTGCACGAACGACATCGTCGTGCCGGTGGAGCGCGCTTTGCATCGCTTGCGGCCGGGCATCCCATCGGGCGGTGCTGCCTTCGATGTCGGAGAAGAGGAAGACGACCGTTCCGGTAGGCCTCACATTGATTCGTTCGCTCTACCGGTTGCGCTTACCCCGAGCCTTCCCGCCGCCGCAGCGGCGAAGGAAGGCCTAACGTTGCGCTTGCCGCCTGCCGATGAACAAAGTACATGGCATCACACGTCCCGTCCATCGGCGCGGCCAAAGCCGCCGGACAAGGCGCGCTTCCAATCGCGCTGCGCGCGCTCCACGGCGTCGGCAACGACCTGAAATTCGCAGTCAAGCTGGACCGGCATTTGCCCCCTCCCGGCGACGGAAAAGGCGTGCTCGCGCAGATCGCCGGTCTGCTTGGGACCGGTACGCCGATGACCGCGATCGTGGACGGCGTCGCGAAAGCGCTTTCCGATGCCTTGGCGCGCGCGGCCGGCAACGGCGGCGATCCTAAGGCGCGAAGCACCCTGCAGCGCTCGCTGGCGGCGGCGCTGGCCCCTCCGGGCACGAGCCCACCGCACGCAGCCGTTCAGATGCTCGAGCAACGATTGACTCACCTACTGACGACGTTGACGAGCGAACCGGACACCGCAGGGCAGCAGAACGAATTCTCGGGAAACGTCTTGGACGCCGAATCGGCGAAAGAAGTCCCGGCCCAAAAAAAGAACTCCGCGTCCGGTGCCGCACCGCAGGACGAGGCGGCTTCGCTCGCTCAGTCGCTGCTGCAAGCGGCCGTTGCCGGAATGTCCGGTCGCAGTGCCGCCGCCGTGTCGCTGCAGCCTAAGTCTGCCGCCCCGCTGCATTCCGCGAACGCTTCGGCGCCGCAGCCGCAAGCTCGGCCCGATATTCTCGCGCGCATACTCGGACGTGCGGCCAATGCGCAGGCCCAGCGGGCGACCGGCATCGGCGTGCAGGTGCATATGCCCGTCTCGGGCAGTGCGAACACCGCCACGCCGTCTGCAGTGTTCGAACGGCTGATCGCGATTATCGCCGAACACGGCGGCGCGCAAAACGACGGCAGCGGCACCCAATCCGGCGGCGGCGACACCCAATCCAACGGCGGCGCGCAAAGCAACTCGGGCGGCAACGGGCATGCGGCACAAGGCACGTCGTTCACTGCGCAGGCGACGCCGTTGTATTCAACGCAGCCTACGTCCACCGTCGTTGCCGGCGCAGCCGGCCCTGCGGCGCCGCTTCACGTACCGATCGATTCTCAAGCGGTCATCGAGCAACTCGTCAAAGGCATCGCGATGCGCAGCTCCGGCGGCACATCGCAAGTGCGCATGCGGCTGCAGCCCGAACATTTGGGCGACGTCTCGCTCAAGCTGACCGTCACCGGCACGACGATAAGCGCAAGCGTCGTCGCGCAAAGCGCCCACGTGCGGGATTTGCTGCTGGCCAACCAACAGCAGCTCGCGCGTTCGCTCGCCCAAGCGGGTCTTTCGCTTGGCACTTTCTCGGTCGACGTTTCCGGGGGAAACGCCGGCTTCACGCATCAGCAATCGAACGACCGCAATGCGCTGGAAAGAACCAACGCACCGGGTTTGACGCTTGCGGATGACGACGAACAATGGGCCGACCCACGCTTTGGCCCGGCGCTCCTGCCGGCAGCCAAATCGCTCGTGCTCAACTATCTGGTATAGGAGTAACCATGGCAACACCAATCGCACCGGTGCAGGGAGTCACGGCGAACGCCGGCGCAAGCAGCTCGAGCAATTCCTCGTCCACCGATCCGTCCCAGCAGCTCGGAGCCAATCAATTCCTGCAACTGCTCACGACGGAGCTGAGCAATCAGGACCCGCTCAACCCCGTCGACGACACCCAATCCGTCGCGCAGCTCGCACAGTTTTCCGCGCTGCAGGCAACTAATGAACTCAATACGTCGTTTCAAAACTTCCAGTCGAACTTCGGAGTGATGCAAGCATCCTCGCTGATCGGCAAAACCGTTACGGTCGTAACGCCGGACGCCTCCGGCAACTCGTCCAACGTCACGGGAACCGTGAGCACCATCGCGGTGCAAAACGGCCAGCCGTACTTTACGATGACGGGCAGCAACGGCAAGCCGCTGAGTGATTCGAACGGTCAGCCGCTGCTGTTTGCAACGACCGCGATCGTCGGCATCGGGAGCTGACGTGGATCCCAACGAGATCCGGCCCACCGGCTCACCGGGGATACTTCCCGGACCGGCGCCGCGTCCGGCCGGTAAACCCGTACAGATCCCGCCTGCATCGGCGCCGAGCTTTCGTTCGGTTCTCGAGCAGCAGCGCACCTCCGCCCAGCCCCTCAAATTCTCCGCACATGCGATGCAGCGTCTGCAATCCAGAAACATTCACTTGAGCAGCGACGACGTGGATCGCATGAACGTCATGGCCGACAAAGCGGCGGAAAAGGGTGCCAAACAGTCCCTTTTCATGCTGCGCGACGTCGCTATGGTCGTGAGCATCAAGAATCGCACGGTGATTACCGCCGTCGATCAGGATTCAATGAAAGAAAACGTCTTTACCAACATAGACAGCGCGGCAGTAATCTCTTCATAACTCCAACGACCCCGGACGAGTCTCTCGAGGGGTAGGCTGCGGCGTCGATCGACAGACGCGCCGCGGAACTGCAAGAAAGGCACAAACGAATGGCATTCGATTCGCTGTTCACTGGCATCTCCGGCTTAAACGCCTACCAGAGCCAGATCGACATGATCTCCAACGACATCGCCAACGTCGACACGACCGGCTTCAAAGGCCAGCGCATGACGTTTGCGGATCTGTACTACCAGACGCAGGGTTTCGCCAGCGGCCCCACTCAAGAGCGCGGTGGCGTCAATCCCCAGGAAATCGGCCTGGGCGTAAAGGTCAACTCGATCGATACGAATTTCTCCCAAGGCGGCCTGGAAACCACCGGCATAAACACCGACCTGGCCATCAACGGCGACGGGTTTTTCGTTCTGAACAACGTGGACGGCTCGGGCCAGCCGATCTACACGCGCGACGGCGCGTTTTCGCTCAACTCCAGCGGCGTGCTGTACGATCCGGCGACGGGTCTTGCGGTGCAAGGCTTCATGGCCGATCAGAACGGCGTCGTGACCTCGTCGGGAACGCCGGGAACGATCACCGTTCCGCTCGGGCTGGCGATGCAAGCCACCGCAACCGGCGGAACGGGCTCGGTCAAGAGTGGGCCCGCGAACGACAAAGTGTTCGACATGGGTTTCGGCGGTTCGCTGGATCAATCGCAATACGCGCTGGCCGCATCGGGCGGCGCGCCGGCGAACAAAGTTCTGACCACGACGATCTACGATTCGCTGGGCAACGCGCACCAAGCGACGATTACGTTTGCGCCCGATGCGGCAACGCCGCTGCCGGCGACCGTAAACAACACCAGCGGAACGGCGGTTACGCCGGCCAGCCGCTGGCAATATACCGTCACGTTCGCCGACGGAACGACGACGACCACGAACACGGGCGAGGCGTTCTTCGACGGCAACGGTCAGTTCATCAACACGTCGTCGAGTCCCACGGGCACGCCGGTGCACGCGCAAGGCGTCGCGCCTTCGGCCGCGTCCGGCGATGCGCTGGTGATCGGCGGTTGGCCGGCAGGCGACAACTCGACTTCGCCGCAGACCATCGGCTTGGATTTCTCGAATATGTCCGCACTCGCGGGCACGCCGACGGCGAACGTTCTGCTGCAGAACGGCTACGCTGCCGGCACGCTCTCGAACATTACGGTCGGACAGGACGGAACGATCGCCGGCGCGTTTACCAACGGCCAGCAGAAGACCCTCGGACAAGTTGCGCTGGCAACGTTCCAAAACGAAGGCGGCCTGCATCGTTTGGGAGGCAACGGCTTCCAGGCAACGACCAACTCCGGTCTTGCGCAAGTCGGTTCGGCTGCGTCGGGGCGTTACGGTGCGATTATCTCGGGATCGCTCGAGCAGTCGAACGTGTCGCTGGCCGACGAGTTCACCAAGATGATTACCGCGCAGCGCGCTTTTGAAGCGAATACCCGCGGCATCTCGACGGCGGACCAGAACATGCAAACGGTCATCAACATCCGCGCCAGCGAAAACTAATCCCGGTTCTCTGCATATGGGCGCGCAGTCACGGATGACGGAGCGCGTGTGATATTGGGGCCCCCGTGCGCTTTGCGTACGGGGGGCGCGCAGTCACGGATGACGCAGCGCCTGTCAAAACGCAGGTCACGCTAAAGCCGAGCCGAAAGGCTCGGCTTTGTGATTGCATTGACGCGCCTGAACGGACAAGCGATCATGGTAAATGCCGACCTGATCGAGTCGGTCGAGACTACTCCGGATACCGTGATCACGTTGGTCAGCGGCAACAAGCTCATCGTGCGCGACTCGATGGATGCCATTGCGCACCGGATTGTCGAGTTCAAACGCAAAATTTACGGACCGCCCGACTCGACGCACATCTAGTCCGGCAATACGCGGCCCTCAGAATGAGAAGCGCCGCGCCGATACTGCATAAGAATGGACTTTGCCACGCTGCTGGGCCTCCTGCTTGCATTCGGGGCCATTTTTGTCGCAGGTTGGGTCGGCGGAACCGACCCGCACATCATCTTCGGGCGCTGGGAAGCGCTCTTGTTGATCGTCGGCGGCACCGTCGGCGCTACGATGACCTCGTTTCCGCTGCGAACCTTTACAAGAGGATTCTTCGGCGGTTTTAAAACCGCGTTCACCGAACCGATCTATCACGAGCGCGACGTCATTGCCACGCTCGTGTCGTTTGCCGAAAAGGCACGCCGGGAAGGTTTGCTGGCGCTTGAAAACGAGGCCGCGGCGCTCGAAGACGAATTCATGCGCAGAGGCATTCAGCTGGTCATCGACGGCCGCGACACCGACGTCATTCGTAAAGTTCTTGAAACCGAGGTCAGCCACGTCCAGGAAAACGGGACGAAGGCTGAAGCGGTGTTTACTAATTTGGGCGGATATTCGCCCACCCTGGGCATCATCGGCACCGTGCTCGGCCTAATCGGCATGCTGCGCGGCCTGGTCAGCCTGGGCGGCGCGGGCAACGTCGCGGGCAACATCGGCATTTCTACCGCGCAAGCTTTCGTCGCGACGTTCTTCGGCATCATGTTCGCGAACTTGCTGTGGCTGCCCATTGCGACCAAGATCAAAGAGCGGTACGGGCAACTGCTGCTGCTGCGGGAAATCATGATCGAAGGCATTCTCTCGATTCAGGCCGGCGACAACCCGCGTCTGCTCGAGGAGCGCCTGCAGGCGTTTTTGGACCCGCAAGAACGTGAAACCGAGATCGAGGAAGGCGGCGCTTTCGCCGAGCAGCCGAGCTATTCCGCGGGCTGATGAGCCAGCCCATCAAGACCGCCGCCCGCGCAGCCGAAAGCCGATTCCGCAAAAAAGCCGAGGAAACCAAGGTCGAGACCGCCGGCATGATGCGCTGGCTGCTCACGTACGCCGACATGATTACGCTCATGCTGGCGCTGTTCATCATTCTGTTCGCCATGTCGACGATCAGCCGGGTGAAGTTTCAAGCCTTCGCTAAGGACATCTCCGGCGGGTTCGACAATCAGTGGTCGGCCAATCAGCCGCCGCAAGGCGGCTTGAACGCTCGCGACCGGCTCGATTCGAATTCGCGCATTCCCGCCATCGAACGGCAGCTGCAGCGGTACGTCGAGCAAAATCGCCTGCAATCCGCGGTTCAAGTGCGCCTGGACCACCGCGGCTTGGTCATTACTTTACTTTCGGACAAGGCCTACTACGACAGCGGCAGCGCCGACCTGCGTCCGGGCACTAAGAAAATTCTTGATGATGTCGATGTCTTCTTAAAGAAGAACGACAACCTCATACGCGTTGAGGGCAACACGGATAACGTTCCGATAGCGACGGACCGGTATCCGAGCAACTGGGAGCTCTCTACCGCGCGCGCCGTGAACGTCGTACGGTACCTGGTGGAACACGACCGCTTGGACCCCACGCGACTCTCGGCAGCGGGATATGGACAGTATCATCCACGGACGGATAACGGCACGGCCGCGACCCGGCAAAGCAATCGCCGCGTCGACATCGTGCTGCTCAATGCCAATCTCTCTCGCGCCGAAAAGGGGCAATAGTCCGTCCTATGTCCAGTCTCTCGCAAGAGGAAATCGATGCGCTCATATGCCAGCTTGCGTCTGAGCCCACCGCCAAAGAGGCCGCGCCCGAAGACAAGAAGGTCAAACCCTTCGATTTCCGTTTCAACAAGCGCCTCGATAAGTTTTCCAACAATCAGCTGCAAACGCTGCGCACGCTGCACGAAAACTTCACGCGGCTGCTGAACAACTCGCTCTCGGTCTATCTGCGGACCCGCGCCGAAGCCTCGATCGTTTCGATCGAACAAATCAGTTACGGCGACTTCATCGCGAGCATCGGCATCCCGTCGATCCTGTCGATCTTCTCGATGGACCCGCTGCCCGGAAGCGGCATCGTCCAGATCGACCTGAACCTCGTGTTTTCGATCATCGACCGGCTGCTGGGCGGACCGGGGTGGTTTCCGCACAAGCTGCGCGATTTGACCGACATCGAACGCACGTTGATGCAGCGCTTCATGGCGCGCATGCTGAACAGCTATCGCGAGTCGTGGAATTACCTGCTCACCCTTTCGCTCAAGATCGAAGCGCTCGACTCCAATCCGCAATTCATTCCGCGCATCATCCCGCTCGATCAAATCGTGGGATACGTCTCGATGGAACTCAAGGTGGGCGATATGGGCGGCGTGATGAACTTCTGCCTGCCGTATCCGGTGCTGCAGTCCATCGGCAGCCAGCTCAACGATTTTCAGTGGTCGCCCAACGTCGCTTCGAGCCGCGGCACGACGCAGCGAGATATCGCCCAGCTCGCGCGCAACGTTGAAAGGGCCGACGTGGATCTGCAAGTCGAGCTGGGCAGAACAACCGTTTCGCTTCGCGATTTGGTCGCGCTTGCGCCCGGCGACGTCGTGCTGTTCGACAAGGCTACGGATGCGCCGCTCATTGCCCGCATCAACGAACGTGAAAAATTCCGCGTCTATCCCGGCGTGCACAAGGACCGCGTGGCGGTTCAGGTAGCGGACGTGATCAGAAACGAGGATGCATAGTTTTCATGGCTGACATTCAACAAATTACCGACGGCATGCTCCAAACCGCGGGAACGGTGTTGGGGCGCCTGGTAGAATTGCCGGTTACGGCGTCCGCGGCGCGCCGGCGGGACCACGGCGGTTCCATCAAGATCGACGCGCAGACGCTGGTAGCGGTAGCGCAGATTCCCGCGGCCGGCATCAAAGTGGTGGTCCGCTTCGAGTCCGGCGACATCGCCAAAGTCGTCAACGTGATGCTGGGCAGTCCCGACGATGCTGCCGAGTTGGGCGCCATGCAGTTGTCGATCGTGTCGGAAACCGTTTCGCAGATTGCGGGCGCCATGGCCGAAGAGCTGGCCAAGCGCATCGGCGCGGGCGTACAAGACGTACACGCCGAGCTGTGCACCGACGCAACCAATTTGCCGGCACCCCCGTTCGCATCGTACGAAGGAACGGTTGCGGTCGGCAACGTCGTTGCGCCGCGCATTTGCATCGATTTCGACGGCATCGCGCTGAGCAAAATCGGCACCCCGGCCGCCCCGCCGAACAAGCCCGCCGCGCGCGAAGCGGCGCCGGCCCGTACGGCTCCGGCTGCCGCGCCGGTTGCGTTTGCCGCGATGTCTCCCACGCTCTCGCGCACGCTGCATGGCGGCAGTAACCTCGAGCTCGTGCACGACGTGCCGCTCCAAATCAGCGCCGTGCTCGGTAAGACCGGGCTGACGTTGCGCGACGTGGTCGCGCTGCAGTCGGGAAGCGTGTTCGAACTCGACAAACTCTCCAGCGATCCAATCGACTTGTACGTGAACAACATTCTGATCGCGCGGGGTGAAGTCGTCGTCGTCGACGACAAATTCGCAGTTAAAATCGCCGAACTGAATCCTTCAGCGGAGTAAGGCATTCCATGCCCTTTGTAGGCCAGTATATTCTGGCGCTGCTCGTCGTGGCGCTCATGCTGTTCGGGCTGTACACGGTCGTGCGCGCTTTGGGTCGCGGGCGCCTTGTGACTTCCACGGACAAGCGTTTGGTCACGGTCGTCGAGTCGACGTTTTTGGCCCAGAACACGACTCTGCACGTCGTTAAAGTGGGCGATCGTTTCTACTTGCTCGGCGGTGGCGCCGGCCACGTCGCAACTTTGGCCGAAGTGCCGTCCGAGCACGTCGAGCCGTGGATCGGCCAACAGCGCCGGCTGTTCGCCACGCAGACGCAGTCCTTGTCCGGCTTCTTCAAGCAGATTCGTAAAGCGCAACGATGATTCGTTCGTTTTTCGTGCGGCTGTGGACGCGCCATCACGCGTTCATGATCGTCAGCGCAGTTGCGATCGGACTGCTGTGGGTCATTCCCGCCATTGCGTCCGCCGCCACGGCGCCCGCCGGTCCCACCATTCCGATACCGCAGGTCAGCCTGGGCGTCGGTCAGGCGCGCAACCCGCACGACGTCGCGGCGTCGCTGCAGATTCTGCTGCTGCTGACCGTGTTGGCCCTCGCGCCCACGCTGCTCGTTCTGGTCACGTCGTTTACGCGCGTCATCGTCGTGCTGTCGTTCGTTCGCACTGCGCTGGGAACCCAGCAGGTGCCGCCCAACCAGGTGCTCGTCGGATTGGCGCTGTTTCTGACCTTTTTCATCATGGCTCCAGTCGTCAAAGACGTGAACCACAACGCGCTGCAGCCGTATCTCAAGAGCCAAATCACGCAGTCGGTCGCACTCGACCGCGCGGTGCAGCCGCTGCGCAAGTTCATGTTCAAGCAAACGCGCGATAAAGATCTGCAGCTGTTCTACTCGCTTTCGGATCAACCGCGGCCCGCAACGCAAGCGGACGTTCCGACCTACATCCTCATCCCCGCGTTCGTCATCTCGGAGCTGAAAACGGCGTTTGAAATCGGCTTTGCGATCTACGTGCCATTCATCGTCATCGACATGGTGGTTGCAAGCATTTTGCTGTCCATGGGCATGATGATGATTCCGCCGGTCATCATCTCGCTGCCGTTCAAGATTCTCATCTTCTTGCTGGTCGACGGCTGGAACCTGACCGTGAACGCCATCTTCCAGAGTTACCGCTAGCGATGGGTTTCGGGGACGCGATCTCGCTCGGGCGCGATGCGATCTTCGTGTGTTTTATGGTCGCAGCGCCCGTGCTGCTGGTCTCGATGGTGGTCGGCCTGGTCATTTCCGTCATTCAGGCCGTGACGCAGATCCAGGAACCCACGCTCACCTTCATACCGAAAATCGTCGCCTCGGCGCTCGCGCTGCTGTTTTTCGGCCCGTTCATGCTCGCGTTGCTCACGGATTTCACTGCGCGCGTGTTCACGCACGTTAAAGACTTTATCCGGTGACCGCCGGTAGCGGCTCCCGCACCGGCTAGTACCATGCCCGACCTTTTTAACGTCAGCCAAGGGCAGTTCGAAACGTTCCTGCTGCTGGTCGTGCGCGTGTCCACGATGCTGTTCGTCTTTCCGGTGTTCTCGGCCCGGCAAATTCCGGTGCTGGTGCGGATCGGTCTTGCGTTTTTGATCGCGTTCGTGCTCTATCGCGCGGTGCCGGTGCTTGCGCCGCTGCCCGACGTAGGAGCGCTCTTCGTCGCCGTCGTCAGCCAGGTGGTACTCGGTCTGATCGTCGGGTTCGTAGCCTCTTTGGTCTTCATGGGCATTCAATTCGCCGGCGAAATCATCGACATTCAAATCGGTTTCGCCGTGGCGAACGTCATCAGCCCTCAGACGCAGCAGCAAGTCACCATCATCGGCGAACTGCAGCTGACGCTGGCTACGCTGATTTTTCTGATGAGCGATTCGCACCTCGTCATGCTTGCGGGCATCGGCGGCTCGCTGCACCTGGTTCCGCTTCCCTACATCAACCTGGATCCCAGCGTCGCGGCGAACGTCGTGACGTTTTTGGGCCAGGCGTTCTTGATCGTGCTCAAGATCGCAGCGCCGCCCGCCGTCGCGCTGTTCTTGGTGAACCTCGCACTGGGATTGATGGCGCGCGTGGCCCCGCAGATGAACGTGTTCGTGGTAGGTTTCCCGCTGCAAATCGGAGTGGGCTTGCTGATGATGGCGGTCAGCGTACCGCTCTTGGGGTACGTCGCTCCGCAGCTGTTTTCCGAATCAGCCCATCAGATGGATGCCGTCATGCGCGGCATGGCCGTGCACTAGAAGTACGTGAGTTGACCGATCTGGTTGGCGGCCTGCTCGGTGAAATACATCTTGCCGTCCGGACCCAGGGTAATCCACACCGGTTTCGCGTTGGCGGTTTTGATCGGATATTCGGTGTACTTGAGCGAGTTGACGTTGAACTGGCCGACCGCGTTGTTGGACGCATCGAGCACGTCGAAATTTCCGAACAAGTCCAGCGCCAGGCCCGTGGCGCTCTTGGCTCCCGCGAGCGGATACTCGTTGAGCACCCCGCTGGTGGTCAAGCGCCCGAGTTTGGGCGCGGTCGAAGAATTTTCGGTAAACCACATGGCGCCGTCGGGTCCTTGAACGATGGCCCAAGGATTCGATCCCGGCGCCAATGCGTATTCGTGATCGATGACGTTGGCGGCAGTGTTCAGATGACCGATCTTCGCCGCGCCCGATTCGCAAAACCACATGTTGCTGTCCGGACCCTGTGCGATGCCCAGCGGCGTGGCCGCGGGATTGGAAAGCGTGAACGGTCCGCTCACGACGCCGGTGGTCGTGATTTCGCCCACCGAGCCGCTGCCGGGGTCGGTGAAGTACATCGTATTGAGCCCGGGGCCGTTGGCAAAAAACGCGGGCGCCGCGTTTGCCCAAGGAACGAGATACTCGGTCGTCGAGCCGGAAGAAAACGCCGTGACGGTTGCGATCCGGTGGACGGCTGGTTCGGTAAACCATATCGCGCCGTCCGGGCCGACCGCGACGAATGCGGGCCCTGCGTTGGGCGTTTTGGTTTTGATTTCAGCGAACGCGCCGCCGGTGCTCAGCTGCCCGATCTTGCTTGCCGCCATTTCGGCGAAATACAGAAATCCGTCGCGCCCGGCAACGATGCCGGCAGGCGACGCGCTCGGCGTGGGCACCTTATACTCGAACGTTACGCTGGGAACGACCGGAGGCGCCGTAGGCACGGGGCCGCTGCCGATGACTTTACCGTTCCCGCAGCCGGCCAGCGCAGCCGCGCAAAGAATACCGATAGCCCCCTGGGCGACGCAAGCGCGCAAACTCGTCTCCTTTTGAAAAGGCGCCCCGCTCGAGGGGAGCGCCAAACTTTGCGCCTATTCGGCGCCTCCAAGGCGCCTCCCGCCGCGGACGTTACCGCCGCAACCGTTAAGTCTCGACGGCGGCGCTGTTGCATGTATTGCTGCGGACCGATGATAGGACTAGACGCTCATTCGAGCGTGGCGTATGGCTAGACCTGAACAAACCGAAAAGGCTACCCCCAAGCGCCGTGAAGAGGCGCGCAAGCGTGGTCAAGTCGCCAAGAGTCCCGACCTTGCAGGTGCTGCGGTTTTCCTTGCCGGCGTCTTCGTGCTGCATTTGCTTGCGGCTCCGACCCTGGCTTCGATAGGCGGCACGATGCAAGCGGTTCTTTCGCGCATTCAGGAACACCAAGACTTCACGACGGTCTCGGTGTGGACGCTGTTTTTGCGCGCGTTCGGTTCGGCGAGTTTGCTGTTGGGTTCCCTGTTCGCCGTCGCCGCGATCGCCGGAGTCGGCGTGAACGTGCTGCAAACGGGAGGGGTTGTGTCGCTGGTTCCACTCACGCCCAGTTTCAAGAAGATCAACCCGTACACCGGCGTGCAGCGGCTGTTCTCCAAGCAAGTTCTCGTGAATTTCGGAAAGCAACTGCTCAAGCTCGGCGCCGTGCTCGTCATCGTCTATACGACCATCGCAGGCAGTCTCAATTCGCTGGCCATGCTGGGCGAAATGCCCGCCCGCGCGCTGATTGGATTCGTCGGCGATCTGGTGTTTTCGATCGGCTGGAAGTTTGGCTTCGTCTTGGTCATCGTCGCTTTATTGGACCTCGCGTACGAGCGCTGGCAGTACGAAGAAAGTCTCAAGATGAGCAAGCAAGAGGTCAAAGACGAGTATCGCCAGTCCGAAGGAAATCCGGAGATCAAAGGCGCGCTCAAACGCCGCCAGCGCGAGTTCGCTCGCCGGCGCATGATGGCCGCAGTTCCCAAGGCTACGGTCATCGTGACCAACCCCACGCACGTCGCGGTCGCGCTTGCATGGGACGAAGAGAAGATGGAAGCGCCCGTCGTGACGGCCAAAGGCGCGGATTTGATCGCCAAGCGCATCCGCGAAATCGCGGCCGAGCACGGCGTGCCGACGATGGAGAATCCGCCGCTTGCGCGTACGCTCTACGCTAAGGTTGAACTCGATCAGGCCATTCCGCCCAACATGTATGCCGCCGTGGCGCAAGTGATTGCGTTCGTGTTCAAAATCAAGCGAAAGACGATCGCGTAATGGCCGCTTCACGAACCGCGGCCGCGCCCGGAGTCCTGCAGAGAATCGGCGCCACGGCGCCGATCTGGGTCGCGGGCGCTTCGGTCATGCTGGTCATGCTGATGATCGTGCCCATCCCGGCCGTTCTTCTGGACCTGCTGCTCACGATCAATATCGCCGTCGCGCTGCTGATCATCGGCGTGTCGCTCTATGCCGAGAACGCGCTGGCCTTCAGCGTCTTCCCCACGCTGCTGCTGATCATCACGCTCTTTCGGTTGTCGCTCAACATCACCGCGACGCGCCAGATACTGCTGCACGGCTATGCCGGCGAAGTGATCAACTTTTTCGGGCAGATCGTCATCGGCGGAAACTACGCCGTCGGTTTCGTGATCTTTTTGATTCTGATCGTCATCCAGTTCGTCGTCATCACCAACGGCGCCGGACGCGTGGCTGAAGTGGCCGCGCGTTTCACGTTGGACGCGATGCCCGGCAAGCAGCTGGCCATCGACGCGGACCTGAACGCAGGCCTCATCACCGAAGCCGAGGCGCGCCAGCGCCGCAAAGACATTCAGCGCGCGGCGGACTTTTACGGAGCGATGGACGGCGCGAGCAAGTTCGTGCGAGGCGATGCGGTCGCCGCGCTCGTCATCGTCGCCATCAACACCGTGGGCGGATTCATCGTCGGCGTGGCGCAGGAGCACATGACGCTGATGCAGTCGCTCGAGCACTTCACGCTGCTCACCGTCGGTGAAGGCATCGTAACCCAAGTGCCGGCGCTGCTCATATCGACTGCAACCGGCATCGTCGTCACTCGCGCCGCAAGCGAAGGCGATTTCGGCCGCGATCTCACAAAGCAGCTGAGCGGCCAGCCAACGGCAATCCTCATAGCCGCCATCATGACGGCGGTCTTCGGCATAGCCGGATTGGTCCGCTGGTTCATGCTGCCGATCTCGGTGCTGCTGTTCATCTACTACTTCCGCAACAGGCACAAGGCGCCGCAGACCGCCGCGCAGATCGCCGCCTCGCAAGCCGGCGCAATCACCGCTGCCGGCTCGCAGCAGGCCCTCAAGCCTGCCGAGTCCATGGTGCCGCTGTTGTCGTACGATCCCATGGAGCTGGAAATAGGCTTCGGCTTGATTCCGCTAGTCGACACTACCCAAGGCGGCGATCTGCTCGAGCGCATCACGCTGATTCGCCGCCACGCCGCGCGCGATCTCGGCATCGTGGTTCCGCCGATTCGCGTGCGCGACAATCTGCAACTGCGGCCCAGCACGTACGTCGTGAAGATCTACGGATTGGAAGTTGCGTCCGCCGAAGTCATGGTCAGCCGGTTGCTCGCCATGAACCCGGGAACGGCCACGCAACCGATCGACGGCATCGCAACGACCGAACCGGCCTTCAATCTGCCCGCGCTGTGGATACCGGAGTCGGGCAAAGCGCAAGCCGAGATGAGCGGATACACCGTAATCGATCCCACCAGCGTCATCGCAACGCATTTGACGGAAATCATCAAGAGCCACAGTCCGGATCTGCTGGGCCGTCAGGAAACCTCGGCGCTGCTCGACAACGTCAAGAGCCATTATCCGGTCGTCGTGGAAGAGCTCGTTCCCAATTTGCTGACGGTCGGCGAAGTACAGCGCGTGCTGCAGAATCTGCTGCGCGAGCGCATTCCCATTCGCAACCTGCTGCTGATCCTGGAAAGCCTGGCCGATGCGGCACGCGTGAGCAAAGACGTGGACTTCTTGACCGAACGCGTTCGTGCGGCGATGGCGCGCCACATCTGCGCGGAATATTCCGAAGACGGCCTGCTGTCGGTGATCACGGTCGATCCGCGCTTGGAGTCGCTGCTGGGCGAAGCGGTGCGCCGCGGAGAAGATGCGTACGCGCTGCTCGATCCCAATACCGTGGCGAAGATTTACAGTTCGCTGACCGCGCAGATGCAGGCCGCGCAGTCCGCGGGACTGCATCCGATCGTCCTGTGTTCGCCGTCGGTGCGTTTGGCGCTTAAACGCTTGACCGAGCGCGCCGCGCCGCAGCTCGTGGTGCTCTCGTACTCGGAGATCGCTGCCGGTTTGCGGGTGGAATCGATCGGCCAAGTGTCGGCCGCCGAGATGCCGGCCGAGCCGCTGGCGGCGGTGACGTGATGTTCGGCCTGTTTCGCAGCGCAGCGCGCAAATCGGTTTCAGCCGAGAAACTGCCGGTGCTGCATTCGTTCGTCGACGTGGCGGTCGGGGGGCGGCGGATGCGTTCGGTGTCGATCGAAGAGCTCAATCCGCGCTACGTTGCGGTGAACGAGGTAGTCGGGCGGGCCGGCGAACGCAGCGCGATCGTGTACCACACCGCAAGCGGTAAATTTCGTTTGGGCACCACGATAGCGGACGTCAAAGACGGCATGACCTACTTCCAGCTGCCCGGACGCGTCGAAATGCTCGCGGGCGGCGGCCAAAAGCGAACGAGTGTGCGGTTGGACACGCTGGTTTCGGGCGTATGGCGCATGGCGCCCGACGGCAAAGGCGTGGGCGAGTTCATGAAGGGCAGCATCCGCGACATCAGCCGCGGGGGATGCGCGATCATCATGAGCCGGCAATGCCGCGTGGGCCAATGGCTCGAAATCAAGATGGCGCTCAAGCACGAAACGCCCGCCGTTGCGGTGGTGGGCGAGATCGTGCGCTGCGAACAGGTGCCCACGTCGGGCAAGTTTTCGCATGGTTTACGTTTCCACGGGCTCACGCCGGCGCAAGACCATCAGATACTCGAGTTCATCAATCGCAAGCAAACCGAGCTGCGAAGCCGGGGCTTGGCTTAACGCGCCGGTTGTTAAGGAAATCGGCCCGCAAGCCGATTCAGATTTCAGGGGTTCCTTACGGAACACCGTCAGCTATCTCTTTTGGAGCGCCTATGAGTAAGCGAGTTCTCATCGTCGATGACGCCGTCGTCATGCGGATGATGATAAAAGGAATTTTGAGCAAGAATGGATTCGACGTCGTCGGCGAGGCTCAGAACGGCGTTGAGGCGGTCGACAAGTACAAATCGCTGAATCCGGATTTGGTGACGATGGACATGGTGATGCCGGAGATGGACGGCATTACGGCCGTGCGCGAGATCATGGGACACGATCCGTGCGCGAAGATCATCATGTGCACGTCGATGGGCCAGCAAGCGCTGGTCGTTGAGGCAATTCAAGCGGGGGCGAAATCATTCATCACCAAACCGTTCCAACCGCCGAAGATACTGGAAACCATCCACAAGGTGCTGGCGTGATCGCGCAAACGCTCAAGCTCAACGATCTGCAAAAGGACGCGCTCAAGGAAGTCGGCAATATCGGCGCCGGCCATGCCGCCACGGCGCTCTCGCAGCTGCTCAACGCGAAAATCAATCTGAGCGAGCCGCGGATCGACGTCATCAAATTCCGCGATCTGGCTTCGCGCGTGGGCCACGAAAACCGCATGGTGGCCGCGCTGCACATGTACATTCGCGGCGAAGCGCCCGGTCAGATGATAGTGCTGTTCGATCGCGAACAAGCCATGGACTTCGTCTCCGCGTTTCTCAAACGCGTGATCGGCGACATCCAGATCTTCGATTCCATCTCCGATTCGACGCTCAAGGAAATCGGCAACATCATCGCGGGCGCGTACCTGTCGGCCATCAACAACCTGACCGGCCAGAACGTTCTCCCGTCGGTGCCGACGCTCTCGTACGGGACGATCCAGGCAGCTTTCCGCACGCTGATGTCGATCCTTCCCGACCAGGACGTGTTCCTGATCGAGAGCAGCTTTCTGGACAAGGAAAAAGAAGTAGCCGGCCAGTTCATTCTGATCCCGGAAACGGGTTCGCTGGCGCCCCTCTTGAGCGTATTCGGAGTCGAATAGCGCGCCGGCCTAGGTTCCCCGCATGAGCGACGATCTGTTCGACAAGTCGGAATTCATCTCGTACTTTCGGGACGAGGCCGAGGAACTGCTTTTGCGGATCGACGCCGATCTGCTGCAGATCGAAGAACATGCCGCGGGCGGGCACGCCGACACCGAACTGATCAATTCGCTTTTCCGGGCGCTGCATACGATCAAGGGCAGCGCGGGCATGCTGCAGTTCGTCGAAGTTGCAGAGCTCGCTCATAAGCTCGAGAACTTGTGCGACTTGCTGCGCAAGGATCGCATGCAGCTTTCCGAAGCGTGCGTGGACGTGCTCTTCGCCGGCCGCGATTTTCTCACGGATCTGGTCCACGCCGCCGTCGACGGCGCCGATCCTCCTTCGGGATTACTCGACTACGGCGCGCGGCTGGATGCGTTCGTAGCCGGAAATGAAGAAACGGCCGCGGCGCCCATAGCGCCGGCTTCGCCGGCGCAAGCTCCGGAGCGGCACGATCCGGCTGTGCCGGCCAAGAGCGCCAAACGCGCTGCAATGCACCAGACGATACGGGTCGACATCGAGCGGCTCGATCTGCTGCTCAATTTGGTCGGCGAGCTGGTCATTAACCGGACTCGCATCACCGACATCGCCAACACGCTGGACCGCGCGCTGGTCGAGCAGAGCGCCGGGCACGGTTCGCACAACGGGCGCGAAAAGCACTTGGGGACGCTTGCAAAAGAACTCGCGGACAGTTCGGCGCTGCTGGCGCGCACCACCAACGAGATCCAGGAATCGATCATGAAGGTGCGCATGGTGCGCATCGGCCAGGTGTTCGATCGGTTCCCGCGCTTGGTGCGCGACGTCGCCAAGGCTCGCGGCAAAGAGGTGCAGTTGCACATATCGGGTGCCGAAACGGACTTGGACAAGACGATCGTGGACGAAGTCGGCGAGCCGCTCATGCATCTGCTGCGCAATTGCGTCGATCATGGAATCGAAACGCCGGAAGAACGCGAGCGCCGCGGCAAACCGCGGCACGGCACCATTTCGCTCAATGCCTATCACGAAGGCAATCAGATCATCATCGAAGTGCGGGACGACGGCAACGGCATCGACTTGGAGCGCGTGCATGCGCGCGGCGTCAAACAAGGTCTGATCGGCGCCGACGAAAAGTTGAGCGATCGCGAGATCGTGGAACTGATTTTTACACCGGGCTTCTCAACCGCGGAAGTCGTGAGCGACGTAAGCGGTCGCGGCGTGGGCATGGACGTGGTCAAAAAGAACATCACGCAGATCAAAGGCGTCTTCGACGTGGACACCGTCCCGGGATCCGGCACGACGTTCACGATCAAATTGCCGCTGACCCTGGCCATTATCCAGGCACTGCTCGTTCGCGTGGGTCAAGAACTGTACGCGATCCCGCTGGACTCGGTCATCGAATCCCAGCGCGTTGAAATGAGCGACGTGCGCACGGTACACGGCAACGAGGTCATCACGCTGCGCGGTCAGGTCGTACCGCTTTTGCGCATCGCAGACTTCTTCGAATTGGGAGGCGAGCGCGATCCGGAAAAGGTGATGATCGTCATCGTGGGCCTGCAGGGCCGTCAGGTCGGCTTGGTGGTGGACTCGTTTCAAGGCGAGCAGGAGATCGTCATCAAGCCGCTGTCGCACGTGGTCGGGCGGATCGCCGGAATTTCCGGCGCCACGATCCTTGGCAACGGATCGATCTCGCTCATCATCGACGTGCATTCGCTGGTTTCGGAAGCGTATGCCGGCAGCCGCGTCGCACGCGCCGAATATTCGGGGGTATAGCAATGACCGAAGTGATCCAAAAGCAGCAGCAGCCCGCCGCGCTCGTTCAAGTCGTCTCCTTTCGTTTGGGAAATGAGGAGTACGGGGTCGACATCGCGCAAGTGCAGGAGATCATCCGCACGGTTGAAATCACGCACGTACCCCGCGCTTCCCATTTTATGGAAGGCGTCATCAATCTGCGCGGCCAGCTCATTCCCATCATCGACTTGCGCACGCGCTTTGCTATGCCGCGCGCGGAGCACACGAAGAGCACGCGCATCGTGGTTACCGAGTTCGGCAACAAGCGAGTCGGCATCGTGGTCGACAGCGTGTCCGAAGTGCTCAACATTCCAATCGAGCAGGTGGAGAACGCACCCGAGATGATAGCAGGCGTCGGCACCGATTACATTCAGGGCGTCGGCAAAGTGAACGACAGGCTCGTCATTTTGCTCGACCTCGCAATGGTCATCACCGGTGAAGAACGAGCGCAGCTGGAAGCGGCCGAATCCAGCGAGCGGTGAAGACCGCGTTAAGGTAAATTCCCGCCCCGCACCGAAAGCACCGAAGGGAAGTCACGGCACTGCCGTGCCGGACGCTTTTTACGCATGGGCCGCCTTCGGCCTACGCGTACACTTTGTTCTTTAGTGGGGGTTTTGCGACTATGCACAACACACGACGCCTCCGCCACGTCTACGTAACGGCTCTATTGCTCGTCGCGTTTCTGCTCCAGGCAACATGGACACTGGCGGGAACGACGGGCGCTCTGTCCGGTGTAGTGACGGGGGAAAACAGCGCGCCGGTGGCCGGCGCGGTCGTCACGGTTTCCTCTCCTTCCGAGCACGCCAGCGTCACGACCGACGCGAGCGGGCACTTCAGTTTTCTTTCCTTGGCGCCCGACACGTACACGCTCGGGGCTGCGAAAGAGGGTTATACGTCCGCGGCCATACCGGGCGTGGTGGTTTTCGCGGACCAAACCCAGACGCTTCAGGTACAATTGAGCAGAACGCTCAAAACTATCGCGCAGGTTCGTTCGCAGGCGCAAGGCAGTCTGGTAAAAGCCGGCACGACGACGGACGTCTATGCGGTTAACGCGGCCACCGCCACGCAGCTGGCCACGTCCGGCGGCGGCAACAACCTGGACAGCGCGTACTCAGCCATTTACTCGCAGCCCGGCGTCGTGGGATTGCCGGGCAACTACGGCTTCGGTCAAGTCTTCTTTATCCACGGCTCGAGCTACAATCAGATCGGCTACGAGTTTGACGGCATCCCGGTCAATCGCGCATTCGACAACTACAACGCGAACTCGCTCTCGAATCTCGGCACGCAATCGACCGAAGTGTACACCGGGGGCGGCCCCGCAGGCGCCACGTCGCCGACACTCGGAGGATACATCAATCAGGTCATCAAGGCCGGCACCTATCCCGGTTACGGCAACTTGAGCGTCGGCATCGGCGCTCCGGCCTTCTATCACCAAGCCCAAATCGAGGGCGGCGGTGCGACTCCGAACCGTACCTTCTCGTGGTACGTCGCCGTGCGCGGCTCCAACATGATTCCAAACCAGCTGGACGAGAAGAACGGCGGCGACTTGAACCCGGACGGCGACAACCGGTACGGGCAGCAGGGCGTGAGCTGGAACACCTTGATGCTGCCGGCGGAGCTTTTCCTCGGGAGCAGCGGGCGAGGACCCTGGTCCGACTGCACCGGCGGCGGCGCAGTCGCCCCCGCGAACGGTTCGTATCTCTCACCGATCATTTCCGGATTGTACGGCGCTGCGGGAACGATGAACGCATGTAACGTGTACAGCCCCTTAGCGGCAACCAATACGGTCAATTTGCGCGGCAACGACCTTAGCGACCGTGAGAACGTCGTCAACCTGCACTTCGGCATTCCGCATCGCCACGATGCGGGACGCGACGACGTGCAGCTGCTCTACGACAACTTCTTCTATCAAACGCAGGCTTGGGACAACATCTCGACGTTCGGGGGATTGCCGTTCATGCAGGCAATGTTCTCGCCCGCCGGGACGAAC
Organism: Vulcanimicrobiota bacterium; assembly: GCA_963777315.1. Taxonomy (GTDB): domain Bacteria; phylum Vulcanimicrobiota; class Vulcanimicrobiia; order Vulcanimicrobiales; family Vulcanimicrobiaceae; genus CAVYEM01. The sequence continues at coordinate 128,231 of CAVZQC010000004.1, forward strand.
CCGGACGGCAGCGGCAATTACAACAACTTTCTGACGAACGTCCTGGGACCGTCGGGCGGCGCGTCCTGGTTTGGACCGGCCGCTTCTCCCGCGTACGCAGGCATGTGCGACTACTTTAACCTGTACGCGCTGTTCGGTGCTTCGCCGCCGTGCGCGGCCACCGGGCAGGGAACTTCTCCCGCGCCCTACTTTGATGCGTACCAAGTGGCCGGGGCCGCTTTCGGCCAATCGGCGCTGGGTCAGCCCGACATCGTGCGGCCGTATCTCTTCCCGTCCACGAACGAACAGCGAGCGTTCCAGTCGGGGTTCTCGCCCTACCAGGTATCCGACACCGACAACAACGGGTCGATCGTAAAACTGCAGTACCAAAAGAACCTCAGTGCGAACGCCTACCTGCGGCTTTTCGGCTACACGTTCTACTCGGACTGGCTGCAGACCGATCCCAACTACGGCGTAACGCCTTTCTTGGTGGGCGGTGCGACGGCCGGCAATTACGAGCTGAACACCCATACGCGCGGAGCGCTGGCGCAATTCGCCGATCAGATCAGCGCTCAGCACCTGCTGACGTTTACGACCAGTTACACTACTGCATCGGTGCTGCGCTGGAACAATGCGCAGTACACGTTCTCACCCAGCGGCACCCCGATCGCAACGCTGCAAGCGCCGAACGGCACGTGCTACGCAGCCTACAACAACGCGCAAAGCGGCGGGGCGCTGATCGATCCGGGCTACTCTGCCGGGCTCGCAGCCGGATCTCCCGTCTCGTGCGTTTCCGCCCTGGCAGGTGCGCCCATCGCGGCCGTTCAGGCCGGACAGGCCGGATGCCCGCCTGCGGCGACGTTCCAGTGCCTGCAGGCAGTACCGGCGGGAGTGCCGGCCGGTACGTCCTGGCTGCTCACGCAGAATCTTGCGCCGAACGCGAACGTCAACACGGTGCGTCCGAAATTCATCGATGCCGCGCTGCAGGATGAGTTTCGGCCGTCATCGAGGTGGGACATCAACGCCGGCGTGCGGTTCGAAAGCTACGGCTATGTGCTGGGCAATTATGGTTCGCCCTCGCAGCAATTCTGGTTCAATCAGATCAATGCGACCGCGTGCGTGAGCCCGCTCGGGCTGCAGCAGCCCAGTCAAACCGACTTCGACAGCGGTGCGCCGCGCTATGGGCTGGTGCCCAATGCATACGCGGGGTTCGTGACGACGGCGCCGGGCCAGGCTTGCCCGTTCGATCCGACGATCGGACAGCAACTGTACCACCCGGGTGACCACGGCATTCCGCAGATCACGCTGGGGGGGTCGGGAACCATAACGAAGACCACGTGGTCGCCGCGCATCGGTTTTACCTATACGCTCAGTCCCGATTCCGTTTTGCGGTTTTCGTACGGACGCTACACGCAACCAACGCCTACGGCGTTCGAGCAAGTTCTGACTTACCCCGACGGGTACAAAATGGCAACCAGCCTGTACGATTCCAGATATTACAACATCGGCTTAGCGTCGATCGTGCACGACAACCCCATCCAGTTTTCCAACAACGTCGATGCATCGTTCGAACAGCATCTGAGAAACACGGATATCAGACTTCAAAATCTCGCCGTTCTACCGCTATACGACCAATCAGTCCGTATTACTCACGCTTCCGGGCGGGCTAGGCGGTTCGTTCAACGCGGGCACGCAGCAAACCAAAGGCGTCGAGCTGGCGATTCAAAAAGGAAACCCGGCCGAAGACGGCTGGTCGGGTCAGCTTTCGTACACCTATACGGATGCGAAACTGAAATATCAGCTCATCAACGGTTCGAACATCATTCAAACGATGCTCAACACGCTCAATCCGTACTTGGCGCTCGAAGGCGTCAACGGCGGGACGCCGTGTTATTACGCGGGTTCTCCGGATGCGAGCTGCACGGCTCCGGCCGGCGGCGACCCGGGTGCCGTCATCGCCAATCCGTATTACGGTTCCAAGATCACCGGTGCACAGCTCAAAGCGCAGTTCCCGCTCACGGCCTTCTACCCGACGTACGCGAACTATTTCCCGTACGGGCTGCAGGCCGGCGACGCATCGACGATCATTCCGCCCAACGTGTTTTCCGGATACCTCAGCTGGAAACATCACAAGCTGCAGGCCACGCTAACCGGAAACCTTTGGGAAGGCCAGTCGTACGGAGCGCCCGTGGAGATCGCGGGCATCGATCCGAGATCGTGCATCGCGAATCAAGGCGCCATCGGCGTCGTTCCCGGATCGCAGCTGGGCGACTACCAGACATGCTCGTCGAGCATCGCCATCCCCAATCCCTATACCGGCCAGTTCGACGGCATCGGACAGTACCGCGATCCATGGGAGCTCAACCTCGGTGCGCAAATCGGCTACGATCTCAGCCCGCGCGTGCATGCATCGCTTCTGCTCGCCAACATCCTGAACCGCTGCTTCGGCGGATCCAAAGAGCCGTGGACCACGGCATATCCGCCGAACAACGTGATCTGCGCGTACGATCCCAACGGCGGGTATGTCGGAAATACGCCGGGCGCGGGCTACTTCTACGGAAACAGTCCGCACGATGCGGTCAATGGAACGGCGGGTTATCCCAAGGTCTTCGATCAAGCCTACGCGCCGGGGGCCAACCAGATTTCCAGTCCGTTCCAAGCATACTTCCAGCTCCAAGTCCGCCTCTAGCTCGAGACGGACTGCCGACGGTGGCGCCCTGCTCAGGCATGGCGCCATCGTTTTGGAGCCTTCCCTTAATTCTTTAGTTGACAATACGCCGGCCTCGGGCTATAGTCTACTAATAAATTAGTAGCAAGCGTGGAGGTACGCCCGTGGCCCGCAAAAAGTCTGCCGTTCTGACTGAAGCCGAACTGCGCCTGATGGAAGTGCTCTGGCGCAAGAAGCAGGCGACGGTTGCCGAGGTGACCGAGGCATTGCCGCCGCCGCCGCTCGCGTACAACAGCGTTCTGACGACCATGCGAATTCTCGAGCAAAAAGGCTACGTTCGGCATCAGGAAGAGGGCCGCGCCTACGTCTATCAGCCGTTGGTCGAGCGGGACGAAGCGGCCAAGTCGGCCGTCGGGCAACTCGTTTCGCGTTTCTTCGGAAACAAATCGACGGCGTTGGCGCTACGTTTGGTTGAAGAGCAGCGCCCCAGCGACGAAGAGCTCCGGCGCTTGAAGAAGCTCATCGAGCAGTACGAGGATAAAGGTTGATGCACGCTGTCGTTTCCGCACTCGAGCCCATTGCGCGCGTAACCCTCGCCACGGTGTTCAACAGCTTGTGGGAAGCGGCGCTGCTCGCCTTTGCGGTGTGGGTCATCTTGCGCTTGATGCCCAACTTGAACGCCTCGACGCGGTATGCCGCCTGGTGTGCTGCATTGGCGGGCTCGTTGCTGCTGCCGCTCGCGACGACCATTCCGCAGATCAGCGTGCAGCGTTCCACGCAAAGCGCAATCACCCGTTCCTCTGCGCCCGGGCCGGCGCCGCAGGCCGCAGCTTCGCATCCGCCCTCCACCGCGATAGCGAAGATTGCCGCGGCGCCGGCCGCTGCTCGCAATGCGAACGTCCCTGCGTTCAAAATGCCCGAGCGAGTGCGCTTTCTGCTGCCCGATTACCTCGCGCTGATCGTGTTCGGCGTTTGGGTCGCGGCAACGCTGCTGCTGCTTTTGCGTTTGGCCGTGAACCTTTTCCGGTTGGAACGTCTCAAACGTGACGCGCTTCCGCTGCCGATCGACTATCGCGAGCGGCTTTCGCAGTGGGCTGCCGCCGAAAAAGGCGAGCGTGAAGTGCGCTTGTGCGTCTGCGCGGGGATCGACGTACCCGTGGCGGTGGGGCTATTCGATTCGATGATCCTCATACCGCATCACTTGCTGCAAACGCTCCGCGCCGAAGAGATCGACCAGATCATGCTGCACGAGCTCGGTCATTTGCGCCGGGCGGACGACTGGACGAACGGACTGCAGCGGGTCATTCAAACGCTGTTGTTCTTCAATCCCGCCGTTGCGTACATTGCCGCGCAGCTCGATACGGAGCGCGAAGTCGCCTGCGACGACTGGGTCGTGCGCCAGACGAAAAACGTGCGCCCGTACGCGACGTGCCTGACCAAGATGGCCGAAGCCACGGCGTGGCCGCATCGCGCGCTGGCTGCGCCCGGCGTATTCGTCACGCGCCGCGGACTGTCGGTTCGCGTCGAGCGGCTGCTGCGGGCAGGGCGCAACGTTCGCACGAGCGTTTCCCTGGGCCCGGCGGGCGCAGTCGTCGCCGCCCTGGTGGTGCTGTTTTTCGTGCTGCAGAACGTGGCGCCGTCTTTTGCGTTCACCAAGCCCGCTGCTCCGCAATTCGCAACCACGAAATCGCACGCGCGCGTCCACAAAACGGACGCTGCGTCCGTGCAGCGCAGAGTCGTTCTCGTCAAAGAATTCCAGCGAGTTGCGGTGGCCGCAACGGCCGCGCCCGCAACGCCCGCGCCGGCCGCTTCCGTTATCACGATTCCGGCTAAGCACATCCATATTCCATCGCGTACCATTCACGTGCCGGCCGTGAACGTGGATATTCCCGAGCGGCACATTACCGTGCCGTCCCCTCCGTACGCGGCCGCCCTGAGCAATGCCGTGCCGTCCGACCTGTCTACGCGCATAGAACAACAGGTGAACGCCGCGATGCGCCTGTCGGGCGCCAAGAGCGGGGCCTTCGATTGCGTCGGCTGCGACTATCGCGGTCAAAATCTTGCCGGCCGCAGTTTTCGGGGTCAACGCCTCAACGGCGTGAACTTTAGCCGCTCCAATCTGCAAAACGCCGATTTCTCGAGCGCCGTTCTTCTGGGCGTCGATTTCGGGCATGCGGACTTACGGGGGACGAACTTCGCTCACGCGGTGATGAACGGCTGCGATTTGACGCATGCCGACGTTACCGGGGCGGATTTCGAGGGCGTTCGGATGACCGGCTGCAATTTCGACGCGCGCTCGCTCTCGCCGGTCCAGGCGCGTTCGCTCCTGCTGGCCTGCCGCATGGGGTGCGACTTCAACCATGCGAATCTGGCCGGGCAAAATCTGCGAGGCTTGTCGATCGTGGGAGTGAATCTGAGCGGCGCGGACCTTCGCGGCGCCGATTTTTCCAACGGCAAGTTTAGCGGCATCGATTTCTCCGGAGCGCAGCTGAGCGGAGCGAAATTTACCGGTGCATCGCTGACGGGCTGCGATTTCTCCGGGGTCGATTTGCACGACGTCGATCTGTCCAATGCCAAAATGACGGGCGATAAACTCGACCGCACGCCGATGCGGTAATCTTTCCGGATCGAAAAGCTTCTCGAAATTGCCCGTGGCGACACGGGCCTGGTTTCTCGCACCTCAAAGGAGATTCAACATGCGCGTTTTCGAGCTGCCCGTGGACCGTATGGCAATAGCGGCGGTGATGCTCGCGGTGGCGAGCGCAGCGGTTTTAACCGTACCGTCGGTGACGAGCGGGCCGCCCATCGACGGATCCCTCCAGCACGAGCAGTGGAAGAACGCACAGCGCGTGCAGTTGCAATGGGACCTGCAGGGGCACAAGCTCGCTCCCGACCCCACTGCCGCATACATCGAAAGCGACGGGCGGTATCTGTACGTGGGTTTCGATGCCAAGCAGCGTGCGGCGATCGTTGCAACGCAGCACACCAACGATGCGGGCGAAGGTTCCGACGACTTGGTCAGCGTGGAGCTCTGGCCCGGAGGCAGCAACGGTTTCTTTTACCAGTTCAGCGCCAACCCGATCGGCACCCATTACCAAACGTCGTCGGAGAACTCGGGGTACCGTCCGACGTGGTGGTCCGCGGGTACGGTGAGCGACGGCGATTACGTCGTTACGATGAAGATACCGCTCTCGGCGCTTCACGGCGCGAATGCAGCCACTTGGCTCGTGCAGTTTTCACGCAACGTCCAAGCAACGGGCGACGTGAACGTATGGTCGTACGATGCCAACGAAACGGACCCGACAAGTTCGGTTTATGCCGGCGCGATGACCGGCGTGCGCGCGGTGGCCGCTGCGCCCAAGTCCCGCGTGGAGCTGTATAACCTGGGGAGCATTGCCGGCGTTTCCGCCGGCGGCTCCACTTCGCGAACGGGCCTGGACTATTCGGTGCCGTTCACCGCGACGTCGTCGTTCTACGGCACGATCCATCCGGATTACTCCAACGTCGAGCTCGACCAGCAATCGATCTCGCCGACGGCCTATCGGCGCTACTTTCAAGAAGTCCGGCCGTTCTTTACGCAAGGCCAAGGCGCGTACAACGATTTCGACTGCGATCTGTGCAACGGTCTTTACACGCTGTACACGCCGGCGATCCCCACGCCGCGCGACGGTTACGCCGTTGAAGGCAAGCAAGGCGCGCTGACGTACGGCGCCTTTGACGCCGTCGGCAAACAGAGAAACGATGCAGCTCAATCGCTCAGCTGGCACAACGGCAACAGAACGCTGATCGGTTCGATGCAGCGCGTGGCGGTCAACCAGCCTGGATTCTCCGACTATGCGACCGAGCTCGGCCTGTCGTACTCCGATCATAAACATCTCTTCGGCTACTTCAACTACGGGGACGACAAGGGCTCGAACGTCGCCGACGCTGCGCGGGGTCAGATGTACGATTTCGGAACGGGCTGGTCGGACCCCACGACGACGTTCGCGATGACGTACCGGCGCATCGGCCAGTACTTCAACCCGGTCGACGGTTTCGTCTGGCATCCGGATATTGCCGGTTGGGGCGCCTACGTTGGGCACGCGTTGCTGTTCAAGCCGGCGGCGCCGTTGCGCAGCATCACCTTTACCGGCATTGTGGACCGCTATCACGATCATCTCGGCGCGCTCGATCAGACCGACCAGTCCGCGGGCTTCGACGTGCTTACGCGCGGCTTGATCGATCTGAATTTCGGTCTTGGATCGAGTTATCTGCGCCTGAGCAACGGCACGTTTACGCCCGTGACGCAAAACCAGTATGCGGTCACCTTCGGAAGCGGCGCGCAGAATTCCAGCGTGAACAACGGTGCGCAGCACGGCCAGAGCGCGACCCCGACCACCATCTCGTTTGCAACCGGACGGTTCGGCGCCGGGCGCCTGAACTCGTATTCCGTGACGTCGACTTTGCGTGCGTCGCGGCGCGGCTTGGTTTCGCTCGAGCTGGACGAGAACAACCAGCTGCTCGACCAGGGCGGGGTCTACCGCCAGTGGTTCGAGCGCATCGCCTACAGTTATGAAGCCGGGCGCGATGCGTCGTTTGCCTTGGGCGTGCGGCGTATCATGGGTATCGCCCCGGTCCTCGATGCGCCGCCGCAGTTCCAACAAGGCTGGAACCTTTCGGCCGCCTACCATCGTACCTTCAACGGCACCAACGAGCTGTACGCAGTGTATGGAGACGCGAGCGCTTTCTCGACCGTTCCTGCGTTCATCGTGAAGTGGATACACTACTTTGGCGCCCCCAAAGGGACGTAATTCAAAGGTAGCAGGCACAAATGCACCGCTCGAACGTATAATAGACATGATGTACTCCCGCTTAACGGCAGCCGTTGCGCTCGCAGCGCTCTGTGCGTCGGGCGTCGGTGCTGCTCCGGCCGCCGTCCCGGCGCCGGCTGCTACGCCGCTCAAAACGATCAAACACGTCTATGCCACGCGGCTGTGCACGGGATTGCGGCGATCCATCGCTCCCGCCATCGGACGCGTGCTGCAAAACGATCGAACGATCGCGACGAGCCGGCCCCTGTTGAAGGATTACGTCAAGAATACATCAGTCGGCAGCCAAGCTGCGGTCGATATGGACGTCATGCGCTTGGAAACGCTGATCGATCCGCTGGTGAAAAACACCGAGGCGATCGGAACGCTGCTCGAGGATCCCGTCTTCCCGCAACAGCCTCAGAGCGATACCGACAAGCAGCTGCTGCAGTTGCGCGCGCACCTCGTGCAAGTTCTCGCCCAGCAAAAACAGGCGCTCGATTTGGTCAGCGGCTTTGTGGATACGCAGCAGCTGGCCGAGCTGCAGGCCGCCGGACACGAGTACGACAAGGTCATCAACGCCACCGAGACCGCCTCATCCGCCAACGCCAGCGCGCCCAACACGAGCCCCACTACCGCGCCCGCCAACATCTTGAACGCCGGCGTGAGCACAGCGGACGATCCGTCGCGCAAGTACGATCCGCGGTTTACCAACACGGGCTCCCAAGTGGGTTACAATCCGCTCAACGCTTTCGATCAGCAGATGGAATACTACCAGGCTCAGATCGAGCAGAGCGAAAACTTAGCCGCGAAAGCCGTATTCAAAGCGGTCCCGCTTTGCGGCGGTCACGTGCCCGCGCCGGCTGCTCCTTCACCCGTGCCCGTGCCGGCAGCGGGGGCGCCGTCGCCTGCGCCGAGCGGCAAGCCGTAACCTCCGCCTCCGGGCGTCTGCACGACAATCGTGTCGCCCGCATTGAGCATCAGCGTCGCTTTCGCCGGAACGTTCGCAGAGGTTCCGGCCCGCGTCTGCAGCACGTGCGAGCCCACGGCGCCGTCGTTGCCGCCGCCTGCGCCGTGCGGAGCAGTTGCATGCCGGTCTGCAAGCAGTGACAGTTCGGCGCGTCCTTGCGTGAGTTGCAGCGCGCGAATCAATCCGCTGCCCCCGCGGTAGCGCCCTTGGCCGCCGGTGCCGGGTGCGATCTCGTACCGCGTTACGCGCAGGGGATATTCGCGTTCTATCGCTTCGATCGGCGTGTTGAGCGTGTTGGTCATGTGGCATTGGATCCCGTCGATGCCGTCCATTCCCGGCCGGGCCCCCATGCCGCAACCGTTCGTTTCGTAGAATGCCCACGCCGAGCCGTCGTCGCGCACGCCGCCGATCATCACGTTGCTCATCGTGCCGCCGCTTTGCGCCGGAACCCGTTCGGGCGCGGCTTGCGCCAAAGCGCCAAGCACGACGTCGGCATTGCGCGTACTGGTTTCAACGTTTCCGCCGGCAACGGGCGCGGGCCGGCGCGGATTGAGCAACGTGCCTTGCGGCACCTCCACGGTTACCGCGCGAAAGCACCCTTCGTTCATCGGAATCGTCGGGTCGGTGACGGCGCGCAGCGCATAGTGCACTCCCGAGAGCGTTACGCCGTAGACGGCGTTCATGGGAAACGGCACCTGGCCGGACGTTCCGCTGTAGTCGAAATGCGCACTGCCCTCTCGCAGCGTTAGAGTCAGGGCGATACGCATGGACGGCGCGCCGTCGCGATCCTCGAGCGTATCGCTGTAGAAAAACGCGCCTTCGCCCAACGCGCTCAATGCCGCGCGCATGCGCGTATGGCTGTCGCGCAAAAAACGTTCGACGGCGGCATCGAGCACCCGGACCCCGTAACGTTCCACCAGTTCGAGCATTCGGCGTTCGCCGGTAACGTTGCCGGCTATTTGGGCGCGCAGATCGCCGCTGCGCGCTTCGGGCGTTCGGGAGTTGGCGCGAAACAGCTCGACCGCAGCATCCACGATTCGATCGGAGTCCATCAGCAGCATCGGCGGCACGATCAGTCCTTCAGCGAAAAGATCCGCCGCATTGACGGACATGGACCCCGGCGCCATTCCTCCCACGTCGGTATGGTGCGCCTTGTTGGCCGCATATCCGATGAGGTCGCTCTGAAAGTAGATGGGACGAATGACCGTGACGTCGTTGAGGTGCGTTCCGGACATATACGGATCGTTCACCACCCGCATTTGCCCCTCGCGCAGCCCGCCGCAGCGCGACTCGATGACGGCAAGGCTAGTACGCAATCCCCACGGCAGTGAGCCCAAGTGCACCGGAATGTGCTCGGCCTGCGCGATCATGCGCGCGCGCCGGTCGAAAAGCGCGCATGAATGATCGAGCCGCTCTTTGATGTTCGGCGAGTACGCGCTGTTGCGTATTGCCACGCCCATTTCTTGGCTCGCGTACACCAGCGAACTCTTGACGATCTCGGCGGTTACGGGATCGAGCTCGTCTTGCGCCATTACGAGCGCTCCAGAATGGTGAGCCGGTTGCGAGCGCGCGCGGTCCAGTGCGGGGCGACGTAGGTGCACGCATCATCCTGCTCGATCAGCGCGGGGCCGCGAATATCGGCGCTGCCGCCCAGCAGTTCCCTTCGGTGGACCGGCGTGGGAACGTACGCGCCGTCCAGCCAGAGACCGCGCATCTCCGGCGCCGCGGAATGCGCAGGTTGCTCGGGCTGCGCCGGCAGGTCGGGCGGCGCAGCCAACGACGCGACGGCCGTCAGTCGCGCGTTGACCAGCTCCACCGGTTCGGTACGTACCGCATATCCATACCGTCGCTCGTGCTGCGCGTGAAATAGCCGAACCACTTCAGCCGGGTCCGCCGAATACGGTACGTCCAGTTCGAAGCTTTGCCCGCGGTATCGAGCCTCGTACTCGCGCACGAATTGCATGCGCTGCTCCTCGGCGCCCTGCTCCGCAAGCGTTCGGCGTCCTTCATTTTCCATGCGTTCGAAAATGCTGCGCGCTTCGTGTGCCGGTACGGCGTCGGCGAGTCGTAATACCGGATGCACGAAGCTCGCGCGCAACTCGGCCACGAGTAAGCCGTACGCGGAAAATACGCCCGGATCGGGCGGCACGACGATGTGCCGGATTCCGAGCTCGTCTGCGAGCGCGCACGCGTGCAGCGGTCCGTTGCCGCCGAATGCGGTCAAGGAAAAATCTCGCGGATCCAGCCCGCGTTCCACCGTCACGATGCGCAGCACCTTGGCCATTTGCGCATCGACGATGCGCACGATGCCTGCTGCGGTCGCTTCGGCCGAAAGACCGACGCGCTGGGCCAGCGCCGCGATTGCGCTTCGGGAACGGCTCCCGTCGATCGCAAACGTTCCGCCGGCGAGCGCGTGCGGATTGAGCCGTCCCAGCACCAGGTTCGCGTCGGTAACGGTCGCGCGATCGCTGCGCCCATAGCATGCCGGCCCCGGATCCGCACCGGCCGAGATCGGTCCCACGCGCAGCGCTCCGGCATCGTCGGCCCATGCGATCGTTCCGCCGCCCGCGCTGATTTCGGCCAAGTCGACGAACGGAAAGCGCACGGGATAACCGCTGCCTTTGACGGACCGGCCGCTGTGCGTCGCGCCGGCTGCTTCGAATTCGGTCGCGATCTGCACCGCGCCGTTCACAATCGTTCCCGCCTTTGCCGTCGTGCCGCCCATGTCGAACGACAGCACGCGCTGCGCCGCCGTTTGCCGTGCCAAGTATGCCGCGCCGATAACCCCGCCGGCCGGCCCGCTTTCGATCGTCGCCGCCGGGCGCAGCGATGCGCTCTGCGCTGCCGCCATGCCGCCGTTGCTTTGCATGACGTAGAGCGGCGCATCGATTCCGCGCGCCCGCAAACCGCAGCCTAGCCGCTCCACATAGCGGCGCACGATCGGCGAGAGCGCAGCGTTGACCACGGCGGTCGAAAACCGCTCGTATTCGCGATACTCCGGATCGATGAAAGCCGAATGCGTCACCGGAACGTCCGGCAGCGCATCAGCCAGCGCCAGCGCCAGCCGGCGTTCGTGCGCATCGTTGGCATACGAATGAAGCAGCCCGATCGCCACAGCCTGCGGCCGGCGCGCGACGACTTCTCGCACGACCCGATCGACTTCGTCTTCTTGGAGCGCGATCGAAACGTTACCGCGATAATCGATGCGCTCTCGCACCGTTATTCGATCTTCGCGCGCCGCCAGCGGCTTGGGGCGCCTGACGAACAGGTTGTAGACTTCGCTGCGGTTTTGACGGCCGATCTCGATGACGTCTCGAAAACCGTGCGTCGTAACGAACGCTACGCGCGGCAATTCCAGCTGCATTTGGCCCAGCAGCGCGTTGGTCGCGATGGTGCTCGAGTGTGCGACCTGTTCGATCTCCGGCCGGTGCGCGCACCGTTCGAAAAGACGATCGAAGGCTGCAAATACGCCTTCTTCGGGCGCGCGGGGAACGGAAGCGACTTTAACGATGATGCGTTCGCCCGTTCGCACGTCCAGCGCGACCAGGTCGGTGAACGTGCCGCCGACGTCGACGCCTACGCGCAGGGTTGAAGCCTTCCGGCAAGCCGCTGCGCAACGAAGAACACGCCCACGGCAAACGCCGTGGCTACCAGCGCGATGCAGAATAGCACCATCGAGGGCAGATTGGTTGTGATTTGCCCGAGGTCGCTAAAGAAGTTGGCGAAGAAGGCACAGCCGCTGCTCCGCGCATCGCCCATGCGACCGCCGGGGTACACAATCACAAATTGAAACGCCCCCGTGCCGAGGGACGCCTGCCCGGCTCGAATCGCCATCCTATGCCTTTCCCCGGTGTCCGTCGCGCTTCCGGTAGGTGGATTGACATCGAACATATGTTCGATTAGGATCGTGTTCCCATGGACCCCGAACCCAACCGCTCTGCCGCCTTCGACGCCCTCAAAGCCGGTCTGGACATGCGGGCCGCGGGCCGAATTATCGTTGCCGTAGAGGACGCTTTTCCCACGGGTTTTACCGATCTCGACCGCGCGCTGGGCGGCGGATTTCCGCGGGGAGCGTTGAGCACGCTCGAGGGACGGGCAAGCTCGGGCCGCACCGCTATTTTGGCCCGAACGCTGGCTTCCGCGACGGCCGGCGGTCTGGCTGCCGTGGTCGACGACGGAACGCTCTACCCGCCGGACCTGGAACGCGCCGGCGTGCGGCTCGCGCAAATGCTGGTCGTGTCCGCCCGTACGCCGGTGGAAATCGCGCGCTGCACCGACATCGTGTTGCGTTCGCGCGCCTTTGCGGTCGTCGCGATGCCGGCGGCGGCGCTGCGCGCCACGGTATGGTCGCGCCTGTGCGGTCTTGCGCAAAAAGCGGGCGCGGTCGTAGTCGCGCTGGGAATGCACCCCGGCAGCGAGCTGGCCTATTTCGCATCGGCGCGCGTGACGTGCGCGATCGACAAGGTTGTGTGGGCCGAGCAAAGCGGCGTGTTCTGCGAGCTGGCAGGCTATGAACTCTATGCTCGCGTGCTCAAACATCGGCGCGCCGTACCGGGTGCGACGGCGCGCGTGCGCATCGGAATGCAGCGTAACGGGCGTTCGGCATGCCTGGCGCGGTAAATCTGCTCGCGGCGCGGTTGCTGTGCGTTCACGTTCCCGCTTTCGCGCTGGTGGTCGCGCGCCGCGACCGTCCCGACGTGCCTGCGGACGAACCGGCGGTGCTGACCGATAAGCCCGATCGCGGACGGGTCATCGAACTCGACCCGCTCGCGCACGAATTGGGCGCGCGCATCGGTCAGACCGCGCTGCAGGCGCGCGCCGCCGCGGGCGGCGTTCGCGTGCTGGTCCACGATGCGCACCAGTCGCGCCTAGTGTGGAACGACATGCTCGATGCGCTGGACGCCGTCTCGCCGCTGGTCGACGACAGCGGTGAAGGCACGGCGTATCTCGACATGCGCGGCATCGCGGGCGATGCGCGGCAATGGACCGATCGCGCCGTAGACGCGCTGCGCGAATTCGATTTGCCGGTGCGCGCGGCGGTTGGCGAAAATAAATTCACGGCCCGCGCGCTCACGTACGCGCCGGACGGATGCATCGAAGGCCTGCCGATCGACGTGCTGCAACTCGATCCCCGCGCCGTCGAGCGTTTGCATTTGCTGGGCGTGCGCACGCTGGGAGAGCTTGCGGCGTTGCCGCACGGGCCTTTCGTGCGGCGTTTCGGCAAACACGCCGCGGCCTGGCACGATCGTGCGCGCGGCATCGATTCGACGCCGTTTCATCCGCGCGCGCACGAACTGCAGATTGCCGCAGCGGCGTACGGCGAGGGGAGCGCGCAGGCCGAAGAGCAAGTGGTATTCGCGCTGCGCGTGCTCGCCGATCGCGTGTGCAACGATTTAGAGCGGGCGGGTAAAGCGGCGTGCACGGCAAGGGTGAGTTTTGAATGCGAGGCAGGCGACACTTACGAAATCGACGCCGGCTTTGCGCAAGCCACCGGCAATCCGCGCACGATGCTCGACGTCATACGCGCCAAGCTCGAAGGCCTCACGTTCACCTCGTGCGTTATCGGGCTGCGCATGCAGGCGATGCAGCTCCAAGAATGCGGCGCCTCCGCGACGCTCTTCGGGCAAAGCCGCCACGATCCGGCAGCGCTTGCCGTTGCCCTCGCGCGATTGCAAGCCGTTACGCACGATGCGCCGCAATGCGCGCATACGCGTCCGGCGCCACGGTTGGAGGATCGCTTTTCCTACGATCCGTTTCCTTGCGACCGCCGTCTCGATCCTTGCTCGAGCTCGCCGCCTGCACTCGTCGAAGGAAGCGCGCCCCAACTGCGTCTGCTCGCGGTAAAAGAAATCACCGTGGCGATGCGCGGCAACGCTCCGGTGCGCGTCCGCGACAAACGCGTTCTGGATTGTGCGGGCCCGTGGCGCGTCGACGACGGCTGGTTCGACACGCCGACCGTGCGCGATGAATACGACGTTCTGCTCGAAGACGGATTGCTCTGGCGTATCTACCGTCAGGGCGAGCACTGGTATCTTCGAGGCGAGTACGATTGAGTTACGCCGAACTCCATTGCCACTCCAATTTCACGTTTTTAGAAGGCGGGTCGCATCCCGAAGAACTCGTCGAATCCGGCATCGAGCTCGGCCTGCGCGCTCTGGCCATTACCGATCGCGACGGTCTCTACGGCGCCGTGCGTTTTGCCCGAGCGGCTGCCGAAAACGCGCTTCCCGGCATCATCGGCAGCGAACTGAGCCTGAGCGGCGGCGCGCGTTTCGTCGCGCTGGTCGAGAGCGAACGCGGCTATGCAAATCTGTGCGAGCTGATCTCCATCGGGCAACTGCGCGGCAGTAAAAACGCTCCCGCACTTCAGTACGAGGATCTCGACGGACGCACCGGCGGCCTGATCGCGCTGAGCAATCAGCCCGATGCCGAGCACATCGGTCTGCTGCGAGAGCGTTTCGAAGCAAATCTCTACCTGGAGTTGCAGCACCACTTGCACGCGGCCGATGCGCGCCGCTGCCGCCGCCTGATCGAGATATCCCAAGCGTTGCAGCTGCCGTACGTCGCGACCAACGGCGTCATGTATGCGCGCAAAGAACAGGCGCGTTTGGCCGACGCGCTCTTTTGCGTTCAGCGAAAAACCACGTTAGCGCAAGCCCGAGAAGACGCGCTGCTGCGCCCGAACGCGGAATACCATCTCAAATCCCCGCGCATGATGGCTCAAATTTTTTCCGGCTATCCGCAGGCGATTCACAACGCGGCGGCGATAGCCGAGCGCTGCGCGTTCCGGCTGGAGCGTTTGACCGGCCAGTTTCCGCTCTTTGCCGTGCCCGGCGGCTACACGCGCCAGAGCTATCTGCGCGAACTGGTATACCGCGGCGCCGCCGAGCGTTACGGCATGCCGCTCGCGGCGAACGTGGAGCGGCAATTGGAATACGAGCTCGGCATGATCGCCAAGATGGATTTAGCCGGATACTTTTTGATCGTATGGGATATCGTGCGCGCCGCAAACGAGATGCACGTGCTTTGCCAGGGCCGCGGCTCGGCGGCAAACAGCGCGGTGTGCTATGCACTGGGCATTACTGCCGTCGATCCAATCGCCATGGATCTGCTGTTCGAGCGTTTCATGTCCGAAGGACGCCAAGAGATTCCCGACATCGACGTCGATTTCGCGCATCAAGACCGCGAGAAAGTCATCCAGTACGTTTACGACCGCTACGGCCGCACCCACGCTGCAATGGCCGCCGAGGTCGTCACCTACCACACGCGCTCGGCGATACGCGACATCGGCAAGGCCGTCGGCCTTACCCTCGCTCAAGTCGATGCCGTCGCCAAAGAGTACGATGCGAGTGAATCGCTCGAGGGTGCAACGGGGCTTGCCGGATGCCGCGATCTCGGCGAGCGGCTCATTTCTCTCTGCCGCCGCGTCGACGGTTTTCCGCGCCATATGGGCATTCATTCCGGCGGCATGGTAATCACGCGCGACCCGCTCGTGCGCGTTACGCCGGTGGAATGGGCCACGATGCGGGACCGCACGATCGTGCAATGGGACAAAGACGATTTGCAGGACCTGGGCCTGATCAAAATCGATTTGCTGGGACTGGGCATGCTCTCGCTGCTGCGCGAGGCGTTTGCGCTGCACGATCGAGTCCATCCCGACCAGCCGCGCTTAGCGCTGCATACGATTCCCCCCGACGATCGGGCGACATACGAAATGATGCAGAAGGCCGATACGATCGGCGTGTTTCAAATCGAATCCCGCGCCCAGCAATCGATGCTGCCCCGCATGAAACCGGCGTGCTTTTACGATATCGTCATGCAGGTCGCAATCATTCGGCCGGGACCCATTCAAGGGCAGATGATCCATCCGTTTTTGCGCCGGCGCAGCGGCATGGAGCCGGTAACGTATCCTCACCCAAAACTCAAAGCAGTGCTGGAACGAACGCTGGGCGTGCCGCTCTTTCAAGAGCAAGGCATGCGCATGGCGATCGAGGCGGCCGGTTTTTCTCCGGCGCAGGCCGACAAGCTGCGCCGCGCGATGGGGCACAAACGCTCCCACGAGCGCATGCGCGAAATCTATCCCAAACTGGTGGAGGGCATGGTGGAGAACGGCATCGATCGAGCCGCTGCCGAGCAGCTGTTCCATATGCTCGAAGGGTTTGCCGATTACGGCTTTCCCGAATCGCACGCGGCCAGTTTTGCGCTGCTCGCATACGAATCGGCGTACGTGAAATGCCGCTATCCCGCCATATTCGCGGCCTCGATTCTGAACGTCCAGCCGATGGGCTTTTACTCCACCGAAGTGCTCGTCAACGATGCGCGCCGCCACGGCGTCGCGATAAAACCGATTACCGTAAACGCCAGCGAGTACTGGAGCTTCGCCGAGGCTCCGTCAACCTCGCAGGGCGCCGGCGCGCTGCGGTTGGGATTCCATCTCGTTCGCGGTTTGGGTGAAGCGCAGCGAACGCGTTTGCAGGCCGCAATCGAACAAGGTCCGTTTGCCGATTTGCTCGGATTCGCCCAGCGCACGCAGCTCGAAAAGGAGGCGATGGAGAATTTGGCGGTAGCCGGAGCGTTTTCGCCGTGGTACCGATCTCGCCGCGAAGCTGATGTGGGCATTGCGCGGATTGGACGAACGCGAAACGCGCGGCGAACTGGGCCGCATGATGGACGTCGCCGAACCGGCGGCGCATTTCAACGCAATCTCGGCACGCCGGGAAACCGCGTTCGATCTGTGGTCGACCGGCGTATCTCCCAAGAGGCAAGCCATCGCGCACATGCGTTCGCTGTTGACGCGTGAGGGCGCGATCGCTGCGGCACGGCTGGCGGACGTGCCGAATAAAAGCGTATGCCGCGTAGGCGGTTTGGTGATTACGCGCCAGCGGCCCGGCACGGCTAAAGGCTTCGTGTTTCTGACGTTGGAGGATGAAACCGGACTGGTAAACGTCATCGTGCGCCCGGACGTGTACGAAAAATACCGGCGTACGATCCGGCGATCGATGACGGTCATCGTCGAAGGGCAACTGCAAAAGGAGGACGGCTGTGTCGATCTTCTGGCCCGCACGGTGCAGCCGTTCGAAGCCTCCGATCTCTCCCGCGCAGTGCGTTCCAAGAACTTCAGCTGACGGTTGCGGCGTGCCGCTGCCGGCTATGCGATGTAATGCGATTGCAGGCGTTTATAGGCGGCGGCTTGCTGCAGTTCGTGCAGCACGCTGCGCGCAGCCGCGCGCGCCTGCACTGCCGGTGCCCGCTGCGCCGTCGCCGGCGCCAGTGCCCACACGACGCCCACAAACCATCCCAGCCGCTTGGCTTCCTGCGTGACGCGCCGCTGCAAAAGAACGCGGTCGCCCCAGTGCGCCGCAGCGCGGCGCCGCAAATCCCGCAGAGGCGGATGCGCGTTCGTGCGCAGCGTCTCGATGACGGCTCGCAAAACTCCCTCAAGCAGCGCTGGATCCGCTGCGCAGATCGAATCCGAAAAGCGCTCGGCATAGATCTCGCGCAGCGCTTGGTGGACGGCCGCATCGCGCAAGCTCGGCGCAAAACGGCGCTCCGGTGAGTTCGGGAACGCGAACAAATCCAGTCCGACGTAAACGTTGACCCGCTGCGGCTTGAAAAACAAGCGCAGCGACTCGGTCAGCCAGGCGCCTTCGCGCACTTCGGCGCCGCCGGCACGGCAGCCGGCAAGCGTCGCAGCCGCGCGGCTTGCCAGGTTCCAATACCGCAGCGCAAGGGCTTGCGCATAACACGTCCGCGCGCGTTCCCACGCGAGATCGTCATCGCCCTTGAGCAGCGCATCCCGCGTCGCAATCGTCTGCACCGACAGCGCGTGAAAAGCGCTGCTGCAGTCTTCCAGGCCTCCGCTCGACCAACGCCTTCCGGTTCTCCACGCGCACCGTCCGATCACTTCGCAGGCGTACGCGCGCACGTCGGCATGAGGCGCTCCCAGTTCGAGCGCCCGAGTCGCCAATAGTTGCGCGCGAGCGTAATTCGAAGCGAGCAGTGCGAGCTGCGCTTGCCGGACGAGCGCGATCGCGTGTAAGAGTCCTTCGCCCTGCCCGGCCACCGCCAACGCGTACTCCAGCTCCGCGTGCGCCGTCGCCGTTTCTCCTTGATAGAGGTGCAGTTCGCTGCAGTCCAGGCCCACCTTCATGCGCGCGGAGGGCTCGATTCTTTCCCACAACTGTTTCATCTGATCGATGGCGGCGTTCATGCCGGACAGATCGCCCCGGCAGCGTGCGATGTAGAGCGCGTTTTGCGCCACTTCGAACAGCGCGCGCGGATCGCGGAATCCTCGATGATCGTAGACGTGCTCGTACGCCTGTGCGAGCAATCGATCGGCCTGCGGAATGTCGCCGCCCATCTCTGCGGCAAGCGCCGCGGCAGAAAGCGCGCGCGATCGATCGACTCCGCGATATTGCATCGGATCGATGCGCTCGGGAGCAAGCCTGTCGACCATCGGCAAAGCAATCGGCGTCGGGGCCGGCTGCCTGTTGCCGGGCGTCGACGCAACCGCATGCATGCGGGCGAGTGCGGCGGTGCACAGCCGCCGGATCGCTTGGGAGCGCCGCCGATAGTAGAGGCGTTCGCTCAGGCCGCTGCGATCGCCGTCCAGCACGCGCCTGAGCAGCGCGACGCTTTCGTCCGAGGCGCCCGTCCCGAACGCTTCTTCGACCAATTGCGCTAACGCGCGGCGGATCGTTGCCGATCCGACCGCGCGCTGCAGCGTCCTTCCCAGAGTTATCCGGGTGAGTGTGCGCTCGTCCCCGCGGTGGCGCAGCAACGAGCGCATCTCACGTTCCAAAACGTTCATGGGCTACCGCATGAAGCGTTTCAGAACCGATTCACGTGACCTTACGTTCCCGGCAGGATGGACGGACGCCAAGTGCGCCGATGAAGCAGCTGATCGCGAACCCGCTGCGGAAGCGTCATTCGAGCGGCCGCCGCAGCCCGAACGGTGACCGCAGCCGTGGTCGGCACGAGCAATACCGCGGGCATTTGGCTGGTATCGTTGAGGTCGACCGCTTGGCCCACGATCCATCCGCGATCGTTGATGTCGCCGGCGTAGACCACGTAGAGCGACGACGACGCGACCAAGAGATTCAAATCCGTCATCTGTCCGTGCTCGAAGACGAAACCGCGACACGTGCCGGTCGCGTCGCACGAATAGCCGACCGACTGACCCCGATTGTTCAATCCCAGCGACTCGCTGAGCGTATCGCCCGGAAGCGTTCCCAGATCGGTGACCGCGCCATGCCGCCAGCGCGCCGCATGGTACGTGGTGTTTCCGGTCAACGCCGACTGCCCGACGACCTCGCCGCGGTCGTTGATTGCGGCCGCTATGTTCGCGGTCGTGCCGCCTAGGGATGCCAGCGCCGTGGGCGTCCCGTCCGGCGCCCAGCGCACCGCGTGCGTCGTCCCGTATCCCAGACTGTTGGGTGGTCCGCACGGACCGGATGCTCCCACCGCCGCGCCGGCGTCATTGATGGCCACCGCCTGCGAAACCGTGTCGCCCGGTACGGGAGGCAGCGCGCGCGGGCGCCTATTGCCCCGCCAGATCACGGCGTTGTAATCGAGCTTCTGCGGCGCTCCGCAGCTCGCATCGCGCGTTGCGGTTTCCGCAAATCCGACTACGAGCCCGCTGTTGTTGACGCCGGCTGCGAACGAGTTGTTTCCGCCCAACGTCGAAAGGGGGCTGAGCGCGTACTGCTTCCAAAGAAAGCCGGCGCAAAGATTCGTCGAGGAGCCGCCGCAGAATTGCTCGTCCAGCGGGTCCGTCTGCGCCAGAGCCGAAAAGCCGGCGATCGAGCCGTGAGTGTTTTTCACCGGCCACCCGACGCCGCTGGTCGGTCCGCCTAGCGTCCCCAAGTCCACTCGCGCGCCGTTCGCCCACAGAACGGCGTGAGTGGTTGCATTTCCGCTCAGCTGCGAAATGCCGCTTATCCAACCGCGGTCGTTGATGCTGTTTGCGGTACTCGCGCTGCCGCCGAGCGTTCCGAGGTTCACGATGTAGTAATGGGTCAGGCCGCGGGCCGCCTGCACCTGCGCCGTAGATTGTGCCTGCGCCGGCGTCTGCGCGCCGGTGCCGGATACGCTTTGCAAAGCGCCTCCGGACGGCACGACCGAATCGGACGAGCTGCCTCCGCTGCTGCACGCTGCCAGCAGGGCGCCTGCCGCGCAGAGCCACACGAGGGACCGGGAAGTTTGCCAAGAGATGGACACCGCAATCACTCCTTCGAAGACGTTGAGAAGGCCTCATAAGACGCAAGCGGCTGCCTCTCCCGAGCGGCAGTTTTCAGCAAGATTAAAAAGCCTTGGCCCTGAAAACATTTCCGTATGCCTTGAGAAAGGACGCAATCATGGCGAAGATCACACGGCAAGAAGCGCTCAAGACGCTCGTTCTCCCCGTTTTGGCTGCAGCAATCGGCAGCACGACGGCCGTCGCGGAGGCGAAATCGTCCAAAGGTCAGATGAAGTACCAAGATCACCCCAACCACGGCGACAAATGCGCGGGCTGCAAGCTCTTCATTCCGGGCAAAACCGCCAAGTCGATGGGTCAATGCCAGGTCGTCGCGGGTTCGATCAGTCCCAACGGTTGGTGCGTAGCGTACACGAAGAAATAGGCGCGCCTTCGCGCCTACTCAATCATGGTGGATAGGGCATGAAGCCAGCTCGTCGCGATGCGTGTAACAGTATGCGACGAGCGGATGCAGCGGCGTGCCCGGCGGCAGCGTGTAGTCGGCAGCCGGAACCGGCAGCGGAAAATGCTGTATCCCTAAACGGAACGGATCTGCGCCGGGCAAGTAGCGCAGCGGCCAGGGCACGATGCCGGTTTCCGTGGTCCCGTCCGGGTATTCCACCCAGTACCGCACGTAATAAAAATCGTAGCTTCCCATGCGCCACGACCGCACCGGCGTGAGGATTCCTTCACCACGCGGCGCCGTTCCCACTGCGCCGGCAAAATCGAACGTGTAGCGCTTGGGCGCCTGCGGCGTTTGAACCGGCCGGGCTGCGCTTACGACCGGGTCGTTTTGCTGCCGCAGCCGCGCGATGGTATTTTCGAACGCCTGCTCCTGCTGGGCGGTTTCTACGCTGGTGCGCGCGTACGTCGTCTTCGGCGGCGCAACGTGCGGCGACCGCATATCGATTCGCGCGATTTCACGCCGCGCGGGCGCAGGTGCCGCAAGGCGGCGCCGCGTCCGCGGCACTTGCCTGCGCGGCGCCGGCATAGTGCGAACGGTGTGGTGCGCCGGACGCGGCCGCGTGCGGTGCGACGTGCGCACGGCGGTGGATCGGCTGACGTACACGACTTCCATCGGCGCCGGGCGAGCCGGCCGCCCGCGCGTGAGCCAAACCAGCAGCGGGGCAATCGTGAAATGGAACGCGATCGAGAGCGCCAGACACCACAACAATGCTCGCGAAACGCGAATTCGCAAATCCTATAGCCTGCCGACGATGCGCGCGCGCGCAAAATACCTCACGCCCGCGTGCTCGAGTATTGCTTTTCCGTCTCCACTGAGCACGAAGTCCATGAAAATTTTCGCCGCGCGCGGGTCGGGGGCATGCTGCAAACGCGCGATCGAATACGTGATGTCCTGCGACAAGTTCGTGCGCGCCGGCAGCTCCACCGTGCGCAATCCGCGGCCCGGAATCTCCGTGGAGTAAAAGAAACCGGCGTCCAGCTCCGCGCTCTCCACGCGTACGGCCAGATCTTCTTCGGGAAACGTCTGCGCCTTGCGCAGAACGCTTGCCGATTCGTTTTGGTTATGAAAGTACCGGCCCAACAGCTGCAGGACGCGTACGGTTCGAGCGCCTTTGGGATCCAGCTGCGGATCCGTGCGGCCGACCCGTATTGCGGGATCCGACAGCACGTCGAGTATCGAGCGTTTGCCTTCGGATACCGCTTGGAACAGCTTGCGGTGCGGCGATTTGGCGGAATACGCAACGACCATGCGCGCACTGCCGAAAATCGCGTAGCCTAAAATCGCGGGCGAGCGCGCGTGCATGAGCCCGTCGAGCAACTGCGCATCGGCGCTGATGAACGCATCCGGAACGCGCAGTCCGGCGGCGATCAAGTTCGCAAGGGCGTCGCTGCCCTTGGCTTCGCCTTGAAACTGTAGACCGGTGTGCCGCCGCAGCGACGCAGCGAGCGGCCCTTCCATCACGCGAACCAGACTGCCCGAGTAAGCGACCGATACGGTACCATCGCTTGCGGGTACGACGGCAAGCAATGCGGCCAGCCCTATGGAAAGCACGTTCATGAGGGCGCCTTACGCGACGTGTGGAGCGGGTCCCCCGGACGCTGCAGCGAATACGCGGCCATCTTTCAGGAGTAGCAAACATTGACGCAAGCCCAGCATGAAATCAGCGGTGAAGCGCGCGCGGCCGACGGCCGGCAGCCGGCGCCGCAAAACGGAAACCTCGTGCGCACGCTGGTGTGGATCGGCATCGCGGGGTTTTCGGCGGCGCTTGCATTCACGGTCGTTCGCGCCGTGCTGTCCCGTCAGCCGGTCGATCCGACCAGCCGGCGGATTCAGCAGCTCATCGACGAGGCCAACCAGCTGCTCAAAACGCTTGACGATCAAAAGCACAGCGGCTGATTCCAAGGCGCCGCTCAAAGCCGGCGCCGAAGTCGAACTGGCGTTCAACGATCTTCTGGCGAACGGACAGGCCGTCGGACGAACGGGCGGCATGGTCGTTTTCTGTTTCGGACCGCTGCCGCAGGAGCGCGCCGTCGTTCGCATTACCGCCGTCAAACCCAAGTATGCCGTTGCCGACGTAGTGACGATCACCGTGCGCTCACCCCAGCGCGCGCGCCCGTTTTGTCCGGTGTTCGGAACGTGCGGCGGCTGTCAGGTGCAGCACATGAGTTATCCCGCGCAGTTGGCGTGGAAGCGCGACGTGGTAAGGAACGCCTTGCGGCGCATCGGCGGTTTCGAGCAGGCCGAGGTTCGCGCTACGATCGGAATGATCAATCCGCGCATGTATCGCAACAAAATGTCGCTCGTCGTGGATTCAAGGCAGTCGCCGGTGCGCTTGGGATTTTACCGCCAGCGTTCCCACGACGTCGTGCCGATAGCGGCCTGCCCGATCGTCATGCCCCGCCTGAACGCGCACATCGCGCAGCTCAACGAGATGCGGGTGCAGCCGGATACGGCCCCCGCCTTCGCCCAGACGCGCCACGTCGTGGCACGAACCTCGCAATCCACGCAGCAAAGCATCGTAACGTTTACAACTGCAGCGGAATCGCCGGCGCTGCGCGCGAGCGCGCCCTCGATCTTGCGCCGGTTGCCGGGGGCCCGAGGCGTGACGAATTCGTTCGACCTTTCCAGCGAGAATGCGATCTTGGGACGAAAGCAGAGCGTTCTGGCCGGGACGCCGCTAATCGAAGAATGGATTGCGGGTGTGCGCTACCGCGTTTCCGCCGGCTCGTTCTTCCAAGTCAATGTCGAGATCGTGGGCCGGATTTTCGAGTTCGTCCGCGCCGGACTGGATGTACCGCGCAAGATCGTCGACTTGTACTGCGGTGCGGGAACTTTCTCGCTGTATTTCGCGGCGCTCGGCAGCGACGTGGTCGGCGTGGAGGAGAATCCGCAAGCCGTGCAAGAGGCGCGCGCGAATGCCTCGGTGAACGCGTTGCGCGGTTCCGTCCGATTTATTTGCGCTCGCGTAGAACAGGCGGTGCGCCGCGGGGAGGTTCGCGACGCGCTGCGCGCTGCGCACATCGCCTTTTTGGATCCCCCGCGCAAGGGCAGCGATCCCGCTACGCTTGAGGGGCTGGTTTACAGCCGGGTTGCAAATATCTGGTACCTTTCGTGCGATCCGGCCACCTTGGCCCGGGATTTGAAGTTTCTGGCGGCCAATGGTTACCGGCTCGGCATCGTTCAACCGTTCGACATGTTTCCGCAGACCGGGCACGTCGAGACGCTCGTGACGATGTACCGGCAGTCGGCCATGCAGCAGCAGATCATCGACCAAGCATTCAAGGATGCACCCACGCCGCAGTGGCCCCAAAACGAGGGGCTGCCGCCCGTGCAGGATCAGGAGTACCCGGACTTTGTCAACCGATAAAATCGACGTTCGTTACGTCGCCAAGCTGGCGCGCATCGCTTTGAACGACGACGAGGTTGCGCGCTTGAGCGAACAGTTGGGCGATTTGCTGGCACACGTCGACGTACTTTCCGAGCTGGACGTCGCGTCCGTTCCGGCTACCGCGCAGGTCGTCGAGTCGCGCAACGTCGAGCGTGACGACGTCGTGCGCGCGTGCTTGGACCGCGAAACCGTTCTTTCCATGGCGCCCCAGCGGCAAGGCGCGTTCTTCCGCGTGCCGCGGATCATCGCCGGCGAGGGCTGACGGGTGGATAGCGGCGCCATTTTGGCCATGAGCGCGGCGAGCATCGCGCGCGCCGTCAACGAGCGTTCCGTTTCCGCAGCGCAGGTCACCGAGACCGTGCTCGCGCACGTCGACTGTCTCGACGACCGTCTGGGATGTTATTTGAGCCGGCTGCACGCATTGGCGCGCGAACATGCCGCGCGCGTGGACGATCGCGTGCGCGCAGGACAAACGCTGCCGCTTGCCGGCGTGCCCGTTGCGGTCAAAGACAACATGTGCTTGGCCGGCACGCGTACCACGTGCGGTTCCAAGATGCTGGAAAACTGGATCGCGCCCTACACCGCCACCGCGGTGCAGCGCATAGTGGATGCCGGCGGCATTCCGATCGGCAAGGCCAACATGGACGAGTTCGCGATGGGCAGCTCGTGCGAGAACAGCGCGCTCGGAACGACGCGCAACCCGTACGATCCCGATCGCGTTCCGGGCGGCAGTTCGGGCGGATCGGCCGCGGCAGTCGCCTCGCACCAAGCCGCGATCGGTATGGGCAGCGATACGGGCGGATCGATCCGCGAGCCCGGCGCTTTTTGCAATGTCGTCGGATTCAAACCCACGTACGGGCGCGTGTCGCGGTACGGTTTAATCGCGTTCGCCTCCAGCCTGGATCAGATCGGCCCGCTCACGCGCACGGTGCAGGATGCAGCGCTGGCGTACGAGGCGATGGCCGGATACGACCCGATGGACTCGACGAGCGTGAATCGCGCCGCCGAGCCGGCGTCGACTTCCCTGCGTTCCGATCTCAGGGGCTTGCGCATCGGCATCGTCAAGGAGTTTGCGACCGAGAAACTCGGGCCGCAGATAGACGCGCTCTACCGGCGCGCGTATGAAGAACTGCGCGAGCTGGGCGCGCAGCTCGTCGATGTGTCGCTGCCCACGGCGGACTACGGTTTGGCGACGTACTATCTCATCGCGCCGGCCGAGTGCAGCAGCAACCTGGCCCGTTTCGACGGCGTGCGTTACGGTCTGCGCGTAGACGGCGGCGACGTCGGTCAAATGTACGAGCGTACGCGAGCCGCGGGTTTCGGGCCGGAGGTCAAGCGGCGCATTCTGATCGGCACGTACGCGCTTTCGAGCGGCTACTACGACGCGTATTACGTACGCGCGCAAAAAGCGCGAACGATGTTCGCCGCGGACTTTACGCGCGCGTTCGAAAAATGCGATCTGATCGCATCGCCTGCGGCCAGTTCACCGGCGTTCGAATTCAACGCCAAGAGCGATCCGTACAGCATGTACATGATGGATTATTACACGATTCCGATGTCGCTGGCCGGTTTGCCGGCGCTGTCCGTGCCGTGCGGCTGGATCGATACGCCCGGGCGCGCCGGAAGAATGCCGATGGGGCTGCAACTGGCAGCGCCGTTGTTTGAGGAAGCCGCCTTGCTGTCGGCGGCGCACGCGTACGAACAGTCCACGCGGCATGCCGGCGAAGTCGATATTTTGGCGGCGTCTCCGGCATGAAATACGAAGCAGTCATCGGCATCGAGTGCCACGTCGAGCTCAAGACGCAGACCAAGATGTTCTGCTCGTGTCCAAATGAGTTCGGCGGTGAGCCCAACACCAAAGTCTGTCCGGTCTGTTTGGCATTGCCGGGCTCGCTGCCGGTGGCAAATGCGGCCGCAATCCAGCACATGATCGCGGCCGGCTTGGCATTCGGCGCCCGGATTCCGGCCTTCTCGAAGTTCGACCGCAAAAACTATTTCTATCCCGACATGCCGAAGAATTACCAGATATCGCAGTACGACATGCCGCTTACGCAGGGCGGCGCAGTCAGGTACTGGCTCGACGATGGTTCGATGAAAGAATGCCGCCTTACGCGGATCCATTTGGAAGAAGATACCGGCAAGTCCATGCATGCCGGCAGCGGCGACGGTCGAATCGCGGGCAGCAGTCATTCGCTGATCGATTTCAACCGCGCCGGCGTGCCGCTCATGGAGTGCGTCTCGGAACCCGACCTTCGCAGCGCTCAGGAAGCCGTCGCGTATTTGGAGTCCCTCAAGCGCACGTTCGTGCAGCTGGGCGTAAGCGACGTGAAGATGGAAGAAGGGTCGCTGCGCTGCGATGCCAACGTTTCGATTCGTCCCATCGGTACGGCGCAGCTCGGTACGAAGACCGAAATAAAAAACATGAACTCGTTTCGCTCGGTCCATCGGGCGATTGAAAGCGAAATCGAACGCCAGATCGAGCTGGTCGAGTCCGGACGGCGCGTCGTGCAGGAAACGCGGGGCTGGGAGGAAGCTGCCGGGGTGACGCATTCGATGCGCAGCAAAGAGCTCGCGCACGATTACCGCTACTTCCCGGATCCCGACCTGGTGCCGATGGAGATCGACCCCGCGGCGATCGAGCGCGTGCGAGAAACGGTTCACGTTTTGCCTTGGCAGCGCTTCGAACGCTATCACGGCGAATACGGCCTGGACGTCAAACCGGCCACCCAGCTGATCGATAACCTGCCGCTGGCGCAGTATTTTGAAAAATGCGTGCAGGCCGGCGCCGATCCGCAGCAGAGCATGAACTTCGTGCTCGGCGAGCTGTCGCGACTGGCCAACGAAACCGGCGTACCGGTCCATGAATCGCCCATAACCCCCGAGCATTTGGCCGAGCTGATCGAACTGGTGCAAGCCAAGACGGTCAACTCCAAGATTGCCAAAGAACTGCTGGAGCGCATGTGGCACGGCGACGGCGCTCCGCGTGCGATCGTCGAACGCGAAGGGTTGGCGCAGACCAGCGACAGCGGCGAGCTGGAGCAATTCGTCGGCGACGTGCTTGCGGCCAACGCGCAGGCCGCGGCAGATTACAAGGCCGGTAAAACCAACATTCTCGGGTTTCTGACCGGTCAAGTGATGAAGGCTTCCCGCGGCAAAGCCAATCCTGCGCTGGTTCAGGATTTGCTCAAGCAAAAGCTGGGCTAAGCGCACCGTCGTGAGCGTGTCGAACGACGTCGAGGCCGTCGAACAGCAACCACCGCTCGCGGATGCCCGAACGCTCGAAACGCTCGACTTCGCAGCGGTGCGCGAACGCGTCGTTGCCGCCGCGAGCACGCAGCGCGGGCGCCGTTATGCCGCGCAGCTGAGCCCGCTTGCGGATTTCGGCCGCGTGCGTGCCCAGCAAGCGGCCACGGCGCAAATCCGCGACCTTGTAGCCGTCGCCGACATGCACGTGCTGCCTGCGGCCGACACCGCCGAGCTCACCCAGCGCGCCGAAATCGGAACTCCATTGGCCGCTGCGGAGCTGCGCTCCGTCGGCGACGCGCTGTCGGCCGCCGCAGCCGCTTGGGCCAAAACGCGCGAACGGCCGAGCGGTCCGATCGAGGCGCTCACCGAGCGGTACCGCCCGCTCAAAGACCTCCAGCGCGCGCTCGTGGATGCGATCGACGAACGCGGCGTCGTGCTGGAACGCGCATCACCGGCGCTCGGGCGCATTCGTAAGAACATCGGTCAGGCGCAATCGCAAGCGCGCGACCGGGTCGGTGCGCTGCTGCGTTCCGCAAAATACGCCAAGGCGATTCAAGACGCGGTGGTGACGATACGCGAGGGGCGGTTCGTCGTACCCATCAAGGCGGAGTTCGGCGGAGAATTTCCCGGCATCGTCCACGACACCAGTTCGAGCGGACAAACGCTATTCGTCGAACCGCTGGCCGCGCTGGATGACAACAATCGCGTGCGCACGCTGCTTTTGCAAGAAGAGCGCGAAATCGCTCGAATCCTGCAAGAGCTTTCCCGCCAAGTCGGCGCAGTCGCCGGTCAAATCGAAGCAAACGTCGAGATCCTGGCGGTGCTGGACGTCCTCGTCGCCAAAGCGCGTGTTGCCGCGGCGATGGACGCACGCGAACCCGAGCTCCTCGAAACGCCCACCTTAAGCATCCACGACGGTCGCCACCCGCTGCTGGGCGGGCGTGCCGTGCCGCAAACGCTCGAAATAGACGAAAGCGCGCGCCTGATCGTCATCAGCGGGCCGAACATGGGCGGCAAAACCGTGGCGTTGAAAATGGTCGGCTTGTTCGTGGCGATGACGTACGCCGGCATGCAGATTCCGGCGGGTGAAGGCAGCGCAATAGGGTGCTTTACGCGCGTCTTCACCGACATCGGCGACGAGCAGTCGATCGTCGAGAACGCTTCGACGTTTTCCGCGCACATTCGACGGATGCGCCAGATCGTTGCGCAGGCGGACGAACGTTCGTTGGTGCTGGTCGACGAAATCGGCCAAGGCACGGAGCCGGCCAGCGGGGCCGCCCTGGCGGTCGCGATGCTCGAGCGTCTGTTGCAGGTACGCGCGGGCGGAATCGTGACCACGCACGCGACCGAACTCAAACTGTTCGCTCACCAGTCGCCCGGAGTCGTCAACGCGAGCGTTCGCTTCGACCCGCGTTCGTTTGCGCCGACGTATCACTTGGACGTCGGAATGCCCGGTCAATCTCTGGCATTTCCGCTTGCGCGTTCGCTCGGCATACCGCCGGAGCTCATTGCACGCGCGGAATCGCTGCTGGGCACGCGCGAGCGGGATTACGAAAGTGCGCTCGCAGAGCTTTCCCAACTGAACGCGCAAGTACAGAGCGAGCGCGATGCTCTCGCGCGGGAACGCGCGCACGTCGATCGCCTGCAGGACAATCTGCGTTCGCGCGGGCAGGCGTTGGAGCGCGAGCGGCGGCAGTTTGCAGGCGAAGCGGAAACGCGCCTGCAGGCGGCGTTGCGCGAATTCACCACCGAACTTGCTCGCCGCGCGGCCGAACAGCAGCGATCCGCGCGGCCGAAAGTCACCGCATCGCAAAGTGCGCTGTTCCAGCACACGATCGATGAAATGCGCCGCGATCTGAAGATCGAACGGCGCGAGGCAGCGAACGATGCTCAAACCCATCGTGGAGTACTGGAGCAGGGCGAGCCGGTTCGCGTGCTTTCCCTGAACCAAGACGCGACCGTCATTTCCGACAACGGCGACACGGTGCTCGTGAGCGTCGGGCCGATGAAGACCGTCGTGCAAAAGCGCGACGTGGAGCGCGCAGGCGTCGCAGACCGTAAACCTGCCTCCGGAGAACGCAGTCGAGGCGGCCAAGCGCGCATGGAAGCCGCGGCGCGCACGACGGCCGAGCTCGACGTTCGCGGCAAACGGTACGTGGAAGCAGAACCGCTGGTCGATCGGTGGATCGATCAAGCCGTTCTTGCGGGAAGCTCGCCGCTGCGCCTGATCCACGGCAAGGGCACGGGCATGCTCGGGCGCGGGCTGCAAGAGTTTCTGCGCGCGCATCCGCAGGTTGCCGAAGTGAGGTACGGCGACGAAAACGAAGGCGGCGGCGGCGTTACGATCTTCGAGCTAAAATAGCGTGCGCCGATGAAGGGCCGGCCGCAGAGCTCGAGCGAACCCGAATCGGCTATGTCGCGCATTTACGCTGACGATCTCTTGGACGGTTTCGACCGCGTCGAAACTCGGTCCGAGTTTGAGGAGATGCTGCGCGAAGGCAGGCCGCTGACCGTCAAGCTCGGCTTGGATCCCACGAGCGCCGATCTGCATATCGGGCACGCCGTGGTGCTCCACAAGCTGCAGCAATTCGTACAGGCGGGGCACCGCGTCGTGCTGCTCATCGGCGACTTCACCGCGCGCATCGGCGATCCGAGCGGCCGAAACGCGCTGCGCCCGCCGCTCAGCGGGGAAGAGATCGAAGCGAACATGAAAACGTACGCCGATCAGGCCGGCAAAGTGCTCGACATGGATCGCGTCGTCCTGCAGTACAACTCGCACTGGCTGGCGCCTTTGCATATGGCCGACTTGCTGCGGCTGCTTTCGCGCGTTACCGTCGCGCAGATGCTCGAGCGCGAGGACTTCCGCGCGCGTTATGCGGCGGGTACTCCGATCTCGTTGCACGAGTTCTTGTATCCGGTCGCGCAGGCGTACGACAGCGTTGCGCTGCAGGCGGACGTCGAACTGGGCGGCAACGATCAACTCTTCAACCTGCTTATGGGACGGCACTATCAGCGCGAGCTGGGTCAGCGCGAACAGATCTGCATGACGCTTCCGCTGCTTGAAGGGCTCGACGGCGTCGAAAAAATGTCCAAGTCCAAGGGCAACTACGTCGGGTTGACCGAGCCGCCCGAGCAGCAGTTCGGCAAACTGATGCGCATATCGGACGAAATGATTGCGCGTTATGCGCGATTGGCCGCCTTCCGTTCCGAGGCACAGGTGCGCGATCTCGCGCGCGGCCTTCAGCAAGGAAGCCTGCATCCGATGGCTGAGAAGAAACGCGTCGCGCACGACGTCGTCGCGCTGTACCACGGCGGCGAAGCTGCCGCGGCGGCATTGGAGTATTTCGAGCGAACGGTTCAGCGCAAAGAAGTGCCGGAAAACGTCCCGGAGTTACCGCTGGGGACGTCGCGCCGCGTGGTGGATGTGATAGTGGCGGCGGGTTTTGCGGACAGCAGGCGTGCCGCCGAGCGACTAATCTCGGGGAACGGCGTGAAGGTCGATGGTATACTCGTTGACGATCCTAAGGCCGTTTGGAGCGCCTCGAGACCTGCGATGCTCTCGGTAGGATCGCGAAAATTCGTGAAGGTGTTGCCGTGAAAGATCGCAAGTTCGTCTGCAAGCGCTGCAAACGCGAATACCGTTATCCGCAGCCGGAAGGGCCGCCGATCCGATGCGAATGCGGCTGGTGGTACGAGAACGTACGCGGAAGCATCAAAGAGGCATTCTGGCAGCGCATCGAACCGTATCGCGTGCCGCCGGCTAAGCTCTTTTGAGGCGTTCGGCCAGTTCGCTCACTTCCTCCGCGCCGAACACGTAGATCTTCTTACAAAAATCGCAGGTCGCTTGCGTTTCGCTGCGCTCGCGCGCGAGCTTGCGCAGTTCGTCGGCTCCCAGACCCAGCAGTGCCGACTCGACTTTTTCACGCGAGCACCGGCATGCGAATTGCACGTCGATCGTTCGATGCGATCGCATGTTCGCAGAACCCGCCAGCGCTTGCAAAAGACCGCTCGCGTCGGCGCCCCCGGCGATCAGGCTGGTAACCGGCGGCATTGCCAAAGCGCGCTCTTCAAGCGTCTTGACCGCGCTTTCGTCGGCTCCGGGCAAAACCTGCGCGATCGCGCCGCCGGCCGCCGTGACGCCCTCGGGACCGGCGAGCACCCCTAGCGCAACCACGCTGGGAATCTGTTCGGAATTGACCAGATACGCGGCGATGTCTTCGGCGATTTCACCGCTGTACAGAGGAACGACCCCGACGTACGGCTGACCGAGCTCGTACGATTTGGTCACTTGCAGGGATCCCGATCCCACGGCGCCTGCAACGTCGAACTTTCCGCGAGCATTGAGCGGCAGCTCGACCGTAGGAAACTTGGCATACCCGCGCGCCCCGATGCAGCTTTCGTCGATGAACCACGCCTCCGCGACGATGCTGCGCAATGGACCGTCGCCGGAAACCTGCAGCGAAATGCGCTCTTTGCCTTTTAAACTGCTTCCCAGCAGAGCAGCGCCGGTGACTAGCCGGCCCGCTGCAGCAGTCGCGGTAGGACTCAAGCTATGTCGCTGCTGCGTTTCGCGCACGAGCTCGGTCGTGATTGCGGCCACGACGGCGAATCCCGCATCGGGTGACGACGCGCTGACGATCGAGTCGGGCATACGCGCCTGTTAACCAGGGCGCTGCGGATCCCCCTGCGAAACGGCGGCCATGCGAGTTCTCGTGATTCACGGCCCGAACTTGAATTTGCTCGGCCGGCGCGAGCCCGAAACGTACGGAAAGCACACGCTTGCGGACGTAAACGCGGCGATCGTGCAGCTTGCCGGCGAACTTGGGATCGAGGTGGGAACCGAGCAGCATAACGGCGAGGGCGCGATCGTCGACGCCCTGCACGGCGCCCGGGAAACGTGCGATGCGGTGCTGCTCAATCCCGGCGCTTACGCGCACTACTCTTATGCAATCGCCGACGCCGTCGCGGCCATAGCCATTCCCGTGATCGAAGTGCATATGTCCAACGTGCACGCGCGTGAAGAATTCAGGCGCAGGAGCGTCATTGCGCCCGTCTGCGCAGGAACCGTAGGCGGTTTCGGCATTCGTTCGTATTTGCTCGCGCTTCGTGCAGCTGCGCAGATGTGATCGTTGAGGGAAGGAGCCGTAAGCGCGCCTGCGTATACCCTCTCGCAGGCGGCTCGTCGTGCCTGTGGCTTCAAGTGCCGCCGTAGGAGATATTCCCTTGACGAAAGCCGACATCATCGATTCCGTTGCAGCCCAAGCTGAACTGACGAAACGAAAGGCGGCGCAAATCGTCGAGCTCGTCCTGGCCGAAATCAAATCTTCACTGCAGAAGGGCGAACGCGTCGCGCTGACGCCGTTCGGAACGTTCGTCGTTCGCGAACGTAAAGCACGTGAGGGACGCAATCCAAAAACGGGCGCGGCGATCGATATTCCGGCGCGCCGCGTCGCCGCATTCGTTGCAGGCGCCGGTTTGAAGAGCGCCGTCACGGGCGGCCGTGGCGCCGTCAGGAAAAGCGGCAAGAAAGACGGACGTAAGCGCTGACCATCGCTCCGCTGGAAGCGCATGAGATCGCGCAGGCGGCCGGCATCTTTTTTCGCGCTTTTGCCGGCGAACACGCCGAGCACTATCGCCCCGGCGCTCGGCCGGCGGCGCTCGCAGACGTATGGTCGTTCGTTCGCGGCAACGAGCCGCGCGGATTTTTGGCTGCGCACGAGGATGACCGGCTGGTGGGCTATGCGATTTTTATCCCGAGTTTGAAACGGCTGCAGAGTCGAGCCGTTCTGCGCGGCGCGGCATTTCGTTGGGCCGTGTCCGCGCTGCGGGGCGGTTTTGGGCTGCGCGTTGCGGCAATGCCGCGGCTGCTGCTCAACAAAATGATGTTTGCGGCGAGCTCGGCGCGGTTCCGGCACCGCGGAGACGCGCAATTGCTCAACATCGCCGTCGAACCGGACATGCAGGGGCGCGGCATCGCGCGCGAGCTCGTACTGCAGGGGTTGCGGGCCATGCGCGAACTGGGCGTACCAGAAGTACGCTTGGAAGTGCGTCCGTGGAATGCCGGTGCGCTGAAGCTGTACGAACAGACCGGATGGCGAGCCGTGGGGCGCACGCGCGACTTGCAAGGGGAATGGGTCGTGATGACGGCCAATCCCTCAGTCGCCGTTTCGCGATAAAAGATACGTCGGGCTGTGGCGCAGTTTGGTTAGCGCGCTTGACTGGGGGTCAAGAGGTCGCTGGTTCGAATCCAGTCAGCCCGAAATTGCGCCTTTTAGGGAACCTCTGAAAAAGTCCCACGCGGTCCATCGCCATGTCGCTTTTCGTCCAGTTCATCGTTGCTGCGGCGGCCACAATGCGCTGCATTGCGTCCGTCCTCGCGCCTCGAACTGACCAAAAATCGCCACGGCGCTGCACCACGGAGACTTCTTCAGAGATTCCTTAGTAAATTTGCGGATGCATTGCGCGCAGCACCCCGCTGGCAGCCGCCGGCCGCCACACATCGAAGCGATCCTCGTCGGGCACGTCGGCTTCGGCGTGCTGCATGAGCGAGACGACGTGGCTGACGACCAGCGTGAACGTGCGCGGCTGCGCGGTGCCGCCGCAAGCCGCCGCAATCGTCACATCGGTCGCATTGGTGCGCACGGCTTCCAATACTTGCATCGCCACGTCGTACGAAACGACGTGTGCGCCTTTGGTCATGAATATCGTATAGTTCGGCGCGCTCGTTGGCACGCACCGACACTACGATGTGGGGCCTGCGGCTATCTTGTGGACATGCTGTGGAAGACGCAATTTCTTGTGGATAGCAAGCCCCGTCGGCTTTTTGTTGAAGCACGCCGGGGTATGGAACCGCCGTCGCAAACGCCGTCGGCCGACGCGACGTTGTTCGCCGACGGAGGATCGCGTGGAAATCCGGGGCCGGCCGCCTCGGGTGCAGTCTTGGTTTCGCCCGGCGGCGCCATACTGCACGAGGTGGGCCATTACTTGGGCACTGCCACCAACAACGTCGCGGAATGGACGGCGCTGGCGCTGGGGCTGCAGGCGGCGCTCGAGCACGGCGTGCGGCGCCTGGCGGTGCGAATGGACAGCGAGCTGGTCGTCAAACAGATTTCCGGCGAGTACCGCGTTAAACATCCGGATCTGCAGCCGCTGCACCGGCGCGTCGTTTCGCTTTTGCGCAAGTTCGAATACGTCGACGTGCGGCACGTGCGCCGCAAGGACAATGCGCTGGCCGACGCGGTGGTGAATCGAGTTCTCGATGCGTCGAAGTAGCTGGTTCGGTACCGCAGTTTTCGTTTTTGCCGTCATATTCATCGTTTGCGGGCTGGTCTTCATCAAATGGCCGGACTTTCAGCACAAGCAGGAGCTCGTAAACGTCCTGCATTCCAAAAGCATTCTCGACGTGTCGCTTACGATCAAGTACGACAAGCCGCCCGTGTACTTGGAGCAGTACGTCATGCACAACGAAAACGGCATTTCGAGCGCGCAATACAAGGTGCAGGGATATTCCGGAAAGGTGGTGACGATTGCTTTGCCTCCGGACAAAACGTACGCGGTCACCTTCTTTTTCGAGCAGGTCGTGCAAGACGGCATCTGGCAGCTCGTGAACAAACCGTCCATTGGAAATACCAGTCTGCACTACACGCTGCATATCCATCAGGTGGCCGGGGATAAGCAGGGTACGCGGACGATCGTGTTCACGGATCCGCACTACTGGGCCGTCGCAGCGGGGCGTCAGTACGAGATCCAGCTCAGCCCCAACAGCCCGACGCCCGATCTGACCAAACTCAAGAGCACGTCCCTTGCGGATCCGCGTTATCTGAAAATCGTGCAGGCGTTTCGCAGCTTCGGCACCCCTGCGTTCCGGCAAAAGGTAGCGCAGGCGCAAGCGCTCGTGCGCAGCTCGCGCTAGTGTCCGAGTCCGCCCGATGAAGCGTTATGGATTGGTCGGACTGGCCGCATTGGCCGCGCTGGCGCTCGTCGCGTTCGTCGGGTACGAACTTTTCGAGCAGCCCACGAATCAGATTTTCGGCCGGACCCTCACGCGCGGACCGGCGGACGAGCGCGTGGTGGCGCTCACCTATGACGACGGGCCGAATCCTCCGTACACCGGCCGCATTCTGGACGTGCTCGAACGAGAGCGCGTTCACGCAACCTTCTTTCTGGTCGGGCGCGCGGTGCAAGCATACCCGTGGATCGTACGGCGCGAAATACGCGACGGCGACGCCGTCGGCAACCATACCTGGGATCATCCGCACCTCATCGTGATGCGGCGAACCGACGTGCGCCGATCGCTCGAGCGTACGGACGCGGCGATCTACGCGGCAAGCGGATTACACACGCGGCTCATGCGTCCGCCGTTCGGAGCTCGCGACTGGATCGTCATGCACGTTGCCCAAAAGCTCGGCTACACGGTAGTGATGTGGTCGGTACCGCTCGCCGGCGACTGGGAATATCCGCCGCCGGGCGTGATCGCGCGGCGAATTTTGCCGCGCGTGAGCGACGGCGCCATCATCGTGCTGCACGACGGCAACCGCGGTCAGCTCTGCCGTGCCAAGGGGCTAAACCCTCACGTGTGCGATCGCAGCCGCGACATTGAAGCCACGCGCATCATCGTCGACGCGCTCAAGCGGCAGGGCTACCGTTTCGTCACGATTCCGCAGTTGATCGCGCTGGGCAAGAATGCTAGGCATACACCCGCCCCCGGAGCTGAATGAAACCGCCGGGATGGAGGCCGCTGGGATCGTGATGAGTCCAGTGCACTACCGGTATTCTTCCGGGATCGTGCACCATCTCGCCGCGCACCTGGATGCTGTCGCCCGGCTGGACCGGAACGCGGGGCGCAATCCCCACGTTGTCGACGATCTCCACGCTTCCGGCGCGGGTGCTCGCGTCGAACGCTTCGTGAACGCAGTGCGTTCGATTTCCCACGAAGAATCGCGGACTGGAAGTTACGCGCGCGTCGAAGGTTATTTCGGCCGGGCGCGTGCCGTTGTAGGCACTCTGCAGATCCATGCGCGTCGTTCACGACCGATCGTGGTACCATAAAGGCGCCCATGAGGATCATCCGCACGCGCAGGCTGCGCCTCGTACCCGTGACGGTTGCGAATGCCGGCGCACTTTGGGAGTTGCTCCAGCAACCGGATCTCCGCACGTTCCAAGACCTGCCCAGTGTGGGCGCTTCGGCGTTCGGCGACATGGTCGCCAGGCGCCCCAAAGAGCTGCGTCCCGGCGCGTACGGCCGCTTCGAATGGCTCGTGTACTTGCAGGGCGGACGTAAGCCCGCGGGTTGGGTATCGCTGCGCGTAACGGATCGCGACGCGAATGCGGGCGAGATCGGCTACAGCATCGTGCGCGGACATCGCGGCCGAGGCGTCGCGACCGAAGCGGTTCTCGCGCTGCTACGGGAGAGCTTCGAACGCGCTGCGCTTCCGCGCCTGCACGCGTATTGCGTGCCCGAGAATACGCCTTCCCGCCGCCTGCTCGAACGAGTGGGTTTTCGCTTCGAAGGAACCTTGCCGCACGGCGCCACCGTCAGCGGCCGCGCGGTCGACGTGCTCATGCACCGCCTCGATCGCGAAGCTTGGCGTCAGTCCGGAAACACGATCGAGACGCCTGCCTCGGCGTATCCCACGTAGCGCGCCGGCATCCCGTCAAGAAACGCCAGCAGCGGTTCGCGCACGACGGCGACCGCAATGCGATCGGATAACCGATCGATGGGAACCCACGCCGCGTCGACGACGTGATCGTCGTCCACGTCGGGCGTCCGGGGTTCACCCATTGCATCGACCGCAAAGGTGAAATTCGTAAAGTGCGCCGCGCCGTCGTAGGATTCGCTCACGTAGCACAGCTCGCGCACCGCTGCATGCATGCCGGTCTCTTCGCGCAGCTCGCGAACGGCGGTCTGTGCGAGCAATTCTCCGTGAATCTGGCGTCCGCCCGGCATGTTCCACAGCGGCTGCGGGTGGTTGGGATAGCGCGAGGCCACGAGCAGAACGCTGTTGCCCCGTCGCACGAGCGCGGTTGCCAAGTGGATGCAGTTCATACGGCAAAAAAAACCTGTGCGTGGCGATCTGCGCTGCGGTCCCAGCAAAAGTCTTTGGCGCGTTGCAGCCCGGCGGCGCGCAGTTCCCCACGCAACTGCCGATCGCGCACCAAGCGTTCGAGCGCATCGGTCCAGGCGCCGGCCTGGTCGGCAGGGGCGTACACCGCCGCGTCCGCAGCGATTTCCGGCAGGCAGCTCGCACGTGAAGCCACCACCGGCGTGCCGCACGCCATCGCTTCAACGACCGGCATGCCGAACGTTTCGTAGTACGACGGAACGCACAACGCCAACGCGCCGCGATACAGCGCCCGAAGCTGCGCGTCGCCGCTTCCCGCCGCATCTCCGGCTGCCACGCCGACGTATCGTACCCCGTCGCGCGCAGGATCGCGCGGACCGACCACAACCAGCGCCGGATCCGCCGCCGGCAAAAAGGCATCGCAATACGCTCGGTACAGCATCTCGAAGTTCTTGCGCGGTTCGCTCAGCGGATCGCCCACGAAGAGCAGGTACGGCGTACGCAGGTTTGCAGGCAGATCGCCGGCATCTTCTCCGGGGCTAAAATACGGTTCGACGCCGTGGTAAATCACGTCGATTCGTTCGGGCTTCACGCCCAAGACGTCGGTCAGTTCGGCGCGATCGAATTCGGAAACGGCAATGATCCGCGCCGCTTGCCGCACCGAACGCGTAAAGGGTGCTTGCTGATGCCGGCGTCGAGCGGGATCGGGATCGGGAAAACGAAACGGCACGGCGTCGTGAATGGTCGCCACGCTGCGTGCGCAACCGGCAAAAAAGGCGCCGTTCGCCGGGTGCCATACGACGTCACAGCCGCGCGAACCGGCGGCAATGCGAAAGCGCGCGCTCCCCAGCGTCGCCTGCAGTTTCGCGCGATGCGCAAACGCCAGCGGCCCCTTCACGAGCAGCGTTATCTGCAGGTCCTCACGCCGTACGAGGCGGCGAAGGATTGCGCGCGCGTAACGGCCGATACCGCGGGTATCCGATGCGAGGTCGCGCGCATCGACGCCCAAGCGTAGCACGTCCTTCACGAGGAGCGAGGTTGGCGCAGACCTGCATGGAGTCCCCCGGCGCTCGCGCCGGGATTGCGGCACATCTGCTGGTGGGGCCGCGCGAGGAACCGTTTTTGGGCGCGCTGTGCGAATCGCTGCAGAACGCCTGCCGGATGCTCATCGTCAACGATAATTCTCCCGATCCGTCCCCGCATGCCGGCACGCTCGCGCGCACCGCATTTGCGCGCTGCGGCAAGCTGATCGTCGACCGCACGCCGTTTACCGATTTCGCCGCGGCCCGCAACGTCTGCTTGCGCCTGCACCGCGAGCACGATGGCGGCGAGTGGGTCGCATTCGTGGACGCCGACGAAGTTCACGCGTCGCAGTTCGATCGCATCGCAGGCAATTTGGACGCCGTGCCGCCCGGCATCGATTTCGTGGACGGCTACACCCGCCACTTTTTCGGCGCGTTCGAATGGTACATGTCCATCGAACGGCGCATGTCGTTCTTTCGATACGGTCCGCAGCTGCGCTGGGAAGGCAGCGTGCATGAGAAACTGTTCGGCCTGAACGGAAGGCGGTTGGCGCTGCCGTACGTGTACGCGCACTATGGCTGGGTGATTCCGGCGCGCATCCACGCTGAAAAAGGCCGGCACTATTTCAGTCTGGGCGCTCCGGGACGGATCGTGGAGCAAGCCGAGCTCGGCGAGTTGGATGCGCGAACGTATTTCGAATATCGCCGCCGCTGCGCCGGCGCGCTGCGCTTTACCGGTGCCCACCCGGCGGCCGCGCGTTCGACGATCGAACGCATCGGCAGAGAACGCGCGAGCGAGTTCGCATTGCTGGCCGAATTGATCCGCGAACGCCAGTCTCCGGTGCAGCGCGTGCGAAATGCAGCAGCGCGGCTCAACTACGAGCTGCGCTGGCGCGGGCGCGCCTTCAACCCGCAGGCGCGGCGGCTTCTCGCATGAGCGTGCGCGCGAAATCGTCGACGTCTTGCGGGCGCGTCGCGTGGTGCGTCATCCAGCGCACTTCCGGGAGTGAATCGTCGAACACGTAGAAGAACCACTCCCGCTGCACGCGCACTATCAGCGCGCGATCCATGGTAGCGAAGATCGCGTTGCAGTCAACCGGCCGCGTGATGCGCACGCCCGGAACGTCTCGCACGCGCGTCTCTAAGCGCCGCGCCATGGCGTTGGCGTGGCCTGCATACGCGCGCCAGCGATCGTTTTCCAGCAATGCCGAAAACTGCACGGCGACGTACCGCATCTTCGAGGCCAGCTGCATCGCCTGCTTACGCGCAAAACGCACCGCGCCGGCATGGAGCGCAGCCTCGAAGAAGACGATCGCCTCGCCGAACAGCAGCCCGTTTTTCGTGCCTCCGAAGGAAAGCACGTCGACGCCGAGATCGCGCGTGCACTGCCGCAGCCCCATGTCGAGAGCGGCTGCGGCGTTGGCAATGCGCGCACCGTCCATGTGGACGTACCAGCCCTGCGCGTGAGCGAAGTCGCACAGCCCGCGCAGTTCGTTTGCGGTGTAGAGCGTGCCGTATTCGGTGGACTGCGAAATCGAAATCGCGCGAGGCTGCACGTGATGTTCGTCCGGCGCCTTGCCGGCGTACGGCGCGAGGTCGTCGACGTGCAGTTTTCCGTCGGCCGTAACCACCGGTAAAACCTTGCTGCCGGTAAAGCGTTCCAGGGCCCCGCATTCGTCGGTCTGCAGGTGCGACGTTGCCGGCGTTATGACGGCTTCGTACGGTCTGAGTAAGCAGCTCAGAGCGACGACGTTGGCTCCCGTACCGTTGAAGACGAAGTACGGATCGGCGTGCGCTCCGAAGATTTCCCGGAGCCGCTCCAGCGCGCGTTCGGTCTGCGGATCGTCTCCATACGATACGGCATCGCCCTGGTTGGCTTGGACGATGGCCTGAACTATCTCGGGGGCGGCGGGCGCGTTGTTGTCGCTGGCAAAGGTTCGCATCGCCTCGGGGGTACAGCGTGCCGGCCGCCCGAGCCTCTCACGGCCGAGAGCAGAGCAGGCTCAGCGGGTAAGATGCCTCCAGCCGTCATGCCTTCCAACCTTCTACTCGGCATCATGCCGGACAGCGAACGCCGGCGAATTCTGCCATACTGCGAAAGCGTCGAGTTGCGTCCACGCATGACGTTGATCGAGCCTGACGCGCCGATAGAACACGTCTGGTTTCCCCATGGCGGCGTTTGCTCGAATTTGGTTCGAGTCCAGGGTGGAGAAGGCGTGGAAGTGGGCCTGGTGGGTCGCGAAGGCATGGTTGGGCTGCCGCTGGTTTTGGGCGGTTTCGCTAATCCGTTTCACGTGATCGTTCAGGCCGGCGGCGTCGCCACGCGAATCGCCCGCGAGCCGTTCGTGCACGACGTGCTGGAAGGCGGCCATCCGCTGTGCGCCGCTCTGCTCAAATATGCGAACTTGTTTTTGGCAACCGTCGCTCAAACCGCCGCGTGCAACCGTCTGCATCAGATCGAACAGCGTTTAGCCCGCTGGCTGCTGGATATGCGCGTGCGCTCGGACGGCGACGATCTTCCGATAACCCACGAGCTGCTCGCTCTGATGATCGGCGCGTACCGCCCATCGGTAACCAATACGCTCAAAGGCTTCGAGGAACGCGGCATCATTCGGGTCGGCCGCGGGCATGTCCTGATCTTGGATCAAGCGGCGCTTGCAGCTCAGGCGTGCGAGTGTCACGCGGCCATCCAAGAGCGCACTTCGCGCACGCTCGAACACATTCGATCGATGGCCGCATAATGCCCGTAGTCGGCAACGTGCTGCTGCGTTCGCTGCCGGCACACGAACTCGAGCGGCTGCGCCCGTACTTGCGTGACGTTCCGCTGGCATGCGGTCAGCGCATCTATCGCGCCGGCGAACCATTGGGCGCAATTTGGTTTCCGCAAGACGGCGCGGCTTCGCGGCTGATTCAGCTGCAAACGGGAGAAACGGTCGAAGCGGGCATCTTCGGCAGCGACGGCGTGATCGGTATGCGGCTGGTGCTGCGCGGGCAGCACGGCTTGGGACAGTGCACCGTGGAAATCGAGGGCACGGCGC
Source organism: Vulcanimicrobiota bacterium (assembly GCA_963777315.1). Taxonomy (GTDB): domain Bacteria; phylum Vulcanimicrobiota; class Vulcanimicrobiia; order Vulcanimicrobiales; family Vulcanimicrobiaceae; genus CAVYEM01. The sequence continues at coordinate 170,091 of CAVZQC010000004.1, forward strand.
TGATGATGAGCGTACACGACTTCAACGCCCACGTGCGCGAGCGCGGCGGACCGCTGTACGAAGCGCTCCTCATGCATGCAGACCTCTACATCGCAATCCTCGGGCGGCTCACGGCTTGCCATTGCCTGCACCCGATCGAACAGCGCTTAAGCCGCTGCATCCTTACGCTCACGGACTATGGTTCGCAGGATTGCGTGCGCGTAACGCACGATACGCTCGCGGCATTTTTGGGCGTGCACCGGCCGTCGGTGACGTATGCCTTGCAGGCGCTCGCGCATGCGGGCGCCGTTGAATCCGAGCGGCGTCGCATCGCCATCGTCGATCGCAGAACGCTGCTCGAGCGCGCATGCGGCTGCTATCAAGCGATTCGCACGCTGCGATCGCAGGGCCGAACCGCTTAATCGACCGCGGCCACGGGCGGAGCGTTGCCGCCGCGGCGCGAGGGTCGCATGAAGATGACCAGCGGCGTGCACACGAAAAAGACGATCGCCGACAAGCGGAAGAGGTAATCGTAGCTGATGACCTGTGAAGCAACGCCGACCAAGGTATTGAGCGTCGACAAGGGATAGCCGTGCGTTTGCGTCACGCCCGACGCCAGAGCGTTTTGCGCGATCGCGGCTTCGCGCGCAAGCAGCGTGGTCAGCACCGCAATTCCAAAACTGCCGCCGAGCTGGCGCAGCAGCGTGGAAACGCCGGTGGCACCGGCGAGTTCTTGTTTGGGAACCGCCCCCAGCGTGACCGTGGAGAGCGGCACGAACAAAAAGCCCAGACCGAAACCTTGCACCAAGCGCGGCCAAAACACGTCCCAATATCCCGCGTATTGGTTCAAGCTGCCCATCCACCACGTCGAGATGCCGAACACGATCATGCCGAACCCCACCAGCCAGCGCGAATCCACGCGGCCGACGAGCCATCCGACGGCGAGCATGCTGACCGCGGTTGCGACCGCGCCCGGCAACAGCGCCATTCCGGTGTCGAAGGCCGTGAACCCGAGCACCAATTGAAAGAACAGCGGCAAGATCAAGGCGGTTCCGAACAACCCAAAGCCCGTGATGACGCCGATGATGTTGCCGATCGTAAAGGTGCGGTATTTGAATACGCTCAGGTTGACCAGAGGATGCCGGTCGCGCAGCGTCTTGATGATAAACCACGTCAGCGCGACCGCCGCAATGATCGACAGCGTCCAGATCGTGTTGGACTGATACCAATCGTCGTGCTGGCCGCGCTCTAAAACGTACTGCAGCGAGGCCAGGCCCGCCGACATGAGCCCAAGGCCCATCCAGTCGATGCCGCCCTTGGGTTTTTTCAGGAAATGCGGGTTCGGAATGAACATCAGCGTCATCAGGAACGCCACGATGCCGATCGGCAAGTTGATGTAGAAGATGATCGGCCAAGAATAATTGTCGACGATGTAGCCGCCCAGAGTTGGTCCGACTGCGGGCCCCACCATGGCGCCCAGTCCGAAGATCGCCATGGCGGCGCCGCGCTTTTCGGGCGGATACGTTTCGAACAGAATGGCCTGCGCGGTCGGCTGCAGCGCGCCCCCGCCGAATCCCTGCAGCACGCGGTAGAAGACCAGTTGCCAAATGCTGTGCGCCGTGCCGCACATGAACGAGGCAATCGTGAAAATCGCCAAACTGCCGGCATAAAAACCTTTGCGTCCGAAAAACGCGGTCAGCCATCCGTTGAGCGGCATCGTGATGACGCTTGCAAGAATGTAGCCGGTCGCAACCCACGACACCTCGTCGATCGAAGCGCCGAGGTTGCCTGCGATATCGCTGAGCGCCACGTTGACGATCGTCGAATCGATGATCGCCATGATGAGCCCGAGCATGACGGTGATCGTGATGAGTGCGATCGGCGCGTTGTGCCGCGCCCGGAACGGGTTGCGGCTTTTAGCGGGGGCGCCTGCTGCCTTGGCGGGGTACAACGCTGCCATGAAACTCATACTGGAAATTTTGGTTGCGCTGATCCTTCATCCAATCGCTTATATTCTGGTCCTCGTCAATTTGGCGGGCCGCGACGATTTGCCGCCAGCCGAGAAGCTCGTCTGGGGCGTGGTCAGCATCGTGTGGGGAATCGGGCCGATACTGTACGTGCTGGTCGGCGGAGGGACGCTCTGGTAGGATTTAATCGCCGTTTGCGTATCGCTGCAGCATCATCGCTCCGGCCGCCGCGCCCGCGAGCGCGAGCCCGCCCAACACCCACTGACGGTTCATGATCAGCTCGGTTTCCCAACTGCGCGGTTTGGCCTTCGCGTCGAACTCGCCGTGCGAACCGAAATCCTTGCCGCGATCGGCCGGTTCGTACAGGTTGTCGGGACGGTCCGGCTTGGTGGGCTCATTGGTCTGCTGCGACGTGTAACCGGTGAGCGCCAAATACACGTCGGCGACGCGCGGCGCGAATTTCTGCGCCAGGATCGCGAGCACGGAAGAAAAACCGACCCACATTTCGCGCGGCGTTTTGTGTGCCGCCCAGTAGACCGCTCGGCCCGCCACCTCGGGTTGAAAGATCGGCGGCAACGGCTGCGGATGGTTCAAGCCGCTTTTCACTCGGTTCCACGTGAACTGCGGAGTGTTGACGGCGGGCATCTGCACCATCGTGATCTTGATGCGGCTCTTGTTGTGAATGAGTTCGCAGCGAATCGAATCGGTGAAGCCGCGGATTGCGCTCTTGGCTCCGCAATACGGCGACTGCAGCGGAATGCTGCGATAGCACAGCGCCGATCCGACCTGCACGATCGTCCCGCGATCGCGCGATCGCATGCGCTTCATCGCCGCCATGGTGCCCCAGACGTATCCCAAGTACGTGACGTCCGTCAGCCGACGCCACTCTTGCGGCGTAACGTCCCAGAACTCTGAGAACACGTTGGTAAACGCCACGTTGACCCAAATATCGATGGGGCCGAGCTCGCGTTCGGCTCGTTCTGCCGCACTCTCGACCTGGTCGGGATCCGCAACGTCGGTCGGAATGGCGATGGCTTTGGCGCCGAGCTGCTCGGCCTGACGCCTGGCCGCTTCGAGGCCCTCTTCGCCGCGTGCGACCAGGGCGATGTGCGCGCCATTCTTGGCGAATTGCTCGGCGACGGCCCGGCCGATACCGCCGGATGCGCCTGTAACGAGGACGACTTCGGGATTACGCGTTGGTGATGCCATATTGGCAGTCATACCCGCGCATGCCGCGACGAAGACCTTTTTGCGCTTCATGGGCGGAAACGCTCGGGTCGTACCCTAAGTATTAGGCGTGCCGAATCGCGTAGTTCGCTTCACCTATTTCGCCGTTGCGGCGGCAGCTCTGGCCGTTGCAGGTTCCGGCCTGGTACGCGCGGACAACGATGAAACGACGCAAGGCGTGAACCCGGCTACCGTCGGGCTGCAGCCGTTGCGGGGCGCTGTACCGGCCGCAACGCCCGCCCCGGGTGAATCGCGGCTCGTTCGGCGCGAAGACGGCACCTTCGCCGCCGTGGCGCAGGTTCAGGACCGCACCCGAATTTTCCATCTGGTCGAACGAGACGCGCCCTGGACGCTGCAGCCGGGTTTGACGGTGATGGCAAAGACGTACGACGGCGTGGTTCCGGGTCCCACGCTGGTGGTGCATCAGGGCGACCGCGTCGTCATCGATTACCGCAATTCGCAGCCCGTTCCCGACACGGTTCACCTGCATGGTATTCACGGCATTCCGATCGGCATGGACGGCGTGGCCGGCATTTCGCAGCCTATGGTCGTCGACGGGGGCCGTTTTCGCTACGAGTTCACCGCCGCGCAGCCCGGAACGTTCATTTACCATTCGCACGACAACGAAGAGATGGTCAACAGCGGTCTATACGGAGCGATTGTGGTGCTGCCGACGCATCCCAGCGCGCAGGAACGCGCGGACCGCGACGACGTCGAGATGATCTCATCGTGGACGATTCAGAGTTTGAGCGAAAATCACTTCACGCTCAACGGTAAAGAGTATCCCGCGACGGCTCCCATCAACGTGCGCAAAGGGCAGCGGGTGCGGATTCGCTGGATCGACATGTCGGGCGAAAACTTTCACACGATGCATACGCACGGGCACTATCAGCGCATCATCGCGCGCGACGCGCAGCCGGTCACGTGGCCCGACGTGGAAGATACCGTCACGCTCGGGCCGGGGCAGCGCGTCGACGTGATCGTCGTCGCGGATCAGTCGCCGGGGAATTGGCTGGTGCATTGCCACGTGCTCGATCACATCGAAGACAGCCAGGGCAAGCCCGATGGCCTGGTGACGGTTCTGCATTACGAGGGTACGCCCAATGATGCCGGCGCGATGAATCGCGCGATGCGCAAGATGCTGCCGGGTTTCGGCAGCACGGGTCCGGCACCGCTTTCATTCGGCTTGACCGTGCTGCTTGGCGCAATCGCGGGTTTGACGATTTTCCTGGGCTTGCCCATTGCCCGCATGCGCAACATCTCTCCCAACGCGGTCGGCGCGCTGAATGCCGTCGCGATCGGCATTCTCGTGTATTTGGTCGTGGAGATCGCCGGTAACGCGACCTCGCCCCTGGTCCGCGCCGCGCAGCAGTGGCACGCAGGATCCGGATCGTCCGCAAACGTGGTTTGGCTGGCCATCGCATACATCGGCGGACTGTTCGTGGGATTGGTCGGCTTGGGTGCGCTCGCCGCCCGTCTTTCGCGGCGCGCCGCGGCCGATGTGCACGATCCGATGCTGCTCGCATCGATCATCGCGATCGGCATCGGCGCTCACAATTTCGCCGAAGGCTTGGCTATCGGCGCGTCGGCCGCCTCGGGCGCAACGGCGATAGCGGTCGGTTTGATCGTAGGCTTCGCACTGCACAACGCCACCGAAGGGTTCGGAATCGCCGCACCGCTCTCGGGTCGTTCGATTCGCCCTCGCCGGCGAGTGCTGCTGCTGGCGGGCATCGTTGCGGGCGGCCCGACGTTTTTGGGCACGGTCGTCGGGTACGCGTTTCACTCTCCGCTAATCTCGGTGCTGTTTTTAGCGACTGCGATCGGTGCGCTCGTCTTCGTGATAGGCGAACTCTGGAGCGTGCTGCGCCGCAGCCCCGGAATGACCGCGCTGATGACGTCCATGCTCGCGTGCGGGTTTTTCATCGCGCTCGCAACCGAAGTCGTGCTCGACCTCAACGGCGGTTAGTCCGTCCCGGCCCGCGGGAACAATGCACCATGAATATTGGTATAGTGGGCTCGGGAGACATCGGCCGAACGCTCGGCCGTTTGTGGGCAAAAGCGGGGCATCGCATCCTTTGGAGCTTCTCGCACGACCAGCACAAGCTCGAACAGCTCGCAGCCGAATGCGGAAACGGTTCCAAAGCGGTCACGCCGTACGAAGCCGTCAGCCATGCGGAAATGGTCCTGTTCTCGGTGCCGTGGAGGGCGGTCGACGACGCGCTCAAACACATCGGGCGTTTCGAAGGCCAGGCGGTCATCGACACGACCAATCCGTATATCGACGACGAAATGCACGTGCAGCAGTTCGACGAGGATTATTCCTCCAGCGAGTGCGTGTCCAAGAAGATGATCAACGCCAAAGTGATCAAGGCGTTCAACACGCTCAAAGACGAAACGCTGTGGGATCGGTCGGGTAAAGGCCTGGTCATCTTCATGGCCGGCGATTATCCGCTCATGAAGAAGAAAGTCGCGCAACTGATCGAGGACGCCGGGTTCGTTCCGTTGGACGTGGGACCGCTGCGAGAAGGCAAAAAACAGGAACCCGGAACCGATCGCTATTTGAAAGAGCTCACGCTCGAGCAAGCACGGCGGCTCGTGGACGAAGTGCCGAGCGATGCGCCCGGCAGCTCGCAGCCTTCGTCCAGCATCGTGGGCGAAATCGATCTCGATCAGCCCGTACGCAGGTATTGAAAGCCCAGTTTCCCGCTGAGCACTCCGCGCAGGGTCAATTCGTCCGCCAAAGCGACGCCTTTGAGCGGTGGATCGGCCCTGCGGGAACTGCAGAGTTTCCGGTCGAGGCGGGACGCTACCACTTGTACGTTTCGCTCGCGTGTCCGTGGGCGCACCGCACCGTCATCACGCGCAAGCTCAAAAGACTCGAACGTGCAATCGGCATGACGGTCGTCGATCCGGTCCGCGACGAGCGGGGCTGGGCCTTCGCGGACGGCCCGGGCTATTCGCACGATCCGGTCAACGGCTTCCACTTTTTGAGCGAAGCTTATGTAGCGACGGACCCGCAGTATCGCGGTCGCGTCACGGTACCGGTGCTGTGGGATACGCAGACCAAGCAAATCGTCAGCAACAACGACGACGACGTCATGCGGATGTTCGAAACCACGTTCGACGCCGTGGGCGATCGCGGTGCGCTCGATCTCTACCCGCGCGAACGTCGAGCCGAGATCGATGCCCTCAACGAGTGGATCTACCAAACGCTCAACAACGGCGTGTACAAAGCCGGCTTCGCCACCAGCCAGCACGTCTACGAACATGCGGCTTACGACGTCTTCGAAACGCTCGACGCTCTCGAAGAGCGCCTGGCAACGCGCAGGTACCTTCTGGGCAACGAACCGCTCGAAACCGATTGGCGAACGTTCGTGACGCTCGTTCGTTTCGACGCGGTGTACTACGGTCACTTCAAGTGCAACCTGCGCCGCATCGTCGATTATCCGAATCTCTGGGGGTACTTGCGCGACCTCTATCAATACGACGGCGTCGCAGACACGGTGAACTTCGACCACATCAAACGCCACTATTATTACACGCACGACGACATCAATCCCACCCGCATCGTTCCAATCGGACCGCAACTGGATTTGAGCGCGCCGCACGGCCGCGCATCGCTAGCATCGTCGTAAACGCGCGCGGTGGACGTAAAATTCGCGCTCACGGCATTTGCAACGGTGTTCACGATCATCGACCCCATCGGGATGATCCCGCTCACGCTTGCCGCCACGATCTCGTTGCCGGCAAAGCGCCGGCCGAAGGTAGTCGATCAGGCCGTTCTGGTGGCCGCCGTCGTGATGCTCGTCATGGGCGCCATCGGCCGTCCGCTGCTCAACTATTTGGGAATCACGCTGGCCGCGTTCATGATCGCCGGCGGAATACTGCTGTTTTTGATCGCGATCGATATGCTGTTTGCGCGTCCCACCGGCGCCAAGCGCACCGAGGAAGAAGAACGCCGCGCCGCCCTGGCTGAAAATCCGGCAGTTTTTCCCCTCGCCATTCCGATGATTTCCGGCCCGGGCACGATCGCTACCGTCATGCTGCTCGTCAATCTGGCGCGCAGCGATCCCGGCCGAATCCTCACGGTGATCGTCGCGTGCGCTGCGGCGCTGCTCATCACGTGGCTGTTCATGCGCGGCGCAACGCGCTTTCAGCACCTGATCGGGACGACGGGCATCCATGTCGTCACGCGGGTGCTGGGCATCATACTGGCGGCTTTGGCCGTGCAGTTCGTGCTCAACGGCGTCGGCGACTCGCATATTTTGCACCGCTGAAAGCACGGGCCAAGGGGCACCCCTGCGCCGCCGCAAACATTCGCTGCGTGGCAGAAAGCGTCCCAACCATCGAGCGGCACCCGCTGCCTTCAGGCACGGTCACGTTTCTCTTTTCGGATATCGAAGGCAGTACGCAACGGTGGGAGTCGCACCGCTTGGCAATGCAGGACGCCGTGCGCAGGCACGACGCGCTGCTGCGTTCGGCCATCGAACTGCGTGGCGGCTTTGTGTTCAAAACCGTCGGTGATGCGTTCTATGGCGTCTTCCCGACTGCTCCCCAAGCTATTGCTGCAGCGCTCGAAGCACAGCGCGCCGTTGCGGCCGAAGACTGGAGCGGCGTCAACGGCTTGCACGTGCGTACGGCGATTCATACCGGAAATGCCGACGAGCGCGAAGGCGACTATTTCGGCTCGACGGTAAACCGCGTCTCGCGGCTTCTGGCCATCGGGCATGGCGGGCAGATTCTGGTGTCCGGCGTAACCGCCGATTTAGTTCAGGGGCAGATGCCGCCGCAAGCGACGCTGCACGATCTGGGCGCGCATCGTTTGAAAGACTTGGCCTATCCCGAGCAAGTGTACCAAGTCCTTGCGCCGGATCTTCCGCGCGACTTTCCGCCGCTGCGTTCGCTCGGCGCGCTTCCCAACAATCTGCCGCTTCAGCTCACCTCGTTTGTGGGGCGCGACGAGGAAGTCGCAGAGATTCAACAACTGTTAGCCAAGTCGCGTTTGGTTACGCTGGTCGGTTCGGGCGGCGTGGGCAAGACTCGAACCTCGTTGCAGGTGGCTGCAGATCGCCTGGATGCGTATCCGGACGGCGTGTGGGTCGTCGAACTTGCCCCGCTTACCGATCCCGAGCTCATCGCCACAACGGTTGCGGGCGTGCTGGGCGTCTCCATTGCTCCGACGCAGCGGCCCGTCGATGCTATCGTTGCCGAATTGCGCGAACGGACGACGCTGCTCATCTTTGACAACTGCGAACACGTGGTCGCGCATGCGGCCGCCGTGGTCGACGAGATCCTGCACCATTGTTCGCGCGTCACGGTCCTTGCCAGCAGCCGCGAAGGGTTGGGAATCGCCGGCGAATCGGTTTACCGCATGCCCTCGCTTCGCGTTCCGCCTGCAAGCTCGCCGGTCACCGCGGCTGCGGCAATGCAGTATGGAGCCGTGGCACTGTTCGCCGAGCGTGGTGCGGCCGTTTCGAACTTTGCCATCACCGATGCCAATGCCGGAATCGTTGCCGGCGTTTGCCGCCGGCTCGACGGAATCGCTTTAGCCATCGAACTTGCGGCGCCGCGCCTAAAAGTTTTGAGCGTCGACGAGCTGGATAAGCGCCTGAGCGATCGGTTCCGCATTCTCACCGGCGGCAGCCGCAGCGCGCTGCCTCGCCAGCAAACCCTACGCGCGCTCATCGATTGGAGCCACGATCTCCTTACCGAAAATGAAAAGATGCTTTTTCGCCGTCTCGGAATCTTCGTGGGAGGCTTTACGCTCGAAGCGATGACCGCCGTCTGCGCCGACGATCGCATTGAAGAATGGGACGCGGTCGATTTACTGCAGTCCCTGGTCGAAAAGTCGCTCGTGGTTGCCGAGATCAGCGATGCCGAACAACGCTACCGAATGATGGAATCGACGCGGCAATACGCGTTGGAGCGCCTGGCGCGCGGCGGAGAACGCGACCTGTTCGCGCGCAGGCACGCGATGTATTTCTTGGACCTCGCGCAACGCTGCGAGAAAGATTTCGACGAGATAGCCTACGACGGTTGGATCGCCGCGTATACGCCTGAATTGGACAACTTTCGGACGGCGCTGGACTGGTCGCTAGGCGAGCGCGGCGAGATCGAGATCGCGGTGGGATTGATCGGATCTCTGGCAAGGCTCTGGCGGGAATTTTCCCTCGAGGGTGAAGGGCTGCGCGCCGGCGACGCAGTGATCGCACTGCTGGGCGAGCGCGCCGACAGTCCGCTGGCGGCGCCCGTGTGGCTGGCAATTGCCGGCTTGACGGCAAATCTCTTTCTCAAAGCTCGACGCATCGATGCGGCGCGGCGGGCGCTGCGCCTCTATGAGTCTCTGGGCGACGAGCCCAAAATCATTGATTCTTTGGTAGCGGTCGGCGATACGTTACGCCAGCTGAATAAGTCCCAAGAGGCGCTCGAGCCGCTCAGCCGGGCGCTGGAGATCAGCTCGCAGCCGCGGCGATCGCAACAGGGTCGCAGGTGCGCTCAGCCGCCTGTCACTCGCGCAATTTTACTTGGGACAAACCGACGAAGCGCGCAAGATGATGCAAGAAGCTCGCGCGATCTGCCGCAGCCTCGGTCGCGACAACCAGCTCTTGATCATGACCTTGAATTTGGCCGAACTCGAAGCGAACAACGGCAACTTCGAGCGGGCCATAGAATTGGCGAAGGAAACCCTGCCGCAAACCAGTGCGACTCGATTTGCCGCGTCACGGTCGACTTTGCTTGCGAACTTATCGGGATACTTGGTGCTCGCAGGAAAAAGCGACGACGCAATAGCGGTGATCCGTGAGACGATTGCCGTCACCAAGGAGCGGCAGGAGGCCGTTTTGCTCACCATATCGTTACAGCACGCCGCAATGATCGGTGTGGGCCGCAGCCGAGCAGCGGATGCTGCCCGGCTGCACGGCTACGCCGAGGCGACGTTTGAAGCGCTGGGATCCTTGATGGAACCGGTCGAGATGCAGGAAAAGGCGCGCCTTACTGCGTTGCTGCAAGAACGGCTCGGCGCGGAACGCGTTTCCGCATTGGTTGCCGAGGGGCGTGCGCTCAGCCAAGCCGATGCCATCGGCATCGCGATGTCGCTGCTCTAACGCAGCTCGCCCAGCAGCGTACGAACGGCGGCCTCCAACTGCGGATCGGTACGCGAACCTACCGGGCGGGTGACGTACACGTCGACCGGGCGCGGATGCAGCTCCATATTTTCCCCGCCCAGCGTCGTTACGCGTTGGAACGGCAGGCGAAACGTCGAGCCGTCCACCAGCTGTATTGCCGACGTGTAAATGATCCAGCCTGCCGTGGGCACGCCGACCACTTTGCCCAGGTGCAATTGACGGTAGCCTTGCGTGAAATCCTCGCCGTCGGAGAGCGTTTCTTCGTTCACGATCAGCACCGTCGGCTTTTCCAGCGCGCGCTGCCCGAGTTGCACGCGCGCAGAAGCCGAAGGCATGTTGCGAGGGTACATGCGCAGATACGGCTTGCGGGCAAACACGTCCAAGGCATAGGCATTGACGAAGCCGCCCTCGTTCGAACGAATGTCGACGACCACGCCTTCCTTGTCGAAATCCGTCACGTCCAAATCCTTATAGAGCCCCGCCAATGATTGCGCGGACATGTCCGGGATGTGCACGTAACCCAAGCGCCCGCCGCTCGCGCGCAGCACGTACTCGCGGTTCGCATTGACCCACGCGCGGTAGCGCAGGATCATCGAAGTGGCGTAGTTCACCGGCTGAACCGGCACTTGCCGGTAGCGCGGCCCAATGGTCAGCACGACGCGCTTGCCGATCGTATTGTCCAGCAGCGCATCGACGTTCGTATGCGCGTCGACGCGCATACCGTTTATCGCAACGAGTTCGTCGCCGGCGTGGATTTGGCCCGAAACGTCGGCAGGCGATTGCGGGACGACGCCGGTGATCCGCAGCCGTCCGGTTTGCTCGTACGTAAGGCGGTCGAAGTCCAAGCCGAGCCGTCCGCTCGTGCGTTTGGCCGGCCGCGGCGGATAGACGCCGCTATGCGAGCTGTTTAACTCGCCGATCATCAGCGCGAGAAGCCGGCGGAATTCGTCGGGATTTTGCGCGCCCTCGATACGCGGCAGGTACTTATCGCGAACCGCATTCCAATCGACGCCGTTGGTGTGTGGGTCGGCGTAAAAATCGCGAATCGCACTCCAAGCCTGCGTGAACGCCTCGACCTTGTCGCGATTCCAATCGTCGTCGAACTCCGCGGTGATAGGGAGCGGCACGTCCTTGCCGTTCTCGGTCGATACGACGTGCATGGCGCCGTTTTCATCCAGGTAGTAGATGCGTTTTCCATCCGGTGACCACGATGCGAAATTCTTGTCACCGGCCGAATTCGTCAGTTGATGCGCTACACTGGGCTGCGAAGCGTTTTCGGACAGCGCAAAGAGATAGAGGTTCGTCTGTCCCGCTACTGCGGCGGTGACCAGAAGGACGCTGCCGTCCGGGCTGACGCTCTGCGACTGCACGTCCAGGCCGATGGGAAGCAGCTGCAATCGCTCCCGGATCCCGGCGAACGCGATGCGGACTTGCGGATGGCGCTGCGCTTTGCTGCGCTGCGCGGCGTTGGTTTGATGAATGGCCGAAGGCGCGGTGGGGGTTTCGGTGGGTTGTTGACCGCTCGGGGTGAACAACGCCTTGAACTTGGATTCTTCGAACGTCGGCGTTCTTGGAACGAGGTCCACCCGAGCCACCTGCGCGGGTTCCGTGCGCTGCGTGGTGTCGAACAGCAGAAACTTGCCGTGCGGATCCCAAGCGATTGTATTGGTGAAGACGTCCGCTAGAAACGAAATCGGCCGCTCCGATGGAGCGTCCACGTCGACGGCGTGCACGTTGGTAAATCCGTGCGTTTCCGCGACGAAGAACGCGAGCCACCGGCCGTCGGGCGACCACTGCAGCGGACGATCGGGATCGAACGGCGTCCACGGTAGAATCGTGCTCGCCACCGTGCGCTCGTGCTCGCCGTTCGCATCGATGATCCGCACTTCTCGGCCGCCTTGCTCAAACGCTATCTGATCCGGCAGGCCGCTTTCGTGCGGCCGGTATTGCAGGTAACGAACGTCCGCGCTGGACGAGGTGAGCCGACGTCGGCGATCGCTAAGAAAATCGTACGTTTCGATGAACCCGTCGTGTCCGTGCCCGGCCACGTACGCCACGCTGTTGCTGTCGGGCGACCATGCAATCGAACCCAGCGCGTAGCGATTCGTCAGCGGCACGTTGAACGCCGTGCCGCCGCGCAGCGCGTCCGCCGCGAATAAACGACCGTGTGCGATGAAGGCGATCTTCTTGCCGTCGGGGGAGAGCGCGTAGTTGCTGAAGCGATCGCTCAGCGTAAGATGTGCGGTCTGCGGCGCTGCGATGGCGCCTTGCAGCACGATCGGCACGTGGTTCGTTCCGCCCGTGGACGCTTCGTACAGCCAGATTCCAAAGCCGCGCTCGAAGACGATGGCGGATCCGTTGCGCGCAATGCTGGGCCACACGACGCGTCCGTTCGTGAAGTGCGTCAAGCGATGCGCTTGCCCTCCGGGGGGCTGTTCCCAGAGGTTTTGCGCCCCGCTGCGATCCGACATGAAGTACAGCGTTCTGCCGTCGGGCGCCCACATCGGCCACTGATCCTTCGCATTGCCGGCGGTAACGCGCTCGTACGTCGCGCTTGCGTTTCCACGGCGCAGCCAAATCTCGCATTCGTCCAAATGGCTGTGGCCTTTGCGCCACCACTGCGAGCCCGCGAAGCCGCGCGCGTCGAATGCCAATACGTCCTGCTGCGGTGAAGGCGCGGCCAGAAAGACGTTCATGTACGGCTGCGTGACGACGCGCATCGGCGTACCGCCGCTGCTGCGTACCCGATAGATGTCGTGCGCGCCGTAGATATTGCGGCTGGAGTTGGCAAAATAGATCCAGGCACCATCGTGCGACCAGCCGTCGAGCTCGTCGTAACCGTCGTCGTACGTCAACCGCGTAACCGTACCCGTCGCCAAAGTCAGCACGTAGACGTCGCCGTTCCCCGTCTTGGACGAAATGTACGCGACTTCACGCCCGTCGGGAGAAAACATTGGGCGCTCGTCCGTGGCGCCGTCGTCGATCAATAGCCGAGCGGTACCACCGCCGGCCGCAACGGTCCAGACGCTTCCGCCGGATACGAAAACGATTTCGCGTCCGTTCGGCGAGAGGGACGGCTGCGCCAGCGAAGGGAGCGCCGACGCCGCCGCGGCGCACACAATGACGCAGAACGCGAAGATGAAGACGCCGTACAACGCTCGCATATGCGGCGTGGTTTCCCTTCGCGTCACGGTGCTCCTCAGCTCACTCGTTCAGACAATCACCGCATTACGACGAGACATCGGCATGATCCGCAACGTCTTCACTTTGCTCGTACTTGCTGCGTTGCCCAGCCCTGTGCGAACGGTCGCGACGTGAGCGCCGATATGGCTATCGGGTCCGTCCGCGGTATTGCAAAAATCTAGCGGCGCGCCGACGCCAAAGCGGCTATCGCCGGAAGGCGGCCCGGCGCCGGTTTGCGCGCGCGCCGGATGCCGTCGAAGAAGCGCGCTCCGACCGTCATCAGAACAAGCAATACGATTGGAATCAGCGCCACGAAAAAGGCAGCGTTTTGGGCGGCATAGGAGTGCTCGTAGCCTGACATATTGTCGCGCAATATACCATACGGCGCCGGCGCTTGTCTACGCTTTTTTCGCGACGCGTCGCCGCCGGCTCGCCCGCACGTTCGGCGACCGGCCGCGTTTGCCGCAGGCGCAAACGGAAACGATACGACTGTCATGAATCAGCCTGAAGAACCGCGCCCGTACCGGCGGGCCAAAGAGCCCACGACGCCGCTGGCGGGGCCGTACGGACATCCGATTCATCCGCTGCTGGTAACCGTGCCGATCGGCGCGTGGATGTCGAGTGTGGCGTTCGACCTGATCGGGCCCGCGAGCGGCGACGAGCGAGCCTATGCGATCGGCTCCAAGCGCCTGATCGACATCGGAATCGTCAGCGCAACTGGCGCCGGAATGTTTGGCTTGCTCGACTGGCTCAATATTCCGCGCGGCACGCGCGCGTGGTACACGGGGCTGGCGCACATGGGCATGAACCTGACGGCCATCGGGCTGTTCGCCGTCAATAGCTCGTCGCGCGGACAGCGTTTGCAAGCACGGGATTCCGAGCCTCCCGTAACGTGGTGGCAACGCGGGCTTTCGCTCACCACGGCCATGTCGCTGCTGGTTTCAGGCTGGCTGGGCGGATCGCTCACGTACCATTACGGCGTGCGCGTTGCCGACGAAGAGCACCAAAAGCACACGGGCTTTCGCAAGGACGGCATCGCCGAGCGCATCGGATCGCTGTTGTCGAGCGACAATTAGCGCGCGCCCGTTCAAAGTTTTCGTTAACTTGCTCGCGGCGTCGATTGAAGCCAACCGGCGCGGGGAACAGCCTTAGGGATTGGAGGCATACCCCACTGGTGCGGTGGTCGATCGATGCCGGTGACGCGTATTCGGTGGCTAAGGTTCGCCGCGCCGTCGTCGAGCAGTTACAAGTCATTACCGGCGGCGGCGCAGACGTGTTCGCGTTGGAAACCGTATTGGGAGAGCTGCTCGGAGCGCAAATGGAGCGCGGACACATTGCGCTCGCGGTGATCATCGAACACGGCATCGGCAATCCGACGGTGCACGTTTACACGCAGGGGAGCTCCGCTGCGGGATCGACGCACGGCGAACTGCGCGACGCTATTCTCGAAGGGACCCGGCTGCCGATGTCGATCGAAGCGACCTCGCAAGGGACGCACTATTGCCTTCGTCTTGCCCAAGCTTCAGAGCAAATCGGTTCCCAGCTCTCGGATGCCAACGGCTCGCTGGCATAGCAGCCGAATCCCCATACTCAACGCGCCGATGACCCCGCAAGCCGGCGGTGCGCTCGCGCGCGCCGTCAGCGAAGCGGGCGGTTTGGGAATGCTCGGATTCGACGAAGATGAGAGCGAAGCGTCGATTCGCGAGCAGCTGGCGATCCTCGCGGCCGAGCCACGCGTGCCGTTCGGCATCGGACTGGTGGCATGGGTGCTCGAGCGGCGACCGCAGCTGCTCGATGCAGCGATTGCCGCATCGCCGAAGCTGATCAGCATTTCGTTCGGCGATCCCGCACCGTATGCAGCGCGCGTTCATGCCGCCGGCATTTTGCTCGCCTCGCAAATTCAAAACCGCGCGTCCGCCCGCATCGCACTGGAAGCGGGTGTCGATATTCTGACCGCCCAAGGCACCGAGGCCGGCGGGCATACGGGTTCGGCGGTGTCCACCCTGCCGTTGCTGCAGATCGTACTGGAGATGACGGACAAGCCCGTGTTGGCGGCAGGCGGGATTGCAACCGGACGCGGACTTGCAGCTGTGCTTGCCGCCGGAGCGGCGGCCGCGTGGATCGGCACGCCGTTTTTGCTCGCGTCCGAAGCGCGCAACAGCGAAGCAGCGCGGCTGCGCATTGCAGCCGGCGACGAAACGCAGACCATCTACACGCGCGTCTACGATCGCGTCGCGCACAAAGGCTGGCCTGCCGAGTTCGGAGCGCGCGCGCTGCGCACGCCGTTTTTGGAGCGGTGGACCGGACGCGAAGATCGGCTGATGAGCGACGCGCAGGCGCTCGCGCAGTTCAACCCCGACGAAAAAATCTATGCCGGACAGTCGGTCGGGCTGATAAAGGACGTGCGGCCCGCCGGCGAAATCGTTCGCAGCATCGCCGACCAAGCGCAACATCTGGTTCGCGAGATGCGCGCCGTGCTAGAATAGCGCATGCGCCTTTCCTTTTCGCGGATCGTCCGTCCCGCGGGAATTGTTGCAGTCCTTGCCTTGATTTTCACCGGCGTGCACGTTCACGCCGCGTCCGGCATGTCGAGCGGGATCGATCCCGCAAACCGTCAATGCCTATTACGATCCGTCGATCAACGAAATCGTGTTTCCGGCCGGCATTCTTCAGCCGCCTTTTTTCAACAAAGACGCGAATATGGCGGTCAACTACCGCGCGATCGGCGCGGTCATCGGGCATGAATCGACCCACGGCTTCGACGACCAGGGCCGAAAATTCGACGCGCAGGGCAATCTGCGCGATTGGTGGACGGCGCAAGACGCGGCTCGGTTCAACGCCCGCGCGCAGTGTGTCGTCACCCAGTGGAACGCGCTTTCACCGCTGCCCGGCGTGCATGAGATCGGTGCGCAGGTAGAGGGCGAAGAGATTGCCGACTTGGGCGGCTTGACCATAGCGTACAAGGCGTTCGAGAAGTGGCAATTGCAGCATCCGCGGCGCGTCATCGGCGGATTCACGCCCGAGCAGCGATTCTTTTTGGGCTTTGCGCAGGTGTGGGCGAGCGCGGAGCGCCCGCAGTACATCCGCTTGCTCGCGCAGAGCGACGTTCACGGCTACGACAAATTCCGCGTGAACCAGACGCTGAGCGACATGCCGCAGTTCGCCGCCGCGTTCTTCTGCAAGTTAAAGGATCCCATGGTGCGCCCGGCCTCGCAGCAGTGCCGAATTTGGTAGGCGGAGTGCATCCTTTTTGCAGCGGGTCGCGTTATTAACCACGGAATGATAACTTCGACGTTTGCACACCCCTATACGACGCAGCTCGTCTCGCTCTGGCTTTCCTTTTTGCCGGTGCTCGCCATGGGCGTCCTGATGACCGGCGCCTTGCTTCGGGGCGACCGCGGCCGCGCTCGGCTCGACCATATCCGCGTGCCTGCCCGCTAATCGTCCGCTCGGAAACGGCCGTTGCATCGGCCCGAGGTGCGGTGTATACTAGTCGCCTATGCCCCGCGCCCGATAGGCATATAAGAAGAAGAACGAGTCCCTTTGCCGGGCAGAGGACCTCTCGTTCTTTTTAGCGTGCCCGCGCGACGCCCACATTCACGGTGAGAGAGAAAGAAATAATGGCGAAAACGACGGCTCCCAAGTCGGCTGGCAAGGCTCGCCGTGCGCGAAGCCCCGAGCTTGTCGAGGGAAAGTCCAGGCGCTCGGGACGGCAGGGCAACGGGGCGGGGACGGTTCAGCCCGGTAATTTCCCCATGCCCACCGGTGCATTTACCGTAGAGCAGCCGCCCGATCCGGGCCCCAAGCGCGAGCGCTTCGACTTCGGCAAGATTCCGCACGTTTTGGAAGTGCCCAATCTCATCGAACTGCAGAAAGCCAGCTTCGAGTGGTTCAAAACCGAGGGCTTGGCCGATGCCTTTTCGTCGATCTCGCCGATTAAGGATTTCACCGGCAATCTGGTACTGGAGTTCGGCGATCATAACTTGGGCGAACCCAAGTATTCCGTTGAAGAGTGCCGCGAACGCGACATGACGTACAGCGCGCCGCTGCGCGTGCGCGTACGTCTTATTACAGCCGAATCCGGCGAAATCAAGGGTATCCCGGACCAAGAGATCTTCATGGGCGATTTTCCGCTCATGACGGACAAGGGCACGTTCATGGTCAACGGCGCCGAGCGCGTCATCGTCAGCCAGCTCGTTCGCTCGCCGGGCGTGTATTACAACCAGGACGTCGACACGAACAACCGTCCGGTCTACAACGCTACGATCATTCCCAACCGGGGCGCGTGGATCGAGTTCGAAACCGACAACGGCACCAAGAACGACGAAACCGAAGGCACGATCGGCGTGCGGATCGACAAGAACCGCAAAATCTACGTCTCGACGTTCATTCGCGCGCTCTCGCGTCCCGACATGGGCTTCGACTGGGAGAGCGATGAAGCGATCGCGCGCCTGTTCGACGATTCGCCGCTGGTGCGCAATTCGATCGACAAAGACAAGGACGTCAAAACGCGCGAGGACGCCCTCAAAGAGATTTACAAGAAACTGCGCCCCGGTGAGCCCGAGAACGCCGAGAACGCCGAAAAGCTGCTCGAGTCGCTGTTTTTCGACGACAAACGCTACGATCTCGCAGGCGTGGGCCGGTACAAGCTCAACGGCAAATTCCACTACCGGCTGGAAAATCCCGATCCGGAAGCGCGGGCCAAGACGCCCAACGTCGTCATCGACGAATACAGCGATGCGGGCCTGGAGATGCCGCCCATAGAGAAGCGGTGCCTCACGCGCGAAGACATGATCGCGGTGATTCGCCGTCTGATCAAAGTGGCGACGGGCGTAATTCCCAAAGACGACATCGATCATTTGGGCAACCGCCGCATCCGTTCGGTCGGCGAGCTGCTGCAAAATCAGTTCCGCGTGGGTTTGCTGCGCTTGGAACGCGTCGTGCGCGAGCGCATGACGGTGCAAGACATCGAAACCGTCACGCCGCAGGCGCTCATCAACATTCGACCGGTCGTCGCGGCGATCAAGGAGTTCTTCGGATCTTCGCAGCTCTCGCAGTTCATGGACCAAACCAATTCGCTGGCCGAGCTCACGCACAAGCGGCGTTTGTCGGCGCTGGGTCCGGGCGGCTTATCGCGCGAGCGTGCCGGTTTTGAAGTACGCGACGTCCATCACTCGCATTACGGACGCATTTGTCCCATCGAAACGCCGGAGGGCCCGAACATCGGACTGATCGGTTCGCTGGCGACCTATGCGCGCGTGAACAAGTTCGGCTTCATCGAAACGCCCTACCGGGTCGTGCGCGACGGCCACGTCACCGACGAGATCGTCTATTTGACGGCGGATCGCGAAGACGAATACATCATTGCCCAGGCCAACACCCCGGTCGACCAGCGCGGGCGCATCACGTCGGACTCGGTCGTGTGCCGCTATGCCGAAGAGTATATCGAAGAGCCGGCGCCGCGCGTGCAGCTCATGGACGTTTCGCCCAAGCAAATCGTGTCGGTGGCGACCGCGCTCATTCCGTTCCTGGAGCACGACGACGCGAACCGCGCGCTCATGGGGGCCAACATGCAGCGCCAAGCCGTGCCGCTGCTGCGTCCGCAGGCGCCGATCGTCGGCACCGGCATGGAGTACCGCGCCGCCAAAGACTCGGGCAGTTTGGTCGTTTCGGATTTAGCCGGCGAAGTCGTGGGCGTCGATTCGAAATCGATCACGCTGCGCCTGGAAGACGGTTCGGAAAAGACGGCTGATCTGCTCAAGTTCACGCGCAGCAACGCGGGAACGTGCATCAACCAGCGTCCGATCGTCGATCTGGGCGAACGCATCGAAGCCGGGCAGATTCTAGCCGACGGACCCTCGTCGGATGAAGGCGAACTGGCGTTGGGCCAAAACGTGCTCGTCGCGTTCATGCCGTGGGAAGGCTACAACTACGAAGACGCCATCCTGATCAGCGAGCGCATGGTCAAGGACGATCGCTTCACCTCGATTCACATCGAAGAGTACGAGTGCGAGGCGCGCGACACCAAACTCGGCCCCGAAGAGATAACCCGCGACATTCCCAACGTGGGCGAAGATTCGCTCAAGGACTTGGACGAGCGCGGCATCATTCGCATCGGCGCGGAGGTTCGCCCCGAAGACATCCTGGTCGGCAAAGTCACGCCCAAGGGCGAGACCGAGCTGACCGCGGAAGAGCGTCTGCTGCGCGCGATCTTCGGCGAGAAGTCGCGTGAAGTACGCGACACCTCGCTCAAGGTTCCCCACGGCGAAAAGGGCAAGATCATCGACGTCAAGGTGTTCTCGCGCGAAAACGGCGACGAGCTTTCACCGGGCGTCAATCACCTGGTTCGCGTGTACGTCGCGCAAAAGCGCAAAATTCTGCAAGGCGACAAGATGGCCGGACGCCACGGCAACAAGGGCGTCATCGCCAAAGTGCTGCCCGAAGAGGACATGCCGTACTTGGAAGACGGCTCGCCGGTCGACATCGTGCTCAATCCGCTGGGCGTGCCTTCCCGCATGAACCTCGGACAGATCATGGAAACGCATTTGGGCTGGGCGGCGCGCATGCTGGGCATGAGCGTTGCGACGCCGGTGTTCGACGGCGCGCACGCCGAGGACATCACCGAATGGCTGCAGGATGCGGGCTTGCCGCCCGACGGCAAGACGTGGCTGCGCGATGGGCGCACGGGCGAGCGTTTTTCGCGCCCGATCACCGTCGGCATGATCTACATGCTCAAACTCGCGCATTTGGTCGACGACAAGATCCACGCGCGTTCCACGGGGCCGTACTCGATGATCACCCAGCAGCCGCTGGGCGGTAAAGCGCAGTTCGGCGGCCAGCGCTTTGGTGAAATGGAAGTCTGGGCGCTGGAAGCGTACGGCGCGGCGTATACGCTGCAAGAGCTGCTCACCGTTAAATCCGACGATGTGGTGGGCCGCGTGAAAACGTACGAGGCGATCGTCAAGGGCGAGAACGTCATGGAACCCGGCGTGCCCGAATCGTTCAAGGTGCTGATCAAGGAGCTGCAGTCGCTGGCGCTCGACGTCAAAGTGCTGACCGAGAACCGCGAAGAGGTCGAGATCAGGATTCAAGACGACGACATGGGCGAACGCGCGCAAGAGATCGGGCT
This sequence comes from Vulcanimicrobiota bacterium, assembly GCA_963777315.1. GTDB lineage: Bacteria > Vulcanimicrobiota > Vulcanimicrobiia > Vulcanimicrobiales > Vulcanimicrobiaceae > CAVYEM01. The sequence goes on from CAVZQC010000004.1 coordinate 190,700, forward strand.
GCTCATGGGCGATGAAGATCCGCGCATGACGCAAACCGCGGCGGCACAGCGTGAAGTCGAAGCGCAGCGCGTAACCGCGGCCGCCGGTGACGGTGAAGCAGCGGCGATCGAAGCGCCCGAAGAGGAAGAAGAGGAAGAGGACATCGACGACTCCAAGCCGATCGCTACGGGCCCGGTCGGCGGAAGCATGGGAACGGCGGAAGCCGACATGCAAGTTCCGGGCGCGGGCATTCGCGGAGCCGTCGAGATCGACGAACTGGAAATCGAAGAGGAACCTGCCGCCGAAGAGGAAGAGGAAGAAGAGCAAGGCTACGTGCTCGAGGAAGAGGACGAAGAACTTCCCGAAGAGGCGGCGCCTTTCGGTGAAGACGAGGAAGAAGCCGAACCTTTCCGCGAGACCGAAGAAGAGAGCTTCTAACACGCAAGGGCGGCGCAAAAGCGCCGCCCTTTGTAATTAGCGAGGCGAAGTCGCCCCCATTGCCGGCGAAAGTGACGTGCTACCTCAACGCCCCGCAATTGTTTGCCGAACCCTTAGCCCGAGCCGGTAAAGCGCAGCGCCAATCCCGCCGCCGACGGCGCCGCACGCCGTATCGATCAGATTCCACCGAAGGCCTTCATCCGAACCCCCGAGATATTGTGCGACTTCTATGCATGCGCTGAGCGCCGCAATCAATATCGCCGCATTGAGAATGCGAAAGCGTCCTATGGGCAGGGGTGCGATGACGAAGCCGGCTATTGCGAACGCTGCAATGCTGTAGAGCTTGCGGATAATGACGTAGTGCGGCAAACTTTGGGGCGTCGTAATGCCATGTACGTCGGAGCTCAACGCAACAACGAACACCGCCGCCAGAACTATGACTGCCGTAACCAATTTACGGCGATAACGCCGGATTTTTGTTGCGTTTTTCACGTTCCGCCGCGCCGTTCTCCCATATAGGTTCACATTTCTCCGTGCGCTGTCGCTACCTATCATAAACGCTAGGTAATGGTCGAAGGACTAGCGCCTATGGGCTGCGTCGCTAGGCACAAAGCCCCCGTGTCCGTACACGAATCCGGCGGGTATTTTTACGAACGTCTGTGGAACGGCAGAAAAAACTAGAAGCAAGTGAGGGTCTTGAACGATAGAATCGTTCCGCAGCTCGAACGAAGACGAGGTTACGTCTTCGAAGGTGTCAGCCGAACTAGAAGAACGAGCCGAAGCGTTCGTTGTTCGGCGGCGCGCATCGCCTCGGATCGTCCTTTTGGATGAATCATTTGCAATTGCGTTCGCAGAGTGGGATGCCGTAGCGGACGTTCTGGGCGTACCTCGTGAGGAGCTCGAACGCCACAGACGATTACCGGAAAGCATAGAACGATCCATTACTGCCGCGACGACACCCTGGCCTTCGTCTGGAGAGGCTCGCGACGTGGTCGCTCTGATAAACGATAAAACGGCGCTGCGAATCGGCCGGCTTTGCGGTTCCCGTGAACGTTTTATCGTAGTGCAGTTCGAAGAAGCATATCGCCACGAGGATTTCTCCCGCGCTATCAAGCGGTACCGGTTCACGCGGCGAGAGCTGGATGTCATAACGCTCATGCTGCAAGGCTTGGGAGCCGAGGAGATCGCCGAAAGGCTGTGCATTTCCAGCACTACGGTGATCGGCTACGTGAAAAAGTTGCTTCGAAAAACGAGCGCCAAGAATCGTGCCGATATGCTCGCCAAGCTATTGGGTTGGACGATATCTAAAGCAGACACTAGCGACTGACCTTATACGACGACCGCTAAACGAGCTGCCGCTCGATAGCGTCATTTATGTGGGCCATTCTGATGCCGTAGAACAATCGCAGTGAAGCGTCTATCGTTTACCCCCTAAACACGGTAGAGCGTTCTCCAACTCTTCATGCTATGTTAACGACGTGCATCGGTAGATACCATCCTTGCACCTACGGGACGCACTACAGTTAGGATCGGTATATGCTCTGCTCATTGCCACGTTCCGCTTCCCAATCGGATCAAGCCTTTACGAGCCTGTTGAATCAGCGTTCTCGACCCCACGTGCTGTTTTTTGACGAAGACGCGAATATCGCATTTGCCGACGCCGGCGCTTTAGCGCTGTTTCAGGAACATTTCTGCTCCGTGGAGCACGAGGTGGCCGAAATGATTCGCAGCCGTGCGCAGAGCGATACGGCTTCGGAGCAATTGTTCGGTCCCATCGCTGGGCGCATCTTGCGGATCGTTCCCCTCAATGGGCCGAACGGCACGCGTTTCTACGCGGCCTTTGTGGAGAACGAGGCACGCCGTGAAGATCTGAGCGACGCAGTGGCGCGGTTTTCTTTTACGCCCCGTGAAGTAGAGGTGTTGAACTGCATACTGAGCGGGATGAGCGCCGCAGAAATCGCTGAAGACCTGTGCATCGCGCAAGTGACCGTTTTCGATCATTTCAAGCACATCAGCCATAAGACGAAGGCGCGTAACCGTGCCGACATGCTGGCAAAGATTTTTAATTGGCAGCCCACCATCAAGAACAAGGATTTCGATGAATTCGGCGTGGACCGCAGGACGGTATGAGGGTCGCGTTCATCAATCACCACGGCGCCGTACCCGGCGGATCGGAGAGAAGCCTTGAGGTATACCTGCGTCGCGTGCCTCAGGGGATTGACCCGTTTGTGGTGTTGTTTGAGGACGGGGTGTATGCCGATCAGTTGCGGGCGCTGAATATTCCGGTGCACGTCGTACCGGCATCGCGGCGACTGATGTCTGTAACGCGCGCAGAGTTACACATCGGCGATGCGTTCGACGGAACGCGGCAGGTGCTTCTCGTGCGCAAATTGTTGAAGTCGCTCCACATCGACGTCGTCGTGACCAACACTATGAAAGCGCACGTCATCGGGGCCATTGCCGCTTGGTCGTGCAACGTCCGCGTCGTTTCTTGGTGGCACGATCTTCCGGAAGGACTATCACTCTGGATGCTTCGAGCCGTTAGCCGGCTATGCGCCGTGGAGCGGGTCGGCTGCTCGAGAGCAGTTGTACGGCGCTTTGCTTTGCCGCGTACGACAACGCTCGTCCCGCCGCTTGATCTTCGGCGCTTTGCCCAAGCTCCGCCGCGTGAGCATGCTAGAGCATTGCTCGGTCTTCCGCAAGACAAACTGATTTTCTCGATTGTGGGCCGCATAGCCAGATGGAAAGGCCAAGATCGATTTCTACGCGCCGCGGCTCGCGTGTGCGCCGGCACGTCCAACGTGCATTTTGCGATCGTGGGTTCTGCGACATTTTCGCAAGATGGCGAGTTTACACCCGAGCTGGCAGAGCTTGCCGATAGGCTCGGTATTACGAATCGCGTTTCGTTCATACCGTGGCTTGACGATCCCAGGATTGCCTATGCTGCCAGCGATCTGATTTGCAATGCGTCGTCTGCCGAACCATTTGGACGCACTTCCGCAGAAGCGGGCGCATGCGGCGTTCCGGCATTATGCTTCGACGACGGTGGCGCAAGTGAAGCAGTCTTATCGCCGGTCACGGGGATGGCCGTTCCCGCCGGCAACATAGAAGCGTTTGCAGCGGCGATGATGGCCTACGCCGGCGATGCCGCCGCGTTGCGGCGCGCCGGCGCTGCAGCGCGTGTCTACGTCGAGCGCCACGATGCCGATCGGTTGGCAACGACCTTTTTTGAAGTCGTTGGCCGGGCGAGCCGCATGCCTCACCCAGCCCAGCCGCTAACCGTTCCGTCCGCTGCGCGAGTGGCGGAGGCACCTACACCCGTATCGGTAAAAGCGTAGAGTTTACGCGGGCACGCCGGCGTAGTCGATCCGCTGTGTTTTGGCGGCATCTGCTGCAACGGACACATTCCGGCGGGACAACCCGATGCCGACCGCTATCCAGAACAACGCTCCCTGTAGATTACCGTGAGAATCTAAGGAAAAGTCGAGAACGATCAGCATTGCCTGAAGTGCGAGAACGGCGGCCATGACGTCGCGTTGGGCATGGTCGCCGGCTTGCTTGGCTTTCCACCACGTTCCAAGCACGAAGGCAAACGCCAAGAGCAGAGTGACAACATAGCCGGTAAAACCGGCGAAGCCCATTTCAGCCAAACGCGCCTGGAAGCCGCCGTCTATCGAGTACACCTTTTCCGTGAAACTGGTCAGCTGCGACGCGGTTCCCGCTATGCCCAGGCCCTGGCCCGTCGGGTTGGCCACCGATTCCCCCAACAGTTCCGCCGTCGTTTCCCGGCGCGCGCTTACCGACCTGTCGGTGTCCAGATGTGAAAAGGTCTGCAACCGCAGCGCGATACTGTTTTGACCCGCTTGTATCGTCAGCCAAGGGGATATGCACGCGAAGAACGTTGTTACGATAAGGCCGAACAGCACCAGTCGTGATGCCGTACGCCATGGCTTCCAGCTAAAGAGCAGATACACCACCATCGCAACCGCGAGCGCGACCCACGCGGACCGCACGAGCGTTAAAGAAAGTGCGATAACGCACGTGAAAACGGCTAGGAGCGGCCAGATGCGTCGTTCTTTCAAGCGATAAAGGTTGACCGCTATCGCGGCTGCCAGAAACGTGGCGCACGGTGTCGGTGAATTGAGGACGCTAAAGACGTGTATCGCAAAAGGACGAGCCAAGCCGTTCGTGATCATCCCGCTATTACGAGCAACGTGCTGCAACCAATAGACGTCCCATGGCGGCGGTGCCAGGAATTGATATATTCCGTAGACGCTCACTGCAGCGCCGACGACAAGCATGACGCAACCAAATCGATCGAATACGCTGACGGATGATTCGTTCCGGACGGAAAGCCAAAGAGCCAGGAATACCGGCGCCACGAACTGCAAAAAGTCGTAAAATGCCGGCTGCGCATTCCCTAGGAACCACGCAACCGTGCCTGCATATACAAAGTCTGCCGATCCAAGTCCAGGCTAGAAATTGCACCCGGCGCGGTACGGCCCCGTAGCCGCGAAAGGTGACCGCGACGGCCAGGAAAAGAGCCCCGGCGAGCGGCACCAGGACCAGCAATTGAGATGCATGGAAGGCGCTGTGCCAATCGACGAGCCGTCGAATCCCTGAATCAAAGACCCAAAAAACGAGTACGCCGACGCAATACCACCATATGAGACGGCTCACCGAACTACCGTCGGGCGCGGCAAGCGTTGGTTTATGGTTCACTTATCGCGACGAATGTTCCGTTGGCCGCGGGGGAAACGACGGCAGCGGTGGCTTGAGCGTTAGAGGCACCAGGTTTCGCGCCACGGTTTGTGCTGCGCCAGTCACCTGCACGCCTGCGCCGGTGGCCGGTCGCATCGCGATAACTCCGAGAAGGGTCGCCGACACGCGCCGCAGCTGCGTCACGGTTTCTTCATCTTGCGGCGTGGCTTTGCGGCCCAATTGGACCGCGAGCAGTACCCCGCTGGCAAGCCGGCATAATTCTAATGACGTGCTATCGGCGGGTATCGGAGGGCACGCGACAATGAAGATCTCGTGCTCTGCTCGCACGTTTGCTACGAGCGAATTCAGCTCGCGTGTCGTGCCCGGCGCTTTAACGCACGTTCCTCCGAACGCGCGCAGCTCCACGTCGTCGGACACATCGCCCGGCTCACTGCCATACGAATCATCGCACAAGTTCAGGGCGGCGGTTGCGCGGCCGGCGGCCGCAAACGCGCGCGCCAGGCCGTATGCTAATTCGGCCTGGCGATCGCCGGCACACGCCGATGATACAACCATCATTGCCGAATTCGGTAGGCGTGCATCCAGCACGACCCGAAGCGATTGCAACGGCGAGTCGTTAGCATTAAGCACGGTTAGTATCTCCTCATCCAATGACTCCCAGCACCGGAGAGCCATAAGCCTTTTCGATAGCCGCCGGCGTACGGAATCGACGATCGAGTCCTTCGAGTACAAAGGCAAGCGTTATCGCCACCCAAAGCGCAACGACCATAATCGCGGCCATGATCAGCGCCGGCATGCTATAGGGAGAGCGCCCGGCATACGACGCGCGATCGAAGACCATCAAAGAACCTGTCGACGCAGCGGCGGCCCGATCCGCCAGCGTCGTTATGAGCCGGGTCGAGAGCAATTGATAGGCGTTTTCTGACGACGTCCGCTCCCGCCGTAAGGCGGCTACCGTCGTGCCCGTGACCGCCGAGCCTGTGAGCTGACTTTGCAGCTCCGTTATCGTGTTATTGATCTGTGCAAGCCTGGCGCGGTCGCTCGCCACCGCGGCATGGGCCCGGCTTTGTTCTGCCAGCGCAGCGGCATACGACTGCGTTGCAGAAAGCGACTCTTCTCCGATTCTCTTCTGGTCGCCGGAAAGCCCTAACTGCTCGTGGCCGATCATGCCTTGAAGTTGCACTCGGCCGGGATAGTCAGCCGTATATTGCGATTGTTCGCGGCGAAGTTGAGCCACGTCCCGACCGTACTGTTGACGCGTGCTGCTATAGACCGGATCCTCGCTGAGAAGCTGTTGGCGAGCCAGCGGAGCCATTTGGCTCGAGCGCAAGTCGGTGAGGCTCGTTTGCGATATCTCGCCGGATAATGTCGCCAGCAACTCATCCCGTTCGCTCTGCAAACGAACGAGCCGTGCATTTATCGATGTGTCGTCGCTGGCTCCGGAGCCGTCTTCGATGTACGGGTAGGCGGCGGTTAACCTTTGGAGCTGCGTGTCGATCTGCTTTAGCTCCTGCTGCCTACTCGCCAATTGCCGCTTCATATCGGCGCCCAGTGAATCAAAGCGGCTCGTGGCTATCTCGCGATAATACTGGACGACCTCTTCGGCAACCGCGTTTGCTCCTTTCACCGCCTGTTGCGGGGTGCGGCTGTCAAACGCAATCGTCATGACGTTTGAGTTCTGAAACACATCGACATGAATGCGTCGAAGTAGGGCTTCCGAGGAAATCGAGTGTCCCATGTCGCTTGAGACGCGATCCAGCACCGTGTTCGTTTTTACCAGAAGCGGCAAGTCGTCGGACATCAACGGCTTAGCCATGGTGGTCGGAACGCCGGCTCCATCGTCGTTTGCGCCCGGCACCATCAGCACGGAGGCGTTGGCGGTATAGGTGGCATGCCGCCGCAAGCCGCTGCCTAGGGCCAGCATAAGGCCCACGGCAAGCACGATCGCAACGCACAGGCGCTGGTTCCAAAGGGTCTCCAAGACCGATCTAACATCCATAGAAAATCGCTCCACTGTGCTACACGCCCACTTCAACGGCGAGCGGAGAACTCTGAAGGTGCCCCGGAAACTCTAAGTGCTCCTCAGAACGCACGTAGGCGGCATACACGAGATTTTCAAATGCTTGCATAAAGCGAGCCTTGCTAAAGCGTTCCGCGTGACGCCGAATAACGTGCGGCGAGAAGCTCATGCGTTCAAAGCCCTCGATCGCATCGGCAAACGCGTCGACGGTTTGTTCCGCCACCAGAATTCCGGTCGTCCGATCGATGACCGTCTCGAGTGCGCCGCCCCGGCCGAACGCGATGACGGGCCGCCCGCAGGCATTGGCTTCAAGAATAGCCATCCCGAAATCCTCATGCTGGGGCGCAATCATCGCACGCGCGCCGCGCACGAGCTCTACCAGCCTCTGATCGGAAACGTGTCCCAGAAATTGCACGCATCCACCGTCCGGCGAATGGTCCTTTTTTTGACCTCCGACGACGATTAGCCGGCGCCCGAGTTTCCTTGCGGCTCCAACGGCAATATCGATGCGCTTGTACGGAACGGGCCGCGATGCAACCAGATAGTAGTCGCCTGGGCGACCTTCAGGTTTAAATTTGTCCGTGTCGATCGGTGGATTGATAACCGTGCTCTCACGACCGTAGTGCTTAGCAATACGATTACGCGTCTCGAAGCTGTTGGCAACGAAAGAGTCGACCCGCGAAGCGGTGATGTAATCCCATTGGCGCATGCGCGAGAGCAGCATGTCGGCCCCAAACCGCATGGGTGCCGGCAACGCCCGCACATCGTCGTGCGTGCGTTCCCACAATGCGCGCATAGGCGTGTGACAATAGCAAATATGCGTCTGCCAGCCGCTTCGCAGCACGCCTTTGGCAGCGCAATGGTGAGAGGAGATGATGATGTCGTATGCGCTTATATCGAAGCTCTCGACGGCGGCGGGAAACAGCGGAAAGTACCATTTGTGATGCCGTTGAGCGCCGGGGAACGCGTTCAGAAACGACGGGCTTACCCGGGACTGGAGCGAACGTGGCCCGGACTGCGCAGAATAGAGCACCGAAAAAATCGGCGCGTCCGGAAACAGCTCGGCAAGAGCCTCAACGACCCTCTCGGCGCCCCCGCGCTGCGTCATTGCGTCGGTAACTATAGCGATCCGCGGTCTGCTGTTTTTCATCAGTACGCACCCCTGCCGTGAAGAACCACCGGCACGGTTTCAACGATGATCCGTAAATCGAGGCCAGGGGACCAACTATCGATGTAGCGATTGTCCAGTCTGATCCATTCGTCAAATGCCACGTCCGAGCGTCCGGATATCTGCCAAAGACATGTAACGCCGGGTTTGACCGTCAACCGGCGAAACGCGGGCATATCGTAGTTGGCTACTTCGCTCGGCAAAGGCGGGCGCGGCCCGACCAGGGACATGTCCCCAATCATGACGTTCCATAGGTTTGGGATCTCGTCGATACTATAGCGACGCAGAAAAGGGCCGATCGAGATCAGGCGCGGATCGCACTTTATCTTCAGAACCGGTCCGCTCACCTCGTTCAAACTGCGCATCTTTTCATGGAGCAGGTGCGCACCGCGAACCATCGTTCGCAGCTTGTACATTCTAAAGATGCGGCCATCCTTACCGACACGCGGCTGTGAAAAGATCGGCGATCCTTTGGATACGAGCGCGATTGCGATGCCCGCGACGATGACCAGGGGTATGGTCACGATGATCAGCGCGAGGGCGAAAGTTGCGTCCATGACCCGTTTGTAGACGTGCCACATGGGGGGAACGACCGGGACGGCGACGCGCGACGGCAACAAGCCATAGATCAGGTGGTCCTGGCCGGCGTCCACCATGGGTACGATTGGGGGCTCATTTGCAATAAGCATTGCGCTAGCGCAGCCGCATCATCGCGCCAAATCCTTGCTTCCGGCGCAGTAGCGGGCTGCGAACGCATCGAGATTTTGCAAAAAGACTCATTTCAAAATCGTAGCTGATGTGCACTCGTTCGTACATCGTAGCATCGGCTTTCGTTGAGAATCATCCCTAGCAGGCGGGATTTATCCGCCTGGTTTTGGCAGGGCTCTCTCCGGATGCGACGCCGACCCCTAACGTTAGGGATGGGATGCCGCCGCCACCACGGTAGAATAGAAAGCGCATGGGACCGCAATTGCGAGAAGTATTGCCGGTGACTGCACTATGTGCGCCGCCGGCCGGCGAAGCCACGCTTCTTTCGACGCTGCAAATTGGGCTCGTATGGTTTCCCGACGGTATCGGAGGCGGCTCCAGCCGCTTTTTTTCAGAGATTACCGATCATTTGGTGGCCCAGAACGTCATGGTGCACGGCATCGTGGCCGGCAAAAGCTCCATAACGACGCCGAGGCGCGATGGTATCCGGATCTTTTCCGCCTACGATGCACCGCTCATCGAACGCCTGCGCGCGGCGCGCGCAGCCGTACGAGAAACTCTTGCGACATACCCTGTAAATGTCGTGGCATCGCACTTTGCGCTCTTCACCGCCCCATGTTTGGACGCTATCAACGATTTGCCCATGGTGCTGCATTTTCATGGGCCGTGGGCGGCAGAATCGCGCATAGAAGGCGCATCGCGATTCGCGACGTTGAGTCAATTCTTCGTTGAAAAGTTGGTGTATTCGCGTGCGCGAATCGCAATCGTGCTCTCGGCTGCCTTTCGGGACGTGCTGCATCGCAGCTACGGCGTGCCGCTGGAAAACATCCGTGTAATTCCCGGTGGAGTCGACGTCGAACGATTCAATTTATCATGTTCGCGTGACGAGGCGCGATTGCGCCTGGGGTTGTCGTTGAGTCGCCCGCTCGTGGTAGTCGTCAGGCGCCTTGCCGAACGCATGGGCTTGGAAAATCTCATCGCCGGTTTCGCAGGCGTTAAGAAGGAACATCGCGACGTTGTCTTGGCGATCGTCGGCAATGGTCCCCTCGCCGATAGGCTCAAGCGTCAAGTGCGCGGGAGCGATCTCGCCGATTCCGTTGTGTTCGCCGGCAGAGTATCGGAAGAAGATTTACCGCTGTACTACCGTGCTGCGGATGTTTCCGTCGTGCCGAGCATAGCGCTCGAGGGTTTCGGCTTAGTGGTGGCTGAATCGCTGGCATGCGGCACACCGGCGATTGTAACGCCGGTCGGCGGCCTGCCTGAAGCCGTTTCCGGACTCTCAAATGCCCTCATTCTCGAAAACAGCGGCTGCGCAGCAATTACGTCCGGCCTTCGCGCGGCTCTGGCCGGTAGGCTGCAGCTCCCGGCCTCGGCAGAGTGCGCATCGTATGCGAGAGAACGTTTCAGCTGGCCGATCATCGCCAAACAGGTAAAGCGCGTTTACGGTGAGGTCGCGTGAATCTCACGGCAATGGTACCGACCTATCGGCGTCCTGAGTACTTGCTGCGGTGTCTTCGCGCGTTGGAGCAGCAAACGCGTCCGGCAAATCAAGTGCTGGTCGTCCGGCGGGATTCGGACCTGGAAACGCAGCAGCTGTTCGAGCAGTCATCCTTTCAACTGCCCATACAAATCGTTACGGTCAATGCGCCGGGCCAGGTGGCTGCACTGAACGCGGGACTGGCTGAGGTAGAGGGTGATGTCGTCGCTATAACGGACGACGACGCCGCACCGCACCCGGATTGGCTAGAGCGCATCGAACAACATTTCAAAGCGAATCCAAACATCGGCGGCGTCGGAGGGCGGGATTATATCCGCAACGGCCGGGTTTACGGCGAAAGCGCTATTGTCGGAAAAGTACAGTGGTTCGGCCGCGAGATCGGCAATCACCACCGAGGCGTCGGACCGGCGCGCTACGTCGATGTGCTAAAAGGCGCCAACATGAGTTATAGCATGAGCGCCATCCGCTCTTTTGAGTTCGATAGGCGGCTTCTCGGTGCGGGAGCCCAAATTTGTAACGACATGTCTTTTTCTCTTCGGCTGCGGCGGCGCGGCTGGCGGCTACTGTACGATCCCGCCGTTGCGGTGGATCACTTTTGCGCAGAACGCCTGGACGACGACAAGCGCTTTTCCCGATCGCCGGCGGCGGTGCGGAATGAAGCGCACAATGAAACCGTAGCCATCTTGGAATATTTGCCGTCAGCCCGATGGGCGGTGTTCTTAGCGTGGTCGGTCTTGGTCGGACACCGGAGTCTTCCCGGCGTGGTTCAGTGCCTGAGGTTTGCGGCCAAGGATCGGTCAGTATGGACCGCATTCAAGCCGGTCGTCCGCGGCCGGCTGCTGGGAGTCGGAACGCTGCTGCAAAGCCGAGCGTCGAAATCCTAGTACGCCGGGATTGCGTTTCGTTCGTCCCGGGCGCACGATGCTCGCATGACGTATGGGCCATCTGGGGCGGCTCTGCCTTCCTTACGCACCGGAGGCAGTGTATTTTTGTTGGACGGAAACGGCCGCGTGTTCGCCTGCCCACAAGACGCCTGTGCCCAAGAGTACCCCAAGTTGCCTTTCGGATTGCAGAGTCTGGTGGATCGACTCATCGTGCAGTCGCGTGACATCTTTACAGCGGGTGAAGCCGACTTTACCATCGATTTTCCGCTCGCCGTTCGTATTTTTTCACTAGAACCCAAGTCCAGCCCCACTATCGCCCTATACGTTCAGAGCGCGCGCCGCCGTTCCGACAATCCGTGAATTGCGGACGCATACAACGTAAGGGTCAGGAGCGTTACCCGCGATGCTGACACGGATCCGCGCTCGCCTGGCGCGCATCATTCCGATCGGCCGTAGCGGCGTGAATGTCGCGCAGGTCGCGATGCTGCGGTCTGTGACCCAGGGCGTGAATCTGTGCACCGGACTGATTACGGCGGCGATGCTCGGGCCGGCGGGCCGTGGGGAACAGGCAGCGCTCATCTTGGCTCCGACGGTCCTTGCAGGACTTGCGACCCTCGGCCTGCACGCGTCGCTGATCTACAACATCAAAGCAGACGCCGAGCACGAGCGGGAATACATCGCTATCAATTTCGTGCTCACCTTCTGCGCGGGCGTGGCAGCAATGGCGATCGGGTGGTTCCTGGAGCCGATGTGGCTCTCGAAATACAGCACCGGCATCATAGACCTTGCGCGCGTCTTTTTGCTGCTGACGCCGCTCATGACCGCATCGTTCACGTTTATCGCCGCGCTCGAGGCCCGCGGGCGGTTTGTTTTGGCGAACCAGTATGCGTATCTTCAGGCCCTTTGCACGTTGGCCATTCTCGGCGTCTTGGCTCTGACCAAGCACTTGACTCCGGGGACGGCCGCCGGCGCGTATGCCGTTCCATGCGCGTTCAGCTTCCTGTATCTTGGTGCCGTCGTCGTGCATCAAACGCATCCGCGTTTTACGCTTCGATTGAATCTGTTCGTGCGGCTGCTCCACTACGGCTTGCGGTTCTATGGCGTGGACTTCCTGGGCGTGACCTCGGGCTATCTCGATCAGGTCATCATTGCGGCCATCCTCCCGCCTTCGGCGTTAGGCATCTATGTGGTCGCATTGAGCCTGTCGCGCGTGCTGACAGTGTTGCCTTCGGCTGCAGAGACCGTACTGTTTCCGAAGCTTGCTGCACGCCCATTGCAGACCATCACCGAAGCAGTCGGTGTGGCCGTGAGGGTGCTCAGCTCGATAAATGCCGTTGCCGCCGTCTGCCTGGGTTTGCTTGGGCCACACCTGCTGACGCTCTTGTACGGCGCGAAGTTTGCCGCTGCAAGCGGCCCTCTTTTTATCCTGCTTATCGCGACCGTCCCCGCGAACGCCGTCGGGCTCTTGTATCAGTCGTACTCCGGAAGCGGGCGACCCGGCATGGTGACGATTATCCATGGCATCGGATTGGCGTTTTCGTTCGGTTCGATGCTGCTGCTTGTGCCTGTGTACGGTACGGTCGGAGCGGCACTCGCATTGCTGATCGCGGCGCTCGTGCGTCTGGGTTTCGTGCTGCTGGGGATGCCGCTGATTCTGAGAGTGCGCGTGCCCCGGCTTATCGTATCCCGCTCGGATTTTGCTTGGATGAGAGGCCGCTAAATCATGGACGTCTGCATTCCGCCACCCTTGCGCACTAGTAGCAGCGAGACGGCGGACCGCTACGGTTCCGGCGCATTTCCTTGGACGGAAGTCGATCTGGAGACTCCCGAAGTGCGAGATCGCTGGATCGTGGAGGCACTATCCCTTTGGCAAGCTTCCCACGATCGTTACCTCGACCAGCACGTGGAATGGATGCGATTTCTCGACCGGGAAGGCGAAGCCAAGATTCTTGTTTTCGAACTGCGGAACGAGAAAGGCTTGTGCGCGTACGCAGTCGTTCAGAGATGCTTGATGACCCAGATTTGGGAGGTCAGAGGGATCGCGCTTTGCAAGCGATCCGTCAAACGGCTGAGGATCGTCCGCAGCATTGTTGCCGATATCGAATTCGGAAGCGAGAATGCGGCCCGTGCACTAGCCGACCTGATCGTGCTTTTGCACGCCGCATTCCCCGCTTTGCCGATATCTCTCGAAGGTCTTCGGCCCGAACCGGATCAGCGGATTGCGTGCAGTGACGAACGCGTGCTCTCTGTTTTCCTTTCGTTGAAACGGCGCCCGGATCAGTTGCATCATGCCGCCGACCTGCCGAAGCCTCCCCGCGGATACCTAGACCAGTTGAGCTCCAAGGATCGGCAAAACGTCAGGCGGCATGAGCGCAGGCTCCAAGAGCATTGTGACGGTGACGTCCGACTGGTGACCTACGAGGATGAAGCAGATGTGCAGACGTTTCTGGACGCCGCGCTTCCCATTGCAAGAATGTCGTATCAATATCGCGCGTATGGCGCCGGTCTGGCCGCGCAAAACGGCGTGCTCGAAAAGTATCGGGGCATGGCACGACGGGGCTGGTGGCGAGGCAATGTGCTGTACTGTAAAGGCGAGCCCGTAGTATTCCTCTCAGCGTGCGAGATTGACGGGACATGTTTCGGAGACGAAATCGCATACGATCCCGCTTGGGCGGTATGGGGGGTAGGAATACATGCAATGGTTAGCCGCATTGAGGAACTGGTTAACCGGCCACAGCCGCCTGACCGTTTCGACTTCGGCCCGGGCGATTACGAGTACAAAAGACGATTGGTAAATTGCAGTTGGACGGAATGCTGCTACGATCTCGTTCCTAAAAACGTGCGAACGCTGGTGCCGTTCGTTGCCATTCATGCCGCTAGCCGCGGGACGGACGCCCTCCGTGCCGCCGTCAGAAAGTTGGGCATCCTCTCACGGAAAGAGTCTGTTCGTCGCAGCGGCCAATCAGCCAGTTCGAGCAAGCCAGGTTCGTCTGCGGATCCGGATTCTCGGCAGTAAGCCGCGGCCGGAATACGCATGCATCAAAGTGTTCCGGGGACTGCGGTGGATACTGCGGTAAGCACCACACGGTGGCGCATCTGTTTTTGTGGCGTAGAGCCGGCATCGCCCTTTGGTGAGCTGCTCGCCGAAGCGGTTTCTGTGCCGGCCATGATTGTCGCTGACGGCGGCGTAAGTGCTGCGAGCGGCAAGTGGCGTGGGACCGTATTGGGAACCGCGCTGCAGTGGTGGGCCGGCGGCGCTGCTCCGAGTTCTGTAACGCCAAACGAGGACGCTGCCGATGTTTTCATCGACTTCTTCGGCACGGAACCGGCCGGCACACCGCCGGGGCGTTTGTGGCGCCTTGTGGACGGCACGGGCGAACCGATACTGAATCCGTTTTGCTTGGTGGAAACGTGCTGCCGAGCTCCGTTCGTCGCGTCTATTTTTCTCATCGAGCGTGGAACCGTCGACCTCGGTTGGACCGTGCTGGCGGAAGCGCATGTCGGGAATTGCCGCCGATACAGGGCGTTGCTCGACCGAGTGGCCCATATTGCAGCTCATCTGGTTGGCGCGGCTTTGCGCAAAACCCGATCTGGCGGCGAAAAGACGTTCTGCGCAACGCCGAAGACTCGCCGGCGTTCCAGCGCGAGAATCGAAGCGCAACAGCTGAGAGCCCGCCTTGCTCGAACGGCGATAGTATTGCGCGAAACGGCATTGAACGAGTATTGGGCCATCGGCGTTCTTAATGCGCCCGCAGAGTCGTTGCTCCATTCACAAGCATTGCATTCCGACCGCTGGATTGAATCGCCATCCCGCCGAACCTACTTTGCGGATCCGTTTCCGTGCCCTGGGCGATCGGACGTCATTTTCTGCGAGCGATATGACTACCGCACCGCCCGCGGAGCATTGCGTAAGCTCACGCTCGACGATAAAACGGTAATCGGCGAAGAGCCGGTGGATCTGCGTATCAGTGATGGCCATTTGTCATACCCATTTCCATTCCCAGAGCAGGGGCGGGTATTTTTGCTTCCGGAAATGGGTGAATTTCGAAAGCTAGTCCTCTTTGAACTGGTTGCGCAGACTGAACTGCGCGTTGTGTGTACCGTAGAGGAGGGTGCGCGCATCGCCGATGCGACCCTCTTCCGGCATGGCGAGTTCTATTGGATCGCTTACTGCGATCAGGATTTCGGCACGCACGACAACCTGTGTCTACTATATTCGCGGCAGCTGAGAAGGCCCGTGGACGTCACACCCACGCAATCCGGTTAAGGTCGACGTCCGCTCTTCGCGGCCGGGAGGCACGCCGTTTTGGCTAAATGGAACGCTTCTTAGACCCGCCCAAGATTGCTCCGTCACCTACGGTGGTGCTTTGGTGCTGAACCGCGTGCGCGTGTGCAATCCCACTTCTTACGAAGAGGAGCCTATCGCCGTACTCAGCCCAGATCCGCGCGGCCGCTTCCCGCACGGTTTGCATACATTGTCGATCGACGGAAGCCGAGTCGTATTCGACGGGAAGAGGCTCTTCCTCGATCCCGGCCGGTTTTGGAAGCGCGTACGGGCGCGCATCGCTCGCCATAGTGAAAGAGCAGTCAATACTATGCGCATTCTGATGTCCATTCACCACCGGCTGGATCCGGATGCTGGGGCCCCCGGTGTTACCTGGCACCTGGCGAACGCCCTCCGAAATCGGGGTCACACTGTTGACGTCCTGTCGTTCGAGCGTGTGCCGGGGCCCGAGCAGCTGAAGACGTACATCTATCCATGGTTCGTCGCATGGTTTATCGCAAAATACCCCCATTACGATGTTCTGGACTTATCTTCGGGAGACGGTTGGGTTTTTAGCGTTCTGGCAAAGATATGGCCGCGCAAGGCATCCCCGGCCATGGTCGCCCGCAGCCACGGTCTCGAGCACGTCGCCCATGAGGTCCGCCTCAAGGCAAACAGGGCAGGCGCTTACAAATTATCGTGGAGGTATCGAATCTACCACGGCGGATTTCGATTATGGGAATGCGGCATGTCGTTTTCTCGGGCGCGCGCAGCGCTGTTTCTGAACGACGTCGATCTGCGGTATGCCGTAGATCACCTTACCGTCGATGCAAACCGGGCGGTCCGCGTGAGAAACGGGATCGCACAGCACTTTATCGAGAACGCGAAGTCGCTGCTGGGCGACAAGCGGCCAATCGAGGGGCCGAGAAACATTGCCTTCATCGGACGCTACACGAACATGAAGGGCAGCCGCTATCTGCGCCCGGCGATGCAATCGATTTTGCGCAAGCATAAAGATGCCGGCTTCGGATTGTTTGGGACGATGGCGAGTGTGGACGAGGTGCTCGCCGACTATCCGAGCGAACTGCGCGACCGCATCTTCGTCGCGCCGGCCTATAAGAACGAAGATCTTCCGCGTCTACTCGCGCCATACCACATCTTGGCCTTTCCTTCGCTGTCTGAAGGCTTTCCGGCTGCGCCGCTGGAGGCGATGGCGTGCGGCATCGTCCCTGTAGTGGCCGCTTCACCGGGCCCCATGTCCTACATCGAAAACGGCCATAACGGCATCGTCGTGCCGGTCGGCGACGCGAACAGATTGGAAGAAGAAATCCACAATCTATTGGAGGATGTTTCGCGCTGGAGCGACTTACGCAAGGCCGGTTTGGCGACGGCGGTACAGTATTCGTGGGATAGTGTGGCCCGCGACATGGAAAAAATATACCAGTGCGCGGCCATCTAGTTATGCACGGCCCGTCTATCGATTACGCGGAGACGTGTTCCACTTCTGTCGTTGTGGCTTTCGCGGTAGCCGCGCCGGCCCGGCCGACGCCGCAATAGAGCAGCCCCGCGCGCACGACATCTGCCGGTTCGAAGACGTTCGCCCCATCGAACAATACGTCGCCTCGCATCGCTGCGCGGACGACTGTTAGCGAGATGTTCTTGTACTGCGGCCATGCCGTCATAACGGCCACGGCATCGGCACCGCGAACGGCTTCCTCGGCGTGCGCCTTACAACTGACGTGCGTTGAAAGAACCGAACGGCGGAAGTTGTCTGAGGCCAAGGGATCGTGCGCACGTATCGTGGCGCCTTCGCCGAGAAGTGCCTCGATGAAACGCAGTGAAGGGGCACCGCGAAGGTCGTCCGTGCCGGCCTTGAAACTCAGTCCCAGCACGCAGACGCAACGCCTCCGCAGTCCGCCGAGCGCGTGGGAAAGAGCCGCGATACCCTTCTCTATTCGCCGGTCGTTTATGCGCAACGTTGCGGCCATCATTGGTGCGTCGACTCCCGCGCGTGCCGCGCTGTCGGCGAGCCCGCGCAGATCTTTGGGAAGGCAAGGGCCGCCGAAGCCCAAACCGGGCTGCAGGTATCCCCGGCCGATTCTGGCGTCCATGCCTACGGCATCAAGCACGTTGAGCACGTCGACTTGCAGCGCATCGCACAGATCGGCGACTTCGTTCGCAAATGAGACGCGCAGCGCAAGGTAAAAGTTGGAAATCGACTTGATCAGCTCGGCTGCCTGAATGTCCGTCACGATGATCGGAGCCTCTAGTGAGGCATACACGTCCTTCAGGATTGCCGCATCTTGCGCGCACCGCGCGCCGATGACGATGCGATCCGGCTCCAAAAAGTCCGCGACGGCGGATCCTTCGCGCAAAAACTCGGGGTTCGAGACCATCGTAACTCGGACGTCGACGCGCGCAGCGGATTGAACGATGGAAAGCAGTCGTTCGTTGGTGCCCGGAGGTACGGTCGACTTGCTCACGATGCAGACGTCCGACGTTAGCGTACGGCCGATTTCCTCCGCTGCGTGAAGCGCGTCCGCCAAATCAACTGTACCATCAAATTTCTGCGGCGTTCCGACGCAAAGAAAGATCACGCTTGCGTCTGCGAGCCCATCTTCGATGGAGCTGGAGAAGGTAAGCGCTCGAGAATCGACGGCTTCAGTCACCAATTCGGCCAGCCCCGGCTCAAAAAACGGCAGCCGGCCGGCGTGCAGCGTCTGCAAGTAGAACGGACTGCGTTCGATGCACGCCACGAGGTTACCCAGATGCGCCAAACAGGCTGCAGTGACTAGCCCGACGCGCCCTGCGCCTATGACAGCGATTTTCTTCAACGTTGTCCTCACAGCAGCCGGAATGAGCCTGGGCACCCTGGCAACCTCGATTGTAATGCTCATCGGCGATGCGGCTAAATCCCTGATTTCAGGGATTTCTCCCCATTGCAGATATTGGTACGAACCTATATATGGTCGACGAGGGCCAAATACCGGCCCCCGCCGGCCGAGGGGTTTTACTATGATCGCGTACGGTAGCGAGCTTGCGGAGCGCTTTTCCAACCCGGTAATGCGCGCCGGAGTGCGCATGCTCGGAAGCTACGATCTCGGTGCACGCGTTCGCTTTGCCGCCGTGAACCGCGCACTGCGAGCATTACCGGCTCCTGCTCGCATACTCGACGTCGGATCCGGGCTCGGACTGCTCAGTTTCGCGATGCACCGCGTTTGGCCGAGCGCGACGATCGTGGGTACCGACATCGATCCAGGCTCGTTTACAACTGGCGCGGGAAATGGCCGGGCTGCAAAAAGTCGACGACCGCGTTACCTTTGCGCGAGTCGACGAGCAACAGGCATCCTCACAATACGACGTCGTAACTTGCGTCGACGTGCTCGAGCACGTGGAAGACGACGAAGCATTTGTCGCGGCCCTGTTCGCCGCGACGCGCCCCGGCGGCCGGCTCGTGCTGCACGTGCCGGCGGCTGCGAAAAAGCGGTATCTCGCGCAGTTCCCGGAGCAGCCGGACCACGTTCGTCCGGGATATAGCGCGGACGCACTCGTTGCGTTGTTGCGCCGCGTAGGCTTCACGGAAGCGCGGGTCCGTTTTACGTTTGGCCCGCTGGGAGCGTTCGGGTGGGAAGGCTGCGAACTCGCGCGCCAGGGCCGGCTCACCGCTCGCGTACTGTTGCCGTTCTGGTATGCCTGCGCGATAGTGGATTCACTTCACGCACCTGCGCGGGGAAACGGTGTGCTTGCGGTTGCCCGAAGGCCCGCATGAAACGCGAAAGCTCACGGCTTCGATCAGACTACTGACGCGTAACCGAAACGTTCCATGGACGGGCCAAAGCGTTGTGACCGAGATCGAACCTTTATCCGCGAATTTCGTCACGCTTATTGAGCGCACCGATGCAGGCAAGGTCAGCATGAACATCTTGGTGACGGGCGCATAATCCGTACGTGTGGTCTGGTTCCAGAGCTGCGTTCCGAGCCAGGGGACCAGGATGTAGGTTCCATCGGATTTTTGGAAGAGCACCTGGTGCATGGCCCCGGTGGAATCGCCCGTTAACGAGTAAGCCAGCGGAGTTCGCGGAGAGCTTCCGCTATCGGCAAAATACTCCATCAATTGGCCGATCCGCCGCCAGACGAGCTTGGGTTTGAGGCGCAGATTGATAAGGCCGTATTGAGCGCACCGCCCGCTCGGGAATTCATCGAGGAGCTCGTACGAATACACGCGCACGCCCTTCTCGATGTGCAGCAAAAGGTCTCGGGGAAAGTAACGTTCCTGCGTAAGCTGGTCCACCGAACCGTTCTTGCAAGCGGCGGTGGTATCGGTGTTCCAGCCGTCCGATTCCGTTCCCACGAGCGGCTCGCTGCCCACGAACGCTTTGCAGCCTGCCTGGAAGTTGGGATAGTAGTTCGCCATGCTGAGCTCGGGCGTTTGCGTGCCGTTGACTTCATCGTGAACGGCACAGTAAGTTGTGTAGTTGCCGATACGTGGATAGCTCTCGTAGGATTCCGAACTGGCCATAGCGGGACTGAAGATCGACACCGATTGTGAACGCAGATTCCAAATGAGCGGAACCCATTTCGCGACCACATAGCGCGGGCCCAACCCGGGCGCCGTTCCCAACCACGTGCAGTCTGCCGGCTTATCGTCGCACTCGTTGGGGCCCTCGTAGGCCTCAACCGCCGTAGATGCCAATCCCAACGCGCCGGAATAACCGCCTAGGCACGTGCCGTGGCATCCCGTAGTGTCTTTCGTCCAGCCCATCCATGGGTCCGTGATGATATCGAACCTAATGCCTGCGGAGGCCAATTGGTTAAAGCGTGTCTTCCAATTCCCCGTGCAGAAAGTGCTCGCTGTTCCCCAATTACAGAAACCGTCGCGGACGTGCTTGATCCGCGACTCGAGGAGCAGCGGCGACCAAGCACGGTATTCGAGATCATAGCGGGAGCCGGCAAAGTTCAGGTGGGTGTTTACGCCGATGGAGTCGTTGAAGGCTGCAGCGGCCACCGGCTTGACCATAGATACTCGGACGCCATTACCGGCGTGCGCGAAACACGTCGTTGCGGAAAGAGCGACACACACGATGCCGATCGCTACGGTTCTTTTCACTGAGTTCTCGCTATAGCAAATAGACGCCGCGACGGGCGACGAGTCCATTGTATGCTCCGCGGGGACTGCGCAGAATCCCTGAACGTTGGGATTCGTTCGCCGCCTTCCAGGCGACCGAACCAATCGCGCGAAACCCCTTTGGTTCGGACACACGTAGGTAACCGGCGAAGATGACGATTGCGGTATGCGTTGTAACTCGAAACCGCCCGGCGATGCTCGAGCGGTGTCTTTACGCTGTCCAGCACGCGCAACGCAGGCCGGACTTGCTGCTGGTATCGGATGATTCCAGTGACGAGAGCCGGAGCGCCGCGACCAGAGCTGTGACTACCGAGCACGCAGTGGCGTATCTAGCCGGCCCACGTCGCGGCGTTTGCGCAAACCGCAATAACTGCCTGCACCTGGCTGCGAACAGCGACGTAATCGTGTTTTTGGACGACGACACGTTGCTCGAACCGGATTTTCTTGCCAACGTTGAACGTGCTTACAGCGATATGCGGCAGAGCAAAGCTTGCAAGACGATACTGGTCGGTGTGAGATATAATGAGCACGGCAAACAAGAACTGCCCTCGCGGCTCAATTTTCGCGGGTATTTCGAACCTGCCGAGAACCCGCACGTCGCAGGAGCCAGTTACTCAGCGTACCCAACGGCCTTCTTTGCCGGCGAGAAGTGGGACGAAAATATCTACTATGGTTATGAGGACGCCGAGCTGAGCCTGCGCGCCCTTGAACGAGGGTACGAGCTCAAGTTTAGCCCGAACCTCAAGGCCCTTGATATTGGAAGAGAAGGCTCATTGGATATTTCACTTCAGTCGGAAAGAGTTCTTTTGGAAAGCGCTCGCCTCTATGTCGGGGTAAAGCGATACTTACGCATTAGCCGCGACCTGCCGCGTCTCGCCGGTTTTGTAATACTTTACGTGACGCACCTCGCCGCACACCTATTGCGCACACGCGCATTGAGCCAATTTCCAGCGATCGTCAGGGCCGCGAAGCTCGAAACGTTGCTGAAGCAATAATAACGGCGTTGCTGACCGCGCTCGCGGTCGTTGATGCCTTACGATAATGAAAAAAGGAGGGGCCGGCGTGGCCCCTCCTCGTTACACGAAGTTGTTCCCGTTTAGCTGTGGAAGGCGATCGCTTCCACGAGGCTGCTGACCTGCAGCGAGACCTTCCCGTTGCTTACGGAGTGCGTCGTTGTATTCTCGGCTCCGCGATCTCCGAACGTCGTCACCGCGACCGACGTTACGGTGGAGGGTACGCTCAGCGTCAGGGTTTCCGTCGTTGGCGCGTAGTCCGTGAGCGTCGAATAGTTCCATATCTGCGTCCCGAGCCACGGAACCAGTATGTAAGTGCCGTCAGACTTTTGGAAGAGTACTTGGTAAAGCGACTTGGTGGTGTCGCCGGTCAGCGCGTAGGCGACAGGCTTACGCGGCGAGGTCCCGGTGTCCGCGAAATAGGTCATCAACTGTCCAATCCGCGTCCAGACCAACTTCGGTTTGAAGTTGAGATCGAGCAAGCCGTACTGGTAGCATTGCCCGTTCGTGCCTTCATCGATCAGCTCGAACGGATACACGCGCACCCCCTTCTGGATGTGCAGCAGGAGGTCGCGGGGGAAGTAACGCTCTTGCGTCAGCTGATCTGCAGCGCCATTGTGGCATTTCCCGGCGCCGCCCGAGATATCGGTGTTCCAACCATCCGACTCGGTCCCGACGAGCGGTTCGTTGCCGACGAAGCTCTGACACCCCTTCACATAGTTGGGATAGTATTGGAGCATCGTGAACTCCGGCGTCTGGTAGGCGTTGACCTCATCGTGAATCGCGCACGCGTTCGTGTAGCTGCCAATTTGCCCGTAGTTGAAATATGAATTCGAGCCCGCCATGGCGGGCGAGTAGATCTGCACGCTCGATGAACGCAAATTCCAGATCAGGGGGCTCCACTTGGACACTACGTACTGCGTCGTCAGACCGGATTTAGGTCCGAGCCACGTGCAATCGACCCAGCCGACATCGCACTCGTTCGGCCCCTCGTAGGACTCGACGAGGTTGCTTGGAAGGCCCATCGCCGCGAGATAGCCGTCTAGACAGGTACCGTGGCACCCCGTTGTACTTGTGGTCCAGCCCATCCACGGATCGGTGATGGCATCGAACCGGATCCCGGCATTATAAAACGCTAGAACGCGGGTTTTCCAAGTCCCGGTGCAGTAGCCGCTCGCCGTTCCCCAGTTACACAGAAGGTCCCGAACATGCTTGATCTTTGAGCCGAGCAGGAGCGGCGCCCAGGTGTTGTAGTTTTGATCGTATTTTGTAAATTGCAGGTGCGTGTTGACGCCGACCGAGTCGTTGAAGGTTGAGGCTGCCAAGGGCGTGATGCATCCGCTCGCGCACGGCGTAGCGGTTGCTGCCGGCGTAGCGGCTCGGACTGTGCGGGTGGAGCTTTGTGTCGTGGTGGTGACGCTAGCGGCAGGCTGCCCGCTGTTGACGGTGCCGGACGCTTGATCGGGCAGCGGGCTGGGGTTTTCCGAACCGGCGCACGCCGATAAGGCAAGCGCCGCGCCTAAGATAAGAGGCAGAAGGGCAATGGAAAAGACACGTTTATTGTCGCGCAATGTGATGACCTCTCATGGATTACGACTCGGGCGAACACCACTAACTGCGCGGTGTCGGGTCGAGCTCTTTGGGCTTCCGTGCTGCCCTGCGGTTGCAGACGGTAAATTTGCGCTACTATTCAATAGCGCGCGCAGGCTCCGCGGTTGGCCTTTTTGCGGCTACGGGTACTAAGTCCTATTGCGGTCCGCGAAGTTAATATGATCCTCTCGTCGTTTGGTCTTCCTGTTAAGAATCGGTTGGGGGCCCGAGGCGCCTTTAGTTTGGCGACCGTTTCTTTACAAACCCTACACAAGCGATACCGGCCGGCTTGATGCTAGACATGGAAGGCGACGGCTTCAACTAAGCTGCTCACGGGCAGTGCGAATGCGCCATTGCGGCCGGACACGGAGATGACCGTCTGCGAGCCGCTGTCGCCAAACATCGTGACCTTTATGGAAGACACGCTTGCGGGCAGCGTCAGCGTCAGCGTTTCGGTCGCCGGCGCATAATCCGTGAGGGTTGTATAGTCCCAGAGCTGCGTTCCGAGCCAGGGCACCAAGATGTACGTCCCGTCCGATTTTTGAAAGAGCACTTGATACAGGCTTTTCGAGGTGTCGCCCGTGAGCGCGTAGGCGAGCGGTGTGCGCGGCGAGATTCCGTTGTCCGCAAAGTAGTTCATCAACTGGCCGATTCGCGTCCAGACGAGTTTGGGCTGAGAGTTTAAATCGAGCAGGCCGTACTGATGGCAGTTTCCGTCCGCAGAATCGTCCAGCAGCTCGTACGGATAGACGCGCACGCCGTGCTGAATGTGCAGCAGCAGATCGCGCGGGAAATAGCGCTCTTGCGTGAGCTGATCGACCGCGCCGTTGCTGCATTTACCGCCGCCGCCGGATATGTCGGTATTCCAGCCGTCCGATTCTGTGCCGGCGAGGCCTTCGTTGCCGACCAGATGCGCACAGCCCGCCACGTACGCCGGATAATACTGCGTCATGGTGTACTCGGGCGTCTGGAAGCCGTTCACTTCATCGTGAACCGCGCACGCATCGGTATCGTTCCCGATGTAGGTGTAATTATTGTACGAGGCCGATCCCGCCATGGCGGGGCTGTACACGCGAACGGACGACGAGCGCAGCGTCGCGACGTACGGCATCCATGCCTGAAAGACGCTATCGACGCCGGCTGTCGTCGAGGGGTAGACCGTGTTGCCGACGGTGTTGCAGGTGTTATTCGCATACTCGTCATCGCACTCGTTCGGGCCTTCGTACGCTTCCACTGAATCGCTCGGCAGACCGAGCGCCGGGAGATAGCCGCCGGTGCAGGTGCCGTGGCAGCCGGTGCTGGCCGCCGTCCAGCCCATCCACGGATTCGTGATGAGATCGAAGCGAATTCCGGCGTTGTAGAAGGCTTCGTAGCGCTGCGTAAACGCGCCGGTGCAAAACGTGCTCTGCGTTCCCCACGGACAAAACGTGTCACGCACATGTTTGATCCGTGAATTGAGCAGCAACGGCGCCCAGTTCGCGTAATTCAGATCGTAGCGCGAGCCTTGGAACGCGAGGTGCGTATTGACGCCGATCGAGTCGTTGAAGGTCGCGGCTGCGAAGGGCGTAACGCACCCGCTTACGCACGGCGGATCGATAGGCGCTGCGGTGGGCGTTGCGGTGGGCGTAACGGTCGGCGTAACGGTCGGCGTAGCGGTGGGCGTAACGGTCGGCGTAGCGGTGGGCGTAACGGTCGGCGTTGCGGTGGGCCTAACGGTAGGCGTCGCGCTGGGCGCTGCGGTCGGCGTTGTAGAGGGCGTAACGGATGGTGCAACGCTCGGCCTGGGTGAGGGAGTCGCCGTCGTTGCCGACGATGCTTGCGGACTTGGCGTAGTCGTCGGCGCGGGCACCGAACTTGGCGCAGTCGTCGGTGCCGGTGCGGAGCTTGCCGCCGTCGTTGGTTTCGGACTCGCTGTCGCTTGCGGCTGCTGTTTACCGTTCGTATCTGCCGGGATCAGTTGCGTACCGGCGCCGGACCCTCCGCATGCCGACAGCGCAACGAGCGCCATAAGCATTGCCACGGTGGATTTTATGGTACATTTCATTCCGGAGCAAAGCCTTGTTCACAGGCGCAGCCGCCGCATTATCGGCGCACAGGTATATTCGGCAAACGCGCACGGGAATTAAGCGGCGCTCCGCGCCGGCAATGTAGACTTGTCAGTAAGGAAATTCGCTATGGCATCGATTGCCCACGACTTCAGCATGCGGCCGGAGACGGTTGCTATGTCCGCCGATGAGGGCTTCAGGTACCTCTTCCCGCCCGAGAAGGCGATCTTGGACGAGCTGGTCGGTAGTGGGCTGGGCGAAATGTCGATGCTCGACCTCGGTGTGGGCGCCGGAAGAACCACCGCCCATTTTCAGCCCCTCGTCCGCCGTTACGTTGGTTTGGATTATTCGCCGCCGATGCTGGAGGCGTGTGCCCGGAGGTTTCCGGACGGGATTCCGAACGGGCGCTTCGTCTTAGGCGATGCGCGCGATCTCCAAGCATTTGAGCCTGCTTCTTTTGATTTCGTCCTGTTCAGCTACAACGGTCTGGATTCGGTTGACGTATCTGACCGCGAAGTCGCCCTGCGCGAGGTCAGGAAAGTTCTAAAAGATGACGGGCGGTTTTGCTTTTCGACTCACAACATCGACTGGCGCGGACTGATGTCGTGGTCCGGTGTTCGGAATATTGCGGCGCAAATACGAAGGCCGAAGGCGCTCATCCCCGCTTGCATCAGGCAATATACCATGCGGCGCGAGAATCGGACGTGGAGCCTAAAGCGGCGAATCAATGAGATCAGGAGCCGCGGATCCGGCATTTTCTTTGAGGGTGCGGTGCACCAGCACTATACGACCCACGAGCATCAGCTTGCTCAGCTAAGGCGTTGCGGCTTCGATCGGATCCGGGCGTTCTCCGGAAACGGCATAGAAACGAATGCCGCCGCCGAACTGAACACCGGTTTCCAGATCTATTATTTGGCGCGGGCCGCCGACTGACGCAAATCGCCTGCTCGCTCTATCCCTATCTCTTGGGATGGACCGCCGGGTACAGGCTCGGTAAGCTCAAGCCGTACGGACGTTCGGGCGTAACACGCATCTGGTCGATGGCACGTATGTGCTCCTACCGGCTGCCGCTTCCTACGAACGAGTTCTCGTATTGCTGCCGTCGTCGTTTACGGCAGCCGGCTACAGTAAAGGGTGGAATGTGGGCACGTTCGTTTTGCAAGGCAAACGATTGCCGGAGCAAAATATCTTCAAAATCGAAAACCGCTCGAATGCGGTTTCTCGTAGAATTTCGCGGTGCGCTGCGGGAGCGCCCGAACGTATTGCAGTCGCCGACGGAACCGCGCAGCTCACCTATCGTGAGCTCGAGCGCCGCTCCGACTACTTGGCCGCGCGCCTTCAAGAAGCGGGCGCGGCGCCGAATCGCTGCGTCGGAGTCTATGTAGAACGCTCGGCAGATTTTATCGTCGCCGCACTCGCCGTGCTAAAAAGCGGCGCTGCCTATGTTCCGCTCGACCTTTCCACGCCCCCAGAACGAGCGGCATTCATTTTAGAGGACGCCGGCGCTTTCGCGCTTATCACCCAGCCGGGCACGCCGAGTCCGGCTTCAGGCCGGCGGCATGTGATCGAGATGGACGATTGGAGCGCGACATCTCGCAGCGCCTTTGCAAAGGTTGAGCTCGACGCCGCAAACTTAGCGTACGTTATCTACACATCGGGCTCGACGGGCAAACCCAAAGGCGTTGAGATAACCCATGGCAATCTTTCGAATTTGGTGAATTGGCATCAGTCCGAATTCCGCGTCACGTCGTCAGACCGCGCGAGCCAGGTCGCGGGCCTTGGGTTCGATGCGTCGGTTTGGGAGATCTGGCCCTACCTGACGGCCGGTGCGAGCGTGTGCGTCGCGGACGAATTGACCCGCCGCTCGCCCGAGGCACTTCGTGACTGGATGGTCGCGGAGAAGATCACGATCGGTTTCGTGCCGACGATTGTAGCCGAGCAGCTGCTCCACATTGACTGGCCCGACGAGACGAGCCTTAGCATTCTGCTGACCGGGGGCGATACGTTGCACGCTCGCCCGGCACCAAAGTCGCCGTTCCGCGTGGTAAACAATTATGGCCCAACGGAATGCACGGTGGTGGCAACGTCAGGCGCCGTGTCTTCGCACGGCGACGATGGCGCACCGCCGTCCATCGGCCGTCCCATCGCCAATGCGACGGCGCTGATCCTTGACGAAGCATTGCGTCCGGTCGCGGCAGGCGAAGTGGGAGAACTGTGCATCGGCGGCGCGCTCGTTGGCCGGGGATATCGTAATCTGCCCGAACTGACGGCAAGCCGATTTGTGGACTATCTATCTGCGTCCGCGGATCCGCTGCGCATCTATCGAACCGGCGACCGCGCGCGATTGCTGCAAAACGGAGAAATCGAATTCCTCGGTCGTCTCGACGATCAGGTGAAGATTCGCGGGCACCGCATTGAGTTAGGAGAAATTGCCGCGCACCTGGATCGTTGTCCCGGAATCGAATGGAGCGCCGTTTCGGTGAAGGATCTCGGCGCTCGAGGGCTTTCGCTTGTCGCTTACATCGTTTTAGTCGACAAGGCAACCCTTGCCGCCGCCGGCGTACGCCAATTTCTTGCAACCTATCTCCCGGATTACATGGTGCCCGAGTTTTTCGTGGTAATGTCGGAGCTGCCTGTGACGGCGAGCGGAAAGCTGGATAGATCTGCTCTTCCGGAGCCCTGCGTGGATAATCTCTTGCCGTATGATCTCGCGGCCGACGGTACGGCTAATGCGGGCGGCAGTGAACTGCAATGCCAGATAGCGGCATTGGTCGCAACACTGTTGCGCCGGCCGGCGATTGACGTCGACGAAAATTTCTTCATGATAGGTGGCCATTCGATGCTCGGCGTGCAACTGATCGCCCAAATTCGCGATAAGTTCGGCGTCAAAGTCACGCTGCGGCAGCTGTTCACCGCACCGACGATCGCCGCCTTGTCGCAGGAAGTTGCAAGGCTGAAACAGCCGGCGTAATGCAATCGTACCGATGATCGATAGCGCGGCTCAAGTCCCCTTAAGTCTCTACCACTTACTCGATCCGCAGGTGCTGGCGAACCCGTATCCGCTCTATCGCCGCCTTCGTACCGAAGATCCCGTTCATTGGGATCCCTACCTCCATGCTTGGATCGTCACGCGATATCAGGACGTCATTACGGTCCTGACTCGGTTTTCCGCCGATCGCACGCCTTCCCCGGAATATTTCGAGCGGCTGGGTGCCCCCGAAGTGAGCCCGATAGCGACGGTGATGGTCAAGCAGATGCTGTTTATGGATGCGCCGGCACACACGCGCCTGCGCACGCTTGCGGCGCCCGCCTTCATGCCGGCGCGCGTACACGTGCTGCGCGATCACGTCCGGCAGATCGCGAGCAATCTCATCGACGACATCGTGGCACGCGGCTCCGGCAAAATGGACCTTTTGGCCGACTTCGCCGAGCCGTTTCCCGCGATCGTGACGGCCGAGTTGCTGGGCGTGCCCGTGGAAGATCACGTCCGGCTGAAAGACTGGTCGGGGACGTTCGCCGGAATGCTTGGAAACTTTCAGCACAATCCCGAACGGCTCGGGGACGTGCTGCAGGCTGCCCAAAACTTGACCGCATACTTTCAAAACGCGATCCTCGAACAACGCAAGAACCCAAGGCCGGGATTGGTCGACTCGCTGATGACCAGCGAAGTCGACGGCGATCGCCTGACCGACGAAGAGGTCGTTGCAAACTGCATCGTCACGATGGTCGGCGGCCAGGAAACGACGACGAATCTGATCGGCAACGGCATGCTCACGCTGTTGCGTAATCCGCAAGCCTTGGCGCGCCTTCGCAGCGAGAACGAGATCGTGCCCGCGGCGGTCGAAGAACTGCTGCGCTATGAAAGCCCCAGCCAGCACACCGCCCGTTTAGCGCCGCGTGACGTAGTGCTCGGCGGAAAGCAGATTCGCAAAAGGGACGCGGTGATCGCGGTGATGGCCGCGGGCAACCGCGATCCGGAGCGATTCCCGCAGCCCGACCGCCTCGACTTCGATCGATCGGACAATCGACACCTCGCGTTCGGATGGGCGGCACATTTCTGTTTCGGCGCGCCGTTGGCTCGGCTCGAGGGACATATTGCGTTTGAAACGCTCTTGCAGCGATTTCCGGTGCTGCGGCTCACAAACGAGAACCTTGCGTGGCGTGAAAACCTCGGACTGCGCGGTCTGAGATCGCTGCCGCTTTCGTACGAAGCCAAGCCATGAGCTTTCAGGTCAAAAATATGCCGCCGGCCGGGGCTGCGGCTCTTGCGCCGCCCAAGCTTCGGCCGGCCCGTTTCGACGATTACGAAGGCATCCGCAGGTTGGTCTTGGAGCACTCTACCGAATTCGCGGCCGCCGAAGACTGGCGCCATTACTGGGCCGACAATCCCGTCTACCAACGTCTCGGCAGTGGGACGCCCATCGGCTGGGTGTTGCACACGCAAGCCGGCGGCATCGTCGGCACGCTCGGCAGCATCCCGTCACTGTATACGTTCCGCGGTCAGGACCTGATCGCGGCGACGGGGCAGTCGTGGTATGTCGCGGCTCCATACCGTGGGCTGGCGCTCGAGCTGATGGCCGAGTATTTCGATCAGCCCGTCGATTTGTTTATCGGCTCCACGGCGGGTTCGATGGCGAGTGCGACGTGCAGCGAGCTCTATGCGCGGATCCCATTGGGTCAGTGGGACACGAAGTCATATTGCGTAACGCGATATCGCTCGTTTGCCGCGCGAGCGCTGGACAAGCTGCACGTGCCGCTCGCGGGTTTACTCTCGCATCCCGCGGGTGCCGGACTTTGGCTCAAGGATGCTATCCGCAGGAAACCGGTCTGTGCCGTCCCACGTTCCTTCGCCATCGACGCCATGGATCGGTTCGACGCGCGTTTCGATGATTTCTGGGGTGAGCTCGTGCGGCAAAATCCGGAGAAATTGCTTGCAGAGCGGTCTCTTGCGGCGCTTGCGTGGCATTTTGGCCCAGCCATTCGCAATGGTCTGTTATGGATTTTTACCGCATCGAAAAATAAACGGATGCGAGGTTACTGCATCGTGCGGCGGCGAGAATATTCGACGCCCGGGGTTCGGCGCATGCGCCTAGTGGATTATCAGAGCATCGAACCGGAAGTGGACCTTTTACCGTGCCTGCTTGATGCGGCGGTGCGGCGCTGCACCGCAGAAGATATTTATGTCCTAGAAAACATCGGCGTGGGCATGCCCAAAATGCGCGCTTTTGACGACTATGCCCCGTACCGCGTACGGTCGGATAGCTGGCCCTTCTTTTACCGCGCGGCCGATCCGGCGCTCCACGCAGAGCTGCTTCAGCCCCGTTTTTGGGACCCGTCGTCCTTCGATGGTGATGCGAGTTTGTGAACCAATTCACAGGCACGACGCCGGATATCGGAATAGGATCGGCCCAGCCGCAAGCACATCGCGCTGCTAGCCTTCGGCCCGCGACTCTGGACGATTACGAAGACATTCGGCAACTGGGCTTAAGCTATTCTTTGGACGTTCCATCGGTGGAGGACTGGCGAAGTCTTTGGCGCGACAATCCGCTGCGGAACCGCTCGGGAAACGATTTCCCGATCGGCTGGGTGCTTGAAACGCAGGCCGGTGAGATGGTCGGCACGATGGGGACGGTTCGATCGCTGTACAAATTTCGCGGGGACGATCTCATATCGGCAGCTTCACGAGCGTGGTTCGTAAAAGCTCCCTACCGCGGATTTGCTCTGCGGCTGATGGACGAGTATTTAAATCAACCCGGGGTTGACCTATTCATCAACAACGCCGTCAGCGTTCCGGCGCTTGAGTCGTTCAGCCAATTCTGCGAACGGATACCGCTGGGTGAATGGGACAGCATGTCCTATGGGGTGACCGGCCATCGCGCGTTTGCGCAAAAAGCTTTGGAGAGGGCGCGCGTCCCCGTCAGCGGATCGCTGGCGTATCCCGTGGGCGCCGCGCTGTGTTTGAAAGATGCTGCCCGCAATACGCCGCTTCCCAAGAGCGCTCGTGCGTTTACCATCGAAGTCACGGACCGTTTCGATTCCCGGTTTGACGCGTTTTGGAACGAATTGCTTGCGCAAAAGCCGGAAAAGCTCTTGGCCGAAAGAAGCAGCCGCGCCCTTTCGTGGCATTTCGGTGCACCGATGCGCAGAGGGAATCTGTGGGTTCTTACGGCGTCCAAAAACGACCGCCTGCGCGCGTATTGCACCTTGACGGCACAAGATCACGCGTTCAGGCTTCCGGCTCTGCCCCATGGTGATACGCAAGGCATCAGCGCTATGCGTTTGGTCGACTACCAAAGCATCGAACCGGAAGCAGATGCGCTGCCGGCGCTGCTCGCGGCGGCACTTGCGCGATGTGCCCAGGAAGGCTTTTGCATCCTTGAAAATCTCGGATGCGGCGTGCCGAAGATGCGCGCTCTTGACGACCGGCTTCCCTACCGCAAAACGCTTTCGAACTGGAAATTTTTTTACCGGGCAGCCGATGCGCGCCTCGACGCCGAACTACGTGAGCCCAGGTTCTGGGATCCGTCCGCGTACGACGGGGATGCGAGTTTCGAATAACGTGCCGGCGCTCAGCCACTGAACGGGCAGTGAACCCGGGGCGTGTTGGGAGCGGATGGCCGTGGCGGCGATATGGTCTTTTGATGGATGATGCAGCGTAAAATGCCAGCCGTCGATGGATGCCGGCTCACCATTTCCATCGAGCCCGATGGTGAATCGCTCCTCCCCGCTGCCCAGTCCGCGACCCATGCCTTTAAGGCACGCTTCCTTCAACACCCACAGTTTGAAGAATCGCACGTTGCGCTCAGGCTGAGGTAAAACCGTCAGGCTCGCGCGCTCCGGCTCGGAAAGAAAATTGCGAGCGATAAGGTCGATATCTGCGGTGCGTGAGATCTTCTCGACGTCCACGCCAACCTCGCCCGCGCGGCTCAATAGGCAAACCACCATACCTTCCGTATGCGCTATATTGAACTGCAGAGACTTGAAAGCTGAAGGTTCGGCGATCTGCGGTTTGCCGAACTCGTTTTCAGCGAAACGCCATTCGGCCGGATCTACCGCGGCGTACTCTGAGAGAGACAATCGGCCTAACGCGCGGCCGGTGAGATACCTATGCCGCAGCTCCGGCGCGCGTAATGCTGCGTAATGCGATTGCTCTGTTTTTGAAAGCCAGGACGAACAGTGTTCGTGCAGCGCAGGCGGGGAGATGTGATCCGGGTTAACATGCCATGCATGCGCATCCAGCAGCAACTTGTCCAAATATAAGCGCTTGGCCGGCATATGGCTAGGTTCGCCGTCCGAGGGCTCACGTCTTTAGCAGCGCTGGGTAGCCTCGACGAGCTCCCGCTTGCCCGCTTTCTTGTTCATCCATCGGACGTGCAAGCCCTTTGTAAGGAGCATGTAACGCGGGTGTGCTAGCCTCGGCTGAACGATGGCTGGTGCATCCGAACCGAGAAAAACCGGTGCTTCGGTGGAGCGCCACGCTGCGGTGTTGCACGAGCGGGGTGCGCCTTGCTTGGTGGTGCTGGATTATGACTACCGCATTATTACTGCCGAACCTCGCCTAGACGTCGTTTTGGGCGAGGTCGGGCTGACCGAGCGCGCCCTGGACCGGCTTCCCACGTCGGTAGAGGCGGCAGTACGGGCATTGACTGCGTCAATCATCGACGGTAGCGATCCTGTAGATGCCGCAACGCCGGTACCGGGCTTAATGGTACGTACTAGCGTCCTTACCGGACCTACCGGTATGTGCATCGCCGCGTCGCTCGAGCGCCTTCGCACGCGCGATCCGCTGAACGGAGCGGCCGCGCGCTTTCGCCTGAGCCCGCGCGAAGTTGAAGTGCTCGAGCTTATTTTGCACGGCCTCGAGGCTCGCGACATTGCCGCGCGCCTGCATATCGCCGAATCCACCGTCGGCGAATACTATAAACATCTCTATCTGAAAATCGGCGTGCGAAGCCGTGCGGCGCTTGTTGCGCGGATCTTCGATTACCGGGAAAATACATCCCGAGCGTAAGGTATAGGCAGCACGGCATATTCGCGGTAGCTTGGCGTTAATGGGCAGCACGCAACCAGACAATAGGCGAGAAACGCCGTTTCGCCGGTTTCTCATTCTGGATGCCGACTATCGCATCGAGTACATGAACGATTTCCCGAGGTACATGTCCGCGGGCGTTTCGGAGTTGACGGACCGTTTGCCGCGCATTTTGGAGCGCGCTGTACGCCTGCTGACGGCATCCTGGGGCGGCCGCCATGTATTGTGTCCCGAACGGCGGTGCATTATGGCGTCGGGTCTCGCCATGCGCGTTTTCGTGCTGACCGGCGCGCCTGCTCAGCGCATTGGAGTAGCGTTCGAGTCATATCGCGTACGCATGGAAGACGGGCTGGACCCGGTCGGCGCGCTTACGTACTGACCGCGCAGCATGACAAACAGGGCCCGGGCGCGATACGATGCATCGATGCTCCGTTTGCAAATCCGCCTTGCGCGGTTCGAAGACGCCCCGTTCATCGTCGGATTGGCTCACCGTTTCGCGGAGAGCGACATTCCGCCATGGCGCACGCGCGACGAGATCGTCACCGGCACCGAACGGCAATTGTTGCGGGCTCTGAAGCGCGGCGACGAGCGGCAATCAACGATCTTCATCGCAGAAAACGGCGCCGAGCCGGTGGGTTTCGCGTGGGCGCTCATGATTGAAGACTTTTACACGGGAGACCTGGTCGGCAAAATATCCGAAATTGCCGTCACGCAAAACGGACGGGGCGCCGGCCGTGCACTGATGCGGGCCTGTGAAGACTGGGCTCGCGAGCGAGGCGCGCGCCTCGTCGTCTTAAACGCCCTGGAAGGCAATGCTCGCGCTAGAGAGTTTTACCGCCGGCTCGGGTATGGCGCCGAGTACACGATGTTCGCCAAGGAGCTCGTTACCTAGGATTGCCGATGCGATTCGTATGCACCGCCGAAGAAAAACAGCGACATGATGATCATAAAGCCGATGCAGACCACGAAAACCAGCGGTAGAGTCATATCAGGGCACTCATTACGCGAATCATGCGGCGGACTCTTGCTCGGCTCGGTCGAGGGGCTCCTTGGTGAGCGGGGAAGCCGCATCGTAGCCGATGAGCAGGAGCAGTATGCCGATCGGCAACCAAAGCGCCACCGTGCCATGTGTCAGCTTGATCAGCGCGCCGGCGACGCCGCCGATCGCGAACGCCATCCAGATCGCGCCGTAAAATAAGCCATCGGCGAAGTGCTCGCGCGCGCGCCCGTCGCCGGCCATGGCCGAGCGTATGCCGTCGACCGCTCCTTGCATCGTGTTCGTGAGCATGCCGGTCACGAACGTAGTGTGCACCCGATGCTGCCCAACTTGCCGCAGTATGGCGTTTTGGATTCCCATCGCGCCCGCGGGGAAAATTACCATCCACTGCTGCGCGGGCCGGGCCAGTACGAAGAACGCCACCAGCAGCGCGACCTCGCACGCCGCGATGATCGAAAACATCCGCATGACCTTCAACCAAACCAGGACGTAGGTCAGCGCAAAGCCGACTGCAATTCCCCCGCAGAATACGACGATCGGTTCAAAGTGCCGCCAGGCTTCCCGCCAGCGGCCGGATGCGACGTAGATCGTCAAGCCGACGGTGTTGCCGCTCATATGTGAAGTGAAAATGTGATAGAGCAGCAGATAGCCGATGCCGTCGACCGCACCCGCAACGAAAGACAACGCCAACGCAATCCATGAATGGCGGCGGGAAAGCTGCCGTTCGCTATGCTGGGGCTGCGATGTGGGCACGCGGTTATGGTACCCGTGCGCCGGGAACGAATCTCTTATGCGGACAGCTCCTCTGCCTCATGACGTCGGGCGCTTGGAAGCGCAGCTGCGCGAGGCCGTCACCGGTGAAGTGCGTTTTTCGGACGGCGATCGCGCGATGTACGCGTTCGATGCGTCGGTATATCGCCAGGTCCCGATCGGCGTGGTGATTCCACGCAACGCCGACGATATCGAGCACGTGCTTGCCGTGTGCCGTTCGCACGGCTCACCGGTGCTCGGACGCGGCTGCGGCACCAGTCTAGCGGGTCAATGCTGCAACACCGCCGTGATTATCGATACGTCCAAATACATGAACAAGATTTGCGACGTCGATCTGGAGAGCATGACGGCGGTGGTGCAGCCGGGCGTGATCTGCGATTCACTGCGTCATGCTACGCTTCCGCGCGGGGTGGTGTTCGCTCCGGATCCTGCCACGCACGACCACTGCACGATCGGCGGCATGATCGGCAATAACTCCTGCGGCACGCACGCACTGCAGGGCGGCCGCACCGCAGACAACGTGTACGAATTGGAGATCGTGACCTACGACGGCTTGCGCATGACCGTCGGAGCCACGCCGCCCGCGCAGTTGCACGAGATCATTTCGGGCGGCGGCCGCCGTGGACGGATCTACGGCGAGCTCAAAGCGCTCATCGAGAAGTACGCGCCGGCCATACGCAAGAGGTTTCCCGACATTCCGCGGTTGGTGTCCGGCTACAGCTTGGACATGCTGTTGCCCGAAAACGGATTCAACGTCGCGCGAGCGCTGGTCGGCAGCGAGGGAACGTGCGCCATGACGCTGCAG
The DNA here is from genome assembly GCA_963777315.1 of Vulcanimicrobiota bacterium. Classification (GTDB taxonomy): domain Bacteria; phylum Vulcanimicrobiota; class Vulcanimicrobiia; order Vulcanimicrobiales; family Vulcanimicrobiaceae; genus CAVYEM01. Next base: position 226,757 of record CAVZQC010000004.1, read on the forward strand.
GCGAAGCTGCGATTGGTTCGTCAGCCTCCGAAGAACGCGCTGGTCGTGTTGGGTTTCCCCGATTTGGGCAGCTCCGGCGACATGGTGCCGCTGCTCCTGGAGCACTATCCGATTGCCATCGAATTTTTCTCCAGCCACGTCATCGCCAACTTGGATCGCAAGCAGCTCAATTTCGGCGGCCGGTACATGCTGCCCGAAGGCAAAGAGTTCGTCGTGGTGCAGTTCGGCGGGCAGACCCAAAAAGAAGCCGACGCCATGGCCGAACACCTGCGTACGCGCGTGAGCGCGATGCGCGCCGGCCCGCACTTCAAACTGATCGAGGATAAGCAAGAGCAGGAAGCGGTTTGGGAGATCCGGCGCCACAGCGCGAGCACTGCGCGCATGCCCATCGGAATGGGCGGTCACGGCGGATGGCCGAATTGGGAAGATGCGGCGCTCGCGCCCGAACGTTTGGGCGACTATCTGCGGGACTTCGAAAAACTGCTCGACAAATTCGAGTTTGAAGGCACGTTCTACGGCCACTGGGGCCAGGCATGCATTCACTGCCGGATCGATTTCAAGTTTCGCACGGCCGACAACGTCAAAACGTTCCGCGCGTTCATGGAGGAAGCGACCGATTTGGTCGTTTCGTACGGCGGCATCCCGTCGGGCGAACACGGCGACGGTCAGGGCCGCGCGGAACTGCTGCCCAAAGCGTACGGCGAAGAGATCATTACGGCATTTCGTGAATTCAAGGCGATCTGGGATCCGAAAAACAAGATGAATCCCGGCAAGTTGGTCGATCCGTATCCGCTGGACACGAACCTGCGCGAGGGCACCGATTACACGCCGCTCGACTTCAAGTCCCACTTTCAATTTCCGCAAGACAACTTCAGTTTCATGGAAGCCTCCAATCGCTGCTTCGGAATCGGCAAGTGCCGCCATCTCGAAGGCGGCACGATGTGTCCGAGCTTCATGGTCACGCGCGAAGAGAAAAACTCCACGCGGGGCCGCGCGCGGCTGCTGCAGGAGATGATGGACAAGGGCGGCCCCACGAAAAACACGTGGAAAAACGACGCCGTCAAAGATGCGCTGGACTTGTGCCTTGCATGCAAGGGATGCAAAGGCGATTGCCCGGTTCAAGTCGACATGGCGACCTACAAAGCGGAATTCCTTTCCCATTACTACGAAGGCCGGCCGCGGCCCGCGGCAGCGTACGCGATGGGGCTGATTCCGGTGTGGGCACCGCTCGCTTCGCAATTGCCCGACATCGTGAACGGCGTACTGTCCACTCCGCTGCTTTCGGATGCGCTCAAAGCGTTGGGGGGGATTTCGCCGCAGCGCGAACTGCCGCGCTTTGCGACGGTGCCGTTCGATCGCTGGTGGAGCAGCCGCACGGCCTCGGGCGGCGTTCACGCAAAGCACGCTGAGGGGGGCGGGCGTGTCGTACTGTGGGCGGACACGTTCAACACGTACTTTACGCCAGAAGTGGCTATCGCCGCCGTTCAAGTGCTCGAAGATCTGGGCTACGAGATCGTGGTCCCCCAATCGCGCGTGTGCTGCGGACGCCCGTTCTTCGACTATGGGTTCTTGACGCTCGCCAAGACGTATTTCAAAAATGCGATCGCGACGATGGAGCCGTTCCTGCGCGACGGTACGCCGATCGTGGGGCTCGAGCCGAGTTGCATCGCCGCGTTCCGCGACGAACTGATCAACATGTTTCCGAACGATCTCGACGCACAACGACTGTCGCAGCAGACGTACACGCTGGCGGAATTCTTGGAGCTCAAAGGCGGCGAATGGCAATGGAAAGTGCCCAAACTGCATAAGCGCGCCCTGGTGCAAGTCCACTGCCATCAAGCCGCCGTCATGAAGTTCAAGTGCGAACGATCGGTGATGGAAAAGATCGGCTTGGAGGTCGAGGTTCCGGATTCGGGCTGCTGCGGAATGGCCGGCAGCTTTGGATACGAGGCCGGAGAGCGCTACCGCGTTTCCCAGGCGTGCGGCGAGCGTTCGATTTTGCCCAAAGTGCGCGACGCGTCGCAATCCACGCTGATCGTCGCCGACGGTTTCAGCTGCCGTCATCAGATCGAGCAAGGCGCGCAGCGGCAGCCGCTGCACCTGGCCCAAGTTCTGCGAATGGCGCAGCGCCGTCGAGAATCCGACGGCGCCGGCGCTTTCGACGGCCTTGCGCGTAGAACGCATCTGCGTGAGGCGGCCATTGGCGCAGGCGCTGCGACGCTGTTGGCCGGTTCGCTTGCCATATTGACCCGGAGGACACAATGAGCACCACCAAGATCGGGGCCGAAGTCATGGTCGAGCGCCTCATGCAATGGGGCGTGGACACGATCTTCGGATTGCCCGGCGACGGCATCAACGGCTTCATGGAAGCGCTGCGCAAACACAAGGACGACATCCGCTACATTCACGTGCGGCACGAGGAAGTCGGCGCCATGGCGGCCGTCGGTTACGCGAAGTTTACGGGAAAACTCGGCGTGTGCTTTGCGACTGCCGGACCGGGGGTCGTTCACATGATGAACGGAATGCTCGACGCGAAGTCCGAGCAGGCGCCGATTCTGGTTATCGGTGGAATGGCCTATCACGATCTGCAGGGCACGGACTATTTACAGGACATTCCCTCGGATCGCATCGTCGCGCCGCTGTGCGTGTACAGCGAGCGCATCATGGGGCCGCAGCACATCCATAACGTCGTCGATTTCGCAATCCGAAGCGCGCTCGGCATGCGGGGCGCAGCATACGTGGGCTTTCCCATCGATTATCAAGCCGCCGACGCCGAGGGCGGCAGCCGCTCGCACCGCAACATCAAAGGCCATACGTCGACCAACCTGCATTCGTACAAACGCGTTCCGCAGCGCGGCGAAGTCGAGGCGGCTGCGCGGCTGTTCGAAGGCAAGAGCAAGATCTGCATTTTAGCCGGCGCGGGAGCGCGCGGATGCCGCAAGGAGCTCGAGCAACTCGCCGAGCGGCTGGGCGCACCCATCGTCAAGGCGATGCTGGGCAAGGACTGCGTTCCCGACGACAGCCCGTATACCACCGGTTCCATCGCTTTGGTTGGAACGCAACCCTCGCAAGAAGCGATGAAGGGCTGCGAACTGCTGCTGATCGTCGGAAGCACGCTGCCGTATTTGGAATTCTATCCCAAACCGGGACAGGCCGACATCGTGCAAATCGACGACAAGCCCGAGCGGCTCGGACTACGCGCGCCGGTTTCCTACGGCCTGTGCGGGGACGCTAAACTTACGCTGCAGATGCTGATCAATCACGTTCCACGCAACGACGATCGTTCGTTCCTCAAGCACGCCCAGGAGGGAATGAAGCAGTGGTGGGCGCTGATGGAAGAGCGCGGCACCCGGGACGCCGTTCCGATGCGCCCGCAGGTTCCGGCCTGGAGCCTGTGGCCGCACTTGGATGACGACGCGATCGTCTGCGGAGACTCGGGCACGGTTACGACGTGGGCCGCGCGCCAAATCAAAATTCGCGAAAATCAGTTGTTTTCGTTTTCGGGCACGAACTGCTCGATGGCCGCAGGCTTGCCGTACGCCATCGGTGCGCAGGCCGCGTATCCGGGACGGCAAGTAGTCGCATTTACCGGAGACGGTTCGATGACGATGCAGCTGGGTGATTTCATCACGTGCGTGCAGCACGATCTGCCGGTAAAGATTTTCGTGCTTCGCAACGACACGCTCGGATTGATCAAATGGGAGCAGATGGTGTTTTTAGGCAACCCCGAGTACGGCGTGCGCTTTGCGCCGATGGATTTCGTGAAGTTCGCCGAAGCCTGCGGCGCCAAAGGTTTTCGCATGGCCGATCCCAAGACCGCGGGCGACGTAGCCAAACAAGCGCTCAAACATCAGGGCCCTGCGATCGTGGAGTGCGTAGTCGATCAGCACGAGCCGCCCATGCCCGCCAAGGTCACCAAAGATCAGGCAGTGCACATGTATCAGGCGCTGGCCGAAGGTTCCCCCAATCGCAAGCGAATCGCGCTTACGATCGTGGGAGACGTGTTGGAGGAAAGCGGCTATGAGGCAAGCCCCGCGCACGTCATTCCCAATCCCATTGGAAACGCGGCCAAGAAAGTGTTCGACATGCTCAGTACGCCCAAGGACTAGCGCGCGCTGGGGCTAGCGAGAAGCAGACTCGAAAACCCGGTACGCCGAAAACTTGCCGTCGGGATCCAAGCGCACCACCACGTTCATCGATCCGCCGGCAAAGGCGGCGCGGTAGGTGTACTCGTTTTTGCGGGGATTGTTGTTGACGAACGTTAGGCCGCGATAGTCGCCCAGTTTGTGCATCTGGTCGGACAGTATGCCCACTTCGGTGCGAGTCACTTGCGCCTTCAGGCCGTCGTCGAAATTTTGCGTGAGCGCGTTCACGTCGTCGTTATAGACCGCCTTGGTGGCGCCGTCGACGGTTCCTTGAACTCCACCGCCCTTGCCGCCTGCGCATGCGGCCAGCGCGAGCGCTAGGCCCACGCCGGCCGGCAATGCGAATCGCACCTACAGATTGCCCCAGCCGTAGGAGATCATGGCGACGTCGTTCGAGCGCGCTCGCGTCGATGCAACGTGGCGGGTCGACGAAACGCGGCGAGTCGATACAACGTTGCGGCGCGGCGCGGAGCGCGCGTGGTGCGCCGGCGCTGCATACGCGACTTGGTGCACGGCGAATCCCGCTCCGGAAGCCATTGCGAGCTGATGGCGCTGCTGTTCGATGACGTTGTGCTGGTATGCCACCTCGCGCTTGAGATCGACGATCTCCGCGATGGAGTTGTCATACGCGCGTTTTTCGCTGCTGTAGGCCGCCCAAGCGTCGTTGCTTTCGGACTGCAGCTCGGCCTGGCGGCGCGCGTCTTCGGCGTACCGTTCGTGCACTTTGCGGTTGTGCTGAATCACCAGATAGGTGGCCGCGCCGACCCCCAGCAGTATGTTGCGCGTGCTTGCCGCACCGTTGGCCAGTGCGGGAGCCGCTGGGACGGCCACGGCGAGCATGGCGGCTAGGGTGGTTCCGGCGATTGCCCGTGTGATGGTCATGTATCCGAACTCCTTCTCATCGCGTACAACGAACGGCGCGCTCGTCATTGTTCCCGTTTCCGACCGGAAGCGACAAACCAAGCGCAACCATAGCAGGCGTACCGTAGCGATCGATGCTCGACAGGTAGCGAGCGCCGGTCAGATTCTCAGCAGTGATGGTAAAGGCGGCTCCGTCTGCCAGCGGTATCCGCACGCGCGCGCCCACAAGCACCGACGTCCCAAGCGGCTGGGTGTTGAGGTCGTCGGCATAAGTCTGTCCCAGGTATGAAAGCGATGCGCCGACCCCGACCGAGCCCCATGCCGCCGCATAATCGACCGACGCCGACTGCTGGGGCACGTATTGCAACCGTTTGGCCAGCAGTACCGCCGGTCCGCCGCTCACGCGCGCGTTCTGATCGGTGAACCATGCCGCAACGCGGCCGCACTTTCCCGCGGCGCGCGTGTAGCTGACGGTGTAGCCGTCGGTTTGCGTACGCGCAACGTTGCTGCGCAACTCGTGCGAGGGGTCGATCGTACGGAACATGATCGCGTCGTTGACGCGAGTATCGAACACGTCCAGCGCCAAACGCGCGTTCGCATCGGCGTAGTCGAGTCCGGCGGACTGCGTGCGGCTTCGCTCGGGGACCAGCTGCGGGTTGGGCTGATAGGCCACATTGCCGATGAAGTAGCCGCGAACCAGTTCGTTCAGAAACGGCGGCCGGAAGCCCGAGCCGGTCGATGCACGCAGCGCGAGCATTCGGGACAGACTGTAGCGAAGCGCAACGCGCGGCGAGATCCTCGCATCGGCGCGCGAAGGCGGGATTATGGCCGGCACGCCGCCGTTTGCGGCGTTGAGCAGCTGCTCGCCGTACGAACGCACCGAATCCACGCGCACGCCGCCAATGGCTTCAAAGCGAGCCGCGCGCCACGTCTCCTGTACGGCAGCGCCTGCGAGATTCTGCGATCCGCTGCCCGCATTTTGAAACGCACCTCCCGTGCCGTATTGCAGCGCTTCGCCGCGCACGTGCCGCGCGTCCGCACGAATTTGGAACGTTGACCGACCGCTTGCGACCGTCCACGATACCGAACCACCGTTTTCGTTGGTCGGAACGTCTTGAACGTAACGCAGAACGCCCGGCTGGGTTGGAAAGCGATCGGCGATATTCACGATGAAGGCCGTGCGCTCGAAAGCCGTTGCCTGCAGACGGCCTTGCGAGCTCGAATGCGTGTAGCGCAGGTCCGTTTGCGCAAGGCGGCGCGCAAACGTGTAGTTGGAGCGTCCTTCGAATTGATCGTCCCAAGCGTTGCGCCGGCCCACTTCGATGGCATCGCTATTGCCGGCACGGTACCGCACTCGCAGCGACGCCATGCTCGCGTCCGACTGCGCGGGCGCATCGATCGAACTTTGATAGGCCGGCGGAAGATCCCAATACTGCATCCTCTGCTGCTCCACCCGAACGGATGCGCCCACGCGAGGCGTTATCCAAGCGCTTGCGCCGGCGGACTGGCGACTGTAGTCCTGCGTGCCGGCGGTGAAAGCGACGCTGCCCGCTGCTGCCGTACCGGTTAACGCGGGCGGACCAAACGTTTGCAGATCGAGCACGCCGCCGACTGCGCCCGCGCCGTACAGTGCAGAACCGGCTCCCAGCAGCAGCTCGGCGCGCTCGATGTCGTCGGCGGGATACGCCGCCCAATCGACTTGTCCGCCGAAACCGTCCTGCGCCGGAATGTCGTCCGCAAGAACCAGTCCGCGATCGTTGCCCGCGCCGGCAAAAGAAACGCGCAGCAAGCCGTAATTGGAGAACATGCTGTTGCTGCGGGTGCGATCGAACCCGGGCAGGCGGCGCAACAGCGCATCGCCGGTCGTCGCTTCGGCGGATTCCACTGCCGCCCGATCGAGCACGGAGGCTGCGACCGGTAAGGTATGAAGCGTTTGATTCGAGCCCGTGGCGACGCGCACGGCGGCAATGACGGGCAGCGCACGCACCAGCATAATCGTACGAACCTGGGGAGTTATGACCACCGTGCGCGGTTCGAAACCGGGCGCCGTCGCGCGCGCTTGCTTGGCGGAAACCATTACGACGGTTGCGCCGGCAATGGGCTTGCCGTTCTCGTCGACGACCACGGGCGCGGCCGAAGCGGCGGCCAAAAGGGCTACCGCCATCAACAAGCAAGCGGGGCCGCTGCGGTGGTTAGGCAAAGTCAACCATATGAATACCCACGATCGCATCGGCATCGTCGGCACGGGCCGCATGGGCGCGAATATCGCCAGGCGCCTCAAAGACGTGGGATATGCGATTAGCGCCTTGTACGACGTTCGCTCCGAGAGCGCGCAGGAAATCGCGCGGGAAACGGGCGGCGAGGCCAGCGCGACGCTCGCGCGCGTCACCGAGCTGAGCGAGGTCATCGTAACGGTCGTTAGCGACGACGCCGCAATGTACGAGGTCTTCGCTGAATCGGGCGATTCATTGCTTGAGAATGTCCGCGGAAAATATTTCATCAACTGCGCAACGATATCGCCGCACGTTCATGTCGACGTTCAACGCTTGTGCGAAGAGCGCGGAGCGCACTCGATTGAAGCCTGCATGGCAAGCTCGATTCCGCAAGCGCGCCAGGGCACGCTCTACCTGATGTGCGCAGGGCGAAAGGAAGATTTCGAGCACGTACGTCCGCTGCTTGAAAGCATGAGCTCGTCGCTGCGTTACATCGGCGCGGCGGGCACGGCGGCGCAAGTCAAAGCCTTGGTCAACATGGTGATGAACGTCAACACCGCCGGACTTGCCGAAGGCCTGGGGTTAGGCGATGCGCTCGGCCTGGATTTGACGATGCTGCGCGAAGTGTTCGCTCAAACCGGTGCCGCCTCGCGCGTGCTGGAAACCGACGGCGCCGACATGCAGAACCGCGATCACGAATGTTATTTTTCCGCGGCGCACGCCGCCAAAGATTCGGGTATCGCGGTCGCGCTGGCCGGCCGGCTCGGCCTGGACGTGCCGCTGGCCCAATCCACGCGCGATCAGTACGAGCGGATGAAAGGCGCCGGACTTGGCGAACTGGATAAATCCGCGGTGTCGGAGTTGACGTTCACACAACGCCGCCCGCTCGCAACGCAAGAAAGGACCTCATGATGATGACAACCGGCGACAAAGTCGTCCCGATCATCAGTTCCCTGACCGTAGGACCGCTGGGCGTACCGCAACTGCCTCGTCTATGGACGAAACTCACATTGGCCGCGGCGGGACGCTTGCCGGAGGGCTACTCCGAGTGCGGACAAGGCTTCGATCAAATGGTCCTGACGAATCTGCACTTGAATCGCGACGAAGTCGTTCAATACGTCCGTGAGAACAAGCCGACGTACGTCGAGTTCGAGCAATGGGTGCTGGATAAGAACAACGGACGCATCGACCCGCAAGACGTCGCAAACATCGATCGGTCTATCCGCGAATACCGGCACAGGGACGAATTGAGTCAGTCGATCCGCACCTCGTGCGGCATAACGGACGCGGGCGTCAAAGACGGCGCAACGCTCAATCTGTTGGAAGACTTGAACGATCTGCACGCCCAGACCACCGGAAAGCAGGCGGCCAGGCAGTAAGCGCGTATAGCCTGCGCGTGATACATACCGAAGAACGTATCAGGCTCGACGACGGCGCCGAAACGATTCTCGAGCGATGGGGTTCGAGCGGCCCCGTGTTTTTGTGCGTGCACGGTATGACCAGCTCGCGCAAATCGTGGGAGCGGTTTGCCCTGCATTACGCCGAGCGAGCGCGCATCTATGCCTACGATCAGCGCGGCCACGGCGATTCGGCGAACGTGAGCGGCCCGATGATGCTGCATCGCGCGCTGCTGGATTTGTACAACGTCATGGATGCGCTGCCCGAGCCGGTAGATACGCTGGCCGGCCATTCTTGGGGCGGCGCGGTGGCGATTTTGGGAGGCAGGCGTTTCGACGTGACCGGCGTGGTCGCGGTCGACCCGATGATTCGGCAAGCCGACAACCCCTGGTACGATGAGTTTCTTGCCGAGCTCAAAGCGCTCTTCGCGCACAAAGGCGCAGCGCGAGACGCCAAAGTCGAGCAAGACTACGGTAAACTGGGCTGGGGACGCATCGACGTCGAGCGCAAAAAGCATGCGGTTCGCAACATGACGGCGCTTCCCATAGAGCGGCTGCGCGACGAAAATCCGCCCGAAACCTGGGACCTGCGCCGCGATCTGGACGAATATCCCAAACCGCTGTTGCTCGCAGTTGCCGATCCGTCCGGCAGCGTCGTGACCCTCGAGGATCTCAAATACGTGCGCGAGCACGGGGGCCCGAACGTCGCCATCCGCGTGTTCGAAGACCAAGGTCACAACCTTCACCGAACCGCGTTCGACCGCTTCGTTGGGGAAGTCGACGTTTTTCTGGAACGCACGGTGCCCTTATCGTCCTAGGCGGCAGCCAAGCAGCCGAACTTGCATGGCAGGGCGGCGCGCTGTACAATATCCGCCTGTGCCCCGCACCCGATAAATAGACGTCCGACGGCCCGCATGCGGGTCTATCGGAGTTTCGGCCGGCCTATGGCAACGGTGGGACCCCTTACGTGACCACGTGAGATGAGGCGCCCTGCGTAAGCTGCGGACGGTGGCGGCGGCCTCGGGAAGATACATTGAACCTTATCGACGTCAACAACTTCGATGCGATGCGAATCGGCTTGGCTTCGCCCGAACAAATTCGCGCCTGGTCGTTCGGCGAGGTCCGTAAGCCCGAAACGATCAACTACCGCACGCTCAAACCCGAACGCGACGGCTTGTTCTGCGAAAAAATCTTCGGACCGACCAAAGACTGGGAATGTCACTGCGGCAAATACAAGCGCATCCGCTTTAAAGGGATGATCTGCGACCGGTGCGGCGTGGAAATCACCCGCGCCAAGGTTCGCCGCGAACGCATGGGCCACATCGAGCTGGCCACTCCCGTCAGCCACATTTGGTATTTCAAGGGCGTGCCCAGCCGGATCGGGATCCTGCTGGACATGTCGCCGCGTCAGCTCGAGAAGGTGATTTACTTCGCGGCCTACGTCGTGATCGATCCCGGCAGCACGCCGCTGCAGAAACGCGAAGTGCTCACCGAGCAGAAGTATCGCGAGCATCGCGACAAGTACGGCACGGCATTCAAGGCGGGCATGGGCGCGGAAGCGATTCGCGAGTTGCTGCGCGACATGAACCTGAGGAAGCTGCAAGAAGAACTGCGCAAGGAGTTCAAGGAAACCAGCGGGCAAAAGCGCCTCAAGGCGATCAAACGCCTCGAGGTCGTCGAAGCGTTTCTCAATTCCGGCAACAAGCCCGAATGGATGATTCTGTCGGCGGTCCCGGTGATCGCGCCCGAACTGCGCCCGATGGTGCAGCTCGACGGCGGCCGTTTTGCCACGTCGGACTTGAACGATCTGTACCGGCGCGTCATCAATCGCAACAACCGCCTCAAGCGGCTGCTGGAACTGAGCGCCCCCGAAATCATCATCAAGAATGAAAAGCGGATGCTGCAGGAAGCGGTCGACGCGCTGATCGACAACGGCCGGCGCGGACGTCCGGTAACCGGCCCCAATAATCGCCCGCTAAAATCGCTGAGCGATATTCTCAAGGGCAAGCAGGGCCGCTTCCGGCAGAACCTGCTGGGAAAACGCGTCGACTATTCGGGACGTTCGGTGATCGTCGTCGGCCCTACGCTCAAGTTGCATCAGTGCGGCCTGCCCAAAGAGATGGCGCTCGAGCTGTTCAAGCCGTTCGTCATGAAGAAGCTCGTCGATCGCGCGCAAGCGCACAACATCAAGAGCGCAAAGCGCATGGTCGAGCGCGTGCGTCCGGAAGTGTGGGACGTTCTCGACGAAGTCATTCGCGAGCACCCCGTGCTGCTCAATCGCGCGCCGACGCTGCATCGCCTGGGCATTCAGGCGTTCGAGCCCGTGCTGGTGGAAGGCAAAGCCATTCATCTGCATCCGCTCGTGTGCACGCCCTACAACGCCGACTTCGACGGCGACCAAATGGCCGTGCACCTTCCGCTTTCGGCCGGCGCGCAGGCCGAGGCGCGTATTCTAATGCTCAGCTCCAACAACATCTTGCTTCCGGCGTACGGCAACCCGGTATCGATACCGACGCAAGACATGGTGCTGGGCCTGTATTACCTCACGTTCCAACGCGAAGAGTACAAGGGTCCGGCAAAAGCGGCAATCACGGAAGACTACGACGATCGGGTCTTTCACAAAATCTCTTCGAACGGCAAGAAAACCTCGCGCGCGGCGCAAGCGGCCAAGGGCGCGCAAGGCGATGGCGCCAAGCGCGAGCACGTGCTGTCCTTTATGGACGCGAGCGAAGCGATCATGGCGTTCGAGACGCAGAACGCCTCGCTGCACGAGTGGGTCAACGTCCGCTGGAAAGGCGAGATCATCCGCACCACCGTCGGGCGCGTGATCTTCAACAACGCCATCCCCGCGAACTGGAATCATGAGTTCGTCAACTATATTCTCGACAAAGGCGCGCTCAAGAAGCTGATCACGTCCTGCTATCGCACGTACGGCAATGCCGAAACCGCCAAGTTCCTGGACGCGATCAAGGACCTGGGATTCCATTACGCCACTCAGTCGGGCACGACCGTGTCGATTAACGACATCATCGTCCCGACGGCGAAATACGACATCCTGTCCAAGGCGCAAAAGGAAGTCGACGATCTGCATCGCCTTTACGAGCAAGGATTCATCTCGCAGGACGAGCAGTACAACAAAACGATCGACATTTGGTCCAAGGCCAGCGACGAAGTCACCGTAGCCATGCAGGCCGCGCAAAGCCCGCTCAATCCGGTCTTCATGATGGCCACGTCGGGCGCGCGCGGCTCCATCGCTCAGGTCAAGCAGCTGGGCGGCATGCGCGGGCTCATGTCGGATCCGTCCGGGCGAATTCTCGAGATTCCGGTCAAAGCCTCGCTCAAAGAAGGCTTGACCGTTCTGGAATACTTCATCTCTACGCACGGCGCGCGCAAAGGACTTGCGGATACGGCGCTGCGCACGGCGGACTCGGGTTATCTGACGCGCCGTTTGGTCGACGTTGCGCAAGACGTGATCATCCGCGAAGAGAATTGCGGAACCGCCAACGGCATCACCGTCGGGGACATCGCCGTCGGCAAGGAAATCATCGAGCCTCTGGCCGACCGCATCATCGGCCGGCGCGCAGCCGAAGACGTCAAGGAAGGCAAAACCGTCATCGTCAAACGCGACGCCGAGATCGACGAAGAGAAAGTCAAAGCGATTTCCGAAGCCGGCATCAAAACGATAAAAATCCGCTCGGTGCTCGCATGCCAGGCGCGATACGGCGTGTGCTCCATGTGCTACGGCCGCAATTTGGCAACCGGCAACAAAGTCGACATCGGCGAGGCGGTCGGCATCATCGCCGCACAGTCCATCGGCGAGCCCGGTACGCAGCTCACGCTGCGCACGTTCCACACCGGCGGCGTTGCGACCGAAGACATCATCACGGGTCTGCCGCGCGTGGAGGAGATCTTCGAAGCACGCAAGCCCAAAGGTCAAGCTGCGATCTCCGAAGTGGCCGGTGAAGTGCGGTTCGGCGAAGAGAAGAATCGCCGCGTGGTGATCGTCGTCGGTCCCGACGGCGAAGAGCACGAATACGACATCCCGCACGGAACGCATCTGGCGGTGCACGAAGGCGACAAACTTCAGCCGGGCGACCAGCTCAACGAAGGTTCGCTCAACCCGCACGATATTCTGCGCATCAAGGGCGAAACCGCGCTGCAGAACTATCTGGTGCAGGAAGTGCAAAAAGTGTACCGTTCGCAAGGCGTGGACATCAACGACAAACACATCGAAGTCATCGTGCGTTCGATGCTTCGCAAGGTGAAGATCCGCGACGGCGGCGACACCAATTTACTTCCGGGCCAGTTGGTGGAAGCATCGTTCTTCAGCGAGAGCAACGAGAAACTGGGCGGCGAGCAGCAGCGCGCGCAAGCCGAACCCGTGCTGCTGGGAGTGACGAAAGCGTCGCTTGCAACCGAGTCGTTCCTTTCGGCCGCTTCGTTCCAAGAAACGACGCGAGTGCTCACCGACGCAGCCATCAAAGGCAAGCACGATCCGCTGCTCGGCTTGAAAGAGAACGTCATCATCGGCAAGCTCATTCCGGCCGGCACGGGCATGTCGCGGTATCGCAACCTGCGCATCGAGCCCGAAGGGCAGGATCTCGACGAGGAGGGACGCCCGCGCAACGCGTTCGAAGCTTCCTTGTACGAAGGCATGTCGGCAGACGATGCGGCGCTGGCCGAAGTCATGGGCGGCGGCGGCGACGGCATGCAAAGACTGGTCAGCGCATACGATCGCACCCGCGAGCCTGCGACCGTGCAGTACGAAGGCGAGTACGAAGATCACCTCAACGTGCACGCGCCGCCCAAGAAAACGCAATACGATCGCGTCGGGCACAAGGGCATCAACCCGGACGACCTGTAGAAACTTCGTTACCCTGAGCCTTCAAGGCTCAGGGTGGCGGGGGGAACGACGCGGCAATGATCGTAAGTTGCATTCGTATGGTGCACCTCTCGCCGGCGCCGGCAGTGTCCGCGTCGCCGCAGCCCTGCTATCGCGACGCAAAACCAACATACATCTCCGAGCCGATCTATCCGCGCGGGTACTATCCCGACAAGGCGGACGTCACGGTCCGCTTGGTGATCGGTCCCGACGGTAACTTGTCGGGCGGCGGCGTCTTGCAATCCAGCGGCATCGCCGCCTTCGATGCCTCGGCCATTCAAGCGGCCGAATTATCGCGCTTCGAACCGAAGATCGTCGATTGCAAACCGGTCACGGCGACGTACCTTTTCCGCGTGACCTTCCGGCCCCGTTAGACGCTAACTCGTCAGCGCGATGCGAATCGCGTGCCCCATCCACAACGCGCTGATCAGTCCGGCAATCAGCATCAGAACGGTGAACATGACCGGCGAGGCGCCTAAAACGAACGCGATGCTCATCGTGAACGCCATGAATACGCGCAAAGCGAATTCGGCCAGCAGCAGCGCGCCCCAGCAGAGCGTCAATGTTCGAATGCCGCGCCGGAAATAGGACGACCGCCAGAGCACTTCAAAACGTCCCGCGGGCAGCGCCTCATTGGCGGTGAGGAATTCGCGAACGATGTAATATCCCAGCGGCTTTTTGAACAGCAGCGGCGATATCAGCAGCACCAAACCCAAAATTCCCGTTACGAACGATTCGCGCACGAGCAGCAGCCGCTGCCCTCCTCCCAGAAGCGCGCCCACGACGCCCGCGATCAAGCCCACGAGCACGATGAGGCCGACGATGTCGAAGCTGCGCCGCCGCACGAAATTCAATACGTTGGAAATGACGGGAACGAGCGAGGCGCCCAGCAGCGGCAGCACGCTCGTTTTGGCAAAATGCGGAAGCAGCAAGTAATAGACGAGCATCGTTCCGCCGACGTCCAAAATCAGCGTGGGGATGAGAGCCCGAAAGCTCGCCAAGAGAAACCGCTGCGGCGCTTTGGCCGCTTCGTGCGGGTCTTCTACGGGCGGTTCGGGCGGCGCAGTCGGCGGTGAAGTCATGCGATCCGGTTCACGCTGCAGCTGTTGAGCATCGTCGCGGCACGGTCCTGTGTTTATGGCGGTATGAAGAATAGACCGATAATGCCGACGCCGTAAAGAACCAGAACCAGAATCGAATCGAGTCCTGCGCCGAGCAGCATCTTGGTGGATCGCAGAATGACGCCCACGCAGTATACGGCCGTCAGCAGCGCGCCCAGGGCGGTCAAGTACAGATCCGGTCCCTTCGCGTCGGGCAACAGCGCCTGTCCGCTCAGCAGCGTTCCAAAGAGAAACAGCACCGGCAAAAATGCATTGCCGCCGACGATATCGCTCATCGCGAGCTCGTACCGCCCCGCGCGTACGGCGTACAGACCGGTCGTCACCTCAGGCAGCGCCGTAACTGCCGAGAGCACCGTTGCACCGAACAATATGCCCTGGAAGTGAATCCGATCCGCCAGCACGGCACTGCACAGCTCCAATCCGGCGCCGGCGGCCAGCGTGGCGAGCGCTGCGATGCCGAACAGCGCGAACACCGTACCGATCGAGCGTCGCTGCGGGTGTACGGCCGGGGCCGCCTCGGCAATTTCCTCGCGGGCAACGCGCCAGGCTTTGCGCTCTTCGTTGTGGCTGACGATCCAAAGACCGGCAATCCACGTGAGCAGAATGGCGATTTCCGCCGGCGTCATGCGCGCGAAGATCAGCGATCGCGGCGAAAGTGCTCCCAAAATGCAGAACATCAGGATCGCGACCAGCACGAGTCCTTCCAGCACGATCGTCAATGACGAAACGGTCGCGGTGAGCGGACGTTTTCCGCGCAGTCCCGGTCCGTCGAGCAAGACCAGAACGACCGTTTGAATCGCGATGCCGCCCAAGATATTGCCGACCGCAACCGACAGACTGTGACTGAACACGGATCCGGCAACGATTGCGACCTCGGGCAGATTGGTCGCGATTGCCAGCAGCAGCGCGCCGCCCATTCCTTCGCCCCAGCCGAAATGCGCGTCGATCGCGTCGGTCGTTGAAGAGAGTATGCTGCCGGCCCACCAGACGAGGGCGCCGGCACACGCAAACAGCCCCACGATGACCCATGTGGCGAGCCCCGACACGCGCGATCAGCGCCAGAAGCGATACAGATACGCGCTGACGGCGAGATTGGCGCCGAACACCCCCATGATGCCGTAGCCCAAGGTCGAGAACGACAGCCATCCCGTCATCGCCGAAAGCGGCGAAGCGCCCATCCGCATGCCGATTGCCGCCAATGCTTCCGCGCCGCCGATGAATAGCGCGATCACGATGGACAGCAGCGTCATATTGAAATTGTAGAACAGTTTGCGGGCCGGTTGGACGTACGCCCAGCCGTACGCGCCGAGCATGGCCACACCTTCGGTCGTGTCGACGAGCGACATTCCGGCGACGAAGAGCGCGGGAAGCAATAAGATGTACGTGACGGGCATGCCTCCCGCGCCGGAGGCAGCCGAGATCCCCAGCAGCGCTATCTCGGTCGCCGTATCGAATCCCAGTCCGAATAAAATCCCCAGCGGGTACATGTGCCAGCTTTGCGTTACGAGACGCAATGCGGGCCGCAGGAGGCGCGCGAGCAGACCGCCGCCCGTATTGAACTCGACTTCTTTTTCTGTGCCGCCTTTGCCGCGAACGAGCTCGAGCAACACCACGACGTTCGCGCCGGCAATCGCAAGCAAAAACAAAGCGGAAACCGACGTGCCGACGATTGCGCCGACCGATTGCAAGCCCGGTAAGTGCCCCTTGAGGGCGACGCCGAACGCGGCTACGATTGCGCTTAACACGAACACGATCGTCGAGTGTCCGAGCGAAAAGAAAAAGCCGACGGCGACCGGACGCTGGCCGGCGTGCATGAGTTTGCGCGTGGTCGAGTCGATGGCTGCGATGTGATCGGGATCGACCGCGTGCCGCAATCCCAGCACGTACGCGGTCACACCCAGCGCCAGCAGCAACGGGTATCGCTGCGCGGCTGCAATGAGCGCGATCCATGCACCGCCGTTCAGGAGCGCCAGTATCGCGTAAACCGCGATTAAACGAGCACGCGTTTGTGCGCTATGCGCCGGTCCAAAAAATCGATCCACTCATCTACGCCCTCGCCGGTTCTGGTTGAAAGTTCCAGAACGGGCAGCTCCGGGTTGACGCGCGCGATGTTGGCCAGCGCCGCGGCGCGGTCGAAGGCCGTGGCGGCGGCCAAATCGGTCTTTGAAATCACGGCGACATGCGAAGTATTGAACGCCAGCGGGTACTTCAAGGGCTTGTCTTCGCCCTCGGTGACCGAGAAAAGCACGACGCGCAGATCTTCGCCCAAATCGTACTCTGCAGGACAAATCAGATTTCCTACGTTTTCAATTGCCAGCAGGTCGACGTCGCCGGTGACGAAGTCTTCGAGCGCGGCGGTGATCATCTGCGCGTCGAGCCGGCATTCCGCCCCGGTGGATATTTGCTTGACCGGCGCCCCGCTACGCGCCAGGCGCAGAGCGTCGTTTTCGGTGGCTTGGTCGCCGACGAGCGCCGCCACGCGATAACGCGCGCTAAGCCGGCGCAGCGTTTCCTCGATCAGCGCGGTCTTTCCCGAGCCGGGGCTGGACAGCGCGTTGAGAACGTAGGTTCCTTTTTGCGCGAACCGCCCGCGCAGTTCATGCGCCAGCGTGCTGTTCTTGCGAAGAATGCTCTGCTGCACTTGCACCAGCCGCAGCGTCATAAATCACCTCCATTGCCGTAATGTGCAGTTCGCGGCCGCGCGTGATGACGGAAGACGAGGTCCCGCACACCGGGCAAACCGGAATCGTCCCGTTCGCGACGGTGCGCTCTAAACCGCACGGCGCGCACGATATCGCCAAAGGCACGTGCTCGATGTGCAGTGCAGCGCCTTGAGCTGGCGTGCCGTCTATTGCTAAATCCCATGCAAAGGTAAGCGCGTCCGGCACGACGCTCGTGAGTACGCCCACCTGCAGGTAGACTTCGCACACGCGCTCGATGCGCGCGCGTGCCGCTTGCTCGCAAACCTCCTCGGCAATTGCCAATGCAATTGAGGCCTCATGCACGCCTGCACTATTCCCAAATAAACAGCGAGCCCATCCAAAGGATGTTTTTCCGTATGCGGAAAGGTTGCAAACAAAGTTGGGTAAGGACAACGCAGGAGGTGGCGCTATGGCAGACGCCGTGAGCGTATTAAAGGAGCAGCACGTTGAAGTCGACGGTCTCATGATGAAGATCGAGCGCGTGCAGGATCCCACGCTGCGGTCGCAAGTTTTTCGCACCATCGACACCAACCTGCGCAACCACGCGCACATCGAAGAAACGATCTTCTATCCGGAGTTCAAAAAGCGTGCGCGCAATCACTCGCAAAGTGAAGAGGTCGACGAGAGCCTGGAGGAGCACGCCGAGGTAAAGGCCACGCTCGAAGCGCTCGAAAAGACGGACCCGCGCGACCAATCATTTGTAGCGGGACTGCAAAAGCTCAAGCGGCTCGTCAAGCACCACGTCGACGAAGAAGAGCACGGCATGCTGCGCCAAGCGCCCAAAATTTTCAGCACGCGCGAGCTCGACGACATGGGCTTTCTCATGGAGGAAGCTTTACGGCAAGCGTCGCCCGTCTACGAGATGAGCGGCCCTGCGCCACCCCAGCGTTCGTAAGATCGGGATCGATTCTCCAACTCACACCGGAGGCCGCCAATGCCAAAAACACTTCCTCCCGTTCCGGAAATCAATCTGCTGTGGATCAACGCAGGCTTGAGCTGCGACGGCGACTCGGTTTCGCTGACCAACGCAACGCTGCCCAGCGTTGAAGAGATGGTCATGGGCGCGATCCCGGGCCTTCCCAAGCTCAACGTGTATTGGCCGATCGTGGCATACGAAGTCGGCAGCGACTTCATGCAGGCGTTCTTCAAGGCCGAACGCGGCGAAATGGATCCGTTCGTTTTGGTCGTCGAAGGTTCCATCCCCAACGAAAAAATCAAGAGCGAGGGCTACTGGTCCGGATTCGGCAACGACCCGGCTACCGGGCAGCCGATCACGGTTTCCGAATGGCTCGATCGGTTGGCACCCAAAGCGCTCGCGGTTCTCGCGGCCGGAACGTGCGCCACGTACGGCGGCATTCATGCGATGTACGGCAATCCGACGGGCGCGATGGGCGTGCCCGACTATTTGGGCTGGGACTGGAAATCGATTGCGGGCGTACCGGTGATCTGCGTTCCGGGCTGCCCGGTGCAGCCCGACAATTTGGCCGAAACGCTGCTGCACGTTTTACGCATGGCCGGCGGCAAGGCGCCGCTGATTCCGCTCGACGAAATGCTGCGGCCGAAGTGGCTGTTCGACAAAACGGTGCACGAGGGCTGCGATCGCGCGGGCTTCTACGAAGAAGGCAATTTCGCAAACGAATACGGTTCGCCGAAATGCTTGGTGAAGATCGGCTGCTGGGGGCCGGTGGTCAAATGCAACGTTCCCAAGCGGGGCTGGATGGACGGCATAGGCGGCTGTCCGAACGTGGGCGGCATTTGCATGGCATGCACCATGCCCGGATTCCCCGACAAATACATGCCGTTCATGGATGAGCCTCCGGGCGCAACGCTTTCGACCACGCTGGTCACCGGTTACGGCCGGTTCATCCGCACGATGCGCAGCTCGACGATCCATACCGGCGACAAGGAGCCCAAGTGGCGCCATAAGGGCGACGTCCTCACCACGGGATACCAGCCCAAAGCCTACTGATTTTTCTCGCTTTCGCTTAAAGACAACGGGGAGCCGCCATGGCGATCAAAGACTTTCCATCAGCAGCACAAGACACCGGCGGAAGACAGCTGGTGGAGATGTCGTGGGATCCGATCACGCGCATCGTTGGAAATCTGGGCATTTACACGAAGATCGACTTCAAGCAAAAAGAAGTTGCGGAGTGCTACAGCACGTCGTCGATCTTCCGCGGCTACAGCGTGTTCATGCGCGGCAAGGATCCGCGCGACGCCCACTTCATTACCAGCCGCATCTGCGGCATCTGCGGCGACAATCACGCATCCTGCTCGGTCTACTGCCAGAACATGGCCTACGGCGTCGAAACGCCGCCGATGGGTGAAGTGATCATGAACTTGGGCGAGTCCGCGGAGTACATGTTCGATCACAATATCTATCAAGAGAATTTGGTCGGGGTGGACTTTTGCGAGAAGATGGTGCGCGAAACCAATCCCGGCGTGTGGGAAAAAGCCAAGACCACCGAGGCGCCGCACGCGTCCGAGCACGGATACCGTACCGTTGCGGACATCATGACCGCGCTCAACCCGTTCGAAGGTGAAATCTATCGGTTAGGCCTGGTGAACAGCCGTCTGACGCGAGAGATGTTCTGCTTGATGGAAGGGCGCCACGTTCATCCGTCGACGCTCTATCCGGGCGGCGTGGGCACCATGGCGGTGCAGCAGACGTTCACCGATTATTTGGTGCGCCTGATGCGCTACATCGAGTGGATGAAGGTCTGCGTTCCGCTTCACGACGATCTGTTCGATTTCTTCTATGAAGCGTTGCCCGGTTACGAGCACGTCGGCGAACGCCGCGTGCTGCTGGGATGCTGGGGCGCGCTCAACCACGAAGGCGAGTGCGACTTCCAGTATCGTCACATGACCAAATGGGGTCGCCAAATGTGGGTGACTCCCGGTGTCGTCGTGGATGGAAAGCTCGTCACCAACGATTTGGTCGACATCAATTTGAATTTGCGGATCCTGTTGGGTCATTCGTATTATCTGGATTGGGAGCAGCAGGAGAAGCTGGTCGATCGCGATCCGCTGGGCAATCCCGTCGACGCGCGCCATCCCTGGAACGCGCGCCAGATTCCGGCGCCGAAAAAGCGCGACTTCGGCGGGCAGTATAGCTGGGTGATGTCCCCGCGCTGGTTCCACGACAACCAGTATCTCGCGCTCGACACCGGCGGCGGTCCGCTCGCGCGGCTGTGGTCGACGGCGCTGTCGGGACTGGTCGACAACGGCTACGTCAAAGCCACCGGCAACAGCGTGGAAATGACGCTGCCCAAGACGGCGCTCAAACCCGAGATGAAACTCGAGTGGAAGATTCCCAAATGGAGCAACGCGATCGAACGCGACCGCGCGCGCACGTACTTCCAAGCGTATGCAGCGGCGTCCGCGATGTATTTTTGCGAAGTGGCGCTCGACTTGCTGGCAAAGGGCGAGACCAAAACTTGGAGCGCGTTTAAGGTCCCCAAGGAAGCGATCAGCGTGGGATTCACCGAAGCCGTGCGCGGCGTCCTCTCGCATCACATGGTGATCCGCGACGGCAAGATCGAAAACTACCAGCCGTGGCCCCCGACGCCGTGGAATGCCAGCCCGCGCGACAGCTACGGCACACCCGGTCCGTACGAAGACGCCGTGCAGAACACGCCGATCTTCGAGGAGAACGGCCCCGATAGTTTCAAGGGCATCGACATCATGCGCGCGGTGCGCAGCTTCGATCCGTGCCTGCCGTGCGGCGTACACATGTACTTGGGAGGCGGTAAGACGATCGAACGAATACACACGCCTTTCGCCGCCGCCGAGGCTTAGCGCGCCGGTGGCGGACGATCTGCTGCGTGAGTCCAGTGAACGCGTCGAAACGCTGCTGCAGCGGTTCGACGCGTTTCCGCCTGCAACGGGCGCGCGCACCGACGCCGGCGAATTGGTGCGGATCATTTCGGCTCTGTACGGCGAGGCGCTCGCGCGCATCGGCCGAACGCTGCGCGAGCAGCTGGGCGATTCTGCGCAGGGCGTGCTCGAGCAATGCTGCAGCGATCCGCTCGTTGCCAGCCTGATGATCGCGCACGGCCTGCACCCGGTCCCTTTGGAGGAGCGGGTCCGGCGGGCGATCGATTCCGTGCGGCCGTACATGCAATCGCACAAGGGCGACGTAGAGATTCTCTCGATCGACGAAGACGTCGTCGAACTGCGCTTGCACGGAACGTGCGACGGATGCGCTTCCTCGCAGGCCACGCTCAAGCTCAACGTCGAGCGCGCGATCTTTGCGGCGGCGCCCGAGATTTTGGAAGTGCGCGCAGACGGCGCCGTCGCTTCGGTTCCGGAAATCTTGCCTTCGGTCAGCCGTTGGAGCGAAGTTTCCGCTCCGGCCGATATGCGCGCCGCCGAAGTCCGTTCGGTGCACGTCGACGACGTCGGCGTTCTGCTGATGCGTGATGCCGGCACGTGGTACGCGTACCGCGATCGCTGTCCGATTTGCTTGGACGCCGTGCGGTCCCCGCAGCTCGTTTGGCCGCTGCTGTCGTGCGGCGCCTGCGGCCACTCGTTCGACGTCGTGCACGCCGGACGATCGCCGCAGAACGGCAGCGCGCTAGAGCCGTTGCCGCTGAGCGGGGACGATGAGCGGCTGCGTATCGCCGTTCCAGTTGGGGCATAGAGCGCCGCCGTGAGTTTTTCGCTGACTAAACTCCTGGGTGAACCGCGCAAATCCGGGGGCCCGACGTGCGAAATTTGCGCATCGCCGCTGGAAGATCGGCACGGGCATGCAGTCGACACGGCGGATCGGCGGCTGCTGTGCACGTGCTATGCGTGTACGCTGCTTTTCGCCGCGCCCGGTGCGGCACGCGGACGGTTCAAAATCGTGCCCAAGCGATACGAACCGGTCCCCTCGCCGCTCTTCAGCGACGCACAGTGGGACGCGTTGGGCATCCCGATTGGCCTCGCATTTTTTTTTGAAAACAGCGTCGATAATCGCGTGACGGCGTTTTATCCCGGTCCGGCCGGCGCAACGGAATCGCAGTTGCCGCTGCAAGCGTGGCAAGAGCTGCGCGCACGCGAGCCGCTCATCGATTCGATGCTGCCCGACGTTGAAGCCGCGCTGGTGTATCGCCCTAGAGGGCGTGAGTCGCAGTCGTATATCGCGCCTATCGATGCCTGTTACGAACTGGTCGGCTTGATCCGCTCGACGTGGAAAGGCCTGGACGGGGGCGATGCCGTGCAAAATGCGGTCGAGGGCTTTTTCCAACGGCTCGCTTCGCTGGCTGAAGGCACGATCGAGGGCGGAGTATGAACTCGCTGCAGTTTTCCGTGGCGAGCGTAGCGGCACAGCAGCGCGTCGCGTCGCCGACGATCGTGTTCCGGCTGCGAATCCGCTGCGACGGCGAGCCGGTCGAGGCGATGGTGCTGCGCGCACAGCTGCGGATCGAACCGCAATGGCGAGCCTACGATTCGCGTCAGCAGTCGCTGCTCTACGATATGTTCGGAACGCCGGACCGTTGGGGCAAGACGCTGCATACGCTGGCATGGGCAGACATTCCGGTGGTCGTGCCGGCTTTCGCGGGCCAGACCGAAGTCGACGTCGGCGTGGCCTGCACGTACGATTTCGACGTGACGGCCACGCGCTATTTGAGCGCAGTCAACGACGGCGAGATACCGGTTCGGCTGTTGTTCAGCGGATCGGTTTTTCGGCGATCGCCCGAAGGCTTTTCGGCCGAGCAGGTACCCTGGGAATGTGAGTGTGCGTACCGTATGCCGGCGAGCACCTGGCACGATGCAATGAAGGCGTGCTACGGCGATGCGGCGTTGATCCGCGTCGATCGGGAAACCTTCGATGAGCTGCACGCGTTCCGCGCGCGCAGCGGTCTCACCAGTTGGGAACATACGTTCACGCGGCTGCTGGAGCCGACATGAATCATCCCGATCAAGCGCGCGCGATTGCGGATGCCGTACTCTACGAAGGGTTTCTGCTCTATCCGTACACCGGCAGCGCGCTCAAAAACCAAATGCCGTGGCAATTCGGCGTGCTCATGCCGCAGGGATACTCGGATGCCAGCGAGCGGACCGCCATGCGCGCGCAGATGCCGGCCTTTAGGTTGGGCGACGATCCGCGCGTCGAGGTAACGGCGCGTTTTCTGCAGGTCGGCGCTAGCCCTGTGGAGCGGGAAGTGTCGCTGTCCGCAAAGCTCGTCCCGGGCACGACGATGCGGCCGTTTGCGATCGACGTGCTTTGCGGCCGGCTGACGCTCGACATCGCTGCGGACGGCGACTATTTACGCGTGACGCTTTCGCTGGAAAACCATGGGACCACCGCGCCGCAGGCCGATCGCAAGGAAGCCCTGCGCACCGCGCTCGTCAGTGCGCACGCGATTCTCACCGCGCACGACGGGGCATTCGTCTCGCTGCTCGATCCGCCGGACGCTGCCAAAGAAGCGGTCTCGCGCTGTGAAAACCAGGGCGTATTCCCGGTTCTGACCGGTGAACCGCGCGAAGGCGGCCGCACCGCGTCAACGATCTTTGCTTCTCCCATCATTCTCTACGATTTCCCGGCTATTTCGGCGGCCAGCCGCGGGCAGACGTTCGACGCGACCGAGATCGACGAGCTGCTTTTGCTGAGCGTAGCGTCGCTCGCGGATCGCGAAAAACAGGAGGCACGCGCCACGCACGGCTTCGCGCGCGAGCTGGTGGAGCGGGCGGAAGCGCTCGACGCGCATACGCTGGGAACGCTGCACGGCAAGACGTCCGTTCAGCGGGAACCGGGCGATGAGAGCGTGACGATCGCCGGAGCGACGGTCCGCCCCGGTTCACGCGTGCGGGTGCACCCGCAGGGCCGAACCGACATTTGGGACAGTTTCGTCGCCGGACGAACGGCGAGCGTGTGCGCCGTACACACGGACTTTGAGGGAAAGCGGTACGTCGGCGTGGTGTTCGACGACGACCCCGCGAGCGAGATGCACGAATGGTACGGTCGCTCGTTCATGTACGGCGCGCACGAGATCGAACCACTGGAATCCGCGCCATGAAAGCGCTGGTCGCCGGCTTCGGCAACGTCTTTTTCAGCGACGACGGCTTTGGGCCGCAGGCCGTCGGTTTGTACCGCGCTCGATGGGCCGAGGAGGGCGTGCGCGCACGCGACTTCGGTATAAGCGGCATGCACTTAGCGCTGGAAATGCTCGAACCGTACGAGGTGGTCGTGGTCGTGGACGCGATCGCCCGCGACGAACCGCCCGGCACGCTGTTCGTAGTCGAGCCCGAATCGAGTCAAGCGCCGGCAGCGCCGGACGCGCATGCGATGGACGTGCGCGGCGTGTTGGCCCTGTACGAGCGGCTCAAGAATGAAATGGAACCGTCCCGAAACCCGAAAATCGTGCTGGTCGGATGCGTGCCTGAGACCACGGCCGAAGGCATGACGTTAAGCCCTGCAGTTGCGCATGCTTTGCCGGCGGCGGCCGAACTGATACGCGACGTCGTAGTTCGCTGCGGGAACCTGGAACGCAACACGACTTCAACTGGAGCAATGCCATGAAAAAGAGACATGTTTTGGGCACGCTGGCCGGCGCGGCAGCCGCGTTTGCTTTCGCGCGCATGGGGATGAAGATGTCGCGCGATCTCAAGCGGTACGATCATCTGCGATCGCTTTCCAACGAAGGTCCCGTTATGCAGGAAACGCCCGAGATGCTCGCGCAAGTGCTCACGTACGAACGCCATTTCGTGAAGAATATCATTGCGTTCGTTCAAGCGGTGCCCAAAGACATTGCGCGGTACATGAAGATAGAGTCGATGTAAATGTGCCTTGCGATCCCCGGACAAGTCGTGGAATTTTCCAGCGAGCAGCCCATGCTCGCCAAGGTCGACGTGGTGGGCGTAAAGCGCAACATCAATATCGGGCTTTTGGCTGATGAACCGCTGGAGGTCGGCGACTGGGTGCTGATCCACGTCGGGTTTGCAATGAGCAAAATCGGCCAAGAGCAGGCGCGCGATCAACTGCAGATGATTGCGGCGCTCGGTGAGGACCGCCAAGCGATGGACGAAGTTCGCGGGTACTCCTTTGCCGAGCAATCGGGCAGCGGCTCGGGATGACGATATGAAATACGTAGACGAGTTTCGCGATCCCGAGCTGATCGCCAACGTTGCGCGCGAAATAACGCGCATTGCGGATCCGCAGATCCATTACCGCATCATGGAAGTATGCGGAGGCCATACGCATTCGATCTACCGCCATGGCCTGCGCGACGTGCTGCCCAAGAACATCGAGCTCGTTCACGGTCCGGGATGCCCGGTTTGCGTGCTTCCGATGGGGCGCATCGACGACGGGCTTTGCCTTGCCGATCGCCCAAACACCGTGTTGACCGCGTTCGGCGACATGATGCGCGTGCCTGGCACCAAAGGCACCCCCTTGGAGTACAAGGCGCGCGGCGCGGATGTGCGAATGGTGTATTCGCCGCTCGACGCGCTTCGAATCGCGCAAAACGAACCCGGTAAGCACGTATGCTTTTTTGCGATCGGCTTCGAAACGACCGCGCCGTCGACTGCGCTGACGATCCTTCGCGCCAAGGCCCTGGGCGTCGAAAATTTCAGCGTGTTTTGCAATCACGTCACGATTTTGCCGGCGATCCGCGCCATCTTGGATTCGCCCGACATGCGTCTGGACGGATTTATCGGACCAGGGCACGTTTCGACGATAACCGGCTGCCGTCCGTACGAATTCATCGCGGGCCGGTACGGCAAGCCCGTCGTCATCTCGGGCTTCGAGCCGCTCGATCTGCTCGAAGGCATCCTGATGGTGCTGCGCCAGCTGAGCGCCGGTCAAGCCAAAGTCGAGAACCAATACCGGCGCATCGTTCCGTGGGACGGCAACAGCGCCGCTCTGCGTGCAATGTCCGACGTTTTCGAGCTGCGGCCGTACTTCGAATGGCGCGGCCTGGGATTCATTTCGCAATCTGCGCTGAAAATCAAGAGCTCGTATGCCAAATGGGACAGCGAAGCGCGGTTCGAGCTGCCCGGAGTGCGCGTCACCGATCCCAAGGCGGCCCAGTGCGGAGAGATCCTCAAAGGCGTTCTTTCACCGCCGCAATGCAAACTGTTCGCAAACGCCTGTACGCCGGAGCATCCCGTCGGCGCGTTGATGGTCTCGAGCGAAGGCGCGTGCGCTGCGTATTACAAATACGTCGCGCGCGTCGATGCGCTGTCCGTTTAAATGCCGTGAAAACCCGGATAGCGCAAATCGAGATGGCCCACGGCGCGGGCGGTAAGGCAACGCGCCGTTTGATCGAAGGGATGATCGTTCCGGCGCTGGCAAATCCTACGCTCGAAGCGCTTTCCGATGCGGCGCTGCTTACGGTCAAAGGAGCGCGGCTTGCGACGACCGCCGATGGATTCGTGGTCAAACCGCTGCGTTTTGCCGGTGGGTCGATCGGCTCGCTCGCGGTGCACGGCACGGTCAACGATCTCGCCGTTTCGGGTGCGCGCCCTTTGGCACTCATGGCAACGCTGATCTTGGAGGCGGGGCTTCCCGGCGAAGTGCTCGAGCAAGAAATCGACGCGATGGCGCAAGCGTGCCGCACGTCCGGCGTGAACGTCGTGGGCGGGGATACCAAGGTCGTCGAGCACGGTATGGCCGACGGCATGTACGTCACGACGTTCGGAATCGGCATCGTCGACGAGCGCCTTACGCTCGGCCCGCAGAACGTCCGCGCCGGCGACCGCGTGCTGATATCCGGCAATATCGGCGATCACGGCATCACGATCTTACTCGCCCGCGGTGAATTGGAGTTGGAAGCCGAGATCGCTTCCGATTCCCGTCCGCTCACGCCGTTCGTGGATGCGTTGTGCGCCAGGTCCGCCGCGGGTCTGCGCTGGATGCGCGATCCGACTCGCGGCGGCGTTGCAACCGCGCTCAACGAGCTCGCGCGCGAAACGCGCCTGGCGATCGTGCTCGAAGAAGAAGCAATCCCAGTGCGCGATGAAGTCCGCGGCGCGTGCGAGCTGCTCGGATTGGATCCGCTGCACATCGCCAACGAAGGCCAGTTCATCGCTATCGTGTCGCCGCACGAAGCCCAGGCCGCGCTCGAGTCGCTGCAGAGCGTACCCGGCGGCGAAGCGGCGCGAACGATCGGCGTGGTTGAAGACGCGCCGGCCGCAACGGTGCTCACGCGCACGCGATACGGTGGGACGCGTGTGGTCGACATGCTGGTCGGCGATCCGCTGCCGCGTATATGCTGACGGTTCAGCACGGCGATAAGGCCGCCCAGCTCGAAGACTTCATTCGCCGGCGGATCTTGGAGCGCAACGAGCCGTGCGCGCAGTTCTTCGCGCGCGAAGCGCTGCCGCTGGCCCGAGCGTGCCGCGAAATGGCCACGCGTTTTTTAAACGGCGGCCGGCTTTTGGCGTTCGGCACTGGACCATACGCGACCGATGCGATGCACGTGTCGGTGGAGTTCATCCATCCCGTGATCGTGGGCAAGCGCGCGCTGCCGGCGCTTGACGTGAGCATGGCGTGCGAGCCGTGGATCCGCAGCATTTGCGGGCCTGCCGACATCGCGATCGCCTTCGGGCCGCCCGAAGGCGGTCCGGCCTTGTCTTCGGCCCTAGATGAGGCAAAAACGCGCGGCGCCATGACGATCGCGTTTCCCGGCGATGCCGCGGATTATGCCGTCGCCGCCCCGAGCAGCGACGTACACGTGCACCAAGAGCTCTTCGAGCTGCTGGGCCATTCGATGTACGAATCGGTACACGTCTTTTTGGAACACCAGGGGACGGATGCGGCATCGAGCGACAGCCAGGGTGAGGCCTCGTTTCTCTATCCGTTCCTTTCAACCCAGGAACGGCCCATCGAATCCGTCGTCGACGAGGTCGCTTCTTCGATTCAGACCAAAGCGCGAGACGCAGCCGCACTGCGCGAGCGGGTAGCCGCGCAGGAAGCGTCGGCAATTGCCGGCGCGACGCGCGCGATTGGTGGACGCCTAGCTGCCGGGGGACGGATTCTGGCGTTCGGCAACGGCGGTTCGGCAACGGACGCGACGGACTTTGCGCTGGATTGCATCATGCCCGAAAAGGGATGGGCGCCGATACCGGCCGTCTCGCTGGCGCTCGAACCGGCCGTAATAACGGCAACCGCAAACGACGTCGGAAGCGACCTGATCTTTCTGCGGCAGCTCATTGCCCAGTCGAATCCGAAAGACGTGGCATTTGCGTTCTCCACGAGCGGCGGTTCGCGCAACGTGGTGGCCGCGCTGGAAGAAGCGCGCAAACGCGGCTTGCTCACCGTAGCTCTGCTGGGATACGACGGCGGGGAGATCGCGCACCGCGGCTTGGCCGACGCGGCGATCGTCGTGCGCAGCGATTACATCCCGCGCATTCAAGAAGCGCAGGGGACGATCTACCACGTCTTGCGCGAAGCGCTGGCAACTCCCCACTAGTATATCGTGCTCGAACTTTTTGGAACCGCTTCCTGTCCCTACACCGCACAGCTGCGCGAAGATTTGCAGTGGCGCGGCGAGCAATTCGTCGAGCACGACGTGGACGGCGACGCGAGCGCGCTGGCCCGGATGCTGGAAATCGGCCGTGGAAACCGTACGGTTCCCCTGTTGGTTCGGGACGGAGAAGTCGTGCAAGTCGGCTATGAAGGGCGTGGCTGTTACGCGGGCGGCGGTTAAAGAGGCGCGCCGTCTGCACGTGCACGGCATCGTGCAGGGCGTCGGTTTTCGGCCCTTCGTCTACCGTCTGGCGAGCGAGTATGGAATCACGGGATGGGTGCTCAACGGTGAGAGCGGGGTAGAAATTCACGCCGAGGGTGAGCGCGACGCGCTCGAACGGCTGCAGCAGGCTCTCGTACAACGTCCGCCTCCGGCAGCGCGCGTCGCCGGCGTAGAGGTTCGCTCCACCGAAATGCGCGGCTTCGATCGCTTCGAAATACATCGCAGCGAACGGCGCGCAACGCCCACGGTGCGCGTGTCGCCCGACTTACCGGTGTGCGATGCGTGCCTGCACGAGCTGTTCGATCCCGCCGATGCGCGCTACGGGTATCCGTACATCAACTGCACGAACTGCGGACCGCGGTATTCGATCGTTCAAGCCCTGCCCTACGACCGCCCCAACACGACCATGCGAAGTTGGCCGATGTGCGAACGCTGCCGGGCCGAGTACGACGACCCCATGAACCGGCGTTTTCACGCCCAGCCCGTTGCGTGCGCGCGTTGCGGGCCGAACTACGTGCTCCAATGCGACGGCAGCGCTTTGCGCGCCGGCGAAGCGATCGAGCGTGCAGCTCAACTGCTGCGTGACGGATCGATCGTCGCCGTCAAAGGCATCGGCGGATACCATTTGGCGTGCGATGCACGCAACGCCACCGCGGTGCAGGCGGTTCGCGACCGCAAGTATCGCAAGGAACGGCCGTTCGCGGTAATGGTTCGCGACGTGGAAGCGGCCGGCGGCGTCGTGTACTTGGATCGTGCATCTCGGACGGCGCTCGAATCGCAAGCTCGACCCATCGTGATCGCGCCGGCGAAGATGAGCTTGCGCGGCGTCGCCCCGGATAACGACGATCTCGGCATCATGCTGGCCTATACGCCGCTGCACCACCTGCTTTTTGCGTCGGGTGCACCGCACGTGTTGGTGATGACCAGCGCGAACCGGTCGAGCGAACCGATCGCGTATCGCGACGATGACGCGCGCCGTTCGCTCGACGGCATCGCCGATGCGCTGCTCGTTGGCGAGCGGGAAATAGCTCGGCGTATGGACGACTCGGTCGTGAGGGCCGACCGCGACGCGACCACGGTGCTCCGGCATGCTCGAGGCTATGCACCGCAGGCGGTAGCGACCCTTGCCGGCGCCCGGCCTATCGTTGCCGTCGGTGCGGACTTGAAAAATGCGATCGCCGTTGTGGTCGGCGGTCAGGCGTTCGCGAGCCAGCACATCGGCGACCTCGAGCACTACGAAGCGTTGCAATCGTTCAAACGGACGATCGCTGACCTCATCGCGCTGTACGAGTTGCCCGAGGACGATCTGCTCGTGGCGCACGACGCGCACCCCGGCTATGCTTCTTCGGCGCATGCGCTGTCGATGCCCGGGGAAAAGATCGCGGTCCAGCATCATCGCGCCCATATTGCAAGCGTGCTCGCCGAACGGCAAGCGCTGGGAACGCGCGTGCTGGGCTTCGCCTTCGATGGTACGGGCTACGGTCAAGACGGCACGATTTGGGGCGGCGAAATATTCCTGGGTGACGTTTTTGGCGGTTTGCAGCGAGTCGCGCACTTGCGCACCGCCAAACTTGCGGGCGGGGATGCCGCCGCGCGCTTTCCGGTACAAGCAGCTGCCGGGTTTTTAGATGGAATGGACGTCCCGGATTTGAGCGCACCGCCGTTCGGCTTTCCCGAGCGCTACAACAGCGTGCGCGAGCTGCTGCGCGCCGACGTGCGCGTGTTCGCCACCACGTCGATGGGCCGGTTGTTCGACACCGCTGCGGCGCTGCTGGGTTTTACGCGAGAGATAACTTTTGAAGCCCAAGCCGCCATGTGGATCGAACACCTTGCCCGCGCAAGCGCGCCGGTCGCGGCATATCCATTCCCTTTGCGAAATGCCGAACTCGACTATCGCCCGCTTCTGGAAGCCGTCATTCGCGACCGCGTCGGCGGACGCGACGTTCGCGAAATCGCGCGAGCGTTTCACGAAGCGCTGGCAGACGCCGTTTTGGCGGTATGCTCGCAGTTCGGCCAAGAGCGTATCGTCGTTTCGGGCGGCGTCTTTCAGAACGCGCTGCTGACGCAGCGGCTGAGCGATGCGCTGGGCGACCGGCTTTGGACCAACCGCATCGTACCGCCGAACGACGGCGGCATCTGCTTGGGCCAAGCCGCGTTGGCCAGTGCGGCGGTTTGACCGCACGTGCAGGCTGGCGCCTTCATTCGATACCATAGCGGCGACGGGTTCGGTCACGTCGGCTGGGCGTTTGACGTCGAGCCTGGAAGCAGCGTCAATGCAGGGTCGGTCGAAAACCATAGCGGGCACATCTTTTCACCGGCGGCCGACATGGGTTTTTGGACGACGTTTTCTGCCGATCCCACGCAAGACATGCGCAAACGTTCGTACGACGACGTGAAGTACATGGAAGTTCCCAACGCGGATCCCGTGCTCGCGTATCGCACGGTGCTGTGGATCAAGCACAACGGCTACCGCGCGTTTCTGCGCAACTGCGAGGACGACGTTTACGACGTGCTGCGCGCGTACGGCATCACCGACCTGACTCCGCCGTCGCTGGTGTGGTTTCCCAAGTCGTGGTTCCGGCGTTTTCGCGGATCGATCGCGCACGTGTCCGATTTCAGCTGGAGCCAACCCGCTCAAACCACACTTGCGGAGGCGGCGATGCCGCCCGATCTCCAGCCTTGGCATCCCACTTGGCGCAGGGCGTGGCATTTCGATTTCCACCTGTTCAATTTCAAGCGGCTGCTGGGGCGCGCCTAAAGCTCGCGAAACTGCTAGAACTTCGGCTCCGCGCGGCCCTGCGTACGCAGCAGCATTGCCGGGAATCCGGTGTCGTTCAGCCGCTGGAGCAGCAAAGCGACGTCGTCGTGATTGCGCAGTTCGAGCGTAAAGTCCAGGTCGGCGCTTCTCGAAGACAGGTCGCTGAACAGGCGCTGGTGAGCCAGATCCATCACGTTCGCGCCAAGCTGCGCGATCAGCGCGGATATCTGGGCGAGGGCTCCAGGCTTGTCCGCAATTTCGACGCGAATACGAGCCAGGAGGCCCTCGCGTAGTTGCGTGCGCATGATGACGTTCGCCAGCAGTCCCGGTTCGATGTTTCCGCCGGTGATCACCAGACCGACCGTTTTGCCGGCAAAGCGATCGGCATGTACCGACAATGCGGCAGCGCCCGCGGCGCCCGCGCCCTCGACGACCAGCTTTTCTTGCTCCAGCAAGGCATAGATGGCCGACTCGATCGCGTCTTCGGACAGCAGGACGATATCGCTGACCAGACGCCGGACGACGTCCAACGCCCGAGCGGACTGCGTTTCTACGGCAATCCCCTCCGCGATGGTCGAAGTGCCGGAAACGGGATCCAGTCCTTGCAGCGCGCGGTGCATGTGTGGTTGCCTGGCTGCCTGCACGCCGATTATCCTGATGCCGGGATTGAGCGTCGTTGCGGCGACGGCGACTCCGGTGATCAAACCGCCCCCGCCGATTGGCACGATGAGCGTGTCGAGCTCGGGTTTGGCGCCCAGCATCTCGATCGCCAGCGTCCCGTTTCCCGCTACGATGCAGTCGTCGTCGTAGGGGTGAATCAGCGTGAGGTTTTCGTCCTGGGCGATGCGCGTTGCCGCCTGCTCGGCTTGGGCGATGGTATTTCCGGTTACGACGACGCGCGCACCGAAAGCCTGCGTTCTGCGAATCTTCGTAAAAGCGGTGCCTTCCGGCATGACGATCGTCGCGGGAATTCCTAGCCGTTTGGCATGCCATGCGACGGCCTGCGCGTGGTTACCGGCCGATACGGCAATCGCACCGCGCGCTGCGGAATCGTCATCGAGGCTTTGCAGCTTCACGAGCGCGCCGCGTTCTTTGAACGAGCCGGTGAACTGGCGGTTTTCGAGTTTGAGCCAAACGTCCGCACCGGTAACGTTGGAGAGATGAGGCGACGGGATCAACGGAGTTTGGGGAAGTATCGCTGCGATCTGCGATGCAGCCGCCTCGATGGCGTGGAAGTTCACGGCAGCAAGTCGAGCATCGGACGTGCTGCGGCGGCGTCGGCGATCGGCCGCAGTCCCCAGGCATCTTCCAAGGTGCGAAGCAGCGAGTAATGGTTGTACGGCACCATCGACACCCGATGTCCTTTCTTACGGGTGACGACGATCGTTACGATGTGTCCGCCGCCCGGCACAGCCCCGCAGCATCCCTGATTGGAGTCTCCTTCATCCCACGTGAGAAAAATTGCGGACTGGTCCGTGAAGGCGCGCGAGGCGAGGATGGTCGTTACCAGCGAACGGACGTAGCGGTCGCCTTCGCGCAGGAGGGCGTGGTTTTTCGGACATGCGGCGTCCCCGTGCATGTCGTGGCACAGGTCCGGAGCGATATAGATAAAACGCGGGGAACTGCGCCCGTTGTCGAGCACCTTCGAAAGTTGCCCCATCGAATCGAGAGCGCGCACTCGCTCGCTGCGTTTCGGGTTCATAGCGATGTTGCGGAAATAGGCGAATGGGTTGTGCTTTTGCGCGTATTCGCCCGAAGGCATCGATTGCAACAGCGCGACCCATGCAATGCCTTTTTTCTCCAAGCCGTCCACGAGCGTGGGGGCGTCGAAACCATGGCAGCGAGCATCCGGTGGACTCGGAAAACAGCTGCGACGATCGTCGGTCACGCCGAAGGTTTGTCCGGCGATAAGCGCGAGGTAATTGGGCAAGCTCGGATGGGTTATGGCATAGTAGCGGCTTGCTAAACCATACCGGGCGGCCAGAGAAGCGATAAACGGCGTATAGCGTGCGCCGCCGGGCCCAAGCAGTGTTGCGGATTCCTCGTTCTCCATGACGATGAGAACGGCCATGTCGAGTTCGGGATGCTCCCGAAACGCTCGGCGTGAGGGCAAATGAGCCGCGGTCGCGATGTGAGCCGGGGGCGCCTGGGCAACGAACATCCGGCTGTTAGATGCGGTATTGCACGGTCAACATCACCTGCCGCGCAGGAAGCCCGTACAGTTCGGTGCCCTGCGTGAGGGAACTGGTGTCCGTACCGAATTGATTCTCGGGCACAAACGAGCCCAGTCCGATGAGGCCGTACGGGCTGGTCGCGTTGCTGTTGAACATGTTGTTGATGCCGAACGTGAGCGTGACCGGACCGCTCGTGTTTGAAATCGACGCGTTGGCCCACCAAAACGCGGGCGTATTGAACTGGTTGTTGTCGGCCAGGTAATTCTCGACGAAGCGTACGTCGACGCCGTGGCCGCTTTGGTATTCCAAACCGGCCGACGCTTTTTGCAGCGGAATGCCTTGAATCTGCGCGCCGTTGATGACGGTTGTGTTCTGCGCGAGAATGTCGTCGGGTACGCCCAAGTAAAATGCGGACTGCGTATCGTAGACGAAATCGGCCGCCAGCTGCGGCACGATGTGAAACCGCCCGGATAGTTCGATACCCCGATATCGAGCTTGCGCAGCGTTATAGGTGGTGTTGACGTTCAGGTTGGCAACGGTGGGGTTGGGTATATTCGGGCACAGCGAAGCGATTTTGTTCAGGTACAGCTGTATGGTTTGCTGCGGAATGGTTGTTCCCACGGCCGAAAACGGCAGCGTGCCGTCGAACAGCGTGCCTTGCTCGTTCGCCTCGTACAGATTGAGCTGGATCATATTGTCGCTGCCGAACCGTCGGCCGTAGGCGAACTCGTAATCCGTCGCCTTCTCCGGTCCCAGGTTGCGGTCCGAAACGTCGCCGATCGTCGACTGCAGGTTCCCCGCGCAATTCGGAAAGAAGCTGCCGACGTTACCGTTGACGGCCGGTACGGCAAAAACGAGATTCGGCTGCGGTATGCTGGCGGAGTGCCCCGCCGTAAGGCGCAGCACGTCGGAATTCGAGGGCCGGTACATTATGGAAAAGCGCGGGTCGAACGACGTTATCGGCGTGACGTTGGCGCGCTTTATCCATAGGTTGGCAAAGAGCGAGAGGCGATTGTTCGGAAAGTACTGATCGTTCACGAAAAAGCCCGAAACGTTGACGTCGAACGGCTGTTTGTATGCGATCCGTTGAAAGGTCTGATTGGGAACCGTGAAGTTGTCGGGAAACTGACTGTTCGTGATGAGTTGATGCGCCGTGGAATACCCGAAACCGAAGTCGTTCTTCGAGCCCGCGATATCGTCGGTGACGAGCAGCCCGTGGGTGAAGAAAAAATGCGAGCGGAAGAAGTCGGACGCGACGGCACGGTTGAAGTCGGTCGCGTAGTAGTCGGCATAGCCGTCTATCGTCAGGGTGTTGTTGCGGGAAAGCGCGGTAGTCAACCGCGCATCGTAGTCGTGATTGCGTATGCCCTGCCACGGTCCGGGGCCGCCGCCGGCCGGCCCGGAGGTCAACTGCGCGTACTTTTGCGTCGACAGGCATTGATAGTTGGGTGCGGCGTCCACCAGCACGGCGATAGAGCCCGTGCAGGTCGCGGTTTGGCCGTTCGGCAGCGTTACGTTGGTCGTATTGCCGTTTTGCGACAGCGCCTGCTGGGCGTTGTAGAGCTGGAACGGATACGGGAGGAAGTCCTGATCGCCGTTGCCGGTTTTGTCGACCCACGCGTTGCCGGAATACGTCGTCAGCGTGAGCTTCGTGCTTGGACTGAAAGCGTAAGCGAGTTTCACCAAATCGTTGCGAAGCACGTAGTCTCCGCTGACGGCATAGGTATTTGCCGCTACGTTGCCGGCGGTCAAGTCGTTGCCCAGCAATCCCGTTTGGGTGACTACCTGTGGAATGAATTGCCCGTACGTTCCCTGCACGGCGTGAGCCACGGCGTAACCCAGCTTCCCTATGGTTCCGGTAGCCTGGATGGCCGTCAGAAGCTTTCCGTTGTTTCCCACGCCCTGTTCGAAAAGCGCGCTCGGTTTTCTGGTTGGGTCGAGCGTCTGATAATCGACGGTTCCCGCGATGGTGTCTACGCCGTATAAACCCGTAGCGCCCGAACCGTACGTCACCTGAATTCCCTGCAAACCGTAGAACGGCGATACTTGGGAATCATAGGTGTTAAAAGCATTGACCGCCGATCCGAGCGGGCCGATTTGGTGCCCGTCGATCAGCGTGGCCGTTTCGCTGGGGTTGAAGCCGCGAATGCTCAAAAACATGTCGTCGCCGACGGCGTTGCTGGTGGTAGAGGTAATGCCCGGCAGCGTCGCGATAAGATCGGCCGCGCGCACGTAGTTTTGGCTTTGAATGAGCTCAGGCGAGACGCTTTGATTGATCGTGGCGCTCGTCTGCAATGCGCCCGGACCTCCGGACACTACCGCAGCGATCTGGCGCAGACCGCCCGAGCTTCGCGCAATCGCGGTTCGAACGTCGGCGGTTTGACCGGCGCTGACTATGACGTCCGGTATTCGGGTGCGCTGATAGCCGTTGGCGTCAACGACGATGGAATACGCGGCGGCCGGTTCGGCGGTAAAGCGAAAGGAGCCGTCGGCGGCCGTCGTCGTGACGGCCGTTTGTCGATCGTTGCGATCGAGCTCGATGCGCGCGCCGGCAATGGGCAAACCGCCGTTCGAGTCGACGATACGGCCGCTAATCGAGCCGGTTCCCGCGGGCGGTGTCAGCGCACCCGGCGCGGCACCCGCCGCAGCTGCAGTGCCTAACCACAGGCACAGGGCTGCCGTAAGCGCTGCAAGCCAAAACCTCGACATTCGAACAGTCTGCATGAGGAAGTAACTCCCGTCCGCGGCGGTGCGTCTGCTGTTACTATAGCGGTTTGGCCGGCGGTTACGCATGGGGAGGCCTACCCACGCTTCGGCTGTCCGTTCCCCATGAACGGGAGTGTAGGCAACTTGCGCGGGCGAAACACCGGCAATGATGAACGACGTGCGGCCACGGGATCTAACCGGCAGGCTGAGCGAGCTCGCTATTCTCATGGAGCGCTTTCAAGCTGCCGAAAGCGGCGACGGCTGCAGCGTTTTGGTCACCGGCGACGCGGGCATCGGCAAAAGCCGGCTCCTTAGCGAACTGCACAAACGGCTCGATCCGAACGCATGCTGGTATGCCGCGGCGCAGAGCTTAGAATACATTCAGGCGCCGTATCACGTATTTTTGGAAATTGCGCGCAACCTGTTCGCTCAGCGCAGCGGCGCGGACGGCCCGCTTGAAGCACCCTTCAGCCGGCTGCTGTCGGGCAACTCGCTGAGCGAATCGGCGGCGGGAGAAACGCACCAGCGCAAGCTTCGCGCCTTTGAAGGCTTTGCCGAATCGCTGCGTTCGCTGGCGCGGGTGCGTCCGCTTATTGTTGCAGTCGAAGACGTGCATTGGGCCGACGTAGGGTCGATCGAACTGCTGCAATACTTGGTCTCGCGGCTTGGCGGCTCGAGAATACTGCTGATAGTTACTTGTCGCGTCGGCGACATCTCCGGCGCGAGCGCGTCGCTGACGTATCTGGAAAGTTTGGAACGCCTGGGTGTGACTCGCGTGCATTTGCCTGCGCTTTCGCGAGCGGAGACTCGGATGCTGATCCGGCGTATGGTCCACGGCCATGATTCGCCCGGCGAAGAAGCGATCGAGCAGATAGAGCAGCTCGCCGACGGCAATCCGCTGTACGCTCAAGAGCTGCTTCGCAGCACGCTGATGCGGCGAACCACGGCAGGGATTACTCCTCCGCGCATTCCGGCTTCGCTTGCCGCCACCGTCGCCGAGCGGCTCAACCGGCTCGAGCCCGAGCTGAGAAGCATCATCGTTCAAGCCTCCATAATCGGCAGAAGCTTCGATTCGGACCTGCTCGGGATAGTGGCGCAGCGCCCGCGCACGGTCGTGTTGGAAGCTTTACGCCAGGCCCGCGATCTGCAATTGCTCGTGGAGGACGGCTTTCGCACGATCAGCTACGCGTTCACGCATCAATTGGTGCGCGAAGTGATCTACCAACAGCTTTTAGCCCAGGAAACTCTCCCGCTGCACGAACGCATTGCGCGGCACCTCGAAAACGCAGCAGACGCTCCGAACCGTACCGCGGAACTGGCCTATCACTGGGCCGCCGCCGGTAACGCTCGCAAAGCCGTTCACTACAATACGGCGGCCGGAGATATGGCCATCAGCGTGCACGCCCACGGCGACGTTGCGCGGTTCTATCGCAGAGCGCTGCACTTTGCCGCCAGGAAGGATGCCGAGCGCGGCGATCTCTGCGCGAAGCTGGCGCTGGTGCTGTATATGAACGGACTCACTTCCGAGGCAAAGCACTGGTGCGAAGAAGCGATACGGGAGTTTGAAGTATTGGGAAACGGCCAGCGCGTGGTGCGGCTGCTGCTGCGCTTTGCCAAGCTGGAATTTTTCGAGGCCAACGTGCCGGCCAGCGTGACCCTGGCCGATAGAGCGCTGCGCAGCCTTGGATCGGACAATGCGAACAATTGCGGCGCGCTGATCGAGGCATTCTGCGAAATAGCGCGGTACTCGACCATGCTGGGCAGAAGCGCCGATGGACTGGCGTACTTGAACCGTGCCGAACAACTGGCGCACCGCCACGGCACCGGCCTTGCGGCGTTCTTCTATGACGTTCGTGCCATGGCGCACGCGAACATGGGACTGCAAGCGCGGGCTCTGAGCGATTTCGAACAATCGACGCAAATGGCCGACCGCTCCGGCGACGTGGAAACGACGCTTCGCATCTGGAACAACTACGGCTGCTACGCATCGTGGCTGGGCCTGGCAGACGTGTCCATCGACGCCTACGAACGAACCCTGGCGTTGTGCGAGGCGCGCGGCTTTTTAGTGCGCACGGCGTTCTCGGCACTAGGTTTGGCTTGCACGATGTTCCGGTTGGGCCGTTTAACGCAAGCTCGCGCCCTCGTGCAGCTGGCGCTCGAACGCGGCGTGACGACGCCGTTGAACCGCCTTGTTCTCGCCGAAGTGGGCATTCCGTTGGCAATCATGCTGTGCGACGAGGCGCTGCTGGCCGAAGCGGAAGAAGAGTCGGTGCTCGACCGGGTTACGAGCATGCCGTCGGAATGGACCGGCCCGGTCGCCGGCGCTTTTGCGGCGCTTGCGCTGCACCGGGGACAGCTGCAAAAAGCGCGCGACGTTCTGCATGCCGCACTGGTTGCGGTGCCGGCGGCGGAGCGCGCTTGGCCCATGCTCGTACAAATCGCAGGCTACGGGTATGCGTCCGATACGCCGCTGGCACGCGCATTGTTGGACCGAGCGCCCACAACGCGTACGACCGCCGCCGGAGCGGCTTACGAACAGCTGTTCAACGCGCATGCGTCGGCCAGAGACGGCCTGCGCGATACGAGCAAAAGCCATGCAAAAGCGTCGGCTGCGCTGTTCGGACGTTTGGGATGGCCGGTCGTTCAGGCGCAGGCTCTGGAACTGTCCGGAAACCTGGCGAACGCCGCGAAAATCTATCGCGATATCGGCAGCGTTCACGACGTTGAACGCATGTCCGGCGCGCTGCAACGCCGCAGCCGCGGGCGCTCGGGATCGAAACTGACCGCGCGCGAGCACCAAATCGCAGCGCTCGTGGCGGAAGGCTGCAGCAATAAGGCCATAGCGAAACGACTCGGCATCAGCGAACATACCGTCGGTCACCACTTGGAATCGATCTTCAATCGCCTGGAGATCAGCTCCCGCCTGCAGTTGGTCTCCGCCATGAACTCCAACGGAACAACTAAGACATCGTGTGGCCCAACATCTCCGGCGAGCTGAGACGACGGGCGAGGCTCACGCAGACGCGTATTGCTGCGGCTCTTGGGTCCTCGCGGATTCGGCGAACGCACAGAAAAGATTGACGAGCGCCATCTGTTCGGGCGTATGACAATGGGCATCGAGCAGCTCGGGGCTGCATACCAGTACGCTCAGACACTGAGCACGCGAGACCGCGACGTTGAAGCGATTGCGGCCGAATAAGAATTCCATCCCGCGGGGAACGTCCTGCGCGCTGGATGCCGCCATCGAATAGAAGACGACCGGCGCTTCCAGGCCCTGGAATTTGTCGACGGTGCCTACGGCAACGTCATCGTAACCGGCTTGCTCGAGCAGCCGCGTGATGTGAATGCGCTGCACGTTGTACGGAGCCACGATCAGGATGTCGCGCTGGGTTAGCGGCCGCGCCGGTTTACCCGCGACCGTTACGGTACCGCGCAGAAGGTCGCCGACCTCGGCAACGATGCGCTGAGCCTCTTCTTCGGATCCCGTGCGATTGGACTCGTGTGCGATGGGAATGTAGAACAGTCCATTGCCGGAAAGTCCCGGCGAGTCGACGCGGTTTGCCGACGTCTTGTCGGCGGAATGCAAGCGGCCTTCGTAGATCGCCTCCGAGATGAAAGCGCAGATACGCGGCTGCATGCGATACGAGCATTCCAGGAACAGGCCGTAGTCCTCTCGCACGGTGGGCGTATCACCGCGAAGATGATCGAGGACGGAAAGCGACGTTCCGATGGGGTGCGACCCTTTGGATACGTGGGGCAGCTGCATCGGATCGCCGAGCAGCACGACGTTTTTGGCAATGCGA
This sequence comes from Vulcanimicrobiota bacterium, assembly GCA_963777315.1. Taxonomy (GTDB): domain Bacteria; phylum Vulcanimicrobiota; class Vulcanimicrobiia; order Vulcanimicrobiales; family Vulcanimicrobiaceae; genus CAVYEM01. Next base: position 267,197 of record CAVZQC010000004.1, read on the forward strand.
GAGGCAACGATGGCGTCCGCTAAGCTGACTTGACCGGCCTCGTCGATAAAGAGGTAATCGAATGTGCCCTCGGTCCCCTGGTACGCCCACGTAAACATCGTGCCGGACGCCAGCCGGCAATCCTGCGAAAGCAGCACCGCCATATCCCCCGAGTTTGCCATCATGGACCACTGCTCGTAAGGTTCGTAAGCGGACCGTTCGGTTGTGGTTTCTTTGTGGCAACCGTTGAATCGAAAGTTGCGCGCCTGCGCCGTTTGCTCTATCTTGCGCAGGAGATTGTGAACGGCTTTATGGCTCTGCGCTGCGATCGCAACGCGTTTGCCGGCCTGCAGCAGATCGACGATGGTCCAGGCGCCGGTGGTGCTCTTACCCGAACCGGGCGGACCTTGCACGAATAGATAACTGCTGTCCAGACGCGCGACGATTGCCGAAACGGCCTCTCGCGTAACTTGCGCGGGCTGAACTGCAGCCGATGTTTGCGCCCGCAAGCGGGGACGCCGAACCAGCAAGATGTCGAATGCCGCGGGATAGCGAGATTGCAGTTCGCCGGACAGATACAGCTTGCCCAGGTCCTCCATGGCGGCGCGTTTGTCGCGGTCCGACGGCGGTCCGCTTGGAATCAGCGCCCGCAGCGATTCGGGTCGAAGGCCGCCGGCGAGTTTGAGCTGGAGCACGCATTTGTCGCGATCCATGTCGATGATTTCGCCCGCGCCTTTCTTGGCGTCCGGGCACGTGGGTTTAGTTCCGACGTGATGCTCCTGCGGCGGAAACTCGAACGTGTACACAAAGTTCCTGTCTTTCGCGCCGGCCTTATAAGCGGCGATATCGCAACGGTAGCGCAGTCCGCCGATCGCCTCATCGTCGAACTCCTCGAGATTCTCGACATGGCCGAGCCGCTCGAAGTATTTCCACCACTCCGGCCGCTGTTCGCGGCGGTGGTACCGCTGCAGGTTGCCCAGCAGCCAGCGCGCGCGAAAGTCATCGGACCACGACCGCAGTTGTTCCATTGAGTCCGGCGCAGGCATATCGTTCAGAAGAAGCCGCTCGGTTTGCGTCACTTCGTCGTCGTCGGGCTTTTCGGCGGCGTCGGGAACCGTGAACCATGCAATGGCGTGACCGAGCGTCGCGCTCAGCTCGCCACGCAACTTGCGCAGCCATTGAAGAAGCTCGTACGTGGAGCGGCAATCCTCCTCGTTATAGAGCCGGATGTCTTCCAGAATGCCGTCGTCGCCCGAAGCGAGCCACGCCTCGAACATCAGGATTGAATCGTCGCCGCGCTTGGTTTTGGAGGTGCGGTTAAAACCGTAAAACACTTCGAGCTTCTTGATCGAATACGAGGGTTGCGAAATCCATAACCCCTGGCGTACGACGTTGTATAAATCGCAGAAGACGCCGCGCCGCAGGAGCTGATTTATCTCGTTCTCACGCGTGCCGTACTCGCCCATGAGGCGGCGCATCCGAGCGGGCTCGTACGACCCGTAGTGGTAGATGTGCAGCTCGGGGTGCTGCTCGAGGCGCTCCATGACCGCGTCGACGAACTGCTCGAATGCCGCGCGTTCGAGTTGGGGCCTCGTCGACCAGATGGGCCGGTACGTTCCTTCCAGCGGCAGGTAGTATCCCCATAGGTATTCCAGGCCGCGGTCCGCGCGGTACAGCGGATCGCCCTCCATATCGAAAAAAACGTCGCCTGCGCTGGGCTGAGGCAAACGCGCGAAACCGGTTTGCGGGTCGAACGGCTTAAAACGGAAAAAGTGCTGCGGCTGCGAACCGTTGCGCACGGTTTGGCGGTGCAAATGCTGCTGGCGCGCCTGCTCGCGCAGGTTGACGAACGTTTTGTCCGTCATCTTGTATGGTGCGTCCGTGGCTGCCGCAAGCGTTGCGAGGGTCGTGATGCCGGCCGAATGGAGCCTTTTGATTTGGTCCGCGCGCATGAAGGCGACCAGGCTCAAGTGGTCGTCGGCGTCGCGCCGGCTTTCGCAAGCGTCGTTCCACTTGCAGGTTTCGCAGCGGGGACATTCGACCGGATACGGCAGCTGCGCGTCGGGCCGGCCGGCATCGGACTCGACGTAGTGCAAGAACGACTCTTTCAAGTGCCGGTAATACGCCAAATAGTCGGCCAGACGATAGGCGCGCTCTTCACCGCTGCCGAGCACGATGTAACCGTGCTGCGGCATAACGCCCTGTATGCGATCCAAATGCTCGCTATAGTTGCAAATCTGAACGAGAAAATATCCCTTTGTCGCTAGGGCGAGCTTGGTGTCGATGACTTCATAACTCCACGAGCCCAATGCACTCGGGACGGCGACGCGCCGCAGAAAATCCGCGCGTCCCAGAAAGGTGCCGTCGAAAAACGTGGGCTGGTAGATAAGGCGAACGCCGCGGCGCATCGCCTCGACCGTCCGGCCTTCGGCAGCCTGCAGCCCCGCAGCCGTGTTGTCGGCGCGCTCGTCGAAGGCAACCAGTTCCGCGCCGAAAACGTCCTTTTGGCGCTCGAGATAGTTGCGCTCGTGCTGGATGCCTTTTTCCGCCAGCAGCCGGCGCGTCTGGTCATCGTCGGCAGGCTCCGCGCGGAGATCGAGCGCGACCTCTGCGCTAAGGCCGGTAAGGCGGCGGCATTCCAGGTAATCGTTCAAGTCGGACGCTGAATATACCAAACGCCCATCGATCCGCTGCATCAGGTTATTCCAATCCTATCACGGCCGCGTGGTACCGTGCCAACGTCATGCGGATCGATCCACATCGTACCATTCCAAACAGCGCAGCAAGATGGCCGCCGTCACGAGCGCATCTGCCAGCGCGCGATGCGCCGGAAGGTCCGCGAGCGCAGGATCGTCGTCGATGCGAAGATACCGGCGCAGCGTTTGGTTTCGGTGATTCGGCGCTTGCGGAAAGCAGCGGCGCGCCAAGCGCAGCGTGCAAAGCGACGGCAGATGCGCGAGTGCGGGCAGGAACCCCAAGTCGAACGCCGCGTTGTGCGCGACGACGGTCGAACCGCGGCAAAGCCGCCGCAGGCGCCGCTGCGCCACGACGAAAGGCGCTGCGTTGGTCACGTCCTGGTCGGTGATGCCGTGCACGCGCGTGGCATACTCGGGGATGGGGCGGCGCGGGTCGACCAACGTGGACCACGTTTGAACGATGGTTCGGCCGCTGACGACGACGCACGCCATTTCGACGACGCGGTCGCTGGCGTGGCTGAATCCGGTCGTCTCGACGTCCACCACTGCGTATCGCACGTACCCAGTGTGGCGCGAGGGCGTGCCAAGCGCATGGCACGATCTTCGCGGCGCAGCAAAGGCCACGGCGCATGAAGAAGTCACCCGCGTGGCCAGTTTCCGGCGGCTCGCGGCTTTGTGCATGCTGGCGTTGCTCGTGCCGGCGGGATGCACGAAAGGCGGTACCGGCTCAGGGAGCGGAGCCGAGCGGGGCGTGCTTCGCGTCGCGGTGCCGCAAGATCCCAAGACGCTCGATCCGCTGCTGATCTCCAGCACGATCGACACTTTCGTGCAGCGGCTGATGTTCGAACCGTTGCTTTCGGCCGACTCGCAAGGACGGCCGGTTCCGATTTTGGCCGCCCAAGTTCCATCTACGGCCAACGGGGGCGTGAGCCGCGACGGCCTGACGATCGTGTATCGCCTGCGCGCCGGTCCCCGCTGGTCCGACGGCGTTCCGGTGACCAGCACAGACGTTGCGTGGACGTGGTCGGCGATCATGAACCCCGGCAACAACGTCGTTTCCCGTCACGGCTACGACGACGTCGCGCGCATCCAAACGCCGGGCCCGCGCACGGTGATCGTGCATTTGCGCAGGCCGCTGGCCTCGTTCGTCAACACGTTCTTCGCCGAGAGCGACCAGCCGTATGAAATCGTTCCCGCTCACGTGCTTTCGCGCTATCGCAACGTCAACCAAGTCGCGTTCAACAACACGCCCGACGTAACGGACGGTCCCTTCCGCTTCGTGCGCTGGACCCACGGCGACCGAGTCGTGCTGCGCGCCGACGAGCGTTTTTTCTTAGGAAAACCCAAGCTGCGCGGCATCGAAGTACTGACGGTGCCCAATGAAAATACTTCGGTGAACCTGCTGCGCACCGGCGCGATCGATTACATGTACCAGGCGTCGATTGCAACGTACCCCGAACTGCGCAGCGTCCCCGGCGTCCGGCTGGTGTGGCTGAACATGAACGGTTACGAAGGAATGGTGTTCAACACGCGGCGCAAGCCGATGAACGACCCCCGTTTTCGTTTGGCTCTCGCATACGCAATCGACAAATCCGAACTGGTTCGCACGCTCACCTACGGCCAAGAAACGCTGGCGACCGAAGATCTGCCGGACTGGATGTGGGCGTACAATCCGCACGTTACGGCGTACGCGCACGATGCCGGCCGGGCGCGCGCGCTGCTGCGCGAGGCGGGGATCCGGACGCCGATCTCGCTCGACCTGGCAGGCGAGATCGCCAACGTTACCGAGAAACGCGAGGCGGTGCTGCTGCAGTCGCAGCTGGCGGCGTTCGGCATCAGGCTGCAGATCAAAACCTATCCCGGAGATTTGCTCTATGCACCGGCCGGCATGGGCGGAATCCTCAACGGCGGAAAGTTCGATCTGGCGATGTGGCCGTGGTACGCGGGGCTGGATCCCGATAACTCATCGCAGTTTACCTGCGCGGACGTTCCACCGCGCGGATACAACGAATCGGCGTACTGCAATCCCGAAATGGAGGCGCTGCAAACCCGCGCGCTGGCCCATTACGACGTGCGCACGCGCAAGGCGGCGTATGCGCGCATTGAAGAACTGCTCGCGCGCGACAATCCGCTGCTGGTATTCTGGTGGCAGCGCCAACAGGAAGCCGTGCGCACGCGAGTAAACGGCTTTGCACCTAATCCCGTGGTTGAATCGTGGAACGCCTGGCAGTGGAGTATCGAGCCGTGATGCCTTCGCGCGCGCGCATAGCAAATTTCGGCATGTATCTGGCCGGCTTCATGGCCGTGCTCAACATCAGCATAATCTATCTCGCGCTGCCGTACATCGAACGCACGCTGCACGCCGGCATAGCGGATCAAGAATGGATCCTCAGCGTTTACCCGCTCATGGAGGGCGGCTTTACGCTGGCCGCCGGTACGCTGGGCGATCTGTACGGCCGCAAGCGCATTCTCACCCTGACGACCTGGCTGTTCGTGCTGGCGACGTTGGGGTGCGCGCTGGCTCCCAGCGCACCGGTACTGATCGTGCTGCGCGGACTGCAGGGGCTCGGCGGCGCCGCGCTGCTGTCGCTGCCCGTTGCCATTTTGGTGCAGATGCTGCCCGAAGGCGACGACAACGAGAATACGATCAAGATGTTCTCGACGGTCGCGGGTGCGGGCGCAGTCGCCGGCCCCGTGATCGGCGGCGCGCTCGTGCATTGGTTTGGCTGGCCGTCGGTGTTTTATCTGTCCGTTCTGATGGGTTTGGTCGTACTGGCTACGTTCCCGTACGTCAAGGAGAGCCGGCGCGACCCCTCGCTACGGCTGGACGGCCTGGGCCAGTTCCTGAGCATCGTATCGTTCATTGCGATCAGCTTCGCGTTGATCGAAGGCAACGCCAACGGCTGGAGCTCGCCGCTGATCGTCGGATCGTTCGCGGTATTTGCAATCGGCATCGTGTGCTTCGTCGCGATCGAGCGCCGCGCTGCAAAGCCGATGGTCCACCTGCGCTACTTCGGCTCGCGTTCGTTCGTGGCCGCCTTGCTCATCATCGGGGCGATCAACTTCGGCTGGTACGGCATAATGCTGCTCTGCACCGACTTTCTGCAGAACGTGCAGCGCCAGTCGCCGTTTGCCGCGGGATTCTATCTGATGCCCAGCAATCTCGCCTTCTTTACGATCAATCAGTACAGCTCTCAGGCCGAAAAACTGCTCGGACAGCGTCTGCTGCTGGTCGTAAGCTGGGTGGTCACGCTTGCGGGCATCGTGTGGCTGGCCATGTTGGGCGTTTCCTCGGCATCGTGGCAGGTTGCGGCGGGATTGTTCGTGGCGGGAATCGGTTGGGGGCTGCTCTTTACGCCCGCTGCATCGATGGGGATGTCGGCGGTTGCGCCGGTCGACGAGGGTTTTGCTTCGGGCGCGATTGCGCTGAGCCGTTCGCTGTTCGGCGTGTTCGGCATTGCGATTTTGGGGACGCTGCTTTCAGGCGGGATGGCGCGCGGAGTGCACGATGCTTTGGCCGCGGCCGGCATTCCGGCGGCGGCCGGCGAGCAGATCGGCAGCGCGGTGCATCACGGCGGCGCGTTCGTCATTGCGCAGCATCCGCCGGCGGGAGTGAATGCCGGATTTCTCGTGCAGCTGATGGAGCAGTCCTTCGTGAGCGGCTGGCATCTCGCGCTAACCGTCTGCGCGGCGCTTACGCTGCTGGCCGGCCTGCTGATTTACGGTTTGCTGCCCGCTCGCAAATCGGCCGTCACGGGCAGCGCGCAAGCTTAGCGCTCTAAAGCGGCGCGATTCCAGTTCGCTAAATCGGCGGCGGCTTCGTACGTGCGTTGAAAAAACGTCAGCACCGCTTGGTCGGGATCGGGGGATTGGCGAGCGGCCTCGTAAGGCAGAATGAATTCTTTCATCTGCGTGCTGTACGATGCGCCCGGTGGGCCGGCCGGCGCCTGACCGAAACCGGCCGGCTCGGGATAGGCATAGGAGTAAAACATCGCTTCCATGCCGTATCCGCCGGGCCAAAAACCCGCGCTGCTCACTTCCTGCGAATACGCTTCGAGCGTGATGGAATCCGCGGTGTTGGGAACGCTCGGATGCCGGGGGGCCGGTCTTCCGGAAAATCGCGTAACGGCCAAATCGAAGCTTCCCCAAAAGAAGTGCACCGGGCTGACTTTGCCCGTAAAGCGCGAGCGAAACGCTTTGCACAACCTGTCCGCTTGCACCAGCGCTCGCCAAAACCGATGAGCGTACTGCGGATCGTAGGATGCGTGAGTGAAATCGCGTTCGAACGGGATTGCGTCGGCCACTTCGCTCGGCATCGTACGAATGGAAACGTCGATCTTCAGCGATTGCAGCGCTTCCAGCAGACGGCGATAGAAGTCGGCCACCGGCATGGCGCTCAGCGCGAAGTCGATCTGCTCGCCGTCGCACGTACGTACGCGCAAGGCGTGATCGATGAAGTCGAAATCGATCTCGAACGTGCGCCAGCCGGGCAGCGGCATTGGGGAGGTAGTAAGGCCGCGAGCCGTGACGTACAGCGTTACGTGCCACCAGTGGTTGACGGGCGGTTCCTGCGTCAAACGGATTTTGCCGACGATCTGCGTCCACATGTGCAGCGTCGCCAGCGTGTCTTTCCACTGCTCGTACCGCAGACTGGGCCAGGTTTGCTCGAGTAAAGAGGACTGTGCCATGCGCGCCCATTCCAGGAATAGGTGCGGCTTACCCGTGCGTGATTTTTGCGCCGCAGCGGGCCGTCACTGATAGGTTGCGCTGCCGACGGCCACGTTCGAAAGCGTCTTTCGGCAACCGTTCCCGGTGGGGTTGGCCGTGTCGGTTTCCCACTGCGCCGTGACGGTAACCGTGACGGTACCCGGGGTGGAACGCGTGAACGTGTAACTGCCGTTCTGACCGGCCTTGACGGTGCCGAGATTACTCGGACTCATGGCGGCGACCGGGGCTTGATTCGTGTAGCCGCTTTGCACGGTGCCGCCTTCGTTGCGCATGTAGTCGCAGAATTCCATCGGCGTCAGCGCCGGCGTGGTGAAACTGCACGATGCGCCGACCGGCACGATTCCGCCGTTGGCAGTGCAACCGGCGACTTGGTATCCCACGCTCTTACGGGCCGAACCGGGATTTTGATCGCTCCAGGTCGTGCTGCACGACGAAATAATTTGCCGGCCTTGGGAAGCGAGGTCGACCTGCGGACCTTGGCCGGCCGGGGGAATCTCGCCGGCGATGTTTACGGCGGCGCCGCAAGTGCTTGCGCTTTGGTTGAAAGTTCCGTTGTACCCGGCCTCGTACAACGCGACGTTCGTGCCGCCTGGACCGCTGATGCAGCCGGTGCCGTCGGTGGAAAAGCCGCCGGGTCCCTGGGCGTCGGCTAGCGGGGTTAGGTACGTGCCGTCGGTGAAGGCGCGCGCGCTGCAGCCGGCGGCCTGGGCAAAGCCGCCCGCGAGCAGGGCGTTGAGAAAATACGCGACATCGTGCTGCGGCGCGGATGCGGAGCTGAGCGATTGACCGTTCACCGGCAGCTGCAGGAACGCGGGCCACACGTTCAGCGGCGACGGCGTGGATGTTGCCGACGGTCTGGGCGTGTAGTCGAGCACGACCGTGAATCCGGTGGGCGCAGTATTCGTAACCAGACGCATTTCGCGCGCGCGGCTGGGCGTATCGATCCGCAGGTACGTGATTTGATTGCCGCCGGCGATCGACGGATTCGCCGCTCCGTAAAAACGCACGGCGCCCGGGGTCAGCGTCGCCGCGCCATACAGCGGCGAATACACTTTGCTCGATGAATCCGCCAGCGCCGTCACCGGATACGTGTGGGCATAGAACCCTGTGATTCCGGCGTAGGTTTGGTCCACCGCCGGTGCAGAACCCGGCGCCGCGTAAAGGTACCGCGTGAGCGTCCTTGCTGCAACGTCGTACGTGTACGCCCAAAAATAAGACTGATACTTTGCGTCGCGCGTGAAGAAATCGACCTCGTGACCGTCGCCATTGGAAACGCCGTTCACGTCGCGGGCCGGCGTGAAAATCGCCCAGGCCGAATCGGCGTCGGCTTGCCAGCGGTCGACCAGCTCGCCGATCGAAGCTGCCTCGACGTCGCGCTGTGCTTGGAGTCCGCTCCAATGCAGCAGCGACACCGTCGACTGCAGCAGGAACAAACCGAAAATTGCAGCGATGCCTAAAGCGACCGCTACTTCAAGGAGCGTGAACCCGCGCTCACGATGCACGCTGGCGAGAGTGCCCCCGGCGCGGGAGTTGGGGACACCTCGTGATTACGGAGGCGACAAGGAACGCAGGTCCGCCGCTACGGACGATGTGATGTCCGCGCTCCCGGCGGGCGCTTGCGAAGCGGCGTACACTTGCGAAAAGCCCAGCCGCTTGGCCTCGATCTGCGCCTGCTGCATGATCTGCGCGACCATGCGCTTGCGAACCGCCTCGCGGTCATGCTCCAGCGAAGCGATCTGCGAACGAACGCTTTGCGTATCGCTTGCGTCCGTTTGGCGAAGCGAGCCCAAGCGCCGCGTCAGATCGTCGCGCGCAGTCGCGAACGCGCTCGTGTCCGGTTGCGGCGTACCGACCAGCGCCCGGTATTGCGATTGCATTTCGGCGGCCGAGCCGGCGGGAGGCGCCTGCGCGGTCGAGGCCGGCAGATGCAGTCCGGATGCGCCTGCAGCCGTTTGCGCGGCGAATACGCGTTGCCGTGCGGCCAGATTGTCGTTCGTGCGCCGGTCGAGCTCGGTCCGCATCGTCGCGACGTCGCGTTCTCCGCGGGCGCGAAGCTGGGCGCCGTACGAGCCGAGTATGCGGGAATCGGTGCGTCGCAAAGATGCAGCTTGCGCGTCCTCTCGATTCTCAATGGCGGCCAGTTGCCGCTGCAGCTGCGAGCGGGCCGGCCCGCTCAGGGCCAGCGTCTGCAGTTTCGCGCGCAGCAGCAGGCGCTGCGGAGCATCGCGCTTAGCCAGATCGAGGAGCAGCGCCGATTCCTTTTCACGCAGTTCCTGCGCGCGCGCGTTGTATCCGCGCCGCGTGCGCGCGTTCACCGACGCGACGAACGCAGCGTATGCGGCTTGCTGCTGCCGCAGAAGCGCCGCGCGGAATCCGGCCATATCGCGCTGCGCGGTTTGGCGCACGCCGGCTTGCTGCTCGCCGTACGTTTGCCGTAGGCCGGCCTCGATGTCGCCCGCCTGTGGGGCCGGGCCCTGCGAGGCGCCGGATAGAGCGCGCATGGCTGCGAAATCGAACCTATCGGCGGTTTGGTAGCGCGACGTCGCGGCGGAAGCTGCATCGAGTTCGCGCCTGACGGCTGCAGCGGCATTGTCGATGCGAGCGCCGGTATCGGCGAAGCCCGTGTGCAGCGTGGACTGCAATACCGTGATTTGCCGGTCGTACTGCGCAAGGGTCGAGTACAGCGGATGGCGGGGCAAGAGCGCGGCGACGTTGACCGACGCCGGACGCGTCTGGGCGCCCGCGGCGCACGCGGCCAGCAGCAGAATCAGGATTGTGGAAAAGGGCTTCATCAAAACTTGTGCTCGTACCGGACGGTGAAGCCGCTGTTGCCCAGCATGGGAATGAGCGCAGACGAGTTCGCCAAGTCGTTAAAACCGAACATGCTCGTCGTCTGGGTGTATCCCAGCAGCGGCGGAGAATCGACGCTGTAGAACATCAGGCTGAACGCGGTGGAGTTTCCGCGATGCGCTTCGATGCTCAAGCTGCGGCGTTTGGGCTCGCCCAGGTTTTCCGAGTACACCGCCGTCACATGTTTACCGAACGCCTTGACCGCGTTGAAGCCGAAGCCGCTGGTAAAATCGTCCGTCAACTGCAGATTCTGCAGGCCCAGCGCGGTTCCCAGCGATGCGGAGAGTGGTTCGAGCAGCTGTTGGGTGAAATAAGAATTGAGCTGCCCCATCGCCAGATTTCCCAACGCATTGCCGGCGTTGAACGACGCGAGGCTGCCGCCCGAGCCGTTCAGGCTGCTCAAGCCCGAGAGCATCGCCAATATCTGTTCTCTGGTATACGGCGGATCGGAATCGAACGCAATCTGCATGTTGTCGGGCGCAAGACCCGTTACGTGCAAAGCGATGTACGTTTGCGGATTGGAAACCTGCGTCGTTGCCACCGCGTTGACGTACGGCATGATGCCGTTGCTCGGATCGAATCGTACGTGCGCGCTTTGAATCGTGAAACGCCGCAGGAAGCTGATGGTGCCGCCCGTCGAGGTGAAGGCGCCCGCAAGCGTTGGTTTCGCCAGGGTGCCGCCCACTTTGACCGCGCCTTGGGCGCCCACGTCGACGCCGGTGCTCTGCACGCGCACGTCGTTGCCCACGGTGGCATTCAAGTCGAACGCCAGCGGCAGCGGCGCGTGCGGCGGCGTCTTGGGGGCGTGCGGATTCCAGAACGCCGTCAGCGGAATGCGCGCAGTCGGAACGTTCACGCTGCCCGCTATCGTGGGTATGCCGCCCGCGGCGCGAGAAGCCACGACGTTCGCATCGATTTTACCGCGAAAATATTTGGGACTGTTGATTTGGGCGCCTTTGGCCACGATGGTGGACGTAAACGTGGCGGCGTTCGGGTCGCGGAAGTTGGGAACGATTGCGGTGCCGTTCATGTCGAGCGTTCCGCCGCCGACTTGCGCGTGCAGCGCGCGAACGGCGACCGTATTGCCGGCAAAAGCCAGCGTGCCGTTCATCTTTTGGATCGGGTTCTGATCGATCGGCCCCACGAAGTAGCCGTTATGCACGGCAATGCTCCCGTCGAGCTGCGGCGCATCCAAGGTTCCGCGTACGCTCATCGCGCCTCCCATCGTTCCGGCCAAGCGGTATCCTTGGGGCAGCGCGCTGGTGAAATCGCTGAAATCGACGTTGTCGATCCGTAAGTCGAACGCCACGGGAGCGTTCGATTTCAAACGTACGGGCGCGGTGCCCGAAGCGGCAATACGTCCGCGCTGCAGATCGGCCTGCGCATGCTCGATGGTGATCGTGTGGAGATTGCCCGCCAGCGTTCCCGATACTTTGGGCACCACGAACTTGGCGTACCGAACGGAAGCCAAGGTAAAATCGTCGCGCAGCTGCGGCTCGGATCGGGTTCCGCTCACGTGCAGCGTCGTGTCGAGCGTGCCGCCCGCATCATACGGTTTACCTGAAACGGTGGTCATCAGCTTGGCTACATCCGGGCTCTGCGCATGCAGCGCGAGCTGCAGCGGGTCGTTCGCGTGCAAACCGAACGTTCCCGAACCCTGCGCCGTGAGATAGGGAATGCGCACGAGCGCTTGTTGAATGCGCCCGCGCCCGCGCAGCGCCGTGAGCGAAATCTGCGCTTGCTGAATCGGCACGCGTCCCACGACGCCGTCCGTGACGTTCGCGCTCGCATCGAGTGAAACGTCGGGATAGCGGCCCCGCGCCGTGGCGTCGGCATCGATGCGGCCCTCCACCGGCGCCGTGTAACCCAGCAGCGGCAGCCACGTGCCCATGTCGATGTCGCGAACGCTTGCGGCCAGGTTCACGTCCGCGCCCGTCGCCAGTTGCGCAACGCTGCGGAACGCGGGGACTGCGACGGTGCCCGAAACATGCGCGCGCCCGGCTTGGCCGCCGACGTCCGCACGCAGTGCTATCGTGCGTCCGGACGTGCGCCAGTTCGCGACGGCGTTGCCGATGTCGAATCGCCTGTAACGCACGCCCCCGAGATCGATGCTGCCGCTGGTGAGGAAGGACTGCGCGGACGTGTCGACGTCGAGCGCCAGCTTCCCGGTACCGGCAAGCGTATCTCCCGTATCGAAATAGTCGTTGAAGTCGGCGAGATTGGCATCGGGCGCAGCGACGGCGGCCCGAATCGAGCCGGCGCCGACCGCCGCATGGAATGCGATCGCCGTCGAGCCCACCGTAACGTGGCCGTCGTTGACGTTGAAGTCCTGTATCGTCCCCGCCAGCGAACCGCGTAAATTGCGAAATGCGAGCCCGTGGATCGAGCCTTCGGGAACGTCGAACGTTCCGGCAATCTCCGGGACGCGCCCCGCACCGCCGACGTGCACGCCGGCGTCGATGCTGCCCTGGATGTATTCGCGCGCCAGTTTAGGCTGTGCGAACCCAATTAGTGCGTGCGCGTCGGCAGCTCGCAGAGCTCGCGGAAAGATCGTACCGCGGAGCGAGCGGCGCGCCCATGCGAATGCCGGCGATACTTCCGTCGAGGGCAACTACGGCCGGCCCCATGTCGATCGTGCCGTCGCGAACGCGCAGCGTATCGCCCGAATATGCGAAGGCCGTATCGCCGCTGACCGGATAGCGCGCGTAACGCGCGCCTTCGAGCACCAATGCGCCGTCCACGGCCGGCGCGGTCAGCGAACCGCTCGCGGTCGCCGCGACGTCGGCGTATCCCGCTTCGAGCGGTAAGCCCGCGCCGTGCAGAGCCGCCAGATTCAGATGCGCGACCGAGAGCGCGACGTTGCCTGCGCCGTTGTCCAGGCTACCCGAGGCGACTGCACTGGCTGTGTGCGCGATCGTCGCACGTGCCGCATACACGTGGACGTTTTTGCCGCGCGTGCCCAGCGTTGCGCTGAAATCGTCGATCGGCACGCCGCGGATGCTGGCGCCGGAAAATTGCGCGTTGCGAACCTGCGCGACGCTGACGCCGCGATCGTAGACCAGTGCAATCGGCGCATCGACGGTTCCGCTAGCCGGTAAGTGTCCGGCCAGCGAGCCCAGCGCTGCGAGCGAGCCGTGCAAGCGGCCCTGCAGGGCAATGTGGTTTGTGCCCGAGATCGTGCCGGCGGCCTGCAGCGTACCGAACGAACCACTCGCCGCCAGGGACGAGACGCCGATGTCGCCCGGGACTCCCGCAAAACGCGCGTGCGCTTGCGCGATGGAAATGCCGGAGTAGGCTGCGTCGCGCACGTCGACGTTGCCGCGCATCCCCAGCCGGTTGCCGCGCTGCGATGCAAAGATGTCGCCGGTAATCGTGCCGCTCACGGGCGGCGGACCTTTGACGTCCAACCCCGGTAAGGCGGCGACTTGCGCGGGCCGGATCGTCAGATCGTTCGCATGCACCAGTGCGGCGAGCGTTCCGTGCGGCCTGTCCAGCGCAACGCGCGCGCGTAATCCGGCCGGCGAATCGTCCGATTGCAGGTTCAGATCGACGCGCCCCACGCCGTCGCTGCTCACGCTGAACACGCTCGCGAGCCGATTGCCCGAACCGGCTCCGGCCAGCACGCCGTGCGTATCGATGCGCCGCAGATCGTCGCCGGTCGCCAGCAGCGTGCCGTAGAGCGGCATATCGGGAACGATCGCCGGCGCGTAGGGCACGCCGGCGCTCGAGCCGTTCACGGTTGCGACGGCTTCAACGGCGTGCGGCTCCTTTTGCAGCGCGATGCGTCCGCGCGCGTCAACACCGAACCCGCCGTACGACACGGCGAAGTTGAGCACGCTGGCGGTTTTGCCGTCGAACGCAATGCTGCCTTGCGCATTCTGCAGCGGCATGGCGCGATATTCGATCCGCGGTGAACGCAGCGAAATCAGCGCGAGCGGCGTGCGCACCGCGCCCTCGACGAGCAGCGCAAGATCTACCGGTCCGCGCACCGGCAGCTTCGCAGCCGACGCAGTCAGATGTTTGAGCTGCGTCAGATCGGCATTTGCATGGACCGCTAGCCGAAACTTGGGCGCTTTGAGATCGTAGATGCCGCCGCTCACGTGTAGCGGCGTCCCGGCGATGGCGGCCGTCAATCCGGACGTCGTCAGGCCCGCGCCGGTTACGTCGAGCGGTCCGTGAACGTTGCGAATCGGCTCGCTGACGCCTTGCATGCTCACCTGCGCTCCGCGCATGTATGCGCTGGCCGAGATGCCCCCGTAGTACCGCGCATCCAAATTGTCCAGATAACCGGCTTGCATGCGAATGTTGGCATTGTTGAGCGCGTAGTTGACCAGCTGCGGCAGCGGCACGTGCGCGGCCGTCCAGTGGTGCAGCGTGAAACCCGCCGGTGCGTCGATGACGCCGGCGCCGCGAATGGGGTACGAACCGCCGTTGACGTAGGCCATCGAAGCGGTATAGGTGCTGCGCGCGGCGGTGTGCATTGCAGCCTGGATGTTCACGTTGTCCACGTACAGGCGCCGCGCCGAAGGATCGACGCGAGTGCGGTCGAGTATGGTGATCGAACCGTCAACCACGCGAATCGCGGCGTTCATCGGAGTCGCTGCGCGGTTCGACGGGGCCGCTTTGGGCAGCTTGGGCAAATTGTAGGTGCCGTCGGGATTGTGAATGACGGTGATCTGCGGATGGTAGACGGTCACCCAGCGGAGCCCGTAGCGATGCGTGCTTCCCGGGAGCAAGTCACGCAGATTGTAGCCGACCTCGATGCGAGGAACGTAGGCGAGCTGCTCGCCGCCGTGCCCGATTAAGCGGACGCCCGTGATGGTGGCTTTGCCGCCGTGCAGCGCGATCGAACCGAACGAAGCTTGCGTGCCCGTTGCACTGCCGACGATTTTTGCCGCGCCGAAACGCAGGAGCTGTCCGCGAAAGATGAAGATGCAGGCAGCAATGACGACCAGGACCCCTAGGACAATCGCTGGTTTGCTGCGCAGCCGATTCATGCTGCGCTTATGCCCAGCTCGCTACCGTACGCAGCGGCCTGTGCGTTCGAACGCCTGCTCGGTATGCCCTTACGTGGTCAGTTCTGGCCCGCCGGGGACTGGGTTCGGATGCGCAGCCGTTCGCGCAGAGCTTGACTGGGGACGCGCACTTTGTCCGCCAGCCGCATAATCCATAGCAGCCGGATCGTCCACCACGTGATGTCCACTTCGTACCACGCCATTCCGTGCCGCGCCGAGTATGGAAACGCGTGATGGTTGTTGTGCCAGCCTTCGCCGAACGACAGCAGCGCGACCCACCAGGAGTTGGTGGAGCGGTCGCCCGTCTTGTACGTGCGATAACCGAACATGTGCGTCGCGCTGTTCACCAGCCACGTCGAATGATACGCGAAGATCAGGCGGCCGAAGACGCCCCACACCACGAACGGCCAGCCGCCCAGCGCGAACAACATGCCGGCCAGCGCGAGCTGCATCGGGACGTGGATCTTGTGCAGAACGCGGTAGAACGGGTCGTTCCAAAGATCGGGACAGAATTTTTCAAACTGCGCCGGTGTGGTGGGCACGTTGGGATTGGGTTTGAACAACCACATGAAGTGCGCCCAGCTAAAGCCGTTGCGCGTGCTGTGCGGGTCGCCTTGCCGGTCGGAGTTCGCGTGATGAACGCGATGCGTGGCGACCCAAGAGATCGGATCGCCTTGAAATGCCAGCGTGCCTAGGATCGCCGTCGCGTATTCGACCGGCTTGCGCAGCCGGACGCTTCGGTGTGAAAGAGTGCGGTGAAAACACAGCGTGACGCCCCAGGCGCCCGTCGCGTACGCAATCATTGCGGCAACCGCAACCCCCCACCATGAGAAAAACATCGGAACGAAGACCGCCAACGCCAGCAGATGAATCAGCAATAACCCGATGCCGTTGGGCCAATTCGGCCGTGCCTCACGCATACGTGCACTTTGCCCCAAAATCGTCGCTTCGTATCGGCATGCTTGCGCTCGCTATTGCGCTTTCGGCGCGCTCGAAAAGACTCGCCGCGCTGCAAGCCTGAGCTCCATCTCGTCCATGACGATGTCCGCGAGCTTCTGCAGCACGTCGGCCTGCTTGGGTGAGAACATACGCGGCTCGTGGTCGATGATGCACAGCGTTCCCAAACGATATCCGTCGGCCGTGCGCAGTGGCGCCGCCGCATAGAATTGCAGGCCGAACTGGCCCGCAACCAGCGGATTTGCCAGCGCGCGCGGATCTTTGCGCGCCTCTTCGATGACGTAGGGCGAGTCTTGCAAAATCGCCGATGCGCACAAGCCCGGGTCGCATCCAATCTCCTGCACGTCCTTTAGACCGCGGCGCGACTTGAACCAGATGCGATCTTCGTCGACTATCGTGACCAGCGCTATCGGCACGTCGAACAAATCGGCAGCCAAGGCAGTAATGCGATCGAACGATCCATCCGGAGGGGTGTCCAGAATATCGTACCGCCGCACCGCTTCAAGACGGGCGGCTTCGTGGCGAGAGGGTGCAGTGTTCATGCTATGTGCGTACTCCTATGGCGCGAGAACGACGCGGGCGTGGCTTCCCCCGCCCGGCCGGCGTTCGACGTTGAAGTCTCCGGCGAGTTGTGAAATTAAAAACAATCCGCGTCCGCGCTCGCTGAACAAGTCGTGCGGGAGGCGGGGCAGAAATTGGAAGCCGGGACCCTTGTCGGTAACGTGCAGGATGAATGCATCCGGACGGACTTCCAAAAATGCTTCGGCGGTGCCGGGCGCATACCGCACGAGGTTGGCCATCAGTTCGGCGAAGATCACTTCGAAATTGAACAGCCGCTGCGGATCGAATCCGTTGAGTGCGAGCTCGTCGGACATCTCCAGGCGCACGCGCGTGGCCACGTCGTGCCAGCGCGGATCGAATCGCCAACGCTTGACGGGTCCCACGGCCCCGACGTGTACGGCCAAAATTGCAACGTCGTCGCGCGAATGCGCGGGCAGCACGCGTTCGTAGATTCGCCGGGCATACCCGCTTTCTCGCGGATCGATCTGCTCGAGCGCGCTGCGCACGTGCCGTTCCCCTTCGACGACGTCGTGCGAGGCTTCGGTTAGACCGTCGGTGTACAGCAGCACGATCGACTGCGGTTCCAAATGCGTATAGTGCGCCTCGACGTGCATGCCGAATTCGGGCAATCCGAGCGGCGTGCCGTGGCCGCGCAGCGGCTGCACGGATCCGTCCGGCGCCCGCACGAACGGCGGCGGGTGACCCGCATTGGCATACGCGCAGTTTTGCGTGACCGGATCGATGATCGCGACGAACGTAGTGACGTAGCGCTCGGGGTATTGATCGCGCAGCGCACGGTCTGCGGCTTGCAGCATGAGCACGGGATCGGCGTGGATGTGAGCCACTCCGCGCATCGTCTGACGCACGTTGACCATTGCCACCGCGGCTTTTAGGCCGGATCCCATGACGTCGCCGATCGACACGACGAAACGCCCGTCGCTCAAGCGAAACGCATCGTACCAGTCGCCGCCGACGAGCGCTTCCGCGCGACCGGCTTCGTAGATCGCCTCAAAGCGGTAGCCGGGAACTTCCGGAAGCGGGGCGCTGAGCGCTGCGTTCTGAAACGTCAGCGAAACGCGCTGCTCGCGTGCGTACAGTATGGCGTTATGGAGTGCTTGCGCGCAGCGCGCAGCGGCCAGCTGCAAAAACTCCTGCGTGGCGAGCGCGTCACGCCCGCGGATGCGCAGATGCAGCGAACCCAAGAACTCGCCGGCGGCTCGCAGCGGCAAAACCAGCGTTTCTCCTTCGGATTCCTCGGCTGAGTGATGTGCGTCCAGCCGGGCGACGATGCGCGCTTCGCCCTGTTCGTCGGGCATGGTGACGAACGCCCACGTCGCGATTCGAGGCACGAAGAATTCCAGCACCACGTCCCAGCGGTGGGCAACTTCAAGCGAATCAAAAAGCGAAGACGAGAGCTGGTCCAGCAAAACGAGCTGAAAAGCGTCCAGCCGGTCAACGCGGGAAACTGAGGCGGGCACGTTGCTGGCATTATGCCCGCCGAACGGCGGGTTAAGCAGCTACACCATGCCGGCGCGAATGGCGCAAACCGCGACCTGCGTGCGCGCGGTCAAGTTCATTTTGGCAAGGATGTGCGATATGTGGTTCTTGACGGTCTTGTCGCTGAGCGAAAGCCGCGAGCTGATCTCTTTGTTGGAAAGGCCTTCGGCGACCAGGCGCACGACTTCCAATTCGCGCTGTGAAAGAGCGGCAAGAGCATTGCGCTCGGAACAACCGGCTTGCTCATCCGCACCCTTGGCAGGCAATTCCATCGGCTGCGCAGCCGCCATCTGCTTGATCGTTTTCAGCACTTCCGCGATCGTCATGTCGCGCAGCGCGTCGAGCGCGAACAGTCTTGCGCCCGGAGCTACTCGCTGGAGGTGTGCCGATGCGGCGCTGTGGCTCTGGGCCCCCGACTGGTCGAGGATGACAACGTCCGGACGCAGGCGCGCTATCGGAGCAGCCGCGAGCGAGCCGGCGTGATCGAGAACGTCGATGCCGTCATCGAGGTCCAGTACTTTGCTCAATGTCCGTCTGATGAGCGGATCTTTGCCGACGACCATGACGCGCGGTCCGGCCGTGTGAGGTGCGAGGGCCATCCTTGTCTACTCCCCTGTCGAGCTCCATGCGCCCGAACTGCACCCTTGTTAGCCTTCCTCACCGGCGAAAGGTCGCAAGGGTATGCCGCTAGTGTATCCAAGGCGTTTTTCATAGTCCTTACGGCCCACCTGGCTGCGCTTACAAAGACCTTACACCAAGCGGCGCGGCGGGGTAGTCGTGGAGTGGGGAACTGTCGTAGTAAGGCTGCGTGGCTGTTTCTACGGGCTCGATGCTTGAGATTCGGCGCGATGCGCTTTTGGACCGGGTCGAGCGCGTGCGGCCGAAGATCACCGCTCTCATCGCGCCGGCGGGATTCGGAAAATCTACCCTGGCTCGCCAGCTCATTGCAGGCAGGGCGGCTGCAGTCTGCGACGCCGAAGGCGTAACGGACGAACTCGACCTGGCTCGCCGGCTCGTGCCGGCCCTAGCCGTGGAAAGCCCAATCCGCACCCATACGCTGACCCAGCGCGAACTGATGCTCGGGGACGGCGGCACCAGCGTAGCTCAGCGCGTGAACTTGGCGCTCGAGGCTTGGAAAGCCCCGACGGACGACACGATGTTCGTGTTCGAAAACGTCGAGCACATCGGACGCAGTCCGGCGGCGCGGGACTTTTTCGCGCGTCTGCTCACCCAGCGCGGTGAAGGTCGCGCCATCGTCATTTGCTCGCGAGAGAATTTGCGCGTGCACCTCACGCGCTTTGCGTCGCCGCACGAGATCCTCACGCTGCGCGCGGAACATTTAGCCTTCGATCGGTCTGAATTGGGCCGCCTCTTTCCGACGCGCGACGGCGAACCGAATTTTTTGCCGCGCATCATGCGCCTGTCGCAAGGGTGGCCGATTGCCGTCTTTTTGCTCAAGCGCTTTGCAAGTGAAGGGCGCATCGACGAGCTGCTCGAGAGTTTGGACGACGTCGCGTTCGACGAACTGCACGATTATCTGGCCGATCAGGTACTGGCTTCGCTCGATCCCGAACTGGTGAACGCACTGTTTGCCTGCGCCTGCATACCGCACGCGACCATGGCGGATTTGCAGGCGGCGATTCCGACCGGCGCGGCAGTCCGCGACCTTGCCGCGTTCGCGCGCGAGTCGCCGTTTTTGACGCGAACGAACGCAGGCGAATTCGTGCTGCATCCTCTTCTGGCGGCGCTGCTCGTCGAGCACCGCGAAGAGCAGCGCGACGAACTGGTTGCACGCACGGCGCAGGTGCACGAAGACGCGGGCCGCTACCAGCGCGCGTCGGAACTGCATTTGACGCGCGGCGATGCCGCCGCGGCGGCGCACGCGCTGGGCCAGCACGAAGTCATCCGCGACCCCGCACCGTCGATGGAATACGCACGGGTGCTGTCTTCGCTGGATCGCTCTTTGGTGCAGCGCTATCCGCGCCTGTGGGCGGTCACCGCGCTGCTGCGCATATTCTGCGTCGACACCGAGGAACTGCTCGACGAAGCAGAGTCGCTGTGGCGCACGCTCTCACCGGACGCTTCGCCCACCGAGCGATACTACATTCTGGTCTTTCGCGTACTGTTCATGAGCTACATCGGCCTGCTGGAAGAAGCGGTCGACGTTCTGGAACGTTTCAGCGCCGAGCAGGGCGTGGGCGAGCGGCCCAAAGATCACTTTGAAGGATATTTGTTCTATTTGCTGGGCCTCATGCGCGGGCGTCTGGGACTCATTTCGCAGGCGGAGCGCGATTTGACGCTGGCATTGCCGCTGATCGGCGGCATGGACGTCATGACCTCCGGTACGCTGCTCGCGCTGGGCACCGACGTCGCGCGGGTACGCGGCGAATACGCGATTGCGCGCCAATTCGTCGACCGCGCCCTGGAGTCGGCGCGTCGATCGGGTTTGTACAATTTCGTGGCGTTCGATCTGGCGGAAGCGGCCCTGGGCGCGTGGCTGGCGTCCGACGACGCGGCGCTTTCGCGGTACGCCGTCGAGCTCGATGAAGCGGTGCATCGCAACGGGGTTCGCGGCTTGAGCTGATTTTGCGTCGGTCCTGCGCGGACGCACTGAAACGCCCGCCGACGCCGATTTGCTCAAATGGGTGGCATGCGGGCGCATCATCGAAGCCGCGAACGCCGCCGATTCGCTGCACGCGGTGCGCTACGCTCAGGCCGCGGTCTCGGCGGCACGCCAGTACGGCGCGCCGTTCATCGAATGTTTGGCCGTCATCGCGCTGGCGACGTTCGATACGATGCGGTTCGAAGACCATATGCGCATCGCAATCAACTTGGCCGAGCGGTGCGATTCACCGCAGCTCGTGTCGGCAGTCTACGCCGTCGCGGACAAGCGCGCCGAGCGCGGCATGCTGTCGCCCTTCATGCAGCGGCTCGAACGCCGGCGAGAAGAGCGAGTGCCGGTTCTCGAGGTGCAACTCGCCGGCGGCGAGGTGCGCAGTGCGGGCCAGCCGGTTTCGCTTTCGGAGCGCGAATTTGCGCTGCTGGTCGCGCTGGCGCTCAGACGGGAAGTCGTGCCCCGCTCGCGGCTGGCGGATCTGCTGTGGCCCGAGCTGGACGACTACGCGGCGCGCAACGCGCTCAGCGTTTGCCTGCACCGTTTGCGCCATCACCTGGGCAACGATGCGGCAATCGTCCGCAGCAGGGAGGGATATGCTCTGCACGACGACGTCAGCGTCGATCTTTGGGAGATCGATCGCGCCGTTGCCGGACTGCGTTCCCGCCCCGCGCTTTCCGACGGCGAGCGGCGCATTCTGACGGGCATGCATGAAAAACTGCGGGCGCGAAGGCCCGACCGGATGCTGCAGTGGGAGTGGTTTGAGGCGACGGACCGGCACTTGAACGAACTGCGTTTGGAAGTCGCCGGCCGCCTTGGCAAGGACGCGCTCAGCCACGGCGATCCGCACCGTGCGCTCGAGCTCGCGCGCGAGATGATCGGATACGATGCCTGCGATGAATCGGCTCGCCAGATCGCGATCACCGCACATCTGGCCGTCGGCGACCGCGGCGCGGCGCTGCGCCAGTACCGCCAGTACCGCGACATTTTGGCTTCGGAACTGCAGGTCGAACCGTCCAGCGAGATCAAGCATCTGGTGGGTTTGCCGTGATCGGTCTGCTGCTGTCGGCACTGCTGCACTACGACGTGCTGATTTCCGCCGGGCACGAGGGCCGCCCGCAAAGTTGCTCGAGTTTTCCCAAGCATCACTGCAACTTGGGCGCGCCGGGCGAACGGGAATGGACGCCCATCGTTGCGGATGCGGCGACGAACGTTTTACGCGGACGCGGTTACTCGGTGGCGCGCGAGCCGGCGGATTTCGCCGGCACCTACGACGTCGGAGCGGCGATCTTCATCCACTTCGACGGCATCGCCGTTCCCTGCACGAGCCGGGCGTCGATAGGCTATCACACGCAGGCTTCCAAGGCTGCCGCCGACCTGTGGCGAGCTGAATACGGCGCGGTGTTTCCGTTCGGTTTCCAGCCCGACAATTTCACGCGCAATTTGCGCGACTACTACGGACTTCGCCAAGTGCACGCACGGGACGGCGCGCTGGTGCTCGAACTTGGCGAAATCACGTGCCCCGCGCAAAAGCGATGGCTCGCGTCGCGATTGCAGTGGGAAGGCGAGTTCATCGCCGACTTCGTCACGCAGCTTCTGCAGCACGCCGTGAAGTAAATCGGCGTCCGGCGCCTAACAAGGCGCCTTATGCGTGGGATGTTTGCGTTATGTGTCGCGGCGCTGGCGTTGTGTGCGGCCGCGCCGTCTTCCGATCCCTTTGCGCAACTGCGCTTTCGCAACGTCGGACCGCAAGTGTCGGGTGGACGGCTGGGCGCGGTTGCGGGAACGGATGCCGATTCCTCGCTGTATTATGCAGGCGCGGCGGGCGGGGGCGTATGGAAGACGACGGATGCCGGACAGCAATGGGTGCCGGTATTCGACAAGCAGGACGTGCAGTCGATCGGATCGATCGCCATCGACCCGTCAAACTCGAACGTCGTATGGGTAGGCAGCGGCGAAGGCGCGCCGCGCAACGACGTAATCCAAGGCGACGGCGTCTATCGAACGGCCGACGGCGGCAAGGCTTGGCACCGTGTGCTGGCACTGCGCAACGCGCTGGTTGCACGCATCTTGATCGATCCGCGAGATTCGAGCACGGTGCTCGTCGGCGTGCTCGGCGATCCGTTTGCCGATTCGACCGAGCGAGGCGTGTACCGCACGTCGGACGGCGGCCGGACGTGGAGCAAAACGCTGTACCTTACACCGCGCACCGGCGTTTCCGACATGGATTCGCTGCCTGCGCAGCCCGGTGTAGTATACGCGGGGATGTGGGATTACCGGCGCACCGGCTGGAGCTCGGACAGCGGCGGACGAAGCGGCGGATTGTTCAAGTCCTTCGATTTCGGCGCGACGTGGCAACGGCTGAGCGGCAACGGCTTGCCGGGCGCACCGACCGGGCGCATCGGCATCGCGATCGCGCCCTCCAATCCACAGCGCGTCTACGCGCTGATCGAATCGAAGCAGGGCTTGCTCTGGAGAAGCGACGACGGGGGACGCAGACTGGCGCGCGATCAGCGACAACACGCTGATCGACGAGCGGCCGTTTTATTACACTCACGTGTTCGTCGATCCCACGGATCAGAATCACCTGTGGGCCCTGTCGGTCAACATCGCCGTCAGCTCGGACGGCGGTAAAACCTGGCGCGTCGGAGCGCACGGCGTTCACGGCGACAATCACGGTATGTGGATTTCGCGGGATGCCAAACGGATCATCGAGGCGAATGACGGCGGTCCGTCGTTTTCGTTCGACGATGGCGCGAGTTGGGCCATGCCGCATAATCTTCCGATCGCGCAGCTGTACCACATCGGGTACGATCGGCAGCGTCCCTATCACGTCTGCGCGCCGCTGCAGGACAACGGCGTGTGGTGCGCGCCCAACGATGGGCTGGACGACTCGGGAATCAGCTCCTCGCAATGGCGCAGCATGGGCGGCGGTGACGGCACCTGGGTAATGCCGGATCCGAGTGACGCCCACATCGTTTGGTTCAGCAGCGGCGGCGGTAACGCGCAAGGCGAGCTCGCCTATGTCGACCTGCGCTCCGGCGCAGTGGCGTACGTGCAGCCGTATCTGCGCGACCAGAACGTGGTCGATCCGAAAGTCTTGGCGTACCGGTTCAACTGGGAAGAGCCGTTTGCGTTCGATCCGTTCGATCCCCACCATGTATGGGTCGGGGGAAACGTCCTGTTTTCCACGATCGATCGCGGCAAGCACTGGCGCGTGGTGAGCGGCGACCTCACCCGAAACCTCAAAGCGCATCAAGTGATCACGGGCGGCATCACGCTTGACGGCACGGGTGCCGAAACGTCGGACACGATCTTGTACATCGAGCCCTCGAAGATCCGTCGCGGACAGATATGGGTCGGCACCGACGATGGTGTGCTGCAGCTGACGCGCGACGGCGGCGTACATTGGCACGATGTGACGCCGTACGGCGTGCGGCACGCCGGCGCAACGGCAAGCTACGGGCGTTTCTCGGGCGTGTCGGCATCCCCGCACGATCCCGCAACCGCCTATGCCGTCTACGACGCGCACATGGTCGGCGATCCGGCGCCGCACGTGTACGTTACGCACGACTACGGCGCGCGCTGGAGCGACGTGTCGCGCGGGTTGCCCGGGCAAATGCCCGCGCGCACCGTGCGAATCGACCCCCGCAATCCGCAGCTGGTGTACGTGGGCCTGGACAACGGGCTGTGGGCTTCCTTCGACGCGGGTGAGCACTGGCGCAATCTGGCGCTCAACCTTCCGGCGGTTGCGGTTCGCGATATCGCCGTGCAGCCCGACACCGGCGATTTGCTCCTGGCCACACACGGCCGTGCCGTCTATATTCTGGACGATGCTACGCCGCTGGAGAAATACGCCGACGTCATGCTCAGTCCGGCGAATCTGCGCGATCGCATTTTTCCGATCCGGCCGGCGTATCAATGGAATCTGCACCAATTTTACGGGACGCCCGTGGACGGAGCGGGGCCGCCGTACGGCGCGCTCGTGACGTTCTATTTGGACGGCGCGCGCAACGGTCTGAGCGCGCACATCGTCGACGCGCGCGGACGTTCGGTGCGCACCTTCACGGCAAAGGAACTGGGCGGCCATAGCGGTTTCAACAGGCTCGCGTGGGATACGACCGAGGACAAACCGGTCGACTGGAAATTCACGCCCGCCTGGAATCAAGGCGTGAGCGCGGGCGCGCCGGTAGTGCCGGGCGTCTATACGTTCGTGCTGCAAGCCGGTGCGGAAACGTTGCGCGCGCCGATAACGGTTCGGCAGGATCCGCGCACGCATTTCACGCAGGCGCAGCTGCGCAGCGGTTATGAATCGATGCACCAGCTGCTCTCGGACTTCGGACGGGTGAATTCAGCGCTCAACGTGCTTTCAACCGTGCTGAACGAAGCGCCGCTGCGGGCAGCGCAACTCGGCGCCCGCAGTCAGGGCGGTCTGGCGTTGCGCGTGGCCAAGGCCGCCGCGCAGGCCAAACTGCTGCTGCTGAGCATTACGCAAAACCCGGTTAACGATCAGGACAACGATTTTCTGACCGACGTCTTGCGCGAGCGACTGCAAGCCGAGCTTGGGTACGCAGGCGGCAACTTGGGCCCGCTATCGCAGGGCGCACATTCGCAGATGGTGCAGCTGCACGCCCTTACCGACCGGCGGATGCGCGCCGTTCAAGCCTTCGAGGCCGGGCCGTTGCGCGATGTCGACGCCGGCTTGGCGGGACTAAAAATGCCGGCCCTGACGACGCTGACCAAACGGCCCGTCATGTATAATCCGGGCGGTACGTAAGCCGCTACGCGGCTGCGCCGGTCGGCGCATGCGCCAGACCCAGCTTGTCGAGGCGCACGCGAATACCGTTGGGCGTGCGCCCGAACAGTACGGCGAGATCCTCGACGGCATTGCCGCTGTCGAAAAGCCGCCGCAGCTCTTCGTCGTCGGCGCCGTTCCACGGTTTGCCGGCGTTGGGATGGGTTTCGCGCACTTTGGCGTAGGGACTAGGCCGCTTTTCGGCTACGCGCTGGAGTTCGGCCAGCAGGTCTTCCAAACGGCTGCACAAGCCGTCGATCTTCACGATCGTTTCGTCGATGTTCATCGTTCACACCCTTTCTTCTGACAAACGACGTGGCGGCAGCGTAAGGGTTCAGTGTGACAGCTGGGTGGCTCGATAATGAAAACCCAATCTCGGCGGTTGCGCGAAAGCCGGATCGCCGCATTGCCAGAGCAAGAACGAGTACTCGTCGGTGAGCAGCTGTTCGTTTTGGGTCCGCGAGCCGGCCAGGAAGCCGTGACCGGCGTCGTAATCGACGCGCAGAAGTATCGGCCGTCCGCTGGTGGTGGCCCGCTGCAGCGCAATCGTCATCTTGGCGAGCTCCCATGACGAAACGCGCGGATCGTTGTAGCCGGTAACCAGCATCACCGCCGGATACGGCGTTCCGTTCACGACGTGGTGATACGCGTCCATCTCGCGTAATGCGCGGAAGCCCGCCGCGTCTTTCACGGTTCCGAATTCGGGAACGTTGGGCGGCCCGTTGGGCGTGAACTCCGAGCGCAGTGCATTGCTCACGCCCACCACGTCGAGCGCCGCGGCAAACAGATCGGGCCGTGAAGTAATCGCGCGGCCGATCGTAATGCCGCCCGCGCTGGTCCCTTCGCCGGCGAGATGCTGCTTTGCGGTGTACCTGTGCTGCACCAGATATTCACCGCACGCGATAAAGTCTTCCCAAGTGTGATTCTTGGTGGCGATCATGCCGGCCCGGTGCCAGCTTTCGCCGTACCAGCCGCCTCCCCGGGGATGGCAAACGGCAAAGACGCCGCCGCGTTCGAGCCAGGCAATCCGGGTTGCGCTAAAACCGGGCTCAAGAGTAATGCCGTAGGCCCCGTAACCTTCCAAATACGCCGGATGCGAACCGTCCAAGCGCAGACCTTTGCGATGCACGATCGACAGCGGAACCATGGTTCCATCCGCGCTTGGTGCCTGCACTTCGTCCGAGGTATACGCGGACGTGTCGACCGAAGAGCGGCTCTTCAAACCCGTGTCGGTGACGGCGCCGTTCGGATCCGCGAAATAATACTGCAGCGACTGCGTCCAGCCGGTCAACGCGAACACCGCGCCGCCGACGCGCGGATCGGTGGCCATCAGCGGGATCGACCCTTGGAAGGGCAGCGTGACGGACGAGGCCGCCCCGGGAGCGCCGTCTTGCGCGAGCGCGATCTTGCGAATGCGTCCGAAACCGCCTTCGCGCGAGTGCACGTACAAACCGTCGGCGGCAACGCCGATCCGCTGCACGACTTCTTTGCCTGCGGGCACGACGACGCGCGCAGCGGCGAGATCGGGCGCAGAAAGCGATGTGGCGATCACTTTGAACGTCGGGGCGTCGCGATGCGTGAGCAGAAAAATCGTGTCGCCTTTGACGTCGAAGCCCGTGACGTCGTCGGCGTCGCCGGCGATCTTTTTCCATGCCGTCCGCGCTGAAGTGAGCGCATCGGAGTTCACGTCGTAAATGTCGAGTTCATTTTTCACGCCGTGGAGGATCAGGCCGAGCGTGTAGTGCGATGCCGGCGAGTACGCGACGATGGGAAAATCCGTCAATGCGAAGTGCATGGCGGGATCGACCCCGTAGCCGAAGACTGCCGGGTCCTCGTCCGGGTTGCGTCCCAGGACGTGCAGGTAATTTACCGCACGCGTCTCCTTCATCGTCGCCGGTTCACCCGGCGCGAGCTTGGGGAAGCGAACGTAATAAAACGATTTTCCGTCCGGCAGCCAGGACGTTACGCCGACGAAATACGCGCGTTCGATCGTATCGGGCAGCACTTTGCCCGTTGCGGTTTCGACGACGCGAATGACGGCGTTTTCCGAACCGCCCTCCGAGATGCCGTACGCAACGTGCGACCCGTCCAGCGAGGGAGAGAAGTAGTTGATCGTATAGTGTTTGCCTGCGCTTGCGAGGCTATTGGGATCCACCAGCACCCGCTCGGCTCCGCCGTCCCGGCGCCGCACGTAGAGTTTGGGCGTGTTTTCGCCCGGTTTGAGCTTTTGATAGAAGTAGTATGGTCCGTCTATCGTTACGCCTGAGACAGTTTCGCCGGCGTTGTCGAGCTGTTTGATGCGCCCAAACAACCGTTCCCGGGGCGCTCCGAGCAGAGCAAGGACCTTGCGCGCGTACGCGTTTTGCGTTTTGAAAAAGCGCTGCACAACCGGATCGCTCATGTCTTCGAAGTACCGGTACGGATCGGTAACCGCCGTTCCGAAATACGTGTCGGTGACGGGTTTGGGTGCCGGCAGCGGCGGGGGAACCGGGATGGTGCGCGTCGCGGCGCCGGTTAGTCCGGCCGCGAGCACGACGGTGAAAAGAAGGCAAACCAAACGCAGGCGCACGGCGTATCTCCTTGAGGCGGGCTTCCATATTACAGTCCCTTTACGTCCGCCTCCTTGCGCCAAGAGGAGGCTCCTGCGCGTAAGCCTAAAGGCCCATAGCAATGATCCGGCCCGTTGCCGCGGATGGGCGAATCGAAACCGGAGGCCCATTCACCCCTGTCGTCCGCGCGCGCGTCGTGGACCGCATTTCGTCCGCTGCTTCGCAGCGGATCGCCTTGATCGTTGCCCCCGCGGGTTACGGCAAATCGGTTGCGCTGCGTCAATACCTGCAAACCGTGGACGGTCCGCACGTGCGTTACGACGTGCGAACCGATCATTCCACGCTGCTGGGTTTCGTGCGCGGACTGGCCGACGCGCTGCTGGAGGCCGCACCCGACGCGCGCAAGACCGTTTCGGGCGCTTATGAGAAAAGCCGATCCTCCAAATCGCCGGGCACGGATCTGGCAATGTGGATGCACGCGCACATCAAGACGTTCACGGGTCTGATCGCCATCGACGATCTGCACGTTGCCGAAAACGATCCCGAGATTTCCAAATTTTTGGTTTCGCTGATCGAGCGCACTAAAGGGCGCGCGCGCTGGATCATCGCGACTCGGTCGTCCTTGGACTTGCCGGTCGGCTCGTGGCTGGCGTACGGCGACATGGATCTGAACATCGACGAGCAAGACCTGCGGTTCACGGTCGACGAGGCGCGCCAAACGGCCAAGGCCTCGCGAGTCGGGGTTCGCGATGAAGAGCTGGCCGAAATTCTGTCGATGACGGAAGGCTGGCCCACCGCACTCAGCTTCGCGTTGCGGACCTCGACGCGTTCGGTCGATCTGCGAAACATAGCGGCCAGCACGCGCGAGATGGTGTACCGGTATCTCGCCGAGCAGGTGTACCGCATGCTCGAACAAGACGAGCGCGAGCTGCTGCACTTTATCGCGTATTTGCCCGAAGTCGACTTGGAAGTGCTGCGCCGCGCCGGCTACGAAAAAGCCAAGGCCGTCATCGAGGAACTGCGCGACCGCGTCGCCTTTATCTATCCCGACCGGCCCGACGTGTACCGCTGCCACGATCTGTTTCGGGATTTTCTGCAGCACCAAGTGGAGCTCGAAGGCGACGCCGTCGCCGAACGGATGCAGCGGCGCGTGGCTCAAGCGCTTGAATCCGCAGGACGCCTTCCCGAGGCGCTGTCCGTCTATACCAAAGCGCGGGCCAACGACGAGATCGTGCGGCTCCTGGAGCTGTACGGCTTCGACCTGATGGAATACGCGCACGGCGACATCGTGCAAGCGTCGATTGAAGTACTGCCGAAGGAAGTGCGCGCGGTCGATCCGATAGTTTTGGCATTGCGTGCCTCGAGCGCGCTCAATGCGGGTCGGCTGGATGCTGCCGAATCGCTGTTCGACCGCGCTTTGGAACGGTCCGGCGATTCGATTCTCAGAGCGAAGATAGCGCTTTCCTTGGCGCTCCTATTGATCAACCAGGGCCGAGACATCATTTCCCTTTTGCAAAGCGTTCGCGATGAGGCACTGCCCAAGGACCTTCTCGGCGAAATCGTGAGCCTGATGGCGGTAGGATATGCGTACAACGAGCTGCCGGACGACGCCAAACTTGCGATGGCGGAGGCTGAAAGGTTCGTGGCGGAAGTCCAGGCCGACGAAGTAAGAGCGAAGATTCTTCAGCGGATCGGCGTGACGGCGTTGAACCTGCAGATGCCGCTGGAAACTATTCTGAACATGCTTACACGAGCCAGCACGCTCGCGACCGAAAACGCAATGTACGGACTAGCGAGCCGCTCGCTGAACTTCTTGGCAAACGCCATCGAGCTTTACGAAGACAAGGACGACACGGCGAGAACCGTATGGTACGCCCAGCAATCCGTGACTGCAGCGATGAAGGCCGGCGATCGCATGAGTTTGCAGAGCGCGCTGCTTCAGCTGGTTCACATCGAAACGAGGCGCGGTAACCTCGAACGACTGCTCGCGCTCGAGTCGCAGTACATCGCGACCTCGACGACCGATGCTGCCCGTATGGGGTACATCATGCCGGCCAAAGCCGCAATTGCGGCGTGGGACGGGCGTTTCGACGAAGCGCATCGGATCATTTCGACGGTCGCAGTGAGCAGTCACTATGATTTCGACCGCGCGTTCGACGACGCGGTGCAGGCACTGTACTTGGTAGCCGATGGCCAACGCCAGCGCGCTCTGGATCTCTCGACGCGGACGCTCGCGCAACTGCAGAATTCGAGCTTTCGATACACCTATGGTAAGCGCATGGGCGACATGGGGCGAATGGTGTGCGCGATCGTTGAAGCTTTGGCCGGCCGGACCACTAATGCCAAACGGATCTTACAGCGCAAGCCCGAGGACGCATCTCCGTTTGCCGGCGCTCTCCACGAGGTTGCCCTGGCGTGTACGCGAGCGATTGGTACTCCGACGCTGCGGGACGATGCGAAGGAAGCGTTGGACCAGTTATCGGCGGTCGGCTACGGGGGAATCAGCCGGACCATCGAAAAGGCGCTGGAACGTTGCCTGAAGTCCGAGGGTGCGGTCTCAGGCGTCTCCTTGACCACAGCGGAGAGCGAAGTGCTCAAGGCGCTCGCCGACGGCAAGAGTCCAAAGGACATTGCCCTTGAAACCGGCCGCAGCGTGTATACGATTCAAGCCCACGTGCAGAACCTCATTAAGAAGTTAGGTTGCAGTGGGCGTAATGAGGCTCTGAAGGTGGCTCGTAAGAAGGGCCTAGTGAACTTTAATTAGGTACACCCACGCCGCGAGGCTGTATTCTTAAGGAGAAGCTACTCTTATATAGGAGCGAATTCGCAACATGATCACCGCCTTCGCCGTGGCCGCCCTGCTCGGCCTAATCATCTGCTCCGGTATCTCGCCGGGCACAGTCGGCTAGCGCTACTCCCAAAACACGTAGGAACGCGAACATGGAAGTGTACACCTTGCCGGCCGCCGCGTCGGTACTTTCAGGCGACCTTCGCCGTCTGACCAAACTCGTCGTCGAGCATTTGCACGACCCGAGTTTGTTTGCCGATCCGGCCCTCGAGTCGTCGATGGAGCTGATCCTGGACCGGTTCTGTCTCTCGGTCCAACTTTCCAAACCCGTGGGCTTGGCAACGTGGGCCGTTCGCGAGGGACGCCGGCTGGGAACCGCGCGTGCGTCGGTGCTGGCAGATGCCGCGGCGCACGTTATCGCCAGCGAGGCATCGCGCTTCCATATCGATCAGGGCCGCCTGCTGGCGCTGCTCGAAGTGCTCAAGACCGAGATTCGCTCGGCCTTGTCGGCGCTCAGCGATACGCCGGACGAACCACGTTCGGCCTATTCGGAAACCGCTACCGCGCTGCTCGCGCTGCTGGGCGAGCGCGATAACCAAACGTGCTGCCATTCCAAAGCCACGGGCGAGTGGGCGCGGCGGTTGTGCGCCGCGATGGGACTGGCCAAGGAGCGGGCCGAGTTCATCGAGTTGTGCGCGATATTGCACGACATCGGTAAGATTTCAACGCCCGACGAAATTTTGTTCAAGCCCGCGGCCTTGAGTGCCGGCGAATGGGAAATCATGCGCGACCATTCCGCCGCGGGTCAGCGAATTCTCAATCAGATTCCGTCCCTGGCGCGCTGCGCGTCGATCGTGCGCGCGCATCACGAACGCTGGGACGGACAGGGCTATCCCGACGCGCTGGCGGGCGAAACGATTCCGTTCGAAGCGCGCGTCGTGGCGGTGGCCGATGCCTTTCATGCCATGATCAGCGATCGCCCGTATCGCAAGGCGATCGCGCCGCGCCGGGCCTTGGAGATTCTGGAGTCCGGCCGCGGCACGCAATGGGATCCCTTCGTCGTGGATGCCATGCTCGGGCTGTTCAGCGGCTCGCGCAAACAGCAAGCGCCGCAGGTCCGGGCCTCCAGCGCGTAAGCGATTCCCACATACCGGGTCGTGGGCAGACGGCGCGCCTGACCTCCTCAAGGCGCGCTTTCTTTTTGTGCGCCACCCAGATGGCACGGCGATACCGCACACTGCGGTCATGGACTACATCATCGGAGCGGGGGCCATCCTGGAAAGCGGCGAGCGCGGCAGCATTACGCCGGCCAACCTGCACGCGCACGTCGATAGTGCGCTCGCGCAGGCGGTCCGGGTAGCGGCGGTGGATTTCGAGGGCGGTTCCCCAGACTCGCTGCGACGGTTGCTGCTGGTGGCAAAGGGCTGGAATGCCGCGGCGTTCCGTGCCGGCGTCAGCGACAAGCTGCGCGAGCAGCGGGTGTGCACGCTGGGGGACGTGCTGACCACGCTGGCGCGCGCGGCCGGTGCAAGCGAGGTGCACCTGTTCGCACACTGGCTGCCCGACGAAGCCACCTGCGCGCAACTGAGCGCTGCGGGTGTCGGTATCGTGACGCATCCCTTAGAAAGCATCCAGGCCGCATCGGTCGTAGCGGGGCAGCGCCGGCGGCGCTGGATGGCTGCCTAAACTCCGGCACAGCGGGGCCACAGGGTTTGCGGCGACGATCCACAGTAGAATGTTGGATATGCAGCCCGCCCGCGTCGCTGTGGTCGATGACGACCGGTTCGTCCGTGAGATGCTCGAGTTGGGGCTCACGCGCGAAGGTTACATCGTGCGAACTGCGGCGGACGGTTTGGCGGCGCTCGATTTGGTGCGCGCCTGGGATCCCGAAGTGATCGTGCTGGACATCATGATGCCCAAGATCGACGGCGTCACGCTGCTGCCGCGGCTTCGCGAAATCACCCAGGCGCCGATTCTCATGCTCACGGCCAAAGGCGAAACGGCCGACAAAGTGTCCAGTTTAGGAGCCGGCGCGGACGACTATTTGGTCAAGCCGTTCGTCTTCGAAGAACTCATCGCGCGCCTGCAGGCCAAGCTGCGCCGTCCGCAGCTGATCGAAGAACAGGTCCTGCGCTGGCACGAAGTTTCGATCAATCCGGTCACGCGCGAAGCGTGGCGCGGCCAATCGCGCCTCGATCTCACCCAGCGCGAGTTCGATCTGCTCGAAGTCTTCTTGCGCGAACCGCGGCGGGTGTTCAGCAAAGACCATTTACTCGAGCTCGTGTGGGGCCACGATTTCGAGGGCGGCCCGAACATCGTGGAAACGTACATTTCCTATCTGCGCGCAAAGATCGACCGGCCCGAGCAGGCGTCTTCGTTCATTCGCACGGTGCGCGGCGTCGGCTACGGCCTCTCGCAGTAGGAGTGTGATGCGCCGTTCGCTCGCGTCGCGGCTGGCGTCGTTATACACGCTGCTGCTGGGTATTACCGTACTGCTGGTGATCGTTGCGTCCTCCATCGCGCTGATCTACGAGCTCTCCGGTTTCAGCAGCGACATCATCATCGCCAAGCACGAAGAGGCGCGGTTTTTGTCGGCGCGCTACGAAGGCGACGGCATGACCTTGCAGCAAGCCGCGCCGCGCATCGTGCGCGCGCTGAGCGGAATCGGGCTGCACGTCGCGGTGTACGATGCAGCCGGCAAGTTTTTGGGCGGCGATCCTGCCGTGCGTCCGGATATCCTCGGCCGCGTCTTGCGCGGAAGCGTCAAATTGGCGCCGCCGCCTCGCATCGGGGAAGCTGAAGAAGGCGTGCCGGGCCGTTTGCCGATGCGTTCTCCGCCGCATGACTGGTGGCGCATCACGGCGGTTCCGGGCGGCTATGTCACGTTCGAAGCTTCGGAGTGGATCATTTTTGCCAACCTCGTTCCGTACTGGTGGATCATCATCGGCATCGCGGTGCTGGCAATCGTCGCGTCGTGGTTCATCGGCCGGTTCTTTTCGCGTCAGGCGCTCGCGCCCGTGACCGAAGTGACGTCGTCGCTGCAGGCGCTTTCTTCCGGCGATTACACCCAGCGCCGTTTCGTCACCGCGAGCGGCGACGAGATCGGCACGCTCACCCAAGCGTATAACGACGCCGCAGCCAGCGTCGCGGCCGCGATGGAAGAACGGCGCAGCACCGAAGCCAGGATGCGGCAGTTCGTCGCCGATGCCGGACACGAGCTGCGCACGCCGCTTACGGTGATCGCCGGGTACATCGACGTGCTGCGCCGGGGAGCGATCGAAGAACCCAACGTCGCAAAAAGCATCCTCGGCACCATGGCGCTCGAGAAAGAGCATATGCGCGGGCTCATCGATCGTTTGATGCGGCTGGCGCGCATGGATTCGGAAACGCCGCCTGACCGTACCGCGATCGACGTGGCGGCGATGCTGCGCGACCAGTGTGAGGCGGCTCGGCGCTTGGACGAGCGCCTGCAAATCGACTACAACGTCGACGGCGTGAAAGAAGTGTATGCCGACCGCGCCGAACTGGGCGACGCGCTCTGGAACGTCGTGGAGAACGCGCTCAAGTACGCACCTCAGGCGCCGGTGCATCTACGCGCGTATCGGGAAAACGGCAGCACCGTGTTCAGCGTTCGCGACGAAGGACCCGGAATGAGCGAATCGGAGCGCCTGCATGCGTTCGAGCGCTTTTATCGAGGCGACGCGCGCGGCGAGATTCCCGGAACGGGGCTGGGGCTGGCGATCGCAAAACGTGCCGTCGATCGCGCCGGGGGCAGCATCGGCATCGAGAGCGCGCCCGGGCGCGGCACGACCGTATTCATCACGCTTTAACGCGACTCTCAGCAGTTTCCAAAGCCAAGCGTGGTACAAGAATGGCGATGCGCCGACTTTTCGGGCTTTGCTTGACCCTGGCGTTGCTGGCCGGCGCGGCGCCCGTCCTGGCCCAGACCGACACCGGCGAAATCGACATCGTCGTGCAGGATGCGGCGTCCAAAGCACCCGTCGTGCTGGCGCGCGTCCTGTTGGACGGCCCGGTAATTACCAGCGAATTCACCGGAGACAACGGGCGCGTGCGGTTCACCGAGGTGCCCGACGGAGTCTATCGGGCGCGCGTGTTTGCGCGCGGCTTCCAGGCGGTGACTTCGGAAAACTTCGAGGTTACGAACGGGCGCATGGTCACCGTGACGGTCGCCTTGGCGCAGTCGACGGGCAATCTGAAAACGATTGCATCGGTCGTCGCCAAGTCGACGGCAAACGTTTCGACCACGACGATCGATGAGAACAGCACGCAGCGCCGGCTTTCGGATACCCTGGCCGATGCGCTGGGCAAACTGTCGGGCGTAAACGTTTCGACCTCGAGCAACGACACCGACGCCACGCAGACCGTTTCGCTCGAAGGGCAGGACGCCAGCCAAACGGCGCTCACGCTGGACGGCATTCCGCTCAACGCGCCGGGCTCGGCGGGAGACCTGCGCGGCATCGGCACCGATCTCTTTACGCGGTCGAACGTGTCGTTCGGTCCGCAAATCGGCGGTTTGGCAGGCGGCGTGAACTTTTCCACGCTGCAGCCCACGCTGTCGTGGAACAGCGAATTTTCGCTTTCGGTGGGAAGCAACGGCAAAAATAACTACTCGTTCGGCGAAAGCGGAACGCTGGGCAAAGTGGGCCTGGCGGTCATGCGTACGTACCGGCTGACGCCGAGCCTGCTGGACGGCATGAGTTTTCTGGACACGAGCGGTTTGAATTACGTTCACGACGGCGACGGCCAGTCCGCCGGCACGATGCTCAAACTGCGCTACCAGCCCAGCGAGTCGCAAACGCTCACGGGCACGTTCATGAAAACCGCCAACGGGTCGCAGCTGGTGTGCGCGCAAATCACCGGACCGCTACCGTGCGGCTACGGACCCAACAACAGCTACGACACCAACTTCAAGCTGTTCTCGCTCAGCGACGACGCGCTGGTGGGCGATACGCAAGTGCAAGCCTCGGTCTACGGACTGCGCATGGCGTCGACGCGCGACGAGCTCGATCGCTACGTGAACGGTGTGGCCGAACCGACCGGCACCTCGCAATCCATGAGCACGAACGGCCTGACGTTCAGCGCCATACTTCCGGCGCGCGACCGGCACACGATCTCGATCAACGGCTACGAAACGAGCAGCGACAGCGCGTTCACGCCGCTGGTTGCGCAGGCCGCTCCGTACGTTGTTCCGGGGCAGCACGTGTCGTATGCTGCCGTTACGGTCAACGACAGCATTCGTTCAAACACCAAGCTGCGCTTCAACGATTCCATCGGCATCAGCCGGGCCAGCAATGCGCCGGCCTCGCTGCTCGTGGGTTTCGGTACGCAATGGAATCCGACCGCCGACGACGGATTCGCGTTCACCTATAACATCGGCGGCACCGCCGCGCACGCGGGCCGCTTCGGCGTGCTCAGCGATCCGGCGCAGCTGCGAATCGACTGCAATGGCGACGTCGCCTACGGGAACGCGCCCGGAGACGAGCCCGGTGCGAGCTCTTCGAATTCGGCGCGCTTGAGTTACACCCACAAAATGCGCGCCGGCTTGATCAGCACGCAGGTGTACCGTCAGGTGCAGCACGACGTCGTGCTGCCCACGCAGGTCAACGGCAGCGTGCTCTCGGGGATGGGTGCCTTTCCGCCGGACTATTTCGGCCAGGTGCAGCAAACGTACCAGAACGCGTGCGGTACGGCGGCGCCCTTTGGACCGGTCAACACGTATTTCCAGACGCCCATCGGCAACGTCCAGCGCGTATACGAAGGCGCGCAGATCTCGGCGTTCTATACGCTGGGGCCGGTCGTCATCGAGCCGTACTACAACGTGCAGGTGGCCAAAGCGCTCAGCGGCGACGTTCGCCTGAACAATCCTTACTCGATTACGATTCCCGCCGCGCAGCCTGCCCAACGTTCCGCTCCACCGCGCCGGAATCACGGTCGATTACAAGGCGCCGCGTTCTGCGTTCGAATGGCTGGCCGATGCAAACTACACCGGCGCCAACAATTCCCAAAATCTGCCGGCGTACACGACCGTCGACGCGGGCGTCGACGCGCATTTGCGGCGAGGCGATTTGGTTTTTGCCGCCAGCAACGTGTTCAACACGTACGGCGGCGCGTTCGCCGGCTCGCAGTGGGCAGTCCCGTACACGACCTTGGGCGGCACGCAGATCGCAACGATCGCGCGTCCGAACCCGCCTCGGCAATACTCGGTGACGTACACCGTGCGCTTCGGGCAAGGCGTGGCGCAAAACGGCAACTCGGGCGCGCCGCTGCTTTCCCAGCAAGGGCCGGAAGGCCGGGGCGGCTCGCGAGGGCGCGGATTCCGGCAATTCGGCGCTCCGCTTCCACAGAGCCCGCCGGCCGATCCGTTCGCGCTCAACGCCACGCCCATGTGCACGGCGGAGGCGCAAAAAGCCGCTCAGCCCATTCTGAACGGCCTCAAAAACTACGTAGCGCAAATCAACGCGCTCAAGGGCGCGCAAGGCTTTCCCGCCGCGGTTCCGCCGGCCGGCATCCCGGGATTGAACGTGCAGTATCACGGGCTGGGTTCGACGTACGCGCTCACCGTTACGCTCACGCAGACGGCGCAGATGCGCTCGCTGTTCGGCTGCACGACGCTCCATATTGCCGACCAGCAGACGGCCCAGCAGCGCAGCCTCTACGTGCAGCCCAGCTCGAGCGGCATGTTCTTCCGGCCTGCAGTGACGTTCATGCCCTCGGTGGGTCTGTATTTCGTTCGGCGGCCTCCGCAGCCGGGCACGCAGAGTTTCCGTCTGTACAAACTGCCCGCTGCTGCGCCGAGCACGCCGTTTGCGCTGCACGCCGTTTCGACTACGTGTACGGCGGACATGCACGCCGCAGCGCAAACCGCCCTTGCGCAGCTCCAGGCGCACTTTGCCGACAATGCGCCTGCGCCCGCGTGGACGATCGCTTCGCATGCGGCAAAGGCCGGGACGTGGTATTCGCTCGAACCGGTCGACATCGGGACGGTTCCCGCGCTGCTCAACTGCGGACACGTTGCCGCCGCGAATCGTCAGGCGCTGTCGGCGTTGGGATGGGATGGCGAACGTCCGCCGACGCTGAACTACGCGCCCGCGCTGGGACTGTACGTTATGATGGGCATGCCGGGCGGCGGTCCGCGCCCGTCCGCATCGCCCAGTCCCGCGCCGTAGC
Source organism: Vulcanimicrobiota bacterium (assembly GCA_963777315.1). GTDB lineage: Bacteria > Vulcanimicrobiota > Vulcanimicrobiia > Vulcanimicrobiales > Vulcanimicrobiaceae > CAVYEM01. Next base: position 305,414 of record CAVZQC010000004.1, read on the forward strand.
GGAATCAAGAAGCGATCTTCCACCTCGATAGCGGAGATACGATTTACATGAGTGACGAGAATCGGCCTGAGCTTGCGCGAAGCAACGGGCGAACAGCGTGTCCGATTGGTCTTCGGTCAAGGGATGACGCCCGAGCAAATAGCTGAAGCGGCTATTGCCAGCTATGAGAAACACTTCGGCAAACTACCCGACGAAGATTTAGAGGACGAGAGCACCTAAAGCGGGATGCGCTCGGGGGATATGGCGTTCTATCTCAATACCGATCCACGCGGGCACACACATCGGTGTACCGCAGCGCCGGTTCGATCAAGAGAGCAGCCAGCCCAGCGCGGCAAGGTTGAAAAGCGCCGTTGCGGCCGGCCCGAACGTTTTGAGCGGATCCGCGAGCGCAACCCCAATCCCCGCGTCGCAAGCCTGGACAACGATCATACAGCACGCGACGGATTCCAACCACGCCGGCTCGTCGATGGGGAACGCCACGATGCTCGCAACGACCAGGGCTAGACTGCGGGCCGAGGCATAGAGGGCCACCGTCCGCGTCTGACCTGACGCTGAACGGCAGGCGACAATCGAGAAGCCTAGGCTTACGATCGCGCTGATCGCGGTTACTATTGCGCAAACAAGGAACGGCAGCGTCACGTTTTCTTCGTCAGTTACGCGTTCACCGTATTGCGAGCGGTAAACGAAATGTCCGCGTCCTGTACTTCGCGGTAGGGGAGCAGCCACACCAGCGACTCGTCGTGCAGGTCGACCACTTGCACCCGGTTCCCGAACGGATCGATGAAATCGCAGCGGAAGTGGGGAAAAAGTTGCAGCCCGTACTTCTTCGTGATCTTTTCGCGCACTTGCGCGATCTGATCCTCATCGCGCACCAGCAGACCGAAGTGCCGCACGCGGTCCGGCCGCACTTTGTCGACTTCGAACATCGCCAGGAATTGATGTTCGCCGAGCTTGAAGAACGCATCGCCCTCGCCGTCGTCGAGTTTTTCCAAATTGAACACGTCCTGATAGAACGCCACCGCCTTTTCGATGTCGTCCACTTCGATGGCGATGTGATTGCAGCCGTACGCTTTGACGCTCATGCCGCTCAAGACACCGCTGCCGCCGAGGGTGGTTGCGCCGTTACGGCTTTCTCAGGTAGCGGTCCAGCCACTGCAGCCATAACCGCGTGAGGATGGCGGTTTGCGCGGCGTCCGCGGGGCCGTGCGTATTTGCCGGAAAGACGACGAATCGCACGGGTACGCCGCGTTCGTGCAGCGCATGGTAAAACTCGTAAGCTTGCGGAATCGGTACGACCGGATCCAAGGTCGTAGCCCATATCAGCGTCGGCGTCGTAACCGCGCGCGCATAGGCGATCGGGGATTGCGCAAGATAGACCGCGGCTCCGCCCTTTGCATATGGGGAAGTGCCCAAGTAATACCGGTTCTGCACGTTGCTCGTCGACAGCGCGTACTCGTCGATTTCGTTGTTGACGGCCGCCCCGGAGACTGCCGCGCGCCAAAAGTGATGTTGGGTAATGAGCCAGCTGGTGAGCAGGCCGCCGTACGACCACCCGCACACGCCGATGCGGCTCGTGTCCGCACCGGGCAGTTTGCCCACCGCAGCTAGACCGCGCAGAATGTCGTCGGCAGGACCGCTGACCGTGTCGCGATAGATGGCCAATGCAAAAGCGTTTCCGTCGTCGTCGCTTCCACGATAGTTCGGTTCGAAAACAATGTACCCGTGAGATGCAATCAGCTGCGCGCGCGGCCAAGCTTCCCAGGCAAAGCTGCGAAGGCTCGAATCGCCGGGTCCGCCGTGAATGTTCACGACGATGGGATACTTGCGGCCGGCCTGCATATTCGGCGGAAACGTGACTACGCCGTACTCTTGGAACCCGCCACGTCCATGCCAGCGAATCTCCCGCATAGTGCCCAGCTGCAGGCGTGCCAAAGCATCGTTGAAATGCGTGAGCGCGCGAGGCTTAGCGCGCACGGAGGCCAGATAGTACAATTCACGAGCGTGATGGGGACCGATACCAAGAAACGCTATAGACCCGCTGTGCGATACGCCGGCGGCGATGCCGGCATCGAACGTGCTGCTCGCGTACGAGTCGCACACGACGTTCAAATCGCCCAAATCGAGCCTGCTGGTATCTGCCGTCGAGCGAAAGCAGCCACGCTTGCGCCTTGGTGCGATGGTTCGCGCACACGAGCAGTGCGCGGCCGTCCGGCATCCACAACGCGCCGCCCGCGTTGAAATCGAAATGCGCCGTAACGTCGGTGTCGGTCTTTCCGTCGCGCAAACGCAGGGTGTTGAACGCTAAATAGTTGCCGCTGCGCGCGTACCAATACAGCAGCTTCGATCCGTCCGGCGAGAACGACGGACTGAGCTCCAAACGCGTATGTCCGGTGAGCTTGCGCAGCCGCCCGGCAGCGACGTCGAGTTCCCAAAGCGTCGAATACTCGTCGTCGCCGCTCAAGGTGTTCGCCACTCGGGTAAACACGATGCGCTCGCCGTCGCGCGACCAGACGAACTGCGGCGCAAAAATTCCCCCGCTGTCGGTGGGCGCAAGCGTCCACGAGCCGTGGGTGAGCTCGCGCGCGGCTCCGCCCGCGGCGGATATCAGCCATAAGTGAATCGGCGCGGTCGGGGAGGTCGCGGTATAGTCGTTGTCGGCCGCATCGAAGAATCCCGGATCGGGAATGGCCACGGCGGCGGCAAACGCGAGCTGTGCCCCGCCGGGTCGCCAGGCCATGTCAATGACGTCCGAACGGCTGTGCGTCAGCTGCCGAACGCCGTGCGAATCTTCCGCGAACAACTGCATGTGCCCGCTCGGGCGATCTTGCTGCAGGTACGCCAGCGTGCTGCCGTCCGGCGACCAGCGCGGATCGGCCACTTCGCCGCCGCGCGCGACCGTCGTTTGAGCGCCGCCGGCGATAGTCACCAGCACCAGGGCGCTGCGTTCACCACGCCGGACGATAACCGCGACGCGCGTACCGTCCGGCGAGATCGCGGGCTGCTCGAGGTCCACGATGGCACGCATGTCGGCAATCGCCAGCGTGCGCGCCGCTGCCTGTGCGGTCCAGGGCGCTGCTAACAGCGCTAAGGATGCAAGTGTGCGAGCAAGAAGTCCGAAGTGTGCGAGTCGGCTTCGTACCATGAATGCCAGCGAAGAAACCCGTGAATGTCGTTCGGTATCACGTACTCCTCGTAGGGAACGTGCGCCAAGCGCAGACGCGCAACGAGATCGACCATCTGATGGAAGCGCACGTTGCGGTCGTCGTCGCCTTGAATCAGCAGTACGGGCGACTTCCACGTCGAGATGTAGGCGTCAGGCGACGATAGCCAAGCCGTTTTCAGGAACTTGCGGCGGTCGATCTGCTGATACCGCTGCTGCGTGGGCCCTCCGAACCATTCCGGAAACATCGTCCAATCGTGCACGCCGTGCCAGTCGACGCCCGCCTTGAAAATGTTGGAGTTTTTCGCCAGCGCCAGCGCAGTCAAATATCCGCCGTAGGATCCGCCCCATATTCCGATTCGCTTGGCGTCGACGGCGGGATCGCGTTGCAGATATCGCGCGCCGGCCAGCACGTCCTGATACTCTGAGGCGCCCGCCGGCCCCGCATGCGCCGGATGGTGAAAATCGTGGCCGTATCCGATCCCCAAGCGGTAATTCACCGACAGCACGACAAAGCCGCGGTTCGCAAGGTATTGGTTTTCTGCGTACCCGTACGTGTAGTAATCGAAGTAATGCCAAGTCAAAAGCATTTGCCGGGGAGGCCCGCCGTGAACGAAGATGACCGCGGGCTTTTTGGCCGGCGAACCGGGTGAATCGAACAGCTGTCCGTGCACCAACGTGCCGTCGCCGGATCGAAAGGAAACTTCTTTGGGCACCACCAGGCTGTCGGTCGGGAAGTCGTTCGGTATTTGATCCGCATCGAGCGTTCGCCCATTGTAAACGATCGTGGTGGGCGCTTTGGCGCCGGCTTGAACGTACGCTACGCCGCCGTCGGTCGCTGCGGGCCACCACTCGCTGTTGGTGCCGCGCGTTACCTCGACCGGCGTTCCGCCGCCGGCGGAAACGCGAAAGATGTGACGGCGATCGTCGTCGCCGGGAGTGCTCCCGCTGTTTGCCGTGTAGTAGATGCTGGCCAGATCGGGCGATACCGCCGTGTCTTCGATCACGTAGTTGCCGGGCGTGAGAAGGCGCGGCGTTCCGCCTTGCGCGGCGATTTCGTAGATGTGCGGCCAGTTCGACTGTTCGGAAATGAAGATCAGCCGATCGCCCGCGACCCAATTCAGCTGCGGGCCTTTGATTTGGGGCAGCGAGTCGCGCAGCGAATCGCCGCTGTGCCAGATCTGACGGCCTTGGCCGCCGGCGGCATCGGCCGTCCAAATGGCCCACGTTTGCGGATGGCGCGCGAGCGGATCCTGCGGCGGTCCTCCGCTTCCCGGAATACGCACAAACGCAATGCGCGAGCCGTCCGGCGACCATTGCGGCGAAAAATCACGCGAGGTGGACGGGGCGAGGTATTCAATCGGCGTATCGCCGTTGCGGTAGAGCCCGATGAAACTGTGGTCGCCGCGATCCGAGGTGAACGCGAGTGCTTTGCCGTTCGGCGCCCATTGCAGTTCGGAGTCCTCGCCGCGGTCGAAAAATAAGCGCGAAGAGGCTTTACTGCCGTCGATAGGTGCCGACCACACCGACGGATCCGGATCGTGCACGAATGCGACGGTCGTGCTGTCCGGCGAGATCACCGGAGAATCGCCGTTGCCGAGCGCTTTTGGGGCCCCTCCCGACGTGGCAATGGAGAAGACTTGGAGCTGCGGCTCGATCGGACTGGAGTTCGGATCGGGCCACGGACGGACTATCCAATTCGAATCGTGCGCGCCGCCGCGCGCGTATACGACGTATTTGCCGTCTTTGGACACGGCCAGACCGGTGATCTCCTGTCCATCGTCCGATTGCGAGCTCCACAGCATGCGCGCAGCATAGTTCGGTCCGGGTGCAAACCAGATGCTGCGAACGCCGCTTTCGTTCAGGACGTAAGCGATGCTGTGGCCGTCGGCGCCTTGCACCAGCGCGGCGGGAAACGGCAGACCCAACACTTGGGCCAGCGAAAACAGGGCGGCAAGAAGAACGTGCACGCTTTCAATACTCCGTCGAAGTGCCCGACATGCGAGCTTTTTCCACCATTTCTTTCATCCGCGGATGGTCGCCTGGTATCGTCGTCACCCACCGCTCGAACCGCGGCACGGGTTCGTTGACGAGGAACAGCAGATACCACACGTTCATCTCGCCCATGAATTTGAAATTGCGCCGAATGTCCTTACTGAGCGAGGCGTAGTCGGGAAAGGATCGCAGATAGTTGGCAAAACCGCAGTGGCGGCCATCCAGGGCGAGCAACGTGCGCGCATTGTCGATCGTGGCGCGAATCTTGCGCGCACTATGCAGCACGTGGTCCGCATGCATCAGGCGATCGACGTCCCCCTCGGTGTATCGGGCCACCATCTGCACGGCGAAACCGTCGAACGCATCGCGGTATGCGGACCAGCGCTGCGCGATTGCGGCCCAACTCAGTCCCGCTTGGAACACGGCGCGAGTGATGACTTCCAAGTAATCCGAAAGATTCGGGTTCTCTACTCGATCCGGGATTACGCCGACCGGACCTCGGACCGCCGCCATTACGGCGCGTTCCGTGGAGCGTCGAATGCAAGCGCGGCCATCATGGCGATGCCCGCCGGCAACGCGGATTCGTCGATGTCGAACGTGCTCGAATGGTGCGGAGCGGACGTGCCGGAATCTCCGCGCGCTCCCAATGTATAAAAGCACGCGGGAACGCGCTGGGCAAAAAACGAGAAGTCCTCCGCGCCGGTGAGTTTGTCGGCGGTGACGACCCGCTCTGCGCCGACGACGCGCTCGGCCAACGCCCGCGCATAACGCGTCTGCTCGACGTCGTTTGACGTGACGGGGTACCGGCGAAGGTACGTGAAGTCGTACGCCGCGCCCATTGCCTCGCAGCACGAACGCAGGACTCGTTCGATGCGTTCGGGCATCGCGTTGCGCACTTCGTCCGAAAATGCCCGCACCGTTCCGAGCATCCGCACCGTACGTGGAATGACGTTGTGAATGGTACCGCCGTGAATGGAACCGATCGTTACGACGGCCGGTTCGAGCGGATCGACGTGTCGCGAGACCACTTGCTGCACGGACGTGATGAAATTGGCGGCGGTGTAAATTGGATCGACTGCGTCGTGCGGGGCCGAGCCGTGTCCGCCCTTGCCCAGCACGTCGATCTCCACCGAGTCGCTGGACGCGTAGAACGGACCCTCACGAAAGCCGAGCAGCCCTGCAGCGAGCTTGACGTTCAAGTGCAGACCGTACGCGCGCTCTATGCCGAAGCGCTCGATGACGCCTTGTTCGACCATGACCTGCGCCCCACCGGCCCCTTCCTCCGCCGGCTGGAAAAGCAGGCACACCGAGCCGCTCAGGCGGTCCTTGCCGGCGGCGATCAGTTCGGCGGCCGCCAACAGGATGGCGACGTGCCCGTCGTGACCGCACGCGTGCATTTTGCCGGCCGTTCGCGAACGGTACTCGTGCTCGTTTTCCTCTTGGATGGGCAGTGCGTCCATGTCGGCCCGCAGCATGATCGTACGGCCGGGCGCGTTGCCCGACATGATGCCGACCACTCCGGTGTTCGCGATGCCGGTGTGCACGTCGTAGCCCAGCGCCTGCAGGCGCTGCGCCACGATCGCCGAGGTTCGATGCTCTTCGAACCCCAGCTCGGGATGCATGTGAAAGTCTCGCCGCAGCGCTACGGCGGTACGGGCAAGCTCCTCGGGGACCTCTACGGCTGTCGTCAACATAGTCCAATCGCGGCGCAGAAAAAGCGTTCCGGCTAAAAGGGACTTTTGTCGCAGACGTTGCATACCCTGGCACACGCTTGGGGACCGCTATTGCAGAACATGACCTTGAATCGGAATCCCGCTTGTCGTGCTGGCGGTGTTGGTCGATCCGGCGGTTCCGGCCGCCCTCGCAGCCGTAGTGAGCACTTTGCGATCGGCCGTCTTCGGACGGGCTTTCAGCGTAATTGCAAACACCATAACCGCGTGGTAGGATGGCCGGGTAAATCTGGTTTCGAAGTCCGCAAAGTCCGTTTTTATAAGGCACTAGGCGAGTCGAATCAGGCCCAAAACAACCACGTAACAAGGAGTCTCGTTTAGTGTACGTTGATGAAATGTTGAATTGCGTGGACTGCGGACGGCAGTTCGCGTTCACTGCGGGCGAGCAGCAGTTCTACGCCAGCAAGGGTTTCCAAAACAAACCCAACCGGTGTCCGGATTGCCGTCAGGCGCGCAAGCAAATGCGCTCGACGTCGGGCGGCAGCGCAGGCATGGGCGGCGGCGGGGGACAGCGCCGGGAAATGTACCAAGCGACGTGCAGCCAGTGCGGCGGCGTTGCGGAAGTGCCGTTCCAGCCGCGCGGCGACAAGCCGGTCTACTGCCGCGACTGTTTCCAGTCTCGTCCGAGCTACCGTTAGGGGCGGTTCGTTCGAATCGTTCGCAAGGGTCCGCCGAGTACGCGGGCCCTTTTTCATGTGCGCTACGCCATTGCCTCGATGGTGCGCAGCCTGCGGGGAAACACCAGGGCTACGCAGGCGCATACCGCCGCGTTGAGCGCGAGCGCTATGAAACCCGAGTTGATGCCCCATGGGCCGGACGTGGAATGCAGCGCGTATGCCGCTACGATTTCGCCCGCAACCAGCCCGCTTCCGACCGCCCACGCGCCGACTCGTTTCCACACGAGCGCAAAAATGACGCCGGGGAACAGCTGCGTTACGCCGTTGTAGTAAAACAGCAGCAGATCGACCAGCGAGGTCTTTGCGAAGATCCAAAGCACGAGCGCCAAAACGGCCACGGCCAGCACCAGCACGCGCGTCCACAGCAGCCGCGACCGGTCCGTCTTGGCAACCCCGAACGCGTCGGTCAAGACGTTCTTGGAAAAGATGCTCGCGGCTCCGAGCAGCAATACCGAAGCGGGCAGCAGCGCAGCCAGGCATCCCGTACCGGCGATCAATCCTAGTACCCAAGCCGGATAGTACCGCTGCAGCAGCAGTATGAAGGACTGATCGGCAGCCGGTCCTTTGAGGCCCGGAACGACGGAAAGCGCGGTGAAACCGGCCAGCAGCACAAAGACGAGCACCACCTGGTAGAACGGCATGAAGATCATGTTCCGCCGCACGGTGTCGCCGGAATGCGCGGAATAGATCGACTGCGCGCTGGCAGGACCCATAAAGAACCCGATCGACGTGAGCAGCACGGTGGAAACGTACCACACTTCTCCGTAGTTTGCCGTTGACGGCGCGAGCGTCATCCAGTGCGGATGCAACTGCAGAACGCGGTCCAGCATCGCGCCGGTCGATCCGAAAAAGTGAATGGGCAGAACGATGCCGGCGAACAACACGGCAAGCAGGACCATCGTGTCCTTGAGCACGCTCGCCCAAGCCGCGCCGCGCAGGCCGGCCGTGAAGACGAACAGCGCGATCAGAATGAATGCTGCGCTTACGGCCGCGAGCGCATCGTAGCGGCCGTAGCCTGCAAGCGTGAGCAGAATCTGCAGTCCCGTCAGTTGAAGCGTGACGTAGGGAACGGTCAGAAAAAACTGCAGGACGCCGACGAGGACCGCAAGCGCGCGGCTTGCGTAGCGATCGTGGAAAAAGTCGCCCCACGTCAGGAAGTTGCGTTCTTTGCCGATTCGCCATACCTGCGGCAGGTAAAAGTATCCGATCGTGTACGCGACCGATCCGTACGCCAAGATGTAAAACGCCGGCGCGCCTTTACCGTAAGCCCAACCCGCGGCCCCCAAAAACGTGAAACTGGTGTAGATTTCGCCCGCCAGCAAAATCCACAGCAGCAAGGCGCCGAACGAGCGGCCGCCCACGATGTATTCCTGCGGATTCATCTTAAAGCGCCGAACGCTCAGCAGAGCAAAAGCGATCGTTCCAGACACGATGACCGCAACGATCGGCAGGGCTACCGCTTCGGGTTTCAGGCGCTGCGCCTCAGGCGATCGACTCCGTACAGGAACACCGGCGTAACCACCACCCACGCGACGATCCACGCCATCAAAAATGGAAAGCCCAAGATCCGGGGCTGCGTGTGATTTGCAAGCGGCACGGCAAACGTCAGCATGACGACCGGAACGGCGGCAAGGACTGCCCGTAAAACGCCACGCGGCTTCATGGGCGGCGCTAGATATGGATCTTCAAACTGAAGTACACCGAGAACGGGTTGAGCATGGAACTGGTAAGGTCGTTATACGTTCCAAAACCGGGTTCGTAGGGATATTTGAGCATCGTTTGGACGTTGTCGCCCGGGTTGTAGACGTTGCCGACGGGCGAGAGGATGCCGCCCGCCACCGAACTGTACGAGCAGACGTTGGAGCTCCAGTAGTACGTGAACGGCGTCTGCTGTCCGCCGAAGCACCGGCTCACGAGATTTGCGAGCGTGATGACGCCGGTAACTTTGGGCGAGAAGTCGTACGACAGACGCAGATGCATCAGGAACTGCGACGGCTGGCGGAATGCGCCCAAACCGTCGAATTGTCCGGTGTACGAATCCGGAATCGCGTTGAGCGTTCCGGCGCACGTCGTTGCATCGTACGGCGAGCCGCCGGCGGCACCGTACGGATAGCGCGGATCGCCGCTGGTGCTGCCGCCGGCAGCCGAGCACCCCAACGCCGGGTCGATGCCGGGCATGGTTTCCGGCGCTCCGTACCGATTGCCCGCGACGAATTGGAACGACGGCGTTATCGCCAATTTCTTGTGTTTGTACTGCAAGATCAGCGATGCAACGTACGGATAGGTGTATGCGTTTACCCCCGTACCGATGCCGCCGGGAATGGTCGAGTACGGGAGATATTCGGCGTTGGGATCGAAGAGCGATTGAACCGGTGCGTTCCAGTACGGGTTGGCGATGTCGCCGCCGGCGCAGGCTCGGGTCGGGCGTTCCGCTTGAAGCGTAGCAGGCTGCCGCCGGTGTGCCGTTGGTGGTGCTGCCGCAGCGGCTGTCCGAGTGGTGTGAGGCGCAGTACGACGTGTACGCGTTGTAGGTCTGAATGTCGGCATTGATGGGACTGAGCACGGTCGTGCCGTTGGGCAAACCGCTGAACTTGAGTTTGGCGTAGGTATAGGCAAAACCCAGCTGGGCCGCAAAACCGTCGCGGGCGAAATCGCCTTTGGTGAAGGCAAACTCGACGCCCGACGACGTTTGGTTGCCCGCGTTCAGCCCCGAAATGAACCCCTGTTTGATGTCGAGGTAGAAGTTTTCGATCTGATCGTGCGTTTGGCGCAAAAACGGAGTGACTTTGATTGCCATGTCGGTTCCGTTGAACTGATGTTCGTACGAAAAATCGTAGTTGTAGGAAACCGCCGGGCGAACTGCATGCCCGGGCGTATTGAATCCTAGGGAGTAGAACGGAACCAGCGCGTCGGGCAGATTCTGCTGCAGCGCATCGTACTGCTCGTAAGCTGCGGACGGCTGCTCGTTGTACTTGCCGAAGCTGGCGCGCAGGACCGTCGCAGGACTGAGCGTCCAGGTCGCGCCGATGCGCGGCTGCAGGATGTTGTAGGTGAAGGTTTGGTTCGGTACGTTTTGCAGGTTGGCCGCAACGTACTGCGAGCCTGCGGTCGAGCACGCTGCGCCGATGGGAATAGAGGAGCCGTCCGCAAGCAGGGTCTTGTCGTACAGCGTGAGATTTTGCGTGTCGTAGCACGTGTCGTTGTTGAACGCGTTGAACCAGAAGGCGCGCGCCGGCGTTGCGGTCGTGTTGTCGCCCACGTACTGATAGCGGTCCAGCCGCAGGCCCAAGTTGAACAGCAGATGGTCGTTCGGGCGCCATTCGTCGGTTAGCGAATAGCCGAAGAAATTGGGCGTGACCGTATTGTATTTGCCGTACGCGCCGTTTTCCACCGCGTACAGCGCGCAAGGACCGCCGCCGCACGTTTGGGTCGAGAGCACCGCAGAGTTAATCGCATTGCCGTTCGTATCGGTCAGCACGGAAGGGCTGCTGTAGAACGTATTCGCAAGCGAAGCGAAGGACGCCGGCGTTCCCACCGGGATGACGCTTCCGCTGCCGCAGCTCGTCGGTGTGGCGGGTCCGGCCGTGCCGGTGAGCGCGTAGCACACTCCGTGGGTAATGTCGTTCGGGTTGACGACGACGGCAAAAGCATCGGCGGGGTCGTACATCTGCGCGTTGTTGACGCGCTCGGAAGTCGCCGTCGTGTACGATGCCTCCGCCTGGAGCAGATGATTGCCGCCGAGCTGCTTGGCGAAAGTCGCGCTTACGCCGCGCGTATGTGAAGCGACCTCATAATCGTTCGAGTCGAACCCGGTGTATGGCTGCCACGATGAGACCGCGCCGGTCGAGACGTAATCCGAGTAATACGTATAACCGTACACGCGCAAAAAGGCGCTGGTGGAAAAATTTTTCTGATACTGCAGCTTGACGATGTCTTGGTCGTTGAACTGCTGGTCGCGAGTAGTCAGGGGCAGCGGCGCAAAGAGCGCGCGATTGGCCGGCGACGAGGGAAAGAGGTAGGGCACCACGCTGCCGGCCGAGGCATCCGTCAGGAACTGCCCGGGCTTGCCTGCGAACTGGTAGCTGTCCGTGTAGTAGGGAAGAGTCGTTCCAAACGGCAGCGTTATGCCGGGCAGAAGATTGCCTGAGGCATCGTTGTTGTACGTGGTTCCTTGAAAGTTGAGCAAGCCTTCATCCAATGGCGAAACGAACAGCGGCGTAGTGATCGAATCGACGTCGTAGAGCAGCTGAACGTCGTCGTGAAGGCCGCTACTCTTGTGCGGTATGCCGAAGTGCAGGTTGACCACCGTGGTGCGGCCGATCACGCTCGCGGGCGGCAACGATCCGAACGGCATGGGGCCAAGAATGTAACCCGGCGCGCCGGCCGCGCTCACGTTGGGCATGCCGTTGGTCAGACACGACGGCGGCGGCTGCGGTCCCAAGTTGGCCGGCAGCTGGCATTGATCCAACACCGGCCCGAACTCGTCGGCGAGCGAAGCGCCGTTGAACTGATCGATGTAGCGATAGTCCTGATTGTAGCCGCCGATTCCGACGTAGTAATTGAACGAGCGATCCGGCGACGATCCGCCGGCCTCGACGTCGGCTTGGTGGTAGAACGTCGGCGCTCCGGCCGACAAGCTTACGTTCGCGTAACCGGGATACGTTCCGGATTTGATTACCTGATTGACGAAACCGGCCAGGCCTTGCGCCTCGGCGTTCGCGGGCGTCGCGCCCGTGTACACCTGCAGCTCGAGCTGGCCCAACGAAGAAGCGCCCCCGCCGGGGTAATTGTCAAAGCCCCGGTTGATCGGGATGCCGTCGAACTCATAACCGACTTCGCTCGAATCCCCGCCGCGCACGTGCACGGCTTGATTGTAACCTTGCTGATTCGAGGGGACGTATGCGCCGGGCGCTGCTGCGATTGCGGAATAGGCGCTGTTCAAATTGCCGCCGCCTCCCAGCGCGCTGGTGCGCTCCTGTTGGGCCGCATTGACGGAATACACGTCGGCCGTAGTTCCCGGGCGCACCAGACTCGCCGCGCTGCGGGACGTTACGTTGGCGATCGTCTTGAGCGTTCTGTGCATGGAAATCGTCACGACTTGCGATGCGTCGGCGAACACGGCGATGTTGGACACCGAAGCGGTGTCGTAACCGGTCTGCTGCGCACTCACGGTGTACTCGTCCGGAATCAACGAAACGAACGTGTAGCGGCCGCTCGCGTCGGTGGTCGCGCCCGCGCTCTGCGAAGGGCTGATAGCAGTGACCTTTGCACCGGCGATAGGCGTTCCGCTCGCCGCGTCAAGGACGGTCCCGTTGATGCGCCCGGTCGTGCCGGCAATAACGGGCCGGCAGGGTGCAAGAACGAGGCAAACGATTGCGGCAAGCGATGCGATCGCGCGGAATACGTTTCGCAGATTCATCGGTGTGTCTCCCTGGCGTGAGCGGTGACGGTCATCAGCCGGTCGTAGGCGTTCATGGCATTGCGATATTCGATGCGCACGGCGGCGGCTTCGCGCAGGTGCGGCGCGAGCGGCGGCCCCTGCGAGAGGGCGACGTCGCCTTGCAGGATCGTGAGCCGTTCGCGAACGCGGTCCGGCATCCACTGGTCGTCCTCGGAGTTGAGCGCGCCCGAGGTGAATCCGGCATACACGCGGTCGATTTCACGCTGTTGCTGCGGGCCTGAGCGTTCGCGCAGCTCGTCCAGATGATTGAGCGCGGCATCGATGGACGACAGCTCGGCGTCGAGCTGCGAAAGAAAAGCATACCGGGCGGCATAATCGGCCGCCGACCAGTGCGCGCGCGGGTCGGGGAGCACTTGCAGCGGACGCGTTTGCGCCTCGGCTCCGGCGCGCAGCCGGATTACGTATGTTCCGGGGACGACGGTCGGGCCGGACGACGGACCGCGATTCCATTGCCGCGCGCGTTTCCACGGCACGGGCGGCTCGCCCCCCAAGTCCCACGCAACGCGGTTGATTCCGGGCGCTTGCGTTGCCGCCAGCCGCCGTACGATGTTTCCTCGCGCGTCGAGCACGTCCAAACCGACGGGATCGGAATGCCGCTGCGGCAACTCGTACGACACGATAGCGCCGTACGGCGGGTTTTTACCGCTGTATGCGCCGGCGGGCACGCAGCATTCGTCGTCGTGCGTACCGTACGTACTGGTCCACCACATGTAATACGTGTAGGACGGCCGAGGTGCGAAAAGCGTGACGCTTTGCGCGTCGTTTCGCGGCCGTTCGATGGGCGTGAGGTCGTCCAACACCCACAGCCCTCGCCCGTGCGTTCCCGCGATCAGATCGCGGTCGCGCGGCTGAACGCGCAGATCGTGAATCGCAACCGGCGGCATGCCCAGACGCAGGCTTGCCCAGTGCAGTCCGCGATCGCGGCTGTACCAAACCCCCTGCTCCAGCCCTGCGTACAGCACGCCGGGGTCGACCGGATCCTCGCGAACGACATGGGCGTACTGATCGCGCGGTAATCCTGAATCGATTCGCCGCCAGTGTGCGCCGGCATCGTCCGTCGCAAAAATGTACGGCGTGCGATCTCCCAGCAAATGCCGGTCGACGACTGCGTAAGCGCGAGCGGCCGAAACGGCGGAAGGCTCGACGCACTCCACGCGTGCCCATTCACCGCTGCCCGCAGGCGTCACGTTCACCCAATGCCGGCCGCCATCGGGCGTGCGCTGAATCAGTCCGTCGTCGGTTCCGGCCCAGATTACGTTCCCGTCAACGGGCGAGGGCGCGATGTCGAGCAGCGTGTCGTAGAACTCCGCACCCGAAACGTCGGTATTGATCGGGCCGCCCGCGACCTGCTGCTTGGACGGATCGTTGCGCGTGAGGTCCGGACTGATCGCCTTCCAAGTGCGTCCCCGGTCGGCGGTTTGGAAGACGACGTTTGCGCCGAAGTATGCAACGCCGGCAAGCGTGCGCGAAAACGCCAGCGGCGCCTCCCAGTTGAAGCGGTACGTGAGGCCGGCCAGCGCGCGCCCGTTGGTATCCGTCACGCTGGGCGTGATGTCGTAGTTCTGACGCGAAGCGAGATCGTAAATGCCGAGCTGCCCGTTGAGTTCGTTGATTCCGACGTTCCAAACCGCACCGGGATCATCGGGCTGCGGCCACACCCAAACGCCGTCGGAATCGTTGGCTACGTCGCGCCAGTCGCTCTGCGTTATCCCCAGTGGGCTGAGCGAGTTCGAAGGGCCGCAGAACGAATCGTTGTCTTGAAATGCGCCGCACACGTCGTACGGCGTGCGGTTATCGTATCCGATGTGGTACGTCTGCGCCAAAACGACGTTGAAGCGCCAGTCCCACGTCGTTCCGCCGTCGACCGAAATCGGAGCGCCCCCATCGTCGGCTTCGATGACGCGCCGGCCGTTGGACGACATCCAAAAGTCGTGATGGTCCTGATGCACCGCCTGTGAGAGATCGGCAAACGTCTTTCCGCCGTCGCGCGTTTGTAGCAGGTTCTCCGAAGCGAAGAGCACACGGTCCGGATCGCGCGGGTCCACGACCAAACGACTCATATAGAACGGGCGCTGATCGATCAGCGTGTCGCGCGACATCAATCGCCAATGCGTTCCCGAATCGTCCGAACGCCACAATAATCCGGCGCGGCTTTGAATCAGGGCGTAGACGCGGCCGTGCGAACCCGCTGCGACGCCGATTCGGCCCAGCAGGCCGCCGGGCAATCCCGAGCCGCTCAGCCGGCGCCACGTACGTCCTGCGTCGCGCGATTGGTACAGGCCATCCTGCCGTCCGCCGCTGCTGAACGTCCACGGCAGCCGGCGGAATTGCCAAACGCCCGCGTACACGATCCGGCCGTCGTCCGGGTCTCGCGCCATGTCGGAGATGCCGCTCTGCGGACCGGCATACAGCGTGCGCTGCCAGGTGCGCCCGCCGTTCGTCGTACGATACACTCCGCGCTGCGCGCTGTCCGCAAACGGATTGCCCAGCACGCCGGCGAGCGCGCTGTTGGGATCGCGCGCATCGATGAGAATTCGCGAGACGGCGTACGACTGCGGCAGGCCCAGCCAATTCCAGTGCACGCCGCCGTCGGTGCTGCGCCAAACGCCGTCACCGTAGGAAGCGTCGTTGCGCGGTGCCGATTCGCCGGTTCCGACCCACACGACGTTTCTGTTGCTTGGAGCGACGGCGACCGCACCGATGGCGCCAACCGAATTCGACGGCCACACGTCCGTCCAAGTCAAGCCGCCGTCGATCGTTTTGAATACGCCTCCGCCCGCGGCGCCGAAATAGTAGAGCATTGGATCCGCGTTGGTTCCGGCGACGGCCGCAACGCGTCCGCCCGCGGCAGCCGGCCCCAGCTGCCGCCACCGCATGGCGGGAGCCAGCGAAGCGGCCAATGCGAGCAGATGCAGCACGCTGCGCTACGGCGCCATCACGTGCATGTAGTGCGTGTCGAACGCGCTCAGCAGCCCTTCGGCGTTGGAATACGGTCCGCTGGCGTACGCGCGCGAACTCATCCCGAGCTGGGTCAGCTCGTTGACGCGCCAGTCTTGCCGGTTAGTGACGTCCCAAAACTCCACGGCGTCAGCGGGATCGAATCCGGGCTGAGCCATCGTGTTTGGCTGGAAGAGCCACGCGCACACGATTTGCGTGCGATCCGCTGCCACCGGGCGAACGTAATGGACCATGACGTAATCCGGATGCAGACTCAAAAGCATCGAGGGAAAGATCGTGTAGTAGTACACGCGGTGCAAATTATCGCCGCGTACGCTGCCCACGGGCGGCCGCGTGGTGCTTCCCGTGGTCGTCAAACTGCTGCCGCGTTCGCGCAGTTCCGAATATCCGCCCAAGAACGGTCCTTCGGAGAGATCGTTGCGGCCGCTGTCGGAAGGCGAGAGCTTGTCGAGCTGGGGGTGCACGAGCGGGCAGTGATAACATTCGGAGTAGTTCAGAAACGCCAGCTTCCAATTGCAAGCCAAGTCGTAGGCGATCGTGCTTGCAGTGCGAAGCGTCCCGATGTCCCAATCGGCAAAGCGGCCGGCGAGCGGAGCGAACGCCGATTCGAACGGTTCGGCGCGCTCGTCCAGATTGAGGAACACGAAGCCTTCGAACGTGGCGACGCGCGCTTGCTTGAGCGGATACTGCGCGCGATCGAAGCCCGCGACCTCGTGCATGTTTCGCGCGGCGATCAGCGTGCCGTCCAGTCCGTAGGTCCATGCGTGATACGGACATTGGATCGATCCGGTAAAATGACCTGAATCCTGCGTGCACATGCGAGAGCCGCGGTGGCGGCAGACGTTGTAGAACGCGCGAACGCTTCCGGTTTTATCTTTGGTGACGATCAAACTCTCGCCGGCGACCTCGGCGAGAAAAAAGTCTCCGCCGTTCGCCAGCTGCTCCAGACGGCCGACGCAGATCCAGTGCGAAGCGAAGATCCGCTGGAATTCCAGCGCAAAGACTTCGGGCGAAGTGAACCAGCGCGCCGCCGGCGTCATTGCGTTCTCGAGTACTCGCGGCTTAGCGAACGTCTTCATGCCTGTCCCCTACTTTTGTCGCAACGCCCGAGGATTCGCTCGCAGGCCGCGCGAACCTTCACGGCTACCCTTCCTTTATTCGGGCATTGACTCATACGATCGGTGGTTCGTCGGTGATGCAGCCAATTCGGCCGAAAGATACGGGGTTTGCCGATGGAATTGCAGCGTTCTCTGCCGAAAGATGCCTACCTGACGGCTGCATTCTATGAGCGTGAGTGCCGTTCGATATTCCGCGACCAATGGGTCTGCGCCGGTCGAGCGCAACAGTGGCGCGATCCCGGAGCGTACCGCGTCCTCGATATAGCCGGCGAAAGCGTGGTGATCGTGCGCGGGCGCGAAGGCGGTTTGCACGCGCACCTAAACCTCTGCCGTCATCGCGGCAGCCGTCTGCTGTGCGGAGACGGCACGTTGCGCGGCGCCATTCGGTGTCCGTATCACGGTTGGACGTATGCGGCCGACGGCGAACTGATCGCTGCGCCGTTCGTGCCGTTCGACGCCATTCCCGAAGATGCAAAGCGATTGCACGCCGTGGCGGTCGACCAATGGGGCGGCTTCGTGTTCGTGCATCTGACGCCGGCGCACGCGCAAACCGCCCCGCTTTTGGCCCAGCTGGGCGCGGTGCCCGAACGCTTGGAGCGCTATCCGCTCGCCCATTTGGCGATCGGCAAAACGATCGAGTACGACGTCCGCGCGAATTGGAAAGTTCTGCTGGAGAACTACAACGAGTGCTACCATTGCGCGGGCGTGCATCCCGAACTCTGCCGGATCGTGCCCGCGTTCAAGCAGCGCGGAGGTGCCGATCTCGATTGGGAGCACGGCATTCCTCACCGTGCCGGCGCGTACACGTTTTCCTTCTCCGGAACGACTGCGCGATGTGCGTTCGCCGCCCTCGATGAAAACGAGCGCGTTCGCCACAACGGCGAACTGATCTATCCGAACTTGCTGTTGAGCTTGAGCGCCGACCACGTCGCCGCGTTCCGTCTTTTTCCGGACGGTCCGCACCGCACCGTGGTGCTGTGCGACTTTCTTTTCCATCCCCAAGAGATGGCCAAGGCCGGCTTCGATCCGTCCGACGCCGTCGAATTCTGGGACGTGGTGAATCGCCAAGACTGGCACGTCTGCGAAGGGGTTCAAGACGGAATGACCAGCAGCGCTTTCCAGTTCGGTTACTATGCGCCCATGGAAGACGCGAGTTTGGACATTCGGCGTTACATTGCCGCTCGGGTCGGTGAGGTATGATCCGCTCGTTCGACGTCGTCGTGCTTGGACTGGGCGCGTTGGGCAGCGGCGCTGCGTACTGGCTGGCACGCGCAGGCGCGGACGTCTTGGGATTGGAGCAATTCGATCTGGGACACGCACGCGGAGAATCGCACGATCACTCGCGGATCATCCGGCTCTCGTATCATGCGCCCCATTACGTGCGTCTGGCCAAGGAGGCCTATCAAGCCTGGGCGGCGGTAGAAGAGCACGCGCAAGCGCAGCTGGTTTTCACCACGGGCGGATTGGATTTGGGTCCGCGAACGGGTGCGATTCCGCTGCAAGGCTACGCGAACGCCATGCAGGCGTGCGGGGTGCCGTTCGACTACCTGGATGCGCCCGACATTCGCCGGCAGTTTCCGCAGTTCCAAGTCGGTGACGACGTCCATGGCCTGTTTCAAGCCGATGCCGGAATCCTTGCCGCCGAACGCGCGTCGCACGAACATCGGCGACTTGCGCGCGAACTGGGCGCTACGCTGCGCTCGAACGCGCGAGTGCACTCGCTGCGAAACCGCGGATCGCAGATCGATATCGAGACGCAGGACGAACGGTTTACCGCAGGCGCTGCCGTGATCGCAGCCGGTCCCTGGACCAACGCAGCGCTCGCGCATTTCGAGCTCGCGCTGCCGCTGGAAATCACGAAGGAACAGCCGATGTATTTCCGAGCCGCGGATCTGCGGCCGTTTGCACCCGAACGGTTTCCCGTGTGGATTTGGATGGACGATCCATCCTTCTACGGGTTGCCCGTCTTCGGCGAACCCGCCGTAAAAGTGACCCAAGACGCCGGCGGGAAGCCGGTCGATCCCGACACGCGGGATTTCGAGCCCGATCCCGGCATTTCAGCGCGGGTTCGCTCGTTTCTGCGCTCGCATCTGCCGTCGGCGCTGGGGCCCGAACATGTAGTCAAAACCTGCTTGTATACGCTCACGCCGGACCGCGACTTCATCGTCGGCACGCTTGTCGAGCAGCCCAACGTGCACGTCGCCGTAGGCGCGGGCCATGCGTTCAAGTTTGCCTCGGTCATCGGGCGCATTTTGAGCGATCTCGCGCTTACCGGCGCGACCCGGAGCGACATCGGCGCGTTCGCGATCGACCGGCCGATTTTACGCCTGCAATCGCCGCCAAAAACCTACATGGTATAGCGTGGTCGGACTTCGGCGAAGTCTAGGACTGCTCGACGTCGTCCTTTTCTTTCTCATTGCGTGCACCAACTTGCAATGGGTTGCAACCGCGGCGGCGGCAGGACCGGGTGCGCTGCCGGTGTGGCTTATCGGCTGCGTTGCGATGTTCGTTCCGATTTCCGTGGTTGTCATGCATCTATCCGCGCGCTATCCGGACGAAGGCGGGCTCTACGTTTGGAGCAAACGCGCATTCGGACCGTTCGGCGGTTTCATCACCGGGTGGACGTACTGGTGCAGCAATTTACCGTACTTTCCGGCGCTGCTGTATTTCACCGCCGGCAATGCGCTGTTCATCGGCGGTGCGGGTGCGGCGCATTTAGCCGGTTCGCCGTGGTACTTCATCGGCGTTTCGCTCGCAGGCTTTGCGCTGGCCACGTTGGTCAACGTCGTCGGTTTGGACGTGGGCAAATGGCTCAACAACGCGGGCGCCGTCAGCCGATGGATCGTAACGATCATGCTGATCGCGCTGGGCGCGACGGCGTGGTGGAAGTTCGGTTCGGCAACCCCGCTGACGGCTGCGTCGATGCGTCCCAGCTTGCAACTCAAGGATCTGATCTTTTGGTCGGTGATCGCATTTGCTTGGACGGGACCCGAAGCCGTGCCGTTCATGTCGGGCGAGATCAAGAACCCGCGCCGGACGATTCCGCGCGGCTTAGCCATTGCCGCGCCGGCGATTGCGGCAGTCTACATCTTGGGAACGGCCGGCGTTCTTGCGGCGCTCGCACCGGGTCGCGTGAGCGGTTTGTACGGCGTGATGCAGGCCATCGGCAGCGTATCGGCGCGCATGAGCTGGAGCGCGCTGACGCCGGCGGCGGCAGTGCTCGTGACGATCAGCTGCCTGGGTAGCGTCGGGTTATGGCTGGCGGCGGTGGCTCGCATTCCGTTCGTCGCCGGCATCGATCGCTATTTGCCGCCTGCGTTCGGACGAGTCCATCCGCGTTGGGGTTCGCCCATCGTTGCGATCCTCACGCAAGCCGGCATTTCGGCGGTGTTCATCGTTGCGGGTCAGGGAGGCACCTCGGTAAAGGGCGCTTACGACATACTGGTCAGTTCGACGGTGCTGATCACGATGATTCCATTCGTGTTCCTTTTTGCGTCGGCGATCAAGCTGCGAGGCACGGCGATAGTGATCTTCGTTGCGTCGATCGGCATCCTCACGACGCTGGGCGCGATCGTGCTCGCGATCGTCCCCAGCCCGGATGAACCGAACAAGCCGCTGGCGGTGGCGAAGGTTTTGGGATTGACTGCAGTAATGCTCGGCTGCGGAGCCGTCGTCTATTTTCGAAAACGGGAGAAACATGCAATCCACGTATGACGCCATCATCATCGGTGCGGGCCACAACGGTTTGGTCGCCGCGTGCTATTTGGCGCGCGCTAAGTGGAAGGTGCTCGTCCTCGAGCGCCGGTACATCGTGGGAGGAGCATGCGTCACCGAAGAGCGCACGTTTCCCGGTTTCAAAGTTTCGACGGCTGCTTACGTGAACAGTTTGTTTCGGCCGGAGATCGTGCGCGATCTGCACCTGGCGGACTATGGATTCGAACTGATCGAACGCAATCCGGCGTCATTTTCTCCGTTTCCCGACGGGCGCTACCTCATGCTGGGCAGCTCGAGCTCGCAAGACGTCGCGGAGATTTCAAAGTTCAGCGGGAAAGACGCGGCAAACTATCCCCGGTACGAGCAAATGCTCCAGCGGGTGGCTTCGGTGATCGAGCCGACGCTCACGAAACGCCCGCCGAATCTGCTGCGCCCCTCGCTCACCGATCTGTTGCAGATGGGCATGCTCGGTTTGGACCTGAAAAAGCTCGGACCCGCTATGAGCGAGGCCGTCGAGGTGCTCACCGGGGCAGCGCGACCCATTTTGGACCGCTGGTTCGAATCCGAACAGTTAAAGGCCACGCTCGGCACGGACGCCATCATCGGCGCCTTCGCATCGCCCTCGATGCCCGGCACCGCGTACGTTCTCTTTCATCACGTCATGGGTGAAACCAACGGCAAGCGCGGCGTGTGGGCGTACGTCAAGGGCGGCATGGGCGGTCTGACGCAGGCGTTGGCCCGCGCGGCCGCAGATCTGGGCGTGGACGTCCGCACCGACGCGCACGTGTCCAAAATTCTGACCAAGGACGGCGCGGTGAGCGGCGTCTGCCTTTCGAACGGCGACGAATTTTCCGCTGCGGCGGTTGCGAGCAACGCCGATTGCAACGTTACGTTCAATCAACTCCTCGACGGCGAGCGCTCCGTTTTGCCCGCCGGTTTCATGGACGCGATCGATCGCATCAGTTACGACAGCGCTTCGGCGAAGATCAACGTCGCGCTGGAGCGCCTACCGAGTTTTACGGCACTGCCCGGCCACGAACCGGGCCCGCAGCATCGCGGCACCGTTCACCTATGCCCGGATCAGGATTTCATCGAGCGCGCGTACGACCAAGCCAAGTACGGATACGCGTCCGATGAGCCGATCGTGGAGTGCACGATGCCCTCGGCGCTGGACGCTTCCGTCGCACCGCCCGGCAAGCACCTCATGTCGATGTTCGTGCAATACGCCCCGTACAAACTCAAAGATCGCCCGTGGGACGATGCCGCCAAAGGAGCGTTCGCGGACCGCTGTTTCGACATCGTCGAGCGATACGCACCGGGATTCAGCAGCTCGGTCATCGATCGCCAAATTCTCACGCCGGCGGACTTGGAGGCGACGTTCAATCTTACCGGCGGCAACATCTTTCAAGGCGCGATGAATTTGGACAAGCTCTTCATGTTCCGGCCGGCGCCGGGTTACGCCGGCTACAAAATGCCGCTCGAGGGCCTCTATCTGTGCGGTTCGGCGGCGCATCCGGGTGGCGGCGTCATGGGCGCTCCCGGGTGGAATGCAGCGCGAGAGATGATCCGCAACGCCCGCTAGAGGGATTTATGCTGATGAAGACCGACCTTGTTGCCTTCGGGGTCGTCGAACGAGGCGACACGGCATCCGGGATGATCGGCCGCTTTTTCGTCCGCGCTGCTCGCGCGTTCGCGGACTCGATCGAGCGCTGCATCGATATCGTCGACTTCGAACACGACGCCGCTGCCCGAGCCCGCGGGTCTTCCCAAAAATTCTTCGGGCAGGATCGTGAACCAATGATCGTTGCCCAGGTCGAATTCGACGAATTGCGCCCGGTCTTCGCTGGGATGCGCCCGGTCGACGCGCAGACCTAATACGTCTCGGTAAAAGGCGAGCAGATTCGCGACGTTTTTGCCGGGATACGCGGTCCATGCGATGGACTTTACCTGCATAGAGTCTCCGTTTGTTGGCTGATGCTGTGGCGGAAAACGCTTGGCCGCAGGCGCTGCGATGGCCTTCAGGAGGCGCCGTGACGGAGATCGGCACTGCCTGCCGTACACCCGGCCCATGGCTTCCAGATCGCGCTTCCTGCCCGAAGAGATTCAGCAGTACATGATCGCCACGACGCTGCGCGACAGCGGCGTGCTTTCCGATCTGCGGGAAGAGACCGCAAAGATGCCTCACGCCGGAATGCAGACCGGCGCTGACCAAGTGCAATTTCTGCAGCTGCTCGTGCGCCTCATCGACGCGCGCCGGTGCATCGAGGTCGGCGTGTTTACCGGATACAGCGCCCTCGGTGTGGCCTTGGCGCTCCCGCAGGACGGCCGCATCGTCGCTTGCGACGTGAGCGAGGAGTACACGTCGGTAGGGCGGCGGTATTGGCAGCGCGCCGGCGTGGCGGAGAAAATCGATCTACGGCTCGCGCCTGCAGCGCAAACGCTGGAAGGGCTGGTTGCGCAGGGCGAGAGCGGACGATACGATTTTGCGTACATCGATGCCGACAAGTCCGGCTACGACGTCTACTACGAGCATTGCCTTGCGTTGGTTCGCAGCAACGGGCTGATTGCGATCGACAACGTGCTGTGGGGAGGCGATGTGGCGGATCCGGCAATCGACGACGAGGATACGTCGGCGCTGCGCCGGCTCAACGCTAAGATCGGCCGCGACGAACGCGTCGACGCGACGCTGCTGCCGCTGGGCGACGGACTCATGGTGGTTCGCAAACGCTGATTGCACGTGAAAGTCGTCACGCTGAATTGTAACGGTATCCGCTCTGCAGCCCGCAAGGGGTTTTACGAGTGGATGCAGGCGCAGGACGCAGACTTCGTGTGCCTGCAGGAAACCAAAGCGCAGGAACATCAGCTTCCGCTCGAAGCGGCCGCGGTAGCGCACTACACCGGCATATTTCTGGACGCCGAGAAAAAGGGATACAGCGGCGTGGCGATTTACGCCAAGCGCGCGCCGGACTCGGTCGTTCGCGGTTTCGGCTGGCCCGAATACGATCGCGAAGCGCGTTGGCTGCAATTCGACTACGGCAGCCTGAGCATTGTATCGCTTTACGTCCCCTCGGGTGCGATGGGGCCGCCGCGGCAGGTCGTCAAAGAGGCGTTTTTGGAGCGTTTCCGTACGCGCCTCGCGCAGTTGCGGCAAGACGGCCGTTCGTACCTCATCGCCGGCGACTTCAACATCGCCCACCAGGAGATCGACGTCTACAACCCTGTCCGCTGCGCGCACATCTCGGGATTCTTCCCGCACGAGCGAGCGTGGTTGGACGGCGTGATCTCGCAGCTCGGTTGGGTCGATGCGTACCGCGCGGTCAACACGCAGCCAAAACAGTTCAGCTGGTGGTCGAACTTTCAGAACGCGTTCGAGCGCAACAACGGCTGGCGCATTGATTACAATCTCATCACCCCCGACTTGCGCCAGAAGGTGCGTTCGGCCAGCATCTATCGGGAGCGGCGCTTCTCGGACCACGCTCCGGTGACGATCGAATACGATATGTAGGCGCAGTCGCCGGCCGGGGCCAATAGGTCGGTGTGGACATCGTTTGCATCGGCGGCGGACCGGCCGGGCTGTATTTCGGTCTTTTGATGAAAAAGGCGGACCCGCGCCACCGCGTTCGGGTGATCGAACGCAATCGACCTTACGACACGTTTGGATGGGGCGTCGTGTTTTCGGACGCGACCTTGGAGAATCTTCGCCAAGCCGACGACGTCACCCACGATAAAATCGTCTCCAGCTTCGCGCACTGGGACGACATCGAAATCCATTTCAAAGGCAGCGTCATGCGTTCGGGAGGGCACGGCTTTTCCGGTATCGCGCGCAAGCGCCTGTTGAACGTGCTGCAGCAGCGCGCTCAAGACCTCGGCGTCGAGCTGGTGTTCGAGTGTGAAGCGACGGGCCTTTCCGCGTATCGCGATGCCGACCTGATCGTCGCTTCGGACGGAATCAACAGCCGGATCCGCTCGGCGCTTTCCGATCGATTCCAACCTAATCTCGATACGCGTAAATGCCGCTTCGTGTGGCTGGGCACGACGCTGCCGCTGGATGCATTCACGTTCATTTTCGAGCAGACCGAGCACGGCTGGTTTACCGTCCACGCGTATCGGTTCGACGATCGCACCAGCACGTGGATCGTCGAATGCCGTGAGGAGACGTGGCTCGCGCACGGACTCGACGGCGCCGATACGCAAGCGACGCTGGCTTTCTGCCAAAAGATGTTCGGGCCGTATCTGCACGGGCACGACCTCATGGCCAATACGGGGCATCTGCGCGGACGCGACTGGGTCAATTTCACGCGCGTGAGCAACGCGAACTGGACCTGCGGCAACGTGGTCTTGCTGGGCGACGCGGCCCATTCGGCTCATTTCTCGGTGGGGTCGGGGACCAAGCTGGCGATGGAGGACGCCGTGGCCTTGCAAAGGGCGCTGTGCGACGAACCCTCGCTCGCGGGAGCTCTGGCCCGCTACGAGAGCGAGCGGCGCATCGAGGTGCTGCGCCTTCAGAACGCGGCCCGCAACAGCACGGAGTGGTTCGAAAACGTCGCGCGGTACGCGGCTTTGCCGCCCGAACAGTTCGCGTACAGCCTGCTGACCCGCAGCCAGCGCATCAGTCACGAGAACCTGCGCTTGCGCGATAGAGGCTATGTCGAGCGAATCGAACGTTGGCTCGCGCGGGGGTCCAAACCGGTCCCGCCGATGTTTACGCCGTTTCGTTTGCGCAGCCTCGAATTGCGCAACCGCGTTGTCGTTTCGCCCATGGATATGTACAGCGCGGTCGACGGTATGCCTAACGAGTTTCATCTGGTTCACCTGGGCAGCCGCGCGCTTGGCGGGGCGGCTCTGGTCTATACCGAGATGGCGTGCGTGAGCGCGCAAGGGCGCATTACGCCGGGCTGCACCGGCATGTACGAGCCCGGGCACGTTGAGGGCTGGAAACGCGTCGTCGATTTCGTGCACCGCTGGACGCAAGCCAAGATTTGCCTGCAGCTTGGGCACAGCGGTCCCAAAGGCTCGACCAAACTGATGTGGGAGGGGATGGACGAACCGCTGGCCGCCGGCAACTGGCAGGTCATCGGACCGTCCTCCTTGCCGTACGGTCCCGATAATCAGCTGCCCGCCGAAATGGCGCACGCCGACATGGAGCGCGTGCGCGAGGAGTTCGCCCGCGCGACCCGCATGGCCGTGGAGTCGGGATTCGATATGCTCGAACTGCACTGCGCGCACGGCTATCTGCTCTCGAGCTTCATCACGCCACTGCAAAACAAGCGTACCGATGAATACGGCGGCCCGCTTGCGAACCGGCTGCGCTATCCGCTGGAGATTTTCGAGACCATGCGCGCGATCTGGCCCGCGCAGCGGCCGATGTCCGTTCGCATATCGGCAACGGATTGGGTGCCGGGGGGCATCACTGCAGAAGACGCCGTGGAAATCGCGCGCGCTTTTCAACAAGCAGGTGTCGATCTGATCGACGTTTCCAGCGGGCAGACTTCACGCGACGCCCAGCCGGTGTACGGCCGGATGTACCAAACGCCGTACGCCGATCGCATTCGCAACGAGATCGGCATCGCGACCATGGCCGTCGGAAACATCTACGAGCCGGATCACGTCAACAGCATCGTTGCGGCCGGCCGCGCCGATCTGTGCGCACTGGCGCGTCCCCATCTTTCGGACCCGCAGTGGACGCTGCACGCGGCAGCGCAGCTGGGTTATGCGGACATGGAGTGGCCGGTGCAGTATCTTCCGGGTAAAGCGCAGCTCGAACGCAATTTGGCGCGCGCGGTACAAGTGAGCGAGCACGTATGATCGATGCGAAAACGATGAGGTGGTCGTGAAACCGTTCCTATTGAAATTGTTTGCGCCCCGGCCCACGTTCCATCTCGACATGACAGAAGAAGAACGCGCCGTACTGCAGCGCCACTCTGGATATTGGCGCGATTTGCTGGAAAAAGGTACGGCGGTCGCGTTCGGTCCGGTGCTTCAAAGCAGCGGCTCCTGGGGCGTTGCGCTGCTCTATGCGCAAGATCAACAGGCTGCCGACGCGATTGCGGCGCAGGATCCCGCATCGATTGCCGGCATGCACATCGAAGTGTATCCGATGGGTGCGCTGGTGCATAAGTGATCTCCGGTAAGCACGCTGTCGTTACGGGCGGCGGGCGCGGGATCGGCCTTGCGATTGCGCGTGCGCTCAAGGCAGCCGGTGCGAAGGTGAGCATCGTGAGCCGCTTGCCGCCCGATACGGGCGATGATTTTTTTCGTACGGCGGCTGACGTTTCGGATGAGGCTTCGCTCAATGAAGCGTTCGCGGAATGCCGGAAAGCGAACGGGGCCGTTGCGATACTCGTGAACAATGCCGGAATAGCGGAGTCGGCACCGTTCAAGCGTACCGACACAGCCTTGTGGAATCGGATTATCGGCACGAATTTGTCGGGCACATTTCTGTGCACGCGTCTGGTTATCGACGAAATGATCGACGCGAAATGGGGCCGTATCGTCAACATCGCCAGTATCGCGGGTTTAGCGGGCGCCCCGTACATCAGCGCCTATGCCGCGGCCAAGCACGGCGTCATGGGGCTGACACGCAGCTTAGCGGCGGAGCTGCGCGAGACCGGCGTGACGGTCAGCGCCGTCTGCCCGGGCTACACGCAAAGCGATATGCTCACGCAGGCTGTAGCGAATATCGTGAAACGCACCGGCATGTCCGAAAGCGACGCGTTAGCTCAGCTCGCGAACAGCAACCCCGGCGGACGCATCGTTACGCCGCAAGAGGTCGTGCACGCCGTCGTGGCGCTTTGCGAGGGCTCGCAGAACGGCGCTGAGATCGTCCTGCCGGAACAGGGCCGCCGTGGTGCGGGTTGTCAATCGTTTTAATATCCGTAGGCGTTTTCATGGCAAGTCACTGGTAAGGCAAGAGAGATGCAGCACGGTCTATCATTCGAGGAACAAGTAATTCACAACGGTGCGACGCCGGTTGCTTACGAGGCGTTTGAATCAATGCGTAAGAAAGCGCTCGACGCAAAATCATCACGGTTGTCGACGATCCCGCTCAGCGCAGAAATTAATGAACGGATTCCATACGCGTACCACGTTGTGTTAGGGGATGGCAATGACATTGCCCTGAAGTTGCCCGGCTCTCGTGGAGAGTTTTAGATTGGAAATCACGCCGCGGTTTCCCGCTCATATGCGGCGGGAGAGCGGTAGCCCAGAGCTGAGTGGCGACGATGCCGATTGTACCAGCCCTCGATGAAGTCGAAGATAGCAAGTTCGGCTTCCTTATGCGTGCGGAACCGGTTCCGATCGAGTAGTTCGCATTCGAGCGTCGCATTGAAGCTCTCGCACATCGCGTTGTCGTAGCAATCACCAACTGAACCCATCGACGGACGAACTCCAGCTTCCGGCACCGAGATCCGAAAGCAATCGAGGTGTATTGCGTTCCTTGATCGGAATGATGAATGACGCTTTCGGGCCTACGACGTTCAATCGCCATGTTGAGCGCATCGAGTACAAGTTGCGTGCGCATGTTCGAGCTCATTGCATAGCCGACGATTCGGCGGCATAAACGCGTCGAGAACGACTGCAAGAAACAAGAACCCGGCGTAGGTTGGGATGTACGTGATATCAGCAACCCACAGTTTGTCTGGTGCGTTAGCGATGAATTTTCGATCGACAAGATCCGGTGCGGGTCGAGCATCTCGATCACGCACGGTCGTCCGAACGCCCTTACGGCGGCTTGCGCCTACGAGATTTCGCTCGTTCATGAGTCGCGCAAGTCGGTCGTTGCTCAGGGTAATGCCCTCGTCTTTCAACTCGGCCTTGATGCGTGGTCGACCGTACGTGTTGCGAGAGCGTCGATGAATTG
The DNA here is from genome assembly GCA_963777315.1 of Vulcanimicrobiota bacterium. Classification (GTDB taxonomy): domain Bacteria; phylum Vulcanimicrobiota; class Vulcanimicrobiia; order Vulcanimicrobiales; family Vulcanimicrobiaceae; genus CAVYEM01. The sequence continues at coordinate 334,085 of CAVZQC010000004.1, forward strand.
CCTCGAGGCGATCACCAAGTTCAATGTCGCGCCGCGCATGTGCTGACGGTAGGACGATTGAGCCACGCATAGTACCCGCTGGCGGAGACCTCCAGAGCCTGGCACATCGTGGAAATGTGGAATTTGGCCTGGTAGCTCTTCACGAGTCGGAAGATTTCTTGGGGATCACGTCGGTCTCCCGAGCAAACCAGGCCGCGGCTTTTGACAAGATTTCATTCTCGATCGTGAGTCGCTTGTTTTCACGTCGAAGTTTCGAGAGTTCTGCTCGTTCTTCGCTGGTCAATCCGTCGGTGCGCTTGCCAGTATCGAAATCGACCTGCTTTTCCAAATTGCGAATCGTTTGTGGCGCAAACCTCGAATTAGGCGGCAACTCATCTATGCGGCGACCGGTCCGAGCAGTTTAAGCGCAGGCGGAAGCGTCGTAGGATGCGTACCGCTTGGTTTGCGCAGCGGTGGACCCTTCTCCGCCAAAGCGGAAGTGTCCACGAGAGCCGGGCAACTTCACCCTGATTCGCCGCTCGTACTGGAACGGGATGATTCGCTTTGATGATCTAATTGGGCGTACCGCGCTAATCCTGCGGCCGAAAAGGAACGACGTCGTTTACCTTTATCTGACGACAAAGACCTATCATGTAGAACCTCTTCGGCCTCGTAAACATATTTTAGCGGTTTCCTACGCGGCTAGCCATCGCATCACTAAGATCCAATATCAACAAACGACGTGGAGCGAGGGCCCGGGGACTCTCGAAGGGTATGCTGTCGAAAACTTCAGAGTGCAGTCCGAGACGCGATATACTACAGACGGTTCGGAGATGTACGATTCCATGCGAACCGAGAGTAAGGTGGTCGTGCTATCCGGCGCTTCGAACATTGAAAATCACTTTCCTATGGACGTTGTGATGCCTCAGCTGGCAGAATTTCTTTAGGCCTATCTCGCCAGCCAACGCGACGGCTTCGTATGAAGAACATGGCCCGTCTCTCGCAGATGCGTTGCGACTCTACCAGATTAGCGCCGTAACATTGTCGGAGAGCTCCGTAGAGAACCGATTCCTTATTTCCATATTGAGAAATCGCGTAGAGAGGCTTGGCCCAAACGCCGAAGAGTCTGTTCGATATTCCTGAGAATTTGTCTCAGAATTAAGAGCTAAATTTCAATCCGCTGGAGAAATTCCTGACCCTCCCTTTGGCCGCTAAGGTGGGTATTGCGCGCTATCTCCCCAGTATCAGCTGGCATAGTCTGCGCGCTTCAAGATACCGCGACGTTCGCGCCGGGGGGAGCAAAGACAAGCGCTAAAGCGGCGTAGTCGTGAATAAGGCTCGCGAGTAAAAACGAGGATGCAAACTTGCCATCGGACGCTACAAAGGATACGACGCCAACCCACGAGGACCAATGCGGCTTGAGCGCCCAGCGGCTGGTGCACGATCAAGAGTCTGGAAAGTGGTACTACACTAATGGCGTACCCACTCGCCATATGGTCGAGTATGGTGAACACAATACAGCATCTGACGGTACGTTACGCCCTGGAAACCCGAAGGGCGCTCGTCCAGCTACGCCACAGGAGGTCCAAGTTGCCAAGAACAAGCCGTAACGACGTTCCGGACGCCACCAGACGGGCTGAAATATGACGGACATTACGGAAGCATTTCGACGGTTTCGCGAAGCAGCCCGTATTGTCTGGAATCTGTGCATGCGCGATTATCCCGATGGCGAGTTGGAGTTGTTGGGCGTTAAAAATAGTCTTTTTGACGCGTTGGTATGTTCGCAACTGCACGTCGCGGAACATAGGACCGAGGAAGCATACTTTTGGCAAATCAAAGTAAAGCCGACATCGAAAGAAATCCTGTTAGCCTCTATTACGCCGGGGGAAATCGTGCTATGGAATCGCTCAGAAATCAGTGATGATGCCGATCTTAGGTACAGCGGCATCTTTGATTTCGACGAATTGGATTACACCTACAGAGATTTTCGCTACGTTCGAGCACGGCTTTTGACGACATCCGATATCCCAAATTACACCGATGTACTAGTGGACGCCGACAAGGTGCAATTGTTCGATGTAAGCGACACCGAAAGCAAATAGATCTCGAAGCTGATCGGGTTTGGTGGACGGTTCCAGTTTAGGGATGCCCTGATTTATTCAAGTGCGATTTTTATCTTAGACCGCAAGAAGCACAAAGGCGCTCTCCGTCGAGAACAGGACGGGGGCGGTTTTAATTGCGTCGAGCGCCCCCTCTGATAGAACTGAAAGCACACGCCCGCCGGTTCGATGAGATGGAACTCGCGCCGTCCCCGCGGCTTCATCTCGAGTGGGCCGACTTTCGCCGGTACGTCGCGATACTCAGCATAGAGTGCTTCAAGATCCGTGACGCCGATGCTGAAGCTTAGCGTTGTCGGCCCATTGGCGATTTGTGTTCGGCACGAGATTAAAGGCAACGTCGTCGCGCGCGATGCCGGCGCCGGTATCGCTTTGCCACGTAACCGAAAAATGCATCGCGTCCCGATAGAAGGCAATCGCCGCCGCGAGGTCGGCGCCGGCCGGAATCATCGGTGTGACGGAACGGAACGACACCGTCACAGCTTTGCGGGTATTCTCCATATGCCCGTTCCTTTTCGAGCCGCAGCCGGGCGATTCCGGTTCATGATAAAATTCATACATGGCGAACAAACAGATTACGTTCGCAACGGGTAACGGTTTTGAACGCTATGCGAAGAAGACGCGACGCGCACAGTTCTTGGATGAAATGAACCAGGTTATCCCATGGAGGCGCATCGGCAAGATCGTCGAGCGATATATCCCGCCGAGGGTGGCGTTGGGCGACCGCCGGTGGGAGTGGAGCGGATGCTCCGCATGTATTTTTTGCAGCACTGGTTCAATTTGAGCGATCCTGCCGTTGAGGAGGCGCTCTACGAGAGCAACTCGATGCGTGCGTTCGTCGGCATCGACCTTGGCCGCGAGCGAGTCCCTGACGAGACGACGGTATGCAAGTTCCGTCACCTTTTGGAGAAGCACCGTCTTGGCAAGCGCATTTTCAAAGCGATCAACACTCATCTGGCGCAACCGGGAATGACGGTCGGGCGCGGGACCATCGTTGATGCGACGATTATTCATGCGCCGAGCTCTACGAAGAACAAGGACGAGAAGCGCGACCCGGAGATGCACTCGACCCAGAAGGGGAATCAGTGGTTCTTTGGGATGAAGGCACACATCGGCGTCGATAGTAAGACGGGCCTGGTCCATTCGCTCGTCACGACAGCGCCAATATTCACGATAGCCAACCGCTCGCGGACCTGCTGCACGGTTCCGAGACACGTGTTTGGGGTGATTCGGCATACATGGGTCAGAAGGACGCGATCGAGAAGCGCGCTCCCAGGGCGAAGGACTTTACGAATAAGCGGGCTCGTCGTAACCATCCACTCAGCGATGCTGAGAAGGCTGCGAATCGCATGAAATCTTGCGTGCGCGCGAAGGGTGAGCATCCATTTTGCGTTGTCAAGCGTCTTTGGGGATTTAGCAAAGTGAGGTATCGCGGCATAGCCAAGAATGCGAACGGCTTTTGTTGCATTCGGTCTATCGAATCTTTTCATGACGCGCAACAAACTTTTGCGCTTGCAAGGGGCGTAGTGTCTCTCGGAGTCGGCCTTGGGGCACTCGCAGGCGCAAAATGGGCACCAATAACTGGCTAATTCGCCAAACTGGATCATAAAATCAACACGGATGCGCGGAAAAGTGGTCTATCGCACCATTGTCAGGGCATCCTTAGACATCAGGCGGCTTGACTGAGCCGGCGCTCGTACGCCATCGATGGGGGCTCTTCTCTTGACGACTTCCCTAATGGATCAGTGCGAGCGCGACAGCGAGGCTTTTTTACGGCGCCTTCTCGTGCGTGAGGCATACGCAGTACTAAGAGCCTGAAGGCATCCAGCCTGACCTTCGAGCCGCCCACCGGTGTGCGCAGGCCAAAGGTCGCTTGTACTCCAGATTCTAATTTTCAAGCTCATGGCGAGCTGAAGACCGAGACCACGAAAGGTGCAATATTGACACAAAACCACCGTTGAATGCGTTGCACGCTATGTCGTGGGATAGATCCCGTCATGCGCGCAGTGATTTCTGTGGGGTCGGGTAGTTGATAGACTGCGAGGAATTCCTCAGGCGTCATGGCGTCGAGAGCGCTATGCGGCAGATCAGCGTTATAGGCCCGTCGACCTGACGCAGCTCGCGCAAGATCGCCCAAAGATGGGTGTAAGCGGCTCCATGTTGCGATTTCACAAAGCTAAAGTAACGTCCGCAGATCGTCGAACGCGTACACAACGTCGTCAAAGTGTCCAGCCTCGATAGAGCAACCCTCCGGAACCAGACGCGCGCCCAACCGCTCGTAAAAACCGCGCGCGGCAGCATTATTCGGCAGCACGGCAGCGCCATGTTTGATGCTACCGTGGGGTAAGACGCTAGGCCAGTGCAGCGAGCAGTGCGCGCCCACCGCCGCGGCCTTTTGCCGCAGCAATGAAATACAACGCTTGCAGATACGCATCGAAGCCGTCGCGAGCCGGAAGCAACCTCAGCGCGCTTGCGAAACCGACGATCGTTTCATCTTCGTCGCAGGATACGAGCACGATGCGCTGCGGTTCGGTGAGGGCCTCGTGCCACATCGCCGTGCGGCTTTCCAGCGTGTGGCGGTCGATGCGCTCGTCCTCTAGAATTCCGCGGTAGTTTTCACGCCAGCCGGCGAGGTGCACGCGAGCGATGCCGGCGCCGTCATCCAGGCGTGCGGGACGCACATGCAACGTCACGCTCCGTACCAGCGCAACCGCGGCCACAATACTGGCAGCGGCGCGATGGGCTGCGTGCACAAATAGATCGGCGTGGGTCCCTCGACGATCCACGTTCGCGGATCGCTCGACGTGGCGACCAGGCGGACGTTGTGGTACAGCGTTCGCACGAGATCGATTTGCGTGGCTCCCACCGCGATGAGCGTCGATCCGTCGTATCCGCGCGTACCCCACAAGTAGTAGGTGTTTTGCGCGCTGATCGCGGGCGGCAATCCGTAGCGCGGACCGAAAAAGTCCAGTGCGCCAGCATCCGCGTAGGTGTCTGCGAATACCGCCGTGCGGGCCCGCATCGGAGCCGGCAGCCCGCGATACACGGCGGCCACGTTGCGCGCGAGTGCGTTCCAGCCGAATTCCTCGGCGTACACTGGTTGAATCACGTGTGCCGGCGAGCCGTTTTGGCCGGTCAAGCGCAAGATCCGGGAATATGCGACGAACGATCCGATCGGCAGCACCGGTAGCGAAAGCGGTACGAATGGGAGCGTAACGACAAGAAATACCGCGACCGCGGCCGTTCGTGCAACGGTCGTACGCAGCGTGCGTTCCCACACGACACAGCCGGCGGCAAGCAGTGGCGCATAGATGCCGATGATGTAGTAGCCCTTCCCTTGCAGCCAGATCGCGAGCACCAGCAGCACGGCGTACGCAATGGCGATATAGCGAAAAGACCGGTAGGCGGCGGCAAAGCCCAGCGCGGCCAAACCGGCAAGCCAAATCGGCACGGCGATCGGGTTGGTGTACAGCAGCTGTTCGGCAACGAACGCCGCGGCGTTTTGCGCGACGCCTTTGTACTCGAGCGCAAGCCCGTTCGCAAACGCGTGACGATGCGCGAAATCGCCGCGCACGACCTCCAGGAACGGCCAGCCGTGAAGAGCCTGCCACGCAAGGTTGGGCGCGAGCGCGATAGCCGCGAGGGCCAAACCTGCAGCAAACCACCACGTGCGCATCGCCTTACGCTGAGACGTGAACAGCAGCCCAAGCAGCAGCGCAGCTGCGAGCAGCAGCATAGAATATTTTCCGTACATCCCGAACGCGAACGCTGCGGCTGCGCCAATCCAGTAACGTGAATCGGCCGTACGCACGAGTCGAACCGTGCAGTACACCAGCAGCGTCCACGAGAGCGGTTCGAACGAGGTGGTGGTGAGCGTGTTGCCGAGCAGCAGATACGCCGGCACGAACAGCGTCGCAAGCGCCGCGCAGCCTTGCGCAAACGCGCCCCCTCCAAGCTCGCGCGCGATGCGCGCCGCAAGCCACACCGTCAGTGCAGCCGCAATTGCGGGGAGAAGGCGCAGAGCGATCAGATCATAGTGCGCCGGAGATGCGATCCATGCCGCAAGCGCGACCAAAGGCGGCTGATCGACGTAGCCCCAGGCCAAGTGCTTGGCGCAGGCGATAAAGTACAGTTCGTCCCGGAAATAGCCGTACCGCCGGCTCGTAGCCAAATGGATGGCCAGTGCCGCTGCTGCAATGGCGAAACGCACTAGGCGCGTTGCATGCGGGGCGCGGCCAGAAGCGTGAGGCCGAATCCGATCGCGCCTGCCCATATCACGGCGCCGAGCAAGACGTTCCAATCCCACCAGACGCGCTCAACGGCTGCCGTGACGACGAAGTACGTGGCAAAATACGCCACGGGAACCGCGATGCCCAAGATACGGTAGGCGAAAATGCGTTCCGGTGACGGCCGCAAGCGCGCAACGATGAGGTCTCCCGTTATTCCGGCAACGACGCTCATTGCCAACGTCGTGCCTAGCAGCGGAGTGTCGTTGGTGAACGCCGCCGCAGCCGCGAAATTTCCCAGCACGTACGTCAGCGTGAGCGCGCCGGGCGCGAGCGCAAACCGCGTTCCCGCAAAAAGACCGAAGCCCGCCATCAGCACGCTCTGGAAGATCACCACCAGCACGCCGGTGCCGATCTTGTAGTAGCCGATCGTTAGTGCAGTCAGATAATCGGGTGAAAAGGCGCCGCTGCCGGGCGGGGCATTCACGCGGCCTGCCCCGGGATCGAAAGCATAGGCGGTTCCGAAATGCGCGAGCTCCATCCAGGTGGCCAGCGCAAAGATCAACGGGAGCTGATCGATGAGCGCCGGTCGATCCCGGCGCGCGCGCAGCGCCGAGAGAATCGGCGCGGTGGCAACGAAAAAGACGCCCAGGCCTAGCGCCTGATGCGTTGGGCTCAGCAGCGCGTCTACGCCCTCCTCGACGCCTAAAAAGTGGTGCCAGATCATGTCGGCGATCCCTGCGGCGATGAAAATGGGAATACCGACCAGCGGCACACGATAGCTGCGCGGAAAACCGCCGTAACGCGCCGCGTAAACGCACAGCGCGATGATGAGCGCAAGCATGCCGCTATAGAAAACGCCGTGATACGGCGTAAAGAAACTCTCCACGGGAACGTGTCCGTGCGCCCAGGCGTCGACGAAAAAGCCGCAGGAAACCCACAGCGTGCAAAAGCCGACCGCCAAATCGAGCATTTTGCTCCGGCCGCGCGCAGTCCGCATGACGAGCCATACGAGTTCGGCGGTGCGCCGGCCTCTGAACGCGCAGGAAAACCCGCATCGGCGGCACCAGTTACTTCGTCGATGACGCTACGCGCAGGTCTGGCCGCGCTGTTGCTGTCGGGCTGCGCCGCGCATGCCGCTTCGGCTCCGGCGAATGTTTCCTTCGGCACGCGCGCGCGGCTGCCCGCGCCGCCCATTGCCGCCAATGACGCTGCGCCCCGCATCGTTGCGGCGCACTTTTCCAGCAACGACGTGCGCCGGGGGCAGACCTGGTCCGGCGTCATCGTGACCGCGACCAATGTGGCGAGCGTCGAAGTGCGCACGAACCTGTTCTCGATCGACGTGCCTCGCCGGCGCTTCGGACTCTTCGCCTTTTACCTGCACGTATTCGACGTGCCCCCGATCTTCGTGCGGGCCTATACCGTTCGCATCGTCGCGCGCAACACCGCCGGCGCAGCAGCCGAAGAAGATTTTCCGTTTCGCATACGATAGAAGCACCGATGCCATACATTCGATACGCCAAAGAAGGCAAGGTCGTCACGCTCACGCTCGATCGTCCGGAACGCAAAAACCCGCTCACGTTCGAATCGTACCGGGAGCTGCTCGAGTATTTCCGCGCGTTGCGGGGAGATTCGTCGGTGCGGGCGGTCGTCCTGACGGGAGAAGGCGGCAATTTCTGTTCGGGCGGCGACGTGCGCGAGATCATCGGGCCATTGACGCAGCGTTCCGATTGGGAATTGCTCGAGTTCACGCAGATGACGGGCGATCTGGTCAAAGCGATGCGCGCGTGCCCACAGCCGATCGTGTCCGCAATCGACGGCGCATGCGTGGGGGCGGGAGCCATTTTGGCGATGGCTTCCGATCTGCGCTATGGTACCGCGCGCAGCAAAGTTGCATTTCTGTTCGTGCGCGTCGGACTGGCGGGCTGCGACATGGGCGCCTGCGCTATGCTGCCGCGGATCGTCGGTCTGGGGCGAGCTGCCGAAATGCTCTATACGGGTCGCGCGATCGGAGGGGACGAAGCTTTAGCGTGGGGATTTTATACGGCGTTGCACGAGCCGCACCGGCTGTTAGCGGAAGCGACGGCAATCGCGCAGGCGCTGGCAACGGGGCCCGCGGTCGCGCACGCGATGACCAAACGCATGCTGCACGAAGAATGGGACATGCCGCTGGACGCCGCAATCGACGCCGAGGCGCGCGCGCAAGCGCAATGCATGCAAACCGAAGATTTCCGGCGGGCATACCGGGCGTTTATCGAGGGGCGTGCGCCGGTGTTTGCGGGCGACTGACGGTGCCGGACCGATCCTTTCTGAACTGGCCGTTTTTTGAGGGATCGCACCGTGATTTCGCGCAAGCGTTTGGTGCGTGGCTGCGTGCGCAGCCCGTCGGCGACGAACGCGATGCGGATAACGCGTGTAAAGACTGGGTTCGCCGGCTCGCCGCCGGCCAATGGCTGCAAGCGTGCCTGAAGCTGGACGTGCGCACGCTGTGCTTGGCGCGCGAGATGCTGGCGTACCATGATTCCCTAGGCGACTTTGCGTTCGCGATGCAAGGCTTAGGCAGCGCTCCGATCAGCTTGTTCGGAACGCCCGAACAAAAGCGCGAATTTCTGCCCGGCGTAACCTCGGGCGATGCAATCATGGCGTTCGCGCTTTCGGAACGGGAGGCGGGTTCGGACGTTGCGGCAACCGCCACGTCCGCGCGCGTCGAAGGCGACTCCTACGTGCTCGACGGTGAAAAAACGTGGATCAGCAATGCCGGCATCGCAAGCGTATACGTGGTTTTCGCTCGAACGGGCGAAGCAGGCACGCGCGGGCTGAGCGCATTCATCGTACCGGCGAAAACACCCGGAATCGCCACGGATCGGCGAATAGAGACGATCTCCCCGCATCCACTGGGAGTGGTGCGGCTCGAACGATGCCGTATTTCGACTCGGTATCGCTTGGGCGACGAAGGGCAAGGCTTCAAAATTGCCATGGCGACGCTGGACGTTTTTCGCTCGACCGTCGGAGCGGCGGCCGTTGGATTCGCGCGGCGCGCGCTGGACGAAGCCACGGCGCACTCCAAAGAGCGCCGCGTATTCGGCGGCCCACTCTCTGCGCTGCAGATGACGATGGGGCGCCTAGCCGGTATGGCCACCCGCATCGATGCCAGCGCCCTGCTGGTGTACCGGGCTGCCTACGCCAAAGACTCCGGCGCGCAGCGCGTTACGCGCGAAGCCGCAATGGCAAAATGGTACGCAACCGAAAGTGCGTCGCGCGTCGCCGACGATGCCGTGCAGCTGTTCGGCGGACGCGGCGTGAGCCGCGGAGAGATCGTCGAACGGATTTACCGCGACGTGCGTGCGCTGCGAATTTACGAAGGAGCCAGTGAAATCCAGCAGCTCGTCATCGCCCGGTCCGTTTTGGAGGATCGCTGATGCGCGGGAGCGCCCATGTCGATACGTTCGTTTCGGATAACTTGCCGCCGCGCGAGCGATGGCCCGATTTGGTGTTTGCACTTCCCGAATTGCAATATCCCGAACGCATCAACTGCGCGGCGCGACTGCTGGACCGGCACGTGCTCGAAGGGTTCGGCAAGCGCCGCTGCATTCTCGCTCCGGCCGCAAGCGGCTCCGAACAGGCCGTTACGTGGACGTACGAGGATCTCTTCAGGCGAGCCAATCGCATCGCGCGCGTGCTGGCCGAAGATCTGGGAGTGGTTCCCGGCAATCGGGTGCTGCTGCGCGGGTTTAACTCCCCGATGCTCGCGGCGTGCTGGCTGGCCGTGATGAAAGCCGGCGCGGTCGCCGTGACGGCGATGCCGCTGTACCGGGAAACGGAACTGCGCGTCATCGCGAACAAGGCTCGAGTACAGTACGCTTTGTGCGACGTACGGCTGGCCGAAGACTGGAATGCGGCAGCCGGGCTGCGCGCCGGTATCCGTACGCTGTGTTTCGGGGATGACGAACTCGAAGAGCGCATGCGGCCCAAAGCCCAGACGTTTCGCAACGTCGACACGCTGGCGGAGGATCCGGCCATGATCGCGTTCACGTCCGGCACCACCGGAAAACCCAAAGCCGCCGTCCATTTTCATCGCGACGTCATGGCGATCTGCGATACGTACGCAACGCACGTGCTGCGCGCGCGCGCGGACGATCTCTTCATCGGAAGTCCGCCGCTGGGATTTACGTTCGGACTGGGCGGCATACTGCTGTTTCCGCTGCATGTGGGCGCCGCAACTCTGCTGCTGGAGAAAGCCCCGGCGGAATCGCTGCTGCAGGCCGTTCAAGCACACGGCGTCAACGTCGTGTTTACCGCGCCCATCGCGTATCGCGCGATGTCGGAAATGCTGGGCAAATACGACGTGTCCTCGCTGCGCATCTGCGTTTCGGCGGGCGAAACGCTGCCGTTGCCGGTTTGGCAGACGTGGTACGATCGCACCGGACTGAAAATATTGGACGGCATCGGAAGCACCGAGATGCTGCACATTTTCATCGGCTCGCCCGAGCCGGAGGCAATCGGCGGTGCGACCGGCCGCGCCGTTCCCGGCTACCACGCCGAGATTCACGATGCGAACGGTAAACCGTTGCCGCCCAATAGCGTTGGGCGCTTGGCGGTCAAAGGCCCGACCGGATGCCGGTACCTGGACGACGACCGGCAAACGGCCTACGTGCAAAACGGCTGGAACTATCCCGGCGACGCATACCTCATGGATGAAGCCGGGTACTTCCGGTACGTCGCGCGCACCGACGACATGATCGTCTCCGCCGGCTACAACATCTCGGGACCGGAAGTGGAACAGGTGCTGCTCGCGCACAGTGACGTCAAGGAATGTGCGGTCGTGGCGAAACCGGATCCGGCGCACCACACGAACATCGTCAAAGCGTACGTGGTGCTGGCGTCGGGGATCCAAAACGATACCGGAAAAGCCGCCGAGTTGCAGGAATTCGTGCGCGCGCGGATCGCTCCGTTCAAGGCTCCGCGCGAAGTCGAATTCCTCAGCGAACTGCCGCGCACCGAAACCGGCAAAGTCCAACGCTTTCGCTTGCGCGAAAAGGCGGTCGCCGAAGCGTCAGGCTGATTCGGGATTGACGGCGGTTGCCTCGATCTCGACTTTAGCGCGATCTTCGAGCAGCTCGGCGACCTGCACCAACGTCATGGCCGGATAATGCTCGCCGACGATGCGGCGATACGCCTGCCCTATTCGCTCGGCGGCCGCCAGGTATTCGCGTTTGTCGGTCACGTACCAGGTCATGCGCACGATGTGCTCGGGTTTTGCGCCTGCGGCCTGCAGCACCGAAGCGACGTTGGCAAGCGCGAGTGCGGCTTGCTCGGCGAGATCGTCCGAAACGATCTCGCCCCGCTCGTTCCAGCCGATTTGCCCGGCGACAAAGACGATTTCACCGCGAGCGACGATGCCGTTGCTGTAGCCGCGTGGACGGGCCCATCCCTGCGGCTGCACGACGCGCGGCGCGTTGCTCATGCGTAGTCCGCGGCGGTGGTCAAATCCGTCCCGCGATCCGCCTTAGCGGCGTTCAACACGCAAGTAAGAACGATCGTCACCGCGAGGTTGACGATTAGCGAATAGAACACGATGGCTCCCGCGACCGTCCCCGTGCCTACGGGCACGACGTAGACCGATGAAAAGCCGGTCGTGACCACCATCCATGTCGCTGCGGCCATCCCGCAGATCCATCCGGCAAGCAGCGCCGCGGGGTGAAACCAGCGCGTGTAGAGGCCCAAGACCGCAGCGGGAAAGATCTGCAGTATCCACGCACCGCCGAGCAGCTGAAAGTCGATGGCAAAAGCCGGCTTGACGAACACGGCGATGCAAAAGGCACCCGCAAGCACGCCCAGGGAAACGTAGCGCGCCGTAGCGAGTTCCGAAGACGAGCGCTGTTGCCGCGCGCGAAACGATTGCAGGATGTTGCTGGCGAATAGGTTGGCCGCGCCTATCGCCATGATCGCCGCCGGCACCAGCGCGCCGATGACGATTGCCGCAAAGGCGATGCCGGCGAACCAGTCGGGAAAATAACGCGCGAAGAGCTCGGGTACGGCCGCATTGGCGTTCTTGATCGTAAGGTGAGCCGCCAAAGCGCAATATCCCAGCAGCGCAATGAACGTGAGCAGCACGCTGTACAGCGGCAGCAGCGCGCAATTGCGGCGAATCACGTCCGCGCTCTTGGCGCTCAGCACGCTGGTTACCGAGTGCGGATAGATGAAGAGCGCGAGCGCCGAGCCGAATGCCAAGCTCGCGTATGCGAAATAGCTCTTCGGCGCTAGAATGATGCCTCCGGCTTTCGGTTTCGACGCAAGCGCGTGCTGCGCTGCGTCGAAGATGTGATGCCAGCCGCCCAGTTTGGCCGGAACGATCGCCAGCGCCACGGCAACGGTCAGATAGATCAAGCCGTCCTTGGCAAAGGCGATCATCGCGGGCGCGCGCAATCCGCTCGTGAACGTATAGCCGGCCAGCAAGACGAACGCGGCGACCAGAAAAAGCAGGGCGGATTGATGCGTGAAGGCGATGCCGGTGCGTTCCAGCACCGCCTGCATGCCGATGAGCTGCAGGGCGATATACGGCAGCGTCGCGGCGACGCCCGTGAGCGCTACTGCCGCTTCCAGCGATCGGCTTCCGTAGCGGTCGTGCACGAAATCGGCGGTCGTTACGTACCCACGCCGCTTGGCAACGGTCCAAAAGCGCGCCATGATGAGGAATACCAGCGGGTACGTAATGGTCGTGTACGGCACGGCGAAGAACGCAATCGCGCCCGCCCCGAACGCTAGCGCAGGCACGGCGATGAACGTGTACGCGGTGTACAGATCGCCGCCCAGCAAAAACCAGGAAACGACCGTGCCGAAACGCCGTCCGCCCAGCGCCCATTCGTCCAACGTATTCAATCGCGCGCCGCTCCAGCGCGCCGCCAGGAACCCCATGACCGTAACGCCGAGCACCAGCGCAACGAACAGCGCAGTGCCGCTACTCATGCCGCGGTTCCCGCGTCATCCCATAGACGAACCACACGATCAGCGCAGAAATGCCGATCCACACCAGCTGATACCAGTAAAAGAACGGAAACCCGAACAGGTCGGGCGCGCGACGCGCGTAAAACGGCGGCACCAGCGTGGCGACGAACGGAACGACGAGCAGACCGTAGTACAGACGCTTGCGCACGCGGGCGACGTTCGCCGGCTACCGTTCCAGGCCTTGCACGCGCTGCGCCCACATCGAGGCCAGTGAAACCTTACCCAGGGTCTGCGCGATCGTCATGCCCAGTATGCAGATCGCCGCGCCTGCGATTTGGTGCGGTTCGATGCGAGTATGTAGTAGCGCAACGCTCAGCAGTCCGGCAAGCACCGGAACGCCGAACTGAAATAACGACGTTCGGCCCGCTCCCAGCTGCGAGATGCCGTAGCTCCACACCGGATACGTCAGCACGATCGGAAACACGACGGCATACGCGAATATGCCCCAATCCAGCGGCGTCACGCGCGCCCAATCCTGATGCAGCATCTCCGGAATCGCACCAGGCAAAATCATCACGGTGCCCAGCGTCAAAGCGATGACGACCAGCGAAACGGGCGTGTAGCGATCCAAGAGGCGCCCGGTAAAAACGTTGAAGAGCGCGAAAACCGCCGCGGATGCCAGCGTTAGCGCATCTCCGATGCGAAAAGTCGCGTGCCCGGCGAACGCGCCTTCGAAGACCGCTACGCCCGTAAGAGCGATCGCCGCGCCAGCCCATCTTCCGCTGCGCACTCGCTCGCGTCCGCCCAATGCAACGAAGGCGAGCGTCAACACCGGGGCAAGCGTGGCGAGGAGCGCCGAGGCAAACGCCGTCGTATGCGCGAGACCGACTACCCAAAGGTATTGAAACACGCCGTAACCGCACGCTCCGCACGCGAGCAAAAGCGGAATATCGCGCCGCGCCACGACGATCCGTTCGCCCCGCGCCCGAGCCAAAAGAAACGCCAGCGGCGCCATCGCCAAGAACCGCAGTCCGGTAAACGCGAGCGGGTTCCACGTGGCCAGCGCGTACTTGACGGCAACGGTGTTGAACGCCCAGACCGCAACGACGTAAACCAACCCGAGATAGACGATCCAACGCTGCGATCTCACAGGTCCGGTCATACCCGGCGTACGGGAATCTAGTCTACGGTTCTACGGCGACCACCCGGATGCGCCGCCGGCGCTCGATGAGTACGACGACGTGCGCCAGGAGCTGCCGTCGGTGCACGCGTTCGTATTGCGATTGCGATATGCCGCCCGTACGACGGTGTCGTCGGACACGCCGGCTGCAGGCGCGGCGCACGGATCGACGCTTAGCGGCGCGATGCCCGCGTCGTCGCCGGGCGCGCGGCCGGGAAGAACTTGCGCGAACGATCCGTCTCGGGCTCCGGCAAGAACCACGTACGGCGGCGCGCGCAGCGTGCGTAGGATGACGTCGCCGGACCGCGTGGCCAAAACCGATCCGTCGGAGCCGGTGACCGTTACGGTGATGCGTGCGGTGATTCTGCCCTCTTGAACGTACGGGTTGGTTTGCTCGTTGGAAGCGCAGTTGCTCTGGGCCGGATCGCAGGTTGGCGAAGGCGCCGGCGTGGACGTTTGCGTGAGAGCGATGCTTTCGGCGGTTTCATAGGAGCACGCAGGATCGACGCATGCGGGAGGAATCGGAGTGAACGCGGGCAGCGGGCTGGGAAGCGCACCGCTCTGCAGATCGGCTGACAGCGTCTGTTCCAGCGAGCCGGCCGCGCGCTGATATCCCGCGGTGACGTACGTCTGCGCCATCCGGTGAATGGTCGTGCGCGTCATCGCGAGCCCGGCCGAGACAAACGTTAGCGCGATAGCCGCGATCAGCGCGACGTAAAACAATGCGTTGACGAGCATTACGCTGCGGATGCGATCACGGCGCACCGCCTGGCTGGGGGACGAGTGATGGATCGACCACGCTCGCGCCGGGCAGCGGCGCTTTGACGCGCACCTGTCCCTGCAGTGATATGCGTCCGGGATCTGCGGCGTGACCCGGGTCGGGCGTATACTGCACCGTCACCGTTAGCTGCGCACCTTGCGAGTCCGACTCGGAAATCGACGTCGTGACGCTCACGGGCGCCGAGGTCGCCGCAGCGCCCGGAACGTCGAGCGGCACGGTGGTTTGCCAATTACCCGACGGCGCCGCGCCGGGCGACCCATACTTCCAAACGTCTTGAGCAACGCGCAACGTTTGTTCGGCCAGCAGTAACGATGCGGCGCGAACGGGGCCGGCCTGATGCGTAGAAAAACGTGAGAAAACGCCCATCGCCGAGATTAGCCCGCCGACGGCGACGCAGACGACCGCTGCGGTGATCAGCGTCTCGAGCAGAGTGAACGCAGCTTGGGCAGATTTGCTCACATGCCGGTTAGTGCCCGCGATCCGGGCTTTCGCGACAATAACCGGCGCACACGCTCTGCGGGAACCCGCAGCAAAGGCCGTTCAAACGCGTACGTCACTACCGTAGCCTGAACGATCGTGACGGCAAACGCCACGACGGTGTAGGCAACCTGCCAATGCGGATCGGCATGCGGATCGGTTCCGATGTACGGCGGAATTTTCCAAGCCAGTAATCCGCGCGCGAACACTTGGTGGTACAAGTAGAGATTGTAGGAAATGACCGCAAAGAACAGCAGCACGGGATTGGCAACCAGACGCTGCCATCCGCGCAGCGCGAGCAGCGAGCCCAGCGCTATGCACGCGAATACGGCGCCGACTGCCGTGCGGTTGTGGATTTGCCAAACCGTCGACCATTCATCGGCGGTTCGCATCGCCCAAAGATTTTGCAGCAACAGGATCAGGCAGGCAAAACCGGCGATCGCCAGTGCCGTTGCGGCAATTTGCAGCAGCCGGCTCGAGCGATCGCGCCAGGCGACATACAAGTGCGCGGAGATCATTCCGAACGCAAACGTGTCCAGGTAGCCGGGCAGGTTGTCGATCAGCATCGGCGCGGTCGTGTGCAGGCAGCACGCCTGTGCGTGCGATCGAAATACGAATGCCGCAACGATCATGACGCCGGCGGTCAGCCACGCGCTGCGGGAAAAACACCACCACAAAAGCGGGAAGACGGCGTAAAATTCGACCTCGACCGCCAGCGTCCAAAGTACCCCGTTGATGGCGCCGAACGTGTCGGGCCACCATGTGTGAACGAACAGCACGTGCGTGATGACGTCACGCGCCGCTTCACCGGGCGAAGCAAAATGCGCATAGCCCATCGCGATGACGACGACGATCGACAGCACGTACGAAGGGACGATCTTTCGCGCGCGCCGGTAGGCGAAGTGGCCCCACGTGGGCGGCCGGTCTGCGTAGGCCAGTGCCTTGACGAAAGGATACGCGATGACGAAGCCGCTGATGTAGAAGAACAGATCGACGCCGACGAATCCGGTCTCCGGCACGAATTGGACCGCAGCAAACGGTGCGGGAAGCCACGAGATCTCCCAAACGTGATACCAAAGGACGAGCAGTATCGCGATTCCGCGTAGACCATCTAAAACGCTCAGCCGCGTTTGCGCCATGGCGGCCTATTCGCCCGCGCCGAACGTGCGCCCGCTTACCACCTTACGCTCGTTTGACGCTGTTCACGCTCCTTGCTATACTCCCAAGGTTCGGTCCCACCAGCCGGTGTGGCCGACTTTGTGTGTGTCCGCAACTTGCATCTCTTTCTCACGTCGCTGCGTTGTAGGAGTTTGGTTTGCCAACGATCAGTCAGCTCGTTCGCACGGGCCGCCGGAAAGCCGAAAAAAAGGTCAAGACTCCGGCTTTTCGCGTGATCCAGACCGGGCCCAAACCCGGGCATCCCGACTTGCCCTTGCGCACGTTCGAGGTGGCGGGCAATCCGCAGCGGCGCGGCGTGTGCACCCAAGTCAAGACCGTCACCCCGAAAAAGCCCAATTCGGCGCTTCGTAAAGTGGCGCGCGTTCGGCTGACCAACGGCGAAGAGGTGACGGCCTACATTCCGGGCATCGGCCACAACCTGCAAGAGCACTCGGTCGTGCTGGTGCGCGGAGGGCGCGTTAAGGATTTGCCCGGCGTGCGTTATCACATCGTCCGCGGAACGCTGGATACGTCCGGGACGGCGAACCGCAAACAAGGCCGGTCGAAATACGGCGCAAAGCGCGCCGCCAAGAAATAGCTCGAAGGAAAGTTTACAAGAAATTGCCACGTAAAGGTCCAGCGCCCAAGCGCCAAATTCTGCCCGACCCGCGCTTCAACTCCAAAGTGTTGGCGCGCTTCATTAATAAGGTGATGCTGCAAGGCAAGAAATCGCTCGCCGAACAGATTACCTATGGAGCGCTCGACATCGTCACCGAGAAAACCGGGCGCGACGCGATGGACGTCTTTTCGCAGGCGCTCAGCAACGCCATGCCGCTGGTCGAAGTGCGCCCTCGCCGGGTAGGCGGCGCCACGTACCAGGTCCCGATGGAAGTGCGGCCGGACCGGCGCCAGGCAATGGCCATGCGCTGGCTGATCGGTTTCGCGCGCTCGCGCGCCGGACGTTCGATGGAAGAGAAACTCGCCGCCGAGCTGATGGACGCGTCTAATAACCAGGGCGCAGCGATCAAAAAGCGCGAGGACACGCACAAGATGGCCGAAGCCAACAAAGCCTTCGCGCATTACCGCTGGTAGATCCCTATGGCACGAGAATTTCCGCTGGAGCGCACCCGCAACATCGGCATTGCCGCGCACATCGACGCCGGCAAGACGACGTGCACGGAGCGCATTCTGTTCTATACCGGCCGCACGCACAAGATCGGCGAAGTGCACGACGGCGCAGCCACGATGGATTGGATGGTGCAGGAGCAGGAGCGCGGCATCACGATCACCTCGGCCGCCACGGCGTGCACCTGGCGCGACACCCGTATCAACATCATTGATACGCC
This sequence comes from Vulcanimicrobiota bacterium, assembly GCA_963777315.1. Lineage (GTDB taxonomy): Bacteria > Vulcanimicrobiota > Vulcanimicrobiia > Vulcanimicrobiales > Vulcanimicrobiaceae > CAVYEM01. The sequence continues at coordinate 352,294 of CAVZQC010000004.1, forward strand.
TGGCCACGTGGACTTCACCGTGGAGGTTGAACGCTCGCTCAGAGTGCTCGACGGTTTGGTTGCGCTCTTCGATTCGGTCGCGGCCGTGCAGCCGCAGTCCGAAACGGTGTGGCGCCAAGCCAATAAATACCGCGTGCCGCGGATCATCTTCGTGAACAAGATGGACCGCATGGGGGCCGACTTCTTTAACGCGGTCGCGAAGATCAAGGAGCGGCTGGGCGCCAACGCCACGCCGATCCAAGTTCCGATCGGAGCCGAGGACCAGTTCAAAGGCGTCGTCGATCTGTTCACTATGCGTAAGGTCGTGTACACCGACGACCTTGGTTCGACGACGTCGCAGGATCCGGTCACCGACGCGGACGGCGAGCTCAAATCGCTGTGCGAGCAGTGGCGCCAAAACCTGATCGAAAACATCGCAGAGCAAGATGAAGAACTGCTCGAGATGTTCTTCGACGGGCAAGAGCTTCCGGTCGATCGCATGAAGGAGGCGCTGCGCAAGGCGACGATCACCGGCGCGGTGCTGCCCATGCTCTGCGGCTCGGCGTTCAAGAACAAAGGCGTGCAGCCGCTGCTCGATGCGATCGTCGAGTATTTGCCCTCGCCGCTGGAAGCCAAGCCCATCGTGGGCATCGATCCGAAAACCGACGCGGAGATTACGCGCAAACCCGACGACAAAGAGCCGTTTGCGGCGCTCGCATTCAAGATCGCGACCGATCCCTACGGCAACCTCACATACTTTCGGGTCTATTCGGGCACTTTGGACAAAGGATCGTACGTCTACAATTCACGCTCGGGCAAAAAAGAACGCATCGGGCGCATCCTGCGCATGCACGCCAATCATCGTGAGGACATCGACTCCATCGGCGCGGGCGACATCGCCGCCGCAGTCGGCATGACCGATACGCGCACGGGCGATACGCTGTGCGACGAGAAGCATCCCATCATGCTCGAGTCGATCACTTTCCCCGAACCGGTGATCTATCAGGCAATCGAACCCAAGACCAAGGGCGATCAGGATCAGCTGGGCAAAGGGCTGCAGCGCTTGGCGCAAGAGGATCCGACGTTCCGCATGCGCACCGACGAGGAAACGCAGCAGACGATCATTGCCGGCATGGGCGAACTGCATTTGGAGATCATTCTGGACCGGCTGCGCCGCGAATTTAAAGTGGAAGCCAACGTCGGCAAACCGCAGGTGGCGTACAAAGAAGCGATCACCAAGACCGTCGAAAAGCAGGGTAAGTTCATCCGGCAGTCCGGTGGAAAAGGCCAGTACGGCGACGTGTGGCTGCGCGTGATGCCGCAAGAACCCGGCACGGGCTTCATCTTCGAATGGAAGATTGTCGGCGGCAGAGTGCCTAAGGAGTATGCCAAGGCGGTGCAGGAAGGCATTCGAGAGGCAGCGCAGAGCGGCGTGCTCGCCGGCTATCCCGTGCTGGACTTCAAAGCCGAAGCTTTCGAAGGCTCGTACCACGACGTCGATTCCTCGGAAATGGCGTTCAAGATTGCCGCCTCGATGGGCTTCAAGGATGCCAATCGCGCGGCCGGACCGATTCTGCTCGAACCGATCATGAAGGTCGAGGTCACGACGCCGAAAGACTACATGGGCGCAATTGCCGGCGATCTCAACCGTCGCCGCGGAATGATTCAAGCCACGGAGGAAGCTCCGGGCGGCGCACAGGTCATCACGGCGAACGTGCCGCTTTCGGAAATGTTCGGCTACGCCACCGATATGCGGTCGGCCACGCAGGGTCGCGCAACGTACACCATGGAGTTTTCCCACTACGAGAAAGCGCCCAAGTCCGTCGAGGAAGAGATCGTGGCCAAAGCCGCGGGCAAGAAGAACTCGGCGGCATAACGCCTGCGGGCAAACGACAAACGTAACCAACAGCTAAAGAAGGGCAAAGACGAAACGAAATGGCGAAGGCGAAATTCGAACGTAGCAAACCGCACGTAAACATCGGAACGACGGGGCACGTCGACCACGGTAAAACGACTCTTACCGCGGCTATCATCAACTGCCTCGCCACGGAAAACGCGAACATCCAAAAGCGCAACGTCGACGACATCGACAACGCGCCCGAGGAAAAAGAGCGCGGCATCACCATCGCGATCTCGCACCAGGAGTACGAGACCAAAAAGCGCCATTACGCGCACGTCGACTGCCCCGGCCACGCCGACTACATCAAGAACATGATCACCGGCGCGGCGCAGATGGACGGAGCCATTCTCGTGGTCTCGGCCACCGACGGCCCGATGCCGCAGACGCGCGAGCACATTCTGCTCATGAAGCAAGTCGGCGTGCCGTACATCGTCGTGTTTTTGAACAAATGCGACATGGTCGACGACGAAGAGCTGCTCGAGCTGGTCGAAATGGAAGTACGCGACCTGCTCAACCAGTACGAATTTCCGGGCGACACCACGCCCATCATCCGCGGCTCGGCGCTCAAGGCGTTGAACAGTTCGGGCAAGCGCGGCGATGCGGATTCCGATCCGATCTTCAAACTGATGGACACGGTCGACGACTACATCCCCGATCCGGTCCGCGAGACCGACAAACCGTTCCTCATGCCGGTGGAAGACGTATTCACGATCACCGGACGCGGAACGGTGGGCACGGGCCGCGTCGAGCGCGGACAGGTCAAAGTCGGTGAGGAAATCGAGATTGTGGGACTGACCGAACAGACGCGCAAGTCGGTCGTCACCGGCATCGAGATGTTTCGCAAGCTGCTCGACGTCGGGATCGCCGGCGACAACATCGGCGTTCTGCTGCGCGGCGTCGATCGCAACGACATCGAACGCGGACAGGTGCTTGCCAAGCCGGGCTCTATCAAGCCGCACAAAAAATTCAAAGCCGAAGTCTACGTGCTCTCGAAAGAAGAGGGCGGTCGCCATACGCCGTTCTTTGCCAATTATCGCCCGCAGTTTTACTTCCGCACGACCGACGTGACGGGCACGATCAGACTGCCCGAGGGCGTGGAGATGGTCATGCCGGGCGACAACGTTGCGATGGACGTCGAGCTGATCATGCCGGTCGCGTGCGAAGAAGGTTTGCGTTTTGCCATTCGCGAGGGCGGCCGCACCGTGGGCGCCGGCGTCGTAACCGGCGTTCAGGACTAGGCCTTCGATCCGAAATGGCTAAGCAGAAGATTCGCATTCGCCTCAAGGCGTACGATCACAAGGTGCTCGATCAATCGGCCGAGCGAATCGTCGAAACGGCAAAGCGTACCGGCGCGTTTGTGAGCGGCCCCGTGCCGCTCCCGACGGAGATCAACCGTTTCTGCGTAAACCGTTCGCCGCACGTCGACAAGAAATCGCGCGAGCACTTCGAAATGCGTACGCATAAACGGCTGATCGACATCCTGCAAGCTTCTCCCAAGACCATGGATGCGCTCATGCACTTGGACTTGCCGGCAGGCGTGGACATCGAACTGAAGGCCTCAGCTCGGTCTCGTACAGTACCAAGAGCGCAACTCCGGTTGCGCTCTTTTTTCATATAAAGGAGACCCTTCTATGGAAGTCAAGCCGACCTATTTGGGCACGATGATCGCGCTCTGCACGGCCGCTTTCGGGCTGATCGCCGCGCTGGCATGGAACACGTTCATCACCGATTTGATAGCGCTATTTCTCAAACGTGGTTCCGGCATATGGGCCGAACTGGGCTACGCGGTGATTATCACCATCATCGCCGTGCTCGTCATCCAGCAGCTGGGCAAGCTCTCGGAAAGAGACACGGGCCCGCGAACGGGCTTATAGCTCAGAGCCGCAGCGTTGCGGTGACGTGGTTGCCGTAGCCGGGAATGCGTTCGATCTGCAGGTTGCACGTCAGCTGCCAGATGATGTAGAGTCCGCGGCCCGACTCGCTGAGCGGATCGGCCGGTAGAGCCGGATCGCGGATAAAGCCTTTGCCGCGGTCGATGACGTGCAGTATCGGCGCGGTGTCCTCCCAGCGCAGCTGCACGTCGATCGGCCCGGGCGCATGGCGGACGACGTTGCCGATCAGCTCGCCGAAGACCAGCTCGGCTGCGCTCAAGTCCGAGTCCGATGCCGCGTGCCTGCGCAGCGCTGCGACGAACTGCGTTCGGGCGTCTTGCGCCGCTTTCGCGTTTTCGGCATCGAACGACCAGTGAGTGCGGGTGCCGAACAGCACGCTGAGCACGGCGGTGTCGTCTTGCGCCTGAAACGGCAGGCACGCGTCGCAAAGAAAGCGCGCAGGATTGCGCACGTTCAAAATAGCCTGCGAGGTAACGACTTGACGCAGGCGTTCTTCGCCGAAGGCGAGATCGCGCGTTCCTTCGACCAGACCATCGGTGTAGAGCACGAGCAACTGGGCGTCCTGCAGCGATATGGTATGCGTTTCTTCCGTCGCGGCGCGGTCGCGCAAGCCGAGCGGCAAACCGTGCCCGCTCAATTCGATCAGTTCCTCACCGCGCCGCAGCAGTGGGGCAGGATGACCCGCGCTCGCGTAGCGCATCGTCGAGTGCGTCGAATCGATGAAGCCCAAGAACGCGGTGACGAGCGCGGGCGATCCGCGGGAGCGCAACTGGTAGTCGACGCCGTCCAAAATGCGGGCCGGATCGCGTTCGTACATGCACGCCATGTTGATCGCTTGCCGCGTCTTGCCCATCAATCCGGCAGCCTGCAGGCCGCGTCCCGTAACGTCCCCTACGCTGACCATAATGGCGCCGTCCGGCAGCGTGACCGCGTCGAACCAATCGCCGCCGACGTCGGCCTCGTGGGAACTGGGCCGGTAGTCCGCGTTGAAAGCCAGATCCTCGTGTTTGGGCAGCAGCTCGGGCGAAGGCAGCAGCGCTTGCTGCAGCGCTTCGGCGATGCGGCGTTCGCGTTCGAGTGCATTGACGTGTTCGATGGCGATGGAAAGCCGGCGTCCCATGTCGTTGAAGAGCAGCAAATCGTTCGCACTGAATTCACGCGGCGTGTCGCACCAGTGTGCGACCAGAGCGCCCAGCGTCTCTCCGCGCGAATGGAGCGGCACGGTGATCGTGGCATGGATGTCCAGCGCGCGGACGTCTTGCGCGAGGTAATCCCAAACGTGCGGGATCAGTTCTTCGGGCGTGAGCCCGGAATGAATAACGGTGCGATGCTGCGCTAGCATGTGGATTGCACGATCCTCGGCTTCAGGGCGAAGCATGCGCTGGCCCCGCAGCCGCGCGGCGATGGGCGCCTTTCTCGCGTCGCGATGCGCGCACGAAACGGTCCGAAGTTTGGAGCCGCCTTCAATCTGCATGATGTATGCGAGATCGGCTGCTTCCGACACGATGAACTCGCACAGGTTGTCGAACGTGGCGTGCAAGTCGAACGATTCGAAAACCAGCTCGCTCGCACGAGCGCTGAACTGAGAACGCTGCGCGCGCCGGCGTTCTTCCTCGAAAGATTTGGCCGTCTGGATCGCCGCTGCGGCGCGCCGGGCAACCATTTGAGTAACCTCTAGGTCGTCCTGGCCGAACGAGCGGCCGGATTCCGCGGTTGCAAGCGAAAGCGCTCCGTACACTACGCCGGCGTCCGTGGCCATCGGCACGATCATTGCCGAGCGCATCTGGAGGTTGTCCAAAACGCGCCGGTGCTCTTCGTCCTGCGCCGCTGCGTGGAGCTGCTCGAGTGAAACGCTCGGCACCAGAAGCGGAGCGTTCGAGCGCACCACGGTGTCCAACGCGCTGCCTTCGCGTACGGGGTACCTATCGCGGAATTGTTCGACGTACTGCAGACGGGCGGGATCCCGATGGCCGATGGCTTGCGTGGTGTATCCGCCCGCCGGGTCGACCAGCGAGATAAAACACCAGTCCGCAACCCGGTTCACCGCCAGTTGCGCGAGGTTTGCGCAAATCGCCTTGACGTCGTTGGATGCGGAAAGCTGCGCGGAGGCCTCGACGACGAAGCGCAAATTGGCATTCGAGCGTTTTTGCGCGTCGATGTCGGTCGCCGTGCCGATCCACCGCGAAATCTGTCCATCCTCTCCGGTGACGGGCGTTGCGCGCGCAATGAACCAGCGAAAAACGCCGTCGCTCTTGCGGCGCAGCCGGTATTCGATCTCGTAGGGTTTGCCGGTAGCCACTGCGCGGTGCCAGAGTTCGAGCGTAGCATCGCGCTCGTCGGGATGCACCACGCCCTTTACGCCGGATGCATTCATTCGCTGGACGGTGAGTCCGGTGTATTCCAGCCACGGAGTGTTGAAATATTCGATGGTGCCGTCGCCGGCAGCGATCCATGCCAGTTGCGGCATGGCTTCCACGATGGCGCGCAGCTGCGCGCCCGTTTTCTCCAGGCGCCGGGCGGCCGTGACGAATTCCGTCACGTCCGTGGCCGCTCCGGCAAATCCCGCCGGCGCATCGCCACCGCCCAGCGGAGCGAGCAGCAGTCGCACGTGCACCTTGCGATCGGTGCGAACGAACCGGATCCGCAGCTCGGCCGCGCCGTTGCCGGCGATGGCGTTGTCCCAAGCGCGCTCGACCTGCGCTCGATCGCGCCGGTCGACCGCTTCGAGCCATCCTCTTCCCAGGAGGTCCCGCTGCGTACCGCCGATCAGCTCGCGGAATGCCGGTGTCGCCCAAGTTATATTGCCTCGCGCGTCCGTTTCGAAAAATCCGATGGGCACGGTTTCGGCTACGTCGCAAAGCCGCTCGCGATCAAGCGAGATCGGAGATTCGGCCGGCTCACCTAGGGCCATAAATGTTTCTCTACCCACATCGCTGCATGGATACGCCTGGCAGCCCGGCGAAGGATGCACGCCATGCCGATACCGCTGCACGAAGTCCGCGAACGAACTTTTTCCGGCACGCGCCGCCGAATCTTTCAGCTGTTGGTGGACATGGGAACGTCCAACGACATCGTCTGGCCGTTCGCGGCGCAACCCTTCATGCGGTCGCCCGGCCCATTGCTTCCGGGCAAGACCGAAGAGTGGCACAACGGCTTTCACGCCGTGCTGGAAGAAGTCGTGCCGGAAGACCGGATCGTTTGGCGCATACAAAACGAGGGCTTTGAAGGCACGCATGGTTACTATTTGAGCGGCGACGGCAAGAAGACCACGCTGGCGCACCGGATCGATGCCACGCTGGACGACACGCAAGGGCGCATGCTCTGGCGGCGCCTGGAAGACTCCAACGAACGTTCGGTCGAGGCGCTCTTCGATAAAATCGCACGCATATTGAAACGATGAACCATGACTGCCGCGCATCCGCGCCTTAGCGCACCCGATTCGCTCGACTTTTTGGATATCGATGCGCTGCTGAGCCAAGAAGAGCGCATGATTCGCGATACGGTGCGCGCCTTCGTTCGCGATCGCATCGTTCCCAATATCGCGCAGTGGTTTGAAGAAGGCCGGCTTCCGGCGCAGCTCGGCAGGCAGTTGGGCGATCTGGGTCTGCTGGGGATGCATTTGCACGGCTACGGCTGTCCCGGCGCAAGCGCGGTAGCCTATGGTATTGCCTGCATGGAGTTCGAGGCCGGCGATTCGGGGGTGCGCAGTTTTGCATCGGTGCAAGGCTCGCTGGCGATGTACGCGATTCATCGCTGGGCGAGCGAAGAACAAAAGGAGCTTTGGCTGCCCCGCATGGCCAAGGGCGAGGCGCTGGGCTGTTTTGGGCTGAGCGAGCCGGATTTCGGCAGCAACCCGGCCGGGATGCGCACTCATGCGCGCCGTGACGGCAGCGATTGGATCATCGACGGCACGAAGATGTGGATCACCAACGGCAACATCGCCGATGTCGCCGTCATCTGGGCGCAGACCGACGAAGGTATCCGCGGATTCGCAGTTCCCACCGCAGTCAAAGGTTTTTCCGCGCACGCCATCGAGCGCAAGCTGTCGCTGCGCGCGTCGGTCACGTCCGAGCTCGTTTTGCAAAGCTGCCGCGTTCCATGCGAAGCTGCGTTTCCGGAAGTGCGCGGCCTGCGCGGTCCGCTGGCATGTTTGAACGAAGCGCGGTACGGCATCGTCTGGGGCTCGATGGGCGCGGCCCGCGCCTGTTACGAAACTGCGCTCTCGTATGCCAAGACGCGCGTGCAGTTCGGGCGCCCCATCGCCGCGTACCAGATTACGCAAGAAAAGCTCGTGAATATGATGCTCGAGCTCAACAAAGGTATGCTGCTCGCGCTGCACATCGGCCGGATGAAGGATCTGCACCGCGCGCACCCATCGCACGTGAGCTTCGGCAAACTCAACAACGTGCGCGAAGCGTTGACGATCGCTCGCGAAGCCCGCACGATCCTGGGGGCGAACGGCGTCACGTTGGAATATCCGGTCATTCGGCATATGAACAACCTGGAGTCGGTGCTCACGTACGAGGGCACCAGTGAAATCCACACGCTCATTCTGGGCCAGGAGCTAACCGGGCAAAGCGCGTTCGACGCCTAGAAAACGCGCTCGTCGGGTGATAAGATGGGTGTGGAGCAAGCTCCGAAAGAGGCGTTCGACGATGAGGCAACTCGCCGCGACACTGACCGCATTTGCCGCGCTGACCGCAACCGCAGCGGCACAGACCGCGTGTCCTCCGGCCGTCGTCCACGCCGTGTATGCCGTCGTCACCGGTCCATCGGCCATGCAGCCCTGCAACGCGTTCGCGGGATACGAGCAGCCCAGCCAAGCCGACTTCGGCTGCGGCGCTCAATGCGCGTTCGACGCCGCGTTCCTGAGCGTACCCGGTGCACTGCCCCTGACCTGTAGGGTGCCGTACCTGTCCCAATATTTCGGTTGGTACGGGACGATTCCGCGACACCGCAACGCGCGGGGAGAGTGCGTCACGTTCGATCAACTGTTGCGCAAGCGCACGGCTGCTTCAACCGCCGTTATGCCGTATGGGAGCCGCGGCCCGGTGCAAGTGCGGCCTCCGGTCGAGCCGGTGCACGCCGTAACATCGCGTGGTGCCGATCTGGCCCCGCGCGCGCCGTTGCTGCAGGGCGTTCCTTTTGCTCCAATGCGCGCGGCGAACGCCGCACCGCATGCGAGCGCTTCCCAAGGCGGCAATCACATTCACAACCGGATGTAGTCGCGGCGATACGGCCGCTTGACGAGTCCAAGGCGTTCCTGATAGTATCCGTTGGTTGTGGTCGGCCGGCCGCGATAGTTTGCGCGTGCCGGCGGAAACGCTAGCAAGTACGCCTGGATCCGTGTACTTGCGGCCCCACGCATTGGAGGCCCGAGAGCAAGTTTGCGGGCCGTTCGGATTGAGGACGAGGATAGGAATGAAAAACATCCTTGGCCGCAAGGTTGGGATGACGAGCGTATTCACCGACGACGGACGATACGTCCCCGTAACGGTGATACAGGCCGGTCCCTGCACGGTGGTCGAGCGCAGAACGAAGGACAAGCACGGCTACGAGGCCGTTGCGCTGGCTTTCGGCGACGTTAAAAAGTCGCGCGTTTCGCGTGCCCTTGCCGGACATTATAAAAAGAACGATGCCGAACCGCGGCGCTGGATTCGCGAGTTCCGCGACGACATCGACGGCGTCGAGCCGGGGGCGACGGTGACGGTCGCGCAGTTCGAGCCCGGCGATCGCGTCGACGTGGTCGGCGTTTCGAAAGGGCACGGCTTCTCCGGGGGCATCAAGCGGCACAACTTCAGCGGCGGCGGCGCAAGCCACGGTTCCATGATTCACCGTCAGCCCGCGTCCAACGGCGATACCAACGCGGGCCGAACGGTCAAAGGAAGCCGGCGTCCGGGCCACTTCGGCGTCGATCGCACAACGCATCAAAACCTCGAAGTCGTGCGCGCCGACGCCGAGCGTAATCTGCTGCTGCTGCGCGGTCCGGTTCCGGGCTCCGAGAACGCGCTCATCGTCGTTCGCAAGTCGGTCAAGCATGCCTAACGTCATCGATTCGACCGGTTCGGTGCTCCGCGAAGAACCTACGCCGGAAGTTTTTGCTCGCGATTACGGCGAGAAGTCGAACGCGATCTTTCGCGCGGTCCATAGAGAATTCGCGAGCCCGCGCGCGGGAACGGCGTCGACGAAGAAACGCGATGAAGTCAGCGGCGGCGGACGCAAGCCGTGGCGCCAAAAGGGCACCGGCCGTGCTCGCCAAGGCTCCATTCGCTCTCCGCAGTGGACGCACGGCGGTGTCGTGTTCGGACCGCAGCCGCGCAAGTACACGAGCGATCTCAACAAGAAGGAACGCCGCGCGGCGTTCCTCGCTGCGCTGTCCGACCGTTTTCGCGGCGATGCGGTAACGGTGCTCGACGCGGCGGATTTCGCTCTGGAAAAGACCGCCGATTTCGCAGCGCTGCTTTTCGGCAATGCGGCAGCTGCCAAGAAAGGTCCGACCACGCTGGTGGTTTTCGGAATGGACGAGCGCGCCGGCGAAAAACTGCACCGCGTCGGGCGCAACCTCAAGCGAACCGGCATTACGAATATCGGCGCCCTCGACGTCAAGGACGTGCTGCGCTACAGCCGCATCGTCTTCACCAAAGAGGCGTACGCACAACTCGTGACTCTGGCGGAGCGGAGCTGACATGGACGCACGCGACGTCATCGTTTCTCCCCGCATCACCGAGAAGTCCATGGCGAACGCGCTGGGCCATCAATACGGCTTCGTCGTGCATCCGGACGCGACCAAAACCCAAATTCGCCACGCGATCGAAGAAATTTTTAAAGTGAACGTGCTCAAGGTCAACACGGTCAACGTAGGCGGCAAGACCAAAACGTTCGCTCGCCGCGGCGCGCGCACGCAAGGCCGCACCAAAGACTATAAAAAGGCTACCGTCACTCTACGTCCGGGCCAGAAGATCGAACTGGGCGGCGTCAACTATTTCGAGCAATAAACGTGCCCGTAAAAAAATATAAGCCGACCAGCGCCGGCAAACGCTTCATGACGACGATGGACTTCTCCGAACTGAGCAAGGTTCCGGCAGAAAAGTCGCTCGTCGAAGTGCGCAAGAAACATTCCGGACGCAATTCCAACGGACACATCACCGTTCGCCACAAGGGTGGCGGCACGCGTAAGATGTACCGCATCATCGACTTCAAGCGAACCAAGGATGCAATTCCCGCGAAAGTCGCGAGTTTGGAGTACGATCCGAACCGTTCGGCGCGCATTGCGCTGCTGAACTACCGCGACGGAGAAAAGCGTTATATCCTCGCTCCAGCCGGCCTGAAAATAGGCGATCGTTTGGAATCCGGTCCGGCGGCCGATATCAAGACCGGCAACTGCCTGCCGATTCGGAACATTCCGGTCGGCACCGTCATTCACAATATCGAACTGCGGCCCGGACAAGGCGCCAAACTCGTGCGCAGTGCGGGCGGTGCGGCGCAGCTGATGGCCAAAGAGGGCGATTACGCTCAGGTGCGCATGCCCTCGGGAGAGGTGCGTAAAGTGCTCGTGGTGTGCCGCGCGACCATCGGTCAGCTCGGCAACGTAGAGCACGAGAACGAAATCGTGGGCAAAGCCGGCCGCCAGCGGCATCGCGGCAAGCGCCCGAGCGTGCGCGGCATCGCGATGAATCCCGTGGATCATCCGCACGGCGGCGGCGAAGCGCGCTCGACGTCGGGCCGTCCGCCAACAACGCCGTGGGGTCAAATGACGATGGGCAAAAAAACCCGGCGCAACAAGCGCACGCAAAACATGATCGTCCGCAAACGTGGGTCCAAATAGATGAACGACGGTACATTCGTGCGCGGTTCGCAGCGGAGCGCCTGGTAAATGGGACGCAGCTTAAAGAAAGGCCCGTTCGTGGCCGAACACCTCATCGCCAAAATCGATTCCCTGAACGAACGGCGTGAGAAGCGCGTCATCAAGACGTGGAGCCGCGCGTCGGTGATCGTTCCCGCGATGGTCGGCCACACGATCGGCGTGCACAACGGTAAAGCGCACGTGCCCGTTTTCGTCACCGAGAACATGGTGGGACACAAGTTGGGCGAGTTCGCGCCGACTCGCACGTTTCGCGGTCACGGCGGCGACAAGGCTGCAGTAAAGTGATGCAACGTAATTTCGGCGCGCCCACGGGGAGCGCTCATATTAGCAGTGCGTTTATGCGCGCCATGGCTTGGGGGCCCCACGCTTTGGCGTGGGGGGCGCGGAGTTTGGAACGGAGCGCCTTGTACGATGCAACGTAATTTTGGCGCGCCCACGGGGAGCGCTCATATTAGCAGTGCGTTTATGCGCGCCATGGCCGGGGGGCCCCACGCTTTAGCGTGGGGGGCGCGGAGTTTGGAACGGAGCGCCTTGTAAATGGAAGCCGTCGCGCATCTCAAGTTCGCCCGCATGGGGCCGCGCAAACTGCGCCGCGTCGCCGATGCGATTCGCGGCAGGAGCGTCAAAGAGGCGCTCGTGCTGCTGCAATTCGCCGGAGTGTTCGCCGCAGAGCCGATGGAGAAATTACTGCGCAGCGCCGTCGCCAACGCAGGCAACAACCACGACATGAATACGGACGAGTTATTCGTCACCCGCGTTACGGTCGACGGCGGCCCGGGCGGACGTTTCACCAAACGATTGGATCCCCGTGCGCAAGGGCGTGCCAACTTCAAGCGCAAGCGGATGGCTCACGTAACGGTTGTCGTCGGCGAGCAGCCGCCGGTGAAAAAGCGGCGCAGCTCGGGCGGCGCGTCGATCGGCGTGAAACGCGCAACGACGCGTAAGGGCGCCGCGGCCGGAGCCGCCGGCGCAAAAGCGCCTGCCAAGCGTAAAGCTTCAGCCCGCAAAACTGCACCGCGCAAAACTTCAACGCGCAAAGCGCGTCCCTCCAAGGCTGGATCAGCCGCAGGCGAAAAGGCGATTTAATGGGACAGAAAATTCATCCGGTCGGCCTGCGTCTGGGCATTACGCGTACCTGGGACAGCCGTTGGTTCGAGAAAAAGCACTACAAAGAGTGGCTGCACGAAGACGTAAAAATCCGCAAGTACTTTGCTCGGCTCGTTCGTCCGGCTGCCATCTCCAAGATCGAGATCGAGCGCAGGGCCAATCAAGCCCGCGTCATCGTCAATACAGGCAAGCCCGGCATCATCATCGGCAAGCGCGGCGTGGGGATTGAAGAGATCCGCAAAAACATCGAGCAGCTGACCGGCAAAAACGTCCAAGTCAACGTGATGGAGATTAAGCATCCGGAACTCGACGCGCGGCTGGTCGCGCAAAACATCGTCGATCAGCTCGAAAAGCGCATAGCGTTTCGGCGTGCGATGAAACAGGCGATCATGCGCACGATGAAAGCGGGTGCGCGCGGTATCAAAGTTCAAGTTTCCGGACGCCTGGGCGGCGCCGAGATCGCGCGTACCGAGCGCAATGCCGACGGGAAAGTGCCGTTGCACACGCTTCGTGCCGACATCGATTATGCGCAAGTCGAGGCGTTCACAACGTTCGGGCGGATCGGCGTGAAGGTGTGGATTTACCGCGGTGAAGTGCTTCCGGATCACACGCGCGGACCCGAACGCGAATCGCGCTCGGACCGCCCCCAATTCCGCGACCGCCGCGAGCGGGGCGGCCGTGGTCGCGGCCGCACCGGCACCGGCCAGCGTCCGGCGCAGTCCGCCGGTGAAACGCCTTCAGGTGAAACGCTTTCAACGGAAGAAGCGCCGGTTTCCGACGTATCGGAGGCGCAGCAGATCGTTCCCGCGGCGCAGCCGATCGTTCCCGAGGCGCAGCCGATCGTTCCCGGGGCCGAGCAGATCGTGCCTGAGGCGCAGCAGAACGTTCCCGAGACGCCGGCCGGCGTCACGTCCGATGCAGCGGAGGATGGCAGCGATGCTAACCCCTAAACGAGTCAAATGGCGCCGGGTTCATCGCGGCCGCATGCGCGGCAAAGCGGTGCGCGGCAGCTCGCTCACGTTCGGCGAGTACGGGCTGCAGGCGCTTGAGCCGTGCTGGATGACCAATCGGCAGATTGAAGCCGCACGTATCGCGATGACCCGCCACATCAAGCGCGGCGGCAAAGTATGGATCAAAGTGTTTCCGGACAAGTCGGTTACGAAAAAACCGGCTGAAGTGCGCATGGGCGCGGGCAAGGGCAATCCCGAATTTTGGGTCGCCGTGGTGCGGCCCGGGCGCGTGCTGTTCGAGCTTTCCGGCGTTGCACCGGACGTTGCGCGGCGAGCGCTGCAGCTTGCCGCCTCGAAGCTTCCTATCGGAACGAAGATTCTTTCGCGTGAGGAGATTCCCCAGGAGCGTGGCGCAGAATGAAGATTCACGAATTCAAAGAACTGCGCAATCTGACCATCGGCGAGCTGCAGCAAAAAGCTCGCGAAACGAAGGAAGAGCTGTTCAACCTTCGCTTTGCGCTGCGCACCGGTCACTTGTCTGATTTTTCCAAAGTGCGCGCCATTCGCCGCACGTACGCGCAGATCCAAACCGTTATCTCGGAAAAGCGGATCGCGGAGGCCAGAAATGGAGCAGCATAGCCAAGCGCGGCATAAGCGCCGCACCAAGCAAGGCCGCGTCGTTTCGGACAAAATGGACAAAACGATCGTCGTGCGCTCGGAAATGCGCGTGCCGCATCCCATTTACGGCAAGATCGTGCGCAAATCAGTGAAATTCAAAGCGCACGACGAACGCAATGAGGCCAAGGCCGGCGATACGGTGCGCATCATGGAGTGCCGCCCGCTGTCCAAGGACAAGCGCTGGCGGCTGCTCGAGATTCTGGAGCGCGCCAAGTGACGAACTCTCGGACCGACCGGACGGAGCGCCTTTTCAAAGCCGTCAGCCCTTTGCAAGCAAAGAATTGCTGCGTCGTAACGCAGCAATTCGATACCGCCTACCGGGCCCAACGGGGGCCCCTCGCAGTGGGGGGCGCGGAGTCTCGGACGGAGCGCCTTTTCAAAGCCGTCAGCCCTTTGCAAGCAAAGAATTGCTGCGTCGTAACGCAGCAATTCGATACTGCCTACCGGGCCCAACGGGGGCCCCACGCAGTGGGGGGCGCGGAGTCTCGGACGGAGCGCCTTTTCAAAGCCGTCAGCCCTTTGCAAGCAAAGAATTGCTGCGTCGTAACGCAGCAATTCGATACCGCCTACCGGGCCCAACGGGGGCCCCACGCAGTGGGGGGCGCGGAGTCTCGGACGGAGCGCCTTTTCAAATGATCCAGCAAGAAACCCGCCTCAAAGTCGCCGACAACTCCGGCGCACGCGAGCTGCTGTGCATCCACGTGAGCGGCGGCAGCCGGCATCCGTACGCGCACGTCGGGGACATCGTGGTCGGCACGGTCAAGAGCGCCATTCCGGGCGCGGCGGTCAAAAAAGGACAAGTCGTCAAGGCCGTCATCGTGCGCACGTCGGCACCGATTCGCCGCAGCGACGGTTCCGTCGTCAAGTGCGACGACAACGCCTGCGTGATCATCAAAGGCGACAAGGACAACCTGGACCCGCGCGGCACGCGCGTGTTCGGCCCGGTCATGCGGGAACTGCGCGACCGCGGCTTTCTGAAGATCGCTTCCCTCGCTCCGGAGGTGCTGTGATGGCAGATATCATCAAGGGCGACACCGTTGCGATCCGCCGCGGCAAGGAAAAGGGAAAGCGCGGCGTGGTCAAAGCCGTTTTTCCAAAGTCCGGAATGGCGACGGTTGAAGGTTTGAACGTCGTCAAGCGCCACACCAAACAGGGTTCGCAGCAGCAGAACATGGGTGGTTCCGCGCAGACCGGCGGCATCATCGAAAAGGAAGCCCCCGTTCCCATTTCGGCCCTGCAGTACGTGTGCGAGAAATGCAGGACGCCCACGCGCATCCGCCGCCATGAAACCGCCGAAGGCACCAAACGCGTTTGCGCCAAGTGCGGCGAGCCCGCGCGCCTGTCGGTAAAAGGAGCCTAATGACACGTTCATTTACGCAGCGAGATGAATAGATTAAAAGAAAAATACGATAAGGAAGTTCGCAGCCGCCTGCGCGAGCGCTTCGGATATCACAACGTTCATCAAATTCCACGCTTGGAAAAAGTCGTGGTCAACATGAGCGTTGGCGACGCCATCACCAATTCCAAAGTGCTCGACACCGCGGTTGCCGAGCTGCAGGCGATTAGCGGGCAAAAGCCGATCGTGACCAAGGCCAAAAAATCGATCGCCGCCTTCAAACTGCGCGAAGGCATGAACATCGGCGCCAAAGTAACGCTCCGGGGCGACCGGATGTACGTGTTTTTGGACAAACTGTTCAACGTGGTGCTGCCGCGCATTCGCGACTTTCGCGGGCTGCCGCGCAAGTCGTTCGACGGACGCGGAAACTACAACATGGGGCTGCGCGAGCAAATCGTCTTTCCCGAGATCAACTTCGACAAAGTCGAAAAGATGCGCGGCATGGACATCGTGATCGTAACGACGGCTAAGAACGACGAGGAAGCCACCGAATTTCTTACCGCGATGGGCTTGCCGCTGCAGAAAGCGGGTGCACGGTAATGGCAAAAACCGCGCTCATCGAGAAATCGAAGCGGACGCCCAAGTTCAAAGTGCGCGCCCACAACCGTTGCGAGCTTTGCGGCCGGCCCCGCGGCGTTTACCGCCGCTTCGGCCTGTGCCGGATTTGCTTTCGCGAGAACGCGCATAAAGGCAACGTTCCCGGCATTACCAAGGCGTCGTGGTGAACCGGAGGATAGTGTAAAGTGGCTGTCATCACCGACCCCATCGCCGACATGCTTACGCGCATTCGCAATGCCAATACGGCAAACCACGACGTGGTCAACGTGCCGGCTTCGCGCATGAAGCGGGCGGTCGCGCAAATCCTCAAGGAAGAGGGCTTTATCGTGGACTTCGAGCGTGTGGATGAAGGCCCGCAAGGCACCATCCGCATCAAGCTCAAGTACGGCCCGAACAAGGAAAAAGTCATCACGGGCCTGCGGCGCATTTCTCGCCCAGGCTTGCGCGTGTATACCAACAAAACCGAAATACCGCGCGTTCTGGGCGGCTTGGGCGTCGTCATCATGTCCACGTCCAGAGGCATCATGTCCGGCAAGCGCGCCAAAAAAGAAGGCTGCGGGGGCGAAGTCCTCGCTTACGTGTGGTAATTATGAGCAGAATAGGAAAATTGCCCGTCGCAGTCCCCAGCGGCGTGAACGTGGAGATTGCCGACGGCGAAGTGCGCGTCAAAGGGCCTAAAGGCGAACTGCGCGAGCGCGTGCTCGAGCTCGTTGCCGTCAAGCTCCACGACGGCAAGGTCGTGGTCGAACGCCGAGGCGACGCCAAAGAGCACCGCGCGGCGCACGGCCTGACGCGCACGCTGGTCAACAACATGATCCAGGGAGTAAGCAAAGGGTTTCGCCGCAGCCTGGAGATCCAAGGCGTCGGCTATCGCGCAGCCAAGGCGGGAGAGAATCTGAATCTGACGTTAGGATACTCGCATCCCGTGAGCTACGCGCCGCCCAGCGGCATCACGCTCTCGGTCGAAGGCACCAATAGAGTTCACGTGGAGGGCATCGACAAGCAGCAAGTCGGCCAAGTGGCCGCCGAAATTCGCGATCTGCGTGCGCCCGAGCCGTACAAAGGCAAAGGCATCCGCTACGCAGGCGAGATCGTGCGCAAGAAACTCGGTAAAGCCGGAAAGGCCGGTAAGAAGTAATGGCGCGCATTTCACGCGACGACTCCCGCCGCAAGCGGCACACTCGCCTGCGCCGCAAGGTCGCAGGTTCGAGCGAACGTCCGCGTTTGCTGATCCGGCGCACTCTGCATCACATCTATGCAACCGTCGTCGACGATGCCGCAGGGCACACGCTCGTCGCCGCATCGACGCGCGAAAAGGGTCTAGCGGGGGCATTGGATTCAACCGCCAATCTGGCTGCCGCCGAGAAGATCGGTCAGGTCATCGCCGCCAAAGCCAAAGAGGCCGGCATCACGCAGGTCGTGTTCGATCGCAGCGGTTTGAAGTATCACGGCCGCGTGAAGGCGCTGGCCGACGCAGCTCGTCAAGCGGGACTGGAGTTCTAAATGCAATATCGTGGCCGCGACCGGGACAATTCCGGATTCGAAGAAACGGTCGTTCGCGTCAATCGCGTAGCAAAGGTCGTCAAGGGCGGTAAGCGCTTCAGCTTCAGCGCCTTGGTCGTGGTCGGCGATCGCAAGGGCAAAGTCGGTTACGCGATCGGCAAGGCCGGCGAAGTTCCCGAAGCGATCCGCAAGGGCGTCGAACAGGCAAAGAAAAGTTTGGTGTCAGTCCCAATGGTCGAGAAAACGATTCCGCACATCGTGAATCATCAAATCGGTTCGGCCCACGTGCTGCTCAAGCCCGCCGCTCCGGGTACGGGCGTCATCGCCGGCGGTGCGATGCGCGCAGTGCTCGAGCTGGCCGGCATCCACGACATTCTGACAAAGTCGCTGGGAACGAACAATCCGATCAACGTCGTGTACGCGACCGTCGAAGCGCTGCGTTCGCTCACGACCGCCGAGCGGGTCGCTGCGCTGCGCGGAAAAAGCGTCGCGGATATTTTTGCTTGAAGCGTAACGTGAGATTCGGACAATATGGCACAATCCAAGCGTAAAAAGACCCCGGCCAAAGCGGCCGCGCCCAAAACCCGGGCAGTGGAGAAGCCGGCTGTTATTGCGGGCGGCGGCGGTTCGACGCTTACGCTCGCTCAGCTGAAACCCGCGCCGGGCAGCCGGCCCAAGCGCACGCGCGTCGGGCGCGGGCATGGCTCCGGCATGGTCAAGACCGGCGGCGAGGGCGGCAAAGGCCAAACGGTGCGTTCGGGCGGCGGGAAAGGCCCCGCGTTCGAGGGCGGCCAGACGCCCTGGGCGCGCCGTCTGCCGCATCGGCGGGGATACTCGCAAAAAGCGCGCGACATCGGTCATTTTCGCACCCGTTTGGCCGTCGTCAATTTGAACGAGCTGATTCGATTGGGATCCTTCGGTCGAAGTGACGCCGCAAACGCTCAAAGTCGCACGCAAGATCAAGTCCATGCGTGACGGCGTAAAGATTCTGGGCGGCAATGCGAGCCGGTCCAAGGACGGCAAGACGCTTCCCACGGGACTGCGGTTCCGCGACGTGCTGTTTTCGAACAGCGCGCGCGAGGCGCTGACCGCCGCGGGGGCAACGATCGAGCCGGTCAGCGCACCCTAGTGCTGAACAATCTGCGCGCTGCGCTGCTCGTCCCGGACATCCGTGCACGGGTCATGTTCGTGTTTTTCTCGTTCGCGGTGTTCGTTTTCATGATTCACGTGCAGTTGCCCAACGTGAACGACAAGGTTTGGCAGCAGCTGCTGTCCCAGGGAGTGTTTTACAACCTGCTGGGCTTTTTGTCCGGCGGCGCACTGCAGAAGTCTGTCTATCATCGCGATGGGCATCACACCCTACATCAACGCCTCGATCATCATGCAGCTGATGACCGTCGTGCTGCCGCAGCTCGAGGAGATGGCCAAAAAAGGCGGCGAGGAAGGGCGCAAGAAAATCGGCCAGTACACGCGCTGGCTGACGATCGTGCTGGCCACCCTGCAGGCGTTCTTCATGGCGAACATGATGCGCTCGGCGGGCGTGTTTTACGACAACAGCATTTGGTTCGAGCTGTTCGCGGTCACCGCGATGGTGGGCGGAACGCTGTTTCTCATGTGGCTGGGCGAGCAGATCACCGACAAAGGGATCGGCAACGGCGTGTCGTTGATCATCTTCATCGGCATCGTCCTGCGCTACCCGCAGTACGTCGCCCAGACCTACACGTCGACGACCAAAGGCGGCGAGTCCATCGCCAACATCGTCATCTACATCCTGATCGCGATCGCCGTCGTCATCTCGATCGTGTTTCTCTACCAAGGGCAGCGCCGCGTTCCGGTGCAGCAGGCGCGCCGCGTCGTGGGCCGCAAGATGTTCGCCGGCCGGTCGACGTACATTCCGCTGCGTCTGAACAACGCCGGCGTCATCTCGATCATCTTCGCCATTTCGCTGCTGCTGCTGCCGCAGCAGGCGCTTTCGTGGTTCAATCGCGGCGGGGTTCACGCGGGAATCTGGGGCGGCGTTTCGGACTGGGTCAGCGTGTATTTCAGTCCCAACTCCTGGCTGTACAACCTGGTGTACTTCGTTTTGGTCGTCGTCTTCACGTTCTTCTATAGCGCCATCGTGATCAACACCAAAGATATCGCCGACAACCTCAAGAAAAGCGGCTCGTTCATTCCCGGCATTCGGCCCGGCCAGCCGACGGTCGACTACATCAATCGAATCCTCATGCGCATCACCACCGCTGCCGCAATCTATCTCGGTTTGCTCGCGGTGCTGCCTGGAGCGCTTCAGCGCGGGCTCTCCGTCACGACGTTCTATTTGGGATCGACGTCGCTGCTGATCGTGGTCGGCGTTGCGCTCGACACGATCACGCAGATCGAAGCTCGCTTGGCGATGCGCGATTACCGGGGCTTCATCAAACGCTAATGCGAACGTGCGCGAGCCCATGCGTCTGATTTTTCTGGGACCGCCCGGAGCCGGAAAAGGCACGCAGGCCCAGCTGCTGCAGGGGCGGCTAGGCTCGCGCCAGATCTCCACGGGCGACATCCTGCGTGAAAATCGCAGCCTTCGGACGGAACTGGGCAAAGCGGCCGAAAGTTTCATGCTCAAGGGCGCGCTGGTGCCCGATGAACTGGTCGTGAAGATGATCGAGCGCGAGCTCGACAAGACGCCGGGCGGGTTCATTCTGGATGGATTCCCGCGCACCGTTGCGCAAGCGGAAACCCTAGACGCACTGCTGGCCGCCAAGAGCATGTCGATCGATGCGGCTCTTTTGTTCAAAGCAGACCGCGCAGCGCTGCTGGAACGCCTGACGGCGCGCTGGACCAATCCGCATACGGGAAGAACGTACAACACGATCAGCAATCCTCCGCGCGTTGCCGGAATCGACGACGAAGACGGCACGCCGCTGGTTCAGCGCGAGGACGACAAACCTGCGACGGTCGCGAAGCGGCTCGAGGTTTACGATCGCCAAACGGCGCCGCTGATAGAGTATTACCGTCGAGTCGGCAAGCTCGTCGAAATCGACGCCATGGATTCGATGCAGGGCGTTACCGATCAGATCGTGGCCAAGCTCGCGGCCAAGGCGGCATCGTGATTTCGATAAAGTCCGCTCGCGAGATAGAAACGATGCGCCGCAGCGGCAAGATCACCGCCAAGGTCTTGGGCGATCTGATGCGCGCAGCCAAGCCCGGAATGACGACCGGCGAACTCGACCGCATGGCCGAGCAAGGGATCCGCTCGATGGGCGCAATCCCGACGTTCAAAGGCTATCACGGCTTTCCGTGCTCGATTTGCACGTCGGTGAACCAGCAAGTCGTACACGGCATTCCGGGGCGGTACGTGCTGGCCGAAGGAGACCTGCTCTCGATCGACATCGGCGCCACCTTGGATGGTTACGTGAGCGACAGTGCCGTGACGGTTCCAATCGGCAACGTCAGCGCGGCCGCGGCGCGGCTCATGAGCGTTACTCAGGAGTGTCTCATGATCGGCATCGCGCAGATGCGCGCAGGCGGCCGGCTCGGAGATATCGGCCATGCCGTACAGCAGCATGCCGAATCCCATGGATACGGTGTTGTACGCGAGCTGAGTCGGCCACGGCGTTGGAACGAAGATGCACGAAGAGCCTCAGGTCCCCAACTACGGGCGCGCGGGCTCGGGCATCGAACTTCGGCCCGGGCTGGTTCTGGCGATAGAGCCCATGATCACCCAGGGCCATTACGCGGTGCAGACGCTCGAAGACGGCTGGACAGTGGTCGCGGCAGATGGTAAACTCGCAGCGCACTTCGAGCACACGATCGCCGTGACGGACGACGGCCCGAAAGTTTTGACCCTGCGCGACATCGGCGAACATCCCGACGCGGAAAAGTACCGCCCCAAAGCCGAGATCGCGGCCTAACCGCATGCCATCCAGGAAACGCCAACAATGAAAGTCAGACCCTCGGTAAAGCGCATTTGCGAAAAATGCAAAATCATTCGTCGCGACGGCAAAGTTCGCGTCATTTGCGAGGCCAATCCCAAGCACAAACAGGTGCAGGGGTAGAGCGGTCTTTGATGAGAGAAGAGGAATAAATGGCCCGTATTGCCGGCATCGACCTGCCCCGCGATAAACGCATCGAGGTTGCGCTGACGTATATCTTCGGCATCGGCTTGCCCACGGCGCAAAAGCTGCTGGCAGGCGCGGGCATCAGCCCGGACCTTCGCGTGAAAGAACTGTCCGAGGACCACGAGAAGAAGCTGCGCGACGCCATCGATCAAGCCGCCATCAAGGTCGAGGGCGATCTGCGTCGCGAGGTGGGCTCGCACATCAAGCGCTTAATGGACATCGGCTGCTACCGCGGCGTGCGGCACCGGCGCGGTCTGCCGGCGCGAGGCCAGCGTACGAAAACCAACGCGCGCACTCGCAAAGGGCCCAAAAAAACCGTCGGAAACAAAAAGAAAACCGCCGCCAAGAAGTAACGCCGTCACACCGCAGCGCCAGTGATCTACGTCGGCACCTGCGGCTACGCGTACAAAGATTGGGCGGGGCCGTTTTATCCGCGCACCGTCCGGCCGCGGGAAATGCTGGCGTACTACGCGAGCTGCTTCGGGGCCGTGGAAATCGACGCTTCATATTACGGCGCGCTGCGGCCGGAGCAGGTCGCACGCATGGTCGCCGGCACGCCGCCGGCATTTCGCTTCTGCTTCAAGGTTCCCCAGACCGTGACCCATCCGGCGGATCCGGCCGCCGCTGGCATTCACCCCGATGCCCAAACGTTCGTTGAAAGTCTTGGGCCGGCGATCGATTCGGGCAAGTTCGGGTGCGCGCTCGCGCAGTTCCCCAATTCGTTCAAACCGACGCCCACTGCGCAAACCTATTTCGAGCGCGTGGTGGAAGCGCTCAAGCCGCTGCGTTTGATCGCCGAGTTCCGCCATCGGGAATGGCAAAACGCGCGCACGTTCGAATTGCTTTGCCGTCTGGACGTCGGGTGGTGCAACGTCGACATGCCCGGCTATGAGACGTTGATGCATCCGAGCTCGGACGTTACCGGAGAGATTGGCTACGTGCGCTTTCACGGCCGAAACGCCGCGCGCTGGTGGACGGGAAATAACACCACGCGATACGACTACGAGTACGAAGCCGGCGAGTTGCAGCCTTGGACGAACCGGGTTGCCGATATCGACGAGCACGCGCAGACGACGTATGCGTTCTTCAACAATCACGCTCGCGGCAACGCGCCGAGAAATGCCGAGCTGTTCGTCGAGATGCTGCGCGAGCGATACGGTGCTGCTGCAGACGGCGTTCTCCCCAAACTGAAGGGAGCTCCGGCGCAAGCCTCACTGTTCGAGCAGTAACTTCGCACGAGCGGCGCGAGCCACGGCACGGTCCGAAAACGGCAGCGGCTGCAGTTCGCCGCGTACCCACGCGGCGCTCGCGTCGTTGTAATGAGGCGAACCGATCTCGCCGGACTCGCCGCTGGGTAAACTCAAACCTCCGCGATCCCAGGCGCCGACTTCCCAAACGGCGCGAAAGCTCTGCGACAGAGCGGGGGTTTGGACTCGAATCGTGTACTCGTCGCCGTCGCCGGGCAGCGTCGCCCCGTTCAAAAACGGAAAGCCGATCGGACCGAACGGATGCAGTATGCGCAGAGCTCCGGCTTGACTCCACGGCGCGGCTCGTTCGATGAAAGGATCGCGCAGCGCGTCGATCAGTTCGGGCGGCGGATCCCGGCGGCGAAGGGCCTCGAAGGGCGCGTACGGCGAAACGGAAGCGTCTTCGGCCGCAACGCGTAAGGCGTGCTCGAGCGTAGCGGTGCGCGACGGCGGGGAGAATGTACCGTCCCAGGCCGCCAAACGTCCGGCAACGGCGCTCGGTAGAAAACCGGGATGCGCTCGGGCGTAGTGCGCCAAACGGTGTGCGAACTCGGCGTCTGCAGGTGAGAGCGCATCGGTCTGCATCCGCGCGAAATACTGCGCGTCGAAATCCCGCCGGGCGTGCAGCAGAGTGGCAATCCGGTAAGCGCGATACGGCGGAGCAAACATCGGACTGAGGCGGTAAGGGTATCCGTTTGCGTACATTTTGTTGTTGGCGCTCACGAGCACGGCAGAGTGCGAAGGAGCAACCGACGGCAGGCGCGTGTAGGGAACCGCAGCAAAACGGGTGCGCAGTTCCGCCGCACCGTGCACGTACCGTCCCCAGGCGGGATCGTCGGGGATGGGACCCGCGAGATGATAGGCGACTTGCCCGCTGCTCCCCGCAAGCAAGAAATTTTGCGCAGGGCCGGAGTACTGCGACAATATCGAAAGCGCCGGCCGCAGACCGTGCGCGCGATCCAGCGCAAGGATCGTGCTGACGGCCGATCGCGTGTCGGAATACGGCGTCCACCGTACGAGGACCAAACCCTGCGCGGTTTGCGCGGCCTCGCCGTATTCACGAGACGTGCGGTAATACCGTTTGATCGCGTCGCGCGCGAACCGCACGTGGAAAATTTCCGTCTGCCAATTTGCGGCGGAGAGCTTTCCCGCGCGAAAAACGCTCAGCGTGGCAACCATGGCGTTCGTTGTGGCCCAAGCGATGCGCTCGTTGTGGCCCAGCAGGACGCCCGGTATCCCGGCGATGGTCACACCGGCCACGTGCAGACCGGGGGCGCGCATTTCGACCGCGTACCAGATGCCCGGAATGCCCGCGCGCAAGTGCGGATCGTTGGCGAGCAGAGCGCGGCCGCTGCGCGAGCGTGCGCCTCCGGCGGCCCACGCGTTGCTGCCGATACCGGAGATTCGAACGTTCGGACCGGTACGCCAGGCAGCTCTGCAACAGCGGCGCCGAACGGCGCAATCGAACGGCAGTGTCGGAAACGTCGTAGTCGGGATCCGATAGCGGGAGTAATTGGCTGTATTCGCGACGCGTGAACGATCGCCACAGGCGGTCTCGTTCCAGAACGTTGCCCGCAGTATCGCCCAGCGATGCCGAAATGGCCAGCGTGACGGCAAGACAATCCTGCGGCGCCCACGGTCGGGGATGGTAGAGCAGCAAACGAAATTCGACCGGCAACGGCTGCGTGCGCATTGCGGCATTCACCCCGTCGCTGAACGCCGACAGCGCGATTCTGTCGTCGCCGGCAAGATGCCGCCACTGCCTGTGCACGACGTCGCGAACATCCAGAGCGCGCATCGTTTCGTCGCTCGGAAGTTGAATGGGTCCTAAAACTTCCGCAAGCCGGCCGTAGACGTACCGCCGGAAGAGATCCATTTGGAACAGCCGATCCGATCCTTGAGCGAAGCCCTCGGCAAAATACGCGTCGTGCGCGTTGCGGGCCCGAATGTGCGGTATGCCGCGGCTATCGCGATAGATCGCCGCCGGCGCGCGAACGCTCATGCCGGTCAGCGTGCCGTCCGTCACGGCGCCGGTCCGGATGCCGGCTAAGACGTATGCGGTGTACAGGAGGGCGCATGCAACCGCTACGGCGGCCCAAGCTTTGAGGTCGCGAAGGAGCCGGCCCGGCACTCCGGCGTGAAATGCCCGAACGGCGCGTTCTTTTTCGATGAGGTCGGCCATGCTGCTGCTCGTACTGCATTGTACACCGAAGGAAAGCCGGGCGAGTCAAAAAAACCGCCGGAATGCAGCTTGCCGCCGTCATCACCGCCGGAGGCCGGGTCGGCGGTGACTTCGCGCGCGCCATCGGTACGCAGGTCAAAGCGCTGGCGCCTTTTGGCGGCTCGACGATGTTAGAGCGCACGGTCGCGGCCGTGCGTGAAGCGGGGATCGACCGCGTTGCCGTCGTCGGCGGCAGTGAAGTACGGCGCGCCTGCGGCGGCATGGTCGATCGCATGCTGGACGAAAGCGCCGGCGGTGCGGAGAACTTGCGGATCGCGCTGCACGCGTGGGAGGATCGCACCCGGCTGCTCTATCTGACCAGCGATATGCCCTTCGTCTGCGCCGATGCGCTGCGGGCCTTCGTGCGAGCGGCGCCGCCGAACGCGCTGGGACTTGCATTAGCGCAGTGGAGTGAGTTTATTGCACGCTTTCCGGGTGCGCCCGAATTCGGGATCGTCCTGGCCGGCGAGCACGTGGTGAACGGGGGCGCGTTCATGATTCCTGCGGGCGCGGCGCGGCGCATCGAACGCGTCGCGGCTCCGTTCTTCAACGCGCGTAAGAATGTGTGGAGCATGGCGCGGCTTGCAGGTCCCGCGCTGCTGGCGCGCTTTGCCGTCGGCAGGCTCGGCGTCGCGCAGCTCGAGTCGCGCGCGCACCGTCTGCTCGGAATACCCGCAAAAGCCGTGCACGGCGCAGCGCCCGAGCTCGCGTACGACGTCGACGTTTTGGAAGAATACCGGTATGCGGTCCAGCACGAGAGCGCCTAACACCGCCGCGCTGGGTGTATTTTGGTTGGGCATTCAAATGGTGTGGGGAGCTCTGCTGGGCGTGTCGCTTCAGGCTCGCGCGTCGCAGCTGGCACCGCAGCATGCGCTGTCGGCATACGCAACGTTGGCGGCCGTAGGCGCGGCAACGGCGGCAGTTACGCAGATCGCCGCGGGGGTCGCCTCGGATCGCCGCCGCGCGATGGGCAGCCGGCGCATCGAATTTTACGCGGTAGGGGCGATTGCAGCCGTAGGCGCGCTGTTTTGGTTTTATTCCGCGGCGACGTTTTCGCAGCTGCTTGGCGCGACCGCAGCCGTGCAATGCGCGCTGAACGTTGCAATCGGTCCTTATCAGGCGATCATCCCGGATTTTGTCAAAGACGAGCACACGGGAACGGCGTCTTCCTGGATGGCGGCACTTCAAAGCGCCGGAAATGCGGCAGGAGCGGTCGCAGCCGGCGTCATTTCGAATTCACGATTGGTCGCGCTTGCGATCGCGGCGGTTCTTTTGTCGACGTGCGCTGCAACCGTCGCGCAAGTACGCCGCCTCCCCATGCTTCCCGCAGCGCCGAAACCGCTGCAGATCGGCCGCTCGTTCGTCGATCTCTTCGTTTCACGCGCGCTCGTGTACTTGGGGTTTTACACGCTCGTCGGATACCTGTATTTCTATGTTGCAAGCACGTTGAGCGGTAATGCGAAAATGATGACGGCCGCCGTGCTGCTCGTCTTCACGATGGCCGGCGTACTCGGCGCTGCTGCAATTGCCGCGCCGGCGAACCGCGCGGATCGCCGCAGCGTGGCGACGCTCGGAGGCGCCGGTTTCATCCTTGCCGTGGCGGCCTTTCTCGTTTCGCACTCAGTCGCCGCAGTCGGCACAAGTGCGCTCATCGCAGGGATCGCCTGGGGTATTTTCTTAACGGCGGATTGGGCGCTGGGGTGCCGCTTGCTGCCGCGACATGCCTTGGCAACCGCGATGGGCGTTTGGAATCTTGCGCTGCTGGTGCCGCAAATCGCTGCACCCCTGATCGCAACCGGCGTTCTGAGCGCAGCACATGCGCTCGGCGGCGGGTCTGCTGCGCGCATTGCTTTCGAAATCGCCGCCGTGGAAGTCGCCGCAGGGATCGCGTGGATCTGGCGCCTGCCCGCTTCTACCCAGATCGGTTGAGAGTTGAACGGCGGGGAATACTCCCTAAGGCTCTAGGGTAGGGGGAACCTTGAGTTCGCCCTCCCACGTTAGGGGGAATGGAGACCGAGCCTGCCTTTGCATAGGTACGCAAGCCGAACGGCCGCGTTGGTCTCAACCCAACATTCAGTTTTAGGGAGGCTACATTGAAACGACTGAGCACCGGAGTCCTGGCTTCGCTTATTGTGGCAAGTCTAGGACTCACTGCGGTCGCCGCTCCGTCGGGCCACGCGTCACGGGGAAACATTGGACATAACGTGATCGCACAAGCCACGCCGAGTGCATCGCCCGCAGCGTCGGCGACGCCGATGTCGTCCGCTGCACCCGCTGCAACGCCGATGTCGTCGGCTGCACCCGCTGCAACGCCGATGTCGTCCGCTGCACCCGCTGCGACGCCGATGGCATCGCCGGGCAGCACGACGGCGCCGGCTGCAACGCCGATGTCATCCGCCGCGCCCGCGGCGCCAACCACCACTACTCCGCCCGCGACGACGAACATGCCGCCGATGCAGTTCGGATCGCCGCCGTCGGGGGAAATCCCGATCCTTTTCAATGACCACCACGTGTATTCCAAACCGGACGTTCTCAAACAAGGGCGCGTCCTTGCCGCGTTGGTTCGCGGCGGCACTATTCTCGTTCCGCTGCGCTCGATGTTCGAGCAGATGGGCGCAACGGTTTCGTACAATTCGGGCAGCAAGACGGTCGACGTGACCAAACCCGGATCGGACGTACGCGTTACGGTGGGCAAACCGGAAGTCACAATCAACGGTGAAACTCGGCCGCTGGACGTTCCGCCCATGATGTATCACGGGCAGATCCTCGTGCCGGTGCGCGTCATTTCCGAAGGCATGGGCGCGTACGTACAATGGGTACCCGATCGCCGAATCGTCGTCGTTCGGTACGTAACTGCCACCCCGCCGCCTGCGCCTGCTCCGCCTCCGGCCGCAGCGCCGACCCCGTCAGCGACGCCTTCACCGCGGGCGGCAGTGCCGTACCAAGATCACTTCATTGCGGGCGACTACATCATCAGCCCCAAGGTATACAACGAGTTCAGCCCGGGCAACACCGGTAAGAGCGGTTCGTATGCCGTGCGCGGCGCACTGGAGTTTAATCTCTTCAGCCTGCCGTGGATGATCGCCGGCGATTTCCGGCAATACCAGTATCCGCACAACTGTCCGGACGTGCTGCCTGCACCTGCCGGTTCGGAGTGCAACGTCAACGTGATCGGCGGTTTGGGATCGACGTACGTTCCCGCGTTCACCGCTAAGGACACCGACGTCGACGCGCGTTTGGGACTCAAGATTGCCGATCCGCGCATCTACATCGGCGTGGGCTACTTGTTCCGCACCACCAACTACGGATACCCGCGCCAGAACGGCGTCGGGTTTGGGCTGGAAAAACTGCCCGATCTCGATCATGCGTTCTCGCTCTACGGCAGCGCGTACTATTATCCGAGCGTCAAAGGAACGTGCGGCACCGACGTATGTCCTACCGGCCCGTACGATCTGCAGTATCGCATCCTCAAGTACCAAATCGGCGGAACGCTCAACTTCGGGAATCCGACGGGCGTGTTCCTCGACTTCGGTTGGCTGGGCGACCAAGGGCGCAACAAACAGAATGCGCCTGCGGACTTCACCCACAACGGCCCGTACGTGGGTCTCGGCATCCACTTCTAACCGGTCATTCGAGCAAGAAAATGGCTCCGTGCGAACGGAGCCATTTTTATTGCCTGCCGCTTGCCTGCCGATCGGGGATGCCGCTATGCTCCTTGACCGCGCCGGTATGCTCTAGTAGAATAACCTCTTGGCGCCGGCCTCTCTTCCGGCGCGCTCCGCGTGCTGTAGCCGCACCCCGGAGCCGGGCTCATTCGCCGGGAGTTCGAGATCAGATGGAACGCGTTCCAACCGCGTGAAGTCCAGGCGACGACACCGCTCTCGTTGAGCGGACAGGATAAAATTCGCATCGCCATCCCGACCTCGCGCAACGGATGTCGCTGGAGCTGACTTTGGCAGCCAAGAAACAAGTCAAAACGCGCAAGAAGCGCGAGTTCAAAAACATTCAGTCCGGCGTGGCCCACGTTCACGCATCGTTCAACAACACGGTCGTAACGATTTCGGACAATCTGGGCAACGTCATCGCGTGGGCTTCGGCGGGAAATCTCGGCTTCAAAGGCTCGAAGAAGTCGACTCCGTTCGCCGCGCAAATGGCTGCCGAAGCGGTGGCGCGCAAGGCGATGGAGCACGGCATGAAGGCCACCGAAGTTCTGGTAAAAGGACCCGGCGCCGGTCGCGAAGCGGCAATCCGTTCGCTGCAGGCCACCGGTTTGGAGATCACGCTCATCAAAGACGTCACGCCGATCCCGCACAACGGCTGCCGGCCTCCAAAGCGCCGGCGCGTATAGAGAGAACGCATGTCACGCTATACTGGACCC
This sequence comes from Vulcanimicrobiota bacterium, assembly GCA_963777315.1. Lineage (GTDB taxonomy): Bacteria > Vulcanimicrobiota > Vulcanimicrobiia > Vulcanimicrobiales > Vulcanimicrobiaceae > CAVYEM01. The sequence goes on from CAVZQC010000004.1 coordinate 382,070, forward strand.
GTATGCCGTTTATGCCGTCGCGAAACCGCGGCGAGCAAAACGGGCGAAAAAATCAAACTGTTTCTCAAAGGCGACCGCTGTTTGAGCAAAAAGTGCGCCGTCGAGCGCCGCGGCACGGCGCCGGGCCAGAAGACGCAAGGCAAACAGCGTCAAAAGGTTTCCGAATACGGCCGTCAGCTGCGAGAGAAGCAGAAGATGCGCCGGTATTACGGCGTGCACGAAACGCAGTTCGAGAATTACTTTCGCGAAGCCGCACGCGTTCCGGGTCAGACGGGCCGCACCTTCCTGCAGCTGCTCGAGCGCCGTCTTGACAACGTCGTCTATCGTTTGAATTTGGCGAACAGCCGCGCGCAGGCGCGCCAACTCGTTACCCACCGCCATTTCCGCGTGAACGACCGGCTGGTCAATATTCCTTCGTACATCCTCAAAACCGGCGACGTGATCAGCGTCGGCGAACGCAGCAAGAAATCGCCGGTGTTCGAATCGAATTTCGAGGTTGCGCGAAACCGCCGAGCTCCCGAGTGGCTCGAGTACAACGACGCGGATCAGTCCGCGCGCGTGGTGCAGCTGCCCAGCCGCGAGCAGATCGACACGCCGGTCGACGAGCAGCTGATCGTCGAATATTATTCTCGTTAGCCTTTTTTACGCGAGAAACCAGTAACCAAAGCCGCTCCTAGGCGTGCGATCGCAGGCGACCCCGTGGTCTGCTGCGGATAACGTAAGGAGCAATAAAGGAACCCGAACACCGACCATGACCGTATTGGATATGCCGCAAGGCGCAAGCATCGAAGTACGCGAGCGCCGCGATAACTACGCCAAGTTCGTGATCGAGCCGCTGGAACGCGGCTTCGGCATCACGCTCGGCAACGCGCTGCGGCGGATACTGCTCAGTTCCATCCCCGGAGCCGCCGTCACGTACATGAAGATCGACGGTGTGCTGCACGAATTTTCGACCATCCCGGGAATCGTCGAAGACACCATCGCCCTGATGCTCAATCTCAAGGGCCTGCCCGTCAAGCTCAACACCGACGAACCCAAAGTGCTCACGCTCAGCGCGGGCGGCGAAAAGGAAGTGACCGCAGCCGATATCGCACCCGACGCCGACGTCGAGGTGCTGGATCCCGGCTATCACATCGCTACGCTGTCTTCCAAGTCCGCCAAGCTCTCGATGGAGATCGGCATAGAAACCGGGCGCGGTTACGTTACGGCCGATCGCCAGCGCAACGTCGAGCACATGATCGGGCTCATCCCGCTGGACTCGATCTTCTCGCCCATCCGCAAAGTCAACTTCACGGTAGACGATACGCGCGTGGGTCAGAACGTGGACTTCGACCGCCTTACCATCGAAATGGAAACCAACGGCTCGGTGACGCCCGACGAGGCGCTGGCCACAGCAGCCCAGATCATGCAAGAGCAGCTGGACTTGTTCGTCGACTTCACCAACGAAGAGAAGCCGTTGCCTCAGGCGCCGACCAGCGAATGGGACATTCCGGTCGAAACGCTCAACCTTTCCGTGCGCTCCTTCAATTGCCTCAAACGAGCGGGAATCTCCAAGGTTTCCGAATTGCTCGACATGAGTGAGGACGAGATCATCAAAATGCGCAACTTCGGCAAGAAGTCGCTGGACGAGATCAAGCAAGTTCTCGAAGAACGCGGCCTCTCGCTGCGCCCGTCATGAGAATCACTGGACGATTTTACTAATGGAAGCACTGTAGATGCCGCACCAAATCGCGTACAAACGACTTTCGCGCACGGACGCGCACCGCAAAGCCCTGCTGCGCAATCTGGCGACGTCGTTTTTCAAACACGAGAAAATCGAAACGACCTCGGCCAAAGCCAAAGAAGTCGGTAAAGTCGTCGAGCGCCTCATCACCACGGCGGCCCGGGGCGATCTGCACTCGCGCCGCTTGATCGCGCAATACATTACGGAACCGGCCGTTGCCAAAAAGTTGGTGGAACAAATTGCGCCGTCGCTCAAGGAGCGCGGCGGAGGGTACACGCGGATCACGAAGTCGCGCATTCGATCCGGCGATGCGGCGGAACTTTCGATCCTGCAGCTTGTCCGGTAAGCGGTAAGGGGCGTACCGCCAATCGAGTACGCCCCGTTGCTTCGCCGGCTGCTCGCGGGCGAAGATCTGACTCAAAGCGACGCTGCATCCACGATCGGTGAGATCATGGACGGTTCCTTTACGGCGGTGCAGTCCGCAGGGCTGCTCGCGGCGCTGGCGTGCAAGGGCGAAGCGTTCGACGAGGTGCTCGGAGCCGCGGCTGCGATGCGCGAGCGCAGTTTGCACGTCGAACACGCCTTGCCGATGGTCGTCGACGTCGTGGGGACCGGCGGAGACGGCGCAAACACGATAAACATATCGACGATGACCGCGCTGACGGTTGCCGCGGCCGGCATACCGGTGGCCAAACACGGCAACCGGGCTGCTTCCAGCGCATGCGGCAGTGCCGACGTGCTGGAAGCGTTGGGCATGAATATCGACCTGGACCCGCAGCGCGCGGCGGACATGCTCGCGCAAACCGGGTTTACGTTCATGTTCGCTCCGCGCTATCATCCCGCGATGAAAACCGTGGCGCCCGTTCGCCGCGAACTGGGCGTTCGCACGATCTTCAACATCCTGGGACCGCTCACGAACCCGGCGCGCGCGACCCATCAGGTGGTCGGGGTAGCGCGCGAGGAACACGTCGAGCTGATCGGGCGAGTGCTGCAGGGTCTGGGCGTAAAAAGCGCCTCGGTCGTACACGCGGCCGGCGGTATTGACGAGGTGGCCGGCGAAGGGCCGACGACCGTGTACGCATTCGATGAAAGCGACACGCGGCGTTGGACGTTGAACCCGCAGGACTACGGCGTGAACGCTCCGCTTCAATCTATTCGCGGCGGGTCGGTGCGCGCGTGCCAAGTAGCTTTCGAATCAGTTTTGAACGGCGAAGCGTCCCCCGCGTCGGATGTCGTCGCGCTCAACGCCGCAGTTGCCTTTTGCACGTGTTCGCACACCGCGACGATCGAGGACGGCCTGGAATTGGCTCGTACGATCCTGCACGAAGGCAGGGCAGCCGAGGCGTTCGATCGGGCTCGGCGGTTCTCGCATGTTTGACATCCTGCAGCGCATCTATGCCGCCAAAACGGCGGTTCTGGAGCGCGATCGGCTGCGGGAACCCTACGAAGCGGTGCGCGCCGGCGCATTGGAGAGCAAGAAGGACCGCCGTCGGTTTCTCAACGCACTGCTCCAAGCGCACGGCCCGGCGATCGTAGGCGAGATCAAGCGGGCGTCTCCGTCAGCCGGACTGATCGCGCGCAACTTCGACCCGGCCGGCTTCGCCGGAGCGTACGATCGCGCGGGCGTCGACTGCATCAGCGTGCTCACCGAATCCGATCACTTTTTGGGCGAGCCGGCTTTTCTGCGCATCGCGCGCACTCACAGCACGCGCCCGATTCTGCGCAAAGACTTTCTGAGTACGCGCTACGAAATCGCGCAGTCCGCAGCCTACGGTGCCGACGCCGTACTGCTGATCGTCGCCGGACTCGATGACGCACAACTGCAGTGCTGCATGGACGAAGCTGCCGCGTACCACCTGGACGCGCTCGTCGAGGTGCATGATAGTGCGCAGCTTGCGCGCGCGTTGGCCGCCGGCGCGAAGTTGATCGGCATCAACAACCGTAATCTGCGTACGTTCGAAACCGACCTTGCGGTGAGCGAATATTTGCTTCCGCGGGTGCCGCCGGGCGTTACGGTCATTAGCGAGAGCGGCATGCGTGCCCCCGAAGACGTCGCTCGCCTGCACCGCGCGGGCGCGCGCGGATTCTTGGTGGGAGAAGCGCTGATGCGCGCGGACGATCCGGCCGCTGTGGTTCGCGCCTTCAAATCTGCTGCGTGCACGCCGGCGGCGCAGTGAGGACGCGCGTCAAATTTTGCGGCTGCACGGATCTGCACGACGTGATGCTGGCAGTCCAGACCGGCGCGGACGCTGTCGGCATGATCTTCGCGCCGTCGACCCGGCGCATCACGCAGAGCGCCGCCAAGCACATCGCCAGCGAGATTCCAGCCTTCATCACGCCCGTTGGAGTTTTCGTGGAGCCTTCTCGCGACGACATCAGCCGCGCGCGCGACATCTTTCCGGATTTGGTCGTTCAATTGCACGGAGAAGAACCGCCGGAATTCGTCTCTTCAATAGACGGCAGGATCATCAAAACCGTGCATGTCTCACCGCAAGAGAGTGACGAGGCCGGCCTCGAGCGCAAGTGCAACGCGCATCCCCGCGCCATCGTGCTGTTCGATACCGCAGTCGACGGCGCGCGGGGCGGCACCGGCACGGCGTTCCCGTGGCGGCTGGTGGGTTCGCTCGCGCGCCGGCGCCAGATCATCGTAGGCGGCGGCCTGAACCCGGAAAACGTGGCCGCCTGCATAAGAGCAGTGCGCCCATTCGGGGTGGACGTGCGCAGCGGGGTCGAGACGAGCGCGCGCAAGGACGCGCAAAAAATGCGCGCCTTCGTTCAAGCGGTCAAAGAAGTCGATGCATCCTGATTCAGAGGGATACTTCGGCGAGTTCGGCGGTCGTTTCGTTCCGGAAGTGCTGGTTGCGGCGCTTACCGAACTGGAACGCGCAATTCAGTCCGCCTTCGCCGATCCGTCGTTTTGGGCCGAGTATCGCCGGCTCGCGCGGGATTTCGTGGGACGTCCGTCCCCGCTCTACGCGGCGCAGCGTTTCTTTGAGGTGCAAGGCGGCGCGCCCGTAGCGCTCAAGCGAGAAGATCTCAACCACACCGGCGCGCACAAAATCAACAATACGATCGGCCAGGCGCTGCTTGCGCGCCGCATGGGCAAAGCGCATCTCATCGCGGAAACGGGCGCGGGGCAGCACGGCGTGGCCACGGCGACCGTGGGCGCGAAATTCGGGCTGCCGGTAGACGTCTACATGGGCGCAGTGGACGTCGAACGCCAAGCGCTCAACGTGTATATCATGCAACTGCTCGGCGCAACGGTTCATTCAGTGGACAGCGGCACGCAGACGCTCAAAGATGCCACCAACGAAGCGTTCCGGCAATGGGCGGCTCGAGTGGACGATACGTTCTACGTGATCGGCAGCGTGGTCGGCGCGCACCCTTACCCGTACATGGTACGGGAATTTCAAAAGATCATCGGAGAAGAAGCCCGCAGTCAATGTTTGGAACGCTACGGCCGGCTTCCGAGCGACGTGGTGGCCTGCGTGGGCGGCGGCAGCAATGCAATCGGCATATTTTCTGCATTCCTCGAGGACGCACAGGTGAGATTGTGGGGAGTGGAGGCGGCCGGCGCGGGAATCGAAAGCGGGCGAACCGCAGCCGCAATCGCAGCGGGCTCCGTCGGCGTTTTGCATGGATCGCGCTCGCATTTGCTCCAGACCGAGGACGGGCAGGTTCTGGATACGCATTCGATCAGCGCGGGGCTGGACTATCCGGGCGTAGGACCGGAACATGCGCATCTGAACGCGAGCGGGCGCGCGACATACGTGTCGATCACCGACGACGAGGCGCTCGAGGCATTCTTCGGCTTGGCGAAAACCGAAGGGATCATCCCCGCTCTGGAAAGCGCGCACGCGTTGGCGTTCGCGCGCAACCTGGCGCGCGAGCGTTGCCGCAACGATCTGATCTTGGTCAGCCTGAGCGGCCGCGGCGAGAAGGACGTAGCGCAGGTCCGCGACATGCGCCGGCGGTGAGCGTCGCCCGGTCCCTCGCCGCTGCTTTCGAGCCGAATCGCTGCGCTTTCATCCCGTATCTCATGGCCGGCGATCCCGATCTGGAAACGACTGCGCTTCTTCTCCGCGCGGTTGCGCGCGCAGGCGCCGGTGCGATCGAACTGGGAATACCGTACGGCGACCCGCTTGCGGATGGGGCGACGATTGCCGCAGCAGGCATGCGCGCATTACGAAACCGTGTGAGCATGGCCGACCTTTTTCAACTCGTCGGACAGGCGCCGGCGGGCATGCCGATCGTGTTGTTCACGTATTTCAATCCGGTGCATCGCTACGGCGTCGAACGTTTTGCCCGCGATGCCGCCCGCGCGGGCGCGGCAGGCGTTATCGTACCCGATATTGCGCTCGAAGAAGGCCGGGAGCTGCGCGATGCCGTGCGCGCGAATGCATTGGACATGCCCTTGCTGATAGCGCCCTCAACGCCGCTCGAGCGCGCCGCCCGCATATCGCTTGCGGCGACGGGTTTCGTCTACGTCGTTTCGCGTCTGGGCGTAACGGGCGCCGATGCTGCGCCGAATTTCGCTCCGCTGCGCGCGCAAGTGTCGGCGCTGCGCGGGGTCACCGATAAGCCGCTGGCGCTGGGTTTCGGCATAAGCAAAGCCGATCACGTGCGGCAAGTACGGCATATCGTGGACGGCGTCATCGTCGGCACGGCGCTGATCGAAGCGTATGCCGGTACGCGAGCGCACCAGGCCGCCCGGCGCATCGAGCGGTTCTGCCGAGAGCTGCTGGCGTGACTACGCGGTAGCCGCGGCTGTCCCCAGACCGAAACGCTTGTCCGCGTCGTCTGCGACGTACGCGCCGATGGCAAGCGAAGACGTTGCAGCCGGCGAGGGTGCGTTACGCACGTGAACCACGCCTTCGGATCCTTCGAAAACGAAATCGTCGACCATCGACCCGTCTGCGTTCATCGCCTGCGCGCGCACGCCCGAAGGCCCGGGCAGCGTATCGTCGACTTGCAATTCGGGGATGTAGCGCTGCAGTGCTTTGACGTAAGCGGATCGTACGACGTCGCGATACATTTCGCCCATTCCGATCGACAAATACTTGCCGGCGAGCTTGATGAAGCCGGGGTACGTGAGCGACTCGAAGAGATCTCGCGGGTCGATCGTGGAGAAAGTGTATCCTTCCCGTGCGAACGCAAGCACGGCGTTCGGTCCGAGCCAGATGTCACCGTTCATACGCGGCGTGAAATGTACGCCCAGGAACGGGAACGAAGGATCCGGGACGGGATAGATGTTGCCCTTGACCAAATAGCGTTTCTCCGGCTTGAGGATCAGGTAGTCGCCGCGGAACGGCACGATTTTTGGATCACCCGCGCCGCCCGTCATGCGCGCCAGCCGGTCGGACTGCAGGCCGCCGCACGTGATGACGTATCGAGCTTGCGTTTCGCCGTTGCTGGTGGTTATGCGGCTTAAGCCCCCTTTGCGCTCGATGGCCGTGACTCGGCGCCCCGTGAGAATGTCTGCGCCCATGGCGCGGATGTCTTGGGCATACGAACGTGCGACTTCGCCATAGTCGACGATGCCGGTCACCGGAGAGAAGATGGCCCGAATGCCGGCGCAGTGCGGTTCGCGCTCGGCAATCCCGGCAGCGTCCAGCATCTCGATGTTTTCGATGCCGTTGGCTTGTCCGCGCTCCCAAAGCGCCTGCAGCCGCGGCAGCTCGCTTTCCTCGGTAGCGACGATTAATTTCCCGACTTGCCGGTATTCGATACCCTTGGCTTGACAGTACCGCCAGAGTGCTCGCCGTCCGTCCGCGCACAGCTTGGCTTTGAGGGACCCCGGCGTGTAGTAAATCCCCGAATGAATGACGCCGCTGTTATGGCCCGTCTGGTGCTTGCTGACGTCCGCTTCCTTTTCAAGAATCGCCAGACGAAGTCGCGGATAGCGCAGGAGCAGTTCGCGGCCGACCGCCAAACCGACGATTCCGCCTCCGACGATCGCGATGTCGTAAGTCATAGCGCCGACATTTTCTCACGCTGCAAGCAAGCCTGCTAGGGGGAAGGTCGTAACCCGAGCGGGGGGCGGCGGGGTTACAATAAAGACTGCTTGTTGTACAGGAGTGAAATTGTGAGCACTACGCTCGAGCGCATCTCGCCGTTTTCGAACGAGCCGATTAAGACGTATACCGACCCTGCCGACGTGGCTGCCATGCAAGCCGCGCTCGCGTCGGTCAAGTCCCGGTTCGGCGAGAAGTACCCGTTGGTCATAGGCGGCGAACGCATTGAAACGCGCCAGACCATTCCTTCGATCAATCCGGCCAACCCGGCGGAGATCGTCGGACAGATTTCGGCCGCGTCGCTCGAACAAGCCAATCGCGCTATCGAAACCGCGCACGAGCAGTTCAAAACCTGGCGCAATACGAGCGCGCAAGAGCGCGCGGATTTGCTGCTGCGCGCCGCCCAGCTGATACGCGAACGCCGTTATCATTACAACGCCGTGCTCGTGTACGAAGTCGGCAAGAGTTGGACCGAGGCCGACGGCGACACCGCCGAGGCGATCGACTTTTTGGAGTTCTATGCCCGCGAGGCGCTGCGGTACGCCGGCAAACATTCCGTTACCCCGATTCCGGGCGAAGAGAACGAATTGGTGTACCTTCCACTGGGCGTAGGCGTCGTTATTCCGCCCTGGAATTTTGCGTTCGCGATCATGGCCGGAATGACGTCGGCCGCGCTGGTCACGGGAAACACCGTCGTGCTCAAACCTTCCAGCGACTCGGCCGTCATCGCGGCGTGGTTCGTGGATCTCCTGCGCGAAGCGGGCGTGCCGGCGGGCGTCGTGAATTTCGTCCCCGGCAACGGCAGCGTCATCGGGGACGCCATCGTCGAGCATCCGCTCACGCGATTCGTTTCGTTCACCGGCAGCAAAGAGGTCGGCTTGCGCGTCAACGAGCGCGCAGCCAAAACCGCGCGCGGTCAGAAATGGATAAAGCGCGTGGTCGCCGAGATGGGCGGCAAGGACTCCATCGTCGTAGCCGCGGACGCCGACGTCGACTCGGCAGTTGAAGGCGTTGCGGCGTCCGCCTTCGGATTTGCGGGGCAGAAGTGTTCGGCGTGCTCGCGAGCGATCGTCGACCAGAGCATTTACGATGAGTTTTTGGACAAACTCAAAGCGCGCGTTGCGAAAATCACCGTGGGCGATCCGTCGGACAAATCCCAATACATGGGTCCGGTGATCAACGAGCGCGCCGTCAACAGCATTCAACGCTACATCGAAACCGGAAAAAGGGAAGGCCGGCTGATTTTCGGCGGCGGGCGCATCGGATCGCAAGGATACTTTCTCGAACCCACCGTGATCGCCGACGTCGCACCCGACGCCGTCGTCGCGCAGGAAGAGATATTCGGGCCGGTGCTGGCGGTGATCAAAGCGCGCGATTACGATCATGCTTTGGAGATTGCGAACAATACGGAGTTCGGCTTGACTGGTTCGGTCTATACGGCGGACGAGAAAAAGATCGAGCGTGCGAAGGACGAGTTCTTCGTGGGTAACCTGTACTTCAACCGCAAGTGCACCGGTGCTCTAGTGGGCGCAAATCCCTTCGGCGGCTTCAATATGTCGGGTACGGACAGCAAGGCCGGCGGCCGGGATTACCTGCTGTTGTTTTTACAGGCCAAATCGATTTCACGCAAGGTACGCTAAGCTCCGCGAGCCGCGCAAGATGGTCTCGCTGGCGCAGATCGGCGCGCAATTCGCCGTTCGCGGCACGTACGTTTGCTGCGAGCGATACGATGCGGGCCACATCAACGAAACGTACTTTGCGACATACCGCGACGGCGTTCTTCTGCGGCGATACGTACATCAGCGGATCAACACCGCGGTGTTCCCCAACGTTGCGGCAGTCATTGAGAACATCGCTCGCGTTACGGACCACTTGAGGCGCAAGTTCGAGCTGCAAGGCTTACCGGATTTGGACCGCCGCGTGCTTCGGCTGCTGCCGACCGTACACGGCGGGGACGTGCTAGCGACGCACGGGGGCGACTACTGGAGAACGTACGCGTACGTCGAGCGGACGATACCCGGCGGCGTGACCCGCACGCCGGACCAAGCCTATGCTGCCGCGCTGGCCTTCGGCCGCTTTACCGCCGCGTTATGCGACTTTCCCGCGGCCACTCTGCACGAAACGATTTCCGGGTTCCACGACACGTCGCTTCGTTTCGCCGCCTTCGTACGTGCCGCCCAAGCGGATCGCTGCAATCGGGCGGCCGCAGCCAAGGACGCACTGGAAGCGGCCTTTGCTCGTCAATCCCTTACCACGGCTTTGAGGGATCTTGCCGTGACTGCACGACTCCCGATGCGAGTAACGCACAACGATACGAAGGTCACGAACGTGCTGTTCGACGATCGCACGGGGGAAGCGGTGTGCGTCGTCGATCTCGACACCGTCATGCCGGGACTGACGCTGTTCGACGTGGGCGAGTTGGTTCGTACGGCGGCAACGCGCGCTGCGGAAGACGAGCCGAACCTGGATCGCGTGCGCATCGAACCGGACCTTTTTCGCGCCGTCGCCGATGGATTCACGGCCGGCGCCGGCGATACGATTTGCGCTGCGGAACGAGATGCGTTCGTCATGGCCGGTAAGGTGATGGCGTACGAAAACGGTATCCGGTTTTTAGCCGATCATCTCGATGGCGATCGATACTTTCGGGTTCGCCGGCCCAATCAAAACCTCGATCGTGCTCGCGCGCAATTTGCG
>CAVZQC010000004.1:397500-936230 GCA_963777315.1 Vulcanimicrobiota bacterium
AAGTCACTTGAACTTCTGACTTAAATCAGGAGTTCAAGACTCATCGGTAGGGGAGCGTTGTAGCGTAGGCTGAAGGTCGACCGTGAGGACGGCTGGACGAACTACAAGTGCGAATGCAGGTATAAGTAGCGAGAAAAGAGAGTGAGAACCTCTCTCGCCGGAAGTCTAAGGTTTCCTGAGCAACGTCAATCGTCTCAGGGTGAGTCGGGAGCTAAGCCGAGGCAGAGATGCGTAGGCGATGCACAAGCAGTTCATATTCTGCTACCACCGATGACCGTTTGATCACTTCCGAACAATGTCTAGTCACGCCACTTTCGTTGCTAGACGAAGCGGCAGTTTGTTTTCTCTCGAGCGTTAGGCGCTGGCGAGGGCGCGGTCTAACGACCGCAACCGAGCAGCAACGACACGATCGAAGAAGACAAAAGACGGCTAGCCATCGTTCGTAGGTGATCATGAATCGAAGGGATGACGGAGGAAGATACGCTGGCGCACCGATGGATGTGTGCGTTTAAGCCGGTAGGGGGTCACGCAGGCAAATCCGCGTGGCTGACCCCGAGAAGCGACGACGAGGATCTTCGGATCCGAAGCAGCGGACTCTACGCTTCCAAGAAAAGTCTCTAGATAGATCATAGGTGCCCGTACCGTACACCGACACAGGTAGACTGGCAGAGCATGCTAAGGCGACGGGAGAACCCCTGTTAAGGAACTCGGCAAATTAACCCCGTAACTTAGGGAGAAGGGGTGCCTTCTTTGGTCTAGTCTTTACGACGAAAGCCGAGGGAGGTCGCAGAAAATAGGTCCAAGCGACTGTTTAACAAAAACACAGGTCTCTGCGAACGCGAAAGCGGACGTATAGGGGCTGACTCCTGCCCGGTGCTGGAAGGTTAAAGGGAGAGGTTAGCGCAAGCGAAGCTTTGATCTGAAGCCCCAGTAAACGGCGGCGGTAACTATAACCGTCCTAAGGTAACAACTTTATCGTTGCCTCATCGCACAGTAATGTGCGAACGAAAACATCACTATATGCGGGAACATCCTTAGAGCCCAACCTACTCGCCGGCGACGGCTGTAAAAATGGTTGTGGATTGGACAATCCGCAGGAAACCCTACGGTCGTAGGGGATCCTCAGAGACTACACGTGATGCTCCGGCTTTTCAAAAAACTGCGGACGCGAAATGCGTTGCGGGTTTTTGTCTAGGGTGCCGGATGAAGATATAGTCCACTCCTGCGTGAAAGCGCCGGAAAAAAAGTGAGCGAAATTCCTTGTCGGGTAAGTTCCGACCTGCACGAATGGAGTAACGACTTGGACACTGTCTCAATGGGGGGCCCGGCGAAATTGCAGTACCAGTGAAGATGCTGGTTACCCGCGGCAGGACGGAAAGACCCCATGAAGCTTTACTGTACCCTGATGTTGGGGTCTGAGATTTTCTGTACAGGATAGGTGGGAGGCGACGATCTGCGGGCGCTAGCTCGCAGGGAGCCAACCTTGGGATACCACCCTGAAAATCTTGGGCTTCTAACTAGCTGCCGTAATCCGGTAGTAGGACAGCGTCAGGCGGGCAGTTTGACTGGGGCGGTCGCCTCCTAAAGAGTAACGGAGGCGCCCAAAGGTTCCCTCAGAACGGTCAGAAACCGTTCGCATAGAGTGCATAGGCAAAAGGGAGTTTGACTGCGAGACGGACAGGTCGAGCAGGTGCGAAAGCAGGGCTAAGTGATCCGGCGGTACCGAATGGAAGGGCCGTCGCTTATCGGATAAAAGCTACTCTGGGGATAACAGGCTTATCTCCCCCAAGAGTCAATTTGGGCTCTCCGCGCAAGCGATTGCGCGGCAAACTCATTGCTCATATCGGTGAAACCCGCGATCGTCGCGGGCAATACCGAGGGAAGAACAATCGCCGTCGTAATAGACGGGCTAAACCCTAAACGGGCATGCTGCGCGATTGTTCCCTGTAACGACTTCTCGTTTTACCGACGAGGGATGGACGCGCTGCGCATGCGCAAATCTATCGCGTTCATAATACGCAATGCTCTCGAAAGAGATGAAGGTATAGTCTAGGCTGCAAGCAATTGCAGAACGCCACATCGACGGGGAGGTTTGGCACCTCGATGTCGGATCGTCGCATCCTGGGGCTGTAGTAGGTCCCAAGGGTTGGGCTGTTCGCCCATTAAAGCGGTACGCGATCTGGGTTCAGAACGTCGTGAGACAGTTCGGTCCCTATCCGCCGTGGGCGTTAGAGATTTGAGGAGTGTCGACCCTAGTACGAGAGGACCGGGTTGAACGAACCGCTGGTGAACCGGTTGTCCCGCCAGGGGCATAGCCGGGTAGCTATGTTCGGATCAGATAAACGCTGAAAGCATATAAGCGTGAAACTGACTCCAAGATGAGATCTCGATCACGAAAGTGTGAAGGGCCGTGGTAGACTACCACGTTGATAGGCCGGAGGTGGAAGCACTGCAAGGTGTGGAGCTGACCGGTACTAATCGCCCGGAAATTTTTGACTCGTCTTCCTCTGTTTAGGCACTGAAAGTTCTTCTGTATGCAGCTTTCTCATCGTCACAGTCTGGAGCTCCGGCTCGACGTGACGGTGAGGATCAAGTTTCTGGCGCTCATAGCGGCGGGGTCCCACCCGTTCCCATCCCGAACACGGCAGTTAAGCCCGCCAGCGCCGATGATAGTCGGACCGCAGGGTCCCTCGAAAGTAGGTCGGCGCCAGATTATATCGACAAGAAGCCCGCGGTTAACGCCGCGGGCTTCTTGCATTACTTCACGATTACGTCGCCGCTCGAGCTGAACAAGCGCACCGGCGTGCCGCCGCTTTGCAGAACACCGCCGGCCACGCGCACGCTCCCCGAGGCGGTATGCGCGTTCACCGCTGCGTGAAAGCCGCGCGGCACGCTTAGGCGAATGTCGCCGCTCGAGCTCGACAGCGCAATCGACGATCCGGCCCATCCCGGCGCAAGGCTAGCCGTAACGTCACCGCTGGACGCGTGGGCATCCAGCGTCGAAAGAGCGCCGCGGATGGCGACGTCGCCGCTGGAATCGCGAACGACTACGCTTTGCTGCGGATTCTGTACGCTGACGTCGCCGCTCGACGATTGAACGGTCACGGCGTTGCGTGGGCCGTAAATGCGCACGTCGCCCGAAGAATCGTCAACGTCGAGCGCGAGCGTAGACGGGTACGCAATCGTATAGCGGCTGTTGAATTTGCCGAAGAACCCCTTCCAATGCGGTTCGCGAATCGAGATTTCGTACTGACTGCCGCGCTGCTGGGTGGTGATGGTCACGTCTGCCAGCGCCTGCTGCGAATCCGCGGTTACGTCGCCATGCAGATGAACGATCCCGCCGGCCTGTACGGTGTGCGCGGCGATTCCGGCTCGAGACGCCTGTCGCTGCACGTCGACCGCCCGCAGGTCCAAGTCTCCGCTCGCGATCGTAATTGAGACCGAAGTGGACCTTCCAACGGTGAAGTCGCGATCGATCGAACCGTGGAACCGAGCACTGCCCAAGAGCGCCGCGCGTGCGGGAAATGCCGCAGCCGCGACAAGTGCGCCAAGTATGAGAAAGGAAAGAATCCGTCGCATCCCCGCGCGGTTCCTCGTAAGTGCTGCGGAACCCCGCGCCGCCGGAACGCTACCGCATGAAAGCCGCGCCCAGGGCGGGCGAATCGATCGCCGTTGCGTTCTTGTCTCCGCTTTCCAGCCACTTTTCGAGATCGGGCTCGTACAGACGCATGCCGCCGCTGCCGTATATGGCGGTCGCCGCAAGCGTCGCCGCCACAGCCACGCCGATGGCGATCCAAACTGCGATTTTGACGCCGCTTCGATCGAGCAATGCGCCGCCCGATGCGACGACCGCCACCTGCAAGAGAATCGGCGCAATGATGAAATCGGCCTCGGAGCGCACCAGCTCGACGAGCGCAAACGTTCGTCCGACTAGATTCGAGGGCAGCGAAAAGCCGGCTAGCCACAAACCGGGAGCGACGGTCGCGCCGGCGCCTGCTCCAAGCAATCCGGTCACGGTCAAATAGAACGCCGGCGGGTGCGCCGTTGACGCGAACAACAGCATCGCCCCAGCAGCGACAATCAGCAGCATTCCGGCCAGCGGCAGCAGGACGAGAAAGCGCGAGCCGATCAAAGCACCTAAAGCGACCGCCGCAATCAGCGTTCCGAGCACTTCGGGCCAAAAGAGCAGTCCTGCGGCAAGCGGCCGAACGTGCGCGACGTTGAGCTCGAACTGTTCGAGCAGTTGCATCAGCGTCACGAGCGCAGCGCCGCCGAACATGGCGATTACTACGCCGGCCACGGGCACCGCCTTCCACAACGGCTTGACCGGCGAAAGCGGCTCCTTTTTATGGTATTCCAGCAGCAGCAATGCAACGAAGGCAGCAATGCCGACGGCCGTCGGAACCATGAACGGATACGATGGAAAGCCGTGCCCGACCAGTTCGCCCGACGCCCAAAACGGCAGTGCCGTTGCAATGAGCGCCAGCGTCAACGCCGGCGCATCGAACGGCAGACCCGGATTGGGCGGCTTGCGATCCGCAAGCGTGAAAAGCGCAACCGCCAAGACGGCGAAGCCGACCAGAGCCAAGCCCGCATAAAACCAGCGCCACGCATGCGCGTTTGCGAGTTCTCCGCCGATCAACGGCCCTGCCGTCACCGCACCGAAAAAGCCGATGTTGACCGCCGCAGCCGTCGTGCTCATTCTGCAAGCCGGAAAACGCTGTACTACGGGAGGAAGCGCGATGACCAGCAGAAGCCCCGTCGCAAACGCCAGCAGCACTTTGCCCGCTCCGAACGCGACGAGGGTACTTGCGCTTGCGCCGATCCCGCATCCCAGGATGAAAAGCGATTCGCAGATGATGAAGAGCCGGCGTTGCGGGAAGCGCTGAATGAGATCCCCGCCCAGCAGCGCGCCGAATGCGTATCCGGCGACGGCCAATCCGGAAAGGATGGAAAGCGCAGTTTGGTCTGTCGCGAGATCCGCCGTCAGTCTGCTTTTCGTACATGGTCCCGGCCGTCGTGAGGAAAATGAACGGTGCAATGGCAAAGATTGCTACGGCGAGCGTTACGCCGTAATTGCCCTCAAACGGACGCGGCAGTCGCATTGCCCTCTAATGTATCCGCCAAGGCATCGAACGAACCGTCATTTATGCGGGTGCCCGTCGCGAGGGCAGAATGCGAGAAACGGGTAAAATAACAACGTCATGCACCAGGCTTCGGAAGGACTCTGCAGCTCGGCGCGGCTGTCGATGGTCGTGCTGGGTGACAGTTTAGCCTACGGACTGGGTGCTTCGGGGCAGGAGGGCGGTCTCGCGCACCGCATTTTCGCCCGTCTTCGGGCCGGCCGACCGAGCAGCACGCTTTCCAACTTCGCCGTCCCCCATTCTACGATGGGGGACGTTTTGCGTCATCAAGTTCCCCAACTGCGTCGCGCGCAAGCCGACGTGATCCTTCTGATCGCCGGCGCAAACGACTTGCGGTACACGCGCGACGCGATCGTATTTGCGCGGCGGTTTCGACATCTGCTGCAGGCCGTGCACGATGCCGCACCGCAAGCGGCGGTTATCGCCGGCGGCATGCCGGACGTCACCCAAACCGACGGCGTGCCGCTGCTGCTCAAACCTGCGGTGGCGCGGCTGTGCGCGCGCCTGAACGAGAGGATGCGCCGAATCGTCGACGAGTACGACGACTGCTTCGTGGACATGTTCGCTTTCACCAACGCACCGCTGCGCGCGGACGTGATGTACTTATGCGACGATCGCTATCATCCCAACGACGTCGGCTATGCGGAAATCAGCGAGCGCGCGTTTCCCGCAATCGCTCAAAAACTGGCCGCGTTTTTCGCCCAAACGTAACCGGCCCGTCAGCTCGTCTGCTGCGCCGGCAATTCCTCGGTGGCCTCATAGAGCGACCACGGTTTGTCGGGATGGTGATTGGGCGGAAAGGTCGTTCCGGCTTTGAAATGCTCGCGGTGCCCGCATTCCGAACATTCGTAATGTCCGCTTACCGTAACCGTTTCTCCGCCTGCTCCGAAAATTTCAGCCATGCACGTACTCCTTGCGCACTTCGATATACCCAACGCTCGCGCCGCGCCCCTTTGAGTTCACGGCCGAACGCGGTAGATCGCTCCGGTTTGGTCGTCCGCGATGAACAAATCGCCCTGGGGACCGACCGCAATGCCCGTCGGACGTCCCAGGCGGCTTGCCGAAGCGCCCTGCTGGTATCCCGCGGCAAACTGCGTCCACTGCGCGGACGGATCGCTCCAGCGCTCCGGCCGGGCGGCCCCGTTACCGCGCATCGGAACGAAGACCACACGAGGCGGCACGAATCCCGATAACCCCTGCGCCGGTCCATGCCACGAGCCGTGCAGCGTGACGAATAGTCCGCCGCGGTACTCAGCCGGGAATGCATACTTGCCGCGCAGAGCCGACGGATAGAACGCCGCACCGATCGGCGTTTCGTATGCCGGAAACAGCACGCGCGGGATCGCTACGCCGCCGCAGTTTTGCGAGGTTCCTGGTTTATGCTGGTGGTTTTCGTAACAGTACGGCCATCCATAGTCCACCGGCGCCCGATGCGCCGTCACGTCGTCCTCGAATTCAAACGGGTGCCCGGCGGGCAATTCGTCTTGCCCTGCGTCCGACGCCCACAGCGCACCCGACTGCGGATCGATAGCCAGCGCAATCGCGTTGCGAATCCGCCGCGCGGTCGCGTCGTACCGTCCGTTGCGCACTTCGCCCACGGTCGCTCGGGTGGGATCGGTTTCTACGCAGGCATTGCAGGACGAGCCGACGCTAGCGTACAGGTGCGTTCGCGATGCCGCAACGGATGTGGTGACGTGTACGTCGCCGTCGCTGCCCGCCGGCGGAGATCCGCCGCGAACCGAAGCCAGTTTTTGAGCAGCGCGAGCAGAGGATTGCAACTCACCGGCACGATACGCAATTTTCCAAATCGCATGCTGCGTACCGACATACAGTGCGTCATCGGCGAACGAAACGCCGGCAGCCGGCGCATCGCCCAGTTGGGCAAAGACGCGCGGAGAACCGGCCGCGGATTCGGCGTGAGGGACGATGTAGACGTTCCCGCCTCTGGTCCCGACGAAGAGATCGCCGCCAGGCCCAAATGCCAGCTCGCGCGCACCGTCGACCGTGGCGATTCGCTCGATGTGGAAACCGTGAGGCACGCTCGGAGTCCACGCCGATCGTGCATGCTCGGGAGCAAGAACCATGGCCGCCGCTGCCGTTAGAGCAAGTACCGCCGCTTTCATTTACGGATTCGCATTCCTGAGTTGATGCATCCGCCCGAGCGTTTCGTACACCGTGCTGAGCAGCTGTCCGATGCGATCCTCTTTGCTGGGCGGCTGGCTGTTCAGACCAATGGCGATCACCGCGTCATTTTTAGGAAACCACGCGTAGAGCATGCGATAACCCAGCGTTTCGCCTTCGTAGTACCACACTGTGCCTATGCGCGCCATCGTCAGCTGACCGACGGCCAGTCCGAATCCGCGGGGATCCCGCAGGCTCGTTGCTGCGATCGGTTTGCCGGTTTGGTTGGAAACGATCGTCATCAGCTCGGCTCGCTGCCGCGCGGGCAGCACAGGCCCCTCGTATAGCGCGCGCACCCAGCGCACGATCTGCGCAGGGGTCGAAACGATCCCGCCCGCGCCTTGCGTCCACGACAGGGAATAATCGCGCACGTCCTTGTCAAGGAGCGGTGCGAGCGCCGCATTGTCCGGATCGGTATTGGCAAAGTAGCCGCTGACCAAACGCCGCGCCACGGCGGCCGGATAGCGATTGGGCTGGTAGTACGTATCGGTGAGGCCGAGCTGCGGCGTGAGGAAACGCTTGCGGATCTCTAATGCGTAGCTGTTGCCGGTGACGCGCTCGATGATCATCTGCCCGAGAATGTAATTGGTGTTGCTGTACGACCAACCGGTCGTGCGTTTGGGATGTCCGTTGCCGTACACCGTCGCAACCAGCTCCTTCGCGCTCCAATCGTGGTAGGGATCGAGCGCGTACGCATGCAGCATCGAGTACTGGTTGTCGTAGCTGGGGATCCCGCTGGTCATATCGAGCAGCCGGTGAATCGTCACGTTTTTCCACGCCGGATAATGCGGAAGAAATTTCCCCAGGCGATCGTCGATGCTCAGTTTTCCCGCAGCTTCGAGCTGCAGAAGCGTTACCGCAGTGAAAGCTTTGGTGTTGCTGCCGATCTGAAAGAGATTCGAGGGTGCGGTTTGCGCGGCATGCGGCGCCAAGGAGACCCGTCCGGCGGCGATGTCGATTGGGCGTGCGTTGCGCTGCAGGCTCACGCTGAGCGAAGCTGCACTGATATGCTCGGGCCCTTTCCTTGCAGCTGAAGTCAGCTCGCTAAGTCGTGCCGCAGAGCTGCTCTGAGCGCAGTGGAGCTCGGCACGCTCGCCGGCGTTACCGCCGAAAGCAAAACCGAAACGAGGATAGCGCAAAGGTTCATATAGCCGCCTTTTTAGAGGACCCGCAGAACTGCTCGTACCCG
This sequence comes from Vulcanimicrobiota bacterium, assembly GCA_963777315.1. Lineage (GTDB taxonomy): Bacteria > Vulcanimicrobiota > Vulcanimicrobiia > Vulcanimicrobiales > Vulcanimicrobiaceae > CAVYEM01. Next base: position 406,015 of record CAVZQC010000004.1, read on the forward strand.
CAGTCGCTAGTGCCGGATGCGATAGATGCTTCCTGTTTGGTCGTCAGCCACGAAAACGTCGCCGAGCGGCCCGACCGCAACGCCGGACGGACGGCCGATTCGCGTGCCGTTCGGACGCTGAAATCCGGTGATGAAATCGCTCCATTGCCTTGTCGGATCGGACCAGTTCACAGCGCTGACCGGTGCATCGCCGGACATGGGAACGTACGCGACGCGCGGCGGAGCGATGGGGACGCCCGCGCCGCCGGTATGCCACGACCCGTGCATGCTCACGAAGGCGCCGCCGAGATAGTGCTGAGGGAATGCGTACGGCGCGCCCGACGAACCGGGATAGAACGCCGCGCCGACGATCGTTTGATATGCGGGAAACACCACGAGCGGTACGACTACGCCCGTGCAATCGGCGCCCGGCGTATAGGCCACGCGGTTTTCTTCGCACTCGGGCCATCCGTAATTCGCCGTGCCGGCATGCAGCGTGACGGCGTCGAAGAACTCATAAGGATGTCCGGCCGGCAAATCGTCTTGGCCGGCGTCGCCGGCCCATAAGGTTGCGGTAGCGGGATTGACGGTCAGTGCGATTGCGTTACGAATGTGGACGGCTTTTGCATGCATCCCAGCGCCGGTCAATGCCATCTGCTGAATGCTCGCTCGAGTCGGATCGGTTTCCGTGCACGCATTGCACGAGGAGCCGACGGACGCGTACAGCGTGTCGCCGGAAACTGCAACCGAGGTCGTGCTGTGCCCCGAACCGCCGCCGGAACGAACGGACGCGATCTTGATGGGACCGGAGCGTGCCGTTCGATCGCCGAACGTATACGCAATCGCATACACGCCGAATTGCGCGCCGATGTAAATGGTGCAGTTCTGCGAGGCAAATGTTACGCCCGCCGCCGGCGAATCGCCGACGTCGGCAAAAACCTGCGGATACGCGGCTTGGCCTTCCGGATTTGCGATCAGATAGACCGAAGACCCCATCGTTCCAACGAGCAAATCGCCGTTGGACAAAAACGTCAGCTCGCGAGCTCGCGGCACGTTGCCGATGATTTCAATCTGGAATCCGCTTGGTACGCTCAGACCGGTTGCCGGCTGCGGCGCGGGACCGGCCGGCGTCGCCGCCGGAGCGGGAGTCGTCCTGGCCGCGCATGCCGCGCCGGCGCCGGGCGAGCCGGTCGAAGGCGAGACGGTCGCGCTGGGCGCGGTAGCCTGCGCGGCTGCACCGCCCGTACCACCGCAAGCGGCGAGCGCGCATGCCGCCGCCGCCAGGAACAGTTGTTTCACACTCGCACGCCTCCGGTCGGAACCGTTTCGAAGCGATCTTTGAATTCGTTTGGGGTCAAGTTCGTATATGCCGCCAAGCGCGACAACGCCGGCTCCCGGAAATCGTCGGCTTCCAGGCGGGTCATATAGTTGCGTGCGACGCGGTACGATTCGGTCGTAACGTCGACCATCCGCACGCGCACGCGCTTGGTGCTTGGATCCTGCAATTCTGCCAGCGTCACGGGAACTACGCGGCCTCCCGAAAGCGCGATCAACGCGCCGCTGCCTCCGTCGAGCAGATAGCGAACCGCGCCGTAGCCGAGCGTTCGCGTATACTCGACGTCGAACGGAACGGGTTTCGCGCAACGCAACTCGTATCCGATGTCTTTCGTCACGATCGTCGCCACGACGCCGATCTCCGCCAGGCGGCGCCGCACCGCATCGCGCAGTACGGTCCCGATGGGGATGTCGGCAAGGCGAACGTGACCGTACGCATCGCGCGCGGCATTTTCGGACGCGGCGAGCTGTTCGCGCGAAAGGCGCTCTGCAATGCCTTCGGCTACCACTGCCACGCCGTTGTCGTGATTGTTCGAACGGCGCTTGACGATCGCTCCGACGATCGTATCGACGACCGCTTCCAAATCTAGACCCGGACCCGGAAACTCTTCGGGGATCACCGCCAAATCGGCCCCCGCAGCTTTGCACATTCCCAGCGCGAGCGCGCCGGATTTACGTCCCATGCTCACGACCAGGTACCAGCGCTCGGTGGTGCGGGCGTCTTCCATCAAGCTCTCGATGATGCCGGTTGCGACGGAGCGAGCCGTTTCAAAGCCGAACGTCGGCGCGTTGTCCGGAAGAGGCAGATCGTTGTCGATCGTCTTGGGAACCGTCGCGACGCCGATGCGCCCTTGGGTCATTTCCGCGATGCGTATGGCACCGTACGTCGTATCGTCACCGCCGATCGCGATCAAGTAGCGCACGCCGAGCAGCGTGAGCGCGCGTACGCAATTCAGCAGCGTCGCTTCATCTTTAGCGGGATTGGTGCGCGAGGTGCGCAGTATGGAACCGCCGCGCGTATGAATGAGCGCCACGTCTTCAACGCTCAGCTCGCGCACGCGCGACGTGTCGCCCTGCGCGATGTGAAAATATCCGTCGTAGATGCCCAGTACGCGCAGCCCGGTGTTGGCCGCCTCAATCGTAGCCGAGGCTATGACGCCGTTGATGCCGGGAGCGGGGCCGCCCCCGACCAGAATCGCCAGAGTATCGCCGTTCATGCACCCGTCATGTACGATGCCGAACTGCGACAACTCTTCAGAGTGCCCGGCGAGCAACCGCCCCGCCGGGCACTGCCCGAGACTCTAGGGTTGTGGAGTTGCCGGGGGCCGGCGATCGCGCATCTGCTGCATGCGCTGCTGCACCTGCGCTTGCTGCTGCGGCGTCAGCACGTTCATCAGCTGCGTGCGCATCTGCTTGCGCGCTTGCGGATCGGGAGCGCTTCCGCGGGGATGGGCTTGCCGGTATTGCTGCATGATCTGCTTCATCTGCGCTTTTTGCTGGTCGCTGAGATTGAGGCCGCGGAACATCCGCATGTAGCCGCCGTGATGGCGGCCGTGGGAAGGCTGCTGCGTCGCGGCGGGCGCCGGGTCGTTCACCGCGGGAGCCTGCTGGCCGAATGCAGCGGCAGGGAGGAGCAGTGCGGCGGCGGCGGCAGCCGGAATGACATAATGCCTGAGGATCTTCACGTTAGGGAGAACTCCTTGAAATGAGGGGTGCTCCTACTGTAACGTTGCCGTCGTCCAAAACGTCTAAGAAATCGATTAGGGTTCGCGAAACTCTTACGGCGTGATGGCAGCGGCCTTTACCGCGTCGGCCGCGTACGGGGCAAAGTGCTCGAAGTTTGCAGCAAATAAGCCTGCGAGCTTCTTGGCCTGAGCGTCGTATGCGCCGGCATCGGGCCACATCGCGCGCGGATCCAGCACATCGGCGGGAACGCCCGGAACGTCGAGCGGAACGGACAACCCAAAGAAGGGTTCCTTGCGAAATGCGGCGCCCGAGAGCGCGCCGCCGATCGCCGCGTCCACCATGGCGCGCGTATGCTCGATCGCCATGCGTTTTCCGACGCCGTAGGGGCCGCCGCTCCACCCGGTATTGACCAGCCAGCATTGGACGTTGTGTTCGTCGATGCGCTTGCCCAGCAGCTTGGAGTAGACGGTGGGATGGTGCACCATGAACGGCGCGCCGAAGCAAGTGGAGAACGTGGCTTGGGGTTCGGTAACGCCGCGCTCGGTACCGGCGACCTTGGCGGTGTAGCCCGAGAGAAAATGATACATCGCCTGTTCTTTGCTCAGCTTGGCGATAGGAGGCAGTACGCCGAATGCATCGGCAGTGAGCATCACGATCGTCTTTGCATGCCCGCCTTTGCTGCCCGCGACGATGTTCGGTATGTAGTCTAGCGGGTACGCGGCCCGCGTGTTCTCGGTCTTCGCGTCGCTTTGCAGATCGAGGGTGCGCGTTTGCGGATCGTAAGCGACGTTTTCGAGCACCGTGCCGAACCGGTGCGAGGCACTCCAAATTTCGGGTTCGGATTTTTGCGAAAGCCGAATGACCTTCGCGTAACAGCCGCCTTCAAAATTGAAGATGCCGTTTGCCGACCAGCCGTGCTCGTCGTCGCCGATGAGCGGACGATGCCCGTCGGCCGAGAGCGTCGTTTTACCGGTTCCGGAAAGCCCGAAAAAGATCGCTACGTCGCCGTTGCTCCCTATGTTCGCCGAACAGTGCATCGGCAACGTGCGGCGCAGTGGCAGCAGATAATTCATGACGGTGAAGACCGACTTTTTAATTTCGCCGGCGTATTTGGTGCCGCCGATGAGAATGACGCGCTTGGCGAAATTGACTAAAACGAACGTCGACGAATTGGTGCCGTCGCGCACCGGATCGGCTTGAAACAGGGCCGCGTCGACCACGGTGAATTCCGGCACGAATCTGCGGACGGAATCCGCCGGAACGATGAAGAGGTTTCTCGCGAACAGACTGTGCCAAGCGAATTCGGTGACGATGCGGACCGGCAGCCGGTAGTCTTCGTCGGCTCCGACGTAGCAGTCCAGTGAGTACACTTCCCGCTGCGCCAGATACGCGCTCACTCGGTTCCACAGCGCGTCAAAGACCTGCGGCGTTATGGGTCGATTCGTTTCACCCCAATCGACGTGCGACTCACTGGAAGGCTCTTTGACGAAGAACTTATCGCGCGGCGAACGGCCGGTGTGCGGGCGCGTGTCGACGACGAGTTGTCCGTCGCTGCCGAGCACGCCCTCTCCGCGTCCGATTGCGTGCTCGAGCAGCTCGGGGACGGAGAGGTTTTCGTAGACGCGCGCGGCCTCGATTTTTTCGGGTGCGGTAAGTATCGCTGTAGTCTCCGGAATCGGCAAAAGCGTTGCTTTAGGTAAACCTCCCGCATTGTCATCCCGCCGAAGGGCCGGGACGCCGGGAGTCTAATGTCGTGCCGGATGGGACGTTGCGCGCTTGCTCTTTTCGGTCTACTGCTGTTTGCCGGAGCGACTTGCGCGGCCGCCATCCCGTTCCGTTTCGGGTTTTACCCGCCCGGCCCGCTCGACGGGATCACCGATGTTGCCGGCGTGATGGTTGCCAATCTGACCAAAGTCGAAGGCGACGCCATCCGAACCGGCGCGACCGCGATTCTGCCCAATGCGGATCCCTGGGATCGTAAAGTATCGGCGGCAGCGTTTGCGTTCAACGGAAACGGCGAGATGACCGGCGTGCAGTGGATCAACGAGTCGGGCTATCTCGAAGAGCCGATCGTGCTGACCGATACGCTGGACGTCGGACGCGCCGCCGACGGGGTCGTGAGCTGGCAAATCGCGCAGCATCCCGACATCGGGCGCCGGGACGATGTGCCGCTTCCCGTTGTTGCCGAATGCGACGACCAATTGCTCAACGACATTCAAGCCCGGGTCGTCGGCGCGAGTGACGTCGTGCGGCTGCTGCAGTCTGCGCGCGCCGGACAGTTCGGACGCGGAAGCGTGGGAGCGGGCACGGGGATGAAGGCATTCGGGTTCAAGGCGGGCATTGGTTCGGCATCACGCGTGCTGCCCAAAGCGTTGGGTGGCTACACCGTCGGCGTGCTGGTGAACGACAATACCGGCTCAACGCGAGAACAGCTGACGATAGACGGCGTGCACGTCGGCGAGAAGTTGCGCAACGCATACCGCATGAAATTCCCGCACCGCGTTTCGCTCCACGGCCGAATGGCCTCAGGGAGCATCATCATCGTCATTGCAACCGATGCGCCGTTGGATTCTCGCCAGCTTGGCGCGGTAGCGCGCCGGGCCGCACTCGGGATGGGGCGCACCGGACTCACCAGCGACGTGGGCAGCGGCGATCTGTTCGTGGCTTTCAGTACCGGCCGCGTGTTCGCGCACGCCGGCAGCTTCCGCATCCGCGCACCGCACAATGCGGCGCTGGAGGACCAGGACACGCTCGATGCAATCTATCGCGCGACCGCGGAGGCGACCGAAGGCGCAATTTACGACGCGCTCTTCAACGCCAAAACGATGACGGGCCGCGGCGGCGTTACGGTGTATGGGCTGCCCGTTCCACAAGTGCTGCAGATGCTCTCCGGAGCGGGCGTGCTGCAGCCGCAATGAGCTTCATCGAAACCCAGCGGCTCGCGCTGCGGAAGTGGGACGTAGAGAGAGACCTGGACGACGCCTTCGAGATTTACGGCAATAGTGAAACGATGCGATTCATACCCTGCGGAGTTTTGAGCAAAGACCAAACCCGCCGGTGGCTCGAGCGCATGTTCGACAAGGGCGAAGAATGCGGCTTCGGCATCTGGCCGGTCGTGCACAAGGCCGAACGCAAGGTCATCGGTGAATGCGGCGTCGCCTACATCCCCGAGTACGGTAAGGACGTCGAGATCGCGTGGATCGTCAATAACTCCTACGTGGGCAACGGTTACGCTACCGAAGCGGCACGCGCCGTCCTGCGGTATGCTTTCGACGATTTGGCATTGCCGCTGGTGTACGCGCTCGTCGACCGCGAGAACGCGGCTTCGATTCGCGTAGCGAATCATTTGAACATGGGATACGACAGGATCGTGCGCGCCTACCGGCGCGACCTGATGCGATACTGTAGCCGGGCGGCGTGATGCAGCTCGAGTATAGCGTGGTGGACGTCTTCACGCAGGTGCCGTTGCAGGGCAATCCGCTCGCGGTGTTTCGCGACGCAAGCGGTTTGGACGCGCAAACCATGCAGGCCATCGCGCGAGAGCTCAACCTTTCTGAAACGACGTTCGTGTTTTCGGCGTCGCGCAGCGATTGTGTCGCCAAGGTTCGCATTTTTACGTCTGCAGCCGAGATGCCGTTCGCGGGGCATCCGACGATCGGCACGGCGTACGTGATGCGCGAATGCGGGATCGTACCGCGCGACCGCAGGTCATTCAAGCTGGAAGAGAACGTCGGCCCCGTTGCCGTTCGCGTCGACGACGGTGCCGACCCGATGATTTGGCTGAGCACCCCGCCGATTTCGCGGGGACGCTCCTTTACGGCCGAGCAGGCGGCGGAGGCGATTGCGCTCGACGCGCACGACCTGCTCGCCGGCGTGCCGTCCGAGATCTGGAGCGCGGGCAATCCCAATCTGTACGTCGCCGTGCGCGACAAAGCCGCAGTCGACCGGGCGTGGGTCGATCTCTCCGCGCAGCGCGCGCTTCTGGGACAAGAGCAGCTTCCCACGTGCGTGTTCGTCTTCACGCCCACCCAGCAGGGCGCGTATTCGCGCATGTTTTCCCCCGAACACGGCGTGGTCGAGGACCCCGCCACCGGAAGCGCGACCGGGCCGCTGGCGGCATTCATGATGGAACACGGACTTGCTCCCACAGCGGACGGCACGCAGCTGGTCAGCGAACAAGGCGCCAAGATGCGCCGAAGGAGCTTGCTGCACGTGCTCGTGCGCGGCGAGAAAGGCCGCGACGGCATCGACGTCGGCGGGCACGTCAGACCGCTGGTTACCGCCGCAATGCGGTTCTAGTGCAGTGCGCCATACGGCGCCGGGTCTGGTTACGCGAGCAGTTCCCGCTCCACCATGATACCGCGCGGGTCGATGAGATGCTTGTTCAGTCCCAGCTTCTCTGCCGGCACGCCCAGCGCGTACGCGACGAGTTGCGGAAGATGAAATATCGGAAGGTCGGTGCGCCCCCAGCGTGAGGCGGCGTCCTGCTGATATCCGTCCAGGGCTAAATGACAGAGCGGGCACGGCGTAATGACGGCTTCGGCGCCTTTGTCCTTGGCCATGCGCATGTTCTGCCCGACCATCGAGGCCGCTACGCCTTCCTTTTCGAGCTGAATATGGAAGCCGCAGCAGCGCGTCTTGCCCGCGTAGTCGACCGCTTCACCGCCGAGCGCTTCGACCAAGTCTTCGAGCGAGTGCGGATTGCGCGCCGATTCCCACCCGTTGACGCTCTCCGGACGGATGATGTGACAGCCGTAGAACGGTGCGACGCGCAGACCGCCCAACGGGCGCACGACCATTTTGCGCAGCTCGTCCAATCCTAAATCATCGACGAGCATCCACAGCAGGTGGCGCACCATGACGCCGCCGTTGTATTTCGCGCCGAATTTGCCGAGCACGGAATTGGCTTGCGCCATGCGCGCTTCGCTGTCGAGCAGTTCCTTGTTGGCCGCGCGCATGTGCCCGGTGCACGTCGAGCAAATCGTAATGATGTCGTCCAAGCCGAGCGCTTCGGCCTGCGCGTACGTACGCGCATTGAGCACGCGGGCGATGTCGCGGTTGGTGTCGTTGACGACCGATGCGCCGCAGCACGATGCAGCCGTCAGTTCGATCAGCTCTATGCCGAGCTTGTCGGCCAGCAGCATCGTCGAGTTGAACAGCTCCTTGCACGATTCTTTGGCGACGCACCCGGGGAAGAAGCCGTAGCGCTTGGTTTCGGCGCTGTGCGTGCGTTTGTGCGATTCCGGCGGTTTCTCTTCGGGCAGCAGTGTGGTGCTCATCAGGTAACGGGGACCTCCAGGGTTTCAAAAATCGTGCGGACTTCGTCCACTTTGGGAATGGGCTTGACGAACGGCGGCGGCAGCTTGCCCTTGGCGGCCATGCGCAGGCCCAGCGGAGCCACTTTGAGCAGCCCGCGAATGTTGAAGCGGCCCACGGTGCCTTGGATGACTTCCGTTTCGGCCAGCATGCCGGTTTGCTTGATCGTCTTATTGACGGTGAGCGCGTGGCGCGGACCGCGCTCGTTCATCATGACGCGATCCTGGATGGTAGCGCGCTTGACGTCGACGATGCGCCAGTGCGGATCCACGTGCTTGGGGCAGTACGAGCATGCATAGCAGTGCGCGCACAGCCACAGGTAGTCTTCGTTGATTTGCGCGATGCGTTCCGAACGCTGTCCGTCGCGCACGTCCTCGATGAAGCGGTACGCATACGCGATCGCGGCGGGGCCGGCGAACGCGGGATCGACGCTCACTACCGGGCAGAGCGCATAGCAGGTTGCGCACATGATGCAGTTCGCGACGTCGACCAGCTTCTTCATGTCCTCGGGGCTGACGCGCCGTTCGCGTTCATGGCTCTCGTCGGAATCGCCGGGCTGCAGGTACGGCTTTAGGCGCGTATACTTGTCCCAGAACGGATCCATATGCACGACCAGATCGCGCATGGGTTGAAAGTTGGGCATCGGATCGATTTTGATCGCGCCCGAATCGTCCATGACGGTATTGCAGGGGGTTTTGCAGGCAAGCCCGGTTACGCCGTTGATGTTCATCGAACAGGAACCGCAAATCGCCGAGCGGCACGACCGGCGGAAGTCTGATGGAGCCGTCGATTTCGGCCTTGGCCGTTTCCAGCGCGTCGAGCACGGTAGTCGTTTCCGGCACGTCGACGGTAACGACGTCGCGGTGGGGAACTGCGTCCACGGCTTCGTCGAAGCGGAAGATGTCGAGTTTGACCTGAGTCATGATCAGTACGTCCTCACCTGAGGCTCCCACTTCGTAATCGTGACTTTGCGCGAATAGTCCAGTTTGGGATTGGCCCCGTCTTGGCGCCAGGCCAGAGTGTGGACGAGCCAGTTTTCGTCGTCTCGCTCGGGGAAGTCCGTGCGGGCCTGCGCCCCGCGCGATTCCTTTCGCGCTAGCGCGCCGTTGGCCACGCACATCGCCGAGTCGATGAGATAATCGGTTTCCATCGTGGCGACCAAATCGGTGTTGAACGTTTTCGACTTGTCCATGACGTAGACTTCCTCATCGAAGCGCTTGCGAATTTCCAGGAGCCGGTCGACCGCGGTCTGCAGTTGCTCTTCGTTGCGGAAGATGAAGCAGTTCTCGCTCATCACGTTTTGCATGGCCGCGCGAAGTTGCGGAGCTCGCGTGCCGCCGGACTTTGACAGCCATTTGTTAAGCCGGTCCTTTTCCCGCGACAGCGTGCGTTCCGACGGACGGACCTCGCCGACCGACTTTGTGTAGTCGAAGGCATGTCTTGCCGCGCGAGCTCCGTACACGATCGTCTCCAGCAGGGAATTGCCGCCTAAACGGTTGGCGCCGTGAACGCTGGGCGTAGCAACTTCGCCTGCGGCATAGACGCCCGGGACGCGCGTCGCGCCCCAGATATTCGTTTCGATGCCGCCCATCGTATAGTGCATTCCGGGCAATATCGGAACGGGTTGCTCGATGGCGTCTTTGCCCGTAGCATCCAGCGCCAGTTCGCGGATCTGGGGCAAGCGCTCGAGGATTTTCTCGCGGCCCAAATGGCGAAGGTCCAAAAACACGCAGCCGTCCACGCCGCGTCCCTCCAGGATTTCCGTCCATTCCGCGCGGGAAACGACGTCGCGCGACGCCAGCTCGCCTTTGTTGGGAGCGTACTTGAACATGAAGCGTTCGCCGGCCGAATTGAGCAGATATGCGCCTTCGCCGCGCGCCGCCTCGGAAAGCAGCACGCCGTTCTCCTTGAGCGAGGTCGGGTGAAACTGGACGAACTCCATGTCCATGATGGGTATTCCGGCGCGGAACGCTATTCCCAGTCCGTCGGCGGTAGAGGCGTAACCGTTGGTGGTTTTCGCGTACATGCGGCCCGTCCCGCCCGTCGCAAAGATCGTCGCCTTTGCGGTGATGAGCTCGAGCTCACCGTTGCGCATGTTGTACGCGACCACTCCGCTGCCGACGCCGTCTTCGATGCATAGCGCGGTGCAAAAGTATTCTTCGTACACCTTGACGTTGAATCGCTCGAGCTGCTCCCAAAGCGTATGAAGGATCACCAGCCCGGTGACGTCGGCCGAGTAACAGGTGCGCGGGGCGCCCGCTCCGCCGAAGGGCCGTTGGGCAATGCGCCCGTCCGGAAGCCGCGAGAAGATGCAGCCGCGATGCTCGAGCCAAATGATCTGCCGGGGCGCATCCTCGCACATCGCTTCGATGGCGTCTTGATCGCCCAAATAGTCCGAGCCTTTGGCCGTGTCGAATGCGTGGTTTTGGGGAGTGTCCTCTTCCCGGTTCCCCAGTGCGGCATTGATGCCGCCCTGCGCGGCGCCCGAATGGCTGCGCACCGGATGCATTTTGCTCACGATGGCGACGTCGGCACCGCGCTCGGCCGCTTCCACCGCCGCGCGCATGCCGGCTAAACCGCCACCGATGACGACGACGTCGTGCTCGATCAACGTGGACCTTTCCGGGAGTAAAGCGCTTTGCTTCTTTATACTACTCCGTTTTCGGACCACCCCACGACCTTAGTGGCACGCTTGGCCGCTAACCGGACCGGCGCGATCGAAGAAGCGGTAGGCGTTTTTGCCGCTTTGCTTAGCGTGATACAATGCCTCGTCCGCAGAAAAGAACAACGTCGGAGCATCCGTGCCGTCGCTCGGAAACATCGCGATGCCGATAGATGATTGCAAGCCGTTGCGCCGCAGCGACCCGACGATGCGTTCCACCCCGCGTTCGGCTGCCGCACGGTCGCTCTTGATCATGACCACGACGAATTCGTCACCGGCGTACCGCGCTACGATGTCGCCCTTGCGCGCCGTTTTCTTGAGCACGGCGGCAAAGCGCTTGAGCGCGAGGTCGCCCAAACTGTGTCCGCCCGAGTCGTTGATCTTCTTGAGGTCGTCCAAATCCAAGATCATGAACGCGAACGGCACGTCATAGCGTTCGGACGTATGCAGCTCGCGCTCGAGCATTTCGCTCAGCGCGCGCCGGTTCGGAATGCCGGTGAGCGAATCGGTCAGCGCCAGCCGCTGCGTTTCTTCCAGCAGGCGGCGCGTTTCTTCGTATAGTCGCGCGTTTTCCACGGCGATTGCGGCCTGCGCCGCGAAGTCGAGCAGCACGCGCAGCTGGTTCTCGGTTACGCCTTGCCCGGGCGGTTCGTCGACGTACAGCATTCCCCGCACCACGTCACGCGCGACGAGCGGCGCGATGCAATACCAGCCGCGGGTATCCTTGAGCGGTTTGTCGGCGTCGCTCTCGTGCCCGAACGCCACTTGCTGTTCGCCGTGCGCAACGTCCTGGAGCGCGGTGTTCGGCAGATACGCAAAGGCGTCCGCGGCATGGACGACCGTGCCGGCTCCGTCGCCTTCCAAGCGGCGAATGATGTTGCGATGCTCGTCCACGTCGAACAGGATGACGCGGTTGAACTTGAGCGCTTCGCAGACGCCCCGCAGCACCATGGAAAGAATGTCGTTGATCTCCAGCGTAGAATTGATCGTGGAGAAGACCTGCTGCAGAACGAACAATTCGGCGTTCTGCTGCGCGTAATCGTCGCGCTCTGCCTCGAGCATGGCAATGCGCGAGCGAAGGCGCTCGATCTCGTGAACGAGTTCGGCCTTCTGAGCGTTCGCGACGGTGAGGGGCTGGGCGGCCGCCTCGGACAGGTTCAAGCCCACACTTACTGTAACGTCTTGCGTCGGCGTTTTCTTTAGGTAGACACACTCTGCTCGTTAGGGGTCCTGCAAAGCCGTCCGGTGAGTTCGTTCGTCCATCTGCACGTCCACAGTGAATACTCGCTCCTGGATGGAGCTTGCCGCGTAGAGCGGCTGTGCCGCCGTTCGGCGGACGGCGGCGGTGCGGCGATAGGCTCTAACGGACCATGGCGTCATGTACGGCGCCATGGAATTTTACTATACCGCCAAAGATTTTCGGCTCACCCCCATCATCGGGTGCGAAGCCTACATCGCTCCGCGCGGGCGATTCGACCGTACGGTGCGCGACGAAGCGCACGTAACGCTTCTGGCCGCCGACGTCACCGGTTACAGAAATTTAACAGCCCTGGTGTCCAAAGGCTTTTTGGAGGGCTACTACTACAAGCCGCGCATCGACTTGGATTTGCTCAGCGAGCACAACGAAGGGCTCATCGTGCTTTCGGGCTGCATGTCCGGACTCGTGGCCGCGCCGCTTCTGAAAAACGACTACGAGAAATCGAAATCGGCGGCTAAAACGTACGCGGAAATCTTCGGCGACCGCTTCTACATCGAGATCATGCGCCACGGAATGCCCGAGGAAGAGATCGTCAACGCAGGCCTGATCAAGGTTGCGCGCGAGCTTTCCATTCCGCTGGTTGCAACGAACGATTCGCACTATCTCGAGCAAAAGGACGCGCCCGCGCACGATGTCCTCCTGTGCATCGGGACGGGGAAAACGGTCTCCGACACGAGCCGCATGAAGTTCTATTCGGATCAGTTTTACGTCAAGAGCGACGTCGAGATGCGCGAGCTTTGGAGCGACCTGCCCGAAGCCTGCGACAACACCGTGGAGATCGCCAAACGCATCGACATCCGCATCCCGGAAAAGATCTATCATCTGCCGGCGTTTCCCACGCCCGCGGCGCAAGACGGCCAGGAAACCTCCCCGGAAGAGTATTTGCGCGAAGTCTGCGAGCGCGGATTGGCGGAACGCTACGGCGAGCGAGCCCACGCCGACGCGGCGTTGCGCGAGCGCTTCGAGTACGAGCTCTCCGTCATCTTGAAAATGGGCTTTGCCTCGTACTTTCTGATCGTCTGGGATTTCATCAAGTATGCCAAGGACCGCGATATTCCGGTCGGGCCGGGCCGCGGTTCGGCGGTCGGATCGGTCGTGGCGTACTGCCTGAAGATCACCGACCTCGAGCCGCTCAAGCACGATCTGCTGTTCGAACGCTTTTTGAACCCGGATCGCATCTCGATGCCGGATATCGATACGGATTTCTGCGTCGAGCGGCGCGATGAGGTCATCGAATACGTAACCCAAAAGTACGGCGCCGATCGCGTGGCGCAGATCGTCACCTTCGGTACGATGGCTGCGCGGGCCGCCGTCCGCGATGCGGGCCGCGCACTGGCCGTTCCGTTGCCCGACGTGGACCGCGTAGCCAAGATGATCCCATCGGGACCGGGCGGTCTGACGATAGCGCAAGCGCTCGAACAGATTGCCGACCTCAAAGCGCTGTATTCGGCTTCGCCGGAGATACGGCGCCTGCTCGATACCGCCAAAGCCATCGAGGGACTCGCGCGCAACGCCGGCACGCACGCGGCAGGCGTGGTGATCTCCCCGGGACCGTTGATGGAATACGCGCCGCTAGCCAAAAGCGAGTCCGGCGTCAACACGCAATACGACATGGTCTGGGCCGAGAAGATCGGGCTGCTGAAAATGGACTTCTTGGGGCTGCGCAATCTCACCGTGATGAAGAATGCGGTGGACGAGATTCGCCGCACGACCGACCCGGATTTCGACATCGGCAAGATTCCCGACGACGACCGGCGCACGTTCGAGATGCTTTCGCGCGGCGACACGATGGGCGTCTTCCAATTCGAATCGGAAGGTTATGCCCGCGTCTGCTCCGAGCTGCGGCCGTCGAACTTCAACGACATCATCGCGCTCGGCGCGCTCTACCGCCCGGGCCCGATGGAGTGGATCCCGCAGTACATCAGCAACAAGCACGGCAGAACCACACCCACGTATCTGCATCCCAAGCTGGAGCCCATTCTGCGCGAGACGTACGGCATCGCGGCGTATCAGGAGCAGGTAATGCGGATGGCGCGCGAGCTCGCGGGGTTTTCGATGGGCGAAGCCGACGAGCTGCGCAAAGTCATGGGGAAAAAGCAGAAGGACAAGATTCCGATCTACCGCGAGAAATTTATCGCGGGCTGCCTCGAGCATTCCGGCGTGGACGAACAGCTGGGCGCGCGGCTCTTTGCGTTTATCGAGCCGTTCGCCGGATACGGCTTCAACAAGTCACACGCGGCTGCATACGCATGGGTGTCGTACCAAACGGCATTCTTGAAGGCCAACCATCCGCTGCCGTATTTTTCGGCATTGATGACGTCGGTAAAGGACAGGACCGACAAACTCGTCGAGTACATCGATGAAGCCAAGAAGCTCGGCATCTCGGTGCTGCCGCCGGACGTGAACGCCTCGCTGATCGATTTTGCCGTAGTGGGCGAGCGTATCCGCTTCGGGCTGTCGGCCGTCAAAGGCGTGGGTGAAGGCGCCGTCCGCGGTATTCTTGCCGCGCGCGACGAGGGTGGCCCGTTCGAGGACCTGTTCGATCTCTGCAAACGGGTGGATCCCAAACAGGTCAACCGCCGGGTGCTGGAGGCGCTCGTCAAATGCGGAGCGCTGGACGCGCTGCCGGGCAACCGCGCGCAAAAGCTGGCGGCGCTGGATGGCGCGCTCGACATCGCTGCAGCCGAGTATCGGGATGCGCAGCTCGGTCAAGCGTCGTTGTTCGCGGATGCGCCGGCAACGGCTTTTGCGCTCAGTCCCACGTTGCCGGCGGTCGCACCGCCTACGACGATGCAAACTTTGCAGTGGGAAAAGGAAACGCTGGGAATATTCGTGTCGGGCCATCCGTTGTCGGACGTCGCCGACGCGCTTGCGCGCTCGGGCGCGCTGCCGATCAAGGACCTGCGTTCGCGCGACGAGGACAGCTTCGTTACGATCGCCGGTCTCGTGAACTCCGCACGGCGTACCTTGACCAAATCCGGACAGCAGATTCTGATTGCGCAAATCGAAGACACCACGGGAGCCTGCGAGGTCGTCGTCTTTGCAAAGCTCTACCCCCAAGTGCAGAGCCTGTTCGCTCCGGACAAAATCGTCATCGTCAAGGGGCGTTTGCGAATGCGGGAACGACCCGGAATGCGGACCGCCGCCGACGACAAAGAAAGCGAAACGCCGGTTGAACTGACGGTTGGTGCCCAGGAGGTGCTGCCGTTCGAGCGCCCTGCGTATGCGGCTCCGCCGGCCGGCTGGCACGTTGCCGTACGCAGCCGTGAAGAAATAGACCGGCTGGCGGCGATTTTGGACGAATGGCCGGGGACCGTTCCGGTCATGGCGCGCATTGGGAATCGTACGCAGCGGCTGCCTCGCGGCATTGCGGCGGATTTCCGCCTCAAAGGCGCGCTTGTGGCTGCGTTCGGGACGGACAACGTGCGCGAAGGTTTGCCGGAGTGAGCCGGCAGACCGTGGTGCAGCAACTCGCGCCACGGCCGCAGTTGGTCGCGTTCGACCTGGACGGCACGCTGCTCGGCGAAGAACTGCTGCTGCGTCCGCGCGTGCGCAGCGCCATACAGGCTATGCAAGAACGGGGCGTGCGCGGGTGCATCGTCACGGGACGAATGTACCGTTCGGCGCTGCCGTTCGTTCGGCAATTGAAATTCGATGCTCCGGTGGTGTGCTATCAGGGTGCGGCCGTGATCGATCCGCAAACGGACGAAGTGCTTGCGGACGTGCCGCTGCCGAACGCTCAAGCGCTCGCCGTTGCGCGTTACGCCAAAGAGAACGGCCTGCACGCCCAACTGTACGCGAACGACCGCTATTACTGCGAACAGCGCACGCAGTACGCCGCGCTGTACGCCAAGATTTCGGGCGTCGAGCCGATCGTGGTGCCTTCGCTGCAGGAGCAATTTGCCGCGTGGGATGCGACCAAGGCATGCATCATCGCCGAGCCCGAGATCGTTTTGGCTCATCTCCCGCGCGTGCGGGCTCTTTGCGGCAGCGCCGCTTACGTTACCCGCAGTATTGCCTACTTTCTCGAAGTGATGAACGCTAAAGTAAACAAAGGACGCTCGCTGGAGATCGTCGCCCGGCACTTGGGCGTATCGCTGGAGCGGGTGCTGGCTATCGGCGACTCGTGGAACGATGCACCGCTACTGGAGGCGGCGGGATTCGGCGTTGCGATGGGGTCTGCGCCGCCGGAGTTGCGGCAAGTCGCCGACGCGGTTGTGGCCGACGTCGAGAATGACGGCGTGGCAGAAGCCGTCGAACGGTTCGTGCTCGCGTGAGCTCGCGACCCAGCCGGCGAAAAGCGTCCGTCGGCCGGCGAGTGCGGCCGTTTTGGTTTGCCGTGCTGGTCATCGCTGCGGCGGGCGCATTCGGCGGTTATTACGCCGCTCGCTGGCCGGGCTTTTACCCCAAACGGCTGATCGTTTCAGGTAACGCTATCGTACCCGCGCAAGAAATTGCGGCACGCGCCCAAATCGCAGGAAACGCAAACCTCTGGCTGCAGAACTTTAGTGCGGCGGCGAGCCGCATCGAGACGATCCCGTACGTGAAAAAGGCGACCATCACTCGGTCTGCGTCCTCGGACGTGCACATCTGGGTGACGGAGCGTACGCCGTACGCCGTGTTGCGGTATGGAAAGCGCAGCGCGGTGATCGACCGCGACCTTCGCGTGCTCGCATGGGGCGGCGATGGGCGCCGATTGCCGCAGTTCGTTCTCGGAGCGCGCGCAATGCCCGCGCCGGGAGAATTCGTCAACGATGCTTTCGCACGGCGCCTGCGCGCGGACTACGACGCTTTGGCCAAAGCTCGCGTAAGGGTCGCATCGCTGCGCTACGACAAATTCGGCGATCTGGTTGCCGGCATGCCAAGCGGCACGCGGCTGCTATTGGGCGACGATAGCGACCTGAGCCGCAAGGTGCCGCTCATCCTTCCGATACTGTCGCAAGTGGGCGCGACCGGCAGAACGGTTGCGGCGCTGGACTTGCGTGCTCCGACGACGCCGGTGGTTCGCTACCGCGACCACCCGTAAACCCCGGCCTAATGCGTGACGGCGTACACCGCGACCATTCCCTTGATCAGCGACATCTTGATCTGATCGTTGGGATGGACTTTGCTGAAATCGACGTTGGAACGATTGGTCGTGACCGTCGTTTCCACGCCGTTTTGCATTTTGATGGTGATGTGTTTGCCGTCGACGACTTTCTCGACCGTGGCGTTGTACGTCCCGTCGGGAATGAGCGAAGCATCGACGGTGTTCGCCGCCATTGCGGCCGCCGGGGCGGCAAGAGCCCCAAGGAGTGCAAGCAAGGAAAGAGTTTTACGCACGATATCTCCGTTGTCGAAATCCAATGGAATACACCCGGGACGAAAGCAGACGCTCCACTGTGCCATTTTCTAGCCTATGATGATAGCGCAAGTGACCCCGGTTCTTCTAGAGCTCGCCGGCCATTTTTCGGCTCGTCGAATGACCCCGGGCCGGTCCCCCGGACTTGGAACGCCCCCACCAGGCCCTGAAGTTCCGAGGCTTGGTCCAGCACCTCGGCGGTTTGGCCGGCGACGTCCGTCACGGCCCCCGAGTTGGCGCGCCCCAGCTCGGACGTATGGCTGATGGTGTGGCTCAATGACTGCACCGCGATTTGCTGCTCCTGGCTTGCGCGGGCCACGTGGCCGGTGCGCTGCTCGATTTCCGAAACGCTCTCCAGGATTTGATTTGAGGTGATCGCCTGCTCGCGCATGGTGGCGGCGGCTTCGTGCGTCATGGCTCCCATTTGCTCGCTGGCCTTGGCGAGCTCTTCGGAGGCTCTCGCTTGTTCTGCGGTGGCGACGCTGATTTCGCCGACCAGCTGTGCCATTTCCGTTACGCGAAGGCTTATCGTTTCCACCATTTCGGTCACCGAGCGTGCCGACGTCGCGTTGTTCTGCACCAAGTTGTTCGCTCGCGCCGTGCGTTCCAGTACTGCGGTCGTTCGGCGCTGAATGTCGGCGACGAGCCGTCCGATTTGCTTGGTCGAACTGGCGGAGTTCTCGGCCAGTTTGCGGACTTCATCGGCGACCACGGCAAAGCCGCGGCCGTGCTCGCCGGCGCGCGCGGCTTCGATCGCCGCGTTGAGCGCGAGCAGATTCGTCTGGTCCGCGATCTCTTCAATCAAGCCCAAGATCTCGCCGATTTGACGCGAGGCGTGATCCAGACTCTGCATCTCGCTTACGACGTCGGCGACGGTGTCGCTGATGCTCGACATGCCCTTGGACAGACTGCGCGACTTCGTTGCGCCCTTCACGAACGCGCGTATCCGTGCTGGTCGATTCTTCGCGAACGCGCTGAGCGTTGCCGGCGACCTGCACGATCGAAGCCGACATCTCTTGTGTGTTCGCGACCGCTTGTTCTACGACCGTAGCCAAGCTCAACAGATTTTGATCCATCTCCTGAATCGATGCGGTCATCTGAGCGACGGCGCTGGAGATGTCGGTCACGCGGCTTGCGACCTGCTCGGCGTTGTCCGCTACGGTGCCGGCGGTCGCGTGAACGGACGTCGAGACCTCGAGCGCCCGGCCAAGCGCCGCGAGCTCTTCGCAAACGCGGGCTTCCACTTGACGCGCCGTGTCGTTCGTATGCGAACTGGCGTTCTGCACGGTCATCACGGCGTGCTGTATGGTCGAGATGATTTCGCCTAAGCGCACGCCGAGGCGGTCCACCGCCTGGCCTAACCGTCCCAGAAGGTCGTGCCCTTCCCAGCCCACGCGCGCCGTCAGATCGCCGCGGCCCATCGCTTCGAACACGTCCAGGCACCGTTCCAATCCCTCGCGCATGGCCCGGCGAAACCAGCCCATCGCGATGAACGCGATGACTCCGGCGGTGGTCGCGCCCAGCACGAGCACGGTCAAGGCGAAATTACGCGCATGCATCAACTCGAGAAAGCGCGAATCCGAGCTGTTCTTGAGGGCTTGCAGCAGTGCGGCGCCGTCGGCGCTCTGGGCCTGATACGCACTGTACGAAGCGCCCTGAATCTGGCGCAGCGCGTCGGCCTTTTTCCCTTGCGCCAGCAGCCCGATCGCCGCGAGAGCTTGAAAATCGTAGGCGCTCGCGCTGTCCTTGAATTTGGCTACCAGCGGAGCGACGGTCGTATCTTTACTGGTGAGATCTTCCATTTTGCGCGCGTCGTCCGGAAACGCTTGCAGCATGCTCTTGGCCTGCACGAGCGACGCCGCAGCTTTGGAAGCGTCCGGGTTCGTCGCACCGTCGATCGAAACGGCGCGAAGGGTATCGGCGTCGGATGCAACCTTCACGTAAGCGAGTTCGCCGCTAATGATCGTGTCGTGCAGAACTTGGGCCTGCCGCGTAATGCCCGTCATCGCCCACATGGCAACCGGAATGATCGCAAAGACCACGAGAATCACCAGGGCAAAAGCCGAGGTGAGCCCGCGTTCCAGACTCGTGCGCCGTGCATTCATAACACGTTGTATGTCGGCGCGGGCAGGCCAAACATTGAGTCCTTTCGGCCCACGAACAACCTCGCGGCAACGCAGGCGTTCGCACAATTTGCCTTGTGCACAGGTTGCTCGCAAGGAGACGGCGCGGGCCGGACTAATGATGCCGGAAATCTCGCCTGCACCCGCTATAGCTTGTAGGGTTTGCCCCCTCAAGACCCAATATATAGTATTGCCGGCAAACTGGAGGGCGATGAAGCACGAGACCGTGGCCGGCCTGGACATCGGGACCACGAAGACGTGCGCCATCGTGGCGGCCGACGGTCCGGGCGGGCTGGAGATCATCGGTTACGGCCAAGCGCCTTCGCTGGGCATGCGTAAGGGCGTCGTCACGGACCTTGACGAGACGATCAAATCGATCGAGGCGGCTACCGAGAAAGCCGAACGCATGGCGGGCGTACCCATCGAGGACGTCTACGTCGCTATTACGGGCGAACACATCCGCAGCACCAACAATCGCGCCGTCGTCGCCGTGCAAAGCGAGGATCGCGAGGTGGGCATGAGCGACGTGCGCAGAGTAGTCGACGCCAGCAAGATCATCAATCTCCCCGCGGACCGTCAAATCATCCACGCGCTCCCGCGCTACTTCACCGTCGACGGACAGGACGGAGTCGAGGATCCGGTCGGCATGGCCGGCGGCCGTTTGGAGGTCGACACGCACATCATCACCGGTGGAAGCACGTTCATCACCAACGTGTTGAAATGCGTGCATCGCGCCGGGCTGGAATCCGCCGGTTTGGTCTTCGAACCACTGGCCAGTTCGGCTTCAACCCTGCTGCCGGAGGAAAAACAGGTCGGTGTCGTGCTCCTCGACATCGGCGGCGGAACGACGGACATCGCGGTATTCAGCGGCGGCGGCGTGATCTACAGCTCGACCATCCCCGTCGGCGGCAACATCGTGACCAACGACATTTCGCTGGGACTGAAAACCACGGCCTCCGAAGCCGAGCAGATCAAACGCGCGTTCGGAACGGGCGCGGCGGCCGCGGACGAGCGAACTTTTCCGGTGAAAACGCTCGACGGGCGCGCGACGAAAGAAGCTTCCACCACGCAGCTGCGCCAAATCGTCATTCCGCGCGTCGTCGAAACGTTCCGCATGGTCAAGAGCAAGATCGTCGAAAACGTTCCGCGCGATCTCGTGCTCGGCGAAGTCGTCATTACGGGCGGCGGCGCGCATTTGATCGGCATCGAAGCGACCGCGGAAGAGGTCTTCGGGTTGCCCGTGCGCGCGGGCTTACCGGACTCGGTTGCCGGTTTGACCGATGCGCTCAAACAACCGGAATTCGCGACGGCGATAGGGTTGGTCGTTTTCGGACCTAACGGCGAACTGGAAAACCACCGCTACGCGCGCCGCGGGATATCGGCGTTGAACAAGTTTCGATCCTGGCTGAGCGACTTATGGAACTAAACCCCGACCGTCATCCCTCACTTTTTACGGAGGCGACAACTCAAATGGCTGACGCGAAGCGATACGTCCCGGAACACGCTGCAACGATCAAGGTGATCGGGGTCGGCGGCGGTGGTTGCAATGCGGTCAACCGCATGATCGAGGCCGGCCTGTCCGGCGTTGAATTTTTTGCGGTGAATTCCGACGTTCAAGCGCTGCGGAACACGCTGACCGAGAACACCATTCAGATCGGAACCAATCTCACGCGCGGCTTGGGCGCAGGGGCGAATCCGACCGTCGCGCGCGAAGCGGCCGAAGACTCGCGCGAGGATCTCGCGATGGTCATCGAAGGCGCGGACTTGGTGTTCATCACCGCCGGTATGGGCGGAGGCACGGGCACGGGCGCCGGACCGGTCATCGCGGACATCGCCCGCGAAACGGGCGCGCTCACTATCGCCGTGGTTACCAAGCCGTTTGCGTTTGAAGGACGCAAGCGCATGCAAGTCGCCGAAAACGGCATCGCGGAGCTCGAGCAGAAGGTCGACACGCTCATTACGATTCCCAACGAGCGCATTTTGCAAGTCATCGAAAAGCGCACGCCGCTCAACGAAGCGTTCTCGTACGCCGACGACGTGCTGCGCCAGGGGATTCAAGGCATTTCCGACCTCATAACGCAGCCGGGGCTGATCAATCTCGATTTTGCGGACGTCAAAACGGTTATGAGCGACGCGGGCAGCGCGATGATGGGCATCGGTGACGGCTCGGGCGAACACCGCGCTGCCGATGCAGCCCAAAAAGCCATTGCGTCGCCGCTGTTGGAAACGACTATCGAGGGAGCACGCGGCGTCATCTTCAACATCACGGGCGGTCCCGACATGGCGATGTACGAGGTCAACGAAGCGGCGGAAATGATTAGCCGCGCGGTCGACAACGACGCCCAAATCATCTTCGGAGCAAGTATCGATCCGACGATGTCCGGGAAGGTTCGAGTGACCGTGCTGGCCGCCGGCTTCGGCGCTTCGCGCGGTTACGCTCGGTCCGGCAGCACGTTCAATTTCGCAGACAGCAAAATAGATGCAGTTGCGCCGCTGAACATGGACGATATCGAAGTCCCCGCATTTTTGCGGTATCGAGGCTGAACGCTCGCATAATCCGGTCGAACCGCGCGATTCGAGGGTGAGCGCTCCGTGATTTCGTCATGGGCCGTCACGGTATGGGACCTCGTAAAACGCACGTTCGCTCAATGGCAGGCGCATCGTTCCGCGGAACTGGCCTCGTCCTTGGCGTTTTATGCGGCGCTGGCGCTGGCCGGTTTGGCGCTCGTCGCTACCTACGTTGCGGCAACGGTCGTGGGACGAGGGCCGGCACGGTCGCATGCGACAGGCCAAGCCGGGCATATCGCCGGTTCGCACAACGCGCAGGTTCTCGATACGGTCTTGCGCCAGTCGGCCGGGGAGCACGCCGGGTGGGTCGCTCTCGTGGTGGGCATCGTCGTTTTCCTGGCGGCCGTAACCGGAACTGCGCTGCAACTGCAAAGCTCGCTCAACACGATATGGGACGTCAAGCCGGAGGCGCATAAACACAAGGCCGCGCACGACACGCGGCACCACGTGCCCGAGTTGCTCGGAATCTACGCGCTCACGCTGCTGCTGATCGTCTTATTGTTTGCCGGTGCGACGCTGCATGCGCTGACCTATCACACGCATCAACTGCCGGCACTGCGCGGAATGGCATACCAGGCGCTCGACGTCGGCGCGAGCATCGTCGTGCTGACGCTGGTCTTTGCGTGCATGTTCGGATACCTCCCGCCCGTTGAAATTCGATGGAGGGCGGTGTGGATCGGGGCCTTCGTCAGCGCCGTGCTGTACGAGCGCGGACAGTTTGGGCTGGCGTTCTATCTGGGTCAGATGGATGCGCGCTCGCCGTACGCCGATGCCGGTGCGATCGTTGCGGTGCTCGTCTGGCTGTACTATTCCGCGCAAGTCGTGTTGATCGGCGCCGATTTCACCAAAGCGCTGCAGGGACGCTCCGAGAGCCGGCGTGAGAAGCGGAACGCCGCTTCGCAATAGCGTACCCATCGCACATGAAGGTTCGGATTCTGACCGCGGCGTTGACGGCGGTCATTGTTTGCGGCATACGTCCCGACGTCGCCGCAGCCAAACCGATCAACTTGCGTCAGCGCGCCGAGAGCGATTATTTGGATAACTTGCGCGCGCACATAAAGCACGTCGTCATCGTCATTCAGGAAAACCGCTCTTTCGATAACTTTTTCAAAGGCTTTCCCGGGGCCGACTCCGCGGACACGGGCATGACCGGACGAGGACCGGTCGCGCTGCATCCGGTCGATTTGGATCTTCCGGTGGACGTCGATCATCAGCACAAGGCGTTCGTGCTGGAATACAACCACGGCAAGATGGACGGATGGGATCGCGTCGACACGCTGCCCAAGCAGAATCCCGATTTTCCCTACGCATATGTGCCGCACGAACAAATTGAGCCGTACTGGGAGATGGCGCGGCAGTATACGCTGGGGGACAGAATGTTCCAATCGAATACCGGTCCCTCGTTCCCGGCGCATTTGTACCTCATCGCCGGGCAGTCGGACTTTACGGCCAACAATCCCAACCACATGGAAACGACGCGCTTTGCATGGGGCTGCGATTCGCCGCTCAACGCCCGCGTGTCGGTGATCGATCCCGACGGACAAGAGGTCGGAGGCCCGTACCCGTGCTTGAATTTTCCGACCCTGGCGGACACTTCGCTGCCCCAAGGAGTGACGTGGCGCTACTACGCGCCCGGCCTTGACGACCTGGGCAATATTTGGTCGGCATTCGATGCGATCCGGCACATTCGGTATTCGCCGTACTGGGGCAACGTGATTTCACCCGAAACGCGAGTGCTCAAAGACGCGCGGCGCGGCGATCTGCCGAACATCACGTGGGTCGCTCCGTCTGCGCAGAATTCGGATCACGCGTTCCCAAAACAGAACACCGGGCGCGATATTTCAGTGCAGGGCGCATACGGCCCGCAGTGGGTCGCCTCTGTCGTGAATTCGATCGGACACGGTCCGCTGTGGAATTCGACCGTGATATTCGTCATCTGGGACGACTGGGGCGGTTGGTACGATCACGTCGCGCCTCCGCAGCTGGACCGCATGGGGTTGGGAATGCGCGTGCCGTTCATCGTGATCTCGCCGTGGGCAAAACGGCATTACGTCTCGCACGTTCAGCACGAGTTCGGAAGCCTGCTCAAGTTCACCGAACTGACCTTCGGATTGCCTTCCCTGCACACGACCGACGATCGTTCCGATGCATTGCGCGACTGTTTCGACTTTTCGCAGCGCGTCGAGCCGTTTCGTGAAATCCGCGCGATGCGTCAATCGGCTTTTTTCGAAGATTCGCCCGTCGACGAGGCGCCGGACAGTGATTATTGAGCACGGGCGGACCGTATAACTACCGATCGTGCGCGGCGCGAATGGCGGCCAAAGGAACCGCGAACAGCGTTCCGCCCCGACTGCCGACGATCAGCGTTTGGCCGGCGACGAGCGGCGAGCCTACGTTGAAGGGCGCGCGCATGTTCTTTCTGCCGATGACGCGGCCATCGGACGCGCGCACCGCCCATAAGTATCCGCCCAGGTCTGCGAAATAGAGCGTCCCGCCGACTTCGGCGATACCGCCCTTTATTGCACCGCGCGCAGTCATTCGCCACTCGATCTCTCCGGTTGCGGCGCTCAGGGCATGCATCGTGGGCGCAAGCGAACTTCCGACGTACAGCGTATTGCCGTACACGAGCGGAATCGCGGCTTCATTGCGCTTGGGCAGAATGCCGGCGTCCAACGCAACGTCCCAGAGCTTTTTCCGGTTCGGACGTCCAGAGCAAACGCGCGAAGCTGCGCGGCGCGCTCGGTCTGAACGGGCGTCGCGGAACTGGGCGGCATGACGTAATCGCAGTAGATGCGCACGCCGTCGGTTGCGCTCGGACAGTCTCCCAGGCCGGATGCAACGGGCGAGAACAGCGAACGCCAGATCGGAGTTCCGTCTTTCGCGCGCAAAGCCCACACGGCATTTGTATCCACGCCCGACGTCACGAACGCATTTGCGCCAATCGGTAATGCCGCGGCCATTGAGGCGATGGAGTGCAAGTTGCGTTCGTAGACGGTGCGCCCGGAAGCAGGATCGACCCCGAAAATCGTGCCCGAACCGTTATGGTGCACCAGCGTTCCATCGACCACCGCGGGGGTGGGCATGCCGGTTCCCGGCAGATCCTTGCGCCATATCAGCGCACCGGTTTGAGCGCTGAGTCCGATCAGCGCATTCGGCGGTGCGCCCACGCGAATCGGATGCGAGGGCGAAGCATTGCCGGGACTGTTTTCGTTGCCTTCACCGGCGACTACGACGCCGCCGTACACGATCGGCGCGGACATCAATGGATTCGCAACGCGGTAGGTCCAGCGAACTTTGCCGTCGCTCGGATCGATCGCAAACAACTGACCGGCATTGTTGCCGGCGTAGAGGGTGCCGTCCACCAAGGTGGGACTCGACGAAAAACCGCCCGCCGTCGCAATGCGCCACGACGCTGAAAGCGTGCCGCGCAGCACGGCGTTGTTGGTGCCGCGCAAGCGAAACTGCGTCCACTGCGACGGGCTTTCTACCGGGGCTTCCGAAGCCATCGCGCAGTGGGCAAGCAAGCACGCGGTCCAGAGCAGCGGCAAGCGCATACCAAATCGGCGCACGTGCGGTGTTGTACCCAAGCGCGCTGGGCGGCTCGCCGACTAAGTCACAAGAGAGATGTTCCCGAGAACGGCAATCAGCGCGCAGAGCCACGCTCCCCCAAAAAGCGTTCCGCCTGCCACGTCGCTCAGATAGTGCGCGCCCAGGGCAAGCCGCGACCAATCCACGCCAACGGCCCAAAGCGCTAAAGCGATCGCAACCGGCCATTTCAATTCGCCGGGCAAGCCGCTCGAAGCAGCCACCACGGCCCAGCCCAGAAACGACACGACGGCAGTTGCAGCGTGGCCGCTGGGATACGAATGGCCCGCATCCAGCCCGATAAGCCAGTAGTCCGGCCGCACCCGTCTGAACAGCAGCTTGAACGATTCGACGATGATTTGTGAAACGAACTGGGATGCTGCGAGCACGAGCGGAATCCAAAGCGGCAAGTGCCCGGCGGCGTAGATCGCAATTGCCGCCACGTATCCGGCGATAAGCGCCTTGGAGCGGCCGGTTTTCGTCAACAGCAGCGCCAGCGCCGTACCTTGCGATCGAAAGTACACGGCGCGCGCGTCGAGCGAACGCAGCGGTCTGCGCGACACCGCCCACCCCAAGGCTAGGAACGCCGCGAACAGCACCGACGCGCACGCCCAAAAGCTTCTTGGGTGTGTTCGCTCATTCGTTGAAATCTTGCGGCACCAGCACGTGCAACGCGCCCGGCGAAATGCGAAACCGTGCGGTGGTGGTCCCAAGCGCGTGGCCGTCGATGTTGAGCGGCTGCTTCGGTTGCGTTTTGACGACGAGCTTGCGTGCCGAAAAATAATGCGAATTCTGCATCTGGGTCTGGTCGCCGCGCAGCAGTGCGGCATTCGTCGCAATAACGTCCGCTGCCGACGTGCCTGCAGCAGCGAAGAACGTCAGATTGCCGCTGCGAATGCTCGCCTGCGGCGTGAGGGGCTGCCAGCCGTAATACCGTCCGCACACGACGATCGCTTGGTGCGTGACGATCCGCAGATCGTTCCCGGGCCACTTTACGCGCAGCGCAAAGGGCTTTCGGCGAAGGATCGGCGCGATGGCCGCAACGCCGTATGCGATCGGACCGATGACTTTTTTCAGCGGCTTGGGAGTGCGATTCGCGGCTTCGGCGATGAGCCCTATGGTAGCGAAATTGGCAAAATACGTGCCGTTTACTCGCCCGACGTCCACGCGGATGCATTTGCCGGCAGCGATCGTTTCGATCGCTTGATCGACGTCGGCCTTGATGCCCAAACTCAATGCGAAGCTGTTTCCCGTCCCGGAAGGCACGACTGCCAACACGGAATTCGTGTGCGCTAATTCGGCGACGGCTGCAGTCTGGGTGCCGTCGCCGCCGATCACGACGATGAGTTTCCTCCCGGACTCCACCGCCTGCCTGATCCGTTTCTTCAGCTCGCGCCGCCGCCGGACCATGTGTGCCTCGGTTATGGCAATGCCGCGTTTGGGCAGCTCGTCGTGTAGGCGTTGGTAGTATGCCGGACCGTGTCGCGAGGTAAGCCGGCAAATGACGATTGCTTCCTGCATATTCGATTATGCCCTCTCTGCGGCAAAATGCGGCCATTAAGAATTGGTATTTCCAAATTGTTTCTGAACTATTGACACGGTGTGATAAATCTGTACTACGGGCTTACGGAAGAGCCCAATTGCATTTTGCCGTCTGCCGTGGGGAGAACGCGCGTGACTGCGACAAACAATGCAACGGACCGTGACGTGGACGTTGCGCACATCGACTTAGAAGCCGATGCTATTCGTCGTATCCCGCGAGCCATGGCGGTGCGGCACGACATCCTGTGTCTGCACAGCGACGGAAGTCGCATTACGGTAGCACTGGCGGATCCGGGGGATCGCGACACGATCGATCGCATTCGGCTGGTGACCGGAATGCACGTTCGCGCCGTTCACGCGCGCCGCGATGCGATACGCGCGCGGCTCGCCGAGATTTATTCGGACCGCGGCACGCGTGCCGGCAGTCTGCACGAGCACGACGCAGACGAAGCGCCTGCGGTTCGCGAGCTCGACGACATGCATGCGATGGCCGTGGACTGTTGCGCGTCGGACATCCACATCGAGCCCCAACGCAACGGCGGGCGCGTCCGCGTGCGAGTCGACGGGATCCTGTGGGAAAGCGCGGCGTTGACGGCAGACCTGTACGGCCAAGTCGTTTCACGCGTGAAACTGCTGGCCGGAATGGACATCGCCGATCGCCGTGCGCCGCAGGATGGCCGCTATGCCATCGAACTGCGCGGCCGGTCGATCGACGCGCGCGCAAGCTCGATGCCTACGATACTGGGCGAAAAAATCGTTATCCGCCTACTCGACCACCAGACCCACGTTCCGAGTTTGGAAGACTTGGGCATGCCGGCCGCCCAGCTGGAGCGTTTTCGGCGCACGGTACGGGCGCCGCATGGTTTCGTGGTCGTATGCGGCCCTACCGGCAGTGGAAAGACCACCACGCTGTATGCGGCCATGTCGGAACGCAACGTCGATTCACAAAATCTTTGCAGCGTCGAGGATCCGGTGGAAGTCCGAATGCCCGGCGTAGCTCAAGTGCAGATCAACGAACGGGCGGGCGTTACGTTCGCCGCTGCGCTGCGCGCGTTCGTGCGCCAGGATCCGAACGTGATCATGGTCGGAGAAATGCGCGACGAAGAGACCGCGGCAGTTGCCGCGTCCGCGTCGCTGAGCGGGCAGCTGGTGGTGACGACGCTCCACGCCAACGATGCGCCCAAAACGGTGGACCGGCTGGTGGAGCTGGGCGTCTCCAGACATACGATTGCCGCCGGTCTGTCGGCGGTGGTGTCTCAGCGTCTGGTTCGGCGTTTGTGCGCGCACTGCCGCATACCGGTGCAGACGCGCGGCGCTTTGGCAAAGGAATTCGGCTTGCCGGAAGGCTTGCGCGCATATGCGGCGGGAGAGTGCGCCAAGTGCCGCGGCACGGGATACGCCGGGCGAACCGCAATCTTCGAGTGGCTTTTCATCGACGACGCGATGCGCGCACTCATTGCGGAGGGGGGTTCGAGCGTCGCGCTAAGGGAGCTCGCCGTCGCGCGCGGCTACGAGCCTATGGTTGCGGACGCCGTACGGCGAGTGCTCCTGGGTGAAACGAGTTTCGAGGAAGTGCGTCGAGTGCTTCACGTCGTCGAGAAAGCATCATGAGCGCAGCGTTGGCGCCGGTTCGTTTGATCGAAGTGCTCCACGTCGCTCGGATGCGCAACGCTTCGGACCTCCATCTGGTTGCCGGTTCGCCCCCGATCATGCGAATCGATGGAGCGCTGGAGGTACAATCCGCTCCGGCATCCGACTCGGATGAAATTGCAGGCATTGCGCGCGAGCTGCTCGGCCGCGCCGCGCTCGAACGGTTTGACGAAAAAGGTGACGTAAGCCTGACGTACCGCGACGAAGAGATCGGAAGCGTACGCGTGCATGCGTACCGCACGTCGAGCGGCGTTTGCTTGGCGATGCGGCTGCTCGCGCGCTCGGTGCCCGCGCTCGAAGACCTTCACTTGCCGCCCGTCGTCGCTTCCTTTGCCGAGCGAAGCGCGGGCTTGGTGATCTTCGCCGGGCCCACCGGCTGCGGGAAATCGACTGCGCTCGCCGCCGTGGTCGAGCGCATCAACCGCACTGCGTCCAAGCACATCATTGCAATAGAAGATCCAATCGAGTATCAGCACCGAGCCAACCGGTGCATCGTCAGCCAGCGCGAGGTAGGCAGCGACGTGCGTTCGTTTGCCGAGGCGGTCTATGGAGCGCTGCGCTGCGATCCGGACGTCATCCTGATTGGGGAAATGCGCGAACCGGCAACCATGCACGCCGCGCTCACCGCGGCGGAGACCGGGCATTTGGTGCTGGCCACGCTGCATACCGGCGATGCTCCGCAAACGGTGGACCGGATCGTCGGCGCGTTTTCAGGGGAAATGCAGGAGCAGATACGCATCCAACTTGCACAGACGCTGATTGGCGTGGTCTGCATGCGATTGGTGCGGCGGGCTTGCGGGCGGGGGCGCCGGCCCGCAGCTGAAATCCTGGTCGGCAACGACGCCGTGCGCAACGTCATTCGCGACTCGAAAACCCACCAGCTGCGCAACATCATGTCGACTTCCCGTCAGTCCGGGATGCAAACGCTTGAAACCCATCTGTCGGACCTGCTGGCGCATCGAGAAATCGCCTTCGCCGCCGCCAAAGGCGTTGCCGAACGTCTAAGCGATTTACGCCTGCCCGAACCAAACCAGGCCTGAGATGTCTTTGCTGTACTATTACACCGCCCGCAACGCGGACGGCGCGCTCGTGCGCGGCTCGGTGGAGGCTTCTAGCGAAAACGCCGCTCTGTCGAGCCTGCGTACGCGTTCGTTATTCGTCACCTCGCTCGAAGGCGAAGGGACCGCTCGCGGTGCACTGCTTGCGGCCTTTTCTCTGGGCTCGGTATCGCAAAAGAGCCTGGTTGCGTTTTTTCGATCGTTCGCGACGCTGATCGCCGCAGGCGTTCCCATGCGACGCTCGCTGGAAGTGACGATCGAGCAGTGCGCGCACGGGCGAATGCGGGAAGCGCTATCGTGTATCGTCAACGATATAGAGAATGGGCTCGCGCTCAGTGAAGCGATGGCTCGCCATCCAAAAGAGTTCGGCCGCGTTTTCGTCGCGACCGTCAAGGCCGGCGAACTGGGCGGAGCGCTGGACGAAGTTCTGGAGCGGCTTGCCAACGTCGTCGAACGGGATCGCGCTTTGCGTAAGCGCGTGGCTGCCGCGCTGGCGTATCCTGCGGCCGTAGCGTCGGCGGCACTGGCGTTAATCGCGTTTCTGCTCGTCTCGGTCGTTCCCATGTTCCGCTCGATGTACGATCAGATGCACGTTCCGCTGCCCTGGATTACGGCCGATTTGCTCGCGTTCGCGTCGGCGCTGAAATCGCCGCTCGTGTGGCTGGCCGGTGCGGCCGCCGTCGTCGTGCCGTGCGCGATTGCGTTGCGGCTGCGCGGCGGTAAAGGCGCGACGGCAATGGAAGGCGCGCTCGAGCGTCTGCCGATCGTTGGCCCTATTCTGCGAAAGTCGACGATAAGCCGCATGTCGCGCATGCTCGGGACGCTGCTTGAATCCGGTGTGGGGCTGGTTTCCGCGCTGGACGTCGCGGCCGACGCCGTCACGGGTGCTGCATACCGCGAAAGTTTGCTCGCACTGCGCCAAGCACTCGCGGAAGGCTCCTCAATCTCCCAGCCGCTGGCTTCGAGCCGGCTGTACGAGCCGCTGTTCATTCAAATGATTCGCGTCGGTGAAGAAACCGGCGCCCTGGACGCAATGCTGCTGCGCGTCGCGGATTATTACGATCTCGACGTGGAGACGGCGCTTGCGGCGCTGGGATCGCTGCTCGAGCCGGCAATGATATTGCTGCTCGGAGGCGCGGTCGGTTTCATCGTAGCCGCTATTTTCATTCCGCTCTACACGCTTATCGGAAACATCAGATGATTGCACTGGATGCCGCCTTGGAATTTTGGATTAACGACCGCTCGCAGGAGAGCCGCGACCGCCTCATCGCGCAATACGGCTATTTGCGTGCGCGTGCCGCCCGTAAATTTCAACGCCCCGGCCTGGAGCGCGCCGACCTCGAGCAAATCGCGGCAATCGGCTTGATCAAAGCGTGCGACCGCTACGATCCTCGATTGCGCACGCCGTTTGAAGCGTTCGCGTGGTTATTCATCATCGGGGAGCTCATGCACTACGTGCGCGATTACGAGCGCCTGGTTCGACCGCCGCGGCGCCTACGCCAACTCCAACGCCGAACGCAAGACGCGGCGGACGCGCTGATCTGCGAACTGGGCCGCGAACCGTCCCCGAACGAAGTCACTCGGCGTGCCGGCGTGAGCCTGATCCAACTCGATGAAATAACGTTGTATCGCGAACAGGCCACTCCACAGTCGATCGATACCCTTCAACCGCATCAGATGCGGCCCTGCAGCTACACGCTGGACCACCGCGACGATCGGATGGCGCTGGAAGCGGCGCTGGCTCTTTTGACGCAAACCGAACGTACGATCGTATTGGGTTTGTATTCTGCGGGATTCACTCTTTCGGAAGTGGCCGAGCGCATGGGATACTCCCGTCGCCACGTTTCGCGTCTGCATCGCGCAGCGCTCAAAAAAATGCACGCTCGTCTGAGTCCGGCGCAACGCGCGGGCGGGCACTTTCCCTCATGCGAAACGCTTTCGTAGGAGACACATCAGATGAAGCATCAACGCGGGTTCACCCTTTTGGAAATGATGATCGTCGTGGCGATCATTGCGATTTTGGCCGGCGTGCTCATACCCAATTTCACTCGAGCGCGCGCGCAGGCTGCGACCTCGGCGTGCATGGCGAACGAAAAGGCAATTGCCACGGCTTTGGAACTGTACTTCACGGATCATCAGAGCTATCCGGCCGGCGGTTCGGTCAACTCGGCGTTCGTGACGACGATGAACGGCTACATGAATCAGATTCCCGTCGATCCGGCCGCAGGCTCGGGAAAATATTACGCCTACACCACGTCCACCACAGGGGGCGTCACGACGTATTCGATTACCTGCCCGGGAGCGCACGATCCGAATACCCTGATGAACCTTACGGGCGGCGCGGCGACGACGGATACGAAGATCCAATACGACAACCAAAACGGCTTTAGCACCAGCCCATAGGTATGTTCGATCCGATTACCCAAGGGCTGGCCGCGGCAAGCTCTCAAACTCCGTTCGCCTTCCCGCTGGCGTTCGCAGCGGGCGCTGCGACGTGCCTGGGTCCGTGCGTCGCGCCGCGTTTCATCGCAGCGGCGGGACTGGCGGCGAATCGATCGCGCCGCGACGGTGCGCTTGCGATCGCGTCGTTCGTTGCCGGACTAGTCACGTCGTACGCGTCTTTCGGCGTCCTCGCGCATGCACTCGAGCGTTTGGGCGCGCTGTCCGGCTGGGTGTACGGCATCGTCGCCGCGTGTCTTGCGTATGCCGGCGTGCGCGAATTATGGCAAGACGAGAAGCTCTGCGCACACGCCGAGAGGGTTGGTTCGCGCGGCGCAGGCCAAGCATATTTCCTCGGCGCGTCCTTCGCGCTGGTCGTGTCGCCGTGCTGCGCGCCAATGCTGTTGGGGATCGTGACGTATTCGGCAGCGGCCGGTAATTCCGGCTATGCCGGCGCACTGCTCGCGTGCTTTGCCCTGGGGCATG
This sequence comes from Vulcanimicrobiota bacterium, assembly GCA_963777315.1. GTDB lineage: Bacteria > Vulcanimicrobiota > Vulcanimicrobiia > Vulcanimicrobiales > Vulcanimicrobiaceae > CAVYEM01. The sequence continues at coordinate 439,043 of CAVZQC010000004.1, forward strand.
CGCTGCCGGTATTCTGCGTGGCCGCCGGCGCCGGCGGCGTTGGGGCGGTGCTGCGCCGCTATGCGCTGCGACAGGCTGCCGGCGTGGTGAGCGCGACGCTCATGCTCGCATTGGCGGGATATTACGCGGTGCTCGCATGACGCAGTGCATTTCACGCCGGCGGCGGTTTGCGGTGGCCGGATGCGCGCTCGTCCTTGCGGGTACCGTATTCCGGTGCCAGATAGCGCAGGCATTAGTGGTGCGCGGCGACGATTTTCTGTACCGCGGCCGCAGCGCGGCAGCTCTATCGCGTTATGCGCGGGCGCTTGCTCTCGATCCGGATCTCGGCACTGCAGCCGACCACTACGTGTTCGTGTCGATGGAACGCCATACCGCCCCGGCGCTACGCTCGAGCATCGTGGCGGCTGATGCATATTTGGCGCGCCATCCGGCGGATTCGACGGTGTTGGCCGATCGCGCGCTGTGCCGTTTGCTCGAGAAACGCTACGGTGCGGCTCGCCGCGACTTCGAAGCTGCAGGCCGCGCTTCACAAGACCCGCGCGAATACGTTTTCGGCGGGTGGGCCGCCGAGCGTTCCGGCGATGCCGTAACCGCTCGCCGGTTGTGGAGGACGGCGCTTGCGCTCGATGCGCACTACCGGCCCGCCATGCTGGCTCTGAAAGAAGCGGCCAGATGACGGACACGGCATGGCTTGCGGCACTCGCGGCATGCGTCAACGTCGCGGCGTGTGCGATTGCCGCGCGCGTTGCGCGCACAGCCGGTCTCAAACTGTGCTTTGGGACCACATACGGCGTATCCGTGCTGACGGCCGCAATGCTTTGTCAAGGGTTCGTCGCGTGGCGCATAGAGAATCACGCGGCGGCCATTGCAACGATCGTTGCGATCGCTGCGGTTGCGGCGAGCGCCGTCACCGATGCGCAGACCGGCTACGTTTTCGATGCGCTTACGTTCCCATGCGTTGCGATCGTTTTGGTCGTTTCGTGGTTCGAGCATGCGGGCGGTCCGGCGTTGATCGGAATGGCGGCGACAGGCGGCGCGCTGGCGTTGCTGTACTGCGCGACGCTCGGACGCGGCCTGGGTTTGGGCGACGTGAAGTTGGCCTGCTGCATCGGTGCGGCATTGGGGGCGGCGAGCGGTCTTGCGGCCCTCGGAGCGGCGTTCGTTCTGGGAGGCGTATACGCGGGGTGGCTGCTCCTTGCGCGCCGCGGCCGGCGCGGCGACGCTATTGCGTTTGCCCCGTACCTCTCGTACGGGATGGCGATCGTCGTACTGTACGGAGCCGTATCGTGAAACCGGCTACGCTCCCATTGGGGATCGATATTGGAGCGACCCGGATCCGGGTAGCGCAAGCACACGCGACGGCGCACGGTGCGCAACTTACCGCGGTAGCGGTTCGCGATCTTTGTGCGGGAGCGGCTTCGTCGGGATCGCTCGCGGAGCCTGAATACGTCGCTGCCGTGCTCGAGGACGCGGTATCCGAACTAGGAACGCGCGAGAGGCGGTGCATAGCCAGCGTCGGCGAGCCGGACGCTCTGCTGCGTGCTATGAGCTTTCCGAAAATGAGCGCGCTGGAACGCGAACGCTGTGGGCGATATGAGGCGCGGCGGCACGTCGATTTTCCGCCTGCCGAAGCGACGGTACAGATTCATCCCTTGGATCCGGCAAACGCGGTGTGGGCGCTAGGCATCGCGCGCAGCGCCGTACTGGAATCGCGCATTGCTGCACTGCGAGCAGCCAAGCTGAAACCGGCGGCGATCGACCACGAGGCCTGCGCACTGCTCAGAGCGCTGCCGGAATTCGATGCAGTCATCGACGTAGGCTACCAGCGCGCCAGCATGCACGTGCGCACGAAGCAAACGCCGCAGACGCTGCAGACGTTCACCGGAGGTTGCGACGTTACTCGCGCCATCGAACGCGATCTTTCCGTGGACGAACATACTGCCGAGAAACGCAAACGGATCCTCGGAACTGCAGGCGCGGGCGAAGGAGCGAGATCCGCGTTGGTTGCCGACATCGCCGGCTGCGTGGGAAGTTTATGCAAAGCGCATGAGATCGAACGCATCGCACTAACCGGAAATGGCGCGCGTCTGCCGGGCTTTCCAGCGGAACTCGAAGCGGCTACGGGCCTGCCGTGCGAGCTTGCGGTTGGCCAAGCATTGCGCAGCGACAGGTATCCCGAGGACGTAGTGCGGTCGAGTGCACCGGATTGGACGCTCGCAGCAGGTTTGGCGTTGTGGAGGAGCAGCAGTTGATGTCGTTCGACTACCTTCGATCGGCTCGAGCCGACTGGATCCGGCGCGTTATGGACCTGCGCGTTCCGCCGCGTCTTCACGCAGCGCTGCTTGCGCTCGCAACCGCCGCAGCACTGGCCGGCAGCGTTTGGGTGGTCGAAGGCTGCAGGCTCGCCGGCGCACGCCGAATGGAAGCCGCATACAGCGTACGCTTTACGGAAAGCGAGCGGGCAGTACGAAGGTCCAACGTCTACTACGCGCGAGTGAATGCGCTCGTGGCGCTAGACGCGCGCGTGCAAAACATCGTGGATTCCGGCAATCGCGACGCACGGCGGCTGGCCGAGATCGCGAACAATCTTCCGCCTCATGCATGGCTTGCGTCGATAGCGCGCGACGACCGCGGCGTAACGCTGGAGGGACGCGCACGCGATCTTCGCGTGCTCGGCGGCGTGCTTAGCGCGTTCGCCCGCGGGCGCAGGGTGCGCAACGCGTCTTTAGTGAACGCACACGAAGTCTTGGACCGAGGCGGTGCGCCGGTCGTCAATTACACCGTGCACGCGGACGCTGCGCCGCAATGAACCTTCGATTCCGCGCAGGCGACGACGTCCGGCTTGTCTGGTTTTTGGCGATCGTCGCAGCAATCGCCGGCCCCTTCAGCGTTGGGTCCCGGTACGAGCCGGCCATTTCGGCATCGCGCGAGAGCGCCTCGTCGTTCTCGCGCAGAACCGCCGCCAACGAGCGGATTGTCGCGCAGGCAGCGGCATTTGGGCGCGCACAAGCTGCAGCGGCGCGCGACCTGCAGCGAATCTCGCACGAGACGTCGCTGTCCATAAGCACTGCGGAGCTGGTTGCGACGTTGGATCGCTCGGCCGCGGCCTTTCACGTACGAATTCCCTCAATCGAACCGGCCGCCGCAACGCCTGCTGTTACCGGCGCGCCGCCCGCCGTAGAAGACCATGCGCTTGAGGGTACCGCAATGACGATACGAGTCCGCGGCCGGTTTGACGACGTACTGCGTTTTATACAGGCGCTCTCCCACAACCGTACGCTCATTGGGGTATCGGATACGCAGCTCGCACTCGCGAGCGGCCCAATCGACGCGCGATTCCCGGTGCTGGACACGACGATCCATGCCACTCTGTACCGCTTGCGCCTGCCGCTTACCGGCAAGGAGGATCACGTTGCGGCCAATCCATGATGTGCAGCGCCGCCGGCTGCTCGCGCTTTCGGCGATGTTCTGCTCGCTACCGATAGTTCTCGCTCCCCTCGCGGCGCAATCTTCGTTCGAACTTCCAACCGAACGTTCAGCTTTCGATGCGCGCATCACTGTGCCGGTACCACCGCGCCCGGCCGGCACCAAGCCGGTGGTGGCCGCGCGCGATCCTTTCGTACCCGACGCTGGCGCGCAGGCGCAGATTGCGCGCGTACCGGTACCGGCTGCGGAGCCAATCTCCGGCATGCGCGTCGAACAAGGTCAACCGCTCGGTTTTGCTCTGCCCGCGAACGCAGGCGCATTGGGTTCGCCGCCCGCGGGCGAAGTTTCGGGCCTTCTTGCCGTTCGCGCCATCGTCAAAGGCGCATCGGCCCGCGCGCTCGTTGACGAAGGAGGGGCGGTTCGGGTCATAGCGGTGGGCGACGCGCTCGGCGGATCGATCGTAACGGCCATCGACGCGTCGCGAATCCGGCTCAAAAACGCACGAGTTCTCGTGCTCGAACAGGAGGGTTTGTAATGCGCGCGATCTTGGCGCTTGTCCTGACGCTGGCCGTCTGCATTCCGGCGTACGCACGCGGAGAGCGTATCAGCATCGACGTGCACGACGCCGATTTGGGCGACGTCATCGGGCTGCTGGCCGCGGAATCCGGCGCAAACATCGTCGCCGACTCGTCGGTCAAGCCGGAAAAAGTGACGCTTCATCTGCGCGGCGTGACGTTCGAGGATGCCCTTACCGTTCTGGTCCAGTCGCACGATCTGCAGGTGCGCAGGCAAAACGGCGTCATCATCGTCGGCACCAGCGAGTCGATGAACCGACGCTACGGCAATCAAAACGATGCCCGCAGCGCCAAGACGGTGGTTTTGGCCCTCGCGCACGCCACTCCGGACGACGTTGCCAAAGAATTGACGGCGGGTTTGCCTGAAGGCACGGTAATCGTGCCCGACAAGCGCACGCAGAGCGTGATCGTCACCGGCAATAGCGATACGGTCGCCCGTGCGAAGACGCTGGCCGGGGCACTCGACGCGCCCGAATATGCGGGCAACGACGGGAACCTGGCCCATGTGTATCCCTTGCGGTACGTCAAGCCGGCCCAGGTCGTCGCCGATCTCAAAGGCGTACTGCCCGATGGATCCTACGTTGCCGACGACGCGCAGAACGCGATCGTCGTCAGCGGAAACCAGGAAGTGCAGCATTCCGCCGATCAGTTCGTACGCAGCATCGACGTGCCCAGTCCGCAGGTGCTGTTCGAGGTGCGCGTCGCCGACATTCAACCCGAAAACACGCAGAGCGACGTCGGCATCGAATTCGGCGGTTACGATCTTTCAGGCCAGCCGATCAGCGGAGCAGCGACGTACGCTTTTGCGCGCAACTCAATTGCGATCAACGCGCGGCTGAACGCGCTGGTCAGCAACGGTCACGCGCAGATTTTGGCTACCCCCAAACTGGTCACGCTCAACAATAAGGAAGCGGACCTGCTCATCGGGCAAACCTATCCCGTAATCTACTACGATGCGCGTTTGGGCGGACAGCAAGTGCAGTTCGTCGACATCGGCGTGAAATTGCGTCTGACGCCGACGATCGGCGCCGACGGCAGCGTGACCGCCGAGATGCATCCCGAATACAGCGCGATTCAGGCATTCGTCGGCGGCTATCCCGTGATCGCCAACCGAAAGGTGGATTCAACGCTGCGCGTGCGCGATAATCAAACGATCGTGCTGGGCGGGCTGCTGCGCGACATCGATTCACAGACCATCACCAAACTGCCCGGACTGGCCGACATTCCGATCCTCGGCAAGGTGTTTCAGAACCGCCAGCGCACGCGGGAACGTGACGAGGTCGTATTCCTCATCACGCCGCACGTGATTTATCCGGGCGGTCCGGTGCCCGATCGTTGAGCCGCTACGGGCGCTTTAGACTTGGGTCGTTTGGCGCAGCTCTCCACGGGTGCGCGACGTTTCGAACAGGCGAATCATCGCCTCGTTGAACACCGGAATGTCGTCGGGCTTGCGGCTGGTGGTGAGGTTTTGATCCGTTACGCTGGGTTCATCGACCCAGTTGCCGCCCGCGTTGCGGATGTCGGTTTGCAGCGACGGCCACGACGTCATGCGCTTGCCCCGAACGGCGTCCACCTCAACAAGCGACCACGGTCCGTGACAGATTGCGGCAATCGGTTTGCCGGCGTCCACGAACGCCTTTACGAACTGCATTGCTTTTGGGTTCATTCGTAAACGGTCCGGATTGGCCACTCCGCCGGGCAGCAGCAACGCATCGTAGTCATCGGGCTTGGCTTGCTCCAGGTTCAGATCGACGGCGAAGGTATCGCCTTTCTCGTCGTGGTTCATGCCCTGAATGCGATCTTTTTGCGGTGAAACGAGGGCCGTGCGCGCACCTGCGTCTTCGAGCGCTTGGCGCGGCTGAGTCAACTCGGCTTGTTCGAACATGTTCTCGCAGAGTATTGCGACCTGCATGCCCTCTAAACGGTTCGTTGTAGTCATGCAGCACGAATACCCTCGGATTGGGCGGCTAAACGGCGTCGCCCGCGCTGGTGGTTGACGGCCTCTAGCTCGGTTAAGGACGACTGCAACCGGAGCGGGCGGCGTCACGGGTGCCGATGAAGTAGACGCTATGAACGGCGGGTCGATGCCGGTGCTGTTTTTCGGTCACGGCAATCCTATGAACGCGCTTTTGGACAACGCTTATACGCAGCAGTGGAGGGCGATCGGCCGCGATCTCCCCAAGCCTGCAGCGGTACTGGCCGTCTCGGCGCATTGGTACGTGGAACACACAGCCGTGACGGTTTCGTCCGCGCCCCGAACGATTCACGATTTCGGCGGTTTTCCGCGAGCGCTGTACGAGCTGGAGTATCCCGCGCCCGGCAGCGAACGGCTCGCACGGCGCGTGCGGGATTTGCTTGCGCCGAGCGTGGGCGTGGGTTTGGATGAAGACTGGGGGCTCGATCATGGGACGTGGTCGGTGCTCGTTCACGTTTTTCCGAGTGCCGACGTGCCGGTGGTGCAGTTGAGCGTCGACGAGACGCAGCCGCCGGCGTTCCACTACGAACTGGGCAAACGGCTGCAGCCGCTGCGCGACGAAGGCGTGCTGATCGTGGGAAGCGGCAACGTCGTTCACAATTTGCACGCCTTCGCATGGGGCGGCCACCCGGTGCAGCCGTTCGACTGGGCGCAGCGATTCGAGGGCCGCGTGCGCGAGCTGCTGATCGCGCACAACGATGCACCGCTGATCGATTACGAATCACTGGGGCGCGACGCGCTGCTTTCGGTGCCCACGCCGGATCACTACTTGCCGCTGCTGTACGTGCTGGGCGCTCGGCGCGAGTCCGATACGGTTCGTTTTCCCGTCGAAGGAGTCGACGGCGGTTCGGTTTCGATGCTGGCGCTCGACCTGCGCGAGCTACGTCCGTGAAGGGACGAACGTCGACGTGTTTCGCTATTTGACCGCGGGCGAATCGCATGGTCCCGCGCTGGTCGGCATTCTGGATGGAGTGCCCGCCGGGCTGCGGCTGGACCTCGAGCGAATCAACGAAACGCTGCGGGCCAGGCAAGGCGGCCACGGGCGGGGTGCGCGCATGAACGTTGAGCGCGACGCCGTCGACTTTCTGGCCGGCGTGCGAGGATCCCAAACGCTGGGATCGCCGATTGCAGCGTCGATCAAAAATCGCGATTTCGAAAACGTGCGCGAGCTGATGGATCCCGTCACCGGTTCCGGCGCGCCGCTGACCAACCCGCGACCGGGTCATGCCGACTATGCCGGCGCACTCAAATATCGCCACCGCGATCTGCGCAACGTACTGGAGCGAGCCAGTGCGCGAGAGACCGCGATGCGCGTGTGCTTGGGCGCGATTTGCGCGCAGTTTCTCGAGGCGCTGGGAATTACGACGCGTTCCTACGTGCACCGCATCGGGTCTATCGAAGCGCCGCAGTTCGACCACTTTTCGCAGGCGGACGTCGACGCGAGCGAGGTCCGTTGCCCCGACGCGGCAACCTCGCGCGCGATGGTCGAAGCGATCGATGCCGCGAAAGCAGCCGGCGATACGTTGGGAGGCCAATACGTCGTTCGCGTGGACGGCATACCGGCAGGCGTGGGCAGTAATCGCCAGCCCGACACGCGTCTGGACGGCGTTCTCGCGGGCGCGCTCATGGGCATGCAGACCGTTAAGGCGGTCGAAGTCGGCTTGGGCGCGCAAGCCGCATCGCGTTCGGGCTCTGCCGCGCACGACACGTTCGCTCTGGAGCGCAACGAGGTTGTGCGTGGGAGCAATCGCGCGGGCGGCATCGAGGGTGGAATCAGCAACGGACAGCCGATCGTTTTGCGCGCGAGCGTCAAACCGATTCCAACGCTGATGAAGGCGCTGCCTTCGGTCAACCTGCACGAAAGAACGAACGCGCGCGCTTCCATCGTGCGCAGCGACGTGTGCGTGGTTCCGGCTGCAGGCATCGTCGGTGAGGCCATGGTGCGGCTTGCTCTCATGGCCCCCGTGCTCGAAAAGTACGGTGGCGATTCGATGGAGGAAACCCTGGACAATTTTCGCCGCAGCACTCAAGCGTCGGCCGCGCTGTTTTCGGGGGCGGAATAATGCGAAAGCACTTGGCGCTCACGGGCTTCATGGCCGCCGGGAAATCGACGATCGGCAAACGCCTTGCCCGCAAGCTCGGCGTACGGTTCTACGACATCGACGATATCGTCGTGCAGTCGCACGGTCCCATCAGCGACATCTTCTATGCGCAAGGCGAAGCGCGGTTTCGCTCGTACGAATATGACGCAATCGAAAACGTCATCGAGCACGAAGCCGCCGGCGTCATTGCGCTCGGAGGCGGTGCGGTGACCTTCGAAGACACGCTCAAACTGCTCAAGAAACGCACGTATCGCGTGTTCGTCAAGGTTGCGCCCGAGCAGATTCTGGGACGACTGCGCCGCAGCAAGCTCGTGCGTCCGCTCATCGGCCCGACCCCGTCGCTTTCCAAGATCAAGGAATTGTACGCCAAGCGCATGCCGCAGTACTCGCACGCCGATTTGGTGGTCGAAGCGCAGGATCTGAGCACCGCGCAGATCGTCGAACAAATCCTGGAGTGGCTGCAGCGCAAGAACATCGAGCTGTGATCTGCGTTCGGCGATCGGTGCGCGAGCCGCTGCACCGGTTCGTGCGCGAGCATGCGGTCGAGCGATGCATCATACTGTGCGACAGCAATGTCGCAGGACAAGCCCACGCCGTGACGCAGGGGCTGCGCGGCCGCATCGGCATGTTGTCCTTTCGATTGGGAGAGGGCCGCAAAACGCTTGGAACAGCGGCGGAAGTGCTCGAGGCGCTCGCGCGCGCGGGAACGGATCGCCGCACGACGGTCGTGGGCGTGGGCGGCGGCGTGGCCGGCGATCTGTTCGGTTTTGCCGCATCGACCTTTATGCGCGGCGTTCCGTATATTCACGTGGCTACCAGCCTGGTCGCCATGGCCGATGCCGCCATCGGCGCAAAGACCGGCGTGAACTTGCCCGCAGGCAAGAACCTGTGCGGCACGTTCGCCGAACCTATCGCCGTATTCGCCTGGATCGATGCGTTGCAAACGTTGCCGTACCGCAACCTGCGCGACGGGCTGGCGGAAATCGTGAAATGCGCGATCGTCGAAGGCGACGAGTTCTTCGAGGCGCTGGAAAATCTCGCGCCTCATCCGTTCGTTCGCTGGCCTTGGGAGACCGTCGTTTCTTACGCGCAGCAAGTGAAAACGGCCATCGTCAACGACGACCGTCACGAGCGCGGCATGCGGCAACTGCTCAATTTGGGCCATACGTTCGGGCACGCGATCGAAAGCGCTTCGGGCTATCGGGTCTCGCACGGCGCCGGGGTTTCGATCGGTTTGCGCGCAGCCGGGCTGCTGGCCCTGCGCACCGGACGCTTCAGTGAGCGCGATCATCTTCGGGTTTTGGCACTGCTCGCGTTGCTCAAACTTCCCGCAACGACGCGCGAGCAGCCCAAGCGCGTGTTCGCAGCGATGCAGAGCGATAAGAAGAAGACGGGGAGGGCGCTGCGGTTCGTTCTGCCGCGAGCGATCGGAGACGTTGAATACGGCGTGCGAGTGCGCACGGATTCCGTTCGCGCCGTTTTAGAAAAGTTGCAAGCAGCGCCGGGAGGCGACGAATTCCGCTAGTCCGCTCGGTCGATGCGCTGGCCGCCATTCGATCGTCCCGTTTCGATTTGCCGCTGAGCTACGACGCGGGAGATCTGGACCTGCGCGTCGGCGACGTGGTGCGCGTGCCGCTCGGCTCGCGCGAACAGATCGCGTTCGTCGTTTCCAAACCGCAAACGATTGAATCCGATCGTCCCCTGCGCCCGGTGAGCGCGTTGACCGGCGTGCCGCGCGCGTTCGATGAAGTGGGTTTGGCGCTGGCGCGTTTCGTTTCACGCTATTACATCTGCACGTTGGGTGAAGCGCTGAGTGCGGCGATTCTCGGCGGAGCGGTGCCGCATGCCGTCGACACGTTCGTGCGCACCGTGGCAACACCTAATCGCGCGCACTATCCATCAGTGCCGGAGCGTTTGGTGCAGCTGATCTGGAACGATTTTCAGGAGGGATTTTCGCTCGAACGGCTTTTGCGCCATCCCGAGGCGCGGCGAGCGGGGGATAGGGCGGCCTTGCTTCGCCATCTGAACGCGCTGGTCCGCAGCGGAGAGCTGCGCCGCGAGGGGCGCATGGTCGATCCGCGCACGCACGAGCATCGCGTGAGGGTCCTGTTTTCCGGCGAAGGCGTGCCGCGCGGACATCGGACTGCGGCATTGCTCGAGTTCGTTCGCGCGCAGCCCGGCGTTCCGCGGGCGGACGCCGTTCTCGCCGGCTTTTCGCATGCGTTGGTTGCGCGAGCCGTGCGCGCGGGCATGGTCAGGGAAGCAGAGCAGGCGCGCTCGCGTTTTCCGGCACCCCCGATCGCACGCACATCCCCGCTGGCCGCAACGCAAGCGCAGCGCGCTGCCGTCCAAGCAATTCGATCCCGTTTGGACGACGGCTCGTTCGGTGAATTGCTGCTGCACGGCATCACGGGCAGCGGCAAGACGCTGGTGTACATCGAAGCCATCGCGCACGTCATAGCACGCTTGGGCCGGGCTATCGTCCTCGTACCGGAAATCTCGCTTACGCCGCAGACGGCACGCCGCTTCGAGCACGCCTTCGGCAGCCGTGTCGCAGTGCTTCACTCGGCACTTTCCGAGCGGGAGCGCTTCGACGCCTGGCAGGCTTGTTCGACCGGTGAGATCGACGTTGTGGTCGGCGCGCGCAGCGCCGTGTTTGCGCCGCTCGCCAACGTTCGGCTCATCGTTGTAGACGAAGCGCATGAATCGTCGTACCGCCAGGAAACTTCGCCTCGCTACAACGCCGTTACGGTCGCGCGCGAGCGCGCGCGGTTGGAAGGCGGAGTGCTCGTTTTGGGCAGCGCGACGCCGTCGCTGGAAAGCTACGCCGATGCGCGAGCCGGCCGCATCGCGCTGGCGGAACTCACCGAACGCGCCACCGGCCAGCCGCTGCCGGCCGTGCGCGTCGTCGACATGGCGCGCGAATTCGAAACTGGGAATCGGCGGATCTTCAGCGCCGCGCTCGCTCAGGCGTTGGACGACCGGCTCCGGCGCGGCGAAAAAGCGGTGCTGTTCGTCAACCGGCGAGGAAGCGCGGGATTTCTGCTGTGCCGCGCGTGCGGATGGGTTCCGCAGTGCACGCGCTGCAGCGTATCGCTGACGGTGCATCGCTCCGAGGGCCTGCTGCGCTGCCACTACTGTGATTTTCAGCGGCCGATTCCGCGCGCGTGCGAGCGCTGCAGCGGCGACGCGATACGTGAATTCGGCGTTGGGACCCAGCGCGTCGCCGAGGATGTGCGGCGGCTCTACCCCGGGGCGCGAGTCGTTCGCATGGACGGCGACACCACGACTCGCATTGGCGATCATGCCCGCCTGTTGGATGAATTTGCCGGTGACGGCGACGTGCTCGTGGGCACGCAGATGGTCGCGAAAGGGTTGGATTTTCCAACCGTAACGCTCGTCGGCGTCGTTGCCGCGGACGTCGGACTCCACGCGCCCGACTTTCGCGCGGCCGAACGAAGTTTCGCCCTTATTGCCCAGGTATGCGGGCGCAGCGGACGCTCTGCGCCGGGCGAAGCGATCGTCCAGACCTATTCGCCCGCGCATCCCGCGATCGCGTTCGCGGCATCCCACGACTATCGAGGTTTCGCTCAGGGCGAGCTGTCCGAGCGTGCGGCGCTTTCGTACCCGCCGTCGTGCGGTTTGATATATCTCGGCGTCGTCGCCCGCGACCGTCAAAAGGCACTCGCCCAAGCGCGCGGTTACGCGCGAACGCTGCAACACATCCAGGGCGTTACCGTGCTCGGGCCGGCGCCGTACCCTATCGCCAGACTCGGCAACGAATGGCGCTTTCGCATCGCGCTCAAAGCCGGCCGGCTCGAACCGCTGCGCGATGCGATCAGAACGCAGATCCTGCCGGCAGCGCGCAAAGAGCATTCCGTCCGGCTCGTGGTCGCGGTGGATCCATGATGCTTTGTGGTATGGTGAGCACGCGATGACGATAGCGCTCACGAGCGGCGTTGCACGGTTGTTGCCCGTGGCATGGGTCCTGGGCGGGATCGTCGTCGGCTTTATCGCTTACACGGCGATTTTTCGGCCGCTTCAGCGCGCGGGGCAGGCACGCGGATGGGCGGCGCTTTCTACCGTCTCGGCTATCGCGGCCAGCGTAGCGATCTTATGGGGCGCGCTGGCCGGGCTGTACATCGGGCTCGACCGCGTTGCACTTTCGGCGCGCGATAGTCTGGTGCTGGATCGCGTCATCGGCGCACTGTTCGTCTTCTCGCTCACGTGGATTGCCGCGCGTCTGGCAGCAGCCTCGATTGCATCGTTCGGCCGGCGAAGCGAAGGCGGCCTGTTTTCCGTCTCCCTGTACTCGACGCTGGTGCAAGGCGCGATCATCTGCGTCGGCCTGCTTACCGTTTTCAGTTCGCTTGGCATTGCGATCGCGCCGTTGCTCACCACGCTGGGGCTGGGAGGGCTGGCGGTCGCGCTGGCGCTCAACGACACGCTCACCAATTTGTTTGCCGGCGTGCATATCGTCGCTTCGCGCCAAATTCGCGTCGGCGACTTCGTCAAATTCGACTTCGCCGAAGGCGAGGTCACCGACATCAAGTGGCACAACACGACCATCCGCGGACTGCAGAACGACGTCATCGTTATCCCCAACGCCAAAGTGAACACGTCGGTGTTCACGAACTACTCGTTGTCGGTTTCAGATATCGCCGCCGCCGTGAGCGCTACACTGGCATGGAAAGGATCGTACGCGGCGCTGGAGGCGTTGGCGATGCGCGCGGCTCAGGACGCCGTCGGCGACACGGCGGGGCGTCTGCCCGCAACGGACTGCCGAATCGTTTTCAGCACGTTGAACGAAACCAGCCTTCAGATTACCGCGTACCTGCCGATACAACATGCCGGCAACCGCGTGCGCGCGAGCAGCGAATTCTTGCGCCGGCTTTACGACGGCACGCGCGACGCGCACTTCGGCGCAGATCGCATTTCTTGAAAAGAGACTACTTCGACTTTGCGCTCTTCTTTTTGCTCGCCGTGCGCTTTGCAGCTTTGGCAATCGGTGCTGCCGGCGTCTGGCCCGCCTTCGCGACGGCTGCAGCAAGGCGCGACTTTTTGCGCGCGGCTTTGTTCGGATGAATGATGCCTTTTTGAGCGGCCTTGTCGAACTGACTTTCTACGGACGCGGACGCCGCAGAGTCGTCCGCGGCGACGGCAGACTTGTAAACGGTCTTCAAGCGCGTTTTCACGTCCAAATTCCGTTTGGTTCGTTTCTCGCTCTGGCGCATCCACTTTTGGGCGGCCTTGATGTTGGGCACTAACGGTTCTCCTCGCACTGCGGCAACGACGCGCAGTATAGCACAGGCGCGCCGCTAGGGTCCAGGTCTACTCAGGATACGGCGATAGCTCGCATACCGGCTGGGCGCAATCCTGCCCGACTCGACCGCCGCCCGGATGGAGCAGCCGGGTTCGTGCATATGCGAGCAGTCGCGAAAACGGCACTCCTCGACCAGATCGCGCATTTCGCGGAATCCCTCCACGAGCTCGGCCGCGCTGATATCGCCCAGGCCGAACTCGGTCACGCCGGGGCTGTCTATAAGGAAGCCGTCCGCCATGCGGTACAGCCGGGCGGCGGTCGTCGTTTGGCGGCCGCGGCCGTGCCGCGAGACGTCGCCCACGACCGCCTGGCCCCCCAACGCACGAAAAATCGAACTTTTCCCGACACCGGAAACTCCGCACAACAGCGAGCGCCGTCCCGAGAGCGCCGCGCGCAGCAGCGGAACGCCCGCGCCGGACTTCGGGTTGACCGTCAGCGTGGAGTACCCAAGCGATTCGTAGAGCTGCGGCAGACGCAGACCGGTTTCTTCCGGCGCCAAGTCCGGTTTGGTCAGGACGACCAGAGAGTCGATGCGGTCGAGCTCGGCAAAGGCCAGCAGCTGATCCAGCGTGGCCAAACGCGGCGGCGGATCGGCCAGTGCCGTGACGGTCGCCATGGTGTCGACGTTGGCTGCGAGGATTTTGCTGCGACCCTGATGCGTGCGCCGCTGCATGCGTGAAGTGCGCGCGTGGACGCGATCGACCAAAGTGCGGCCGTCTTCGAGCACGCGCACGTCGATGCTGTCGCCGGTGACGAGCATTTCTCGTTTTCCGCCGGCGGCGGTTCGTTTGAGGTCGGCTACCCGAGGCACGTGCTCGCTGTCGAGCACGACCCACGCCGCGTTCTTACCGACCGACACGACGCGCGCCGGGAACGATTGGCTCACGCGGCTAACGATGCACTCATTGTGGAATGGGCCCGAACGCTGCGCATCGACGCACCGCGCAATGACGAGGTGCAAGGACTGATCGCCGCAGCGTTTTCGCGAGCGGGGCTCGCGGCGCGTTTCGGACCGGCGAGCGAGCTGTCGCGCACGTACGTTTTGCTCGAGGGAACGCGCGACACCGATCCCGCGCAGTACGAGCAAGCCGTTCCGGACGCGTTATGGTACGACGAAGCGATCATCGCCATTGCAATTGAACCCGCACCGGCGGATGCCTTGCCCGAATTGCATGCGGCCCTGGGTGGGGCGGGTGCGCCCGCGGGCGTCGCGGCATGCGACATCATCGGGGGCCGACTGGTCGTCGAGGTTCGGCCCTCGGTCACCCAGCCTATGCTGCTGCTGCAGATTGTCGACTTGGAACTGCGCCGCCGGCATGGATATCGTCGCACGCAGCTGCTGGCGCCGCTGCCGATGGAACTGATGGCGCGCATTGCGGCACTCGGGCTGCAGGCGCCCGAAATTGCACCCGACCGGATTCTGGAATCCCTGCTGCATGTGGAATAGCATCACGCAATACGTCGGCCTGACCGACGTGGTCGACATCGTCGCGACCAGCGTGCTGATCTATTACCTGCTGCTGCTCATTCGCGGCACGCGCGCCGTCCAGATCCTCACGGGCGTACTGGTGCTGGTGGCGATGCTGGCCGTTTCCAACGTCCTGCATCTGCTGATGCTCGGAACGATACTGCAGCTCATCGTCCTGGGGGCCGCAGTCACGTTGCCGATCGTCTTTCAACCCGAACTGCGGCGCGCGCTCGAGCAACTCGGACGCGGCGGCTTTTTTCATCTGCACGAAGACGAACACGGGCGCCGCCGCTCCGACGAAATGGTGATGGCGACGCTGGCCAAGACTGCATTTTTACTGTCCCGAAACAAGTGCGGCGGCTTGATCGTCGTCGAGCAGCAAACCGGTCTCAAAGAGTTCGTCGAGAGCGGCACTCCGCTGGACGCGCAGTCTGTCCGTGGAGTTGCTGCTCGCGATTTTCGTGCCGGGTTCGCCGCTGCACGACGGAGCGGCGATCGTGCGCGGCAATACGATCGAGGCGGCCGGATGTTTTCTGCCGCTGGCCGAGCAGTCGCTGGCCGAACGCCGTATCGGCACGCGCCACCGCGCCGCCCTGGGACTTTCCGAACAAACGGACGCCGTGATCGTCGTCGTTTCCGAAGAGACCGGTGCAATTTCAGTCGCTCGCGGCGGGAAGCTCTCGCGTGCAGTAGAGGAAGAAGCAAGGCTCTTTCGCTTGCTGCTGGCCTCGACGCGTCCGCGCCGCGATCTGCGCGAAACGCGCAACGATCTCGTGACGCATGTCCGCGAGCGGCTCCGGCGCACGCAGCGCGACCGGCGCGAGAAGATCCGGCAAGTACGCTGATGGTTTGGGCGATCCGCCGGAACTTCGGCCTGAAGCTGCTCTCGGTGTTGCTGGCCATGCTGGGTTGGGCATATTTTCGTTTTGCCGGCAATCCGGTGATCGCCGCGCGTTTCGCGCAGCAGGTCAGCGTCCCGATCGCCACCGTCAACTTGGCATCCGGATACATCGCCCGCTTTCCCGACAAGGCCGCAGTCATCACGATCGAACCCAAGCGCGGCGAACCGCCGATCAAGCCGGATGAAATCAAGGCCGTGCTCGATCTGTCCGGGCGCGGCGCGGGCGTGTATAACGTGCCGGTGGAGTTGGTAGCACCCAGTTTGGCGGTACAGTCGCTCAGCCCGGCATCCGTAACGCTTTCGATCGAGAAGATCGACCAGCGGACGTTTCCCGTAGCGATGCACTACGCCAATCAAGCCAACGTCGTGGTCAGCCGGTTTACGGTCACGCCGATTTCGGTGAACGTTCGCGGGGCAACCAGCGACCTGGCGCAGGTCGCCACCGTGCGAGTGGATATGCCGCTGCGGGCGTGGCACGCGTCGTTGGACGAAATGGTGCGGCCGGTTGCGGTAAACTCGTCGGGAGACGAGGTCGCCGGCGTGCAAGTTTCTCCCAATCTCGTACGCGTGCAAGCGCAATTCTTACCGGCGAGCAAAGGAAGTCTGAAGTGGGGCGAATATTCGGAACCGACGGCGTGCGGGGCGTAGCCAACACCGAGCTTACCCCGCAGCTCGCGTTCGCCGTCGGCCGCGCCGGCGCCGGCGTGCTCTCGCGCAGCAGCGACAGGCATCGGCCGATCGTCGTCGGGCGCGATACGCGCTTGTCGGGAACGATGCTGGAGGCGGCCATCGTCTCGGGCATTACCTCGGTCGGACGCGATGTGGTCAGCGTCGGAATCGTTCCGACGCCTGCAATAGCGACGATAACGGTGCGAACCGGCGCAGCGGCCGGCGTAATGATCAGCGCCTCGCATAACCCGATCGCCGACAACGGCATAAAATTTTTCGGACCCGACGGATTCAAGCTTTCCGATGCGATCGAAGACGAGATCGAAGCGCTGCTCGATCGCGATGGTTTTCCCTATCCGACCGGCACGGAGATCGGGGTTGCAAGCCTGGGACAGAACTTGGGCAGGCACTATTACGACGAGCTGTACGCCGGGGCGGCGGATTTGAGCGGCATGACGATCGTCGTGGACGGTGCATTCGGAGCGGCGTACCAGTATGCGCCGTACGCGCTGCGCAAGCTCGGCGCAACCGTTGACGAAATCAATTGCGAGGCCGACGGCGCGCGCATAAACGTGCAGTGCGGAGCGACCGACTTGCGTGCGCTGCAGGCCCGGGTGCAGTCTAGTGCACGCGACGGCTCTCGCCCGGTCGGCGTTGCTTTCGACGGCGACGCGGATCGCGCCATGTTCGTCGACGAAACAGGCGCGGTTTTGAACGGCGATCACGTCATGCTGATCCTTGCCCGAGATTTACATTCGCGCGGAGAACTGGCTAAAGCCACGGTCGTAGCGACGGTGATGAGCAACATCGGGCTCGAGAAGGCACTCGCAAAGCACGGAATTACGCTGCTGCGCGCGCCCGTGGGAGACCGCTACGTGCTCGAACGCATGCGTGAAGGCGGCTACGTCTTGGGGGGCGAGCAATCGGGCCATATCATCGACCTGCGCAACAACACGACCGGAGATGGGCCCATGACCGCGATCGCGCTGTTCGGCACCGCCGTCCGCAGCGGCAAGACGCTGCGCGAACTGGCGAGCGACTTGACGGTCTACCCGCAGGTATTGGTCAACGTTCGCACGACGTCCAAGCAAGTGCTGGACAGCCCCGACGTTCGCAAGGCCGTCGCGCGAGCCGAGGAAGATTTGACGGGAAATGGGCGACTACTGATACGTCCGTCGGGTACGGAGCCGCTCATCCGTGTTATGGTCGAGGGCGAAGATCAGCAGCGTATCGAGGCTCTGGCCAACGATCTCGCTGACCGCATCAGGCGGGCCGCTTCAGTAAATTGACCGGCCGCCGATATTAGTGGTGCGCCTTGCGGCCCGTGGAGGGAATGCCCCACTCGGGTGCAACAAGGGCACACGCCACGCTAACGTAGCCTGGCGATACTAGCTTGCCACAATCACTGAGTCCGCCCCGCGAATGGGGCCGGAGCGGGGGATATGCCGGTAGGGGTGAATGGGCCGGTCCGGTCCTAGGGCGATCTTTCACGTCCGAACCCGACAACTAACCCCGCAAGTGTTTTGAAAGAGGAACATTTTGCGTTATCTTTTAGCCACCGGGGCGTTGGCATTTCTGCTCGCCGGCACCAACACTTTTGCGCTCGCAGATCCGTCGGCGACCGCACCGCAGCCCGCAACGGCGACCACCGTGACGGCGCCGGCCGCCGCGCAGGCCGAGCAAGACCAGGCCGCTGAACCGGGTACGCCGGTAGAAAGCCCCGACGTCGCCGAGTGGACTTCTCAACTGATCCGCGAGCAGCAATCTGCTTCCGCGCATCACACGTCGGCGGGGCGCGCGCTCAGCAAGTTTGCCGGCCGGCTCCTTTCTCGGACGACGCGAATTGCCAAGAACCTCACCCGCGACGCGCTGCGGTTTTTGGGCACGCCTTATGTCTTTGGCGGCACGTCCGCTTCAGGCTTCGATTGCTCCGGGTTCGTTCAGCACGTCTTCGCCATGCTCGGCGTGAGCATACCGCGTACGGCCGACGGGCAGTATTATGCCGGCGGACGCGTTCGCGGCCACATGAAGGCAGGCGACTTGGTGTTCTTCCAGACCTATGAGCCGGGACCGTCGCACGTGGGAATCTACATCGGCAACGGCAAGTTCGTTCACGCCAGCTCCAGCCACGGCGTTATGGTCAGCAGCCTTGACGACTCCTACTGGTCCGCGCGGTATTTGGGCGCCAAGCGCGTGATCGCAATCGCCCGGCGGTAATCGTTCTGCAGGCAGGAACGCGCGCGGAAGAAGAGCAGCGCCGCGCCGCAATGAACTATCTGGTATGGCCGGCGGCACTCTACGAGCAGTTCGTGGAGCGCGAGCCGGCTTCGTCATGGTACCGGCTGCAAGTGCGGCAAGCCGCGGGCTTCGGGACCCGCTGGACCCTTCTGGGCATCGGCGCCCTTTTCTGGCCGCTGGTGGTTTCGCTGCTCGCGGGCAATGCGACGCTCACCATCGTGGTGTACTCGGTCGCGATTCTCTTGGACTGCAGGCTTTTCGCGGCATGGTTGCGGCAAGCGGTACGGTATAGTAAACGAGCCGCGCGCGGAGAAACGTTTTCACTCGAACGCAGTTGGACCGCTTCGGTCATAGGAGTTCCCGCCAAGCGTTGAACGGCGGCTTCCTCCCCGAAGGCGGCTGCGGGTGTGACTCCCGTGATGAGGATGCAGTCGATGGGGTGTAGCCAAGCGGTAAGGCAGCGGACTTTGAATCCGCCATGCGATGGTTCGAATCCATCCACCCCAGGATCGCGCTGCCTTACCGCAGCGCAGGCGCCTGCGCCGGAGCGGAATTTGACCATCTCGGGACCCCGAAGTGCGAAGCACTTTGGGGCAGAGACCACCCCAGGAATACCGGCACTGTGGCGGTCATGAGCGCGAACACGCTGCATATCACCAACGGCGACTCCGTGCTTTACGTCTGGAAAAAAGCCGGCTTGCTGGGCACGCATTTGGCATGGCGGGACGTGCTGCACGAAGGTCCGGTGCCGGCCGGCTTGCCGCTCGAAGAACTCAGCCGCATTCGAGCCGCCTATTTCGCGGAGCGCGGTTACGGCAATCCAATCAAGATTCACCGCGATTTCGAAAAGCGCGATGCCACGTTGCGCAAAGCTCGCGAATTCGAAGAGATCGTTTTATGGTTCGAGCACGATCTCTACGATCAGCTGCAGCTGCTGCAAATTCTCGACGCGCTGCGCGATCTGGGCCTAGGCGCGGGCAGCGTGCAGCTCGTGCAAAGCGATCAGTATCTCGGGATGCTGGGAGCCGAGGAAATCATGGCGTTGTATCCCAAGCGCCGGTACGTGACCGGTGCCGCGCACGAGGCAGCGGCGCGCGCGTGGCAAGCGTTTACGTCGGATACGCCGCAGCCCTTGCTCGAGATCACCTCGCGCGCGTATTCGGGTTTGCCGTTCCTGCGCGACGCATTCGTGCGTTTGTGTGAAGAGTATCCGGCATACGACAGCGGTCTCTCACGGACGCAAAAACACATCCTCGAAGCTTGCGCCCAGGGCGCTCGACGGCGCGAAGAGGTGTTCCGGCGATCGCAGGCGCGGGAAGAAGCGGCATTTCTGGGGGACGCGTCGTGTTATCGTGAAATCGATGCGCTGGGCTCTGAGCCCGCCCCTGCGCTCACGCTTCTCGACGACGGATACGACGTTACGGTCTTGGGACGAAGGGTGCTTGCCGGCGACGCAGACTGGCTCGAACATCAGCCGCTCGACCGATGGATCGGCGGCGTGCATCTTGCGAGCGCGCGGCATTGGCGCTGGGACGATACGCAGGGAACGTTCAGCGAGCGAGTCCTGGAAGCACAAGGGTAGCGCGGGTGCCCCGGCCAAGGGAGGCATCATGTCGCACGACGCACTTTCAGTGGAGATAAAGTCCGAGCACGGCGGCAATGCAATCGTCTACCGCTTGGGCGGTACGCTCGATCTCGCAACCGCGCCTTCGCTGCGCGCAGCGCTGGTCGACGCTGCGAACGAAGGCAAGCACGACATCATCGTCGACCTCACGCATCTGGAGTTCTTGGACTCGACCGGGCTTGGCGCGCTCATCGGCGCTCACCGGCGAGCGCTCGAACACGGCGGCCGCGTTCGGCTCATCGTGAACGATGGGCCCATTCACCGGCTGCTGACGATCACCGGCCTGCTGCGGATTTTTGCGGTGTACGCGTCGCTCGACGCGGCGCTGGACGATCGCGACCGGCTCGTCGCTTCAATTTAACGGCACCGTCTAAGCGCCGGGCGCGTCGAGCAATTCGATGACGTGCATCACGCGCGTCCGATCGTTGGTTTCACGCAGCTGCGCGCTCATTTGAAGCGCGCAGCCGGGATTGGCGGTTGCGACGATGTCGGCTTGTGCCGCCGCGACGTTCTCGGCTTTGCGCCGTCCCAACCGCTGGGCCATTTCGGGCTGCGTCAAGTTATACGTGCCGGCACTTCCGCAGCACACTGAACTTTCGTTCATCTCCCGCAGGGTAAGGCCGGGGATTTGCGCCAGCAGACGGCGCGGTGCGGCGGCGATTCGCTGCGCGTGCACGAGATGGCACGCGTCCTGATAGGTGACCGTTGCTTCGACTCGCGCCGGTTGCACTGAAAGGCCGATTTCGTCGAGGAATTCGAGTACGTCGCGGACCTTGCCCGAAAAGGCTCGCGCCCGATCGGCCCAATTCGGATCGTCCGCCAACAGATGCCCGTATTCTTTGAGCGCGGAGCCGCAGCCGGCGGCATTAACGATGTAGTATTGCGCGCCGGATCGCTCGAACGCGCGGATGTTTCTTTTGGCCAGCTCGCGTCCGAAGGCCGGATCGCCCGCGTGCACTGCAATCGCGCCGCAGCAGCCCTGGCCCGACGGCACCATGACCGTGCATCCGTTGCGCGCCAGTACGCGCGCCGTAGCTTCGTTCCAGTGCGCGAACGCGACGTGAACGATGCAGCCTGCGTGCAGAAAGACGGTGTATCGTGCATTCTGCGCGCCGTACGTGCGATCGTCGGGGATGAAGAAGACGTCCGAAATTTCAGGAGCAAGCGCCTGCGCTTGCTCTATTTTCAGCAGCCGCGACAGGCCGATGCGCTGGGCGAGCGCCTGTGCACCGGCACGCTGTGCCGCACGCAGCAATCGCGCCGCAAGCCGCATCAGCCGCATGTTCCCGAACAGAGCCCGCACCGCAAACCAACGCAAGAAGCGAGCCGGCGCCGGACGTTTCGGCGCAACCGCCTGCTCGATTTTGGCGCGCGCCGCTTCCACCAGCTCGCCGTATTCGACTCCGCTCGGGCAGACGGCCTCGCAAGCGCGGCAATCCAAGCATTCGGACATTTGATGCACGAAGCCCGGCGAGAGAAGATCGAGCCGTTCCTCGTCGACCGCCTTTATCAGACTTATCCGACCGCGCGGCCCGGAGGTTTCCGTCATCGTCTCCAGGTACGTCGGGCAGGACGGCAGGCACAAGCCGCAACGCACGCATTTGTTGTAGACGGACGCGTCGATCATTGCGAATCGTCGTTCGACCGTGAAAAGGCGAAGCATTTACCCTGCCGGTAAAGAATGGTCCCTAGACGGGGCTGCCGTGACGAAAGGAGCGACCATACGTGGCTGAGGCCGCCACCGGCGAATATCGACTGTCCAGCGAAACACAGCTCAAGCGTTTCGTTGCGGCGATTCTGGAAAAGGTCGGCGTCGACCGAGCTCATGCCGGCGTGGTGGCGGACGTGCTCGTCGCTGCAGACTTGCGCGGTATCGAATCTCACGGCGTCGCACGCTTGGAGTCGTATTACGTCGGGCGGATCCGTGCGGGCAAGCTGTGTCCCAAACCCGATTACCGGATCGTGCGAGAGACCGAAACGTCCGTCCTGTACGATGCCGATAACGGTCTCGGGCATCCGGTGGGGAAGCTGGCGATGGAGAAGGTGCTCGAGAAAGCCGCCCGGCACGGCGCGGCTTTCGGCGGCGTGCGCAATTCCAACCATTTCGGCATCGCCGGTTATTACGCGATGCTGGCACTCGATCGCGACATGATCGGAATGGCTTCCACCAACTCCGTTCGCTACGGAGCGCCGACGTTCGGCAAAGAAGTTATGCTCGGAACCAATCCGCTCGCGTTCGCCATTCCGGCAGGCCGGGAGCCGGCGTTCGTGCTGGATTTTGCGACGACGACGGTGCCTAAAGGCAAGCTCGAAGTCTATAAACGCAAGGGCTTGCCGCTCAAAGACGGATGGGCGATCGATTCGTCGGGGCAGGCGACTACGGACCCGGACGAGGCTCTGCGCGGCGCGCTGCTGCCGCTCGGAGGGTTCGGCACCGAAGGGGGCGGTCACAAGGGATATGGATTGGGCCTGCTCGCCGACATTCTTTGCGGCGTGCTTTCGGGCGGTAAATTTGGAACGGAATTGCCCGTTGTAACGGATACGATGGAAGGTGCGATCTCGCATTGGTTCGGCGCATTCCGAGTCGATGCGTTTCGCGACGTCGAGGCATTCAAAGCCGACATGGATCGCGAGCTGCGCGCATTCAAAGACAGCCGCAAGGTTCCGGGTGAAGACCGCATCTACGTGGCCGGCGAACCGGAGCACGAAAAGACGCAGCAGCATCGCGAACACGGCGTGCCGGTTCACGTCAAAGTGTGGGACGGCCTGCAAAAAGTCGGCGGCGAATTGGGAATCCCATTCGACCTTTCGCGCAGCGAATGAATTCCATGCCGCACGAACCGGTTTCTCCCGCCGTCCACGTGAGCGTCGCATCGCCGGCCGGTACGTACACGGTGGGAAACTCCTCGTTCTTTCGATACATCGTGCGTTTAGCGGAAGCCGGCCTGCCTTTGCACGGCGACGACCGTGAAGCGCTCGAAATGCTTGCCGCCATTCCGCACGCGTTTTTCGACGACGACGAGCTGCAGTGGGGACGCGGCTGGCGCATCGTGCCGGCGATGTCGCTCGACGACTGGCCCGTGCTCGAATCCACGCCGCAGCGCGTGCGGTTTGCCCTGGAAACGGCACGGCGCATCCTGTGGGAGAACGCGTGGCCCGTCGGCATCAGCGCGCATGAGATCGTCGCAATCGAAGACGAGCTCGACGCGGTGTTCTCGGTACTGGAACGCGCGGAAAAAGCCGGTTTTCCCGTCAACATCAGCTATGTGAGCTGAGCGCCGGCGCGCAGCGTCCGCGAAGGAGAACGTCGTGGCCGTTTTTGCGAAACACCCGTGCGAAGAGCGGCGCTATGCAGGCCCGCGTCCTCCGGCGCCGGCAGCGCGTCCCGGTTGGATACTGCTGGTTGCCATCGTGGGTTCGAGCATGACGTTTATCGACGGCAGCGCCGTCAACGTCGCTCTGCCGACGATGCAGCGGGACCTGCACGCGGACGCCGCGGCTTTGCAATGGGTGATCGAAGGTTACGCGCTGTTTCTCTCCTCGCTCATTCTGATCGGGGGATCGCTGGGCGATCTCTTGGGCAGGCGCCGCATCTTTGTCATCGGCATCGGCGTGTTCGCCGCGGCGTCGCTGGGCTGCGCGGTGTCGCAGCACATCGTCGAACTCAACGCAGCCCGGTGCCTGCAAGGCATAGGCGCCGCTTTGGCCGTGCCCGGAAGCTTGGCTCTGATCAGCGCGGGCTACGGCGGCGCAGAGCGCGGACGCGCGATCGGATCGTGGTCGGGTTTCGCTGCTATCACCGCTGCAATCGGTCCGTTGCTGGGCGGATGGCTGGCGCAGCATGCCTCGTGGCGATATGTGTTCGTCATCAACATCCCGCTGGCAATCTTCGTCGTAACGGCATCGCTGCTGCGGGTTCCCGAAAGCCGCGATGAAGGACGCTCGCATTCGATCGACGTCGCCGGCGCATCGATGGTGACCGCAGCTCTGGCCGCATTGACCTACGGTTTGATTCGGCTGCAAAGCGCCCCGGACGTTGTCGGCATTGCGTGCGCTTCGTGCAGCGTGCTCTTTTTTGCGGGGTTCGCACTGTGGGAGCGCCGCAGCGATTCACCGATGGTGCCCCATGGGATCTTCGGCAACCTGACGTTTACCGGCGCGAATGCCTATACGTTCTTCCTGTACGCCGCGCTTGGCGGCAGTCTGTACTTCGTGCCCTTCGACTTGCAAAACGTGCACGGATATACTCCCACGGCTGCGGGCGCTGCGATGCTGCCCTTCGTGCTGATCATGTTCGCGTTTTCTCGATGGTCCGGCGGTCTGGTCGCAAAGGTGGGCGCGCGCACTCCCATGATCGCCGGTGCGCTGATCGCTGGAGGCGGATTCCTGGCGTACGCGCGAATCGGCGTAGGCGGCTCGTATTGGACGACGTTCTTTCCCGCCGCTGTGGTCCTTGGTTTCGGAGGCGCGTTGTTCGTGGCGCCGTTGACGACGGCGGTCATGAATGCGGTGGAAACCGCGCACGCCGGCGCGGCCTCCGGTATCAACAACGCGGTCTCGCGGGTAGCGGGGCTGCTGGCGATCGCGGCGCTGGGCATCGTGCTGGCCGCGACGCTTTATGCGACGTTCGACCGGCGCGTTGCGGCTCTTTCGCTGACGCGCGAATCGGTCCGCACGCTGGCTCGCGAACGCGGCAGTTTGGCCACGGGCAAAGTTCCGGCAGATTTGGCCGAGGCGGACCGAGCGCAGGTGCAGACGGCGCTGCGCGCGGCGTACACCGACGGATTCCGCCGGACGATGATCGTTTCCGCACTGTTGTCTTGGATCGCCGCGTTCATTGCGCTGTTCACGATTGCAAAATCTCCGCTCCCGGTTCCGATGACGCCGTCAGCGTGACCATCAGAATACTTTGCTTCCCACGAGCCTGATGTGGTTGACGGCTGGCGGCGGCACGAAACCGCCAGCACCGGCGCAGTATGCCGTTCAGAAGTTGTACTACGGTAAACCGATGCCCTAGATGGCAAGAAAGCCGCTCATGCTTCGGATCACGCGGCCTCTGCGAGAAATCGTGGTAATGCAAAACGGCGCTGCTCTAAAAGGGGGCGACCGCCGTGCTCGCGCGCGTCGATGCTTCTGCACGGTCGGCACTTCGTTGTGCGGACCTGGCAGACGGATTTTAGGTGAGAAGTATGCGTACGAAACAGTGAGATACACCCCCGATAAGTGTTCACGCATGGGCTGCACACGCTTCCCGAGATACGGGGACAACGTAGTGAACGCAGCACAGTGGAACGAAATCCTCGCCGATACGGGGATGACCTTGGTAGCAATCGATCGACTCGTCCATCACGCAACGATCCTCGAAATGAACGCCGAGAGCATCGCCGACGAACTGCCGAGCGAAAGCAAACGTGACAAAGCTGGAAAAACACTAATTTTATCCAGGCTGCGAGAAAGCGTGGACCAGATCCACTAGCAAGAGATTTCGACGCGAAAGGGGCTCATCCACACCCCGGCACAACCGCTGCTGCGACCAATTCTATAACAAGCGGCACCGGTGTAGGCATGTCTCGAACCCGATCCGCAGAATGCAATCGGATTGTAACGGAACGCTGCTTCACCATCGTGCCGCTATGCGGCTGGGCCAATGTTGTGAAGAATCTTGCAAGTCACCCCCCGTGGGCTGCGCTCGTTGCCCTTAGCATGCTGGTTGCGTGTCGCGGAGGAGGTCCGGGCGGCGGCGCTCTTCCCGCGGTGAACCCGCACTCAGTGGAGCTTCATGCCGCAAACCATCTGACGTTTCATCCGAATCAACTCAGCAGTTCGAACGGGAGCGTCTGCCTGGAACTTGCGACGCCGGACCCGTCACAGGGTGTGTCGGCGCACTTCAAGTGCTACCTTGAGCCGAGCGATTCGATGACATTCAATAATCTGACTGCGGAGCCGGATTATCACGGGAGCGCGCTTCCCTGCAGCGCCACATCATGGACCATCGGTCCTGCAACCGGCGTGGGAGGCTACGCTGTTCCCGGACTTACGGCGACGGAGTCGCCAGCCACCACGGATTCGAGTTCCGACTGCAAGCGCGTCGATACGACCAGCGCGACCCTGACGACATCGGCAGCGCTCTCCAACAACTTCAACTACTCGATCTATACGACCGAGGGCACCTACACCGTCATCAACCCTCCGAACTCCGCGACATGCACGAATTGCGAATCGACTGGATGGTGGGACTTCTGGCCGGGACTGCACATCAAGGACGTCGATGAAGGAAAGTCCGTGGAGAATACGTCGGTCGAACGGGTGGCTGGCCAGCACATCGACCTGCAGGCCTACGCGCCTGATTCGTCTTCGCTGTCGTCCTGCAACTGGACTATCCCGAGCCCGTTTCCGGACGATGCCGTGGACGCGTATTCTTGGGTCGTAAATCCCGCGTTGAGCCCCCCGAGCAGCTGGTCGACACCGAAGCCAAGTTCTGCATCTTTGATGAATACGACCCTTCAATTCTACTGGATCAGTGCCCAGCCCGCTGGAGAGATCAAGGTCACATGCACGTTGAGCAACGGTGCAAAGCTCACGGCGAAGGCGACGTATACCGTGATCTCACCGGCTACGACGGTTACCGCGACTTACGGATCCCCCGGCGCGAATGACAACTATCCACCGAATCTGGCCTATTGCAACCAGACCGCGACATACTTGTACTTTGGGAATCCGTGCAAAGTTCAGGGGTCAAGTGGCAGTACAAGGCAACGGCGACTGCCAAGGAAGCTGGGTCAATCGCGATGCTTCAACTAATCAATCGGAATGTCTCTGGGATGAACCAAGGATCTCCACCGACGCCCTACAGCGATACGACGAGCAATGCGAGTTGGGCCGACAACGACGAGCCTTACAGCAGTCCCGTGACGCTGCCGGCAAGCAGTAGTGCGATCTGGTCCGACTTCGACGCTCCAGCCACTTACCTTGCCGATAAGACCGCGCTCGAGATGCACGACATCTTCGACGACTACTTCATGTACAAGCCTGACGGCGACAGCAGCGGTGTGAGCATTTGGATAACGTCAAATCACCTGACGTGGTCATACGACATTTCGACAACGTGGAGTGCCACCAGGGGGTTCATCGATCCGCCAACCGTATACTCCGAATCATTACCGGCAACCGCTCCAACCTACACCGCATTGCCAGTTTGGAATGGCCTCTACCTCAACCAATGAACGCAGGTGACGGAGGGCTCATGCGATTCCGAATACCGGCACTTATACTGCTAATCTCTCTGGGAATGGCTGCCGCCAGCCGCGGCGCTCCGCCGCAAGGCGGTACGCCTGGTCCGACTTATCCGTCGGGTCCATCGGTGGCCGGCCTGCGTTTATCCTTGCATTCCGAACGTGCTTCGTTCGAGCTCGGCAAGCCGATATTCGTATGGATCATCATTTCCAACGTCTCCGGAAGAGACATGGATATGTCCTACGGCGACGTCGAACACGCGGCAAGGTTCTTTGTGATGGACCACATCGGCGCGCAGGTCGCGGCTCGCCAGCCGGGCGGAGGCGTCATCGGTGGAAGCCGCTTTCTGGGTGCCGGTGACCAGCGGAGAATACGCGTACGATTGGACAGGTGGGTTCCAGTTGATCATCCAGGGGCTTACAAGGTCACAGCGACTATGGACGTGCAGATTGGCAATGCCGCCCACCCCAGCGCCGTGCAGCTCAGAAGCAACCCAATCACCGTGCGCGTTACGCGGTAAGAGTCCTCTCACGAATCCATTTCATGGGCGCTCGATGCCAGCCGTGAGAGGCTGTTACCTGCGGGTTACTTTGTGGTTACCGCCCTTATATTTCGGGGCTCGCGTCCGATGCAGTCCATGGGTTTGCGGCCTGGAGCAACGTGAACTCCGCGCAGACGGCGACGTTGAGGCAGAGCGCAGAAAAAGCCAGGGTTGATGCCAACAGCGGGATGGAGCGGTGCAAAGGATAGAGGGCTCGCCTTACCGCTGACATTTTGCCCTCGCTGCTGTAGACCGCGGTCCGACGGTTCCATTGAATTTCTGAACGCGCGCTGAAACTGATCGGTTTACATGATAGTGTTGCGCTTGACGATGCCTGGCCGACCGTCATTCACGTGGGCGATCTAGCGCAATTCGTAGGCGATATGGCGATACCGCGTCCAGCGTCGTCCGTTCGCCATGCGGTTGACGGCGCGAATCGGCGTAGGCGGATCATACTGGACGACGTTCTTTCCCGCAGCGGTGGTCCTTGGTTTCGGAGGCGCCTTTTTCGTGGCGCCGTTGACGACAGCGGTGATGAATGCCGTGGAAACTGCGCACGCCGGTGCAGCCTCAGGTATCAACAACGCTGTCTCGCGGGTTGCGGGACTGCTGGCGATCGCGGCGCTGGGCATCGTGCTGGCCGCGACGCTCTATGCGACGTTCGACCGGCGCGTCGCGGCTCTTTCGTTGACACGCGAATCGATCCGCACGCTGGCTAAGGAACGTGGCAGCTTGGCGACCGGCAAAGTTCCGGCGGCCCTTGCCGCAGCAGATCGAGCGCACGTGCAAACGGCACTGCGCGCGGCATATACCGACGGATTCCGCCGGACCATGCTCGTTTCGGCGCTGTTGTCTTGGACCGCGGCACTCGTTGCGCTGTTCACGATTGCACGATTTTCTCAGCCCGTTCCCGCGTCAGCGCAGACACACTAAGGACAGTGCCAATGCCGGCACCGTCACCAGAAGGCCGATGCGCAAAAATTGCCGCGGCGTCACTTCGACGCCGTCGCGGCGCAGCAGCAGCAGCCAGAGCAGCGTCGCCAGGGATCCGGTGACCGAAAGATTGGGGCCGAGATCCACGCCGATCAGCGCGGCATTCGCGATATGCGAACCGACCTGATGGTCGTGCAATGCATACCGCACCAAAACGCCCGTCGGCAAATTGTTCAGCACGTTGTCCGCGATCGCCACCACCGACCCGGTCAGCAGCGACCCGGCCAATTGCGGCAAACCGTTTGCCTGATGAAAGAACGCGCGCGCGTACTCGAGCACGCCCGTGCGATCGAGTCCTTGAACGATGACGAAGAGTCCGGCTACGAGCGGAACGATCGACCACGGGCCCTGTCTCGCTATCGCTGCAGGCGTGGTTGAGTCGCGCATCGTGACCGCGAGCATGCTGAGCGCAGCCAAAACGAACGTGACGCGTCCCACCGGCCAGCCGAATGCCGTAGCTGCGACGATCAGAACCGCCGAAGCGGAAACCACGCACAGCGCCGTTTTTCCGGCTTGCGTCAACGGGAACGGGCTGGATTGTGGGTTACACCGGCCGCCCAGTTCTCGCCGGTACGCGTAGCGCAAGAGCAGAAAAGTTGAGCCGACTGCAGCTGTCGACGGCAGCCAAAACGCGCCCAGCCAAGGCAGCAAGGTCGGAAGCCGGCGAAACACGACCAAGTTGGCCGGATTACTTATGGGCAAGATGAAGCTGGCCGCGTTCGCGACGAACGCGCAGGCATACAGGAACGGCAATGGTGCAACGCCGGCGCACCTGGAGAGCGCCAGCACCGCCGGCGTGAGAAGAAGAATCGTCCCGTCGTTGGAAAGCAGCGCGGTCACGGCGATTCCGCCGGCATACACCCATGCGAACAGGCGAGCGCTGGAACCCGCGGCACTGCGCAAAAGAACCTGCGCGGCCCGATCGAAAACGCCGTGGATGCGCGCAAGCTCGGCCAGAGTGAGCATGCCGGCAAGAAACAGATAGACGTCCAGACCGTCGAGCGCGGCGTTGGCGGCATCCGTGCCGCCGAGCAGGCCGCTCGCGACCAAAACCGCCGCGCCGGCCGTGGCCCAGACCCATTCGCCAATGCGCCAAGGACGCAACAAAATCGCCGCGATGGTCGCGGCGCTGATGGTCCAGACGGCAATGGCGGCGCCGGCGGTCATGTGCCGCAGCAGTTTTGCCCGTTCCATCGAGCACCTTCAGAGCCGGCGGCCTGCTAGCGGCCGCCTTGCCCTAATCCGGCCGGATGCTGCACGCGCTGCGAGTGCCGACCGGCTGCACCGAAGGCGTTAAGCGTCAGTGCAGAACTGTGACCGACGGTTCGCCCGTCGGCTGATTGTTTGTCGACATCGGATCGTAGAGCAGCCAAATCTTCCCGTACGTGTCCAGAATCGAAGCGGTGACTTTTTTCGCATCATCCGCAGACAGGTCGGGCATCGTCGCGTTCACCTTCGGAATTTCGTCTCTGTGGTAATGCCATAAAGACTGTTCGCTTGCAGGGAACGATTTATACGTTGCGGGACTGACGATGGTTTCCACTCCGATCAGCGTCGCGTTCGGCGCATCGCTGCTGTACAGCTGGCATTCCGTCAATCCGTTTTCCACGGGTTTGCACCAATGGTGCGCGATCTCGGTCGGATGCTGATCGCCGAAATGTTTCTCTGCGTCGATGTGCAGCGTCCAGCCCTGCGTCGGCTGCGGGCCGGTTGCGGCCCCTGCAGGCGGCAGCGAACGCGCGACCAGCGCTCCAGCAATAAAGGCCGCGCATAGCGCGATCGCACTCAGGACGGTTTTCATTGCAAGGTACCTCCATAATATTAACCTACGTCATCATTATGCGCCGAGCCTCTAAGGGTCAGGCAGGAGTCCGGGCCGCCAGCGAAGTAGATGAAACTATTATTCTGTCTACTTCGACGCGGAACGAGGAGGGCGGCCGATATGCGGATCCAGCGGTGCGAACATGGGCCTGGATAAGCGGCGCGGCCCGGCGCTGGCCGATCCCCTGATCAGCGCGCACGGCGCGTTCGTTTTGCTCGAGCGTGGCCGAGGCGCGCTGACCGTGGAGGCCTACGCGCGCGATTTACAGCTGTTCGGAGCGTTTCTTGCCGGGCTGCCGCGCGATCAAAGCCCCTCCGGGCACGAATATCCGCAGCTGCGCACCGCGACGGCTTCGAACATCCGGCAGTTCGTCATCGAATTGGCGGGACCGCGCAAGTACAGCGCCGTGTCGATTCGGCGCAAACTCGCTTCGATCAAATCGTTTTACAAGTTTCTCAAGAGCGAAGGTTTGCGGGAGGACGATCCGGCCGTCCACATACCCGGGCCCAAGGTCCAGGAAAAGCTTCCCCGGTACCTCGAGCAGCCGGAGGTTTCCAAAGTTTTGGGCGTGCGCGTCGCCGGGCGGTCAGCCGAGCTTCAGGCTCGCGACCTTGCGATCATGGAGCTGCTCTATGCCAGCGGCATTCGGCGGGCCGAAGTCGCGGGCATCGACATCGGCGACGTCAACTTAGAGCGGCGCACGATACGCGTGATGGGAAAAGGCAAACGCGAGCGCATCGTCATCATCAATCACGCCGCCGCGGACGCAATTGCCGCGTATCTGCGCTGCCGCCCGCAAAGCAGTGAGGACGCGCTGTTCTTGGGACGAAGCAAACGGCGGCTGTCCCCCCAGCAGGTGTGGAAGATCTTCCGCCTCTTCTACGATCTCAGCGGAATCGACAAAAAGGCCAGCACGCACACGATGCGGCATTCCTTTGCCACCCATTTGCTGGAAAACGGCGTGGACTTGGTCACCATCAAGGAACTTTTGGGGCATAAAAGTTTGGCAACGACGCAAATCTATACCAACGTTTCGATCGAGTTCAAAAAACGCGCCTACGACGAAGCGCATCCGCGCGACCGTGAAAAGCACCGCTGACGCGTGAAGGCCCGCGTTCTTTTTCCCCTTCTGCTGAGCGCGTCGCTCGCCGGATGCGGGGCTTCGAGCGCCACGCTCACGCGGAGCGGCCTGTTCGCACCGGGGGGAACGATCTCCGTACGCAACCTGCGCGGCGACATCGATGCGTATGCGCCGGCACGCGGCGCACCGCAGAGCGCGTATCTGGTGTCGGCATACGAACCCGCAAACGCTCGCACCGCGACGATAACGGTGCGTCCGCTGTTGATCTCGGCACAAGCCCATGGACCGGGGGTGCGTTTTTTGGTGCGCGGGCCGGCCGGCACGGCTTTGGACCTTTCTACGCGGCAAGGCGACATCTCCGTGGCGGATTTCGACGGTATCGTCAATGCGCATACCGGCAGCGGAAACATCAAAATGCTGATCCCGCAGTACGGCAATGCGTCGATAGGGTCCGGCGACATGAGCATCATCTTTGCGAGCACGGACTGGCCGGGTGTGCTGCACTTTACCGCGCGCCGAGGCGACGTCGAAATCTACGTCAACGAGAACGCAAAAGCACGCGTGCATCTGCATACGAACGACGGCACGGTCTTTAGCGACTTCAATCTACGCGGAGCCTCACACGGCGTCAGCGAAACGATCGACGGCGCGATCAACGGCGGAGGCCCACGTGAGGTCGACGTGGAGGTCGTGACAGGCTCTATCCGTTTGATGCAGCTTAAGCCGCAGATCTAGCCGGACTCGAGTCGGCCGGTGGCTTGTCCTCAGTTTCATTTGAGACTATACTAATTCTCGTATGATACAAGCCGCCGAGATTTTGCACGTTCTGGGGCAGCGGTCGCCGTCCCGACCTTCAGCAGCCGAGCAAACCGCCCGGAGCCTGGTCCGCAAAGGTCTCCCCGCTTCGGTCATCGATGCTTTGGCCGGCCATTTCGGTGCCAACGTCGAGGACGTTTTGCACGCGGTCGGCCTTTCAAAGGCAACCGGTGCGCGTAAACGCGCAAGCACCGGGTTGCTGCGTCCCGCTTCTTCGGACCGGGCGTTCCGCATGGCGGCCGTTCTCGTGCTTGCACGCCATGTTTTGGAAGACGATGAAACGGCGCAACAGTGGTTCCGCGAACCGAATCGCGCCTTGCAGGGTGAACGGCCGCTCGATCTGCTTGATACCGAGATCGGAACGCAGCAGGTCGTTCGCGTTTTGAACCGCCTCGAAGGCGGCGTCTATTCTTGAGGGCATGGCGTCTGTGCAAGCGTCGATACAGCGCTCGGGACAGCGTTCTAAGTGGAGAAGGCTCGCAAGACGTCGGAGGCCGCTGGAATAGGCCCGGCCTTCCGATGGTCTATGCTTCGGAAAATTCCTCACTGGCATTGCTGGAGACGCTGGTCCATACCTCGATAGCCGGCTTGCCGAAATCGCTGGTTGCGGTTGAGATTCACGTTCCCGACGACGTTGACGCTACAACGCTGTTGGAAGGTTCGCTTCCCGCGACGTGGCGGGAATTAGACGATCGCCAATGCGTCGCGCTCGGCTCGGCGTGGATAGAAGCCAATGCCGATCTGGTGCTGCAAGTGCCGTCAGGCGTGAACCCGCTCGAACGCAACGTCCTGCTGAATCCGCTTCACGCAGACATCGCACGCTGCACGATCGGGGCGGTCGTTCCCATAGTATATGACCCGCGGTTGCTGGCTCTGTTCCGAACGCCGCGGCCGGCCACTTCGGTCTCCCAAAAGCTCAAGCGGTCGCGGGCGCAACCAGTACGGCGCTAGGCCGGGCCCTACGCTGCCCCGGTCGCCAAAACTAGCGCAATTACGCCAAGACAGCCGCTGCATGCAGCGATTGCGCGCCATGCGCCTATCAAAAAGCGGCTCTCACGCCAACTGCTTCGTGACACCCACAACCATCGCATGACGCCGGCGACTACCACTGCGTCCAGAACGATCATGCCTGCATCCAAACCCCGGCGTCCGCCCGCGTAGACGATGAGTAAGCACGCAAAACCCGCGAGCATGATGAGTTGCGAAACGATCGCGAATGGGTGCATTCCGCGAGGAAAAGCCACGACGTCGGTGCTGTTGCGTTCCACTGCTCCGAAAGATAGAACAGTCAATAGAACGACGGAAAGTCCGACAATGCCGCCTGCGTTGAAAATTACGGAGGGGCCGCTGATCTGCAGGCCGGTATGGATTCGACGATCGCCCCTGCCGAGGGTTTGCGCAACCCGCCATTCCGTAATGCCATGCTTGAGTTTCACTTTGACGAACTGTCCCGAGCGGTCCAGGTCGCGAACCGGCCACGGCGATGCTTTTGCAACGGTTGTGCGCAGTTTAAGGAGCCTGCGTACGTCCGGCGATGTAATCGCAACATGCACGATGGTGATCCACGTGCCGGTCAGCGAGCCGTCTCCAAATTCGGCCGGAAGCACGTTGCTTGCGGGCTTCGCAGACAGTCCATCGCCGGCCAACCATGATTCTATCTTCGCTGCAGCATACGATGCATGATTCCTCGAGACGCGTTGAGACGGTCCTTCAACGACGGCGGTTACGTCAAGGCGATATTTCGACGCGTCCAGTCCCGTTAGAACCAATCCGGCCCAAGCGAGCACGATGGCGACTGCGAGCACCGCGCCAATCGCGAGGCTTACGCGCACTGTGCGGTTCTGCGCTTCGCTCATGGTTACAAATCTACGCGAACGCGCCGGTACGAGCTGCGTCCGAACTGCTCGGGGGCGTTCAAAAGATAGGCGTGTGTGCCCGGCCACAGATACTCGCCGGGCGTAACGGAGCGGGCCAAGTAATGAAACGCGTACGCCCCGGGGTCTAGGTGCTGCGCGAACGCGACGATCCGATCCCGGTAAATCTGCTGGTAATCGATCTGCCAATCGTCGGCGAGCGGCCGATAGTAGGCGGCGCTTGTGGCAAACGACGTGTCCAGAGCTTCGAAACCGGCCGGCAGCGGATCGTCGACGAGCACGCGGTCTACCGGGTGATCCGTGATGACTTGCACTTCGACGTCGTACACGTTGCCTGCGGCAAATGCCAGCGGCTGCGCGTCGGCGGATAGGTCGATCGTCGCCAAGGGAGTGCTCGAATTCACCGCGCGAATCGTCCGCATGGCCCGCAGGCCCGAAAGTTGTCCCGGCGCGTCGGCCCCCAAAGCGTACGTGTAGGAGACGACGTAGTGCAGCGTGCCGCTGCCGGTTTTGCGCAGAACGACGGTATGCGATCCGGGCCGCAGATGCCGCAGTTCGATCGTGTGCGCAGGATCGGAAAACGCGGTAAAACGCGCGCTCCCCGCGTTCGAGCCGTCCAGGATCGCTTCAGCGGTAAAGTCAGGTGCCGCGCGCTGTGCGTTTGCGTAGTCGGCGATGGCCGCAAGCGCGGCTGCGGTATCGTCCAAGCCGCTCCAACCGCATTTGCACTGCTGAGCGACCAGCGCGCGCAGCGCACGGTCGGCGTCCTGCTGCGGTGCGCCGCGGTCGACCAGCAGCCGTACGTATGCAGCCTGAGCCTGCACCGGGGAACCGTACCACGAAGGCTGCTCTTGAACGTTGATGTACCGCCCGGTGACGGCAACTTCTCGCTCGAGGCTGCGCGCGAGCGAGTCGGCCTGAGCGCCCCATCCTGGCGTATGCTGCACGTACAGCGCTAGATCGATTCGTTCCGCAATGCCGAGATCGCCGCGGCCGGCAACGATGCTCTGCAGAAAATCGGTGCGGCGGTCACCCATCGACGCCAGAGCCTCCAGCATTGCCAGGCGCAGCGATGCCTTGCACGATGCAGCGGTGCACCATTTTACGGCGCCGGCGGGATCGCTCAAGCCGCGCACCAGGTACGGTTTGGCTTTCGCCAGCGCCGCTTTCGGTACGGCAATACCCGAGCGTGCCGCCAGTGCAAGCGCGCGGACCGCGTACGCACTGGCAAACGCGTCCGAACTGTCCGCGTCGGGCCAAAAGCCGAAACCGCCGTCGATACGCTGCAGTGCCAGCAGACCTCGAACGGCATCGCTTGCCGCGCTCGAGGCGTCGATTCCGGTATGCGCTCCGAGCTTTGCCTGCAGCTCGCGCATTCGAACGGCAATGTTCAACCGGCTCGCCAGCGGCGTGAGCAATGCGGGGGTTTCCACAGCGAGTACGCGCTTGACGGGGGCGTCGATTTCGGGCAGCAGCGATCCGGCAAAATCGATGCGAACGATGCCGTTATTCCCGACGACAACGGGTATCGTGTCCTGCGTTTGGGCAGCGCCTGCGTCCATGGTCGACTCGGACACGCCGGCACTTCGGATGTCCAGCGGCACCCGGAATGCGTCCGAAGCGCGGCCCGTAGTCGTGATGAACTGCATCGATGCCGGTCCCGCGGAACCGACGACCATGGGAAAACGCCATGGATTCAAACCCTGGCCGAATGTGCTTTGGGCTTGGGTCGTTCGAACGTCATTCGATGCGAACGTCAGCGAGCCCGAAAGCAAAGCTTGCGTTCGTGCGTCCACCGCGGTGCCGGTGGCGTTCATCAGCAGCAGACCGCCGTCGAAGCGGTCGCCCGGACGCGCGAATTGCGGCATCAGCGGATCCGTGACCAGCGGTTTGGTCGTTACGAACGTCGCATCGGCCTGGCCGAACCGTGGAATGGAATCGCCGGTTGCCGCGACCGCCATGACGCGCCAGGTCGTAAGATCGTCCGGAGTGGTGAACGAAACGAAGGCTTCGCCGCGTTCGTCCGTCGTGACGCCGGCGTTGAAATACGCCAGCGGCATGAAGTGCGTTCGCACGCGGGTGCCCGCCGCTCCGGCAAGAAAACCGCCCCCGAATCCCCACCCCTTCTGCGTGGCGCTCGAAATCTGCGCCAGCGTCACGTCGGGCCGGTTGTCGGCCAATCGCGTAGCGATCGGCTGTGCGGCAAACACCGTTTGCAGCAAATCGGGCGGACGGTATCCGCTCAAACGAAGGATCGCATCGTTGACGACCATGACGGTAAGTTGAGAGCGAATCGCTCTTCCACGCCGGTCGACCACGCGCATGCGGATCGATTCACGCGCGTGCGGCTCAAGGCTCGCGCTCACCGGTTCCAGCCTCACACTGAGCGCACGGCTGCGCACGTCGAGCGTGAGCGGAACCAGTCCGATGCGCACGAGGCTGTCGACGTCGAGCGGGCTTCGCTGCGCCAGGGGCGCGCCGCGGCGAACCAGCACGCCCTCAACCGCCGCATTTGGAAACATCGACTGCTCGATGGGAATGCGAACGCGCGGAGCGCTGCCGTTGACGTGTACGAGGGTCTTGTACAGGACGCGGTCGCGCACGACGGACAGATAGAGATCGGCTTTGTCGTACGGGCAAGCCACTGCAACCGTCGCCATGTCGCCCACGCCGTACTGCTGTTTGTCGAGTTTCAACTGCAGCTGCGAAGGGTTCTCCTGACCCCAGACCGCTGGGCCCGCACCGGTAATCCACACCTGCGTGTCGGTCGCCGTAGCTGCATTCGCGGCGTCGGCGAAGTTCGCGCGTATCCGGTAACTGCCCGAATCCGGGGCGACCAGCGACACGGGCCGCGGCTGCGATCCCGATTCGACGTCCGCCCGCGCTACGGTCACGTACCGCACTTGATTTCGCGCCGCTTCGGCGCCTTCGACGATCTGCGTAACGCCGCTGTAGTCCATCTTCTGCAGCTCGACGTGCACGCGGGATCCGGCTTGCGGCTTTCCGGAGGGGTCGGTCACGATCACCGCGACGGAGACGGGTTTGCCCGCCGTTCCCACGAAATCGCTGCGCAGCCCAATCTGCAACGCACCAGGCAGCGCGGTGAAAGTCTGCGTCGCGCTGCTCGTCAGCTCTGAGGCGTCCGTAACCTCCCAATCGACGCGATAGGTCATCGCATACGGAAGGGCCTGGTCCACGGAAATCGCCGCGACGCCTTTGCCGCCGGCATCCAAAGCAATCTTTTGCTCGCCGGCGTCCGACTGCACCTCCGGCGGCTGCTGCGGCCAAAACCACTGGCGGCCGAACGTGAAGTCGTCCCAACCCGTGGGCGAAAAGTTTGCTTGATCGCGCGTGACGTGCACGGCCGCCGTCACTCCGCTCATCGGCGCGCCGAAAAGATAGCGCGCCGTTCCTTGCGCGCGAACGACTTGGCCTGCGGCTGCGTACGTTTTGTCCAGCGACAGATCCACGCTGAAATTAGGCGGCCGAAACTCCGCCACGCGGAACGATCCGGTGGTCTGCACGCCGCTGGGTCCGGTTGCGACGATCGTGTAATATCCCAAAGCCTGCGACTTGGAAAAATCGATTGGAAAAGAGAACGTTGCATACCGGTTGGTCGTGTGCGCGGGCAACGTCGTCTTGACACCGCTCGGGCTTTCCAACTGCAGCGTGTACCAAGCGCCTCGATCGGCGTGAAGCGCGCCGTTCTGGAGCACGTAGCAAACGGCGGTAAACCAGCCGCGTTCGCCCGGCTGATACATTTGACGATCCGAGAAGACGGTTCCGCGCGACATCGGCTGGCCGGACGACCACGACGCGTCGCCGATCGACTGTGAATATTGGAAGACTCCGCTCCAGTCGAATGTCCGTACGTAAGCCCAGTCCGCACCTTCACGAGCCACGACGTAGAGTTGCGGCGCCTGATCGGCCGGCCGATTTCCGGCGTAACATGCTTGGAGATCGGGACCCGCGATCGTCAGCGTGCCGGACGCATCGGTCGTTCCTTGCGCGCATCGGCGCGCCGGTACGGGCAACGGTTCGTCCGCGTGCGAAGCGTACACGTCGACGGAAGCTCCGCGTACGGCGGCGCCATCGCTCAAATGCGCGACCATAATGACGCCGCTTTGGGCAAACCACTGCGCGAAGACGCCGAGGTTGGTCAGCTGCACGGTGCCGGCCATCGGAAACGATCCCGGCAAACCGGAGTCGGTACCGTACGCCAGCATTCCCGCCGGTTTTCCCAGCAGCTTTCGCAGCGGCACGTTTATCGTGCTCGTCCCGTTGCGCGCCGCGCCGGCGACGATGCGCCGCGGCCAGGCAGAGCGCGGCGGCAGCAGCTGCGCCGCATCGCCGTCGAAATTGGCGACGTCGGCAGGCGCGAGCACGCGATACTGCGCGCGATAAACGTTCGACGGCAAATTGGCCGCGCTGTACTGGAGTTGCAGATTCTGCGACGAAACGAACGTGTTGCTTCCGGTCGGCGCCCAAAAGTACGGTGCGAGATCGGGCGTTGTGTATCGCTGCTCGACGCCGCGGCCCAGATTCTGGCCGTAGACGTCCCGGAGCGAGGAGTCGAACCGGAAAGTATACGCCGTGCGCGGAGCGAGCGCGTAGGGGTTCACGTAGATTTCCGTGCGGTCGTCGGACAGCGAATAGAGCTGTGCCGACCGCGGGGCCGGAACGAGCGCAACGTGCCGGGCATACGTTTTGGGATCCAAACCATTGTTGAATACCAGCACGGGATCGCCGCCGGCAAAACGCGACAAGCCGTTCCACGTGAGCGGATCGGCCGTAGGGGCAACGCGCACGAATGACAGGGCAGAGTATGTCGTCATCGGCAGGTCCAGGGATGAACTGCTTGCCACGTTTCCACGCAGCGGCATGATACCCGGGGCGATTCGCAGCCGGTAGTGCGTCGCTCTGCGCAAGTCGGTTTCCGGCGCGATCGCATAGGTGAAACCGGCGCCCTGCGGAGCCGGTGAAGGCGTGGTCACCACGGCGCCCACGCTGCCCTGCGGTGACACGAACGCCGCGTGCCGAGCGACGTCGGCACTCGCTGCTTGCGCGCTCGAAACGATTCGCACCGACGGCATGAGCGATACGATGCCCGGCGTGGCCCGGATATCCGGGCGCAGTTGCAGGGGCGGCGTCGTAAACGTCCAGGCGAGATCGCGATCGAGCACGTGACCGCTCAGATCGTCCAGCCCTTTGGTCAGCGTTACGCGCAGGCGCGTCGCGGGCGGCAGCGGGGCGTCGGACTGAAACGCAATCATGCGCGGCGTGAGAACGACGAACGCGCCCGGCAGCTCCGGCGCCAGCTGAAAGTGGCCGAGCACCGTTCGGTCGCGATCCGACCCAATCTGCTCGACCGGCAAGACGGGTGATTCGAACAGGATCCGGATTTGCGCGCGCTGCGAAACCGCGCCGAACGGCGAAAGGTGCGAAATCCACGCGGGAACCGCCGGGGAAGGCAAGGCTCGCACCGTCGCCATCGGTGCGGGTGCCTGCGAACCGGATTGCACGCATCCGCCAAGAACGGTAAACGCGATGATTCCCGCGATTCCAAGAGGCGCGCGCATGCCGCACCGTTCTACGAAATGACGGGAAATCTCTTGGTGCGGCGGAACGAGGTTGCGTGAGGATGCGCTCGCGCCCTTGGGCCTTCATGCTCGCGGCGATCGCAGCGGTTGCCGTAGCGCCGCGTCTGTTTGCGATCCCGCCGGATCGTCTGCAGGGGCGCAGTACGTCCGCAACGTTTCTCGATCGATCGGGCGTTGCGCTGGGAACGGTGCTCGAATCGACCGATTGGCGGTCGGTGTCTTTGCCGCTCGATCGCATTTCCTCGAATTTTCTCGATGCGATCGTCGCCTCGGAGGATGCGCGGTTTTACCGGCACGGCGCGATCGACGTCTTGGCTCTGGC
Source organism: Vulcanimicrobiota bacterium (assembly GCA_963777315.1). Lineage (GTDB taxonomy): Bacteria > Vulcanimicrobiota > Vulcanimicrobiia > Vulcanimicrobiales > Vulcanimicrobiaceae > CAVYEM01. The sequence goes on from CAVZQC010000004.1 coordinate 479,626, forward strand.
ACGCGCGTCGCTGCAGACGCTGCGCTGTCTGTGCGACGCCGGCGGAGCATCGACGTTAACGATGCAGACTGCCCGCGCGCAACTGGCGCTCCCCGGCGGCATACAGGGCAAGTTGCTGCAGATGTGGGATGCGCAGCGCATCGAAGCCGGCTCGGGCAAACGCGCGATTTTGGACGCGTACGTCAACGGCGTCGCGATGGGCGGCAATCTGTACGGCGTCGAAGCCGCCTCGCGCGCATATTTCGGCATCCCTGCCGGCGATTTGGACCTCGCGCAAGCCGCGCTGCTGGCGGGGCTTCCGAACAATCCCGCGCAGCTCGATCCGCGCGAGCATTGGCAGGCCGCCCGCGCTCGGCAGCGATACGTGCTCGGGCGCATGGTCGCCGCCGGCTACATAACGCCCCTGCAGGCAGCCCTCGCCAAACGCGAAGCGATTCACGTGCTGCCGGTCATTGCCGATTTGAACGCCCCGCAACAGCTGCTGCTGCGCATGGCGCCGCGGCATGCCGGCATCGTGCGCACGACGATCGATCTCACGCTCGAGCGTTTCGTGCAAACGCAGGCCCAGCAGGTCGTAGCAGCGCTGGCCAGTCACAACGTCACGCAAGCGGCCGCGCTGGTGATCGACAACGCAAACGGCAACGTGCTGGCCTATTTGGGATCTCTGGAGTATTTCGACGATGCCTATCGGGGGCGCAATGACGGCGTGCGCGCGCTGCGTCAGCCAGGATCGACGCTCAAACCGTTTCTGTACGAATACGCGTTGGAGCAACGCGCGATCCGTCCGGACACCGTACTTGCGGACGTGCCCGCTTCCTACGCCGTTTCGCACGGCGAATCGTACAGCCCGCAGGATTACAGCCGCAATTTTTCCGGTCCGGTTTCCGTCCGCACCGCCTTGGCCGATTCGCTCAATGTTCCGGCGGTGCGCGTTTTGTCGAGCGTTGGCGTGCCGCATTTTCTCCGGCGCCTGCGCGACCTGGGCTTTACGCGTCTGCGCCGGTCCGCGGACTATTACGGTTTGGGCCTGACGTTGGGAGCCGGAGAAGTGACGCTGTGGGACCTGGCGCGCGCGTACGTGACGCTCGCGCGCGACGGGAATGCCATACCGCTGCGCACGACGTTCGACGATGCCCCCGCAGCGGGCGTCCAAATCGGCGACCCGGACGATTGGAGGTACGTGACCGACGTGCTGGCCGACCGCTACGCGCGAGCTCAGGCATTCGGTGTCGGCTCGGTCATCGACATGCCGTTTCCGGCGGCCGTAAAAACCGGCACGTCCTCAGGCTACCGCGATACCTGGACTGTCGGTTACACGCCCGAATATACCGTTGCGGTGTGGGTGGGAAATTTTTCGGGCGCACCGATGCAGCGCGTGTCGGGAGTAAGCGGAGCAGGTCCGCTTTGGAATCGCATCATGCTGCACCTGTACGAACGGCGCGATCCTCCCAACTTCGTGCCGCCGCCGTCGTCGTGGACGGCGCACGCCGGCCCTCTGACTGCGAGCGGCGTGCAATACGACGAGTGGTGCGCGCAGCAAGGCGCAACCACCGGGACGCTGCGCATTCTTTTTCCTCATGACGGCGACGCGTTCGAAGACGACCTGGCGCCGGACGATCCGCGCCGAGGCCAGCAGCAGATCGCGTTTCGCATCAGCCGGCCGCGCGGCGCCGGCGTGCAATGGACGCTCAACGGCAGGCCGCTCGCCCGCAGCACCTCAGACGCATATTTTTGGACCGTGCAACGCGGAACGTTTACGCTTTCGGTGCGTACGGCTTCGCGCGCGGTGCGCGTGCGTTTTAGCGTTACGCCTCGCGGCCCTCACGGCAAACGCGGATTCGCCGTTGCCGGCGAGTAGCAGCGTTACGCGTTCGCGCGTGCGGCAAACGCCTCTTTGGCTTTGACGAGGCGCACCATTGCGTCGTTGTACGGTGTGGCAACGCCGGTTCTGCGTCCGGCGGCGCACACGGCGCCGTTGATGTGATCGATTTCGCTGGGATGACGCGATTCCAAATCGAACGCCATCGAGCTCTTGCTGTCCGCGCCGACGGCGATGACCTCGGTGACGTATTGCCAGGGGTTTGGAAACGGAAGATTGATCTTGAGCGCGGCCGCGACGCTTGCCGCTTCTTCTGCAAGCGCTTCGGCAAGACGCGCTGCGTTGGGATCTTTGACGATGTCGCCCGATTCGCAATCGAGCAGGGCGCTCACCGCATTGATCGCCGCGTTGGCGACGAGCTTACCCCAGAGGTGCGGTCGAATGTCGTACACGACCGACGCCCGCATCCCGCTTCCGGTCAGCAGTTCGGCTACGCTCCGCGACGTGCTCGGTGAGGCGCCCCCCGATCCGACGATCGTATTGCCTTCCTCCGAACTGCGCACGCGTCCGGGCGCGACGGTCAGCGATGATTCGGTGGTGATGCCCAGCACTACCGGAACGGCGCCTCCGAGCGCGGTCTTGATGGCGTCCTCATTGCCCACGCCGTTTTGCAGCGAAACGATCGGCGTGGAAGGGCTCAGCTCGCCGGCGAACGGCCGCAGAGCGCGCAGCGTGTCGACGGCCTTGACGAACAAAAAGACGATATTCGATCCGAAGAGGTCCCTTGCGTTTCTCCCGACGCGAACGGGCCGCGCGGGAGCGTCGTTCACGCAGACTCCGCCGAACTGTTCGATGGCATCGAGCACGGAGCCGTTTCGGTCCAGCATCGTCACCGTGCAGCGCGAGGCCAAGTGAAAGCCGAACAGCGTTCCCATCGCTCCGGACCCGATGATGCCTACGCGCCGGGTGGTTTGCTCCATTACGGCCGATTTCGCGAACGTCTCGCGTCGTTCCGTCCCCGAAAGAGCCCGTAGAAGCCGACCAGAATCGCGCCGCACGAGAATCCGCCGATGTGCGCAAAGTATGCAACCCCGCCTTGGTTGGCGTGCGGGTCGAGCGTTGCGAATCCCAGAAAAAACTGCAGCGCGGCCCAGATGCCGATGACCAGAACGGCGGGCAAACGCAAAAACAGCGGAAAGCACCCAATCGGCGTGATCGTATCGATGCGCGAGGCCGGAAAACTGACGATGTACGCGCCCAGGACGCCCGCAATGGCGCCGGAGGCGCCGATTTCCGGAACGTGACTATTCGGAGCGGCCCAGATTTGCGCCGCTCCGCCCGCCAGACCGCACACGACGTAGACCAGGGCAAAGCCGGCGTGTCCTAAATAGCGCTCCATTCGCGGCCCGAAGACGACCAGAAACAGCATGTTGAAAAAGATGTGCGCAAAGCCGCCGTGAAGGAACATCGACGTGATCAGCGTGAGCCAGTACGGGTGCGGCGAGGGCGGCGGCAGCGCAATGCGGTGAGTGATGTTGTACGGCACCAGTGCAAAGGCATTGATGACGTGCGCCGCTCGCGCAGCCTGCAGCTCGCGGTAAAAGAAATAGACGTTCGCGGCGACGACGAGCCACACGACCGCCGCAAAAACGGCCGGCCGCTCCTCGTCGGCGTACGGTATCACGGTGCCGCGTTGCTAGAACTGCAGCTGAAGGCCGAACACGGTGCGCCGGTCGGATCGCGTCAGGTCGCGCTGACCCAAGAACAGCTTGGCCCACTTGAAGAGATTGAGGTTGCCGTATATGTCGAACGTCGGACGCCGAAGATCGTACACGCGCGTTTCGGCGCCGAACCTTCCGGCATCATACGAGGCGAGCGCGCCGATCTGCGAATACAGAATGCCTGCGCCGACGTGGAAGTCTCCGGCGTTCTTCAGGCCCATCGCATTCCACGTCGTCTTGCCGCCGATGTCGTTTGCGCCGAGCATCGCGCTGATGTTCCCGCGCGGCACGAATAGCGCGTTGATGTCTGCCTGGGGGCCGCGATCGCCGCTGAGCAGCGGGCTGGGGCCACTGACGCTTTGCGCGTCGAGGTAGCTCAGGCGCAGCTGCACCTGTGCGAGATTGCTCAGTGCGGCGCTCAAACGGCTGCCGATGCCGCCGGTAGCGGCCGCCGCCGGAGCCGGCGTTTGCGTTCCGGGCGGCGGAAGATTGGCAGTGCTGCTCCCGATTGGATACGGCGTCGCGCCGGCGTCCACACCGTAGACGTGGCTGCGGCCGCCAAGCGTACCCAGCAATGAGTCGGCTTTCTGAGTGGCTGCGTCGAGATTGGCGACCGTGTCGCGCAGCTGCGCTTGGGTCTGCGGCCCAGTGACCTGACGCAGATCGCCGGTCAAACCGGCGATATTCGCGGTAAGGTCGCGAATATTCGAAGTCGTGGCAACCAAGTTGCCTTTCAACCGAGGATCCGTGGCCAAGCTCTGGAGCGAGTCCATCGATTTGTTCAGCGCGAGTGCGGTGCGGTCGAGGGACGTGAGCATGCTGTCGATTTTGTATTGGTTGCGGCCCAAGGTCGTATCCAACGTAGCCGTCATGTCGACGATATGCGTTCCGGCTTGCTGCATGGTAGTGTTCAGCGTACCCGACAGGTCCGCCACCGTGCCTTTGAGCTCGGTCGTCATCTCGTCCACGTTTGCAAGCGCCGTCTGCAGCGTGTTGAGCAGCTTGGGCTCGCGCTGTTCGAGCGTGGCCAGCATGGAATCCAGCCGGCGAATCTGCCCTTGCCCCTGCTGCAGCAGATCGGCGATCGTCGGGCTGGCGATACCGACGGGCTGCTGTGCGATCGGTAAAACGCGTTTGGGGAGCACGGCGTAGTCGGGCAGCGGCGTTGCGGTATACCCGGCGGGAAGCGGGCGCGGAACCGGCGGGACGATGATGAGATTCGGCGTGCCCGTGAGCGGCGCTTGGATCAGAAATTTGGAATCTTTGGGGATGTTGATGTTGTTCTGGATGGCCAGAATGACGTCGACGCTGTTGTCGGCGAGCAGTTGCACCTGATCGACCGTCCCGACCGTAACGCCGCTGAAAAATACCTGCGCGCCGGTAGGCAGACCCGCTGCCGAAGCGAAGTGCACGCCGATGCGATAGCCGCTGTGCCGCGTTCCGAAGTCGGTAATCACGTAAAATATCCCGAACAGCAGCACCAGCGCCACCACCGCGAACAGCCCGAGTTGGCCTTGTCTGGACATCGGCTCCCCTATTCCGCGGACCCACGCGCGTGCCTGCGGCGCGTGCTGCTCATAACGGTATCGGCCCCACTTCCGAGCCCAGCAAAAATTGCTGCACGATGGGGTTCATCGATTTCTGCACTTCGTCGACGGTGCCGTATTCAATGATCGCGCCCTCGAAAAGCATTGCGACGTAGTCCGCCATCATGTAGATCGACTGCAAGTCGTGCGAAATCACGACCGCCGTCGCATTGAGCTGCGCGCGCAGCCGCTTGATCGTGTCGGTCAAGAGATGCGTAACGATGGGATCCAGACCTGTCGTCGGCTCGTCGTACAGCACCAAGTCCGGATTGGTCACGACCGCTCGTGCGAAGCCGGCGCGTTTGAGCATTCCGCCCGAGAGCTCGCTGGGCATGTTCTGGTAGGTATGCGCGAGCCCCACGCTGTCGAGCGTGTGAACGACGACTTCGCGGATTTCCCGTTCGGTGAGCGAGGTGTGCTCGCGCAGCGGCAGAGCGATGTTGTCGCCGACGGTCATGCTGTCGAACAGCGCGGCGAACTGGAACGCAAAGCCGATTTTGGTCCGCATCTCGATCAACTCGCTTTCGTGCATGTGGCAGATATCGTGACCGCGCACGTACACGTGTCCCGCGTCGGGCCTTCGCAATCCGTCGAGAAGGCGCAGAATCGTTGATTTTCCGGCACCCGACATGCCGATGATGCACGTAATCGCACCCTCGACCACGTCGAGCGAGCAATTGTGCAGCACGATGCGGTCGCCGTAGCTCATCGAAACGCCGTCGAGTTTGGCGATGAGCCCGGCCATCAGCCGCCTCCGTACAAAAAGTACGACATGGCAAAGTTGATGATGAAGATCAGAATGATGCAAATGACGACGGCGCTGGTCGTCGATTTTCCCACGCCGGCGGCGCCGCCGGTCGTCGTCAAACCTTGATACGAACCGACCAGCGCAATGATGATGCCGAAAATCACCGATTTGAACAGTCCCTTGACCACGTCTTCGAAGCCGATGGTCTGGCGCGCCGACGACATGAAGTCGTCGTAACTGATGTGGGCCTGCGCGTGCGCGATCCATTGTCCGCCCATCACGCCGACCACGTCGGCGAAAACCGTGAGCAGCGGCAGCATGATCATCAGCGCGAGCAAACGCGGCACGACCAGGAACCGGACGGGCGCAAGGCCGAGCGATTGAAGCGCTTCGACCTGTTCGGTCACGACCATCGAACCGATCTCGGCGGCAATGGCGGCGCACACGCGTCCGGCCACGACGACGGCGGTGAGCATCGGGCCCAGCTCGCGCACGTTCGTGTACGATACGATCCCGCCCACGAAGCTGCCGAAGCCGTACTGCACGGCCTGCACCGCCGACTCGAGCGAGAACACCATGCCGGTGAACAGCGAGGTCAGCAGAACGATTACCAAGGATTGGTAGCCCAGCAGAAAGCATTGGTTGACCGTTTCGGCAAAGCGGATGCGCAGTCTGAAGATCGTGCCGAAGGTCTCGCCGCCGAGCGCGGTCAGGCCGCCGATGTATTCGAACAGCGCACTGACCTTGCGCCCTACTCCCTCGAGTGCGCCCACTCCGGCGCGCTCGACGATCTCGGCGGCTTCGGAGCGTTCAGACTCGCTCAGCACTGCCGATTCGGTCCGCGTCCTGCAGCACGGCCTGCGTAGCCTCGATGCGGCGTACCGTCACGCCGCGCTCGGCGGTGAGATTGAAGTGCACTTGGTTCACGTGGTCCAAACGTTTGTCGACGTCGCGCAGATGCGCGCGCGCTTCGCGTTCGAATCCGGTAAAGTATCGGCGGACGGCGCTCAGATACTCTTGCCGCGCCTGCTCGCTCACCGCACCGCCGGCGAGCGCCGCTTCCACCTTGCGCTGCGCATTTTTCATCGCTTTGTCCGTCACGTAAAAGTTGCCGATGCGGGCGACCAGATCCGCGAAAGGATCGCCGGAGTTCAAACCGCGCTCGTCCTGCTGTTTTGCGATTGCGCCGGCGCAGGCGGATATCCGAACGCTTCGACGACGGCGCGCTGCGCCGCGAGCAGCTGCACGATGCCGGTATGCGCAAGGCCGAGCAGCGCGTCCAGTTCGCGCCGGCTGAATGGAGTGGCCTCCGCCGTGCCCTGCAGTTCGGTAAATTTTCCCTCGTCGGTCATAAAGACGTTCATGTCGACTTCCGCGCGGCTGTCTTCGTCGTAGGCAAGATCCAGCAAAGCGCCCCCGTTCACGATGCCGACGCTCGTGGCCGCGATTTGGCCGCTCAGCGGCCATTTCCGGGTGTCTTTGGGATCGAACGCGCGCAGCAGCGCCAGCGCAAGCGCCACCCATGCTCCGGTGACGGCCGCCGTTCGCGTACCGCCGTCCGCCTGCAAAACGTCGCAGTCCAGCCAAACGGTGCGTTCGCCCAGCCGCGCCATGTCGGTGACCGCGCGCAGCGCGCGTCCGATGATTCGCTGGATCTCGTGGGTCCGGCCGCCCAGGCGCCCCTTGGCTGCCTCCCGCTGCGTGCGTTCCTGCGTGGCGCGCGGGAGCATCGCGTATTCCGCCGTCACCCAGCCCGTTCCGCGGCCTTTCATCCATGGCGGCACGCGCTCCTCGACCGTGGCCGCGCACAATACGCGCGTTTGGCCGACCGTGATGAGGCAACTGCCCTCGGCGTACTTGAGATAGTCCGGTTCTATGCCGATCGGCCGCAGCTGGTCGGCCCGGCGTCCATCGCCCCGCGTCACCACCAGCCGGAGTTAGGGAATCGCCGCAAAACTCCCACCGCATGTCGAATCGGCGAACGAACGCGTTGCGGTTTCAGGCAGCATATTACATCGCAACCGGCGCCGCACCGCTGCTCAGCCGGCGGGCGTTCGAAGCGGTAACGGGCCCCAAGCGCGACTGGTGGCTAGTGCAGATGGTCGGAATGCTGGCCGTCGGCAACGGCATCGCTCTTGCGGCGGGAAGCGCAAGCGCGGCTCGCGGACGCGATCCGTCGCGTGAAACGATCGCGCTGTCGCTGTGTTCGGCGCTCGCCTTTGCAACCATCGACACGGTGTATGCGCTCAAAGGGCGCATCGCGCCGGTGTACTTGGCCGACGCGGCCCTCGAAATGCTCATCGCGGCGGCCGTTATTCCACCGTAACGGTTTTTGCTAAATTGCGGGGCTGATCGACGTCCTTGCCTTCGATGTCCGCGATGTGATACGCGAGCAGCTGCAGCGGGATGATGTTGACGATGGGCGAGAGCAGCTCGTCGACCTTGGGCACCCAGAAGACGTGATCCGCGATCGCTTTGGCCTCGTCGTCGCCGTGGTTGGCGACCACGATAATCGGCGCTTCCCGCGCTTTGGATTCGGCCAGATTGGACAGAATTTTTTCGCGAACGCGTCCGTCGGTCATGACGCCCACGACCGGCACGTTGGAGTCGAGCAGCGCGATCGGGCCGTGCTTCATTTCGCCGGCGGCGTAACCCTCGGCGTGAATGTAGGAGATTTCCTTGAGTTTGAGCGCGCCTTCCAGTGCCGTTGGAAAATTGACGTACCGCCCAAGGAATAAAACGGATTTCGCCGAGCGGATGCGCTTGGCGACGGCCTTTATTTCCTCGGACGTATTGAGCGCAAGATCGATCGCGGCCGGCAGCAACTTGGTGTTGTCGGCGACTTCGCGCAGCCGCTCGAGCGGAGCACTTTGGCGCAGGCGGGCCAGATACAGCGCGAAGAGCGTCATCGCAGTGACCTGCGACACGTACGTTTTGGTCGCGGCTACGCCGATTTCGGGTCCGCCGCGCGTGAAGAGCGTGCCGTCGGCGACGCGCGTGAGGTGCGAGCCGAGCACGTTGCAGATGCCCATGACCGTCGAGCCCGCGCGCTTTGCTATCCGGACCGCTTCGATGGTGTCGGCGGTCTCGCCCGACTGCGACATCGCAATGGTCAGTGCGGTCGCATCGATGACCGGATCGCCGTAGCGAAACTCGCTCGCGAGCTCCATTTCGACCGGAACGCGAACCAGCGAACGCAGCAGGTACATGCCCACCATTCCCGCGTGGTACGCCGTTCCGCAGCCCGTTATCGCGATCTTCGAAACGTCGCGCAGCTGCGATTCGGCGATGCCGATCTCGGCGGCCAGCTGCACGTCGTTGCACTCGTCGATGCGTCCGGCCAGGGTTTCCTTGATGACGTTGGGCTGCTCGTAGATTTCCTTGAGCATGAAGTGCTTGAAGCCGCTCTTTTCGGCAGAACCTGCGTCCCAAGTCACCTGCATCACGTCGCGCTCGACGGCATTGCCGTCGTAGTCGGTCAATTTCCAGCCGTCGCGCCCGACGACGACCATCTCGCCTTCTTGCAGAATGATCTCTTTGCGCGTGTACTGCAGGATCGCCGGGGTGTCCGACGCGACGAACATCTCTCCCTCGCCGATTCCCAGCACCAGCGGGCTGGCGCCGTTGCGCGCAAAGATCAAATGATCGGGATCGTCCGAACTGATTACGCCCAGCGCATACGCGCCCGTAACGTCGCGCAAGGTGCGGCGCACGGCCTCCTCGAGCGTTCCGCCCGGCCCCTGCGCCAGAAGATGCGTTTCTATCAAGTGCGCGAGCACTTCGGTGTCGGTTTCGCTCTTGAAGACGTGACCCGCATCGATCAGGCGCGCGCGCAGCGGCGAATAATTTTCGATGATCCCGTTGTGGACCACCGCTATCTTCGCGCTGCAGTCCATGTGGGGATGCGCGTTGGCGTCCGAGGGACGTCCGTGGGTTGCCCAGCGCGTATGTCCCACGCCCACGCTGCCCGCGATGCGCCCGCCGTTGCGCAGGCGCTCGGAGAGCCGCGCGAGCTTGCCTTCGGCTTTGGAACCGGTCAGCGAGCCGCCCGCGTCGATGACCGCGATGCCTGCGCTGTCGTAGCCGCGGTATTCCAGCCGTCCCAGCGAGTCCAAAATGATGGGAACGCTGTCGCGCTCCCCGATATAGCCTACGATGCCGCACATATCGAATCGCTCTCCCAGCCGCCGAAGCGGCGGCCGCTTGCTACTTTATTCCTTCCCTGGTTCGCTGGTAATGAATCTTGCCCGCGGCCACTTCGTTGAAGGCCGTGCTGACGGGCTTGTTCGCGTTCACCCGCTCGGTAAGCGGGGGCGCTCCGTTGTTGAGTTGCTTGGCCCGCTTGGTGACCACGTTGACCAAGCTGAACTTGGAGTCCACGTGGTCCAGCAGTTGGTCCAGATCGCCAAAAACCGAATCGCTCATGTTAAGAATGTTCCAATTCATTTATCGAATCGTCGCTGAACCGGTGTATCCGGAACCGCTCCGCCTGTAAAATTGCCCGCAGATCGCGGACCGCCTCATCCGAACGCGACTCCTCGTTGATCACGATATAGTCGAAGTTGCGCACGTATTTGAACTCCTGGTGCCCGATCTCCAAACGCCGGGCGATCTCTTCGTTGGTCTCCGTGCGCCGTGCCAGCAGCCGCGGGCGCAGGTGCGAAAACTTGTCGGGCGCCAAGAAGATGAGCACCGCTTGCGGAAACGCCCGCTTTATCGCAAGCGCCCCGTTGACCTCGGGTTTCATCACCAGGTCGTAGCCCTGCGTGAGCGTGTTCTCCACGAAATCGCGGGGCGTACCGTAGAGGTGGTCGTTGTACTCGCGCCATTCCAAAAAGCCGTCGGCATCTCGGCGCTGTTCGAACTGCTCCTTGGTCAGAAAGAAGTAATCTTCTCCCTTGCGTTCGCCCGGACGCGGCGCCCGAGTCGTCGCGGACACCGAATACCGCAGACGGGGCACACGCGCCAGCAGCGCGTACACCAGCGTGTCTTTGCCGGCCCCCGACGGCCCGGACACGACGAAGAGCAGACCCGGCCCCAGCATACTCCCACTCATAACGCGAGAGGGACCCCGGCGGTCCCCCAACGTCAACCTCTAAGTAGAGCCAGTTATGTTCAGAGCAGGCGGGCGCGGGACCTTTTCGCGCTAGACGGCCCCTGAAAGTGCATGGGGCCGAAGGCCGGGGGGCCCCGTCGGCTTTGCCGACGGGGGCGTGGAGCGCGCAGCGCGGATACGCCGGTTAAGGTTTTTTTGTCGGCGGGCGCCCCATGAATATCGTAGCGCCTTTCGCGCGCGGCACGACCGTGCTGGACGGCTGCGGGCGCACGGTGAGCGCGGCCGGAAACTTCTGGGTACCGATGACTGCGGTGCATACCGTGTGCGCCATTGCGTCCAGGGCGTTGCCGTCGTCCGGGCTTGCCATCGGGCGCCGATACGAAGCAGTCAGCGCCGCGCCGTTCCATTGCGTGAACGCGACTCGCAGCAGCTCTTCGCCCTGGGGCGTCGGCAACCGGAAGGTTTGGATGCCGGCCTCGCCGGGGCACCCCGGAAACGCATCGGCGCGGATCAATTTCGCGCCCTTGTGCGAGAGCAGCGCGTTGGTCAGCACCTGAGTCGCCAAATCCTTGAGGGTGCCGGTGGAATTGGCGGTGGAGGTCGTCACATACTGTTGGCGCGGATCTTTCGGATCGACCCACACGGGTGCAGCGCTGCCGCGGCTGCGCTGCGTCCAACCGTTCGGGTGAGCTTGGTAGTGCGGCCCCGGCTGCCCTCCGCACGCGCTCAAAAGCGCGGCGCATGCAACCAGGACGCCCGTCGTCGCGTATCCTCGCATGGTCAGCTCGTACCCAGGCGCGAAAGGCGGTAAAGGTGTACACCGATTGGCTGCTCATCCGGCGTCTGGCGTGGGAGCTGGACGATCGCTGCGCGGGAGCGCGCGTCCGCGACGTGGGCCAACTGCAGGACGGCAGGCTCGCCCTGGAGATTTGGTCGCGCGGGGGCCGGCAAACGGTGTGCATCGACGTGTTTGCTCCGACTCCGACGATAACGTTGCAGGCGCAGGAGCTGCCCGTCGCAGTCGAACCCGGTTTCGTGCGCGCGGCGGGCGCCGCATTGCGCGCAAGCACGCTGCTGGCGGTGCGATCGCTCGACCGCGATCGCGTCCTGCGTTTCGATTTCGGGTTGCGCTCTCGGTTCGGCGTACCCGACGGCTATGCGTTGATCTGTGAATTGGTTCCGCGGTTCGGCAACGTCGTGCTCGTCAAACACGGCGCTCACGGCGACTCGGCCATCGTCGCGGCGGCCAAAGAGTTCGAAGCAACCGCAAGCGGCGGCCGGACGATACGCGTCGGCAGTCCGTATCAGGCGCCTCCATCGCGGCCCGGCAACATCAGTCCGCTCCTGTCCGACGGCGATGCCGCGCGGCTAGCCGGGCAGTCGCCGCAGGGAGAACTGCACGTGTATCGCCGCGACGGCGTGCTGGTGCAAGCGCACTTGACGCAGCTCCCGCAGTTCGCCGAGTTGGAGCACGAACGAAGTGCGAGCCTGCTGGACGTACTGCAAGAGGCGCGCCGCTCGGACGCGCTTGCCGCGCAAAGCGATCGCAGCGCGAAGCGGCGGCGTTCGGTCGAACGAGCGTTAGCCCAGCGCGAGCGCAAAGCACGCGCGGAGCTCGCGCAAACGCAGGCGCGTTTACGCGATGCTGCCGGTCGCGAGTCGCTGCGCGACGAAGGCCAAGCGATCTACGCGACCTTGCACGAACTGGACGCAACCGCGCAGCGGAACGCCAAGGAGCGCGCCGGCGAGCTCTTTGCGGCCTATAAGAAAGCGGCTGCGGCCGTCGAGCACTTGGAACGGCGATGCGCTGAATTGACGGGCGCGCTCGAAGAGATCGCCAGTCTGCGATGGGAGCTCGAACGCGCGCAGGAAGCCGATTTGGACGATGTCGCTCAAGCCGTGGATCCTGCACGCAGCGGCAACGGCGCACGGCGGGTCAAGACGCGCAAGCGCTCGCCTTTGGTATACCGCACCGGTGCGGGATCGCGCATTTACGTCGGGCGCACGCCGATCGAAAATGTGGACTTGACGTTTCGCTTGGCTCGCCCGGACGATCTGTGGTTTCACGTGCAGAATCAGCCGGGCGCGCACGTCATTCTGCAGCGTGACGACAAGACGCCGGCGCCGCAGAACGACGTCTTGGCCGCTGCCGCGCTGGCTGCCGCTCATTCGCAAGCCAAGAGCAGCCCAAAGGTGAGCGTCGACTACACCTTGCGTAAGCACGTGAGAAAGCGCCCTGCGGCCGCGCCGGGTTTGGTTTTTTACACGCACCCCAAAACGGTTCAGGTCGCGCCGGGATCGCCGCCCGATTCGGGCTAGATGGTGCGCGCGCTTACGGCAGTCGCGATTCGCACGCCTGCCAGTTCAGATTGGCATAGAACGCTTCGATATATTTGCCGCGTTCGGACGGCTTATAGTCTTTGATGAACGCGTGCTCCCAGCAGTCCATCACGACGATGGGAATGAAACCCGCGAGATTTCCGTTTTGGTGCTGCTCGACCCAGTGGTTGCCGATTTGCTGCGCAGCCGGATCGTAGAACGCGATCGCCCAGCCCACACCGCGCATGCCGCCCACGGCAAAGAAATCTTTCTTCCACGTTTCGAAATCGCCGTAGCTCGAGCCGAGCATCTGCTGCAGCCGTCCGGATTTGAGCTCGCCCGCATTCTTCGTGAGATTATCGAAATAGTATTCGTGCAGCCGCATGCCGTTGAACTCCCAGCCCATGCGGCGCACCAGTTCGGCGAACCTGGGGTTCGAGCCGGCCGCTTCGCCTTTTTGGCGCGCCTCGGCAGTCAGCTCGATCAGGGTATTCGTGTTTTTGACGTACCCTTCATAGAGGCCGAAATGCATCTCGAGCGTTGCGTCGGAAATGCCCTGCAAGCCTGAAAGATCCCACTTTTTGGGCGTATACGTCTTCATGAAAAAATCTGCACCTCGCTAAACGAAAAGGATGTGTGCTCCGGGCCGGCAGCCGCCGCAACTTGGAGGACCGCAGCTTCGTGCGCGGCGCCGACGTCCCTTGCGCCGACGGCAGCAAGCAGGCCTCTCACGTCGTGAGAACTATTTTTCCGATGTGCTCGGACGCGTCCAAGCGCCGGTGTGCCGCGGGCGCTTGTTCCAAAACGTACGTAGAGTCTATCACCGGGCGGATCGGATCGCGCGCGGGCAGCAGCGGCCACACGCGTTCGCGCAAACGCTGCGCAATTTCCGCCTTCTGCCCGTCGCTTCGCGCGCGCAGCGACGAACCCATGATCGCGGCGCGCCGCTGCATGAGTTCGCCCAGGTTCACCTCGGCCGTGCGTCCACGCGGCGTCGCAATGCACACTATGCGGCCGTCGGGAGCCAGAGCGGCCAGATCGCGGCCGATATAGTCGCCGCCGACCATATCCAGAATGACGTCGACTCCTCGACCCGCGGTGGCCTTCTTCACCTCCGCGGAAAAGTCGGAAACGCTATAGTCGATGGCCAGGTCTGCGCCCAGTTCCCGGCAAGCACTGCATTTACGCTCGCTTCCGGCCGTTACCGCGATGAAGCTCGCGCCGAAGGCGCGCGCGAATCCGATCGCCGTCGTGCCGATGCCGCTGCTTCCGCCATGAATGAGAATGCTCTCTGCGGGCTGCAGGCGCGCGCGCGTAAACACGTTGTCGTATACCGTGAAGGCGTTTTCCGGCAGAGCGGCCGCTTCTGCGTCAGCTCCAATTATCGGGAATCGGCAGTACCTGTCCGCGCGCAGCCACCGCGTATTCCGCGTAGCCACCGCCGCGTAAGAGCGCGCAAACGCGCTCGCCCGTCGACTCGACATTGCCGGCGACTTCCAGTCCCGGTACGTCCGAAGCACCCGCAGGCGGCGGGTACTTTCCTTGACGCTGCATCGAATCGGCGCGCGATACGCCCGCGGCCTTGACGGCGATGAGTATCTCGCCTGCGCCGGGGACGGGTTTTGCGCGCTGCACGACGCGCAGCACCTCCGGTCCGCCCGGCGCAGAAATTTCGACGACGCGCATCTACGGTTCGACGTACATGGCGTCGCCGAACGAGAAAAAGCGGTATCGCTGCTGCACCGCCTGCGCGTATGCGTTCAGGATCGTTTCGCGGCCCGCAAACGCGCTTACGAGAACGAGCAGCGTCGAACGCGGCAAATGGAAATTGGTGAGCAGCGCATCGACCATGCGAAACTGGAATCCCGGCCTAATGAAGAGATCCGTGCGGTCGGAACCGGCTCTAACCGCGCCGTGCCGTGCTGCCGATCCTTCGAGCGCGCGCACCACCGTCGTCCCGGCTGCGATGACGCGCCTGCCTTGCGCTTTGGCGCGCGCGATCGCTTCGACCGTTTCGTCCGGGATCGAAAACGTTTCACCGTGCATGACGTGCTCTTCCACGCGCTCGCGCTGCATCGGACGAAACGTTCCCAAACCTACGTCAAGCACCAGTTTGACTATTTCGACTCCGCGCGCTCGAACGCCGTCCAAGACGGCCTGCGTGAAATGGAGCGACGCGGTCGGCGCCGCAACGCTTCCGGGTTCGCGCCCGAAGATCGTTTGATACCGTTCCTGCGCCTGCGGAGTTGCATTGCGGATGTAGGGCGGCAAAGGCATCGTCCCGGCGCGCGCGAGGAATTCCTCGAACGGCTCGTTCAGTGAAAACTCCACTTCGCGCACGCCGTCGGGTTCGACGCGCACGACCGTGGCGAACCCCAGCGAGCCGAACGCGACGCGAACGCCTTCGCCCAGCCGGCGTGCGGGCTTTGCCAGAACGTGCCAGTGCGTGGCGGCCGGATCGTAGCGCGGACGGTCGGAGGGTCCGAGCAGCAGCATTTCCACACGCGAGCCGTTTTCGCCGGGGACGTCCGTTCGGACGAGCCGTCCGAACAAGCGCGCTGCGATGACGCGCGTTTCGTTGAGGACCAGAACGTCGCCGGCGCGCAAGTGCTGCGGCAGCTCGCCGAACGTGCCGTGTTCGATCGCGCCGCGCCGCAGCACCATGAGTCTGGATGCATCGCGGGGCGTTGCGGGCTGCTGCGCGATCAAGTCCTGGGGAAGATCGAACGCGTAGGACGCGGTTAGCCCGGCGTCGGCAATTGCAGCGACTGCGTCAATCACTTCCGATCTGCGTCCCCGGAAAATAGAACGAAAGGATGTCGGCTGCGCGTGCGCCCGCCGCCGCCATGCCGCGTGCTCCCCACTGGCAGAGCCCAACTCCGTGTCCCAGCCCGGCGCCTTGTACGATCAGTTCCGGCTGGGGCTGCGCGCTGCGCGCAAACTGCGTGCGGCGAACCAGCAGACTCGGCAGCGTGCGCGCCCCGATCGCGCGCCGCAGGTCGGCGGCTTTGACGCGCCGGGCTCCGCCACTTCCCTCGAAAGTCCAAAACTGCGCGCGCCCGCTGGGATCGGGTGGATCGGGCGTGACGTCCTGCAGATCGCCCAGCTGCGAAAACTGCTCGGCCAGCGCGTCGCGCAGTTTCTGCACCGAAATGCTCTGCGTCCATTCATACCACGGAGAATCCTTGCAGAACGTGCACCGGATCCCGCACAGATACGGCAACGGCGCGCCTCCCCACGCCTGCGAGGACGCTTCCGTGTGACCGCCGCAGCACGAAGAGTAGACGGTTTGAGCGAACCCGCGCGCGAAGCGCAGCACGCGTCCCGAGGTCGCGTCGACCGCGGCGCTCGTTTCCGCGTGCTCTGCATCCATGCCGGTGTACATCTGGTCCGCTTGCGAGGGCACGAGATCGTAATCATGCGTAGGCCTGCTATGCTCGAGCACGTACGTTCGCGCGACGATTGCCTGCGTCTGCAACGCAGCCGACGGCCACGAGCGCGGCATTTCGCGCGAAACCACGCTGTAGAGGTACTGCTCGAGCGGCACGGTGTTTACGACCTGGCCGGTTGCGGTGTACGAGAACGTTCCGCGATAGCTGCGGCCCTGGAATTCGAAGGACTGTGCGTCGATTCGGCGCGCGGCGCCTGTGCCCAGCAAAACGCGCAGCGACTGCGCGCCGGCGCCCGCGGCCGGATCGGAAACATCGTCCGTTCGAACGGCGAGCGCAAGGGTCAGCGCTAAAAACTCAGAGCGCAGCACGATTCAAATGAGCCGCTCCTGCGCCGGAGCTGCAAAGCCTGCCGCGCCCATGTGAGCGTACGCCTCGGCGGTTGCTCTGCGGCCGCTGGCGGTGCGCACGACGAATCCGCGCTTGAGCAAGTACGGCTCGACGACGTCTTCGAGCGTTTCGGCATCTTCGGTCAACGTCGCCGCGATCGCCGCGATGCCGGCCGGGCCGCCGCGGTACTGCTCGATGATCGTGCGCAAAAATGCGCGATCCAACCGGTCGAGTCCGAGTTCGTCCACGCCTTCGCGCCGCAGCGCTTCGTCGGCGACTTCCTTGGTGATGCGGCCTTGCGCGCGCACTTCGGCATAGTCGCGAACGCGCCGCAGCAGGCGATTGGCGATGCGCGGCGTTCCGCGGCTGCGCGCGGCGATCGTCGACGCGCCGGCGCCGTCTATCGGTACGGAGAGCACGCTCGAAGAACGCAGCACTATGCGCTCGAGTTCGGGCTGGTCGTAGTAGTCCAGATGATGCATGATGCCGAAGCGTTCGCGCAGCGGCGCCGACAGCATGCCCGCGCGCGTGGTCGCGCCCACGAGCGTGAACCGTTTGAGCGGTAATTTGATCGTCTTTGCGTATGCGCCCTTGTCGACGATGAAGTCGATCTGATACTCTTCCATCGCCGGATAGAGAAACTCTTCGACGACCCGTCCGAGGCGATGGATCTCGTCGATGAACAAAACGTCGCCCTCTTCGAGCGACGTCAGAATGCCCACCAAATCCTTGGCCTTTTCGAGCGTCGGCCCGCTGGTCGGGCGAAGCGACTGGCCCAGCTCTTTGGCGATCAGCGCGGCCAGCGTCGTTTTACCAAGGCCGGGCGGCCCGTAAAACAAAACGTGTTCGAGCGTTTCGCCGCGCCGTTTCGCCGCGTCCAGCGCGATCTTCAGGTTTTCAACGACGGTCGTCTGCCCGACGTATTCGTCGAACGAACGCGGACGCAGACTCGCGCCGTAGATCTCGTCTTCCAGCGTGTCGTCGGCGGACACCAGTCTATCGACCGCGTCGATGCCCGCATCTTGCGGTCCGTACAGCCGCCGGCGCGCGTCGTCGCTCACGAACGAGCCCTTTCGCGCGGTTCGAGCGACGCCCTAAGCCGGTAGATGTGTGCGAGCAGCACCTCGGCATCCGTGACGTCCGGCGCTTGCTCCAACGTGGAACGGATCATGTCTTCGGCTTCGGCGCGCTTGTATTCCAGCTGCAGCAGCACGGCCAATGCTTCTGCGGCGAAATCCGGAATGCCGCTCGGCGGCGCGGGCTGCGCCTGCTGGATCAGCAAGAACTTCGTCACCTTCCCCTGCAGTTTGGCGACGATGTCGCGGGCCTTCTGCTGCCCGATGCCCGGAAGGGTTTTAAGGAATCCGTGATCGCCGCGATCGATGGCGCCGGCAATACGCGCCATCGGTTGCGAAAAGGCGCGAGCGGCCGAACGGGGACCGATGCTCGCCACGCTGATCAACGCTTGAAAAAACTCGCGTTCCACGGCATTGCCGAAGCCGAAAAACGTGTAGTGTCCGGTATTGCCGTCGATGTTGAGAACGCAGTAGATTTCGAGCGTGACGTCTTCGCCTTCGCGCGCCGTAATTTTTCCGGCAACGCACGGAGGCAAAACCACCTCGTACGAGAGCCCCTGCACGTCGAGCACGACGCCGTCCTTCGTGCGCTCGACGAGCGTACCGCGGATGCGCGAGAACACTAATGCTGCATCCGGTTGTGAAATGCCAGCGCCAGTGCCAACGCGTCCGACACGTCGTTGGGTCGCGGCCGCCGGGAAAGTGCCAGCAACTGCGCGACCATCTTGCCGACTTGATCCTTGCCCGCCGCGCCCGAACCCGTGAGCGCGCGTTTGACGAGCGAATGCGCCAGCGTGCGCACCGGCACGTCGTGCTGCGCTCCGGCGAGGCATAAAACGCCGCGCGCGTGACCCATCATGATCGCGGTCAAAGGATTCTTGTACGTCGTATACAGCTCTTCGATGACGATGACGTTCGGACGGGTCGACGCAACGACCGCGCACACGCCGGCGTGCAGCTGGCAAAGCCGCTGCTCCAGCGATGCGCGGGCGTTCGGACAAACGATTCCGGCTTCGACCAGCCGCGCGCGCCCGTTGACGAATTCGACCGCTCCGTAGCCCGTCGTCCGAAGGCCCGGATCGATGCCCAGCACGCGTTCGGTCACGGTTGCTGCGGCTGCGCGCTCGCGCTGTTGACGTAGATGTTGACCGGCGTTCCGGGATTGGCTTGCGTGCCCGCTTCAGGTTCGGTTCGCACGACCTTTCCATCGAATCCTTCGGTCGTCGGCGTCACGTTGCCGAGTTGGTACCCGAAGTTGAGCAGCGTCTTCTTCGCGTCGTCGAGCGTCATGCCGCCGGTGTCCGGAACGTAGCCGGTGACGGAAATCCAGAGCTGGATTTGCGATCCCTTTTCGGCCGTCGTTCCGCCCTGCGGCTGCTCGTTGACGATCGTGCCGTTGTCCGGGCCGGGCGGGTTTTGCGCGTACGTCACGCCGACGTGAAAGCCCGCTGCCGTCAGCGCCTGCTGCCCGCTCACGAAATCTTGTCCGCGCACGTCGGGGACTTGGCCCAAACCGCCGCCTTTGCTCACGACGACGTAGATCGTGCCTCCCGCGTCGATGGTCTTGCCCGGTGCAACGTTCTGCGATGCAATGACGTTCGCGGGCACGTTCCCGATCGGCGCTTCTTCACTCACGTTCACGGTGAACCCGAGCTTGGCTGCGAGTGCTTGCGCTTGATCCAGCGTCTTGCCGGCTAGGTTGGGAACTTTTATCGGTGCGGGACCGTCGGACACCAGCAAAGTCACCGTGGATCCCAGGCGCAACTTGCTGCCGGGCGCGGGCGTTTCGCTCAGCACCGTGTCTTTCGCCGACGCATCGTACTTGCGATCGATCTTGACTTGCAAACCGTCCGATAGCAGATCCTTTTGCGCGTCGGCGCGCATGTATCCCGTTACGTCGCGCAGACCGATCGTCGGTTTGCCGCTGCTGACCACCAGTCTGTATCGTCGTTTCCCGGTTGACGGGCGTATTGGGCGGCGGATCCTGACTGACGACGTGGTTGGCCGGGATCGAATCGCTGGTTACGCGCGTGATTTTATATGAAAGACCGGCGTTGACTATAGCCTGCTGGGCTCGAGCGTCGCTCATGCGCACGTAGTTGCCCGTTGTGATTTTAGGTGCCGGGGCAAGCGGCCGCGTCGCAAAATATCCCGCAGCTGCGGCGATCGCGAGCGCAACGAGCAGCAGGACCGCCAGCGTGCCCCACCAATTGCGGCGCGGCGCCGGCTCCACTTGCGTTTCAACGCGTCGATCGGGAAGCGGCGAGGGCCTGGGCGGCGGCTGCGGCACGATCGCAACGGCCTGCGTAGCCGAGTCGTCGCGCGCCGGGAACGCGGCAACGCTTGGACGCTCGCGCGCTTCCCGGAGCGCCGACGCAACTTCGCTTGCGGACGAAAACCGGTTTCCCGGCTGTTTTTGCAGCAGTTTGTTGACGATGGCCGCGAGCGCCGGGCTTACGCCGGTCTGGGCGGGATCGATGGCCGGCACCGGCTCGGACACGTGCTTGAGGGCGACGGTTACGGGCGAAGCTCCGGTGTACGGCAACGCGCCCGCGAGCATTTGATACAGCACGACACCCACGCTGTACAGATCCGAAGTCTCGTGCAGCTCGAGCCCTTGCGCCTGCTCGGGCGAAAGATAGTACACGCTTCCCATAACCAGACCCGGACGCGTCATAGCCATCGTCTGTTGCGACATTGCGCGCGCGATACCGAAGTCGGAGAGCTTGACGACGTCGTCTTTGGTCAGCAGAATGTTGGCCGGCTTGATGTCGCGGTGGAGCAGGCCTTGACGATGCGCATAGGCCAGCCCGTTGCAAATCTGCGCGGCGTAATCGATCGCCACGGGTTCGGGCAGTTTTCCGTCCGCGGCGATGATTTCGGCCAGCGAAGGCCCGTCGACCAGTTCCATCACGATGTAATACGTGTCGCCTTCTCGTCCGACGTCGTACGTGTTGACGATGTTCGGATGCGAAAGGCGCGCCGCCGATTCGGCTTCCTGGTAAAACCGGCGCACGAACTCTTCATCGCCGGCATACTGTTCGCGCAGCACTTTGACGGCGACGCGGCGGCGCAGCAGCGTGTCCGTGCCGCAATACACCGTTGCCATTCCGCCTTCACCCAGCTTGGTATCCAGCCGGTAGCGGTTATTGAAGATGTGCTGCTCTTCGATCACAACGGCGCTCCGCTCCGGCTCAATGCAACACGTACGACGTCACGCGCAATCGGTGCCGCCACCGCCGCGCCGTATCCGGCGTTCTCAACGATGACGGCCACGGCGATTCGAGGATTTGCCGCCGGAGCAAAGCACACGAACCACGAGTGCGGCCCTCCGAACGGATTCGTCGCCGTACCGGTTTTGCCGGCGATGCTCACGTCGGCAAGGCGTGCCGACGTGCCGGTACCGCGCTGTACGACCGCGATCATCATGTTCTTCACTTGCTCGGCGGTCTCCGCCGAAATCGGCGCGGCGAGCTCGCTCGCAGCGTACGTGCTCGCCAAACCGCCGGGCGGACGCACTTCGCGTACGAGGTACGGCCGCGGCTCGATTCCGCCTTGCGCGATGGTCGCCGCCACCAGCGCCATGCGCAGCGGCGTGACTAAAAGGGCCCCTTGTCCGAATCCCATTTGCGCAAGTTCGCCCGGCACCACGGAGGCCGCCGGCGGAACGCGGTCGCGCGAAGCGGGCAGTTGGAAATCGAGCGATTGTCCTATTCCCCACCGTTGAATATACCGGTAAAACGTATCGACGCCCATCTTCAACGCAATTTGACCGAAATCCACGTTGCTCGACAGCGCGAACGCGCCCGTCAGGTCCTGCGTTCCGGTTGCTTCACCCTCGTCGTCGTGCAGGGTGAAGTCGCCGATGGTGTAGTAGCCGGGATCGAAGAAGGTCGACTGCATCGTGACCGCGCCGCTGTCCAGCGCCGCCGACGCGGTGAATATCTTGAACGTCGAGCCCGGGGGATAAAGGCCGTTGATGGCGCGATCGAGCAGCGGGCTGGACTGATCGCGCACCAGCGACGGAAATTGCGCAGCTGAAAGCGTTGGGGTCGAAGCTGGGTACGCTGGCCAGCGCGAGCACCGCGCCCGTGCGCGGATCGATCGCCACGCCTGCCGCGCGCGAATGCTGCGCGAGCAAGGCGTAGAGCTCGTTTTGCACCGCCGGCTCGATCGTCGTGATGACGTCCGCGCCGCGCGATATCGTTTGCTTCGACTGCAGCGCCTGCACGATTTCGCCGATTTGCGCTACGGGATCGCCGGTGCTTTCGGGCGGCGTAAGTGCTCGATCGTACGCGTCTTCCAGACCGCTGGTACCGTAGCGAACGGAGACGTAACCCACGGTGTGGGCCAGCGACGGACCGGTCGGATACGTGCGCGCGTCGCCGATGGTTTGCGCGAGCACGGTGCCGTCCGAGGCCAGTATTCTTCCACGATGCGCCGCCGAGAGCGCGTGGCGCGGATTGTACGGGTTGGAAGCGATCGACGCGGCCGCCACGATCTGCACGTACGCTTGGCGCGCGATCAGCACCGCAAACAGCACGGCGAACACGGCGCCCAAACGCGCCGGCGTGTTATCGGTCATGCGGCTCGGGCGTGCGTCATCGTTCGCGCAGCAGCGAATAACCGTCGGCGGTTCGCACCGCCATGTGCGCTCGTGCGGGATCTTCGCTCAACACGACGTTCATCGCTCGCTGGGCCGCGGCGTCCGCAATTCCGGCTACCGCCAGCACCACGTCGGCTCCCACCTCTTCGAGCAGCGGCGGAGTGACGTACGCGGGCGCGGGGACGGTTTCGAAATGCCGCGCTTCGTATGGACCGGTATGCCAGGGCCCGCGCTTGCCGAACACCAGACGATGGTAATCCCACGCGCACAACCGCCGATCGTTCCAGTTAAAATGATCGGCAACGCACAGACGCCGGCACATCTGGCACTGCGCGAGCAGCTCGGGCGGACGCGAAAGCGCATCGGAAACATCTTCGGGCACGTCTTCGATGTTGAGCACGCCGGAATCGTCCAATTGCGCCGGCGGTTCGACCCGCCAGTTGATGCGGGCGAGCAATTCGATGTCTCGCACCGGGGCGATGAACGCGCGCTCGTCGTCGGGCGGAAACGTTGCATCGATCCAGTCGAGCAACTCGCCCGGCGCCACGTTGACGTCTTGCCAGGTCTGCGCGAGCACGGCACCGATCGGCGTGTGCGCGATGGGAACCAAGTGCGCCGTCACGGTGTCGCTTTCGGCGCTCAGTCCGGTGACGAATGCAAGCGTATTGGCGTTTCCGCCTAGAATGAACGCGCGCGGCGCGCCTAAATCCTGGCTTGAACGCACCGGTACTCTTGGAGCGTCCGCGGCGGCCCGGCCGTGACCTCGAGCGCTTCCGCCAGGGCGCCCGCCGTGTCCAGACTGGTCAAACACGCGATATTCGCTTCGACCGCGGCCCGGCGAATCTTGTAGTTGTCGGAAATCTCGCGTGCTCCCACCGCGTCGTTTATCACCAAATCGACGTCGCGCCGATGGATGACGTCTAAAACATGCGGCGAACCGTCGGAGATTTTGTTGATTTGCGCGCTCGGTATGCCCGCGGCCTCCAGGTACTCGCGCGTTCCGGGCGTTGCGATCAGACGGTGTCCGAGCGCGACGTACCGGCGCAGAAGCGCAATCGACTCCTGCTTCTCTTCATCCGCGATCGAGACCAGAATCGTGCCGCCTTGGCTGGGCAGACGCACCCCCGCCGCAACGAACCCTTTGCGCAGCGCGCCTCCGAACGTCCGATCGATTCCGAGTACTTCGCCGGTGGACTTCATCTCCGGTCCTAAAATCGTTTCCACACCGCGCATCTTGGCGAACGAAAAGACGGGGACTTTCACCACGACGAACGGCGCGCGCGGCGACAGTCCGGTTCCGTACTCCATTTCGGCAAGGCGTTCACCCAGCGCGATCCGCGTGGCCGCCGCCACCAGATTTACGCCGGTCGCCTTTTGTATGATCGGAACGGTCCGGCTGGCGCGCGGGTTGGCTTCGATGATATAGAGGGCGTCCCGGTGGATGACGAACTGAATGTTGATGAGCCCGCGTATGTTCAGCTCGCGCGCAATTGCCGCCGTGACCTCGACGATCCGTTCTTCCATCGGTGCGGAAACGGTCTGCGTCGGATAGACGCTGATGGAATCGCCGGAATGGATGCCGGCGCGTTCCACGTGTTCGAATATGCCGGGAATCAGGATGTCGCGGCCGTCGAACGCAGCGTCGACTTCAACTTCCAAGCCGCGCAGATACCTGTCCACCAGCAGCGGCGCGTCGGGCAGAATGGGCGGCGCGGACTCGGCGTATGATGCGAGCTGGCCTTCGTTGTAGACCACTTCCATTCCACGGCCGCCCAGCACGTACGACGGCCGCACCAGCACCGGAAAGCCGAGCTCGCGCGCTATCGCGCGCGCTTCGCGAAAGGAACGCGCAGCCTTTCCTTGCGGGCGCGCGACGCCAAGGCGCGCAAGCGCAGCATCGAATTGCTCCCGATCTTCGGCCATGTCCACGCTGGCACGATCGCTTCCGATGATGTGCACGCCGCGGCGCGCCAGCTCGTCGGCTAAATTGATCGCGGTCTGGCCTCCGAAGGCAAGCATGACTCCGCGCGCTCGCGTCGACAAATACGCGGCCTGCACTTCGTCGGCGACGGGCGGTTCGAAGATCAGCGCGTCGGAAATATCGAAGTCGGTCGAAACCGTTTCGGGATTGTTGTTGACCACGACCGGCGAGCAGCCGGCACGGCGCAGCGCCCAGGCGGCATGAACGCACGAATAATCGAACTCTATGCCTTGTCCGATTCGAATCGGACCGCTGCCCACGACCACAACCGCATCGCGAGCGGTCGCCCGCATCTCATCGGATTCTCCACGGGAGATGTAATAATATGGCGACTTGGCGGGAAATTCGGCGGCTGCCGTGTCCACCATGCGGAATGCCGCTGCGTCGCTGCGCGCGCCGTTACTCGCGTTGTCGTCGCGCACGCGCGCCAGCGCGAAGGCGCTGGAATAGCCGCGCTGCAGTGCCGCCGCAGCGTCGGCGCGCGTAGGCGACGCGCGCAGCGTTTGTTCCAGCACCACCAGTTCGCGCAGTTCGTACAGCCAAAAGTTGTCGATGGCCGACGCCTGCGCGATCCGTTCCAACGCCTGTTCGTCGCGGCCGTGCGCCAGAGCGCGCCGCAAGGTTTCCGCAACGGCAAAAAGCCGCTCGTGGCTGGGCCTGCGGATGACGTTTTCCAGTTCGGCGTCGCTCCACTGCGCGAGCGG
Organism: Vulcanimicrobiota bacterium; assembly: GCA_963777315.1. Taxonomy (GTDB): domain Bacteria; phylum Vulcanimicrobiota; class Vulcanimicrobiia; order Vulcanimicrobiales; family Vulcanimicrobiaceae; genus CAVYEM01. The sequence goes on from CAVZQC010000004.1 coordinate 505,021, forward strand.
CGTGCCGGTGAGCGTTTCCCGCCGCAGGTCCAATCCGCGAACCGCTTTCATCAGTGCCGCTTGAAACGTGCGGCCGATTCCCATGGCTTCGCCGGTCGATTTCATCTGCGTTCCCAGAGACGTGTCCGCTAAAGGAAATTTATCAAACGGCCAGCGCGGAATCTTGACGACGACGTAGTCCAGCGCCGGCTCGTACGCCGCCTTGGTCACTCCGGTAACGGGGTTGGGAATTTCGTCGAGCGTCTGGCCCAGGGCGATGCGGGTGCTGATTTTCGCGATGGGATATCCGGTGGCTTTGCTGGCCAGCGCGGAACTGCGCGAAACGCGCGGATTCACTTCGATGATGCGATACTCGCTGCGCTGAGGATGAAGCGCGAACTGGATGTTGCACCCGCCTTGCACGTTGAGCGCGCGAATCACCTTCAGGCTGGACGTGCGCAGCATTTGGTAATCGAGATCCGACAGCGTCTGCGAAGGAGCAACGACGATCGAGTCGCCGGTGTGAACGCCGACCGGGTCCAGGTTCTCCATGTTGCACACGATGATGCACGTGTTTGCGCGGTCGCGCAGAACCTCGTATTCGATTTCCTTCCATCCCAGCAGCGACGTCTCGAGCAACGCTTGGTGAATCAAGCTCGCCGACAGTCCGCTTTCGAGCGTCTCGATCAGCTCGCGCTCGTCGCGCACCACGCCGCCGCCCGTCCCGCCCAGCGTGTATGCAGGACGTACGACGAGCGGATACCCGTGCACGCGCGCGAATGCGACGCCTTGGTCGGGGTGCGTGACGATCGCGCTTTCGGCCACCGGCTCGCCGATCTCGATCATCTTGGCCTTGAAGAGCTGCCGATCTTCGGCGAGTTTAATCGTTTCGACCGGCGTCCCCAACAGCTCGACGCCGAATCGTTCGAGCACTCCGGCATCGTGCAGTTCCACGGCCAGGTTGAGCGCGGTTTGTCCGCCCAGAGTGGGCAGGAGCGCATCGGGACGCTCGCGTTCGATGATGCCGACGATCGAAGCGGGCGCGAGCGGTTCCAAATACACCGCGTCGGCGATCTCCGGATCGGTCATAATCGTGGCCGGATTGGAGTTGACGAGGACCACGCGATGCCCCTCGTCGCGCAGAGCTCTGCACGCTTGCACGCCGGCGTAATCGAACTCCGCGGCCTGGCCGATGACGATCGGTCCGGAGCCGATGACGAGAACGTTGCGCTGGGGCATGTCGTAAGGCCCGTGGTTAGCCGGGAGCGGTCAAACCCCTGGCCTGTAAGCCGTCAAGCCGAAGCGGCTTCGATTAGCCGGCGAAGCGTTGCGGGAGGTTCGATTCCCTCGGCTTCATTCAGGCGCTGTGCGTACAGGCGGAATTCCATCAGCGCCGACGCCCGATCGCCAAGCGCCAAAAAAGCACGCAACGTCAGCTCGCTCGCGGCTTCGTCCAGTGCGTTGAGCGCAGTGAGCCGGCGCGCCACGTCCAGCGCGAGAGCGGTGTTGCGCGCGTGCAGCGCGCGCTGGCCGACGTACAGTCCGATCTCGCGCGCCGCCCGCTGCAAGAACTGCTCGGTCGGTGCAAACCACTGCCAGTCGGCGAATATCGCGGGCCGCCCTTTGACGAGCTCTTCGAACATGTCCGCGAGCCGGTTCTCCAACGCTTTTGGAATGGTGCGCGCGCGAACCGCGCGAAGCGTCTGCGGCAAAAACCGAATGTCCACGATCACGTCCTGCGCCAAACGGTATCCGCGCTGCGTCGTCTCGATGAACTCCGGTCCCGTCAGCTGCGCGCGCGCACGGTGCACCGCCATCTTGAGCGCATTATACGCTTGATCGCCGGGAGTTTGCGGATACAGCCGCGCGCACAGCGTTTCAGTGGAAACTTCGTGCGGCTCGACGGCAAGCGCGACCAGCAGCGCAAGCGTTATGCCGCGCGGATGCACCTGCACCCCTCGCTGATACACCGTGCCGGTCGCGACGTTGACCTGAATGCCTCCCGCCGGCTGCGCTCCGGCATCGCGCCGCTCGACGTCGAATTCGATCGCGGCGGCAATCGCTTCGCGTGCCGCTTGCAGCGCTCGTTCTTCGGTAGAACCGTACGCATGGATGGACGGGATCGCCGGCACTCGAACGTTGAAACCTCCGGCTTGCGCCGGCTGAACGACGATTTGATACCTCACGGCTGCAGCCGGTGAACGATCCAAGCGCCGTCCCTGCGCACGAACTCCAGCCGGTCGTGCATGCGGTTGGGACGCCCCTGCCAAAACTCGAACCGATGCGGCGCTATCACGTAGCCGCCCCAGGAATGCGGACGCGGCACCCGTTCGCCCGCAAAACGCTCGGCATAGTCGATTACGCGCCGGTCGAGCGTTTCGCGGTCATCGACGATCTCGCTCTGCTCGGAAGCCCACGCGCCGATTTGATGTCCCGGCGGGCGCGTTGCAAAGTAGACATCCGATTCATCCTCGGGCAGCCGATCGGCACGGCCTTCCACGCGCACTTGCCGCTCGAGCTGCGCCCAATAGAACACCGCCGCTGCAGCGGGATTGGCCGCCAGTTCGCGCCCCTTGCGGCTAAAATAACTCGTAAAGAACACCAAGCCGCGTTCGTCCAGCCCGCGCAGCAGCACGATTCGCGCACTGGGCTTGCCGTCGATCGCGGTACACACGCACATCGCGTTCGCCTCGAGCAGCGCAGCTTCGTGCGCCTGCGCCAGCCAGCGCTGCAGCTGCTCGACGGGATCCGGCAAGATCGTCGCTTCACGCAACTCCGAACGCTCGTAGCTGCGTCTGACGGCAGCTGAGATCGACTTTGTCCATAGCAACGTCAACACCATCAAAACGGCTCCGGCCGCGGCAGTCTCGAGCGATACGTCCAGCAGTCCTCGCCGCCAGGATGTTGTTCGGCCAAGCCGCGCGAGCGCCTCGTGCAATTGCGTTGCATCGCCGGCGCGGCTGTACGCGCCGCCGGTGGCCAGCGCGTACGAGCGCAGCGCGTCCTCGTCGATGCCCGCGGGCTGAAGCGTGCCCGGAATCAGCGCGCCGCCGTTCGTTCCGATGCCGACCGTAAACAGCGTGATGCGCCGGCTCGCGAGTTGCTTGGCCGCCTGCATGGGATCGCTGCCGCGATTGTCTTCTCCGTCCGTGATCAGCACCACGACGCGGTGTCCGGTTGATGGGAGCATGCGCCGTGCGAGCACGAGCGCGTCACCGATCGCCGTAGCACCGTTCGGCGCGGGGATCTCGTCCAGGGCCGCTCGAACGCGATCGCGATCGCGATCCGGCGCTGCGATCTCTTGCGCCTGTCCTGCAAATGACACGATGCCGACGGCAGTCCCCGCGGGCGCACCATCGATAAACGCGCGCATGGCCGCAAGTGCCGCCGCCGCGCGCGACGGCCGCACGTCGCCGGCCGCCATCGAACCCGACGTGTCGACGCACAGCACGACCGCGCCGCCGCGAACCGGAACCGCGGCATGGACTCGCGGGCCTGCAAACGCCAGTGCGACAAGCGCCACGGCGCAAATCCACGCCGCGGCTACCAGCGCATGCGGCCACGCTCGCGGTCTCGCACCTTCGACGAAAAACGCCAGGTTGGAATACCGCAACGCGGTTCGCGTCGCGCGCCGTTGCGCAAAGACGTACGAGGCGCCGAACGCCGCGGCGATCAGCACGGCGAATACGATCGCTTGCGGATGCGCGAAGGTCATTGCAGTCCGAAGGCCGCCACAAGCGCGGCGCCTCCGTGGTCTTCGTCGAACGTTCCCGTGCGCCAGTTCGCGAGCGTCAGCTGCTCGACCAGCGCGGCATGCCGCATGCGCACCGCGCGGTGGTATCGTTCACGCTCGGCGCGGCCCAGGAACACCGTCGCAGCTTTGCCGCTTTCGGCATCGCGCAGACGCACGAAACCCGAAAGCGGCATGTCGTCCTGCCACGGGTCCTGCGCGATCATGGCGGTGCAGTCGCAGCGAGCACCGAGCCGTGCCGGCAGTTCGTCGCGCTCGGTCAGCTCGAAAAAATCGCTTACCACGAGCAGCGCCGTTCCTCGCGGCAATGCGGCTAAGGCGACTTCGAGCGCACGCCGGAGCGAAAAAGCGGCGTTGCGGGGTGCCGCCCACGGCGGCACGACGTCGTCCGACACGACGCGGCTGCAGCGATCGCTCGACGAAGCGGCGCCGAACCACGACTCCGCAATCTCCTGCGCGCTCTGCGCCAGCGGGCGCGTGCGCCCGGCCAGCATCGACGCGGACGTGTCGAGCACGAGCGCGAGGGTGAGCGCAACGTCTTCGAGCATGATGCGCGTCTGCAGCTGTCCGCTGCGCGCCGTAGCCGCCCAATCGATGCGGCGTATGTCGTCGCCCGGCAAGTACTCGCGCAGTTCCACGAACTCGTAACCGTCGCCGCGATGGAGCGTGGGCGATCCCGCTCCCGCATATCGCGGACGGCGGCGGCCCCGCAGCAGCGCCTCGCGCAGTGCATTCACGGCGCCGGAACCGCACCGGTGACGGCGGTGATGACGTCTTCGGGCTCTGCGCCGTCGACGCGCAAGCGGTGCGTGAAAACGATCCGATGCCGCAGCACCATCGGCGCTACGTTCCGAACGTCGTCGGGAAGCACGAAATCGCGCCCCGCCAGCAATGCGCGCGCACGCGACACGAATGCGAGCGCAAGCGAGGCGCGCGGACTGGCTCCGCTCTCGATATAGCGATGACCGGCGCGGCTGAGAGCGACGATGTCGACGATGTATCGTTTGATCTTGGGATCGAGATGCACCGCGCGCGCCCGTTCGCGCCAAATGCCCACATCCTGCAAGGAGGCTGCGCCGCGCACGGGTTCCGTGCGCTCGACGGCGAAGCGATCCAGAATGGCGAGCTCTTCGTCCGCCGACGGGTACGGCACGCGCACTTTGAGTAAAAAGCGATCGAGCTGCGCTGCAGGCAACGCATACGTGCCGTCGGCGTCGATGGGATTCATCGTCGCCAGGACGATGAAAGGATCCGGCAAAGCGTAGGTTTGCGGTCCGATCGTCACCTGACGTTCCTGCATCGATTCCAGCAAAGCCGACTGCACTTTGGCGGGAGCGCGATTGATCTCGTCGGCCAAGACGACGTTGGCGAAAACCGGACCCAGTACGGTGGCAAACGCCGCTTCGCGCTGGTCGAAGATACGCGTTCCCACGATATCGGCCGGAAGCAGATCCGGCGTGAATTGAATGCGCTTGAACTCACCGTCCAGCGCCGCAGCCATAGCTCGGCACGCGAGCGTCTTGGCCAAGCCGGGCGGTCCCTCGAGCAGTACGTGACCATCGGCGATCAATCCCATCACGAGAGACTCGACGACCTCGCGCTGTCCGACTATCGTGCGGGAAAGCGCATCGATCAGCGCTTGCGGTTGCGTTGCGCTCACTCGAACCTTTCATGGTGACGCGACAAAACGTCGTCCACTGCTGCGGACAGCCGCGGCTCGGGCATGAAGGCGGCTCGCTCCACTGCCCTGAGCAGCTCTTTCAGGCCCGCATCGGCGGCCTGCACGCTGCCGAGCACGTCGTCGAGCGTCTGACCCGGCGCGGCGCCGGCATCGCGCCACAGCGCGGATCGCAGGCGCATGATCGAGCTGCGATCGCGCCGGGCGCGCAGCTGCGCTATTGCCGAGCGCGTGTCGAACCCCGACGCGGCCTCATGCACGCGCGCAGGCGCAGCCGGCGGCCGGATGCCCGTCGATCGCGGCGCGGGCCGCGCCAGCAAAAGCACTGCGATTATTGCCGCCGCGGCTGCCAGAGCCCATGCTGCGGGCCGTAGCGAATCGTTCGAGAGCTGCAGCGCAGGGCCCGCCACGTTCAGATGCAGATCGTTTGAAACAAAGCGTTTGGGTTTGCCGTCGCGCGCGTCGATTGCATCCAAGTATGCCGATCCGATGAGAACGGGCCCGTGCGCGTGCGCCACCAAGCGCAACGTTTCGCGATAGGTCGTACCGGCCCGGCCGCTGCTGGTCTGCCGCTCGTCGCCGATCTCTTCGGGGCCGAAGAATGCCGGCAGATAGACGTTGTCGATCGCGGACACGTTTTCGTCGACCCGAATCGTGAGCGTCACGTCGAACGGCGCACCGATGCGCGGGCGCGCGGACGAGCTTTCGAGCGTAAAACTGCGCACGTGCAGGCGCTGCAGCTGTTCGGCCCGCACGGATCCTCCCGCGACGGCAACGAACGCTGCAATCGCTACGGCGATCCTAAGGATAAATCCGCCAGCCACTGAGCGAACAGTCCGCGCGCGTCGAACGGTCCGGGCGATGCTTCGGGATGAAACTGGACCGCTGCAACGGGCAGCTCGCGGTGCCGAAACCCTTCGTTGGTGCCGTCGTTGAGATTGATCATCGTTTGCTCGAGCGCGGCGGGCAGGCTTGCCGCGTCGACCGCATAGCCGTGATTGTGTGCGGTCACCATCACGTCGCCGTCCTGCACGTTCTTCACCGGCTGATTGCCGCCGCGATGCCCGTACGGCAATTTGAACGTTTGCGCACCGCACGCCAGCGCGAGCAGTTGATGTCCCAAACATACGCCGAACATCGGGCGTTTGCCCAGCAGCGAGCGCAGCGTTTCGATCGTCTGCGCCAAGTCGGTCGGATCGCCCGGTCCGGGCGAGATGAATACCGCCTGCGGCGCGTGCTCCATGATTTGCTCGTGAGTCGCGTCGAACGGAAGGACGGCCACGGTCGCGCCGAGCGCGGTGAGTTCACGCACGATCGCCTTCTTCACACCGCAGTCCAGCAGCACGACACGAGGGCCGCCGCCGTTTCCTTCAACGTGTTCGACCTGCGTTGCAACGGTGGGCACCAGCGCTTTTGTGCTCGCTCCGCGCACGAACGCGGTCAGCCGCGCTTCGGCATCGGTCAGCGCGCTTTCGCCGACGGCCAGTGCCGCCCAAATGGTCCCGTGCTCGCGCAGCGCGATCGTGATGGATCGCGTGTCCGCGTCGATCATCGTGGGCACGCGCTGATCGTCCAGCCATGCGCCTAGGGTCATCGTGCTGCTGTAGTGCGAGGGGTGCCGGGCGATGCGTTTGATGACGGCGCCTGCAACGCACGCGCGCGGATACTGCGCGACGTCGCCCGAGATGCCGTAGTTGCCGATCATCGGATAGGTGAACGTCAGTATTTGACCCGCGTACGACGGATCCGTGAGTGCTTCTTCGTATCCCGTCATGCCGGTGTAAAAGACCGCCTCTCCCAGGGCGACGCCTTCGTAATCCAACCCTACGCCGTCAAAGCGCGTGCCGTCGGCCAAAAACAATGCAGCGCGCTTCACGGTACGCGCTCCTGCTCCATCATCACGCGACCTGCAACGATTGTGGCCAGCGCGCGACGCGGCAGCATCATGCCGGCAAACGGCGTGGCGGTGCCTTTCGAGCGGAAGTTCTGCGGATCGACGCGCCACGGGCGGTCGGCGAACACCGTGACGTCGGCGGGCGATCCTCGCGAGAGGGTGCCGCCCGGAACGCCCAAAATGCGCGCGGGGTTCGTCGAACACATCGCGACGAATCGTTCCAGCGGCAAGTCCGCGACGGCCCCTGCATAGGCGCCCAGCGCGATCTCCAAGCCCGAAAATCCGACGGCTGCGCGCGCAATGTCCTCGTTTTTCTCCGCCGGCGTGTGTGGGGCGTGATCGGTAGCGAACGCGTCGATCTCGCCGCGGCGGACGGCCGCGCGCAAGGCGTCCACGTCGGTTTGCGATCGCAGCGGCGGATTGACTTTGGCGAGCGGACCGAGCCGCTCGATCAGCTCGTCGGTGAAGAAAAGGTGATGCGGTGTGACCTCACAGGTGATTGCGGCGCCCCGGCTGCGCGCCGCAGCCAGGATTCCCAGCGCGCCTGCGCTGGAGAGATGCGCAACGTGCCAAGCCTTGCCGGTGTCTTGCGCGATGAGCGCGTCGCGCGCCACGATCACGTCCTCGGCTATCGACGGACTGCCGGTCAAGCCAAGCCTGTGCGAAACTGCGCCCTGGTTCATGACCGCATTGCCTTTGAGCGCTTCGTCTTCGCAATGCGCGATGAAGCAGCCCGCAACGTCGCGCGCCGCCAATGCCGCGCGGCGCAAAACGCCGGCATCCATCACCGTCGCGCCGTCGTCGCTGAAAGCGACCGCGCCTGCACGTGCGAGCGCGGCGTAATCCAAAATCGCGCGTCCCAGGCGCCCGCGCGTAATGGCGGCGATCGGATAGACCCGGCAAGATGCGCCCAGTGCAAGCTGCTGCACTATCCCAATCGCTTCCGGGCTGTCCAACGGCGGATCGGTGTTGGGCATGGCGGCGACGGCGGTAAACCCGCCCGCAACGGCGGCTGCCGTACCGGTTTGAATCGTTTCCTTTTGCGGATCGCCCGGCTCGCGCAGATGCACGTGCATGTCGATGAATCCCGGCGCGACGTACGCGCCGCCCGCGTCCAAACACGGCTCGTCCGTGCCTGCTTCCAGGTGTTCTCCGATTTCGGCGATCACGTCGCCGTGAATGCGCACGTCGAGCGCCGAATCGATGCGTTGGCTCGGGTCTATCAGCCGGCCGTTGCGGATGAGCATTCGCGGGCGGACTACTGCGCGACGAGCGCTCTCGCGCCGTTGATCAGAAAATCGAGCACTGCCATGCGCACGCTCACGCCGTGCATCACTTGACGCGCGTACCGCCATCCGGCAAACGTCAGCACCGAATCGTCGAGCTCGACGCCGCGATTGTACGGACCGGGGTGCATGACGATCGTCTCGTCGCGTACCCGAGCTGAGGCGCGCGGAATCCAAACGGTATTTAGAGATGTACTCCTGGTCGGAAATCGGCATGTCGTCGAAGCGCTCGCGCTGAATCCGCAGCAGAACGATCGCGTCGACCTCGCCGAGCACCGCGTCGAAATTCCGCTCTACGCGCACGCCGGGCAGCATGAAATCGTCCGGTAAGAATCCCGGCGGTCCGACCAAAATCACCTGGGCGCCCAAGCTGTGCAGCCCCGCTATGCTCGAATGTGCGACCCGGCTGTGCAGGATGTCGCCGACGATCGCGATTTTGCGTCCGCGCAACTCGCCGAATTCCTCGCGCAGCGTATACAGATCCAACAGCGCTTGCGTGGGATGCGCGTGGCCTCCGTCGCCCGCGTTGATCACGTGCCCATCGAACACCAGCGCCACCCGCCGCGGAAAACCCGGTTCGGGATGCCTGATGACGATGACGTTCACGCCCATCGCCGCCAAGGTTATCGCAGTGTCTTCAATCGTCTCGCCTTTGCTCAAGCTCGATTCTTTGGGCCAAATCGTGATGACGTCCGCGCCCAGGCGCTTTTGGGCGAGCGTGAACGACGTCATCGTGCGCGTGCTGTGTTCGAAAAACATGTTCACGCACGCGATGCCTTCCAGGATGCGGACGGGACGCTCGCGTTCGAAGTCGGCGGTGCGCTCGAAGATGTAATCGATCTCCGCTGCGGTGAGATCGTCCAGATCGATGAGACTACGTCTGGTCCGCAACGATCGCCACCTCGTCGTCCGCGCAAAGCTCTGCATGCACGCTCACGACGACGCGCTCGCGCCGGCTTGTGGGGATGAACCGGCCCACGTAGTCGGCCTGAATCGGCAGTTCGCGCAAGCCGCGGTCCACCAGAACGCAAAGCCGGACGGCGGCTGGACGCCCGAGATCCGTCACGGCGTCCAGCGCAGAGCGCACGGTCCGCCCGGTATAGAGCACGTCGTCCACAACGACGACGGTTTGACCCGTTACGTCACCCGGAATTTTCGATTCGGGCAGTTCGCGCGAAACTTCGTCGTCGCGATACAAGTTGATGTTCAGAAAACCCAGCGGCGGTTTGTTCCCGCTGATGCGCTCGATGTGCGTTGCGACGCGCTGCGCGAGAGCTTCTCCTCCGCGGCGTATGCCGATGAGGTACAGAGCGTCCTGCGCGTCCTGCGGTTCGAGTATTTGGTGCGCGAGGCGGGCGACGATGCGGTCGATCTCCGGCGGCTCGATCAACACGCGCCGCTTTACGGTCGATGCCGTCATCAGCTCACTCCCATGGCTTCGAGCGCAGCTTCGACGCGGGCCAGCTGCTCGCGATAGCCGCGCAGTTTATCGCGTTCCTTCGCCACTACTTCATGCCTGGCATTTGCCACGAAACGCTCGTCGGCCAGTTTCTGCTCTCCCCGGCTGACCTCGGCGCGCAGCTGCACGGCCTCCTTTTTATAGCGTTCGACGAGCACGCCCTCCGGAGCCGCGCCTTGAACCGCCGCCAATGCCTGCTCGACGGTGGCCGCAGGCGTCTGCGTGAGCGACGGCTCGCCGCCGGTGTACGTAGCCAGCAGCGATGCCAGCGCCTGCGGGAGCGCGCGCGGCACCAGCAACGTCAGCGTATCGCGGCGCTGCAAACCCATTTCTGCGCGCAGATTGCGCAGCCGCTCGACCGCGGCTCGCAACGCTTCGAAGATCTCGGCGGCGTCGCGATCCACCGGAACCTCGGCCGGATCGGGCCACGCCGCCGTTACGATCGTTTCACCGTCGTGCGGCAGGCGCAGCCAAATCTCTTCGGTGATGAACGGTTCGATCGGGTGAAGCAGACGCATCGCGTTGTTCATGACGAACGACAGCACGGCCGCGCGCGTGCGTGCAGCGTACGGATCTTTGGTCGACTCCAAGTACCAGTCGCACAGTTCGTACCATACGAACCGCCATAGCGTTTCGGCCACCGCGCCGAAATCGTAGCCGTCCAAGCCGCGCGTGACCGTTACGATGGTGTCGTGCAGCCGCGCGAGTATCCATTTGTCCGCGAGGGTCATTTGCTCGGAAGGCGGCAAGGTCATTGCGCCGGGCAATCCTTCGGGCAGCTTGAGCAGCGCGTAGCGCAGCGCGTTCCACATCTTGTTGTTGAAGTTGCGCGCTTCCTGACAGCGGGATTCGTGAAAACGCACTTCCTGGCCCTCGATGCGCATCTGGCGCATCATCCCCATGCGGAACGCGTCGGCACCGTATTTTTCAACCAGCGAGAGCGGATCGATCGCGTTGCCGAGCGATTTGCTCATCTTGCGGCCCTTCGCGTCGAAGACCAGCGGCGCGACGAATACGTCGCGAAAGGGAACCTCGCCCATGAACCGCAGGCCGAGCATCACCATGCGCGCCACCCACAAGAAGATGATCTCCCAACCGGTGACGAGCACTTGCGAGGGGTACCAGTGCTCGAGTTCGGGGGTGTGCTCGGGCCAGCCCAAAATCGAAAACGGCCACAGCGCACTGGAAAACCACGTGTCGAGCGTATCCGGGTCGCGCGTGAGAACGACGTCGGGCCCGTACTGTTCGCGAGCGATGCCGTAGGCTTCGTGCTCGGTTTGCGCTACGATGACGCCCCCATCGGGCGCGTACCAGACCGGCAGCTGATGGCCCCACCACACTTGCCGCGAGACGTTCCAGTCGCGAATGTTTTCTAACCACTGTTCGTACGTGCGGCCGTACCGCTGCGGAACGAACCGCACGCGTCCTTGGCGATACGCCTGCAGCGCGGGTTGCGCGAGCGGCTTCATGGCGACGAACCACTGCAGCATCAGCAGCGGTTCGATGACTTCGCCGGTGCGTTCGCTCACCGCGACCGCGTGGCGGTGCGCGCGCTCTTCGACCAGCAATCCGAGTTCGCGCAGATCGTCCACTATCGCCTTACGCGCGTCGTAGCGATCCATTCCTTCGTATTTGCCCACCGGTACGTCCGCTGCAGTGATCCGCGCGTCCAGCGCAAGCACACCTGGCATCGCCAAACCATGGCGCCGTCCGATGTCGTAGTCCGTCGGATCGTGTCCCGGCGTGACTTTGACCGCACCGGTTCCGAAATCGGGTTCTACGGCGGCATCGGCAAGGACGGGAATCGATCGCTGCAGCAACGGCGGCACGAGCACGATCTTGCCGACGAACGCGCGGTACCGTTCGTCGTCGGGATGCACCGCGATCGCGACGTCGGCCAGCATGGTTTCGGGCCTGGTGGTTGCAACTTCGATCGCGCCGTTACCGTCCGCGAACGGATAGCGCACGCGCCACAACGTCGCGTCGCGTTCGACGTGCTCGACCTCGGCGTCGGAAATCGTCGTTTGAGCTTTGGGATCCCAATTGATCAGGCGCTTGCCGCGATAGACCAAGCCTTGGCGGTACAGACTCGACAAAAACGCGGCGCACCGCCGCGGAAAGGCCTTCGTCCATCGTGAACCGGCTGCGCGCCCAATCTGGGCCGAAACCCAGTTTGCGGAATTGACCGTCGATCGTTCCGCCGTATTCGCGGGCCCAGCTCCACGCGCGCTCGAGATACCGTTCGCGGCCGAGCGACTCACGGCTCCGGCCCTCTTTGGCAAGCTCCTTGACCAGCACGGCTTCGGTCGCAAGCGCGGCGTGATCCGTACCGGGAAGCCAGTCGGCGTTGTCGCCGAGCATTCGCCGGTAACGGACCAGCGCGTCCATCGGCGCATACGTCGACCCATGTCCCAAATGCGCGCGCCCCGTGACGTTGGGCGGCGGCATACAGATGATGAACGGCGGCCGCGCGGGATCGGGTTCTTCGTGAAAGTAGCCGGCGCGTTCCCAGCGCGCGTACAGACGCTCTTCGACCGCTTTGGGATCGTAGTGTTCGGGAAGCTCGGTCACCGCTTGCCAGTGTTCTCAGAGGGTGCGCGGTTGTCTTGCCGGCCCGCGCGCCGCCGCGGACGTTACTCCGCCAGCGAACCGCGCAGCCGCACGTCCGTGTATTCGCCCGTGTCGACCATTTGGCGCAAGCCCGCCACTATCTCGTCGCGATCCGCTGCTTTGGCCAGCACGGCGTTTGCCCCTGAAAAATGGCACGCTTTGGCCCATTCCGTGCTGTGCGTGCTCGTGTACACCGCGATCAACGCTTTGGGCAGCAACGTGCGCAGCAGCGTGATGAACTTGAGCGGCTCCTGCGAAGAAAAATCGACGTCGATGAAAACCAGGTCCGGAGTCTCTTCGAGCAGCTGGCGAAAATTTGCGTCGCCCGAAAATCGATCGACGGTCAGGCCGAGCTCGCGGAACACTTCGGTCAGGCTGGAAATGAACAGTTCCTGCGGCTCGATGACGTGGACTCTCATTGCACACACCCGGGGCAAGACATTATAAACCCGGTTTGCGTGAAACCGGGCGGCTGCCCTCTAAAGCTGCAGAACTTCTTCACGCTACCTCGATGCTGGCGCGCTATTGCACGCCCATCAATGGTAGGTGGCTGATGAACCTTGCGGCCAGATGGGTATGGTCCCAGGCCGTTGAGAAAAACGTCGCCTCTGTGACGGTGCCTTCGCTTTGGATCTTTTACCGGGAGCCCTGTCACAGGACGACCGGCGCGCCAAGCGTCGATCGTCCCGAAGACCGGCTGCTAAAGCGTCAGACCAAGCCCATCTTGATGGCGTGCACCGCCGCTTGGGTTCGCGCGTAGATGTTCAACTTGGAAAAGATGCGGCTGACGTGGTTCTTGATCGTCTTTTCCGAAAGGTGCAATCGAGCACTAATTTGCTTGTTGGACAAGCCTTCGGCGATGAGCCGGATGACTTCGGTTTCGCGCACCGAAAGTTCGCTGGGGTCGGGCCGCCCGTTGCTCATGCTGCGGCGACGCAGCAATCCGCCCGCGACGCGCGGATCGACGTACGTTTCGCCCGCGGCGACCATTTTGACGGCGCGGATCAGCTCGCTGGGCGTTACGTCTTTGACGATGTAACCCTCGGCGCCGGCGGCCAGGCAGCACTGCATCATTTCGGCCTGAGGGCGCATCGACAATATGCAGACGCGAGCGTCCGGCACGGTTTCGCGGCACAGCGTAAGCGCTTCTCCGACCTCGAGATTGCTGCCGTCGACGTCGATCAAAATCAAATCCGGGCGAGCTTTGGCAAGCGCTGCTGCGTAAACGGTCGGCGAGTCTCCGACGATTTGGAGCGACGGATCCATGGAAAATACTTGGCACAGTGCCTTCGCGAAGAGCACCTGGCCTTCAACTACGTAAATGCGGGCCGTTTGAGTTGTAATCACGCTACTTCTTCCCCCTTGAAGAAAACGCACTAGAGTATTGGGTAGTTAGACCGAGGCCTAGTCTTCTAAGTCGGGACCAGAGGCCGTGTCCGGGACACCTTTCCCACTTTAACACTATTTTCGCAAAACTCGGGCCAATCGGGCTAAAAATGAGTCCAAGCGACCATCCGCGGCCCTAGCCGCGCGCACTGGAAGTCCCGCCGAAACGCCCGGAGCCCGGGAATATCCGCCCGGGCTGGCCGGTGCAGCTAACCGTGGGAACGGCCAGGTGCCGAGCGCCCAGCAGAGCTCCAGACGGCTTGCAGTCGCCCCATGGCCGGCCGGACGCTGTATTCGCGCTCGATGAACTGGGCGGCATCGCGTTGCGGCCCCAGCGTTCCGGCGCAATGGCGGGCATACAGTCCCGCGACGATTTCCCGCACGAGTCCCATCGGGGCCGCTGCAGCGACGTATGGGAACGACTGCGTCCAAACGACGTGACGGCCAAAGCTGAGAGCCTCGAGCACCATAAGCGATAGTCCGTCGCGCCGATCGACGAGCCGAACCAGAACGGTCGCTTGGGGATAAATCGCCTCCAAAGAGTGCTGCCATCCTAGATTGACGGCCTCCACACCGTCCGGGATCTCGAGCGCGCCGCCGCCCACGATGAGGTAACGTATTTCCGCGCCAAGCGTTTCGCGCATGAGCTCTCGGATCACGTCCCTGCCGTAATGCTCCCCTCGGGTGGCCGGCACGTACAACAGTACCGTGAAGCGCTCGGGCAATGCTGGGACTTCGCGAGCGGTGAACCGCGGCGGCAAGCTGGCAATCTGCGTCCGAAGTCCTAGGCGGTTTAGCGGCTCGGCCATCCATGCGGTTTCTGCTAAGTGCCGCATGTATGGGCCGCGGCAGCCGCTGGTGGTCTCGATTCCGCGCTCGACGAGTTCCACGTCGCGTCCTACCCAGTGCACGATGCGTTTCTTACCGATGCTTCGCGCAATCGGTGCGAGCCAGCGCTCGTGGGGAGGGCCGCCGATCGAATACCACACGTTCGAAAGCACCATGACGACTATCGACGTCGCGTGATCGAGTTTTGAATCGAAACGCAGCAGATGCGGCTCCCACTGCTGCGGGAACAGCTCCTCGGTGTAGCGCGCCACGGCGGATGCAAAAACGTCAAACCCGCTCACTGCCAGCCGGGGAACGGCGCGCTCGCGCGGCACCCGTTGCTGCACGACGCTGTCCAGAAAACGCGGCATGTCGCCATCGTCGCAAACAAGGGATGCCGGCAATCCCATAGCTCCCAGCGCTTCAACGAGCGCGTCATCGCGCGCGGCGTGCGCCATCGGCTGCGTCTTGAGTGCCTCGGCCAGCACCGGGCGGTTTGCCACGTTCGCGACCGACTGCGCCGACCACAGTATTACGAGCGGAATGGCTCGCGCTCGCGCCACCTCGCAGATTAACAGCGCAGGTAGTCCTGCGCCGGTCCAAAGGAACGCGTCGCAGCGCATTCCGTAGACGGCCGCACATATTTGCGCCAAGGGCGAATCCGAGAACGCTCGCGCGCGCCATTGGCCGCTTCGCCTATTCAGGACACGGGCCGTCCGCCGCGCTGTTGACCGCGTACCGATGACTACAGCTTGCATACGGTCCAGAAGCATTCAAGCACGCGCGACGAACACTTGTAACGATGCAAACGGTCGTTCCGGGAAAGCGCGTGCGGATTTCGGTGATCGTGCGCTCCAAAGGCGATCGGGCGCGAAAAGCGACGCTTCAGCGCGCAATCGCATCGGTATTGTCGCAAACCGGCGTCGACGTCGAAGTCATTGCCATACTCAACGGGTCCAATTACGATTCCGGCGTCGTCGCGTGGCTGCAGGGCGACGAGCGCATCGTATGCCGGGTCTTTCCAGGCCCCGACAAACCGGCTGCAACGGCGCTTGGACGCGCGCTCGTAACGGGGCAGTTCTTCACGTACCTGGATGACGATGACGAGTTTTTGGAGGACGCGCTGGCGCGGCGGGCCGCCGTACTGCTCGAGCGGCCCGAAGCGGATTGCGTTGCAACCAACGGCTACTGCATCGATGGCGGGAAGTCCCGAATCGCGTACCCCGATTGCGCGGACTTTCGCGAATCGTTCGTCGAGCCGCTGCTGCGCGGGCACAATTGGCTCACGTCCTGCGGCACGCTGTTTCGCACTTCGAGCGTAAGTTTGCCTTACTTCGAGCATCTCACCAAGCACTGCGAATGGACGCTGATCGGCTTTCGCATTGCCTCTAGGCTGCGAGTCGCTTTTCTGAACGAGCCGACGTTCCGCGTGTACAATACGCCCATTTCCGAATCGAAAACCCTTGCGTACGTCGAAACGGTGCCCCTGGTATTCACTAAGATGCTGGAGTGGAACCGCGATCGCCGCTTCGTGCGCCCGATACGGCGGTGCAGGTCGATCGCGTTTCACGACGCATGCTCGTACTATCGCATTAGCGGCGGCTTCGGTCGCGCGTGGACGTTTCACGTGAAAAGCGTGCTGGAAGTGGGTGGGTGGCGCTACGTCCCCTACACCCTTTTGCTGCTGTGCCGGTTTCGGCTGCCGGTGCAGGCGATTCCGCTGCTCGGCCCCGTGTTCAAGAGCTAGAGCCGTTCTCCGGCTGTTTCCGGACCGGTGTACGTGCCTCGCTCGAGCAGCTCCCCGAGCGCCCATTGCATTTCCGCCTCCGAAGCCGACTTGAAAAGTACGCCGTCGGCCCCTGCGTAGCGGCACGCCGCCGGCCATTCCGCGTTCGCGTTGCCCGTGTAAACGCAGATCAGACTTTCCGGCAGCACGGTACGCATGGTTCCGATCGTCGCTATCGGATCGTAAGCCAAATAGTCGATATCGACGAAGAGCAGCTTCGGCTGGATTCGTACCAGATCCGAAACGTCCACGGCCGGCGAAACCTGGACCACGGTTACGCCGGCGCGTTCGACCGTTTCCAGCAGAGCCGGAACGAAGAGCTCCTGCGGCTCAATCAAATAGGCGCGCATGCGGCTTCACCCTTACCATGGCCGTGGGCGCATGATTGCTACTCCCCGGCCACGGGCAGCTGCATCGACGTTCCCGGCTCGGAGGTCAGGTAGTAGTCCGAGTAGTCTTCGCGGCGAGGGTCGACGCGGTTCATCACAAACCCAAGCGTGTTCTTCACACCGACGCTTTCGAGCCGGCGCAGTGCGCGCTTGGCCATGCGCAAGTCCGTGATTCCGGACGCTACGACCATGACCGAGCCGTCCGTCTTTCTGCCGATTACCGCGGAATCCAACGTCGCGCTTAGCGCCGGACCGTCGAACACGACGAAGCGGTACTTCTCGAGCGCGTGCTCCATGAGTTCTTCCAACCGCCTGGATTGCAGCAGTTTGAGCGGATTGGGCGCAGGCAATCCCGCCGACAGCAGGTCCAAGCCGGCGTACTTGGTGCGCTGGACGACTTCATCCAACCGTTTCGTTCCGACGAGCACATCCGACAGGCCGTGCTCGTTGCGCGTGTGCAGTTTGGTGTGCAGCGAAGAACGGCGCATGTCGGCGTCGACGACCAGCACGGGCGGATCGAACTCGGCCAAGGCAATAGCCATGTTGAGCGCGATCGTCGATTTGCCTTCGCCCGGGCCTGCGCTCGTAATCGAAAACGTGCGCATGGGGAAGTCGGAAGCGTACCGCAGCGACGTTACCAACTGCAGGAACGATTCGACGCTGAGTGTGCGCACCCATGGGAGAGCTTGGGCTCCCGGCTTGAGCATTGGAATCGAGGCCAGCGCCGGAAGACCGAGTTCACGCTCGGCTTCGGCTTGGTCTTTGATGCGGATGTCGAAGAACTCTACGACGAACGCAGCGGTGACGGCCAGCACGGCGCCGAGCACGATGGCGATGAGCAGGTTGAGCAGCAAGTCAGGACGCTTGGCGGCAAACATCGGATTTGCTGCCTGCGTCACCGTCACGTCGCTGAGCGCGGTTTCCTTTGCGACGACGGCGTTGTCGTAGCGCTGCTGCAGAGCAGTATACACGTCTTGCGTTGAAGTTGCCTGGCGCTGCAGATCGGCCATCTGCGAGGCTTGACCCGGCAGGCGCTGCAGCGTCGGCATCAAGGCCGCGCGTTCGTGTTGAAGCGCGGCAACCTGCGCGTCCGAGGAAGAGGCTTGCGCTTGATACTGCGCCGCTTGCTGCTGCAGCTGATCGTACGTCGGGTTGCGCACGGTATTCGTGTTGGAAACGACGGTCTGCGGCGTCGAAGCGATTTGACGCTGCAGCTGCTGCTGCTGGTTCTTTAGAGCGATGACGCCGGGATATTGGTCCGTGTACTGCCGGCGCGCCGTGGCGAGCTGAACGTCGATCTGCGAGAGTTGCTGCTGCAATTGAGCGAGCACCGGATTGACGGCAACCGTATTGCCCCCGTTGATCATCGGTGCCAGGCTGCCCATCTGCGCGCGCACGCTGTTGAGCGAGGCCTGCGCTTGCTGTTTGTCGACCTGCACGCCCGCTATCTTGGTGTCGATGGCGGCCAACTGCGTGATGATGGACTGCGTTTGCGCACCGATGTCGGCGATGGCATGCGACGTTTGATAATGCGCGAGCGCGTTTTGCGCTTTCTCCATGCGCGCTTGCGCTTGCGGCAGCGCTTGATTGAGAAACGTGATCGCGCTGCTGGCCTGGCTCGCGATCAGCTCGCGCTGGCGGGCCACGATGACGTTGGCGAGATCGTTGGCGATTTTCGCCGACATTTGGGGCGACGACCACGCCACCGAGAGCGTTAGTATCGGCGTGTTCGTTATCGGCCGCACGGTCATCGCTTTGAGGACCTTGTTGGGGCCGACGTGCAAATTGAGGTCGCTGATCACCTGATTGGCAACCGGGTACTCCTGGAACAGCTCCGCATACGTCTCCGAGGTTTGCACGCCGCCGTTGGCCATGAGGGCGTTGAGCACGGGCAGCGAACTGTTGGCGCCGGGCTGACCCGAGCCCAGGGTGGCATTCGGATTGCCGGCGATCAGTTTGGTCTGCGTCGTATAGGTCTTGGGCCAGATCAGCGTAAGGATCACTACCAGGCCGACGAGCACGCCGAAGACGGCGTACATGACCTTGCGGCGCCGCCACAGCGTGCGCAAAAGGTTGTGCAGATCCGACGGCTGCTTTTCTTCAGCGATCGGAAGGGGCGCCGCCCCGGTCAACGCCGGAGTCTGTCCGTCAGCTCCAGCTGGCAAATCGTACATGTGATCCTCGTCTCATCCTTGTTTTTCGGTAATGACCCGCGCTACGGAATAAACAATCTTCCGAGTTGCGTCAGGAAGTACAGCATCCCGCTGCCGGTAGTGGTGTTCAGGCCCTTCTTGGCCTGAGGTACGTAAACGACGTCGCCCTTTTGCAATTTCAGATCGGCTTGCGGCTGCGACTGCTCCAACGCCTTATACAGATTCACGTTATAGACGGTGCTGCCGCCCCCGGGAAGCTGCCGTACGACGCGGATGCTGTTCAAATCCGCATTGGAGTTCGCCGAATTGCCGGCCTTTGCAATCGCCGTGGACAGCCTGTCGCCGTCGTTGACTTGAATTTCGCCCGGATGATCCACGGCGCCGATGACCTCGACGTTCATGGTTTGCGGTCCGGGGATGTAGACGACGGCGCCTTCGGAAAGCGGAACGTCGGCGGAAACGTCGCCGTCATGCAGCAGCTTCTGCATCGACACCTGCGAAACGGTTCCGTTCGCCCACGCGATTCGCGCGTCGGGCAAAGGACCGTCAGTGGTTCCCAAGCCGCCGGCCGCAGCGAGCGCGTCCGAAAGTTTTGCGTCGGCGCGAACCTGATATTTGCCGGGGTTCTTTACGTTGCCCAGCACCAGCACCGTGGGCTGAGCCATCGTCACGACGGCGATCGTCACGATTGGATCGCGCAAATACTTGCGCAGCTTATCGCGTATGTCTTGACCTGCCGACGTCGGCGTTTTGCCGGCGATGGCTACGCGCCCGATCAGCGGATAATCGATGGTGCCGTCACCGAGCACGGTGACGTTCTGACTGAGCGTCTGCTCTCCATACACTTGAACGCTCAACTGATCCCCGGGATGGATTTGGTACGCCGACGGCATTGGAGCAGCCGCCAGCGCACCGGCTGGAACGATGGCCGTAAAAGCGGCGGCGAAGAGTGTTTTCGGCAGTCTACTCATGGGCAGAGTCCTTTTTCAAAATGCGCGTACCGGGCGAGCATACTGGCATCATAACGGATTAGCGGCAGGTATCGAGAGAACGGTTTATCCCCATCGGAACGGCAAGAAGGCCGCTCGTGAGCCCCTCTATTGACCCGATGGACCTACGGCAAACGCGACCAGGCCCTCTCTACCCACGAGAGACTCTCCCGAACGTGCTAGGCGTACCTTTGGCGCTCCGCTGCGGTCTGCTACAATGCGTGGCATGGGAACACGTTCGCAGCGCACGGTTGCTCTAATCGTTCTGCTTGGCGCAGTATTGGTCGCCGGACTCTATCCCCGTTCGCCGTTGCGCGTGTTTATCCATCGCGCTCGCGTACATATGTTCACGCCGCCGGTCGCGATCGGTGCGCCGTCGCGTCCATTACCCGTTTTGGCCCTGGACGGCTCGCCTGCGACCATTGCGGCACGCGGAAAGCCGCTCGTTTTGCAAGTCTTCACGACCTGGTGTCCCAGCTGCCGTCAAGATGTCGCCGTCATGCGGCAGGCGCAGCAAACGCTGCGCGCGCGCGGCGTCGAACTGGTGGCGGTCGATCAGCAGGAAAACGTCGGCGTCGTCGCCGCGTTTGCCAAAGCGAACGCCATCGATTATCCGGTGTACGTCGACGACCGCGCCACCAGTCAAGAAGTGTACGGCGTTCACATGCTGCCGACGCTGCTGTTTTTCGATCAGCGCGGCATCCTGCGCGCGAAGGTAGAAGGGCCGATGGCTACCGCGGAGTTGCTTTCGATGGCACGGCGCAATATCGGCGGCTAGCCTGGCGCGTTATGCGGACCGGGGCATTACGAGCTGAAATACTCTGGCGAAGGTGGTTTCGGCCAGTACTCGATAGTGCCGCAGATCCGCGCGCGTAACTATGAAAATCAACCGCGGGTCGATGCCGGTCCGCCTGCAAAACAGTACGACCATGATGGCAAAGCTGACGATGTACGATACCGACGTACCCATCGCGCCTGCCACGATTCCCAAGTGCCTGACGAGCAGCAGCGTAATGACGGCGCAAACCACCGTTGAAATGCTGCCGATTATCGTCATGACCGTGGGGCGACCCATCTGCAGAATGAAGAACTGACCGAAGAACGGCACCGCGCAGTAGGCTATGATTCCCGGAAGGATCCAGCGCAGCGCGATGCCGGAGGCCTCGAATTTGGGTCCGTAGACGGCGTGCAGCAAAGGCGGCCCGATGAAAAACAGCACGGCACAGCACACCGTCACTGCCAAGAGCGCGTGTTTGAGACAGACCGCCGTAACGTAAGCCGCCTCCGATTTCGTTCCGGATGACACCTTGCCCAACGACGAAGAGGCAAGCGGCCTGCTGATGAACCACATGAGCTGCCCAATGGCTACGGCAACCGAATATATGCCGGCGGACTTGGCTCCCAACACGTACAGAATGATGAAGATATCCACCTGGAAGTTCAACGACCACACCATTTGGTTGAGCCCGGCTCGCATTGCGAACGTCACCTGCCGCCAAAACAAGCGTTTCAGGTCTATCGAGGGATCCGTGCGGCGCGCGTACCTGCGCACGTTGGCCGAAGAGAAGAACATCGTTAGGACTTGCGGGATTATCCAGCCTGCAAACACGAGATCGATGCGATCGCGAAAGAGAAAGCATGCGATCGTCACGGCGATAGCCTGCGAGGCGGCAATTGCCAAACCCTGAACGTTTTGCCAGCGAACGCTTCCGTCCGACAAGAAGAATGCCAGCGTCAACTGGTTGAAATAGCTGAACGGAAAAATCGCCCCGGCGGCAACGAGCGGCACCTCGTGACGCACTAGACCTGCAATTACTACGCCGAGCGAAACCGGGAGGACGAGCACGTAGAAATACGCCATCATCACTTTGAAAACCGCGCCCGGCGCAGTCTTTAAGCGTCCATATTGCCACGATATTGCGGCTGATTGGCCGCTTGCCAGCGCAATGAGGATTCCGCCGGCGGCGGTGGAGTACGCGAAGAGTCCCTTGCCGCTCGGCCCGAGAAGCCGCGCGATGGCAATTCCCATGCCCGCCGCTGCCGCTTGCGCGAGTACGCGGAAAATGAACGTTTCGAGACTTTTTCCGGAGAGCTCGCGGGCGAGTGAGGGCTCACCGGCCGCCGGCGGCGTTACGGTATTGGTTTCCACTGAGCACCGACGATTCGTCCGGTCTGAGGCAACACCTCGGCGCGCTACCGCGCCCGGTGGAACAACACTTCAAAGCCGGTTTTGAACAGCAGCGAAATATCCATGAACAACGACCAGTTTTCGACATAGAACAGATCGTAGCTGAGTTTTTCGCCGATCTCCGCTTCTTCCAAGCGCCGCCGCATGTGAACCTGCGCGCAGCCCGTGATTCCGGGGCGCACCAAGTGACGCTCGTCGTAACGCGGTAAGTAGCGCCTGAACTCTTCGACGAATACCTGACGTTCCGGCCGCGGACCAACCAGCGACATCTCCCCACGCAGCACGTTGAACAGCTGAGGAAGCTCGTCCAAGCTCGTCATTCGCATGATCTTGCCGAAGCGCGTAACGCGGTTGTCGCCTTCGTGCGTCCAAATCGGGCCCGTCTCGTCCTCGGCATTGACGCGCATGGAACGAAACTTGTACATCTCGAACTCTTTGCCGCCGCGGCCGACGCGCTTTTGTTTGAACAGCACCGGTCCGGGCGATTCCAACCGGATCGCAAGCGCGCATGCCAGCATCAAGGGAGCGGCGATAATTACGGCGGCCGTACCGACGATCAAATCGCAAGTGCGCTTGCTGAATGCAGCCCAGTTTCCGCACGCGGGCACAGGCGCAGGCGAGAGCAGCACTTGGTGGCCGTCCGTGCGCAAGCTGAGCGAATAGGCGTGAGATACCAGGCGCGGCGGCGCGAACGCAATGCTGAAGTCGTAGCGCAACGCCGTTGCAAGCAGCGGCGGCAATACGGCCGGCGGAACGAATTCGGTGAGAATGAGCCGGTCGCAGCCCCATTCTATCGCATGCGTGAGCCATCCGACGTCGCGAACGGAAAATGTCCCGTGAGTGCGTACGCCCGACAAAGCGGCCGCGGGATTCTCGGATTCGATGCACAGGATCGGCACGTTCTCGGGAACCGCGAGCGACTGCGCGACCTCATCCATGTTCTGCCGGTTGCCGACGATGGCAACGCGTTCGGGAACGGCCGTCAATGCTTGAGTGCGTACGCGGTGCAGCACATAGCGCATGCCCGCCACCATGGGAATCGAAATCGCAGCCGACAGAACCAGTATCAGCCGCGAGGTCGACATCGCCGGTATCAGCGTGTACAGACCCAGCTGCGGAACGATGCCGATGAACAGGGCGGCAACCGTGTAATAGAATTCGTCGCGCGGAGCGAACGCGAACGACGACCGGTACAGTCCCAGCCGTTCGAAAACCAGCAGCCAAACCAGAATGAATACGATCGAAGTGTGCGTAAAGACGTAGGCTGAAGCGTGCAGAGTGCCGGTGTGCTGCACGATCGAAATCGCGAGCAGTGCCGACACAATGAACATCGACAAATCCGCGGCAGCGAGCGCGAGCGACCAAATGCGGGGATAATCGGCCGGACGCCGTTTTGGCCGAGCAGGAATAAACGAAGCGGTCGCCTGCATGGCGGGGCGTGCTCCGTCGGTGGTCCCACGTATGACGTTAGGACGCGCAGCAGTTGAGCTGTTGCGCTCGTCGGGAATTGTGGTTGCCATTGCGTTAAAGGTACGGCACGACACTATGTATCGAAAGTGCCGCCGGTCCTGCACGGGCCGCGCCCTCGAACCAAGCTTTTGGGGCAAGGTGGCCCAAGAGCGCGAACGCATAAAGAGCGTACCATTGCTTACGATGGATTCGATCCGGGCTATTTCGGACGGTGCGCCCGCTCCCTTACGTCGCCGCGTACTTGTTATTTCGCACTACTTTCCGCCGGAGCGCGGTGCCGGAAGCCACCGCGTCAGCGCATTTTGCCGCAGACTGGTGGCGGAAGGTTACGACGTCGACGTGCTGACCAGCGTGCCGAGTTTCCCCAGCGGAACGGTGCCGTCGCGGTACCGCGGCAAATGGAACGTCAGCGAGCGCGACGCCGGCATTCGCGTTCGCATGCTGTGGGCGTATGCTTCGCCGCGCATGCGCTCCGTCGATCGGATGCTCAATCAGCTGTCCTTCGCATTCGTTGCATCGCTGGCAGCCTTGGTTACGCGCACGAAATACGATCTGGTATGCGTCAGCTCGCCGCCGATCGTTTTGGGTATCCCGGCCCTGTTGACGTCGTATTTACGGAACGTACCGCTGGTATTGGATGCCCGCGACGTTTGGCCGGACGCATTGGTCCGCATCGGTGAATGGGCGAAAGGCAGCCTGGTATGCCGTTCGATCGGCGCCTTGGCCGACGCGCTCTACCGGCGTGCGAGCCTCATCGTATGCGTTACCAACAGTTGCCGCAGCGAAATTCTCAGCCACGGCGTGGAGCCGTCCAAGGTGGTCGTGATTTCCAATGGGTTCGACGACGTGCAGCCTGCCGTCGCGGAGCCGTTCGCGCGAAACGACGGCGAATTCATCGCCTCGTACGCGGGCAATTTAGGAATGGCCAACGGCATTGACGTGATCGTGCACGCTGCAGCGCTGCTCAAAGAGGAGCCCTCGTTCCGTTTCATCATCGTCGGGGACGGCGCCGCGCGCAGAGAACTTGCCGCACTCATCGAGCGCGAAGGTCTGAGCAACGTCACCATGACGGGCGAGCTCTCCCGCGAAAGCACCCTGGCGGTTCAGCAGCACTCCGACGTCTGCATCGTCCCGCTGCGCCGGGGACTGCACGACAGCCTTCCGACGAAAATGATGGACGCCATGGCGTTGGGCCGCCCTATCCTCGTGTGCGCCGACGGCGAGGCGCGCGCGCTGGCGCAGGCGTCGGGCGGCGGCGTAGCCGTCGATCCCGAATCGCCCGAACAGCTCGTCAGCGCGTTGCGGGCGCTCGCAGCCAAGCCGGAAGCGCTGCAGGCGTACGGGCGCGACGGACAGCGCTACGTGCGCCTGCGGTTCGATCGCTCCAAACTGGCAGCCCAGTTTTGCACTTCAGTACGCGGAGTGCTGCTGAACCACACTTAGGCGCGCTTTGGCTCCGGCACCGAAGACGCAGTATGCGCGACCATCAGCGAAACAAGCCTGTCTACGTTGATGGCAAGATTATAATCGGCAGCCACGCGGCGCCGCCCGTGCGCACCCGTATCTTGGGCGAACTGCGGGTTGCGCGCAAGCTCCAGCAGCGCGTGCGCGACCCCATCGACATCGCCGCACGGCACCAGCAGGCCTTCTCCTTCTCCAATTAACTCCGGGACGGATCCGGAACGCGTTGCAACGCACGGAACTCCTGCCGCCATTGCCTCCATCAAGCTCACGGGCACGCCTTCCATCGTCGTTCCGGTTTCTATGCTGCATAGCACCACCGCGTTGTACGAGCCGCTGCGCAGATCCGCCAAAAGGCGCTCGTGCGCAATGAAACCCGCGAAGTCCACCGCACCGCTCAAGCCCAAACTCAAAGCGCGGTCTTGAAGCGTTGAAAGCAGAGGGCCTTCGCCGGCGCATACGCACAAAAATTCCAGGCCGTTTTCGCGCAGCATAGCTAAAGCGCGCAGCAGCGTTTCGTGGCCTTTTACCGCCACGAGCGATGCCGGACAAAGGATTCGAAACGTGCCGCGCGAGGAAATACGCGCAGTCGTTTTCGGAAGTTCTGCCCCCAACCGAACGCAATGGACTTTGGCGCTCAAGGATTGCGGCAATACCGCTTGCAGATCGCGCGTGCCGCGCAGGGATATCGTGCGAATGAACCCGGCCTCGCGAGCTTTCTCCGTTCGAAAATTGTCCTCGTATATATCCCAGCGATGGGCCGTCGCGCTCCACGGGATGCCGTTGAGCCGGCCGACAATCATCGCTATGGTCGCCGGAGTCGAAAGCCAATACGCGTGCACGTGATCGACGCCCAGACGTTTAAACCGCTGCGCCAGCGCAAGCGCCTTGGGGAAGGCCATCAAATTCTTCAATCGGACGGACCATTGCCCCGCGCTGCAAATCAGGACCAAGATTTTCAAACACTCGCGCCACGAACGCGACCACGTGCGCGCCGCATCGGCCAGAACTGCCGCGGAAAACAGCGGCTGCGCTGCAACGGTGGCGTGTTTGACGGTGTAGAATATGCGTCCCGAGCCGTTTACCGGTGCAATCACGAGTCCGCAGCGATGCGCTAAATGCTCCGCTTCCTCGGTGAAAAACGCCTCGGCGCTTCTCGAGCAGGGGAACTTAGAAGTGATTACAGCCAGACGCACTGGACGTTGTGGTTACCTGGTCGAGCGGCCGTATGCCTGCAATCGGCCGCAGACAGGGAGTGGCGCGGTATGCGTATCAATCGGCACGAAGTATCGTTCCAAAATAAAGCTCATTCCGTGAAAGCGAGGCGCGCGTGAACGGGGTTACAGGCGGAAAGTCGGCCGTCACATGTGTTGCTATGCTGCTCTGGGCGGCCGTGTCGCTGACGCAATGCAACGGCACGCGCGCGGCGATCGCGACAAAACTGCAGCAAAGCTTTCATCCGTCGCCCGATTTACGCACGGCCGGTGCGCCCATCGCGATTCCGCCGCCCAACGCTCCCCAGAAGCCTCCATCGGCCCGCTTGGCAACGTACCTATCCGATAGGCCCGATGTGGTAAACATTCCCGCCTTTTCACTTGCGACCGCGCAAACCGGTAGAGCGGCGGGGCTGTACCGGACCCTCAATCCGCAGGCTCTGCTCGCGACGTATTTCTCGTCACTGCGATACGACACGGGAATCCCAAGCGGCAGCCCGCATAGTTACGTTCGATGGATGGACGGGCACGAGCAGGATTTCGTCCATATTGGCGATCCGGGCATGCTGGCCGGGGCAGGCTCGTCTGCGACCTGCACGTGGACGTGGGAGCCGGATGCTCGAGGACCGTCGCAATATCGCGTGTTCGATGCCCGCGGGCATCTGCTCGCCACCGTGCCGGCCGGCGCGCAGCCGCAGTTCTCATCGGCAAATCCCTCCGGGCAGCGCGTGTACGTCGACAGCGTCCTCGGCGGCCAGGATGTCTGGTACACCTCGATCGACAACGCGACCGGAAAACGGCGCCCCACTTCCTGCGCGCAGGCAGACGGAAATCAACCGTTGCTTTTGCACGCGCGATTCAGCCTCGCTCCCAATCCCCACCCAATCTTTCCTTCGCCGACTCCGCCGCCGGGTTCGACGGTGACCATCTGGGGTTCCGTCGACGAAGCCGGGGGTTCCGCGCACCCCAGCCTGCAGTGGCTTTACCACCCGACTGCCGATACGACTCCGAATTCGGTCGCGCTTGTCGGAGGACCGGTTCATTGGCGCGTGCCCGACGGCGTGACGTTTCAAAGTTCGAGCAAGCACTGGTACGGTTCGCCCGCATTGCGCTACTGTGACGATCGCGGCCGCTGCACCGATTGGTGGACGTCGAACGAAAACAATCGCTCGGCTTGGGGCGAATACAATTCACACACCAATTTCTTGAACGCGTGCTCTACCACGGAAAACGCCGATGCGGTTCGGATGCTGTTGCATATCCGTGGCATCATCGGCAACAGCGCCTTCGAGCTCGATAATATTCTGAGCAAGCTCGCCGATGCGCGTCCGGAAATTTTCCGCACTCAGAATCCGCAGATGCCCAGCGACGACGACCTGCTTCGGTGCGTGGGCATCCAATGGCCTCGTTACGCCCTCGAGCATCTGCACGCGAACGGCATTTTGAGTATTCTCAACGGCGGTCCGCACGGCGCAGCGTTTTACGGCGACGGGAGAATCTACGAAGACGTGCCTTGGTCGGCCGGATTGGCGATGCCATACCCGTTTACGCTGGACGGGTGGCGCAAGGAAATGCAATGGATCTTGGACGATCTGAATGCAAGGAAAATCGTCTGGATGATCCCAACGGGCGATCAAGTGCCCGACGAGCTCGGCGCGCGAGTACGCGAGTACTCCTTTGCGATTTACGAATTGCTCAATCCATACCCAATGACCGGTTCGCCCGGCTTGTATTACGGCTTTAGCCAGATCGACGAGACGCTGTTTCCCGAGATGTTCACGGACTTGGGCCGGCCCGTCATCGCTCGGCCGAGGAACCTGGCCGAGCTCTATAATGCGCGGGACGGGATGTATGAACGCGAGTACTCCGGCGCCACGGTTTATGTCTGTCCTCCTGGCGACGACGACTGCAAGCCCATCGAGGTGCAGACCCGCCGCTATTTTTCACAAGCGTCCGCACAAGCGCTCGGGCGGGGCGGCACTCGTAGCTTCGTACCGGTAAACGGAGTCACGCTTCATCCGGGGCAAGGCGCCATCCTCACGCATTCTCCGAACTAGTACTCCCTAGCGAATGAGGATCGCCGCCTGATGCGGCAGCAGTTGAACCTGCGTCACCAACGTCGTTTCGATGGAACCGCCGTGCTCGACGGCTCCGCCGGCCAAGCGCACTTGCTTGTACGCCGCGCCCAATTGAATGACCGGAGTGATAGCCGTTGAGCTCGGATTCACTATCACCCGGCCGTTTGCGAAGGTTCGTTCATATGCCTGGTCGGCGGCAACGTATGCCTGCGCAATCGTCGTGAAGTTTTGCTCCGCCGGGCCTAGACTCAGCCCGTATTCCGGGTAGTAGTATCCCAGTCCGGCGGAAGTCTCCAAGTCGTAATAGAGATTCCGGTTCTGGATGAGCAAGTACGTTCCCAGAATGTACGAGCGCGCCGCGGTGTCCGATTCGCTTGCGTCCACCAGCATGCGGGACCCAATGTTATACTGCTGGGTTATGGTCAATGCACTATTCACGCTGCTTTGCCAGTACCATTCGGGTGCGTATCCCCAGCTGTTTACGTCGTAGGCGATTTCCTCGATCTCACCGCGTTGAACGTACGGCACATACGCCGTTGCCGCGGGGTCCGAAAAGGCGTTCGCGCAGATCGAATATCCCGAACCGATGTGGGAACGCAAATATGCCAGGTGCGAGATCATATTGTTCAAATAGCCGTTCGCGCTGTACCCGGCGGGAAAAGCTTCCGGGCGTGCCCCGTCCAGCTTCGTGCCGACGTCGTCGAGCAGTACGCCTTTGTAACCCGCAGCCAGCCTGCCGGCGATATAATCGGTCAGCAAGGAATGCCACATCGGCGAACCGGCATCCATGACGTAATTGTTGGCATAAACGCCGAAATGCAATCGGTTATTCGGCGCGGTGACGTAATACGACTGATTCGCCTGAGTCGGCAAAACCGCGTTGCCGGTCGCGTCCGCTACGCGAAAGGCTATCCCGCCGTAGTATCCCGAGGGAATCGTGACCGTTGCGCTGCCTTGATAATACCCGCCTCCCACGCTGTTCATTGCCGTGCTGGACGGCGGCGTGGTGGGATGCGGCTTGACCAACGTCTGCAGCAGCAGCGAGCTGGGCAACGCTGCACCCGAAGCGTGGGCACGAACCGTAAGCGTAACGTTCGCTCCGGGTGCAATCGGAACGTTGGTGCTGTACGTCGGCGAATCGAGAACGAACCCCGACGGCACGCCCGCAGCGGCGGACTGGACACCCGAATAGACGCTGTCCGAGCCGTTGAGCAATGAGTGCACGGCGAAGTAGTACGTCGTGCCGTCGCTCAGACCGCTCGCGCTGTAAGACGACGCCGAATTCGGCAAAGTCGCCACCGCAGTGAGCGATTGCGGCGAAGTGCCTTCATACACGACGTAGCCTGACAGCGGGACGCCCATGGCTGCGCGCGCATCGACATTCCAATGCAGCGTTACCGCACCTTCTTGCGGTTGCGTTGTCAGCGAAGCGGGGTCGGCGCCGTGCGAAAACGCGTCCTCGTGCACATTGACGGTATTCCAATCGGGTTGCGCGCCGCCGCCGTTCATGACTTCGCGGACGGCGGAAATGTAAAAATCGACATATGACGCACGCAATGCCGAAAGCGCACCGGGATCTTGCTGAGTGACCCACTGCATGCGACCGGTGTAGGAGTCCATCAAGTCGCCGTAGCCCGCAGACAATACGACCGCCGGTCCGCCTGAACCGCCCGGCGTTGACGTGGGTACCGGTGCAGGTGTGGGCGTAGACGTTCGCGGCGGCGCCGACGATTGCGGCGACGGAGTGGGTTGTACCGTCTGACCGTTCTGTCCGGGTTGTCCGGGGCCGGTCTTCTGCGGCGTACTGGGCAGCATTCCGCCGCCGCCGCCGCCTCCTCCGCACGCGGAAAGCATCGCTGCGCAAAGTGCAAATAAAACTATTTTGTACGCGAAAGACGCTGAGCGCATTGGCTCCCCCGGCTTGAATCAGACTGTTCCGATTCAATAATTCGGGGAAGATTGAGTCAGGATTCGACTCTTTTACGAATCGATTACCGCCCGGGCTTGACCGTTGACGCGTTAACGCTTCTCGATCCCGCCGCTTGGCCCCAAATCCGCGCGATCGTTTCCAGACATAACGAGCGCGCGTACCGCCGGCGTACGTATGCTGCCGCCGCCGTTTGCGCAAGCAAATTTCCCTGCATGTGACTCCTAACGAGATCGCCCAGTTGCTGCTCCACGATCGAATAGTCCTCGGCATGACGCGTGTACGGAAACTCTTGCGTCCAAATCACGTGACGCCCGTACGAAAGGGCTTCGAGCACCATAAGCGAGAGATCGTCGTGTTCTTCGCAGCGAACCAGCGCGCTGCAAGTTTCGTAGACGTTTTGGAGCGAGCGATGCCATCCAAGATTGACGACGTCGTCGCCTGCCGAAACGTTTAGCGTCCCCCCGCCGACGATTACGAACTTTACGCCCCGTCCGCGAAAAGCGCCGATAAGCCGCTCATAGCTGCGGGCGACATGCGACCCTTTATGCCGGGGCGCGACGTACAGCAGCACGGTGAAAACCTCCGGCATTTCGCATATGCTGCCCGTGCAAAGATGCGGGGGTAACGGTGCGACGCTGGCGCGCAATCCCAATTTTCGCAACTCTTCGGCGGTCCAGTCCGCGCCGGCGACATGATGAACGTGAGCCCTCGTCAACATCTGCATGCGGCCGGGCGTTTCGGCAAGGCGCGTGACGTCGTTGCGGGACCAATGCATGACGCGCGGCTTGCGCAGCCCGTCCGCCAGCAGCTCAAGAGCGCGCGGCCCGGGTGCGGGCCCTATCGTGTACCAGAGCCGGCTGCAGCACATTTTCACAAGCGATAACACGACGTCGAACCGCGAACCGAACGCGAGCAGCCGGTGGCGCCATCCCGTGACGCCCGCTTCAGCCGGTTCGAAAAACTCGGCCACGAACAGTTTTCTGCCGGATATTGCAACGGTTCCCTGGCGGCCGGGCACGCGCCGAACGCGCGGGTGAGCGGCGCTTAGTGCGCGTTCGATTCCGTGCACGATGCGTTGCGGGGAAAAATGCCGGGCTACGAACTCCAGGCCGTCGACGTTCAGCCCAAGTGCTCCGCTTTCGTACTCCGAGCGCAGCCGGCCGAGGGCTGCAATAAGCTGCCCTTCATCGTCAGCCCGCACCACGCCGGGCAAGGCGCGGTTGCGTATCACGTACCTGCCCGCGGCAAGCGTCTCGAGCACCATGCGCGACATTCCGTCGTGCTCGGGCATTCGGACGAGGACGACGGAATCGTTCAAAACAGGTTCGATGTTCCCGAGCTGGCCGAGAAATTCGACATTTGCGGGAGCGTCAAAATCGGATTTTCCGTTCCCTACTACGCGAAACGGAACGTCCGGAAAACGGCGTGCCGCCTGGTACACTAGGCGCGCACCGTAAAAATCGCGTCGCGGCGAAGGCAGGTACGTTATCGCCGAGAACCGCGCCGGGAACTCTTTGGCCGGTTCTTCCACCGGCACGCCCAAAACCGGAACGTAATGCGCGTCGATCCCGAGCGTACGTAATTCATCGGCCAGCCAGGGCGCGTCGGCAATATGATAATAGGCTTTGTGCCGCAGCAGCGCCGATCCGTATGCGTCGCCAACGGCTTGTACTACGTCGCTGCCGCCCCAAATAACGATGACGGGAATGTGCCGCAACCGCGCGATGGCGGCATACATGGGATGAGGCTCGGGGCCGCCGAACGTTACGAACGCGTCTGCACCCCGCAGCAGTCCAAGCGACGTGCGCGCAACATCGATCTTTCCGGCGCCAAAATTCGTGAACTCCAGCTTGCGGAATAGGCATTCACCAATTGCGCCGTCATGCGTGCGTGATACGGCCACCCGACGATCAATGCGCGCTTCTTCCGCATGCCGGCTCGCCTCTTTAGCGCACGGTCAGACGAATCCCGTATCGACGAACGAACACGACGAAATCATCTATATACGGGGCCGAAGTTGCTCGAATAATGGTTCTGGCCTCATGGTCGAGGATCGATATGCCGCGGCCAAGTATAGCATCCTGCTCTTGCGGAGCGAGGCGCCGATTTACCAAGAACAGAAGATCGCAGGTTTTAAGACTCGCGTCGGAATCGACGGCAATGCAATGGCCGAACATAAGCCTGCCGTCGGCCAGCTGAGGCGATTGCGACGCACCTGGGATCGGCCGGAATTTCGGGTACTCCTCTAAAACGTGCTTTGCGCGAGCCAGCTTATCTTGCGGCTCGAGCGCCTGGACGGCATGCGCGTCGACGACTTTGGCGAGCATCCCCGAAGCTAATGCGTTGGGTGGGACGGACTTGGTGACGACGGCACCCGGACCGACGATGGCGTTTTTACCGATGACGACGTTAGGAAGAACGAACACCTGCCATGCCAGCCAAGCATCGTCCTCCAAAACGACCGGCCCATAACTGACCGGACCCCCGTTTAAAAAATCGGCCCAGACGCCATGAGTGAAGACCAAAGCGTGGCCGCCGATGCCGACGTGGTTTCCGATGTCTATGCCCTCCCCGGGTTCGATCCAGCAGAATGGGCC
Source organism: Vulcanimicrobiota bacterium (assembly GCA_963777315.1). GTDB lineage: Bacteria > Vulcanimicrobiota > Vulcanimicrobiia > Vulcanimicrobiales > Vulcanimicrobiaceae > CAVYEM01. Next base: position 538,147 of record CAVZQC010000004.1, read on the forward strand.
AAAGCGGCAATGGTCTCCGACAGTGATTCGTGAGCGCGGCGTCAGAGCGGAGTAGATAACCGCCGTTGAAGCGATGTACACATACCGGCCGATGCGTACGTCGCCCGCGCTGCACGCGGAAAACGCCTTTATTTGCGTGCGATCGCCGATGACCAACGCGTTCGCACGGAGCAACGCAAACGGGCCGATGCTGACGTTCTTTCCGATGTCGATCGTTTTCGCACGCAAAATGGTTCCAAAGCCTATGCGCGTTCCGGCGCCGATCTTTGCGCCGAGTATCCGGCGGACGAGCACGTGCAAGAACGATGGACACAGCGCGAGTAGATAATCAAGCACCCTGGCTGGCCGCCATACCTCGTTTTGCGTCCGCGCCGGTTCGCAACAAGCCTGCGGACGCGTAACGATCGAAAACGCAGCTGGCGAGATCTGCCGCCGTCGTCCATTTGTCGCCTTCTCGTTTGAGTTGCCAATAAAGGTTTCCGATGGACTTTGGGAGTTGGCCGCCTTCGAACGCCGTATTGTGCCACAGGACGCTGACGCCGCCCGAACCGAACGTGCGTACTGCGTCGAGAATTCTTTCGCAAATCGCTCGGTGTGAATGCGTGGATCGATCCTGTGCGTACAGCGAGCCGTCCATGATCGCAAGCGGAATCTCTAGGAATGCGTACGCGCGTTCTTCGGAAAAGCAGTACGGAGGATATGGAAAACACGCCCCGTTGCGGAAGCCCGCACGTTCCGAGTAGCCGGCCGTGGAGTCATATAGAACGCCGATGCGTTCAAGCTTGTCGTACAGGCGAGAGCCGGAATGGCGCAGCCAATGCTGGCGTACGCCTACGGGGTGAAAGCCCTGCGCCCTTAGGGCTTGAAATTCGTCCGACAGTCCGGTGGGCGAGTCCAGACTCGTATAACTGCCGTGCACGGCAATTTCGGCTCCGGACGAGTTCAACTCCCTGAGTAGGCGCAGCACGCGCGAATCGCTCAGGATATAGTTTGCATCGCGCGAATGCCGGCGTTCGCACAGCACGTTGAACGTAGAATCGATGCGAGCGCTGCGCTCAAGGGAACGCAGCATCGGGATATAGTTCAGCGGCGATCGCATCCGCCCAACGCCGACCACGGCAGATCGGGCAATGCCCGCTGCAAGCTTCGGATCGTGCGACGCGATAGCGGCTTTGACGATATTCTTTACGAGTCGCCTTGCGCTGTCGACCGGCGACAGCGGAATGAAATCCAAATCGTGAGAAGCCGCGATGAGCGTATGGTTGGTACCATTCCAACCTCGCGGAGACTCGGGCAGCCAATGGAACGTGCCGCGCAGCCGGGCGTTGAACTCGTACATCGCGATCGCTGCGTACGGTACGCAAGGATCCAACGTGAATCGCCCATGCAGCGTGCAGCGGTACGGAACGCGCCCAACTTCGTCCCGCTCCGTAACTGCATACTCGTCTGCACCGGAGAGCCACTCGAACAGCTCCCCGAGCCAGTCTGCGCCGGCCGATGAATCCGGTGTGAAGTGCGGGAAACGCTCGGCGGCGATGCGCCGATAGACCTTGCGCGGCGGCAACGCGCCGTAGCGCGGCGGTGGAGCATGCCGGTCCGGCGGTCGAGCGACGTAGGACGCAGGCACGGCCATACCTTGACCGCCGTCGTGCCGTCCACCGTACCGCACCTGCAACGATGCCGCGTTTTCGCGTTCACCGTCTGCGGCGACCGCATAGCCGTAAACGGCGCAAAAAACCGCAAAGGCGTACGAGATGCGCGCTTTTGCCGCCGAGTCAACTTGCTCGTCGAAACTCAAGCGGAGAACAACTTGCGAAGTCTTATCCCGTTGCGGTGCCGCTTCCAATCTTCCGTTCCAATGCATCGGCAATCTCGCCGATGGTCGAGAATTTCTCCATGTCCTCCGGCGCCAGCTCGATGCCGAAACGTTCTTCTAGCGCCAGTATCAGGTACAGCTGGTAGGTAGAGTCCCATTGCTCGACGGTATCAGGCGATGATTGCGTCGTTATGGCTTCGTCGGGCACACCAAATACTTGCGCCGCGGTCTGCCTGACCGCGTCCGATATCGCACTCACGCAGACACCTCGGCTGATGACACGGCAACCCATTCTGGCACCATTATCCTGCTCCTGTCGAGCGCCAGCTCCCATCTTTCACTCGTATCGTCCCGTTCCACGGCAGCGAAGCCATGATCCCGATAAAACGACCGTGCCGGCTCGTTTTTGCTGGTCCGGTAAAAATCCCCGACGAGCACCGCTTTTCCACGCGCACAAGCCTCATCGGCAACGTGGGCAAGCAGCGCCGTTTCGATTCCGCGTCCGATGACGCGGCAGCTTAAAAGGAACGTGTCGATGATGCATCGCTCGTCCTCGTCTCGCGTTATCGCCAGACCCACGATCCCGTTGTCGCCGAAACGATCGCGGACTCGCACCGTTCGAATCGTACACGCAGGATCGCTGCCCAAACGCCAGAGCTGCTCCTCGCTGTAGCGCCGTGTAGTCAGATTGAATTGATTGGTCTTTTGCGTGAGTTGAGCGGCGCGCGCAAGCGTCAGAGCCGTTACCGGCGCAACCTCGGCGCGCTGGTGAAGCGAACGGAAGAAGTCTTCCTTGGATTCGACTGAAGCCAGCAACTCCGAACGCTGCTGCTCCTGGCGATAGTAGCCGGCCCGCGCCGCATCTTCGCTCGATAGGTCCAAACGTTCAAAGAACGGAGATTCGAGAATTGACTGCGCGTAGCGCACCGGATCCTCCGGCAGTTCAATGACGCGCACGCTTGGCGACGCAGATCGCACCTGCGCTCGTTCCACGGGATTGTCGTCGATGAATGCGATTGCATCGATTCCCACGTTTAGCTCGTTTTGCCAGAGCTTCGAGGTTCTGCGCCTTCGAATCCCAATTGATTCGCATGGCGGCAAAATGCTCGGAGTGAAGCAGCATGTCGGGGTGCCGGTCCAGGACCTCGATCGCATCGGCATGGTTGTTCTTGCTGCAGATAGCCAGCACGATGCCGCGCCGGCGCAGCGCTAGAAGAGCGCGCTGGAGCTCACGATAGGGTTGGCCTCCCATTTCGGCGCTTAGGCGAATTCCGGAAAAGCCGTCCTCGCCAACGATGCCGCCCCACAGCGTGTTGTCCAGATCCACGGCCGCTACTTTCGCGACTACGCCGCTCAGCGGCTGAATGAATTTGAGCCACTCGTTGACCAGATGGCGCATATTCCCCGCAGCCGTGGCAACGCGATAGCGCTCCCATTTCAGGGGATCGCCCCAAACACTGCGCCCGTGCCGCGCCGTCAGGGCATCATAATCGAGCATGTGTACGCCGCGGTGCCCTCGCGTCAGCTCCTTGAGTCTGTCGTTGAGGCTCGCGATGCAAGCCGTTTGCGACCGCTGCGCCCGCGACTCGTAGACGCCAAGCACGGTCGCAGGCGGCATGTCGAACGAGTGAATGACCAGCTGCGCGTCGCTGTGATTACGAAAAGCGGTAATCAAGCCGGCAATGTGCGTGAAGGCATCGTCTTCAGCGGCACGTAAAGGGGTCTCGCCGGGATCGTCGGGCGCCCAAAGCTGCGGAGCCACCGAAGCGGTGTTCGTTGCGAGAATGACGATCTGGGGTGCAAAGCAATACAGCGCGCTCTGCTCGTCCAGCAGTTCGGCGGCATAGGCGTTAAACTCACCGGTGCGAACGATGAGTTCAAGCCCGTTGACGAACGCGGCCGCCCGCAGCAACGGCAGCAACGGTTCGACCGTGAACGAGCGCGCGATAAAGACGCGCTGGGGAATTGTTTGGACTCGATCGCGATAACGCTCGTATTTCGTCACGACGTATAATGCCGTAGCAACGTCCGGCGTTTCGTACCAAGCTCGAACCAAGGCGTCGAATGCCTCGGATAAGCGGCCGTCGCTAAATAACTGCTCGAGTTCGCTGCGATCCATATTTCTCAAAATTCATTCGACAAGCGCTGAAGCCTGCGCCTAAGCGCCTCCAAGCACGCTCCGCGCCTCGCTATTCCACAGGAACGCCACAAGGAAACCCTAATGTTTTTGCCATGGTTTTCGATCATCTTGGAATTTTCGTGCATAGCATTGAGGACGGCCAACGTAAACTCGAGTCGATTTTGCCGATACGCTCGTGGGGCAAAGTGTTTGATGACGATATCTTGCATGTGCGCGTATGCTTCGGCCTGGATGAATCGGGACTTCGCTACGAGCTCGTTGCGCCGTTCGGTTCACCCAATCCGGTTTCCGGCGTGCTTGCCGGGCGCAAAAACATTCTCAATCACGTAGCCTACCGAGTTCCCGACATTGCAGCCGCTTCACGGGCGCTTCGCAGCTCCGGTAGCGTGCCGATTGCTCCGCCCAAGCCGGCGGTCGCATTCGGCGGCGCGTTGGTAGCGTTTTTCCTGACGGCATTGGGTTTTATCATTGAATTGGTGGAAGAGCGATAGGCCTTGCGCCGCCCGGAATCGTATCTGCACGCCCGAGCGCGTGGATGGCCACAGCGCTCGCCGCGTTTAGCCAAACGCGCGCTCTGTTCGCGGTAACGCCGGCATAGCTCTCCCAGCGCCGCGCGGTGTCCGAAAAGAACTTGTCACCCGTCATCGAACCGAGCACGTGCAACTGCGCAATGTGAAAAGCGTGATATTTCAGCGTCGCAAGCTTGCGAAATCCATTGGGCGCGGCCAGTAGGCTGTAGTACGACCAGTGACCCGAATCGTACAGGGGCAGCCGGCGCGTAAGCGTGGCAAGGCTCTCTTCGTACAATTCCTGAACCCAGGCCAACTTCGTGCGTTGGAGCAATTCAAACAGCCCCCAGAGCGCGTAGATCCAGCCGTTGAGAATATGGCTCGGCGGTACGCTGGCTGCCTCTTCGAAATACAAGTCACCGCCGTCGCGCCACGCGACGCCGCCGGCATCTATGTCGTACCTGAACGACGCAGCGGCTCGCGCGGCAGCCTCAAAGTACCGTGCGTCTTTGCATACTTCGCCCGCGCGAAGCAGCACCGATATGGCCTCGCCCTGCGTCATGGCCGAGATATAGCCGGCCTTGGCGCCGTACGTCGTCCAATCCAAGGGGAACGGGTAACAGCCGGGCACACCGCTGCGTTCGACTTGATTCTCCGCCAGCCAACGCGCCTGCGCCGTAAACGCCTTCAGGGCGGCGGGATCGTTGGTTTCGCTCCAGCGTGAGTGCTGCTCGAGCGCGTACTGCGCTATGCGCGTGGCATGGTAGTACCGCTCAGGCACGGCAAGCAGGACGCCATTGCGGTCGAACGGCGCGCCGTCCCATTCTTCTCCCAATGCGTCGTGGCTGCCGCTCCAACGGATATAGTACGGACCGATCGCGTCGGCATGGCCGTCATAGAGCCGATATCGCCGGCGCGGCGACCAGTCGACGGGAAAGGCTCGCGCTGCGCGTTTCATCGATGCGGAAATATTCATAGATCGCAACGTCTGATTGTACGCACCCTATAACGGAGGCGTTAGGGCCCGCAGGCCCGCTCTATGTGAGACCATGGGCCGCACAGGAGCATCGGCCTTCACGCCTCGAACAGCAGCGAGCGGTGAGCCGGCGTTGAAAAAATTACTCTTCGTTTCATATTACGTCCCGCCTCGTACCGACGTCGCGGCCAGGCGAAGCGAGCAAATCCTCAAATACCTTCCCCGATACGGTTGGGACATCACAACGATAACCGCAGCGTTCGAAGCGGGCGCCGCCCCCAAGTACGACAAGACCATCGTAACGCCGTACGTAGAGGTGCGCAGTGCGGTCAAAACCCTGGTCGGTCTGCGTAACAGGTCCGCTTATACCAATATAGCCGAACCCATGCCGATCTATGGCCGGCGTCAGTCACTCAAAGAACGCGTGCTTCGGCTAGCGTACGCGATTACGACATATCCGGATCAAGAGGTCGGCTGGACCCCTTACGCCATCGCCGCTATACGACGCACTGTGAGCACGACTCGATACGATGCCGTGCTGTCCAGCGCGCCCCCGCACGTAACCAGCATAGCCGTTGCTATGGGCAAAGGGCCCGTCCCGTGGGTGGCGGACTTGCGCGATCTTTGGACCGGCGTCGATTATTACGGTGACGCCCCGATTCGGGGGACGCTGAACGATGCGCTCGAGCGGCTCTGTCTTCGACGCGCCAGCGTATTCACCGCGGTCTCCGAACCGATGACCGCATATCTGGCCACCCGTTATCCATCCGCAAAAACCGTCGCTATACCTAACGCGTACGATCCGCAAGAGTGGACGTCGGTTCCTTTTGGAAGCAACCAGCGTTGTACGTTGCTTTTCGGAGGTCAGCTGTACGGCGGACGAGGCGGATTTCCACTGCTGTTCCAAGCGCTTCGGTCGTTACTGGACGAGGGCGCGGTTCAGCGCGAGGAATTGTCTCTCGAGTTTTATTGCAGACCGGCGATTTGGCTGGACGAGCAAACGGAGCGCTACGGCTTGCAGGGCGTCATCAAACAATGCGGATTGATTCCACGCCCCGAATTTATGCCCACCGCGCGCAGAGCGGATAGGCTCGTCTTGGTGTTGTGGGACGGTGAAGGCGCCGAAGGCATTTTGCGCGGCCGGCTTTTTGAATACTTAGGCGCGCGCAGACCCATCATCGCCGTCGGTGGTCCCGCCTCCAGCGCGATAGACGGCGTCCTTGCCGAATCCTCGTCCGGACAGCGCTATTTGGAGATTGATGCTCTAAAGCGCGAAATCGTCGCCGCCGTACAAGAGCACCGAGCCGGCCGAATCCGAACCATAGACGAGCATGCCGCCCAAAAGTTCGACGCCGACCATCTGGCCGCCGGATTCAATTACGCGCTGAACGAAGCCGTCACGCCCCCGATTCGTAAATAGCGTTCATCGCATACCGGCCGATCGATGAGCCAGCGCGCCGTACATGCGCAGATGCCCCTGAGCGGTCGTCGTAATATCGTACCGTTCGCGCGCGACTTCTTGCGCTTTGAGCGCTGTGCTATGGAGTCCGTCCTTATGCTCCAGCGCATCGAGAAGGGCCTTTGCGGCGGTCTTCACCTGCCAGTCGCTCAAGATCGTGCCGAGTGCGCCTGTCTGTAAAAACTCCGCAGCGCCAATCCAGGGCGTGGTTATTACGGGAATACCTGCTCCCATTGCCTCGACTAAGGCAAGCGGCATGCCCTCGAACAGCGACGGCATGAACACGACGTCGGCGCCCGCGAGCAGCTGTTTGGCGTCCGCTCTAAAGCCCGTGAAGTGGACCTTGTCGGAAACGTGCAACTGGTGTGCGAGAGCGCGCAGTTTCTGCTCGTCCTCGCCGGATCCCACGATTACCAGCTTGAGGTCGCGATCGCTGAGCTGCGGATCGGCAGCTGCACGTATTGCGAGCTGGTGATTCTTCTGCTCGCAAAGCCGGCCGATGATGAAAACCGCAAAGGTGCCATCGCCGAGCTCCAATTCGGAACGGGCCCAAGCTCGATCTGCGGGCGTGGGAGCGCGACCGTGATGAATGCCGTTCAATATGATTTCGATGCGTTGAGGCGGCACTCGCTCGCGAGCCGCTAAAACGTTGCGTTGCGCTTCGAGAAACGCGATGTAACGAGCGGTCCCCACGCTCAAAAGCCTATCGACGAGCTTTTCTGCCGGATTCCTATCTTCGCGGCACGGCAAATGGTCGGTGTGTACGACCACGGGAACGCGAGCCAGAAAAGCCGCCAGCCGGCCCCAATACTTTCCGTTGTGCATGTGCGTGTGGACGATATCCGGCCGCCAATCTCGAATTGCGCGAACCATTCGCCATAAGACGCCAAGGTCGTAGCGGCCGCGTCTATGCGCATCGATGAGCGTCAATCGACTGCGTTCGTCTGCAGTGAAGGGCACCGGACCCGGATACAGCGTCATCACGGCGACTTGCGCACCTTCGCGTTCGAGTAAAGGGGCAAGCGAGCAGACGAGGTTCTGCGCGCCTCCGCCGGTCAACGCTCCTAGGATGTGCATCACGCGCACTGGTGCAGCCATTGCCTTAGCATGCCCCCTTCGAAAGGTACGGATCAACCCTAAAAGCGCCTGGTCGTGCTAAGTCTTGTGCCCTATCCATCCGGCCGAAGACCGCCTGTGTGGGCGGCTTGCGTCGTCCAATGGCTCTCCGGCGGGGTGCCATGTCCTCACAAGCGGCGTTGGGCCGATTCCATTTTCGACGGGAACCATCACAGATTTATCGCGCGTGAATTGGCCCGTCGTTTCGAAGGTGTGCGAAACGCCTATAACTGTCGGTCGTACAGTTTGAGGATTTCTTCGGTCCATTTGTTCAGGCTGAACTGCTCGACTATCCGTGCGCGTCCTGCCTCGGCCGGCGCTGTGGACATCGCGTTCTCCAAAGCATTGGCCAGACTTCTGCTATCGCGCACAGGAAAGCGAACCACGCTGGGCACTTCACCTGAAATTTCGCGAACCACCGGCAAATCTGAGGCTGCTATCGGCAACCCGCATGCCATAGCCTCGAGGATAACAAACGGCATGCCTTCTCGGTCGCTTGCGAAAGCCAAAACATCTGCAGCCCAGTAGAGTTGCCGCACGTCTTTGGTGTATTCAATCGAAAGGACTCGCGGGGACGATCCAAAGCGCTCGCGATCCTCGCGCGAGCCGCCGACTACGAGTAGACGGAAGTTGGCATTCAGAGCCAATGCCTCACGAACGGTCGAACCGCCCTTGAGCGGAATGCGCTCAAAGAAAAGCACGACACGGTCGTCCGCATCAATGCCCAGTTTCGAGCGCGCTCGAGCGCGCTCATCTGGCGCAGGTCGGCGGAAATATTCGGTGTCAACCCCGTTCTGTATTATTCGTACGCGATTGGGCTGTCCGTACCAGTACTTACGCAATTCCTGCGCCATCTCGTGCGATACGGCCAGAAGCGCCTCGACTCGGTTGCCGAGCAGCCGGTACTTCATCAATGCACGTGCTCGTACAGGGATGTTTCGTTCGCTGTAGCTGTGTACGTGCCAGAATAGCCTGGTCTCTGAGGAAGCCTCCAATGAGGCCACGTCGTAACGGGTAAAATGCGAGTGCACGACATCCGGGCGAGTTGCGTGTAAGCCTGCAATAAGGTCGCGTTTGCTCTTCAACAAGTGAAGCTCGCAGCCGGCTCCCCGCAATTGATCGTACCATGTTGCGCCGGGTATGTCGGTAGTAAACACGATAAATCGATCTCCGCGCGCACGGACTGCACGAGCCAGGGCGGCTATCGCCGGAATAAAACTGCCCGGAGAAGCTCCGCCATAGTCCATGACATGGCATATAATGCTCGCTGTTTTCACCGCGGTGCTTTTCGGTCGATTTCCCTGCGCCATGTGCCGTTGTCGTTCCGTACGTTCGAGCGGAAACATTCAGCGCTCTAAACCCCTGCGGCGATAAGGGCGCAAAAAGGGCGGCCGTAACGCCGCCCTTTTCGTCTCGCCGGTTGGGCACTCAGAGCAAGGGCGTTTGTACCTTGTTCCCGGATGGCCCTATGAGCGTGTAGAAGCGCTGCGTTGCAGCGGTGCTGTTTTGCACCGTGAACCGCACTCCAAGCAGGTCCGTGCTGTTGGAAGCCTGATACGAACCAGGCAGGGTGAAGGTGTAGGTACCCTTATTCAGCACTTGCGATTCGGGCTGCGATGCTACGATGCTCTCCACCGTTCTTCCGCCGGAATCGACCCGGAGAATTTCGACTTTCGTGAGCATCACGCTCGGGTTGCCGCTAAAGACCGTGTAGTTTACGGTGTAGTTGCCGGAAGCCCACGCGTTCTGCGTGATGTCTCCGGGTGACGTGAGCCATCCGTACGTTTGCGTAGCGTTTGCGCCAACGTCGATGTGCACGCCGCCCGTCAGACCCCGGCTGTTTCTGGACATCAACTCGCCGGACGGTACGCCGGGCACGACGTCGAACACGCCCTGCCTGTACTGCACCCCAATCGCGTCGGCGATGAAGGTGGCATTCCCGGCTTGGGCGACCGGTTGAGACGTGGGCGCCGGTGTGCTCGGGATGCTCGGTGCGTGAGTTGGTGCGGCCGTCGGCGCAGCACTGGGAGCCGGCGAAGGAGTCGCGGGCGCCCCTTGCAATATCACCGCCTGATCCGGCTGGAGCTGCACCGAGGTGACGGGCGTATATGATAAGCGGCCGCCGTGCTGCGAAGCTCCGCCCGTAATGACCGCTTCCTGATACGTGCCGTTCAAGTGGATGACCGGAGCGGTGGTCGTCGTGGGGTTCACCAGAACGCGTCCGTTCGTGAAGGTGCGCTCGTAGGCGCCGTCGGCAGCCACCCACGCGTCCGCGATGTGCGCAAACGTCTGCACCGGCTTACCGATCGCGATGGTGTACTCGGGATAGTACATTCCGAACCCGGCATCGGTTTCCATATCGAAGACCAACTGGCCGTTTTCCGCCAGGAAGTATGTCGCCAGGCTGTAGATGCGCGGGGCGGTACGAGATTCGGTGGAATCGACGAGCATGCGCCCACTGAATCCCGGATGCGCCATCAAGGAAAGCAGGTTGTCCATGCTGGTCTTGAAGTACCACAGCGGCGCGTAGCCCCAACTGTTGCCGTCGTAAGCGATTTCCTCGATTTCGCCGCGTTGCACGTACGGCAGATACGCAACCGCGAGCGGATCGGAGAAGGCATTGGCGCAGATGGAGTACGTCGGGGGAATGTGCGAGTGCAAATACGCCAAATGCGAGATCATATTGTTCTCGTAGCCGCTTTGGGTATAGCCGGCGGGGAACGCTTCGGGGCGCGCCCCGTCGAGCTTGGTGCCTACGTCGTCCAACAGGACGCCTCTGTAGCCCTGGGCCAGTGCACTCAATATGTAGTTGGTTAGCAGCGAATGCCAGGTCGGTGAGCCGGCATCCATGACGAAATTATTGGGATACACTCCAAAGTGCAGGCGATTGTTGGGCGAGGTAACGTAGTACGATTGATTCGCCTGCGAAGGCAGCACTGCGTTGCCCGACGCGTCGCCGATGCGAAACGCGATCCCGCCGTTGTAGCTCGAAGGAATCGTGACGGTCGCGCTGCCTTGATAGTAGCCGCCGCCCACGCTGCTCATCGAAACGCTCGATGGGGCCGTCGTGGTATGCGGCTCGACCAACGTCTGCAGCCGCAGCGAAGCGGGCAGCGACGCCCCCGACGCGTGCGCGCGAACCGTGAGCGTTACGCTGGCGCCGGGCGCGATCGAGCGGTTCGTGCTGTACGTTGGGGAATCGAGAACAAAGCCGGACGGTATTCCCGCTTTTACGGGCTGCGCGTTCGAATACAGACTGTCCGAACCGTTGATCAGGGAATGTACGGCGAAATAGTACGTCGATCCGTCACTCAGACCGGTCGCGTTGTACGACGTGGCCGTACTGGGTAACGTTGCCACCGCGGATAACGCGTCCGCCGAACTGCCTTTGTAGACGACATAGCCGGTAATGGGGAAGCCGAGTTTCGAACGCGCGTCGGTATCCCAGTGTAAAGTCACCGCGCCGGTTTGCGGCACAAACGTGAGCGAAGCGGGGTCCGCACCGTGCAGAAATGCGTCCTCGTGCAGATTGACGGCGTTCCAGCTCGGCTGGGTGCCGCCGTTGCCCATTACTTCGCGGACTGCGGAAATATAAAAGTCGGTATACGTTCCCGTCGGTTTGAATGAGCCGAGGTACCTGTCCGACTCCGTCGTCATCCAGTTGAACTTGGTCGCGTAAGAATCCAGCGTACCAAAGTCCGCCGCGACCGAGGCCGACGGCGTAGTCAGGTCCGCAGCCGGGCCGGAAGCCGACGTGGACAGAGTACCGGTTGCGTTTTGCGATGCGGCAAGGGGAACCGAACCCGAAGGCAAGAGGCCGCCGCCGGCTCCGCCGCCGGTGCCCGCGCATGCAGACATCATGGCTGCCAGAGAGGCCCCCGCCAATAAGCGAATATATAGGTGCTTCATGAGTCTCCTAAAAAGAGCAAAAGTGCCACGGAACCGGCTCTCCCCTGGTCGCCGTCGCTCATGGTGCTTTTGTCATCGGCATCTTCCAAAAAAAATTCTTATGAGTCAGTAAAGCGGGCGTAAAAAAAGACCGCTGCTTAACACAGCGGTCTTTTTTGCGGGCCTTTCGGACTATGAGAGTTACGGAGACGTTATTTGGCTGGCCCCACGCGGTCCTACGTCGAGATAGACCTTCTGCGTTCGAGCGGACGAGTTGCGCACCGTGAACCGAACGGCCAGTTTATCGGACGCAGACGCGCGCTGCGCTGTGCCCGGTACGCTAAACGTATAGGTGCTCACGCTGCCGAGGTTTTGGTTTTCCGCTTGCGATCCGATGACGTAAATGTCACCTTCGCTGCTGAGCCGGAGCACCTCGACTTTCGTGACGCTCAGATATGGATTGCGCGTAAAGAGTGAATATTTCACTCGGTACGTGCCTGCATGCCACGGTTGCGCTTCGTTGCTGATCCAGCCGTGCGTTTGCGTCGATTCGCCTCGGAACGTCACCCCAACGCCGCCCGAATTGCCGCCGGGGGACGAGCTTATCGAAAGCACGCCGCCGGGACCTGTATCGGAAAACAGACCTCGTGGCGATTCCACGTTGAGCACCTGCGGAACCAGCGCGGCGACGGATCCCCCTGTCGGCGTCGTGGACGTTGAGGAAGTGGCGCCCGCAAGAATCGCCGCCTGATCGGGTCCGAGCTGTACCGACGTCACGGGAGTAAACGACAGTCTGCCCCCGTGCTGGGATGCGCCGCCCGTGATGACCGCACGTTGATAAGTGCGTCCGAGATGAATGACGCGAGTTGTTGTCGTGGTGGGGTTCACGATCACTCGGCCGCCCGTAAAGGAGCGTTCGTATGCGCCGTCCGCGGCGACCCATGCGCTCGCGATGTGCGAGAAGCTCTGCGTCGGGCTACCGATGGCAAGTGCGTATTCCGGATAATACATGCCGAATCCGGCGTCGGTTTCCATGTCGAACGCCAATCGGCCGTTGGACACCAGCAAATACGTCGCAAGGCTGTACAATCTGGGGCCCGTGTCGGATTCGTTGGCATTTATCAGGATGCGGCCGAAGAAGCTCGGGATGGGACAAGAGCGAAAGCACGTTGTCCAGGCTTTGGGTCCAATACCAGTCCGGCGCATACTTCCAGCTGTTTGAGTCATAAGCTATTTCCTCAATTACGCCGCGTTGAACGTACGGAAGAAATACCGATGCGGCCGGGTCTGAAAACGCGTTTATACAGATCGAATACGCCGATGGAATGTTCGAGCGAAGATAGCGCAGCTCCGAGACCCTCTTATCGCGGTAGCTGCTGTCGCTGTATCCGGGCGGGTATGCCTCCGGGCGCGCGCCGACGAGGCTCGTTCCATAATCGTCGAACAAAACGCCTTGATAACCGCCCGCCAGTCTGCCGCTGACATAAGCGGTCAGCAGCGACTGCCACGCCGCAGCGCCGGCGTCCATGACGTAGTTGTTTGGAAATTTGGCGAAATGCAGCCGATTATTCGGCGATGTGATGTAATACGATTGGTTCGCCGGCGACGGCAGCACGGCCGACCCGGCAGCGTTCGCAATGCGAAACGCGATGCCGCCGTAGAAATCCGACGGGATGTATATCCGCGCACTGCCCTGGTAGTATCCGCCGCCCACACTGCTCATCGTGGCGGTTGAGGGCGATTGCGTTTCGGACGGCCTAATCAACGTTTGCAGCCGCAGCGAACTCGGAAGCGAGGCGCCGGAGGCGTGGACGCGCACCGTCAACGCAAGACTCGCCCCGGGCGCGACGCGGCTGCTCGTGCTGTATGAAGGCGAATCCAAAGCGTATCCGCTCGGGGTGCCGGCAGTCGCCGATTCAACCCAGGAAAATACGCTGCTCTGACCGTTGAGCAGCGAGCGTACGGCAAAATAATACGTCGAGCGATTGGAAAGCCCGCTAGCCGTGTACGACGTCGTGGAACTTCCCAGCGTTTTGATTGCCGAAAGAGACGACGGCGATCTGCCTTCGTATACCACATATCCGCCGCCCCTCGGCCCCATACTTGTGCGGGCATCGGACGCCCAATGCAGCGTTACGGCACCGGACTGCGGCTGCAGGGTGAGCGAGGCCGGATCGGCACCATGCAGAAACGCGTCTTCGTGCAGGTTCACGGTGTTCCAATCGGGCTGCGAGCCCCCGCTCGAGGCCACTTCACGGATGGATGAAAGATAGAAATCGGAGTAGACGTCGGCTCGACGCAGCTCGGTAAGGATGCTGCCGCCGTACTGATACGTCATCCAACGGAATTTGGTCGAATACTGATCCAGCGAAGTTCCGCCGTAGGCGGCCGCGATGACGCTGGGGCCCGCCGATGTCGAACTTAAAGTCGACTGCGCCGCGATAGGCGCGGGCTGAACGGCTAGATCGCCGTTGTTCGTGGGTGCCTGTGAGGTGACTGCAGGAAGCGCTCCGCTTTCTCTGCTGCAGCCCGCGGCGAGCAAGCTGATGCAAGCGCCGAATATGATGAAATAAATCTTTTTAGACACGTGGTCCTCCCCAAACCATACGGCGACGGCCCGCGATATACACATCGCGCGACGTCTCCGAACTTACGTGGTGATGAGACTGAAAGCCCGGATCGTAATCGGCGATTCCAGGCCGTCTCAACGGTGTTCAATTGTCGGAGCGACAGGATGCCGCTCTTTGCGCAGGGCCTCCGAGCCGGAGGCATACCTCCTCCCTTATCTCGTCTTTAAGTAGACGCCGCGCTTCCGCGACCCTGCCGCTCAAGGGAGCGTTCGTTAATGAATCAAACCTGAACTATACAAAACGGCATCACGCAGACATGCGACCACGCGCCTCACGTCGCTTTCCAGCATGCCGGGATAGAGCGGGAGGGACATCAGCCGCTGCCAAATGCCGTCGCTCACGGGCATGGGCGCATGCGGGCGGTCCCGGTACCACGAAAACGTATGCGAGGGTATGTAGTGCACGCTCGTGCCGATGCGCGCTGCACGCAGCGCTTCGATCGCGCGATCGCGCATCGCGCGCCCTCCATTGCCGACCTCTATGGGAAAGAAACACCAACTATGCCGGTCTGCATCGTTCATGCGGCCAAGTGCTGCGGGACGAACATTTTCCAGGCCGGCGAGCAATTCGCAGTACAACGCTGCTAAAGTCCTTCGCTTTGCCTGCAGTTCGTCAAGTCGAGCTGAACTGAGACTGGGCCAGCGCGGCCAAGACGTCCGGCATGTTGCATTTATAGCCGCTGGCGATGATATCGTACTGCCAAGGGTTGTTGGCTTCGTAGCGCTTGTAGGCGTCGCGCGTCATGCCGTGCAGAGAGTGGATTCGCACCGTATCGGCGACTGCGTCGTCGTTGGTCACGAACATGCCGCCTTCAGCGGACGTGACGTTCTTGGTCGCATAGAAGCTGTAAGCGGCTCCGGCGCTCCGCTTCCCGGCGGCTTCCCCCGCGTCGAGCATCCCCGTGCAGAGAGCGGCGTCTTCGATCACCGCTATCCCACGCGGCTGCGCGAATGCAAGGATGTCGGCAATGCGAGCGGGCCGGCCCGCATAGTGCATCGCCATGATCGCGGTCGTTTTGCCGGTCACGAGCGGGGCGATCGTCTCGACGCTCAGGCACAACGTCGAAGGATCGACGTCGCAAAACACCGGCGTAGCGCCCAGATGTTCCACGCACTCCGCCCCGGCCACAAAAGACAGCGAGGGGAGAATCACCTCGTCCCCGGAGGTCACCCCAACCGCAATCAGGCCCAGAAGCAAACCCGACGTGCAGCTGTTCAGCGCGATGGCGTGCTTGACGCCGCACAGTGCCGCAAATTGCTCTTCAAGCGCTACCGTTCGCGCCCCGGTCGTCAGCCAGCCGTTTCGCAAACATTCGACGACGGCGGCGATGTCCTCGTCGTTGAGATCGGGACGATAGTACGGAAGAAAACCTTCAGGCGCGGGCACGGACTGCCGGTTGGGCGTTTCGCGGCACGTCGTACAACGCAACGCTGCGAAGAAGCGCCATCATGATAAACGCCTCCCACAGATACTTGTACCACAACATATCGACGCTCATCGCTCCCACGAACAGTCCGATGCAGGCTGCTTCGAGCGCAATGCGCAGATCGTACAGACGGTGCGCGGGTCCTATCGGGCGAAGCATGAGCAGTTGCGAGCCCCATCCCCACAGCACGAGCACGAGCCCTACCAGCCCGAATTCCACGCCCGATTGAAGCAAGAGGTTGTGTGCGGGACGCGCCCATTTCGCCGCGTATGCTTGAAAGATGTTCAGGTACTGAGCGTCGTACGCGGACTCGAAGTTTCCGATGCCGGCACCCACCAGCCAGTGGTGTTTAAACGCCGCAAAACCCACCGACCAAAGCGGGAACCTGCCGGCTCCCTGTGAGGTAAATGCCGTCCCGAACCGGTCCCAAATCGAGGTGTTCAGCAGCAGTCCGGCTGCAAGCGCTATGCCCACAATCGCGAACATTTGAGCGCGGTGCCTGCTTCGAATGAAAAAGTAGATAAAGATTGCGCCCAGACCGAGAAACGCTCCGCGCGACGAAGCAAAGAAGTACGCCGCTAAGAGGAGACCGACGCAACCGAAATAGAGCGCTTTCTTCATCGACCTCGAGGTGCGCAAAGCTAAACCTATTGCAATCGCCGTCGGCAATGCCAGCGCGTTGGCAAAATGATTGGGATCGATGAAGTCGTCGCCGACCTGGATCATGAGCCGCTGGCCCGTTCCCATCAAATCGCTGGGAGGATTCAAATGGTAGTAGTAGGCGCCGTAAGCCGCGGCCAGCACGCCGCCCAAAAGCACCGCCTTGAGAATGCTCCCGAAGTCCGACGCCGAGACTTTAACGCTCGCCAAAATGAAGTACAGGCCGATGACCATCGCATAGGTGGGATATTTGGACGCCGCCATATTCGGATCGATCGCCCAATAGATCGTTGCCGCCGCCCAAACCAGTAGTGCGAGCCAAATAACGGCTGCGCGCGGAGGCGATATGAATTGACGGGTTCTCAGCGCATGCAGGGCCACGGCAAGAGCCGATAAACCGCCGAGCAGTTTGGTTATCGTGCCGTAGCTTGATACCGCCATCACGTTGTCGAACGGCAGCAGAAGCACGAACAAGCCAAACGGAAATATAATTGGCCGGGTAAAGAAAAAATACAGTCCGAGCGGACTGACGACCAGTGCGACGGCGAGCACCAAACCGAGTTTCGTGCCTCCGACGCTCGCCATTGCCGCGAGTGCCGCCAGCAAAACCAGCGCTGTTCCGATGGCGGCCAACAGGAATTGCTGCTGCTTGCCCGGCTCTTGCCAGCGCGCCGAAAGCGCGTTCAGCATGCCGCCGCCTCAGGCATGCGTTGCGACGGGAACGAGCACAGCGCCGTTGCGATCAGCTGCGCGGCATTTCCGTGCCCGTACACCGGTCGGGGCGCCGATGAAGGCGCCGGACGCGACGCGGCAGCAGCGATGCGAACCGGGTCGGTGCCGGCGAGCACGTTCCAGCCGTCCTCGAGCGTTTCGACCCACTCAGTGTTTTCGCGCAGCGTAACGCAAGGTATGCCCAGCGCGTACGCTTCCTTCTGCATGCCGCCCGAATCCGTCAGCACGAGCGAAGCGTCGCGCAGCAGCGCAACCATGGTTTTGTACGAGAGCGGATCGACGAGACGCACGTTAGGGGCACTTTGCGGCGTGATGAACCGTTCGGCCAGCGGGCGCGTGCGCGGATGCGCGGGAAAAACGAGCGGCATTGGGATGCGGTGCAAAGCTGCGACAATGTCTTCGAATTGCGCGGCGTCGTCGGTATTGCTCGCGCGGTGCACGGTCATCACCCCGTAAGGGCCGCTTATGCCTGCATCCCGCAAGAGCTGCAGCGGTACGCCGGCATCGGCCGCGGTCGCAAGCAGCAAGTCGACCATCACGTCGCCCGTCACTTCGATCGAAGCGGTGCTGCCTTCCAGCCGCAATTGCTCCGCCGAGCCCTGCGTAGGGGCAAAACAGATCGCGGCTAAGCGATCGGTGACGATGCGATTGACTTCTTCGGGCATGGACATGTCGAACGAGCGCAGCCCGGCCTCGACGTGCGCGACCGGAATGGTGAGTTTGGCTGCGACCAGCGCTCCGGCCAGCGTGCTGTTGGTATCGCCGTAGACCAGCACGAGATCGGGCCGCTGCTCTTGCATCACCGGTTCCAGGCGCTTCATCATTTCTGCAGTCTGCCAGGCGTGCGATCCGGACCCGACTTCCAGGAAGACGTCGGGTTTGGCCAAGCCGAGCTCGTCGAAAAAGACCTGCGACATGCCGTAATCGTAGTGCTGGCCCGTATGAACCAGAACCTCACGGCAGCGCCCGGCCAGCGCGCGGCTGACGACGGCGGCCTTGATGAACTGCGGGCGCGCGCCGATTACCGTGAGCAGCTTCACGCCGGAACCATCAACTCCGCGCGCAATGCCTGTGCAACCGCAGATTGCTCCTCGGGCGCGATTTCGGGGAACATCGGCAGCGAGAGCACCTCTTGTGCGGCGCGTTCGGAATGGGGGAAATCTCCTGCGCGGTAGCCCAAATCGGCATGAACCGCTTGCACGTGCAGCGGAACGGGATAGTAGATCATCGTCTGCACGCCGCGCCGCCCGAGCGCAGCCTGGACGTCGTCGCGATTGTTCACCCTGACGGTGTACTGATGATAGACGCAGTACGAGCCGGCCGGCTCGGACGGCAAATGCACGCCCTGAACGTCGCCGAGCAACTCCGCGTACCGCGCGGCAACGTTGCGCCGAGCTTGCGTCCAGCGCGCCAGATGCGGCAACTTCACGCGTAGAATCGCAGCTTGCACTTCGTCCAGCCGGCTGTTGACGCCCAGACACTCGTGGTGGTATTTGATGCGCCCGCCGTGCACGCGCAGCATGCGCGCTTTTTCTGCCAGCGCGTCGTCACCGGTGACGATCATGCCGCCGTCGCCGTACGCCCCCAAGTTTTTCGACGGAAAGAAACTGAACGCGCCGAAATCTCCGAACGTGCCGACGTCGCGGCCGGCGATCCTCGCTCCGATCGCTTGCGCGCAATCCTCCACGACCGCTACGCCGTGGCGGCGCGCGATCTCCATGATCTCGGGCATGGGAGCAGGACATCCGTACAAATGAATCGGCAGAATGGCGCGCGTTCGCGGAGTGATGGCGGCTTCTACTGCTGCCGGGCTGATGTTGTACGTCTGCGGATCGATGTCTGCAAAGACCGGACGCGCGCCCACGATGCCGATTGCTTCGGTCGTGGCCACGAACGTAAACGGCGCGGTGATGACTTCATCGCCCGGCCCCACGCCCAGGGCCCGCAGCGCCAAATGCAGCGCATCGGTGCCCGAGTTGAGCGCGACGGTGTGCTTGACGTTCAAATACGAGGCCAATTCCGACTCCAGTGCCTTGACGTTGGGGCCCATGATGAAATGGCCGCCTTCGAAGACCGCAAGCACCGCCGCATCGATCTCGTCCTTGAGTTCGTGGTACTGCCGCCGCAGATCCAAAATCGGGATGGTGGGATTCATGCCGTCCTCCGCACCGAGGAGCCGTCCTTACGGTACCGTTTGCCGCATTCGGCACATTGCGCGCTGTCGCCGTCGAAAGCTGAGCTTCACGCCGCATTCGCACGCGTACCCCGCAACGCGAGCGGGTGAACCGTAGGCAAGGGCGTACGGCGGAATATCTTTGGTAACGACGGCGCCGGCGCCGATGAACGCGTACTCTCCAATCGTATTGCCGCAAACGATCGTCGCGTTGGCGCCGATCGACGCGCCTTTCTTGACCAGTGTCTTCGCGTAGTCCGCCGACGTATTGCGTGGATGGCCCGAGCGCGGCGTGGTGACGTTGGTAAAGACCATGCTTGGACCGCAGAACACTTCGTCCTCGAGCACGACGCCCTCGTAGATCGAGACGTTGTTCTGGATTTTCACGCCGTTGCCGATGCGCACGTTCGGCGCGACGACCACGTTCTGGCCCAGGGAGCAGCGTTCTCCGATCTCGGCGCCCGCCATGACGTGGCTGAAGTGCCAAATCTTCGTGCCGGCTCCGATCGTGCACGGCTCGTCGACATAGGCGGACTCGTGGATGAAGTATTCTGTGCGCTCTCGGACTGAGTTGTTCATGAAGCTTCCTTAATTACAATAAGATGACGTGATCGCGTGGGCCTTTGACGGATCTCGTGGCGTTGCGCGTGTCGACGAGCAGGCGCGAATGGCGAGTGACGAACTCCCAGTCGATCACCGAATGGTCGGTTAAAATCAGCACCGCGTCGGCGGCGTTCAGCGCTTCGGCCGTCATGGGGGTCGAGTGCCGCAGCTTGCCGTGCAGATCCTGAAAGCGGGAGACCAACGGATCGTGGTAGTCCACGATCGCACCGGCTGCATCGAACAAATCCATGATGCGCAGCACGGGCGATTCGCGCCAGTCCTCGACGTCCTTTTTATAGGCCGCCCCGATGATGAGTATCTTCGCGTCGCGCAGTGCCAGGCCTGCGCAATTAAGCGCACGCATGACTTTATCGCGCACGAAATACGGCATCGCGTCGTTTATCTCGCCGGCGAGCTCGATGAACCGCACGTGAAAGTCGTACTGGCGCACCTTCCACGACAAATAGTACGGGTCGAGTGGAATGCAGTGGCCGCCCACGCCGGGACCGGGCTCGAAGCGCATGATGCCGAAGGGCTTGGTCGCGGCGGCATCGATGACTTCCCACATGTTGATATTCAACTTGTCGCAGAGCAGCGTCATCTCGTTGACGAGCGCGATATTGACTGCTCTGAACGTGTTTTCGAAAACCTTCGTCATTTCGGCCAGCCGCGGCGTATCGACTTCAACGACTTGCACGATCGTCTGATCGTAAAAGACCTTTGCCGCCGAGCGGCAGCGCGGCGTGACGCCGCCTACGACCTTACTGGTGTTTCGCGTCGTATACCGCTTGTTGCCGGGATCGACGCGCTCGGGTGAAAAGGCGAGGAAATAGTCGGTTCCGACGACCAGGCCCTTCTGCGCGAGGATGGCCAACAGCACTTCTTCGGTCGTTCCAGGGTACGTCGTGCTTTCCAAGCAGATCAGTTGGCCCGGTCGAAGCACTTGGGCGATTTGCGCCGCCACGCGCGCGATGTGCGAAATGTCCGGTTCTTTGTTGGGGCTAAGCGGCGTTGGAACGCAGATGGCGATAACGTCGCATTCCGCCAGCCGGTCGAAATCGTTGGTCGCCTGCAGGATGCCTGAGCCCACGCAACGCGCGAGATCGGCGTCGGCGACGTCGCGAATGTAATTGAACCCGTGATTGACCTGATCGACGCGAATCACGTTGCGATCGAATCCCAGTACCGGAAATCCAACCTTCGCCTTCTCTACCGCCAGCGGCAAGCCGACGTAGCCGATGCCGACGACTCCGACGACTGCGGAATGGTCTTTGAGCGATCGCACCAGCTTGCCGAACGCATCGTCGGCGAATGCTTGAGCGATTTCGGGAAGCGCGGTCGAGGCGATATTCATAGCGCGGCGGCCTTCTGCGGCGCGGTGACGTTGACGTCGGCGGTCGCAGGAACGTCGATGGTGCCTTGTAACTGCCGCTCGCCGATTTCGCGAACTCGGACGCGCTCCTTGGAAGCAAAACCGGGAATGAGCGAATCGACCACGCCGATCACGGATGCCGCGCTGTCCGATTTGATGGCCGCGCGCAGTTCGCGTATGCGGTCGTGCACCAGATCGTAGTCGACGCGTTCTTGCCGGGCGATCAGCACGCCCGAACGATTCGTCCTCGACATGCCCTCCTGGGTCGTGAGCAACTGCTCGTGGAGCTTCTCTCCCGGGCGCACGCCGGTGTAGGTGATATTGATGTCTTGATACGGAACCAGCCCCAACAGGCGCACGAAGGCTTCGGCGAGCTTCGTAATCGAAATCGGTTCGCCCATTTCGAGCACTACGACTTCTCCGTCGCGGCCCATGCTGGTTGCCTCCAGCACCAGCGAAACGGCCTCGGGAATGCTCATGAAGTACCGGCGCATGTCGCGGTGCGTGATCGTCAGCGGGCCGCCGGTATCGATTTGCTGTTTGAAGACCGACAGCACGCTGCCGCGGCTTCCCAGCACGTTGCCGAAGCGCACCGACACGAACTCCGTCGACGTGCGGTTGGCAAAAGACTGGCAGATCAGTTCCGCGATGCGCTTGGTGGCTCCCATTACGCTGCTTGGCTCGACGGCCTTATCGGTGGACAACAGCACGAATTTCGAGCAGCCGAAGGCTGCGGCCGCCAGCGCGACGACGTGAGTTCCTAGGATATTATTGCGAGCCGCCTCACAGATATTGTTTTCGAGAATCGGAACGTGCTTGTGCGCGGCGGCATGGAAGACCAGGTACGGACGATAGCGCGAGAAGACGCTGCGGATGCGGTCGTAGTCGGCGACGTCGGCCAAGATGAGCTGCGTGCGCGAGAAGTGCATCTGTATTCGCAACTCTTCTTGAATGGCGAACAAACTGTTCTCTCCGTGTCCGAGCAGCAGCAGCAACTTGGGATTAAAACCGGCGAGTTGGCGGCAGATTTCGGAACCGATGGAACCGCCTGCGCCCGTTACCAGTATGACTTGGTTTTCGATGAACCGGCCGACCTGCGACAGATCGACGGGTATAGCGTGGCGCTGAAGCAGATCTTCCAGGCCCAAGTCGCAGATGAGCGGCAAATTGACGTCATTCGAAACCAGCGCCGGCGTGCTGTGCAACGTCTTGAGAATCGGTTTGTTCGACGCTTTGGAGACGCACGCCTGAACCTTCATCGCCGTTTCCGCCGAAGCGCGATCGATCATCACGCATTGAATGCGGCGCGAGTGAATGATCTCGTTTAGCCGGTCGAGCGGTCCGAGCACGGGGACCGAGCCGCTGGTATCGTCGATTTTTTCCGAAACGCGCCCGACGATCGCATAGCCGAAGCTCGTGTTCGCGCGAAAAAACCGGCGCAGTATCTCGCACGAGCGCGCGGGCCCGATGACGATCGTGCGCAGGGTCTGCGGTGCGCGTGTGGGTTTGCGGCGAGGCGTACGGGCCAGCAGCAGCGCGGCAATCAGGACGATTGCGGCAAAAGCCAGGATCAGCAGCGGCGTCGCTAGTTCTGCGTTCACAATATTCCGTCGCGGGCAAGGAGATGGTAGGAAAACTGTACTCCAGGAGCGCGCCGGCGGCCAAGTCCGGTCCTGCCCGGAAAATTTGGGAACCTGGACTTATCGCCCGGTGCCGGTCGGCCCCTTAGAAGACTGCGCATTAGGCTTTTTTGGAAACCGAGCGCAGATGCGATGCGCGAATTGCGCTGCCCAGCACTTTGTCGATGGCGAAGACGTCACGCCGCCCGTCGATGATGCTGTGCCTGCCCGTGCTGTTGAGCGTATGCATGCCCAAGGCATAGGGCTCGGCTGCCGCTGCCGTCGCTACGGGCTGCTCGTGGAAATCTTTGGTCGTCAGCTCGTCGATACGGTTGATGGTAACCGCTTGACCGTATGCCGACGTGCAGTCTTGAGCCGGCCGGTACATGACGCCATTGTGTTCGAAGGGCCGGCCGGCGGGGCGTGCGGACCGTCTATCGGTTCGCAGGGGATTGCGCGGATGGGCAGTCCACGGGCCGACCGGCGCTTGCGCGTGCCACAAGGAAATCGTCTCGTTTTCGTGCGGACGCAGGGTGCCCAGCATCCACCATGTGCCGCCCGAAGCAAATATCGTCGGATCGACGATGGGCTCGTCGAGTATTCGTGCAACGTGCTCCCAGCGGCTGGGAAAATCGGTCATGCGGTAAATGTCGGCGCCACCGGATTCACGCGATTCCGGTACGCAAAAGATGCCGCGGTTCCATTCGAAGACGCATGGATACGACAGGTGGTACGGCGTTTCGATGGCCGGACCGCAGTCGATCACTTTGTCGCCGGCGATCTCGAGCGCGGCGATGTGCGCTTTACCTTTCATATATTCAAACCGCTCGCACAGAACGGCAGTGCGCTGCCCGTACTCGAACACGAACGGATCGGCGAGAAACGTGCCGTACCTGGGCGGATCGAACCACCGGATCGACGGGACGAAATCCGTCTGCAAGAACGACGCTGCAGTGCCGTTGACCACCAGCCCGAGATTCCACTCGACCCGGTTGAACAGCCGTTTCACCGTCAGCTCGAATATGGCGCGGCTACCGGCGGGGTCAAATCGTGCAAGTTGTACTGCGCCGCGTCGTCGGCCAAAGCCAGCGCCCGCACGACCTCGACCCCTTCGCGAACGTCCGTGGGGGGAATCTTCTGCGTTTGAATCGCGTGCAGGAAAGCCAGCATCTCGGCTTTGAGCGGTTCGGCCTTTTCGAACGGAATGCTGATCGGGGCCTCGCTCCACGTCTGAGCGACGTTGTCGTTCAGCCGTGCGCCGCAAGGCGTGAGTGTGAGCTGGCCGCCGGACCGTGAATCTTCGAAACTCAAAATGCCTTCCGTACCGAACACGTCGACTCGCGACGATTTGTTCGCGTCCAGCCATCCGACCTCGATGTGCGCGGAACGTCCGCTGCCGAACAAGTAATCGACGTAAGCGAAATCCGACACGCCGGGAACCACGTGCCCGTGGTGCTGCGCGCGTGCCGCAATGGGGAACTCATCGAAGATCGCCAGCATCAGCGCCACGTCGTGCGGAGCGAAGCTCCACCACACGTTTTCCTGCGTGCGCACTCGGCCCAAGCTGAGCCGGCGGGAACGCACGTGCAGCAATTTGCCGATGCGCCCGTCCCGCAGTGCGCTCAGCAGCGCGGTGATGCCCGGATGGTACAGCAGCAGATGACCGACGAAGACCAAGCGCTGAAACGAACGGGCAAGCCGGGCGATTTCGACCGCGTCGTCGACGGTCATCGCGAGCGGCTTTTCCACGAAGACCTGTTTGCCGTGGCAGATCGCGGCCAGCGCGAGCTTTGCATGCGTGTCCGCCGGAGATGCAATAACGACCGCGTCGACGTCGCTCTGCAGCAGCATGTCCGGATCCCTGAACACCATGACGTCCTTGTACGTGGCCGTCACGCTTCTCAAGCGCTCGGTGTCGGCGTCGCAAACCGCGGCCAGTACGCCCAGTTCGGCGCAAACCCGCACGAGTTTTTCGCCCCAGTAACCGGCGCCGATAACGCCGATGCGCGGTCCGTTTTTCATAACAGCGTTACGGTATCGGGGCGGTCCTCCACCCCGCGAGTCGCGTTGCGCGTGTCGATGACGCGCGCGGCATGCCGGGCGACCAGCGCATAGTCGACCGTGGAGTGGTCGGTCAGGATCACGACGCAGTCGGCTTTGGCCAGCGTCGCTTCATCGAGCGCCACGGAACTCCGCGCTCTGCCGTTGTCGTCGGTAAATGCGGGAACGAAGGGATCGTGATAGTCGACGAAGGCGCCTTCGTCCTCGAGCAGTTCGATCGTCCGAATCGACGGGGATTCGCGCCAGTCTTCGATGTCCTTTTTATACGCCACGCCCAGCGCTAGAATTCGCGCGTCTTTGAGCGGACGTCCCACCTCGTTGAGCAGCCGTGCAACTTTTTCGCGCACGAAATACGGCATGCGCCGGTTGATTTCGCCGGCAAGCTCGATGAAGCGAACGTGAAAGTCGAATTCACGCGCCTTCCACGCCAAATAAAAGGGATCCAGCGGTATGCAGTGGCCGCCTACACCCGGACCGGGATCGAAGCGCATCATCCCGAACGGCTTGGTGGCCGCTGCATCGATGACGTCCCA
Organism: Vulcanimicrobiota bacterium; assembly: GCA_963777315.1. Lineage (GTDB taxonomy): Bacteria > Vulcanimicrobiota > Vulcanimicrobiia > Vulcanimicrobiales > Vulcanimicrobiaceae > CAVYEM01. The sequence continues at coordinate 563,860 of CAVZQC010000004.1, forward strand.
AATACTGATGCCGAGGCGATCGCACAGTAGCGCCATCTCGTTCACGAGTGCAATGTTGACGGCGCGAAACGTGTTCTCGAAAACCTTGGTCATCTCGGCGACGCGCGGCGAAGACACTTGCACGACGTTGAGAATGGTCTGCGAATAGAACGCCGTGCCGACTTCCAAACATACGGGGGTCACTCCGCCCACGACCTTGTTCGTGTTTTTGGTCGAATAGCGCTTGTTTCCGGGATCGACGCGCTCGGGCGAGAAGCACAAAAAGAAATCGCGTCCGACCACGAGGCCGGTTTGCGCGAAGAGCGGCAGCAAAATTTCTTCCGTCGTTCCCGGATACGTCGTGCTTTCCAAACAGATCAACTGGCCCGGCCGCAACGCTTCGGCGACTTCCGCGCCGACGTTGCGGATGTACGATACGTCCGGATCCAGGTTTTTGGTCAGCGGCGTAGGCACGCAGATCACGATGACGTCGCAGCGGGACAGCGTAGAGAAGTCGGTCGTGCCGGAGAGCTGCTTTTTCTCCACTACGGAAGCCAGCTCGGCGTCGGACACGTCGCGGATGTAGTTGCGCCCTTCATTGACTTGGGCGATGCGGTTCTCGCTGCGATCGTAGGCGACGACTTTGAAACCGACCTTTGCCTTTTCGACCGCCAGAGGCAGCCCGACATAGCCGACGCCGGCGACGCCCACCGTGGCGGTGCGCCGCTCGATGAGATCTTTTAGAGCGCGGGCGTGATCGGCGGTTGCGACGCTGTCGCCGTAATTGGCGGTACTGATGGGCACGAAGTGACCTCGCTGCTTGACGGGAGTCTGGGTATATTTGGATACTTTACAGGTCCGGGCCCGAAACCGGAAGGTTCGTAACGCCGGAAGGTGTGGGCGATTGTCCTTGCCGCAGCTGCGGCGTTTGGGACGATTGCCCTACTCAGCGGGGGACCTATACCCGCAAACGGAGGCAAGCGAAGCCGGAGCCCTCGAATCGAGGGCTCCGGCGGATTTCGCAAGGCTCTTACGTTACTGTTCGGTGCCGAAGGATATTTCCGGCAGACCCTTCGTGGGCAAGGTTCCTACCGTAAGCCAAATCGCGATGTGCGATGAAAGCGGTATGCCCGTGGGATCCCCGATGTACTGCCCGTAGCTGGTCACGGCGGCGTTTTTGCCCCCTCCTTGCGAAACGGCTTTCCCGACGTAGACGCTGACGGGTCCGGAGAAGTTGCCGATGCCGCCCGAAGCGGAAAACGTCATGCCGGAACTGGCTTGCCAGATCTGCAGAAACTGTCCCAAGGTGAACGAGGGCGTGCTTCCGGACGGCTGCGGATACTCGATATGGATGTTGCCCGACTGATCGTGCGTGTGCAGATTGAATAGGCACTGCGTCGCACCCGCAGTATAGGTGGGGGTCGAACCGATCGACGGCGATGTGTCGGGCTGATACATGCCGATGCCGGCGGGGAGGGCATATTCTTTGCCGTTATCGACCACCCCGACGTAGAAGTGCACGTGACCGGCAGGGTAGGCTGCCTTGTCGCTCGTCAGATTGCAGGGCACGCCGTCGATGGTCGCGGTGTTGGCGGTGCCTTGATTATCCGTTCCCAGCGAGCCCGTCGTACCGTTGACCGCGCCGTCGGTTGCGTCGTACACGGTCGACGTGTCGGCCTGAAGCGTCACGGGCGGCAATGTGGGAGTCGCGGTGGGAGCCGGCGTCGGTGACGGCGTGGCCGTGGCCGGCGAGCCGGGACTGTTTTGCGGCGGGTTGGGACCGCCGGTTCCCCCGCCTCCGCCGCAGCCCGCGGCAAAAGCGGTAACCCCTGCGAACGCAAGCGCCCCCAAGGAAGCTTTAAAATATTTCATCAGAACCTCGTGATAATGGCGAAAGAAATGCGGACCGGAATCATCATATCCGGCTCCTTTTCAACCAGCGAGATGCAGCTTGCTCACCTGTTGCGGGGCTATGGCTCGGACGGTTGGGCCGCAGGACCCAACAGGGGAGAGGGGGTCGGACCTAGGCGGGCTCAATCGCCTTGCCGCGTAATCGGTCAGTATGACCAAGATGCTTCCTTGGCGCGCCTTGCGCGGCGTCTTCCTCAAACGGTTCGGAGCGGAAAACTTCCGCAGACGTTTTCCCGGGGTCGTCTTCGGCGAAGACGTGATCGTGCGTGGCCCGGAAAAGTTCTTTCCCGGCTCAGGCTGCTCTATCGACATACGCGCATATCTGAACTGCGCCGGGGGTGCGTGGAACGGCTACTCGGGCTTCATTAAATTGGGCGACAACTGTGAGATCGGCGCCAACTGCGTACTCAACGGCGCCGGAGGCATCACCCTGGGGAACGACGTGCATTTGGGACCCCTCGTGACGATTTCCGCAAATCAACTGTATCGCGACGTACGCAGCGACGATCCGGCGACGCACATGCAGTTCTTGCCGGTAACGATACAGGATGGTGCGCTCATCGGTCCGTCGACGTGCATTGCTCCCGGCGTGGTGATCGGACGCCGTGCCATCGTGGGCGCCGGCTCGGCAGTTCTCACCGACATTCCACCGGACTGCGTCGCGCAGGGCGTCCCCGCACGAATCGTCTTGAAAAAGAACGACTCTCGGTAAAGCTGATGAGCGAGATAGAACTTGCGCAGGTGACGCAGGTCATCGAGCGCGTGGGTGCACTGGCGGGATTGGACGCGGATGCCGATTTTTACGACGCGGGCTTCAGTTCGATCAACGCGCTGATGCTGCTCATGGAGCTCGAGGAGCGTTTCGCGGTGCAAATACCGGACGACCGCTTCGTGAATGCGCGCACGCCGCGCTCGCTGTACGAATTGCTCGCATCGTTGCGGAACGGCTAAACGACATGGCCAAGTTCAGCGTGCAGCTTCCGGCGCCGGCCAACGAAATGGCGTGCGAAGAGATCCGCAAACAGCTGCCGTTTCTCTCCAAAGCGATCTCGCAGGTTCGCTTTTCCGACGACGGGCAGCGGGTGGAATTCGAAGCGAGCGGTGCCAACGCGGAGGAACTTACCCCGCAGGTGCAAGGGCTGGCTCGTCGGGTGCAGCGTGCCCTGCAGCATGTCGAGCGTAAGGTGATTTACCGAACCTCCACCTGCGAGAACGTCGCATTCGCCGGTGAAAGCGACTCGAGCGGCATCACGGTCTTGGGCATGGGTCAAGTCGCCTTACAGGGGTTGCCGCTGCAGCTGTTTCGCTACTTCGATCGCGTCTTCGAATCGTTCGGCTCGCGGTGGGGCGCTGTGCCGATAGCCGTACCGGCGTTGATTCCGACGTCCGTGCTGGCGCGCTGCGACTACTTCGGATCGTTTCCGCACAACGTGACGTTCGCGGCGCATTTGCGGGAAGACGCGCACGTGATCGACGGCTTCCGATCGCGCCATCAAGCCGTGACGCAGCTGGACGCGCAGGCGCTGGCGGACATGGAACGCCCGGAGGCATGTCTCTCTCCGGCACTGTGCTATCACGTGTATCACCTTTGTGAAAACCGGCGTATGCCGGATGCCGCGTCGGCATACGGCGTATGCGGCAAGTGCTTCCGGTACGAATCCGCCAACACGTCCGACCTGCGCAGGCTATGGGACTTCACCTTGCGCGAGATCGTCTTTGCCGGCGGCCGAGAAGAGGTGCTGCACGCACGGCAAGAGTCCGTAGAAATGATGGAGCGGTTTTTGGAAGAGCATCGCCTGGCCGGCGAAATCCGCACCGCCAGCGATCCGTTCTTCGTCGCTCCCGACGCGTTGCCGAAGACGTATTTCCAGCTCAGCTCCGAAGCAAAGCTCGAAGTATCGCTCATGCTGCCGGGTGGTGAGCGCACGGCGGTCTCGTCGCACAATTACCATTCCGACTTCTTCGGTCACGCGTTCGGCATTACGCTCGACAGCGGCGCGCATATGCACAGCGTCTGCGTGGGGTTTGGTTTGGAGCGGTGGGTGTACGCGTTTTTGCGACAGCACGGCAGCGATGCGTCGGCATGGCCGCATGTCGTGCGCGCCGCACCCGAATTTTCGCAAAGCCGCAATGAACGCGCGGATTGACGTAGTCGACGCCGCAGCGTTTGCACCGCAAGCCGCGCAGATTCTGAACGATGCATGGCCCGCGCCGGCCCTGCACTATACGCCCGAGTACGTCCGCTGGCAGCTGACCTTTCCCGGGAATCCGGCGCCGGTGGCATTGGCTGCGTATGACGACTCCGAAGCTATCGGATTCATCGCCTCGACGCCGCGCCGGATGCGGCTGGGACCGACCGCACAAGAGGTTGCAGTCGTTTCGTTCGTCGCCGTGCTCGCGGACCGCCAGCGCCGCGGAATCGCGGCGGCGCTCTATGCGCGCCTGCTTTCCCAGCTCCAGACGTCCGGGCCGCTGCTGACGTTTGCCGTTCCGGATTCAAGCGGCGAACGCGCGCTTCTGCGCGCGTACTCGCACGGCGGCTACACCGTCTCGCAACTGGGTTCATATCCGACGTTTTCGTATCTCGATCGCAGCACAGGGAACGATTTGCCGCAGCAGCGCGCGTCATCGCAGTATTCCGAACTGAACCCCGTCATCCAGGCTTGTGCGCGCGATGGTTCGATCTTGTGGAGCGATCCTTCCGCCGAGCAGTTTGCGCACTACCTTGCCGATCCGCGATCGCGCCGTCTGCTCGTCGTGTGTCGGGCGTCGGAAACGGGCGCTGCCTGGGCGCTGCAAATGGCGGTCAGAACGGCGCGAAGCGTCCAGACCGTAACGGCGCTCGAGACGCTGTACGTACCCGGCGGCGATGGGGGCTCGCTGCCGCAGCTGCTGCATTCTGCGGCAGGACTTTACAACGCGCGGCAGCCGGCGCGTTTGGTCAACGTCCCGAACGCATTCGGGCTGGACGCGCGCCGCTTCGGGTTGCGGCAAACGGGCGTCGGTTTCCGCGCTTACTTGTGCACGCTGCGCGCACACCCGTTCCAAACGGCGGCGGGCACGAATTTGGAGATCACGTAACGCGCTAACGCCGCAAACGGGCCGCAATTGCGCGATACGCGGCAAACGTGCGCCGCTCGATCACCTGCGTGACGTACGGCACGCGCACCGCTCCCAATCGATCTTTGAATTGCTGCACGCCTTCGAGCCCCGAACTGGAACCCATATTGTACCAGCGAGTACCCCGGTTTGCCGCCGCGTGAAGCAACGCGACGTTGAGCGCGTTGCTGGGGCGCGCGTTGGCATACTCCGCACGCATGGCGGCGCTCCAAAAGTACATCTCCTGCGAACCAAACAGCACGACGCCGCCGGCGGCCGCAACGCCGTCACAATCCGCAAGCCAAATTTCCACGTCGCTCCCACCGTGGCGAACCACCGCTTCGATCAAATTTTTGGGAATCGTCGGTTCGTTCAAGCCCCACCGCTGCGCCGACTGGAGGAGGATGCCGTAGTACGCGTCCACCGCGCCGGCGGCGTCGGCCTTGTACGGCCGCACCCCGCGGCGAACCGCTTGACCCGCCATTCGGCGGCTGCGTCCATCCATTCGCGCTATCGCGGCATCGGCACCGTCCGACAAATCGATGATCGACGTCTCATCGGCATGCCTTTCGCCGCCGAGGTCTACGCCGGCTTGATCGCACTGCGGCCACAACGTAACGCGAAAGCTGTCGTATTCTCGGCGCGCGACGTGCGCGAGCGCGCACGCAGCCTGCGCAGCTTGCGCAAGCGCTCCGTTTTCTTCGTTTTGGATGACGATCGATTCGTTCCAGGGCAGCGCTTCGCCGGCGCGCAACCGCAGCAGGCTCGTTCTCGCGCACAGCGCCGGCACGATAACGCGCGCGCCGTCGGAGAGCCGGCAGCGCAGCGGTGCCGGTTGGTATTGCGGGAACGCATCGCACCAGGCGGCGGACCATGCCGGCCGAGCGGTAAACGTCGGCGCGGGAAATCGTTCGTCGAACCGGCGCCATTCATTCGGCGCCAGGGGTTCCGCCTTGAGGACGCGCAAGGGCTGCGACGCGCTCATCGATGACGGGTTCGCGCGGTGAGGGCGTTCAGCACGCGTCGCGCGGATTTCTTGGCCAAACCGACGGCGACGTCGGCATCCGGCGCATCGCGCCGCCCGTCGAGCAACGTCCAATCTCCCAGCGGCGAAAGCGTGTGCAGGCCGTCACCGTAGCGCCCACGCTGCGGACGCACGGTCGCTATCGTGCGTTCGGAAAAGCCGCCGGCGCTCAGACGATCGACGCGCTGGAGCGCCACGCTGTTGCCGTAACCGCTGGAACAATCTTGCGCCGGCCGGTACAACGTGTCGTCGTGAACGAAGAGGGCTCCCGCACAGCACGCCGCAGAGTTGTCGATTTTGACGGGATTGCCCGAATGCTGCCGCCACGGGCCCATGAGGTCGGGCGCGTGCCATATGCAGAGCGCGCGATCGAAGCCGCGGTCGTAGTCGGTGCAGAACAGCCACCAGCGTCCGCCGTGCTGCACGATCGTCGAATCGTTGGCCGCAAAGTGCGCGATCAGCGTGCCGGCGCGCTCCCATCGGTATGGAAAATCGGTCGCCGCGAATATCGCCACTTCCCTGGCGTACACCGTCTCCGGCACGCAATAGTACGTTCCTTCGTGATGAATGATGAATGGATACGACGCGTGATGCGGCAGATCGATAACGGTGGTCAGCGGACCGCGGTTGAACCGTTCGTCAACCTCAAAACACGCGATGACGCCCTTGTCGCGCCGATAGTCGAAGAGCTCGCAAAACACGAACCGCCGCCCGTTGTCGACTACGCCGAAGGGATCGGCGACAAAGCGTTTTCGGCCTGCAGGCTCCAGCCAGTGCACCTGCGGCACGAAACCGGGATCCAAAAAAGAGTGAACGGGCGCCGTAACCACGCCCACGTTCCAATATGGGCGCCGAAGCCGAAGCCCTATGCCGGCATGTCTTTCTGCCGCTCGTTGTAGATCAACGTGGGAGCTTCTTTTCTTTCGATGACTTCCTTGTTGACCACGCATTTCTTCACGCCGGAAAGCGACGGAAGATCGTACATGACGTCGAGCATCGTCTCTTCGAGGATTGAGCGCAGCCCGCGAGCGCCGGTCTTGCGCGTCTGCGCGCGCGCCGCAATGGCGACCAGGGCTTCTTTGGTGAACGTCAGCTCGACGCCGTCCAGACCCATGATTTTTTGGAACTGGCGCACCAGCGCGTTGCGCGGCTCGACCAGGATGCGTCGCAGGGCCAGCTCGTCGAGCGCATCGAGCGTAACGACGATGGGCAGACGGCCGATGAACTCGGGAATGAGGCCGAATTTGAGCAGATCCTCGGGCATCAGCTGCTGGAGCAGTTTGCCTACGCGCTGCTCTTTGCGGCCCTCGGGCTGCGCGCGAAAGCCCATGTTGTTGCTCGCCACGCGCGATTCGATGATCCGTTCCAGGCCGTCGAACGCGCCGCCGCAGATGAACAGCACGTTGGTGGTGTCGATCTGAATGAATTCCTGGTGCGGGTGCTTGCGGCCGCCCTGCGGAGGCACGTTCGCGGTGGTGCCTTCCAGAATTTTGAGCAGCGCCTGCTGAACGCCCTCGCCCGACACGTCGCGCGTGATCGACGGGTTTTCGCTCTTGCGCGCGATCTTGTCGATCTCGTCGATGTAAACGATGCCCTTTTCCGCGCGCTTGACATCGTAGTCGGCGGCTTGGATCAGCTTGAGCAGAATGTTCTCGACGTCTTCGCCGACGTAGCCCGCTTCGGTCAGCGACGTCGCATCGGCCATGGCCAGCGGCACGTCGAGAATCTTTGCAAGGGTCTGCGCGAGATACGTCTTGCCCGACCCGGTTGGACCCACCAGCAGAATGTTGGATTTCTGCAACTCCACGTCGTCGGCGCTTGCGCCCATGTTGACGCGCTTATAGTGGTTGTACACGGCGACTGCGAGCGATTTCTTCGCGCGTTCCTGCCCGATGACGTATTGATTGAGGATGTGGTTGATCTCTTTGGGCTTGGGAATGTTGCGCAGACGCAAATTTTCGTCGACGTTCTTGTAGAGCTCTTCTTCGATGATCTCGTTGCAGAGCTCGATACATTCGTCGCAAATATAGACGCCCGGGCCGGCGATCAACTTGCGCACTTGCTCCTGCGATTTTCCGCAGAAGCTGCATTTGAGTTGACCCTTCTCGTCTCCGAATCGGAACATGTGCGGTTCGCTTCGCCTTCGCCCTTCTTCGCGCCTACGCCGGGGTTGCCAGCGACGACCGGTTTTCGATGATCGAGTCTATGATGCCGTAGTCCTTGGCTTCCTGCGCGGTCATGAAAAAATCGCGTTCGATATCCTTGAGGATCTGCTCGATCGGCTTCTTGGCCGTATCCTCATAGATGCCGGCCAGCATACGCCGCGTGGCAATCAAGTCGCGGGCGTGTATCTCGATGTCCGTTGCCTGGCCGCCCACCTGCTGCACCCACGGCTGGTGAATGAGTATCTTGGCATGGGGAAGCGCCATGCGTTTGCCCTGGGCTCCGCCGGTGAGCAGAATCGAGCCCATCGAGGCCGCCATTCCGGCACAGATGGTCGCGACGTCGGGTTTGATGAACCGCATCGTGTCGTAAATTGCAAGACCCGCGGTAACGCTGCCGCCGGGGCTGTTAATGTACATGTCGATGTCTTTGTCGGGGTCTTCCTTTTCCAGGAAAAGCAGCTGTGCGATCACGAGGTTCGCCAAATGATCGTCGATCGGGCCGCCGACGAAAACGATGCGATCCTTGAGCAGGCGCGAGTAAATGTCGAACGCGCGCTCTCCGCGTGCGCTCTGCTCGACGACCATCGGGACCAAATGACCCATTACCGTTCTTCCTCTTCTGCAGTGGTTTCTACGTACGGCGACGCGCCGCGAAATGGTGCTGTGTGCTTCGACAGATCAGGGCGCCGACCCGGGCTCGGCCGGCATTTCGGCCACTACGGCGTTCTGCACCAAGAACTCTACGGTCTTATTTCGGATTATTCCGTCCATCAATGAGACGACGTTATTGCCCAAGGCTTGACGAATTCGTTCGACCGGTTGCCCGTATTGCGCGGCAAGCGTTTGCATTTCATTCTGTATATCGGCCGGCGTGGCCCGGATGTTCTCGGCCTTGGCGATGCGTTCCAGGAGCAGGGTCGCTTTGACTCGGCGCTCGGCTTGCGGGCGATACTCACGCAGCAGCTCGTCTTCGCTCGAGCCCGTGTCCTTCAAGTACTGCTGCAGCGACGCGCCGCGGCGCGCGGCCACGCCCGACATATCCTGCAGCATGCTTTCGGCTTCGCGGTCCACCATGCTCGGCGGCAACGGGAAATCGTGCTCTGCGACCAGGCGTTCCACCAGTTCGTCGCCGATTTCCCGCCGGCGCCGCGATTCGGCGACCCTGCGCAGACGCGCACGGACGTCCGCCTTGAGCTCTTCCAGCGTCTCGTGCGTGGAAGCGATCTTGGCCAGCTCGTCGTCGATTGGGGGAATTTCACGTTCTTTGACTTCGTGCAAAGTCACCGTAAAGACCGCAGCCTTTCCCGCAAGCTCCTTTGCCGTATAGTCCGTAGGGAACGTGGCCTGCACGTCCTTGGTTTGGCCCACCGCCATGCCGGCGATGCCGGAGGCGAAACCGGGTACGAAGCGGTCTTCCGACAATTCGATCTGCTGACCGGTCGCGGCGCCGCCTTCAAACGCCTCGCCGTCGATCTTTCCTTCGTAGTCCACCGTCACGACGTCGTCCAAGCGGGCCTCGCGCTCGACGGGCACAAGAGTTGCGCGCTCGCGCGCCAGCGCGGCCAGAGCGTTGTCGACGTCGGCGTCGGTTACGGCGACGGGCGCCCGGGCAAGCGCGGTTCCCTTATAGGCATGCAGCTCGAAATCGGGACGAACGTCCACGACGGCCTTGACCCGGATCGGCTGGTCGCCTTCATCGGGCAGAACTTCCATTTTCGGCCGGTCCACCGGATCGAGGTCGTGCTCGCGCACGGCCTTGGCGTACACCTGCGGAACGACGTCTTCCATGGCTTGCGCCGCGATGGTTTCCGCGCCGTACGCTTGCTCGAAAACCTTGCGAGGCGCTTTGCCCGGCCGAAATCCCGGCAGTTTCGTCTTTTTGACCAGACGCCGGAAGGCACGCTCCTCGGCGTCCCGCAACTCTTGCGGCGATATGGGAATGACCAATTCGACCTGCGTGGGCGCGAGCTTGGTCAGGGTCGACGTAGACAGGATTGCTCTCCTCGGGAGGCGCCGGGGCCAAAGCGGATGCGAAACCTGGAGCGGAAGACGAGATTCGAACTCGCGACCCTCGCCTTGGCAAGGCGATGCTCTACCACTGAGCTACTTCCGCGCGGTCCCTTTTGGGCAAGCAGAGACTCGAACTCTGATGGGTTGCCCCACTGGAACCTAAATCCAGCGCGTCTACCGGTTCCGCCACTTGCCCGCGCCGGCGCGGCGACGCGGTTAAGTATAACGCGGCCGTACCTATTCCTTCAGCGTTACGAGGGCTTTGTTTCAGTCCGAGAAGTCTTCGACGAACAGCAGCTCACCGGCTGCAGTCACGCTCACGGCGATGCCGACGCGGCGGTAGTTGGGAGAAAGGATGTTCTCCCTATGCGGCGGGCTCCTAAAGAGCGCCCAATCTGCGATGCGTTCGTCCGGCGCCATAGCGATGTTTTCGCCGGCGTAACGATAGTCGCACCCGGCTTGGCGCAAACGGTCGAAGGGTGAATTGCCCTCGGGTGATTCGTGCGCGAAGTAGTTGCGGCGCGCCATGTCGGCCACGTGCACGATCGCGGCGCGGTCCAAGCGCCGGTCCAGGGCGAGCGCGCCCAAGCCGTGGCGGCGACGCGCGCGGTTGAGATCGCGGTAGAGCGCGGTGGCAGCCCCGGCCGCTATCGTATGCAGTTCGTTTGCCGCAGGCGAACGGAACGCCAGAGCGGCCATGAGTAATGCGTGAACCATCGGTATCGTGACCTATCACAAATGATAGCCACTCAAGCCGAATATTCAACCCCTGTAACGTTGACGAAAAGACGATATTAAGCTAAAGGCTTCAAACTTCCATCAGCTTCACGCAGCGCCTGACTCCACGCCATAGCCCGGGCGCCGGACATCTGGCTCGCGGCGGCTTCCGAGCCGACTGCGCTCCGGGCCTCACGCACGACGTTCTCGTAATCGAGCTGATCGGGGGGCTGGCGCGGCACGCCGATGCTCTCCAGCACCCCGTCGGCAAAGCCCGCCAGGCGCAGGGCGCGTCCCCAGTCCTTTTCTACGAGGGCCAAGCGCGACAGGCAGTCCAAGCAGTTCGCGCTCAGCCAGTCGTCCTGATATTCCCGCACCAGTTCCAGCGCCCGCCGCAGCGCCGGCCGCGCTGCTTCGACGTTGCCGCGCTTGAGCTCGAACGCTCCCAGGTTGAGCAGCTGCCATCCCGTCGACTGCGCATCGTGGAGCCGCTCGAGAATGGCCAGGCTTTGCCGGCTCAGCGCGACCGCGCGATCGTAGTCGCCCACCGTCGCCGCCAGATCGCCCAGATTGCCCAGCAACGACGCGACACCGCGGTCGTCTTCCAGCTGCCGAAACAGCGCCAAACTGTGCTCGAGCATTTCGCGCGCGCGCGTCCAGTGGCCGCGCCAGTTTTCCGCGAGAGCCTGCCCGTTTATTACGTCGGCCATGCGCCGCACGTCGCCGGTACGCTGCGCGATCTCCAGCGCCTCGGCCAGCCACGGATCGGCGCGGTCGATGTCGCCGATGCCCGACGATGCGGCCGCGGCCTCGAACAGAGCCGCCGACAAGCCCCGCTCGTCGCCGAGCTCGCGATACAGCTGCACCGACTGCAATGCCGCATCCAACGCGCGCTTGGAACGGGCAGTGTCGAGCCGCGCCCAGCTGCACAGCAGTTTCGCGCGCAGCAGTTTCGAAAAATTGGCGTCCTCCCGCGCGAGCAGCTCTTCGATCCACTCTCGACCGGCGGTGTTTCTTCCGAGCTGCTGCCAGTAGTTGACCAAATCGCAGGTGAGTTCGGCTCCCAGCCGCAGGTCGTATCCCTGCGTAACCGTGAAGCGCAGCGCCGCGCGCAAGTTGTCGAGCTCGAACAGCATGGACGTGAGCGCCGGCCGCCACTCGCGCGTGGAATACGCCGCTTCGAGCGCCTGTGCGCGCCTGGCGAAATACCGGGCGTGGAGCAGCGCGTCCCCTTCCCATTCACCTTCTTCCTTGAGGCGCTCCAGCGCAAAGGCGCGCGTCGAAGCGGGCACCACGTACCGTTCACCCGCGGCCGTGACTTCCGGCGTCACCAGCGCTTTGTCGACCAGCGACGTCAGCGCAGACGTCGCAGGGCATACGGCAGCGATCGCTTGGGCGCAAGCGCCTCCGGCAAACACGGAAAGCGCGCGCAGCAGCCTCTGCTCCTGCGGCGAAAGCACGTTGTCAGCTCCACTCTACGAACCCGTGCGTCGCTTCGCGTCCCAACGCGTCTCGGTCGGGAAGACGCCTTGCCAGATCGTCCAGATCGAAGGTATGCAGCTGCGCGGCCGCGAGCTGAATCGCACGCGGCAAACCGTCCAACTGACGGCAAATCTGCGCGACGTTCTCGCCGTCGGCCTTGCGCGAATCGATGCCGACGAGCGCAGCGGCGCACTCCAAAAACAGGGCAGCAGCGTCTTCCTGCGAGAGCGGCGGCAATACGTAGGCCGCTTCGCCCGGAACGAGCAGCGGCTCGCGGCACGTGAGCAGCACGCACACTCCGCGCGGTTGTATGCTCAGCGAACGCAGGTACGCGCCGGCGAACTCTTTCACGCCGTCGCAGTTGTCCAAAACGATCAACAGCTGTTTTGAATGCAGAAAATCGGCGACGATCGTTTCGGGCGTCATCACGGGCGTTTCGGGAACGCCCAAAACCGCGGCGATTCTGCTGCAGAGATACCGCTCGTCCACGATGGTGGAGCAGTCCACGTAAAACACGCCGTCGCGGAAACGCCCCATTTCACGGCGCGCCAGTTCGACGGCTTCGCGCGATTTGCCGATGCCCGCCGGGCCAGCTATCGTCAGCAGGCGCGAACAGCGCAGCAGCTTGCGCAGTTGCTGTAAGTCGTCGCCGCGCCCGAACGTTCGTCCGCGCGTTTCCGGCAGATTGTGCCGGTAGGCCTTGGCCGGATACGCGGGCGGCGCATCGGAGCGGTAATTTTCGCCCGCGACGCGGTTTCGGCCCGAACGCTTTGCCTGATACAGCGCGACGTCCGCAGCGTTGACCAGCAATTGCGCATCGGTGCCGCGCGCCGGTATTTTGTGTGCGACTCCCGCGCTGATCGTCAAACGCCCCAGCAGCGATCCGCTGTGCGCGATGCCGAGATCGAATACGGCTTCGCGCATCCGCTCGGCGATCGTCAACGCGCCCCCGAGCTCCGTGTCGGGCAGCACCGCAACGAATTCCTCGCCTCCGTAACGCGCGAACAGATCCTCGGACCGCGCCAAGCATGCCGAAAGGGCATTGGCGACTTGCTGAAGCGCTGCATCGCCGGCAACGTGCCCGTAAGTGTCGTTGAACGGCTTGAAAAAATCGATGTCGATCAGCAGCAAGGCAAGGCCGGTTCCGCGGCGCACCGCCCGCTGCCATTCGATCGCAAAACGTTGATGAAAGGAGCGGCGGTTGGCCACGCCCGTCAAGCTGTCCGTGGAAGCGATATTTTCCAGCCGGGCGCTTTGCGTTTCGAGCTGCGCTTGGTGGATGCGCACGCTCAGGTACAGCGCGCAGGTCTGCAGCAGCGCGACGTCTTCTTCGTTGTACGCATTGCTCTGGTTGCTTTGCACGGACAGAACGCCGATGACGCTCGTGCCGAACTTGAGCGGAACGAAGATCGCGGAGATCCGCTCGTCGTCGTCCGTGCTCCACGGCAGGTTGAGGGCGATGCGGCCTTCGGTCCAGTCGTCCATCCGCCGCTTGAGGACGGGCAGTCCGGTGCGCAGCACGTTGTCCGTGCTCGAGCCGGGATGGACGCGCCGTTTTTCCATTCGCGCGACGACGCCGTTCTGCAGCAGAAACGCAAAACGCGCGCCTTCGTTGTCCTTGAGCGCGATGAACACCGAAGACGCATCGACGAATCGCGCCAATAGCGAACAGAGCGCGTGGAAGAGGTCTTCCAGCGATAAGCCGCTCGTGAGCAGCTCGGCAGTTCTTTGGACGACTTCCTTGTCGCGGTCCGCCCGCGATAGGCTCAGCGTTTGCCTGTTCGCGTCGTTCACAGGCCCAATCTTCGCGCCGCTAACCTGCTTCCCCGCGAACTTTACCGAAACCGAACCTAGCTGCAGACCTTGCGCATCGGAAGGACTATTCCCGACGCGCGACTGATGGCCGTAGTGTCGTTGCTCATACTTGAGCTTAGCAAAGGGCTGACGGCTTACTCGTGGGCGCCTGCGGGCGAACTGACCAAGCCGCCGGGCCGTTACGGCCGGCACGAAAGGCAGGTTCTCAGTGAAAAAACTCGTGGCTCCGTTGATTCTAGCCGCCGCTTTAGCTGCACCAGCCGGCGCGCAGCCGAACACAGGCATGCAGGCCATGCAGTATTACGTCGGCACGTGGACTTGCGTGGCCGGCGTCGTCGGACGTCCAACGGTGAAAGGTACGCAAACGTTTGCCCTCGACTCGGGCGTCATGCGCTCGTGGGTCTCCGTCCCGGCCCAAGGAAAGATGAAGCCTTTCGCGTTCAGCAATGCAACGACGTACGATGCGAAGAATCGTCGCTATGTCCAAACTTCTCTCGACAACGACGCCAGCTGGAGCGTCTCGTTTGCCAAGCCGTGGACCGGCAACACCGAACAATGGACCGATCACGCTTCCGACAGCGGCAAGCTCACCCGCGGTCAAAACGTCCGCAACAATAGGAATACCTATACATTTTTCGGATATCCGACGCTGACTGCAACGAAACCGTACTTTAAGGCGACGTGCAAACGCTCGTCCTAGAGTGTCACGAAAAAAAGTCTGCACCGCGTAGGACTCGAACCTACAACCAATTGATTAAGAGTCAACTGCTCTACCATTGAGCTAGCGGTGCGAACACGTGCGCCCCCCGGGACTCGAACCCGGGACCAACGGATTAAAAGTCCGCTGCTCTACCGACTGAGCTAGAGGCGCATCCCGGTGGCCTAGCCCGCTATACCCACTTTGACAACCGCCGGCGAGTTCTTGTTTCAGCCCATGCGCAACGGAATGGGTGGCTGAGGGGCTACAATCCCCCGACCTCTAGAGTCACAGTCTAGCGCTCTAACCAGCTGAGCTACAGCCACCACGCGCGTTGCGGTTCGCTTCCGGACATGTGCGCCCGGAGGGAATCGAACCCCCATCTTCGAGTTTAGAAGACTCGTGCCTTATCCGTTAGACCACGGGCGCGCACCCCGCTAGGATACCATGGCTGCGCCAGAGAGCCCGGAGAAGGGGAACGTCGGGGCGACTGGACTCGAACCAGCGACCTCTGCGTCCCAAACGCAGCGCTCTACCAAGCTGAGCTACGCCCCGTCGGCGCGTTGTTTAGAACAGCAATCCGTGGAACCCTACGTACCGCGAAAGATCCAGCATGCCGGCATCGCTTGCGAACATGCCGAGCGTTTCGATCTTCAGTTGGGCGCGCAGGGCAGCGCGCATGACGCGAACGTTCGTCGCCGGCACCAGTGCCGTGCACCAGGTCGCCTCGAACGTGCGGGCCAGCGTCGCCAGCGCAAACGCAAAGAACTGAACGACGTAGGTTTGCGAAGCGGCAGCGAGCGGACCGATTCGGCCGCTGGGCCAGGCGTACGCGTATCCGGCAAGTTCCTCGTCGCGGCGAAAGATTACGCCGCGTCCGTTTTCACAAAAATAAGCATGATCCAGCGGCCGTGCCGATCCGCGCACTTCGCGATCGAGTCCGGCCAGCGCCGCGCGATGGCGCAGCGGTTCGATCGGCTCGGTGATGAACCGGTATTCGCCTGCGGCCATGCGCGCGAGTTCGTTTTCGTGCGGAATCGTTCCGGCGATCTGAGCGACCGGCGTCTGCACGGGAACGCTTCGCTGCAGATAAAACGCAACGCTTCCCAGTTCGCCGGATTGCAGCAGTCCGGTGCGCGAAACGTCTCCGGCATCCTTGGCCACCTCCTCGAGCAGCCTGCCGCCGATGCCTTGCGCGCGAAACGACGGTTCGACGTACAGCTCGCTGAGAAACCATTCGTCTTCGAGCGCATGCGCAAAGCCGATGCCGATCGGCGTGCCCGAATCTTTCGCGACGTATGCACCGCGCGGGGCAGTCTGCGCGAGATCGACGTACAGTTTTCGCGCGTGTTCGTCGCGGCAGCGGGTGCGCGCGAAATGCGCAATGTCGTCCGTCGTTGCGGCAGCGATGAGCTGCGCATCACCCACGAACTGCGGGGTGCTCGCGCAGCGAAGAGAGCAGCGAGTCTGCGGCGCGGCGCCGGTGGCTCACCCCGTTTTTCTCCGAATCGTCGAGCTGCGCGAACGTCTTGCCGGCCGGCGGATACCAAAACAGCGGATCGTAGCCGAAGCCGAGGCTTCCCGACTCCTCGCCCGAAACGACGCCTTCAACCTCGCCGTAGCCGGCCAACGATTCGCCCGTTTCCAATATGAGGACCATTGCGCAGCAAAACTTGGCGGCGCGTTGGTCCGGCGGCACGTTCGCAAGCTCTTCCAGCAGTTTTTCACGCCGAACGGGCCACGTGGCGTCCTCGCCGGCATAACGCGCGGAACGCACGCCCGGGCGTCCCCCCAGCGCGGACACCTCCAATCCCGAATCGTCGGCGAGTACGGCGCCGTGGACGGCGGCCTCGCGCAGCTGCTGGTGCAGCGCTTGTGCTTTGGATTGCGCGTTGCCCGCGTACGTGTCGGCAGGCTCGGGCGCCTGCGCGTACAGCGGATACGTGTCCAGCTCCAGCGGCGAACCGGCGAATATTTCCTTCAGCTCGCTCAGTTTGCCCAGGTTCTTGGTCGCAACGTACGTTTTCACGATCAGTCCTCGAGTCTCAATACCGCCATGAACGCCTCCTGCGGAAGATCCACCCGGCCCACCCGTTTCATCCGTTCTTTGCCGGCCTTCTGCTTCTCGAGCAGTTTGCGCTTGCGCGTGATGTCGCCGCCGTAGCATTTGGCCAGCACGTTCTTGCGAACCGCGCTGACCGTTTCCCGTGCGATGATCTTGCCGCCGATAGCCGCCTGGATCGGAACTTCGAACATCTGGCGTGGAATCAGCTCCTTGAGCTTCTCGGTCAGCGCCCGCCCGCGTGCGGCGGCCCGCTCGCGCGCCACGATGAACGAAAGCGCATCGACCACCTCGCCGTTGAGCAATATCTCCAATTTGACCAGATCGCCTTGACGGTATCCGATCGTCTCGTAGTCGAGCGAAGCATAGCCTTTGGTGCGCGACTTCAACTGGTCGAAATAATCGATGATCACCTCGATGAGCGGCATTTCGTAGCTGAGGATCACGCGGCCGTCGTGCAGATACTCCATGTTCGAAAGCGTGCCCCGGCGCGATTGCGTGATGTCCATGATGGCGCCCACGTACTCCGGAGGCGTTATCACGGTAGCCTTCACGTATGGCTCTTCGATGGTTTTCACGAGGTTTGCCGCAGGCAGTTTGCTGGGATTGTCGATCGTCTCCACCGTGCCGTCGTTTTTGGTCACGCGAAACACGACGGACGGCGAGGTTGCGATCAGATCCAATGCGTACGAGCGTTCCAGCCGCTCCTGCACGATCTCCATGTGGAGCAGTCCCAGAAAACCGCAGCGAAAGCCGAAGCCCAGGGCCACGGAGGTTTCCGGCTCGTACGTAAAGGCTGCGTCGTTGAGTTTCAATTTCTCGAGCGCGTCGCGCAGATCGGAATATTCGTCGCCTTCGTTGGGATAGAGGCCGCAATACACCATCGGAACCGCTTTGCGATAGCCGGGCAGCGGCACGTGCGACGGATTGCTGGCTTGCGTGATCGTGTCGCCCACGTCGATGTCGCCCAGCGACTTGATGTTGGCGATGACGTATCCCACGCCGCCCACGTCGAGCAGCTCGGTTGGGCGCATCTGCGGACTGAAGACGCCGACTTCCGTGCACTCGAAAACGTGCTGATGCGCCATCGACATGAAGCGCGAACCTTGGCGCAGTTGCCCGTCCACCACGCGCACGTAGCTCACGACTCCGCGGTACGGATCGAATTGAGCGTTGAACACCAAAGCCCGCAAGTGATCCCGGTGCCCCTTGGGCGGGGGAATCCGGTGCACGATCGCCTCGAGGATGTCGTCGATTCCGGTGCCCTGTTTGGCGCTGGCCAAAATGCAGTCGGACTTCTCGATGATAAGCAGTTCTTCGACCTCGCCCATGACCCGCTGCGGATCGGCCGCCGGCAGATCAATCTTATTGATGACCGGGATGATCGTCAGGTCGTGTTCGAGCGCCAGATGATAATTCGCCAGCGTTTGGGCCTCGATGCCTTGGGCGGCGTCGATAATGAGAACGGCACCCTCGCAGGCCGCCAGCGAGCGTGAAACTTCGTAGGAAAAGTCGACGTGCCCGGGAGTATCGATCAGATTCAGCCGGTACGTCCCCCCGTCTTTGGAGCGATAGTTCAGTGTGACGGGATGCATGCGGATCGTGATGCCGCGCTCGCGTTCCAAGTCCATCGCATCGAGCGCCTGCTCCTCCATGTCGCGCATCTCGATCGTTCGCGTGAGTTCGAGCAGGCGGTCCGACAGCGTCGTCTTACCGTGGTCGATGTGCGCAATGATGCAAAAATTCCGCACTTCCGCCGCGACTTCGAGGCGGTGCGGCGATTCCGCTTTCATTTAAAAGAGTATGCAGCGGGCGGCGAGCGGCGCGATGACCATGGCGCGAATGACCCACAGGATCGCCAGCACGATCAAAAACGACCAGTCGATTCCCATTGCGGGCGGAACGATGCGCCGCACCGGCGCGAGCACCGGCTCGACGATCATCTCCAGATACCGGCTCCATCGCCCGCGCAAATCCGGCACCCAAGACAAGACGGCGTACACGAACATGATGATCGTGTACAGCCAGATCACCTTGTCGACGGCCGAGAGAAATTGACACAACGCAGCGCTCACGCGCTTACCGTTCTATGGCAGGGCCGCTAAAACTTTTGCGGGTACGCCGTCCAGATATGGCTGCGGATCCACGGCGCTGCCGTTGAGCATGACTTGGTAATGCAGGTGCGGACCGGTCGAAAAACCCGTCGAACCCACGAGCCCGATCTCTTGACCTTTGTGAACGAGCTGTCCGGGCTGCACTTCGGCCTTCGAGAGGTGCGCGTACCACGTATGATAACCGTTGCCGTGATCGATGTCGATTTTCAAACCGTATCCGCCGTCCCAATCGGCAGCGGCCACCCGTCCGGCCGCAGCGGCATGTACCGGATCGCCATAGTTCGCGCCGAGATCGACGCCGGGATGAAATTCGCTGTCGGGCGACGAGCGATAGCAAAAGCAGCCGATCACCGGCGCGCCGCGAACGGGATCGATCGAGGGAATGGCGGCCAATGCTTGCGCACGCGCCAACTCTTGAATGTGCCGCACGTTGAGCACGTGCATGGTCAGGCGGCGCAGCACGTTCGATTCCGCTGCCGTTTGATTCGTCGCGACCTGCAGCGCGCTGATGCCGTGGCGAACGTCGGAAGTCTTCTGGACCGGCGCGCGAACGCCGATCAACTGTTGAATCTGCTGGTTTTGCCGCTGCACGCGCTGGAGCTGCGCGCGAATTCCCGAAGTCGTGCGGCCGATTCGCTGCAGTTCGGCGCGCTGGCGGGAGTCTACGGACTGCAGGCGGCTTACCTGTCCGTGAGCGCGTTCGAGTTGCGCCGCACCTACTGCTACGCACGCGCCCAGGAGCGTGGCGAACAGCAGTACGGCGCCGACGATGTGCCGGCGGGTCAGTTCGAAGCGGTGGACGACCTTGCCGTGGTGCGGCACGATCTTGATAACGTAGCGATCTGTCAGCCTAATCATCACTCATAGCAGGCCGGTTGTTCGGCCTCTCGCTTTAGCGGTTGGGCAGGCGCGTCGAATTCGCGTAAAGGCGTACGCGCCCTTTTCGGTCTGCGGGCAAGCAGCGACGGATAAGACCACGACGAGGACCAGGTAGTGCCCGGCACCCGTGAGGATTCGCTTACCGTTGCTTCCTTCCGGACCTGGCGGGGTTCACGAGGTCACGCCGCGAGCAGCCCGACCCCCGTCATGGCCGCAAGCATGATACCACGCGACAAAGGAGGCCGCCAGTACGTTTTCCAACAGCAGCAATCCCTTGCGGAGGTATTCGTGATCCGTTTTCGTGCTGTTCTCATGGCCGTCGCGTTCACCTGTGCATGGGCTGCCGCCCGCCCGGCTGCGCAGGCGCAATCGAACGCTCCGATGCCTGCCGTCAATTGGAACCTGAGCGCGCAGCAAATTCAAAGCTCGTGCGACGCCGCGATCGCCCGCGCGCTGGGCCGCGAGCGCGCGCTCGTAACGAACGCAGGCGTCAAGACCTTCGGTTCCGTCGTCCGCCCGCTCGAAGATCTCACCGCCGATTTGAACGACCTGACCGTCGCCCAAACGTTTCTGTTTTACGTCGCGGCGACCAAAGACGTGCGCGACGCTTCCCTGAAATGCAACAGCGACGAATCGGCGTTCTATACCGATCTGTCGGCCAGCCCCGCCCTGTACGCGCAAGTAGCGAAAGCTTCGCGCAGCCGGACCGCGCGTAACGTGTACGACCGCAAACTGACGGACCTGTGGCTTGACACGTTCCGCCGCAGCGGCGCAGGTTTACCCTCCGCCCGGCGAGTGCAATTCGTCAAATTGAGCAAGCAGCTCACGGATTTGCAAAACGCGTATCAAGCCAATCTGGGCAACGACGCAACGACGATATCGATAACGCCTGCCCAAGCCGCATCGCTGCCGGCCGATTTCGTCGCAGGACTCAAACGCAGCGGTTCCGATTACACGGTGCCCGTCAACGAAAGCACGGCCAGTCTGTTTCTGGACAACGAGCGAGACGGTACGGCGCGCAAAGTCTACTACGTTGCCTACCAGAACCGCCAGGCGGCTGCGAACACCGATCTGCTCGAGCAGGCCATTGCGGTGCGCGATCATCTCGCGCATCTGCTCGGCTACCAGACTTGGGCCGCATACCAGCTCTCGGACCGGATGGCAAAGACGCCGCAGCGCGTGCTGTCGTTTTTGAACGACCTGGATGCCAATCTGCTGCCCAAGGCACGCGAAGACGTCGCCCGTCTCACCGCGATCAAAGCCAAAGACACCGGCGATTCGGCCGCCGTGCTGCAGCCCTGGGATTTTGCGTACTACGACAACGAGCTTCGCAAAACGCAATACGCCGTCGATCAGAACCAAGTGCGGCAGTATTTCCCCGTGCAGCACACGATCGATGCGGTTCTCAACGTCTACCATACGTTGCTGAGCGTGGATTTCAAACCGGTCGTTCCGGCCGACGCCTGGAACCCGCAAGTGCTCGAATATTCGGTGAGCGATTCGCGCACCGGCCGGTTCATCGGCCTGACGTATTTCGATCTCTATCCGCGTCCCGGTAAATACGATCACTTCGCGAATTTTCCGATCCTGCCCGTGCGCAGGCTTGCCGATGGGACGCTGCGTGCTCCCATGGCCGCAATCGTGGGAAATTGGCCCAAGCCCTCGCCGGGAAATCCTGCGCTGCTCAGCCACGACGACGTCGTCACGTTTTTCCACGAGTTCGGGCACGACATGGCCGCGCTGCTGGGCACCGCGCCGTACGAAACGCTTTCCAGCGGCTTCGTGCAAGATTTCGTGGAAGCGCCTTCCCAGATGCTCGAAAATTTCGTGTGGCAGCCGTCGATCCTCAAGCAAATCAGTTCCAACTGGAAAACGGGCGCGCCGCTGCCCGACGATCTGATCGACGCGATGGTACGCGCGCGATACGTTGACCAAGCGTATGAAACGACGCAGCAGATCAAAGACGCCGAAATCGACATGAAGTATCACATGAGCGGTCCGCACGTCGACACGACCGCGGTGTGGGCGGCTCTCTCACGCGAGCTGACTCCCATGTCCGCCGTTGCCGGAACGCACCCGCAAGCCAGCTTCGGGCACCTGATGGGCGGTTACGATGCCGGCTATTATGGATATCTGTGGTCGCTGGTATACGCGCAGGATCTCTTCACCGCATTCAAGAGCGGCGGCCTGGAGAATCCGCAGGTCGGCATGCGTTACCGGCGCGACATCCTCGAGCCCGCTCGAACGTACGATCCGGACGTGGAGGTGCAGCGCTTCTTAGGCCGTGCAATGAGCCCGAATGCGTTCTACGAGCAGTTCGGAATCACGCCCAAACCCCAGTCGTCGGGCACGCGGCCGTGATTGGCACCGCTGCGTTCGTGCTGGCGTCGGCGACGTTCAAACCCGGCGCGCGCATGCCGCAGTCAACAGTGTACGCGCGCTGCGGCGGATCGAACGTTTCCCCGCAGCTGCGCTGGCGCGGCGTACCGGCGGGTACGCGCAGCTTCGCCCTCATCGTGCACGATCCCGACGCGCCCGCGCCGGGCGGGTGGTACCATTGGGTCGCCTACAACGTTCCGGCTTCGACTCGCGAGTTGCCCGCGGGCGTCACACTGAACGCGGAAGAATTGGGACGAACGTCGTTCGACGAAAATCGATACGGCGGCCCGTGTCCGCCACCGGGAAAGCCGCACCGGTACGTATTCACGCTCTACGCGCTCGACGTTGCGCGCGTGCGAGGCGAGGATTTGAGCGGACCACAGCTGCAGGCTGCAATCGCGCGTCACACGCTCGCCCGCGCACGCCTGATCGGATTGTACGGCCGCTGAACGCTACTGCGCCTGTGTAAAATCGGACGGTACGCTGAAAAGCGCGTCGGCCTGCGATTTCGTGAGCCAGTTGACGTTCCCGCGCTGCGTGACGGTCTGGAAACGTCCCGAATTCTCGCCAGACATCATCGCCATGCTGTCATACAGTTCGAGCCGGTCTCCCGTACGCATCCAGTACGCCCCCGTTGCACCGCCTTTGATCGCCGGCTTACAGCCGCCGTGTACGACTGCCTCCACCGGCGTTGAGGCGGCAACGGTCGTTTTCGGCATCGGGCAGTAACGCCGCGGCACGCGAAGGTTCGAAACGTAACGCGTGCTCTGCACTTCGAATGAGCCGTTTTTGCACGAGCCGGTCGCATTGGTCATCGACATTTTGGTCGTGTCGACCGAACCGGTCGTGGGGACGCCCTGAATGTTGAGGCCACCAAGACCCTTAGCCGTCGAGGCAATCGACAGGTCGACCGTGCCCGGCGCTTCGTTGATTTCCTGACGCTGATTGGCAGCCGGCATTGCGGGCGTGGGGCACGCCTGAGGTTTGCCTTGCGTGTCGACCGTTTTGTACGTCTTGTGCGCCAGGTCGAGCTGAATGAGCTGATGCTCGCGGCATTTGTCGATCGTCGCCGTCTTGTTCACGGGATCGTCCGTGCGAACCCAGCCGTTGTAGTACGCAAGGCGGGTGAGATGCCCGTTCTTCATCAGCGTCTGCACTTGGTTCGCTGCTTGCTGAACCTGCTGGCCCATGTTGGAGATGTTGCTCATCAGACCGGCGAGGCCGCCGTGATGCTTGGCGGGTTCGGCCGAGGGCTGAGCTTGGGCATCCGCCATGACTTGCGCGTAGGCATCCGCAAAGCTGCCGGGTGGAGGCGGCGTCGCAGGGGCAAGGACCATCCGGACGATTTCGTCGTATTGCAGACCGGCGTATTTCGAGGCCGGCGCAGGCTTGTGCTTGGAAGGGGACGCGGCCGTGACGGGCAGCACCGCCAGCGCCAAACCGCAAATGCAGAGCGCCGCGCACAGAAGGGAACGATTGTGCATGTGTCCTCCTTAAAAAGGATGGGTTACATCCTGCGGCCCTTTTGCCGGGGGAGTGCCGATGCCTCGTCAAAAGCCTCTACTCGATGAATACCGACGAGGTCCGAATCAAAGTGCGCGAAAGCGGTCCGTATTTGGTCACGGGCACCGTAACGCTTACCGACTGCGATGGTCGCCCCTATACCGTTACCGGGCAAAACATCGCCCTATGCCGCTGCGGCGGATCCGCTACGAAGCCGTTTTGCGACGCAAGCCACAAAAGCAACGGTTTTTGCGCCGTGGAACGCGCCTTGCCCGACAACAGCCTGGAGTAAACGCAATGCCGTCATACGTGCGCTGCGGCGAAGTGCCGCACAAGCGCCACATTCAATTCCGCCGTCCAGACGGCGGCCTGTACGCCGAAGAGCTGTTTTCGACCAAGGGCTTCGAAAGCGTTTACTCGCTGCTTTACCATCTTCGGCCGCCGACCGCAACGCTCGACGTGCGCGAGTGGAATCGCGCTCGGGTTCATCTGCAGCCCAACGAGCCGCTGCGCAACCGGCACTTCAAAACCGCCGGAATGCGCACGCAGGGCGATGCGCTGGAGTCACGCACGCCGCTGCTGGGCAATGCCGACCTGCTCATCTCGGTCGCCGACGCGCGCGAGCCGATGAAGTATTTCTACCGCAACGTCGGCGGCGACGAGCTGCTCTTCATACACTGGGGCGAGGGAACGCTGCAGACGACCTTCGGCGATTTGGCGTACCGCGCCCACGACTACGTCGTTATTCCCACCGGAACGACGTACCGGGTCCTTCCCGATTCGCCCACCCGCATGCTCGTTCATGAAAGCGCGGGGATGGTCCGCATTCCGCGCAAATACCGCAACGATTTCGGACAGCTGGAAGAGCATGCGCCCTACTACGAACGCGATTTTCGCGCGCCGGTTTTATCCGAGCCGGTCGACGAGCGCGGCGAGTTTGAAGTGCGCGTCTCCAACAACGGCCGCTGCGCAACGTACATCGTCCAAAACCATCCGTGCGACGTCGTCGGGTGGGACGGCTACTGTTACCCGTACGCGTTCAATCTCGAAGAATTTGCGCCGATCACCGGCAAACTGCATCAGCCGCCGCCGGCGCACGCGACGTTCGAAGCGCAGGGGGCGGCATTCTGCGCCTTCGTGCCGCGCATGTTCGACTATCATCCACTGGCCGTTCCGATACCGTACAACCATTCCAGCGTGGACTGCGACGAAGTGCTGTACTACGTGAGCGGCAATTTCATGAGCCGGCGCGGCGTCGAAGAAGGTTCGGTTACGCTGCATGCCGCCGGTGCGCCGCACGGGCCGCAGCCCGGGGCCGTGGAGGCGAGTTTAGGCAAGACGTCCACCGACGAAATCGCCGTCATGGTCGACACGTTCAAACCGCTTGAACTCGCGCAGCAGACTCTGCAGGTCGAGGACGCGAACTACTTTCGCTCGTGGGTACTCGAACCCGCAAAGACTTGAAACGCGCCGAACAGCACGATCGTCACGACGATGGCGCCGATCTCGCGCCAGATGAAAGCGTCCCATTCGTAGTGGATCGAGCGCTTTTCCGAAAGCTGCACCGCGGCATACGAGTGCTCGGCGATCATGTGCGAGCCTTTGCGGAACAAGAACGCATTGATCAGCGTGAGGACGAGCAGGAAGATCAGCCCGAGCATGGTCAGACGCACGGCAGAATCGTACCCGTAACCGCGCCGAAGCCGATTCGCGGCTTGCCGGGCGCTTGACAGAATCCGCGCATCGTAACCGCGTCACCGTCTTCCAGAAACGAACGTGATTCGCCCGACGGCAACGTCAGCGGCCGGGATCCGCGCCACGTCAACTCGATCAGACTGCCGTAACTGCCGGGTGCCGCTCCGGAGATCGTTCCCGAAGCGTACAGATCGCCCGCGCGCACGGCCGTTCCGTTCACCGTGACGTGGGCAAGTTGCTGGGCCATGTTCCAGTACATGTCTTTGAAGTTGGAGCGCGAGACGACTTCGGCCCCGATGCCGGCTTCACGCATCGCGCGCGTTTGCAATTCCACGAACAGTTGCACGTCGAAGTTCCAGGGAAGCTCGCAGCGTAAGTACGCCGGCGGCTCGGGTTGCTGCACGGGGCCTGCGATCCGGTACGGCTCGAGCGCATCCAACGTGACGACCCAGGGCGAGATCGACGTGGCGAACGATTTGCCCAAAAACGGCCCCAGCGGCTGATACTCCCACGCCTGGATATCGCGCGCGCTCCAGTCGTTCACGAGTACCAAGCCGAAGATGTGTTCGTCCGCGCGTTCCACGGGTATGCGCGTACCCAGCGCGTTGCCCGCCCCCGTGACGAAGCCGACCTCGAGCTCGACGTCGAGCATGCGCGTCGGCCCGAATGTCGGAGCGGGCGCGTCCGGGGATTTTTGCTGTCCGCTCGGGCGAACGATCGCCGTTCCGTCCACGACGACGGTGCTCGAACGCCCGTGATACCCGATCGGCAGCCAACGCCAGTTCGGCAGAAGCGGCTGCGCGTCGGGCCGAAAGATTTTGCCTAAATTCGTCGCGTGCTCGAGCGATGAATAAAAATCGACGTAATCGCCCACTTCGAACGGCAGCGCCATGCGTACGTCCCCCTGCGCGACGTGCAGCGAATCCCGGTTGACGCCTGCGAGCAACTCGGTATCTTTGCGCAGCAGCGCCCAAGCGCGCGCGCGTAGCGCGTCCCAGACCGCACGGCCCGCGTCGAGCAGCGGGTTGAGCGAGCCCGCGCGCAAGACGTGACCGGAATCGATGCCGGCAAACAGTCCCGCATCGCACGCCGCGTGCAGGTCGAAAATGCGTTCGCCGATCGCCATGCCCACGTGCCGTTCGCCGGTCGCGGCAAACACGCCGTACGGCAAATTCTGCAGCGGAAAATCGGAGGCGGCCGGCGTGTCGATCCAGGACTCCGTGAGGTCCTTCGACCTCACAGGATTCCCATCGCCCGCAAGTCGTCGACGGGTTCGGCGAAGCTGCAGCTGCCGTAAGCCACGAACGCTTCACGGCGCGTCGCCTGCAATTCGCGCACGCCGATCGCGTAATTCGCATAGCGAAGTCCGTCCTGCTCGAAAGCGAATCGGGCGGGATCTTCGCAGGCGAGCGTCTGCGTAAGGACTTCAACGGACTCGCCCGATCGCGCGAGCGCGGTTGCCGTGAGCAGATTGAGAAATCCGTGCATCGGAAAGCCGGCCGGATCGACGTGCCTGATCGGATGGTGCAGCCCGGCCGTGGCTTTGAACGGCACCTTATGGCGGCACGCCCAGTACACGAATGCAGCCAGCTCCGCCGGTGTGGGAAACGCCTGCCGATGCAACCCTCCGCAGCGGACCTTTGCGCTCAAACCTTGTTCCGCCAACTCGGCCATGGCGAGCGGTATGGTGCTCTGCCAATCCTCGACGCGCGCAAGCTCGACGAATGCCGGAATCCGGCTAAAGCGCGAGGACGCACGCGCTCGCGCGAACGCGCGAATGCGATCGGCTTGGACGGCGGTCTCGAGCGCCTGTACGCCGGCGCGAGGCTGCGCTTCGCTCAGCCGGTCGAGCTGCGCGAGCGCTTCGGAGTCTGGATCCACGATCGTGCTGAGCCCTACGGCGGCGTCCCCGGGCAAACATTCGAGCAATTCGGGCATGCGAGCCGACGCAACGATGAACCGGCCGAGCATCCACGAGTGAGCCCCTTGCCTTGCTTGGGCGTACTCTGCCGCGGCTTCCCGCACCGAAAGACCTGCCGGCGGGAAAAGCCCCGCATAATCGATGAGCGCCTCGAACGCGGCGCGCACTCCCGGCATCGGCGTGGCCGAAGTCGTCATGACAGGGCGGCTTCGGTCGGCTCGCAAAGTGCCCTTCTATCATGGCTACGCTCACTTCGGCCAAGAGCAATCCGCTCGCGCAAATCGATTGGGACTACATCGAATTCTACGTCGGCAACGCCAAACAAGCGGCGTACTATTACTGCTCGGCATTCGGTTTCGAGCGCGTCGCCTACGCGGGTCCCGAAACAGGCGTCAAAGATCGTGCGTCGTACGTGCTCGTGCAGAACAGTCTGCGCTTCGTCCTGACTTCAGGCTTAGTGCCCGATGGTGAGATCACCGCTCACGTTGCGCGCCACGGCGACGGCGTCAAGGACGTCGCAATCGTGGTGCGGGATGCCAAAGGCGCATTTCAGGCGGCGATCGCCGGCGGAGCCAAAGCGATCCTGGAGCCGACCGAATACCGCGACGAACATGGGTGCGTCATAAAAGCGACCATTGCCACGTACGGCGACACCGTGCACAGCTTCGTTCAGCGCGATGGATACAGCGGCGCCTTCATGCCCGGCTACGTCGCCGATCCTCGATCGCTCGATCGAGTGCACTCACCCGGCCTGCTGTTCGTCGACCACTGCGTGGGAAACGTGAGCTGGGGCGAAATGGATCCCTGGGGCGACTTTTACGCGCGCGTCTTCGGCTTCTCTCAGCTCATTTCGTTCGACGACAAGGACATTTCGACCGAATACACCGCCCTCAAGTCCAAAGTCATGACCGACGAGCGGCATCGCGTGAAGTTTCCCATCAACGAGCCTGCGCACGGCAAAAAGAAATCGCAGATCGAGGAGTACCTGGACTTCTATGGCGGTCCCGGCGTGCAGCACATCGCGATCCGCACGGACGACATCATCTCGACGATTCAAGCGCTCAAGGCCAACGGCGTGGAATTCCTCGACACGCCGGACAGCTACTACGACGAGCTGGAGGCGCGCGTCGGGCGCATCGATGAGGCGATGCAGGCTCTGCGCGAGCTGCGGATTCTCGTCGACCGCGACGATATGGGCTACATGCTCCAGATCTTCACCAAACCGCTCGGCGACCGGCCCACCGTGTTTTTCGAAATCATTCAGCGCAAGGGCAGCTTGAGTTTCGGCAAAGGCAATTTCCGCGCGCTTTTCGTTTCGATCGAAAAAGAACAGGAAAAGCGCGGGACCTTGTAATGGCTCTCGTCGATGCCGTGATGGTCGAAGCGCGCGCGGGCGCGCTGGCGAAACGCTCGATAAAGACCACTGCTAAACTGGCCGGCATCCGTTTAGCGATCCAGTGCACGGATCTGACGACTCTGGAGGGGCGCGATTCCGAAGGCCGCGTGCGTTCGCTGTGCGCCAAAGCGCGCAACCCTGCCCCGCAATGGCCCGACGTGCCGGCCGTAGCGGCGGTGTGCGTCTATCCGAGCCTGGTCGCCGTGGCGAAACAAGCGCTGCGCGGTTCCGCCGTCAAGGTCGCGTCGGTCGCCACCGCGTTTCCGAGCGGACTGTCCGCGCTGGACGTCAAGCTCGCCGACGCACAGGCCGCAATCGATGCCGGCGCCGACGAGCTGGACATGGTGATCGATCGCGGTGCGTTTTTGTCCGGACGGTATTCCGAGGTATTCGAGGAGATCGTCGCGGTCAAACGCGTGTGCGCCGATATTCCCCTCAAGGTGATCTTGGAAACCGGCGAACTGGGCAGCTACGCCAACGTGCGGGCCGCGAGCGATCTCGCGCTGCAGGCCGGAGCCGACTTCATCAAAACCTCCACCGGCAAGGTGACGACGAATGCGACGTTCCCGGTGGCGGTCACGATGTGCGAGGCGATTCGCGACTACGCGCGCGCGAGCGGGCGGCGCGCCGGCTTGAAGGTCGCAGGCGGATGCCGTACCAGCAAACAAGCCCTGACGTATCTGGTCATCGTGAAAGAAACCTTGGGCGAAGCGTGGCTGAACCCCGACCGATTCCGCATCGGCGCGAGTTCGCTGCTGGACGATTTGCTGATGCAGTACGAAAAAGAACTGACCGGCAATTACGCCGGCCCCGACTATTTTCCCAAAGACTGACGATGGCGATTTTCGAGTACGCGCCCGCACCCGAAACGACTAAGGCGAACATTCGCGAGCGGTACGGTCTGTTCGTGGGCGGCCGGTGGGTCGCCCCGGAAAGCGGCCGGTACTTTGAGACCGTCAATCCGGCCAACGAAGAGCCGCTGGCCGGAGTTGCGTACGCAAACGCGGCCGACGTCGACAGGGCGGTTGGCAGCGCGCGCCAAGCGTACGAGAAGTACTGGCGCAAAATGCGCCCCGCTGATCGCGCGAAGTACCTTTACCGCATCGCGCGCGCCATAACCGAGCGATCGCGCGAGCTGGCGGTTCTGGAAACGCTCGACGGCGGCAAGCCGATCAAGGAATCGCGCGATTTCGACATCCCGACGTCGGCAGCGCACTTCTTCTATTATGCCGGCTGGGCGGACAAACTCGAATGGGCAATGCGTGCCGGTCGCGAACCGCGTGCGTTGGGCGTGGCCGGTCAAATCGTGCCGTGGAACTTTCCGCTGCTCATGGCCGCGTGGAAGATCGCTCCCGCACTCGCGTGCGGCAACACCGTCGTTCTCAAGCCGGCAGAAACCACGCCCCTTACGGCGCTCGCCCTCGCGCAAATCGTTCAAGAAGCGGATTTGCCCCCGGGCGCCGTCAACGTCGTAACCGGTGACGGTGCAACCGGAGCTGCGCTCGTGGAACACGACGGCGTCGACAAGATCGCCTTCACGGGTTCGACGCAAGTCGGTAAGGCGATTGCGCGGTCGCTGGCAGGTAAGGACACGCGCCTGACCTTGGAACTGGGCGGAAAGGCCGCGCACATCGTGTTTGCGGACGCGCCGCTCGATCAAGCCGTCGAAGGCATCATCAACGGAATCTACTTCAACCAAGGACACGTGTGCTGCGCCGGCTCGCGCCTGCTGGTAGAGGAGCGCGTTCACGATGAAATCATCGTGCGGCTCACGGATCGCCTGCAAAGCCTGCGCTTGGGCGATCCGCTGGACAAGAACACCGACATCGGCGCGATCAATTCGCGCGCGCAGTTGGACAAGATCCACGAGCTGGTGCGCAGCGGAATCGATCAGGGCGCGATCCTGGTTCAGCAATCGTGCACGCTTCCCGAACGCGGCTTCTATTTTCCGGCTTCGTTCTTTACCGGGGTGCAGCAGTCGCACCGCATCGCCCGCGAAGAGATTTTCGGCCCCGTCCTTTCCGTGCTGACGTTCCGCACGCCCGAAGAAGCCATTGAGAAAGCGAACAACACGCCGTACGGACTCTCGGCCGGCATTTGGACGAACGAGGGAAGCAAGAACATGTACGTCGCGGGCCACATGCGAGCCGGCGTCGTGTGGTGCAACACGTTCAATCAGTTCGATCCCGCTTCGCCGTTCGGCGGGTATCGTGAGTCGGGCTTCGGCCGCGAAGGCGGCGTTCACGGACTATATGAGTACTTGGCTCACTGACCGGCGCGCGTTCGAATCGCTCTTCAGCGCTGCGCCCAACGGCATCGTCGCGATCGACCCCCAAGGCCGGATAGTCGACTGCAACCCCGCCTGCACGCTTTTGGGCGGACACAGCCGCGCGGATTTGCTGGGCCGAGACGTTCGCGAATTCGGAGGTCCGCAGTGGGCCGCATCCGTGCAGGAAGTGCTCACGGCGGCCGACGTCGGCAAAACGCTGCGGCGCGATTTCGAGATGATCCGTCGCGACGGGACGCTGATGAACGGACGGATTACCGGAATCCCGGTGATCGACGGCGACACTAGCGTTCACTTGTTTTTACTGGTCGAAGACGTCACGTCGCGCATGCAGGCCGAGCGTTCGCTGGAGATCGTTCAGCGCGAACTGCGCGCGATTTTAGACAACATGCCTGCGGCGATCGTGCTCTTCGACGTCGGGCAGACGATCATCGACGTCAATCCGGCAGCGCTGGACATCAGCGGCTACACGCGGGAAGAGGCGCTCGGCTTGCGCCTGCGCGAGTTCGTCGTCCCGGATAGCCACGCAGAAGTCGGGCGCGCGTTCCAAGCCGCTCTGGCCGGCAGCGTGGGCCGTGCAAGAGTTCGCGCCCGCGACGTGCGCGGTTCCGATTTGTTTTTCGACGTCACGCACGTGCCGATGTACGGGGGCGACGAAGTCGTCGGCGTATTCGCGCTGCTGGACAACATCACGCAGCAGACCCGCGCCCGCGACGAGATAGCGCACCTTCGCCGGAACTTCCAGTTGCTGTTCGAGCATAATCCCGCCGTCGTCATCGCCGTCGATACGCAGACGAGGATTACGGACGTCAACACGGCCGGAATACGCACGACCGGCTACGCGCGTGAAGAGATCGTCGGCAAAGAAGCAGCCTCGTTCGTGCCGCCTTCGCGCAGGGAAGAGCTCGACCGATATTTGCAGCAGGCGCTGCGCGGAGAGAGCGTTGCCTTCGACATCGACGCCTATGCCGTCGATGGGCACCTGATCGAATACCGCGCCACCGCGCTGCCGATCGTTTCGCATAATCGCGTCGTGGGAGTCTACGGGCTGCTCGAAAACGTAACGGAACGGCTGCACGCGGAACGGACGGTGGCGGCCCAGCGCGAGGAGTTGCTCGATCTCGAGCACGACTTCCGCTCGCTGTTCGAGCGCAATCCGGACGGCATGTGTCTGCTCTCCAAAGACGGCACCATTCTAGACATCAACGAGATGGCCGCGCGGATGAGCGGACGCGCACGCGAAGAGATCCTCGGGCAGAATTTCAACGCGTTCGTGCAGGCAGGCGATCGCGAACGAGGCTGGGGCTTCTTCTGCCGCGCGCTCGACGGCCAACCGGTGCGCTACGAAATTTCTTCGTCGCGCGCCGACGGCGGGGAGCTCATCCTGGACGCGACGCTGTTCCCCAAATACGTTCAAGGGATCGTCATCGGCGTGTACTGCGTTTTCCAGGACATTACGGGACGCCGCGTGGCGCACCGCAAACTGGAAATGCAGGCGCAGCGCATACGCGACCTCTACCTGCTGGCGACCGCACCGGAATTCGGCGACGCGCACATCCTTTCCGCGCTGCAGACCGGATGCCGGCTGCTGGGCACCGAAAGCGGCGCGATCGTCGACGTGACGCAAGAGCCTCGCCTGGACATGCGCTACGACTCGTTGGAGCTGTTTGCCGGACACGATGCGCGGGTGCTGGCCTTGGCAGCCGCCGTGCTCGAAAAGCGGGATTCCGTCGTATCGTTCGTCGGTCGGCCTGAGCCCGAGGGATACGGCACCTACATCGCAACGCGCCTGACGATAGGCTCCGCGCTTCACGGTGTGCTGGTGTTCTTTTCGCACACCCGGCGCGACCACGACTTCGAAGAGACCGATCACGACACCCTTGCGCTCATGGCCGCTTTGCTCGGCGCGGCGCTCGAACGGCGCAGCACGCGATCGCGCCTGCATACCATGGCGTATTACGATGCGCTCACGGGTTTGCCCAACCGCCTGTTTTTCCAAGAACGGCTCAAAGAAGCCGTTTCACGGGATGCCGCACCCGCCGAACCGCTTGCGGTGCTGTTCTTCGATTTGGACCGCTTCAAAGACATCAACGATTCACTCGGGCACGCCATGGGCGATCGCTTTCTGCAGATGGTGGCCGGCCGGCTCGTACGCGCCGTGGGCGAGGACGGGCTGGTCGCGCGCATGGGCGGCGACGAATTCGTCGTGCTGCTGCGAGGCTGCCGCGATGCCGATCAGGTTCGAACGTTTGCCGACACGCTGCTGCACGGCGTCGATCAGCCGTACCGCCTGGAAGGCTACGAACAGTTCATGACCACCAGCATCGGCGTTTCGATGTACCCGCAGGACGGTCGCGACGAACAGTCCTTGATAAAAAACGCCGACATTGCGATGTACCAGGCCAAGGATCGCGGCGGCAACTCGTACTTCCTCTACAACGATTCGCTGGAACGCCCGCTGCGCACGCGTTTGGAGCAGGAAAAGCACATCCGCCGCGCCATCGAACGCGAGGAATTCATCGTCCACTTTCAGCCCATCGTGGACGTGGCGACCGAGCGCATCGTCAGCGTCGAAGCGCTGGTGCGCTGGCAAGACCCGCAGCGCGGGCTGATTTTTCCCGACGACTTCATCCCCAGCGCCGAGGCCAGCGGGCTGGTCGTTCAACTGGGCGAGCTCGTCATAGCCGCCGCGGCGGCTCAAGTGCGTGATTGGCAGCGGCGCATCGGACCGTTATCGCTCGCGGTCAACATTTCGGCGCGCCAGTTTCATCAGCCGGACCTGTGCCGCCGGCTGCTCGACACGCTGCAGCGCGTCGATCTCGATCCGCACACCGTCGAATGCGAAATAACCGAAAGTATGGCACTCTCCGACGTTAGCCATGCCATAGAAACCGTGCGGCAGCTCAAACGCATGGGCGCGCGCATTGCCGTCGACGACTTCGGGACCGGGCATTCATCGCTCAACTACCTGCGCCGTTTCGACGTGGACGACATCAAGATCGACCGTTCGTTCGTAGCGGGAATCGGCACCGAACCCAGCGATGAGACGATCGTCAAAGCGATCGTCGCGATGGGGCACAGCCTCGGACTGCGCATCGTCGCCGAAGGCGTCGAAACGCGCCGGCAATACGAGTTTTTGAAAGCGCACGGATGCGACCGGGTGCAGGGGCACTTCTACTCGCCCCCGGTCGGCGCCGACATGCTCGAGCGTTTGATCGCCGAGCGAGGGACTTTGACCGCACCCGAGTAAGTGCCAAAAATGGAAACCGTCGCTTCGCCGGTGGGCGCTTTCTCTCGCGAAGCACTGGCCGATTGGTACCGCCGCAACCGCGAACGTTCGGCAAATCTGTTCGGGCTCGTCGACCCAGCCGCGTACTACTCGCGCCCCATTCCGCTGCGCCATCCGTTCGCCTTTTACGAAGGACACATCCCGGCATTCAGCTTCCTGGTCGTCAACGAGCGAGCTTTGGGCGAACGGCCGCTGGATGAACGCCTGGAACGGATCTTCGAACGCGGCATCGATCCGGGAGACGTTCGCGACGCAGCGCGGCACACGCGATCGGACTGGCCGTCCAAAGAAACGATCGAAGCGTTCGGCCTCGCATGCGACGATCGATTGTACGACGCAATCGCACACGCGCGGCTGGTGGATCCTTCAATTCCGCGCCTGGTTCGGGGGCAAGCGATCTTCACTGCGCTCGAGCACGAGCAGATGCATCATGAAACGCTCACGTACATCATCCACCGCTTGCCGCCCGAGCTCAAAGGGCGGATAGAGCAGCTGCATCACGACACGCCGGCTCCACGCAACGAGTTCGTCGCCATACCGGCGGGCACGGCAACATTGGGTGCGCGCTCCGATGCGATCCCGTTCGGATGGGACAACGAGTTTTGCGAGCACCGCGTCGGCGTGAACGCATTTTCGGTGCAGCGGTATCCGGTGACCAACGGCGATTATCTGCAGTTCGTTCGCGATGGCGGGCCGGTTGCGCCGTTTTGGCTGGCCCGCGACGGTGAATTTCTGCTGCGCGGCGTATTCGAGGAACTCCCGATGCCGCTGTCGTGGCCCGTCTATGCCGGCTACGAACAGGCCGCCGCATACGCGGCGTGGGCCGGCTGCCGCTTGATGACCGAACCCGAGTACCACCGCGCGGCGTTCGGCACGCCGGCCGGCGACGAGCGTTCGTACCCCTGGGGCGAAGAGCCGCCGCACGCGTTGCATGGAAATTTTGATTTTCAGCGCTTCGATCCGCAGCCGGTCGACGCGTATCCGGCCGGCGCCAGCGCGTGGGGCGTGTACGATCTCGTCGGCAACGGCTGGGAGTGGACGTCCAGTACGTTCGCTCCATTCGAAGGCTTTGCGCCGATGGCGAGCTATCCCCAGTACAGCGCGGACTTTTTCGACGGACGGCACTTCGTGCTCAAGGGCGCTTCGCCCGTAACGGCCCGCGAATCGATCCGCCGCTCGTTGCGCAACTGGTTCTACGCCGACTATCCGTACATGTACGCAAAGTTCCGGCTGTGCCGGTAAAAGTCGGCTGCGTCCTGCTTGCGGCGCTTCTGCTTGCTTCGGGCTGCACCAAACAAACGACGAGTGGTGCGAGCGTGGCCCCGGCGGGCACGGGCGTGCTGCGCGTGGCCATTTACGCCGAACCGACTTCGCTCAATCCAATGTTGTCGACGGACACCGCCGAGAATTTCCTCAACAGCCTTTCATTCGACGAACTGGTCACTATCGACGATCGCGGCAACGACGTTGCGGACCTGGCATCGGTGGTTCCGACGCTGCAAAACCGCGGGATCAGCCCGGACGGGATGACGATCCTCTATCATCTGCGGCATAACGTCAAATGGCAGGACGGCGCGCCGTTCACGAGCGCCGACGTGAAGTTCTCCTGGCAAGCCGTCATGAATCCGAACAACAACGTCGTCGAGCGGCGCGGCTACGACCAGGTCGCGTCGGTCGATACGCCGGACGCGTACACCGTCGTTTTTCACTTGAAACGGCCGTTTGCGCCGTTCATCGACACGGTCTTCGGCGAATCCGACGATCCGTTTCGCATCGTGCCCAAGCACATTCTGGGCAAGTATGCGGACATCAACCGCGTGCCGTTCAATCAGCAGCCCATCGGCACGGGGCCGTTCAAAGTCACGCGCTGGATCCACGGAGACCGGATCGAGTTTACCGCCAATCCGTTCTACTTCCGCGGCGTGCCCAAGCTCAAAGGCATCACCGTCTTCGACGTTCCGGACAGCAATACGCAGGAAGCGCAGTTGCGTTCGCACGACGTCGATTTGGCGATCGACATCTCCACGGCCAATATCAATAATCTCCGCGTGCATCCGACGGCGGGCGTGACGACGTTGCTCGCAAAAAGTCCGGCATATAACTCGATCGACTTCAATCTCAAGCATTCGCCGCTGGACGACGTGCGCGTGCGGCGCGCGCTGACGTATGCGATCGACGAAAAGCGCATCATCGATACTCTGACGTACGGCACCGGCGTGCCGGCCGTCGCCGATCTGGCGGATTTTTACTGGGCTTTCGATCCCTCGATCAAAGTGCACCCGTACGACCCGCAGCAAGCCGGCGCGCTGCTCGACGCCGCCGGCTGGACGCAAGGCGCAGGCGGAATGCGCAGCAAAAACGGCCGCCCGCTGTCGCTGCAGCTCGTGTACGGCGCCGGGAGTCCGACGGCGCGGCAGATCGGCGTGCAGGTGCAGTCCGATCTGCACACGATCGGCGTCGACGTGCAGGTCAAGACGTACACGTACACGGTTCTCTACGCCACCAAGGCAATGGGCGGTATTCTCAACAACGGCAAGTTCGACTTAGCGGAGTACGCCTGGGTTGCCGGCGCGGATCCAGACGATTCGTCCGGCTGGATGTGCAATCAGACCCCGCCCGCCGGCAACAACATCACGCTGTATTGCGACCCTGTGCTGGATGCGGCCGAGCGCGATGCGCTCGCGCATTTCGATCGGAGCCGGCGCAAAAAAGACTACGCGATTACGCAGCGGCTGCTGGTGCAAGACGCGCCGGCAGCGTTTCAATACTATCAGCGCAGACGCTACGCGCTGAGCACGAATTTGCAAAACTTCCGCCCGAACGGCATCAGCGAAGGCTGGAACGCGTTCGACTGGAACATCTGATCGAAACGTCTGCCAAAGGAGCCTCTTTCGTGACCACGACTGCGAGCGCGACGAAAACCCCAATCACCGTGGCGTACGGGGACGGCATCGGTCCCGAAATCATGGACGCGACGTTGCGCATCATTCGAGGCGCGGGCGCGCGGCTCGATGTAGAGCGCATCGAAATCGGCGAGAGCGTCTACAATCGCGGCCTGAGCAACGGCATCGAAGACGACTCCTGGGACTCGCTGCGCCGTACGAAAGTGTTCCTCAAAGCGCCCATCACCACGCCGCAGGGCGGAGGGTTCAAATCGCTCAACGTCACGGTGCGCAAAACGCTGGGCATGTACGCCAACGTTCGCCCGTGCGCTTCGCTGCATCCGTTCGTTGCGACCAAACATCCCAACATGGATTTGGTGATCGTACGCGAGAACGAGGAAGACGTGTACGGCGGCATCGAGCACCGTCAGACCCAGCAAGTTACCCAGTGCTTGAAGCTGATCTCTCGACCGGGCAGCGAGCGGATCGTGCGCTATGCATTCGAGTATGCGCGCGCGAACAAACGCAAGAAAGTCACGTGTTTTACCAAAGACAACATCATGAAGATCACCGACGGCTTATTTCACAAAGTGTTCGACGAGATCGCGCGAGAGTATCCCGATATCGCCAACGAGCACTGGATCGTCGACATCGGCGCGGCGAAGATGGCCGATACGCCTGAAGCGTTTGACGTACTGGTCATGCCGAATCTGTACGGCGATGTGCTCTCCGACGTCGCTGCCCAGATTACCGGATCCGTCGGCCTTGCCGGATCGGCAAATATCGGCGATCGCTGCTCCATGTTCGAAGCGATCCATGGATCTGCGCCGCGGCGCGCGGGACAGAACCTCGCCAACCCGTCGGGATTACTGCACGGCGGACTGCTGATGCTCGCGCACATCGGCCAGGGTGAGGTCGCGCAAACCGTACACAACGCCTGGCTGAGCACCATAGAAGACGGCATCCACACGTACGACATCTACGAACAAGGCGTGAGCCGGCAAAAGGTCGGCACCAAAGAGTTCGCCGACGCGGTCATCGAGCGCTTGGGGCGCAAACCGCAACAGCTCAAAGCCGTCGAGTACGCTAAAGACGCGCAGATGGATATCGCGGTGCGCGCCGCCGGTGCCGCGGCCAAAAAAGCGCGCGTCGGCGTCGACGTTTTCATCGACGCGCCCGAGGGTAATCCCGATGCGATTGCCGCAAAACTGCGAGCCGCCGGCATCGACGGCGCGGAGCTGACCGTCATCAGCAACCGCGGCACCAAGGTCTGGCCGGGTGGAAATCCGGACACGTTTTGGAGCGATCACTGGTGCTGCCGGTTCGAGGGCAACGGCGCCGGCTTCGATTCCAGGCGCGTCGTGCGCGTCATTGAAGCGGTCGCAAACGCCGGCTTCGACGTCGTCAAAACCGAGGGCTTGTACACGTTCGACGGTGCGCGGGGGTATTCGTTAGCCCAGGGGCAATAGCGGAAACAACTTCAGGGATGAACGCTTCCGACACCGTTTCCTACCGCCCGAATATTACCACGACTCTGGATGGAAGCACGAAGCTGCGCTGGCCGCACAACTTCGGCGCCTACCGCTTAGCCGACCACGACCTGGCGTGCGGCAGCACGTTGGGAAGCCCGAAGCTGCAGCTGCAAATCAAGGCCACCGGCGCGCTGGACCACGTTTACAGCGTCGATGCCGGGAAATCGCTCTTCGGTGCTTTCGTGCTCAAGCATTGGGATGAAACCACGGGAATGAAGCTCGAGACGAATTCCGGGCACTTTTTTCTCTATCCCGAACATCAAGAACACCGGTACATGCTCAGCAACGGCGTGTACGTGTTCGAGGACATCTTCGTCTACAGCCCCGATCCCGGAGAAAACGGCGAGGTCGCGCCTCCTCTGGCGTACTACGTGGTCAAGTTCACCAATGACTCGGAGGAAGAGCAGCGCATTGGTTCGTACGCTTTTGCGCGGTTGAGCACGAAAGTCGAAGAGGACGTCGCGGTCACTTACGACGATACGCTCCACGCGTTCGTCGCGTTCGACAAGAAAGACGGAGCGTCGGCGCGCGCGTTCGGCGCATCGCGCAAGCCGATCAGCTGCGAGGTTTCGCTGGATCACGCCAAGGCCGTCACCAGCACGTGGCCGGGAAAGCTTTCGGGTGAAACGGCCGCGCCGGCGGGCATGCCGTGCGCGATCATGCAGTTCTCAACCGTCCTGGGCAAACGCGAATCCGCCGGCATCGTCTTCACGTTTGCCGTTTGCGCCGGCGATCCGCGCGAAGTTCGCCGCATCTATCGTGAAGCTCCCAAGGCAAAAAAAGCGCTGGAAGAAACCCAAGCGCACTACCATGGATCGCTCGAAAGTTCGGTAGCGATTACGCCCAACCCCGAGATCAATCGCGGCGTGATGTGGGCCAAAGCCAATATGGAGCGGGTGCTGCTCAAACCGCCCAGCGGGTGGTCGATCACCAACGACCCGATGGATTCCACCAAAGCGGTCGGCCGCGACGTGGCTTGGTTCTGCGCGGGCACGGATTATTTTCGGCCGGAGTTTTCCCGCGAATGTCTGCTGCAGTTCGTGCGCCGCCAGCAGCCCGAGGGTAAAATCGTCGAGTACTACGACATGCTCTCGGACAAGACCGACGATTACGGTTTGAACATCAACGACAACACGCCGCTGCTCG
Organism: Vulcanimicrobiota bacterium; assembly: GCA_963777315.1. Classification (GTDB taxonomy): domain Bacteria; phylum Vulcanimicrobiota; class Vulcanimicrobiia; order Vulcanimicrobiales; family Vulcanimicrobiaceae; genus CAVYEM01. Next base: position 603,844 of record CAVZQC010000004.1, read on the forward strand.
TGTGGAGTCTGTGGCACCACTATCAAATCACGGGCGACCGCGACTTTCTGCACGAGGTGTACGAGGCCGCAGTCAAGGCCGGCCGCTACATCGCCGCGCAGCGCAACGAGGACGGCTTAGTGTGGTGCTCGTCGGACAAAACCGGCGCGCACGGCATAGTCGGCTGGCGCAACGTCATCGAAGGCTACCGCCTCAGCGGGGCGACCACGGAGATCAACAGTGAGTGCTATGCGGCATTTCGCTGCATCGCGCACATGGCCAAGGAAAACGGCGACCCGGATACCCAAGCCGAATTCGACCGGCTTGCGGGCGAACTCAAGGACGCCGTCAACAGCAAGCTGTACAATCCGGGCAACGGCTTGTACTACCTCAACATCGACGTCGACGGGCGCCCGCGCAGCGACATCACGGCCGACCTGGTCTTTCCGGTCATGTTCGGTGTGGCCGAGCGGGACGCGGCCGCCCACGTGGTGCGGCGCCTGAGCGATCGCGATTTTTGGACGCCGGGCGGAATGCGGACCATTCCGCACGACGCGATCAACTACACGCCCGATGAAGCCAGCGGGTGTTTGGGCGGGGTGTGGAACGGCGTGACGTTTTGGTTCGCAAAAGCGGCTGCGTCGTACATTCCGGGGCTTTCCGACGAAGCGCTCACGAACGGATTTGAAAACTACGCGCGCGATCCCCAGCGCAACAACACCGTACCGGGACAGTTTTCCGAATGGCTGCATGGTGAGACGCTCGTGAACGAGGGCATGTCGCTTTCGCCGTGGTTTCCTCCGCGATACGTGTGGGCGGTGATCGAAGGAATGCTCGGACTTGACATATCGGACGACCGCGCCAAACTTTCGCCGCACATGCCGGCAGACTGGAGCTGGTGCGGCCTGCGGAATTTTCTGTATCGCGGCAGGCGCATCACCTGGTTCGTTGCGCGTTTCCCCGAGCTGCTCGCGTGGTCGAACGAGCGCTTCGATTCGCAGCTGAACGTCGAAGTGTTACAAGACGATCTGACGCTGCGGTTCGAAAGCAGCGGCGATGAAGTGCTGCCGATTGCCGTGGGGAACGAAGACAAGATCGTCGGCCTGCTGGGAAGCACGAGCGATCGCGCCGTGACGACCGCGTTCAGGCTGCGCGAACCGCAAGAGGGAACGTACGAGATTCGCCGCTACGACAGCCTCCAGCGGTGCTGGGGCGAAGGCTCACGCGTCCCGGCCGCGGAGCTCGAACGCGGCATGACCGCCGCGGTCGAGCCTCACGGTTTTCATCTGATCGAGATGCGGCACGTCGCCGGCTAGCGTTCGGACGTTTGTTCCAGTAAATCGACCATGTCGTTGGCGTGCTCTTCTTCGACCGCCAAGATTTGCTCGAGCATGCGGCGCGTCGTTGGATCGTTGTCGCCGAAAAAGCGAATCATTTCTCGATACGATTCGATGGCGACGCGTTCGGCGACCAAATTTTCCTTGATCATGTCGACCAAATCGTTGCCTTCCTTGTACTCCGAATGGCTGCGCGAAGCCATACCTTCGGGATTGAAGTTCGGCTCGCCGTTCAATTGCGTGATGCGGTCGGCGATCATGTCGGCGTGCTGCTGCTCTTCGTTGGCGTGGGTCAAAAATTCGTCGGCGACCGCGTCTTTGTTGATGCCGCGGGCCATGTAATAGTGTCGCTTGTAGCGTAACACGCATACTAGCTCGGTAGCCAGCGCCTGGTTGAGCACGTCTACGGCTTGGCTCAGGTCGCCGCGATAGTCGCTGGTGATGGGTCCGCGCATCATATTCTCGCGGGCACGGCGGCGAAGCTCTTGAACGTCGGAAAGAAACGGAGTCGCACTGGTTGTCATGATCCACCTATACCCGCGCGCCGCTCATAAGGCCTGCCTGCTCGGATCTGCGGTAAGCCCGGCCAGGTGGTCCGCAGCGCATTCCGAGCGCAGTGCCCAATACCCGTCCGCCGTTTCAAACTGCGCGTAACATGCGTTGAGGGCCCGTACGTTCCGCAACTCTTCCAACGCCTGTCCGGTTCGTTCCAAAATCGCGAGTCGCAGGACTACGTCGTGCGTCATCACGAGCGTATCCGCGTCGGGACGAAAAGTCGCCGCAAACGCTTTCCATCGCGCGGCCACGTCCTCCAATCTCTCTCCACCGGCGAACCGCACGCATTCGGGCCGCTCGCGCCACTGCCGGTACAGTAGCGGTTCGCTGCGCGCGATCTCGTCGCGGTAGCGGCCCTCCCACGTGCCGTGAGCGATCTCGATCAGCAAAGGATCCGTTTCTATGTCGATTCCGATTGCCGTTGCCAGCGGCTGGGCGGTTTGTCTGCAGCGTTCGAGCGGACTGGAAACGATTCGCCGAATGCCTTTGCCGCGAAGATCGTCGGCCAGCGCCTGCGCCTGCGCCCGGCCGAGTTCCGAAAGCGGCGTCTCCAAACGGCCTTGATAGCGTCCGGCCGCGTTCCATGTGCTTTCGGCGTGGCGCGCGATCCGAATGACGGCCATTGCACTACAGAACGGCCGCGTCGACGCGCTGCATGCCGGCAATGGCGCGAATCGCGTCGAGTTGGCCACGCGACGCAGGTTCGTCGATCGCCAGGACCATGAGCGCGCGGCCGGCGCGGGCGTCGCGCGCGACCTGCATCGTGGAGATGTTCACTCCGGTTGCGCCCAGGATCGTGCCCACACGCCCTACCATGCCCGGGACGTCTTCGTGCCGCGTCACGATCCAAGCCCCGTGCGGATTGACGTCGAGCTCGTATCCGTCGATCTGCACGATGCGCGGACCGCCCGGCAGCACGGTGCCGCCGATGCGGTGGTCGCCCGCGTCGACGTAGGCCAGCGACGAAAACGCGGAAGCGTGTTTTTCGGAGACGACCTCGAGCGTTACGCCGATCTCTTGCGCAACGGCGCGCGCGTTCACGATCGAAACGCGACGCTCGGTCGTCGTTTGCAGCAGTGCCGCCAGAAATGCCGTTTGCAGCGGTTCGGTACTGCAGGCGGCGATTTCGCCGCTCAGATGCATGCGCAGAGGCGAGCGCAGCGCTCCTTCGAACAGTTGCGGCACCAAACGTCCGAGGTGATCGGCCACCTCCACAAAGGAACGCACCAGTTGCGCATCGGCACCGCAAGGCGCAGGCGCATTGACCGCACCAATCGCCGGCCGTCCTCGCAGCGCATCGGCGATGTCCGTCGCCAGTTCGATGGCGATGCGCTCGAGAGCTTCGTGCGTCGAACCGCCCAAATGCGGCGTAGCGATCACCTTCGGATGCCGCTGCAGCTGCGCGCCGGCAGTGTCGGCCGCGGGCGGTTCTTGCGCAATTACGTCGATTGCCGCCGCCCGAATCGTTCCGCCGTCGAGCGCGGCCAACAGCGCGCGTTCGTCTACGATGCCGCCGCGCGCGCAATTGATCAGCACGGCGGTGGGTTTCATGCGCGCGAGCGCAGGCCCATCGACGATTGCGCGCGTCTGCTCGGTGAGCGGAACGTGCAGCGTGACGACGTCGGAGGACGAGAGCAGTTCGGGCAGCGGCAGCAGCACGGCTTCCAGTGCTCGGGCACGCGTTTCGGGAACGAACGGATCGTGAGCGACGACCCGCATTCCGAACGCTCGAGCGCGCTCGCAAACCGCACCGCCGATACGCCCCAAACCGAGGATGCCTAGGGTCTTGCCGTAGAGCTCGTTTCCAATGAACGGCGCGCGTTCCCAGCTGCCGCTGCGAACGCACGCGACGGCCTGCGGAAGGTGCCGCATCAAGGCGAGCAGCAGCGCAAAAGTCTGTTCCGTTGCTGCTATGGTGTTTGCCGCCGGCGTGTTGACGACCACGATGCCCGCCCGGGTGGCGGCGCCCACGTCGATCGCATCGACGCCCACGCCCGCGCGTCCCACCACGCGCATGCGCCCGGCGCCCGCAAGCAATTCTGCGTCCACGCGGGTCTCGGATCGAACGATCAGCCCTTCGGCGTCGACCAGCGCGCGCAGCAGCTCTTCACGCGAACGTCCAACGCAGTCGATCACGCCGATGCCGCGCTCCTGCAGCACCTCGCGGCCGCACGGCGCAAACGGTTCGGCGATCACCACTCGCATAGACATGGCGCGGGCGTACGAGCCAAGGGCCGCCGCCCCCTTGCGTCGTAGCCGTCGAGGTGGCCAAAGATGATGCGCACCGCTTGGCGGTGCGCAAGATGTACAAACTCTTCATCAACGGCGCCTTCGTGCGATCGGAGTCCGGCCGCAGCGATCCGCTTTGGAACGGCGACGACTTCGGCGGCAATATCGCGCGCGGGTCCCGCAAGGACGTTCGCGATGCGGTCCTCGCAGCGCGCGCCGCACAGGCGAAATGGTGGAGAATCGCTGCATCGACGCGCGGACTGATCCTCTATCGCGTCGCCGAGATGCTGGAAGCGCGCCGCGCGGAGTTTATCGAATTGCTCGGCGACGCGCAGGAAGCCGATGCGGCCATAGACCGCACCGTCTGGTACGCGGGCTGGTGCGACAAGTATGCCGTGCTGCTCTCGACGCGCAACCCCGTGGCCGGTCCGCACTTCAATTTTTCCACCGCCGAGCCCATGGGCGTCGTCGGATTGCTCGCGCCCGACGAGCCGTCGCTGCTGGGGCTGGTTTCCGTGCTGCTGCCGCCGCTGGTCGCGGGAAACGCCGTCGTGCTGATTGCCTCAGAAAAAGAACCGCGCACAGCCGTGCTGTTTGCCGAGATCCTGTCGACGGGCGACGTTCCGCCGGGGGTGGTCAACGTCATCACCGGCCTTCGCAGCGAACTGGGACCGGTGCTTGCCAAACACATGGACGTCAACGCTCTGGGATTTGTCAACGGCACGCAAAGCGCGCAGCTCCAGACGCTGGGCGCCCAGAACGTCAAGCGCACGCACCGGCTTACGCAGCTCGATCGAGCTGCATGGTTTGCGCCGCAAGCGCAGAGCCTGGACGAGATTGCGGCATACAGCGAGATCAAGACGATTTGGCACCCCGCCGGCATTTGAGTGCACGCGGTTAAGTAAAGTCTTGGATATGCGGTAGGCCGGGGCGCCGGGCCCAGCCAAGTTACTGGTCCGTTGTGAGCTATCGCCTCGTGCCCTTGCATCAACGCTTGGCCAATGCGTTGAGCTACGGCGAATTTCAGGTATTTTATCAGCCGGTCGTCAAGGTCGCGGATGGTGCGATCGTCGGCGCCGAGGCGCTGTGCCGCTGGCCGCAGCGCGATCAGACGTATGCCACGCCCGAAACGTTCATCGCGCAGGCCGAGGCTTCAGGTTTCATCATTCAACTCGGCGAGTGGGTACTGCGCACCGCGTGCGAGCAGATGCAGCGCTGGCACCGGCGATTCGCACGGCCGCTGCGGCTTGCAGTCAATTTGTCGGGACGGCAGTTCCTGCATTTCAATTTGGTCAAACACGTCGAAGCGGCCCTGCGATCGAGCGGGCTGGACCCGACGACATTGGATTTTGAAATCACCGAAACGATTGCGATGCACAACGGTGAAGAGAGCGTGGGCGTGATGCGCCAGCTCAAATCGATGGGCGTGGGCCTTTCGCTGGACGACTTCGGCACCGGTTACTCGTCCCTGAGCTATCTCAAACGCTTTCCGATCGACGTGCTCAAGATCGACAAGTCGTTCGTGCGCGACATTCCCGAAGACGCCAACGATTTGGCGATCGTTTCCGCCATCATCGCAATGGCGCATGCGCTCGGGCTTAAAGTGATCGCCGAGGGAGTGGAAACCGGCGCGCAGTGGCATTTTCTGCGCGACTGCGGCACGCAGTTCGCGCAAGGCTATTACTTCGGCCGCCCGGCGCCGGCTGCCGATTTCGAATCGCTGCTGGCGGGCGAGAGCGGCGAATCCGTAGGCATTTCCGCTTCGGGCGCTTAAACGTGAGGTGCCTCCGCGATATGCGCAACTTGCGGAGAGGTGGCAGAGTGGTCGAATGCACTCGCTTGGAAAGCGAGCAGAGGTGTTGAGCCTCTCGGGAGTTCGAATCTCCCCCTCTCCGAATCGTACGGCCCCGCCTCCGAATCGTACGGCCCGTTGCCGAACTCCCGTAGAGGCTCACGTTTCAACGTCGCCAATGGCCGGCTGCGAAGCAGACGACATTGGCCTCTCGGGAGTTCGAATCTCCCCCTCTCCGAATCGTACGGCCCCGCCTCCGAATCGTACGGCCCGTTGCCGAACTCCCGTAGAGGCTCACGTTTCAACGTCGCCAATGGCCGGCTGCGAAGCAGACGACATTGGCCTCTCGGGAGTTCGAATCTCCCCCTCTCCGAATCGTACGGCCCGTCGCCGAACTCCCGTAGAGGCTCACGTTTCAACGTCGCCAATGGCCGGCTGCCGGTAGCGTCATGTCCAACATCTTGCTTCAGACGACGATTCCGTACGCCGAAGATGACTGGCACGTGGGCCGTTTTTCGATGCTGGTGCGTCTTCTGACTGCGGACGGGCATTCGGTCGTTGCACGCGACCGCATGACTCGCGCGGACGGCAGCGACCCGATGCTTTCAGCGCTTGCCGAATCGGAATTCGACCAGCTGTGGCTGATAGCGGTGGACACCGGTAACGGACTTGCGCCGGCCGACGTGCGTGGAATCCTGCGCTTTCGTGAACGCGGCGGCGGGGTGCTCAGCGCGCGAGACGCCGACAATCGCGGCGCGTCGCTGCTCAACTTAGGGACGATCGGAACGGTCAACAATTTTTCGACGTACAATCGCCGTCCGGAGCGCCGGCGGTTTCCGCGCGCCGGCCGCAGCATACCCGAACCTGCGAGCGACAATTTCCAGGGCGATGGCGAGTTCGTGCGGATAGTCGCCGTGGAACCGGTGCACGAATTGCTTCGCAGCCCGAGCTCTCCCAGCGGTTTGGTCGAACATTTTCCGGCTCATCCGCAAGATGCCGCACTTTCGGTTCCCGGCGCAATGCCCTACGCTCGCGTCATTGCGACTTCAAGCACCACCGTCAACGGCCGCTCCTCCAACTTGGTCGTCGCGATTGAAAACGAACCGGCAGCCCGCGGACACGCAAGCGGACGAGCCGTCGCGCTTTCGACGTTCCACCAGTTGGCGGACGTAAACTGGGATAAAGGAACACAGGCGTCGAGCTCGCAGCCGAGCAAACTGGACGTTTACAAAGACTACGTTCGTAACCTCGCGCGCTGGCTTTCGCCGCAAGGCCACGCCGCGTAACGCACGCATCACAGACTTTCTTCAATTGCGGCCTGGGCGTGCGCGAGCCAAAAATCGAACGACGCGCGGGCTTGCGCCTCCAGCATCAGATCGCCTTTGACGATTTCGCGATGTACCTGCCGGCCCAGCGTCGATCGGGCGCCGTAGTTCGTGTCCATGACGTAATCGGCACCCAGAAGACTCTGCACGAGATCCTCGGGCAGTTTGCTGTGCGGAGGCAGCGTCGAGATCACGATTTCCGGCGGCGTGGCGGGCCACGGGCGCGCTTCAAATCGTTCGCACACCGCCTGCACTTTTTCGAGATCGCGCCCCCAGACGAACGTGTAGGCGTCGGTCTCGCGCAGCTGCGCGAAGATTGCGCGCGCCGTCGCGCCGGTACCCAAAACTCCGATCCGTTCGAGCGCTACGGGTTGTCCGAGCATTTGCTCCACCGCACTGCGCGCGCCGACTCCGTCCGTGTTGTGGCCCAGCACGCTCGAGCCGAAAAAAATCGTGTTTACCGCCTGCGCGAGCTCGGCGTCCTCGCTGAGTTCATCGCATGCGCGCAGGACTTCTTCTTTGAGCGGATACGTCACGTTCACACCGGTGTACCCATCCATGCGCATGCGGCGCACGACGTCCAACCCGTTGCCGCGAGGGACGCGAATCGCGACGTAACTGCCGTCAATTTCCTCCGCGCGTAAGAACGCGTTGTGCATGCGCGCACTGCGGCTATGCGAAACGGGATCGCCGATCAGGGCCAGTTTCACCGCCTGCGGCGCTCCGGCAACATCACTCTTTCGAAAAAACGGAACATCATCGTAATCGCAAAGTCTTTGCTCTCGATCGGCTCGGTCAAAATCGTGTACAGGTTTCCGCTGAGTTTCGCGCCGAGCACGTCGGTGAACAGCTGATCGCCGACGACGGCGATTTGCTTGCGCGGAAGGCCGAGGTGCCTCATGGCGCGCCAAAAACCGAACGGGAGCGGTTTGAGGGCATTGGGCACGCATTCGATCCGAAGCTGCCGCGCGATTGCGCGGACGCGCTCGCTAAAGTTGTTGCTCACCATGACTATTGCAAAGCCGCGTTCGTGCGCCTCTTGCACCCATGCCAGATGCTCTGCGGCCAATTCGGTTTCGCGAAAACCGAGCAGCGTATTGTCCAAATCGACGATCAGCCCGCGGATGCCCACGCCGGCCAGTTCCCCCAGCGAAATATCGTGCAGGCGCGGAGCGAACCGGTCGGGACCGAGCATGCGGCTTGCGATTGCGCCAGTTTTCCCCACTATCCTCGGAAATCTCCACAGCACGCTCACCCAGGAGACACCTTTGCCGCCGCCGGACCGCCCGGGGTCCACAACTTTCGTACCTTGTGAACACCTTGCGCACAAGGAGGGTTACCCTATATCTTGTATCCCGATTGACGCAGCAGTACAATCTATGGGCGGCGTTCGCCAAACCAAAGCCTTTACGAACAGGTGTTCGATACTGCTCGCTGTAAGTAACCCGTTCCTCTGCCATCGGGAGAAGGAGCCGCAATGAAATTCCATCGCACGTATTCGGCGCCCGGCGACACATACGCCGGCTTGGCGTTCGAGCCGCGCACGTCGCGAATCGTCAATCCCGACGGCTCGGTGATTTTCGAAGCGGCCGACGTCATGGTCCCCACCGGCTGGAGTCAGGTCGCGGTGGACGTCCTGGCACAGAAGTATTGCCGCAAAGCCGGCGTTCCCAAAACGCTCAAACGCGTGCCGGAAGCCGACGTTCCGCAGTGGCTGTGGCGCAGCGAGCCGGCCGACGATGCCCAGTTCGGGGGCGAACGGGATTCGCGCGAGGTGTTCAACCGGCTTGCGGGCTGTTGGACGTACTGGGGATTCAAACAAGGCTACTTCGATTCCGAAGACGACGCCCGCGTCTATTACGATGAAATGTGCGCGATGCTGGCTCGGCAAATCGCCGCGCCCAATTCCCCGCAATGGTTCAACACGGGGCTGCACTGGGCGTACGGCATCGCGGGTCCGGCTCAGGGACATTACTATGCGGATCCGGTTAGCGGTGAAGTCGTACAATCCACCAGCGCATTCGAGCATCCGCAAGTGAGCGCGTGCCTTCCGTACCACGCGCTAATAACGACGCCTGAGGGGCCGATGCCGATCGGCGAAATCGTAGAACAAAACCTTGTCGGTCAGTACGTGTTTGACGCCAACGGCCTAACGCGCGTCGTGGCAGTGATGCGGAATGGAACAAAGCCGGTCATGCGGCTAAATCTTTCCAACGGCAATTACATTGAAGCCACGCCGGATCATCGGGTCCTGGTTCGTACTGAGAAAACCAAGGCGGCAACTTGGAAGCAAATCGACGAATTGTCCCCTGCCGATAAGCTGATCCAAAAGACGAACACGGCGATTTTCAAGCGTTCCGCCACGCTTGGCGACATGGCTCAGGCGTCGCTCGCAGGCTGGGTCCAAGGCGATGGCTTCCTAGGGCAGTACAAGCATGGGACTAATCGCAGCCTCACGCTTGAGGCGATGGCAGTGACACGGCAAGAGCAAGCCCACGTCGACAAAATCTCGAGCGTTGCGTTACGTGATTCGCACTATAACGAACGGATTACGGCGACACCCAAGGGCAACGTGCAGGTGTATCGCCGGAGGTACTACGGCGAGGTCCTTCGTCCATTCGTAGAGCGGTTTGAACTCGAGCGGCGCAGTGATTCTCTTCGAATACCGCGTGCCGTGATTTTGCTTGGGCGTGAAGCGGTGTGCGAGTACCTTAGTTCGCTTTTTCAAGCGGACGGTTGCGTTACTGGAAACGGCGCCGTAGAGTTCGGAACGGTGTCTCGAGCCTTCGCGGAGGACGTCTCCGCGCTGCTGCACAACCTCGGCATCGGGAACACCGTCCGAACGCATCGTTCGTACGATGGCATCCGCAAGCAATTCACGAAAATACGGATCGCGCGCCAGTCCGACCGTCAGCGTTTCGCCGAGCTCGTCGGATTTGTTGACGACGCAAAGACAGAGAAGCTGATGGCGACTTTTTTGCGTCCCGGCAAATGCAGCCGGCTCGAACGGCTGCTAGATGTCGTTTCGATAGAGCCGCTTGGCGACATGCCGGTATTCGATATCCAAACGCAGAGTGGCAGCTTCCTGACGAGAAACGTCGTCGTCCACAACTGCTTTATCCTTTCCATTGAAGACGACTTGGTGAACGAAGGTGGAATTTTCGACGGCGTCCTTCGCGAAGCACGCATCTTTAAAATGGGCAGCGGCAGCGGCGCGAATTTTTCGAAAATACGCGGCGCCGGAGAAAAACTCAGCGGCGGCGGCACGAGCTCCGGCTTGATGTCGTTTCTCAAAGTATTCGATAGGGCCGCAGGGGCGATCAAGTCGGGCGGTACGACCCGTCGCGCTGCGAAAATGGTGGTTCTTAACGCGGATCATCCCGATATCGAAGAATTCGTGAACTGGAAAGTACGCGAGGAGCGCAAAGTTGCCGATCTCGTCATCGGCTCGAAGATGTTCGAGAAGCAGATGAACGCGATCATTTCCGCCGCACATGATACGCGCGTGCCGCACAATGCGCGTCTGGATCTGCATCTGAATCCGCACCTTCGCGACGCGGTCCGCTCGGCGATGAGCGTCGCCGTGCCTTCCGGTGCGATTCAAACTGCGCTGGATTACGCGCGTCAGGGCTACACATCGCTGCACGTTGAGAAGTACGACACGAATTGGGATTCGGATGCGTACGGTACCGCTTCGGGGCAGAACTCGAACAATTCGGTGCGGCTTACCAATGCGTTCTTTGCGGCGGTGGACCGTGAGTCGGAATGGGAATTGACGGCACGCACCACGGGAGCCGTCGTCAAACGAATCAAAGCGGCAGATCTCTGGGAAGAGATCGCGCTTGCCGCTTGGCAGTGCGCAGACCCGGGACTGCAATTCGACGATACGATTCAAGAATGGCACACCTGCTCGAACGACGAGCGCATCAACGCGACCAACCCATGCAGCGAGTTTGTTTTCATCGATTCGACCGCGTGCAATCTCGCCAGTTTGAATCTGGTCAAGTTTTTGGACGACGCCGACTCGTTCGATCAGCAACGGTTCGCCGATGCCACCCGAATCTGGACGACGACGCTCGAAATCTCCGTGGCCATGGGGCAAATGCCCTCGAAGGAGATCGCCAAAAAGAATCATCAGTATCGCACGCTCGGATTGGGCTATGCGAACCTCGGCACTCTGCTCATGCGCATGGGTCTGCCGTACGATTCGGAAGAAGCCTTCGGCTGGTGTGCCGCCATTACGTCGCTCATGACGGGGGCAGCATATCGCACCTCCGCCGAGCTGGCGCAGCAGACTCGGCCCGTTCGTTCGTTTCAACGCGAACGCCGAACCAATGCTCCGGGTCATCCGTAATCATCGGCGTGCGGCCTATGATGCGTCGAAGGGCGAGTATGAAGGCCTGAGCGTGAAACCCGTCACGCACTCGCCCACGCTTTTCACGCAAAACGCCTGGGCGCTCGCCAGGAAGATGTGGGACGAAGCGCTAGCGATCGGCGAGGTGGCAGGTTTCCGCAACGCCCAAACCGTCGTCATTGCGCCGACCGGAACCATCGCTCTGGTAATGGATTGTGATACGACCGGCATCGAGCCAGATTTTGCGCTCGTCAAGTTCAAGAAACTTGCCGGGGGTGGTTATTTCAAAATCGTCAACCAATCGGTCGAGCATGCGCTGCGCCACCTGGGGTATAGCGAGCAGCAAATTCAGCATATTGAAACATTCGCTAAGGGCACAGGGACGCTCGAAGGCGCTCCACACATCAACCGCGCAACGTTGCGCGCAAGGGGCTTCGACGACGAGGCGCTGGCGCGCATCGACCAGGCGCTGCCGAGCGCTTTCGAACTGCAGTTTGCGTTCAACCGATACACCCTTACCGATCAGTTCTGTAAAGACAAACTCGGCTTTACCGAAGAGCAGCTCGCAACTTGGAACTTCGATGTTTTGCGGGACGGTCTAGGATTCACACAGCAGCAGATACAGGAAGCTTCCGACGTCATCTGCGGACGAATGACCGTAGAAGGCGCACCGCATCTCAAAGATGAGCATCTAGCAGTCTTCGATTGCGCAACGCCGTGCGGCAAACACGGCTCCCGCTTCATTCGTCCGCTCGCGCACGTTGATATGATGGCGGCAGCCCAGCCATTCGTCAGCGGGGCTATCTCGAAAACCATCAATTTGCCGCAAAGCGCCACGATCGCAGACGTGAAAGAAGCATATCGCTATTCATGGGAGCATATGATCAAGGCCGTCGCCCTGTACCGCGATGGCTCCAAGCTTTCGCAGCCGCTCGCCGCCACGTCCGGTATCGGCGGCGAAGTTCAGGAAAGTGATACGCTGCAGCCTGCGCCGTTCCAAACGCCGCTCCAGATTGCGGAGCGGATCGTCTACCGCTATATCGCAAAGCGCCGCAGACTGCCGGAACGCCGCAGCGGATACACGCAAAAGGCCGTTGTGGGCGGCCACAAAGTGTATTTGCGCACCGGTGAGTACGACGGCGGCCAGCTGGGCGAAATTTTCATCGACATGCACAAGGAAGGCGCGGCTTTCCGTTCGCTGATGAATAATTTCGCCATCGCCGTCTCGCTGGGCTTACAGCATGGAGTTCCACTCGAGGAATTCGTTGAAGCGTTCACCTTCACGCGGTTTGAACCCAACGGCCCCGTTGTCGGCCACGATCACATCAAAATGGCGACGTCGATTCTCGACTACATCTTTCGCGAACTTGCCGTCAGTTATCTCGGACGATACGACCTCGCCCACATTCAGCCCAGCATGGAGATGGACGCTATGGGACCGCAAGTCGAGGACGACTACGTCGCCGAGGAGCCCGGCGAAGTGCGTTACGTGCCGACGGGCGTCAGAGAAAAGCTCCATCCGACGAGCAGCCATCTGCACCCGGGCCACGAAGACCACCGCGAGCTGACGCTCGGGAGCATCAATCAAGAGCATCGAGCACTCCGCGCTCCCTCGCCGGTATCAGCCGCGACGGGGGTCGCAACAGTTCCGTTAGCGGAGCAAGTCACCGCTGCCCGCGCAAAGGGCTACACCGGCAATGCATGCGTCGAATGCGGGCAACTCACAATGGTTCGCAACGGGTCTTGCGAGAAGTGCGACAGTTGCGGAGCGACGAACGGATGCAGTTGAAAGCCCCGGTTATTTCGTTTGAGGCTTAAGCTACCGATGAGCGAACTCACGCGACACACTTCCCCCGTGCAAAGTCCACAAGGCCTTGCATGGGACGGTACCACGATGTGGGTGACGAGCGCCGCGAATGGCCGCCTGTATGCGATTGATCCGCAGACGTGGAGCATTCAACGTGAGTTCACTCCGCCGTCCGAGTCATTGGGCATCACGTTTACCGGTTCGGATTTTCGGCTGATCCTGGCGCCGGCGATCGACGAACCGGATCTGGAGCGCGATCACCGTTACGTCTATACATTTTCGCCTGACGCGGGATTTACGGAGTGTTTCGTATGTCCCCAGAACTCCGGATCGTTCCTAGCATATGCAAATGGAACGCTGTATCTCTCGCAAGCTTGGGATAAAAAACTCATCGAACTCGACGAACACGGTGCGGCGGTGCGCGAGGTGCAATTGGAGCGCCGCCCGGTCGGTATGACCATCGTCGACGGTGCGTTCTACCTCGTGACCGTCGACGAAGAGTGGGGCGACGGACGCTTCGATCGTCTTGGCGTCGACGATGATGCATCATCGGTCCAAGCTCTTCGCTCGCTTCCGTTTAAGCCACGCAGCGTTGCATTTGACGGCGCGCAGTACTGGACTGCCGATCGCAATAACCACGCGATCGTGTCGCTTACCCTACAAGACGTTGCGCCCATGGCGTGAAGCTTTCGATGACCCGTACCGTGCCATGCTTTGGTTACATGAATACTGAAGCTGGTCCGGTTTGGTGGACGGTTGCAGTTTAGACATCAGGCGGCTTGACTCATCCGATTCCAGTACTCCTGTTCGAACTGTACCGGAGATATGTCCCCGATCGACGTATGCCGGCGGCGCGGATTGTACCAACCTTCAATGAAGCGGAAAATCGCAATTTCTGCTTCTCGCCGGTCCTTAAAAGCGGTGTTTGACGAGCAATTCGCACTGGAGCGCCCCGTTGAGGTTGAAGCTGTCGCACATAGCGTTATCGCGTTCCGCGGTAGGCTCCGGCGCGAGCTGGCCGGAGAAGCGCGATTTCTTCATGGCGCCTACCTTTCCAAAGGGTGCAGTTCGCTGCCCTTGAAGCATTTCATCAACGGAGGCCCACATTGCGACACACCGGCATGGTAAAAGAACTTTCTTTCATCGCGTATTACGTCCGCGATATGCCGGCCGCCAGACGGTTCTACGGTGAGGTCCTAGGGCTTCCTCAGGGCGAGTGGTTCAACGACGAGTGGATCGAGTTCGATCTCGGAAATGCGACCTTCGCCCTCGATGGTACGGGCGCAGAACTGGGCGTCTGTGCGGGAACGTCGGCAGGAGCCGGGTTTGAAGTGGACGACATTCACGCCATGCGCCAGCGGCTTGTCGATGCCGGCGCACAGGTAACCGAAGTCCACGAATTTCCTCCATGCTGGGCCTGCTTCGCGCGCGATCCGGAAGGCAACCGGTTCACAGTCCACCAACGCAAGGGATGAAACGCCTGAGGCATTATGAATAAAACCAATACGAACGATCTTGAAGAGCTGTCCTGGTCGTCGCCTTCAGGAAAATTCGCCGGCGCCGGAAAGCAGGTTTCGGAAGCGCTGGGCCGCGACCGCTCGTCGACGGACGTTATGAAATGCCATCCTTTCGACGTGGAGATCCAGCGTCTCGAGCCCGGAAAGATATCGTGCCCATATCACGTGCACACGCATCAGTGGGAATTCTACCATGTGATCTCAGGACATGGGTACGCGCGTAACACGGACGGCAACACGCCGATCGGCCCTGGCGATGCGTTTCTCTTCAAGCCGGGCGAGGCGCATGCAATTGGTAACGATGGTGACGAAGATTTGATCCTCTATGTTGTCGCGGATAACCCTTTCAGCGAAGCGTGCTATTATCCGGACAGCCGTAAGTGGGCAATCTACGATCGCATCATCCGTGCGGACCAGGCGGCGTCCCTCGACTACTACGACGGCGAAGAGTGACAGGCGATGCTGAAACAAGAACGCGCCCATGGCGTGGTGCACAGCATGCCGGCGGATTTCCGCAAAGCAATTGAATCGGATTCTATTGCCAAAGAAGTGTGGGCTGACATTACAC
Organism: Vulcanimicrobiota bacterium; assembly: GCA_963777315.1. Classification (GTDB taxonomy): domain Bacteria; phylum Vulcanimicrobiota; class Vulcanimicrobiia; order Vulcanimicrobiales; family Vulcanimicrobiaceae; genus CAVYEM01. The sequence goes on from CAVZQC010000004.1 coordinate 619,307, forward strand.
CGCTATCGCGCAATGAGTGGATCTGCTGGGTGACGTCCGCTAAGAAAGATGAGACGAGAAAACGCCGGATAACCGTCGGCCTTGATAAAATGCGCAAAGGCATGCGCCGGCCTTGCTGTTGGCCAGGTTGCCCGCATCGCTGATCTCCAAATCATCCGCGATGTTTACGGATGACGCGCTTGCGTGACAACCTCGTTCACAGCGGAAGGGACGACAGTGGGCCGGTCCAACTGGATGTAATGTTCTGAATGGTGGACGATGAAGTTCACGCCTACCGATGAAAGCCGCGCGATGCGATCGTGCCCCGCCGTCCAGGCACGTTCAATTGCCTTCATTTCGGCTGGCGGGAACGGAGACGGACCTGTGTCATTGGCTGCCGTAAACACAATCAGTGGCATCGCGCCCCTGCACGAGCGTTTCCGGCGCGTTGAAAGGTGAGCCGCGAACAGCCGTGGCTGCTTTCCGTATACTTTCCGACAGGTCGCGACGGATAAGGCTGAAAGCATCCCGTGACTTTAAGTCGAGCCCGATCGTCGCGGTAAGCCCGCCGATGATCCTTCCGGCGCCAATTTTTCCGGCCGATGTCGATTTCGTGCCGTTCCGTTCGACGGGTAGGTAGAAAACAACCAAACGAAGAGGAGACCCATGCGATTCTTGGTCATGGTTAAACCGAATAAGGACGAAGTTCCCCGCTATGAAGCCGGGAGCTTCCCGGAGAGCTTCAACGACGACTTAGCCAGAATGGGGGCGTTCAATTAAACGCTCATCCACGACGGCATGCTCCGGGAGATGGGCGGCTTGAAGCCGACCTCCGCGGGCGCCCGCATCGACTACTCAGGGGCAAAGCCGCAGATAACCGACGGGCCCTTCACGGAGACAAAGGCGTTGGTCGCCGGATTCTGGCTCCTTGAAGCCAGCTCGAAGGAAGTGCTCGTCGAACGCCTTTTGCGGTGCCCTTTCTCGTACGGCGAGTCGGTCGAAATTCGTCCGTTGTTTTCGGACGAAGACCTCGAGGCGTTCACCTAAGAGCATCGTTACAACTCAACATCCCGACGAAGAGCTTATAAAAAGAAATTAAATGACTAAAGTAAAAGTTGCCGGGTTCGGTGTCTCGCTCGATGGCTTCGCTGCGGGAACCGCTCAGAGTTTAGATCATCCGCTTGGTTTGCGGGGCGACGAGGTCTTTCAGTGGTTTTTCCCAACGCGAACGTTTCGTCAGATGCAAGGAAAAGAGGGCGGTGAAACTGGCCTTGATGACCAGTTCGCCCGACGCGCAATGGAAGGTTTCGGTGCATTCATCCTGGGTCGCAACATGTTCGGACCTGTTCGTGGGGAATGGCCGGACGATCGATGGAAAGGCTGGTGGGGCGACAATCCGCCCTATCATGCGCCAACGTTCATATTGACACATTTTCCACGGCCGCCAATCGAGATGCTAGGCGGAACGACATTTTATTTTGTCTCCGGCGGCATTGAGGATGCGCTGCAAAAAGCGCGCGAAGCGGCAGGTGCAAAGGACATCAAGATTGGGGGCGGTGTCGACACCGTGAGGCAATACGTTCAGGCCGGCTACGTGGATGAAATTCACCTCGCTTTTGCTCCAATTGCGCTTGGCCAAGGCGAATCGCTCTTTAGGGGCTTGGATCTCCGCACTCTGGGATATCGGACAGTCGAGCATGTTCCGACGGACCGAGCCACGCACATTGTCCTCGCGAAGTAAAGTTCGATGAGCCGATCCGAACCATTGCGCTGGCTACAACCGGCACGTGCCGCGGAGCCCGTTATCACGTTGTTGTCAACGGTCTGGCGCGCGAATATATTCGATTTGGAATACCCGCACGTTACCGGTAAAGCCCCGCATTCCATATGGCGCAACATTATCGCGTTTGATGGGACGCTCGCGACGGTTCCAGGGGCTGCCTTCGGGGCGCCCCTTATCATTCGGGATCCTTCACGTCTCTCGGGTTTATATCATCCGGAAGCTTAAAAATCGAACGGCTTTTCTCGTCCGGCACCTGAACGACGATTCCGTGGAGCGCACTCTCAATCGGCAGTAAGACTCTCGTATGTGATGCGCCGAGTGCTCAATCGATTGTGACGGTCACAGAGCATCGGTTACGGCCACAAGCGTGTCCTCCGACACGCCGAGCGCCTCGCCGTTTTCAAACGCGGCGTACCACGCCACTCCAATGCCGGCAAGCGAGGCCACCTCTTCTCTGCGCAGTCCACGCCCGCCGCGCCGTCCCGTCGACGGTAGCCCGACGTCTGCCGGGGTAACTCGTTCACCTCATGCTTTTAAAAATCGGCGCAACTGGCCAAGGCGCTCTTGTTCCCTCATCCTTACAGTGCCAGTAGCACCGTTAAGGCGTATCTTCCTCGCTTCTCTGCTCTGGGCTAAGGTTAGGTCATGACAATCAAACGCGCAGGTTCTCAGGCGTCCGCTGCGGGACCCGCTCAAACATTCACGGGTTCAGTCCGAATCGACCCCCTCATCGACGCTGCCGATCCGGCGCGCGTATGGGCCGGCTACGTCACCTTCGAGCCATGCGCCCGCACCGATTGGCACACTCATCCACTCGGGCAGACGCTCATTGTTACGGCCGGCTGCGGCCGGGTTCAACGATGGGCAGCACCGATCGAAGAGATTCGGCCCGGCGACGTTGTGTGGATCGAGCCTGAGGAAAAGCATTGGCATGGTGCAGCGCCGACGACCGCAATGACGCATGTCGCGATCGTCGAGAAACTCGACGGCAAATCCGCTACGTGGCTCGAAAAAGTCACCGACGAACAATATAGAGGAGCATAGACCGCAAAATGTATAAAGCAAAGGCATACGCAGCGAAGAGCGCATCGTCACCGCTTGAGGTGACGACCATACCACGTCGCGATGTTACGCAGGCGGATGTGGAGATCGAAATTCTTTTTTGTGGAATTTGCCATTCCGATCTGCATATGGTGCGCGATGAATGGGGAGGCACGGTCTACCCGATCGTTCCCGGCCACGAGATCGTGGGACGCGTCACAAACCTTGGCTCGGCGGTAACCAAATTCAAGCCCGGTGATCTCGTGGGCATAGGCTGCCTTGTGGATTCCGACGGAACCTGCAAACAGTGCAAAGCCGGCTACGAAAACAATTGTCCGAATCAGGTTCTGACATACAATTCTCCCGACCGGCACCTCGGCGGCGTTACGTACGGCGGCTACTCCGACAGCGTCGTCGTCGACGAACGCTTTGTCCTGCGCATTCCGTCGAATCTCGCTTTGGCCGGCATGGCACCGCTTTTGTGCGCGGGAATCACCACGTACTCGCCGATGCGCCATTGGGGCGTTGGCGAAGGCAAGAAAGTGGGAATCGTCGGGCTCGGCGGTCTCGGTCACATGGGGGTGAAGTTTGCACGCGCGTTCGGAGCCCACGTTGTCGTCTTCACCACCTCGCCGAGCAAAAAGGAAGACGCGCTACGCCTTGGCGCACACGAAGTTGTGATCTCACGCAATGAGAGCGAGATGCAACAACACGCCGGTACCTTCGACTTCATTCTGGATACCGTTTCCGCACGCCACGACATCGATGCGTATCTAGGCCTCCTTGCGCCGAACGGGAACGTCACCTTGGTGGGCGCCCCGCCGGAGCCGCTCAGCGTTTCTGCGTTTAGCCTCATCCCTGGGCGGCGCAGTCTGTCCGGATCCAACATCGGCGGTATCCGAGAAACACAGGAAATGCTCGATTTTTGCGGCGCGCACAACATCACGTCCGATGTCGAAGTGATTGCGATTCACGATCTCAACGACGCTTACGAGCGTCTGCTCAAATCCGATGTGAAATACCGCTTCTCGATCGACATGGCGTCCCTCAAGTCGCAGCAATCCAAGGGCGAAATTGAAACGGCGTCAGTAACATCGGCAAAGGTATCACGATGACGCAACGTGCAAACGCGCCGCCGGAGCGCACGCTGGGCAACGGCTGTTTCGAAGTGTCGGCCTTGGAATTGGGCTGCATGGGCATGAGGTTCGGCTTAGGACCGGCGGCGGACGAAAACCAAATGATCTCACTCATTCGCGCAGCCGTCGAGCGCGGCGTCACGTTTTTTGACACCGCAGAGTCTACGGCCCATACTCTAAATGAAGAACTCGTCGGCGAAGCGCTGGCACCCGGTCGCGATCGAGTTGCCATTGCAACCACGTTTGGCTTTGAATTCGACACCGCCGGTCGGCAGACGGGTTTGAATAGCGGCCCCGAACACATAAAGAAAGCCGTGGAAGGCTGTTACAAACCGACCGGATCGACCTCTACTATCAGCATCGCGTAGACCCGAACGTACCGATCGAAGAAGTCGCTGGTGCCGTCAGAGAACTGGTCGAAGCCGGCAAAGTGAAGCACTTCGGCGGTATTGCCCGTCACCGCTTTACAGAGCGAATATTCACTGTGGTGTAGCTACAGTAACTGACGTCACTCGTTGGCGGTCATTTCAAGAGTGCGAAGAATGCTTGCAAGCGTTCCACGCTTCACTGGATTGTGCAACGGTATCGAGACGTGCGCACCATCGCGAGTCATTTTGACATGCGAGCCGACCTGCGAATGCTTTGCCCAGCCGGCGCGCTCGAGTGCGCGAATGAGAGGCGGTCCCGGTTACCACGGGAAGATTACTACTGATCGCTCAGGTCCAGATCAAGCTGCCGGTACTGGGACCGTAACGCGTTCAAGCCGGACATTTTCTGCATCGCTTGGCGGGACCGGTAAACCCTTATCAACCAGATATCCCAACTCGAGTTCTATGACCTCGCGCGCATTGCGCAGCGCGTCTTCGACATTGTCGCCCTGGGTGTGCGCCATTGGAAATGCAGGAATAATGACATTAAAGCCGCCGTCGTCTCGATCCGGTTCCAGCATCACGCGGTAGGATAGGCCGTCCATGCGGCAAGGGTTCGCCGAGAAGTGTCTTCATCCCCGGCGCTTGCGTAAGGCGCTGTACTTCCCAGCAATGTCGGCCATCCGATATAACCCCATTCTGGAAGGCTCTCTACCAACGTTTGCTGGCTGCCGGCAAACCGAAGATGGCCGCTCTTGCCGCCGCAATGCGCAAGCCGCTTATTCTTGCTTACGGCGTTCTCAAAAGCAAAAGGCCCTTCGATCCGAACTACGCCGGATCCTGACCCAGCATCACGGTATCTCCGGCGCTAGCAATTTCCGACGAATCAAGCTTGTGGGATTTAGACCAACACGATGCGTTGCAGCACGCGGTCAGCGTCATTCCAGAGTCCTTCGGAGCCGATATTTCCGTTACATTCAAAGATAGCAATCTGGTTGACCTGTTCGAGCGAATCCTGTCTCCCGCAAAGGTGGAGAACCGCCTTCATTCCGAAACTAAAGGCTCGAGTAGAATATGCCTAAAGCGTTGCCAGAGCTGAACCTCCGAAATCGCGAGCTCGAATGGGCGCGTCTCCGTTACTGGTTTGAGCGCAGACGTGAGGAATTCAAGGAACCACCGAAAGGTGATCCTGATTCCCCGGCATACAAACGCGTCGCCCGCGTACCAGATAATCTCGAGGCGATGCGCGCACTAGATGCGGAACTTCTTCAGGCCGGCATTCCCGTACCGTTCGCCGCTTTGCATGGTTGCAAGGTCCCTTATCCCGAGGCGATCCCGGTTCTGCTGAAGCATCTCGCTCTTCCGTACAACAGCGATATAAAGGATAGCATTCTAAGAACGCTCGCCGTCCCTTACGCGAGAGAGATCGCATTTCGCGAAATCCACCGCCTTCTTCTCTTGGAAACTGCCGAATGTGATACGCTGCTTTTCGCGTACGGAATTGCGCTTGAAGCTATTGCTGCGAAGAAACAAATACCGGAGCTTTTGTCAGTCGCAAGGGACCCTCGACTCGGACACGCGCGTTTTTTAGTGCTGAATCGTCTAGCAAAGTGGAGGGTTCCCGAGGCCGTCGACCTCGCCCGCACGTGCTTCAATGAGCCGCTTGGCGAGTGCAGGGCTATCCGATGCCTCCGTTTACTGCGTAGTTGGAGCGATCGGGCTGAGGTTGAAAAGCGCTTGCATTCGACAAACGCCGACGTCCGCGCTGAGGCAAAGGCCTACTTAAAAGCGTTCGATAAGGCCTCTCTGCGGTAGGCCTTCAGCTCGTAAGGCATAACATGGCGACTCCGCGGTGGGACAATCGCAAAACTTGAACGTGGTCACGAGCGCGACCTTAATGATGTACGGGCAACGGCGGATAGGAAACTCATCGAGCCTGGTCAGCTGACTTCCTTATTTCGACGAGATCGCACCATCGCTCTACAAGTTTCCCGCAATTGAGCGAACTGAGTTTCGGCAAGCCGTCGCCACTTTCATTGATGCGGACCGGCCACGGCATTCAATCGACGCGTCGTGCGACGGTTGACGGCACTGTCGCAACAAACGGGAGTAAATCGTTCAGAGCCTCGGCGAGGGCAGGGAATATCCCGAGGCCGCATAGGCTTCATTTACCGGTAAAGTGTCCGGTATACCGTACCCGAGAAAATGCATGCGGTGCTGCGCGAGCATGTGCATAGACGCGATGGGGACATGCGCGTTGACTCAAAGTAGACACGCGAATGGATGCACGGTTGCAACTTACCAGTAAAGGCCCGGCTATTTCATCATATGCAAAAGCCCCCGAACCCCGAGTCGAACGCAAACTCCGCCGCTCGCTGTTTAAATTACAATAACGAGCTCCGGGTACGGGAGCAAACCACGGTCGGCGGTGAGCAATCTTGCACCTTCGGTTACGGCCTGAGCGATCAACACCCGATCAAACGCTAAATTCGCCTTTGAGGATGCCGGAGCGTGCGTTTTGACGTTCCGGCCGCAAGCGGACCGGTTCGCCGGCGGCGACGTCTTCGACGATTCTCGAAAGATGGTTTGTCGCTTCATGAATGTTGATGCTTTTCATGTAAACTAAGTCTAGTTTCCGCCCGTTCTCTGTCAACCGAACCGTGCAGGGCCCTCAGCTGAACGCTTTGAGGTATTTCAAAAGAGCGGCCCACGCGACGTTACGGCCATGCTCCGTTCCTTCCGGTGTCCCGCCGTACTGAAACGTATAAGACCGTCCCGCATAGGTGTAGGTTTGGCTGACCGGGCTCGGCCCTTCGCCTAAGAGCCGGTGACTAGCGTGATTGAAGACCAATAGGGTGACAGGGTAGCGGAATTTTGCCTCCCGCAATTCCGCAGAAATCTTGCGGGCCATCATGCCGGACGGCCATACCGCGTCCGCGTTAGAGCCTACCAACAGAACTGGACCGCGGATACGCTCGACCGGAATCCCCGCGGCGGCTACTGCGGCGCGATTCTGCAAAGACGCGGTAAACAAGGTTTCACCCCTAGGAACGCCATGGACGAACGGCACGAAAGGCAGAGGGCGATCGCGCCACGTCCACGCGCTGGGTCCTTTCGGGTCAACGCTGGTGACCGCGCCCCAAACAACAAAGGACGGCACGTACGCAATGACGCCTGCGACGTGTTGATCGTACGCGCCGGTCAGGAGCGCCGCCTCACTCCCTCGAGAATCGCCCAAGACGACGACCCGGTTCGGATACACTTTGCCGGAGCTGCGAAGCCACTCCACCGCCGAGGTGAAAGTTTCAATCGGCACATCGGCAAGCTTTCGTGGACCATCAACGCCGTCGTGGTAGTCGACACCGAGTACGGTATAGCCCAATGCCGCAAGTTTCGGGCCGGTGTCGTCGGCTTGGTAGAGGTGGCCCTCACTTCCACCGATGAGCACCACACCGATACGCTTGGAAGAACGGGTCGGAGCGTAGAGGCGGCCTCTGAAGCGGGGCTGTTTGACATCGACGCGCGTCACGAGCGAAACCGGTGCTGTCTGACCGACTACATGGGATGTCAGTAATAGACTCGCAACAAGACCTCCGGCCGTAAAGCGCAGAGAACGCTGAATTCCTTTAAAGATCATGCGCCACTGATTTCTATGTGATCTGGAGTGGGCTCCTACACCGGTTACGGCAATAAGGATAACGGATGCTACAGCAACGGCAGTATCTCAGGCGTGGACTGCCGAGCGGAATAACATTCTTCAAGGAAAGCGATTTGCGCGCGTTCCGATAGCGGAAAGCCATAGCGGACTTGTTCGTCAATCGCCGACTGGAGATTCGAGCCTTGCGCAATACGAACTAAAATCGCGAACGTAGAAGCGCGCCCATGCCCGTTCTTGCAATGGACGTAAATCCCAGCATTGTCACGGTAATGCCGGCACAGCCACAGCCACTGGCGGGCCTGATCCATCGAGGGCGCGTGGTGGTCTTTCACGGGAATGTGCACCGGCTCGAGTTGCGGCGCGTACTTTGCCATTTGCTGCGACTCCTCATGCGTTCGAAGGTCAACGACGCAGCGAATGCCGCGCTCCAAAAGCCACTGGTAGCCGTCGGGGGTAGGCTGCCCGCCGCGAAACAGCCAGGGCTCTAGTTCGCCAAATGCCGGCAGGTCGTCTGGGGACGGTGCAGCCTTCACCGCAAAAGCACCACAAATTCAGAGGGCCTCATATGTGCTCTTACGTTCCCGGTACGGCGTCACAAGGTGCAGTCGCGCCTATGGCACCGAAGGATGCGCGAAAGCGACGATCTCGTTGTTGTCGCGATGACTGGTCCAAAAACGAGCGCCGTCGAAAGTGAGCCCTCTGGCCGCAAACGGAATCGAGGCCAGCGCAGTAACGCTGGGAGTTTGCCCGCGCGCGTCAATTTTCGTCAGCTGAACGTTTTCGAATTCCTCGTCCGACGTCACCAGATAGAAGCAGCCCTGCACGATCGTCATGCCGATGGGTACCCGTTCGAGCGAAATCCTGCGACTCACCGCTCCTTCTGCGTCAAGGGCCACCACCGTGCGATAGTGCGCTTGTGACAAGAACAGCACGTCCCCGTCAAATGCGAGATGCGAGCCAGTGAATTCCGGACACTGAATGCGATCGCCCTTGAAGCCGTGACCGGGCACGAAGCGGTAGATGTAGCGGTCGTCATTTTCGCCCAGACCGATCACCACCCGCAATTCTTCTCCGAGCGCCGCCATGCCGAACGGCGTGCCCGGCGTCTCGCCCTCGTCGCGCGCCGCCCAAGAAGCCGGGTCTATTGCGTAGAGCCGGTGTACTTCTCGGCTGGCCATCCACAGTGTCGTGCCGGCGAACGCGAGGCCGAGCGGCTTGGGTGCCGGCGCCGGAAGCCGTAAGATTTCGGTAACATCGCTGAGCGTTTGCATACTCATATCTCCCCCGATCCGCCAGAACCCCGCACATCCGCCTTTGGTTTTGGGCAGCACGGCCGGCTCGCTTTAAGGGTGCTGCAGCGCGGCTTCAGGCACGGCCGCCGGAAACGTAACGCCGGTAAGCAGCAAAGTGCTCTGGAAGGCAACGTTTTTGCTGTGTGCGGACGGCAACCAGTGCGCGTCGATCTCGGAAACCCACCAGGTCGCAACCGGCCCGAATTGCCGGAACGAATAATCGATGGCGACATTCCACCCTTGCAGCCGTTCCGCATAACTGAGCCTGAGCACATCGGCCGACGCTTCGTCGACCCACAGCTCGCGCAATGGATAGTACTGCGGATCGCCGATGGGACGAAGCTTGAGCCGGTAAGCTTTCCGTCCGTCGATCGTGCTTTCGCCATCGAGCAAAACGTCATAGTGCAGCGCTTTCACCGAGGCAATCACGCCACGCGGGCTTCCAAACGGATCGACCTCGGTGCTCGTGGGGTATTCCGATGAAATGTTGAAGCCCAGAGGCGAGTACGCCGGCCCAACGCAATGGATGCCCATTGATGTCTTGGGTACTGCGGAATCGGAATCCAGTTCTCGAGTAGCACACCAATGGTCGAACGTTCGAAGCACGACGTGCTCTCGGCCGGTGGTGATCGTTCCGTTCGCCTGCCGATGGCTGATGTCGACGTCGAACTCGATATATGGAGGAAGCCTACGAGCCTCCCAGGCCTTCTCGGCCCGCGCAAAGATCTGCACCGCAGTAAAGGCGGGACCCGGCGAGGCATGAGCGGTCATTCTCCGGCGTTCTCGCGCGCAATCGGGCAGTAATCGTATCGATGGTCGTAGCAGTTTTTCACCAGCGCGTGCATGGCGGTGTCCGCCGACGCGACGTAGTCGGGAGCCGGGCCGGGGAGAGGCATGCTGTGCACTCCCCGCGCGAACGGATCGTTGTTCAACGGAAAATGGATGGGCCAGGGTACGACGCCCGTTTCAAACGTCCCGTCGGGGTACGTGACGGAATATCGCACGTAGTAGTACACCACGTCCCCGTCGGTCCAACGCCGCATCGGTGAAAGATACCCTTGACCCGATGAAGGCGTGGTCGCTATGCCGGACTGCGCGAAGCGATAATGTTTCGTTGGTTCCGGTACAACCGCTTCTCGAGCGCCCTGAACCGGATCCATTCCCGCTCGCGCTTGCGCTATCGTTTCTTGAAATTGGGTCTGCTCGCGCGCCAGCTCTTCGGAAGTGATTCGCGTGATGCGCGCGGGCTCCACATGCCGATTGTTGGCTAGTTCGCGCTGCGGCAGATGCGCGGCCGCGACCCGGCGTCGTGCGGACGAATGTGTCGTCGGCGTCCGCATCACGCGTGGTGGTGGAGAGGGCTTGGGCGCCGGCGTTACGGTTACTGCAACTCTGCGCTCGATTTGGAGCCGGCTGATTGTGGTGATCGGCTGCTTAGCGGGTGCGCCCCAATGCAGTCTTCGCACCACCAGAGGGAATAGCACTGCAATAAGCACTATGTGAATGGCAAGGGAAAACCACAGACACTTGAGCAGTCTGCGGCGGTGCGCAAGCATGTGCTGCAGTATGCGCTGCTAGCCTGAGGGCAGCCTTAGGCATGCTGTGAGTAGATTCACTTGAGCTCGGTCAAGACGTAGCCGGCGACATCGTGGAGGTCGCGTTTGGACATTTGCCAGCGCGGCATAACCGGATCGAGCGGTTGGCCCTCGTTGTCGACGCCGGTCGATATGGCGCGTTCCAGAAGCGCGATCGTATACGGACGCTTCTGATCGTTCACGAGTGCCTTGTAACGCAGATCTGCACTTACGGCACCCCTGGGCAAATGCACGCCGCCGGCCCCGTTGGGCCGATGGCATGCCGCGCAACTGGAGTAGAGCGGACGACGGCGCGCGACGATCTGCGTTCCCCGTGAATCACGTCCCGTTTGAAATATCGATCGTCCGTTTGCAAGTCCGGCGTTGGCAGCGGACGAACACCCGGCCAAAAGACACGCAGTCAGCAACAGGGCAACCCGCACGGTTTGGCTCATCGCGCAGCACTTCGAGACCCGTGCCGGCCGGTCCCCGCGGGATAAACGAAAGGCCGCAGTACTTGCGTGCCGAACGCCGCGCCAAGCCGAGCATCGAACAGCCGTGGAGGATATGCCGTGGAGCAATCATCGAAAGTACGCGCGCGCAAGATCGCGGCGATGCTGATTGCCGCGATCTTGCCGTTCTGCACCTTCTCTACCGCTTTAGCCGCGGACCATTCGTCCGTCGCGACGATCAACGGTATCGCGCGCAGATCCATGGCTGCCTATCATTTAAAGGCCATGATCGTCCAGGTGCGCTCGAACGAAAGCAACGTGTACACCGGCGCCTTCGGCGATTCGATGACCGGCGTACGCGCCACCCCCGCGATGCACTTCCGCAACGGAGCAATGGCCTTTACATACATGGCGACACTGCTGCTCGTGCTCGTGGACCACAAGAAAGTCACGCTCGACACCAAGCTCTCAACCTATTTCCCGCAGCTGCCTCACGCGGGAAGCATCACCCTCAGGAACCTGGCAAATATGACTTCGGGCTACGCCGATTACGTGTATCAGCCCGAAGTGCTGCGCGGTACGGACCTCGATCCGTTTCGCCAATGGACGTCGCAGGATTTGATCCGCATAGGCGTTTCGGCACCCATGATGTTTCGTACCGGCACCAATTGGGGCTACTCGCACACGAACTTCGTCATCTTGGGCCGCGTCCTCGAGAAGATCGCCGGCATGCCGCTGGCGGACGCCATACGCACGTACGTCTTGACACTTATGGGTTTAAAGCAAACGCGCGCCTCCACGACGCCCCAGATTCCCGAACCCGTACTGCACTCGTTCGATTCCGAACGCCGCCAAATACTCGGTGTCAGGGCCGGCGTACCGTTTCTCGAAGAATCGACCTTTTGGAATCCGTCGTGGACAACCGTGGAGGGAGCCGTGGAGACCACCGACATCACCGACATGAGCGTCAGCATGGAGGCTGTCGCATCGGGGAAGATCCTGTCTCAGGCGTCGTCGGCCGCACAAATCAAACCGCACCTCCTAGGCTTCGGCCATGCCGCGCGCAACTGTTCCGCATGCCGCGCAAACACTGCGGCCTTCAGCTATGGTTTGGGCACGATGATCCTCGGCCCATGGATAGCGCAGACGCTGGGCTTCGCCGGTGCGTCGGGAGCCGTCGCTTATTTGCCCTCACGAAAACTGACGATAGCGGTGGAAGCGACGAACGGCCCCGCTGCGTTCGACGACAAAGGCAATGCGAAGGTCGGCATCCCCGCCTCCAACGTGCTTATGGCGCTCGCCCAAGCGCTTGCGCCGAATACTCTCCCGAAGCAGCCGCACTGACCGGCGAACTTTAGATCCGGAAAATCTGCGCGAACCGCGCGAACAATTTGCGATCGCCTTGCACGCGCACTATCTTCTTTTTTAGCGCTTCCTGAGGCGTTATCTCGCCGGCCATCAGCGCGCGAATTCCCGGGCCGGCTTCGATCGTTACATCGGGATCGCTGAGCGGGCCCGTCCCGACGGTGATTTTTCCATTGCGCACTTTTGCGTGCACCGTCACGGGGCCGAGGTGCAGCTCGTACGACGCATTCAGGCGGTGTGCAGCTTCAGAGCGAAAGGTCGAAAGGAGGGCCACGGCCATGGAATCTGCGGTGACGCTCTCATCGGCGCGTGGATCGCCCAGGCGTTTTGCGCCCCAGCGCCCCAAGCTGATCACGGGCTCTTGGAGCTCTTCTCCCGCTTGCGTGAGCTCGTACACGACTGCACCGGACGGCCGCGGCAAGACTCGCCGCCGCACGACACCGGACTCTTCCAGCTCCTTCAAGCGCGCCGTGAGGATGTTGCTGGGGATACCCGCCAGACCGCGCTGCAGATCGCTAAAGCGCTTGGGACCCACGAGCAAATCGCGAACGATGAGCAAAGCCCAGCGTTCACCCACCATTTCCAGGGCGCGTGCGAAGCCGCAGTATTGCCCATACGGACGAGTGGCCATGCCGTCATTATAGCGCACCCTTGCAATGCTGCATAGTGCTTGCTATTTACAAGTACAGGCGCTACAATCTACCGATATTCTTCAGCCGCAAAAATTGAGGTCCTTATGCAAAAGATCGTTCCGTTTCTTTGGTTTGAGAGCCAGGCCGAGGAGGCTTGCAACTTTTACGTTTCCGTTTTCAACGATTCGAAAATCGACAGCGTCAGCCGCTATGGAGAAGCCGGACCGGGTCCCAGCGGCTCGGTGATGACCGTAGAATTCACGCTCGAAGGGCAAGACTTTATGGCGATCAACGGCGGGCAGGCTGCCGGCACGGCGGGCTTGGCGCAGATAGCGCTGTTCGTCAACTGCCAAACGCAAGCTGAAGTCGATTCGTTGTGGGACAAGCTTTCCCAAGGCGGAGAAACGCTGCAGTGCGGCTGGCTCAAAGACAAGTACGGGTTTTCGTGGAACATCGTTCCAAACGGACTAGTCGAACTCGTGAGCGGTTCCGATCCCGAGAAAGCGCAGCGGGCGATGAAAGCCATGCTTCAAATGGAAAAGCTCGACATCGACGAGCTCCGGCGCGCATACGAGGGTCGATAGCGTCGTGGTCAGGGTCCTCGATAGCCGACGTCGATGATGCGAAATACTTGGCCTCCGGGCGCGCTGAAATAAACGTGCGAACTTGCCGGATGAGCGAAGCTGCGAATGCCGGCGTGATGCAGCTTCTGCTGCACCGCCGGCACGTCGTCGGTGCGAAACTCCAGCCAGGCGCCGCGAAGCGCACGCGCATAGTCGCCGTCGCAGGGCTCTTCTGCCGCAGCGTCGGTAAACTCCACGCTGAACGCACTGGCGTCGGGAAAAGAGACGAGCAGAATCGGAAGCGGCAAACCGAAGTCGAGCGTTCGCACGTCGCATTCGAGGACGTCGCGAAACAGGCCGGTGAACCGCTCCCGGTACTCGGGCCGCACGAACAGATGCACGCGCGCCCCTAAGCCTCCGATCACTGTGAACGTTGCGCCGTGGTCTGCATATGGCGACTCCTTTTTAGAGGCCCTTGCCGACACTCTACCACCCTGACCCATACGGTCCCAGACGTCCGCTTGCCTAGGCATGGTCCTGGATCGCATGAAACGCGGCCCCAAGAGCGAATCCGCCGTGCTATAGTTCTTGCGCCCGTTCTACTCAAAAGGAGCTGTGATGAACCGCTTATTGTCCTTTGCCGTTGCACTGAGCTGTGCGCTCGCCTGGGCGCTTCCCGCATCCGCCGCAACCGTGAATCTGCCCGCCGGCACGAAAGTGACCGTGCGTCTCGTAAATCAGATTTCCTCGGGGAACGCGACACCGGGGCAGCGCTTTACCTTTGAAGCAGCGGATCCCGTCACGGTCGGCAGCCGCGTCGTGATTGCCGAAGGAGCAAAAGGAACCGGACACGTCGTGCGAGCGGTCAAGGCGCACGGAAAAAGCGCAGGCGAAATGACGCTTGCGTTCGCGAGCATTCATGCCGCGGATGGAACGCCGGTGAGCCTGACCGAAGTCAGCAGCACCAAAGGCAATCCTGAAAAGGGCAAAGCGTCGACCGCTACGATCGCAGCTACCATCGCGCTGGGCCCGATCGGACTGCTGGCGCATAACATGGTCAAGGGCAAGGACGTCGTCGTGGGGCCGAAGCAAACGTTTCCGGCGTGGGTGAAAAACACCACGCCGATAACCTTGCCGTAAGCGAAACCCCGCAAAATGGCGAGCGCAGCTGCTCCATCACGGCCGGCATCCAGGCCGCTATGGCCTCAGCTGACGTGGTGGGCGCTCGCGTTCCCGGTGGTGATGATCGTCGCATTGATCACCGCGAACTTTTTCTTGCTCAATTTCGTCCACGTGCTTTCGGGCGGCCTCTGGACGGGTGCCGACCTGTTCATGGGGTTCATGCTCGGGCCCGTGATGCGGCGGCTGGAACCGCCGCAGCGCGCGGGCGTCATCGCTTATCTGGTGCCGCGCACGATGCTGTATTTCCCGATGGTTTCGCTTACCACGACGACGGCCGGGTGGTTTTTAGCAGCCCGGCTGGGCTATCTGGCGCCGGGCAATCCGCAGTTGCCATGGGCGGTTGCAGCGCTCGTTATCGTGGCGCTGCTCACGATTCAGGGTCTGGGCATCTTTCTGCCCAACTCCATTCGCATGTGGGTCGAACTGCAAAAACCGCAACCCGATCGCGAGCGCATCGGGCGCCTTGCGCGGGTGAATTTTTCGCTTGCCGGACTGCAAGGGATATTCCAAGTGGCGATCATCGTCGTGATGAGCCACTTCGTCGTCGGGTAACGGCGGGTGCGGTGGTTCGCACTCTTGGCTTGCATCGCCGTCTGCTGCGTGCGGCCGGTCTATGCTGCGCAGCCGCAATATGTGCACGCGCAAATGCAGAGCGCGCTGCTGAGCGGGTTTTGGCGGCAGCCGGTTTCCATCGACGCGCACGTGCTGCTTCCCGATTCATACTACAAAGAGCCGCACAGGCACTATCCGATCATCTATTGGATCCAAGGCTTCGGCGGTTTCGGGAACATCGACATGCGCAGCGAGATCGAGTGGCAAAAACCGATGCGCCGCCTGCACACGGAATTCATCGTCGTCTTCCTGGACGGTATGTTCAACGGCGGCCATCAAGAGTTTGCCGATTCGGCCAACAATGGGCCATGGGGCACCGCATTGACGACCGAATTCATTCCCAAGACCGAAGCGTTCTTTCGAGCAATCGGCACCGAGCAGACGCGCTTTGTCGGCGGCCATTCTTCGGGCGGCTGGTCGGCGTTGTGGCTTGCGATCACCTATCCAAATCTGTTTGGCGGCGAGTGGTCGATCTCACCCGACCCCGTAGATTTTCGGGATTTCACCGGCCCGGATCTGACCCGCGTTCCCCCGCAGAATTTCTTTAAGGACGGCGCGGGCCACGATTACGACATCGACGGCATGCCGCTGCGCGGATTCGTCGTCGGTCCGGGGTGGGAAAGGCGTCAGTTCGACTCTTTCGACTCGGTCTTCAGCCCGCGCGACGCACTGGGCAAAGCCGAACCGCTCTTCGACCGAAAATCAGGCCGAATCGATCCTGCCGTCGAGCAGTACTGGGACGCGCATTACGACATAGCGCGCATCTTGTCGCACAATTGGACGTCGCTGGGTCCGCAGCTGCGCGGCAAACTGCACATTATCGTGGGAACGGCGGACCAGTTTCATCTCGACGCACCCGTTCGATTGCTTCAAGACGAGCTTCGAGGTTTAGGCAGCGACGCCGAAATCGATTTCGCTCCGGGAGCGAATCACTTTACCGTGTTCGATTGGCACGGCGGGCTCATCGCCTACGTCGTGAACGAAGCGGCGGCCGAACTGCCGAAGTGATCCGTTACGTGCGCCTGGCTTCGCCTGCGCGGTAGCGATAGACGATGCGGCCTTTGGTGAGATCGTAGGGCGACACTTCGACGTCGACCCGGTCTCCGGGCAGAATTTTAATCCGGTGGCGCCGCAGCCGTCCGGCGATGTGAGCCAGGATGACGTGCCCGTTGTCCAACTCGACCGAGAACGTCGTGCTCGGAAAAACCTGCTTGATGCTTCCAAAAACTTCCAGCGGCGCTTCCTTATTGTCCGTGGACGGCATCTTGGGAGCGCGCGGGGCGGTGTTGCGATTCCGGTTGCGTGAAGGGATAGCCAAAACTCCTTTAGCGCCGGCGGCGGCGCGCAAACGTGCGGCGCCGAACCGTCGCGGTATTGACGATTGCTGCAGTTCCTACGTCGGAGAGCGCATGCTCTTCGCGATCCATGCGGCCGCCGATAATTCGTTCGATTAGCGCAAACTGCGGCGCCTCCTCGCGCGAAACGAACGTAATGGCGTCGCCGGCCTTTTTCGCGCGCGCGGTGCGTCCGATGCGGTGGATGTAGTCGCCCGCTTCGGCGGGGACGTCGTAGTTGATCACGTGGCCCAGATCGACGACGTCCAAGCCGCGGGCAGCCAGATCGGTCGCGACAAGGACGCGATATTTTCCCCTTTTGAATGCCTCCAGCGCGCGCGTGCGCTGGGCCTGCGTCCTGTCGCCGTGGATGCGCTCGGCTCCGACGTTATGCTTGACCAATGCGTTTGCGACGCGCTCCGCTCGGGCTTTGGTGCGCGTAAAGACGATCGCGCTGTAAATGGCATTGCCGGCGAGCAGTTCGAGCAGCAGATCGGTCTTCTTGTGCGCTTCGACGGCGTAAACGGATTGCACGACGGTTTCCACCGGCGTCGCGCTCGGCGCAAGGTTCACGCGCGTCGGATCGCGCACCAACTCCGCTGCCAAGCTACCGGCTTGACCGCTCAGCGTCGCCGATAAGAACAGCGTTTGCCGCTCGCGCGGAAGCTTGCTCAGAATCCGCCGCACCGCGGGGAGAAAGCCCATGTCGAGCATGCGGTCTGCCTCATCGAGCACGAGCATGCGCACGTCCTCGAACCGCGCTTGACGGCGCTCGATTAGGTCGATGAGCCGCCCGGGGGTGGCAACGATGACCTCGGCGCCGCTGCGGAACGCTTGAAATTGCGGCTCGAAACCGACTCCGCCGTGAACGGCTGCAACTCGCAGCTGCGTATATTTGGCCAGCGCGCGCAGGTGTTCGGTGACCTGCTGCGCGAGCTCGCGCGTTGGAACAAGGATCAATGCTTTCGTGCGGGCAGCCGGGCCGTCCAGGCAACGCTGCAGCACCGGCAATCCGAACGCGGCGGATTTGCCGCTGCCCGTGGGAGCGCCGGCAAGGATGTCGCGCCCGGCCAGCGCTGGTGGTATGGTCAGCCGCTGAACGTCGGTAGACTTGGGTGAACCGAAGGTCGCTCAGGGCGCGCAGGAACGCGGGCTGTAAGCCGAAATCGCTGAAATTCGAAATAGAAACCGTCTTTCAAGTGGCGCAACTGTTCGACCACTCGAAAGATCGCGCGTTAGTGAGACCGCTGCAGTGTCTCATACTTGCGTAGGCGCGGCAACCACGAACGTCGGCGCGGCTAGAACTAGCAGGCTAGCGCATATACGCCTGCCAAGAAACCCGAACCGAGGTCTCGAAAGACCGCTCTTCAGATATGGCTAGGGTCGCCGCGATCGCCGGTATCTGGTGTCTGGCACAGCTCGTGCTGACTTTTTCATTCGCAAGCGGGGCCGCATCCGGCGGTCCCGTCGCTCTTTCGGCACTGGCTCCGGTCGATGAGTACTTCGGTCGCCAAAAGCTCAGCCCGTTCGGCGTTCGGCATAAGGTTTTTGCACTCAAAGACGATCTGCACCACGCGCGCTCGCATCCCGACGCTATAGAACACGACGCGCTGCTGACCGAAGACGCGCTGCACGACTGGACGACGCGATTCCCGCACGATCCGTGGCTGCCGGCCACGGCGTGGAACTTGGCCACGCTGTACGAAGAGTTGCCCGGCGCCGATGCGCAGATGCACGCGATAGACTGCCTTGCAGTACGTACGCGATCGTTTTGCGGATACGCCGTATGCCGGCTACGCAGCGCGCGATCTCGCGCGGGGCGTAGGCGTTCGTCCGTGGCCGCGCTGGGCCGGATCGCACGCGCAGCGCGTCGCAACCTCACGCATCGTCACGCCGTCGCCTGCGGCTTCCGCAGTCCCCTCGCCGGCGTCCCAAGCTTCGCCGTTCGCTGCGCAAACGCCGGGAGATCCGGCATCGTTGGTTGCCGCGATCAAAGCTCAGCACGACGCGGCATCGGCGCAAACGTTGGAAAAGCTCTATTGGACGCTCTCGAAAAACGGTACGGATGGCGCATACGCCCGAGCCGCGTGGGAATTCGCCGCGCTGTACGAACAATTGCCGGGTGAAGATTCGCGCAAACGCGCCATTCGTTTTCTAGCGATGCTGGTCGATCGCTATCCGACTCTGGTTTACGGCCGTTGGGCGATGCGTGACTTAGAACGAGGCGTGGGCACGCGCTGAACCGGGCATTTTCACGCGCTCCAGGCTCAGCCACCGTGCCATTGCTTTGAGATCTTCGCGCAGATGCTCGCGTACGTTTGCGCGATCCACGCGCGGTTCGAAATGCACCGCCTGCACCAGCAGTGTGGAACTGCGGCGTTCCGCTTTCAGGTCCACGCGCGCGGCCAAACCTTCGTCCAAGAGATACGGCAAGACGTAATAGCCGTGCACGCGCTTATGCGCCGGCGTGTAGATCTCGATGCGATAGTGAAAATCGAAAAGCCGATGCACGCGCGGCCGGCTCCATACCAATGAGTCAAAGGGCGAAAGCAGCGCGCTCGCGCGCACGGCGCGCGGTTTGCGCGCGTCACGGTGCAGATAGGCCTGCTTCCATCCCTGCACGCAGACGGGCCGAAGCGTCCCGGCCCGGACGAGATCGACGATCGCGGCACGCGCGTCGTCGGCGGGGAGCCGGAAGTAATCGCGCAGATCAGCCTCCGTTGCCACGCCGCAAGCCCGAGCAGCGCGTTCGACCAGCTGCACGCAGGCCTCTCGTTCGCCGACGTGCTGTTGCAATAGCGGCCCCGGAATGGCGCGCTGCGTCAGATCGTAAACCCGTTCGAAACTGGGTCGCCGTCCAACCGGCGTGATCTCACCGCACCAATACAAAAACTCGACGGCACGCCTAGTGTCGCTCCATCCCCACCAGCCGCCCGTCCCTTTGGCGCCGGCTAAATCCGACGCACTCAGTTCGCCACGTTCTTCGAACGCAGCGCGCACCCGCGCGACCAAGTCGCCGCGCTCGCGCCCCACACGCGCGACGTTGCTCCACACGCCGGTTCCGCTGCGCGCGCGCTGCATTCGCCAGCGCAGCAGCGGATAGGTTTCGATCGGCAGCAGCGAGGCTTCGTGTCCCCAATATTCAAAAACGCGCCGCGGCTGCGAGTACGTTATCCGATCCAATAACGTGCGATCGTACGGGCCCAAACGTGAGAATGCCGGCAAATATTGCGAGCGCACCAGCACGCTGACCGAATCTATCTGCACCGCCCCCAAATCTCGAATGAGCGCGCGAAGCCCGGCCGCTCCCACTGCAGCGCCGGCAGCGCGGCCGAATCCCTGAGCCGCCAGCGCAATGCGGCGAGCCTGTGCGCAGCTCAGTTCCGGGTACTGCTCTCTAACTAATTTTTTAGTTGACTTTGGGTTTCGCAGCGCCTATACTCCTAATGAATTAGTTGACACAGGAGGCCTGTCATGAAAAGCTCTGCGGCATCGTCCCGGTATCCTCGCCCCACGCTCGAGCGTCCCACGCCCGCCACGACGATCTTTTCCGGCTGGGGACCTCGGCTAGGCCTTTAGGAAAATGCGTCCCAACGGCATCCGTTCCCACCTACGGCGCGTTCTGGAAGTATGCGAATGCTGCACGTCGCGATCTTTTTGGCCCTCCAGCACGTCGTCTTGGCTGGGGGGTGCTTCTGGGGCATGCAGGCGGTCTTCGAGCAACTCCGCGGCACGACCAGCGTCGTCGCGGGTTACGCGGGCGGAAAGGCGGCCACGGCGCACTACGACATGGTCAGCACCGGTCAAACCGGTCACGCCGAATCAGTCGACGTCACTTACGATCCCTCGCAGCTCTCCTTCGGCCGGATCTTGCAAGTCTATTTTTTAGTGGCGCACGATCCGACCGAACTCAACCGTCAAGGGCCCGATGAAGGCACGCAATACCGCTCGGAAATTTTCTATACCACTTCCGAGCAAAAGGCGCAGGCGCAGGCGTACATCGCTCAGCTGCAGCGCGACGGCACGTTTCGCGCGCCGATCGTCACCACGCTGGCGCCGCTCCACGGTTTCTACCGCGCCGAAGAGTACCACCAGGATTTCGTCGCGCATAATCCGTTCGATCCATACGTTCTGATCAACGACAAGCCCAAACTCGCGCAGCTCCGGCGAGAGTTTCCGCAACTGCTCAAAACGGGGCGGTGACGACGACTACAGTATCGTAAGCGAATGGGGGTCGGCGCGTCCGACGACGTCGCCGCATTCGGTTTTGACGATTACGTAGGCGATGTCCGTGCCGTCCGGGCACATCTTTGCCGCCCACGTGCTGCGCGCTGCCGCGAGCACTTCTTGCTTGTGCGAGTTCGGCAGCGTTCGCCACGCTATCTCGTCCATGGTCAGCAGCAGCTCCTTATGCTCGGCGTTCATCGCTCCGACCCGGACCGAGCGCACCAAGCCGCGCGGTCCGTATTGAATCTCGAGCCCTTCGACCGTATGACGTGCGGGCCGCGAGACGTTGATGCTGCCCGTTATGACGGTGGGTTCGGGCGCAGCCGGCGAAGGCTCGGGGACATGCGGCATGGGGGACTGTGAGATAGATGCTTTGCGCGAGTCTCTCTTGAGCCACGCATATGTCATTGCCGCGCCTGCCAGCAGCGCGACGATAATCCATCCAATTTCAAATCCTACGCTCACGCTGCCTCCAGACGCACCCCGCACCCTCAGCGTACCCGCCGCCGGTGGAAAAATCCCTAAGGCGTTCGTCCCCAGTGTCCTGGGCTCAGGACACTAGGAGTTTGTCGGATTTGGGGCATTTTCGAATTTGTCGCTGAGTTTTGTTCGAAGACGAGGCGCGAGGACGGACGCAATGCAGCGCATTGTGGCCGCCACAGCAACGAAGTATTCGGGCAAAAGGCGGCGCGAAGGCGGAAACGTGCCTAAGTCCGACAGACTCCTAGGACGTAGAGGTATAGGACAACTCGTTGGCCGGGCCGCCGTACTCGCTCGCGCCTGAGGCGCGCCGAGCATTGCGGGATGCTTGCAAGCCTTCCAAGGTCTGCATCAGAAAGCGCGCCTGAAACGCGATGACGTCACCGGTATTGGGAAACTTCGGATGCCGCCGGACTTCCGAAAGCGTGAGTCCTCGTTCCGTTCGCTTGACGATCCCGCTGGTTTGCAAGTTCCTCAACGCCTTTCGGACCATGGCCTCCGGATGTTTGCGCAGCTGCGGGTCCACGAAGATTTCCGGCGGCAGCGTCTGCAGACGTTCACGGATCGCTGCGACCGCCTCTTCCTGCGAAAACGCAGTAGAGCGTGCCGCGAGCCATTCGCTCAGCAGCGCGCTGGTCGTTACCGGCCGTGCCGCCTGCAGCTCTTCCACGGCCATTTCTTTGCTGCGCAGCTCGACGACGCGATAGAGTTGAGACAACCGCCTGCCCACGAACGGATCGTAGGCAATCGCAGCCAGGTAAACCGTTTGCACGTGCGGCGCAAGCCTGTCCCAGATTCCGCGAAAGCGCAGCATCGCACCGTCGGTGGAGTATTCTCCTTCGGGCGTAACGTAGAACGTCGCGCCACGGCGCAGCGCCTCTTCTATGCGGGCCAAATCCCGCTCGACGCCCGCGCGCGTCTCGTCGAACGATTCTTTGCGGTGGGGCTGCAGGAGTTCGGAGAGCCGCACGTACGTTTCTTGCGCGCGTTTGAACCAGCGTATCCCGAAAAGATCGGCGGTGGTCATTGCGTGCAGCCCGAGCTCATCGATCGTTGCGGGCTTGAACACCTGGTCGAGCGGCACTGCGCCGTGCCGGCGTTGAATGCCCCAGGCCCACCGGGCGATCGATCGCAACTGCAGCTCGTTCTCGACGGGCAGCAGGCCCATTCCCTCAAACAGCCAGCCGAAGTTCACGTTGTACAGTACGCGCCAAAGCCAGGGAACGCGCACGCCCATGAAACCCGGCTCGTACATCAATTTCGCGCACGCCGCCAACACCGGCGTACGCCAGCCGCCGTGCAGCACCAGCGTGGTGACCGGCCCCATCAGGTCCAATTCGACTTGATGGTTTGAAACGATCAACGACGGACCGCGGCCCGGTGCAAGCCATCCCCAGGAGCGAATGCGATACGCAAGGTGCACGTAGATCGAAACCACCACGCCCGACGCCAGCCGCAGAGGTACGCCCCACCACGGTATCAGCGGCTTTCCCCCGACTGCCAGCACCGTCACCGATCCCAGCGCGAAGCTTGCGGCGGCTGCAAAGAACAACGTTCGATATCCGGCTTCCGAGTACGCGTACGATGCCAGCAGCCATCCGCCCGCGAGTGGTGCGATCACTTGCGGAAAATTTTGCGCTATTCCCCAAATTCCCAAATCGCGCCCCACATCACGCAATTTGGGCACCGCGTCGATCGCAAGCGCCCAGCCGGTGGACATGATCCCGCCGAAACCGATGCCGAACAGCAGTCCGAACGCGTAGATGAGATGCTGTTGCGGAAACAGCGCGAAGCCCGCGGCGGCCAACGTCATGGGGATGCCGCACACTGCGACGACGATCTTACGCGGAACGCGATCCGATAGCCATCCCAAATACGCGGCCGAAACGATCGCTCCCAGCAGCGAAGCGACTCCCACCAACGCCGTCCCGACCGATGGATTGCCGACGTGCAGAATGTCGCGAAAGAAGTACAGCACGAACGTCATGAGCAGCGCCAGACCGAACGCCAAGAAACCGCGCGCGATAAAGACGATGCTGAAGTCGTGCCAGTCGCTGATGCGCGCAGGCTCCTCGGGAGTATCGGCAACGGGCTGTTCGGGCTGGGCCAGCAAAGTGAGCGCGCCCACGCCGATCGCTACGGCCACCGCAACGAAAGTGGTGGGAGCCGGAGTGCCGGCTGCCACGCCGAAAGCCAAAACCGTTCCGACGAGCATTGCAACGCTTCGCACGCCCGACGCCATGCCCCAAGCTTGCTTTGGAACGACGTCGGGAATGAGCGCTTGATACGCCGCCAAACTGATATTCGCGCCCATCGTCGCCAAAAACAAGAACGTCATGAACAAGCCGAGGTTGTGGGCTTCGGCCAGCATGATCAAGCAGGCAACGTCGAGCGCGGCACCCGCCAGAATCGGCACGCGGCGCGGAATACCGCGCCGGCGAAGCGCGTCGGACACGGCCCCGGCCACCGGCGGCACGATCATCGAGATGAACGAAACGAGCGCGACGACGACGGCCAAAACGCGTACGTGGTCCTGCGGTGCAAGCACCGCGACCGATGCGGGAATGGCGATTGCCGGCAGGGCGGTGTCTTGAAAGAACAGCGGCGCCCAAAAGGCGTTTTGGACGATCGACGTGCGAACGCCGTACGTCTTCATGGGTTCTTTAGAGACTGCAGTTGACCGGCATGCGCATGCAGCAGCGCTTCGACGTCTTTGGCCATAGCATCCATCTCGTCCGAATACTGTGCGATGAGGGCCTGCTGCGCCGCAGTGGGAGGCCCGGCGTACTGGGCGATTGTTGCGCGCATATAGGCAACTTGTTCGCTGACGCCTGCAGCGCGGCGATAACCGGACTGCGGATTGCGCAGCCGGTCCAGACGGTCTTGCAGTTCCGAGTCAAAACCGGCCAGCGCCGGATTGTGCGCACCTGCAATGCGCGACCGCACGTTCGCCACGGCCGCGATCGTGCGTTCGGCGCGTTCTTGTATCGCGGCCAGCCGTTCCAGAGCCTCGTATTGAGCGCGCAGCGCAGCGGGCGCGGCCGTGTTGCGGGGGTCCATCACAACGCTGACCGGCGCACTCAGGTGCGCACCGGGTAAATCGACCTGCAGCTCGTACGTTCCGGGCAGCACCTGCGGGCCTTGAATGCGCATCGGATAAAAAATATAGTATGGGCGGCTATCCTGAACCGCGCCCGCTCCGCCGGGAGCTTGCGTGGTCAGATCCCACGCAAAACGATTGATTCCCGCGTGCACCGTCGCTTCGAACTCGTTCACTTGGGTGCCGGCCCGGTCGAACACGCGCACCTGCACGGCGGGTTTGGCTTTGGGTTTGCGGGGCGCAGGCGCTCGCGGCAGATAGAGCGTCAGGAGCGCTCCATACGGCTTGTTTTCGGAAACGAACGCCCCGCGGCCGTGCTCGTGATACGGACCGTCGTTGTACCGGTACGCCGCCATCGGCGCAAACAGGTAGGGCGCTGAACCTGCGGCGACGCGCGACCATTGCTGCAGCGGCGTAAGGTCGTCGAGGATAAAGAACCCGCGTCCGTGCGAACCGACGATCAGATCGTTGTCGCGCGGATGAATCTGCAGGTCGTACACCGGGACGTGCGGCAGCCCCAGCCGAAAATCGCTCCAGTGCGAACCGGCGTCGAGCGAAACGAAGATGCCGCGCTCGGTTCCCGCGTAAAGGACGCTGGGATTGCGCGGATCTTCCCGCAGCACGTGAACGTAGCTCTGCAGCCCCGCGCCGATGGCGGTCCAGGTTTTCCCGAAGTCGCGCGTTACGAATGCATAGGAATGATAATCGTTCCACTGATGCCGGTCGAAGGCGGCATAAGCCACGCCCGAACGCGTCGGCGAAGGAGAAATCGAAGACACGCGCGCGGGCTCAGGCAGATCCGGTACGCCGGCGACGACGTCGCTCCAAACGCGTCCGCCGTCACGCGTTATCTCCAGGTGGCCGTTGTCGGTCCCGAACCAAACCGTGTTCGGATCCTTGGCGTCTTCGCCGATCGTATAGATCGTGCAATACGTTTCGGCGTTGGTGTCGTCATATGTAATCGGACCGCCGCTGCGCTGCAATTGCGCAGGCGAACACTGCGTGAGGTCCGGGCTGAACCGGCTCCACGTGGTTCCGTCGTCGGGCGAGCGGAACAGCACGTTGCCGCCGAAGTACAAAACGCTCGGATCGAAGTGCGAGAGCAGCAGCGGCGCGCTCCAATTGAACCGATACCGGTACGTGGACGCACCGGTGCCGAACGAAACGATCGGTTGGGGCGAAATGTAGCGGCGCTCGCCCGTTTTCAAGTTGGCTTGAACCAGGTCGCCGAAGTGCGTGTCCTCGTACACGAGCGAAGAGTTCCTCGGATCGGCCATAGCGTATTGCCCGTCGCCCCAGTCGGAAATATCCAGCCAATCGCCGTCACCGGGGCCGTCCGAGCGGCTGAACAGTTCACTCGGGCCCCACCAGACCTCGTGATCCTGCAGGCCGCCCATGACGTGGTATGGTTCGTCCATGTCGTATCCGACGCGATACACTTGCGCGAACGGAACGACGTCGTCATAACTCCACGTTTTTGCGCCGTCGACCGAGTAATGAAAGCCCATGTCGCTGCCGTTGAGCAGCCGCTTCGAATCCTGCGGATCGATCCACAGATCGTGGTTATCGCCGCCGCCGCCCGCGTCTTTGAACGTCCTGCCGCCGTCGCGCGAAACCATCAGACCGCCTGCGATCGCGTACACTTTGTTGGGATCGTGCGGGTCGCAGCGCACTTGGGAAAAATAGAACGGGCGAAAATCGATGTCTTCAGCACTGCTCCGCAACTGCCAGTGCGCCCCGGCGTCCGCCGTGCGGTACAGCAATCCGGCTTTAGTCGGCACGAAGGCGTACACGACGCTGGAGTTACTGCGGCACACGCTGACGCCCACTCGATTGATGGGACCGGCCGGCAAGCCGTTACGCAGGCGCGGGTCCGTCAGACGTATCCACGTTTTGCCCGCATTCATGGACTTGTACAGCCCACTGCCCGGGCCGCCGCTGCGCAGCGTCCACGGCCGGCGTAAAAAATCAAAAGTGCCGGCATACACGACGTTGCGGCGGTGCGGGTCGAATGCAAGGTCGCTGCCGCCCGTCGTATCGTTGACGTACAGCACGCGCGTCCAGTGTTCTCCCGCGTCGCCGCTCCGGAAAATTCCGCGCTGACCGCCGGGAGCGAATTCATGTCCCATCGCCGCTGCAAGCACGACGCGCGAGTCGGCAGGATCGACGGCAATTTTCGCGATGCTTCCCGCGCCGTCCAAACCTACATGGCGCCAGTGTTCGGCAGCGTCCGAGCTGGTCCATACGCCGTCGCCGTAATCTGCCGTATTGCGCGGAAAACCTTCGCCGGTTCCGATGTACAGCCGTTCGGGATTGCGCGGATCGAGTGCGATGGCGCCGATCGCACTGGTCGATCCGGCTTCGAACGACGACGTAAACGTCAGTCCTCCGTCGACGGATTTCCACAACCCGCCCGACGAATGTCCCAGGTAAATGATCTTCGGATCGCCCGGCACGCCCGCAACGGCATCGAGCCTTCCGCCCATGACGGCCGGTCCCACTGATCGGAAATGCAGATCGCCGAAGCTCGCCGGCCACCCGATCGTCGCGAGCAGCAACGCGAGCGGCAGCACAATCGCGTGCAGGCCGTTCATACCAGCGGCACTACGCCGCTAAGCTTCGGGAGCCTCCGGCGCGGCAATCCAGCGATTCGCCCAGCTCGCGATTTCATCGAGCGCAGGACGCAGTTCAGCGCCGCGCGCGGTGAGCTCGTACAGCACGCGCACCGGTGACGCCGGAATAACCCGGCGGCGAACGATGTGCTCGGCTTCGAGCTCTCTCAGACGTTCGGTCAGCAGTCGATCGGAAACCCCGGGAACCGCTCCCAATAGCTCGTTGAACCGGCGAGGACCGGCCATGAGCGTCCTCACGATGGCTCCGTTCCAGCGGCGTCCGATGAGTTCCACCGCGCGGTGGTAGCGCGGACACAGCTCGGTTGGCATGCACCAAGGCTACCATAAGTAAGTTAAGGCCGGCAAGGAGCTTGGCTGCGCATATGAAGAGGCTCAAGGCGCTTGGGTCTGCAGTGCGATCGGCGTACGCCGAGGTGACGGTTTTCCCCTTACGGCGGGCCGAGGCGTCGCAAGCGGCCTGGGCGTAAACACCGCAGTCGGCGCGACGCGCGGCACGGCGGGATTGAAGGGCGAAGGCGTCGCAAACGGCGCGCGCGGCACGTCGATGCGGAGCTCGTGGTGCCGCCCATCGTACTGTACGAGCGCTCCGAACGTCCGCAGCACCGGCGCGATTTCGACGAACGTGCTGAAGAAAAACGCGGGATACGGCCGGCGCATGGGAATCTGATCGAATCGATCGCCGCGCCTTACGACCAGCATGCCGCCGCTGTACTCGATTACGTCTGCGACCCGCGTGACGAACGGATCTACCGGCGCCATGACGTGTCCGGCCTGTATGTACGGTGCGATGTACGAACGCACGACGGATCCGTCTATCGCGATGCGCAGCACCGCGGCGGCAAGTGGGAATATCACTGCCGGACCACGATACTACGGACGAAGACGATGCGGCTCATCTTAGCGTTCCGCGAAGCCGGGATGCGGTTCTCCCGCGACGGGTGCGCGTTCTTGTCACAGGCGATCGCTTTCAACGCGCTTTTCGCCATTTTCCCGCTGTTGGTGCTCGTGCTGACTGCGGCTTCGCTCTTCATCCCGCATGCCGAGCGGCAGATTCTCGCGTTCTTCGACACCTTCGCTCCGGCGCTGCACGATACCGTGGCGGAGAACGTGCGCACGTACGTTTACGGCCGCGGCCTTTCCAGCGCCATCGCGTTCGTGGTGGTCGTATGGGCCTCCAAAAACCTGTTCATGGGATTGGCTTATGCGCTGAACCGGGCGCTGGCCGTACCCAAGAGCCGCCCGCTGTACCACGATATGCTCATCTCGATCGTCATGCTCCCCATCACCGGCATGATGATGATACTCGCAATCGGCATGCCGGTTGCCGTGTCGGTATTGTTTGCCAAAGCCCATCTGCAAGGCCAGTTGCTCTCGCAGCTCGTCGCGTACGGATTCTCGATGGCGCTGGTTTTTATCGTCGTCGTTTTTTTGTATACGTTCTTGCCCAACCGCACGGTGCACTGGCATTTTGCCGTACCGGGCGCAACGTTCGTGGCGCTGATGTGGCCGGGAGTGCAGTTCGCGTTTGCCTTTTACACCGTTCACGTGGACTTCACGCGCGTGTACGGCGCACTCTCGGCTCCGCTCGTGCTGCTGCTCTGGTTCTACTTGATGGGGCTCACGTTTTTCTTCGGCGCCGAACTGAGCGCGGGATGGGCCCATCATAAGGGCACCGAGGAAGTTTCACCGCTGGTCGATCCCGTCAAACCCAGCGAACAGGACATCGCCAAAGCGGAGGCGGCCGCAGGGTCGTGACGCTGCTCTTTCTGCACGGCGCCGGAAGTACGCGGCGGGCATTCGACCTGCAAACTCCGGCATTTCCCGGTTCAGTTGCGATCGATCTTCCCGGACACGGCAGTCCCGGAACTGCAAACTCCATCGCGGATTTCGCGCAGTTCGTGGAAGATTTCATTCTGGGCAAAGGGTTGGACACGCCGGTACTGTGCGGGCACTCGATGGGAGGCGCAGTTGCGATCGAGATGGCGCTGCGCGAACGCGTAGACTCTTGCAGGCGTGGCCGTTCTGGGTTCGGGTGCGCGCCTGCGCGTTGCACCCGCGCTTCTGGCGCAGCTTGAATCGGAGTTCGAACAGGGTGCGCGCGCAATAGCGGCTTTGTGCTTTTCCGATCCAACGCAGGAACGCGTGCAGTGGGCGGTGCAGTCGATGCGCGAGGTTGGGCAGCGGCAAACGGTACGGGATTTTCGCGCGTGCGATGCGTTTGACGCCGTCGAGCGGCTCGACCAGATAAGCGTGCCGCTCCTCGCCTTAACGGGCGAACGCGACGTCATGACTCCTCCCAAATACGCGCGCGCACTGGCCGACCGGGTTCCCGGTGCGCAAGCGCGAATAATTTCGGGCGGCCATTTCGTCATGGTCGAAAACCCGCAGGAAACAAACGCGGCACTTCGCTCGTTTACTTCGACAATCGCGTAGTGCACTTGGAAAGGACGTTCGTGCGCCGAATCGCCGCCCTGATCTTTTTTTGCTCGAGCGTAGCGCTCGTGGGCGCCGCGCGTCCCACGCCTACGCCCGCACCGGTTGCCACGGCTTCACCGGCGCCGCACAAGGCCATGCCGCTGGTGGTGGTGTTCGCCTTCGACACGAGCACCGACATAAAACCCGGCACCGGACAGAACGCCGCGCAGATTTTCGTTCAGCAAATGAACGCCGACGGCGGGGTCGATGCGATACAGGCACCGGCCTCGGTCAAACGCGTCGATTATCTGACGTACGCGCACGGCCTGAGCGCCGACTACTACGTTGCGGGATACATGACGCCTTTGGGCAACGGCGTCTCGCTTGTCGAGCAGGTCGTCTCAACGCGCAGCGGCGCGATCGTGTACGGTCAAACGGCCCAAATCGAGTCCTTTCAGGACGCGACGGCGCAGGCTACGGCGATTCGCGACGGCATCGTCTCACTCGAACAGCAATTATCCGATGCGTATAGCGGCGCGCAGACCACTTCGACGGCCACGCCGATGGCCAACAATCAAGCCAATTTATCGAAAGGCATTTCCGGTCTTGCGGGGCTGTTCAAACGAAAGGCGAAACAGACGCCGGCCCCGGCGGCCGCAAAGCCTGCCAAAGGAATTTTTGTCGCCCGGATCGGCGGCGCGCTGCCCGCCGGCGATCTTGCGAAGGGCACGACGAGCTTGTTCGACGCACTGAGCGCTCATTACAACGTTCGCATGTCGGGCGGAACGTCCGCGAGCCTTTCCAAACAAGCCGACGGCATTTGCGGCGTCGATCGCAACAACACCGTTGCCGGCGGAACGGCGTCCGCACAGGTTCAGCGGCGGACGCTGGGAAGCCGCACGCAATACACGTTCGTTTTGGACGTGTACACGTGCTTCGGCGCGAAGCTTGCGCAAAGCACCGGCACGGGGGACTCGCTCCCGCTGGCAGTGCGCGCTGCCGTAGACGCGTACGCGGCGGCTCATCCGCAAAACGGGTAGCAGCGCCATGCTCACTCGTCGTCGAGTAAGCCCGGCGGCAATTCCACGAGAATGCGGCGCGCGGTCAAGTCGATCGATTTGATGAATTGCGAAACCATCGGCACCATGCTGTGCCCAACGACGAGCATGTCGGAGGCGGGGTAGTGTTCGACCGCACTGACCTGCCCGAGCCGTTTCCCCGATCCATCGTAGATCTCGCAGCCGGCTAAGTCCCGATCCAAATATTCGCGGGCGCCCAGCGCAATTCGGCTGCGTTCGACGCACAACTCGGCGCCGCAATACGGCTGGGCCGCTTCCAGCGAATCGACCTCGCGCAGATGAATCAGCAGACGGCCTTTGTGCTCTCGAACGGCGCTCACTTCGACGTCACGACCCGAACCGTCCGCAAACCTGGCAAAAAAAACCTCTCCCGATAAAAAAAGAGTGCGGCCCGCGTTGCTCGGGTCGCACTTCAGATCGCCGTGTAGTCCGAAAACGCCCGCAATGCGGCCGACCGGGATAAGGTCATTCGGAGTCGATGGCATCGTCCGCGTCTTGCGCTTCTTCGTCTTCGAGATCGTTGGTATCGAAAATTTCGACGCCGACTTTTCCTTCAGCCGTCGCTCGCACGATCGTTCGCAGCGCCTGCGCAACGCGACCGCTGCGGCCGATGACTTTGCCGATGTCTTCCGGGTCGACGATCAATTCAATCGAAGCCTGCTCGCCGTTTTCGGGCGGGAAGTTGTCGACGATCACTGCGTCCGGTTTCTCGACGAGTTTTTTGGCCAAAAATTCGAGCAGCGCTGCAGCGCGCGCGCGCGCGGCTTCCGGATCGGCCGGTTGCCGGTGCTGCTGCGATCTGCGCCTGGGAGCCTCGCCGCCCGGCACATAGCGTCGAGAAGTGCCGCGTGCGGGTGTATCCCGGCGCGTGCGGGCAACCTCGTCTTCAGGTTCCACGTCGTCGATGACCGTTTCGTCGGTTGCGATCTTCCGCGCGCCGAGCGTGGAACGGCGCTCGGTCTCGTCGCCTTCTTCTCCGAAGAGCCCGAATTCGTCGTCAAAGGAGCTCATGGCTGCGCGCCTTCACTCGACTTGGACTTGCGCTTGGTCTGCGGAACCGGACCCCGTTCCATAATGCCTTTTTCGGCGAATAAGCGGCGCACCGTATCGGACGGCTGCGCGCCTTTGGCGAGCCAAGCCTTGGCTTTTTCCTCGTTCACGACAACGGTTCGAGGCTCGGTGCGCGGATTATAGTGTCCCAGTATCTCGATGAAGCGGCCGTCGCGCGGAGAACGGGCGTCTGCCACTACGAAACGATACGTCGGCTGCTTTTTGGCGCCCATGCGGCGAAGTCTGATTTTAACCATTACCTTGCTGTCCGTGTACGATGCTGCGCGTTAACCACGCGCGTGGTTGATTCCAAGCGGAAGACGCGGCCGCTTTTTGCCGCCGCCGATGCCCATCTGCTTCATCATTTTGCGAGCTTCTTCAAATCGCTTGACGAGTCGATTGACGTCGGAAACCTGCGTGCCGCTCCCGCGTGCGATGCGCTTGCGGCGCGAACCGTTCAAGACGTCGGGATTCTGCCGTTCGCGCCGGGTCATCGAGCAAATGATCGCCTCGATTCGCGCGATGTCGGCCTCGGGGATTTCGAAGTTCTTGGGCAACGCGCGCGAAAGCCCCGGGATCATCTTTAAAATGTCGGTCATCGAACCCATCTTGCGGACTTGCCGCATCTGATCCAAAAAGTCGTCCAGCGTAAACTGCGACTTGAGCATCTTCTGCTCGAGGTCTTTGGCCTGCTCGGCGCTATAGACGTTCTGCGTGCGCTCGATGAGGGTAAGCACGTCGCCCATGCCCAGGATGCGCGATGCAAGGCGATCGGGGTAGAACGGCTCCAGTGCGGAAAGCTTCTCGCCCACGCCGATGAATTTGATCGGAGCGCCCGTCACACTGTAGATCGAAAGCGCCGCGCCGCCGCGCGTGTCGCCGTCCATTTTGGTCAGAATGACGCCGGTGATGCCCAGACGATCGTGGAAGCCTTTGGCGACGGCGGTTGCCTCTTGCCCCGTCATCGCATCGGCGACGAGCAGAATCTCTTTGGGCCCGATCTGCGCTTTGATGCGCTCGAGCTCGACCATCAGCTCGTCGTCGATCTGCAGGCGTCCGGCCGTATCGACGATGACCGTCGAGAGGCCCAAGCGCTTGGCTTCCGCAACGCCGTCACGCGCGATCGCCACCGGATCGCCTCGTCCCCTCTCGAATACCGGCAGATCGATCTGATTGCCCAGCGTGCGCAACTGTTCGACGGCTGCAGGACGGTACACGTCCGCGGCAATCAGCAGCGAGCGGCGTCCCTGTTCTTTCAAACGCAGAGCCAGCTTGCCGGCCTGCGTAGTCTTACCCGAACCCTGCAGGCCTACGAGCATGATGACCGACGGCGGCGCATCCGAAAATTGCAGCCGGCCGGCAGTCGAACCCGACGACGAGCCCAGCAGCTCGACCAGTTCGTCGTGAACGATTTTGACTATCGTTTGGGCGGGCGAAAGCGACGCCATGACGTCGGCGCCGATCGCCTTCTCTTTGATCGTGTTGACGAACGACTTGGCGGCCGAAAGGGAAACGTCCGCCTCGATCAACGCAACGCGCACTTCGCGCATCACGTCGTTGACGTCGCTCTCGCTCAACCTGCCTCGGCCGGTAAGGCGCGAAAATATCGCGTTTAACCGGTCGCTGAGTTGATCGAACAAGAACTATTCCTTGGCCGTGGCATCTTCGACGCGTTTGACCGCATCGCCGACGGTTTTGATTTTTTCAGCTTCTTCGTCCGGAATGTCGATGTTGAACTCGGTCTCGAAGGCCATCACGAGCTCGACCTGGTCGAGGGAGTCAGCGCCGAGATCGTCGGTGATTGAAGCTTCCGGCGTCACTTCGGACTCGTCGACGCCGAGCTGCTCGACGATGATCTTCTTGACTTTATCGAACGTGGTGGGCATAGGTCTCCTATCTGCTTACATTAAAACGCCGCCGTCGACCACCAGGGTTTGCCCCGTGATGTATCCAGCAGCTTCCGAACAAAGAAAAGTGACTACTCCGCTGACGTCTTCGGGTTTACCGGGGCGCCCCAGCGCCGTTTGTCTGAGCAAATACTCGCGCGCCTCTTCGGGCATCTTCTCGGTCATCGCCGTTTGGATGAGGCCCGGCGCGACGGCGTTGACTCTTATGTTCCTCGAACCCAATTCCTTTGCTAGGGACTTGGTCAAGCCGAGCAGGCCCGCCTTGGCGGCGGCATAGGCCGCTTGCCCGGCGTTGCCCATGATGCCGACGATGCTCGACATCAAGACGATGGACCCCGAGCGCTGCTTCATCATCGGCTTGGCCACCGCGCCGCAGAGATAAAATGCCGACTTGAGGTTCACCGAGAGCGCCTGCTCGATAGCCTCGGGCTTGAGGCGA
Source organism: Vulcanimicrobiota bacterium (assembly GCA_963777315.1). Lineage (GTDB taxonomy): Bacteria > Vulcanimicrobiota > Vulcanimicrobiia > Vulcanimicrobiales > Vulcanimicrobiaceae > CAVYEM01. The sequence goes on from CAVZQC010000004.1 coordinate 653,608, forward strand.
AGCAGCAGCGCATCGACGCTCTGCCCGGCGTTGCCGACCGCAAAATCAACTCGCCCAAAGGCGGATAGCGTCTGAGAAACGATCTCGCCGACGGCCTGCGGATCCGCAGCATCGCCCGTGAGCACGAGCGTTTGCGCTGCGCCACGTGCGGATGTGCACGCAGCGACGGTCTGCTCGAGCGCCTCCCGGTCGCGCCCGACCAACGCAACGCAGGCGCCGTTTTTTGCGAGATCGACGGCAACCGCGCGGCCGATGCCGCGGCTTGCGCCGGTCACGATCGCGATCTTGCCTTCGAACATTGCGCGATTACCGGTTCTGCGCGGGCTGCGGATCGGCGAGCATTGCGCGCAGCTTTTCTACGCCGGCGTAATCCGATACGTTCAACACTTCGCGCGCGCCCGCAATGCGTTTCATGAGCGGAGCAAGCACCGGCGCAGCGCCGAATTCCACGACGACGTCCGGTTCGTATGCCAGCAGCCGTTGGGCCGTGTCGTGCCAGCGCACTTCGTCGGTAATCGAACGCATGAGATTTCGCCTGATCGTTTCGACGTCGCGATAAGGCAACGCGTCGACGTTGGAGACCACGTCGAAATTCGGCAGGCGCAAATTACCCGCTGCAACGGCTCGCGCAAAGCGCTCGACGGCCGGTTCCATGAGCCGGCTGTGCCACGCGCCGGATACATTGAGCGGCACGACGCGCTTTGCGCCCGCTTCGAGCAGCGCCTCGCCGGCGGCTTGCACCGCCGCGAGATCGCCGCTGATGACGATTTGCGCGGGCGAATTGAAGTTGGCCAGCTGCAAGAGTCCCGCTCCGCGCGACGTAATGCGTTCGACGATCTCGCGAATTCGGGGTGCGGGCATGCCTAAAACGGCCGACATGCCGCCTTGCGCGCGTTCGGCCGCATCCTGCATTGCTTTTCCACGTTCGTCGACGATGCGCAGTGCTTCTACGAACGAGAGCGCGCCGGCAATCGTGAGACTGCAGAACTCCCCAAACGAGTGACCTGCGCTGGCAATGGGCTCGAGCGCATCGCCGACGGCGCGATACAACGCGACGTTGGTGGCGAATATGGCAGGCTGGCTAAACTTGGTTTCACGCAGCTTCTCTTCGGGCCCGCAGCGCTGCATCTCGAGCAGATCGTAACCCAGCACCGCAGCGCACTGCGAAAAAAGATCTGCGGCGGCTTGCGAATGACGCGCTACGTCGACTCCCATGCCGACAAGCTGCGAGCCCTGTCCGGGAAAAATAACTGCAACGCGCTTGCTCATTGCGCCGTGCGCCCGCGAGACAGCGCCCAACGCCACGTCACCGCGCCCCACGAAAGGCCTCCGCCGAAGCCGACGAAGACGATCACGTCGCCGTCTTTGATCTTGCCGGACTGGACGGTTTCCGAGAGCGCGATTGGGATCGAGGCGGCCGAGGTGTTGCCGTATTCCTGGATGTTGATTACGACCTTCTCCTCCGGCATGTCCAAGTACTTGGCCGCAGCATCGATGATGCGTTTGTTAGCCTGATGCGGGATGAGCCAGTCGAGATCGGCTTTCTGCAGATTGGCTTTGCGCAGCGCGACGTCCGTTGCGTCGATCATTTTGGTGACGGCGAACTTGAAAACTTCGCGTCCTTCCATGTGCATGTACTGTTCGCCGGCTTCCCAAGCCGCAGGCGTGAGCGCATTGCGGCTGCCTCCCGCCGGAACGCGCAGCAATTCCGGGCGGCTGCCGTCCGACCCCAATTCGCTCGACAGAAAGGAATCGACCTCAGACGCTTCCAGAATCACGGCGCCGGCGCCGTCGCCGAACAACACCGCCGTCGTCCGGTCCGCGCGGTCGACGATCTTCGTGAGCGTCTCGGCACCGATCAGCATCACGCGTTTGTACACGCCCGAGCGCACGAGCGCCGACGCGACGGTCAAGCCGTAAATGAATCCGCTGCAGGCGATTTCGATGTCGAATGCGGCCTTGTCGGGAGCGCCCAGTTTGGAGGCGACGATGCAGGCCGTTGCCGGAAACGGAAAGTCGGGCGTTACGGTTGCCACGATGTAGCAGTCGATGTCGTCCGGCTGAAGGCCGGTTCCGGCAAAGGTGTTTCGCGCGGCGGCGATCGAGAGATCGCTGGTCGCTTGCTGCGCGGAGGCAACGTGCCGGCGTTTCATCCCGGTGCGGGTGGTGATCCACTCGTCCGAGGTGTCGAGCACTTTTTCCAGGTCTTCGTTCGTCAGGATCTGTGGCGGAGCGTAGTGTCCGACGGCGGCGATCCTGACCCCGGTCAGGCTCAACGCCTACCCGTGAGAATGGCCGGAGCGATCGTCCTGTATTTCAATGACCTCGCGTCCGGCATACGTTCCGCATTGTCCGCAGGCAAAATGCGGACGCTTGGGCGCGTGGCACTGCGGACATTCGACCGTCGTTACCGGATTGAGCTTCCAGTTTGCCGCCCGGCGGCTGCGCGTCTTACTGCGCGGGGTTTTCCACTTGAGGTTGGCCACTTAATCACTCTCCATTACACACGTGCACGCGACCGTATTTCTGTTCTCGCCGCAGGACGCGCAAAGGCCTTTACAGTCCGCTGCGCACAGCACGTTGAGCGGAACGGCGCCAAAAAGCAGTTGCGTCGCCAAATCCCGTACGTCCAATCGATCTCCGGCCAGCACGTTGCTCGTACCGAACGGATCGCTTTGCGCGTCCGGCCCGGTGTCGAGCTGCTCTTCAACGTCGACGTGCAATGTCCGATCGACGTCGGCCAAACATCGGTTGCACTCCCCGTAAAAGCTCGCGTCGATCGATCCCGCGATCTCCAGCATGTTCCCCGAAGACTGCATGGTGAGATGCACGGCTGCCGGAGCGAAGCGCACGCCCTCGAACGGCTCGAGCTCGACGTGCTGATCGAGCACGAGTCGCTGTCTGCCCCCTGCAAGCAAGCCGCCGACGTCAACTTTGTACGATGAAGCCATAACATAGAGGAAGGCCGCCCGGCGATTGGGGGGCCTTCTAAACGCAGACATTGTAGACGGCGCGGAAGCGCCTTGTCAAACGACCGGCCCGGCGGGATTGAACTCCCGATGAACACCATAACCAATCCGACGGCGTCCACTGCGGCCTTGGCCGGCCGCGGGGTCGCCTTCGCTCGGGACATTAGCGGCGCGGCAGCCCGGCACGGGCTCGACCCGCGCCTGCTGGCCGCGGTGGCGGCCCAAGAGACCGGCGGCCCCGGCAGCAATGCCGGCCACAATGTGGTGGGCGACGGGGGCCACGGTCACGGGCTCTTCCAAATCGACGACCGGTTCCACAGCTTTGCCGCCACGCCGGCCGCCATGGATCCTACGGCGAACGCCGATTACGCGGCGCGGATGATAACCGGACTGCTGAACCGGTACGGCGGCGACGTGCACAAAGCGCTCTCGGCATACAACGCAGGCGATCCGAACGCGCGCGGCACCGTAACCCAGTGGCCGGACGGCGCGCGTCTGGGTTACGCGGATTCGGTCTTGCGCCATTATGCCATGCTCTCCGGGGGCAGCCCGCAAACATCCCCGAGCACGCCTTCCGTGCCCACGCACGATGCGCTATTGGATGAAATGAGCGCCGAAAGCGCCGCCGAGCAGAGCGGCGTCAATGCGCTGTCGTCGTTCGCGCTGCAGCTGCCCGCGATGCAGCAGCAGCCATCCTATTCGTATCGTCAGCTCGCGGGGTTGGACGACAACGGCAACGGCAACCACGCTTCCGCGCTGGGCTCTATCGTCGATCCGGATTCGGACCCCGACGACGGCGCGGACCTTGTTCTTTGAGATCGACTGCGTGATTGGCAACGCGACGAGACATGTGAGGAGCTGAAATGGGTTTCAATATCGGTAGCGGCTTGATGGCCGGAATCCAAGGCTTTCTGGAAACGGGTAATCCCGCAGCCGGAGTGGCAATGGGCGTAGCGGGCGGTCTGGCGGGCGGCGGTGCGACTGCCGGCAACCTCAGCGGCGCGCTCGGTAACGGGGAAATGGGTCTGCTCGATGCGCAAGACGAGCAGTTTCAAGTGCAGATGTACGCCGAGCAGATGCGCCATCAAGAGCAAATGCAGCTGCAGTCGCAAGCCTTCGATGAAATGATGGACGAGAAATCAGAGCAGATGCGTGAAGTCAATACACTGCGCGACGTTCAGATGGCCCAGCGTAAAGCGGACAATCAGATCACCAAGAAGTTCATCGAGTCGATCACCGAATGATCGACCGTACCAGGATGGCGCCGCGCGGCACGACGCCGAAAACGCCCGCCGACGGTGCGGTGGCTGCTCAGCAAGCGCAGTTCGACCAATCCATGGAGGAACGCGCGGAACTCGAACGCGAGGCCAACGTCCTGCGCGACATGATGCTCGCCCAGCTCAAAGCCGACGACGAGGTCCTCAAGAAGTACATCGCGATGATATAACGACTGCCTGTGGCCCGAGCAGAGGGGGCTTGCCGCATATGGTAAAATCCTTTTCTGTACGGGCCATTAGCTCAGTTGGTTAGAGCGCATGCTTGATAAGCATGAGGTCCCAAGTTCGACCCTTGGATGGCCCACCATTGCGGCAGAGAAGCTCCCCGGGCGCGGGAGCTTTTCTCATATCACGCGGATAATGGCCATCATGCCGTGATCTTCGTGGTACAGCATATGGCAATGGAACACGAACGTACCGCGCGGCACGTGGCGGAAGTCGACCAGCACCTTGGTAATGCTCGGACGCATCAGCGGGGAATCCGGATCCTTGCGGTTGGGCATCAGCTTTCCGACGGGCACGAACACCACGTCGTTCGTCATGGGCATCCCGCCAAGACCGTGCTCCAGCACGAACGCCATTTGATGAATGTGGAATGCGTGCGCTTCCAAAGTCGTGTTGATCAGATACCATCCTTCGATCGTGCCGGCTTTTACGGTGACGTCGGCATTCCGCGGAATCATGCCGCCCGCAGAGAAGACCGGCCAGAACGAATGTTCTTGGAATCGAGGATTCGTCGTGTCGGTGACGTGATATGAAAGATGCGCCGGATTCTTTTTTGAAACGCTCGGCAGCAGATATTCCGTAAACGTGATCGCTCTTCGGTGAATCGCCCAGGGATGCGTGTGCGCGAAGGCGACAAGGCGCGCAGCAGGCGTTTGCGCGACCTGCACCGGCACGGAGGCGACGGTTTCGGGTTGGGCTTTGCCGTCCGTAGCCGCTTGAATCCGTACAAGTTCGTGCCGCATTTGAAAGAACGCTTCCGAACCTTCACAAAAATGCTCGCTGGAGAGCGTCAATTCTTCGCCCGGCACCATGGTCAGCAGCACGGCTGCGCGAGACGACGGTGACAGCATCACCTGATTCATCGAAACATAACGCGCTAAGGGATGCGCCGCATCGCCCGTAACCGGGATCCCGTCGAGTGCGACGACTCGCAGTGCTTGCAGCCGTCCGCGCGCATCCCGCAGCTGCAGCGCTTTCGGGGAATCGGACGTCGCGTTCACGAGCCGGAGCAGCTGCGTTCGTCCGGCGGGCAAACGCAACGACGCAGGCGTGGCGGCTCCGTCGATGTCGAGCAGAGGCTCGGGCCCTACGCCGTCGCAACCGTCGGGGTTGAGCCGGACGGAGCCGGCTTGCACCGGGGTGCTGACCGGCCACGGCGGCGGATCGAACGGATTGTAAGCAGGCGTGGGGCCGGGTTTAAGCGCTTTTACGTCGGCTTCGGCAGCATCGTCGAGCGCGGACGTGTCGGGAACGAACTCGTTGTCGAAAATAACCGGCAAGCGGTACCGCAGCACGATGAGATGTTCGTCCGACGGCGCAAGCTGCGGCGCTTTGGGATCGACGATCCACGCACCGGACAAGCCGCCTGCGACTTGCGTGCGAGACATACCGTGCGCGTGCGGGTGATAAAAATAGGTCCCGGGAGGCTGCGTGCGCGGTATCGTTATGGAGTATTCGCACGCGTGCATCGGCGTGCTCAGCGTCGAGAGAAAGACGTTCTCCTGGTCGGCCGGCCCTTGAAAGCCGTGCAGGTGGATGTTCGTATCGAGCGGGGGCAAGTGGATGTACCGATCGCTCATCGTATGGTTTAAATAGCCGACATAGCGGACCACCGGACCAGCCGGCATCGGCATGGGCATGCACTTGGGAATCGCGCCGGCAGCAACGTGCTCGCCCGCGCTTTGTCCCGCGATGTCGTTGACGATGCGAAGCGCAAAATGCTCGCCGGGACGCACGTGGACCGCGGGAGGCACCGTCTGCACTGCGCCGTGCCAGGAATACCTGTAGCAGAATCGTTCACCGTCGCGGTGAACGGCCAAGATGAGCTCGTGCTCGCCGCGGTCGTTGAGCGGCAGATCCCGAACGTCGACGTTGGGCGGTTCGATGATGTCGTGCGACTGCGGGGGCGGCGCGCACGTGGAAACGTGCCGCAGGGGAGAAGCGACGGCCGCGGGTTGTGCGGCGATGGCACCCGGCCAAGCTGCAGCAAACACGAGCGCCGGCCAAACGATAAGGCGGATGCTCACCAGAGGATTATGAGCGTTTGGTCTCCGGCGCTACATTAATGAGGCGTAATGGCACCGTCATCCTCCGGCGGCTCGACGAGCGTTTCGGGCACCTCCCCCGAGTGGACGAGAAAGTTGCCCCACGTCTGCAGGGGCGAAATCGCGCGCGCTTTGATATCCGTAAAAGCGATCGACGCTTGGTCGTACGCGCGGCGGTCCAGTACGAATCCGGTTTGCGCGCGCTCGCTCGCAATGTAGGCAGCACCGTCGATTTGCGTAAAATCGACGGTCCATTTTACGCCCGACAGTTGCGGCGCGGTGAAGTTGCCCTGCGTGACCAGCCTATCCGTGGCGAATGTGCCGTAGTTCACCCACAGTTCGCGCAGGCGATAACGATTCGGATTAGCGACAGGCTTGAGCGACAAATGATAATCGGCATGACCCGCGATATCGTTCATGCCGTCGAACGTTATCACGTAACGCCGGCGTACGACCTCAACCGCAGCGATGGTTTTCAGCGTTGAATTTTCCGCCCGAGGCGCAGGCACGCGCGCCGGCGAATCGCCGAACTCGCGGCGAATTTGCGCTACGAGCCGCATGCCGTCGTCGGTTTGTGCGCTTTGCGCCGCGTACGGTGCAACGCCGAAAGAATAGTTTGGAGCCAGTTCCGGAACGCCCAGATAGTCGAAGGTGCGCTGCGGTGCGCTCAGCGGTATGCTCCCCCCGAACAGATTGAGATACGTGTTTATGCCGTGGGGCGTATACGGATGCGCGATCTCTTCGTCGCTTGCCGCATTAGCGTAGACGCGATCGGTTGCAGAATCGTATGCGACGTGATAGTGCGCCTGCGCTGTTGCTCCGCCATGCACGACCCTTACCACGATTCCGTATGACAACGCCCGCGGATAAGCCGCCTGCAGCCAATGCAGACGCGCCTTGGCGAAGACGGCATACGGATCGGGTACAGTCAGCGAGTGAACGTCTCCGCGGTGCCGCCGAAATACGACGCCGGCAATGCTTGCGGGAACGTGTACCCGCTCAGAGTGTATTCGCCGAAGTAATCCGAGCTCTGCGAATATTCGTGGCGCCGGTACGACCAGACGACATGATTCACGACCAGATAAGGCCCCGAGTATCCCAGTTCAACTTCAAAGTCGGTCAGCGAATTCGGACCTTGCGTGCTGCCGTCGAAATGAACGTATCCGCTCACGATCAGCTTCCAAATCGCCTCCGTCTGGGTGTCGACCCACATCGCTTTAATCGCGGGCCGCTTGGACGAAACGCCGTTAAACGCGAGCACGTACGTCGTGTGGCCTTTGTACGATTCGATCCCCTGCACGCTGCACCCCAAGTCGCCCTGCGTTCGCACGCTGGCGATCGTCGGAAGCACGTCGCCTTGCGGCAGCCACATGTCGCGCGCGGGACCATACGGGCCCAGCACCGGCGGTCCCGGTTCGGTCCGGCGCGTGAGCACCGGCTCGAAATTGAATCGCTCGTCGCGAACGCGCGCTATGCCGTCGTCGCGGTAGTCGACGTGGGCAACGGTTTGCACCACCGGCTGCTCGTCTTGCGTGAGTGAGATTCGCTCGTCATAGCTGACGTACGTGGGGTGCGGCGACATCGCACTGTGCCGAAGCGCCGAATCGAAGATGTCCCAGCATGGCGGAATGCCGATAGCGGCTGCCAGCACGATTGAAGGGAACATTGGAATCGCCTCCATGGTTATTATGTGGTAGACACGGCCGGATGACAAGGTGATGAACGCGGCCCGGCGAACGAGCCGCGGTCCCAATTTCGCGGGGATGTAGCTCAGCTGGTAGAGCGCCTGCTTTGCAAGCAGGAAGTCAGGGGTTCGAGTCCCCTCATCTCCAAGCTGCGTGACCGCGGCGCGGGGGCATAGCTCAGCTGGTAGAGCATTACGCTGGCAGCGTAAGGGTCAGGAGTTCGAGTCTCCTTGCCTCCATATCATCGACGGTCCGGCCGCGCGGAGCGCCGGACCGTTGCACGCCACGGCGCGTGTGCTATACTGCTCGACGCGGAGTACGCCGGGCGGCCGCTCTTCCGTACGCGGAGGAGAGGAAAGTCCGGGCTTCACTGGGCAGGGTGCAGGATAACGTCCTGTCGGGGCGACCCGAAGGAAAGTGCCACAGAAACATACCGCCTCCAAAGCGCGCAGCAATTTGGGGGCAAGGGTGAAATCGTGAGGTAAGAGCTCACGGAGCCGCGCGGTGACGCGCGCTCGGGTAAACCCCACCCGAAGCAAGACTGCTCGATTCTCCGCCGGCGCGTAAAGCGCGCCTGCGCAGCGGACGGCCCGTCCGCCCGAGCAAACGTCGCATCGAGGTCCGCGGCAACGCGGGCCCCAGAGAGATGGCCGTCTCCCGCTCTGCGGGAACAGAATCCGGCTTATAGGCGTGCTCCGCGCATCTCCCGTACATTCAATGCATGAGGCCCTCGATCTGGCGTGTCCTCGCGCTGTGCTGCATTACGCTTGCAATTGCGTTTGTGCTGTACCAACTGACCATCCCCGAGCGCGATACGTTCGGTCTAGGCAACTGGGTGCCGCTGAGCCGTCCGGAATTTCTCGTCAAATCCGTCGAGCCCAATTCACCCGCGCAACGCGCCGGTATTCGGCCCGGCGATGCGATCTCGTACGGCACCAATAGTCAAGAACGCCTAACGGCGCTTTACCCCAGTCCGGGCACTCGCGTACGGCTCAAGGTCAACGGTTCTCGGGTCGTCGTGCTCACTGCGCGCAAATTGCCGGCACTGGGAAGCGAACTCGTGCTGCCGACGCTCATACGTTTGGCATTTTTGCTCGTGGCCGCTCTACTTGCGTGGCGAAAATCCGAAGATCGATCTGCACGAGCGCTCGTGGCATTTCTCTTTTGCTACGGGCTGGGGATCAGTCTGCCGAACGGTGTGCTCCCGACGCCTCTTCTGTCGTTCATTGTTCTGCAGCTCGGCCCTTTGGCGCTTTTCCTTCTGGGAACGAGCGCCGCCGCCGTATTCGCTGCGAACTTTCCTTCGCGCTCGAACGATTACGCAACGCAGGCCATGGCGCGCATCGGGCAGTTGGTCGCGATTGCGGCATTGATCGTCGTGGTTTCAGGCGAATCGATTCCACATACCGCGCTTGTCAGCTTTCACGCTCAACGCCATCACCATGGCGGCGTTCATTATTCTTGGCGCACTCGTGCTGGCTACACTGATTGTGGCCCACGTCCGAGGCGCGGCAGCCGAGCGCCAGCGCCGCCGATGGGTTTTCCTCATCCTCGGCCTGGGAACGAGCGGCTTACTTCTCGATATTGCCGTGAGCGGCGTCATCGGTTACCAACGCTGGCTCGACGATCTCGCGCTAGTCGTGATCGGTGCCATTCCCATCGGTCTGGCGTACGTCATTCTGCGACATCGGGTCATCGACGTGGGCTTTGTGCTCAACCGGGCACTGGTCTACACCGGCGTTTCGGCCGTCATCGTTGCGGTTTTTCTGATCGTCGAAACGCTGCTCAGCAAATACGTCGAACAGAATAGCCGCGTCGGAAGCATCGCGGCGCAGCTCGTCGTCGCGCTCGTCTTGGGCTTCTCCGTGCGCGCGATCCACACGCGAGTGGATCGCTTCGTCGACAGCGTACTTTTCCGCGAGCGGCATCTTGCCGAAGAGGCATTACGTCTCTTCTCGCACGACGCCGCGTACATCACCGAGGCCAACGTCTTGCTCTCCCGTTGCGTGCGGGCCATCGAACGCTATGCGTGCGCGCGCGGCGCCGGAATTTGGGTGGCAAACTCGCCGGCATACCGGCCGGCGGTAAGCACCTTCGAAGTTGCCGCAACCGTGGATGAGAATGATGCAGCCGTGGTCGCAATGCGCGCTCGCCGCGTCTGCGTGGATTTGCCGCTGGACGAATCCGCTCTGCCCGGTTCGCTCGCCTTTCCCATGATCGTGCGGGGCGAGCTCCTCGGCATGCTTGTGTGCGGGGCCAAGTCCGATGATGAAACCTACGCGCCCGACGAACGCGAAACGCTCGCTTCCCTTGCCACAAGCGTCGGCCATGCGCTCGATACGATTGAAGTACGCGAGCTGCGGCGCCGGCTGGAAACGCTCGGCGCGCCGGCCCTAGTCCCGCCCGTCGCAACCGATGAGGGTCGCGCGGCGTTCTAACCGAAGGATATGAGCATGGCAGAACAGCGTTTTACACCCGAGATGACCGTCGACCAAGCCTTCAAGGTGCATGCGGGAGCGCGGCGCGTTTTCGCGCGCTTCCACTTGGGGGGCTGCTCCAATTGCGCGATCAGCGAATCGCACACGATTGGCGCCATCAGCGAAGATTATGGCATTCCTCTGCCGATGCTGCTCGACAGCCTGAACGCGCTATGGGATCAAGGCACGCTGGCAGTCGGCGACCAGGTTCGCATCCCGGATGAGATTCGCTCGAAAATCCCTCAGCTGGCGAACGTGCCCGAGGTCGGCGAGATCAAGAGCGTCGAGGCAGGGGCCTACACCGCTGAGTTCGGCGAGGTGCGGTTGCAGGGTCTAGCCGAGGATTTCATTCCGGTCCGGGCAACCGTCACTACGCCGTAATGAACGACGCCCCGGAATCCGGGGCGTTTCTATTCGAGGGGCTTGCGTTCGCTAAAGCCTTCGTCCATACCGTGCCAGTGCGAGATGCTCTGCTCGCCGGCTTTCCAGCACAGAAAGACTGCGCGGCCGTCGCGCATCGACGGGAAATCGAGCAGCCCCAAATCGATGTCCTTCACGATGCAGCCGTAGGCTTCGATGCGGTTCATAATGCGCACGATCTCGGCCTTTTGTTCGCTGAAACGGCCCGGGGTAAAAGGTGAACGCGGCGTCGCCATTCTGCTGTGGGGAGCGCGCTCCGTGCCGCGCAGCACCGGGTCGTTCTCGAGAAGCCTGATCGCCAGGTCGCGCCGCTTGCGCCAAAGATCCTCCATCAATGGAGCTACCTTCGGGATGAGGGCGTTAGCCTTTTCGGGCGAAAACAGTTTCATGAGATTCGAACGCTCCGCCCTTCGACGGGCCGTGGGAAAGCGCTAAGTGGTATCGGGCCGATTGGTTTTCGTAACCGGGCTCTCCGGCGCGGGCAAGAGTCAAGCGATGAAGACACTGGAAGATTTGGGCTTTTACTGTGTAGATAACCTTCCTCCCAAGCTCACGCCGCAAACCCTCTCACTGTTAAAAGACGCGCAGGTGCGCGAAGTCGCAATTGCGCTGGACGTCCGCAGCGGAGGAACCTTGGGCGAAGCGTTGCCCCTGCTTTCCGATCTGTTCGAGCGCAGCGTGCACCCGCTCGTGTTGTTCTTGGATGCTCGCGACGACGTACTAGTACGGCGGTACAGCGAAACGCGCCGGCGCCACCCGTTCGCTTCGGTCGGTTCGCTGCGCGATGCGATCGCCGTCGAGCGCTCCACGCTGGCGCCGTTGCGCGCTCTCGCCTCACACGTCATCGACACGACCGCTCTCACGCATGCCGATCTGAAAGAGCGCATCCTTGCTTCGTTTGCACCCGAGCACGCCGATCGTCGTCTGTCGGTGACCATCGTCGCGTTCGGGTTCAAATACGGCATACCGCTCGATCTGGACGTGCTGTTCGACGTGCGTTTCCTACACAACCCGAACTACGTTGAGCGGCTGCGCCCGCTTACGGGTGCCGACCCGTCGGTTGCCCAATACATCGAAACCGACCCGTCCACGGCTCCGTTTCTGGATCGGCTGTTCGACATGATCGACTTTTTGATGCCGCGCTTTATGACCGAGGGCAAATCGCAGACTGACCATCGGTATCGGCTGCACGGGCGGGCGGCACCGGTCCGTCTACGTAGCGCGCCGTCTGTACGAGCATTTGGAGCGCCGCGGGCAAGTCGAGCTGTATCTGGATTCCAGGGATTCGGTTCGATGATTCGCCTCATACAGCGGTTGCCGCCGTTTCTGCGCTGGGCCGTTCCGGGTTTGGGCGTCAAGCGCTGGCTCATCGTCGCCATCGCCGGCATCCTGCTGCTCGTCAACGGAATCGATCGATACCTGGTGGCGATCGGGTACGACGTGCACGCCAACGAGCTCATCGACAGCTTCGTCGACGGTTACTTTCCACCCAGCTGGCTCAAATGGATATTCATCGCCGTAGGCATCGCCGCCATCTTCGTCGGCAGCCGCCAATGGCTGCTGGCCATTTTGCGCGCCGGCGCCATGGGTGGTAACGATCGCATTTTAGATACGCTGTACGAAATGCGGCTGGGCAGCGGATACAAGATCGTCGCAATCGGCGGGGGCACGGGCCTTTCCACGCTGTTGCGCGGTCTCAAACGCAAGACGAGCAATCTGACGGCCGTCGTGACCGTCAGCGACGACGGCGGAAGCTCGGGACGCCTGCAGCGCGAGCTTGGCGTACTTCCCCCCGGCGACGTGCGCAACTGTTTGGTGGCGCTGGCCGACGACGAAGCAATGGTGACCGATCTGTTCCGCTACCGCTTTAGCGAAGGCGAGGGATTGAGCGGACATTCGTTCGGCAACCTTTTCTTGGCTGCGATGACCGGCATCACCGGAAACTTCGATCACGCGATCAAGGAATCGAGCCGCGTGCTCAACATCACGGGGTGCGTGCTGCCTTCCACGCTTGGCGTTGCGCGGCTGTGCGCCCGGCTCTCCGACGGCACCGTCGTCGAGGGCGAATCGACCATCTCGGCTTCCAAACAGCCGATCAAACAGGTCTTTTTCGATCCTCCGTACGCCGCGCCGCTGGGTGAAGTGATCACGGCCATCCGCGAAGCCGATGCGATCGTTCTCGGCCCGGGAAGCCTCTACACGTCGATTCTGCCGAACTTCTTGGTGGACCGTATCTCGCGCGAAGTCGCGTCGTCGAATGCAGTCAAAATGTACGTGTGCAACGTCATGACGCAGCCCGGCGAAACCGACCGCATGACCGCCGCGCACCACGTCGAAGCGCTGCTGGAAAATGCCGGCGCGCGCGTATGCGAGTTCGTCATCGTCAACGATCAGCCGCCCTCGAAACTCCGCGAGGCGTACGCAGTCGAAGGGCAAATTCCGGTCGAACCCGACATCGACCGCATCGTCGAAATGGGGTTGGTGCCGGTGCGCGCGCAAGTGATCAGCGAAACCGCGACCGTTCGGCACGATCCGGAGAAGCTCGCCCAAGTCGTCATGGGAATCATCGACCGATCCATCGCGCAACGCGCCTCGTACATGCGTCCCGCTCGCCTCTACGAGCGTTCCAACTCTCCGGCGTAAGCTGCGGCAAAGGAACGCGCCGCCTGTTCCACTCGCTGGAATCGGCGGTTCGAACCGTTACCCCGCGCTCTTCCAACGCGCGACGCCCATCGTCTTCAACCATCCCGCCGAACGCGACGACCGCGACCCCGGCGCGCCGCGCCAGCTGCGCCACGCCGGCGACCGTTTTGCCGCGCGGCGTCTGGGAGTCGATCTTTCCTTCGCCCGTCGCGCACAGTTGCGCGCCCCGCAGCGCCTGCTCCAGGCCGCACTCTTTGGCGATCACTTGCCAGCCGCGTTCCATGCGTGCGTTCAAAAACTCCATGAGTGCATACCCCACGCCGCCGCCGGCGCCGGCGCCGGGCGTTGCCGATTCATCGCGGCCGAGCGTTCGCGCGGCGACGTCGGCGATCCGCGCCAACGAACGGTCCAACGCTGCGATCTGTGCTTGGTTTGCGCCTTTCTGCGGCGCGAACACCCGCGCTGCGCCGGCCGGACCGCACAACGGATTGTCGACGTCGACGGCGATGACGACCGGCACGCTCGTAATGCGCGCGTCCAGGGCGCCGACGTCGATCGTTTCCAAGCGCGCGTACGCCTCGATATCGCGGCCGAGTTCTTCGCCGGGCGCTGCGATGAAGCGCACGCCCAGGGCGCGCATCATCCCGCTTCCGGCGTCCGTGGTCGCACTGCCGCCGATTCCGATGACGATCGCTTTGGCTCCCGCATCCAAGGCAGCGCGCAGGAGCTCACCGGTCCCATACGTGTCGGCGTGCAACGGATCGAGCCGGTCGCGCTCCACTAGAGAAAGCCCCGATGCGCAAGCCATTTCAAGGATTGCGGTGAGGCCTTGCATTGCGAACGGCGCGTCGACCGGATCGCCCAGCGGGCCGGTTACCCGAGCGCTGCGCCGCTGCGCGCCCGCATGCAAAAAAGCCTCCACCGTGCCTTCCCCGCCATCGGCCATGGGTACCAGCGCGAATTCGGCATGCGGCCATACCGCGCGCATGCCGCGGTGCAGCGCTTGCGCAGCCTGCATCGCCGTCAGCCGGCCTTTGAATTTGTCGGGCGCGATGACGACGCGCATCGCGCGGGCCTCAGTGCGAAAGCGTGACGGTCAGCGCAAGCGGTTTGTCCGGCGCCAAGTGCGCGCTGCCCGAGTATGGCTTGTACGTAGCATTGGGAACGGTCACGACGTAATCAATGGAGCCCACCGGAACCTGCGCAAACGAGAACTTGCCGCTGGGATCCGTTTGTACGGTCAGCACGGTATCGACCGTTACGGTGGCGCCTTGGATCGGGCGATTCGTCGCAGCATCCAGCACCACGCCTTGGATGCTTTGGTACGTGCCCCCCGGCGGAAGCGAGCTGTCGTTGCATCCTACGAGCGCCGCCAATGCAACGAACGCCCAAATCAATCGTGCACGTCTCATACAAGCCTTCCTCTTCCACCACTATAGTACTCGACCCGGCCAACGTGACCAAGCGAAGGGCCACGAGCCGGCCACGCTGAACCGCGTGAGGTTCCCCCTTGGATCGGAGGCATTCCAGTGACGACCATGGCGTCGGACCCCGCAACCGGCATACGCTACTTCGACGACGCGCTCGAGGCGATCGGCAACACGCCGCTCATCCGGCTCAACAAGGTGACCGACGGCGTTCAATGTTTGGTGCTCGCCAAGGTCGAGTACGTCAACCCCGGCGGCAGCGTAAAAGATCGACCGGCCGTAGCCATGCTGGATGCTGCCGAGCAAGCCGGCCTGCTCAAGCCGGGCGGAACGATCGTCGAACCGACCAGCGGCAATACCGGTTCGGGTTTAGCCATGGCGGCGGCCATTCGCGGTTACCGCTGCATTCTGGTTATGCCCGACAAGATGTCCAAAGAAAAAGTCGACCTGCTTCGCGCGTACGGCGCCGAGGTCGTGGTAACGCCGTCCAACGTGGCCAATGATTCGCCGGAGTCGTATTACGGTGTGGCAAACCGGCTGGCGTCCGAAATCGCCGGAGCGTTCCAGCCCAACCAATTTCACAACCACCACAATCCGCAGGCTCACTACCACACGACCGGACCGGAAGTGTGGGAACAGACGGGCGGCCGCATTACGCATTTCGTGGCAGGCATCGGTACTGGCGGGACGATTTCCGGAACGGCACGCTATCTCAAAGAACGCAATCCCAAAATTCACGTGGTCGGCGCCGATCCCGAAGGCTCGATCTATTCGGGCGACACGCCCAAATCGTACGCCGTCGAAGGCATCGGCATGTCGTATCTGCCCGAGACCGTGGATATGAAGGTGATCGATGAAATGGTGCGCGTGTCGGATCGCGATTCTTTCCTCATGGCGCGACGAATTACGCGCGAAGAAGGGCTGCTCGTCGGCGGCTCGTCGGGCACGGCTGCCGTCGCGGCGATGAGGCTGGCGAAAACACTGCCCGCCCAGGCGGTTCTCGTCGTCCTCTTCCCCGATTCGGGACGCGGTTATATGTCGAAGATCTTCAACGACGAATGGATGATCGCCAACGGATTTCTCTCCGAAGGCAAACGCCGCGCTACGGTGGGCGACGTCCTGCGAAGCAAGCGGCCTCTACCGCCCCTGATTACGGTGGAGGATACCGACGTCGTCAAAAACGCATTGGATCTTCTGCGTCAGTATGAAATTTCGCAGATTCCGGTCATGCGCGCGCACGAACAAATCGGCAGCATCAACGACGTGACGGTCATGCAGGCAGTTTTCGACCAAGCCGACATCATTCACAAACCCGTCCGCGAGGTGATGGGACGTCCGTTTCCCGTGCTCGATCAAACCGAAGAGATCGACCGCGCGTACAAATTCCTGACGCTGGCAAATCCGGCGGTCGTGGTGACGGATGAAGACGAGCCGATCGGCGTACTCACGCGACAAGACATCATCAGCTATCTGTCGGTGGCCAGCGACGCCCCCAAAGGCCACATCTAGTTGCGATTCAGTACGAAAGCCATTCACGCCGGGCAGGATGCCGACCCCACTACCGGCGCGACGATCGTCCCAATCTATCAGACTTCCACCTATACGCAGGACGCCGTCGGCGCGCATAAAGGTTACGATTACAGCCGGACGATAAATCCGACGCGCGTCGCGCTCGAAACGCAGCTGGCGGCTCTGGAGAACGCGGAATACGCCTGCGCCTTTGCCAGCGGGATGGCTGCAACGTCTGCGGTGCTCAACGTGCTTTCCGCCGGCGACCACGTCATCGTGACGGATGATTTATACGGGGGAACTTACCGGCTGTTCGAGCGCGTGCTTACACGCTACGGTTTGGAATTCACGTACGTGGACATGGCCGACATGCAAGCCGTGCGCGCAGCGCTTGCGCCGAACACGAAAATGTTTTGGATCGAAACGCCGACCAATCCGCTGCTCAAACTGATCGACATCCGCGAGATCGCTTCGCTCGCGCGCGCCGGCGCAGGCAAGGTCATCGTCGCGGTCGACAACACCTTTGCTACACCCTACTTTCAGGAGCCGCTCGCGCTGGGCGCCGACGTCGTGGTTCACTCCACGACCAAGTACATCGGCGGACACAGCGACGTGGTCGGTGGAGCAGCGGCCGTCAACGACAAGAGCCTCTACGAAACGATCAAATTCCATCAAAATGCCGTAGGCGGCATCCCGGGACCGCATGACGCTTGGTTGACGATGCGCGGCGCCAAAACGCTTGCGCTGCGGATGGAACGGCATGCCGAAAACGCGCAGGCCGTTGCCGAGTTTCTGCAGGCGCATCCCCAGGTACGGCGCGTGCACTATCCGGGCTTGCCGACCCATCCGCAGCACGAGCTGGCCAAGCGCCAAATGTCCGGATTCGGCGGAATGGTGTCCTTCACGCTTGCGGGTGAGCCCGAGCGCGCGATCGATTTCGCCAACCGAATGAAATATTTCAGCTTGGCGGAAAGCTTGGGCGGGGTCGAGTCGCTCGTTTGCCATCCGGCGCGCATGACGCATGGGTCGATCCCAAAGCAAGAGCGCGAAAAACGCGGAGTCACCGATGGATTGCTGCGGTTGTCGGTCGGTATCGAGGACGTTGAAGACTTATTGGACGACTTACGCAGCGCCCTGGACAGCGTCAGAAACGATCCTTTGGATACGCTACGGCACTGACGTCGCTCAGGTCCCGCTTCGCTTTCGCCTCGTCGAGCTCCCCGAAACGTGCCGTCTCAAAGAGCTCCACTCCCCGCACGCCGTCCGCCCAGATGTACTCGTACGTTTTGACTTGACTAAAGCCGCTGCCGTAAGAAATTTCCAGCCAGTACGCGGGCATGCCGTTGGACAGTTTCGTGGCGGTTTTCTTGATGAAGACGCTGTCGGCACGGGTGCGCATATCGTTTTCGACGGTCGTGTCGAAACCGTCGGCGGACCCGTCGAAGTTCTGCATGCGCAGTCCGATGTTGGACATGTCGGTCTTGTTCGGATGACGAACGAATGCGGCGACGATCGTCGGCTGATCGAACGCAGCCGGGTCGTGCGGCGGAGCGCCGAGCGAGATGAAATCCGGCGGCGCGGTGAACGACATCGCCGGATCGTTATACGTGTTGCCGGCGGCGATCGCAAGCGACGGCAGCAGATAAAAGAAAGCAGCCAAAACGGCGGCGGCAACGCGATTCATGCACTCTCCAGCACGCCGGCCAGCGCCGGCAGCGATATCTCGTAGCGGTATCCGACGTTTCGATGGTCGTCGTCGAACTCTTCGTGACGCACCTGCAACCCCATGTCGCGCATGCGGGCGGCTAGAACGCGAGCGCCGACGTCGAGCGCATATTCGTCGCGTCTTCCGCAATCCAGATAACGCAACCGCAGGCGCGCCAGTTCCGCGCGCTTGCTCAGGCACATCTGCGCCGGGTCGAACTCCAGCCAGCGCGCGAACACCTCCTCGCGCAGCGCGCCGGTCTCGCGGTCGAACGGCAGGTCGAGCTCGAAAGCCGCACGGCCCGCAGGCGAATAAGCCGCCGTGTATGCGAGCATCTCCATCGTCGTGTATTCGGAGGGTGAACGCTTGGGTTTGCCCTCGAATGCTTGGACGAAAGCCGCGATGTCGAAATCGTACTTTTCGAGCGTGCGATGGACCTCGGCAAAGCTGTGCGGGTGCGCGTACGGAAAATACGAGTCGCCGCTGTGCGAGGCAAACGCTGCAAAGATGCCCGGGTACTGCATGCTCAAATACAGCGAACCAAAGCCCCCGGATGACTTTCCAAGCACTGCCCGGCCGCCTTCATCCGCGATGGTACGATACGCCGAATCGACGTAGCCAACGACGTCCCGAACGGTATACGTGGCGTAGTCGCCGTTATGGATCGAATTGACGTACTGCGATCCGCCAAGGCGAGTAAAACCATCGACGACGATCAGCAGCGACGGCTGCATCCGTTCCTGGACGATGAGGCGATCGATCCATTGAACGACGTTCGTTTCCCACGGCCGCGCCGCTACCAGCGCGGCAGCATCGCCCGTATATCCGTGAAGGCAGTAGAGCGCCGGATAGCGGGCCGAACCTTGAGGATCGTACTGCGGCGGAGTGTAGACGACGATCGGACGCTGCGCCGGATCGCCCAGCGCATTGTCTTCCAGCGCCGGGCTAGTGATGAAATCGACGTGCACGTCTCCCTGCAATCGAAGCAGGCGCGCAAGGGGCGAATTCGCAGAATGCATACGGCGCCGTTCGCTGCCAGGGTCGCCCGTTACTACACCGAAACCACCGCGCGTATGCGCACGGTCAAAGCCGCCATGGTTTTGCCGCTGAGCGCCGCCATAGCGATCGCGCTCTGCGCGTTTGCGCCGGCGAACGCGCACGCAGCGCAGTCGCCCGGCTTCTTGTACGGCGCCGCGTTTTTTTACGAACGTGTTCCGCGCTCGCAGTGGGCCGCGGCGCTGGCTCGATACCGCAGCATGGGCATCAACACGATCGACGTGTACGTGATGTGGAATTGGCACGAGCCCACACCGGGCCGGTTCGACTTTACCGGCCGCACCAATTCGCGGCGCGATCTCGTCGGGTTGTTCAAACTGCTGCACGCCGACGGCATGCGCGTCGTGCTGCGCCCAGGGCCCGTCATTCGCAACGAATGGCGCAACGCAGGCTATCCGGCCTGGCTGCTGGAGCGCCCTGCGTATCGCATGCCCCTGCGCGACGTGCTCGAAGGGCGGTATCCCGCCGCTGCAACGTTACAAAACGAACATTCCGACGCCGCCGCCGCCGAATGGATGCGCAACCGCGTGCACATGCGCTATGCCACCCTGTGGCTGCAGACGGTTCTGCGCATCCTGACTCCATGGAGAGGCGACATCTTTGCCGTCGCCCTGGATGACGACCAGGGTGCGTACCTGGACAACGACACCTGGCCTGCGCCGCATTTTCACAAATACATTTCCTACTTGAAGTCGGTCGTGCACGGCGTCATGGGCAAGGCGATGCCCGTCTTCATCAACACGTACGAGATGAAAGTGACGGCATCCGCACCGGTCTGGGCGTGGGGTGACTGGTATCAGAGCGACGCATACAGCATCGGCGAGCACGACCGCGCGCAGTTGGAATTTTCAACGGGCCTGCTTGCGACGCAACCAGGGCGCCCAGTGATGATCGGCGAGTTTCAGGCCGGCTGGCTGCAGGGCGCGGATCAAGCCGCACCACGTGCCGCCGATCCGTCCAATACGACGCTCGCGCTGCATACGCTGCTGCAGCTGGGCGTACACGGCATCGTCGATTTTCCGCTGCAGGACACGCTCTCTCCGGCCGGCTGGGAAGCGCCCTGGACCAATGCGTTTTACTCTTGGGACGCCGCGCTCTCGGTGCAGTTGAGTCCGCAGGCGCGCTATGCGCCGACGCAGCGTTTCGGCGATCTCGTCGCGCGCTACGGCCGTTTCTTGGCGCGGACGCACCCTGCCGCGGATGCGGCACTGGCGTATCTGACCAGCGCGTACGATGCATCGAAGCTGCACAATGCGGACGTCGCGCGGATCGCACAAGCGACGATGGCCGCGCAACGCGGCTGCCGCGTAATGCACGTTACCTGCGCGATGGTCGATCTGCGGTACGCCGGCATGCGCGATCTTCAGCGGTACGACGTCCTCATCGCGCCGCCCAACGGCGTCAGATTGCCGTACATCAGCTCGGTGACGCGCAAGCTCGCGCGGTTCCGGGCCGCGGGCGGCCGCATTGTTCCGAGCGCGCGCGCAGCCCGCATCGAGTCGCCGGCGGCCGGCGGCATTCCGGACGCGGCGCTGCTCGTGGCCGACGACCGCCGATACGCGTTCCTCGACGTAGTGAATTACGGATGGTCCGTCCTGCACACGCGCCCCGCTCGCGTGCACGGCGGCCGCTTTTCCGGCTTTGCTCCGGAGCTTTCCATTCCGCCGCGCGACGCGCTCCTGCTTCCGCTTGGCATTGACGCGACAAAACCGCCGCAACGACCCGCCGTTCGCGGGCTCGCCCACGGATTTGCGGTGCCGCTTCGCTCGGGCAGCTACGTGCGCTCGACGCTGCGCAGCAGAAACGGCGTATACTCGTTGGACGTTTACCAAGACGGCTATCCGGCCGTGATATTTGAGAATGCAGGGCTTCGACTCATCGTTTCACCCTGTGCCGGCGCGCGTTCGTTCGTTTTTGAAGACAAAAGGACCGGCGAAAACCTGTTCACGACGGTCGGCGGGCTGCGCGATGCGTGGACGCCGCAGCTCCCGCCGTCGCCGCGAGATTACATCGCAGCGTACACGCATCCCATTGCCGCCGGCACGTTCAACCGGTGTTACGCGACACGCATCCGAGCAGCAGGCGCCGATTTCGCGTATACCGCGCCGGACGCTCCACCGCACGGCGCATCGTATCACAAGCATATCGCGTTGAGCGCATCCGGCTCGTTCTTCGTAACGACCCTTGCAAGCTTCAATGGCGCCGGCAAAGAGCGCGCGCAGCAGCTCACCTCTTTTGCGCTCGGGCCGGACGCGCGGATATACGAATCGATCAACGGTCTGGCGATTTACGAACCATCGCGCGAACGCGCAACGCTCGCCGCATGGGCGCCGGCGGGCGTGCAAGCCCACTCGCTGGCGCGGCACGCGCAAGACGCGCTGCTGACTTTGACGTTCGCGCGGGGGCATGCGTGCGAAACCGCGTACGGCTTGGCACGCGTACGGTCGCCGCAGCAAGCGCAGGCGGCACTGCGCAAATTCGCGAAACGGCCGTAGTCCTGTGGGGAAGTGGCGGAATGGCAGACGCAGCCGCCTCAAAAGCGGCCGGGTAACACCGTGCGGGTTCGAGTCCCGCTTTCCCCAGGAACCGGCTCACCATCATCCACGCCGAGCAGATTGTTGATACAACCGGGACCGCTGCGCGGTATCATCCGCGTACCGGGCGACAAATCGATTTCGCATCGCGCGCTTATTGTGTCGGCCGCGAGTCGCCATCCGATAACGGTCACTAACGTGAATCCCGGCCGCGACGTGCTTGCGACCATGAATGCCTTGCGTGCCGTCGGAGCTCGCGTTGAACGCGCTCAGCCTGAGGGCGCCGTAACGGTTTGCGCGGGCGAGCTGCACGACCCGTACACGGCGATCGACTGCATGAACTCCGGCTCGACGGCCCGCATGATGATGGGCGTATTGAGCGGAGCGAACCTGCACGGCGAATTGATCGGCGACGAATCGCTGCGAGCGCGGCCGATGGAGCCGGTGAGCGCTCAACTTCGCGCATTCGGCGCCCGAATCCAAACCGCTGACGGCACGCTGCCGGCGACCGTTCGAGGAACGGATAAGCCGCAGACTCGCAGGTTCATTCTGCTTGCGCCCTCGGCGCAAATCAAAACGGCGCTCCTCTTGGCCGGCCTATTCGCCGGCGTGGCCGTCGCGACGTTCGGCGACAAAGGATCGCGCGACCATACCGAACGGCTTTTGCGCTGGCTGGACGCAGACATCGACTTCGACCGTTCCACAGTCGAAATGCGTTCGGGTCCGCGCCATTATCGCGACGTCGAAGTCGTCGGAGACTTTTCTGCAGCCGCTTTTTTTATTGCTGCCGCTACCGTCGCGCCGGGAAGCTCGATTAGGATCCTCTCGGTAGGAGTAAACCAATCGCGTACCGGCTTGCTGGAAGCGCTGCAGCACATGGGTGCCCGCATCCGCTTGGAGAACCGGCACGAGATCTGCGGCGAGCCCGTGGCCGACATCGCCGTCGACTCCGCGGAATTGCGCGGTATCGCCGTCGGCGCCGACATCGCTTTGCGCGCCGTCGACGAAATCATGGTGCTGGCCGTCGCGGCCGCGTTCGCCCGGGGCGCAACGCGCATCACCGGCATCGCGGACTTGCGAAACAAGGAAACCGATCGTATCGCCGCCGTCGAAAGGCTGTTGGCGCCGGCAGGCATACGCGTCGAAACTTTGCCCAACGGGATCGCGGTTCACGGCGGCGCTCCGCGCTGCACGGGTGCGACAGCGGTGACCGAAGGCGACCACCGAACCGCAATGGCGGCGGCGGCTTTGGCCGCCGGCGCCGGACCCGTGGTAATCGATGACGAATCTGCCATCGAAGTGAGTTTTCCGTTTTTTCTCCAGACCTTGCAGCGGTCCCAACAGCGGTGACCCAGCAAGCTCGGTACTCCGCGAACGAATTCGAGCGCGAATCGCGCTACATCGACAATCTCATTTGGGACGCGCTGACGATCGAACGCGGCCAGCGCTTGCTGTTTTGTGGTTACGGCGAAGACGCCAAATGGCCAAAGCGCGCCATCGAAGCCGGCGCCGACGTAACCGTTATCGAACACCGCGAACAGGTCATTCGCGAATTCGAAAATATCGGCGCGCAGTCGTTGCGCGGAAGCACGTCGGTCATACCCGCAAAGGCCGATGCGTTCGATGTGGGGATCTCGTTTCATTATCTGCACGAAACCGATCCTTTTTTCCACGCGCAAATCGTTTCGGAGCTCGCTAGAGTATCCAAACGCGTCGCGATCGTCGAGCCTGGACCGCCTGCCGACGCGCTCGGAAAGAAAATCGTTCGCCTGTATTCGCAGGCAAAACGCGAGCTCGGCCAGTTCGAGTATTATCAGCCGCTCGAGTATTGGCGAAAACTGCTGCAATCGGTCAAGGCCGACGTTTCGCAACACGTGTTCGCGTTTGCAAAAATGCCGCCGCGCGAATATTTGCGCGACACGATCGAACTGCTGCTCGACACGATGGCGGTCGAGGGCGCGCCGGGGCCGGATTTGGAGGAGCTGCGGGCCATAGCACGCCGTTCGGACGCTATGATGTTGCCGCCGCCGCGCTTTGTGATCGCGGGCGCAGCTGCCGGCGATCTTCCTGCGCCCATCTTCACTCCCCGCGAGGAACCTACGCCCACGCCGGCCATCGCCAAGGCTGCCCAGAGCCGGGAGCCGGTTCCGGAGTTCCCGCCGTCGATGCCGCGTCCCGCAGAGTCGCCCCGCACACCGGGCCTGCCCCAGCCGATGCCGCCCCCACCTGCTTGGGCGCCGCCGCCCGCCGGCATGCCGTTTGGTGCACCGTTCGCCGTCCCCGCAGACGCGCCGCCGAATTCTCCGGGCTTCGGCATCCCGCCGGTGCCTGGAGGACCGATGCCGCCGGGCGCGCCGCCTGGCTGGCAGTGGGAGCCGCCTGAGAACGAGGAATCCTCGAGCTAGCGCAAGTCCTCGACCAGCGCGGTGACTTCATCAGCGGCCTGCTCCACCGCGAAGCGGGCTTGGCCCACGCCCGTGGCACCAACGCTGCCCGCAATCGACGAAACGGCCACCTGAGCGCGTGAGGCAAGCGGTTCGGCCTGCTTGGCCAGCCGCGAGAAGCGCTTAGCCTGCATCTGCATGGATTCCAGAGCTAGGAGCATCTCCGAGCTGCGAAGCCGGCGCAGCCGGCTGCTCAGGCGCAACGCTTGCAGCAGCGTGCGCAGCATCGAAACCACCGCAAGCAGAACGCCTGCAGCGCACAGGGCCACGAGTATCCACGTCCAGGGACTCATCCGCCCTACGCCGCGGATTCGTTGCTAGGCGGCTTCGGCGTCGTTGCCGGCGCGGTAGCGGCAGCCGGTGCGGCAGGCCCTGCGGGCGATTCGGATGCGGGGCCGGCCGGTTTGGATTCGCCGGTGGGCGCAGCGGCAGCCGATTCTTTCTTGCGCGAATCCGTGACGTAAAAGCCGGAGCCCTTGAAGATGATTGGCGCCGGACCGATGACCCGCTGCAGCTTGGCGCCGCAAGAATCGCACGGCTGTTCGTACGTTTCATCGAAGCCGTGGCGGACCTCGATGACCTTATGGCAACCCGAACAACGGTAGTCGTATAACGGCATATCGAAAGTAAGTATAGCGAGCCTTAGCAGTCTTAGTCAATCACTGCTAAAAATCGGCCAAGAGATCGTCTTTCGAGCTGCCGTTGTACTCGGCCAGATGCTTGAAATGGACGGCGGATTCTTCCAGATGCGTAGCCAGCTTTCGGGCAGATCCGACCGCGTCGTACAGCATCGCCAGTTTACCGCCGTACGCAGGATACTGCAGCCTAAGGTGCAGCTTGCAGCGCTTGGTCTTGCGCTCCAGCCGAAACTCCATTCGCCGGCGCACCGAATATGCGCCGACGAGCGAAAGCTGATGGTTGCTGATGAAGTGTTCCACTTCAAACAATTGTTCGGATTCGCCGGGGACTGCCGACCGCACCACAATCTCGCTTCCGGCACGCAACGGGACGTGCGGGTCTTTCAGCTCGGCGCTGCGCAAAAAAGAAAGCCATACGGGCCACTTTTCGACTGCGCAGAGCAGTGAGAACGCCTTTTCCGCGCCGGCCTCGACATCGGTGCTCGCGCTGAGCGAACGCGTACCGGGCGCGGCGTTCCTATCCGGTGCATCGCGTAACATTGCCATTCTCGCTGCATTCGGCGGCACTGCATCACGCGCCCTTTTCGCCGAATATGCACAAGAGCCGCGGCTATTATCCACAACGCACTCGCAGCTTATTCAAAGCCGACTTCACCGCTTGCGACTGCAGTGGCGAACGCGACCAGCGTCTGAACGCCCACCGGCAACGCATCTTCGTCCAAGCGGAACTGCGCGCTGTGACCGGGGTGCACCGATCCGGCTTTTTCGCTGCGCACACCCAAACGAACGTGAATGCCCGGAACGCGCTGCGCAAAATATGCGAAGTCTTCCGCTCCCATCGTCGGCGGCGGACTTACTACCTTCAGTTTGGAGTGCGCGGTCATGTACGCTTTGAAGTTTTGCGCCAGCAGAACGTGGTTGATGACCGGCGGATACCCATATTCGATCTCCAACCGAACCTTTACGCCATAGGCTGCCGCGATACCGTCGAGTATCCGGCGCACGCGAGCCTCGAGCCCGTTACGTATTTCCGGATCGTGCGCGCGCAGCGTGCCGGTCATTTTCACTTCGTCGGCGATGACGTTGTTGCGATAGCCGCCGGCGATCGTGCCGATCGTCACCACGACGCTTTTGAGCGGATCCGTTTCGCGCGCGGCAATGTTTTGCAGCGCGAGCACCATAGCCGCGCAGGCCGGAATCGCGTCGGCAGCCGTGTGCGGATATGCTCCGTGCCCGCCGCGCCCTTCGACGGTAATGCGCAATTCGTCGGCCGACGCATTCACCGGACCCGGCGTTATTCCGATTTGTCCCGGCTCTAGGCGCGGATCGACGTGCAGCATGGCAATCGCTTCGACTTTCGGATCGTCCAGCGCACCCTCATCGATCATCGGTTCGGCTCCGCCCGGGCCCTCCTCGGCCGGTTGAAACACCAGGACGACGGTGCCGTGCAAGTCCGCTCGTCCGGTTTGAAGCACCCGCGCAGCGCCCAGCAGCATTGCCGTGTGCGCGTCGTGTCCGCACGCGTGCATTTTGCCGGGCACTTCGGATGAAAACGGCTCGCCGGATTTTTCGGTGATCGGCAAGGCGTCCATGTCGGCCCGCAACGCCGCCACGCGCCCCGGTTTTCGGCCGCGAATGACGCCGACGACTCCGGTCTTGGCCGCTCGCCGGTGCTCGATTCCCAACTCGTCCAACTCGCGCTCGACCAACGCTTGCGTGCGGTTCTCTTCATAACCGAGCTCGGGATGGCGATGGATATCGCGGCGCAATTCGACCACGCGAGCCCGAACGTCGTCCTGCGGAATGATAACGCTCATGCCGCGCAGTTGGCGCGGCGGTAAAGCGGGCCCTTCGCGCGAAAGAGAAACCGATGCTTTCCCCGGACGTTGCGCTGGTCGGACTGATCAACCGTACGGCTACCGCCTACGTGCAAAACGCGCCCGCGTACATTTCGTTTCGCGAGCGCACGCATATCAGCGCGCCAAGCCTGGGCCGCAGCCAGGACATCAATCGGTTCGTGCGGGTCCGGCAGGCGGATGATTACGCCGTCATGCAGGACTTACCCCAAGGAGCGCAGCGCGTTGGGCAAGCGTTCCCGATCATACCGTACTTCGATCCGTTCACCCAGTTCAGCTTCTCTTGGTATGCCAACCTCAAACGGGTCGATATCACGTTAAACCGCGGACAGGTGGGACTTTGGCCGTTTCCGCAGCCCGATCCGTCGGTCAACGCCGTAGTACCCTACTTGAGTTTTTGGGCACCCGTTTACATGCAGGACTCCACGCAGTCGCAATTGCACGTGCGCATCACGCCCACGCCGTCGTACGGCCAAGGTTTCTACCCGTACGATGTGCAGGAAGATGCGAAAACCGGCCTACCCTCGCACGTCGAGATGCGCACGACCGACGATACCCAAACGATCACCTTCGATTACCGCGTGCTGCAAGGGCATTGGGTCATCACGCATGGGACCTTTTCGTCGATGGAGCATTTCGGCCCGATGACGTTTGCGGTCATTGCCGACACCTCGTACGAAGACATCACGTTTCCTACTGCCGCGCCCGATCCGCGTTTGGCGGGCACGCCGGCTCCGACGCCGACGTAAAATCTGCGCTATTGCGTCATCGTCTGATACATGCGCGGGCAAAGCAGCGTGTCTTCGGGTTTGTCCGCCACGTAATCGATGATGTCTTCATTGACGTTCAACGACACGCTCGAAGGCCACGATCCCATACCGACGTACCGCAGTACTTTGGCAGGTACGCGAATGTAATGATAACCCGCATGAGAGTCGGTCAACCGCACTGCGACCACGACGGGCTGGTGTTGTGCGAGCACCGGCGTATCGAACACGGACGCATAGTATGCGTCCTCGTCGTTTTCGGTGACTACGCCGGCATCGAGAGGATCGCCCACCGCTCCTTTGCATGCGACGGACTTGTCGAAAACGACTACGGTCGGTTGAACGTACGAGAACGAAAACGGCGCGGTGCCCATGACGAGCGCCGGTACGTCGTTTTGTACCGGCCCCATTTGCGGAGCGACGGCCAGCGTCCGGTTGTGGTCGGCCAGCACGCTGAAATACACTAGGGAACTGCAAGTTCCGTGCGGCACTTTCACGCTTACTCGTGCGCGGTAAATGCCCCACGGAATATCGAATTCGACCGCCGACTCATTCCCGTTCTCGCGCACGAGCTGAAAGGTTTGGTTTACGGCATCGCGGTTGATGCGATCCGTTACGGCGAGATGGAGGGGCAGACTGAGTTTGCTCTTTGAGTCGAAGAGCTGCATTGCAGAGGGCTACGTGCATTACGACGTGCGAAAGCGCCATGGCGGCTAGCTTCCACCGGCGCGGGGAAGCCCCTTGGCCGTACGGAATCGTTCGGCATGACCGACGCTCAACGCCTTGCCAAAGCGCTCAACACCATCGCAAACAATCCGCAATTTTCGTACACCAAAGCTCGGGCAGCCGCTCGAGGCGAGCCGGCCGTCGATTGGGATGCCACAAAACGGCTCAATGCGGACTTCAACGCAGAAGTCGACGGGTGCGAGTCGTTCGCCATGCGCGACGGGACCGTATGTGAATGGCAGCCCGGCAAGTACCGCTATGCAGCTGAAGTGACGGATACACCGACGTTCCGGCCGGCAAGATAGCCAACGTCGTCACGTGCTTGGAGATGCTCGCACGCCCTGCGGCACGCTCGGAGCCGGTTCGTCCCGGCTGCGAGCTGGTGCGCATGGCCTCACCCGGCCTCGATTGGTATCGCAAGCTTTTCCGCCGCGTCGGCGAACCGTACTTGTGGTTTTCGCGTCTCACCGTATCCGACGAACAGTTGCAGCGTGCCATCTGTGACGCGCTTATCGAGATCTACGCCGTTCGCTGCAATAATGAGGACGTAGGCATGGTGGAATTCGACTTTCGAACCGGCGGACAATGCGAGTTGCTGTATTTCGGTTTGACGCAGCCGCACGTAGGCTGCGGTTTGGGCCGTTGGACGATGAATCGCGCCATCGACATTGCCTGGTCGCATCCGATCCGCCGCTTTTGGGTGCATACGTGCACGCTCGATCACCCCGGCGCGGTGAGCTTCTACATGCGATCCGGTTTTCGTCCCTTCAAACGCCAGATCGAAATTGCAGACGACCCGCGCTTAACCGGAGTGCTGCGGCGCGATGCCGTACCCGAGGTGCCCGTGCTCTAGCGTCCCGAACCATTCGGTTACGGAGCCCAAAAACGCGGCCACTCCAGGGAGATGGCCGCTTCGTAGAGTCGCGGCAAATCCTGGGCCCCGATCAAACTCGCTCCGCCGCCCATCTGCGCACGGAGCCTTGACCCATTTCGGTTGACCAAACGCTCCAAGAAAATTGCTTCGGGAAGCCAATCGGACTTTTCGTTGTTGCACCGAGCGCAAGCCAAGACGAGATCCCATAGCGGATCCTCGAGCAAGAACGATCTCGGAATGACGTGATCGACCGTCGGCAGTACCGAGGTTCCAAACGTCTTGCCGCAGTAAAAGCATTCTCCCCGTTCGTCTTGCATGAGGATTTGCAGATATTTGGCAAGAGAGGGCCGACGGGGGCCGTCCCGTTCGACCTTTTGAATGATCCGCGGCGCCAGGCGATTGCGCGATTCCAAAAAATCCGCCCAATGGTAATTTGCCAACGTTTCTAGTGCGCCGCCGTGCCGTTGCAGGAAGCTGCAAGCCGATGCCGTCATTCGTATTTCACGGTCGCCTTTTTGCCAATTGTAGAGAAGCGGCATAGACGGTGGACGGCTTTTGTGGAATGCATCGAGCACGTTTATCGT
This sequence comes from Vulcanimicrobiota bacterium, assembly GCA_963777315.1. Classification (GTDB taxonomy): domain Bacteria; phylum Vulcanimicrobiota; class Vulcanimicrobiia; order Vulcanimicrobiales; family Vulcanimicrobiaceae; genus CAVYEM01. The sequence goes on from CAVZQC010000004.1 coordinate 683,469, forward strand.
CAGGACCCTTGCCATTTTGGCCTTTACGAGCGCTTTGCCGGCATCGGGGAGGTCACTGTAGTAGCGAATGTGGTAGTGCTCGGACGTGTGCCGAATTGCTTTTATGACTTCAGCCTCTTTGGTTGTGGCTGACGCTTGGCGCAGATGGTACACCGCCGTCTGGTTCCAGTACATCTTCGAGAACTCTTCGCCTATCGCCTCAAGCGATACGGCATGCGAATCGGTGCGCCGCACGATGCGAATCAATGCCTTCAGCAGCGCCGGCTTGTAGGAAGCCGACATGGAAGCATGGCGCAGCAAGGATGCAACGTCATTCACGCAATATTCTTGCGGCATTGGATTGCTACGCCGGCCGTGGCGCGTCGGACGCGCGAACGTGCCCGGTTATCCGGGCGTGCTCTTCAACGAGCCGCACATCCGCGACGTTCAAAGCCTCGATGAGCGTCTCGAGAACGCCGAGGCTACATTCGGAGAGGGAGAGATTCGAACTCTCGAGACGCTGATGTCGGGCGCTTTGCGCCCGCACATCCGCGACGTTGAAAGCCTCGATGAGCGTCTCGAGAACGCCGAGGCTACATTCGGAGAGGGAGAGATTCGAACTCTCGAGACGCTCATGTCGGGCGCTTTGCGCCCGCAGCATCCGCGACGTTGAAAGCCTCGATGAGCGTCTCGAGAACGCCGAGGCTACATTCGGAGAGGGAGAGATTCGAACTCTCGAGACGCTCATCACGTCTGCCCGCTTTCGAGGCGGGTGCCTTCAACCACTCGACCACCTCTCCGTAGCGTACCGCCGACAAAGGACCGCTGATTCGAGGCCCCCTGTGAAATTCTTTTCGGCGTCACCGGCGCTTTCGAAAAAACCGCTGCAGCTGGGCCGCCGCTTCTTGCTCGAGCACGCCGCTCGTGACCTCGACGCGATGATTGAGCGACGGATGGCGCACCAGGTCGACCACGCTGCCGCTCGCACCGCCCTTAGGATCGGCGCATCCGTACACCAAACGCTTAATGCGAGCTGCCACCATCGCGCCGGCGCACATCGCGCACGGTTCCTTGCTCACGTAGATCGTCGCTTCGGAAAGCCGCCACGCTCCCATCGCTTGCGCCGCCTTTTGCAGGGCTAGCATTTCTGCATGCGCGGTTGCGTCGCGCCTTTGCTCTTTTTCGTTTTTTGCTTCGACGACGAGATCGCCGCTGACGAGCACGGCACCGATCGGTACGTCACCGCAAGCTTCTGCCTGCGCCGCCAGCTCCAGCGCGCGTCGGATGTAACGTTCGTCAGGTACCATGGCGCGGTCGAAGGGATTCGAACCCCCGGCCTCTTCCTTCGGAGGGAAGCGCTCTATCCAGTCGAGCTACGACCGCACGAGTACGTCAGCGCTGGTTCTCGGGAGAGTTTCCGGCGCTGGGAATGTGTTTGAACAGGTCGAGCTTATGGTCGATCAGTCCTCTGTAAAATTTGCGAACGCAATCCGGATGCCCGAAAAAGTACGTGCGCGCGTAGGCCAAATCGTCGCCCGAACTGTCCGGAACGTAGTGCGATATTTCGATTTCCTCCATCTGATTGCGATCGACGGGATGAGGACAAAAATCGCACGGAATCGTTGACATCGTTGTTCTGCCTTATTAGTCTGAGCGTCGGTTAGTTGTGCAGGGGCATGGCGACCGCTCCGAATCACGCAACCCGGAGCGGGTGAATTCTGACTCGGGTAGGATTCGAACCTACGGCCTAGGGCTTATGAGTCCCCCGCTCTACCGCTGAGTCTACCGAGCCGGACACGCTCTGGTTCGACGCTCTACTCTAGCAAGTCCCGGGCGGGCTTTCAAGAAGTCGCGCATCACGAGCGTCATCGTACTCCGTCAATGCGCTGCTGCGTCCATGCGGCAACGTGCGAACCTTCTTGGCGTTCGGAGCTTTGGCGCGGTCGGAGGGACTCGAACCCCCAACCTACAAGTTCGTAGCCTGTTGCTCTATCCAATTGAGCTACGACCGCACAGCCGCGAACGTTTGGTCGCGGTTTCTTTTATTCCCTTCGCTGAGCCGCGTCGCGCACGCCGATGGCGGAGAGGGAGGGATTCGAACCCTCGGACGGTTTTTGACCGTCGGTCATTTAGCAAACGACTGGTTTCAGCCACTCACCCACCTCTCCGCGACCGCCGACCACTATACCACAGAGCGAGCGTGCAGCCCTAGCGTCGATCTGACGGAGGCGGCTCCTCGACCACCTCAGGGACGATCACCGGTCCCCTGCGCGCCGGCGGCCGGTACAGCAGCGAATCCACGCCCGCGACGCGACCCGCCGGCACCGCAAGCATGAGAAACGAAAGCACGAACGCAACCGCGTCCAGCGATCCGATCGTGGTCCAGGAAGCAAACTCGCCTTGGATCGCCATGTAGTTGAGCGCCAAAAAGCATCCGACAAGACCGCCGAAACGCGTGAAGATGCCCAGCAGCAGCACGCAGCCCGTGCATACCTCGCCTAAGCGAACCAATTCGGCGAATATGGTAATGTTCGGCCCGACGACGTTTGCCAAAAAGTCGTGATAGAAGCCGGTTTGAGCCTGCGTGCCCTTGGCAACGATCATCGCCATGAAACCGTTGGGCGGCATGTACGCTGCGCTGTTGAGGAACTTCGGAATTCCATGCGCGAGCCAGAAGATGCCGGCGTAGATGCGCAGCGCCGTGAACCAGCCGGCGTACGTCCAATGCGATGCCATTCTCATGCAATGTCTTCTCTCTGTGCGCGCTGGGTCTCCGCCGACCGGATCGCGCCGGCGATTTTTTCGGCTGCGTCCGGCTTGCCGAGCAAATGCATCGCAGCCCGCATTTGGCTCAATTTCTCCTCGCTGGCCAGGAGCGACTGCACCGCGCGCGTCAGATCGCGCCCGCTCTTTGCGCGCAGCGCCGCGCGCCGCTGCACCAAATACCTGGTATTGCGTTCTTCTTGCCCCGGCAGCGGTTTGAACAGCACCATCGGCAGGCGCGCCGCCAGCGCTTCAGCCGAGGTCAAGCCTCCCGGCTTCGTCAGCAGCACGTCGCTGGCGTGCATGTAGTCGTGCACGTTGTTCACGAACCGCACGACCCTGACGGGATAGCGAACGCGATTCGCATATTCCAAAACGCGCTGCTCGGAGCGCAGGCTTCTGCCGACTATTGCAACCGCGCACAACGGCACGGTCACGCGTTCGAGCGCCTGCATCATCGTTTCGAGCGGCGCGATGCCCAGGCCGCCCCCCATCAGCAGAGCGATGCGCCGGTCGCATGGCAAACCCAACCGCTCGCGCAAATCGTTCCGGGCGGATGCCGTACTGCCGAAAGCCGCTCTGACGGGAATGCCGGAAACGACGATTCGCCCATACGGTATGCCGCGCGCCATCAGCGTGGCCCGCATTTCTTCGGTGGCGACTGCGTACGTTTCGATATTTGAGTGAATCCAGAACGCGTGCACGACGAAGTCCGTCACCACGCCCACGACGGGCGGCGCGTCCGCGAATTGTCTCTTGTACTCGGCCATGACCCCGCAGGGGAACGCGTGAGTGCACACGACCACGTCGGGTCGCCACTCCACCAGCAGCGAACGCAGATTGCCTGCCGTGAACTGGTGCGCCCACGCTCGAAACGGCCCCACTTCGGTCGCGCGTTCGGCGCGGTTGTAAAGAAAACGGTACATCTGCGGAATCGTCCGCACCATGCGCAGGTAGCCGCCCGAAACCACGCGCGAGACCACGAATGCCGCGTACGCATACGAATCGACGACCCGAGCTTCGAATGCCGGATCGGCTTGCGCAAGCGCAGCCTGAAGCGCGTTTGCCGCCGAGGTATGCCCGACGCCCACGTTGGCCGACAGGAACAGCGCGCGAATTACTCCTCCCCCTCGGGGCCGGCCTCTTCGGCCAACACGAAAAAGTCGTCGAGTATCTCTTGAGCGAGATCGTCGTCGTCGAGCATCTCGCCCTTGACGTCGCTCACGACGAATTCGTCTTCCTGTTCGCAGTACAGGACTGCGTACTGGGTATTCTCCTCATCTTCAACCAAGCCCACGACTTCGAACTCGAGCTGTTTGTCGTCGGTGGTTTGAATGACCAGCACGTCGCGCAGCTCCAGGGCTTGCTGCTGGCCGGATTCGCCGTTGGTCGACATCGTGGTCTCCCTACTTCAGATACTTGGCGATGTTGGCATTCTGCTCCGCCAGGGTCTTTGCGAAGGCGTGGTGCCCATTCCCCTTATAGACGTAATAAAGATAGGGCGAAGGCTGTGGGTTGAACGCCGCCCACAGCGACGGCTTGCCCGGGTTGGCGATAGGCGTGGGAGGTAAACCCGCATGCCGGTACGTGTTGTAGGGCGAATCCAATTTCAAATCGTCGTAGGTGATGACGTTATGGTGCTCGGGAAGCGCATATTCGATCGTGGCATCGACTTCGAGCGGCATCCCGATTCGCAACCGGTTATAGTACACGCCCGCCATGAGCGCGCGCTCGTCGTCAGCTTTTGCCTCGCGCTCGATGAGCGAGGCCAGAATGACGACTTGGGGAACCGTAAGGCCATGCGCGCGCGCTTTCCGCACTGCGTCGCGCGGCAGCTCTTTATAGAATTGCGCGGTCATGATTCGCTCGACCATCTTGGGCGTGGCCCCTATGGGAATGAGGTAGGTGCTGGGAAACAGATATCCTTCAAGGTTTTTGGTGCGCGTGCCGCCGACGACGATCGACGTGCGCATGAACGCCGAGTAATACGCTTGCTCCGATCCGAAGCCTTCGTCGGAAAGACGCTGCGCGATCTGCATGGCCGTAAAACCTTCGGGAATCGTCACCCATTGCGCCACCTGGGCGCCCCCGCTTTCGAGCCGGCGTAAGACTTCGTCGGCGCTTTGATGCGGCGAGAAGCGGAATTCGCCCGCGTGCGCTTGCGTGTCGGCATGGCGAAGCTTCGCGTACAAGCGAAACGCCGTCGCATTTCCGATGATTCCGGCCTGCGCGAGCTGCGATGCGATATCGTGAAAGGTGGCGCCGCGCGGAACGACGATCGAGGTGCTGCGCGCGGGATGCGACCGATCGGAGAATATTTCGTATGCAAAGAGCGCCGCTATTACGGCGGCTGCAGCAAGGACGACCCCGAGCACCACGCTAGCGGCGCGCAAGGAAGCTCTCCAAAATCAATGCGGCGGCCATTTTGTCGATCACGGCTCTGCGTTTCGCGCGTCGTACGTCGGCGGCGATGAGGCTCTTGGTAGCCTGCGCGGTTGTCAGCCGTTCGTCCACGCGGTGAATCGCTCCGGAAAACACTCGCCGCAGTTGCTCGACGAATCGATCGATCTGCTGCGCCGCTAGACCGCGCTCTCCCGACAACGTCACGGGGTCGCCGACGACGATTTCACCGACGGCGTGCTCGCGCACCAGTTCCTGGATTCGCTGCAAATCGGCTTGCAGGTTCGTGCGATCGATCACGGTCAAAGGCAGCGCGAACGTGCCGCCCGGATCCGCAACGGCCACGCCGATTCGCTTACTGCCCACGTCGAGCGCCAGAACCGCGGGGCGCGAACCCATCGAGGCCGTCAAGTGGGGTTCTTTACGAACTCCAGTGCGTGCAATCCCGCTTTCGGGCGGCGGCCTAAGTGGTGATTCACCAACGTCTCGATTGCTTCGCGCACCACGGGCGTCGCGCGCATCGCCGGCGTCTTGGACGAACCGGGTGCGGCCGCGAGCGCCTGCAGGTTGGCTACGTCGGCGCAATCGAGCGCCAGAACAGCGCGCCACGATTCGCGGCACTCTTCGCCTGCGAATCCGCCTTGTTCTGCGTCCAGCCACGCGCAACGCTGCGTCAACGAAGCGCCGCAGCGCACGCAGGTTTCCACCGGGGGCGCCAAGCCCAGCGCCTCGAGCAGCCGCAGCGAGAAGCGCGGCAGCAATCCGAGCGGATCGCCGCTCTTGCCGACGGCGCGCAATGCGCCGGTGAGCAGCGCGTACACGTCGGGCAGCGGCAGATCCGGTTCGCAAAACGTAGCGATCTGTTCGGCGATCACGTTGGCGGCTGCAAAACGTTCGGGCTGCACGACGTTCTGCCAATGCGCCTCACGGATGTCCGCGGAAACGACGACGTCCAACGTGCGCCCTGAATGCATGCATAGCTGCACTTCGTTGGCAAATTCCAGCCGTCCGGCCAAAGCGCTCCTGGTTCGGCGCACGCCTTTTGCGATTGCATCGATTTTTCCGCGTTCGGTCGTAAACAGCGTCAGGATGCGATCCGCCTCGCCGTACGTGCGCCCGCGCAATACGACGGCATCGGTTTTATACGCGCGTGCCGAGGTCACGTAGCGTCTTGCAGCGAGTCCGGCCCGAACGAAGCGGGCAGCAGCGCATCGAGCGTGGTCACCTGCATCCCCTCCGCGGTAGTATACGCCACGACCATTCCCGCGCCGAACTCGGTGAGAAACTGGCGGCAAGCTCCGCACGGCGCGGTGAGCGCGTGGCTCGGGCCCGCCACGGCGATTGCGCGAAATTTGCGATGTCCGGCGACCACCGCGGCCGCCGCCGCATTTCGCTCGGCACAGATCGTCAAGCCGTAACTGGCGTTCTCCACGTTGGCTGCGCCGAAGGTTTCGCCCGATTCCGTGATGAGCGCGGCGCCGACACCGTAACGCGAGTAGGGCGCGTACGCGTGCTCGCGGTAGCCGCGCGCCAGCGCCATCGCGCGCTCGATTTCCTCAGACGGCATCTTCGTTTTCTTCCGGAGTGCCTTCGCCGATGCGGCCGTTGGTGAAAATGCGTACGGCCACGATGCGCCGCCCGCGCATGCGTTCGACCTTCAGGCGCGTGTGATCCGTCGCCTCGGCCTCTTCACCTTCGCTGGGAAGCCGTCCGAACAGCCCGAACGTAAAGCCCCCGATTGTTTCGAATTCTTCGTGCGGCAGGCGCGTACCGAGCTTGGAGTTCACGTCTTCGATGTTGACCCCCGCGTCGACGACCGCTTCATGCTGGTCCACGATGCGCAGCGGTTCTTCTTCGCCCTCGTCGTGCTCGTCGCGAATTTCGCCGACGATCTCCTCGAGCAAATCCTCGGTCGTCACCAGGCCGGCAGTGCCGCCGTACTCATCGACGACGATCGCCATCGTGAATTTGTCACGCTGCATTTCGCGAAGCAATTCGGCAATCTTTTTGTTTTCTGGAACGTGCTCCACCGGACGCATGAGCGATCCCAGCGGAGTGGAGCTCAGCGTGCCGTTCGCCAGCGCGATAAGCAGCTCGCGATCGTGCACGGCTCCCACGATGTCGTCCTTGGATTCCTGGTAGACCGGCAGCTTCGAGTACCCTTCGGCGATGACCATGTCCAGCGCACGCCGAGGGGAGTCGTCGATCGATACCGCCACCATATTGGGACGCGGCGTCATGACCTCGCGAACGATCGTGTCGCCGAACTCGATGACGGAATGAATCATCTCGCGCTCTTGCTCTTCGAGCACTTTTTGTTCGGCCCCGACGTTGACCAGCGCGCGGATATCTTCTTCGGTGACGAAGATTTGATGCGCGCGGCTGATGCCCAAGGGCCGCAGCATCAGGTTGGTCAGCCATTGGAAAAAGTACACCAGCGGCGTGAGCAGCATGGCAACGCGGCGCATCGACGGCGCCAGGCGCAGCGCCCAGCGCTCGTTATCCGAAACGGCGACCGTTTTTGGGACGATTTCGCCGAAGAGCAGAAAGACGAACGCCATGAGCAGCGTTGAGATCACCGCGGCGTGCGGCACGCCCGCGTGAATGAGAAAGTAGGTGGCCAGCGAGTCCGCGATCAGCAGCACGATCGTATTGCCGATCAGTATCGAGGTGAGAAACCGGTTCCGATCCTCGGTCAAGCGCAAAACGGCGCGCGCGCGTTTGACGCCGCGCTCGACCATGGAAAGGGCGCGCAATCTGGACACGCCGACGAGCGCCGCCTCCGACGCAGCAAAGAAAGCCGCGAGCAGCAGGAGCACCACGATGGCGGCGATCTCGTACCACGGAATGGCGTGGATGCCCGGCTGACTACTTAGAGGTTCCAATGACGCGAGCCATTATAGCATAAGGTGCGGCCGGACCAGGGCAAAGACGGCAAGCGCCACCAAGGTACCCAAAATCGCCCCCCACAGCGCTTCGAACGTGCTGTGGATGCGGGCCTCCACCCGGCTCTGGGCGACCAAGAAAGCGACGAAGTAGGCCAGCACCGCTGCCAGCGGCTGCTGATAGACCAGCGCCAGGCCCGTCGCGGCGGCAAATGCGAGCGCCGAATGCCCCGATACGGCGCCCCCCTGCAGCGGAGAACCCCGGCCGGTCCAGGCTTTGGCAAAAAGCGTGCCGATGGCCGTAATGGCCAACGCGATGAGCGCGACGTTGGCCGGCACCTGCGCCACTGCGTCGTAGACGCGGGCGCCGCCCTGCTGGATACCCTGATAAAAGGCCAGATAGCCGACGATGGCCGCCCCGATAGCCGCTACGAGCACCGCGCCCGCTGCCGCGTCCTTCGCCGTCTTGGCCAAAGGATGGTGCGCGACGGTGAGCAGGTCCACCACCGCTTCGATCGCCGTGTTCATCAGTTCGAGCGCGAGCACGATGACGATTACGATGACGATCGCGATGACGTACACGCGGCTCAAGCGCAGGGGCAGCGTCATCGCCAGCACCAGCGCGGCGATAACCAAATGCACGCGCATATTGGGCTGGGTGCGAACGCAGTACATGATGCCCTGGAACGCGTAGTGAAACGCGCTCCAGAACTTCGTTTCGGTGATGCGGACGTACCGCGGGCGGACGCGCCGGATCAGGGGGCGGTTTTCGCGCGACCTGGGATCATGCATCGCGTTCGTACGGCCACGGCATACCCAGCGCCGCCGCCAGACGGCGTTCCTGCGTCTGCATTCTCGCACGCTCCCCGGTCCGCTGATGGTCGTGACCCAGCACGTGCAAAATACCGTGAATCAGCAACCGGTTGACTTCGTTCTGCAGCGGCGCGTCATATTCCGCGGCCTGGCGTGCAGCGGTTTGCACGCTGATGACGACGTCGCCCAGCATGCGTTCGGGCCCCGAGGGCTCCAGCCGTGCAGGCGGCGACATCGGAAAACTCAGCACGTCGGTGGCGGCGTTTTTTCCGCGATGCTCGCCGTTGAGTTCGCACATTCGCGCATCGCCGACCAGCAGCACCGACAGCGTGGCACCGTCCAGCTCGAGGACGCGCAGCAATTTGCGGGCGTCGCGTCTAAGCCGTCCCATGTCGACGCCCGTCCCGGCAATCTCGCTGCGCAGCTCGATCACGGCATCGAAACGTCGGCTGCATATGCGCGAATGATCTTCGAGACTAGCGGATGACGGACCACGTCGGTTTCATCCATCTCCACGATTCCGATGCCGGAAATACCGGCGAAGCGACGGGGGACTTCCAACAAACCGCTTCGCGCGCCTCCGAGCAGATCGATCTGCGTTATATCGCCGTTGACGATCATCTTCGAACCCGCGCCCAAGCGCGTAAGAAACATCTTGAGTTGGTCGCGCGTCGCGTTCTGCGCTTCGTCCAGGATAACGAACGCCTCCGAGAGCGTGCGTCCGCGCATATACGCCAGCGGTGCCACCTCGATGATGCCGCGCTCCAGGTGCCGTTCGACGACCGAATCTTCGAGCAGTTCACCGAGCGAATCGTACAGCGGACGAAGATACGGATCGACCTTTTCGCGCAAATCGCCCGGAAGAAAGCCGAGCTTCTCGCCGGCTTCGACCGCCGGCCGGGACAGAATGACGCGAGCCACCTCGCGCGCACGCAGTGCGCGCACCGCCATGACGACCGCCAGAAACGTTTTGCCCGTTCCGGCCGGCCCGATGCCGAACGTGAGCGTGTTGGTTCCGATCGATTCAACGAACGAACGCTGACCGGCTGTTTTGGGGCGGATCTCGCGTCCGCGCGACGATCGGTACAACGTTTCCGGCAGCGCGTCGTGTGAAAGGCCGCGCGCGACGTCGGAGGCGGCCAGCGCAACGTCGTCCGGCGTCACCTGGACGCCTTGAACCGCCGCGTGCAGTATGCGGCCGACAACGTCGTATGCGCGATCCACTGCAGGCTTTTCACCGTGCACGAGCAGCCGGTTACCGTCCACCCGCAATGAAACCGAAAGTGCGTCTTCAAGCGCAGAGAGGTTCTGATCGAACTTTCCGAACAGCCGGAAGTGATCGTTCAGCGAGCTGAGGTCGACGGTTCGTTCGGTTGCTGAATCCAGAAGTGGTTCTCCGCGCGCAGCTCGACCTCGGGGCGAAGCGCAATCGGCGGTGCTAAGACTTCAGCGGCGACGATCGCCCGCATCAGCGCATCGCCCTCTTGGAACAGCGTCTGCAGCGGCAAGCGCAGCGGCATCGCTTACTTTGCGGCCGGCGGAGGCAATGGGCTCGCGCCGTTATCCGTGGCCGTGGCGACGCTGCTCGAGATAGCGCCCCGCATGTCGGAATCCGCCTGGATGTTCTTCATCTTGTAGTAGTCCATGATGCCCAGATTTCCGCTGCGGAATGCTTGCGCGATGGCCTGCGGGACCGAAGCCTCGGCTTCGACCACCTTGGCGCGCATGCGCTGCGTCTCGGCTTTCATTTCCTGCTCGGAAGCCATGGCCGCATACTGGCGCTCCGACGCCTTGGCCTGCGCGATGCGCCGGTCGGCTTCGGCTTGCGACATCTGCAGTTCTGCGCCGATATTCTTGCCCACGTCAACGTCGGCGATGTCGATCGAGACGATTTCGAACGCCGTTCCGGCATCCAAACCTTTGGCCAGCACCGTCTTGCTGATCCGGTCGGGATACTCCAGCACCTCTTTGTGATCGATGGCCGCGCCCACCGCCGATACGACGCCCTCGCCGACTCGCGCAACGATCGTGGGTTCTCCTGCGCCGCCGACGTAACGATCCAGGTTGCTGCGCACGGTGATTCGGGCTTTGACGTTGAGCTGAATGCCGTTTTGGGCAACGCCTTGGAAGATCGGCGTCTCGATCACCTTGGGATTCACCGACGTTTGCAGGGCTTCGAGCACGTTGCGCCCGGCGAGATCGATCGCCGATGCCCGCTGCCATTCCAACGGTATCTGGGCGCGTTGCGCGGCGATCATCGCCAGCACGACGTTTTCGACGTTGCCGCCCGCGAGATAATGCGATTGCATTTGGTCCACGGTCAGCTGAAGGCCGGCTTTGCGGGCGCGAACGAGATTGTTGACGATGATGCTGGGCGCGATGCGGATGATGCGCATGCGGATGAGCGAGCCGATGGAAAGCGGAACGCCCGCCGCGACGGTTTGCAGCCACAGTCCGATCGGAAAATAATACAGGAACGTAAAAAAGAGAATGATTACGACAACGAAAAGGACCGACGCGCCGACTGTAACCACGCTGTTACTCCTTGTAGCTCGGGAGCGCCACGGGCTCCACGAAGACTCGCGCGCCCTCAACGCGGGTGACGCGCACCGGGGTCCCCTCGGGAATGAACTCGCCTTGCGTAAGCACGTCGACGCGCATGCCGTCGATGAGCGCAACGCCGGCCGGGCGCAAGTACGTTCCGGCAACGCCGCTTTTGCCTCGCAACGCCGAATAGTCCGCGCTCGTTACGTAATCGGCACCTTGCGCGCCCGCGAACGTGAGCTTGGCGATCCAGGCGTTTTCGGGCAGCATTCGCGTGGCCAGGTAGAACAGAATGACGGTCAGCACGATGGCGGTAGCAACGGTTTGCAGCGCGACGAAAAATGCAGCCGCGCCGGGCGGCCCGAACGCCAAAACCAGCGATGCGAGCAGCGCGACCGCACCCAAGACGCCGGGCACTCCGTGACCTGGAACCACGTGCAATTCGTACAGGATGCCCGCCAGCCCGATCACCGCAAGCACGATCACCAAACCGCTCGTCGCGCCGACCATGATGTGCGCGCCGAAAAACAGCGCCAGCGCCGCTAGTGCAATCAGCCCGGCAACGCCGTGCAACGTCTGCATCTCCAACAGCAAACCCAGCAAGCCGACCGTAAGCAGTAGGCCGCTCGCGAGCGGGGTCGTGACCAGGTGCAGGAAATCCATGAATCGAGCTACCGGCTCGCTTCGGTAAAGTTACGGCTGCTTACTGCAGCTCGTCCGATACGATTTGCCGGACCAGGTTGCCGTCGGCGAGCCCCTTGAGCTGCGGCATGACGACCTTCATGACGGCGCCTTGGTTGCGGGTTCCCTGGGGCAGCTCGGCGACGATCGCCTTGACCAGCGCGCGAACTTCTTCGGGCGTTTTCTGCACGGGCAAATATGCGAGCAAAATGTCGCGCTCGCGGCCTTCTTTCTGCGCCAAATCTTGCCGGCCGGCTTTTTCGAACTCGGCGTGCGCATCGTTGCGCTGCTTGACTTGCTTGCGCACCACGTCGATCTCGTCCGCGTCGCTCAGCTCGGCCCCGGCCTCGGTTCGTTTGTAGGTGAAACCGGAAAGCGCCGACCGCAGCGCGTCCAGGCGAATTTGATCGCGCGCGCGCATTGCGTCTTTGAGATCGGCGGCGACGCGGTCTTTGAGCGATCCCACCAGCAGGCCCCTCTAGGCGCGGCGCTTGCGAGCCGCTGCCGATTTCTTCTTTCGGCGCACGCTGGGCTTTTCGTAGTGCTCGTGCTTGCGCGCCTCGGCCAAAACGCCCGCCTTCTGGGTGGCCTTCTTGAAACGACGCAGCGCGCTCTCGATGGACTCACCCGGAGCAACGCGAACTTCCATTCCTTTCAACCCTCCCTTCGTGCGTTCGGCGCACCAAAATTGCGGGGTTCTCAAGCGAACCTCGATTGCTGAAGATACCACACCGCGCGAGGCCGCGCAAGCAAGCACAACGGCTTCTCACCCCGGCGGCCAGTTCATGCGCCTTCCCCCCAAGACGTGCACGTGCAGATGGCCCACGGTCTGGCCGCCGTCCGCGCCTGTATTGATCACGGTTCGAAAACCGTCGGGCGCTCGCTGTGCACCCAGTCGCGCAGCCGCGGCGAACAGATTTGCGACGACGTGCGCAGGCTGCGATTGCACGAACTCGGTGAGATCGGCAACGTGTTCGACGGGCATTACGAGCGCGTGCTCAGGCGCCTGCGGGCTCACGTCGTCGACGATCGCAACGTCACCCTGCCGAAGTACCGTCGCCCCGGGAACTTCACCGGCGATAATCTTGCAGAAAACGCAGTCCGACGAATTCACGCTCACCTCTTGATGAAGAACGTCCACGACCTGCTGGCGACGTTGCCGGCTGCGTCGGAAACGCTTACCGTAACGCGCATCGCTCCGTCGGGATAATCGATGCCGGGGGTATAGTGAATGAAGCGCGCAGTGCGCATCGAGCTCGACGTTACGTCGTGGCCGTTCACGACGAGCCGTTCGCTCGATGGGTTGACCGCGACGGTGGCGCTGGAAAACGTCGCGTAAATGCTCGGACGCGAATTGTTGACCGTTGCGCCGTTGTCCGGCGCAAAATCGATTACGCCGGGGGCCTCGGTGGCCGCCGAAACCGTCGTAGGCGCCTCCGCCGGCGGAGCGTCCGTGCCGCGAACGTTGAGCTTTCCAAAAACCGGCGCGTCGGCAAAATTGACCCCGCGCGGAATGACGTACGACCCGGTATACACCCCGGGCGCACTTTCCGTCAGGGGGAGGTTGCGCACGTAGGGGCCGATGTCGTACAGCGCTACGCCGCCGGGCGTTCCGCGCAAAGTAATTGCAAGGGTATCGCCCTGACGCAGCGGGCGCGACGGAGACGCCGAAAGCTCGGTTATGACCACGCCGGTTGCGGGCGCGGGCGAGCCCAGCGATTTGCGCGTGGCGATGATCTCGCGCGGTTCGGAGCTGTCGATGTTGTAGCGCACCATCACTTCATCGCCGACGGCAATGTCCGCAATACCTGCGGGCGCCCCGTTGAGCGTGATCGTCGTCGAGCGCGACGGCGCAATGACCTGACCGTCGCTAAGCACAAGCTGGCCGTCCCCTATGCCGGCAACGCTTCCGTTTCTCGAGCCGTAGGCGTCGACGATTTGCTTGATCTGGCCGCCCCGGTCCAAATGCACCTGCGCGAAATCCCCAGCGTGCACGTCTTCCAAACTGCCCGCGTTGCTGGTGCCCGTGTTGACGTCTTGCACCATGACGCTCGCGTCCGTACGTATCGGGATGGTGCGCACCGACCCGTCGTACGTCAGCGTCAGCGTCGTGGGGTCGGAGGCAAGGTCGACTGCCGTGACGGTTCCTCGTTCCTGCACGCCGCCGCCGGCGGTGACGATGCCGTTGCCCGTGCGTCCCATCAGCGTCGAAATGATTTCGACGCTGTTGGTCTGCCGGTTGTAGACCGCTTGCGCGTCGAGCGCCCGCGTAAAAAAGCGCAGCGGCGCGTACAGGACGTTCTTGATCTCGACCGGCGCAGCGTCCAGCTCGACCGGCTCGTTGTCGACCGTTGCGTGCGTGCTTCCGATCGCCAGTTCGATCGTTTTTGCGCCTGCGGAGGTTCGAACGTAGCGTCCTTCTTTGTCGAACGCCAGGCCCAGCGAACCGAGGATGCGGCGCACGGGAACCAGCAAGTGATTTTTGTAAAAGACCGGCGCAGGATTTACCGCCAACTTCGTTCCGTTGAGCACCAGCGCGATCGGCAGCACGCGCTTGCCGACGGGCGGCTTTGCGGGCTTGTGCGCGACCCCCATGATCAGCGCAGCGCATGCAACTGCAGCACCGACTCTGCGGATCACTCTGCGGTTTCCTCCAATATTTCACGGTAGACGGCGGCAGTTTGCGCGGCGCACCGGTCCCAAGTGAAGGCCCGCGCCCGCGCTTGCCCCTCATTGACGAGCGCGCGGCGAAGCCCTTCGTCGCCCAACAGCCGCTCCAACGCTGCTTTCGCGTCGCGCGCGCTTCGCGCGGGAAACGTCAGCGCCGCACCGCGCAACACCTGCGGGATCGCATCCTCGCAAGCAATCACCGGACAGCCCGATGCCATCGCCTCGAGCATGGGCAGTCCGAAGCCTTCGCAGAGCGCGGGATGAACGAGAGCGCGCGCGCCGGCGTAGTACGAGGGCATGCGGGTTTGCGGCACGGCCCCCAATGCGACGATTCGTCCTACCGGGCGCACGTAGCGCGCGAGCAAGTCGCCGAAGTCGTCCACTCCGGTAACGTACAGATCGAGGGCAATGTCGCTGCTCACCGCCGCCCAAGCTTGGAACAGCGTCGGCAAGTCTTTGTGCGGCCGGTGATTGCCCGCATACAGAATGTACGGGCGGGCCGCTGCGTACGCCTGAACGCGGTGAAAGTATTCGTCGTCCGCCCCCAACGCGATCACCCGCACGCGCGCCGGATCGACTCCCAAGTAATAGCGAAGATCTTTGACGGTCCGTTCGTCGTCGGTGATGACGCGCGCCGCCCGCCTGCATGCGAAGCGCACGGCCGTGCGGTAATAGGGGCCGACTTTGGTCTTGAAGTACTGCGGGAATCGCAAGTGGATGAGATCGTGGATCGTGACCGCGTACGGGCGGGGCGCGGCAAGGGGCATGTACACGGACATGAAATGCGCGAGCGCGCATTTGCGCATCGCCAGAGGAAGAGCGAACTGCTCGCTCCACCCGAAGTTTCCGCCGGCGCGGAACACGGCGAACTGCAAGTCCGGCGCGACTAGCGGCAGACGGCGCGACAGTTCGCGAGCGTAGGCTTTCATTCCGACCGACATCTGCCTGGTCTCGCGCGCGTCCAGCGCGACCGTGTTCACTTCTGCAGCGCCTTGCGTGCAACGACGGCCGGGTATGCCGCCGAGCACCATGCGATGCGCAGGCCCGTCCAGCCGTCCAGCACCGATCCGCGCGCCAGCGCGTACCAAACAAAGCGCAGCGGCGTTCGCATCGCCTGTGAGCGCCACTGAGCGGGCGTGGCCGTCAGGCCGCCGGCCTCAATGTCGGTATAGCGCTCGAATTTTTCGCGATATGCCTGGTGGGTGGGATACGAATAGTGCAGCAGCGTGCCGCGAAGCATTCCGGTTGGGCCTTCGCAGATCCAGCGCTCGTGCAGATGCGCGTCCCCGCCGGCGGCAGGCATGGCTTCCAAGCGCGCGCGGTTTGTGCGGAACAATCGCAGCAGCCGCTCCCCGCGCCACATCCGCATCGGCTTGCCGCAGTAATATGTCGTTCGCGCGACCCAGTATCCGTCGAAGTCCTCGGGCGCCCCGGCAATAGCCTCGCGCAGCGGTCTGTCGAGTACTTCATCGGCATCGATCATCAGCGTCCAACCCGTACGCACTTGTTCGAGTGCGAAACGGCGCGCTTTCACGAATCCCTCGAATGGCCGCACGACCACCGTCGCGCCGCGTTCGCGTGCAATGGCGACTGTTCGATCGCCGGAAAGATGATCGACGACCAAGACGGGCATGCCGCCCGGCAGCGAATCGAGCGCGCGCTCGATGTTACGTTCCTCGTTGCGCGCTAAAACGACCGCCGTTACGGTGCGAGGATTAATTGGCGCCTGCGGCGGGTGCCGGCTCGAACTGCGATTCCTCGCGCATGCGCTCCTCGCGCGCCAGCGCAGCGCCGACGAAATCGCGGTAGAGCGGCGAAGGCCGGTTCGGACGCGATTTGAATTCCGGGTGCGCCTGCGTGCCGACGAACCAGGGGTGCATGTCGTCGGGCAATTCGATCACTTCGACCAGCGTGGTCTTTCCGGCAACGTGGTGACCGGAGAAACGCATGCCGTGCTCTTCAAACAACGGACGGTAGCGGTTGTTGAACTCGTAACGGTGCCGGTGGCGTTCCGTTACGTTCAGCTCGCCGTACGCGCGCGCGGCGTGCGTGTCGGGTTCGAGCCGGCACGCATACGCGCCCAGGCGCATCGTTCCCCCGTACACTTCCAAATTGCGTTGATCCGGCATGAAATCCACGATCGGATCGGTGGTGGTTTCATCTACTTCGCGCGTCATCGACGCGGGCAAGCCGCACACGTTGCGCGCGAACTCCACGCACGCCAGCTGCATGCCGTAGCAAATCCCCAGAAAGGGGACGCGATTCTCGCGCGCATAGCGTATGGCGCGCAGCTTGCCCTTGATGCCGCGCGCCCCGAAGCCCGGCGCCACCACGATGCCGTGCGCTCCACGCAACACGCCCACTCCCGCGTTTTCGACCGATTCGGAATCGATTCGCAGAATGTCGACGGCCGACGAATGATGCACGCCGGCGTGATAGAGCGCTTCGTTGATCGAAATGTAAGCGTCTTTGAGCTCGACGTATTTGCCGACCAGCGCAATGGCGACGCGGCGCTGCGGATGCATGATCCGTTCGACGATGCTTTCCCAGGTCTGCAGTTGGGGCGCGTTGGTTGGCAGGTGCAGCTTGCGCACCGCCGCGTCGGCGAGCCCTTCGGCTTCGAGGTTGAGCGGCACCTGATAGATCGTGGAAGCATCGGCGTTTTGCACGACGGCATTGGCCGGCACGTCGCAAAACAGCGCGATCTTTTCTTTTAATTCCACGGGCATCGGGGTCGACGTTCCGGTCCGGCAAATGATCGCATCGGGCGTTATCCCGATGCCGCGCAGCTCGCGCACGGAGTGCTGCGTGGGCTTGGTTTTGAGCTCGTCGGCTGCCCCCAAGTGCGGCATCAGCGTGAGGTGGCAGAACATGACGTTCTCGTCGCCGACGTCGTAGCGAATCTGACGGATTGCCTCTAGGAACGGCAGCGACTCGATGTCGCCGACCGTACCGCCGACTTCAACGATGCACACCTCGGCGTGGCTTTCGGCGGCAACGCGTTTGATGTGGGCTTTGATCTCGTTGGTGATGTGAGGTATCACCTGCACCGTAGCGCCTAGGTAGTCGCCTCGACGCTCTTTGTCGATGACCGAGTTGTAGATTTGACCCGTCGTGACGTTGTTGGCGCGGGAGAGATTCTCGTCGATGAACCGCTCGTAGTGCCCTAGGTCTAAATCGGTTTCGGCGCCGTCTTCGGTGACGAACACTTCGCCGTGCTGATACGGGTTCATCGTACCTGCGTCGACGTTGATGTACGGATCCAGTTTCTGGATCGAAACGCTTATCCCGCGCGCTCGCAGCAGCCGTCCGAGTGAAGCGGCCGTGATTCCCTTACCGAGCGAACTTACGACACCGCCGGTAAAGAAAATATACTTCGCCATCTCGGGATGTACCCGTTCGCCTTGGGGTCATCGCGAGCCTGTCGCCCGCACGTAAAGGTACCGCTCCAGCCCGGCGTAGTCGCGGCGGACTTCGACGTCCGCGCCGGGCAGAGCGCTGCGCGTCATGGCGCTTAGAGTCTGCATCGTCGGGGGAGCGGCTTCCATGAGCAGCAGCGCCCCGGGCCGCAGCATCGTCGAAACGTCCGTGAGCAGGCTGCGGTACTGCGCGAGCCCGTCCGGACCGCCGTCGAGCGCCGCGACCGGTTCGAATCCCACGGGATCGGGCCGCTGCGGGATCTCACTTGTCGGAATGTACGGCAGGTTCGCAACGATTAGATCGTACGCGCTTTGCTCGTGCGGCTTGACGACGTTGCCCAGATGGAAATCGCAGCGCGCGTCGACGCTCAGCCGGCGAGCGTTGTCCCGCGCCGTTCTTACGGCTCGCGCGCTGATGTCGGTACCTTCGACCGCGGCTTGCGCAACTTCGGCCGCAATCGTGCACGCGACCGCGCCGCTTCCGATTCCGGCTTCAAACACGCGCAGGGTTGGAGACGGACCGCGCCGAGTATTCTGCGCGTTCAAAAAAGCGATGGCGTCTTCCACCAGATGTTCGGTTTCCGCGCGCGGGACCAGGACGTGTTCGTTGACCGCAAACTCGCGCCCGTAAAATCCCGCACGTCCCGTGATATAGGCGATCGGCATTCCGGCAGCACGTCGTTCGCACAGCGTGAAGTACCGGCGCGCTTCGTCTCGCGTAAGACACGTTCGATCGTCAGCCAGCAGCCACTCGCGAGATCGCCCCAGCGCCTCGCCCAGCAATATGCGCGCGTCGGCATCCGGAGTTGGGCTGCGGTCTTTGAGCGCGCGCATTCCCAGCGCCAGCGTTGCGGCAACCGTAGCGTCGCCCTGCACGACGGGATTATGCAGCCGAGTCGTCCCCGGCCAAGAGGCGCGCGCGCTCGTCTTTGAGGAGCTCCTCGACGATGTGCCCCAAGTCGCCGTCCATAACGGCGCGTATGTTGCCGAAACTCTGATTGATGCGGTGGTCGGTGATGCGGTCCTGCGGATAGTTGTACGTGCGAATCTTTTCCGAGCGGTCTCCAGTCCCGACCTGACTGCGCCGCATGCTTCCCACGGCCTCCTGAGCTTCGCGGCGTTTGCGATCGTACAGCATGGCGCGCAGCATCTCCATGGCCTTGGCGCGGTTTTGGATTTGCGAGCGCTCCTGCTGGGAGGCCACGACGATGCCGGTCGGAACGTGCGTGATGCGAATCGCGGACTCGGTCTTGTTCACGTACTGGCCGCCGGCGCCGCTCGATTTGTAGGTGTCGATCTGCAGATCGCTCGGATTGACTTCGACGTCGATATCCTCGTCGACTTGCGGCAGCACTGCGACCGTCGCGGTGCTGGTATGCACGCGTCCTTGCGATTCCGTCAGCGGCACGCGCTGCACGCGATGCACGCCGGACTCGTGTTTGAATTGACGGAACGGCGCGCTTGCGGTCCTCCCGCCCGTCGACCAACCTTTCACCGCAAAAACGATCTCCTTGTAGCCGCCCGCATCGCTTTCGCTTTGCGACACCAGCTCCACTCGCATGCGCTGCGACTCGGCGTACCGCATGTACATTCGCGCCAGGTCGCCGGCAAAAATCGCTGCTTCATCGCCGCCGGCCCCGCCCCGAATCTCGATGAATACGTCCTTCTCGTCGTCGGGGTCCTTGGGAATCATCAGCAGCTGCAGATGCTGTTCGAGAGCCTGACGCTGCTCGCGCAGGACCTTGGCTTCTTCTTGCGCCAGCTCGTGCATTTCCGGATCGCTGCGATCCGCCAGCAGCGCTTCGTTGGCAGCGATCTGCGCGAGTAGCGTTTTGTAGCGGCGGTACGCTGCGACCGTTTCTTCGATCGCCGCGCGCTCTTTGAGCAGCGCGGTATACCGTGCTTGGTCGAACCCGCCTGCGGGATGCGCCAAATCCGCGTCGATTTCGTCGAAGCGGTTGGCGATGGTTTCAAGGCGGCCGTAAAATGCTGCGCTCATCGATACATACAAAAGCGAGCCCCGGCGGAGCTCGCTTTACGAAAACCTGCGAAGTTACGCTTCGGCTTTGGCGGCGTCGCGTTTGGCTTTGCGGACGGCGGCTTCTTGCTGTTTCTTTTTGGCGATCTCTTCGCGCTGGCGGAACTTATCGACTCGTCCGGCGGTATCGACGAACTTCTGCTGGCCCGTGAACAACGGGTGGCATGCCGAACAGATCTCGACGGCGATTTCCGGCATCGTCGAACCGGTCGTAAAGGTGCTCCCGCAGGCGCAATGCACTTTGGCCTGGGGGTACCACTTGGGATGGATCTTCTCTTTCACAGCCCCATCATTATAACAACGGCGGCAAGGGGGACCCCTACGGCACCTGCTTGCCCGCTATAATCGCGTTGATGAGGTGCCCGACGAACGGCACGCCTACGCCCGTTACGAGATCGTAGCCCTTGCCCGCGCTGTATCCGGTATAGAAGTTCGGCGTCGCCGCGGGCGCCGGATAATACGATTGATCGCCGTTGTTGCCTGCCACCACGTCGTAAAACGTGGTAGCGTATGCGGCGGACCCTTCAATCTGATATATCAGCCCTTTCGGATCCCCCAGCCGCCATGGATGCGCGCCGGTCGCCGTAGCGCACGAAGCAGTCGCTTTACACGCCTGAAGAACCACGGCCCATACCGCCGCCATCTCAGGCGCGGAAACGCTGGTTCCACCGACGGACCCTCCAAATGGACCCGCGCCGGGAAAATTCGCATACTGCACGATGAACGGGCCGGTCAAGGGATCGCCGTTCATCGAAACGTCGGGTACGGCACGCGCCGAACTGGTGCCCACGCCGAAGATGCTCAAATTCGTCTGGCCCGCCGACGCTGCGGAGAAATACTTCGAAAGACCTCCGCCGGTGCCGGGGGAGTTGTCGCCAAACCCGTCGCCTCCCAACGTGACGTTGTCGGCCCAAGCGGTGATCTGTGCGGACGCCGGAAGATTGCCCATGCTGTCCATCGGATAATTCACCGCCCCGACCGCAACCACCGACGGATCGCTGGCGGGATAAGCGACGCAGAAGTCCGTGGTTGGACTGCCCGTGCCGGAATTGATACACGCGTGCGCTCCATTGTCGCCCGACGAAACGAAGACCGCGATCCCTTCGGCTTTCAGAGCCGCCAATTCCGCCGGACCCGGGCCATTGCCCGATGCATCGAAATATCCCGAAGCTTCCGCGCTCGGCTCGTCCTGACCGAAGCTTATCGAGATCGCATCGGCGTTGTTGTCGGCTATTGCCTGCTGGATCTCGTCATCCGTAAGAAAAATGCCTAAGACGCCCAGTCCGCCGGACGGACAACCGTACGGATTGTTCTGCAGACCGCAGTCGGCTTTGTTGTAGCCCAAATACGCCAGCACGCTCGACCCCGGAGCGAGCTCGGCGATTTGCTCGGTATCGAGCTGCGCTTCGCCGTCCTCGACGTTGCATTTGGCCGTAACGTAACCGGGCACGCACGAGGAGTCCGGCGCGGTCACCGCCGGGGGGGTCGCCAATCCGGCGGGATCGCCGTCGAACGGTGCGGTGCCGGTTTGATTGTTTTGCGGGCTCGGCGTGTGCGCGACGACGGGCACGACCGTAACCGTCGCAACCGACGTTTTGTACAGTGAACCGATGAACGGCGCGTCGCCCTTCCAGATTGGACCGGTCGCAATGACGCCGACGTTGATTCCGGCGCCGTTGAATCCGGCATTGGCAGCTCCGGTGAAATCGAAGGCTCTGCGCAACTGCTGCGGCGACATGCCCAAAACTTGGCCGTTGCTGGCCCGAATGAGATACGTACGGCGCAAGTTGACGTGAACCAAATCGGCTACCGCGCTGACCGGTACGACCCGGCTGAAATGCGGCTGCGACGACGGCGCGAGGAACGTGCGTCCATACGCTCGATATACGGCGAACTTCGTGCCGAACGCGGTCTCCAGATCGCTCAGCTTGCCGCTGACCACCATGGAAAGGCGTTGAGGCCACGACGCTGCGCTCAGATGGTACTGTTCGAAATACGATGCGGCCGACCGGTAGTCGCTTTGCGATGCGCCGAACTGGTCGGCGATCTGCTGCGGGGTCAAAAAGTGACGGTACAGCGCCGAACCCGGCGTGCTGGCCTGGCGCGCGTAGCCCAGCAGTCCGGGAAGATTGCGCATGCGCAGCTGCACGTCGACCGCCATACTGCCGCCGTGCGCCTCACCCACGTACTGCGCGGTGCGCATCACGCCCGCGCCCCAAGCAAAATTCGCCAGTTGCTGCGGACCGGTGTACGGCGTGAGCTGCGATTTTGGAACGCCGGCGCTGGGATTGACCGAACCTGCGCCGCCGCACGCGGCAAGCGCAGCGGCTGCGATCGCGCCCGCGCATACGACTTTCAACTGCAGGTTCATGAGCGGTCACCCCGATGGCCCAAAGAGCGAAGGAATTTCAACGCATGCAGTTCGCGGGCATGGCGATCCAGCGCCGTGCGGCGTGCGAATTGCGCTTGCGCCGCGGCGATGTACCCCGCGGAAAGCGTGCGGCTCTGCACCGTGGAACTGCTCGTGCGTCGCCCATTTGCGGACGCTGCGGACGGATGTCCCCCCGTCAGCGTAAGCGTTTCCGAAACCGTCGCGGTCGAGAGGGGCGTGCCGGGAAAATGCAGATGGAAGCTGTTCGCCGCCGCGAAGTCGTCCTGGTAGTCGTAATACGAATTTTGCACGTCTTGAAGGATCAGGCACACCACGCCGGCGTTTGCGCCGGTGTACGTCGTTTGCGTCTGCACGTCGGTGTATCCCAGAATCGTGTCGACGCGGGACGTCGTCTGCACGAGCTCGTTGCCTGAGGTTCCCTCGGCACTGGGAACGCTGCACGATGCGGGGTATGCGACGTTCGCCGTCACGCTGGTAGACGACTTATAGAGCGCCAGCGGCGTGGGCCACCACACCGGAGCGGTGTACACGCGCGGAGTGCTCGTCGGTACTGGCACGGGGCTCGGATGGCCCGAGGGAGCCGGCGTGGGAGTGGGCGGGTTCACGAACGTCACGGTGATGTTCACTTGATTGTTGGCCGGAGCGCTAAAGGCGAACCCTTCGACCGCGCCGTTGAGGAACGCCCCGTTGGACGTGTACGAACCGCTGCCGTCGGCGTTCTGCGAAAGCTGCAGCTGCGCAAGACTGCTGGTCGTGGTTTCGGTATACGTTCCGTTCGCGTTGTAGGTGCGAACGCTGCTCGTGCCGTCGGCGTCGTTTTCCTTATAAGTAACGGCTCCGCCATTCTGCCACGTCGCACCGCCGGTTTCGGGAAGTTCGTCCAAAATGAACGGCGTCGGGTACTGCGCCGAAAGCGCGTTGCCGCTGTCGTCGGCATTTTTGTATCCGTATTCAACGACGTGACCGGATGCGTCGGTTCCAATCCACGCATCGGTGGTGAGCGTATGCGTGGTCAATGCGGCGGCATCGGTTTCGACGGTGTGAAAATCCCCCGCGCTCGGGGCGCCGAAAGGATTCGCCGAACTCGTAACGTTGACGGCTTGCGTCACGCTCGTTGTTACGTTGGTCGACGGATACGGCGAGGGCGAAGGATATTGGAACGATGCTTGGCTCGTCTGCGAACCGGTATAGGCAAACGTCGCTCCGTTTTGGTACGGCGTTGGAGTGGGCTTGGGGGTGCTCGACGGCGGCGGGTTGGGCGGTCCGACGCCGCCTCCTCCCCCTCCGCATGCGGCCAAAGCGGCGCACGCGATCGCTGCGGCGACTGCAACAGCTCGAATTTTCACGAGCCCTCCGAGTACAGCAAAGTGTAGGTTCGCGCCAAACTCGAACAGCAAAAGACGCCGCCGCTAGCAGCAGTCGACATGCGAAACGCGTTTGCCACTCCCGATGAACGAACGTTCTACGGCGCCGGGCTTCCATCTTCGTGCTGCCCAGCCAGTCTTTGGACCTAACGTGCAAGGCCACGCCCGCGCAGGAACCAACGCGTTGGCGGGTACGTTGAGCGCACATGAAGCTCTTCGGCGCACTGCTCGTTTTGGCCGCGCTTTCTGCCGCCGGAATCGCGTTGGCCGCCGCCGCTCGCGACGGCGCTGTCATCCGCAATACGGGCTCGACGAACTTCTCGGGTTACACGATCAAGCTGTGGTCCGATGGTTCGGCCGCCGTCGTGCGCTCCAACCGCGCCGGCGACGCCATGGCGCCCCCTCGCGCCGGAAGCGTTCCCATGGACACCGTTAGAAAGTTTTTCGGCGATCTGAAAGCCGCTAAAGACAGCGGCAAAGTAATCGGACGTACCTGCATGAAAAGCGCTTCCTTCGGTTCGGCGACTGTCGTGCAGTATCACGGCTGGACGTCGCCCGATCTCGAATGTCCCGGGGACGGCTTCGTTGTGGCGCTCGCGGCGGAAGCGCACGAGATCGCCGCCGCACTCCAAGTGCGCCGCGTGCCGATGCATCCGGTTATCCGCCGGGCGCTCATGCCCAACGAGCCCCGCCGCGTTCCGCAGGGACCGCCGGTTCAAGCAAGCCCTTCGCCGGAATCCACGCCGCGTACGCCGTAAAGGGTGGCTGTCCAAAGGAGTATCGCCCCGTGAAGCGCCTCTCGCTCGCCTTTATCGCTGCGGCATGCATCGCCGTTCCGGCGAATGCCCAAACCACCCCGCTGCCCACGCCGCCTCCCGCGCCGCCGTTACCGAACGCAACCGTCACTCCCGTTGTCCCGATCGCGCGGCCGTCGGCTGCTGCGCACGCAAAAGCAACGCCCGCGCCGCCCAAGGACGTCGATGAAAATCGCGCCGGCATTTCAGGCGTATGGGAAGTTGCGATTCAGAACGACCACGGCGTGGTGTATACGCATTTCAAACTGAGCCAGCGCGGAAGCACGCTCACCGGCCAATACTTGGACGCCGACGGCAAACGGTTTCCTCTCGCCGGCAGCGTCGACGGCAAGAACGTTCGCGTCGTGGTTTCCCTTCCCAACGGCGGAGCGCTGATCTTCAACGGGTCGCAAGACGGCGGGACCGACATGGTCGGCACGCTCGACACGGCCAAGGATTTGGTCGGATTCACCGCCGCGTACCGCCCGAAATACAAATGGATCGACAATCTCACGCCGGGCACCGGCGGGATGACGCCCGGGATTCCCTAGAACTAGCGGCGCTCGGCCAGCCGCCGTTCGACGTACGGCTGCAGCCCGCCGGCTTCGATGAGCGATTGCATGAACGGCGGGAACGCCGCCGCTCGGTACGCCGCGTTTTTCGTAACGTTTCGAATGACGCCGGTTGCGGGCTCGACTTCGATCTCGTCGCCGCTTTCGATGCCGTCAACCGCGTCGGGTGATTCGAAGATCGGTAGGCCGATATTGAGCGCGTTGCGGTAGAAAATGCGGGCGAAACTCTTGGCAATGACCGCTGCCGTGCCCGAACCTTTGATCGCAATCGGTGCGACTTCGCGGCTGGAGCCGCAGCCGAAGTTGCGATCCGCGACGATGATGTCGCCCGCGCGCATGTTCGCGGTATAGTCCGGATCGATTCCCTCGAGTGCGTGCTTGCCCAACTCGACGGGATCGATAATGTTGCAGTACTTGCCCGGGATGATGACGTCGGTATCGACGTTCTTTCCGTATTTGTGCGCGCGTCCGCGCAGCGATTTTTCCATCAGCGGGCCGCAGCCTCGCCGGCGATGACGCGCGGATCGGTGATGCGCCCCGTGAGCGCCGATGCCGCGCACGTCGCGGGCGAAGCTGAAATACACTTCGGCTTTGGGCGAACCCATGCGGCCGACGTAATTGCGGTTGGTCGTCGATATGCACCGCTCGCCGTCGCCCAGCGTGCCCATATGGCCTCCGAAACAGGCTCCGCAGCCCGGCGTATTCACCGCGCATCCCGCTGCCGCAAGCGTGCCGAGGATGCCTTCCTGCGCTGCCTGCATCCACACTTTTTGCGACCCCGGGTTGACGATCACGCGCAGCGTCGGCGCGATTTTCTTTCCATCAAGGATCCGTGCGACCACCCGCAGGTCTTCGATGTAGCCGTTGGTGCACGAGCCGATGAAAACCTGATCCACCGGTATCGTTTCGTTGGTGACTTCGGAGATATCGTGCACGTTGTCGGGCGTGTGCGGGCAGGCGACTTGCGGCTCCAGACTTCCGGCGTCGATTTCCACCACGCGCTCGTACCGCGCATCCTCGTCGGCTTTTTCCACGAGGAAGTCCCGGTCGGTGCGCTCACGCACGTACGCCAGCGTCTTTGCGTCGGCGTGAAAGATGCCGTTTTTGGCGCCGGCCTCGATCGCCATGTTCGCCATCGTAATGCGGCCCGTGATCGACAGCTCGTCAACGGTGCTGCCGTGATATTCCATCGCGCGGTACGTTGCGCCGTCGATGCCCAGCACGGACACGGTCTTGAGCATTAAATCTTTGGCAACGACCATTTCGCCCAGCGTGCCGTCGTACACCAATTTGATCGTGGGCGGCACCTTGAGCCACACTTCGCCCAATACGAAGGCGGCCGCAATGTCCGTCGATCCCATGCCGGTGGCAAAAGCGCCGAAGGCTCCGTACGTGCAGGTGTGCGAGTCGCCGCCGACGATCAGCTCGCCCGGCGCGACCAGCCCTTCTTCGGGCAGCACGACGTGCTCGATGCCGCCGCGGCCGACGTCGAAAAAGTGCTTGATGTTTTGCTCGCGCGCAAAATCTTTCATCAATTTTGCGACTTTGGCGGACTGCGCGTCTTTGGCGGGCACGAAATGATCTTCGACCAGCGCGATCTTGTCGGTGTCGAAAACGCGATCGGCGCCCTTTATCCCGCGCATCACGCCGATTGCGACTGCCGCCGAAAGCTCGTTCGCGAGCACCAAATCGACCTTCGCATTGATGATTGCGCCGGGCTCGACCGAATCCAGCCCCGCGTGTCGCGCGAGGATCTTTTCGGTCAGCGTCATGCCCATAAACTCGTCTCCTACTTCCAACCTGGGGTATGCACCGTTTCGAGTCGAAGAACGCGCGACCATGCCGGACCGCCGATTCGGACTTTCCACGCGCGCCATTCACGCCGGCACGCCGCCGGATCCCGTTACGGGCTCGCGCGCCATGCCCATCCATCAAACCGCGGCCTTCGTGTTCGGTTCCACCGAGCAGGCGGCCGAACTCTTTGCTCTACGCAGTTACGGACATATTTACAGCCGGATCAGCAATCCCACCGTGGCGGCGTTCGAAGAACGCATGGCCAGTCTGGAAGAGGGCCTGGGTGCGATCGCGTTTTCCAGCGGTTTGGCCGCGCAGCTCGCCGTGGTGCTCACGTTAGCCCAAGCCGGCGATCATATCGTCAGCTCGCAAAGCGTATACGGCGGCACGGTAACGCAGTTCAGCGTGACGCTGCGCCGCATGGGCATCGACACGGCCTTTGCCGGCGCGCGCGACTACGATGCAATCCGCGCGGCCATTGCGCCCAATACGAAACTGCTGTTTGCCGAAACGATCGGCAACCCGTCGGGCGAAATCGCCGACGTGCGAGCGCTCGCGCAGATCGCGCACGAGGCCGGCATTCCGCTTATCGTCGACAACACGTTCGCCTCGCCTGCGCTCTATAGGCCGATAACGCACGGAGCGGACGTCGTCGTCCATTCGGCGACCAAATTCATTTGCGGACACGGCACCGTCATCGGCGGCGTGGCCATCGAGTCGGGAAAATTCGACTGGGGCAGCGGCAAGTTTCCATTGCTCTCTGAGCCCAGTCCCGGATACCACGACAAAATCTTCGTTGAAACGTTCGGCGAGTACGCCTTTCTCATGCGCGCGCGCGCAGAAGTGCTGCGCGACGTCGGCTCCCAACTGTCGCCCATGGATGCGTGGCTCTTGCTGCTCGGACTTGAAACCTTGCCGCTGCGCATGAAGGCGCACGTCGAGAACGCGCGCCGGGTCGCGCAATTTTTGCAGGATCGCGCGGAAGTGGAATGGGTCAAGGCGCCGCAGATGGGATCGATCTTCACGTTCGGCATTCGGGGTGGGCGCGAGGCGGGGCGGCGCTTCATCGACGCGCTCGAGTTATGGAGCCATCTGGCCAACGTAGGCGATGCAAAGAGCCTGGTAATACACCCTGCATCGACGACGCATTCACAGCTCGGCGACGAAGAACTGCGCAAAGCCGGCGTCGCTCCCGAAGCGGTACGTTTGTCGGTCGGACTGGAAGACGTCGACGATTTGCTGTGGGATCTCGATAACGCGCTGCGTGCGGCTGCACGTCAGTCCGAGCCGCGAACGGTTGTGAGGCAGCGGCAAACGGTATGATCCTCGACACGATCGCAGCGCGGCGCGATCTCCTGGCCGCGAGCAAGACCGTCGCTATGGTCGGCGCGTCGGCGAATCCGCTGCGTCCCAGCTACACCGTCTTCAGTTACCTGCGCACCCAAACGCCGCTTTCGGTAACGCCGATCAACCCCACCATCGATCAGATCGACGGTATCAAAGCATATCCGTCGCTCCACGCGTATGCTGCCGAATGCGGCGCTCCGGACGTCGTCGACGTTTTTCGCAAACCCAGCGAGGTGCTCGCAGTCGCCCGAGAGGCGGTCGACGCCGGCGCCAAGGCGATCTGGTTTCAATACGGCGTGGTCAATCAAGAGGCGATCGAACTGGCCGACGGCGCGGGACTCGCCATCGTCGTCGACCGGTGCATCAAGGTCGAATGGGCGCGTCAGAGCGGCGGTCTTTCGACCGGCGGCCTCAACAGTGGAATCATTACGAGCCGCCGGCGCGCGTGAACGACTCCGGCTATCTGCGCGAAGCGGCAGCGTTGGATCGGGAGATACTGCGCTGCATCCAGCGGCGCACCGTTCCGGATTTTGACGACCTCGCGCTGCGCGTCTTCGCTCATCAGCTGCGGTACAACGTTCCGTACGCGCGGTACTGCGCTGCGCTGGGCGTAACGCTGGAATCGATGCCGGCCGGCTGGGAAGCGATTCCTCCGGCTCCAGCGGACGCGTATAAAGAGCAGGCGTTATGCACGTTCGATGCGGCGCGCGCCGAGCTGATTTTTCAGACCAGCGGCACGACGGGCGGCACGGGCGGCATGCATTACATGGAGAACGCCGCACTCTACGACGCGGCGCTGCTGGCCGGATTCGCCGACGCGATGCTGGCAGACCGGGCGGAGCCGCTTACCTATCTGCTGCTGCTTGCAAGTCCGCAGGAGCGGCCGCGTTCGAGCCTAGGCTATATGATGGCGCGCGTTGCGGACCGGTACGGGGATGGCGGCGAGGGATGGTACGTGCGCGGCGACGTGCTGGACGTCGATCACTTCATCGCCGATGCGCAGCGCGCGGCAACGTCGGCTGCCGGCGTATGCATCGCGGGTACGGCGTTCGCGTTCGTGCAGCTGCTGGACGCTCTAGCCGAGCGCGACATTCGCCTGCCGCTGCCCGCGCAATCGCGCATCATGGAGACGGGCGGATTCAAAGGACGCACTCGGGTGGTCGAGCGGGACGAGCTGTACGCGAATCTGTGCGCCGCGTTCGCTTTGCCTGCCGAACGGATCGTCGCAGAGTACGGCATGACGGAACTGACCAGCCAGTATTACGATCGCATTTCGGCCACCGGGCGAATCAAAAAAGCGCCGCCGTGGCTGCGCGCGCGTGTGGTCGACGCGTCGGGTGCGACGGTGCCGCCCGGCACGGCCGGCACGCTCGTGCATGTCGATCTCGCCAACCGCTCCTCGTGCGTAGCGGTGCAGACGCAGGACGTCGGCGTTGCGGCAGGCGGCGGTTTCGTGCTGATCGGACGCGAACGCAGCGCGCAGCTGCGCGGGTGTTCGCTCGACGCAGAGCAATTGCGCGCCCTCGAGCGCGCGTGACGCATCTGGCGCGCGTTCCGGTGCGCACAATCATTCGGGCGATTGCAGCCGCAGCCGAACGTTGGAGCGACGCGGATTTTCCCGCACGCGTTCGAATTCTCGATCGCATTTGCGAGCGAACCGGCTATTCGATTCCGGTCGTCGAGTATGCGCTGGATCGGCTGTTTTTTGCCGTTTCGGAGTCGGCCCTGGAGGCAACTATTTGCAGCGAGCTTGGCTCGCTGCAAACGCTGGACGGGTTCGCGAAGCGCGCCGGGCGCCCGGCGGCATGGGCGGTCCCAATCGGCCGCGTCTGCATCGTTTCGAGCCGAACGACCATCGGCGTCGCCTTGGTTCCGGCTTTTTTCGCGTTGTGCGCCAAGTGCGACGTGGTCGTCAAGGATCGCGAGGACGCGCTGATCGCCGCCTTTTTCGACACGCTGAGCGAAGAACTCGACGAGTTCGCCGGGGCGGCGTGCGCGCGCAGCTGGAGTTCGGCCGAGCCCGGCGCACCTGCGCTGGAATCTTTTGCAGGCGTGGTCGCCTTCGGGCACGACGATACGCTGGCGGACATTCGGCGCATGCTGCGGCCCGACGCGCGCTTTATCGGCTACGGCTCGCGCGCGAGCGCCGGGTACGTGACGCGCGAGTCGCTGCAGGCTGAATCGGACGTTCGCGACATCGCGCGCGGAGCGGCGCGCGACCTTGTGTTGTACGAAAGCCAGGGATGCTTATCGCTTCACGTGCTGTTTCTCGAGCGCGGCGGCGCAACGAGCCCCCGGCGCTTTTGCGACGCCCTCGCATCCGCCGTCGAGCACACGAACGTAGAATTTCCGGTGGGCGAACGGGATGCGTCCGTCGCTGCGCGGCTGTCGCAGCAACGCAGCTTGGGCGTCTTTCGCGCCTCCGCCGGCCGGGGCGCCGTCTACGCAAACGCTTCCGCCGATTACCTCGTCCTTTTCGATCCGCCCGTCGAGCAGACTCCGTTGTTCTTGCCGCGCGCCTTGGGGATCGTGCCGGTCGACGAACCGGATCAGGCGCTGGAATATCTGCAGCGCCACCGCCTGCCGCTCGAAGGGTTTGCGCTGTCGGCAGCTCGCGAGGACGTTGTGGCGATGGCACTCCAAGCCGCGGCAGTGCGCTTCACCCGCTTTGGGGAGCTGCAGGATCCGCCGCTCGGGGCCGATCACGGCGGAAGGCCGCGCATCGCCGAATTCGTACGTTGGGTCGATACGTCGCTTTGAACGAGGACGTGCTGGAGGAGCTGCGCACGCCGGTGCCCGGACCGCGCACGCGCGATCTGGCCCGAGGGCTGCAAACGTTCGAATCGCGCAACGTCACGTTCGTCGACGAACGCTTTCCGGTGTTTTGGGAATCTGCCGCCGGCGCCACGGTGCAAGACGTGGACGCAAACCGCTATATCGATCTCACCGCGGCGTTCGGCGTGGCAAACACCGGCCACAGCAATCCGCGCGTCGCCGCTGCGCTCGCCGCGCAAGCCGCGGATCTGATGCACTCAATGGGCGACGTGCATCCCACCCACGCCAAAGTGCGGCTGCTCGACAAGCTCGCCGCGATCGCGCCCGGCGCCCTGTCAAGAACGTTCTTGGCCTCCACGGGAGCCGAAGCCGTAGAAGCGGCCCTCAAGACCGCGATGGTCGCGACCGGAAAATCGGCCTTTGCCGCCTATCGCGGCGCATATCACGGTCTTTCGCTCGGCGCTCTCCAAGTGTCCGGCATCGACAAATTCCGCGCGCCGTTCGCCGGATTTTTACAGCACCGCACGCTATTTTTGGACTATCCCGATGCGCAACGCTGCGGGACGTCGCAGGACGTCGATGCGGCGCTCGCCCGGGTAGGCACCGCGTTGGACGCTCGCACCGACGTCGCGGCGCTGATCGTGGAACCGGTGCAGGGACGCGCCGGCTGCATCGTTCCGCCCGACGGGTATCTCACCGGACTGCGCGAGATCTGCACCGCGCGCGGCGTGCTGCTCATTTTCGACGAGATCTATACCGGATTTGGGCGGACCGGCACGCTCTTTGCGTGCGAGCACGAACGCGTCGTGCCCGATATCCTGTGCATCGGAAAAGCGATGGCCAACGGTTTTCCGATTTCCGCGACCGTCGCGCTGCCGCAAATCATGGACGCATGGCCGCTATCCTCCGGTGAAGCGCTGCATACCTCGACGTATCTAGGTAACCCGATGGGCTGTGCGGCCGCATTGGCAAACATTGCGGAGATCGAACGTTTGGGTTTGGTCGAGCGCGCCGCCGAGATGGGCGTGCTGCTGGGCGAGCGGCTGCGCGGGCTGCGTTCTCGGCCGAGCGTTCGGAGCGTGCGCGGCCGAGGACTGATGTGGGGCGTCGAACTGTTCGACGGCGGATACGCTCAAAGCGTCGTCATCGGTGCCTTGAAGAAAGGCATCATACTGCTGCAAGCGGGAGTACGGGGTAACGTGCTGTCCATAACCCCGCCGCTGGTCATATCGCAGCGGCAGCTCGACCGCGCCATCGACATCGTTGAGGAGTGTTTGACGTGATCCAGGCGGCACCGCGGTACAAAGTCGGCATCGTCGGCGCCGGTTTCGGCGTTCGCGCGCATTTGCCGGCGTTCGCTGCGCATCCGAGCTTCGAAGTGGTCGCGCTGGCTTCGCCGCATAACGCACTGCGCATCGCGCAGGAGCGTGGAATACCGCACGCCTTTACCGGTATCTCCGAGCTGCTTGCGGGCTGCGCGGTCGACGTGGTCTCGATCGCTTCGCCGCCCTTTGCGCACCATGGCGGCGTCCTCGCAGCGCTGCGCGCCCGCAAACACGTGATCTGCGACAAGCCGTTTGCGCTCGACGTGGGCCAGGCGCAAGAGATGCTCGCAGCCGCCGAACAAGCGGGTACCGCGACGGCCGTCATGCACGAATTTCGCTGGGTGCCGCAGCGCCTGGCCGTCAAAGAGCTGGTGAGCAACGGTCATGTGGCGCCGCTGCGCCAGCTCGAAATTACGCAGCTCTCGGGACGCCTTCGTCAAAGCGTCGAGCGTTCCGATTCGTGGTGGTTCGATCGCGCCCGCGGCGGCGGGATGGCGGGCGCGTTGCTGTCGCATCTGATCGATGCGTCGAATTGGATAGCGGGCCGCTCACCGCTGCGCACCACGGGGTACCTGCGAACGGCAAACCCCGTGCGCCACGACGAAACGGGCGCATTCACCAGCAGCGTCGACGACGGCTGTTTTGCGCTGCTCGATTACGGCGACGGACTAGTCGCGCGCCTTGCCGTCGACGCAACCTTAGCGGTGGATTCGTTCACCTTGGCGGCACATGGCGAAAACCGTACCGCGGTTGCGAGCGGCACGGACCCGCACGATACGCGACTGTTCACCGTCGACGGCGAAGAAACCGCCGAACTGGAGTGCAAGCCGTCGCCGTATCGTCAGCTGCAGGCCATCGATCCGCACGTGCCCCTCATCGTGGAGTTGCTCGACGAGTTCGTCAAGCAAATCGAAAGCGGCAGCAGCGCGGTGCCTACGTTCGAGCAGGCAGTTGCAACGCAGCGCGTGCTCGAGTCGATCGGGTACGGCGTTTAGCCGCGTAACGTCAATGCGATTGCGCGTACGAAACCGCTGCGCCCGCGTCGAGCCGCCCGCAGCCTTGCTCGGAATCGCTGATGTCGGCGGCGCTTTGGCAGAGCGCTTTGGCGACCTGCGCCGGCGTGTAGCTCGGCTTGACTGCCAGAATCAACGCTGCGGCACCCGCAACGTGGGGCGTGGCTTGCGACGTGCCGGCGATGTCGATGCGGCAGTCGGGCGTAGAGGAACTGGAATCGTAATCCGGAGTGCAGCTGCCGGGCTCGATCGCGGTACTGGAGTAGATGTGTTCGATCCAGTGCAGTTCGTCAAGGTCGTTGCTGCCGTCCGGGTCGCCGCCGGGCGCAACCAAGAAATCGCCGTTTCCGCCGTTCGGCAAATAATTCGAATAACTGGCGACTTGCTCGGTCACGAAGTTGGAAACGCTGTCGTTGATGGCTGAAGCGCCTACCGCAATCACGCCGGGATCGGCTGCCGGGCAATCCAGCTGCGCAAGACCCATACCCGTGTTCTCATCGCCGTTTCCGGCTGCCGCAACCACCACTACGTTGTGCGCGATCGCGTTCTCTACGGCGATGTACTCGGGATCGGCTGTCGAGCACGGCGGCGACCCGCCCAAGCTCAAGCTGATCACTTTCGCGCCGTTCGCGACCGCATCGTCGATAGCCGACGCTTCGTCGGCCGAGTCCGAGAAGCACTGATCCGGAGGATTTTTCAGGTCGCATCCCCCCGCAGGATCGGCCGGAAAAATCCGGTACGCCATGAGCTTTGCATCAAAGCTCGCCGCAGCGAATCCAAGCCCGTTGTCCGTATCGCCGGCCGCAATGCCCGCCACGTTGGTGCCATGGCCGTCCGTATCCGTGACATACTGACCGGACGTCTGCGCCGAGTCGGACGGGTAGGTGACGAAGCAACGCGTGCGCACGATCGATCCGCCGCTCAGTTCGGGATGCGTGACGTCTACGCCGGTGTCGACGATCGCGATGGGTGCAGCAGAACCCACGACCGGCGCCGATGAAGCAACTTCATTCCACGCCGCTTGCGCATTGATGACGTGCATGTCCCACTGCCCCGGCGTCGTTGCGGTTTCAAAGTATGGCGCCGGCGCACCGAAACCGCCGTAGTACGGATCGTTCGAAACGATCGTCATGCGCTGCCGATACGTCACCCGCCCGACGTTCTGTACGCCCGGCAACGCCTTTATTGCCGCGATGGCTTGCGCGGTCCGCTGCGGATCGACGCGCAGAATGCGACCGCGCACGTGCAGCGCATCGAAATCCAGGTCGGTAACGTGAGAAACGCGCAGTGAAGCGGCAAGCGAATCGATGCGGCCGGCGGATGCGTCGTCCTTGAACGAAACGGCAATCGCTCCGGGAACGTAGCGCACGTCTCGCGTTGCCGCTACGGGCACGCGCCGGCGTACCTGCATGCCGTACGCGACGCTCGAAGGCAACGACCCGCTTTGAGGGCACGTCACGCCCGATTCAGGAACCGGGGACGAAGTCGAGGACGGAGTCACTCCGCCGTTGCCGCCGCTTCCGCCACCGCAGCCGGCCAGCAGCAATGCGGTGATAAGCGCCGCTGCGGCATTCCGGGAACCCGATCGCATTCTCAACACTCCCTGACAAAACGTAAGAGCCGATCATACTATCGGCCCCTACGATTGGCGCCCTTAACGCCCCCTATTGCGTGAGTGCTTTGGCCACGGCGGCACCCGCGTCCACGCGCCCGCACCCCTGTCTCGTATCGCCGATGTCGTGCGCGGTGGAGCAGAGATCGGAAGCAATGCGAGCGGGCGTAAGCGAGGGACGCAGGCCAAGCATCAGCGAGACGACGCCGGCGACGTGCGGGGTGGCCTGCGAGGTCCCGGAAAAGCCGCCGCGGCAGTCGCCGCCTTCTCCGGCGTAGTCCGTACGGCAGTACGCCGATGCACCCGCCATCTGGCTGGACGTGATGTTTTCAACGAAATGCAGATCGTCGCTGTCATTGCCGGAGTTTGCCGTGCCGCCCGGCGCGACGAGGTACGCTCCGCCGCTGCCGGGTCCCGCAGAAGACGTCCAGTTCGAATATCCCGCTACGGCGTCGGCCTGCGAAGAACCGGACGGGCCGTCTGCGCCGACGGCGATGACGCCCGGATATGCCGCAGGACAGTCGAGATAGTTCTGACCGACGCCGACCCCGTTGACCTGCTTGCCGTTGCCGGCAGCCGCGACTACCGCCACCCCGCGAGCGATGGCGGCTTCAACCGCGTTCTCCTCAACGCTGTCGCTGCATTCCGAGAGCGGACCGCCGGATCCTAAACTCAAGTTGATCACCTTGGCGCCGTGAGCTACCGCATCGTTGATCGCGCTGGCCTCGTCGACGTCCGTGGTGGAACACTGCGCGCTTTTCGAATTCTCACAGCCGCCGCTGGGCGTACTGGGAAAAATGCGGTACGCCAGCAGCGGCGCATCGAACGCCACGCCGGCAAAACCGAACGAATTGTTCGTATCGGCATCGGTTATGCCGGCAACGTTGGTTCCGTGCCCGTCGGTGTCGACGGCATACGGGCCGGAAGATTGCGCGGCGCTGCTCGGATACGTCACATAGCAGTACTGCCGAGTGATTTTTCCGCCGCGCAGTTCGGGATGCGTGACGTCGACGCCGGTATCGATCACCGCGATGGGAGCGCCGACCGCCGGAATCTGCGAATAGTATCCCCACGCCGTCGAAACATGGATCAGGTGCATGTCCCACTGTCCGGGGATCGAAGAGCTTTCATAGTACGGAGCTTGCGGACCGAAGCCGTTGTAGTACGGATCGTTTACATGCACGATGGAGAGCAAATGGCGGTATTGCGCCCGCTCGACGCTGCGCACGCCGGGCGTGGCCCGCAACTGCGCGATCGCAGCACTCACTCGTGCGGGCTCCACCGAAAGCGAGCGGACCCGCAGGCCGATCGACTGCAGCTCCAGATCGGCGCTGCGCCGCGCATCGATCGACGCCGCCACGCCGGCAATGCGGCGTCCCGCGTCATCGCCGGTGTAGGTTACGCTGATAAGGCCGGGGACGTATTTCTCCCAAGCGTCGTCCGAATTCGCCGCGCGCCGAGTGCTCAGCGTGCCCGCGCCCGAAGCTGCGCTCTGCGCAGCGGGACCGCTGGCCGGACAATCGGCGGACGATTGCGTTACCGGCGGGGGAGCGGGAGGGTTGGTCTGGGTTACCGGCGGCACCGGCCCGGACGGTCCCGAAGAACCGCCGCCTCCGCCGCAGGCCGTAAATGAAAGCGTGACGCCGGCGAGTGCCGCCGCGGTCAAAAGAATGCGTTTCACAGTTCTGCCTTTTACCCGCCTCTTGTGCAAGCGTGTAGCTGATTACGAGTTGCCCGCCGCGTTTGGTTCCCATGCCGACAGCCGCTTCCACAGCATGGCCAGCGCAGAGGCCGTCGCCCGAGCCTGGACGGCGGTCCGGCCGCCGGGCAATTGCAGTCGAACCGCAAGCGTGGACGCCGAATCCGCCAATCCGATCCAAACCAAGCCGACCGGCTTTTCGGTGCTTCCGCCGTCCGGGCCGGCGATCCCGGTGGTCGACAAGCCGACGTCCGCATTCAGCCGCGCGCGAATGCCTTGCGCCATGGCCAGCGCGGTTTCTTCGCTCACCGCTCCCGCCCGCTGCAGCATCTGGGCCGAAACATCGAGCATGTCGCGTTTGACGGCATTGTCGTAGGCAACGACGCCGCCCTTGAAACTCTTGGACGATCCCGCCACGCTCGTGAGCGCGGCGCACACCGATCCGCCGGTACACGATTCCGCCGCGGCCAGCGTAAGGCCCACCCGCTGCAGCAGGGCGTGGATCGATTCCGGCAAGGTTCGATCGTCCGCGCCGAACACGTGACCGCGCAGGCGGCGCGCGATCTCCGTTTCGACCGGTACGATGAGCTGTTCGGCTCCTTCCGCGGACGCCGCTTTGGCCATGATCTTCACGTCGCACCGGAAGTCGTGCGCGAGCACCGCAATTTTCGGGTTGTCGAGCGTGCGGAAGAGATCGTCGATGCGGTGGTCGACTTCCGATTCTGCGAGGTCGATCGTGTGCAGCACGCGGGTGCGCACCGTCTGCTGCAGATCGAACCGCTCGCGCAGCCACGGGAGCACCTGCCGTGCGAGCATCGGCTTCATCTCGTGCGGAACTCCGGGCAGCGACGCGACGAACTTGGCGTCGGCGCGCACTGCGATGAAACCGGGCGCCGAGCCGTTGTCGTTCAACAGTACGACGCAGCCGCGCGGTACCTGCGCCTGCTTGCGGTTGTTGTCGCGCATCCGGCGGCCGGAGCGCGCGAAGATCGCCTCGATGTTTTCAAACGCGGCCTGACTCCACTGCGTATCTACGCCCATCACGTCGCACACCGCTTCCGTGGTGAGGTCGTCCACCGTGGGTCCAAGACCGCCCGAAGTGATTACGCCGTCGGCGCGATCGAGCGCTGCTCGGATCCCCTGCGCAATGCGCGCGCGGTTGTCGCCCAGCGCGTGCGTGGCATAGACGTCGACCCCGTTCTCCGCCATTGCAGCGGCGATATGCGCGGTGTTGGTATCGAGCAGTTGGCCCAGGAGCAACTCGGTTCCGATCGCGAGGATTTCGACGCTGGCCATGTTCGGCTAAAAATCGACCGGCCGCAGGTAGAACTCGTTGATCGCCGTGTTGGTGAGCATTGCGGTCGTCGGTAAGTGACGCTTCCAGTGCGTTCCGTCCAAACGGCGCCGCACGAGTGTCACGTCGCTGCCTGCGAAACCGCGTTCGACGAGCTGCGCGTTGGAATAGCCTTCGAGCATGCGCGCTAAGATCGCGTCCGCTTTTACGTAGGCTATTCCCAAGTCCGCTTCGTCGGTTTGATCGGCCTCCAAATCGGCACTGGGAGCTTTTTCAATCAGTTCGCGCGGAACGCCCAGATGTCGCGCCAGCTCCCAGACCTGCGACTTGTAGAGGTCTCCAATCGGATTGACGGGCGGCGTGTCGTCGGCGTGCCAAGTGAAATACCCCAGCAGACGTTCGGTCTTGTTTCCGGTGCCGATCGGCAGCGCGCCGTATTTCGCCGACTGATCGAACAGCACCAGCATGCGCACACGGGCCATCACGTTGCCGCGCCGCCGCGCGTCGGCGTCGGGCTGGCATTTCAGATAGCCGTCGACCGCGTCGCTGATGTCGATCGTGTGTTCCACGATGCCCAGCGCGTCGACGACCAGACGCGCGTCGCTCAAACTCGACGCACTCGACGTACGGTACGGCATTCGGATCGCGTGCACGTTGCCGGGCCCTAGCGCCCGCGCACACAAAAACGCGGTGACCGCCGAATCGACGCCGCCGGAAAGCCCGACGACCGCACAGGCTCGTGTCGCGCCGCACCGTGAGTTCGTCCTGCAGAAAGGCCACGAGCCATTGCTCGGTGACTTTCGGGTTGATTCCCGGCGCCGCAGTGAACGAGGACCGGTTTTCTTCGATGACCGGCAGCGTCATGAATCGCCGTCCTCGCTTCGCGCGCCGCGAAAATGGGCCGGCAGCGGCAACTCTTCGTCGAGCAGCAGATCGGGAAGCACCGCGTTCAAATCCCCCAGCAGCGGCAGCGTCGCGCGCGCCAGATCCACTTCACGCATATCGACCGTCGCTCGAATGACGTGCGCGCCCAGCGCAGGCGCCTGCACGAGCGTGCGGCCGTGCGGATCGACGACTCGCGAGCTTCCCGTCATTCCTTTGCCGCCCTCGAACCCGGCCAGTCCGGCATACAGCAGATAGACTCCGTGTTCGGTTGCCGTGGCGTGCAGAATCTCGCGCCAGCGCGCAATGCTTCCCAGTTCGTCGTCTTCTTCGATCCCCCGGCCGGGAGCGGCGCTGGGCACGAGCAATATCCGCGCGCCTTTGACGGCGGCAATCGTGGGCATGATGGCGTGCCATACGTCTTCGCAAATAAGCATCGCGGCTATCCCGAAGCGCGTGTGGAACACCTGCAGCCGGCGCCCGCGCGAAAGAAAGCGCTCTTCGTCGAAAACGCCGTACGTCGGAAGAAACATCTTGCGGTGCACGTGGCGGATTCGAACCGACGATCCGGCGATCTCCACGTACACCGCGCTGTTGTAATACGTGCCGCCGGCATTTTCATAAAAACCGCAGCACACGTCCACGCGCTTATCGCCGTTCGCGCTGCGCCACACGCCGGCGAGATCGTCTGCAAATTTTCGCGCGTCCACGGCGAGTTCGTACACCGCGCCTTCCAGGAAATATCCGGTGAGCGCGGCTTCGGGCAAAACGATCAGATCCGCCGGCGAAGCGCCGGTGCCGATTTGCGCGAATATATCGCCCAATGCGTGCAGGTTGCGCTCGTACCGCCCCTTGTGCGGTTTGACTTGCACGATCGCCGCACGAAACTGGGCGGTATCGTGCGGCAAGTTATCCGGCGGTTCCACCAAGCGCGATTTCCGGCTCGATCTCCCCGGGGCCCGCCACTTGAATTTTGGCCGCGCACTCCTCGGCCGGATACGTCCAGATCTCCGCAAGCGTCGGATGCAGATGCGGAATGGCCATGAACTCCTTGACGGAGGCGCCGTAATGCAGGGCGACGATCATTTCGTGAATGAGGTCGGAACCGTGAGGACCCAGGATCGCCGCGCCCAAAATCTTTCCGTCGCCGGCAGCGGCCATGATCTTGACGAATCCCTTGGTTTTGTTCAAGCACTGGGCTTTACCGTGCTCGGCGAAGTCGTACGCGCCTTTCACGTACGCGACGCCCTGAGTTTGGAGCTCGCGTTCGGTCTTGCCCGCAACGGCGACCTGCGGATCGCTAAAGATCGTGTGCGTCTTCTGCAGCGAGTAGTCGGCTTTCTCGCTGCCGCCGGTAACGGCATTGCGCGCGGCTATTTCTCCCTCGTAAATCGCCACGTGGACGAGCATATGCTTGCCGGCGACGTCGCCGATAGCGTAAAAATCCGGATTGCACGTTCGCAGAGTCTCGTCGGTCTCGATGCCCGTGATCGCATGGCATTTGACGTCGGCTCTGTCCAAGTCCAAGCCGTCGATGTTCGGAATGCGCCCTAGACAGTAGAGCAGCTCTTCAGCCTCAATCTGACCCTCGACGCCTTCCCGCACCACGTGTACGGCCTTTTTCGAACCATTCTTACTCACGCCGACGATCTGCGTCTGCGTGTGAACCGTGATGCCTTCTTCGCGAAAATACTGGGTGAGCGCATCGCCGATGTCGTGATCTTCCCCCGAAAGCAAATGGCGGCTTCGCAAAACCATCGACGTCTGCACGCCCATGCGGGCGAAAAACTGACCCAGTTCGCAGCCGATGTACCCGCCGCCGAGCACGACCAGCGATTTCGGCAGGCGCTGCAGCTCCAGCGCACCGTCGCTGTCGATATAGCCCACGTCGCGCAGGCCGTGCACCGCGCTTGCCGGTGCAACGACGCTGCCCGTTGCGATGATGAATCGCTCTCCCTCCAGGATCAGGTCTTCGCCGACCTGCACCTCGTGCGGGGAGAGAAAACGCGCCGGACCCATGTACAGCGGGAACTCGTCGATGCCCTCGATCCGGTAGTCGGCAAAGTCTTTGATCAGTTCCCGCTTACGCCGCATGATGTGCGGGAAGTCGATCGAGATCGCGCCGGCATGTATGCCCAGCTCGGACGCGTCCCGCATGTCCTGCGCCGCGTCGCTGGAAGCAATGAGCGTTTTGCTGGGCATGCAGCCGCGCAAGATGCACAGCCCTCCCAGCGGTCCGTGATCGATCAGCGCGACGTCGGCGCCGAGATCTCGCGCCGTGCGGGCGGCGGCAAAACCGCCCGATCCTGCACCGACGACGATCAGGCGATGCTGCTTGCGCTGCACTTACACGGCCGCCGGGCGCGCGCCCAGCCGATGCACGGATTCGATGAAACGCACGGTGCCGTCCGAATGCATGACGATGGAGTGCGTGCGCGCATTGTTGCCGAAGAACCGCACGCCCCGCGTGAGATCGCCGTCGGTAATGCCGGTCGCGCAAAACACCAAATGCTCGCCTTTGACGAGATCGCCGATGGTCAGAATCCGATCCTCTTGCCCGAAGCCCATCGTTTGCGCGCGCTGCCGTTCGTCGTCATTGCGAAATTCCAGCCTGCCCATGAAGTTGCCGCCAAGGCATTTGAGCGCCGCAGCGGCGAGCACGCCTTCGGGCGCGCCGCCCGTTCCCATCGCTACGTGTATGCCCGTACCGTCTACGGCCGTCGCGATGCAGGCATCGACGTCGCCGTCCGAGATGAGTTTGATGCGTGCCCCCGCATGGCGGACCTCATCTATCAGATCGGCGTGACGCGGCCGGTCGAGAATCACGACCGTGACGTCGTTGATCGGTTTTTCCAACGCGTTGGCAACGGCTTCCAGATTTTCACTGACGGGCGCATCGATGTGAACGTACGGTGCTGCTTTGGCGCCGACCGCCAGTTTTTTCATGTACGTATCCGGAGCGTTGAGCAGTCCGCCGCGTTCGGCAATGGCCATGACGGCGATCGAGTTGGGCAGTCCGTTTGCGACCAAGTTCGTCCCTTCCACGGGATCGACCGCGATATCCACTTCGAATCCGCCGCTCCCGAGCTGTTCGCCGATGTAGAGCATGGGCGCTTCGTCGCGTTCGCCTTCACCGATGACGATGCGCGCGGAAATAGCCATGGCGCCCAGCGTTTCACGCATCCGCTCGACTGCGGCGTTGTCGGCGACGTCGCGCTCGCCGCGGCCCATCCACCGCGATGCCGCAAGCGCCGCACTCTCGGTCACTTTCACGAAATCCAGCGTGTATACCGGGCTGGTCGCCGTGCGCGCAATCATGGTCGCCATGCCGGTTTGGCTACAAGGGAAGCGGGGCGATTCCTTTAACACCAATTCCTCGTGTCAGCCCACGTCGAACGTTCCCGTATCGCGCGCGGACAGCTCGCCGTTTCCGAGCATTTACTACGCGCCGGTTGGGGACCGCTGCTCACGGTGGTCGCCGCCGGGTTAACGCTCGGCTTCTTTGCATGGTACGGTTTGATCGCGCCGGCGCGCCATCCGGCGTTGGTTCAAATCGCGCTGCTCATTGCGCTAGCCGTCGGACCCGCGGTCGCGATCGCGATCTGGCTGCGCTACAGCGCGTATTTTTCCGCGCGCACGAACGTTGCCTATCAGCGATCGCTGCAGTTCGACGCGTTTTCCTGGCTGCCGTTCGTCCTGCTGTGGCTCGCGTTCGCTCTGCCGGTTTCGATTACCCACGGCGGCGCGCGCTTGTTCCTGTACTGCTTTGCGCTGTTTTGTTTGACGAAACTCGCCCTGGCCGTGCGCTTCAACACCACGGTGCGCGACGTCACCGTGGATTTCGTCGTGACGCGGTTTGCGATCATCGTCATCGCCGAGCTGGCAGCGGTGATCATCGGACAGCGCTCGGGCGTGCACGTGCAGGAATCCCGCAACCTGCTGCTGGCCGTCTGGGGACGCTGGGACGCGGTCCACTACATCGACATCGCCACGCTGGGCTACCACGGCACCGACATGGCGTTCTTCCCGCTCTACCCGCTGCTCATCGCCGGACTGGGGTTTTTGATCGGCAACCATTTGGTGGCCGGCCTGGTGATTTCGAACGTGGCGCTGTTCTTCGGCTTGCTGTATCTGTATAAACTGCTCGAGCACGAGTTCGACCGCGACGTGGCGCGCCGGGCAATGTTTTACTGTTCGATTTTTCCGACCTCGCTGTACTTCTCGGCCGTCTACACCGAGGCGCTTTTTCTCATGCTCACGGTGGCGTCGTTCTACTACATGCGCGAACGCCGCTGGTGGCTGGCGGGCGTCATCGGCGTGTTTGCCGCGACGACGCGGGTCGAAGGGATCCTCCTGATCGTGCCGTTTTCCATCGAGTGGTTCAGCGCGCATCGCGCCGGCGGCCGCGCGGCGTGGCGCGATTTTCCCGCTATCGCGCTCATTCCGCTAGGGCTGCTGCTGTATATGGGATACTTGTGGGTGCTCGGCGGCGATCCGCTGTACTTCTCGCACGTGCAGGTGCATTGGGACCGGCATCTGGCCGCACCTTGGACGTCGGTGATCAACGCGTTTCACAAGATCGCGCATTCCCCGTTGCCGCAAACGGTCGCCAATCAAACGCTCGAGCTCGTGTTTACCGCGCTGATGATCGGCGTGTTGGTCGCGGGCTGGCGGCGCCTGAAGCCTTCCTATATCGCTTACATGGCGTTGTCGATATTGGTGCCTCTGTGTACCTCGAGCTTGATGAGCATGCCGCGTTTCGCCCTGGTGCTTTTTCCGATGTTCGCCATACTCGCCCTTTGGGGAAGACGCCCGTCGGTCAACAATGCGATTCTGGCGTTTTCGCTTCC
Source organism: Vulcanimicrobiota bacterium (assembly GCA_963777315.1). Taxonomy (GTDB): domain Bacteria; phylum Vulcanimicrobiota; class Vulcanimicrobiia; order Vulcanimicrobiales; family Vulcanimicrobiaceae; genus CAVYEM01. The sequence goes on from CAVZQC010000004.1 coordinate 727,374, forward strand.
GCTTCTCGGGCTGTTTACGGTGCTGTTTGCCGACTGGTATTGGGTTGCCTAACATCATCGGGCGCCGCGGGGTCCGGCAGTTCGTCAAATTCGGCACGGTCGGATCGACCGGCCTGGTCATCAATTTCGTCATCGCGCACGCGCTGCAGAAATCGACGACCATTCCCAACGCGGCGGATTTTGCCATCGGCTTCATGGCCGGCGGTATTTCCAACTGGTATCTCAACCGCGTTTGGACGTTCCGGTCAGGGGCGCATCCGGTACTCGAGAGCGCCCAGTTCCTGACCGTTTCGGCAATTTCGCTGGGTTTCGGCGAGGTGGTATGGTGGATTGCCGGCCCGTTCGGACACGCGCATTTTTCGACGACGTGGCTCATCGCCACGCTGGTCGGCACCTTTACCAATTTTTTCATCAATAAATATTGGACGTTCAAACACGTCTTGTAGCCCTCGCGCGGGGACGGCAAGGCCTTTGGCGCCTGGCTTTAGGCGCGATTCTGCTGCTCGCGCTGGCGCTGCGACTGCAGGGGCTGCACAATCCGATTCTCGATCATCCCGGCTGGCGGCAAGGCGATACCGCCTCGATCGCGCGCAACTTCGCAACGCTGCAATACGACATCTTCTTCCCGCAGACCGACTACAACGGTCCGCCGCCGAATTACGTCGAACTCGAACTGCAGATCGTTCCGATCGTTGCAGCCACCGTGTACAAAGCCGTCGGCGTGCACGAGGTCATCGGGCGGCTGACCAGCATCGCGTTCAGCCTGGCGACCGTTGCAGCGCTCGCGCTATTCGGGCGCTGGCTGTTCGCGAGCGAGCTTGCCGGCGCATTGGCGGCGCTGCTTTTCGCGATGATGCCGGGGAGCTTCTACTACGGGCGCACCTTCACGCCCGACACCGCCATGGTGTTTTTCCTGAGCGCAGCGCTGTACGCCATCGCGCGCATGCTGGTGGACGACGAAACGTGGACGCCGCGGCAGCTCGCCGGCGCCACGGCGCTGCTGGCACTCGCGTTTTTGGCCAAGCCCGTTTCGCTCGTCGCGCTCGTACCGATCGGCGCACTGATCGCGCAACGCGCTCTTTCGGCTAGAACGCTGCGATGGCCGCCCATTGCGCTGATGCTTGCGTTGCCGTTGGGTTTGCTGTACGGATACGATGCGGTCGTCGCATCGCACGCGGAATGGCACTGGGCATCCGGCATTGCCAAACTGCACGTGCTTCCTTCACTGCTGACTTCGCTGCACGGCGGCCGGGCGCTGCACGGCAAACTCCTTGCATTGCGACAAGTGCTCGGCATGCTCGGGCATACGATGATCGGTCCGGCGATAAGCGCGCTCGGCATCCTCGGATTCGTTCTGCCGCCGCACGTCGTGCGCACGCGCACGCTGCTGTGGTCGTGGCTCGCCGGCGGGCTGATGTACACGTACGTCGTCGTAACGGTCGAGCGCGTCGATTACTACATGTATCTTCTACTGCCCCTCGCTGCGCTCGCCGGCGCAGGTTTCCTCGCGCGGGTGTGCCATGCCGTTCGAGCGAGCGGCATCCGCACGCCGCTCAAACTCGCTGCTGCAGCGGCAGCTTTGGCCGCATTGGCTGCCGTCACTTGGCAAAATGCACGGATCGTCAAACCGTATTACCGCTACGGCAAAGACGTCTACCGCAACGCCGTCCGATTGGATGAAACCCTTGCGCCCGGCGCGCTGGTCGTCATGGGACACTACGATCCGTCGATACTGTACTACATCGGGCGGTATGGCTGGGAAGAGGACCCGTATCTGTGGACGCCGTTCGACGAGCAAAGCGCAATCCGTAAAGGCGCCCGCTATTTCATCAACGTCGAGAAGAACCGCTTCAACCGCAACTTGGAGCTGTGCGCGTGGATGCAGCGCTTTCCCGTCATCGACGCCCGGGCGCAGTGGCCCGTGTACCTGACCGACCCGTTGAAGATCAAACCGGGCGCCGAGCAGCAGTGGCGGCTTTTCCGAAGAGCCGAGAAACGAGGCGGCGGCCGCCGTTGGCTGGACGCACGCGGGCTGTGCCGCTGAGGCAAATGGGCCGCGCTCAGGTCCTACGGCCGTTTGCCGACATGTAATGAGAGTTTAACAACGCTGACGTGACTTCACGCGCACTGGTCCCCCTATCGCAATCATCGAGCTTGCCGGCTACGCGCAGCGCCGTGCAGGGTTCCGTTTGCGTGCGCGCCGCACGCCGGGGCCTGGTTACGGCAGAGATGCACGTCGAAGTGGAAAACCACTCCGAAACGCCGATGATGTGCGCTTTTTCCAGCGTTCGCGGCGGCCGGGAAACCCCGTTCGGCCCGCAGTACGTGTGGATCGATCCGCTCACCACCGGCGTCATTCCGCTGCGCGTACCGTGGAAAGCCGGAGCGCTGGCCGTGCGTCTGCGCGGCGCGAACGCCGATTACCGCGCTCAGGCAGACGTTCCCCGCCCGCACATCTTCAGAATCGCGGGAGGTCTGGCAATTGCGGCCGTCATCGCGCTCGCGGTTGTCGCGCTGCTTCGCCCGGGCATTCGTTCGCTCTCCGTTCCGGACCGGGTGCTGGCCGGCGACATGGTTCACGCAACCTTTGCACTTCGCGGCGCCGGGCGCGCGCAATACGTGGTCAGCGATGGCCGATCGATCGTCGCGCGCGGCACGCTGTCCGATGCGTCCGGCTCGTTCTCGTTTCCGACTTCGGCAGGCGCGGCCACGTATACCGTCGCGCTGCTGATGCACGGAATGGCCGGAACTGCACAGGCACGCGCCAGCGTGCGCGCGCAGGCCCTTCCGCAGCCGCTCATGCCCGCCTCGATCGGAAGTTTGGCCGTAACGCCGGCAGTGGCGGTCTCCGGAAAACCGTTCCAGGCGCGTTATGCGTCCAACGCCCAAGCCGGCATGGTCAAACTGTTCGACGATTCGGGCGTGGAGTGGGACGTGCAGCCCTATCGTGCAGGCGGCGTGACGGCGTTCGTCGCGCCTCACGTCGACCGTCCAAGGCATTTCGCGATTCATTTGCAAGTGCGTCGCGGCGCTTTTTACGCCGACGCGACGACCGGCCTTGTCGTCGTGCCCGCTACGCCGTCGCCTTCACCTTCACCGCGTCCCGCGGATCTGGCCATCGCACCACCGCCGAACGAGGCTTCGATCGCATTGACGCCTCGATATATCGTTTCGGGTTCGTCGTTCAGCGTTCGGCCGCAATCCGCTCGAGCCGGCACGCTCACCGGCATGGTGACGCTGCAGGACGACAAAGGCGCATCGATCGCGTCGACGCCTGCAAACGGTTCGAAAACCGTAGCGTTTTCCGCGCCCGTCGTCACGCGGACGACGCGCTACTTCATCGTAGCAACGGTCGAACGTGCCAAGACGAGCCAGCTGGTCGTCACGCCGCTCGACGTGCACGCTCAATAAAGCAGCGCCGTCTAACAACTCGGGCTGAGCGGCAGCGGCGTCGTGGGGATTGCGCCCATAATCGGCATGGTCCACGCGCCGCCTTGCGGAGCTTGTTCGCCCACGAGCGACCCTGAAACTCCGGCCTGCAAGTCGGGATAGCAGCGGAAAATCGTCGCGATGTCGGGCGTGTTCACGAAATTTTGATTTGCGCCCAGCATGCTGAATGGACCGGTGGCGCCCTGAATATAGAGCGGAATCGCCTTGGTCGCTCCAATGGTCGCCGCGCTGTGGATGAGCAGAAGCGGAGTAGTAAGCGCACCGCCTCGTATTGCGGCCGTTCCGGCAACGCAGGTGCCGTTCGACGTCGAGCCGTCCGGCCACCAAAACGGCGCCGCTTTGGGACCCGGAAACGCTCCGTTCGCATTGTCGTTCATCAGTCCATCGGTGGCCGGCGTTGCGCAGGCGCTCGGCGAAGGCTGCGCGAGCGCTCCGACGTTGTTGTAGACCGCGTACACGCTGTATTGCGTGTACGGACTGCTCTCGTTCGAAATAAGTCCGCTGTACCGCACGGCGATTTGCGCGCGTTCGTTGAGAACGCTCACTTGAACGATCCAAATAATTCCGAACAGCACCAGCAGAAACAAGGGTAGAAACACGACCGATTCGATGAGCGCCTGACCGCGTTCGCCGTGGCGCGCAGTCGCCCGGGCTAGTTGCACGCAATCGCTCCCATGTTCAGCGTGCCCGAGAACGGCTTGATCGGCATCGCGGACCACCATCCCGTGGCGATCAGCAAACCTTGATCGCTCGGCACGTACGTGAATCCGTATTTGCCGTTGGACTGCGCCGGATTACCTTGGTTGTACGGATTATCGGGGTTGCCGCCGTAGTCGATTCGATAATTAGGATCGTTGTTGGGAAACGCCGGCGTGCCCGTGGTCGTTTCGGGGAATTCGCTCGGCTGGAATACCGCGCCGGTCGTCGGGTTGAGAATGGATCCGGTGTATTCGAACTCTTGCGTGCTCTGGATGCTGGTCGCGGCGGCGCGTCCGATCGCCTTGAACGTGGGCGCCTTGAAGGTAAAGAAGCTGGGAATCATCGACGTTACCGTCGAGCAAGCGACGATCTCGACTTGCAGCGGCTGAAGATCGGTTTTGGGATTCCCGTTCGTGCCGCCGCCCACGACGAACGCGCAGCAGTCCGCATACACGTCCTCCAAGTAGTTGTTGTTGCGCGGCACGGCTGCGACCAACGTGTATTTAAAGGCGCAATCGCCGCCATTGGCCGCGCCGCAGTTGGCTTGATACTGCGCGAGCGCGTTCTTGATCTCGGTGATCTGGTCCGATTGCGTGGGAGTACTGACCCGGTTGAGCAGCAGCACGTCGGCCGTGTATCGTTGAACCGCGTCCAGATACTGGCCCCGCAGATTGACGTACATCTGGTCGCAGCTCTGAGGATCGGGCGTGGTGTCCGGCTCGGGCAGACAGCCGCCCTGGTCGTATACCACCTCGTCGATGTCACGAATGAGATAGCGAATCCGGTACTCTTCGACCGCTGCCGCGTGAAGAATCGACGTCGTCTGGTTCCACTGCACGGTTTGCGCCGCCAGCAAGCCTCGTGCCGCGGCGTCGGCCGCGTTCTGGGCGCGGATTTGCCAACGCAGCGCGCTGCCGTAATCGAGCACCATGACGAGCATGACCAGAACCGAAAGCGAGCCGAACGCCCACACCGGCAGCGTTTGGCCGCGTTGTCCGTGCAGGCGCGGATGCGGATGCATCAGCATCCCCTGTCGGGGCGCAGAGGATATTCGTGCCCGAGTTGCGCGTCGTTTCCGCCCTCGCCTTGGATCGGCATAACGTCCCATTTGTAAATGCTGTCCAGAGTCTGATGCAAGGCCTGATCGTAGCTCTTTTGGCCCGGCCGCGTCGGCATGAACAGGCCCAGCTCCCCGGAGATGGTCGCGTAATACTGCTGGTGGCAGGTCATGTACTGGAAGGTGCCGTTTTTATCGTCGCCGTTTTGCGGCGTGTTGTAATTGGCATCCTGAAGATATTCCGCCAGCCCCAGCGAGCGAAGCTCCAGCGAATCGCAGTGCGCCCACACGATGGGATCATTGCACCATAAAAACGCGAGGGTGATGTAATACGGGGGCACGTTTTGGTCGTCCGCCGTAAGCGGATCTTCGACCGTTTTGTTGGCCGTGGGCGAATTGTAGTCGACGCCTTGAGCATCGTCGTCGTGGTTGCCGATCACGGGACGCCCGTCCACGCTGCCCGCGGTAAGCGAGACGTTTCCGCCCAGAACCGAAGCGTTGAGCGACGCCGAGGCTTGCGCTTGCAGACGCTGCGGACGCAGCACCGATGCGCCTCCATAGCGGTTGTTCAGCGAACCCCACTGCGTGAAATTTACCGGCACGCTCGTGTCCGGAGGATATTGCGCGATCGGCGAAACGTTCATCGGCACGCTGGGAAACAACGGGCCGAGCGCCGTGTTGAGGGTTGCGACGTTGGTGGAACCCGAGGCGTAGCCGTGCGCGAAAAAGAACGTCTTTCCGTCGAGCTGCAGCTGGTAGTATCCCATCAAACCCAGCTGCAGCGCGCCGAAGACCAGCATCAGGGTAAAGCTCAGCGTGATTGCCGTTTCGGTCAGCGCGGTCGCCCGGGAGCCGGATGGCGCTGCTCTCACGGCGGCGGTCCGATTTGGTAGGTCTGCATCTGACCGGTCGTGTTGGTGAGCGACGCGCTCGCCGATTTGGATATGGCGATCAGCATCGCCATCGCCGCCGCGCTGAGCAACGAGAGAATGAGGGCGTATTCCGTCATGGACGCACCGCCCTCGTCCCGCAGCAGAGCCAGAATCCGCGTCACTGGTTGATCAGCACCGGGGTCATCACGAACACCACGTCGGATTGATCGTTCTGATAGTTGGTGGACTGAAATAACTTGCCCAGGATCGGAATGTCGCCGAGCAGCGGAATCTTCTGGATCGTGCGCTGCTCCACGCGCCGCAGCATTCCCCCCATGACGATTGACTGCCCCGGCTTGGTGACGACCTTGGTCGAAAGACGGCTTTCCTTGAGCGCGGGAATCAGAAACCCGTTCTGATTTACGCCGTCTTGAAAGTCGAGATCCGAGATGTCCGGCTGAATCTGCGCGGCGATCGTACCGTTGGCTTGCAGCGTGGGCGTCACGTTGAGCTGCACGCCGAAGTCCTTGTACAAAATGCTGACCTGTCCCAGGCCCGTGGAGAACGGAATCGGAATCTGGCCGCCGACCAGGAACGTCGCCTGCGAGCCCGGGGTCGTGACCAGATCGGGCGACGACAGCACGCGCGCGTGCCCCTCTTGAATGAGCAGATTGAGCGTGGGCGCGAGTGTGATCGTGCGAAAGAACGCCCCCGCTTTGAGCGCCGCGCCGGCCGGTTCGCTATTTTCGACCGCGGGAAACGACGGCGGCCCCAACGTGTACGTTCCGTCCGGATGGAACGTGGCGGATTGCAGCTGTACGCCCAGGTTCTTCATTGCCGTATGATCGACTTCGAGCACGTAGACTTTGATGTCGATCTGCGACGAATGGGCGACCTCCAAACGATTGAGGACTTTACCTTCGGCGGCAAGATACGGGCCGGCGAGCGTCTGCGCGCGCGTGACGACGCGCTCGGCGACCTGCTCGTCGGGCACGTGTCCGCTTACGATGATGTTGCCTTTGCCGTCGGGTTCGATCTGCAGCCCCGACACGCCGGGAATGCCCGTAAAATCGCCCTGAATAGAGCCCAAGGAATGTGAGATCCGCACCGCGTTGACGATCGAGTATTTGTTCTCGTGCGCGTACTCGTTGAAATGACCCAGAACGTCGCCCAGTTCGACGTATCCGGCCATGTCTTGCACGCTCCCCCGCACGATAACCGCTCGTCCGAAGCTCATCACCTGTACGTTGGGCTCGGATATGGCCGCGCGCAGCATGTCTGCAACGCCGTCGACCATCTGACTGGACACGACGACTTCGTACGTCGAGCGCTGGTCACCCGACCACACAAAGACCGAGGTGTGTCCCGCGGCCTTTCCGTTGAGCACCAGCTGCGAGCGGCCTATGGCCACCACGCCCAAGCAGTCCGCATCCCCCACCGCAACGCGGCGCAGATTTTTTACGGGAAGAACCATCGAATGGCCCGTTTGTAGCGCGAGATAATGGACTTCTTCGGCGCTGGACTTCCCAGGCAGCGCCGCGAGCGCGCAGACGAAGGTCCCCGCACACACCAGCCGCATCCACTGCAATAGGCCAAAAGGCCTTCCTATCATACCGATTCTCCATAACCGGAAGGAAAACTGCGCATATTGCGCGGTCCGATTATGCCACGAAATACCGGCGTTTACGCGTAAACGCGTTCTAAGCGGTTGGTAAAACTTGCGACAGTGCCATTCACGAAAGTGCCCCGCCCAGGTATCATGGTGCCACGCAAGGAGGGGTTGTGCGTGTCGATACTTCGACGGATCGCCGTATTAGCGGTTGCACTGAGCACATGCGCGGTACCTTTGGATCGTGCCGCAGCGGCATCGCCATTGACGATCCAAGTTCGGCATCACGATGGAATGGAGGCGCTTGATGTCTCCGGCGCGGGCTTGTCCCGATCGCCGGTGAGCATCACGATGTACGCAGCCATCTCCAGAGATGTGCCGGTTACATTCCTCAATACCTGGACCGTTCAAACCGGTTCCGACGGGCGCTTTTCGATTGTCGCGCCAATCGCAAGCGATTACTTCAGAGGAACCATCATCACCGTGCGCGCTGATTCAGCCGACGGATCTTCGGCAACCGCTTCGTGGGTCGTCGATCGTCCGGGTGTGCAGCAGATTCCTGCCGCAGACGACATTTCGGACCATTAGCCGCAAGCACATCGTAGGGAGAGACACAATGAAACTCGTGAACATACTCAAAGACGATTCCGGCGCCACGATGGTGGAATACGGAATCATGGTCGCGCTGATTGCGGCCGTTTGCATCGTGCTCGTTACTGCCCTGGGCAAAAACGTCAGCACGGCGTTCTCGACCGTCAACAGCGCCATCTAAGGAACGCGAAGAATCGCCGGGCGGCCGCGCCGCTTTGAAAGCGGCTCGGCTGCTCGTCGTTCGCGCGACACACTGTTTGCCGTGACGATATTCTTGCCGGCTTGGATCATCGCGGGTGCAGCCTGCGCAGTCGCCGTCATAACCGACGTGCGCGCGCGGCGCATACCGAACGGTTTGACCCTGCCGCTGCTGATCGCGGGTCCCGTTTTGGCAGCGCATGCGGGTTTTTGGGCGTTCGCCGCTTCGCTGGTGTTCGCACTGGCCGTGCTCGTCGCGGGCACCATGCTGCACTCGACGGGTTTGGTCGGCGGCGGCGACATCAAGCTGATTGCCGCCGTATGCGGACTTATCGGGTTTTCCGGCGGCCTGCAGCTGCTGCTGTACACGGCCGTATCGGGCGGCGTGCTCGCAATCGTTTACTCCGCATGCACCGGCAAACTGCCCGCCGTGCTCGCACGCACGTTTTTCGGATTACACGCCTTGGCCGTGACCGGGTCGGCGCGGCTGACGCCTTCAAGCGCTAAAATTCCGTATGCCGTCGCAATTGCGGTCGGCCTGCTCATCGACTTCGCGTCTCTGACGCGCTTTCCGCAATTGAGGTTTATGCCGTGACGCGCAACAAAAAACCACTGCTGATCATCATCGCCGCCGTTTTGGCGGGCGGTGCTGCCCTGACCGCTTTCGACTACATGTCCACGGGCAACCGGCACGCGCCTGCGGCTCCGCCGCGGGCGGTCATCGTGGCAGCTCGGGCGATCAGCGCGCGCGAAGCAATCACCAACTCCATGCTGGTAACGATCACCCGGCCCTCGGACGCGGTCGATCCGGGATCGTTTTCTTCTTCGGCTGCAGTTGCGGGCGACGTCGCGCTCGCGGACATCCCCGCCGGCGCGGCGCTGACGTCCTCCAACGTGACGCGCGCGTCCAATTTGCCGTCCGCCGTACATCTGACCGACGGAATGCGCGCAATGAGCATCGCGGTCGACGAAGTCAAGGACGTTTCCGGGCTGCTCGAACCGGGGGATCACGTCGACGTCTATGCCGTCACGGCGCGCTCCACCAGCGAACAGCCGCGCGCGTTTGCGATCCTGCGCAACATCGTCGTGCTCGGCGTGGGCGGACAAGTCGCCGGAACCGAAGCCACGCCCGGACCCCAAAGCATGCAATGGCGTTCCGTTACGCTGCGCGTAACGGCCGATCAGGCGAAAACGCTGGCAGTCGCCGATCTGAATTCGACGCTTCGTCTGGCCCTGCGGCCGCCCGACGAGTCGACCAAATCCGAACCGCAGGACGCGTTCTTCGTGCCGATGCAAAGCGGTCCGTCGATGCCGTCCGCGCCCGCGCCGGCGGCTGCGCCGCCGATGCCCGCGCCCGCAGCGCCTGCAGGCGCCGGAGCTGCGCCTCCGCCGGTGCGGCATGCGGCGCCCACGGACGGCGTGCAATACATCTTGGGAGATCGCGTCGAAGGCAGCGGTTCGCGCTAGATGTCGATGATTCTCTTCGTCATCGGCGCCAAGGGCGGCGTTGGAACGACGACGCTCGGCATCGACCTCGCAAAGCGCCTATCCGAAAAGCAAACGGCGCTGCTGGTCGACGGCGACCTTTCCGGCCGGCGAAGCATCGCCTCGATCTTCAACCGCTTTGCCGCGTTGGACGAGCGCCGGGCAGTCGACGGATTGGGCGTGGCGGCGCTCACGCAAAATCTCACGCTGCTGGAAATGGCGGCCAGCATTCACGAAGGCTTTACGATCAAGCCCGAACGCATCGACGAGTTCTTCGTCAGTGCCGCCGAGCATTCCGAGACGATGATCGTCGACGCGCCGCAGCCGTTTGCCGCCGCGGTGCGCCCGTTCGCGGTTCGGTCCGCCGGCTTCATCCTGATCGTTCAGCCCACGCTCTTGGGCGTAACCGGCGCGCGCGCGATGCAACTGGAGATGCAGAAATTCGGCGTGCCGCCAAATCGCATGATCTTCGTCTCATCCGCGCTGATGCCCAAGCCGGAGATCTCGGCAAGCGACATCGAACGCGCTCTGGGCATCGGCATCGTGACGGACATTCCGCCGAGCACGGATCGGCGGTACGAGCGTTCGATGCAGACGCTCGGGGAGGCGATTCGCGCACTCCCGCCTTCCGAAACGCTGATTCTGCGTCCGTCGGCCAGCACGCCTTTGGGGGAACGGCGTTTGGGCCCGCGCGGACCCAAACCCGAAGACGCGTTTTCCGATAAGCGCAGCGCCGCGCCGGCCACGCTGCAGCGTGGCCAGCGTGACGAACTCAAAGCGGCAATTCATGCCGAGCTGTCGCGGCGCGTGGATTTTGCCGCCATCTCCGGTTCGGATCAACTCAAAATCGACGAAGTGCGCAACGAAGTCGAAGCGACGGTCGCCGAATTCGCAGCCAAGCACGAGAACGCCGGCAGCGCCGAGCAGATCGCGCGGCTGCGTCAGGAGATCTTCGATGAAGCTTTGGGCTACGGGCCGCTCGAGGACTTGATGCGCGATCCGGCCATCACCGAAGTCATGGTTTCGGGGCCGAACAAAATTTACGTCGAACGCGAAGGCCGTTTGGAAAAAACCAGCAAGACATTCGTCGACGAGCGTCAGCTGCGCTTGGTCATCGAGCGCATCATCTCACCGCTCGGGCGGCGCATCGACGAATCGATGCCGATGGTCGACGCGCGTCTGCCCGACGGCTCGCGCGTGAACGCGACGATCGAGCCGCTGACGCTCGACGGATCCACGCTCACGATCCGGCGCTTCGGAAAGCGCCGCCTCAACGTCGAGGATCTGATCTCGCGCGGTTCGCTCATGCCGGCGATGGCCGACTTTCTGCGAGCCTGCGTCGAAGCCCGTTTGAACATCGTCATCAGCGGCGGAACCGGTTCGGGTAAGACGACCCTGCTCAACGTGCTCTCGCATTTCGTGCCCACTCACGAACGCATCGTGACGATCGAAGATGCCGCCGAGCTGTATTTGGATCAAGACCACGTCGTTCGCATGGAAGCCCGGCCTCCCAACGTCGAGGGCCGCGGAGAAATCCGCATACGCGACTTGGTGCGCAATGCGCTGCGCATGCGCCCGGACCGCATCGTGGTCGGCGAGTGCCGCGGCGGAGAGGCGCTCGACATGCTCCAAGCGATGAACACCGGCCACGACGGTTCGCTGACCACGGTTCACGCCAATACGCCGCGCGATTGTCTCTCGCGCATCGAAACGATGGTTCTGATGGCCGGCTACGATATTCCCGTGCGCGCCATTCGCGAACAGATCGTCAGCGCGGTCGACCTGGTCATTCAAGTCTCGCGGACCCGCGACGGCACGCGCAAAGTGACGAGCATCAGCGAGGTGATCGGCATGGAAGGCGACGTCGTCACGATGCTCGACCTGGTCCGCTACCAGCAGCACGGCGTCGACAAAGAAGGCTTGACGATGGGCAACTTCGTGTTTACCGGCGTGCAGCCCCAATCGATGACGCGCTTTGCCGAATACGGCGTCACGTTCAATTTGGATCGCCTGAACGAAATGCAGCTGGCCGTCGCGTACTCGGCATGAACCTGGTTCTTCCGGTCTTCGTCGTTCTAGGCGTCGGCGGTGCGGTCGCCGTTACGTTCTTTACGTACTGGCGCAGCGTGGTGCGGGTCATCGCGCAGCTCATGGAGCCCTATCGCACGGGCTTGGAACGTGCCGCGATCCCGGTAAAATCCGAGGAGTTGGCCTTCACGGTTCTGGCAGTGGGAACCGTTCCGTGGGGAATCATCACGGCATTTTGGCATCCGACGCCGCTGCTGAGCGTCGCCATTCTCATCATCACCCTGAGCGCGTCGTTCTTCACGACCCGGGCGTGGATCAATCGTCGCGTCGTCAAACGCTTGGTGGAGTTCAACAATCAGCTCGAGATGGCGCTGCGCCTCATCGCAGGCGCGATGCGCGTCGGCTTGGGGATGCGCCAGGCGCTGATCAGCGTCGTTACCGACATGCCGGATCCCGCCCGCGTGGAATTCACCCGCGTTCTGAGCCAGACGCAGATCGGCGTGAGTTTGTACGACGCGCTCGATCAGCTGTGCGAGCGCATGCCGTCGAGTGAAATGGAGATGATGGCCAACGCCGTTCGCCTGCAAAGCCAGACCGGCGGCAACCTCTCGCGAGTTTTGGAAAATTTGGCCGCGACGATCAAAGAGCGCCGCCGCCTGTCGCGCAAGATCCGCGCGCTGACCGCCGAAGCGCGGGCAACCAAATACATCATCACCGCGCTTCCCGTTTTCGTAGCGGTTTTCGTCATGGCGGTCGAGCCCGAAATGCGCGAAGGCTTGCTCGATACGATGATCGGCCGGGTATGCTTGCTGATCGTTGCCGGGCTGCTTTCCGTGGGATGGTATCTTTTCAACCTCATCTCGAAGATCGACATCTGATGAACATGCTATTCTTCATGGGCGCGTTTGCGCTCGGTGCCGGCGGCCTGGGATACTACGCCATGCAGTCGGGCAATAGCGATCTGCGCGATCGCGTGGCGGCAATGGATGCGGCGGCGGGCATGTCCAAAAAGGACGAAAACTCCACGCTGCTGCGCCGCTTGCTCGACGAGCGGCGGGCGAACGCGCTTTCCGTCAAGCTCCAGGAGGCGGGATGGTACCATCTCACACCTCAAAAGCTCTTCGCGCGCTCGTTCGCCGGCATGGGCATAGGCGCCGGGGTCGGCGTACTGGCGATGCTGTACTTTCATCGCATTTCGCCGGTGTATATCGGGCTATGCTTTGCTTTGGCAGCGTACGGCGCGTATGCTCCCTACGCCTCGATGCACCGCACGATCGACAAGCGCAAGATGAGTATCCACCGCGAGCTGCCCGACTTTTTGGACGTGCTGGCAACGACGGTCGATGCCGGCATTGCGCTCAACGGTGCGCTCTCGGCGGCGTGCGACGGGCTGCATGGGCCGTTCGGTGAAGAAATGCGCGCAGCGCTGCAGGACATTCGGCTGGGGCGATCGCGTGCAGACGCGCTCATGGCGCTCGCGCAGCGCGTGCGCGAACCGGACTTGACCACGACGATGGTTGCAATCGTGCAGTCCGAGCGCTTGGGCGCGAGCATCACCGAAGTGCTGCAGCAACTGGCGGCCGAAACGCGCGAACGCCGCACGCTTCGCGCCGAAGAGATCGCCGCTCAGCTTCCCAACAAACTGGTGTTTCCGGTCGGCCTGTGCATGCTGCCCGCGCTGCTGCTGCTGATTTTCGGCGCGGTCGTCGCCAAACTGATCAACAAATGATTGCCGCCATCCTGTGCGCGGTCGTGTTCGCATGTTCGGCTGCGTGCGGAATCGCACTCGCGCAGGTGCTGTGCGCCGACGTTGCGCCGCTCGACGGAGCACCCGAACCCTCGCGGCTATCGCCGGCAGTGCCGATTGCGGCTTTCAGCGTGCTTGGCGTTATCGTGGCGCTGCGCGGAGCGCCGCCTTTGCAGCTCGGACTCATTGCCCTCGTGGGCATCCCATTGGCCGGAAGCTGGTACGCGGACGCAAAGAAGGGCCTCGTTCCCGACGTTTTCACCATGGCGCCGCTGGCGCTGATCGCGATCGCGGTACTCTTGCATCACACGTGGTTCGTTGCCGTGTCGGCGGCGGTTACCGGCGGCGCGTTCGGTCTGGCGGCCCTGTTGTCGCGTGGCCGCGGCATGGGCTGGGGGGACGCGAAGCTGGCTGCCGTAGCGGGCGCGCTGCTCGGGTTGCCGTGGTCGCTGGGCGTTCTCGGCATCGCATGCTTTGCCGCGACGCTTGTCTCCGTCGTGCGCAACCGCGGCACGCAGCCGATAGCCTTTGCGCCGTACATCGTGGTATCGGTCCTGATCGCCGTGGCGATGACCGTCCACGCCTAGTGTCCTGAGTCAGAAGTCCGTTGACTTTCTTCCGCAGTCTTTTCCCTTGCTGCGTTGTTGCTCCTCGGTTACAACGCTACGGCGTTGCGCCCTCCTCGCGCCTAGCAGCAAGGAAAAAATCCAAGCGGAAATAATGCCATCAACTTCTGACTCAGGACACTAGAGATTCCGCGGTTTAGGCTGAAGCGCGAACGTCGACCATCTCGCCGGCGGCAGCTAGCGGGCCGCGTTCGACGGAGATCGTTCGCAGCAGATGCAGCACTTCGCCGAACGTTCGGCGCAGTTCCGCGGCCAGCTCTTCCTGCCCGCATTGCGGCATCCCGACGAGCAGATCGCCCCGGTACAGTTCGCGAGCGCGCTCGAGATGGAAGAGCACGTAGCGGTTGGCGCGCTGCGCATGTCCGCCCCGTGCCGCATTGACGTGCCCTTGAAACTCGGAAAGGTCGGTGATGACGTTTTGAATGACCACCGCCAAGTCGTCTTCAGAGCGAAAGTACGCATCGGTGCCGGCCTGCCCGACGACTCTGCGCAGCGCTCGGCGAATGTTGCTGCAGGTCGTGCGTAAATTTTGCGCAGCCACGTGGCTTTCTCGGCCTTGCCAGAAGATCTCCATCACTTCGCGCCGCTTCGCGCTGCCGTCGGCCTTGAGCAGCAGATATTTGAAGACTTGAGCGTCCTTGCGGCGGATCCACTTCACCGGAACGCCCGCGATCGACACGCGCAGCTCGCCGAACAACTTGGCAACCATCGGGGCCGCTGCGGCCGAATTGCTCGAACGCACGCCGGCGGAGCGAAACGCACGGCCTACGGCGGAGAGTACCGACGGCGCGTCATTTTCGCGCACGACGAACAGCCCCTCGCGCTCCCAGGCGGCGAGATCTTCCGAAGACATCGAGCGGTTCTCTTCCAATGCGGCGATGAATTGCGAACCGCCGCGCAGCCGGCGCGCTTCGCCGGCGACGAAATCGGTAAACGCTTTGGCGGATTCCTCTTCCCAAATCGTGAGCGCCGCGCGCAGCGGCGCTCGTCTCCGCAGCGCGGCATGCAGTGCTCCGCTCACGACCATCGGCCAGCCCTGCGTTTGGCGGACAAACTCGCCGGCATCGGCGGCTTGCGCGTCGACGTCCATGAGGCGGCACAGCGCGAGCGTTTCGCTTTCGTCGAACGCCAGTACGTTCCAGTCGACGATCTCGGCCGTGGCGTCGCAGAGCCAGCGCGGCTGAACGACTGCGTGCGCCGAACGCGCACAGAGCGTTACGCTGACCGTACGCTCCAATGACGCGCAAAACGCCTGGATCGCTTCACGCCCGGAAGCGCCGGCGAGGTCCGCATCGTCGATGACGACGTTCGAGATGCCGGCCCGCTCCACCGCGTCGAGCGCACCCTGCAGCGATGCGGGCATGGCCGGCACGCCGGCCGCGCACATCAATTGCACGAATACCGCCGTGGCGTCGTCGCCCGCGTTCAGACGAACGTATCTCCACGCGCCGCCGGACGACAGCACGCCCTGCGCGGCCAGGGTGGATTTCCCAAAGCCGGCCGGCGCGCAAATTGCCCATACGCGGTGTTCGCGCCGCATGCGGTCCAGTAAACGCGGACGGTCCAAATTGAACGCCGGCAACCGGGAAAGCCGCCCCGGAGCCGAACGCGCGAAAGCGCTCATTTACCTACAGTATCGGCACAATCGCCGAAGGGCCGCAGGCAGACCATTTGGCTCACGCGCCGTCGGCATTTGAGCCCCTCGCCCGATATGCCGATAGTATCTTCATGATGCCGCTCTTTACAGGCCGCAGCAGTTTTGAACGCGTGCTCTTCCAGGAGCACCCTGCCGCAATGTGGATTTACGATCCGCGCACGTTGCGCTTTCTGGACGTCAACGATGCCGCCGTAGCACTGTACGGATATTCCAGAAGTGAGTTTCTCGAGAGCACGATAGATCGGCTCACGCCGCTGGAAGATCTGACTTCGCATGCCGAGCGCCCTTATGCGCGTCATCGCACGCGCGACGGACGCACGGTGCGCGTGCAGCTTCACGATCGCCTCGTGCAGTACCGCGGGTCGAATGCCGCGCTGGTGACCGCGCACGAGATCGGCGTGTTCGCCGAGGCGCAAGAACGGTTGTCGGTGAGCGAAGCTTCCCTCGCGCTCGTGCAGCAGCTCGCGCACGTCGGCACGTTCAGTTACGATCGACGCAGCGGCCAACGCTACTGGTCCGAGGAAACGTACCGCATCCTTGGCATCGAGCGCGGCGTCCCGCCGCTGCTGGAAGGGTTTTGGGCATTTTCGCACCCCGAAGATGCCGACGTCCTGCGGTCGGAAGTGCTGCGCGCGCGTTCGCAAGGACGCCCGTACAGCATCGACCACCGCATACTGCACGCGGACGGCTCCGTGCGGCACGTGCACGAGCACGGGCAATGGGAGTACGACGACCGCGGCGAGTGGCAGTTCTTCTCCGGCACGCTTCAAGACGTTACGGATCGCGTGCGCGCCGAAGCGGAAATTCGCCATCTGGCATATCACGACTCGCTCACGAACTTGCTCAACCGTTCCGGGCTCATGGCGCGCCTAACGTCCACTCTGAACGGAAGCTCGCCCGAAGCGCTGACCGCGATCATCCTGTTCGATCTGGACCGTTTCAAAACGATCAACGACACGCTGGGTCACCGCGCGGGCGACGAAGTGCTCGTTGCGATCGCCCAGCGTCTGCGCAGCCGCCTGCGTGATGCAGAGCTGCTGGCTCGCACCGGCGGGGATGAATTCGTAGCGGTCGTACCTGCCGGCACCGACCGGCTGAGCATTTCGTTGCGGGCCGAGCACCTGCTGCAAGCCTTCCGCACGCCGTTCATCGTGGGCAGCTATCCGTACACCATATCCGCGAGCGTCGGCATCAGCGTTGCTCCGCTGGACGGATCCAACCCGGACGATTTGCTGCGCAATGCCGACGTGGCGATGTATCAGTCCAAGGCGTACGGCAAGAATCGCTTCAACTATTATACGACGGAGCTGCAAAGCATGGCGGCGCGCCGTTTCGATCTCGAGCGGGGTCTGCGCAGAGCTTTGGATCAAAACGAGTTCGCGATGCATTACCAGCCGGTGGTCTGCGCGCGAAGCGGGCAAGTCAAGGCGGTCGAAGCGCTCCTGCGCTGGCAAAACCGCGATCTGCAGCCCACTCCGCCGGGCGAATTCGTCGAGTTCGCCGAGGAGACCGGCGTCATCGAAGAGATCGGCGACTGGGTGTTCGAAACGACGTTCGCGCAAGCCAAGCGATGGTCCGAGCAGGGAGTCGATCTGCGCGTTTGGGTCAACGTATCGGCGATCCAGCTGCACGCCGGTCTGCCGTCCAAGGTCCGCGAGCTGCTGGCCAAGTACCGGATCGAGCCCGACGTGCTCGGCTTTGAACTTACCGAGAGTTCCTTCATCAACGCCAACGCCGAAACGATGTCGATCCTGCGCGAGATCAAGTCGATGGGGATTCGACTTGCGCTCGACGATTTCGGAGTCAAGTACTCATCGTTGGAATACCTGCAGCGGCTGCCCATCGACACGGTCAAGATCGACCGGATCTTCGTCACCGGCGTGGGTTCGAACCGGGTGAACCGAGCCATCATCGGCGCAATCGTGAACATCGCTCACGAGATGCGCTTCAACGTGAGCGCCGAAGGGGTGGAAACGTTCGAAGAACTCGAAACGATCCGATCGCTGGGCTGCGACACGTGGCAAGGCTTCTTCTGCAGCACGGCCAGGACGCCGGAAGAGATCGCACCACTCGTCGAGGCGGTCAAGGAAGTCGTCTAGTGCACTGGTTTTCGCCGCGCAGCGCTCCTGCGAAAAGCGCGCCGCCGGACTTTTTTCACGGCAGCCCGCTGCCCATGTGCGTGTACGATACCGCTGCCCAAACGTTCTTGGACGTCAATGAAGCGGCGCTTCGTCAGTACGGGTACGCCCGCGAGGAGCTGATCGGTGCGCCGATCGATCTTTTGCGGGGGCCGCAAGACGGCGTCCAGGATTTGGTCGACTCGTTCTCGGGCATTTCTTCGCTGCGTCCCGGCCGAATCTTCAAGCACCGGCGCAAGAACGGCGAGGTGTTCTTTGCGGACGTGCGTACGCATGACCTCGTCTTTGACGGCCGCAGCGCCCGGCTCATGGCGGGCGAGGACGTGACCGCGCAAATCAAGGCCGAGCAGGTGCTCCGCCAAACCCAGGTTGCGCTTTCGCGCGCGGAGCAGATCGCGCACTTGGGCAGTTATGCCTACAACTATCGCACCGGCTTTGCGTTCTGGTCCGAGGAACTGTACCGCATACTTCGCGCGCCGGTAGGACGCGTCGACGTCGGTGACGGGCTATGGCCGTTTCACCATGCCGACGACGCCGACCGCGTGCGGCGCGAACTCGCGCGCGCGCAGCTGCATCGCAAAGCGTACGACCTCGAGCACCGCATCGTGTGCTGCGACGGCACGGTCACGCACGTGCACGAGCAAGGCCACTGGATCTTCGACGACGACGGACAAGCCGTCGCACAGTTCGGCACGATCTTGGACATTACGGATCGTAAAACGACCGAGTCGTCGCTGGTGGATCTCGCCTACCACGACGCACTTACGGGCCTGCGAAACCGCACCGGGCTGCGCCAGGACATTCGCCGCATCATCAGCAACTACGAGGGCCGTTCCTTAGTCGGCATTCTGTTCGTCGATCTGGACCGCTTCAAGATCATCAACGACACGCTCGGGCACCGCGTGGGCGACGCGGTTCTGGCCGAAGTCAGCCGGCGGCTGCGTTTGGCCGTTACGCCGGACGACATCGTAGCGCGCACGGGCGGCGACGAGTTCATCATCGTTCTGGACGGCATGCCGGACAAAATGTCGATCTCCGAACGGGCAGCCAAGGTCATCGATGCGCTGCGGCCGCCGATCTTGGTCGGCGAGCACGAGCACTTCCTCTCTGCAAGCATCGGGATAAGTTTGTTTCCGCTCGACGGCAAAGAGCCGGACTCACTCCTGCGCAACGCCGATGTGGCGATGTACGCGATGAAACGGCGCGGCGGCAGCGGCTACGGTTACTATACGCCCGACCTGCAGTACGCTGCTTCGCGCAGATTTCGCATGGAACGCGCGCTGCGCCACGCGCTCACACGCAACGAGCTCGCCTTGCGCTATCAGCCCATCGTCAGCGCGGCCGGCAGCGAAATCGTCGGCGTCGAGGCGCTGCTGCGCTGGAACAGCCTGGAATTAGGGCCGATAGAACCGTCCGAGTTCGTTGCGCTTGCCGATGAAACGGGCCTGATCGTTCCCATCGGGCGGTGGGCGATGGACCAAGCCTTCGAACAGACTGCGGCGTGGGCTCGCGCGGGTTTGCGAACGCGTACCTGGCTCAACGTGTCGCCGTATCAACTTCACGATCCCAACTTCGTGCGAACGCTCGAAGAATTGCGCGGCCGGCACGGCCTTCCGGCCGACCTGATCGGCCTTGAGGTCACCGAAGCCGCCTTCATCGATCGGGCGCAAGAGGCCGAAGCCACGCTGCGCGAGCTGCGCGGAATGGGCGTGGGCTTGGCGCTGGGCGATTTCGGCGTGCAGCACTGTGCTTTGGCTCGACTGCAAACGCTGGCCGTGGACACGGTGAAAGTCGATCGCAGCTTCGTCGAGTCGGTCGATCGAAACAGTTATCATGCCGAAGTTGCCGAGGCAATCGTCCGGCTGTGCCGCAAGCTCGGGCTGAGCGTGACCGCCGAAGGCATCGAGCGAAAGGAACAGCTCGAGATGCTGCGCGCCCTGGGCTGCGATGCCTGGCAGGGAGCGCTGTACGGCGAAGCGCGCGAGTCCGACGAAGTGGCGCGGCTGCTGCGCCACTGCGAGCACCGCGTCGCTACGGCAGCGGCAGCAGGGACCCCGTCGGAGCCGATGTTTGAGCGCCTGCCGTAGCCGGAACCCCCGACTCGACCAGTTGGCGGTACGCTATCAATCTGTTCGTGTTTTTCGTCACGTCGAGCTGCAGCTCGTATGAGTTCTGAATCGCCCTAGTCAGATCGCGCGTATCGTACGTGTACGAAAAGCGCTTGAGGTTCTTCAAAATACTCTTTGTCTGCACGTTGAGCGTCGCGTACGCTTCGCGCAGCTGCGAACCCGTGCGCTCGTAGGTGGGATAGTTCGAGCTCACGATTTCGCGCTTGAGCCGCGCATCCTCGATTTGCGATCGCAGCGCCTGTAAGCGCACGCTTTGGGGATCGTACTTCTGGCCCTCGTTGAGCACGGCCAGTGCGTCGTCGAAATCACCCCTGCGGTAATTGCTCTCGGCGATCGCCGCCGATACTTGCGAGAATCCGGCGCGCGCGCGCGGATCCCGCGGGCTGACCTTCAGGGCCAACCGATAGGCGATTTCGGCCTCGTGCAGGCTGCCGTTCTGCAGGGCGACGTCGCCCTGATTGACGCGGGTATCGACGATCCAGTGTTCGACGGTACCGGCACAGCCGGCGAGGCTCACGAAGAGCGCCGCGTAAACGAGGGTGCGTAGAATGTTCACGAGTCTATGCTACCTGCCATGGTTGACGATCCGAGCAACGGCCGAGATGATCCAGGCGGCGGGCCAAAGCAGCGCTTGGGAGACCAGCCAGCCGATTATCGCCGTCAATGAGAGGTAGAAGACCATTGCCTTGACTTCCTGGTGCGAACGCTCGCCTTTGACCGCTTCGTCGACGATGATCGACGACGTCGGATCCACGAAGAAGGTAAAGGCGATGGTCCCGATGCCGTTGATGATGCCGGAGATGCCGATAGCGGTCCTCGCCACGTTGACGTCCAGTACGCTGGCGTAGTATGCCGCGACCACCCCTATCGCGTAAATGCCGGTCACGACGACGTTGAAAACGAGCAGGCGCCGGGGAATGTTGCGCGCGGAGAAGCTGAAGATTTCGCTGTAGTGCGGCACCCGCAGCTGCGAGAGCACGCTCCACAGCACCCGCGGATCGAACAGACGCACCAGCGAGTGCGGAAGCGATTTCGTTTGTTCGAAGGAGCGCACGCCGCGCACGTACAGGTACGTAAACATCGGCAGCATGAGGCTGCCCAGGATGGTTCCCACCGTGCCGGCCACGATGATCAGCCGCAGCTGCCATTCGAACGCGTGCTGGATGCCGGCGATCGATGCATGCAGCTGCACGGCCGGCAGATGGCGCAGCATCAGAGCCTTGACGGCGTTTCCCGCCTTGTCGGAGATAGGGCCGAGCATGAGCGTGTAAACCAGGGTCGCCAGCCGGCTGGCGGTGACGAACAAGTTGAACAGCGAAATCGACGTGGCGATGCGCCCGGTGCGCACTCCCGCCAGGCGCGCTGCGTACGCGCCGATTTGAATGGCTTGCACGATGACGTTGATCGCCAGCGCGACGACGAGCTGCCACGTCCAAAACGGAACCAGGGCAGCCCCGGGGTTATGCAGCGCTACGGTTCCATGCAACGGACGCTTCGTCGACCGGTCCGAGCACGCACAGACCGAGATTGTTCTCCGCCAACAGCTCCTGTGCGAGGGTGTGAATCTGGTCGGCCGTAACGGCCTCGACGTTCTCCTCGATCTCTTCGGTGGTCAGCTCGCGCCCGAGCGAGAACTCACTGCGGCCCAGCCGGATCATCCGGCTCGACGTGCTCTCCAGCGAGAGCGTAAGGCTGCCTTTGATGTGCTCCTTGGCCAAACGCAGCTCGGCCTCCGTAACGCGCTGCTCGCGCAGACCGGCGAACTGTTCGCCGATGACCGACACGCACTCGCTCACGTTTTTCGGGGACGTGCCCGCGTACACCGCAAACAGACCGGCGCCCCGGTACGCCGCTTGAAACGAGTATACGGTGTACACCAACCCGCGCTTTTCCCGAATCTCCTGAAACAAACGGCTCGACATACCGCCGCCCAAAATCGTATCGAGCACCGATAGGGCGTACCGGCGATCGTCGCGCACCGAAAGACCGCGCGTTCCGAGGACGACGTATGCCTGTTCGCTGTCCTTGTAACGGAAAAGCGAATTCGGCGTGGCAGGCGGCGCTTCGGGCACGGGCAGCTCGCACGATCCCTCAAAGGAAGCAAAGCAGCGTTCGAACAGATCGACCACGGCTTGGTGTTCGACGTTGCCCGCGGCCGCCACGACGACCGAATTCGGCGCGTAATGGCGTTTCATGTGCGCGCGCAGATCGTCGGGCGTGATTGCGGTCACCGTGTCGGCAAAGCCTATGGTCGGTGCGCCCAAGTTGCTGTCTTGCCACATGGTCTGGATGAAAAGGTCGTGGATCAGCTCGTCGGGCGAGTCTTCGTACATCTTGATCTCTTCGAGAACGACCTTTTGCTCTTTGCTCAGTTCCTGCGGATCGAACTGCGAGTTCAGGAACATGTCGGCCAGCACGTCGACCGCCAGCGGAAGATGCCGGTCCATGACCTTGGCGTAGTAACACGTCGTTTCTTTGTCGGTGAACGCGTTCAAGTTGCCGCCTATGCCGTCCATCTCTTCGGCGATACGGCGTGCCGTGCGGCTCGGCGTTCCTTTGAAGAGCATGTGCTCGACCAGATGAGATATCCCCCGGCGTTCGGCGCTCTCGTCGGCGGAACCGACGTCGGCCCAAATGCCTATCGACGTCGAGCGAAAGGCGGGCATCGTTTCGGTTATCACCCGAACGCCGTTGCTCAAGGTGGTCTTGCGGTACATGTGTTCTCTCACTTTAGAGCGCTGCGCATCCACTCCTGGTCCCAGAACGCGCCGTCCCCCCGCCGCATGCGAGCGACCATGGAATCGGCGCTCTCGCCCCGGCGGACGCTGAGCGTAAAAACGGTGCGCGAGGTGGGCTTTGCCAAATCTCCCGCGACGACCACGTCTTTGCCCACGCGCAACGGCACGGTCGCCCAGACGTCCACCTCGTTCACGTTCGAGGAAGTAAACGCCGTGCGCACGATCTGCGCGATCTCGTCGATGAATTGTTCGCGCGTGAGCGGCCGGTGAAAGCGCACGCCGGAAAGGCGCAGCCCCGCGACGCTCCGCCCGTCGACCGAATCGGCGTAGACGTTGAGCACTTGAGCCGGCCACACCGTCGCGAACAGTGCTCGTCCGATCGCCGCGGCGACCGGTTTGGCGTTGCCGGACGATCGCGCGTAGGCATCGGTTGCGCCCACGCCTGCGGGCGCCGCCGGAAACAAGGCTTGGGCGAGCAGAACGAGCGCGCTAATAGCTCTGAGCAAAATACGCGTTGACCTTGGCGGGTTCTCCGCACGCTACGCAGGCCGCACCGGCTTGCTCGAGCGCGCGAAGGGTGCGGGTCGTCGCACCGGTTGCGGCCTTGACCTGCGCTTCGCAGGCCGGACGATCGCACCACGGTATATCGATCATCCCGGCGCGCGAACTGCATTTGTCCAAAAATTCACCGCGTTCACTCACCGCGAACGTGTGGGAACGCAAGAACGCATCGGCCTGCGCGTACAGCGCGCCGTGCACTTCCGCGAGCGTTTCGCGCAGCACGCGCTCGAGAGCATCGAAGGAAACCGCCGTTTTCGCGCCGCTTTCGCCCTTGGCTTTGTCGCGGCGCACGACCATAGCGCTGCCGCTAAGCAGATCGCGCGGACCGATCTCGATGCGCACCGGAACGCCGCGCATTTCCCATTCGGCGTATTTCCATCCCGGCGTCTGTTCGCGGGTGTCGACGCGCACCCGAAAGCCCGCGGCGCGCAGTTCGCGCGCCAGTTCCTGCGATTTGTCGATTGCAGCGGTGTCCGAGCCGGTGACGATCGGCACGAAGACGGCCTCGACGGGCGCGAGTTTGGGCGGAAGGCGCAGCCCGCGGTCGTCGCCGTGCACCAGAATCGCGGCTCCGAGCATGCGCCACGACATTCCCCACGACGTCGTGTAAACGTGTTTGATCTCCCGGTCCGCGTCGGCGAACGTGATGTCGTACGCTTTGCTGAAATTTTGCCCGAGGTCGTGCGACGTAGCGGACTGAAGCGCTTTGCCGTCGGGCATGAGGGCCTCGATCGAAAAGGTTTCAACTGCGCCGGGAAACCGTTCGCTCGCGCTCTTGATGCCGGCGTACACCGGCACGGCAGCGACGTTTTCCGCGAAATCCTTATAGACGCCCAGCATCTGCAGCGTTTCTTCGCGAGCCTGCGCGGCGGAGGCATGCGCGGTGTGCCCCTCTTGCCACAAAAATTCCATCGTGCGCAGAAACGGGCGCGTGGCCTTCTCCCAGCGCACGACGTTGGCCCATTGGTTGATGAGGATCGGCAGGTCGCGATAGGATTGAATCCATTTTGCGTACATCACGCCGATCATCGCTTCGGAGGTAGGGCGAACTGCGAGGCGCTCTTCGAGCGTTTCTTTACCGCCCTGCGTCACCCACGCAACTTCGGGGACGAACCCTTCGACGTGCGCGGCCTCGCGCACGAGCAGACTCTCGGGAATGAACAGCGGGAAGTACGCATTTTCATGGCCCGTGGCCTTGAACCGCTCGTCCAAATGCTTTTGCAGATTCTCCCACATGCCGTAACCGTGCGGGCGCAGCACGACGCATCCTCGCACCGGCGAATAGGAAACGAGCTCGGCTTTGAGGCAGACCGCCGTATACCAGGCGGAGAGATCGGTCGCTTTGGAGGGAACTTCTTTTACGAGCCCGTCGGAATCGGACATGACCGGCCCCGGATTCGCAGAAACAAGTGCGCCGCCCTTTGATGGGGCGGCCTGCGCGCGCGTCGAACGGCACTGCATGCCGAAACTTACCCGCATCTACACGCGCACCGGCGACGATGGTACGACCGGTTTGGTCGGCGGTGGTCGCGTGAAGAAAGACGACCTTCGCATCGAAGCCTACGGCACTGTGGACGAACTCTCGAGCTTCATCGGCGTGGCTCGAAGCCATTTGGCAACTCGTCTCGAGGCCCACGCAGACGTACGGCGTTTGGATGCGTGGCTGGCGTGGACGCAGGACGTGCTGTTGAATTTGGGCGCGCAGCTGGCCACGCCGCTCGACAAACGCCGGGAGGGCATGCCGCTGGTAACCGCCGGCGACGCCAAGGCGCTCGAGCGCGCGATCGACCGCGCGCAAACCGATCTCGAGCCGCTCGCGAATTTCATCCATGCCGGCGGAACGCCGGCGGGTTCGTTTCTGCACGTCGCGCGCACGGTGTGCCGCCGCGCGGAACGGCGACTCGTTTCGCTGCGGCAAATCGATACCGATGTTTCGGCGGAGTGCGTGCGCTACGTCAACCGCTTATCGGATGCGTTGTTCGTTTGGGCTCGCTGGATCAATCACCGGTGGGACGCTCCGGAGCATCTTTGGAATCCTCGGACGCAGCCGCCGGTCGAATCGCAATAGCACCGCGCGCGATTCCGTATCGTAGGAGCGCGGCTACCGTAACGGCATCGCCGATTCGCGCCGATGCCGCGGCACTTATGGCGATCGCTTCAGGCACTCGGACGAGTTCGATCGTTTCGACCGGCTCGGGCGCGGCGTCGACGTGCTCGATTCCGTGCGCCCAGAACAGCTCGATCGGAGCGTTCATGATCGACGGTATCTCGTACAAGGCCCCCAGCGGCTCCCAATGTGAAGCGACGACGCCCAGTTCTTCACGCGTTTCCCGCTGCGCGCATTCCAGCGGCGTTTCATCCGGTTCCGCGCCGCCTTTGACGATCTCCACCACCTCGGTTTGAGCTCCGAACCGCGGCTGGCGGCAAAACAACAGATCGCCGCCGTCGCTTACGACGACTGCCGAACTCGCAGGCGTGACGATGAGAACGTGCTCGCCGCGCACGCCGCTGGGATGAAGTATCGAATGCGCCTCGACGCATACATACGGATTGCGGTAGATTTCGCGCGATTGCAGGCGCCGGTAAGCGTTCATCGCGCGATGTTCTTGTAGGGCGCAGCCCGCTCTTTTGCGAACCGGGCGGGAATGTCTTTAGCCGCCCGCTTGTTTGCTACGACCAACATCGAGAAGCTGCGCGCTCTTTCGCGACAGAGGATTCTGCGGCGCGCGCTGACCGGCAAGGACCTGATCGCAATCGGACTGGGCACGATGATCGGCGGGGGCATTTTTACGACGATCGGCCCGGGCATTGCCATGGCCGGTCCCGCCATCATCATCTCGTATCTGATCGCGGGCGCGGCTTCGTTGTTTGCCGCGCTCTCCTACGCGGAGCTCGGGTCGATGGTGCCGATCGCGGGCTCGGCGTACACCTATTCGTATGCGACCTTGGGCAAATTGGTCGCATGGATCATCGGTTTCGCACTGCTGTTCGAATACGGCATCAGCGCAGCCCCCGTCGCCCAGCAATTCTCCGGGGCGATTCAAGCGGTCCTCAAAGACTTCAGCCTGAGCCTGCCTCATTGGGCGCAGACTTCCGCGCTGACCATTTCGGGGTCGTGGTGGATTCCTTCGCACTGGGATTTCCTGCATTCGCAGTACGATATCGTCGGCGCGATCTTCGTGCTTCTCCTCTCGGCGGTGCTGTCTATCGGCATTCGCGAAACGGCAACGACCAACAACGTCTTCGTCGTTCTGAAGATCGGCGCGCTGTTCGTGTTCATCATCTTCGGATCGACGCTGTTCCATCCCGCGTACCTGCACGATTTTGCGCCCAAAGGCTGGGGCCATCTCTCCCCGTTCTCGGGCGGCGGCGGGTTCGGCATTATCCCCGGCGCCGCTCTGGTGTTCTTCAGCTACATCGGATTCGACACGGCCACTACGACCGCCGAAGAAACGAAGAACCCGGCGCGCGACGTGCCCGTGGGCGTCATCGGAGCGCTGGCCATCGGCACGCTGCTCTACTGCGCGACGGCGATCGTGCTCGTGGGCGACGTACCGTGGCAAAAAGTCGATCAGAACGCAGCTCTTCAGGCGGCGCTGGCGCCGCTGCACAATTGGTTTGCGAATATCGCCATAACGGTCGGCGTCCTGGCCGGAACGACGTCGGTGGCGCTGGCCTCGCTGCTGGGACAAACCCGGATCTTTTACGTCATGGCGCGCGACGGCATGCT
Organism: Vulcanimicrobiota bacterium; assembly: GCA_963777315.1. Taxonomy (GTDB): domain Bacteria; phylum Vulcanimicrobiota; class Vulcanimicrobiia; order Vulcanimicrobiales; family Vulcanimicrobiaceae; genus CAVYEM01. Next base: position 754,689 of record CAVZQC010000004.1, read on the forward strand.
GCCCCCGTTCGTGGCGCGCGTGCATCCGCGGTTCAAAACGCCGGTGCTGATGACGATGATCACCGGATGCGCGGTCGCCGTTCTCACGCTGATCGTTCCGCTGACGCAGCTGCTCAACTTGGTGAACATCGGAACGCTGCTGGCCTTCATCGTCGTCTGCGCGGGCGTCATTTTTCTGCGCTACAAGCGCCCGGATATCCCGCGCTCGTTTCGCTCGCCGTTCGTGCCGGTATTTCCCGCGCTGGGCATCGCGTTCTCGGCCTTTTTGGCGGTCTTCGGGCTTTCCCGCGAAACGTGGATCTGGTTCGTGGGCGCGCTCATAGTGGGGCTGATCATCTTCTTCTCGTACGGTTTCCGTAAGTCCGATCCGGAAAAAATCGAACCCGTCGCAGAACCCGAAGGGCTGCAGGAATTCGTTTGACGCTACCGGCGACGGGTAAACAAGCATCCATGGCAGCACGAAAAAAAAGCGGCGCAAGCAAAGCCGCAAAAAAATCCAAACCCGCAGCCGGCGCCCGTAAGTCGACGCGCAAAGCGCCGGCCAAATCGCCCAAGCGCGCAGCAGCCTCCGCCGCCGGCGCGGTGAAGAAGACGGCCAAAGCCGCGGCAAAGGGTACGAAAAAAGCCGCCAAAAAGGCTCCCGATACCGCTCGCACCATTGCCGACACGATGATGACGACCGGTAAAGCGCTGCAGACCGGAGCGGCCATCGTCGAAGGCGTCGCGCAGCACATCGAATCGCTGCCCAGCATGCAGAAAAAGCCGCGCGGCGCAAGCCGGCCCCGTTCTCGAACCTAACCCCGCGCCGAAGCGCTAAGCAGCTACTGCGTTTGGAATTGGGCGCCGTCCGAGGCGCTGCCGGGCGTGTCGACGTCCACGCGAGCGGTCATCTTGTCGAATTTCACCCGGACGCCGAAGAGTTGCTGCACCGCGCGCAAGCTGACCATGACGCGCCCGCGCACGCGAAAAGGCGGATGGTGCAGCGTCATCGGCATGCCGTTGAGTTTGGCATGCGTCGAACCGGCTTTGAGGTGCAGCACTTGATCGCCGCGAGTGACGACCACGTCGCCCGACGCGCGCTCGTACCGCGTATCGGCGCCCAGCGCATCGCCGACCGAGCGCAGCGGCACGAACACGCCGTCGCGCATGGATGAAACGGGCGGAACGTCGCTGATCAGCGGCTGACCGTCGACCCGGACGTCGACCGGTTTTGAAAACACCAACGTCAGCGAAGCGCCCAGCGCCAGGCACGCCGTGACCGCGAGCACCGTCTTAGACGGCGGCCGATATCTCATGCGCATAGTCCGGGTATTTTTCCGCAATCACTTTTTCTATCTCCAGGCGCAGCGCTCCGAGCAGCTGATCCTCCGGAAAGGTTCCGACGAGCTCGCCGGCCCGGTAGATAGCGCCCTTGCCTTTGCCGCCGGCCACGCCGACGTCGGCCATTTTCGATTCGCCCGGACCGTTGACCACGCAGCCCATGACCGCAACTTTTACCGGCGCGGTATACTCTTTGGCGATCGCTTCGACGCTGCGCCCCAGTTCGAGCACGCTGATCTCCGCGCGCCCGCACGACGGGCAGGCCGTGATTTCAAAGCCTTTTTCCCGCAAGCCGAGCGCCTTGAGCATGCTCCAGCACACCGGCACCTCTTCGATCGGGTCGGCGGCGAGCGAAACGCGAATCGTATCGCCGATTCCTTCGAAGAGCAAAATGCCAAGGCCGATGGACGATTTCACCGTGCCGTCGCGCAGCATGCCGGCTTCGGTGATGCCTAAGTGCAGCGGATACGGCGTACTGCGTTCGCGCAGCCGCTTGTCCATCAGGCGATATGCGTGCACCGTCGTGGTGACGTCGTGGGCTTTGAGCGAAATGACGATGTCGGTGTGAGCCAGGCTTTCGAGTATCTCGACGTGGCGCATCGCCGATTCGACCATCGCCTGCGCAGTATGGCCCAAGGTTTTCTCGAGATCCGGCGCGAGCGATCCCATGTTGACGCCGATGCGGATGGGGATGCCTTTGGCTTTGGCGGCTTCAACGACTTCGGCCGTCTTTTTCGGATCGCGGATGTTGCCCGGATTCAAGCGCAATTTCGCCACGCCGGCATCGATCGCGGCCAGCGCCATGCGGTGATCGAAGTGAATGTCCGCCACGATGGGAACCGGAGAGCGGTGCACGATGGCCGGCATGGCGGCGGCGTCGGGCGGATCCTTCACCGTCACGCGCACGACCTCGGCGCCTTCCATGGCTAAACCGTAGACTTGCTCGAGCGTAGCGTCGGCGTCGGCAGTATCCGTCGTGGTCATCGTCTGCACGACGATTGGATGGTCGCCGCCGATCCACACGCCCTTCGCGTCGGCTTTTCCGGTCTTGTTCTGCAGAAACACCGGCTTACTTTGCCTGCGCAGCCGAATCGACACTAGCGTCGGCTCCCTGAAGTTGGGGACGCCACTTTAGAACGGTCCTTTCCCTTGGACGATTTGGACGACGTTGTAAAAATTGATCACCAGCATGAGCGCAATGAGAACCGCAAAACCCGTAATGTGCACCCAGGCTTCTTTCTCGGGATCCACGGGTTTCCCGCGTACGAGCTCGCCGATGATGAACGCGGCTCGGCCGCCGTCGAGTGCGGGCAGCGGCAGCAAGTTGAAGACGCCCAGCGCAAACGAAATCAGCGAAGCGAAGAACAGGTACGGGCCCCAGCCGAAATCTTGAATCGTCATCGCGGCCTGTCCCATGCCCACCACCCCGGAAACCTGGCTGCCGTATTTGGCGGGATGGCTGGCGAGCAGCGCCAGACTGCCGAACGTCTGCGCTCCCACGAACTCGAATTGCGCGACGGATTCACGCACCGCGCGAACGAGTCCCACGTGCTCGTATGCAGCGACGGGCTGAAAGCCGATGCAGCCCATTTCGTGCTGCGGCGCAGGACAATTCACCGGCGTCACGGTGACCGTGCCGCGCTGGCCGTCGCGCGCGTACGTCAACCGCAACGGCCGGTGCAGCGCATCGTGAATGAGCGTGACGAGCTGGTTGCCGCTGCGGATCGCAACGCCATCGACGCTGACGATCTTGTCACCCGCATGCAGACCCACGCGCTGCGCGGGCATGCCCGGCGAGAGCAGGCCCACTCGCGGCTGCACGTTGCTGCTCTGCACGCCGAATGCGAGCGCTCCGGCAAAAAGAATGGCGAAGGTGAGAATGAAGTTGGCGATCGGCCCGGCCAAAACGATGGCCAGGCGCCGCCAGGGATTTTTTGCCTGGAAATTGTCGTCGTCGTACTCACGCCCGTTGACGGTGACCGTTTGACGAAATTCTCGCTGCTGCTCGGCCTGCGAGGCTTTGTTGTCCTCGCCGTGCATGGCGCAGTAGCCCCCGATGGGCAGCGCGCGAAGCGAATACATCGTTCCGCTGCGTTTGCTGCGCCGGCCGTAGAGCAGCGGTCCCATCCCGACCGAGAATTCGAGCACGCGCACGTTGTTCAGGCGCGCGATCAGAAAGTGGCCGTACTCGTGCAGCACCACCAGGATGGAAAGCACGACCACGAACAGCACGATTTTGGCGATGCTCGCCAGTGTGATTGCCGCCAGAACGATAGCCACTTATACCTCGACACGCGGGGCGAGCGCCGCAACGGCCGCTCGCGCGTTTTCGCGCGCAGATGCATCCGCGCGCCGTACGCCCTCTAAACTCAATGTTTCGGCATTCTCGCAAGCCATTACGCGTTCGACGACCTGCGCGATCTGTCCAAAACGGATCTTCCCTTCTACAAACGCCGCCACGGCGATTTCGTTTGCCGCCGAAAGAACCGCCGGCGCCGTCCCGCCCGCGGCGAGAGCCCGATAGGCCAGGCGCACGCAGGGAAACCGGTCGTCGTCGGGGGGTTCGAAATCATAACGCACGGCGCCGGCGCCGGGATGCGCGCCGACGGCGGATAACGGCCCTGCATCCGTCGCGGGCCCATCGCACAAGCGCTCGGGGTAGGCCAAGGCGTAGCCTATCGGCAGCCGCATGTCGGGAGCGGCCGCCTGCATCTTGACGCTGCCGTCGCTGAAAACCACCATGCCGTGGGCGATCGACTGCGGGTGGACCAAAATTTGGATCCGCTCGCCGGGCAGGCCGAAGAGCCGGCCGGCTTCGATAGCCTCCAAGCCCTTGTTCATCATCGTTGCCGAGTCCACGGTATTCTTTATGCCCATGCGCCAGGTCGGGTGCGCCAGGGCCGCCTCCAAAGTGGCGTCCTGCATTTCGGCCGCGGTTTTGCGCCAGAACGGACCGCCGGATGCGGTGAGTATGACGGAATGCACGCCGCGGCGATCCTCTCCGACCAGGCATTGAAAGACGGCCGAATGTTCGGAATCGACGGGGAGAATGTGCGACCCGCTTCGCGCTGCGGCGCGCACGAGCAGCTCCCCTGCGGCCACGATGAGCTCTTTATTGGCCACGGCGATATGGATGCCGCGTTCGACCGCGGCAAAGACCGCATCGAACGAAACGAAGCCGTCCGTGGCGGCAAGGACGAGGTCGGGATCGCACTCGACCGCGACGCGATGCAGACCTGCTGCGCCGTCGCGTGCATCCGCAATGCAGCCGACGCCGAACTCGGCTGCCTGAGCTCGCAGTTTGTCGATCTGTTTTCCGGCCGCAAGCGCGACGACCTCGAAGCGATCGGAATGGCGGCCAATCACGTCCAGGGCCTGCGTTCCGATGGATCCGGTGCTGCCTAAAACGGCAATCCGTTTTTTACGCAAAGGCGAGCAGCCCCAGCACGTGCAGCGCTCCGAAGAACGCCATGCCGCCGAAAAGATAGGAATCGAAGCGGTCCAGCGCGCCTCCGTGTCCTTGAATCACCGTGCCGGTGTCCTTTACGCCGGCATCGCGTTTGAGCGCAGATTCGACGAGATCCCCGGCCTGCGCCGCAATGCACGTTGCCGCGCCCAAACCCGCGCCTTGCCACCATGCCATCTGCAGACCGGGCACGTACGCCAGCGCTGCGCCGACGGCGCCCACGACGATCAGCGCGCCCAGAGAGCCCTCAACGGTCTTTTTGGGCGAAATTTTCGTCAGCTGATGCTTGCCGATCAGTGAACCCACCAGCATGGCGCTGATGTCGGTCAGCGCGATCAAGACGACGACGAGGATCGTCCAGTACGTTCCGCGCTGCGGAACCTCGCGGATGAACACGAAATAGGTGAGCAGCTTTCCAATATAGAGCACCGCGAGCAGAGTGTACGCCGTGCGGGCGAAATACCGTCGCCGGTCGCCGTACATGCCCAGCCAGAACGTCGCCAGCACGATGAACGCCAGCAGCACGCCTTCCCACTTGGACATCAGGTGAAAAATCGCCAGGAAAACGTAGGCGAGCATGCCGATGACCGCAACTTGAAACTCCATCGGCTGGCCTTTGATGTCGCAAAGGCGGGAAAGCTCGTACAGCATCAGCGTGCCGAGCACGATCAGCAGCGCGTAGAATGCGGGCGACCAAAAGATGCTCGCGATGCCGACCACGGCCAGGGCCATGCCTACCAGCACGCGCCGCGTCGACAAGAGCCGTCCGGCAGCCGCGGGGGCGGCCGGTGCGGACGCGGTCACGCTCCCCCGAAGCGTCGCTGCCGTTTTTGAAATTCTATCAGCGCTCGTACGAACTCTTCCTTGCCGAACCGCGGCCAGTAGACGTCGGTCATCACGAGTTCCGTGTAGGCCAATTGGTACAGCAGGAAGTTAGACAAGCGATGCTCGCCGCCTGGTCTGATCAGCATATCGGGGTCCGGCAGTTGTCCGGTGTAGAGGTACGAGCCGATGACGCGCTCGTCGATCGCTTCAGGCGACAGGCGGCCGCGCGCCACATCGTCCGCAATGGTTTTGACCGCCCGCTGCAGTTCCGCGCGAGCGCTGTAGTTGACCGCCAAGTTCAACAAAAGACCGTCGTTGCGAGCGGTTCGGTCCATCAGATCTTCGAGCGCTTGGCGCGAAGCGGGCGGCAGCGCGCGATACGCGCCAAGTACGTTCACGCGCACGTTGTTGCGGCTCAGTTCGGCCAGCTCGTTTTGCGCGAAATACACGCACAAGTCGAGCAGCAGAGAGATCTCGGTGGTGTCGCGCCGCCAGTTTTCAGTGGAGAATCCGTACACCGTCAGGATCGAAACGCCCAAATCGCGGGCAGCGCGCGTCACCTCGCGCAGCGCGACCATGCCCCGCCGATGGCCTTCGATCGCCGGCAAGCCGTTGAGCTTGGCCCAGCGCCGGTTGCCGTCCATGATGATCGCCACGTGATGCGGCACGCGTGCGGCATCCAACTGATCGGCTAATTCGGGAAGAACGCCTGCAATCGTCATGGCGTCAGGCCGGCGGATCTTCCAGAGCACGGTACGATTCGTATCCGCACACGAGCTCGACGCGCGCCGCCGATTCATCGCCGGCCGGCAGGCTTACCGGACGTGCACGCAGCACGCGCAGCGCGCCGCAGCCCGCATACGCGCCCACGGGCGCGAGCAGCGAAAACACCAGCGCTTGTCCGGCCAGTGCGCGGCGCGCGTCGACTTCAGGCATCAGTATCAGGTCTTCGAGCGGCACGGCGGCGCGTCAGACCTCCAGAATCTCTTTTTCTTTAGCGGCAATGAGCTGATCGATGTCCTTGACGTACTTGTCGGTGAGCTTCTGGAGCTGATCCTGCATGCGTTTGCCGTCGTCCTCGGTGATCTCGTGGTCCTTGAGCTGCGCCTTGAGGTCGTCGTGGGTTTTGTGCCGGACGTTTCGCACCGCGATCTTGCCTTCTTCGCCCTTCTTTTTGACGACTTTGACCAGGTCTTTGCGCCGCTCTTCGTTCAGCGGGGGAACGATCAAACGGATCTGGTTGCCGTCGACGTTGGGCGTTAAACCCAAATCGCTCTTTTCTATTGCCTTGCGGATGTCGCCGACGGTATTGCGATCGAACGCCTGAATCATCAGCGAACGCGCGTCCGGGACGCTAACCGTCGCGACCTGCTTTAGGGGGACTGCCGAGCCGTACGCTTCGACGTGAAGCCGGTCGAGCAGCGCGGGCGTAGCACGGCCGGTGCGGATCGACGCGAATTCGCCGCGCGTGGACTCCAGGCACTTTTGCATTTTCGTTTCGGCATCTTTCAGGGAGTTGTCGGCCATTCGCACTCTCCAACGATTGTCGTTCAATTACAAGCGGGGCGTTCCCAAAACATCGTGGTGTTTGGGCGTGAGCGCGTCGATCTTGCCCACCAGCGTACCGATCGATTCGCCCCAGACGACGCGGCGGATATTACCGGGCGTGGCCATGTCGAATACGACGATCGGTAAATTGTTGTCCATGCACAGCGTGAGCGCCGTATTGTCCATGACTTCCAAGCCGCGCTGCAGCACTTCGAGATACGCGAGCTGTTCGAAGCGCGTTGCTTCGGGAACTTTCATCGGGTCGGCGGTATAGATGCCGTCGACCTTGGTGGCTTTGAGGATCGCCTCGGCGCCCACTTCCACGGCGCGCAGCGCCGCGGTGGTGTCCGTGGTGAAATACGGATTGCCCGTGCCCGCGGCGAAGATGACGACGCGACCCTTTTCCAAGTGACGAATGGCGCGCCGCCGGATGTACGGCTCGGCGATTTGATGCATCGCGATCGCCGTTTGCACGCGCGACGGCACGCCCATGCGCTCGAGAGCGTCCTGAAGCGCCAGCGCGTTGATGACGGTCGCGAGCATCCCCATGTAATCCGCCGTGGCCCGATCCATGCCCGCTTCTTCGTGCACTTTGCCGCGCCAGATGTTGCCGCCGCCTACGACCACCGCGACCGATACGCGATCGCGATGAATTTCGGCGATTTGGCGCGCCATGTCTTCGGTCGTGTGCACGTCGAGGCCGGTCTCCGTTCCGGAGAAGGCTTCCCCCGAGATTTTCAGCAGAACGCGGCGGTATTTCGGCTGCGCCGGCGGGGTTTGCACGAGCGCGCTAGTCCCCCAACGCGTACTTGGTGAAGCGGCGCACCTTGATGTTTTCGCCCAGCACCCCGACCACGCCGTTGATCAGATCGCCGACGCTCATCGAGTCGTCCTTGACGAAGGGCTGATCCAACAGGCAATGCTCCTCGAACCATTTGTTCAGCTTGCCTTCGACGATCTTGTGCGCGACCTCGGGCGGTTTGCCCGCCGGCACGCTGCCGGTGAGTTCGCGGCGAATCTCCTGCACGAGTTCGTCCGGAACGCTCTGCCGATCGACGTACTGCGGCGACATCGCCGCGATGTGCATCGCGATGTCGCGCGTGAGTTCGCCGAACTTGGGATTGCGCGCGACGAAGTCCGTTTCGCTGTTGACCTCGACCAGGACGCCGATCTTGCCGCCCGCGTGAATGTAACCGGTGACCAGACCCTCGTTGACCGCGCGCTCGGCTTTCTTTTGCGCGTGGGCCGCGCCGCGCTCGGCAAGCACGCTTTTGGCTTTGTCGATGTCGCCGGCGGCTTCGACGAGCGCTCTTTTGCAATCCATCATCGGCGCGTCGGTGAGTTCGCGCAGTCTTTTGACTTCTTCGGCTTTGGGCTGGTAGGTCGCGGTAGACACGTTATACTCCAGTTGCGGTGAGGGTGAGCGGCTATACTCCGGCTTCGGCCTCGGCCATGGTCGTGACGGGCTCTTCCTCCGGTTCGGCATACGCCTCGTAGCCTTCCGGCTCGGCGTAGGACGCCGCCTCGCTTGCGCTTTGGGTCTCGGTTCGCCCCTCGACGATGGCGTCGGCAATTTTTGAGACGATCAGTTTTACCGCCCGAATGGCGTCGTCGTTGCCCGGAATCGGGTAGTCGATCTCGTCGGGGTCGCAGTTCGTGTCGATGACCGCGATAATCGGGATCTTCAGCTTGCGCGCCTCCATGACGGCGATCCGCTCTTTTTTCGGATCGACGATGAAGACGGCATCGGGCAGCCGATGCATGTCCTTGATGCCGCCCAAGAAGCGCTCGAGCTTGGCCATCTCGTCGGCAAGCTTGGCGACTTCCTTTTTAGGAAGACGATCGAAGTCGCCTTGCTGCTTCATGTTCTCGAGCTCGCGCAAGCGGGCGATGCGCTTTTGTATCGTCGCAAAATTGGTCAGCGTCCCGCCCAGCCAGCGCTGGTTCACGAAATAGGTGCCGGCTCGCTCGGCTTCTTCCTTGACCACGTCCTGAGCTTGTTTTTTGGTGCCCACGAAGAGCACGACCTTGCCTTCGCGCGAGAGTTGCTTGACCGCTTCATAGGTCTCGCGCAGCTTCTGCACCGTCAGGGCGAGGTCGATGATGTAGATACCGTTGCGCTCTTGGAAAATGTACGGTTTCATTTTCGGATTCCAGCGGCGCGTCTGGTGACCGAAATGGACGCCCGCTTCGAGCAGGGCGCGCATAGAAATAATCGACAATTCGTGTCCTTTCTGGTCCTCGGCCGGGTGCCGTCCTGGCGCCGGCCATGGTGAGGCCATAGCATCCCGCCTCCGTGAAGGATGAAGTGGCGCCGCCCGGCAGGGTCGCCCCGGGGCAGCCGCCAGAGTATAACATGGCTCCGCGGCGGTGTCACGGCGAAAGACGCTTGCTCGGGAGGCTGGCTAGGTCGCATTGCGGTTCCGGCCGATATCCTAAGCGATGCGGCTTTTGGTCACCGGCGGCTTAGGCTTTATCGGTTCGAATTTCATTCATCTGGTTCTGCGCGAGCGGCCGCACGCCAGGGTGCTGAATTTCGACGCCATGACCTACGCCGGCAACCCGGCCAATTGCGCGGACGTTGAAAGCGACCCGCGCTATAAGTTCGTCCGCGGCGATATCTGCGATCCGGCGGCCGTGAACTGCGCGCTGGCGGACGGCATCGACGCCGTGATCAATTTTGCGGCCGAAACGCACGTGGACCGCTCGATCCTCGAGCCCGAGGCGTTCTTGCGCACGGACGTCTTGGGAACGCAGACACTGCTCGAGGCGGTGCGGCGTAACCATATTGCGCGTTTCGTACAAGTTTCGACCGACGAGGTCTACGGCGACGTCGCGCAGGGTGAATCGGTGGAAACCGATCCGCTTGCGCCGCAAAGCCCGTACAGCGCCGGAAAGGCCGCGGGCGATCTCCATGTGCTGGCATACTGGAACACGTACCGAACGCCCGCGCTGATCACGCGCGGCTCGAATACGTACGGGCCCTACCAGTATCCCGAGAAGCTGATCCCCCTGTTCGTCTCCAATCTCATCGACGACACGCCCGTGCCGGTGTACGGCGACGGCTTGCAAATTCGGGATTGGATGCACGTCGACGATCACGCTCGCGGCATCCTGCACGTGCTCGAACACGGCGATCCGGGCAACGTCTACAACGTCGGCGGCGGCAATCCGCGCACGAATCTGGAGATTACGCACCGTCTGCTCGAAAGTTGCAGGCGCGCGCCGCATTCGCACGTGCGGCACGTCGCCGACCGCGCCGGGCACGACCGGCGCTACGCTATCAACTGCTCCAAGCTTCGTGCGCTCGGATGGCATCCGCGCGTACGATTCGAGCGGGGACTGCACGAAACGGTTGAGTGGTACCGGCGCAACGAAGCGTGGTGGCGGCCCCTCAAGAACGGCGACTTTGCCGATTACTACCATAAACAATATGCGCATCGGGGAGTTGCTACGGCGTGAAGGGCATCATTTTAGCCGGCGGTTTGGGATCGCGGCTTCGACCCCTGACCAAAGTCACCAACAAGCATCTGCTGCCGATTTACGACAAGCCGATGATCTACTACCCCATCCAAACCCTGGTCGGCGCCGGAATCAAAGACATCATGATCGTCACCGGCGGGAATTCCGCGGGAGACTTTCTGCGTTTGCTCGGCAACGGACGTGAATTCGGCCTTAAAGACATCGCCTACACCTACCAGGAGGGTGAGGGCGGAATCGCCGACGCGCTCAAACTCTGCGAGCACTTTGCCGAAGGGCAGCGCATCGTCGTCGTTTTAGGCGACAACATTCTTGCCGACGACATCTCGGACTACGTGCGCAAGTTCCAGGAGCAGGATTCCGGAGCGCGCATTCTGCTCAAAGAGGTCGACGACCCCGAGCGCTTCGGCTGCCCCGAGCTCGAGGGCGAGCGCATCGTTCGCATCGAGGAGAAACCCATGCGCCCCAAGAGCCGCTACGCCGTGACCGGCGTGTACATGTACGATCGGCGCGTCTTCGATTTTTGCCGGCGGCTCGAGCGGTCTGCGCGCGGCGAGATGGAAATCACCGACGTGAACAATGCGTACATCCGGGAAGGCGACCTGTTCCACGACGTGCTCGACGGCTGGTGGACCGACGCCGGTACGTTCGAATCGCTGTTTCGAGCCGGTCAGCTGGTCGCGCGCGAACGCTCGAGCGTACCGGCTCTATAAGCGCTGCGCCGCGATCGTAAACTCAAGACACGTCTTATAGACGTCGGGAAGCTGCCCGAGGGACTGCAGCCGGTTGAGCTCCCGGGCGAAGACCTCCACCTCGGCATCGCAGCCGAACATCACCGGATCCGTCGTGATGCTTGCGTCGCAGACTCGAGCTCGGCCGTCGCGATGCTCGCGGTAGATCAGCGTCTGAATGCGGCAGCCCAGCGCAGTCAGCAGCGCGACGACCTGCGGTGCCGTAACGTAGAAAAACGTGCCGATGCCCGCCGTCGGGCGTCCCATCGCGCGGCACCACTTTTCAGCCTGCACGCGCGGCATGAAGCGCGGCCACGCCATGCAGTAGTGGGTGTCGTACGACATACGATAATCCGGCGCGCACAGCTGCAGCCAGCCGCCGCGTTTGGTTACGCGGACCGCCTCGTACAGGACCGACGGCAAATCGGAAACGTGTTCCAGGACGTGGTAGCTGGTGACGAGGTCGAAGGATTGATCCGCGAACGCGAGGCGTCCGGCATCCCCGACGCAGACGTGCTCTTGCCAGCTGTCGGGGTAGCCTAGCCACGCGCACCAGCTGCGCGCCAGTTCGATCTTCTGAACGGACAAATCGACGCCGTAAGCCGAGTGACCGCGCTGCAGGGCTTTCCATACCAGCGTTCCCGGCCCGCAGCCCAGGTCCAATATCGCGCGCGGCGCGCCTAAGATTCCCGGAGTTGCCGTCAGCGCGGGCAGCTCGTTCAAACGGAAATCATGCGCATCCACGCTTGTAAGGTATGCGAGCAAATTACCGTAGAGCGGACCGTCCAGGGGCAATCCGTACGTCTTGCAGTCTTCGTCGAGATAGGCCTTGGCGCTTGCGATGTAGTCGCCGGCGGGTGCCTGCATTGGCGCGATCATGTCTAATGTATCGGCGGCGCATGCCGAACCCAGTACTGAATGCCCTCGTGTTCTGCTGCCGTCGTCCAGCCGTCGTACATCCCGTGGCGCGGTTACTTCGATCTCATCCGGCGCAGCGACGTGTTCGTATTTTACGACGACGTCCAATACGACAAACACGGCTGGCGCAACCGCAACCGCATAAAGACAGCCCAAGGGCTGCGCTGGCTAACGGTCCCGGTTCATGCTAAAGGCAACACGCTGGGCGGTACGCCGATCAACCGTATTCGCGTCGACCATACGCGCGACTGGAAGCGCGCGCATGCAGAGCAGCTTCGCCATTCGTACGCGCGAGCGCCGTTTTACGAGCGATATCGCGAGCTGACTGCGGAACTCTACGCGAGCGCTTGCGAACTGCTGGCGGACTTCACCATCGCCACGACGATTCGGCTGGCCCGCCACCTGGGAATCGAGCATACTCGCTTTCTGCGTTCGTCGGAATTCGCCGCGTCGGGCGCCAAGACGGACCGTCTGATCGATCTGTTGCAGCAAATCGGGGCAACGCACTACATCAGCGGGCCGTCGGCGCGGGCCTACATCGAAACCGACAAGTTCGCGCGCGCCGGCATTTCATTGGAGTACGCCGCGTACGACTACGCCCCGTACGAGCAGTCTGTATCCGCCGTACGAAGCCGGCGTTTCCATCCTCGATACGATTTTCACGCTGGGTCCGCGAGCGCAATCCTGTTTCGAGCCGGCACGTGCGCCCGCCGGCTGATAACGCGGCGCGCACATCGCTGCGCGTGCCGTTCAACAAACCGTACGTAACGGGCCGCGAGATGCAGTACCTGCAGGAAGCCATCGACAACGCGCATCTTTCCGGCGACGGCCCGTTCACCGAGCGAATCCATCGCCGGCTGGTCGAGCGCATCGGCTCTGAGTCGGCTCTGCTGACGCATTCGTGCACGGCCGCGCTGGAGATGTGCGCGCTGCTGCTCGACATCCGGCCCGGCGACGAGGTCATCATGCCTTCCTACACGTTCGTGTCGACTGCGAACGCATTCGTATTGCGAGGCGGCGTGCCGGTGTTCGTGGACATCCGGCCCGATACGATGAACGTCGACGAAACGCTCGTCGAGGCCGCCGTTACGCCCAGAACTCGCGCAATCGTGGCCGTCCACTATGCGGGCGTTGCCTGCGAAATGGACGCACTCGCGGACGTTTGCGCGCGACGCGGGCTGAGCCTGATTGAGGACGCCGCGCAGGCGCTGGGCGCGAGCTACCACGGTCGTCCACTGGGTTCGTTTGGGCGCCTGGCTGCGCTCAGCTTCCACGAGACCAAGAACGTGATATCGGGCGAGGGGGGCGCGCTGCTCGTGAACGATCCCGCATTGTCGCAGCGAGCGGAAGTCATCCGCGAGAAAGGCACGAACCGTTCCAACTTCCTGCGCGGTTCGGTCGACAAATACCGCTGGGTCGACGTCGGGTCTTCCTATCTGCCCAGCGAAATCACCGCAGCGTTCTTGTGGGCGCAGCTCGAAGCCGCGGATGAATTGCTCGAGCGCCGGCTCTCCCTGTGGAACGCATACGACCGCCGGATGTGCGCGCTCGAAGACGCCGGCAAACTGCGCCGTCCCACGATACCGCAGAGCGCCACGCACAACGCGCATCTGTATTACGTGCTGGTGAACGACGCGCAAACGCGCACGCGCGTGCTCGAACGCCTCAAAGCCCAGGGCATCGGCGGGCTGTTTCACTACGTTCCGCTTCATTCCGCTCCGGCGGGCCGGCGGTTTGGACGCGCGCACGGTTCGCTGGCTCAGACCGACGAACTGAGCGCGCGGCTCGTGCGGCTGCCGATGTATTACGGCATGGAACAGGCGCATATCGACGGCGTCTGCGCCGCGCTCGAATCTGCGCTCGGTGCAGCCTAATCCGCCAAGCGCGCCAATCGCCACACCGGTGCGAACGCGCCGTTCCAAAACGCTTCTTCCTCCAGCGTAGCCTCCAGGGTAAAGCCGGCGCGCTCGAAAGCAGCGCGCGAACGCGCGTTTCGCTCGTGAACGTATGCGTAAATTTTATGCAAACCCAACGTGCCGAATCCGTACGCGCACAGGGTCCGCAGTGCACCGGTTCCGTACCCTTGCCCGGCCGCGGCCGGTGCAACGACGATGCGCGCCTCGGCGCGCCGGTGTCTCTGGCTGATGTCCCAAAGCCACACGATGCCGACGTGTTCGCGGCCGTCGAGGGCTTCGATGGCAAACCAGACCGCGCCGGGATTCTTCGTTACGTTTTCGTCAATGTACCGGTCGTGCTGTTCGGCCGTCACCGGAAGCGCGCGGTCCAGTCCGTTCATGACGGCGGGATCGTTGATCCATTCCAGCCAGCGAGCGCGATCCGCAGGCTGCAGCGGCCGAAGCCGCAGCCGTTCCCCCGCTTCGAACATGCCGCCGCGTTTCGACGGCCCGCGCGGGCGCTCATGCCCCCGATTTGCCATGCCGATGAACTGTAGGAGCCTTAGGAGATTGCCATGATCACGACCAAAACGCTGCAGGCGAATATCGCGGTCCACACGACGATGGCGGATCGCTACGAAACCGACGAACCGCATTTCCGCCCCGAGAACCAGCACAAGGTCCGGCGCGTCCTGCAGACGCTCGCAGCGCGAGCCGGCGGCGGACGGCTGCTGGACGTGGGATGCGGTACGGGCTTCATCATCAATCTCGCGCACGATCTGTTCGATTCCGTCGACGGCATCGACATCACGCCCGCCATGCTGTCCAAAGTCGACGTAGGGCCGGGGAACATCGAGCTGCACACGGGCGCGGCCGAGTCGCTGCCGTTCGCAGACGGCACGTTCGACATGGCAAGCTCTTACGCGTTCATGCACCACGTCGAAGATCACAAGCGAGTCTTGGCCGAGGTAGCGCGCGTCTTGCGCCCGGGCGGCTTGTTCTACGTCGACCTCGAGCCCAACAAACTCTTTTGGCAGTCGATGGTCGGGCTGGAGCGCGAAGGCGGCGCGTACTCCGATATCCTCACGCGCGAAATAGACTCCGTACTGCATACCGACGAATCGGTCGAAAGCGAGTTCGGAATCGCGGGGCAGACGTTCAAAGACGCGGAGCCGATAAAATCGGTCCTGGGCGGTTTCGATCCGTACGAGTTCGAGCGCGACGCGCTCGCCGCCGGTTTTTCGTCGTGCGAAACGACGTTGGACTGGTTCGCCGGACAGGGCGCCGTTCTGCACGGCCAATCGGAAGAGGCAATGAACGCGGTGGACGCGTACTTGCGCCGCGTGCTGCCGCTGTCGGCGCACCTGTACAAATACATCCGGTTCGTATGCGTGCGATGATTGCGCGCAGCGAATCGCCCGCTGCCGGCCTGAGCGAGATCGCCTCACGCGGCTACACCATCGTCAGCAGCGTGGTCGCGCAGAGCGAGGTGGGCGCGCTCAAAGACGCGTTGGCAACGGCGATCGCGCAGGATCTCGACGCTTGGAGCGGGCGCGACTACGTGAACGCTCACATGGTGATGAATCTGATGACGCGCGGCACGCCGTTCGCTGCGCTGCTGGAAAACGACGCAATTCACGCGCTGCTCACCCCGCTGCTGGGCGATACGTGCATCCTGTACGCGTACACGTCTTCCAGCATGCCGCCCGGCGGCACGAACTATTCGCGCCGGATCCACGTGGATTGTCCGCGCGTCATCCCAGGCTACGTCACGAACGTCGGCGTGACGCTGGCACTGGACGACTTTACCGACCAGAACGGCGCGATGTGCCTGCTGCCGGGTTCCTTCACGCGGGAAGTCGAGCCCAGCGAAGACGAATTCGAGAGCCGCTGCGAGCGCGCGTATCCACGCGCGGGCGACGCCATCGTGTTCAACGCGCGCACGTGGCATCGCGGAGGGATAAACCGCACCGATCGCTACCGGCACGCCGTTACGATGAACGCATGCCGTTCCTACATGCGCCAGCAGTTCGATTATCCGCGCCTGGTCGGGCCCGACGTTACGAATTCGCTCGGCGATCTGGGGCGGCGGTTTTTGGGATTCAACGTTCGCATGCCGGCGACGCTCGACGAATACTATCGGCCGCCCGAGCTGCGCCTCTATAGGACGAACCAGGGCTAGTGATCGCCGCAGACAGAGCATCGCCGATCGCGTGCTTCGGCACGGCGGCGACCACCGCATGGGCGCAGCGCCTTCCCGCTGACGTTTCCATGGTAGTGGCGGACCCCGGCGGTTTTGCCGGCGCCCTGGTGGATCTCATCGCGCGAGGCCTGGCCGGCACGTCGCGCGACGCGGCGATTCTGCCCGCCAATCCGCGAGCGCTCGTACTCGAGTCGGTGTTCGAGTCACTGCTCGGACAAGCGCAATCTCACGATGCCGTTTTCCGGGCCATGGATGCTTTGGCGATGGGCAAGCTCACGATAAACGGCGAAACGCAAGCTCAGCTCGAATACCGTTTTCTCGCGCCGGAGGCGGCTGCAACCTTCGCAGACCTCGCAATAACCGCCGACCGCACATTTTTTCGTTCGTTTCACGAATTGGAACGAGCGGTTGCGCAGTACGGATACCGTCCCCCGCGAGCGCGCATCGTAACGCCGGTCGATCCGCGCGTGCCGCTGCCCCGCACCGGCGCCGGCGACGCCGATACGCGACGCGACTGCATTGCGGTGTGGGCCGTCGGCAGCACGCCGGCGATGCTGGGCGCCTTCGAAGCTGCGTGCTTCGATCTGCGTACGCAGCTCACCGTCATCGGCGACACGCCGCGACATTGTGCGGCGGTGCATCCGGAAGGCTCCCACGCGGTTCTCGAATCGGCCAGCGCGATCGTCGCGCTCGCCGACGATCCGGGCACGGTTTACGCCCTCTCGAAGTTTGCCAAACCGCTGTGCGCGCCGGTGTGCGGCGCTGCCGAAATCATCGAAAACCTGTACGAATTTGCGCCGTGGAATCGAGTCGAAACCGTCAACGCGATCCTGCAGGCGCTCAGGGGCTTGGCCTCCGCGCCGCTGCCGGCTCACGGCCGGCTGAGGTTCCCCACTGCGCCGGCGATCGAAGTCGCTTCCAGCGCGCCGCTGGTCACGATCGTCATGCCGACCTATTCGCGTCCCGCGACGCTGGCTGCGGGATTGCAGCGTCTGGCGCAGCAGACGTATCCGAACATCGAGATCGTCGTGGTGAACAATGCCGGCACGCCCGTCGGCGACGTCGTTGCGAACGTCCCCAATGCGCGCCTCATCGATCGCGCGGAAAACACCGGCAATGCCACGCGCCCTCGCAACGACGGCATCGCATCGGCTCGCGGGAAGTACATCGCGCTGCTCGACGACGACGACGTATTCTTTCCCCAGCACGTCGAGCGCATGGTGCACGCCCTCGAAGCGTCGCGCCGCGATGCGGCCTATTCGGATTTTCTGGTGCGCTTCGTCGATCGCGCCGGCGACGGCGGCGAGCGCGTTTGGGGATGGGACCTGCAAAAGCCCTTCGGCATAACGTCGTACGAACTGCTCGTGGCCAATCGTCTGGGATACCTGACGGTCTTTATGCGGCGCTCGCTCATCGAACGCATCGGCCACTTCGCCGAGGAAGTGCTGGGCGGCGAAGA
This sequence comes from Vulcanimicrobiota bacterium, assembly GCA_963777315.1. GTDB lineage: Bacteria > Vulcanimicrobiota > Vulcanimicrobiia > Vulcanimicrobiales > Vulcanimicrobiaceae > CAVYEM01. The sequence goes on from CAVZQC010000004.1 coordinate 772,534, forward strand.
GGTCGAGTACTGGCTGCGCATTGCGGCGCACGTCGATTTCGTTCACGTCGCCCAGCCGACCACCGCTTACACGGTCGTGCGCGACTGGCGCGGACAGCTCAGCGAGAAAAGCCACGCGCTGTATGCAGGCGGGTACGAAAAGGTATACGAGCGCTATCCGGCGGCCGGTTTGCCGTTGGTGCAGCAATCGCGCGCTGCATACGTGGCTTCCCTTCGCAGCACCGTTGCGCCGCCTGCGATGGAGCCGCGGTATAGGATCGCCGCAGGATGACGCTGCTTTTGCACTGGAACGAGCGCGAATATGCCGAGGAGACCGCTTCGATCCGGTCTTTGCCGCAAGCCCAGTCCACGCTTGTCGTCGCGACGGATTTTTCGCAGCCCTCGCTGACCGTTTCGGCGATCGTCGAAGCTCGCCGGCGCGGAGCAACCGTCGCGCTCTATCCGATAATGGCGGATCCGCTGCAGGGCGTGCTCGAGCAGGTCGGCGCTGCTATAGCGCGGCAGCCCGACGAAGGTCAGCGCTTCATTCAGCTCCTGGCGCTGCGCGACGGGCGACTGAACGTCAATCAGAAACCGCTGCACGAAGCCGCGCAGTTTGCACCCGACGTGCTCGCCGCGGCGGTTTTATGCGTGAAGTTGTGCGACGTGCTGCTCTGCTTTACCGCCGCAGAGAAAGATCGCTGGAGCGCGCTGATCGGACGCCCCGTTCGCAGGTTTGCGTATTTGCCGGCGCCGCGGCTGCACCGCGCACCGGACCGGGGCGGTCTTGCCGTGTACGCTCCCGGAATGGCCGACGCGCAACTCGCGCTGATCGCGCTTGCGCTGCAGGAACGTCGCCTCAGCGCCGAGTTCGTCAACCAACCGCAGGCGCAGATCCCGGGTAGTGCGGTGATCGTGCCGCAGTGGTGGCGGCCCGGCCGGATTCTTTCGCTTGCCGCTGCCGGTTATGCCGTCATTTCGCCCGCGCTTGGAGCAGCCGATGCTCGCTGCGGATGCGCCACATATCGTCCGGAAGACGTCTTTTCGTTCGGAGCCGCCGTGGACGCGGCCCAATCGACCGCGGTCGGATTGCGCTTCGACGTCGACGCACGCTCGTGTGCCGGCGATATCGAGGCCGCCGCAGTACCGGACGTGCGAGGGCCGCGCGTTTCCGTCATCGTGCGCACCTACGACCGGCCGGCACTGCTGGCGCGGGCGCTGGCCAGCATAGCAGCACAAACGTATCACGACATCGAGATAGTCGTCGTCAACAACGGCGGCCCCGGCGTCGAAGCAATCGTGCGCAAGAGCTGCGGCGCGCGCGCGTACCGCTACGTTACTCTGGCCGTGCGCGCGCACATCAGCGCAGCCTCCAACGCCGGCGCGCGTGAGGCTAGCGGAACGTACGTGGGCTACCTGGACGACGACGACGTATTGTACCCCGACCATTTTGCGCGCGCCGTCGAAGCGCTCGAGCATTCCCGCGCAGATCTGGCTTACACCAACTGCATCGCCGAGTATGCGCGCGTCGAGGGCGAATCCAAACACATCTTAGGGTTTCAGATATTCCGCGACAACGAATTCTGCGCCAAAGACCTGTACTTGGACAACGTGGCTCCAATCCACAGCATCGTTCACCGGCGCGACGTCTTCGAGCGGTTCGGGTACTTCGACGAGTCGCTCCCGGTGACCGACGACTGGGAAATGTGGCTGCGCGCCTCGCGCGGTTCGCGGTTTTTACACGTCGATCGCGTGACCTGCGAATATTCCTGGCGCTTCGATCCGGCGCGGGGAAACATGACGCTGACGCACCAGCGTCAATTCGCCGAATCGTACGAAGCAATTACTTCGCGGTACGGCTGCGACGTTGCCGCCATTCCGAGCATTGCAGCGCAGCAGCTGCAGGTCAAAGCGGCGCAAAAGCAGCGCGCCGACCAGCTCGCGCAGCTCGGACCGCGCATGGCCGAGCTGACCGTCAGCGCGATGGCGCAAAACGCGGTTGCGGCGCAGCCCGTGCCGTTCGATCCTTTTGCATGACTTTTCGGCTGCGCTGCAAAATTCGCCGGAATGTCGAAGTATTACCGGTACTTCGCCCTTGAACGGGATCCGTTCTTAGACACGGCCGACCCGTATTTTTACTGCGAACTCGGCTCGCTGCGAGCGGCGAAGGCCCGGCTGGCAGGCTGCGTGCAGGAATCGCGCGGACTGACGATCGTTTTGGGCGAACCCGGAACCGGCAAAACCAGTCTTTGCACTGCGCTGGAACAGGATCTGCTCGCGGACGATCGCGTCGTACTGGGCAAAATCCTGGATCCCACGTTTGCAACCGAAGTCGAATTTCTCATGGCGATCGGCCGGGTATTCGGTTTGGCGCTCCCGCCGCGATCCGGCGCGGCGCTCAAGAACGCGCTCAAAAATTTCTTCTTCGAGACGGCGGTGCTGGAGGAGCGCATCCTCGTGCTCATCATCGATGAAGCGCAAAACCTCACCGACGAAGGCTTGGAAACGCTGCGCCTGCTGCTCAACTATCAAGTACCGCAAAAGAAACTACTCAATATCCTGCTGTTCGGTCAGAGCGAGCTGGAACGCCGCGTGCATGCGCGCAACAACCTGGCCGACCGCGTCGACACGTGGATTCGCCTGCAGCCGCTGGACGAAGCTACGGCAGGCGCGGTTCTGGATTTTCGGCTCGGCCGCGCCGGTTTGAATCCGGACCAGCAGATCTTCACGCCCGAGGCGCGCTCGCTGCTGGTACGCGCCTGCAGCGGGCTTCCAAGGCGCCTGACCGTGCTCGGACACCTTTCCATGAACGAAGCCGCCGATCGCGCCAGCACGTTGGTGCGCGACGATCACGTTCGCGCAGCGCTGGCCGCGCGAGGCATTTCGGAACCCGCGCCGGTTGCGGCGCAGGCGGGCCCCGAACCCGTCAACGGACACCGTCCGAACGTCTTGCGCCGCATCTTTTCGCGGCGCAAACCCGCGCAGCTGCCGTGAAGCGCGATCCCGATTTCGATGCGAGCGCCGATATGCGCCTGGTGGAACTGCATCGAGCCGCCCTCGGCGTCCCCGCGCCCAAACGCTCGGCATGGGAATCCCACAACGCCTTTGAAGGGGCCGCTATTCAACCCGTAGAGCCACCGCATCTGGAGAGCGCCGTCATCGTCGTGGAGGCCACGGCGACGCCCAAGGACGGCGTTATTCCGGGTGCCGTCGTCACCGTTGCGCTCAGTTTGGCCAACGAAGGCGTCGCCGAAGGACGCGATGTCCGCGTCATCGTGCCACTTCCCGGCGGAGCCGCGTACCGCAACGGCTCATTCGTTCGCGACGGTCGTCCCCAATTGGACGATGCGGCCGACGAGCTCTTCGAAAGCGGCAGCACGATCGCGTCGTTGCCGGCCAAATCACGCACGACGTTCGTATGGAAGATCGGCGTTCGTCTGGGCGCCAAGCCGCTGGTAATCGCTCCGGCGGTTAGCGCTCGAGATACGGCGATCGTCGGCGCGCAACCACTGATCGTCTCGCGCAAACCGGGCGCGCAAGCGGGCTTTGCCGCGCAAGTGCAGCAGAACGATCTGCCCATCTACGAGCTGGACGAGGAGGAAACGCTAGAGCACGTCGCCGCGCAGGCGGCGCTTTCGGCGGTTGCCGCGCCCGTTGAAGAGGCGCCGCAGGCCGAATCGCCGCTCGAAATATCCGCCCCCGCGCCCATTGCCGAACGCGAGGCCGTCGTCCTGTACGGACGGTTGGATCGGCCCTCGGTCGCCTATTTCGAGCAGGTGTTTCGTGAATCCAAAAATCCCACGCTGCTCAATCATTGTATTTTGGCAGGCGCGCTTGCGTGTACTCGAGACGCCGCCGGCGCCGACGTTGCAGGGCTGGCGTCGCACATGGAGGCGCAGGCGCAGACTCCTTCAACGCATCGTGCTGCACGAAAAAATCGGAAAGAAAGAGCCCATCGCCGACTATGCCGGCAGAATGCTCGCGCGGGTCGATCAATTTGTCCCCGCCCCCGTTGCGCAGCTGTCGGCCCGCGGACGATCCTAACGTGCTGGTGCTGCAGGCCGAGCTGGAACCGCCGACGCTGTCGCTGCTGCGGCAAATGCAAGAAGACGCCGCACGCTGGGATTTCGCCAAAGCGCGTCAGCTCACGCTGGCTCTGCAAGGACGCCGCGTCGGCGCCGGCGTATCGGCGGATCGCGTTGCGGCCGCCGACGCGGCTTTACGCGTCTATTCGCAGGCCGCGTCCACGCAGCTGCAGCGTTTCTTCGTTCGCATGCGCATCGATCGAACGACCGGTTTGCTTTTCGTGCGGGACGAAACGCTCGATTCGGCCGCGCGGGTCCTCGTCAACGCGCTGGTCGAGCTCTTTTAAGTCAGACGGTCCAGCGACGCAAGCCGCGACGTAGCGCGCGGGCGCGCGAAGGAGCGTAAAGCCGATTTCCAGCGAGTCACGGTCTGCAGCCGCTGCCCGACGGCATCCCGGTATTGCGCCAGGCGCGCCATTTGATTGTCGCGGATGGCCCCAACGTAGCGCAGGCGGGCGAATACGTCCCGATCGAACTGCTCGCTGCGAACGCCGCGCGCATCGTCCATGGCATTGGCCAGCGCGTGCGTCACGCGCCGCGAATCGTCCATCGTGCGCTGCAAATCGCTCCATCGCCGAGTCATGAGGGCGCGCTCGGCTTGGCCGCACAGCGCTTCCAATTGAGCGAGTTCTTCTTCGACGGCGTCGAGGCGCGGGTCACCCGACCGCAGCAAAGCCTTCTCCCACCGCCGCCGGCGCGGCCGGCTTGCGCTGCATGCCTTTGAATTCCGAAATCGCCTGCGCCCACATCGCGCGGTACTCCTCGAACGAGGGAAGGATCCGTTCCACGCGAGCCGCGTCTTTTTGCATATTCGCCATCACCAGTTCGTGATGCCAGAACTCGTAAACCCGGAACAGATTGCGTGCCACCTCGCCGCCGATCTCCATGTCGAGCGAACCCATCAGCAGCGCGAGCGCCCGCTGCGCGCGCAGCAGCGACTTGTGGATGCCCTCGATGTCGCGCCGGTCCGCGCGAAGCTTCTCCAGACCCTGCGTCGCGCTTAAGACCAGCACGTCGAAAATTTTGACGATCAGGTCTTCTTTCGACGCAGTCGCGATCGACGTTTCGAGATACTGCCGTTCAACCGAACGCTTCATGCAGGCCGGATGCTAGCCGCCGCTTTGTCCGTTTTGATTGAAGAACGAACCGAGCTGCGACTGCAGGGATTGATACTGAGCGATCTGCGTTTCGGCTTGAACGAACTCGGTGCGCATTGCGTCGGCCTGCATGTTGACGTTGTCTTGTATCTGCGCGATCTGCTGCTGCAGCGACTGGATGTTCGAACTGTTGGTGTTTTCGAATCCCTGCACCAATGAAACGCTCGGGATCGCCCCCAGCAGCGCGTTAGCGGTGTTCGTCGGCATGCCCGTGACGCTGGTGAGATACGTGCCCATTTGCGTGACCAGCCCCTGCGGACCGTTGAACAGCGCCTGCACCGCGTTCGGATTGGCAGCCAACGCCTGCTGCAGTTGCTGCACGTTGAGCGGCTGCAATTGGCCGTCGGTTCCGGCCATGGTCTGCGTGCTGATCTGTTGGGTGGAAGCGCCCGTCGCATCCGACGACGTGTTCTGCGCCAGCTCGCTGAAGGAACTGGTCAGGTCCAGTCCGATTGCCGAGAGCGAACTATAGGCTCCGCCGTTGGGATTGAACGCCGTGACCATCTGCACGAGTTCGTTCTTGATCGAATTCACGTCGGCATTGTTGTACAGAACGCCTCCGCCGACCGGCGTAGAAGGAGCGCCCATGCCGGTTCCGGCCGGCGACGTGGGAACGACCGGGGGCGCCGTCGCGCTGTTGATTTCGTTGATGGCGGCGTTATACGCCGAAACGAACGTGTTGAGCGCGCTGACCAGCGACGAGCTGTCCTGCGTGACCGTAATTTGGAAGGGCGAAGCGGCCGCTCCGGTGACGTTGATCTGCACGCCCGGTATCGCGGTGGTGACCGCATTGCTGCTGCTGTAGATCGTTTGCGGAGGTCCCCCGCCGTTCTGAACCGTGACGGAGGCTTGTTTGCCGATGGACGTGGTTGCGCCGCCGGCCGTGGTCAGTCCGGTGGCGCTCAGGAAATTGCTGCTGTCCGACCCCGAGCCCAAGACGATGGACTGAGGTCCGGTATTCTTGTTCGTGAGCGTGATTTGCCCGGTCGACGCGTTATACGAGGCGACGACGCCTGCGTTGGATTGATTGATGCGCGTGAGCACCGAGGCCAGGTTGTCCGCAGACTGCATTGACGGAAATCTGAACGCCGTTGATGGTGAAGACGCCGCTTGTGACCGCGGTGGCATAATTCGCGTTCGTGCTTTGGCCAAGCGCGTTGGTCGAATTGAACGCCGGCGCCTGATTGATGCCGCCGACGCCGGCCGTGGCAACGACCGAGCCGGACGACGCGCCGTTGTTGACCTGCGCGGAATCCAGTCTAAGCACTTGCAGCAGGTTACCGGAGTCGCCAGGAGCGCCCAAAGAAATGGGGCGGCTCGAATCCGAGATCTGCACGGCGCCGCCCACCAACTGCATGGTGAATCCGGCATCGCCGGCAGCGTGCTCGGCAGTGTTGACGTTGGCGATAATCGTGTTGAGCGAGTCGGTCGTTACGTTGTAGGAAACGGTTACACCGTTTATCGTGACCGAACCGGTTGCGCCGGCTCCGTTGCTGGGAGTGATCGCGGCCCATGAATCGCTCAGGGGCACGTCGGCGCCGGAGGCCGTCGTTCCCGGCATCGAGTCGGTGATGGCGTGACCCATACCGGCGGCTCCCAAGACCTGCGTTGCCGTTGCAAGCGTCGTTCCGTCGATGGTATAAGTTCCCGGAGCGGCGCTCGCGCCAGGAATGCCTTGAGCGCCGGCATCGGCGGGATCGCTCGAGACCGCACCCACCGCGTTATAGCCGTCGGGCTGCGACAAAGCCGTGAGCGCGTTCTGCACGGACGCCAGCATCCCGTTGATCTTGATCAGCTCGCTGTTGGCGGCATTGAGCGTCGCAATCTGCGCGTTGAGCGAGACGGTCGGCTGCAGCGAGAGCGAGGTCAGCTTCTGGATGATCGAATTGTAGTCGATTCCGGAAACGATGCCCGGAAAAGAAACGGGCGGCACATTGTAGCCGGGAACGCTTGAAGTGCTGGACATTATCGTTCCTACGCGTTCCTATCCAGCGCTACGCCGCTGTGCTTGTCGAAAAATTGAGCCATCTGCACGACCATCTCAGAGGGAACCTGTGCTATTTCCTCGCCCGTATGCGGATCCGTGAAGACCATGACGATCATGTTGGGATCGTGCTCGACGCGGTATCGCACGTCGACCGTTACCGGCTGCGCGGGATGGCCCTGTGAGAAAATCTTTGCGATCACCGGAGCGAGTGCGTCGCCGTTCGGCGCCGCGGCGAATTGCTCCGATTGAGCGGTGCCGGCATACGGAACCGCAGCCGGGGGCGTCTGTTGCAGCACTGCGGCGGCGGCAACGCCTTGAACGTCCATGTTAGGCCTCCTACTCCTTTAGTGTTCGGCCTTGCGCAGGCGGCAGTTTAGGCTCCCACGCGGGCTTGCGAGGCAGCCGCGTAGGCCCGCACGGTGGTCGCCAGCGCAGCCCTTGGATCGCAGGAAGCGAGGACGCGCCGAGCACACTCGGCGAGCGCGCGCGGACGTTCGCCTGCCGCCATCCACGCATCGCCCAGGGCGATCGCTATAGAGGCGGTATCCCGCGGATCCGCCTGCCACGTGCCCGCTCCCCATTGGCAGGCGTAGCCGGAAGAAATGGCCGCAGCGCACCCGCTCGCGATCGCTTCGGCGATGCGCCGCAGACCAAAGCGCACGTAACCGACGTCCGCAAACACGCGTGCGCTGCGGTACAGCGCCGCTCTGACGGCGGGATCGGGCTCGGGAACGAACAGCGTTCGTTCGTCGGCGAACGCAGCCAGGTGCCGGCGGTACCGTTCGTCGCGAACGGGGCCCGCGATCACCAGCGGCAAACCGGCCTGCGCGGCCGCCCGCACGAGCAGAAATTGGTTGGCGCGCGGCTCGACCGGCGCATGCGCGAGCACGAAATCCGACGTTCCGACCAAACGTTCGATGCAAGCCGGAGCAGCGGACCTTTCCAGATATGCGGGCGCGTGCAGCACCGGCCCGTTAAAGCCGCAACTGCGCACGAGCTGCGCTTCATCCGTACCGGCGGTTATCACGGCGTCGGCTCGAGCCAACACCTCGCGCAGGCTGCGCTCGTATCCCGCAAACGGTTCGCCGTGCGACTGCGGCGCGGCCAGCCGGTCCTCGATGGAGATTTCATCTTCGGCGCGTTCGATCGCAGCGGTCGAGATTGCGGCTTGCCACGAACTTTGCGCGACGACGTCCGGCAGCCCAGCGGTAACGACCAGAGCAGTATCCGCCGCGCGCGCCCGCGCCGACAGCGCCGCAAGTCCCTGCGGCACCGCAAGCGTGAAAGCGTGCACGAGGTCATAGGCGCCGGGATCGCAGGCCGAAGCGAAACACACGTCGACGGTAAACCCTTCTTCGCGCAGTCGCCCTGCAAGCGTTTGCGCATCGTCGGAATCGGCATCGGGTGCGGCTTGCCAGTCGTCGCGCAGCGCAATGGCAATGCGGCCCGAGGAGCCACCGTGCGCGCGAACGTCGATCGCGAAAGCGGGCCGTACCGTTCGACGGACCGAGCACTCCACATGGAAACTGCGCCTTACCGCGTCCAGCTCCACACGAATGCCCGCGGGCCCGGCATCCGCACCGATTGCGACATCGTACTCGCCCTCCAGCGGTGAAAATATCGCCGTCGCGTACCAGCGTGCGGCCAGGGCGTTGCGCTGGGGATCGCCCAAGTCCGCGCGCACGTGCGCCGCGTGGCGCGCGAGCATCAGCGCTCCGCACGCTCCGTTCTCGTCGGCGATTCCGACGCGGCGATCGGTCGCAAAACGGGCCGCATGCATGTAGGCCGCGGCATCTTCACACACCAAGCGATACGCAGCGGCTCCCAGAAAGCGATTGCGCCGTGCCCGTTCGAACAAGGCGGCGCCGTCCCCGCGAAAAAAGCGCACGGCTTCTTCATCGAGCCGGCGCGCTTGGATCCATGGCAGGAGCGCGGCCTCGAGCGCGGCGGCTTGCTCGTGCGACACGCAATGCGCATACGCCGCAGGCCATACCAGTGCAGAGAGTTCGGGATACTCGAGCATTTCGGGAACGATTTCGATCCGCGGTACGACCGCAACGTTCTCCCCGTCGAAAAACACCAGATCCATGGCCGCCGGCTCATCTGCGCGCTCATCGATAGGCTCGATCCGTGCAACGGTCAACGTCTGCGCGTTCAGGCTCACGCGTCCGTGCGACCACTGCGCGAAGTGCGTGAATGCTGGATGGCGCCGATGCGTTCTCATGCCGGCACTTCGCGCAGCAGATACCGGCGCAACCCGCTCGGGCTGGCATCGCGCAGATCCTCGATGCGGACGTGCCGCGCCCGCGCTGTCGCAGCAATCCGGCCGTCGTCGTCCGTTTGTTCGCTCACGTCGATGTCGGCGACGGTATGCAACTCCATGCCCGCGCGCTGAGCGAAGCGTTCCAACCGCGCACCGATCGTCTGCGCCGGCAGATCCCCTAGTGCTGCAATGGCCAGCAGCACCGCATGGTCCGCGTCGAAGGCGCGCAGATAGCGGCCCGCAAAAGCGCCGACGCGGTTCCAGTCGCTTTCATCGCGCACCGTGGCGGTAAACACGACGTCATACGTCCGATCCTCCCGGGCCTGCGGCTGCCGGGGCAATGCAACGTAATGAAGGTCGCGAACGAAGCCGCGCCGGATGGCCGGCCCGGGGACGTAGCCGCCGCCCTGCCGTATTTGCGGAAGATCCCATTTGGCGGCGAACTTGAGCCAGTTCTCGCGCATCGTCGCGGTCCAGTCGATCTTGTTGGCCGCAAAGGTCTGGGAACCGAAGTGGTGGATGAACACGTCGTCGCAAACGTAGATGCGATAGCCGGCAGCGCGCACGCGCAAACAGAAATCGTCGTCCTCGAAATTGCCGATGCCGAACCGCTCGTCGATTCCGCCGATCTCCTCGACGACGCGCCGATCGATGCACAAACACAAACCGATCGCGCGGTCGGTCATGTAGCCTCGATCGCGATACCGCTCTCGCCTGGCGGCCGCAAAACGGTGCATCTGCGCCATGTCGGCGTATGCAGCGCCGATGACGATCTGATCGCCCGCTATCTTGTTGCTGCGCGGGGCCGACACCCCAAGTCCGGGAACTCGCTCGAATGCGCCGAGCAGGCCGTCGAGCCAGCCTGCCGTCACCACCACGTCGTTGTTGAGTAAAACGATGTAGTCGCCGCGAGCCGCCGCGATCGCTTGATTATTGCCGCCCGCGAACCCGCGATTGGTCGGATTGAAGATCACGCGCACGCCGGTGAGCGTCTTGAGCCAGTCCACGGTCTCCGCGCGCGAACCGTTGTCGACGACGATCACCTCATAGTTGCCGCTCGTGTGCGAACGGATCGATTCCAGGGCGAGCTTGGTAAATTCCGGCGCGTTCCAGCTGAGCATGACTATCGATACCAGTCCGCGCTGCACCGGCTGTGCGCTGCGCGCCCGTTCGATCGGCTCGGCGCTCGTGCCGCCGGTGCGCGTGACGATTCCGCGCTGGACGGCGCCCGCGAGCAGCTCCGAAACGGCCGCATCGAGCGAGCCGCACTCACGCAGTCGCTCGTGCTGGGGAAACTGGGCGAGCGCGAGCAGGGTGCAGCACGCATTTGCGCAGGATGCGGCGCCTACCGCCGGCGAGCATTCGACCTGGGCGATCAGTTCGTCGAGCCAGCCTTCGCTCAGCGCGCTGCCCGCGCGCACCAGCGCGAGGTACCGATCGCCGCGAATCTCCATTTCCGCGCGAACCGCCGCTATCGCTTCGGAGGATCGCGCGAAGACTATGCGCTTGACCGGCGCGCGGTTGGCCTCGAGCGTCCGCGCGAAAGCGGCTCGATCGAACGGCGCCGGCTCACCGTGGCACACGATCGTCGTTTGCGGAATGTCGAACGTGTCGTATACGGCTGCGCCGCGCGGCATGCGCACGCAGCGGCGAATGGTGCCTTGCTCGATGTAGCGCAGTTGCTCGGCGGGTTCCACGCGCACAATCATGCGAGTGCGCTTTCCGCCACGCGTTTGGCTTCGTCCAAGCGTCCCAAACGCAGATACAAACTCGCCAGTTCCACCGCTACCCGCTGTTTGCCGACTCCCAGTGCGCTGCACAGCAGCGTTTCGGCTTCCGAACTGCGGTCGAGCGATTCCAGCAGCGACGCTTTGACCAAAACCGCGTCGACGTTGAGCGCTCCCGCCTGCAGGACGCGTTCGATCGCCTCGAGCGCCTGCGCGGGATTGCCCGTTTCACGCAGGATGGCCGCGCGTAAAAACCATGGACCGTCTCCGACTGCGGGATCGGTAATGGCATCCAGATGCCGCAGCGCTTCTTCTTTGCGATCCAGATTCGCGCACGCCAGTGCGGCGTAATACCCGAAGCGGCCGTCGCCCGGGTGCAGCCGCACGCCCTCGCATGCCGTCTCGAGCGCGTCTTCGTAGCGCTTGGCCGCAAACGCTTGGCTCATGCGCTCGAACCGCTCGCCGGCCTCCCCGCGGTTCTTCTCCAGCGCATCGAGCGCGCGCGCGGCATCCTGCGAATCGGGTGCGATTCGGCACGCCTCCACGACGAATCGCTCGCCATCGGGCCAACCGTTTTGGCGGCAGACGTAGGCCGCTGCCAACAGCATGGATACTGCGGTTTCTTTGGAGAGAGCGCTTGCGGTGCGGTCGATGAGCGCCACCGCTTCGCGTTCCTTTTTGTGACGCAGCAGGTAATTGACCAGGTTGACGGCGGACAGTTCGTCGCCGAAGTCTTCGTACAGCGAGCGAAATGCCGCCTCGGCTTCGGCAGGACGGTTCAACCGCTCCAAAGCGCTCGCGCGATTCAGGCGCAGCGGCTGTATCGCCGGACGGTTCGACAGTCCGCGTTCGAACCACTCGAGCGCCTGCGCGTCGTCGCCTTGCTGCACGTAGGTGCTGCCGATTTCGCACTGCGCTTTCCAGGCCGACACCTCGTCGTCGACGACGAACTGGCGATCGATGAAGTCGCCGTCTTCGATCGCCTTGCGATACATGTCGCGCGCGCTCTGCAAGTCGTTCATCAAAAAATACGCCTTGCCGGCCGAGAAATGCGCGTTCGCGTATCGCGGCGCTCGCTCGATGCAGAGCTGCGCGTCAGCTCAAGCCTTTCTCGGGCATTCCAAGGTGCTCGCTGTAGATGTCGGCGAGCATCTGCAGGCCGTTTGGCGTGAACGCCCGCATGCCGTGTTGCTTACACAACTCCCACATGCGCTCGAAGCCTTGGGCCGCGCGGGTTTGGTCGCCGCCCAAATGGGCGGTCATTCCCAAATTGTACCAATGGAACGCATCGTCGGGATTCTCGGCCAGGGTCTGCTCGATGATTCGCATGTTGCGAGCGTACTTGTCGCGGGCACTGACCACTTCTTCGAGATAGCCGTGGTGCAGGATTTTGATTGGCGCGGTCACCGCGTCCATCGATACGGCGCTGCCGTCGACGCTGGGAAACTCGTGGATGGCCCCGCAGAAACGAATGCGTTCGTGGTTTGGAAACAGCCTCACGATCGCGTGCGAGATCGTTCCGCCGCCGCGGTAGCGGTTGGACGAGTTCGCGCACCGCAGCCATACGCCGGTCAGATGTGCGGGCGCCGTTTTGAGCTGCTCGAGCGCGGGCAAGGATTCCGCCAGCAGCTCCTCGTCGGCATCGAGTTGAAAAATCCAGCGTTTCGTCGCCATTACGAGGGCTTGATTGCGCGCCCACGCAAAGTCGTTGCGCCATTCGCGCCGCTCGATGCGCGCGCCGAACTGCCGGGCGATGTCGACCGTGCGATCGGTCGAACCGGTGTCGACGACGTTGATTTCGTCGACGATGCCTGCCGCGCTGGCAAGACATCGTTCCAAAAATCGCTCTTCGTTGCGGACGATCATGCACAAGCTTAAGCCCGCAGGACGCTGAAGCCAATCCTTCGGAGGGACCGGCAGTCCAAACGGCGGCACGGCGTGCGCCGGCGGAGAGGCCGGGGGCGCGCACGTGCCCTGCGTGCGTACGCGTATAGGCATCGGTTTAGTGTTCGGCTGCGGGAATGAAAAACGAGAGGTCGCCGGAGCGGCCTCTCGCTTGCACGGGTGCGTGTCCGGCTATTAGCGGAACAGACCCAAGACCGACTGCGCGTTCGCGTTCGACTGCGCCAGGACCGAGGTGCCGACTTGCACCAGGACCTGAAGCTTCGTGAACTCGCTGGTGGCTTGACCCACGTTGAGATCGCGAATCGCCGATTCGGACGCCTGGAGATTGACCGACGCCACGTTGTCGTTGTTCGCATCTTCGTTGAGGCGAACGATGACCGCGCCGAGTTGCGCCCGCTGGTTGAGCAGCGTGTTGAGCGCGTTGTCGACCGTGCCGATGGCATCTTCGGCCGCGAGCACGCCCGCGGACGTGTTGGCCACGTTGATGTTCGAGACGCGAAGCGTCTGCGCGTTCGTGGCTTGAATGCCGATCTGCACCGTGTCGCCTTCGTTGGCGCCGGATTGAATCGTCAACGGACCCGACGGAGAGCTGCTCGCCGCTACCGCTTGGCTGACTTTGATGTACGCCGTGGTTCCGGCATCGGCCAGCGTGACGTTTCCGACCGTGATGGCCAGACCGTCGACGGTGATCGTCCCATTTCCGGCCAAAGCGCTCGTGTAGACGTCTGCGCCCACGTTCGTGCTGCTGCTGGAGAAGAACGAAACCTGAACCGCGACCGAGGTGCTGCTGGTGTTGATGACCTGCAGTTCGATCGTGCCGTCCACCGCGCCGTTGGTCGTCGTGTCGAAATTCGCCGTTTGGCTTACCGACGCAACGAGGTTGCCTTGGCCGGCGGCGCCGGCGCTGGCGAGCACTGCGTTGTTCGTGATGTTGTACGAGGCATCGACGTACGGCTGGAAGCCGGCGTGGCTGCCGTCGAGGAGCGGCTGTCCGTTGAAGTTGGTTCCCTGCGAAATGCGGTTCACTTCCAAGAGCAGCTGCGAGATCTCAGCCTGAAGGTTCTGATTGTCCGACGGGCTGTTGATCGAGTTGGACGCTTCGACCGACAAGCTGCGAATGCGCTGCAGAATGTCGGTTTCGCTCGCCAGGGCGCCGTCTGCAACCTGCGCGGCGTTGTTCGCGTCTTGAACGTTCTGCGAAGCCTGCTGAAACGCGTCGACTTGCGTTTGCAGATTCGTCGCGATGGCAAGACCCGACGGATCGTCGGCTGCAGAGTTGATACGCAGGCCGCTGGACAGCTGCGTCACCAAGTTCTTTAAGGTCGATTGATTGTTGTCCAGGTTGTACTGGACGCTATTGGCCAACAAGTTGTTGGCGATGCTGAGTCCTTGCATGTTTCCTCCATGATCACACGCATGTGTGAATGACTAGTCCGGGGAGACTTCCTGTCCCCTTCGTAGATGATATCGGCCGCTATCCGACCGACTTTAGGAGAGCTCTTTAGGATTTTTCGGCGGCTTCTTACGCGCCTGAAGGGCCGCGCGTCCGACGGCTGACGCTCGCTCCTCACCCGTGGAGGCGACCTCGGCTGCAGTGCGGTTGGTGCGCTGGATCTCTTCGTATATTTCGGAGCGGTGAACCGCTATTTCCCTGGGCGCTTCGATGCCGAGCTTGACTTGGTCGCGATCGACGGCCACCACGACAACGCGGACGTTGTCGCCGACCATGATCGATTGGTTGACTTTGCGGCTTAGGACTAGCATCGGTGCCCTCCTTGGCGTGCTTGACGGCCTTAGGCTGACACAGCGGTTCTACGCGGGCTGCGCTGCGCCTTGCTCCAGCGGGGCCTTGCGCGGAATCGGGGTGCGCACGGAGTAACCGCAGTTCTCCATCATCACCTGACGAGCGCGCCGGGTCTTCAAATTGACGACCACGGGCGCGAGCAGGTTCATCGTCATGTCTGCCGCGTCTTTGGTGACCACGACGATGCACAGCAGCGTGAAGTCCTCCGCACTGCGCACATCCAGCGTTTCGGTAGCGTAAGCCGGCATGCGAGGCTCGTAATCCGCAAAAAACTGCCACGGATCGGCCGCCGGCAGAGCGACGCCAGGATCGTCGATCGACTGCAGCCACACGAAGCCCGGCTGCTCGTCCAACGACAGCGCCAGGAAGCGCCGCAGATCCGAAAAGCCGGGGATTCCCCACGGAAACTCGATCTCGTCGGTTTGAGCGAAGGATACTTCCCCAAAGCGCGAGGTCGCGATCGTGTTCTGGTGGGGCTCCATCGTGGCTTGCATACCTCCGGTTTTCCTTTGCTACTGCAGATAGTCGAAGAGCGTTTTACTCTCCAACCGCGTTGTGGTTCCGTACGCGGCCTGCAGCGCGGTCTGCGTCTGCGAGAACTGCGAGATTACCTTTGCAATATCGGCATCTTCAATGTCCGATTGCACCTTGGTGTCGTTAACTACCTGTGAACCGGCAGCCGTTCCCAGCGCCGTCAACGTCTGAAGGCTTGCGCCAAGCGTGGCCCGCGCATCGAGCGTGGACTGCGTGGCGTTGTCGATATCCGCGAGCTGACGCGAAACATCGGTCTGACGATTCGCCTGCGACTGCAGGCCGAACGCCTCGACGAAATTACCGGGGCTTGGCGCACCCGCACTGGCGGCGTCCGCAACGTCAAACCCGCCGCTTGCCGAGCTCAGCACCAGTTGCTGCCGGCGGTAATCGAAAGAGGCCGACACGCCGGTCGCGCCGGTCTGGGCGTTGATCGCGGCCAGCACGCCCGAGATCGTCGCGTTCTGCGCAATCGCAACGGTCACTCCCGACGGCGCTTGGCCCGACGTGATGGTGATGTCGACGTTTCCGTTGGCATCGGCTGCAAGGGGCGTGGCCAATACGCCGGAGTTAATCGCGGTTGCCGGTGCAAACGCGGTGTTGGTCGCGTTGACGCGGGACGAGCTTTGAGAGGTAACCGTTGCGCTGGTCAATGAATTGCGCAGCGCGATCAACGTTTGGAAAACGTCGGGCGAGCCGTCGGGAGCACCGTAGTTGAACGCTTGGCCAAGCGTCACCGACGTGCTGACGGATTCACCGTTGTACATTTGCTCGGTCTGCCCGTTCACATTTCCGCTGAAAGCGACGCCGGATATGGGCTGTCCGGTCGGCGTGACAGGTGCAGCCGTCGGATTGGCGGTTCCCGCGAAAACGTACTGTCCGGCATATTTCGTGTTGGCAACGCCGATGGCTTGCTGCAGAAGTCCGTCGACTTGGTTGGCCAACGCCTGCAGCTGCGCGCTGGTTTGCAATCCGCCGGCGGCCTGCACGGCGATGCTGCGGGCGCTTTGCATGATGCCGGTAAGCGAGGAAAGCGCGCCGTCCACGGTCGTGAGTTGGGCGCTGGCATTTTGAATGTTCGACGATCCCTGATTCTCTTGCGCGATCGACGCGCGTACGGCGAGATCTTGAGCGATTTCCATGGGATTGTCAGAAGGCACGTTGAGCTGCTTTCCCGACGATGCTTCAGCGCCGTATTGCTGCTGCTGAGCCGACAGCGTGTCGATTTGGCTGATTTGGTTGTCGTAGACCGTTGAAGTCGCGATCCGCATGGCAGACTAGCCTCCTTGCTATTGTCCGGCGCCCAAGGTGTTGATGACGGTATTGAGCAGCGAGTCCAGCACGTTCATCGTACGGGCCGCAGCCTGATAGGCGTTTTGATACTTGATGAGATTCTGAGTTTCTTCGTCGATGTTGATGCCGTCGACGTTTTGGCGGCTGGTGTCGATATTCTGCGCGAGCGCCGCCTGCGCGGACGCACCGGTCGTCGCGGTCTGCGTGTCCATCGCCATCTGGGAGACGACCTGCCCGTAGTACGCGCCCAGCGTCTGCGTTTGCGCAGACGCAATCGAGAATCCGGCCGCATGGGCGTTTGCAAACGTAGCAGTAATCGACTCTATTCCGGTGGCCGGATTGACGCTGATTGCCGAGACGACGACGTTCTCTTGCGGCCCCGCTCCGCCGGCCTGCGCGTCCACGGTCAGCACGTCGCCGGGACGGACGGCGTTCACTCCGGCGGGCAGCGCGATGGTGTACGTGCCCGGACCGGCAATGGCGGCGGCACTTGCCGTTTGCAGCGCCGGTACGCCGACGTTGCCTGCGAACATCGTTGCCAGCGCGTTGGCGGCGCCGATATCGGCGGCTCCAAACGCGTTGGATGCGTTTTGCTGCACGCCTTGAATGCCGCTCGCTCCCAGAGCTCCCAGCAGCGATGCGCCCGGCGTTGCGGGGTTGTTGCCGTCGGTTATGGTGAAGGTCGGATCGGTCGGCGTGCCGGCCGCCTGCTGCGCAGCGCGATGAACCGCATCGATGTTGGAGGGGTCGCGGGCGAACACGATGTGCTGCGATGCGGCGTCGAAGGAGGCCGTTACGCCCAGATGCGCGCCGTTGAAATGCGTGATGAACGCGTCGATGCTCGAATCGGTGCCCGCTGCGGTCGTATCGTAATTGAACGTCTGCGCGACGCCGTCGACGGTGACGGTCAGCGTTCCGGTGATCCCGCCTGCGGCGGGCGGGTCCGCCAGAGCGCCGTTGCCGTTCATGGGGGCGGACGTATCGACCACGTTGTTTGCCGAATTGAGCGGCTGGACCAGGGTTCCCGCGGCGGTTGACGCGAGCGCGGCGGGAAGCTGTGAGGGGTTGGTGATGCCGACCGTAATGTTCGACGCGGAAATCGGCTGCGAGGCGGCCTGCGGCTGGAAAAGAGCCGCGCCGGGCACGCCGTTCTGATCGTAGGCCGACTCGGTGACGCGATTGACTTCGTTTGCCGTCGCGGAGGCAAAGTCGTCCAGCTGCTGACCGTAGGCGGTCAGCTTGGTGTTGTAAAGATCCGCGTACGCAGCCAGCTGCGCGCTTCCCAGCGGAATACCGGGAGCGTTGGGCGAGGCCGGCGGGTTGCTCTGAAAATCGATTTTGAAAACCGGAGTTCCGTTGGCTGCGGTTCCGATTGTGGGCGCCGCCAGGTGGTACGCGACCGTATCGTTCACCAACGCTTGGCCGTTGACCGTGACCAGCGTCGAACCGTCGGCCTGAATGGACGTCTGCGTCGAGATGTATTGCGAAAGCTGATCGATCAGCGTATCGCGCTGGTCTTTAAAGGTGTTGGGGTTGTCGCCCACGGCCGTCGAAGCGCGAATTTGGCCGTTGAGAGCGGCAATTTGATCCAGGACGCCGTTGACGGTGGTCACGACTGCGCCCGCTTGCGTCATGACTTGGGCCTTCTGGCCGCTGACCGCAGCCGCTGCCGCGTTCAGCGCGGTCGCCAGCGCCTGCGCCGACGACAGCACGTTCGCACGCGAACTGGTGGATCCGGTACCGGCTTGGCCGATCAGTTGGCCGACCGCAGTTTGAAACGCCGTGAAATACGAGCTGATACCGTTGCTGGGCTCTCCCAGGGACGACTGCAGAGCCGTCAGCGTCGTCTGCTCGGTGGAGAAATAGTTTTGCGACGACGACGCGCCGCGAAAGAGCGAATCGTATGAATCCTGGTGAATCCGCTGAACGTCCGAAACGATCGAACCGTTGCCGAACGTGCCCGCGAAATGCGCCGAAGCGAACGGCGACCCGACCACCGGCTGCATCTGCGTAATGTCCGCGATCTGGCGAGACGCGCCGGGCGTGTTGACGTTGGCGATATTGTCCGACGTCACGTCGGCGGCTTCTTGGAACGTCTGCAGCGCGTTGCCCATAACTCCCAAGCCGAAGAAACTGCCTAATCCGCTCATACTTTGCTACTCACTATGACGCTGGTGCCCGCAGGGGCGACGTAACCCCGGCGTTTGTAGATGCCGGTGCGTTCGGTCATCGATTCCTGTACTTTGGACGTTATCTTGACCAGGCGCTCGAGCCCGGCCACGATCAGCGACTTGTTGTTCGCAATCGTAATGCCCAGCGAGATCGATCCGTATCGCAGCTCGGCCAAGCGCTGGTTCAGATCCGCGCGCAGATGAAAGGGCGCGTACGCGCAGACTTGCCTGAGCGTGAGGGAACCGAACCCGCGCACCTGCATGCCGCGACGTTTTGCGCTGCCCGCGTGATGCGCCGCGCGCGCGGCGTTGAGCCGGCCGTCCGCCTCCGAAATGGACTCCGGCGGGCCCAGCACCAGTACGCGCGTAAGGTGCAGCGCTGCCGAATTGAGCTGCGCGAGCGCCTCGGACTCCTCTTTGAGCGCGGCGGCAAAAGTCTCCCATGAATCGCTCATGGCTGCAGCTCCGAGGGAATCTGCGTCTTCGATTCGCGCGAGGCATCCGAAAGAACGCTGCTGCGCAATTGCTCTTCCAGTACGCGCGCGATGCCGAAGTTGCCGCTCTGCGCAACCGATTGCGAGCGCTGCTCGTCGAGCATGGTCTGAAAAGTCTGTTCGGCATTCGATTCCTGGCCGAAGATCGATTCTTTGGGCACCGTATCGCGCATTGCGGTAAACAGCATGTCCAGAAAGACGCCTTCGAGCTGCGTGGCCGCCGTATGCAAACGCGACAGCGCGGCCTTCTGCTGGGGCGTGTACTGGGGCCCTTGCGTTTGCATTTGCTTCGGATCGAGGGCCGAAGGCTGGAGGCCAACCGCATTCGCCGGTTTCATACCGAACCTCCAGATTGCATCCGTTCAAGGTCGAGGGTCGAAGGCCGGAGGCCCCACGCGCAGCCCGGATACGCCTGTGTCAACGAATCTCCAGATTGCATCTGCTTACGAACGAGGGCCGAAGGCCGGGGGCCCCACGCGCAGCCCGGATACGCCTGTTTCACTGAATCTCCAGATCGGCTTGCAGCGCGCCCGCTTCACGCAGCGCTTGGACGATTGCGATCAGGTCGCGAGGCGTCACGCCCATCGTGTTCAGGGCGCGCACGACGCTCTGCAGCGTCGCGGCTCCGGCTACGAAAGTCAGCTGCCGTTTTTGCTCGGTCGCGGTGACGCGAGTGTTGGTCTGAAGCCCGCCGCCGGTCCGGCTGAAGGAAGACGGCACGAACTTCTGCTCGGTGCTGATCGTAATCGACAAATTGCCGTGGGCAATCGCGCACGGCGCCAGTTTGATGTCGCCCCCGAAAACGATCGTTCCGGTGCGTTCGTTCATCACGACCTTGGCGAGCTGGTCCTGCGCGAGCGAAACGTCGCTTGCGTCGGCGAGAAACTGAACGGGATTGTTGCGGTA
Source organism: Vulcanimicrobiota bacterium (assembly GCA_963777315.1). Lineage (GTDB taxonomy): Bacteria > Vulcanimicrobiota > Vulcanimicrobiia > Vulcanimicrobiales > Vulcanimicrobiaceae > CAVYEM01. The sequence goes on from CAVZQC010000004.1 coordinate 792,836, forward strand.
AGCGCCCGGCAGGCTCACGTGTATCGTCTCGGCATCCAGAGCGCCGGCCGTACCGCCGCCGAAGTGCCGGTTGAGGGCCGTGGCCAAATTCGCCGCCGTCTTGAAATCGGGCGTCGTGAGAACGTAGTTGAAACCGTTGCCGCTTTGAATCGGCGTAAGCATGTCGCGTGCGATCACCGCGCCGTTGGGAATGCGTCCGGCTGTCGGATGGTTCTTGGTGAAACTGGACGAGTCGAAGCCCGCCGTGAAGCCGCCGATCGAAAGCGGGCCTTGCGCGGTCGCGTAAACCAAGTTGTTGGCGGCTTTGAGCTCGGTGAGAATGAGCGTCCCGCCCTGCAGGCTGCTCGAATCGCCCATTGCCGACACGGTAACGTCGACGTTGTCGCCGGAGTGCGCGAACGGCGGCAGCGTAGCGGTGACCATGACGGCGGCCACGTCGCGCGTACGCACTTCGTTGCTCGTGGTCGAGATGCCGAACGACTGCAGAACGTTTTGAATCGATTGACTGGTGAAGATCACCGACGTCGAGTCGCCGGTGCCGTTCAAGCCGGTCACCAGGCCGTAGCCCACCAGTTGATTGCCGGTGACGCCCTGCACGTGCGCAACGTCCTTCACGTAGACCTGGGTCGAAGCTGCGGCCGGCAGCACGGAGCCGGCGGCGCAAAGGGCCGCGCACAGGGCGAAGGTTAACCAACGGTATACAATTGCGGTCATCATCAAAACAGCCAATTTAGTATTCGGCGGATCAGCCCCACATTTTTCTGTTGGAAGTTGCCGCTGAACGATCCCTGAACGTCCGCCATGCGCGAGCCCAGCACCGTGTCGCTGCTGTCGACGTCCTCGGGGCGGACCACACCCGTGACGTGCAGAGTCTGATCTTGTCCGTTCACGATCATGCGCTGGTCGCCGGCGACCTCAAGGGCTCCGCTGGGCAGAATTCCGACGACGGTAGCTTCCATATCGCTCGTAAACGTCGTTTGGCCGTTTTCGGTCTTGGAGTTTTGCGAGCCGGTTTGGCCGCCGATCGACGTCGGCAAACGGATGAACCCCAATATCGAGGGACCCGAACCGGAAGTTCCGGTCGAAGAGCCGACGTTGAACTGTTTGGTGTTGCTCGAAACGTCGCTGCTGAAGCTTTGCACGCTGAAGTTGAACTGCACGTGAAGCAGATCGCCTACTTGGGATGCGCGGTGGTCGGGTCCCAGCCGCAATGGATGTCCCGGCGCCGCGGCGGGCGGAGGAGCGGTGTAGAGGGTGTCCGCCTGTGCGGCGCACGGCAGCAGCAAGGCTAGCGCGGTTACAATGGCCGGCGTTTTCACGAACCATCACCTCCGGAAATATCCAGCTCGACGGTCGCCGGAGCCGTTACGGTGCCCGAGAGCGCTTTGTGCGTGGCGGGATTGAACACGAGTACCTGATCGCCTAAACCGCCGCCGGTGCGCGCGAGCACGTCGGCCGCAACGGTCACGCCGCTGTCGCGAACGATGAGCATCACCGTCGAACCGGCTTTGACGATCTGATTGACGGCAGTTGCGTCGATGCTCACCGGCTGGCTCTGCAGCACTGAGCTCAAGGTGCGCCGCCCGAGCAGCACGTCGATGCCGTTTGCCGCACGTCCGGCATACGGGACGCGCGCAAGCCGTAAATCGCCCTGCGCGAGCACCGTGCCCGGAGCGATATCGCGCGCAGCCACAGCGGTCTGCACGTACTGCTGCACGCGGTAGGCGACCAGCACGGTGCGATCGATGCGCCCGTTCACTGCGATTTGCACCGGCACGTCCAAGAACGCACTCCCGCCCAACGGCGACTGCACGCGCAATGCCACGTGCCCTGCGCCCACGACTTGGTCTGCGACCACGCAAGCCGGAACCAGGTCGCGATCGTCCTGATGCGGCAATGCCGCGGCCGCGCGCGCTGCAAGGGCGGCGATGCGCCGGCCGCTCACGATTTGCGTGGCGACTTCGTAACTGCCCGAAATGGTGCCCGCGTATGCCGGCACGGCGGCAAACCCGAAGAGCGCCGCCGCGCACAACGCTAACCCTCGCATTAGCTTTTGCTTCATCTGCACCGCGGTTTGCAGCATCTGATCGGCGCTGCTGATCGCTTTGGAATTCGCCTCGAACGCCCGCTGCGCGACGATCATGTTGACGATTTCCTGCACGACCTGAACGTTGGAGTTCTCCAAATACCCGCTCTGAATCGTACCGGCGCCGTTCAGGCCGGCAGCCGAAACGACCGGCGCGCCGGATGCGGCGGTCTGCGTGTAGAGATTCTGGCCGCCGACCGGCGACAAGCCTGCCGCGTTGACGAAGCGCGCGATCTGCACTTGTCCCAGTTGCTGGGGCTGCGTCGAGCCGGGGACGAGCGCCGTAACGGTGCCGTCGGATCCGATGGCAACCGACTGCGCGTTCTGCGGAATGGTGATTTGCGGCTGCAGAAAATACCCGTCGGCCGTGACCAGGGCGCCGTTGGCGTCCTGCTTGAACGAGCCGTCGCGCGTGTACGCCGTCGTGCCGTCCGGCATCGTGACTTGGAAAAACCCGTCGCCTTGAATCGCCATGTCGAGCGAGTTGCCGGTCTGCATCAGGTTGCCTTGAGTGAAGATCTTTTCCGACGAACCGACTTTGACGCCCAAACCGACTTCCTGTCCGACCGGAACCACGCTGGCTCCTACCGGCGAACCGGGCGCGCGCATTTCCTGATACACCAGATCCTGGAACCGCGCTTCGTTCCGGCGAAAGCCGGTCGTGTTCACGTTCGCCAAGTTGTTGGAAACGGTGTCCATGTTGAACTGCTGGGCTTCCATACCGCTGGCGGCGGTGAAGAGTGCTCGCATCATGTGTGTTACCGGGCTCCTTTATTGTGCCGACGTCCGCCCGACGTTCGCGATCGCGAAGCCGTTGGCGGTGTCTTGCGTTTGAATGGATTTTTGATTGGCTTCGAACCAGCGCTGCGCGGTGATCAGATCGACCATCGAGCGGACGACGTTGGCGTTGCTGCGCTCGAGATATCCTTGGTTGACCGTCGATTGCGTATCGAGTGCCGGACGCGCGGCGCCCGTGTCGGCAAAGCGGTTGTCCCCCTCGGGCCGAACCGCGCGCAGATTGCCGAATCGTACGATTCGCAGCGAATCGACGATTTGACCGTTCTGGTGCACGTCGCCGTTTTGCGCGATCGTCACCTTCCCCGCGCCGAGCTGGATGCTGCCGTCACGGCCCAGCACGCGATCGCCGCCCATCGTCACGAGGTAGCCCTGCGCGTCGCGCGCAAACTGTCCGTCGCGCGTGTAACGGATGCCCTGGGGGGTCTGCAGCGTGAAGAATCCGTCGCCCATGACGGCCGCGTCCAGATCATTGCCGGTGTTTTGCAGCGCGCCTTGCTCGAAAACCGCGGGCGTGTCCATGACCTGCGCACCGGTGCCCAGTGCTCCGACGAACGAACGTCCGGGCGCACCTTGTCCGGGCGCGCTGCCGGGCTGGTTTTGGACCAGGTACACGCCCAATTCGGGAGCGGATTGCACCTGCAGCAAGGTTCGCTTGAAACCGCTGGTGTTCACGTTGGCCAAATTGTTGGCGATCGCGTCCGCCTGCGACTGTGCTACCAGCGCTCCCGAGGCGGAAGTATAAAGCCCGCGTACCAAAAGTCAACCCTCCGCACGGCCGTGTAGTACTCGGCAGAACGCCTCGTACGCGCGGAGCCGTCAATCGATCTTGCTCCGCCGCGGCTTCCACCCCGTGCGAAGGGCAGTCCGGCCGCGTTCATTTCAATCTATCGGTAAGGCTGCTTGCGGAATTTAGAGCGCTATGGAATCTCTATAAGCCGCCGAAAGCGTAGCTGTAATTCCGCAGCGACGGCCAGAGCGTCTGCAGCGGCGTCTTGGGATTGCCCAGCACCCAAATCGGCAGATCGTTTTCATACGGCATTGCCAGCGGGTTATGGAAGGTGCCGACCCGGTCCACCGATCCGTAGTGAGCGAGCAGTTCGCGCCCATTGACGTCGATGATGGTTTTTCCGCCGTAGCCGTGCGTTCCCCAAATCCAATAGTTGTTGTTCCCGCTCAGCGCAGGCGGCAGCCCGTACTGCGCTCCGAAGAAATCTATGGCAGACGCTTCACCGAAATTGTGCGCGTAAATGGCTGCATCTTTACGTTGCGCCGGCGGCAACGCGCGGTACACCGACGCAACCTGCGCCGCGAGCTGCGGCCACCCCGTCATGTCGGCATAGTACTGGATTGGCGTGGCATTGGTGGCGTCTTTGTCCACGTGGAATCTGATGTGGAACAGCTTGCCGATGAACTGCTGGTATGCAATATACGTGCGCATCGGCAAAACGGGCAAAACGAACGGCGTGGACGGTATCGCAAAGGCGACCACGACCGCAATGATCGCTACGCGCCATGCGTAACGCACCCCGGTCCAGCGCTCGATGGGAACCGCGCCCGCGGCAATGAGATACGGATAGGCGGGCGCCGGATAGTACGCCTTGGCGTCCAAGGCCCACATCATCGCAATCAAAAGCAGATAGGTATAGCCGAGAAAACGCGTGCGCGGCTGATACAGCAGCCATCCCAGGCCAACGAGCCACACGACGGAGAGCAGGGGGCTCATGATCATAATCTGCTGGAGCACGAACGGGGGCCACTTCAAAATGAATTTGTCGTAGTCATTGTGCAGCAGCTGGAGAATCGGAAAGTGGTAGTGCCACTGCCACCACACGTTCGGAACGACCAGCGCGAGCGCAAGTGCCACGCCGCCGGCGAACCACCACGACTGCGCCGCGCGGCGCTGGGGCGTGAGCAGCAGTCCGGCTATCAGCGCGATGCCGAAAAATGCGACGCTGTACTTGCTCCAGGCCGCAAACGCGATCAGCAGTCCCGCAAGCAGCCACAATCGCCGGTCGGCGCCTTTGACGATGCGCAGGGTGATGAGCGCCACCAGCGGCCACGTCGCCGCTTCGACCATGTCGGGCGAGAGGCGCGACCCGAAGGCCATCATTTCGGGCGAGACGATAGTGACCAGCGCCGCGACGACTATCGCGAAGACGCCGCCGCCCAGTTCCACCGCGAACAAGCATGCCGCGTACGTCGTAACGGCTGCGAATACCGCGGGAATCACGCGCAGCGCGAACAGCGAAATGCCCATCGTTTGAGAAAACGCGGCCATCAGCGGCGCAAGCGGAGGCTGATCGACGTAGCCCAGCGACGGGCGCATGCCGCAGATGATGAAGTACAGCTCGTCGCGGAAAAAGCCGTAGTGCGGGTTGCCCGCCACGTGCAGCGCCAGCGCGACCATCGCGGCGAAAGCCGGCGCATAGCGTCCCAGCCGCAGGGCACGCGGGCGCGGCGGTATCTCGCCCCGTTCTACGCTTCCAACCCGTTCCAGCAACACGGTCGCTTTCTTACCCGCTCCGCCTGCGCGCCACCCCCTCGGCACAAAGACAAACGGCGCACGACGGCGCCGTTTACGTGGGTTGGACCAGCCCGAGCAGCAGCGAGCTGCATCGGTCTACATCTGCATTTGGGAAATTTGGGTGTACGCGTCGAGCAGTTTGTTGCGGATGGCGAGCGTGAATTGCATGGCGAGGTTCGCCTCCTCGACCGACGTCACGACCTTGCTCACGTCGTTGGTGCGGCCGGAAGCCAGGTCGCGCGAGAGCTGGTCCGACTGGGAGACCTTGTCGTTCACGTCGCTCATCATCGACTTGACGGTGTCCTTGAACGAACTCCCGCTCGCCGCGGCAGACCCCGCGATAGCTTGAGCGGCCGGCCCATCCGACGTGCCGATGTCGGGAACGAACGTGCCCGGAACCGCGCCGGCCATCGCCGCGCCGTACGTTGTGTTGATGTCCACATTCAGCTCCGCAGCAGGTTGAGCGCGGCGTTGGTCATCGTGCGCGCTTCTTGAATCGCCGTAACGTTGGCTTGATAGGCGCGCGAAGCCGCCATCATGTCCACCATCTCTTTGACCACGGAAATGTTGGGATAATGCACGTACCCGCGCGGGTCGGCATCGGGATTGCTCGGATCGAAGACCAGCCGATCGGGGCTGTTGTCCTGAACGATTCCCAGCGCTTGAACGCCGCCGCCCGCGTTGGGCGAACCCTCGCCGTCGTCGGGGCCCACCAGCGGATCGGATTGGCCCGGCTTTTCGGAATAGACCACCAGCTGCCGTTTGAACGCGCCGCCCTGCGGCGTATGCGTGGTGTTTGCATTGGCGATGTTGTTGGCGATGACGTCCATGGCCAGACGTTCGGCGGACAGGCCGGAGGCGCTGATTTCGATCGAATTGTAAAAATCCACTACCGCGGCTGCTCCGTGATGGCTTCGCGCAGGCGCATGAACTGCACTTGCAGCAGTTGAGACATCGTCTGGGAGTATGCCGAGTTTTCCGAAAGCTGCGCCATCTCTTGGTCGACGTCGACGTTGCTGCCGTCGGCGCGCATTTGGTCCGTATCGTCGGTTTGAACGCCGGGCTGGAAAGCGCCGGGCGCCTGGGAGTCCCCGAACTGGCGATCGCCGTTCGTCTGCAGCGCCAAGTCCGGCGAAGAGGCCGGGTCGCCTTGCGCAGCCGCCAGCGAATCCTTGAACGAAACGGTTTGGCGGTAGTAATTCGGCGTGTTGACGTTGGCGATATTATTGGAGATCGCAGCGTGTTCCACGTCCGCGCCGGAAATAGCGTTGCTGAGCATATCGACCGTCGAGCCGAAGCCCACGGCAGCGGTGTCGTTCATCACAATCCCTATCGGACGATTGCCCGCAAATCTTGAACCGGCTTGGAGCGGATCTAGGTAAACTGCGTGGCGTGCAGACGGGCGTAGGCGCCGCCCTTGGCCAGCAAAGTTTGGTGCGATCCCATTTCGACCACGCGCCCGGCCTCGATATACAGGATCGTGTGGGCACGGCGGATCGTCGAAAGACGGTGAGCGATGATCAGCGTGGTGCGCCCGGGTAAGAGGCGGTCCAAGGCTTGTTCGATGAGCGCCTCCGAGTGCGTGTCCAGCGCGCTGGTCGCTTCATCCAAAATCAGAATGCGAGGATCGCGTAAGATAGCGCGCGCGATGGCAATGCGCTGGCGCTGGCCGCCGGAAAGGCGCAGGCCGCGCTCGCCGACCTCGGTCGCGTATCCCTGGGGGAATCCGAGAATGAACTCGTCGGCGTTGGCCTGCACGGCAGCGGAAAGTACGTCTTCCTGCGTCGCGTCCAACCGGCCGTAGCGGATGTTGTCCGCGATGCTCCCGCGGAACAGTTGCGCTTCCTGCGGCACGATGCCGATTGCGGCTCGCAGCGCCGCCAGGCGCACCTTGGTGAGATCCACGCCGTCGATGGTGATGCGTCCGCTCTGCGGTTCGTAGAATCGCGGGACCAAATTGACGATCGTCGTTTTACCCGCTCCCGAGGGACCGACCAGCGCGACGATTTCCCCGGCTGCTATCTCAACGCTGAAATCGTCCAGTACCGGCGCTTCCTGCGGTGCATAGGCGAACCGCACGTGCTCGAACGTGATACGGCCGCGAACGTTGGTCAGATCGACCGCGCCGGGGGCATCGGCGCGTTCGACGGGCAAATCGAGCACTTCGTACACGCGGCCCGCGCCGACGACGGCTTTGCTGAGTTCTCCCACAAAGGCCGCGAAGCGATTCATCGGATTGATCAGATTCGCGAGCAGGCCCCAGTACATGAACAGCTCCCCGACGTCGAGCCGCCCCACGACGACCTCGCGCGTCGAAAGCCAAATGATCGCAACGACGGCGCTCGACATGAGCATCGAGAGCACCAGCGGCTGGGTTTGAATGAACTGCGTGAGCTTCATGTACGTGCCGAAATATTCGTCGTTGCGGCGGCGAAAGCGATTCGCCTCGTACGTTTCCCGGCCGAACGCTTTGATGATCCGCTGTCCGGTGAGCGCTTCGGTCAGCGTCGAGGAAAGATCGGAAATGCGCTGCTGCGAGCGAACGGTACCCGCCGATATCAGCCGCTGAAACCGCGAGACGGCCAGCGAAACCACCGGCGCGACGAAGATGAGCGAGCACGTCAGCAGCCAGTCCATCTTGACCATGACGACGAACGACGACAGGAACGTAACGCTGTTGGTGAGCAGCTGCGGCAGCGAAATGCTGACCGCATCCGTCATGATCTGCAGGTCGCTGTTGAAGCGGGCGATCAAATCGCCGGGCCGCCATTTGGCGAATTCACCCAGCGGCAAACGCAGTATCCGCTCGAACAGCCGCGCGCGCAGTCCCGCGATGAGGTGCTGGCCGCTCCAGGCCATCAAATACGTTTGCCCGTACGTCGCCAGCGCTCCCAAAATGAGCGCCACGAAGATCGCGAACAGCATGACGTACAGCACGTGCAGATCCGGATGCCGGGCGGTGATGACGTGGTTGATGATCTGCCCGAAGCCCCAGGGCGCCACCAGATTCGATAGCCCGCCCATTGCGCCCAGCACCATGGCCACCCCCAGCGTGGCGTAGTATGGGCGCGCTTCCCGCGCCAGGCGCGAGACGGTCGTACGCGGGATCATCGCAGCCCCGCTTGCCGCCGCGGCGGGCTGAAACCTCTTGCTTTCCCGAGCGGTACATGCCGGTGCAAAGGTTTACGGGGAGATCGATCGTGGATTGTTACTTCCATTCAAACGTGCCGTCCGTCGCGCCGTGCGTCGATTGCGGCAAACCGATCTGCGCGACGTGCCGCGACAGCGCGGGCGTTTGCCCGAGTTGTCGTTTGGCCGCCAAAATCGACTCTGCGTCCGCAACGCGAAGAGCGGTTCCCGGACAAGTGCCGCCCCGCTCGCAGCAGTGGTGGCGCAGCGAGCCGCAGCAGCAGCCGGCGCCTCAAGCTCGCGCAACGGTCGCCGAAGCGATGGATCCGCCGGAGTCGCGCGCGCTCGTCGCGCTGGGCTATCCGCTGTGGCCGCTCGCGCTCATCGCGTTGTTCGACCGCAAACAATCCCGGCGTCTGCGCAAGCACGCATACCAGGCGCTCGGGTTCAACGTCGGCATGGCCGCGCTGTACGGTATCTTGGCGCTGCTCACCAGCATTCCGATTTTGGGCATCAGCGCCGGTTTGATGCTTGCGCTCATTCTTCCGGTGTTCATCGTCTTGAGCGTGTACTACGGGATCAAAGCCTGGCACGGCGACGACGTACGCGTTCCGATCATCAGCGACTGGCTGGACGATCGGATGCCTGCGTGAACTGCTGATACTTTTTGAGGAATTCCCGGGCGGCAGCTTCGTGATGCACGACCGGCGGCGGATACGCCCTGCCGGCAAACAGCGGCAATTCAATCTGTGACGTAGCGCGCGGCGGAGCAGCGACAACGGCTCCGGGCACGTGCGCGAGTTCCGCGATCCATGTTTTGGCGTACGCGGCGTCCGGATCGAAACGGCGAGCCTGCTTTGCCGGATTGTAAATCCGCGGGTAGGCAGCCAGATCCGCGCCCACGCCGGCGATCCATTGCCAGTTTCCCGCGGCCAGCGCCGGCTCGTCTTCAATCAGCCGGCTTTCCCATTCAGCAGCGCCGACGCGCCAATCGACGCCCAAGTCGAAACACAAGAACGATGCGGCGATGGCGCGCACGCGGGGATGCATCCACCCCGTCGCGTGGAGCTGGCGAATTCCGGCATCGACCAGCGGATATCCGGTGCGTCCCGTGCGCCACGCCTCCAGGTCCGGGCTGGTTTGCACGAACGGAAACTTGCGCATTTTGCGCTGCAGCGGTTCGATGTCGGTATGCGGATTATACCAGGAGAGTTGCAGGAAGAAATCGCGCAGCGCGATCGAGCGCAAAAATACTTTGAGCGAATGACGTTCTTCGGTCAGCAAGAACGGATCGTCGATCCGGCGGCGGACCAAACGAACGATCGTGCGCGCGGCTATCGTGCCGAACGAAAGATCCGCACCGAGTTTGGACGTGGCGTCGTCCGCCGGGACGTTGAGCGCAGCCGCGTACTGTAAGCCCGTCGCCCCCAGAAAGCGCTCGAACGTGGCCAAGGCTTGCCGCTCGCCGGCATCCATCGCAGGGACGTTCGAGTCGAAATCCGCCGGCTCCGGAAGCCGTTCGCCTTGCCCTTGCGGCTGCGCGAACGACAGCAGCAGCGGAAGCTCGTACGACGCCGGCTCGAGGCCGCGCCACAGCTCGTGGTAGGGAACGAAAGAACGGTAGCCTTGACCGGAGCTCGGCCGCGCGGCAGTGCCTTCTTCGGGCGTGATGGCGGGAGCGTCCTGAACGACCAGAGCGCGCAGCCCTGCTTCTTCCAAATCCGACTGCAGCCGGTCGTCGGCGTGCATTCCCGTGCGATCGAAGCTCGCGCTCCACGCGACGGTGCGCGCGCCGCACGTTCGAGCCGCGTGTTTCAAAACCGCGCCGGCTTTGCCGCGGAGCACGAGTAGACGCGTTCCGCGCTCGCGCAAAGCGGCGTCGAGCGAGTGCACGGCACCGCAATAGAATGCCGCTCGCCGCGGTGAAGCGCGAAGCCGGTTTTCGAGATCGCGATCGAGGACCAGTACGGCAAGCAGCTCCCCGTGGGCGCCCGCAGCTGCAAGCCCGGCATGGTCGTCCAGCCGCAAGTCGCGCGTAAAGCGATAGATGACCGGCGGCATCGCTCCCTATCCTACAGCGATTCGACGTAAGCGCTGACGTCGCGAACGTCGCTGCTGCTCATGCGGCTGGGATACAGTTTAGGCATCGGCGGCTGCGGGTCGGCAACGATGGCGCGAACGGCGCGATAGGTTCGGCGCCCGCTTTCGTTCGTCAGCGCGGGACCTATGGGTCCGCCGGTCCCGCCGGCGCCATGACACGCGGCGCATTGCTGCGCATAGAGTAATTTGCCGCGCGCCAGACTCGCTGCAGGAACGCCCAGGGATGCAGCTGTCCGCTCTTTAGCGCCATGGCCGCCGCACGAACCCAGCAATGCGGCGGCGAAAAGCAGGCAAAGCGAACGGGCTGCACGGGCAAACGGCACATCGCGCGCATTTTGCCACGCGAGCGGGTTCTCCCCGCGAACCGGTTGAAAGGCGGCGCGCTACTGAATTGGTTTGGGGACGCCCTCGATGCTTTGATCGTCCGAGCTCATGCGAAATGTGAATGCGTCGCGATACGTGCCCGCAACGGGACGCCCGTCTATGGTCTTGGGCACGTAGCGCGCCTGCATCGCCGCTTTGCACACCGCCTCGTCGAGCACTGCGTATCCCGCCGATTTGGTTATGACGCATTTGGTGGGCGTGCCGCGTTCGTCGACGAGCACTTCGAACACCGACGTGCCCTGAGCGCCTTCGTCGTACGCGATCATCGCGGGCTGCGGATTGATTGCCGTTTCTCCACCGACCGGAACCGCATCCCGTGTTTCCCGAGAGGAAACGACTTCAATCGACTCGGCGGTGTGCGTGAGACTCTGCGGAGCGCTTTCACTCAGCGACGTGGTGGTGGTTCGCGCGACCGTACGCCAAGTATCGCCGTCGTTGCGGCGCCATATCGGCACGTCGGAATGCGCGGTAGAAGTTTGCGCTTGCGGCAGCGGATGAACCGTCACCGCCGCAATCTGTGCGGGTTTTGGATTTGCATCGGGCGGTGTCGCCGCCGGCGGCTGCGCGGGCAGCGGCGCGCGCGCGATCTGCACGATGTTGTGCTCGACGATCATCCGGCGCTGGCGTGCCGCGGGCGCGGGGGATTTGGCGACGGCAGGGGCGCGCCGCTCGAGCACGATTTGCGTCGCGCCCGCGTCGATGACGACCGGAGTCGTCATGCTCGAGGAAATTCGTGGTATCGTACTCGCCGCCAGCAAATGCACCGCCAGCGAAACGGCCGCGCATGCGGCCGCTATGCCGAGAGCGAATCCCGCCGCGCGCCTGCGGCGCCCGATGCCGCGCGCGACCACGTCGCGCAAATTCGGCTGCCATACTTCACCTTCGCGCGCATCGGCAACGACGCCAGCGGCCCGTTCGATCTCGCGTTCTCCACCGAGCTGCGACAGGCACGGCGCGCACGTCGCGATGTGTTCGCGATACTCGCGGCGCTCCTCGTCGGTCGCTTCACCCAGTGCGACGGCTCCGCCGATACTTTCGATCCGAGCGCGCAGCGGGCAGTTCACGCCGTCTCCGCCATAACGGCTCGCAGGGTCCGCATCGCGCGGCAAACGCGCTGGCGAACCGCGTCGGCGCTGGTTCCGAGTATCGACGCGGCTTCTTGCGACGAGTAGCCGGCATAACTGGTCAGCATGATCGCGGCCGCCTGTTCGGCCGGCAAGCGGTGCATCGCGGATTGGAGATCGATCGACGCCGCGCTCCTCTCGTCAATCCGCAGCGAACGCAGATCGGCGTCGCGGTCCAGCGGCAGAAACCGTAAAATCTTCTTTCTCCGAAGGTGCGAGATCGCGGTGTTGGTTGCAGTCTTATACAGCCATCCCGCCGTCAGGGGTCGCGTGGGATCGCTCTGCAGCGTACGGTACGCGGCGAAGAACACGTCCTGCGCGATGTCCAGCGCAGCGTCCGCGTCGCCTACCATCCGGCGCACGTAGCGCGCAAGTTTGGTCTGATGCTCGCGAACCAGCGATTCGACTCTGGCATGCGCGACCGATGCTTGCGCGGCGGTGAGGTAGAGCTGCTCCACGTCGGGGCCCCCTTTGCCAGGTAACGGCCGACTTCGCCGCACTGTGACGACCATCCCGGCGCCGAGCCCTACCCCCCGATTTCGCTGAACGCGAGCATCCGCGAGGACGCCTCACCGACCTCCAGGTGGTGGCGTTCGGGCTTGACCAGCATCGACGCGCGAAAAATGCGGGCGATCTCTGCGGTCGAAGCACCCTCCCGCACAGGCGTGCGCAGATCGATTTCGTTATCGCCGAACAGGCACAGGCGCAGCCGGCCGTCGGCCGTGAGCCGTACCCGATTGCAGCGCTCGCAGTAGTCGTGCGACAGCGGGCTGATGACGCCCACGGCGCCCGGAGCGCCGTCGAATGCGTAGTACCGCGCCGGGCCGTTGCCGCCCGGGCCCTTGACGGCACGCAGATCGCCGATCGCGCGCACGCGTTCCAATATCTCGTCCGAACCGATGTAGGCGTCGCGCTGCACCTGCAAGTTTTCGTGTACCGGCATCACCTCGATGAAACGCACGTACACCGCGGCGTGCTTGGTCCATTGCGCGAAATCCGCAATCTCGTCGTCGTTCTTGCCGCGCATGACCACGCAGTTGATCTTCACCGGCGCAAGCCCGGCTGCAGTGCAGGCCTCGATCGCCGCCAGCACGCGATCCAACCCCGGACGCCGAGCCAGTTCCGCAAAGCGCTCGGGCCGCAGCGTGTCGAGCGACACGTTGACCCGCTGCAAACCCGCCGACCTCAATCGATCGAGCTGTTCGGCCAGCAGCAAGCCGTTGGTGGAAAGCGACACGTCGCGAATGCCCGGCGTGCGCGCGATGACGCCGACGAGCCGATCGAGATTTTTGCGAACCAGCGGTTCGCCGCCGGAAATCCGCACGCCGTTCACGCCTACTGCGGCGGCGGCCTCGACGATGCAGCCGATCTCCTCATAGGCGAGAATATCGCTCTTGGGCAGCCATGGCAGGCCGCGCTCGGGCATGCAATAAATGCAGCGCAGATTGCACTTGTCGGTCACCGAGACGCGAAGGTAGGTCACCGGCCGATCGAATTGATCGGTCAGAAGCGTCCGCGTCAGATCTATCGTTGCGCCGGCCATACCGATCTTGTTTACCCCGCGCAGCGGGATTCCTAGGCCGCTAACTCGTCGCGAACACGCTGTCGGGAATGTTCGCGTTGATCTTGAAGCCGCTGAACGTCGATTTCAGATCCGCGGTGTAGTGGGGCACCTCGACGTGCCCCGTTTGCTCGGTAACGAGCTCGTGGCCTTGGATGTTGCCGTAACTTTGGTCGAGCGTGGCATAGCCGCCGTCATTGTAATTCCAGCGCAGGGAAACGAGCTCCGCGGTTTTGTCGTCGATCTTCGCATCGATGTGGTCGATGCGCCCGTGCTTGCGCGGAACCAGTTTGAGCGCAGTGAAGCCGCCGGCGTCGCTCTCGGTCGATATTTGGTAGATTTGGGTCCATCGCGACGGGCTTTCCACTTCCGGGTACACCTTGCTGAACTGCTTGGCGATGAACGGCAAACCGCTGGTAAAGACGATCTTGTTGCGGCTGGGCTCTTTGTGGTAGAACGTTCCGTCCAGGGACGGGCTCAAGAACGGAAACGTGCGCAGCGCGATGTCGGCGTGCACGCTGGCGGTGTAGCTCCTCACCCCGTCGGTGCTCGCAATGAGCCGCTGCAGCACGGCCGAAGAGGAGGGCGACATCTGCGCTCCCGCACTCTGCACGGCCGTCAAAGCAAACGAGCACAGCGCGGCGCACGCCGTCAGATTACGAACCAGTCGCTTCATGCACCCTGTAACGCACTTGCGCGAATGAAGGGTTCCAGCGCGCGGCGGATCTCCATACGCGCGCTGCCGTCGGTTTCGCGGTGCAGGCGTTCACGCAAGGCTGCGATCGCCCGCGGAGCGCCGATATGGCCGAGCGCCCACGCGGCGTGGCCGCGTACCATCGGATGCGGATCCTCGGCAAGCGCGCGAGCGAGCGGCGCTACGGCGGCACGATCGAGCGAGTTTCCCAGCGCAACGGCCGCATTGCGCCGCAGCACCGCCGCGCCGCGCCAACCCATCCCCGTGCGCCGATACGTTCGCTTGAACTCCGCGCTGCGCAGCCTAAGCAGTTCGGGTAAAGACGGCGCCTGCGCGGCCGCCGCTGCAGGCAGGTTGGCGTCGCCGCCGGATACCGACGTGCGCGCGTTCGGCGGGCAGGACGTTTGGCACACGTCGCATCCCCACACCCACTGACCGATGAGCGCGCGCATGTGCACCGGAATGGAGTCCGTGCGCTGAGTGAGATCGGAAATGCAGCGCGTCGCATCGATCGTGTAGTCGCCGCGGAGCGCGCCGGTCGGACAGGCGGCAATGCATTGCCTGCACGATCCGCACGTTTTGCGCAGCGGCGGATCGCACGGCAGCGGCAGCGTCGTCACGATTTCGCCCAAGAATACGAAGGAGCCGGCTTGCGGCGCGATGAGATTGGTGTGCTTTCCGATCCATCCCAGGCCCGCGCGGGCGGCGAATGCGCGTTCGGCAAGCGGTTTGGTGTCGCATGCTACGGCGGTGACCGCAGATCCCGCGGCGCAGTCGATGACCGCGGCGACCGCGTGCAGCAGCGCTTTGAGGCGATGATGATAATCCTGCGACCAGGCGTAGTTCGACACGCGTCCGGTCAGCGCAAGCTGCGAAGGAGCCGGCGTGCGGTACGGGACGGCAATGCAGATGACTGCTTGCGCGCCCGCCAGCAGCGTCTGCGGATCGGCGGCCGCCCGCGCGTACTGCTCGTCGTAGGGCCAAGTCGAAAAATCGGCTCGCGCAAACGCGCGCCTCATCGCGTCCTGCGTGGGCATGTCCTTTCGAGCATCGGCTACGCGCACGCCGACCG
The DNA here is from genome assembly GCA_963777315.1 of Vulcanimicrobiota bacterium. GTDB lineage: Bacteria > Vulcanimicrobiota > Vulcanimicrobiia > Vulcanimicrobiales > Vulcanimicrobiaceae > CAVYEM01. The sequence continues at coordinate 808,308 of CAVZQC010000004.1, forward strand.
CGCCCAGCGCAATGGCTTGGGTTCTTGCGCAGCGCTTTATCGCTTCGAGCTCAGAGCGTTGCCAGCGGTCCATCCTGCACCCTAAATGCCGCATCGATTGCCGCAACGTCCTGCTCGTCAAGCGTAAAATTCCATGCGGCGGCGTTGTCCTCGACGTGCTGCACGCGCGATGCTTTCGGGATCGCGAACGCGTTTGAATCGCGCGTGAGAAAATTCAAGATCACCGCGCGCACCGTTGCCGCATGTTTTGCGGCAATGCGACCGAGGACGCCCTCGGGCTTGGCCTGTTCGCGGGGAAAACGCGACCGGCCAAAGGGCGTGTATCCGACGACGGCGATGCCGTTCTGCGCGCAATACGGCATCAGGCGCGCCTGCGCGGTGCGCTCGTTGAGATGGTAGAGCACCTGATCGCATGCGAGCCGAACGTCACGCAGATGCCCGGCAGCGCGGGCAAGCTCGTCCACGTCGAAGTTGCTCACGCCGATAAAGCGCGCTTTGCCCGTCCGCACCAGCTCTTCCAGCGCGCGCATCGTCTCTTCGAGCGGATGCGACCCCGGCCAGTGCAGCAGATACAGATCGACGTAATCGGTGCGAAGGCGGCGCAGCGAACGCTCGCAGGCCGCTATCGTCCCCTTGTGCGATGCGTTCCCCGGCAGCACTTTGGTCGTGAGAAACAACCGCTCCCGCGGCACGCCCGCGATCGCATCGCCGACGATTTCCTCCACTCGGCCGGCGCCGTACATCTCGGCGGTGTCGATGTGCGTCAGGCCCAGATCGATGCCGCGAAGCAGCGCGTGCACCGCTTCCTGGCGCCCGGGACCGCTTTCCGGAATGTCCCACGTACCTTGACCGATCGCGGGTACCTCGATCCCGGTGCAGCCGAAAAGTTTGCGGATCACAATCGCGCATCCTTAGAAGAAAGAACGGGCTGCCGTCCGTCGAGCGGCCATTCGATCGCCAAAGCCGGATCGTCCCACGCGATTCCGCGCTCGTGCGCCGGATCGTACGGCGCGGTCTGTTTGTAGAGAACCGTCGCAAAGTCGCTGAGCACGTAGAAACCGTGCGCGAAGCCGGCCGGAATGTACACTTGGCGGTGATTGTCTTGCGTGAGTTCGACGGCGTCCCAGCGTCCCGCAGTCGGTGAACCGGCGCGCACGTCGGCCACGACGTCGTAAATCGCGCCTTCCAAGCATTGCACCAGCTTAGCCATGCGCAGATCGTAGTGCATACCGCGCAGCACGCCTTTTCGCGAACGGGAAACGTTGTCCTGAACGAACGGCTGCGTGATGCCGAGCGTCTCGTATTTGGCCCGCGCGAACACTTCTTTGAAAAATCCCCGATCGTCCGCATGCACCTGCGGAACGACGACGATCACCTCCGGAAATTTGGTCGCAAGCGTGGCGAGCATGCCGGCGCGTTCGCTAAAATATCTCAAAATCCGCGTGTGCCGCCGCGTACGCAAGAAGTCCCCCGCGCAAATGGCGGATGCGCGTGAACCCCGCGTCGCGCAGCAGCTGCGCGGCCCAGAGCGACTTTTGACCGACTCTGCACGCGACGACGTAGCGCTGTGCCGAGTCGAGTTCGTGCATGCGCGCGGGCAATTGGGAGGCCGGTACGTGAAGCGCTCGATGGGGCACGCCCAGCGCTGCCTCGTGCGGCTCGCGTACGTCCAGCAGCGTTGCATCCCGCAACGCCGCGTCGAGATCGGATGCTTCCACTTCGTCGACGTCCGTCTGCGCCGGCTCGTCCTCGCAAACCTGGACGTCCGCGATCGCGGGGCGGGTACCGCACAGAGCGCATGCCGGATCGCGTTCGACCGCGATCTCTCGCACGTGGGCATCCAACGCGTCGACCAGGAGCAGACGTCCGATCAGCGGCTCGCCGATGCGAAGCACCAGTTTGAGCGCCTCGGCCGCCTGCAGCGTTCCCACGATGCCGGCAAGAACGCCGAGCACGCCGCCTTCCGCGCAAGTCGGTACGCTTCCGGCGGGCGGCGCTTGGGGAAACAGACATCGGTAGCACGGGCCGCGATCGCGCCAAAAAACGCTCACCTGGCCGTCGAAGCGGAAGATCGAACCGTAAACGTCGGGCTTGCCTTCCAGCGCGCACGCGTCGTTGATGAGGTAGCGCGTCGCAAACCGATCCGTGCAGTCGACGACGACGTCGTATAAGCGAACGAGTTCGCGGGCATTGGCTGCATCCAACCGCACCCCAATCGGATCTGCCGCCACCAGCGGATTGATTTCCATCACGTGCCGAGCTGCCAGCTGCGCTTTCGATTGACCGATTTGCGCCGTCGTGAAAATGGTCTGACGCTGCAGATTGCTTTCGTCCACGACGTCGTCGTCGACGATGCCGATCCGCCCGACGCCTGCGGCCGCCAAATACTGCAGAACGGGCGACCCCAGCCCGCCCGCGCCCACGCACAGCACGCGCGAGCCCGACAGGCGCTCCTGCCCCTCCACTCCTACTTCCGGAATGAGCAGATGCCGGCTGTAGCGGCGCAGTCCGCGCATCAGCGGGGATGCAACGCGTTCAGCCATTGCAGCACTTCGCTGCGGGCGTTCTCCCCGGCGCGCGTGTGATCGCTGTGGATCGCGACAAGCGTTTTGGGTTCGCTCGCATTGCGATACAGTTCTTCGACGCTGCGCGCGCTGACCATCGCATCCCGATCGGCGGCCACGTACAGCTGCGGACGCCCTGCCAAGCGCGGAAGCGCCTGCGCAAAGCGCTCATCCGCCCCGCGTACTAGATCGGGCAGCGCGAGCCCATCGACGTACGAGGAACGAAAGTCGACGGCGCCTTTGCCCGCCAGCGCTTGCATCGCACTGGGCCTGCCGTAGCCGGTCGCAATGGCGACGGTGCCCGCGATACTTGGATCGTCGGCTGCCGCGAAGAGCGCCGCCATCGCGCCCATGCTGTGCCCCATCGTGTATATCGGCCCCTCGGACCGCTCGCGAACGTGCCTTATCGCGGCACGCATGGCATCGAGCAAATCTTCAACGCCGTTCAAGCGTCCGCCGCTTGCGCCCAGCTTGTGACCGGGAAAGTCCAGGCTGAACACGCCGTAACCGTGCGCGGCTAAAAAACCGCACAGAAAATCGAGATTGTGTTTGGAACTGGAGTAACCGTGCCCGGCGACGATCCGCACGTTGCGCGTGCGCCGCGGCTCGTATTCGAGAACGGCAATTTCGCTGTTCCGGCTGCGGACGCGCAGCAGGTCGACGTTCACGCGTTCGAGATCCACCGGCCGGAGCCGTCGGCGTACCGCTCCTGTTTCCAGATCGGCGCGTGCGCTTTCAACTCGTCGACGGCGTATCGGCAAACGTCGAACGCGCGTGCGCGATGAACCGCCGCGACGGCAACCGCGACCGCCACTTCTCCGACTTCGAGATCGCCGATTCGGTGAACCATCGCGATTTCACATGCTCCGAACCGTTCTCGCGCTCGCGCGGCAATACGCCCGAATTCGTCCACGGCCATCGCTTCGTGCGCTTCGTACCGCAATCCGTGCACCGCGCGGCCGTCGTCCGAACGTTCCCGAACCACCCCCGTAAAGGTTACGACGGCGCCGCATTCGTCCGTGCGAACCGAGCGCGCCAAAGCAGCCACGTCGACGGCCTCGGGAACGACTGCGAACTTCATCCGCCGCCCACCGGCGGCAGCAACGCCACCTCGTCGCCTTCGCGGAGTGGTTCGGCGGGCGTTACGATGCGCCCGTTGCGGGCGATGCGCGTGGATTCGCGCAATTCGCGCAGCACGGGAAAACGATCCTCGAGCGCGTCCCAAGCCTCGCCCGCCGTAGCGTCCTGCCGTAAATCGATATCGGCCGCGGGCGCGCCCAGCACTTCGCGCAGCCGCGCAAAAGCCAGCACGCGCACTCGCACGCTGCTAATACCCTGCGAGATCCGCCGAGTAGCCGCGCTCGGCAAGCCACGCGCGCGAATCGTCGTGCATCGGCAGCGAATCGATCCGGTTGCAGATCAATTTGTGCATCAGCACTTCCCAGAATTCGCGATCCTTCTCGTAGACGTCGTCGGGAACGCGGTTGTGTTCGCGCGTAAACTCGCGCAGCGCTTGCCAGTCGTGCTCGTGAAGAATGGCCCGCAACTGCGCTTCATACTCAGGCGAGGGCGCGTTTTCCATTAGGCCGGTTTCTTGTGAACTCGTGCCGGGCCAAGCGCAAACCGTTCGATCGCCGCCGCAACGCCGTCTTCGTCGTTCGTTCCGGTCACGTAACGTACCGCCTGCCGTACTTCGGGCAGTGCATTCCCCATCGCTACGCCCATACCCGACCAGCGCAGCATCGGAACGTCGTTGCGCGAATCCCCTACGGAAAGGACCCGTTCCGAAACGATCTGGAAGTCCGCGCACAAGCGCGCGAGCGCGTGCTGCTTGGTGGCATCGCGGTTGGTCACCGCGCACTCGGTGAAATCCATCCACGACTCGTGTTTGAAATGCAGCGGCAAATCGCCGAATTCGCGCTCCATCGCTTGAACCGAATCCGCTCCCAGGAAACGGATGAACGTCGGCGCCGCGCGCATGACGTCGGCGAAGCTCTTGACCTCGCGCCAGGCCGGTCCCCGCATGTCGTCCATGTAGAGCTTCTCGCCTTCGAGCCGGTAGAACGATTCCTGCGCATACAGCGCTATCGAAAGGCCTTTGCGCTCGGCGAACTCGACCATCGGCTTGGCGTACTGAAGCGGTACGGGAACGTGCCCCAGCGTCTTATTGGCCAGAAAATCTTTGGTCAGCGCGCCGTGGCAGCAAATGATGGGCAGATTGAGCCCGAGTTCTTTGCTGATTCGAATGGGCGTGTCGACGCCGCGCCCCGTCACCAGCACGATGCGGATGCCCGCATCCAACGCGCTGCGGATCGCGCGGCGGTTGCGTGACGAGACCTCCTGCCGCGAGTCGAGCAGCGTTCCATCCAAATCGAGCGCAATCAAGTCGAACCGCATCGAGTTAATCCTATACCGTCTGTCAATTGAACTCTTCGGACCATTGTCCGAGCATGGAGTCGAAAGCCGTTCGAGAAACGTTACCTTTACATGGAACGTCCCGCGGTTCTGGCAACCGCCTTGGCACTGGCGCTGGGCGGTTCGGCATCGGCGCAGCCCGGCCGCTGCACGCACGAAACGCTGGTCGTTCGCGGCACGCCGGTCACCGCTGCCTACTGCGTGAGCGCGGCCGGGAGCGGAACGCCCGGGCGCGACCTGCCGGTTCGCGTGCAAGAGACGTATTCCACCCCGCGAGCCTCCTTCAGTCAAGAGGCCACGCTTCGATTCATCGCGGGCGAGCAAGCCTCGCGCGTCATCGAAGACGTCGCCTTGAGCCGGCTGGGCATCGAGGGCACGCTTCACCTTACGCTGCTGCTTCATCGCGGCTTGGTGCACGTCGAGGGCGCCATGCTCACTCCCGGCGCCATCACGATAAAATAGGGGCCCAGCCGGCTGTTCTGCAACCCAAGCCCGATTTTGGGTATTCTGAAACTCTGATGCGGCGGCGCTACATTGCATTCAACATGTTCAAGATTCCGGACGGCGCTCCACGCCGGCGAATTGAGGCCTTTCATGGCCTGTAAGGCATTCGCACCGAATCTCACGGCTCGCGACCACGCGCACTTTCTTTACGACGCGATCCCGCCCGGTCTTTTCAAAGTAGAGACTCAGGACGAGCGAATCGCCTGGCGCATCAGTCCCGAGCCGTTTGCGTTGTCCGCCGCCGCACTCGAGCAAATAGAACAAATCGGGCAGGACCTGTTGCGCTTTTATCGCGGCCTCAACGCGCTGTACAACCGCAGCGCCCGCGGATCGGCGCCCGGATTCATCGCCGAATATCTGGATCAGGGAAAACCCGAGCACATCGTGCGGCTTGCGCGCCAGCACCGATTCAAACAAGAGATTCCGGGCGTCATTCGGCCGGATTTGATCCTGACGGAAAATGGTTTCGCCGCAAGCGAGCTCGACAGCGTCCCGGGCGGCATGGGCTTTTTGGGAGCCATGGCGGAAACGTACTGCAAGCTGGGCATGGAAAGCGTCGGCGGAGCGCACGGCATTCCCGCAGCTTTTGCCCGCATGCTGGCCGCTTTCACGGGGAAAAAACATCCCGTCGTAGCCATCGTCGTCTCGGACGAATCCGGCGACTACCGGCCCGAAATGCAGTGGCTGGGCGATGCACTGCGGCGCTTGGACTTAGTGACGGCGCACGTGTGCCTACCGCAAGACGTGATGTTTTCCGAAGATGCGCTGTTCGTGCGCTTGGAAGCCGGACGCGAAGAAAAGATCGATGCGATCTACCGCAATTTCGAGTTGTTCGACTTGATGAACGTTCCCAAGCAAGAGCTGATGCTGTATGCGGCGCGGCACAACCGCGTGAAGATGACGCCGCCGCCCAAAGCGCATTTGGAGGAAAAACTCGCATTCGCGCTCTTTCACAATCCGGCACTCGAAAAGCTCTGGCAAGCCGAAATCGGTCAAGACGCCTACGTACGGCTCAAAGGGCTTTTTCCCCAAACGTGGATCGTCGATCCTCGCCCCATTCCGCCTCAGGCGTTCATCGAGGGCCTGCAAGCCGCCGGAGCGCCGGTGAACGGCTGGATGCAGCTGGCGGATCTGGGCAAGAGCGAACGCGATTACGTCATCAAACCATCGGGTTTTTCCGAGCTGGCGTGGGGTTCTCGCGGCGTGCGCGTCGCCAACGATCTGCCGAAGGAAGAATGGAGCGCGACGATTGCCGAGGCGATGCGCGATTATGCCAAGACGCCGCGCATCCTGCAGCGGTTTCATAAGGGCAAACGCGTTCGTCAAACGTACTTCGATCGAAAAGCCGAAGAGGTGCGCAGCTTCGAGGGCCGCGTGCGCCTCTGCCCGTATTTTTTCGTGACGGGCGCGGCCGCAGAAACGGTCGAACTGGGCGGCATTTTGGCCACCGTCGCGCCTGCCGACAAGCGGCTGATCCACGGAATGACGGACGCCGTGATGGCGCCGTGTTACGTCAAACCCGCTTGACGACCACGCCTTGCGCGGGCACGTCGAGTTCATCGACTATCAGCGTTTTCGGATCGTACCACACCGTTATCTGCGTCATGTTGTTGAACGATAGCTGCTGATCTCCCGCCGGAACGCCCGCGGGCCTATCCGGTTTGAGCGCGGCGTCGACGGTCAGCGGGAAGCCCTTACCGTACATCGGAACGATCGCGATCACCGGCTGTCTGTTCCAGGCTTGGAGCTGCGCCGGCAGCGCGAAAAACCCGCTGAACGGACCGAAGTCGAGCAGTACGAAGTGTTTGGCATCGGCCGCCAGATCGTACTTGGCGTTCAGGTCGCCGCTTTGCGTGGCTTGAGAACCGCTGAACGAAACGGTCGACTTCATCGACTTGCTGTCGGCGAGCGACGCTACGGCCGTGTACTCGCTGGGCGCAAGTGCCGAATCCAGCGTCAGGGTGTCCTGAATCGTTCCGCTCTGACCGTTCATGTTTCCCGAGCCCGATTCCGACAGCACGATCGTACCGGACGAACCGCGCTTGACCGTGATGGCCGTCTTGGCGATCGGAGAGCCGTTCATCGACGAAACGTAGTCGTACGTTCCGTCGGGCGGTGCGACGGCCGCAGCGGCAACCATTGAGGAGAGGATCAACGCGAGCATGTAGTGGCCTTTCTGTATCGCTTGACCGTGTCGACGAGAGCGTCGATCTCGGCCGCCGTGTTGTAACCGTGCGGAGCAACGCGAACGCCGCCCGGACGATACGTCGTCACGATGCCGTCGCTTGTCAGCGCTTTGCCCAGTTCCACCGGATCCGCGCCGGGAAGGGTGAAGGTGACTATTCCCGACGATTGCCCCGCACCACGCCTGGACGCGATATGCGCGCCGGCGCCGGCCAAACCTTCCGTCAAGCGATCGGTCAATGCCAGAACGTGTGCGGCAATGCGTTCGGTTCCCGCCGACGCCAAAACCGAAATCGACTCGTTCAAAGAGAGCGCGCCGATGAAATTGGGAGTCCCGCCTTCGAACCGGGTCGCATCCGCGACCGGGGGCTGATCGTAATTCAAAAAGTTCCACATGTCCTCGACGGACCGCCAGCCCGGCATCGCAAGTTCCAGCCGTTCGAGCAGCGTCTCGCACACGTACAAAAAACTCACGCCCTGCAGCGCGAGCATCCATTTCGCGCCCCCGCAGTAGAGTGCGTCGATTCCAATCGCCTGCACGTCGATGGGAAATGCGCCCAGACCTTGGATCGCGTCGACGCAAAATAGCGCGCCGTTCTTGCGGCAAATCTCGGCAAGCGCCTGGAGATCGTGCCGGTAGCCGTCTTCAAACGACACCCAAGACAGGGTCACGATCTTCGTGCGCGCGTTAATGTGGCGGCGCAGCACGTCGGGCGTCAACCGTTCTCGCGCCGTTTCGATGTACCGAAGATGAACGTCCCGCTTGCGCAGCGTGCGCCAAGGGTGAGCGTTGGCCGGGAACTCGTTATCCGGCAGAATCAGCTCGTCGCCGGGGCGCCACGGAAAACCGGCCGCAAGCACGTTGGCGCCGTCGCCGGTGTTTCTGAGCATGGCGATCGTTCCGGGCGGCGCTCCGATGAACCGGGCTGCGGCCGCGCGATACTCGTCCATTCTACGTTCGTACGCGAACGTCCCGACGACCCCCGCACAGGCGTGCGCGTCGATGAAACCGTGCAGCGCCGCGCGCGTTTGACGCGGAAGTATGCCGACGGCGGCGTGATTGAGATACGTGAGTTTTTCGCAGACCGCAAAATCCGATCGCACAAGGGGCGTAGTCAAGTGCGCCCGATCATCTCCTTGGTATGCCACGCGATGTTGTTTGCGCGATCGCCTACGCGCTCGAGCGCGGCCAGCACGAACAGCATGCGTGTCCCCGCTTTGACGAGCTCCGGATCGCTTTGCATCTCCTCCTGTAAAGCCTTGACGCCCCGCTTGTACAGCTTGTCCACTTCGTCGTCTTCTTCAATCACGCGCTCGGCGAGGTCGGCGTCCCGTTCGGTATACGCACGCATGGCATCGAGCAGGATGGCGTGCGCCACTGCGGCAATGCGGTCGATCTCGACCCGCGCCGGACGCAGCGGTACGTCGGCCAATTTAATTCCGTGCTTTGCGATGTCGACGCCGTAGTCGCCGACGCGTTCGAGATCGGTCGCAATTTCCAGCATCGCGGCAATTTCGCGCAATTCGCCTGCGACCGGCTGCTGGCGCCAGATGAGTTCGATGCACGACGCTTCGATTTTTCTGCGCAAATCGTCGATGACGTCGTCGCCGGCCACCACGCGCGCGCCGGCCGCTGAATCCCGCTTTTCCAACGCCTCGACGGCAATGCGGATCGCGTCGCCGACCAGCGCTCCCAGGCGAACGACATCCAAACGCGTGGACTCCAGTGCCTCGTGATATGCAGTGCGCACGTTGCGAACAGCCTCCTCTTTGTAGGCCTCAGTATAGCGGCAAAGGTTCCGGCGGCGCAATTGGACAACTGAATCGGCTTTTCGCCCCTTAAGAGAAAGTGCGCTCGTGGAGATACGAAAGGTCGGCGTGTGCGGCGCCGGACTGATGGGAAACGGCATCGCGCAGACCTGCGCCGCTGCACGATTCGACGTGGTTCTCATGGAAGCGGCGGATGCGCCGCTCGAACGCGGAATGCAGACGATCACTAAGTCTCTCGATAAGTTCGTGGAGAAGCAGAAGCTGGCTTCGACCGAACGCGACGCCATAGTGTCGCGCATCGTACCGACGACGGCGTTGAACGACCTCGCCGGCTGCGACATCGTCATCGAAGCCATCGTCGAAAACGTGGAAGCGAAGATCGCGCTCTTTCGAGATCTGGATGCGCTGCTGGCTCCCGAGGCGATCCTTTGCACGAACACCTCGAGCATCTGCGTCATCGAACTGGCCGCCAAAACCAAACGGCCGGCCCGCGTTGCCGGTTTGCACTTCTTCAACCCCGTTCCGATTATGAAGCTGGTGGAGGTAGTCCGGACTATCGCGACGGCGCAGGACGTCGTCGACACGTTGTTCGAGTTTGCGCGCAAACTGGGCAAAGAACCGATCCTTGCCAAGGACACGACGGGTTTCGTCGTCAACCGGCTGCTGGTTCCGTACCTGCTCTACGCGATCAAACTTTACGAGGAGGGGCTGGCAAGCAAAGAAGACATCGACAACGGCATGAAGCTGGGCTGCGGTTACCCTATGGGCCCGCTCGAATTGCTGGATTTCGTCGGCCTGGATACGACGTATGCGATCGCGCAGATCATGTTCGACGAGTTCAAGGATCCGATGATGGCGCCGCCTCCGCTGCTGCGGCGCATGGTTCTGGCCGGCCATTACGGGCGCAAGAGCGGAAAGGGTTTCTATGACTACGCACGTTAGTTCGTTCGAAACGATCGAGATCGAACGGGACGGGCTGATGGCGGTCGTTACGCTCAACCGACCGCACGTGCTCAACGCGCTCAGCGCGCAGTTGCTCGAGGAGTTTTCCCAAGCGCTGTCCGAGCTCGAGCGCAACGCCGACGTTCGGGCGATAATCGTGACGGGGAACGGCAAGGCCTTTGCCGCAGGCGCCGATATCGGCGAACTCAACGCGTTGTCGGGCCCGCTGCAGGCCGCCGAAAAAGCCCGAACCGGACAGGCCGTAACGCGGCAGATCGAGCTCCTGAGCAAACCCGTCATCGTCGCCGTCAACGGATTTGCGCTCGGAGGCGGGTGCGAGCTGGCAATGGCCGGCGACATCCTCATCGCTTCGGAGAACGCGCGCTTCGGACAGCCGGAAGTCGGGCTCGGACTCATGCCCGGGTACGGCGGCTCGCAGCGAATTACGCGGCTGTGCGGTCGCGGCATGGCGATGTTCCTGTGCTTGACCGGCGAAATCGTCGATGCAGGCGAAGCGCTGCGCATCGGATTGGTGCAAAAGGTCGTGCCGCAAGAGCGGCTGCTGGAAGAAGCGAAAAAGATCGCCCAAGCGATCGTCTCGAAAGCGCCGCTGGCCATCGCAGCGTGCAAACGCGCGATAGACGCGGGAGCCCACTTGTCGATCTCCGACGCGCTCGCGCTCGAAGCGCTCGAATTCGGCGCGCTGGTCGATACGAAGGACTTCAAAGAAGGTACGGGAGCGTTTCTGGAAAAACGCCGGCCCGCTTGGCGCGGCGAATAGCCTTTCGGCTCGCAGTGCTCTTCTTAGCTTGCGCGATGGCGCCTGCGGCGGCGCGCGCGGGCGATGCCGGCGCGCGACATTCCGTTGCGCAGATCCGATCGGATGCGCGGCGTCTGCTCGCGCAGCGCGTACGCCGCTCGGGCTTGGATCCGAAAGTAATCACCATCGCGGACGTCGGCGTCGTTGACGATCAAGCCGTATTGTCGTGGAGCGGGGGCGAACGGCACGGCGTCATGGGGTTGGTGCGGCGCTTCAATCGCTGGTGGGACGCATTCGATGAAACCGGCGCCTGCACGAGCGAATCGGTTAAGGGCCTCGTTCCCCCAGAGGGCTTCTCGCAGCAGCTGCTGTCCGCAGCCGCCGCGCGCGATGCCGGCGGCCGCCCGTCCGAGAGCACCTGCGCGCCTCAAACGTATTCGGACGCATCCGGCAGCGCGATCGTTTCCGCGGGGGGAGTGGTGCGCCCCAACCGCTCCGCGACGGCGGGATACGCGCTGACGATTTCGTATGCGCGCAACGACGCGGCGCCGGGAACGACGTTTTCGCGCGTCTACGTTCGGGCGCCCACGCAGGCGGAAATGCTTGAAAACCCTGTGCCACCGCGCGGATGGGGAGGCCCCGATGCGGTCTGCTTTTTCGATCTCGAAATTCAAAGCTCGCGCCCGATAACGTTCACCGCCGGCACAAAGGTCGAAGTCTGGTTCCCGTTCGTGCTGGACGACACGCTCAAGTACGAGCTGGGTTTCGTCAGCGACGGCACATCGACCGGCCCCGCGTATGCGAGCATCTTCGACAACGCGCTCGACTTTACGCTGCCGTCCTTTTCGATAGCGCCGAGGCAAACGCTGATGGCCGAGATCGACGCCGACTGGTGACTTAGCGAGCCTGCGGCCACGTTCGCGCGCCGCTCGTGCGAACGTGCTCCGGACGGAATCCGAACCCCACAACGCGCGCGACGGTTCGACGCAGCGGCGCGCAACGGTCGAGCAACAGAGCAGCAGCCGGCGGCGCGATCTCCTCCTGCGCGCACAGCGCGCGGCTCAGGAACCGCGATTGAACCTGGACTTGCAGCATCTGCGTCAAACGCGCCGGCAACTCGCGCCGCCGCTGGATTGCGCGAAGCACCGCTACACCGGCGGGACCGTGCAGGAGCGGGCGGCTCAACGCATTGGCCGCCGCAACCGCGTCTTGAACGGCCAGATTGATGCCCACGCCGCCGACGGGCGACATGGCGTGCGCCGCGTCACCGATGCACAGCAGCCCAGGGACATACCATCGACGCAGGCGGTCTACCATAACCGTGAGCAGTTTCACGTCGCTCCAGGTCCGGATTTCGCCCAGCCGGCCGCGCAGAAACGGCGCCAGCGCGCCGACGTCGTCGCGAAATGCGTCGATACCGCGCGCGCGAATGGCCTCGAATCCCCCTTTCCTTATCACGAACGCGCATTGATAGTATTCGCCGCGGTCGATTGCGATCAGCATTCCGCCGGCGGCAACGGTTCCGAAGGTTTGCTGCGGGTCCCCGGCATTGCGAGACACGCGCATCCACAGCGCGTCGATGGGCGCGCCGACGTCGACGACGTCCAGCCGGGCGCGCTCTCTGAGCACGGAATGCCGGCCGTCGCACGCAACGACGAGGCCCGCATCGATCGTAGCCTCCCCTTGCGGAGTGCGAGCGCGAACGCCGGCCACGCGCTCGCCTTCGCGGACGAGGTCGAATGCTTCGGTTTGCATGAGCAGCGAAAACGTGGGGTACGAGTGCGCCTGCTGCGCCAGCAAGTTCAAGAAATCCCACTGCGGCATGAACGCGATGAACTTGCACCGGCCGGGAATCCGGCCAAAGTCCGCGATGCGCAACGTTCGACCGCCGATTCGCGCGGTAAGTTCTGCTACGTTCGAATGCGGAATTGCGAGCAGCCGATCGAGCAATCCCAATTCGCCCATCACCTGCAGCGTGGACGGATGGATCGTATCGCCTCGAAAGTCGCGAAAGAAATCGGCGTGCTTCTCCAGGACCACCGTCTCGATGCCGGCGCGCGCAAGCAGCAGTCCGAGCATCATCCCCGCGGGTCCGCCGCCGACTATGCAGCAGCGCACGCGCACGTGATTATCTGCGCGCCGGCTGCACCGGTTGCTGCAGGGTTTTTTCGGCATGCGCCATGTTCATCTGTACGGCAGGGTTGAAGCCGCTCCAAGTGGCTCGGACTCGGCCGCGCGGATCGATGACGACCATTGTGGGAAATCCCTCGATTTGAAAAAAACCGCGTGAAAGAGTCTTCGGGTCCAGTGCCACGTTGCGCAAATGCTCGGCACGCGCGAACGTCTCGACGACTGCGCGGGGTTCACCGACGTCGACCGGCACGACGTCGACCTCGGGATGCGCGCGCGCGAACGTTTCCACCAGCGGAAGGGAGAGCTTGCACGGCTCGCACCAGGATGCCCAAAAATCCAGGAAAACGACGCGGCCCCGATGCTGCGTCAGTACGAACGCGTCGTTCGAAAGCGTCGCGTAGCTGACGTGCGGCGCGGGAAAGGCTGCGGCCTGGCTCAAAAAGCGCGGCGCGACGAAGATCTTGTACAGCACGAACAACACTGCGGCAACCGCCAGCAGATCGAACCACTTCCCCGCGCGCGCAAAGATCTTCATCTACTGTGCCGCAAACACCGCCGCGATGCCTTGACCGCCGCCGATGCACGCCGACGCCACGGCAAACCCGCCGCCGCGCTCGCGCAGCTCGTGAATCGCCGTCAGCGCGATGCGCGCGCCCGAGGCTCCGAGGGGATGTCCGAGCGAGATGGCTCCGCCGTGCGGATTCAGACGCGGTCCCGTTGCCTCGTCCGCATCGGAAAACTGCAGTTCTTTCAAACACGCCAGGACTTGCGGCGCAAATGCTTCGTTGATCTCGATCACCGCCAGGTCGTGGCGATCGATCCCGGCGGCCTGCAGCGCTTTTGGAATCGCCAAAGCCGGTCCGATGCCCATGATGTCGGGATCGACGCCGACCACGCTTGCGCCGGCCAAACGTCCGATCCACGCGATGCCGTCTTGTTTGGCCTGCTTGACGGTCGTGAGCACGACCGCAGCCGCGCCGTCGGTGATTCCGCTGGCGTTGCCGGGCGTCACGACGCCGTCCTTATGGAAACGCGGCGGCAGTTTACCCAATTTCTCCATCGTCAGGCCCGAGCGCGGGCCCTCGTCCTTGTCGATGACCGTAACGTTGCCTTTTCGATCCGCGATCTCGATGGGAGCGATTTCTTGCGCAAAATATCCGTTTGCCTGCGCTTGCAGCGCGTGCTCCTGAGAAGCGAGCGCGAACGCATCGCATGCCTGGCGAGCAACGCCGTACCGCTGCGCGAGGTTCTCCGCCGTAATCGCCATCGGCATGCCGTTGTAAGTATCGGTCAAGGCCTCCCAAAGTGTATCTTCGAACTTGACGGGCGCTCCCAGCGGCAGGCCCGCTCTGGCGCCGCGCACGACGTGCGGCGCTTGGCTCATCGATTCCGCGCCGCCGGCGAGCGCGTACGTCGACTGCCCGAGCATCAAGGAATTGGCAGCGGTTAAAATCGCCTGCAGACCGCTGCCGCACAATCGGTTGAGCGTAAGCGCCGGAACGTTCATCGGAACGCCGGCACGCAGCCCGGCGTGGCGCGCGAGGTAGATTGCATCGACGCTGGTCTGCATGACGTTGCCGATGACCACGTCGTCGATGCGTTCCTTGGGAACGCCGCTGCGCGTAATTGCGGCCTGGGAAGCGTGAACGGCGAGATCGGTCGCGGTAAATCCGGCGAGTACGCCGCCGAAGTTTCCCAGCGGCGTGCGCGCGCCTGCGACTACGACGACGTCGTTATCTAAGATTGACATAGCGGGCGGGGTTTCCAGGCCCCGCGCTGAACCCCCCTTCCGATGCCTATGAACCGCCCAGCGGCCATCACTCTTGATGCCCGCTCGCTTTCGCCTGCAAGCAAGGCGGATCAGATTCTCGAGGCGTTCGACAAACTCACGCTCAATGCGATTCTGGAAATCAACGAAGAAACCGATCCGCGAGCGCTGCGCAACGAACTGCAGCAGCTGCGTCCGGGAAAGTTCTCGTGGGACGCGCGCAATCTCGGGTCCAACCGCTGGACGGTGCGTTTGGAGCGCATCGACGAGAATGCGGCCGGCGAAGCGTTTCTACAGCACGTTTCTCCGTTCGCAACCGCGAAAGCCGGTACGGTGCGCGAACTTGCCGGACAAATGAGCGAACGGCAATTCAAAGCCGGCGAGACCATTTTCGACGAAGGCGAAATGTGGCCGTACCTGGGTGTCGTCAAGCACGGCAAAGTGATCCTCACGCTCCTCTCGCCCGACGGCAAAACGCATACGCTCGGCGAGCGGCTCACGCACGATACGCTCAACGACTCCGGAACGTTCGATCAAGGCGGCGCCACGACGCGCGCCGAGGCGCTCACCGACGCGACCGTCGTTACGCTGCCCAGCGAAGCGGTCCTGCACGCGTGCCGCAACGATACGGAACTCGCGCTGGGATTTCTCACTGCCGCCTCGCAGGGGCGCCGCCGCTCGATCGACACGATCGCGGATCTGGCCTTCGCGCACGTGCTGCAGCGCGTGGCAAAGTTTCTGCTCGGCTACGCGCGCGCGTCGGTAGGCATGACGCGCGGTCTTCCCGGCGTAGAGAATCTTTCACAGGCGCAAATCGCCGCGGCCGCTGGCACGGTGCGCGACATGGCGGCGCGCGCGCTGCTTCGTTTGAAGAATGCGGGCGCGGTCGAATTGGACCGAGGTCGCGTAAAAGCAATCGACCGCGCGCGGCTGGACGCGTTCGCGCAGAACGTCCATGCGCCCCCGGTGTAGCTCGCCCCCGCAATAAGCATCCATGCTGCGCCAGACCGCGCATCCGACCGAATCGCGCTACGAAATTCTGGGACTCTTTACGGTTTCGATGATCGCTACGTCGTTCATCGTCGTCGCGGTCGGAACGCTGCTGCCGTACGTCGCACAGGCATTTCCGCACGAGCAAACGCACATATCGCTGCTCGTTACGGCGCTTTTGCTTGGCGGGATGCTCACGACAGCGGTCAGCGGAGCTGCGACGGATCGGTTCGGGGACAAGGCGGTGTTGATCGCCTGCGGCGCGGCCATGGGCGTTGCATTGATCGTTGCCGCCGCCGTGCCGTCATTCGTCTGGATTTTGGCATGGTTCGCCATCTATGGGATGGCCTTTGCCGGGATGAATCCCGTCGGCAGCCACGCGATTTTGTACTTCTTCAAACCGCAGGAACGCGGTTTGGCGACGGGCGTTCGGCAAATGGGCATGCCGCTGGGCGGCGTTCTGGGCGCGATCCTCATTTCCGGTGTTGCGGAATACCTGGGGTATCGCGGCGCGCTGGCCGTGTCGGGTGTAGTCGTGCTGGTGGGAACGATGACCGCAGCGGCGCTCTACCGCGAGCCCGAGCAGCTGTACGGCAAGCCGGTCAAAGCGGGAGTCTTGCTCAAAGACGTGCTGCGCATGGGGCGAGAAACGCGACTCATCGCAATCAGCGCCGTGTGCGCCATATTGTTTGCCGTGCAAGTCGCACTCATGGGGTTTTTCCCTTGGACGCTCGTGAACGAGGCGCACGTGTCTGCCGGTTTCGCCGCGCTCGTTTTTGTGGTATCGCAGTTTGCGGCGGCCGGTGCGCGGCTCTTGTGGGGCTGGATCAGCGATCGGCTCTTTCACGGGGGTCGCATATTGCCTCTGGCGATCACGTGCGTCCTCTGCGCGCTCTCGTCGTTAGCCGTTGCCGACCTGGCGAACCTGCCCATACCGGCCCTTGCAGCGGTGGCCGTGGCGCTGGGCTTCTCGGCAGAAGGCTGGTTCGGATTAGCGATTGTCGCCATGGCGGAAGTCGGCGGGGAAGAACACGCGGGCAGCGCGCTGGGCTTCGGCTTGACCTGGGTCTACCTCGCCGGCGTGATCACGCCGATGATTTTCGCATGGCTCATGCGGCATGCGGGCATTCCTGCTGCATGGCACGCGCTGGCCGCGGTGTCTCTCATCGGCGTGATTCCGGCTGCGGTTTCGCTTGCGTTCGCGAAACGGTCCGCTACACCAGTTCGACCGATTCCATAGCGGCGGTTTCGTCCGCGGCCTGGGCGTCGAACGCCGCGCGTTTGTTCTTGGCGGCCGCCTCGGTCAGCGGCTGCTCCCCAGGCGCGGAATGCGGCGCGAGCGCCTCGCGGCCTTTGCGGACCGAGCCGAGCGCATTACTCAAACGCGCTTCCAGTTCGCCCAGCATCTGCGCGGCGTAACGGTCCGCGCCCTCACGCACTTTATACGAGCGCTGCTCGGCCTCGCGCAAGATGGTTTCCGCAGTTGCCCGAGCGCGCTGCACGATTTCGTGTTCGTCGAGCAATTCCTCATGTTTGGACGTGGCCTGCGTGACGATCGCTTGCGCCTTTTCTTGCGCGGAGCGGATCATCCGCTGCTGATCTTTGGCGATCAGTTTGGCGCGGCCGACTTCTTCGGGCAGCGATGCCCGAATTTTTTCGACGAATTCGACCAAGCGCTCTTCGCTTAGGACGCGATATCCCGCGGGCAGCCACGTGCCTTCGTGGACGTACGTCTCCAGTTTCTCCAGTACGCGATAAACCGACATGCGATTCCTCCCTTTACGTTGACGTGCGAAGCGTTGCCCGCTTTGTGGCCATGACGCGCATTACCGGATCCGGGACCAATGCCGCGACGTCGCCGCCCAAGAAGAACACTTCTTTGACGATGCTCGAGCTAACGAACGAGTACTTTTGATCGGACATCAGGAACATCGTATCCACGTCCGAGAGCGCGCGGTTCATCAAGGCAGTCGACATTTCGTTTTCGAAGTCCGAAACGACGCGCAAGCCCTTGACGATCACGTCCGCTTCCTGATCCCGGACATAGTCTGCGAGCAGCCCGCGAAAATGTTCCACGCGGACGTTGCGCAGATGCGCCACGCAGCGCGCGATCATTTCCTCGCGCTGTTCCAGAGTGAACATGGTTTCACGCTTTTGCGGATTGACGACTACGGCAACGACGAGCTCGCCGAAGTACTTCGACGCGCGCTCGATGACGTCCAAATGGCCGTTCGTGGGAGGATCGAACGAACCGGGATAGACGGCGCGCGGCAAGCGGGAAAGGCTGCCGTTATTCATTCGGTCGGCGTAAAGAAAGCCAGCGCGACATCGCCGTACACTTCTTCACGCACGCTCCGGTACCCCGGTATCTGCGGCAAAATCGTGCGCGCGCCGTGTTCGAAGATGACCGTGGCTTGCGGCGCGAGCAGCTTGCGTTCGAGCAGCAGGCGGAACATTTGCGAAGGAAGCTCGCTGTCGTACGGCGGGTCGGCGTACACGATGTCGAACGGTCCCTCCAGGCGGTACAGGGCGCGGTCCACCGGCGCCGCGACGACCGTCACCTTTTTCGCAACGCCGAACTGCGATGCCGCCTCCTCGATAGCTTCGGCGGTTTCCCGATGCCCTTCGACGCACACGACGGATGCGGCGCCCCGCGAAGCGGCTTCGAAACCGATGGCGCCCGTTCCGGAAAACAAATCCAGGAAACGCGAGCCGGCAATGCGCGGCTGCAGAATCGAAAACAGCGATTCCTTTACGCGCCCCGGAGTCGGGCGCACGTGCATGCCCTTGGGCGATTTGAGTTTGCGGCTTCCCAAATTCCCGCCGGTGATTTTCGGCACGCGCGTGCTGTTCTACACCAAGGAGAGCAGTTCCGCGAGGCTGTGGATAACCGCGGTGGGCCGCGGCAAATCGTCCGGATAGGTGGTTCCTTCGGCGTCCAGCCAAACGGCGTTCATGCCGGCGTTCAACGAGCCGGCGATATCGCTCGCCGGCGTATCGCCGACGTAAGCAATTCTTTCCAGAGGCGCTTGCAGCGCATGCGCGAGTGCGGCAAAGGCTTGCGCGGCCGGCTTTTGCACGCCGATGTCCGAGCTCACGACGACGCGCCCCTCGAAACCGGCGCGCAGCGCCTTGCGCTGCTGCAGCGGAGACCAGCCGTTGGTCAGTATGGCGCTGCGCACGCCGAGTTCGCGCAATCCATGCAGCATTTCGCGCGCATCGGGCTGCGGTATGACGAAGCTGTCCACCATGTCGACGCACATGCGCTTGTAGTGCTCCGGCCAAGAACCCTCGGAGTTGCCGTGCCGCGCCATGAATCGCTCGACCGCTTCTTCTATCGTGAATGCTCCGGCGCGCTGGTCGGCCAAAACCGCGTCGATGCATTCGATCTCTTCGGCCAGCGTTCCGATGCACCGGCCGCCGCGCTCGCAGGCGGCATCCAGCAGGCGCAAAAATGCGACCCGTTCGAGTTTATTGTCGATTCCGAGCGTGTGATCGAAATCGAAACCGACCGCCGCTATCCGGCGCCGGTTCCTTTTTGCGCCGGTTACTTCGGACCCGGACCCTTGATGACGCGCACGAAATCGTTGGGCGCTATCCATCTCACGAGCGCGGTTTTCACCGCAGCCGGCGATGCGCCCAATTCCCGCGCCGCGTCGATCCGGGATTGATCCAGCGGCAGACCCAGTGACGCATAGCGCAGCAGCTCCGAAGCCACGCCCTCGAAACTCGCCTCGTGCAGCGGAACGTCGGCCATCAGCATGGCCTTACTGCGCTGCAGCCGGGAAGATGCGATGTTGCCGCGCTGCAGCGAATGCAAATCGGCCAGCGCCAGCTGCTGGGCGGCAACGATCTTGTCGGGGTCGCATGCGTACCCGAGCGTGAAGGTGGCGCGGTTTTTGCTCGCGGACAGCGACGAGTACGCGTTGTAGACGTAGCCGTGGTTGACGCGCAGATCGTCCATGAGCAGCGAGCCGAACCCTCCGCCGCCCAAGACGTTGTTGGCCACCTGCAGGAGCGCCCAATCGGGATCGGCCCGTTTGAGGTCGAGAACTTGCGCCAGCTGCACGTCGGACTGAACGCGGCCGACGTCCGGAACGACGACGCTCGAGCCGGAATTTTTGGGAACCTGCGGCAGCGCGACGTCGGGCCTGGGACCGCGCGCGTTCCAGCCGCCGAAATATTTCTCGAACGTGGCTTGTGCTTGCGCGGGCGTTACGTCGCCGATGACGACGACGGTCGTCATGTCCGGCCGGTACGCGGTCGAGTAGTACGCTTTCACGTCGCTCATGCTTACCGAGCCGGCCGTCAGCGGAGTCGGAAATTTCTGAAGGGGATCGGTAGCGGGATACAGGGCTTTGTTGAGTGCCACTTCGGTGAGATGATCCGGCGAGCTCATCTCCCCGGTCAAAGCGCCGACGGCTTGCCCTTTGACGATTTGAAAGGCTGCGTCGGGGAACGCCGGATGCAGCTCTTCATCAGCCAGCAGCTGTACGCCGCGATCGAAGTCGTTACTCAAAACGCGCAGCGAAAAGTCCGTTCCGGCCGTAACGTCCGCGGCAATGCGATCGAGCTGCTCGCGCAACTGAATGCGCCCGTACGTCGTGGTTCCGAACGGAAATAGGCCGGCGACGACGTCGGCAACGCCCTGTTTTCCGGCCGGCGCCTGGATTGCTTCATTGCTGAGCACCAGCCCATGCACTTCAACGGTGCGCGTAACCGACTCGGGCTGCACGATGAGGCGCATGCCGTTGGAAAGCGTCATCGACACCGGAGCCAGCGTTTGCGCCGGCACGCGGACGTTAGCAAACGCGGCCTGCGCCCAGCTCGGCAGGGCTTGCGGTTTCTCGGGCGTTATCGTGTTGTTTTCTTTGGCCGTTTCGGCGCCGCCGGTTCCTACTTTGCCCAAGTTTTTGGGCACAGCAAACGCTACGATGGCGCGGTCCGGATCGACGTACTTGCGTAAAACGCGGTTCACGTCCGCAACCGTGACGCTCTTCATTGCGGACAGCATTTCGTCCGGCGAGGATTCGCCCTGAGCCGCGACCGCGTCGCTCCACTCGAAAGCCAACCCTTGAATCGAGTTGCCGCGAAACTGCGCGTCGGCAATGGCCCGCTGTTTGGCGACTTGAATCAGATCAGCCGGCAAGCCGTTTTTTCGGTAAGCGCGCAATACCGCGCGAACGTCGTCGGCGGCCGTTTCCGCTTTGGTCGTCACCGGAACGATGGACAGCGCCGCACTGGCGGTGGCGTGCGCGTGCGAGTCGATGTCCTGGAATCCCGCGTACAGCGCTTTACCCGACGCTACCAAGCCGTACAGGTCTGCGCGCTGATTGTTGAGCACCGATTCGAGGATCTGCGCGGCTGCGTAATCCTTGTCTTTCCAGCCCGGCAGGCGGTATGAAAGCGCAATAATGGAGTACGGCTGATCGCTGTCGACGTGATACGTGGCGCTCTTGAGCGGCTCGAGCTTCACTTTCTCGCGCGCCGGAAGCGGCGCTGCCGGAATACTTCCGAAATACTTCGCGACTTTCTTTACCGTCGCCGGTCCGTCGACGTTGCCGGCGATGACGTAGACGGCATTGTTGGGGTGATACCAGCGCTCGTAGAAGCCGCGCAGCACCTTTGCATTAATCTGATGGTTGAACGAATACAGCGTCCCCAGGCCGTCCTTGGCGTAGGGCGTTCCTTTGAATATGGACGGAAGTATCGTGCGGATGAAAAGCTTTTGGATGGCAACGCTGTCGTCTTGCGTTACCTCCTGCTTGATGGCCCCGCTTTCGGCTTGCCAGCCGGATTGCGAAAGCGTAAGGTGTCTGGCGCGATCGGCTTCGACGCGCAGCGCGACGTCTAAGTACTGCGCGGGCACGTCGAAGTAGTATTGCGTGATTTCCGCTTGCGTGTCGGCATCGTAGGATCCGCCCAGCAGCTGAGCGATCTCGAAGAGCTGCGTTTGCGATACCCCGGGAGTTCCGCGAAACATCATGTGTTCCAGGGCGTGCGCCTGTCCGGGATACCGCTGCTCGTTCGAGCCGGCGCGATAATTGAGCACCGTGCTGACCACCGGCGCGAGCGGATCGTGAACGACCACGACCTGCAATCCGTTTTTCAGCGTCGCGCGAGTGACTTTGAGCTGCTGCGCGGACGACGGCAAAGCAGGCAAGAGCAATAAGCCCAGCGCCAGCGAAGCGGCGCTCGCGACGCGCAATACTGTATTCATATCGTCGCTTTACCGCTCGAGCGCCCTCGGGTCCTTCGCGCAGCTTCACGACGACAAGAGCATGGCTCTGGCGCTGGGCACGCCTTCGATGAGCGCCCGCAAGCCGGCGTACTCGGGTTTGTCCAGCGCGGGATCCGTCGCGACGACCGCTTGCGCCACGGATTTTGCATCGCGATACACCGCAATGTCGGCAACCAAGTCGGCGACGCGAAACTCCGCCAAACCGGATTGCGCGGTGCCCGCGAACTGGCCGGGTCCGCGCAAGCGTAAATCCTGGTCCGCAATCGCAAAGCCGTCGACCGACTCGGTGAGGATCTGCAGGCGTTCGATCTCGCCGTCTTCGTCGGGAGCGATGAGCAAACAATAGGATTTGGCCGCGCCTCGCCCGACGCGCCCGCGCAGCTGATGCAGCTGCGCCAGCCCGTACCGCTGCGCGTCCAGCACGACCATCACCGTGGCATTGGCCACGTCGATGCCGACCTCGATCACCGTCGTCGCCACCAAAATCGCGATCTCTTTGCGAATGAATCGCTGCATGACGTCGTCCTTTTCGCGCGACGGCATGCGCCCGTGCAGCAGACCGACCGTCAAGTCGGCAAAGGCGTCCTGCTGCAAACGCTGCGCTTCGGCGACCACGCTGGTGAGGTCGCTCTCGGACTCGTCGATGGCCGGCGCAACGATATACGCTTGGCGCCCGGCCGCCACGTTTTCTCGCACGAACTCGTACGCCATGTGCAGCCTGCTCTTGCGCAGCGCAAACGTTTCTATGGGAGTGCGCCCCGGCGGCAGCTCGTCGATGGTGCTCACGTCGAGGTCCGCGTAAATCGATTGCGCGAGGGTGCGCGGAATCGGCGTCGCGGTCATGTGCAGCGTGTGCGGGGACACGCCTTTGGCGCGCAGTTTCGCGCGCTGCTGCACGCCGAAGCGATGCTGCTCATCGACGATCGCAAGGCCCAGGCGCGCAAACTCCACGCTTTCGGTGATGAGCGCATGCGTGCCGACCGCCACGGCAGCTTCTCCGGAGGCGATTTTCGCCGTTGCCCGCGCGCGCGACTTGGCCGGCAAGCTACCGTACACGGCTTCAACGCCGATTCCGAACGGCACGAGGAGCGGAGCCAGTTTCGCCGCGTGCTGCGCGGCGAGAATTTCAGTGGGGGCCATCAGCGCGGATTGCGCGCCGTTGCGCGAGGCCAGGAGTATCGCGCCGGCCGCGACCAGCGTCTTGCCGCTGCCGACGTCGCCCTGCAGCAGACGATTCATCGCCGCATCCTGCGCCATGTCGTTCCAGATTTCGGCAAGCACGCGATGCTGCGCGGCGGTCAACGCAAACGGCAGCTCGCGTTCGAACTCTCCGGCAAGTGCGGGATCGATCCGCAAAGCGCGAGCGTTGCGCTCGCGAGCGCGCGCGCTGCGCTTGAGCTCGGACGCCAATGCCAGCGCCAGAAACTCGGTGAAAATGAATCGTTCGCGCGCCCTGCGCGCCTCCTCGGGCGAACGCGGAGCGTGCAGCGCGCGGTAGGCCTGCTGCAATTGCGGCAGCCCGCGTTCGAGCAAAATCGAGCGCGGCAGCGGCTCTTCGCCGGCGAGGGCGAGCAGGCGTGGAAGATTGCGCCGAACGACCTGATGGATCTTTCGCGAGGTCAGCGCTTTGCCCGCCGGATAGATCGGGATGACTTCTCCTTGGTATCGCTCGCCGTCGGCCAGAACGCGATGCGTTCCCACGCTCATCGTCGCGCCGGCGAGCGTGCGCTGCACGCGGCCCCGCACGAACACCTGCATTCCGGCCTTTAACGCACCCAGCAGATAGCTGCGGCCGAACCACTTGGCGACGAAAACGCCGCTGTCGTCTTCGATCTCGGCTTCGACGATAGCAAGATGTCGAGCGCGCTTCTCGCGTACGCGAACGATGCGTCCGACCGCGTTTTCCTCGCCTTCGGAATTACCGAGTTGTGCGGCCGGTGTGGGAGCGCGCAGATCTTCGTAGCGAAACGGAAAATCGTTGAGCAGGTCTTCGGGCGTTCGGATGCCGAGCTCGGCAAACCGCGCTGCCGTACCTTGGCCGACGCCCGCGAGGTCGCCCAGCGACGCGGGTGCGCGGTCAGCTTGGCTGCGATCCACTGTTCGGGCTCTGCGCTTGCAGCAGCTTGACCAACGCGTACACCGTTGACGTATGCTCAGCGGATACGGCGTACAGGCGCGCCAGCTCCACCACCGCACCGACGATCGGCTCGAGTTCGAGCGGCTTTCCGGCCTCGAAGTCCTGCAGCATGGACGTTTTCACGTCGGCGATGTGCTGCGCCCATTTCAGGCGTTCGTCCGCATCGACGCCCGGATCGACGCCGGAAGCGCGCGCGACCGCAAGGGCTTCTTCGATTACCGCGCGCAGCACTGCCCGCGTGCCCGGATCGCGCAGCATCGCGCCAACCGTCGCGCGCGTGAGCACGCTCACGGGATTGAGCGCCGCGTTGTTGACGAGCTTGCGCCAAATGTTGCGCCGAATGTGCGCTTCGATCGGCGCCTGCATCCCGGCTCGTTCGAACGCGGCCGCCAGCATGCGAATTCGCGGCGTCGTGCTGCCGTCGAGTTCGCCCAGCGGATACAGCATGCCGCCGCTTTGATGAACGACGCCCGGCGCGGTCACGTGCCCGGAAGCGTGCACGACGCCGCCGATGATGCGCTCGTAGGGGATGGCGTTCAACACGCGGCCGCCCGGATCGACGCTCTCCAGCGCGCGATGGCGCTCGTACCAAAACGGCAAGCCGTTCTGCAGCGTAACGAAAATCGCATGACCGTCGACCGCGCGCCGCAGCTGCGCGAGAACGCCGCTCCACTGATGCGACTTAAAGGCGAGCAGCACGTAGTCGAGATCGTCGAATTCACGAAGATCGTCCGAAGCGGGAACGGTAGCGGTGAATGGGCCGAGATCGCCGGCTTGCACGCGAAGGCCGCTGCGGCGAATCGCTTGCAGGTGCGCTCCGCGCGCTACGACGCAAACGTCCGCTCCGCTGCGCGCCAGGGCCGCCGCGATGAACCCTCCGATGGCGCCGGCGCCGACTACAGCTATGCGACTCATATATGAAAATGAAAGTTGAGGCGACGGGCAGATTCGAACTGCCGAATGGAGCTTTTGCAGAGCTCTGCCTTACCACTTGGCTACGTCGCCCCTGATCCCAGCGGGTGGCGGGAATCGAACCCGCACGTCAACCTTGGGAAGGTCGCAGGCTGCCATTACATCACACCCGCCCACCGGGCGAGGCCCTGCGTTCTCCCCTGCCTACGCGCTGCCCTTTGGTGCGTTCCGCAAGGCGGCGTGCTGTACAAGGCTTGACCGGAGAGCTTGGTTGCAGCGACGAACCGAGCGGGCGTGACATGGATCTATGCTCTGCCGGCGTGGCTGTTCACGACCGTTTCGGTCCTCATTTCTTGTGCGCTGTCCGCGGGACTGCTGGCTCTGGTACGCGGGCGTATCACGCGCAACGAAGAGATTACGCATAACGACGTCGCGGGTCCGATTTTGGCCACCATCGGCACGGTGCTCGCCGTCATGATGTCGTTCATGGTGATCGGCGTTTGGCAAGAATACGATGCGGCGGCGCAAACCGCGCAAGCCGAAGCCAGCGCGGCGTCGGACTTGCACCATATCGCCGACGCGTTTCCGCCGGGTACCCGCGCCGACGTGCAAAATACCGTGGACCGTTACATCACCTTGGTCGTGAACGAAGAGTGGCCGCTCATGCGGCACGGGCGCGAAAGCCAGCGCGCCCACGATACCGCGTACGAACTGCAACACATGCTAGCGGACTACGCGCCGACCGACCCGGTTCAACAGATGCTTCAGGGCCGCGCCTTGGACTATGCGGGCGTGATGCTCGACCAGCGGCGCAACCGCATATTGAGCAATCGCCAAGGCATTCCGCTCATCTTGTGGAGCGTCATGCTGCTGCTGGGCGCAATCACGGTCGTGTTTTCGTTCTATTTCCGAGTCGACCGCCCGCGCGCGCAGTATCTCATGGTCGTTGCACTGTCGGCGGTGATCTCGATTACGTTTGCGCTGATCGCCGAATTGGACTATCCCTTCCGCGGGGACATTGCGGTGGATCCCGCCGCCTTCGAGCACGTGATACGAGCGCTGCACGGATCGGTCAGCAATCTGCGAACTTAAACTCAGCTGCCCAGGATGTTGACCGCGCGTCCGGCGATAATGGCGATCGTCACCAGCGAAGTCATGCCCTCGGTCATCACCAGGACTTTGGCCATATGCGTGAGCGGAAACGTATCGGTCGGGCTGAACGCCGTCGCGTTCGTGAACGAAAGGAACACGTAATCCAGAAAGCCCGGCTTCCAGGCCACGTGCGGGCGACGGTCGGGCTGCAATGTCATCTGCGGGAAGAGGAAGTCCGAACAGTCCGGATCGTGCCGGAAGTCCGCCGTTGCGCGCCGCGCCGGACCGTTGCCGTCGAGCTCCCAAAACCACAGCGCATAGACGATGATGTTCATCAACCAGATTTCGACCGCAGCGAGCAGCAGTTGTTCGCCCGTTATGGACCTGCGATGATGTTCGGAGAGCTGCCACTCAAAGAGCAGTCCGATGGTGACCACGTTGAACGCATTGAGCACCGCCACGATTCCGATCGAAGACCACCGCTGCCAAGGCGCTTCTTCGTGCCGGCGCGGCACGAAAATCACGAGCGGCACCAAGACGACCAAAATCAACAGCGGCAGCAGCCAGAGCGGCCCGACGACCACTTTGGGTGGAAGCGTTGCGTAGAGCGCGAGCGCAACCAACACCGCTACGGCTGCGTGCCAGCGCGGTTCGCCGGTAATGCCGGTATGCTGCATCGCGGGTGCTTTCGCAGGTGCACGGAGGATTGCATCCTGGACGGCACCCGCGTGGTTATGGACGGCATGGCTACCGATTTTACCGACGGCAAAACGTTTCCGCGCCGCGGCCGCGAGCGGATCGGCGAGGCTCTGTGGCTCGCACGGCTCATCGACAAAGCCCGTGCGTCCGCAGCAGGAACCATCTACGACTACATCTATCCATGTCCCATGGACCGCGGAGTTCTGGAGCGTTGGGGTATTGCGCCCGAGCAATTCGAAGGTGCGCTGCGCGAGCACGCGAGCGACGAAGCCGTTTTCCGGTGGCTGACTTTGCATACCACGCCCGAACGCATCCGCAAAGCAAATGCGTGGCTGCTGGAAACCAAGCGATCCAATCTCGATCGCCAGGACGCCGAAGAAGGCGTGGGGATCTCGTAATGGGGCGAATGATCGAGGTCGAGCGGCCGGACGGCGGCAGCGCACCCGCGTACTATAGCGCGCCGGAAAAACATGATGAATCGACTGCGGGTATCGTCATCGTGCAAGAGTGGTGGGGCGTAACTTCGGACATGATGGAGATCGCCGATCGCTATGCAGGTTTGGGATACCGCGCTTTGCTTCCGGATCTTTTTCGCGGCCGCAAAGCGGCGGTCGGAGATGAGGCCAATCACTTGATGGAAGGACTGGACTTCAAGGACGCTTACTCGCAAGACATTCGCGGCGCGCTGGCGCACCTCAAGCAAAACGGTGCGAAAGTTGGCATAACCGGTTACTGCATGGGCGGAGCGCTGGCGCTGCTTTGCGCCATGCATCTGACCGAGCCCGACGCAGCCGTCGCTTTTTACGGTATACCCCCTACGCAAGCCGGCGATCCGGCAACGATTGAGATTCCACTGCTGTGTCATTTTGCAAAACACGACGAGTTCTTCACGCCCAGCGCCGTCGCGGAGTTTCAAAAGCGCCTCGAGGAAGGCCAAGTGCCGCACCAGATCTACTGGTACGATGCTCGGCATGGTTTTTGCAATCCCAATCCGCCCGGCAGTGCGGGACTGGGACATTACGACTCGCAGGCCGCACACTTGGCGTGGGAGCGTACCGTGAGCTTTTGGCAGCATGCATTGAGCACGAGCGGCTAGCGCCGTAGTGCTCGTGCCGGACCAACACGTTTTTCTGCAGGCGTGCCGGCGCGAACGAACGCCGTATACGCCGGTCTGGCTGATGCGCCAAGCCGGGCGTTATCTCCCCGAATATCGCAGCATACGCCAGAGGCATTCGTTTTGGGATTTGTGTACGAATTCCGACGCGGCGGCGCAGGTTACCGTAGACACCGTGCGGCGGCTGCACGTGGATGCGGCAATCATTTTTGCGGACATTTTGCTGCCGCTGGCGGCAATGGGCATGGGTCTTTCCTACGAAAAGGGCGACGGCCCCAGGATCGAGAGGACCGTTCGCAGCGCCCAGGACGTCGACGCGATCGCGCCGGTGAGCGTCCACGAGTCTCTGGGCTTCGTGGGTCAGACGATTCGGTTGGTGCGCAAGGAATTGCAAAACGAGGTTCCGGTGATCGGGTTTGCCGGCGCGCCCTTCACCGTCGCTTCGTACGCCATCGAAGGCGGAGGCTCTCGAACGTATACGGCCACGAAATCGCTCATGTACAACGATCCGCAAACGTGGGAGCGCTTCATGCGGCTCGTCGCCGGGATCACCGCGGAATACCTGAACATGCAAATCGACGCGGGAGCGCACGCCGTGCAGCTCTTCGACAGCTGGGTCGGGTGTTTGTCGCCCCCGGACTATCGGCGATACGTGTTGCCGTACTCACGCCAGGTGATCTCGGCGCTGCCTGCGCACACGCCGGTGATCCATTTCGGCACCATGACCGGCGCGTTGCTCGAAGCGATGCGCGAGGCGGGCGCCAACGTCATCGGGCTGGACTGGCGCGTCGACCTCGACGAAGCATGGGAAAGGCTGGGAGGCGCGGTCGGCGTGCAGGGCAATTTGGATCCGGTCGTTCTCTTTTCGGATCGAGACACGATCCGCGAGCGCGTTCGCGATGTCTTGCGACGAGCGGCCGGTCGTCCCGGCCATATTTTCAACTTGGGACACGGCATTTTGCCGCAGACGCCGGTCGACAACGTGCTCGCACTGATCGACGCGGTTCACGAATACAGCCGCCGGTGAAACACGAGGCGGTCGTTCTGTTAGGCTTCGGCGGTCCGGAGAACGCAAACGAGATTCGGCCCTTTTTGGATCGCGTACTCGCCGGGCGGCCGATTCCGCAGGCCCGGTACGAACAAGTCGTCCGGCATTACGAGCACATCGGCGGAAAATCGCCCTTCAACGAACTCACGCGCAGGCAAGCCGATGCGCTGCAGGCTGAACTTGCGCGGCGCGGCATCTCCGTGCCGGTTCGGGTCGCGTACCGCAATGCCGCACCATTCATACCGGACGTCGCACGGGAGCTCCAAGCGCGCCGCGCAACTCCGATCGCGATCGTGCTGGCAGCGCATCAGAGCCAAGCCAGTTGGGACAAATACGCAGCCGGTCTGCCGGGCGCAACGTACGCGCCGCCGTTTTACGATCGCCCGCTGTTCGTTCGAGCTCAAGCGCAGCGCGTAATGACCGCGCTTGAAACGCTGGGAGAAAGCACGTTCGATCGGGTCGCGCTGATGTTCACCGCGCACAGCATTCCGCAGTCGATGGCGGACCGCGGACCCTATGTCGAGCAATTCCGGCGATCGGCGCAGCTCATCGCCGATCGAGCGGGCGCGTCCTCCCATCTGATCGCTTACCAGAGCCGCAGCGGGTCACCGGCCGAAGCGTGGCTGGAACCCGACGTGCGTGCGGCGATCGAGCAGCTTGCGCCGGCGGGTTTTGACAAAGCGGTTATCGCTCCGATCGGCTTTTTGTGCGATCACGTGGAGGTGCTCTACGATCTCGACGTCGATGCTGCCCAAAGCGCTGCGCGCTGCGGCGTGCGTATGGCGCGCGCGGCTGCGCTCAACGATCATCCGCTGTTCATCGCGATGCTGGCCGATCTGGTGGAGGAATGCGGAGCATAGCGATTCTGGGCGGCGGAATCGCAGGACTGGCCGCGGCTCATCGGCTGTTCGAACTGGCTTCCAAACAGCGGCTGGAAATCGACGTAGCGCTGTACGAGCGCGGCGCGGCCGTAGGCGGCTGCGTGCGAACGCTGCGGGAGAGCGGTCTCGTCATGGAACTGGGCGCGGATTCGCTGCTTATCGACAAACCGCCCGCGAGGCAGTTGCTCGTCGAGCTGGGTTTGGAAGACAGCATTGTGGACGTGTGCCCGCAATTCAAAGGCGCGCGGATCGTTCGAGCGGGCCGGCTTCGCCGGCTGCCGTCGGCATTTCGGCTATTCGCGCCGACGTCGTTGCCCGCGCTGATGCGCAGCGGAATCTTCAGCCCGCTGGGCATGGCGCGCGCGGCCATGGAACCGTTTGTTCCGGCGCGCAAGCATGACGCGGACGAATCCGTGGCTTGTTTCGTCAGCCGGCGGTTTGGACGGGAAGTGCTCGAACGTTTGGCGCAGCCGCTCGTCGGCGGCCTGTACTCGGCCGATCCGAAGCGCCTGAGCATGCGCGCGACGCTGCCGCAATTTCTGGATCTCGAACGAAGCAACGGCAGCGTTCTGCGCGGGATGCGATCGCGAATCCCCCGGGAGCCGCGCCTGGTGAGCTTGCGCGAAGGGCTGCAGACGCTGATCGATGCGCTGCAAACGCGCATCGGCGCCGGGGTCCGCACGGGGAACGAAGCGGTCGGACTGCAGCGAAACGATGCGGGCTGGACGATCGCTTTCGCCGGCGGAAACACCGCGCATGCCGATGCCGTTATTTGCGCGCTGCCGGCCTACGCATCGGCCGCACTGCTGCGCGGCCACGATGAACGCCTTGCCTGGCTGCTCGAAAACATCCGCTATAACTCGATTGCGACGGTCAATCTCGCATACGATGCGAGTGCAGCGGCCGCGCTGCCCCGGAGCACCGGTTTCATCGTGCCGCATGCGGAAGGGCGCTGCGTGACGGCCGCGACCTTCAGCACGCAAAAGTATCCCAACCGAGCTCCGCGCGACACGGCGTTGGTTCGCGCGTTCATCGGAGGTGCGCTCGCGCCGGAGCTGCTTGAATGCGACGACGACGAATTGGAGAGCATGGCACGGCGTGAGTTTGCCGAACTTACGCAGATCGCGGCGACGCCTCGCCGCGTCGCAGTTGCGCGCTGGGAGCGTTTGCTGCCCGAATACGGCGTAGGCCACGTGGAGCTCGTGCGTGAAATCGAGCGCCGCATCGCGCAGCTGCACGGCCTTGCGCTTGCCGGTTCAGCATACCATGGAGTCGGCATCCCGGATTGCGCTCAAACGGGACGAACGGGTGCGGAATCGGTTTTTGGGTACATCTGCGCCTAGAAAGAGAGGGCTTTGCATGCGTCATCTCCTCGCCGCGGCAGCATTGGCGGCCTGCGCATTCTCACTCACTGCAGCGGCGAGCGCCGCACCGGTAGCCGGAGCACAGTACGCCGGCACCATCTCGAAATCGGTCGACACGAAAAGTGCTTACGTCGGTCAGCCCGTCACGCTTACGCACGTCACGTCGGAGAGCGGCAGCGTCGCCGGCGCAACGATGTACGGAACGGTCACCAAAGTGGTGCGCGCCGGTCAGGGACGGACCGCGCAGCTCCAGATGACGTTCAACAAACTCGTCATGCGCGACGGCAGCACCTACGCCGTTGACGGCGTGGTAACCGGCATGAACACGAGCACAAAGAACAATGCGCTCAAAGAGGCCGGTGGCGCAGTTGCAGGCATGATCATCGGCAACATGATCGGCAAAACGATTTTCCATTCCGGCGCAGGCGGGTTTCTGGGCGCCGCCGGCGGCTTTTTGGTTGCAAAGAACAACCGCGAAAACATGAGCGTGCCCGCGGGTTCGGCCGTTCGCGTCATGCTGCGCTCGGTACGCCGCCAGGCCGGCCGTTAGGATGAACGGCGATAGAACCGTTCGCGATCTCTCCCTGCTGACCGTCAGGATGGTGTTGGGCGGTTCAATTTCGGCGCACGGTTTGCAAAAAATGCTCGGCGCGTTCGACGGACCGGGCATGGAAGGTACGACGCAGATGATGCGCTCGCTGGGCTTCGAGCCGCCCGAGCGATTCGCGCGAGCCGTTGCGGCGACCGAAACGACGTCGGGCATGCTCATCGCAGTGGGTGCGCTCGGCCCGGTAGGACCGGCGATGCTGCTCTCGGTGATGCTGACCGCAATAGAAACGGTCCACAAGCCCAAGGGCTATTGGGCCGGCAACGGCGGTTACGAAATGAACACGATGTACATCCTGCTCGCGCTCGTGCTGGCAACGCACGGGTACGGCCCGTTTTCCGTCGATCGGCTGTTAGGCATGCACGAGAAAATGGGCGCCATGCTCGGGTGGCTGGCGTTGCTGGGCGGCGTTGCGGGAGCGACGGTGGTGTTGTCGCAGCGTAAACCACCGCCGCAGAACAGCACGCAAGGCGATACGCCGGCACCTGAACCCGCGATGAGCGCCACATAACGCACAAAGCGCCCGTTCGTCGAACGGGCGCTCTGCTTTCAACTGGTGCCAAGGGCCGGAATCGAACCGGCGACACCGTAATTTTCAGTCACGTGCTCTACCGACTGAGCTACCTTGGCACGCCGTCCTCGAGGCGACGGCCCTGGATTCGCTGCACGAGCTTGCTCCCCTTGCCCATAGCCGCGCACTCACGCGTTGGCGACGGCCTGCACGCCCGCGGGCGGATCGGGCGCGGACGCATCCAGCGCGCGAAAGAGCAAGACGCGATACCCCTGACTCTCTATCGTAACCGCGACGGTGCATATCTGTTCCCGAGCGAGCACGGAGTCGGTTTCCCAGTCGCCTCGCTCGCTGTTGTAGACGCGCGAGTGATAGCGCACGTGCGGTTCCAGCAGGTCCGTCAAATCGAGCGGGACGTTTTTAGTCGCCGTTCCGACGTTGCCGACAAGTACCGCGAACTCATCCGCGCGGCGAAGCGCTACGACGCGCGCCACCCGCGAAAAAATCGGAATGCTGTCCGACACGTCTTCTTCATACACCGAATGCACGGCGTCGGTTTCTATTTCACACGTGGTGAACAGATGGAACGTACCGCCCGTGCGAACGGCGAAATACGTGATCTCGCGATCGCCGTACGGCAAACGCCGTAACGCAAGCCATTTCCATGAAGGTGGAACCAGTGGGTTGATTTGCGGGCGATCCCCCGTGAGGGTCAGTCCGCAAACGCCCTCGATCGCAGCCCACAGAAAGCGGGGCGGTTCCCACGGACTCAAGCGCATGCCGTGATTCACCAGCGATTCTCCGTCGAACCACTCGCTGAATTGGCCCGGCACGGTTTGGTGTCTGCGCGGATCCGCGGCGTAGTGATGAAACGACGCTCGCAGCGCCTTGACCATAGAATCCGGATGGTAACGGGCGGCGGCGAACGCGTACCACCACGTCAAGCCGGGCCATACGCCTCCAATGAGGCCGGCGAACGCTGCCGGATCGTAGCGCGGGTCGAGACACGAAGCCGTGCGCAATCCCGCTTGCGTCCAGAAATCCGCCGAATTGAGCCGGCTGATGATCCGGTACGCCGTTTCGTCATCGCAGGCGTGAAACATCACCGGAAAGATTTCATCGCCCGTCACGTCGGTGTGCGGGTTGCCTTCGGCATCGATGTTGAGGTAAAACAAGCCGTTTTCGGGATTGATTAAATGCGTCTGCATCGCTTCCCGGATCGCCGACGAGGCGTCGCTGAACGCCGCAATGCGCTCGTCGCTCTCGTGCACGCGCTCTCCCAGATGGGCGAGCGCGCGCAGTGCCGCGACGCACTCCGCGTTTATTTCCGTCACTGCTCCGTTGATAGTGTAGTTCGGAATGATGTTGCGCCAGCTGGCGATCGCCCAAACGTTCCCGCGTGGATCCTTTGCGCTGCAAAACACCAGCCGGCGCTCGTCCATTTGGGACATGATGTAATCGCCGGCCTTGGCCAGCGACGGGTAGATGCCGCGCAGCCACTGCTCGTCGCCCGTCGAACGAAAGTGATGGTTTGCCGCAATGATGTATAACGGCGTGTCGTCGTTGATGTTCAACCCGTCGTCTTCGGCCCGGTCGGTCATGGCGTCGACGTACTCGGGCAACTTGCCGCTCGGGTACTGCAGGGAAGCCCATTTTTTTAACAGCGACCGAGAAAACGCCGGCATGAAATGATCGCAGCCGTACACGAACCAGGCGCAGTCACGGCAGACCACGTTCGACATCACGCCGGGATCGTTGGTGAAGAGCCAACCCGTCGGATATTTGGCCATGACGCGCCGCATGTTGACCTTGCTCCAGATGGCGCCGTCGTTGATCACTTCGTCGGGTGTGATGACCTCACCGCGATGCAGCACGTCTTCCAAATTGTCGATCGTTTGCGAAAGCGCTTGCGTTGCCGGCATTGCTACGGCAAAACGCCGGCGCGCGTCCTGCACGCCTTTGACGTACAGGCCCGTGCGAAAGGAGAAGGTTTCGCGGTCCCCGGGTTTGAGCGAGAACTCGACCTGCAGGCTTCCGAGGATGTCGCCCACCGCTTGCGTATGGTTCGACAGCGGCTTCACGCGCGACGCGCTGTAGACGTTGCTGACGTCGAAACTCGTTTCAAATGCGCTGGGCTCGCGGCTGACCGCGAAGATGCGCACGGATGCGGGGTGTACGGTATTGGTCGCGAGCAGTCCGAAGAGCTCGCTATCATAGATCGCCGAAACGTCTTCGGCCGTATCTCCGCGCAGGCGGGCAAAGCCGTTGACGCGCAGATCGTGTTCGACCGCTCCGCGGTTTTCGATCTCGACGAGCTGATACAATATCGGCGGATCGCTTTCGGCGTTGTCGCCGCCCAGCAACGGCAAGAAAACCGTCTCCGAAACGAACAGCGAACCCGCTACGTCGAACGTGCGGCGTTGATAGGCGGGATGGATCTCCACGCTGACTGCATCGCGGTCCACGGAGAGCGGTGTAAATACTTTCGTGCTGCTGTCGCCGGGGGTGCCCCTCCACGCATCCCGCAACGGCCGCCCGGCGATGGCATAACGCACGGCGATGGCGCCGACCATCGAACGTCCCGTGGCGACGCAAAACACCCGTTCCACATCGCCGGTGTTCTTGGTATTGACCCACAGAGCGCTATTGCCAAGGCTGGATCCCACGCCCAGATGCTGAGTGCTCAGGGTGTAGGTCGGCAGGCGTCGCGAACTGTCGAGCGCGTGCTCCGAGGAACCCTTGGAAACGGTCTGATTCGGTCTAGCCTCCATCGAAACACACTACTGCGCAAGTCGCTCCGAACCATCTGCCGGACCCGCGCGAGTGCGTCGTATCCGCCGCGGCCTGATGCGGCTTACGCTGTGATGGCGATGTAAGAGCGGAGTACGGCGGCGTCGGCCGGCCAAAGACTCCCCATTGGAAGCTTTGCCGGCGGCTCTGAAAAAAAGGCGACGCCGAAGGCTCTCGAACGAACGGCTAAGGCGAAATAGAGGCGCCATATGATACGGACAAGAGTGTGTTTCAGCACTACGCTCCTCATCTTAACGATTCTCACGATCGCGGCGTCGCCGCTCCTCGACCCCCGGGCCGAAGTAGTGAGAATCCGGTCGTTGCGCCTTGAGAACAACCGCGCCATCGCTGCGCATGACGTTGCACTGATGCGTCGGTCGTGGGCTCCCAATATTCGGCTTATCGCGAGCGACGGCAGGGTCTATTCCGGGTCGGCTGCGCTTGCGCGCAGCTGATAAGGATGAAGAATTCAAGGATCCGCGCTTTGTGGCATACGTCCGAAGGCCGTTGAATATCACCACCGATTCGGACGGCGTACGGGCAGCCGAGTATGGCGAGTGGACGGCGATCGACGAACCTCCGGAAAAAGTTCGGTCGGGGAGTTATCTGGCATCGTGGCAAAAATTCGGTGATAAGTGGAAGATAGCTTTTGAAGCGTACGCATCGACCGATCGCGCGCCGCAAAGCATCACCGACCGGTTACGCCCAACGGCCACACTCACCGTCGGCGGGTCACCGGACTGGCTGGCCATCACGCCGCACGCGGTGTGGGTTTCGAATGCGGTTTTCACGGCAATACAGCGCATCGACGTACGAACGAACACGCTCACCGCACGCGTTAGCCTGCCCTCTAAGCCGTGTTCGGGTCTCGCATACGCATTCGGAAGCGTCTGGGTGCCACTGTGCGGGCGGCATCCCGCATTGGCTCGCATCGACGCAGTGTCGAATTCGATTACGTCCATACTTCCAATTGGACCCGCGCTCTCCGAGGGTGGAATCGCGGCCGGCAACGATAGTATTTGGATGGTGACCGATCACGGAAAGCTCGCGCGCATCGATCCCAAAACCAATCGATTGCGACAAGCGATCTCGATTGCAAGCGGATCGTACAATCCGCTCTTCAGCGAAGGCACGATTTGGGTAACAAGCGGCGACAAGAACTTATTGACGGCAGTAAATGCCGCCAGCGGCAAAATCGTTGCAACGATCCCGGTCGGGCCGAAACCGCGCTTTCTTACAGCCGGTGACGGCATGGTGTGGACGCTCAATCAAGGTGATGGATCGATTAGTAAAGTCGACGCCAAAAGCAGACGACTCATAGCGAACATCGAAGCCGAGATACCCGGCGCCGGCGGCGAAATCACGTATGGGGCCGGCTCGGTGTACGCGACGATCGTTGGCGTTCCTCTTACGCAAATCGACGCAAAGACGAACGCAGTGCGCGGTCAATGGGGTGGACGCGGTGGAGATGCGGTACGCTTCGGACACAATTCGATTTGGCTGACCGATTACTTCCGCGGCTTGGTCTGGCGCATTCCCCCTCGCAGTTTTGGGCGGCGGCATGCAAGCGCCTTCTTTAGGAAACCGCGAATTGGGAAGCACCGGCAATGACATTGTCCAACATTCTCAAGCCCGAAGTGCTATACTGGCCCAACGGCTAGATTGAAGCCGGGAAAGTTAGCTATGTTTGTACAAGTGATTCACAACATCACCGATAAAACTGTTTGGGCCCGGCGCACCGCGGACTTTGAGAAGCAAGGGCTTCCGAACGAATTCACGCTGCATTGCAGCGGCACTTCCACCGACCGCACAAAGGCTTTCTGCCTTTGGGAAGCTCCATCGGTAGAGGCTCTATCGTCGATCTTGGATAGCGCCACCACCGGCGCGGCTCAAAACATCTACTACGCGATTGATGAAAACGCACCGGTGACGCGTCTTCCGCGCAGCGCCGTAGCGACATAGAAAATTCGACTTCTACGGAAAACCAGAAAGACGAAAGAAAAAGCCCCGAATCGAATTCGGGGCTTTTAAACTGGCGACGCTGAAGGGGCTCGAACCCTCGACCTCCGCCGTGACAGGGCGGCGCTCTAACCAACTGAGCTACAGCGCCATCGCCGAACGGGCTACCGCAGTGGTGGGCACGGTTGGGATCGAACCAACGACCCTCCGCGTGTGAAGCGGATGCTCTCCCACTGAGCTACGCGCCCGCATGCGGTTCCGGACCCGGGCTATTTTACGTCAACCCCTCTCTCCCTGTCCAGGGACGCGGCATGAAACAACCGTTACGCGGATATACGGGTACGGTGCAGCTGCTTACCTTTGGACACAGCACCCACACCCAAGCTGAACTGGGTGAACTCATACGGCTTGCCGGGATCGAGAGAGTCGTCGACGTGCGAACGGTCCCGAAAAGCCGCAAGCATCCGTGGGTTTGGAGCACTCGCATGGCAGTCTGGGTGCCGCAGGAAACCACGGCCGAATACCGCTGGGAAGCCGAACTGGGCGGTTTTCGCAGCCCTCAACCGAGCTCGCACAACACGGCTTTGCGCAATCCGTCGTTCCGAGGATATGCCGATTACATGGAAACGGAGCGGTTCTTGAACGCGCTGCAGGGCTTAGTGGATTCGCTTTGCGAACGCCGCTCGGCAATAATGTGCTCTGAAGCGCTTTGGTGGCGCTGTCACCGCAGACTCATTTCCGACGCTGCGACGTTGCTGCACGCCGTCGAGGTGCGGCACTTGATGGGGAACGGACGAACGCAGGCGCACGTGCTTACCCCCGGTGTGCGCCGGCTGGGAAACACCCTGCGTTACGACGGCGATCGAGCCGCATGAACGCGCCCGTCGAAGCGCTGGTCGACCCCGCTGCGTCGGCAAAAGCTGCGGGCCTGCGATACGTTACCGACGCGATGCCCGGCATCCGCCGCACGGCCCGTGGAAAGCATTTCGTCTACACGGATGCGAAGGGCAAGCAAATCCGGGACGACGCCGAGCTCAACCGCATACGCGCGCTGGCCGTGCCGCCTGCGTATACCGACGTATGGATTTGTCCGATTGAAAACGGCCACTTACAAGCGACGGGCCGCGACGCGCGCGGCCGCAAGCAATACCGGTATCACAAGCGTTTTCGAGAGATTCGGGACGAGACCAAATACGAGAAGATGATTGCGTTCGCGCAAGCGCTCCCGGCCATCCGCAAACGAATCGAAGGCGATCTCGCAAAAACCGGGCTGCCGCGCGAAAAAGTTTTGGCAACGGTCGTGCAGCTGCTCGAAAGCACCGCAATTCGCGTCGGAAACGATGAGTACGCAAGAGACAATAAGTCGTTCGGGCTCACGACCCTGCAGAACAAGCATGCCAAGGTCGACGGCTCGACGGTGCGCTTTTCGTTTCGCGGAAAGAGCGGAATCCAGCATGCAATCGACCTGCGCGACCGGCGCCTTGCCAAGATCGTCGGCCAATGCCAGGATTTGCCGGGCCAGCAACTCTTCGAGTACGTCGACGACGATGGATCGACCCACGCGATCGATTCTTCGGACGTGAACGACTACATCCGCGAGATTTCGGGCGACGATTTTTCCGCCAAGGACTTTCGAACGTGGGTCGGCACCGTTGCGTGCGCGATACTGCTTGCCCAAGAGCACGAAGCGCAATCGCAAAACGAGCGCAAGACTCACGTCGCCGCAGTCATCAAGGACGTCGCCAAGCGCCTGGGCAACACGCCGGCCGTGTGTCGAAAGTGCTACGTGCACCCGGGGCTGCTCGATGCGTATATGGAAGGCGGCCGGCTCGACATGCAGCGCAAAGTGCGCCATACCGAAGGGCTGCTGCCCGAGGAACAGTTCGTTCTTGCTCTGCTGCACGAGCGAGCCAGGGAGACCGATTCGTCGCGTACGATGCGCCGCTTGCAGCAATCGCTGCGCAAGCGAAAGAAGAAAGCGGCGTGATCGCCGCTCTTGTTTTAGCCGCGCTGTTCGCCACAACCCAAACCCACTACGCCGTTGCTACGAGCAGCGCGCAAGCCCAAGCCGATTTCGACCGCGGGCTCACTCTGCTCTACGCGTATAACGGCACGCAGGCGCAGCCCGCGTTTACCGGCGCGCTGGACGCCGATCCGCACCTGGCAATGGCGGCCTGGGGTCTTGCGCTAGCCAACGGAACGGATTTGAACACGGGCTTGGATCCCGTTCGCTTTGCCCGAGCGCAGAGTGCCGCGCAAAAGGCCGCTGGCCTTGCGGCATATGCTACGCCCGAGGAGCGGCTATACATCGCGGCCGCCGTGGCGCGTTACGCCGGTACGTACGACCAGCGCGAGTTCGACGAAGCGCGGTACCGTACCGATATGGCGCAACTAGTCGCGCAGTATCCGCTCGACGATGATGCCGCAATGCTCGACGCCGAAGCGATCATGGAGCACGCCGGAACCTCGGGCATGTGGAACGAGCAAGGCACACAGCCTACGCCGGACGGCCAACAGGCACTTTCGCTCATCGAACGCGTACTCGCGCGCGATCCGAACCACATAATGGCCAATCATTTGTGCGTGCACGCGTACGATTATGCCGCCGACCGTACCGCGGCGACGGCATGTGCGGACCGACTTGCATCGTGGCGGTTCGATCCGGCGCAGGAACATCTGGCTCATATGCCTGCGCACACGTATGTGGAAACCGGCCAATACGCCAAAGCGGTGCGCGCGTCGGAATATGCGTGGACTCTGCGCGAGCAATCCGATGCCGAATTGAAATACGGACCGCACGATGCATATACCGGATGGACTGCCGCGCTGATGCTCGGCGATCTCCACGTCGCCGAAGTTTGGGCGGCGCGGACGGGATCGCAATACGGCGGCAGCGACTTGTGGGCGACGTGGGCGCGCTTTGGCCAGTGGAATCGCATTTCCGGCTCCCACGCGCAGAATGAATTTTACGCACCGCTCGTGCGCGGATGGACCGACGTGCGCTTCGGCGTGATGCCGGATGCGAGGAAAATGCTCGCCTTGTACGGCAGCACGGATACCGATTATCGTTGGCTGCTCGAGTCGGTCGTCGACGAAGGGGAAGGCCGACTTCAGCCGGCCGTCGCAGCGCTGGCACAGGCCATACGCTACCAGCAACGCGAGGATCGCGCCGAACAGCTGCCCGTGTTTCCCGCGAGCGAGTTGCTGGGCGCGCTGTATTATCGTCACGCGCTGTACCCGCAAGCAAGTGATGCGTTCGAAGCTGCGCTCGGGCAATATCCGAACGATCCCCGCGCGCTCTACGGTTTAGCCCTGGCGCAGCGCGCCTTGGGTCAGACCGCGCGTTCCGCCGAAACGCTCAAAACGTTCAGCAGCGTTTGGGATTCGCCCGCACCACCCGATATGCGGGCTCCCTAACGCGGTCATACTTCGCGATTGCGCAGCGCCTGCGCCAGCCCCCCGAGCAGATCGCTCAGCGCTTGCGCGCGGTCCGCTATGTGGCCGCGAATACCGCTACTTCGGCCGCTTTCCAGCGTTCGTATCAGCCGGGCGCGAGCAGCGCCGGCATGCAGTTCTTCGCGGCGCCGTTGGATGTCCGCACTGATCCAGTGCTCCATTGGTCGCCTCTCTTTTAACGAAAGAAGTGTATAAAAAAGCCTCCGTTGCATTTGCGCGGAGGCTTGGAACGCTACGCCGATCGCCGACGGCTAGGTCGGTCCTCGGCTCACGCAAGCTCCGCAAAATACGGCGTCACTACGAATGACGGTCGGGTCGAACGCCACAGCGAACTGAACGTGCATTCCCTTGCTCCGCGTTTCAAAAAATTTCATAACTGCCGTCACTCCTTTCTTTATTTGCGCGACGCCTCGTCGAAAAAGTCTCCTCACGATAGCACGCGCCCGCTCGCAGTGTCAAACGGCGTTCCAGCGGCGGTCCAGCATGCGTGCGGCCGCCAATTAACGCGCGTGCCCATCGGGAATCACTTTAGGTAGAGGAATCAATTCGAGAAGTGAGAGGCTTGGTTCAGTGAACAACTCATCGACCATAACGCGACCGCCCGAACAGCAATGGACGCAGGGCGGTCCGGTTAAAACAGTCATTGAAAGCACCGAAATTCAGCGCCGTGAGGCAACTTCGGAGGCCAGCATCGGTGAACCCGGCGCCATGGGCCTGTTCGGCTTCTGCGTCGGCACCGTCGTTATTGCTTGGGTGCTCTCCGGTTGGGCCGCGATGCCCGGGTCGCTCATCGCTGCGGTGCCTGCGCTGCTGGTCTTCGCCGGCGTCGGGCAATTCATCGCCGGCTTGTACGCACTATCGCGTACGAACACGTGGTCCGGCACGACGATGTGCGCATACGGTGCGAATAACGTGATCATCGCTGCATTCATATGGATGCAAGCCGGCGGCCTCATTCCGCGCACTCCGAGCAACATGCTGCTGCTGGCCGTCGATCTATTCTGCATGGGATATATTTCGCTGGCCCTGATGATCGGCGCACTGCGGCTCAACGTCACGTACGTGCTTATTACGGCGTGCTTGATCGCCGGCTACACGCTCCCCGGCATTCAGTTCCTGGGCGCGGCCCGCGAACTCGGCATCCTGGGCGGCTACTTCCTGCTTGCAGCATCGTTCTTTGCGTTCTATGCCGCAACCGCAACGATCGTGAACAGTGCATGGCAACGTGAGGTCGTACCGCTGTTCTCGCTGTCGCAAAGGCGCCGCGCATAGAATAGCGTCGACCCGTTGAGGAAAAGGGGCCCGCGGCCGTGGTGAAAAACTTGGCGGCCGCAGGGTCCTTTTCATACTGTGGTCGATGCGGGCGGTTAGCTCAGTGGGAGAGCGCTTCCTTGACACGGAAGAGGTCAGAAGTTCAATCCTTCTACCGCCCACCACTTTGGAAGCGTTCCTCCGCATGAACGAAAACTTCAACGATCTCTTCAGCATCGAAGGCGCGCGCGTTGACAACGACGGCATCGCGCCCGGCGACAATCTGTGGGGCGCGCCCGATCCCGGTTTCACGTCGTCAGAGTTCGTGAAGAAGCCGCGCACTGCGCCGGCCGTTCCGCCACCCGCGCAGTCAATAGATGCAGCGCCCGGGGATGAATCGCAGGCGAAATCGACGGAACAGTTAGACGCGTTATCCGATGCAATGCACCGCTTGACCGATACGGCGGAAGTGGCGCGGAGGACACGTAGGTTAGACAAATAAA
The DNA here is from genome assembly GCA_963777315.1 of Vulcanimicrobiota bacterium. Classification (GTDB taxonomy): domain Bacteria; phylum Vulcanimicrobiota; class Vulcanimicrobiia; order Vulcanimicrobiales; family Vulcanimicrobiaceae; genus CAVYEM01. The sequence goes on from CAVZQC010000004.1 coordinate 850,903, forward strand.
GCGTTACTCAGAGATCGGCACAGAATAGCTCCGTAAGAATGGGCCTCTTGCGCCCGTCTGACCACCAGAGACGACCTTGTGAAATTTCGCCTTTGTCAGTTGTCGGTTTACGAGGCCGTAGCCGTATTCTACGGCTTCCGAAATGAGGGTACGCTCTACTACGTTTAGGAGTCGTTTTGGCTGTTGTCCTTGTTTTGGTATAACCTCTCCAATCAATACGGAACGCGCGCCGCTCTTTGCATCGTTAAGAGCCTTCATAAGCGCAATGAAGTTGCCCGGCTCTCGTGGAGAGTTTTAGATTGGAAATCACGCCGCGGTTTCCCGCTCATATGCGGCGGGAGAGCGGTAGCCCAGAGCTGAGTGGCGACGATGCCGATTGTACCAGCCCTCGATGAAGTCGAAGATAGCAAGTTCGGCTTCCTTATGCGTGCGGAACCGGTTCCGATCGAGTAGTTCGCATTCGAGCGTCGCATTGAAGCTCTCGCACATCGCGTTGTCGTAGCAATCACCAACTGAACCCATCGACGGACGAACTCCAGCTTCCCGGCACCGAGATCCGAAAGCAATCGAGGTGTATTGCGTTCCTTGATCGGAATGATGAATGACGCTTTCGGGCCTACGACGTTCAATCGCCATGTTGAGCGCATCGAGTACAAGTTGCGTGCGCATGTTCGAGCTCATTGCATAGCCGACGATTCGGCGGCTAAACGCGTCGAGAACGACTGCAAGAAACAAGAACCCGGCGTAGGTTGGGATGTACGTGATATCAGCAACCCACAGTTTGTCTGGTGCGTTAGCGATGAATTTTCGATCGACAAGATCCGGTGCGGGTCGAGCATCTCGATCACGCACGGTCGTCCGAACGCCCTTACGGCGGCTTGCGCCTACGAGATTTCGCTCGTTCATGAGTCGCGCAAGTCGGTCGTTGCTCAGGGTAATGCCCTCGTCTTTCAACTCGGCCTTGATGCGTGGTCGACCGTACGTGTTGCGAGAGCGTCGATGAATTGCCTCGATGCGATCACCAAGTTCAATGTCGCGCCGCGCTTGCGCTGACGGTGGACGATTGAGCCACGCATAGTACCCGCTGGCGGAGACCTCCAGAACCCGGCACATCGTGGAAATGTGGAATTTGGCCTGGTAGCTCTTCACGAGTCGGAAGATTTCTTGGGGATCACGTCGGTCTCCCGAGCAAACCAGGCCGCGGCTTTTGACAAGATTTCATTCTCGATCGTGAGTCGCTTGTTTTCACGTCGAAGTTTCGAGAGTTCTGCTCGTTCTTCGCTGGTCAATCCGTCGGTGCGCTTGCCAGTATCGAGATCGACCTGCTTTTCCCAATTGCGAATCGTTTGTGGTGCAAGCTCGAATTCGGCGGCCAACTCATCTATGCGGCGACCGGTACGCAGCAGTTCAAGAACTTTATGCCGGAAGTCCGGCGGGTAGGAGTGCGGACGCTTTTTGCCCATTGGTGGACCCTTCTCCGCCAAAGCGGAAGTGTCCACGAGAGCCGGGCAACTTCACAACGTTCTGTTTCAGATGCTGGTCTATCCGAACTCGAAGGTTATCGGCCTGCCCAATGTAGATTGGCTCGTATGTTTTCCGCAAACTTTCTGCAAAAAACGTAAATGCCGATTCGTTGCGGTATTCGCTTCTTGGCCTCGTCTGGTACGATATAATACTGAGGAACATCCTTAGGCGCTCGCGCTAAGTTAACTGGGGTGCGCCAGATGATTTTGATGTCCATAAAACAATCGACTCACCCTTCGTTGGAATGTTTAGTGCATCAACGTATTTGAAGCGTGAGGCTGTATTCGTTATTTTAAGTTGGTATTCCTCAAGGGAATAGCATTCGGCGCTCGGGACTCCCTCGACGAGCGCGCTCCACGTTCCGCGCCTATGTCGTGATAGTCGGCCAGCGCAGCGGACTCCGTTGTGAAATATCGCTTCAGCGTAAATCAGCCAGCTAGAGGACAACATTGTCATCAAGTCTGCGAACGCATCTTGAAGCTCCCCGGCCCGACGATCAACGTGGTAAACACGACCCGAAACTGGCCGGATCCGGGTCGGCCTATTATAATCCGGCGCGAGCGGTTAGCGTCGCAGATACGATGTTCAATGTGTCGGCAAGATTGGGAATCCTAAACTAGAATTGAGAGCGAGACAATGCGTTTTTTGGGGACGACACGGGCTGAAGGGTTCACGCTTCCACCGTAGTGCGGAAACGCAGACGGCGCGGCTATAAAATCTCGCCCGCTGCTTACCGATACCAAATGCATGTTAGGCCATACTGCAGGCGCCCAAAAACTTACAACCGTTTCGCTCATTTTTACGATAGGCGCCCTGCTAGCGACGTTAAGCACAGCTCAAGCAATTGAACCCCCTAACGCGACGACACTTCAGCATGCCCTCACGTTTGGAGCCTCCACCCCTGTGGACGCGCTCGTTGTTTTGCCCGAATGGTATCATAACACTCCGGATAACGATTGGGCGCCTACCTTTACAATTGCAACGCCATTCTTCGTGGCTGCATTCGCCGAAGCCAGTGCTAAGAAGACCTACAATGAGATCGCGCCTAACATATTGCACTCACTAAAAACGAACGATGTGTTAATGTTCGACATCACACTGACCTCAAGTGTCCTTCACGGTAACGACGAACCGGGGTGTGTAATCAAGCAACGTGCGAGAGTCATACATCCGCTTGCTGTGAACCTTGGGCCTCAAGAGGTAGTTGATGTCGGGGAGGAGGGTGACTCTGCCTTCAGACGGGAGTTTCGCTGTAATTTTTCTCTAAGCGCCTTCAAATATAATGAGCCCTTCACGCTCGCCCTTGTAAATATCATGGCGGGTCTGGACGACACAGAGAAGGACTATGATTTGGAACCCAGCACCTTCCGCTAGAAGCGCTATTCTCACGATTTAAATAGTTCCGAACCGATGTTCGGTCATTTATTTACGTGCTGGTCACGTCAGTACAACACCGCGAGTCCGTCGGCAGCCCCCGGCTTTGGCGGCAGAACATCTCTCTTCGGGCGTATCGCCGCATTGCCACGTCAGGCCCTCCAGGGGTTCGCCGGGTAACTCCGTCCTCGAGCCGTTCGAGTCTGCAGCGAAAACCGTGATTTGCGCTTGCTGCATCTGCGACGTATCGATCGGCTCGCCCAATTCGGCAACCAATGCCTCTCGCGTCCACACCGGTATCTGTAAATCCGATTCGTCATTCATGACTATGGTGTTTTCCCCCAAATTCAACGCGGCGTCGCCTCATCGATCCAAAAAGCGGTCCAGCACGTTGCGCGTAATGCCCGCGACGATGGGCTCTCCTGCGTGCAGCACGCGCGCCCAGTCGACCGTCGACGCAGTAAACACCATGCCGTTGTTGCAGCGCACTCCCAGCGTGGCGCGCGCGTTGGGTGAACGTTCGCCCGAACCGTCGCTTACGGACCAGTCGTCCAGCGACCCCTGAGCGAGTATCTCCAGATCGCTTTGGGGCGCCGCGCCGTCGCACTCATAACCCAGCAGGCGCTGCTCAAAACCGAAGGCGTCCCCGTCGGACACATTCAACCCCGCGAACGCCCAGTGCCGCACGCCCGTCGCGTGATACCCGGACGGCGGCCGCGTGCCGATCCACTTTCCGCCGCCGAAGGCATACGAAACGCCGGTCGTCTTCCACTCCGGAACGTCGGCCCAGCGGCCCACTCTGCTGATTGCGCGCGCGGCATGATCGTAGCGAACGCAAAACCAGCCGGTATTGCCGCCGAAGAACGCGACGTTGCCTCCAGCCGCAACGAACGCGTCTATCCGCGCGCGCATCTCGCGCGTCCAGTACTCGAAATGTCCGAACGATGCCAGCGCAGCGTATTGCGCGAGGTTCACGCTCCCGTCGTGCAATTCCAAATCAGTGCAGCAGTCGTATTCGTATCCGTGCGTTTCCAGCCACGACAGCGCCTTGGCGTCCCAGTGCGCGAACGTTTGCCGCGGCGATGCCGTATCGTACCGGTCCACGTTGACTTCATCCCACGGATGTCCGCCCACGCCCCCGCCCGGCCGATGCAGCGTAACCCATTTCGACCCGCTGTATAAACAATCGCCTTGGCCCTCGCCGCGCGTTCCGTCGACATCCGCAACGTTGTACGCGTGGTAGGTAAATAGCGGGAGTACCACCAGCAGCGGTGCGCGCGGTTTTGCATCGCGCACCACGAAAAGCGCTCGCGCGGACCGCGCGTCGATCTCCGCCAAACCTTCCGGCCGAACCGGGCTTTCGCCGCCATCGCCGTGCAGCACCGCAATGTACGCGCCGGGCTTAAATGTGCGCGGTATTTCCACTTCGGACGCCGGCCAGTCCCACGCAATGCCGGCCGCGCGCGCCGGCGCAGGCTCCCCTGCAAACCAGCAGTCGCCCGTGCTCAGCGCTTCAATACGCGATCCGCAACGCGCGAACGTTACGCGAAACCGGCGCGCGTCGCTGGAAACGTGCAGCTTGAGCGAGCCGCCTGGGGTAACGCCGGGAACGCCCGGATATGCGCGAATCACTGAGCCGGTGCGGGATCGAACGCTTCTATGCGCCGCTCGAGCTCTCGCGGAATAACGCGGCGTTCACGAATGACCCACGGCAGTCCGGCAATCGCTTCGGTAAGCGCGGCGCGCGCTACCCGATCGGTTCTGGCCATTTGCGCGTATCGCGCCAGTTCGCGCGCGGCGCTTGAGAACGAGCGCCGCAGCAGCACGGTCCACAGCCGGTTGCGCAGCATCAGCCGCCGGCGAGCGTCGGGATTGCGGTTCACCGGCGACGGCCGATGGTGCAGAACGAGATCGTCGCAGTACCACAACGCCCATCCTCGCGCAGCCAAGTCGATAGAAAGCAGCGATTCCTCCGCGCCCATGAAATAGCGAACGTGATACCCGCCGGCCTGCAAGAATGCGCTCGCGCGCATGATGCTCGCGCCGGCCATAAAGTACGCGATCGGCACTCCGGCACAGAGCTGGTCGGTTTGCGCACCGCGCATTGCAACGCATGCGGGATCCGCGCGGTCGTCCGGCCCCACCAGCACGCGCCCGTTGAGCACCGCAACGTTCGCGAAGCGTTCGAACCGCTGCACGGCGCGCGAGAGCGATCCCGGTGACCAATAACAGTCGTCGTCGCAGAACGCCACGTAGGCCGTTCCCGCTTCGAGCACGCCCACCGTGCGGGCCGCAGCGCCGAGATTTCGCGCCAGCGGTATGCAGCGAACTCCGGCGAACGATCCGCACAGCGCCGCAGTGTCCTCGGTCGACCCGTTGTCGACCACCACGATAGGCGGACGTTCGGGAAGCTCGCACAGCCGTTCGAGCGTTTGAGCCAGAGCGGCGCACCGGTTGTGCGTTGCAATGACGACGGCGCAGTCCCTTACCGGACTGTCGCCGCTGCGGCCGTTCACCCGTACCGCATACCCACGAACCGCAGAAGAGCTCGCTTGCGCGATTCCACAGGAAACTCTCAGGACGCACGCGCCCGCAGGTACGTTACCTCACCGGAGGAAGCCAGCATGAACCATCTTCGCTTGATATGCGCTCTCGCGCTCGCTTGCAGTCTGTGCGCCTGCGGCGGCTCCGGCACGGGCAACCTGGGCGGCCTGCTGTACAACAACCAGTGCAACACCGGCACGCAAGTGCAGCTCGTTAGTCCCGTTCCGGGCCAGCCTGCTTCGAACGTGAGCCAAATCATGATCGTCGCAAACGGCAACAGCAACACGCTGTATAGCTCGTATTCGCAATGGTATCTCTACGTTACCGATACCAACGGCAACCAAGTCCAAGGCGGACCGTTGAATCTTGCCGACGGCCGGTCCCAGCCGCACCCGTACACCTCGGATTTCTACTACACGTCGCAGCTGCAGGAAACGCTGCCGCCGGGAGCCGCTTGGAACGTTTTTCTCACCCAGAACAACGGTTCGTGCACGCCCGTCCCGCTGCAAGCGTTTTCTACGTAGCCCGCGGATAAGCGCAACTAGCGGATAAGCGAGATCTCCCGCGGCATCGTAAACACGATCTCGGGCTCGGGTTTGCCGACTTCTTCGAGCTCGAACGTGCCAAGTTGCTGCAGGCGGTCGACGATGGTTTGGGTCAGATATTCCGGAGACGAGGCGCCGGCGGTTATACCGATGCGCCCGGCGCCTTGCAGCCATGCCGGATCTATCTGATCCGCACGATCCACCAGATAGGCGCGCGTATCCAGCTGTTCGGCCAGCTCGCGCAGGCGCAGCGAGTTGGAGTGATTTTCCGAACCCACCACAAACAGCACGTCAACGGCCGCGGCCAGCGCCCGCACCGCATCCTGACGGTTCTGCGTCGCGTAGCAAATGTCGTCGCGCGCCGGCGTGCGAACGTTCGGAAAACGCCGGCGCACGGCTTGCATGATTTCAGTGGTTTCATCCACGCTTAGCGTGGTTTGCGTGATCACCGCCACGCGGTCGGGGTCGGGCACGCGCACATGCTCGACGCCCGCGACGTCCTCGACCAAACTGATTCGATCCGGAATCTCTCCCATCGTGCCGATTACTTCGTCATGATCGGCGTGGCCGATCAGCAGCACGTGCAGGCCCGCCTTGGCGAATTTGATCGCTTCGTAGTGCACTTTGGAGACGAGCGGGCACGTTGCGTCGATGACGCGCAGCCGGCGATCTTGGGCGGTTTGCCGCACGGCCGGCGAAATGCCGTGCGCGCTGAACACCAAGATCGCGCCTTCGGGCACCTCTTCGACTTCTTCCACGAAGATCGCTCCACGCGCGCGCAGGCGGTCGACGACTTCACGATTGTGCACGATCTCTTTGCGAACGTAAATCGGTCCGCCGTGCTGATCGAGAAGTTGGTCCACGACCGCGATGGCGCGATCCACGCCCGCACAGCAGCCGCGAGGATTGGCCAACAGCATCTTTTGCGGGCTCACGGTCATTGTGTTCCTTGCCGCGCCATTCGGCGCCTGCGCAGCTGTTTTCAAGGGGCGGTGCGCCCCCCGACAGTATCATGCGCGCATGCCGCATACCGGAAAAGTCTGGCTCGCGCGCCTGCGCACCATGGCGCCGGGCATCGTTTCCGCCGCCTCGGACAACGATCCGACGACGGTTGCATCGCTGGCCGTCATCGGATCGACCACGACGTATGGGCTGGGATGGCTCGTATTGCTGGTCATTCCGATGCTGGCGATCGTTCAAGCCATCAGCTCGCAGGTCGGCACAGTGACCAAACGCGGGCTGGAGGATCTCGTACGGCAGCGATACGGGCGAATTGCGGCGTCCGTAGTGCTGATCGCCGTCTTGTTCGTCAACGTGCTGACGTTTGCGGCGGATTTGGAAGGCGGCGGCGCGGCGCTCGAGTTGCTGACGGGCGTGCACTATGTCTGGTGGGTCGCGCCGCTGGCGGCCGGGAGTCTGGCGTTGCTCATTTGGGGAAATTACACGCGCGTCGAGCGATTATTAGTCTACATTCCGCTGGCGTTCATCACCTACGTCATCGCTGCATTTTGCGCTCATCCCGACTGGGGCGCGGTAGTGCGCGGTTCGTTCATTCCGCATCTGCAGCATTCACGCAACTACGTTGCGGGCGCGATCGCACTGCTGGGCACCACGCTCACTGCGTACGCGTACGTCTGGCAGGGCGTGGAAATTTCCGAAGAACGCCCGCCGCTGCGGCGCCTGGGCTTGGTGCAGATCGACGCGACGTTCGGCGCGATAGGTGCGGGTATCACGTTTTGGTTCATCGTCATCGCAACGGGCGCAACGCTGGGCGTTCACGGCAAGCAGGTCCAAACTGCCGCCGAAGCCGCGAGCGCACTCGCGCCGGTTGCCGGGCGTTTCGCATCGGTGCTGTTCGGCATCGGGCTTTTGGGTTCGGCGCTGCTCGCGCTGCCGGTGCTGCTGGCGACCAGCGCCTATGTTGCCGCCGAGATGTTTCGCTGGGTCGGCCATCTCGACCGCAAGTTTTTTCAGGCGCCTCGCTTTTACGCGACCATGCTGGTTTTAGCCGTCGTCGGCTGCGGCATCGCCTTTGCGGGCGTCGCGCCCATTCGCTTGCTGTTCGTCAGTTCGATCGCCGGCGGCATCGCGACGCCGATCACGCTCGTATTCATGCTGCTGGCCGCCAGCGACAAGCAGACGATGCGCGATCACGGCATCGCGCCCTGGCTTCGTACCGCGGGCTGGTTCACCACTGCGATCGTCACTATCGCCGCCGCAGTCTTCTTGTACCAAACTTTCACGGGCTCGTCGTGATCGCCCGGACGCGGCACCGTACTATCGCGCGTTGATCCGGTCGAAAACGATCGCCGTTACCCATCCGTACAAACAGCGTGGAACGATGTCGGAAATCCAGCCCGAAACACCCCACTGCGCAGGATCGGTTTGCCGCAACGCGGTCGCCGTGCCTTCACTGAGCGCCATCGTCAGCGCAGCAAGGCCGATGCCCGCCCAAAACCACGAAACGCCGCGCATTGCAGGGCGTACCGCTCCGAATAACGCTCCGGCGCCCAAGCCGTCCGTATAGCCCAGCAGCGCGCCCAACGCAATGCGGCGATGCCGCTCGTGGTCGCTCAGCGCTGCTTGCGGCTTTGCCAGGTCGCTCGCGCCCGCCATCTGCGCGAACTTCGCCACCATCTTTTGCGGCAAATCACTGGGTGCGCGTCCGCGAACCGCCATGTCGACGTACGTCGTCGCGTTGAGGATTGCGCTGCCGGCAGCCCCGGCAAGTATTCCGTCGGCAAGATTCTGCACGCCGTTATCGCTCATCGTGCTCGCCATGATGCGCGCTTCGCGGCTGACGTAAGCCCAACCGCACCATATCTTCGTCCGTGAAGGCGATATCGGCCGCGGCAACGTTCTGCTCCAGATGCACGACCGACGAAGTGCCCGGAATCGGCAGCATCGCACTTGACCGGTGCAGCAGCCACGCCAGCGCAATCTGGTGAACGTGCACGCCGTGCGCTTTCGCGACGATCTGCACTTCGGTATTTTGGGCGATGTCGTCGGAATTTGCCCCCAGCGGAAACCAGGGAATGAACGCCATGCCGCTGCGCTCGCAATAGTCGATGATGTTTTCGCTCGGGCCCCGGTACGCTACGTTGTACCGGTTCTGCACCGAAACGACGGGCACGATGGCTTCGGCTTCGCGCAGCAAATCCAGCGTCACGTTCGAGAGCCCTGCATGACGTATCTTGCCGGCGTCGCGTAAATCTCGCAGCGCGCCGACTTGATCCGCCCATGGAACTTTCGGGTCTACCGTGTGCAGCTGGTACAGGTCGATCGTATCGAGTTTGAGCCGACGCAGGCTTTCCTCGCAGCAGCGCTTGAGCCGATCCGGACGGCAGTCCGCCATCCATTGCCCCGGGCCGGGACGGGTGTTGCCGCCTTTGGTGGCGATAACCAAATCGCGCGGATACGGATGCAGCGCCTGCGCGATTTGCTCTTCGTTCACGTTTGGACCGTACGCATCGGCCGTGTCGATGAACGTCACGCCCAGTTCAACCACTCGGCGCAGCACGCGCAGCGCGTTCTCGCGGTCCGGCGGCCATCCCCATACGCCCGTACCGGGCAGGCGCATCGCGCCGTACCCCATCCGGTTCACCGTTACGTCCCCGCCGAACGTTATCGTTCTTGCCATACGGTCTCTATACCCGAACCGCTCACCCGCGTGCGCTGATATCCATCGCGCCCACGAAGCGGCCCTCCTCAAACGTGTACATCAGGTGGCCCACCACGCGGCAATCGCTCACGCATGCGGGCCGAAACACGGCCACGCACTCGCCATGCGCTCGCCGTACGCTGGCAAACAGAATGCCGTCCGCGCGGTCGGCTTCGTATAACCGGCGAGCGTACCGCTGCGCAACGCTGAAATCGGACGGATCGTAAATCTTGGAATGCAACTTGGCCCGCACGTCGTCGTAGTTGCCCGCAATATGGGCGCTGTACACGCGCATGTGCACGATCTCGCTTCGCAAACCGGCATTCGCAATGAACTGTCCTCGATGATGCGCGGTTTCAGCGATTGCGGTTTGCTCGTCGTGTGCGGCATAGTACACGCCATAGGTTCCGTCGGAAAAGCGGCTGGGCTTGGTGTGCGTGAACGCTGCCATGATCGGCGTCGAGCCTTCGCCGGAGATCCGTTCGTGCGGCCGCACCAGCGAAAGTTCTCCGGCTTGGGTGAGAATGCGTGGGTTCGTCGCCGATTCGAGCGCCAAGACGGCGTCCAGATCCGACGCATCGGCAACGCGATCGAAAATGCCGATGGGCGGATACACCGATGGAATAATGCGAAACGCCTGCGGCCAGTCGACCCGCGCTACCACCCTCGCTCGCCGTCGAGGTACCGCCGCACCAGGTACAGATCGCTCACCTTGCCCGCCAGCATCAAATCGAGCGGCGCGAATCCGTTGAACACCGGCGCGCTGTTCTTGCGGCGGATCCATCCGTCGGCGGCCTCGTTGCGCGGCAGTAAGATCTGCAGGGCCTTATAGATGCCTAGGATGTATGAAATGCGCTCCAACGTGTCGCGACTCAGGCGCGCGTTGGCGGGGTCGCGCTGGTACTTGAAGTCACTCGACGCTTTCAGTCCCAAAAGCCGCTGCCGCTGCGCCGTGGCCAAGCCCCACAGGTCCGCGATGTGGAAAAAGGTGCGCAGCGCGGGCCCCGACATGCCGCGCGCATCGTCGAACACCGCCGAGGGTCCCAGTATCACCGCCGCCGAGGCGCTCATGCTACGAAAATACATCTTTTCTGCGATTTAGTCTACTCTCGTATAGGGCAGGTAGGTAAAATAACCATTAATCGGGCCCGACGGTACTCGCCTACAACGGGGCACGCGTGCGAAAATAGCAAGCGAACGGGGGCTTGGACGGCGCCCGAATTCACGGAAGAGCGGGACATGCAGAAAGCTCGTCACTAGATGTCCTTTTGGGACACCCGTAGCCGCATTGGCGCGTTGTATCGTTCGCTTCGTGACGCGCACGAGGATCCGGCGGCCTTTATTACGCAGGTGCTGCGCGAATGCGGGAGCGCGGCGGGCGCGGACCGTACGGCGTTGTTGCACGTGTTGGGCGCTGAAGCGTTCGTTGCATTCGCCGGCGACGCGGCGCTGCTCGGCATGCGCGTGGATCTTCCGCCCGCGCCGGCAGCCTTGGGCGCGCGCACCGCAACGCAGCGCGAGTTTGCCGCGGCCAATCGCCGCTGGCTGCTCGTTTTGGGTTCCCAAAGCTCAACGGAAATCGATCCCCATCAGCCCCTCGTCGACGAAGTCCTCAGCCTGCTCTGCGTGCTGCTCGAGCGCACCTACGAAGGCGAACTGCGCGGCTCGCGCAACGACGAACTCACGGGCCTGCCGGACCGCCCTTCCACGATGGCGCGGCTAACACAAGCGATTGCGGGAGCGACCCGAACCGCCACCAACGCAGCGCTGCTGTTCTTGGATCTCGACGGGTTCAAAAAAGTCAACGACAGTTTCGGGCACGCCCGCGGGGACGACGTGCTGCGCAACATCGCGGGCCACTTACGCCGCGCACTACGGACCGATGAATTTTTGGGCCGAATCGGCGGCGACGAATTCTCCGTCGTGCTGCCCAGCGTTTCGCACGCCGATGAAGCCGCGCAGGTCGCCGAACGTCTCTGCGCGGCAGTGCGCGAATCTGCGGTCGAACAAGAAATCGACGAGCTGGTTTCACTCAGCGTAGGGATTGCGCTGTACCCGGCGCACGCGCGCACGTGCGAAGAGTGGCTCGCGCACGCCGATGCGGCGATGTACCGCGCGAAACGTTCCGGCAGCGGCTACTGCACTTACGATCGTGATTGGACGAGCGAATTGCCCCTGTCTTCGGGCGCGGCCGTCAACATGGCCACCGCCGACGTCGAGCACGAATTTCTGCTGTGCTTCCAGCCGATCTTTCATATCGCCACCGGACGAATCCACGGCGCGGAAGCCTTCGTTCGCTGGCTGCATCCGCAAGCCGGTATGCTCTCGCCCGCGCAGTTCATCGAATCCACCCGCTGGCGTGGAACCGCCAAGCTCGATGCATGGGTCGTGCGTGAAGCCGTGCGTTACGCCGCCAAGTGGCGCCGGGCATACGGGGTCGAGCGACTGTACGTCAACGTCGCCGTTCCCAACGAAGCCGCAGCTTCGTTGATCCTGGGCATGCTCGACGGCATCGATCCCCTGGAACGCTCCGCGATCGCGCTCGAACTGAACATGCCTGCGACGGCGGGGCACGAATCGCTTCCAGGCGTGGTCGACCGCATAGCCGGCAGTGGGGTGAGCGTGGGAATCGACGACTTTGAAGTAAAGACCTTTTCGCTCGACGTGCTCGCGCAATTGCACGTGAACTTCATCAAGATGTCGTACGATGCGGTCGCGGCCGGAACCCCGCAGGCAAAGAGCTTGGAAGCGGCGCTCGCGCTCTCGAAGATTTTCAACTGGTCCACCATCGTGGCGAAAATCGACAACGCATTCGACGTCGACGTACTGCGCCGTCATGGGGCTGCCTACGTGCAGGGTTTTGCCTTCGCTCAGCCCCTCACGGCGCCGGATTTCCAGGCATGGCTCGAGCACAACCGTCCCGGCGAGGCTATCGCTCCACGCCATTGAATAGGCGCGTATGCACCGTTCCATACGGCGTGCGGTGGCGGAAATTGCCGGCGGCGCCGGCGACGATTCTCAGCGCCATATCGACCTAGCCGCCGAGCGCATTCAGCACGCGCTGCTGGACGTGTCCATTCCGGCGGTGCGCGGGCTGGAAATAGGCGTTCACGCCGAACCCGCTCGCCTCGTCGGCGGCGATTACATCGACCTCATCGTGCGTTCGGACGGCTCGCTGGTGTTCGGCTTAGGCGATGCGTCGGGCAAATCGCTTGCCGCCGCGCTCAACGCCATGATGCTGCGCTATCTCGTGCGAGGATTGATCAGCGCGCTGGGCAGCGACGCTCTTGCGTCGATCGTCAAGCATGCCAATGCGGTCGTCGCGCAAGACCTCAGCGACGATGCCTTCATCACGTTTCTGCTGGGCGCAATCGATCCACAATCGGGCGCGCTTCGCGTGGTCAACGCCGGGCACGAACCTCCGATGGTGCTGCGCGAAGGGAGCGATGTCGTCGAGATGATGGAAGTGCACGAAATCGTGCTGGGCATCGACGCCGCCACCGAGTACGTGCAGCAAGAAACGCAGCTCGGCGTGGGGGATATTGCGCTGCTCTATACCGACGGACTCACCGAAGCGACCAATTCGCGCGGCGAACTGTTTACCATGGAGCGCCTGGCGCAGACGCTGCTCGCGCAGCGTACGAAGAACGCTCAGGAACTGGCGGACGCGGTGTTCGAATCGGTCAAAGATCACTCCGGGCAGGCGTTGCGAGACGATGCGACCGTACTCGTGCTGCGGCGCCGGGACGCAGTGCGTTAGCGCAGGCCTTCTTCAGCCAAGCGCAGTTTGACGGCAAATTCCAGCCACGACGTCGGCCGGCTGTCGGCCAGCGTGCGCAGCGCATCGCGCGCGCGCGGACTCAGCGGTACGCCGGGATCGGCGCAGCGCAACACCTGCAGCGCGTCCTCGATACGCGCGGCCGCTTTTTTTTCCGCATTTTCTTTTACCAGGCGGGTTGCGAACCGAACGACGTCGTTCGGCTTTAGGTTGTCCAAGTTGAATGGATACACGAATCCCTCGCGCGTGGTTGGTACGATCTGCATAACGAGAGCCATGCCCCTAAGGTTCTTAAGATTTTCCGAGAATGCGCGAACCGCCAGGCTTGCTGCTTGCTATCGGCCAAAAAGCACAGCGTGAGTTCCACCGCCCAAGAGCGCCCCACGTCGCTGGCCGACCTGCGCCACACCGCCGCCCACGTGCTGGCCTATGCGGTCGCGGATCTTTTTCCGGACGCGAAGCCTACGATCGGTCCGGCCATTGAAAGCGGCTTCTATTACGATTTCGACCGGAAAGAGCCGTTCACGCCCGACGATCTCGCGCGCTTGGAAGAGCGCATGCGTGAAATCGTTCGTGCGGATTACCCGATGACCGGCCGCCAGGTTTCTCGCGAGCAAGCCGTCGACCGTTTCGCAAGCAATCCCTACAAAGCCGAGCTCGCGCGAGACATTCCGGAAGGCGAAGCCGTCACGTTATATACCATTGGAGAATTTACCGACCTTTGCCGCGGCGGCCACGCACCCTCGACCGGGCAAATCGGCGCGCTCAAACTCACCAGCGTTGCCGGCGCGTACTGGCGCGGCGACGAGCGCAACCCCATGCTGCAGCGCATTTACGGAACGGCGTGGCACACCCAGAGCGAACTCGACGAATACCTGCATCAAATCGAAGAAGCGCAAAAGCGCGACCATCGCAAACTCGGACAAGAGCTCGATCTGTTTTCGGTGCAAGACGAAGCCGGCGGCGGACTGATCTTCTGGCACCCCAAGGGCGCGTTGATGCGCGGCATCGTCGAAAGCTTCATTGGCGACGGCTTGCGCGAACGCGGTTATCTTCCGGTCGTCACGCCGCACGTCGTTCACGAACAGCTCTACGAAATATCCGGGCATTTGGAGAACTACGCCGAGAACATGTTCGGCGCCATAGAGGTCGAAGAGCAGCGCTTCCGCCTTAAGCCGATGAACTGCCCGGGCCACATTCTCATCTACAAGAGCCGGCCGCGCAGCTACCGCGAGCTGCCGTTGCGGTTCTCCGAATTCGGTACGGTGTATCGCTTCGAGCGCAGCGGCGTACTGCACGGTCTCACGCGCGTTCGCGGCTTCACGCAGGACGACGCGCATCTGTTCTGCGCGCCCGAACAGCTGCAAGGCGAGTTCGAACAAACGCTCGACGAAGCGCTGCGCTTGATGGACGCGTTCGGCTTTAGCGAATTTCAGTATTTCCTGTCCACGCGGGATGCGCAGCTGCGAGCGAACACCGACGCGGTCGGCGAGGACGCCATCCGCAAAGCGCTCGAGAGCCGGCGCTTGCCGTACGGCATCGACGAAGGCGGCGGCGCGTTCTACGGGCCCAAGCTCGACATCTATCTACGCGACGCCATCGGACGCAAATGGCAGCTCGGCACGGTGCAGGTCGACTTCGTTCTTCCCCAACGCTTCGAGCTGAAATATCGCGGGGCCGACGGCGTCGATCATACCCCGGTCATGATCCACCGCGCGCTGGCCGGATCGATGGAGCGCTTCTTCGGCATCCTCATCGAACACTACGGCGGTAATTTCCCCACCTGGCTCGCGCCGGTTCAAGCGGTCGTCGCCCCCATTTCCGAGCATCAGATCGAGTACGCGCAGTCGGTGCGCGCGCAGCTGGCGCAACGCGGATTCCGCGTCGAGGTCGACGAATCCAACGAAAAATTGGGATACAAGATTCGCCGCTGGAAGACGCAGAAAGTGCCCTATATTTTGGTCGTCGGCAAGCAAGAAGCCGCCGACGGAACGGTCAACGTCAACGAACGCGCGCCGCTGTCCGCCGGCGAAGCGCCGCCTAAACGCACCGTTACGGTCGACGCGTTCGCATCCGAGCTGGAGGCAAAGGTCGAATCAAAATCATGAAACCAGTCGGTCTCCTTTTTGCAACAGCGCTCCTGGCGTCGGCGTGCTCCGGGAACTTCGACACCGGAACGAACCTGCCCAATTCGATTCCGCCGATAGGCAGCCCGACGCCGTTCGGCGCTCCGCAAAACGCCGTGTCGCCGCTGCCTGAGGCGTCCGGAGCAAACGTCGAGTCCGGCGTCTACGCGATCGGCGAAGCATCCACCGGGTTTGCATGTCCGCAGACCGTCGACGGGTACGCGTGCTTGCTGCGCTTCAACGTTCCAGCACCCACGCCCACGCCGGCGGCGCGCGCCAAAGGCAAAAAAGCAACGCCCACGCCCAGCCCGACGCCCACACCGACCCCTACACCCACGCCGTCGCCGTCGCCGCTTGCAAGCGGTCCGACTGCACAGCCTTCACCTTCTCCCACGCCGTCGGGACCGACCGTCGCGCTCAAAGCGGAAGCATTGCCGAAAGACGCGCCGGCGATGTACCGCACTCCCAAGAATTCGCTCGACGTCGTGCCGTTGATGATGGTGAGCATCACACCGACGCAAGATTTCGCGCTGGACGGTTCGGCGGCAATCGCGCAGTTTACGCTGCCGCAGGAACAAACCGCCCAACGCGGATTCGCCGTGCAGCTCTTCGCGCTGACCATGCATAAAAAACACAAGGATTACCGGCCGATCTGGACATTCGACAAATCGAATCTCAAAGACGGCACGCTTACCTTCGTATTCACCCCGCCCAAGATGACGATCGCAAAGGCAAGCACGTACGTGCTGGTGCTTTACGGCGACGACAAAGCCAAAGAATCGCCCGGCCCCAGTGCGTCGCCCGGCGCTGCGCCCAGCGAATCACCCAGCCCGAACGCATCACCGACGTAGTTGCTCTCGGGTCTCACGCGCGACCAGCGCAACACCTTCGTCGCGAGCTTTCTTGGCTGGACGCTCGATGCGTTCGACTATTTTTTGGTCGTCGTGGTTTTGCGGCACGTCGCTGCGGATCTGCACTCCACGTTCGTAGCTGCATCCATTGCCGTAACGCTCACGCTTGCGCTGCGACCGGCCGGTGCGCTGATCTTCGGCTGGTTTGCCGACCGCTACGGGCGCAGAACGCCGCTCATGTGGGACGTTGCGGCGTATTCCGTGCTGGAGCTGGCCACCGCGTTTTCGCCGAATCTCACGGTCTTTATCGTGCTGCGGGCGTTGTACGGCATCGCGATGGGCGGTGAGTGGGGCATCGGCGCCGCACTGGCGATGGAAGCGCTTCCGGCGCGCAAGCGCGGCCTGTTTTCCGGCATCCTGCAAGAAGGTTACGCCGTCGGCAATCTGCTTGCGGGCGCCGCGTTCGGCGTACTGTTCACGCACATCGGGTGGCGCTGGATGTTCGTCATCGGAACGCTGCCCGCGCTGCTGATCTTCTATATCCGGGCGAGTGTTCCCGAATCGCCCGTCTGGCTGGCCGGAAAAACGGCAGCGGCGCCCGGGCCGCATCCGCTGCTGGTCGCCTTGAAAGCGAAATGGCCGCTGTTTCTTTATGCAGTGCTGTTCATGGCGGCGTTCAATTTCATGTCTCACGGCACGCAGGACGCGTACGTGAGCGCTTTCCTGAACGGTCAGCACCGTTTTAGCCCGGGCCTCTCGGGCGCAATCAATTCGATTGCCGCAGTCGGCGCTATCGCCGGCGGCATCTTCTTCGGCGCGATGTCGCAGCGCTTCGGACGACGCAGCATCATCCTCGTTTGCGCGGTTCTCGGCGGGGCGCTCATTCCGCTATGGGCGTTGAGTTCGACTGTCGCGCTCCTGGCGTTGGGCGGCTTTCTCATGCAGGTCATGGTGCAGGGTGCGTGGGGAATCATTCCCGCGCATTTGAACGAAATCTCTCCGCCGCAAATTCGCGGAACGTTTCCGGGCTTTACCTATCAGTTCGGCAATTTGATCGCATCCGCAACGCTCACCATCGAAGCGCTGCTTGCGTCCAAGACGTTCGTGCTGCCCGGCGGCCATCCCGATTACGCGATGGCGATGGCAGTTTTTACGGGCGCGGTTTTTGTGTTGGTCATCGCGCTCACGGCGATTGGCTATTTCGTAGTGCCGGAACACCGCGAGCGCAATCTTTCATCGTGACTCATTTCCGCTACTGCCGCTCGCTGTCGAGGAATTCGAGCTGAGCCGGCGGATACCGGCCTCCGGCAATGCCGCCGGCCGGAATGGCAGCATCGATTCGCAGCTCGTCGTTCGCGGACAGCTGCACGTCGAGCGCGCCCAATGCTTCGTTCAATCGTTCGCGCGTACGCGCTCCGACCAGCGGTATGATATCCTTGCCGCGCGTCAATACCCACGCGATCGCCATCTGCGCGACCGAAACGCCCTTCTCTTGGGCAACCGTCCGTAGGCTCTCGACGATCCGCAAGTTGCGATCCAGATTGTCGCCGCTGAACCGCGGATAACGCGCGCGAAACTGCCGTTCGGCGTTGGAACGCTCCTTGCTCCAATGGCCGCTGATGAGACCGCGCGACAACACGCCGTATGCCGTGATCCCGATGCCCAGCTCGCGGCATGCCGGCAGAATGCTGCGCTCTATTCCGCGCGTAACCATCGCGTACTCGATCTGCAGGTCGCCGATCGGATGTACCGCCGCTGCGCGCCGAATCGTGTCGGCACCCACCTCGCTCAATCCGACGTACCTGACGTAGCCCGCTTGAATCATCTCACCTATCGCACCGATGGTTTCTTCAATCGGCGTCGCTGGATCCAGCCGCGATGGCCGGTAGATATCGATGTAGTCGACGCTCAGCCGCCGCAGCGTATACGAGAGCGCCGTCTTTACCGCTGCCGGCCGCGAATCGTAGCCGATCCATACGCCCGCAGGGTCGCGTTGCGCACCGAATTTCACGCTGAGCACGGCGCCGTCGCGTTTGCCGCCGCGCAACGCTTGCCCGATCAGCATCTCGTTGTGGCCCATGCCGTAGAAATCGCCCGTGTCGATCAGCGTGATTCCCGCATCGAGCGCGGAGTGCAGGGTCGCGATGCTTTCGTTTCGGTCCGCAGCACCGTAAAAATCCGACATGCCCATCGCTCCAAGGCCAATCTCGGAGACTACGGGCCCTGCAGCACCCAGTTTACGCGTCCTCATCTACTGCGGCGGCGATGCAGTCGGCGTGGGATTCACGCGCTTTACCACCGGCTTCTTGCCGAACAGCGAAGTCAACTGCTGCATGAGCGCGTGCACGTTCGTTCCGGCGTTATTCAGCTGCGCACGGGTTTGCGGATTTCCCGTTACGTTGTGAAGATCGCTCTTTAGCGCCGCGGCATTGTCCGTGGCGGTGCCGACGTTGCGGCTCGTTGCCTTGGCGTTCGCTCGCAGCGCAGGATTCGCCGTAATCGCCCGCGCGGCCAAAGCGGTCTGGGATAACCTGCTGCGCGCCTGCTGCATAGATCCGGCTAACCTCGTGAGCCTGCGGCGGTTCGCGGCGGTCAGTCCCTCGCCGGGACGGTGCAAGCGGCTTGAGATTTCATCTTGTCGCGCTTTCAGCGACGCATCGAGATCGACCACACTCTGCTCGAGCTGCGCTCGCGAAGCCACCGCATTGCGGTATTTTTGCTGCATGCCGGCCTTGGTGGCGCGCATTATCGTGAGCAACGACATCGCGCGCCTTTCCACGCCGAAGCCCTCGCGCATGACCTGTTCTATGCTCAGCGGCGTAACGCCGACGACTTGCTGGGATAGCGGAAGCACGCGTTTGGGCAGCGCATCGCCGCGCGGCCAGGGCGTCGGCGAAGTATCCTGCGCAATCCGAATGCTCGGCGGAACGATTACGACGCTCGGCGCTCCGGTCAGCGACGGCCGAATCGTGAACGTCGATTGTTTGGGGATGTCGATGTTTCGATGAATCGAGAGGATGACTTCGACGCTGGCGTCCGGCAGAATGCGCACTTTGTTGACCGTGCCTACGTCGACGCCACTGAAGAACACCTGCGAGCCTGCCGGCATTCCCGAAGCGCTCGCAAAATGCACCGCCATCCGATAGCCGCTGCCGATCCCGGCGAAACTTCCGACGATGTAGAGAAATCCCAACAATAGGGCTATGGTCGCCAGAGCGAATAAACCCAGCCGCGCCGATTTGGACACTCCGCTCGGCTACCTCCGGGCGGCGCGAATGTCCTCCAAATAGTGCGCATCGCTCGTACCGCGCACCGAGATTACCACCCGACGGCCTCTCCGTCCTTACCGAAATCCGAGCCGGCAGCATATGCGCCGTTCGGTAACACCATGATTGCCTGATAGCCGCCCATCGGCGCGCGATTCGTCGGTTGCACGCGATGGCCCATCGCGCGCAGACGTTCGCCCACCAGCGCGTACAGCGGCGACTCCAACCACAGCGTATTCGCAATCTCCGACTGCCGAAAACGGGCCATATCGCCGGCCTGCTGCACGTTCGCACCCAGATCGATGATGTCGACTGCTATCTGCTCGTGCCCCTGCGCCTGCATATCGCCGCCCATCAAACCCAGCGTCATCAGCGGGCGGCCGTCGCGCGCGAGGAACCCGGCCGCGAGCGTATTGTAAGGGCGCTTGTGTGGTGCGATCGCATTAGGACTGTTCGGATTCAGCGAAAACAGGCCGCCGCGATCGTGCAAAATAAATCCGTAATGCGGCACGGTAATGCCCGAGCCGAATTCGTCGTAGTTGCTGTTGACCCACGACACCATGTTGCCCCAGCGGTCCGCGGTCGACAGGACGATCGTATCGCTCGAGCCGGACTGCGGGCCCGGCGGCGCGGGCGTGGATGCCCGATGCGGATCGAACTTGGCGCACAGCGACGCCGCGTGCTGCGTTGAAAGCAGCCGCGCTACCGGTACGCGAACGACGTCGGGATCCGCGTTGAAGCGATAGAGATCCGCGTACGCGAGTTTTTTGGCTTCAACGAGCAGATGCCAGTACTCGGGGTTCCCAGGTCCCAGCGATGCCAGCGACTGACCCGGCACAGCCTTGCGCATGCATTGCGCCAAAATATTGAGCGCCTCGTTTGCCGCAAAACCCTGCGAGGGCGGCGGCAGCTCCAATAGGTGCGCGCCATGATACGCCGTGTCGATCGGCTGCTCCCACTCGCCGCGGTAGCTCGCGAGATCGCTCAGCGTCATCGTGCCGCCGAACGCGCGGGATTTCGCGACGATCGCCCGCGCGATCTCGCCGCGGTAAAATACGTTGCGCCCATATTTCTGCAGCAGGCGCAGCGAACGTGCCAAGTCGGGATTGCGGAAGATTTGTCCGGTTCGCGGCGGCGCGCCCTCGATGTACCACGTTCGTACCGAATCCGGGTCCAGCCGCGTACAGCACCCTCGCAGCGGGAGCGCGTCGGGCAGGCGCCATTCGCCGGCGATGCGTTCCGACACCGGAAAACCGTTTTGCGCGTAATCGATTGCCGGGCCCAGCACGCGATCGAACTTCATCGTACCGAACCGGCGCAGCACTTCATCCCACCCCCAAACCGAACCCGGCACCGTGACGTCCAAAATTCCGCCGGACGGCATGCCCGAGCCCGGCCCCCAATTTGCCGGATCGAACCTGTATCCGAGCGCGTTGAAATGCGCGATCGTCGCTCCGGTGGGCGCTTTGCCGCTGGCGTTGAGCGCGTAATACTTGTGCTGCTTTGCAATATAGATGATTGCAAACACGTCGCCGCCCATGCCCACCATCATCGGTTCAGTCACGTTCAGCGTGGCGACCGCCGCGACCGCGGCGTCAACGGCGTTGCCACCCCGCATCAAAATGCGCAGCCCGGCTTGCGCAGCCAGCGGCTGGCTCGTGACGACGACGCCGTTGCGCGCCAGCACCGGAGACCGGCTTTGCGGCAGCCATCCCTCCGCGCGATCGCCGCGCACGGCGCTATCCGCCGGAACTTTCGGCGGTGCGGGCGCCGCGCACACCAGCGTGTACGCAGCAAAAGCGCCGGCAATGATACAACTCATAACTACACGTCGCATGAGCCGCACTTCGCTGCGCGCAGCCGTTACTCTTTACCGAAGCTGTGCCGTCGCCTCACTCTTGACCCAAGGCAAACCGCTTTGCCGCCACCCACCGGTACAGCCCCAGAGCAAGCGCAATGAACGCGACACCGCCGATAACTTCGGACGGAATCAAAAACCGATCGCCTACCAGCGATAACGGCGCGCCCTTTCCGCTAAATACGATGATTCCGGATAGCAAAACGCCGAACAAGCTCTCCCCCACTATCAGGCCCGACGCGAGCAACACGCCCAAGCGCTTTGCCACCTCGGAATGCGGCCCGCGCGATACGCCGCGATTGTACGCCCAGCCGAGAACCGCCCCCAGCACGGCGGCCGCCGTCGTCGACGTCGGCAGGTAAATGCCCAGGCCCACTGCAAGCGGAGGCAACTTCGCGCGTCCGTTCGTGCGCGCGCGCAGTATTTCGTCGACGACGATGACGCCGATGCCCACCAGCGCGCCGATCGAAATCAGTCCCCAGTCGATCTGCCCGCTGATTACGCCCTTTGCCAGCGCCGAAATCAGCGTGGCCTGCGGCGCGGGCAGCGGCTGCGCTACGGCTGCTGCATGCGCGCGCGGCGCGCCCGCGAAACCGTATGCGGCATTGAGCAAATCGAGGATCGGCGGAATCACCAGCGACCCGAACACCACGCCCGCAACCAGCGCCACTTGCTGACGCCACGGCGTTGCGTCGACGAGTTGCCCGGTCTTGAGATCCTGCAGATTATCGTTGGCAATCGTCGCCGCCGCCAGAACGACTGCCGTTACGAACAGCGCAAACGCAACCAGCGCGTCCTTTGCGCTCCCCGACGCGCCGTGCGCAACGAACAGCACGATGAGCGAAATGCCGATGATCGCCAGTATCGCAAGCCCTGAAACCGGACTATTCGAAGAGCCGATCAGGCCGGCCATGTATCCCGCAACCGCTGCCACGATAAAGCCGACGACGACCACGTAAATCACCGCGGCGATCGTCAACGGAACGATGTACGCTCCCAGAGCGCCGCCGTGCAAAAACGCGACCAGCAAAAACGCCATCGGCACCAAACAGGCAAGGCTAATGATTCCCACGATGCCGATCGGCATGTCGTGCTCGGTGCGCGCGAGCAAGTGCGCCTCCCCCGCGGATCTGCGGCGGGATGCTTCGATCGCTGCAAGCAAACCCGTCCACACCGGAACCGCCAGGCGCGCGAGCGTCCAAATGGCCGAGATCCCGATAGCGCCCGCGCCGATGAAGCGCACCTGGTGCGACCACACGGCCGTCGCAACGTCCGCCGCGGGACCGATTGCAGGATGAAGCGCAGTAAGTGCCGGCACGGCGACGCCCCAAGCAATCACGAATCCCGTTAGAATCGCAAGTCCGACCGCCAAACCGATCAAATGTCCGGCACCCAGCAATGCGAGCGACAGGGAAAAACCGATGCCGCTGGCCGAAGCACCCGCGCGAAAATAGTAATCGATCTCCCCGGCGAACACGCGCGTTGCCGTTATCGCCGCAAAGATCGCCGACGATATCGCGCCCCACACCACTGCCGACAGTCCGGCTTTGCCTTCGGCGGCCCCTTCGCGCGTGCCGGTGCCGACGCGCAGGATCTCGGCGGCCGCGACGCCTTCGGGATACGGAAGGTCCGATGTCGTCACCAGCGCGCGGCGAAGCGGAATGGTGAACATCACGCCCAGCACGCCGCCCACCACGCAAACGCCGAACGAGGGCCAAAACGGAAATCCGCTCCACCAGCCGACCATGACCAATCCCGGAAGCACGAAGATGATCGATGAAATCGTCCCCGCCGCGGACGCGACGGTTTGAACGATGTTGTTTTCGTAGATCGTGCCGGTCTTGAACGCGCGCAGCACGGCCATCGAGATGACGGCCGCGGGAATCGACGAGGCGAACGTGAGGCCCACCTTGAGGCCCAGATACACGTTTGCGGCGGTGAAGACGAGCGTAATGGCCGCGCCCAGCACCAAACCGCGAACGGTTAATTCAAGCCGTGCCCGTGCAGCGTCCGGCGCAGCCGCCGAAGCCGCGGCAGAGGATCCAAGCATGGCGCACCGTTAGATGACCGGGCGCCGGTTTCATGCGCGGCGCGTCACCACGATTTCGCTGCCGGTGGGCGTCACGTTCTTTTCCAGCGCTCGCCCGGCGAGCCAAACGAAAGCCGTACACAGCAGCGCGAGCAGTGCTGCATCGTCGAACAGTCCCAGGATCGGGATGTCGGCGAAAATATCCAGCGGTGAAATGATCAGCAGCCCGAGCGCGACGGTAAGTACTTTGAGCAGCGCGGGAACGCGGGTGTCTCGCATGAGCGGAACGGTCGCCTTGAAGCTGCGGACCGCCCAGAATATCGCGCGCGGAAGAGCCATACGTTATGAATATCGGTCGCCTACCGGAAAAGTTGCAGAACCTGCGCTCCGCAGGCAGCCGTACGGCGGGAACACCCGGCCCTTTGGACCAAAATTGCGGCTATGGAGACGATAGAAAGCGTTACGGAAGTCCGGCGCATGCTCTCGCCGGCGCCGCGCCCGCAAAGCGTGGCCTTCGACGGTGAAACGCTCTGGATGGGCTCGCTCGAGACTTCGCGCCTGTATGCTCTCGACCCGCTGCACTGGACGGTGCGCGAGGAAACCGAAGCGCCCGGTAAGCCGTACGGCATCACCGTCATGGGTGAGGAACTTCGGGTGCTGCTCTCGGAAGGGCCTGACGACAAACGCATCATTCGGCGGTACATTCCGGGCCACGGATTTAAAAACAACGGCGCGATTGCATGCCCCGACGACACCGGCTCGCAACTGGGTTACGACGGGGATCGGCTCTACGTCAGCCAGTGGTACAATAGGCGCATCATTTCGCTCGATGCGGACGGACGAATCGGAACGGTGATCGAAGCGCCGCACGGCATTTGCGGGCAAGTGATTTTCGGCGGCGCCTTTTATCTGCTGGGCACCGACGATGAAGAATCCGACGAGTATTTCCTCTCACGGATCGACGCGCGCGACGGAACGGCGAAAGCCGACGACATCGCCCGCGTCAACTTTCAGGGCCGCGGTTTAGCGTTCGACGGAACTCGCTTCTGGAGCAATCATCGCGAGAAGCACGAGATCGTCGCTTTTACGATTCCGTCCTGGTGACGGGTCCGTTCGTCACGCCTTTACTGATGAGTCTTGGGCACCTTCGGGTGCGCAGGCGCAGAAACCGCCCGCATCTCGATCTTCATTAAATTCAACTGTTGCTGCAACTCTAAATATTGGGTTTGCAGCAGCTGCTGCTGCATCTGGGCCTGCAGATTTGCGCGTGAAAGATTCTGCTGGCTCTCAAGCCGCACGGCCTGCGTATTGAGCTGGTTCTGCATTTGCTGCTGGAGCGCTTGCGTTACGATGACGCGGTTGACCCGTGGACTCACGTCCGCCCGTACGGCAACCGGCAAAAGGAACGCGGCGGCAATCAGCGCGGCCGCAAACGATCTTCTCATAGCGGGATCATGACCCTACGCCACGGGGTTTGGTTGCTGCTCGCGAGGCAAGCACAGCGTCACGCGCGTGCCCTTGCCCGGAGCGGTTTCCAGCCGAGCCGTCCCGTGTGCCCGCTCGACAGCGCGCCTGGCTATCGCAAGCCCCAAGCCCGAACCGTCGATTTCGCCGTGCGCGCCGCGATAAAAGCGGTCGAATGCATGCTCGGCATCCTCGGGCTCCATCCCCGGCCCCGAATCGGAAACGCTGATGCAGGCAGCATCGGAATCGCTGGTTACGTCGATTCGCACATCGGACTTCGGTGCATACTTGAGCGCGTTGTCGACCAAATTTTTCACTGCTTCGTATAGTTCGGATTCATCCGCCGTAACGATGGCGGACCCGGCGGCGGCATCGGTCCGGATGCGCCCGTTTGCCAGCGGATGCAACGCGTCGGCCGCGCGTTGCGCCACCGCGTTCAAGTCTACCGGTACGGGGCGCGTTGCCGCCGGCGCGCGGTCCAAGCGCGCGAGCAGAATGAGCTTTTCGATGATCGACCGCATCTTGCGGCTCTCGTCGAGCATGGTTTCATACGTGCGTTGAGTCCCTTCGCTGCCTTGAACGATCCCTTGGCGCAGCACATCGAGATAGCCCATGATAATCGTCAGCGGCGTGCGCAGTTCGTGCCCCGCGTCGGCGATGAACTGGCGCATCTGCGCTTCGGTTTGCCGGCGTTCCGCGGTCGCCGTCGCCAAGCTGTATGCCACGTCGTTGTACGCGTTGGTCAACTCCCACAAGTTGTTGCCTTCGCTCAAAAGCCGGCGCGGTGAAAAATCACCCGCTGCGACCACGCGAAGTGCCTGCGTCACTTCGGCCAGCGGAACCACGGCACGCGCGGTAATGCGCCGGCCGATCAGCCATGCTGCCAGCACGCCCAGCGCGCCGATGGGCAGCATGATCGACCAGTACCACAGCAAGATTTGGCCGAAGCGATCGAAATCCGCGCTGATCGCGATCGTGCCGCCGGCGATCGGCACCTGCACTCGCGGCAGTCCCACGAGCCGCCCGATCGCAATGACCACGGCGCGGCCGGCACCGGCCGATTGCCGGCGCTCGTTTTGCGCAAGCGGGCGTCCGCGATCGTCGAGCACCAGTACGCGAAAGCGTGAACGGCCCACGGATGCCGCAAGCCGGGGCGCAACCTGCGCGAGCGGATGCGCGGGAGTTATCAGTCGCCCGGCGATTTCGGACGCGCGCTGCGCCGCCGACGCAACGGCGTCGTTCATGCCGCGCGCGTACAGCAAAAATGCCAGCGCGGTAGACGCCGCAACGATCGCCAGAATCAAAACGACGGCCAGCGCCACGTACGCGCGCGTGATGCTCCGGCTCAGCGATGCAAACATCTATTCGATACGCAGGGTGTAGCCGACGCCGCGCACGGTATGAATCAGCCTTTGCTCGAAACCGTCGTCGACCTTGGCGCGCAAGTACGAAATGTAGCGCTCGACCGCCGCGGGCGTCACGTCCCGTTCGTCGCCCCATACCATTTCGAGCAGCTCGTCGCGGGTGAACACGCGTTTGGGGCGGCGCAGCAGCGTGACGAGCAGATTGAATTCCAGCGGCGAAAGGTCCAAGCGCGTGTCCGCGCGCTGCGCGACGTGCGTCTGCAGATCGACGATCAGGTCCGCGTACCGCAGCACGTCGCCGTGTTCGATGTGCGGGCGTCGCAGTTTGGCCTCGATGTGCGCGATCAGTTCGGATATCTCGAAGGGCTTGCTTAAGTAATCGTCCGCGCCGTGAGACAGGCCGGAAACCTTGTCTTCCACCTCGCCCTTTGCGCTGAGCATGATGACCGGCGCGTCGGTGATGCGCCGCAGCATCGGCAGCAGCGAGATCCCGTCGATCTTTGGCAGCATCACGTCCAGCACGATCGCGTCGGGCTCCCACTGCGTTGCCGCCGTCAGCGCGGTCTGTCCGTCGGGCGCGCTCTGCACGTCGTAGCCGTGGTGGCGCAAGCTGAGTTCGAGCAACTCTCGGATGCGCCGCTCGTCGTCCACCACAAGCACGCGAGTCATTCGAAGCGCAGCGCCTCGATCGGCCGCAAGTTGGCGGCTTTGCGCGCCGGATAGTATCCGAAGAACACGCCGACCATCGCCGAGAACAGCACGGAAAACGCGATCCATGCGGGTGGGATCATCATCGGCCACTTCGCGAGAAGAGCGACCACACCCGTACCGCCCAGGCCGAACACGACTCCGATCAGGCCGCCGACCGTGGATAGCACGATCGATTCGGTCAGGAACTGGCGCAGAATCACCCGTCCGCGCGCGCCCACCGCCATCCGCAATCCGATTTCGCGCGTACGTTCGGTAACGGACACCATCATGATGTTCATGATGCCGATGCCTCCGACGATGAGCGAAACGGCCGCAACGCCCGCGAGCAGAAATTCCATCACCGCTCCGGTCGACGATGCGGCCGCTGCGATGTCCTGAAGATTGCGAACCGAGAAATCGTCCTGCTGCGCAGGCGCAATCCGATGGCGCTGCTCGAGCAGTGCGGTAACCTCGTTCTGCACGTCCGTTACGCTTTGAGAATCCTGCGCCGAAACCATCAGGGTGTTCACCGTCGTTTGTCCGGTCAGCCGCTGCATGGCGGACGTGTAGGGAATCATGATCGTATCGTCTTGATCTTGCCCCATGCCGCTTTGCCCGAGCGCGGACAGTGTCCCTACCACCGTAAACGGCACGCCTTTGACGAACACCGTTTTGCCCAGTGGCGACGATCCGTCCGGAAACAGATTCGCAATGACCGTTTGGCCCAATACCGCGACCTTTGCGGCCGAAGCAACGTCGTTTTGCGTGAAGAACGTGCCGCTCGCCATCGGCCAGCTGCGCACGAACGTATACGTGGGCGCCACGCCGGAGATCGACGTCTGCCAGTTGTTGCCGCCCGAAACGACTTGCGATCGGACGCTCACGACGGGCGACACCGCCGCAACGCCGGACAGCTTGGCAATGGCCATGCCGTCGTCGGGCGTGAGGGTCGAAGCGCCGCCGAAACCGCTGCGCGCGCCGCTTTGCGTGACGCTTCCCGGCATGACGACGATCATGTTGCTGCCCAGGCTGTTGATTTGATTTTGCACCGATATGCGCGCACCCGCGCCGATCGCGACCGTGACGATCACCGCCGCGACGCCGATGATGACGCCCAGCATCGTGAGCAGCGAGCGCCCGCGATTGCGCAGCAGCGCATCCAACGCGAGTCGAAGCGTCGACATCATGCCGCCTCCTGCATACGGCACGTGTCGGAAACCACACGGCCGTCGCGGAATGCGATCACGCGCTTCGCGTAAGCGGCCACGTCCGGCTCGTGGGTGACGAGCAGAATCGTTATCCCGCATTCTCGATTCAGACGCGCGAACAGGTCCATGACGTCCTGCGACGTCTTCGTATCCAACGCGCCGGTGGGCTCGTCGGCCAGAATCAAACCCGGATTGTTCACCAGCGAACGCGCTATGGCGACGCGCTGCTGCTGACCGCCGGACATCTGGTTGGGCGCATGCTCGGCCAAATGTGCGACGCCGACGATCTCCATTTTCTCCAGCGCGATGCGCCGGCGTTCTTCGTCGGGCACTCCCGCATAGACCATCGGCAATTCGACGTTCTGCAGCGCGCTGGTGCGCGGGAGCAGATTGTACGACTGAAACACGAAGCCCAAGCGCCGGCTGCGAATGTCCGCGCGCTCGTCGGGGCACAGGTTCGAAACGTCGCTGCCTTCGAACGTGTACTTACCGGCGGTAGGCTCGTCGAGCAGTCCGACGATGTGCATGAAGGTCGATTTGCCCGAACCCGAGGGCCCCATCACCGCGACGAACTCGCCCGGTTCGATCTGCACGCCTACATCGTCCAGCGCGCGCACGCGCTGGGTGCCTAAGTCGTACACTTTCTCGAGTGCTTCAACCTTTACTACGGGTACCATTAGCGTATCGCCCTTCCGATGCCGCCCATGCCGGCGGGACCGCCGCCGTGCGTACTTGCAGACGGCTTACGAGCGCCCGCGCCGGACGAACCGCTCGCGACGATCACGTTGTCACCGGCGCTCAGCGAGCCGTGCACGGGCGTTACCGCGGCTTGCGTTCCGCTGATGAGATCAACGCGCACTCGAACGGGCTGCGGCTTTCCATTTGCGCTCACGAACACGACACCCGTACCGCCCGCGCTCACCGCACTGCCTGCGCCCGAGGCGGTTTGCCCCCACGGCGCGGCTGCAGATGCGGTCCCGGACGATGCAGAGCCTTGCACGTTTTGCACGTTTTGCACGTTCTGCACGTGTTTGTGCGTCGTCTTCGCATCGCTGGGACGAAAGCCGAGCGCCTGCGTCGGCACCACCAGCGCGTTATGGCGCGTTTGCACGGCTATCGTAGCGTTTGCCGTCATGCCCGGAAGCAGCTTGTTCTGCGGATTGCCGACCAGCGTGATCACGGTATAGGTCACGACGTTCGAAACCGTGGTCGGATTCTCGCGCACTTGCGTAACCACGCCGTCGAAAGTTTGATTAGGATAGGCCAGTACGCTGAAACTCACGGGGTTGCCCGGGCGCACGTTGCCGATGTCCGGCTCGCCAACCGCGATGTCGACTTCCATCTTTTTCAGATCTTGGGCTATCGTGAACAGCGTGGGCGTTTGAAAGCTGGCCGCAACGGTCTGCCCTACCGAAACGTTGCGCGCGATCACGGTGCCGTCGACCGGCGAGGTAATTACGGCGCGCTGAATGTTCAGCTGGTCCTGCGCCACCTGCGCGCCGGCCGCAGCGACGGCCGCTTGCGCGGCCTGGGCCGTATCTTGCGATGCGCTCGCCTGAGCGGCGTTCACGGCGCTTTGCGCGGAACTCGCCTGGGCCTGACTTACGCTCGACGCCGCTTGCGCGCGTGCCTGCACGGCTGCAGCCTGCGCTGACTTGAGCGCGCTTTGCGCGGCCACGAAATTTGATTGATCGGCATCGTATTGGCTTTGCGCGATGTAGCCCTGGGAAAGCAAGGAACGGTCGCGGCCGACGGTTTGCTGCGCGACGTCGAGCGCGCTTTGCGCCTTGGCTACGTTTGCGTCCGCCGTGGCGATGCCGGCCTGCGCGGCCTGCGCGTTCGCGTTCTGCGCAGCACTGTTTGCCTGCGCGACGACTATGCTGGACTGCGCTCCGCCGGCGGTTTGCTGCTGCGCTGCGGCTTGTGCCTGCGCTTGCGCGAGCGACGCCTGCGCCTGCTGCAGCTGCGCCTGCAGTTGGCTCGTGTCCAGTTTGGCCAGCACCTGGCCTTTGCGGACCTTACTGTTGTAATCGACGTAGATTGCGTCGATCGTGCCCGACACCTGCGTGCCGACGGTGATCGTGTCTTGCGGATTGACCGTTCCGGACGCAGTCACGCTCTGCGTGAGATCCTGCGTGACGACCGGCTGCGTTTGGTACGCTGCAGACGCGCCCGAGCGGGTCGCCAGCATCATGCCGGCGGCCAACGCCGCAATGAGCAGCAGAGCGGTCAGAATCGCCGGCATTTTGCGCCGTTTGAGGCTCGCGAACACGCCGTCCAGCCGCGGAAGCGACGGAAGGCTGATGGTGGCTTGATATTTTCCTAGCATGGCAACAGCGAGCGTATCGCATGTTGCTGACAACACCCGGAGACCGGATGAGAACCGGATTAAAGGCAGCTGAGGACTTAAAGCCGTACAGTCCGTGGCCTTGCGGGTTCGCGACGTAGACTTTGTACGCATGGCGCACACCGAGCGACTGCGTGAAGATCACGTGTACCGGAGTGCCGGGCTTGAGGTCCTTGGACTGCAGCGTCTTTCCGCCGGGCAGCGAAACGAACTTGGGCCAGGACAGGAACGACATGTCCGACGGAACGCCGTCGATGCAGTGAACCCGGACGTTTTCGATTGAAACGTGCCGCACGTAGCCGTGGCAATCGTGGTATTTACCGCCGGGCGGAAGACTGCCGCCGGCCGCGGAAACCGGAATCGTTGCACCCATGCACAGCGTGAGCGCGAGCAGCAGGCGCGCAAGTGAGCCGAATCTATACATCACGTGTCACTCTCCTTATTATAAGGGCTTTTACCCGCCGCCGGCAGTCAAACCAGCCGCGCATCGGCTCCGATTGGAGCGTCGTCCGGCGTGACGAGCGCTTCCTCGGCAGCGACATCGTCGGGCACGCTCAAACCGGTGGCGTGGCCGTTACGGCACGTAAGCATCACCGCGAGCTGCGAACGGCCTTCGTCCTGCGCAACGTTGAGCGGATTGCCCTGCGCATCGACTACAAATGAACGCGCGCCGGCCTGCGCGAGCACCTGCCCGCAGCGCGCGCACGCGAGCTCGCGCAGGTGGACCAGATTCACATAAGGCATGCAGCGTAGACCTACGCCTGCTCGCCGGCCAGAGTATCGAAGCGGCGCAACTGCGGAAACAGCACCGACCACACCGCAATTACCAGCAGCGTAGCGACTCCGCCGGCCACAACGCAAGCTTGCGCGCCGATGAGTGAGGCCAAGCCGCCGGACTCGAACGCGCCCAGTTCGTTGGAAGCGCCGATAAAAACGTTCTCGACTGCGCCGATGCGCCCGCGCATGACGTCCGGCGTACGCAACTGCACCAGCGCGCTGCGGATGACGACGCTCACCATGTCGAAACCCCCCGTCAGCACGAGCGCCAAAATCGAAAGGGCGAAATTGCGCGACAATCCGAACGCAATCGTCGCCAATCCGAAACCTGCGACGCACACCAGCAGCAAGCGCCCCGCGCTTTTATTGATCGAGCGCCGAGCGACATAGCCGGCCACAAGCACCGCGCCCATCGCCGGCGCCGCGCGCAAGACGCCGAAACCGGTGGGGCCGACGTGCAGAATCGTCGTTGCGAAAACCGGCAGCAGCGCGGTTGCACCGCCGAATAGGACCGCAAACAGATCCAATGATATCGCCGCCAGGATGATCCGCCGCGAAAAAATGAAGCGCAGCCCTTCCAGCGCTGCGCGCACGACCGGCTCAGCTTCGTAAGGGACGTCATGCCTGCTCAGAAGGCTAAAGGCAAGTGTTGCGAACACGTACGCCGCTGCGCCCAGTATGAACGCCGCCGAGGGACCCAGCGCGATAAGCGCGCCGCCCAGCGCGGGTCCCGCGATCGTGATGAGCTGCGTTGCCGACGACGTCGTGGCCTGCGCGCGCACATAGCCGTGCGCCGGCACGATGTTGGCCAGAAGCGAGCGTTGAGCGGGAGTGCCCAGCGAATGGGCAATGCCGATAAACGCCACGGCGGCCAAAGCGATCGGCAGCGAACGCACGTGCAGAACGACGAGCGCCACGAATCCGCCCAGCCCAACGCCTTCGGCCAACGACGCTGCGGCGCATATGCTGCGACGATCGACGCGATCGGCCAGTACGCCGGCAGGCAGCGCCAGCACCAGCTGCGGTACGAACAGCACCAAGCCTACCAGTCCCAGATCGAACGGATTGTGGCGCAACCCGAAGATCTGCCAGCTCACTGCGACGTCTTCCACCGTAAACGCCAGCATCGAGCTCTGGCGCGCGACGAAGTACCAATAAAATTCGCGCGGAAATGGCCCCCTTAAGATTCGCTCTCGGTCCACAAGCGCGCGAAGGCTTCGCGGTTTTTCGCCAGCACTCGATCCATGTCGGCCTTCCAGAGCGATCCTTCCAAATGCAGAGACGACAAAATCTCGACGACCCACGGACCGTTGTAGCCGGTGGCTCGTATCGAACGGATCATGTCGGCCAGCGGTATCACTCCGTCGCCCAAGCTGTAGCGGTCGGCCGTCGAACGCGGCGTCTTCCAGTCGCTCAATTGCACGAGCAGAATCTTTTTACCGCACTGACGGATTCTTTCGTCCAGCCCAGCGGTTTGCCACACGTTCCAACTGTCGATGCAGATTCCCACGTGCGGGTGATTGACGTTGTCGACCAGTTCGAGCCCCTGATCCAAATACCATACGGCCGTATCGGTGTGGATGTTGACCGGACTGAGCGGCTCGAACGCGATGTTCATGCCGCGTTCGCCCGCAAAGTCGCCCAGTTCTTTGAGCGCTTGCGTCGTGCGCCCCACGGCCGTGCGAAAGTCGCGGTTGGGCGGTATTCCGGTGATGACGACGAAGGGCGTGTTCTTGGGCAAGTGCGGCGCGCTCATTGCGATGGCGCGTTTCATGGCATCGATGCGATCACTCGGATCCTCCGGCGTGCTCGCCATCGAGTCGACGAAGACGGAATGAATCTTCATTTGAATCGAGGAAGGCCTGAGCTCGTTCTCGGCCAGCATGTCGAGCTGCGCGCCGTAGTCTTCGTGCGCGAGTTTGAACTCGCAAATTTCGATGACGCTCGCGCCGTGCTCCCGGTACTTGCGTAAATCGGTCTGGAATGACCACGGCCAAGTCGTAAACTCGCTAAAACCAAATGTGTATGGCGTTGCCATCATGCCTCCGTATGCAGTTCCAATAGACAAAAGCCGCGTCGGCTGACTTGAACCGGAATCCCCTCGCGCAGCCGCGGTCCCTCGAAGCCGGGCTGTTCCACCCATTCTCCTCGCAGCGTATTGTACACGCGCAGCAGATAGCGATCGCGCAGAGCGTCGGCGCGGAAGCTCAGCGACGTCGTCACCGTGCGATCGCGCGTGTTGCCGATAAAAATTACCGTGCGGTCCGCGCGCTGGAGCGCCACGCGGATGACGCTGTCTCCGCTCACGTGCACCAGCTCGCTCACGTCCTGCTCGAATTCCCGCTCCTGGTCCACCGACGGAAACGGGTGGTTGGCGTAGATGCGCAGCGCGTCCAACCGCACGACGAACCACGAAACTTCCCGCCCGCGCAAATGCAGATTGCGCACGCCCATCCAGCTCCACCCGTTGGCCGGACGCGGATTGAGCGTGGGCGGGTTCACGCTGATGTCCAAGCCTGCGGCGCCCTCGATGGCGGCCCACAAATACTTGGGCGCGAACCACGGCGAGAGCATCATGCCTTGATTGGTGAGCGTTTCACCGTGCAGCCACTCCGAAAACTGTCCCGGCACCGTGTTGTTGCGCCGCGGGTCCTGCGAGTAGTGCTCGAAACTCACCGACAGTGCGTACGCCATGAATTCCGGATTGAACGCGGCGGCTGCGAATGCGAACCAGAACGTCGGTCCGGCCCAAACGCCGCCCAGCAGCCCGTATCCGTGCGTCGGGCCGTAATTGATGTCGTTGCGCGGCACGGTGTGCAGCCCCGCCTCGCTCCAAAACTCCGGTATGCTCAAACGCGCGATGATATTGGCGGCCACGTCGTGCTCGGCCACCCCGAACATCACCGGAAAGACCAAATCGCACGTCACGTCGGTACGCGGCGTGCCGTCTAAGTCGATGTTGAGATAGTACAGGTTGCGGTTCTTGTCGAGCAGATGCTCGTTGATTGCAGCCCGCAGCGCATCCGCCTGGTCGTCAAAATAGCGCGACTTCTCGTGGTCGGCCATCTCGCGCGACATCGTGGCCATCGTGCGCAGCGCAGCGTAGCATTCCGAGTTTACCTCGGTGGTTGCGCCGGAAAGCCGGTAGCCTTTGATGACGTTGCGCCACCCGACGATTCCCCAGTCCGCGGTTCCGTCGGCGGTGCACCATACGAGACCCTTGTCGTTGCGTTGAGACAGGATGTAGCGTGCGGCGCGTTCGGCTTTGGGATACACGTACTGCAAAAAGTCGCGATCGCCGGTAATGCCGTAATGATGCCACAGCGCCAGAATGAGCAGGGGAGTGTCGTCGTTGATGTTCAAGCCGTAGTCTTCGGACTTGCCGTTGCGTATGTCGAAGTACTCGACCACCATGCCGTTTGGTTCGAGATGATCCGCGTACCACAGCAGCGACTCCCGCGCAAAATGCGGCGTAATGTAGTCGGCGCCGAAAGCAAACCAGGCCGTATCGCGCGAAACGCTGTTGTTCGAGCGGGTCGGGTCGTTGACGAAACACCAGCCCTGCGAGGTAAGCGACTGCGCGCGAAGCATGTTGGCCTTGGCCCACAGCGCGCCGCGGTTGACTTGCGCGTCCGGGGTGACGACCACTGCGCGGCGCAGAACGGCATCGTAGTGCTCTCGCGTGCGCGTCAGGGCCTCCTGCGCGGTGGGCAAACTCCTCAACGACTCGCGAGCGCCTTCTAGGCCGTGCATGGAAAACGTCAGCACGAGGTAAAACGCGGCGTGCTGTCCGGGCTTGAGCCGGTGCTGCAAGTGAAAAATTCCGATCGGATCGTCCGATGAGTCCAGCGTCGTGTTTGAAAGCTCGCCCGGAAACTGCGCCGCACTGGTCTTCGCGCTGTCCAGCGTAGCCTCGTAGTCTGTTGGGCCGCACCGAACACGCTGCCATGCGCACGAGCTCGGGCTGCTCTTGATTGCGCACGACGAACGCATGCTTTGAGGCATCGTACGCAGTCTGCGTTCCGCTGCCGAAATCGCCTCGAAGCCGCAGCGATGCGTAGGTCGCGACGTCGACCGGTTCGGTGCCGTCGTTGCGCAGCTGCACGGTGTAATAGGCGCCCGGGGGATCGACGGCGTGCCCGTTCGGGCCTTGCGGCTGCCCGCTGAGAATGAAGATATCCTCGCACACCGTGATGCCGTTGACGAGTTGAAAGATGCGCTCCTGATGATCCGGATGGATGATGAACTGCCCGGGCCCGGGCAGCAGCGGAATGCCGCTGCCGGCATCCCAGTGATGCAGCACCAGCGTTCCGAACACGGCCAGTCCGGCTTCGCTCGAATACAACTTTTCCAGCGCTCCGGTCGCCTTGATCAGCACGGTGCCTTTGGGAGCGCCCAGCGTGCTGCCCACGGCCATTTCGCGATCGGAAATCTCGTATTTGGAGATTGCGTGGCCGGGACCGGAAATCGCGGCGATCATAAGCTGCCCGACTGCTTGCTCATGCCTCCGTCGATGACCAGCGAAGCACCGGTAACGTACCCGGCATCGTCGGAGGCGAGGTAAACGCACAGCGCGGCGATTTCCTGCGGTTTGCCCATGCGCCGCATCGGAATCTCGCTGAGCAGTTCGTCGTATTTTCCTTGCTGTTTCTTCAAGTTCGCGTCCATCGGCGTATCGATCGCTCCGGGGCACACATTGTTGACCGTTATCCCGTACTGCGCCAGTTCCACGGCAATCGTTCGGGTGAGCATGCGTAAACCGCCTTTGGTCGCGCAATAAGCAGCGTTCGTCGGCATCGCGAGATCTTCGTGGACCGAAGAAATGTTGATGATGCGCCCGCCGCTCTTTTGCTGCGCCATCTGCCGGCCGGCAATCTGCGATCCCAGCCATGCCCCGGTCAAATTTACGGAAACGATCTCGGTATACACGTCCAGCGGCATTTCTAAAAACGGATACTTCTTTTCGATGCCGGCGTTGTTGACCATCACGTCGATTTTGCCGAAGCGCTGCACGGCAAAATCGATCATCTGCTGTACGTCGGCAGGCTTGCTCACGTCCGCGCCGATCGCGCAGGCACTCCCGCCGAAAGCTCGCAGCTCGCCAACCAAAGCGTTGGCAGGAGTTTGGTCGCCGTGATAGTCGATGACGATTTTGGCGCCTTCGCGCGCCATCGCGATGCAAATCGCTTTGCCGATTCCCGTATCGCCTCCGGTGACGATGGCGACTTTGTCGCGCAGGCGCATTCCGGTCTCCTGCGTCGTCTCGGCCTTTTCGACGCGCACGCCGAACATCGACAGCAGGTTTTTCACAGGAGGCCTCGGCGCAGAAGTACGACGCCGTATGTTGCCGTCACGGCCGCAGCGGCCGCAACCGCGAGAACTGCGTAGCCCTGCGCTATGACTTTGCGGCGTTTGGCGCGGTGATCGGGCATGAACCGCAGTTCGGGGTATGCGTCGTCGCGATCGAAGCCGCGGTCGTCCAAGGCTATCTTCATCACTTCGGCCGGATGCAGCGCTTGCCGCTTCGTGGTTTGCATAATTTGCTCGCGGCAGCTGAACCCGTCGGCCACGACGATCGTCTGCGGCTTGGCCTCGCGCACTTTGGGCAGCAGCACGCGCTCCCCGCACTTGACCGACATGTCGTAGTGGCTCTCCTCGAAACCGAACGCCCCGGCCATGCCGCAGCAACCGCTGTTGAGCTGCTCGTACTGCAGGTCCATTTGCTCGAAGACGTGCGTCTCCGCCATCGGATCCAGCAGCGATTTTTTATGGCAGTGCTCGTGCACCACGGCGCGGCGGCGAAGTTTGGGGGGCTTGTACTGCAGCTGCTGCTCGGCCTTTTTGTTCAAAAACGTTTCGAACATGTAGCATTGCTGGGACAGCCGGTGCGCGTCCTGATCGTTGCCCAGCATGTTCTGCATCTCGTCTTTGAACACCGATAAACAGCTGGGCTCCAATCCAACCACCGGAACGCCTTGGCGAATGAGCGGCCGCAGATCGGCCAGAATAGCCTGCAGCTGACGTTTGGCCTGATCGAGCAAACCGTAATCGTACAGCGGTCGCCCGCAGCAGATTTGATTGGGCGGGACGAGCACCTCGTAGCCGGCGTCTTCGAGCACCTCCACCGCCGCCTGCGCCGTCTGCGGATGAAAATGCTCGTTCCACGTGTCGGTCCACAAAAGAACGCGATTGTCGAAACCCCGCGACGGCTGCGCGGGCCGGCGCGGACGGTTCTTGAACCATTGCCGGAACGTACGGCCCGCGAACATCGGTATCTCGCGCTCGGGCGCGATGGAGCCGAGCTTCTTCGCGATCGTGCTGAACGGCGGGGCCTGCGTGAAGAAATTGGCAACCCCGGGCGCGAGCGCGGCGAGCTTTGCCCACCAGAACATGTAGCCGAACAGCCACATGTGCAGCGGGCGCACTTTGCCTTTGAAATAGTGAAAGAGAAACTCCGCCTTATACGTGGCCATGTCGACGTTGACGGGACATTCGTGCTTGCAGCCCTTGCATGCAAGGCAGTATTCCAGCGACTCTTTGACCGTTTCGTCCTTCCAGCCGTGTTTCATCGGATTGCCTTGCAGCATCTCGAACAGCAGCCGCGCGCGCCCGCGCGTCGAATATTTTTCCTCTTTCGTCACCATGTAGCTGGGACACATGGTGCCTTTATCGTGTTTCCGGCACACGCCCGCGCCGACGCACCGGTTGGCCGCATAGGCGAAGCTGTGATGATCCTCACCCAGGGCAAATTTCGTGGGCGGATCCCAAGGCTGATAGTTGACGCCCCAGCGCAAGTGCGCGTCGATGGGATACGGCCGAACGACTTTTCCGGGGTTCATTTTGTTTTCGGGATCGAACGCGGTCTTGAACTCCCAGAACGCCTGTACCAAATCATCGCCGAACATAATCGGCAGGAGCTCTGCGCGAATCTGCCCGTCGCCGTGCTCGCCGGAAATCGAGCCTTCGTACTTGACGACGATGTGCGCCATTTCCGTGACGAATTTGCGGTACTTGGCAATGCCGTCTTTGGTGAACAGGTCGAAGTTGATGCGGCAATGCACGCAACCCTGACCGAAGTGCCCGTAAATGGACGCGAAGTAACCGTACTCCTGCATCTTGTGCTGAAAGTCGCGCAGGTAATCGCCCAGGTGTTCGGGCGCAACGGCGGCATCTTCCCATCCCG
Source organism: Vulcanimicrobiota bacterium (assembly GCA_963777315.1). Classification (GTDB taxonomy): domain Bacteria; phylum Vulcanimicrobiota; class Vulcanimicrobiia; order Vulcanimicrobiales; family Vulcanimicrobiaceae; genus CAVYEM01. Next base: position 889,492 of record CAVZQC010000004.1, read on the forward strand.
GGTAAAACTCCGGTTCGTTGGGGATTTTCGCGTTCACGCCCAGTCCGGCTTCACGCGTCTGGAAGATCTCCTCCATCGTGTGCGGATCGCTGGTAACGTCTGCGCCTTTGACCTTGTCGCTATGTTTTTTGATATCGTCGATCAGCTTGCGCCCTTTGGCTTCGACCTCGTCTTTGGTGTCGCCGCCGAATTGAATGACCAGCCACGCCCGCCCGTCGGGAAAAAGCTCCTCCTGCTGGTGCGGGTTCTTGCCTTTTTCATGCATGTGCTGAAACAGCGTTTCATCCATGCCCTCTATCGCATGCGGCATGTAGGCGTTGCAAAACGCCACGTGATCGCCCGCAGCGGCGATGTCTTCAAAACCCAGCAAGGTTACGGCGGTGGTCTTGGGATTGGGCACGAGCACTAGGGTCAGCTCGAGAACGTGTACGCACGTGCCTTCCGTTCCCACGAGCGCACGGGCCACGTTGAAGCCGCTTTGCGGCGACAGCTGTTCCAAATTGTAGCCCGATACGCGGCGGGGAATCTGCGGAAATTTCTCGCGAACCAGCGCCTGATATTTCTCATGAATTTGCGCGAGCTTGGCGTAAATGTCAGCCTTGCGGCCGCCTTCGCGAACGATGGCTTCGCGCTCCCGTTCGCTGGTCGATCCCACGCACAGCCGCGTGCCGTCGTGCAGCAGAACTTCGGCTTGCTCGACGTTTTCTTCCATGCGGCCAGCGAACTGCGCGGGTATGCCGCAGGCGTTGTTGCCGAACATTCCGCCGATATTGCAGCGGTTGTGCGTCGACGGCGCGGGGCCAAACGTCAAACCGTGTTTTTGAGCGGCGTGCCGCAAGTCGTCCAGCACGACGCCCGGTTCCACTCTAGCGCGGCGGTTCTCGAGGTCGATCTCCAGGATGTGGTTCATGTACTTGCTGTAGTCGAAGATCATCGCGACGTTGCAGCTCGCTCCCGTCAAGCTCGTGCCGCCGCCCCGCGGCGTTGCAGGCACGCCGTAGCGATGGGCGACCGCCATCGCGCGCTGCGCGTCGTCGGCGTCTTTGGGCAGCACCACGCAAATCGGGACCTGCCGGTAGTTGGCCGCGTCGGTAGAGTACATGGCGCGATACGCGTCGCTGAAATGCACGTCCCCACGCACTGCGGCGCGGAGGTCGCGTTCGAGCGAACGAACGTCGATCTCGGGTTCGATGACCTCGATCACAGCGCGTACCTCTGCGCGTCTTGGCGCTTGAAGTCCAGGCCGATGCCGGGCCGCTCGAGATCCGGCGCTAGGCAGCCGTCCTTGGGATCCGGCGTTCCGTCGAAAAACATCCGTTCGATGCGCACGTGGTCGTAAAAGTACTCGACGTGGCGAAGCATCTTTGCCGCGCTCGCCGCGGGCAGCGTCACGTACGGGGCGCAGTGACTCGAGAGCGGCATCATGTGCGCTTCGCACAGTCCGTCGACGGCAATGAACCCGCTGTAACCCCCGCATCGCGTGACGTCGGCCTGCAACACGTCCGCAGCCTGCGCGGCGATGATTTGCGCGAAATTGTACGGCGCAAAACCGTATTCGCCGTTGCTGATCTCCATGACCGCAGGCGCGTGTTCGCGCACCATGCAATTGCCTTCCAAATCGTTATGGTAGACCGGTTCCTCGTACCAGCAGACATTTTGCTCGGCGAAGAGGGCGGCCATCTCCAGCGCCTGTTTGCGCGCGTAGGCGCCGTTTGCGTCGACGAAGAGCTGCGCGCCGCTTCCGATCGCTTTGCGAGCGGCCGCTACGCGCTTGCCATCCTGCTCGGGTTCGCGTCCGATTTTCATCTTGACCCGCGGAATCTTCATCGCGTGCACCCAATGGCCGAGCTGTTCGCCAAGCTGCGCGATGCCGTACGATGTGAATCCGCCGCTGCCGTACACCGGCGTGCGGCTGCGCGCTGCCCCCAGCAGCACGCTCACGGGCGCTTCGAGTATGCGTCCCTTGAGGTCCCACAGCGCGATGTCGACCGCGGATATCGCCATCGACGTGATGCCTTCGCGCCCGTTGTTGCGTATTTTCGCGTACATGTCGGCATAGCGGGCGGCGGTTTGCAGCGCGTCGCGATGCAGGATCGCATCGCGCAGCACATCGGCGATAACTGCGGCGGCGGCGGCGTCCGCGTACGTGTAGCCGATGCCTTTCTTTCCGGCCGCCGCGACCTCGACGAGCACCATCGTCGTCGAGGTCCACTCGAGCGTGCCGTCCGATTCCTCCGGTTCTTGGGTCGGTATCTTGTACGCTTGCACGTCGATCGCTTCGATCGGACACTCCGCTCGAACCGCACCGGCGACGGGCATGCTATTCGCCCCTCTTTACGTGCTCTTCCGTCTTGTGCGGAATGACGCCGGCGAAGATTTGCTTGATCGACTCTTTGAGCATGCCGCCTTCTTGCGGGTCGCCTTGACGCGCGGCATTGAGGAAGTTTTCCGCCTGCTTCATCGAGATGTGCGGAGGCAGAGTGGCGACGTTGCCCGACGTGACGGCTTCGAACACCACCGGACGATCCGCGCTCAGCGCGTCGCGCCAGCCCCGTTCGACGTCCTCGGGCGATTTGACGCGAATGCCTTTGAAGCCCAAGGATTCCCCGAACGCGGCGTACGGAAAGTCCGGCAGCTGCTGGGTGCTCACGTTTTCGGGATTACCCGAAAGGATGCGCATCTCCCAAGTCACCTGGTTCAGATCCTGATTGTTGAGCACCAAGAAAATGATCCGCGGATCGCTCCAGGTCTTCCAATACTTCTTGACCGTGAGCATCTCGTTCATCCCGTTCATTTGGAACGCGCCGTCGCCGGGCAACGCGATCACCACGCGATCCGGAAAGGCGAACTTCGCGCCGATCGCATAGGGGACCGCCGAACCCATCGTGGCCAGCGTGCCCGACAGCGAGATCTTCATGCCGCGGCGCACCATGATGTGCCGGCCCAGCCAATTCGTCGGCGTTCCGGCATCGCCGGTGAGGATTGCGTTGGCGGGAACTTGATCGTTCAGCTCGGCGAACAGCAGACTGCGGATTGAGCGGGTCGGCGCTCTGATGCGCGCGCTCGCGCTCGACTTCGTACCACTCGTCCTTATTCTTTTTGATGCTCTGCCGCCACGAACCATCGTCCTTTTGGTTCAAATGCGGCAGCAGCGCGGACAGCGTGTCGGCCGCGTCGCCGATCAGGTTGACGTTGGTGGGATAGCGCAGCCCGATAAAACGCGGATCGATGTCGATCTGAACCGCCGGCACGGAGCCGTCTTTGGGCAGAAACTCCGCGTACGGGAAATTGGTTCCGACCATCAGCAGCGCGTCGCACTCGTTCATGATGTCCGAGCTGGGCCGCGTGCCCAACAGGCCGATCGTTCCGGTCACCCAGGGCAGGTCGTCGGGGAGCACGTCTTTGCCCAGCAGCGCCTTGGCGCAGCATGCCTGCAATTTGTCCGCAACGGCGACGATCTCGTCGGCTGCATTCTTCGACCCGGCGCCGACGATCATCGCGATCTTCGTTTGACCGTTGAGAATCTCGGCGGCGCGCTGCAAATCGTGCAGGCGCGGGATGATCATCGGCGCAGAATACCCAACGCCGCTGTGAATCGTGTTGTGCTTGCGGGCCGGCTCGGAGAAATCTTCTTCCTGCAGGTCTTTGGGAAAGATGACGGTCGCTACGCCGCGCATTCCCATTGCGACGCGGCACGCGCGATCGACGATGTGCCTGGTGGAGCTCGGATTCATGATCGTGGCGTTGTAGTCGCTCACGTCCTTGAAGAGCGTCTGCAGATCGACTTCCTGCTGATACGAGCCGCCCATCGCAGTCGTTGCCGCTTGGCCGACGATCGCCAGCACCGGGGCGTGATCGCCTTTGGCATCGTACAGACCGTTGAGCAGATGAATTGCGCCCGGCCCGGAAGTGGCCATGCAAACGCCCAGTTCGCCGGTGAACTTGGCATGCGCGCACGCCATGAACGCGGCCATTTCTTCGTGTCTGGCTTGGATGAACTGAATCTTGTCCGTAAAATCTTCCAGCGCTCCCAACATTCCGTTGATGCCGTCGCCGGGGTACCCATAGATGCGCTTTACGCCCCAGTCCACGAGCCGCTGCAGCAAAAAATTGCTTGCTTTCACAGGTTGTTTGTCCGCCTTTTACTGAGAGATATCTTCAGTCTTACCACGGGCGGTTGTACAGCAAACGACGCCCGGCGAGCGAGCGCGCGCTTCAGGTGAGGCGGCTACTGCGTCGAACCGATGCGGCGAATCAGCAGCACGAGCAGTCCGATGCCGAAGGCCCACGTGACGAAGCCTTCGGAAACGGGCCCCCAGTTTGCCAGCTGCATGCCGCCCGGATTATATTTGGCGCGCTGCAGGTAGCGGATGTACGCGATCAGATCGTTCAGATGTGAATCGTCGATGATCGCCGGCCCGAAGCGCGGCATCACGTCGGGTCCGGTGCGAACTGCTTCGGCGATTTGCAGCGGATCCGAGTCCATCAAGTCCGGAGCCACGTCGAGATAGCCCACGGAATCCCCGCGTCCCGTGGCGGCGTGGCATTGCTGACAGTTTTCTTCATAGACTTCGCGTCCGCTGCGCAGCATGTCGTTCGAGGCGTGCGCAAGCGTGGGAATCTGCACCGACGGCAGCTTTCTGTTCCCGGAGGAGCGCGACATCACGAACTCGACCAGCGAATCGATCTGTGCCCGGTTGAATGTCGGCGCTTTCTGGTATTCCTGCTCGAACGGAACCGACGCCGGCATGCGGCCCGTGCGAAGCTGAAAATCCACCGACGCGGCATCCACGTCGATCAGCGGGGGTCCTTGCGCGGTGCCCTGCTCGTTCAAGCCGTGACAGGATGCGCAGTGCACGTTGAAGATCTGCTCGCCTTGCCGTAGATCCGCAATCGAGGGATGCTCGGCAAACGTCGGACTGCGCGTCGCGGCGGGCGTAGGGGTAACCAGCACGTTGCCCGAGGAGGGAACGGTCGCGCTCTGCATGAGGACGATCAACGCGTATGCCGCGATCACGATTCGGCAGCCGCTCCGCCGCGTTCGGCGATTGCCCACGCCGCAGCCGTAAGCATGAAGGCCGTGAACAGCAAAAAACCGCCCGCGATCCACATCACCGCGCCGCCGTTTTGCTGATCGGCCAATGCCAAACCGGGCGTTTGCTCCAGCAGATAATGCGGATAGAGCACTCCGCGCGCGGCGTAGATCGCAAGGCCCAAGAACGCGCCCTGCGGGATCGCCAAAAAGACGTATAACATCCGCGCCGGGAACGGCACCGGGCGCGGGACGTATCCCACCTGCACGACCACGCCCCAAAACAAAAACGCAGCCCCCAAAAACAGCACGTGCTCGACCACGTGCACGCCCGGATAGTCGAGTGCCGATTCGTACAGCGGTGAGAAATGCGATCCCCACAGCACCGCCACCATCGCCAGCCATCCGGTCAGCGGCGCAAAGATCACTTGCCCGAGGCCGCTGTGCGCGAAACCCGTAATGCGCCGGGCGACCCGCGCGGGCGGCACGGCAACGAGCAGCAGCAGGGGCGCGCCCAAAAGAATCAAGGGCGGCGCGATGAGCAGCAAAGTCACGTGCTGCACCATGTGCGAGGCAAACGAACGCTCTGCCAGCGCATCGATCGGCGGCAACAGCGCCAGCGTGAGCAGTGTGACGCCCGCGACATATGCGGCGACGCGCGCAAAAGTAAACGCGCGATCCGGAAAGCGTGCGTTATACGTTTTGACGGCCCACAGGTACGCGGCGATCGCGCCCGTGCCCAGCGCGATTGCAATCACAACACCGGCTCCTCTTCGTAGCCGCCTTCGGGCGTGCGCCGCAGCCGAACCCGCTCGGCTTGGTGCGAGCCGCCGCGGTTTTTCAACTCGGCCGCCATAGCGTAGGCGATCCAGAATCCGACGACCGGAGCGACTACGCAAAAGAACCGGTAGCCCCACACCATGTCGTTGATCGGAAGGTGCAGATACCGCGCCTGCACGTCGTCGCCTCCGGCCAAAAACAATCCGAGCATGAACAGGAAAAACGCTACGCCCAGGCCGGTTCGAACCGGCGCGTCGCGCGGCCGGTCCAGCAGATGGTGCTGCTTATGATCTCTGCGCAGCAGCGCTTCGGCGAACGGATACGCGAACAGCCCAAGCATAATGACGAACGGAAGAACTATGCCGGGCCAGAAGGGCGACGGTATCATGTGTCCGGGGAAGTGGATCGCCCAGCGTGGACCGATGCGCAGCGCACCCTCCAGCCAGCCGATGTACCAGTCCGGCTGTGCGGGTGAAATCGCTTTCCAGGTTTGATACGGTCCCCACAGCCAGATGGGATTGATCTGTACGAATGCCCCCAGCGTGCAGCACACGGCAATAACGCCCATTTGCAGAGCGATCGATTTTGCCGTGTAGTGCGGGAACAGCGGCGATCCGACGACGTTTTCTTGCGTGCGCCGGGGCCCGGGGAATTGCGTATGCTTTTGGCGCCACAGGATCATCAAGTGCACGGTAATGCCCAGCGTAATGAGCATCGGCACGACGAACACGTGCATGACGAACAGCCGCTGAATCAGAATCTCCGTCGGCCAAACGCCGCCGATCAGGAAGAAGGTCGCCCAGGTCCCGATCAACGGCAGCGACTGCAGGATCGACACCGCGATCCGCAGACCGATCCCGCTGAGCAGATCGTCGGGCATCGAATATCCGGTGAAGCCCTCGAACATGGCAGCGAACAGCAGCAGCACGCCGATGACCCAATTCAGCTCGCGCGGACTGCGGAAAGCCCCGGTGAAAAAAATGCGGCCCATGTGCACGACGATGCCGGCTACGAAGATATTCGCAGCCCAGTGATGGATCTGGCGAATCAGCAGCCCGGCGTTGACGGCAAAGCAAATGTGCAGCACCGAATCGTACGCTTCGCTCATGCGCGTGCCGCGCAAAAACGCGTACGGTCCCTCGTACACCACGTTGGCGTGCCCGGGGACGAACCACAACGCGAGGAACGTGCCCGTCGCCAGGAGCACGATGAACGCGTACATGTTGATCTCGCCCAGCATGAACGACCAGTGGTCGGGAAACGCCTTCTTGAGCGCGTGATGCAAAAACGTACCGGTTCCGAACCGGTCGTCTGCCCATAGCAAAAGCCGTTGTATCACGAGTGCTCCCAGAATCCCGGGCCGACGGGCTGGGGAAAATCGCCGCCGGCGCGCAGGTAGCCGTCGGCCGAAAGCTCGAGCGGCAATCGCGGCAGCGGATGGTCCGCGGGTCCCGTGACTACGCTGGCATTGTCCGCGACGTCAAAGACCGATTGGTGGCACGGGCAGATCAGACGATGATCGGCCGAGCGGTACAGCGCCACCGGGCAGCCGGCGTGCGTGCACATCTTAGAGTATGCGATCAGACCGTCGAGCGTGTTCTCGCCGACGCCGTCGGGCAGACGAATCAACACGGTCATCGATTGTGAATCGCCGATGCTGCCCTCCGGAAACACGGTAACCACGCCGTCGACGTTGACGTCGCCCGCTTTGACGATGGAACCGTCCGGGCGCTGCAGTCGCATGCCCCGCTTCCAGCGCGTGTGGAACAGCGCATCGTCGGGCTCGGGCCCGAGCGACCCAACCGGGAACAGCGCCGCCAGCCCAAATAGGCCGGCTGCGCCGTACAACATGCGCGTGAGCCAGGTGCGGCGCGTGAGCTGCGCGATGCCGTGCTCGTAGGCCTCGACCATTTGGGCGCGTTCTTCCACGGGCTGCGGATACGTGTCGCGCAAATCCACGACTTGCTCGTGCGTGAGGATCCAGCGTGCCCAGCCCAGCGCGGCAATCATGAAACCGGCAAAAACGACGGCCAGCGCAAACCCCTCCCACTGGATGCTCATCTGCTTGGCGAACGCAATCATGAAGCCGACGCTGCCCGCCATGGAGAGCAACAGGGCGGCCGCTATTGCGCGCTCGCGAACGTTGGGCTCGTTCATCGGATCCAGTACACCGTGGAGTAAATACCGAACCACATTACCGTCACGAAGTGCCAGTAGTAACTAACGGCTTCGGCCCCGCCGTGCTGGTCGGCGCGGAACGTGGGCGAACGCAGGCCCAAATACAAGCCGAGCAGCATGATCACGCCGACGACGACGTGCAGCAGGTGAAAGCCGGTGATCGTCAGATAGGTTGCGGCGTAGGCGCCGGTATGGAAGTTGAAGTTTTGGCTGGAGTATCCGTGCATCGCCACGCCGATGTAGCCCAATCCCCCGACGATAGCGCCGTACAGCCACCCGTAGGCGGCTTTGAAATTGCGCCGGCGCAACGCGCGCAGCATCGGAAACATCATCAAACTGCTGGAGATCAGAAATGCCGTGCCGAACGCCGGCCCCAGTTCATCCAGATGAACGTACGGCGGAGGCCAGACCGCACTGGTGGATTTGAGATCGTAGTACGTAGCGAAGAGCGCCGAAAAGAACATCGTTTCCGACGCGATGAAAATGACGGTTCCCAGCACCACCGGGTGAGCGCGGTACGACAGCGGCAATTCGTGACGCGCCAATGCGAGCACTCCTTTCGTGCAAGCCGATTGCGGCTTTTGTACCCGAGCGAACGGTTTCCTATCGGATATTGCGTGGGTAAGTAGCGCACGACATGCCGATTCTGAATCCGGCCTCGGTTCAGGGATGGGACCTTCGCGGCGTTTGGTACATCTTCTTCGGCGCCGCAATGTTCATCGCCGTCATCGTTTACGGGCTGATCTTCCTCGTTCTGGTGCTGTGGCGAAAACGCCGCAACGACGACGGTTCCCTGCCGCCCCAGTTCCACAGCAATCCGGGTATCGAGATCACGGGCGTGGTCGTGCCGCTCATCATGGTGATCGGTTTGTTTTACGTCACGTACATCCGCGAAGGCGTCGTCGACTTTCTGCGGCCCAACCCGTACGCGGTCGTCGACGTGACCGGGTACCGCTGGGCCTGGCAGTTTCGCTATCCCGGACATCACATTACGATCAACGGCACCTCGCACAATCCGCCGGTGCTGGTCATGCCGCTGGGCAAGATGACGCAGATTAACTTGTACTCATCGGACGTCGTCCACTCGTTCTGGGTTCCGTCGTTTCTGTTCAAGCGCGATGCAACGCCGGGATACACGCAGCACTTTGACGTTACGCCCAGCCAAACCGGAGAATTCCACGGCTTGTGCGCGGAGTATTGCGGGTTGAATCACGCGCTGATGACCTTCACCGTGAAGGTCGTTCCGGCGGCGGACTACAACCGATGGCTGGCTTCCGGGGGAGCCGCGACGGTATGATCTATCGCCTGACCTCGACCAATCACAAATCGATCGGCATCCTCTATATTTCCACGACGTTCTTCTTTTTCGTGGTCGCCGGCATTCTGTCGCTGCTCATCCGGCTTCAGCTGGCGCACCCCGACAACGCCGTTCTCACGCCGCACTCGTACAACGAAATATTCACTCTTCACGGAACGGCAATGATCTTCTTGGTCATCGCGCCGTTTGCGTTCGGTCTGGGCAACTATCTGGTGCCGCTGCAGATCGGCGCGCCCGACATGGCGTTCCCGCGCCTGAACCTGCTGGGCGTGATGCTCTTCATCATCAGCGGCTTCACCATCTTCGCCGGCGTGTTCGCCCAGGGCGGAGGCGCCTCGGCCGGTTGGACGGCCTATGCGCCGCTTTCAGAGATACAGAACGGCACGGGCGCGGGACAAGATCTCTGGATTATCGGCCTGCTCATCAACAGCGTCGCGACGATTATGGTGGCGATCAACTTCGTGGCGACCATTCTGCTCTATCGCGCGCCCGGTATGACGATGTGGCGCATGCCGATCTTCACTTGGGAGATGCTGGCGACCTCGCTGCTGATTCTCATGGCGTTTCCGCCGCTGGCCGCGGTGCTGAGCGAACTGCTGCTCGCGCGCCATTACGGCGCCCACTTTTTCGATCCGCAGTTCGGAGGTAACGCGATCCTGTATCAGCACCTCTTTTGGTTTTTCGGACATCCTGAAGTCTACGTCATGATCCTGCCGTATTTCGGCGTGGTGACCGAAGTCGTTTCGGTGTTTTCCGGCAAGCCCGTCTTCGGTTACGTCGGCCTAGTGCTCTCGGCTTTTGCGATTGCCGGACTGTCGATGGGAGTTTGGGCGCACCATATGTTCGCAACCGGAGCGGTCGCGAACGGATTTTTCTCGGGCATGTCGTTTTTGATCGCCGTTCCGACCGGGGTGAAGTTTTGGAACTGGATCGGCACGATGTGGCGCGGCAAGATTCGGCTGACGACGCCGATGCTCTTTACGATCGGATTTTTGTTGAACTTCCTGATCGGCGGCGTGACCGGCGTTATGGTTGCATCGCCGCCCATCGACTACCACGCCGAGGACAGCTACTTTTTGGTTTCGCACTTCCACTACGTGCTCGGGGGCGGATCGATGTTCGCCGTCTTCGCAGCGCTCTTTTTTTGGTGTCCGAAAATCTTTGGGTTCAAACTCAACGAAACGCTGGGGAAGATCACGTTCTGGACGATGTTCGCGGGGTTCAACCTGACCTTCATGCCGATGTATTTCATGGGGATCGAAGGCATGCCGCGGCGGGTGTTCACCTATCCGGCTACCGGCGATCTGCCCTGGCTCAACGCGCTTGCATCCGTAGGCGCGGGGATCATGACGCTCGCGGTCATCGTATTCGTTCTGAACGTGATCGTTTCAAAATTGGCGCACGAGAAGGTTGCCGACGATCCGTGGGGCGGCGCGTTTACGCTGGAATGGGCGACGTCTTCGCCCCCGCCGGAGTTCAATTTTCACGCCCTGCCGCCCATTCGCTCCGAGCGGCCGGTGTGGGACTTGCACAACCCCGAGTACGCGCAGCAGAAGGCATGAAAACGTTCGTCGGGCTGTTCTTCAGTTCGGCCGTTTTCGGCGCGACGATTTCCATCGTCTACTGGTTTGCCTCGCGCGACTACGCCGGAACGCTTATGCTGGGTTTCATGTTTTGCGGTTTGGGCTTTGCGGCGGGCTACGCTATGCTGGCCGAAAAACACTCCAATCTCGAGGGCGACGATCCCAAACTGCAGCACAAGGCCGCCGCATCGCAAGACGTGGGTATCGTAACGAAGGAAACGCCCTGGCCTGCCGCGCTTGCGTTTAGCATTCTCTGGTTCTTCATCGGCCTCGTGTGGTCGGATTTCATGCTCTTTACCGGCATTGCGGCCATACTGCTGTGCCTATGGCGTCTGGGAGCCGAAAGCGCTCGCGTCGGCGAGCAAGAATCCGGGATGATCGACGAGCATTCCCGCCGGACCCGGTAGCGCCCGCTCGGGACGCTCACTGCTGCTCGTAATGCGCTCTATCGAACCGATGAAGCCGGCAGCGGCAAACGCATCCCCCTGCAGCGTCTGCGCGACCTGCGCGCGCGCGCTCGCTGCAGGCGGCGCGGGATATCCGTCGCAGCGCGAAGCCGAGATAAACCCGAACGACTGTGCCTTGCGCAAACTCCACCACCGGCGAACGTTGTCGGAGGTGCCGTAAACGACTTCGTACTGCAGATCCGGTTTTTCGACGCCCAGTTTGACGAGCTGCACGAAATCGGCGGGGCTGAGCCAAATCCCTTCGTCGACCGGATGCTCGGGTTTCGCGCACACGTGGCCGATGCGAATGCAGAAGATCTCCAATCCGTATTTGTCGGCGTACAGCCGCGCGAGCGCCTCACCGAACACTTTGCTGACGGCATACAGTCCGTCCGGACGCAGGGGTGCCGTTTCGTCGATCTTCTGCTCGCGCGGATAGAAGCCCGTAACGTGGCCCGTGCTGGCAAAAATCACTCGGCGCACGCCTTCCAAACGCGCTGCTTCCAGCACGGTGTACGTGCCCCGAACGTTATGATCCAGCAGTTTGTCGAAGGGCGCCTCTTTCGAGATTGCGCCCAAGTGCAGCACCGCGTCCATGCCGCGCACCGCTTTGCGCATTTGACGCAGGCGCCGGATGTCGGCGCGTACGAACTCTTCGCCGGGAAGCGGATTCGCAACCGGCCCGACGTCGCTCGATCGCAGCGCGTACAGTTGGCTGAGCGGCTTGCGGATGAGCGTGCCCACTGCGCCGCCGGCGCCGGTGATCAGCAAGCGCGGCCGGCCATTGGCCGGCATCGGCGCAGGCTTGGGCGCGCGCTTGCGCCTGCGCGCGAGCAGATCCTTGAGCACGTTGCGGAAGGCTCGCAGATCTTGCCGGCGCACGACCCAAACCGCCGACGGCCGGTATCCGCTCAGCCGGCAGAACCACCACGTGTTGAACGATGCCCCCACCAGATACGTCGCACTCGATGCCAATGCTGCGCCGGCCATTCCCATGCGCGGAACGAGCACCACGCAGCCGGCGACTTGCACCGCAATCATCGCCACATTCACGACCGTCACGATGAGCGGCCGTCCAATCTGGAAGAGAAAGAACGCTGCGAACGTTCCGGCCGAGGTAAAGGCGACGATGCCGGGCAGCAGCCAGCGCAGCGGCGCCGCAGCTTCGGAAAAGCGCGTGCCGTAGATGTGGTCGATCAGCCACGGTCCGGCGATGAACGATACGATCGACGCGCACGCGGCAACCGCGACGGATATGCGAATCGTTCGCGCGGAAATCTCCGCCGAAGTTCCGCGATCGCTTCTGCCGATCTCTCGAGTCACGGCCGCGGTGACGGGCCGCGTGAGCATGAACAGCATCTCGCCGAACGATACGGCAATCGAATAGATGCCGAACGATGCGAAACCCAGCATTCCGACGAGCACGAGCGAATCGACGCGATAATTCAGCACTCCCAGCGCGGAGTTGAGCGCGGACTGTCCCCCCATCCTCACGACGTCGTGAAGTTGCCTGCGCAAGTCCGTGCGGTGCAGGCGCCCGCCTTGACGCACGGCATCGACCACGACGATCGCCGCGAAAGCGTACGTAACGGCGATCCACGCGCCCAGCACGCCCGCAATTCCGGCATGCGCAACGAACAGCGCTGCCGCAACCGCCGCAAGCGTTGCGGCCGAGACCGCCACGGTCTGATAGTTCATGCGCTGCATGCGTCCGGTTGCGATGTAATATGCCGGCTGCCACGCAAAGAGGATTGCGCCCGGAGCGACGGCGACTATCGCGATCGTGACGACCGTCCAGCCGCGCAGCGCGCTCCAAACGATCATGCCGGCCCATAAAGCTGCCGTCAGCGCGAGAAACGCAACGGTGAGCGCGGGAAACAGCTGTCGCATGTTTCGGCGCTCCTTGGTCATCAAGAAGACGATGGCCGCGCCCGCGCCGCTGCTGACCGCCAGCGGAACGGCCAGCATGGTTTGCACGCCGCTGTACACGCCTTTTCCGGCCGGGCCGAGCATCTTGGCGATGATGATGCCGACCACGACGCTGAGCGCGACGCCGGCCGTGCGCGCAACGAACGTGCCTATCGCATTTGCGCCGATCGTGCGCGCGTCCGCCGGTGCGTCGCTCATCGGCGATACCACGACGGACAACCGGCCGCCGCGAGTCCTGTGACGAGGCGCCCGGCCGTTTTCATTCCCGTAAGCACCCGGCCTTTTGCGCTCCGATCGGCCAGCACCGCATTGGGAACGGCCAGCCGAGTCGACGGCCCGAGCACGCGGCCGCCGTTGCCGAACCAGGCGTCCGTAAATTGGGCGCGCGCCCGCAGGTACGCCGGAAGCGCCTCTCGGCGCATCGTCCACGATACGAATCGCTCGACGGCGGCGTCCGTCGTAATCTCCACTCCCGCCATGCGCGCGGCCAGCGCTAAAACCCCTTGCGTGCCGATCGGCTGAATCCGTTCGTTCGCAAGCTGCGACTGCAGCGCCCCGACGAGCTGCGGATCGGCGCGAAGATCCATGGCGAGCAGCACGGCATCGTAAATGCGGTACAAGCCCGCTCCGTGCAGCACCATGTGCAGTGCGCGCGCAAATGCGTCCAGCCGAAGCGTCGGCCCCGCCGCACCGTCGACTTGCTCGAAATGGCCGCACAGCGCCGGCCAATCCGTCTGCAGAGAAAACCATCCGGGCGGAGTGAGCGCGACGTGCAGCTCGACGCTTTTGCCTGCGCCCGGAGCGACCAGCGGAACCAGATGGTGATGGCGGCGCGCATACGAGTCGAATGCGAATGCCGTGTCCCTTTCGGGGCGATAGCCGCAAGCGGTCAGCGCTTCGAAGGCCGCCATCGCTCGTTCGCGCGGAACGAGCACGTCGAGGTCCAAGATCGTGGTCCACTGCGCCATCGGATCGCCCGCGTACAGCCGCGCGCCGGTTTTGAGCAGTGCGTGCTGGATGCCCGCGCGGTTGAATTCGCGCACGACGTCCGCCAGCTGCGCGCCGATCGAAAAGCTTTGGACGATCGCGCTCTGCGCGTGCGGCTTGAGCATCGTCAGCAGCGGCGCCAGCGATCGGTCGCGAAGCTTGGCGGCGACGATCCCGTGGGAAAGCATTCCGGCGCATTTGTGACGGACCGCTTGCGAGAACAGCCGTTCGTGGGAAACGTTCCTGAGCGCGGCGTCAAGCCGATTGGGCTGCTCCTGAACGATGGCCGTCATCGCTTCGACGAGCGTTTCGAAGGCGCTCTTCATCGTGAAACCCGCTCTGCAGCGATCGGAATTTCGCGGATACGTCCCTGCACAACGGCTTGCGGCCCTTCGAGCACCTTTCCGTGTAGCGTTACCCAAGCATGGCCGCGCAGGCGCTCTTCGAGCCGGTCGCGATGCTCGATTCCGAAGTGCACGCCCAACGCGGCATCGTCGGCATCCAGGAAACGGTACAACGTGAGCGCGCGCACGTAACACGTGTTGTGCCGTGCGAAGATCGGAACGCGCAGACAGAGCGCGCGCAGGCGCGCGATGCGTTCGTAGGAAAGCCGCGGCGACTTTACGATACGCCCTCGCGCCGCACGCAAATTTGCCAGCGTGATGCGAAGATCGCCGCTGCGCAGCAGCGCCGGAACGGCCGCGATGAAGGCTCCCACGTGCAGCGCGAGCAGCAAGTCGGAAGGTTCGTGCACGAACACGCGCAGGCGCTGGTAGAATCCGAGCGGCGTCCATTTGTTCGCCATACGCGCTACCATCGCCGCCGCTCGCGAAGGTTATAGTATGCGCGCAAAAAGCCCGCATGCTGCGCCGCTCCTCGAACGAACCGGCCGCGCCGCGCGAGCGCCGCATCTCCTTTGCCCGGAAGCGCGGCGGCGGCGGCTTGCCATGCGAGCTCGCCCAGCGCGCGCAGCTCCTTGTGAACCGTCCAGCTCGTTTCATTGTGATACGCGAGCATGAACTGCGCGTACCCTATGCCGTAAAAGTATTGCTGGCGCCAGTATTGCCCCCACTGCGCGCGGTGCCGGTGCAGTACCAGCGCGCGGGGCTCGTACGCAAATGCGTTGCCGTAGCGTCTTCGCAGCCGCGTATGCAAATCGCAGGCGTCGTACGTGGTGTAGCGCTCGTCGAAACCGCCGGCCTCCAGCAAGCAATCGCGGCGGTAAACGATATTGGCCGAGGGAGCAAACGGATACGTCGGATGCGCGAGATGGCGGCCGGCGTCCAAACCGCCCATGAGGTCGACGAACCGCGCCGCCGGGGTGTGCGAGTCGATGCCGACGGTTTTGCCGGCAGCCCCCAAGGATGCCCGGTCGGCGCACGCCGCCAGCAGTCGCTGCAGCCACGCGCGTGAGGGCACGCAGTCCGCGTCGGTGAACGCGACCCATTCGCCGCGCGCCTCTCGCATGCCGCGGTTGCGGGCCGCGGGCGCGCCGCCGTTGCGCTGCGAGATCAGACGCACGTCGAAATGCCGCGCGACGTCGGCGGTCCGGTCGGTGGACCCGTCGTCGACGACGACGATCTCGAACTCGCTGCATGTCAGCGTTTGGGTTTTCAAGGCGCGCACGCACGCCGCCAGCGTGCCGGCGCCGTTGTAAACCGGAATCACGACCGAGGCCTTCACGTCCACACCCTGCGGCGGCGCGTGCGATACGCCGCCCAAAAGCCCAGCCAAAAGTTGCGCGTCCACAAGCTTTGGTAGTGAAAGAACTCCAGACGATCGCCGGCACCGCTGCCTGCCGCAGCTGCAATGCGCGCGAAGACCGGGAGCGTAACGCGGCTTGCGAGCATCCAGGCCAAATGCGCGCTCTTGGCGAGATCCCAACGCAATTCGTCGGGATAGCGCCGATACAGGTCGGCGGCTCCTTCGCCGTACGTCCAAGCCTGACGCGCGAGCGCGTCGTCCGTCGCACGAGTGCGGTGGTACAGCACGGCACGCTCGGCGTACGCGATCGGCGTGCCGTATGCGCGCAGAATACGATGCGAAAAATCCACGTCTTCGCCCGTGGACAGATCTTCAGGCCATGCACCCACCGCAAGCGCCGCTTCACGGCGCACCGCCAAATTCAGCGACGGCGCGAACGGAAACGGCGTACGGCGTATCGCGCGCAGCGTGTCGTACAACCCCGACGCCTGAACGTAACGTTCGGCGGGAGTACTGGGCGGATAGCACAGGGTGTTGCCTGCTACCAACGCCACGCTCGGATCGGAAAACGGCACCAGCATTTCGCGCAGCCACCGGCGGCTTGGAACGGTGTCGGCGTCGAGATGCGCGACGATCGAACCGCGTGCGGCGCGCAGACCGCGGTTTCGCGCCGCCGACGGCCCACGGGTGGTTTCGACCAGCACGGCGGCACCCAGACTGCGCGACACGGCGCCCGTGGCGTCGGTCGACCCATTGTCGACGACGATCAGCTCGAACTGCGGAGCACCGGCTTGTGCACGCAGCGCCTTGAGGGCTTCGCCGATTGTGGCCGCGGCGTTGTATGCGGGAATGACCACGCTGACGATCGGTTCGGTCATAGCACTGCATGCTCGAAGATCGGCAGCCAGGCGCGATCGCGGTAAGCATCGTCGCCGACTTCAAAGATCACCCCGCGCAGAGTCGCCGCACAGCGCGCGGCGCCTTGCAGAATTTCGCGCGCCGCGTCGCGGTCGTTCGGCATGACGATCTGCTTGAGCAGAGTGGGCAGCACTTCGCCCGATTCCATGGCCGTTGCGCGCGCCGGCTGCGCGGCGCCCTCACGCACGATGCGTACGATGTGCGTGGCCACGGCGTCGGCGATCGCGCCTCCCGGCACGATGCTCTCCACGCCGACGCGCCGCTTTTCAGTCCATGCCGAGTAGCGCGGCAGGTCTTCGAGATCGTCGATTGCGGAAAACCAGGAAGCGGTGCGCGGGTGAAGGTTGAACGTTTGCAGTAATCCGATGAGGTGCGATGACTGCAGCCCTCGTCCCAGCAGCAGCTTGTCGTCGCCCAGCGTTTGCCAGCCGTTGCACAGCAGCGCCGTCGTCAGCGTGCTTTTGCCCCCGCCCGATGGAGCGCACAGGATCGCGCACCGCCCATCTTTGGCAACCGCCGCACCGTGCACCGGCACGAATCCTTCGCGGCGCCAGCCCACGGTGCACGCCAGGCCGAGCAGATCTTCCATGTCGCCGATCTCCGGCTCTCCAAAGCGCAGATCCGGTGGAACGGCAATTTTCCAGCAATCCGATTCAGCTGTGCTGCACGCGGCCGTTATGCCCGATGCCGTCGATGCGACGTACGCATCGCCGTCGCGGTCCACGTTCATACGGGCGCATCGCAGAAACGAACCGGCTGCGCGCGCACCCTTCGAACCGCGCGCGATCCACACGTCCACTCGACGGCGAGCGCGCATGCGCGCGCTTCCGAACAAGTCCAAATTCTGCAGCGCGACGGCGGCAAGCCGGTCGTCGCCGGTGTGCACGATCACTTCCAATGGACCGCAATAGCGCGGCTGCATCGGCGTGACGCGCTCGCGGGCGATCATGTTGCGCTACTCGGCTAGGGGAATGCTGGGATCGAAGGCGCTGGTGACGAGCGTTTGCAGCGGCTGCGCTTGGCGCTTCATCTCCGGCGCGACCCACGGCTGCGCTTTGTGCCCCGCTGATGCTTGCGCCGTGGGCGCTGCCTCCACCAAATTCTCGCGCTCGAGCTCGGCCAAGAATTGACGCACGGAACCGTCGTTTGCGGGCGCTCCCCACAGGCAGCACTGCTGCTCGATTTGCTCTGCGGTCGCACCGTCGGTTTCGAACAATTGCGTGATGGCCCACGCGCCGGCGTTGAGATGATAGAAATACTTGGTTTCGAGATCGAGGAGAACGGCGCCGTCTTCAACCACCGTCGCCACGACGGTCGGCCGCAATACGAATCCCCCTGTTTCCACAAGCGCACAAGAAACCGCCACGTTGTCTTACCTCGCCTCTTCGTCCGAATGGTTTTGAATTGCACTTATTATAGACCGGGCGGCGAACCCGCATCAGTAGCGCGCGGCACCGTCCCGCTAGGACGGGCGACCCAGCAATAAGCACGAGGTTCCTGCGGAACGGACCATCGCTTCGACCGGAGAAGCGGGTCGAGGGTAGAAACGGTCGTTCGTGCTGCTGTTGGGAATCGAGACGTCCTGCGACGACACCGCCACGGCCGTCGTGCAGAACGGGCGCCGAGTTGCCGCCGGCGTTTCCACCAATCAGGACGTTTTTCACCGCAAGTACGGCGGAATCGTTCCGGAGATCGCCGGCCGTGCGCACGTCGCCTTACTGTCCGCCGCGATGGAAGATGCAGTCCAGCGCGCCGGAACCAGCCTGCAGGACATCGACGGAATCGCCGTCACCAAAGGTCCCGGCCTCGTGGGCAGTTTGGTCGTCGGCGTTGCGGCCGCCAAAGCGCTGGCTTTTGCGCTCGACAAGCCGCTGTACGGCGTCAATCATCTGCACGGTCATATCTTTGCCGCCTTTCTGGACACTGACGTCGTCCCGAGCTATCCCTTTCTCGCACTGCTCGTGTCCGGCGGCCATTCACAGCTGGTCGAAGTGGAAAGCGCGACGGTCATGAGCGTCATAGGCCGTACCAAAGACGACGCTGCCGGTGAAGCGTACGATAAGACCGCGCGGCTTCTCGGTCTGGGATTTCCGGGTGGCCCTGCGCTCGACGAGCTGGCCGGCCGCGGCAACCCCGGGGCGATACCGTTTCCGCGCCACCGTGCAAGTCCGGGTTCATTGGACATGTCCTTTTCCGGACTGAAGACCTCGGTGCGCTATTACTTGGAATCCGCGCAGAAGCCCCGGGTTTCGAAAGCCGACGTCGCCGCGTCGTTTCAGTCGGCCGTGGTGGACGTGCTGATCAGCCGCGTGCGCGCCGCCTTCGAGCGCCGCGCATACACCTCGATCGTGCTGTCCGGGGGAGTCGCTGCGAATTCCGCACTCAGCCGCGCGCTTCGCGACTGGAGCGCCGCCACCGGAATCCCCGCCTTCATTCCGCCGCCGAAGTACTGTACCGACAACGCGGCGATGATCGCCGCCGCCGCGTATGCGCAAGGGCAGGCCGTTCGAGCCGATGCGATGACGCTCACGGCGGATCCGAATCTTCCGTTCGAACTGGAAACTCCGTAATGCGCGCGGTCCGCGTCGCCATGCTCGCGCTGCTGTTCGCTCCGGTCGCGTGCGCGAAGCAACAGTCCACGCCGCCGGCAATCTCCACGCTTTCGATCGCGCAGCAGCGCGAACCCATGTCGCTCAATCCTGCGCTCGAAAACGGGCAATCCTCGACCGAGTGGGGGTTTTTACTGTTCTCCTACTTAGTCAAATACGACGATCGCGGGAAGTTGATCGGCGACGTTGCAACGCAAGCGCCCTCGGTGCAAAACGGCGGCATCAGCAAAGACGGGCTGACCGTAACCTATCATCTGCGTAAGGGCGTGCGTTTCGCCGACGGAACGCCGCTGACGGCGCGCGACTGCGTCTGGTCGATAAACGCGGTCAACGATCCGGCAAACAACGTGCAGTCGCGCTACGGTTACGATCGCGTCGCTTCCGCGCGCGCCCCTAACGACACCACCCTCGTCCTTCATCTCAAGGAGCCGTTTGCGCCGCTGCTCACGCTGGTGCTGGCGCCGCAAGGGTTCCCGATTCTGCCCCGGCACCTGCTCGCCAAATATCACGACTTCAATCACATTCCGTTCGACGGCCAGCCCGTGGGCTCCGGACCGTACGTCGTCGAGCGCTGGATTCGCGGCGACCGCGTGATCATGCATGCCGACCCGTACTATTTCAAAGGCAAGCCGCGCATCCCCCGGCTGACGATCCGGTTCGTTCCGGACGCTCAAACGGCCACGAATCTCCTGCAGACGCGCGAGGTGCAAGGCTACTTCAACGAGCAGGATTACTCTCAGTATCCGTTGCTGGAACGCATACCGGGATACCGGATTTACAAGATACCGGTTTCGGGCGTCGGCGCAATCATCTTCAACACCCAGCGCGTCTCGGATCCGCAGGTGCGGCACGCTTTGGCCGAAGCGATGGACGTCCCCACTCTCGTGCGCAAAGCCTATCGCGGCGCAGTCGAAAGCGCGCACCCGGGCGGCGGCCTGTTTTTCTGGGCGTACGATCCAGCCGTATATCCCGATATTCCGTACGATCCGGCCTTCGCGCGGCGCGTTCTTTCCGGGCGAAAGCTCGATTTACAGCTGATCATCCAGGCGGCCACGCCAGGCGACGCAATACTGGCCAACAGCATCGTTCAGTACGAGCGCGAGGCAGGCGTCCACGTTACGATCAAGCAGTTCAACATCACGCAGTTCGTTGCGCCGGCGAGTGAAGGCGGCCCCGTCTACGGCGGCAAATTCGACATGGCTCTGTACGATTTCGTCAATGGCGACGATCCCGACACGACCGATCAGTTTGCCTGCGCCAACGTTCCCCCGCACGGTTACAACAAATCGCGCATCTGCGATCGGCGAATCGACGCGTTGCTCATGGCCGGACATTCGACGTTCGACGTGCAAAAGCGCATCGCGATATACAAACGGCTTCAGCGGCTGCTGTACCGGGAGCTGCCGATCATGCTGACGGATCAGCGCCGCGAAATCAGCGCGTTCACCGCGCAGTTGCACGGCGTGACCGGATCGACCGACAGCATTTTTTGGAACGTCGGCGATTGGACGCTGGGCGGTTAGCCGCCCGGACTTTCGACTCCGCCCTCGAGCGCGGGACACTGAACCCCGGACTCGCCGCAGATTTTGCAGTGACGTCCTTCATGTGCTTGCATCGGATGGCCGCAGCCCGGGCAAGTGGTCGTTTCCACGTCGTGCATGCGGTGCTCGTACCCACATCGCCGGCTTGACGACACCGGCGTCATGCTGATGCCTCGTATGCCCAGCGCATGATGCCGCCGGCCAGCACGCGGTGCTCGAGCGGGTGCAGGCGTTCGACGATCGCTTCCTGCGTTTCGCCGTCGGCCAGCGCCAGCGGTTTGCGCACCAAAATCGGACCGCGATCGGCCTGCGGCATCACGCGATGGCACGACGCGCCCACCCAGCGGCTTCCCCACGCGAGCGCGTCCGCAACTGCACGCGCGCCGCGAAATGCCGGCGTCGTCGAGCCGTCGGGATAAGTAACCTCGTCGGCAAGCGGATCGAGCGGCAAGAATGCCGGATGAATGTTGATCGTTTCGGGCAGCGAGCTGATGAACCGGTGTTCGAGCAGATGCATCCATCCGAGCAGCAGCACGAGGTCCGGTTCCTCGCGCCGGACGAGGTCGAAAAGCGCCGCATCATACTGCCCCCGAGACTGCGCGGTCCGATCCCAGGGCAAGGCGACGGCGTGGATGCCGGCGTCTCGCGCTCGCTGCAGCGCGTAAGCCGCGGCGTTGTTGCTAATCAGCGCGGCAATGCGCAGCGGAAGACGGTTCGCGCGAGCACCGTCGACGACCGCTTGAAAATTGCTGCCGTTTCCCGAAGCAAGGACGACCGCGCGATGCAATGGTCGCCGCCATAACGCTTTATCGAATGTTTCCGCGATAACGGCGGCGCAATGCCGCTCGTAATACGCGATGAGCTTTTCGTGTCCAACTGCCGGTATCAGTGCGCGAGCGTAACCCAAGTGGGCCAGCGACGCAAGGGCAGCGATCAAGAGATGCGGGCCTATTCCCGATCCGCGAAATTCACTCGCGACGCCGAAGGGCCCGAAAATGCCTACCTGCGGCGCGCGCCCCAACCCGTTCAGCCAGGCAAAGCGCAATCCACGCGGATCGTAGCTCGCAAATCCGGCAAAACGGCGCCCGCGCATGGCCACAACGCTGCTTGCGGCATAGGCTTCCGAGCTCCACGTTCCCCCGAATTCATCGTCGAGCCACGCCAAAAATTCACCGCTTCCGGGCGTAACTCGCTCGAGCGAAAACCCCGCATCTTCGATCGCGCCGGCCGCTTTCGCATACCGATCCTCACCGAACTGCCCGTTCTGCAGTTCGACCACCAGATTGACCATCGCATCGGTCATTCGCCCGAGCGGGCAGGATGGACGACGACTTGCGGCTCGTCGCCGCGCCGTTTTTCGATCCAGCCGACGACTTTGGCCCCCTGTGCGGCGGCAACGGCATCCGGCGCGTCCGCCATCGAGACGATGAGCGTGTACCCGATGCCCATATTGAAGGTGCGGTAGCGCTCCTGCCGATCCAATTCACCGCGACGGCACAGTTCGGCAATCAGCGGCGGAACGCGCCAGCGCGACTGCTCGAAGATCGCTTTGACGCTCGAGGGCAGCGTGCGGGGAACGTTTTCAAGCAATCCTCCGCCGGTGATGTGCGACATCGCTTTGACTTTTGCAACGCGTTGAACGGCGCGCACGTCGCGGTAATATGACGGATGTTCGGCCAGCAGCGCATCGCCGAACGTCGCGCCGCCAAAGGCAGCATGGTATTCGGCAGGCTCGATGAGCTCTCGCGCGAGCGTGTAACCGTTGGTGTGCAATCCGCGCGCCGGCAGGCCGACGACTGCATCGCCCGGCTGCACGTCGCGCGGATCCGGCACGTCGGCCCTATCGACGATGCCCACCATCGTACCGGCCAAATCGAAATGTCCGGGTTGGTAAAGCCCGGGCATCTCGGCAGTTTCGCCCCCCAGCAGCGCGCAGTGATTCTCGCGGCAAGCCGCAAAGCATCCTTGCACCACTTGCGCGGCAACGTGCGGGTCCAACGCACCTACGGCAAAGTAATCCAAGAAAAAAAGCGGCGTTGCATTGACTACCAAGATATCGTTGACGCAGTGGTTGACCAGGTCGGCGCCTACCGTATCGTAGCGCTGCAGGGCCGCGGCGATCAGGATTTTGGTGCCCACGCCGTCGGTCGAGGCAGCCAGCGCGCGAGCGCCGTCGCCCGGGATGCGGAACAGGCCGCCGAAGCCGCCGATGGCGTCGAGCTGGTCGGGGTGACGCCAGCCCCGCGTTACTTCCTTATAAAGCGCGACGGCCCGGTTCCCCGCCGCGATGTCGACGCCGGCGCGCGCGTACGCATCCTTACGAGGGTTGAAGGTCACGGGGCAGAATCCAATGCAGTCGCCATTGCGGCCGTAGATTTCTCCCTCGGAAAGGTTGACCATGCAAGTTCGGATCGTTACCGATGCGCCGGATTGGAACGGCATCGGAGCGCTGGTGGTTCCCGTCTTTTCAAATGCGCCGCTCGAGGGCCTGGCCAAATCGATCGACGGCGAGTTGGACGGTGCGCTCGGCGAGGTGCTCTCCTGCGGGGAAATCAAAGGCAAATTGTGCGAAATCAGTTCGGTCGGCGCACACGGCAAACCGTATAAGCGCGTCCTCGTCGTTGGTCTGGGCGAAAGCGAAAAGTTCGAACCCTGGATGCTCGCGCGGTATGCAGGCGCCGCAGTTCGGTATCTCGGCCGGCGCAACGTTCGCGAGCTGGGTTTTGCGCTTCCGGCGCAAGCTCGCGGCGACGAAACCGCGTGCGCGTCGTTCTTGGTGGAAGGCGCAATAGCCGGCGCGCTCGACACGACGATTTATCAGAAGGAGCCCGATAAACGCAGCGGTGCCGACACGCTGACGATTTTGGCGCAAGGACTGGATCGGACTGCGCTGCAGACGGGCATCGAGCGCGGACAGATTTTAGGCGACGCAGTCAATTTTGCTCGCCGGCTCGCGCTTACGCCTGCCAACGACATGTCGCCCTCGCATATGGCCAAAGAGGCCGGTGCGGCAGCCGAAGAAGCCGGTATCGAGATAGAAATTTTGGATGAAGCCAAGTGTCGCGAACTGGGCATGGGATCGTTCCTGTCGGTTGCGCAGGGAAGCGCGCAGCCTCCCAAGTTCATCGTCATGACGTACAAAGGCGATCCGCAAAACAACGATCTGCTCGCGCTGGTCGGCAAAGGCATTACGTTCGACAGCGGCGGCATCTCGATCAAACCCGCCGATCGCATGGAAGAAATGAAGTACGACATGTCCGGCGGCGCCGGCGTCATCGCGACGATGCGCGCGCTGGGCAAATTGCGCCCCAAGCTCAACGTCGTCGGCATCGTTCCCGCAACGGAAAACATGCCGGGAGGCAGGGCGACAAAACCCGGCGACATCTTTACGGCGATGAACGGCAAAACCATCGAAGTGATCAATACCGACGCGGAAGGGCGCCTCATCCTGGCGGACGCCCTCTGCTATGCGGGCACGCTCGGCGCAAACAAGATCGTCGATTGCGCGACGCTCACGGGAGCATGCGTTATTGCTCTCGGGCACGCTGCCAGCGCAGCGGTCAGCAACAACGACGAGTTCGTGCAGCAGTTTCTGGCGGCGACCAAAGCTTCGGGAGAGCGCTACTGGCAGATGCCGCTGTACGAAGACTATGCCACCGCAATGAAGAGCGACATTGCCGATCTCAAAAACAGCGGCGGCCGCCCGGCGGGAACGCTGACGGCTGCGGCATTTCTCAAATCGTTCGTCGGCGACACGCCGTGGATTCATCTGGACATCGCCGGAACGGCATATTTGGACGGCGAGTCGGCATGGCAAGCAAAGGGTCCGACCGGCACACCGGTGCGCGCGTTCGTCGCGCTGGTGGAACAGCTCGCCGGCGCGCCCGTCGTGCGCGTCAACGGAGCCGCTGCTTATCGACCGAGCGCGGAGCTGACTACCTCCTCGTCATAGCTCAAGAACCGGAGTCCTGCTGATAGGGGCCGCTTCCCACGTTGAGCAGCAGACCGCCGTCGACAAAGACGGTGGTTCCCGTCATGTACGCCGACTGGGTGCCCGCCAAAAACAGCGCCACCTTTCCGATGTCGTCCGGAACGCCTATGCGCCCGAGCGGAATGGTCTTCTCTTCTTTTTTGCGCTTTTCAGGGTCTTCTTTGAGCTCCTCGTTCATCGGCGTCAGAATGGCGCCGGGCCCGATGTTGTTTACCGTAACCTTGTATTTTGCTGCCTCCATCGCAAGGCATCGCATGAACATCATCAGGCCGCCTTTGGTCGCGCAATACTCGGCAAAACCCATCATCGGCATGGTTTCGTGAACCGAGCTGATGTTGATGATGCGCCCCCCGCTGCGCCCGGATTCTTTATATGCGCGCATGAATCGCCGCGAGCAAAGAAACGGACCGGTCAGATTCGTGCCCAGCGTCTCTTGCCAGAGATGCAAATCCAGGTCGACGACTTCCTTGCCATGGCCGTTGATGCCCGCGTCGTTGACCAATATCGTGACGGGTCCGAACCGTTTTTCCGCAGCGGCAAAAAGCTTTTCGACGTCGTCTTCTTTGCGAACGTCCGCGTGAACGGCTGCGGCTTTGCCCCCCGAACGCTCGATGTCTTGGACGGTTTGCTCGGCGCGTTCGGAGTACGCGAATTCGTTCACGAGTATTGCTGCGCCGGCGCCCCCCAAGACCTTGGCTATGGATTGACCTATTCCGGATTCCGAACCGGTAACGACTGCGACTTGTCCCTCTAAAGAATTTGGCATGCACGTATCGTTCCCGCTGCGGTCACGGCTGCTAACAGCGGCGCATAGCAGCCGAGCACTTGGTGTAGATCCAAAAATGTAAAAGTTTGAGCTACGGCGTGGCGGGACCGGGAAATCGAATCCAACAGTGGGCACAATTCGGCAGCCTGCATACGTTTGCGGGATGTTTCGTGAGCACCGGTCCACATAAGAATGGGAAAATTGTCGTTTCCTAAAATCGGAACGCAGACGTTGTTGCTCAGCGCCGTACCGCTGACGTTTTTGGTGCTGCTGCTGGCGCTCGCCCTCGTTCTGCAGAGCAAAAATGCCTTAATTGCGGCCGATTCCCAGCGGTCCGCACAAGTGCTCTCACAGTCCGATCACGCTATGCAGCTGCTCGACGAAGCGGGCGGCAGCATCGGCGCTTACGCGCGAACCCGAAATGAAGCAGCCTTGGCGCAGTATCGGGCGGCCGTCCGCGAGCTGCCCGGCGCAATGGCTGCTCTCGCTTACCTGGTAGGCGACGATCCTACCGAACGCCTTAGGGCCGCGCGTCTGACGGCGGACGTGTCTGAGGGCGTGGCGGTCCTCAAAGAATACTTGTACTACGTGCGAACGCGCAACGCGGGCGGACAAAAACGGCTCGAGGAATCTCACCGCGTGCGCCAACTCAGCTCCAATATCGCCTCTCTTGCAGCGGCAGTCAACAACGGCCAACGTGCGGCGACGGTTCGCCGGTTAAAGCAGATTCATGCGCAGATTCGCGATTTTACCATCGGACTGGTCGGCTTGTGTATTGTGGGCATAGCCGTGACGCTTGCCGTTTCCGTCAGGTTCGGACTGGGGATCACGCGGCGCGTCGCGCGCCTGACGGACAACGCGCAGCGGCTCGCACGAGGCGAAAAAACCGAGCCTATCGGCGGCAACGACGAGATCTCCAACCTGGACTTGGTCTACCAGCAAATGACCCAGCGCATTGCGCGCGAGCACGATGCGGCTTCCACGCTGCAGCGCGCGCTGCTTCCGCAGGAGCTGCCGCTGCTTCCGGGCGTGCGTCTTGACGCCGCATACGCTCCGGCATCGGGCGGGACGGCAATCGGCGGCGATTGGTACGATGTCTTTCCCATTTCCGACCGGCGTCTGGGGATCAGCGTCGGAGACGTCGCCGGGCACGGTTTGCGCGCGGCAGCGATCATGGGCAACGTTCGCCAAGCGATTCGCACCGTGGCGTACATCAACGACGATCCGGCATTTGTGCTCGAGCACATCAATCGCGCACTTTGCCGCAGCGAAGGCGCTACGCTGATCACGGCGTTCTTCGCAACGCTGGACCTGCTCGACGGATCGCTGCGTTACTGCTTGGCCGGGCATCCGCCGCCCATGGTGATCAAGAGCTCGGGCTCGGTCGGACTGCTTGCCGGAAAAGGATTCGTGCTGGCCGTCGATCCGCGCGCGCGATTTGAAACGCTCGAGACGACGATGGACGTGGGATCCGGCATCGTTTTATACACCGACGGGCTCGTCGAAGCCGAACGCAACTACTTCCAAGGAGTCGCGAAACTTCGAGAAGCGATCGAGCTGGAATATCGGAACGCGTCCTCAAACATCGCCGAGGCAATTCAGCAGCGCGTTTTCGCTCAACACCCGCCTCGCGACGATTCGGCACTGCTTTTCATGGGCATCACGGCGCTGGGCGCCTCGGCTTTGCAGACCGAACGTCTGGTGTGGAGCGTCGACGCCCGCAGCGAAAAATCCGCGCATCGGGCCAGGCGCGCGTTGATGTGGCACCTGGGCGAGATCGCAGGCGACGCGGACTTGTCCGCCTCGGAACTGATCGTGGGGGAGTTGCTCGGCAACGTCGCACGCCATACGCCGGGCCTGGCGGAAGTGATACTGGAAGTAAAAAGTACTGTCGCGACCCTGCGCGTCATCGACGGCGGTCCGTGTTTTGACGCATCGGTCAATTGCGACATCGGCGACGTGCTGTCCGAGAGCGGGCGCGGATTGTTTTTGATTCAAGCGCTCACGAACGACTTCACCGTAGAGTGGACCGGAGAAGGCAATTGCGTTTCAGCGGTTTTACCTCTGGAAATTCACGCCGACGACGAGCGCGCGCCGGCGGCCACCTCGGTGCAGAGCGGCGCAGTCTAGCCGCCGACGCATGCCCGCCACCCTCTATTCTGATCGCAACGTGGGGCGATGGGCTATTCATTCTCTCCGGGAAAACGGTCCGTCAAGAGTTCGCCGGTCAATCGGTTCGCAGTCTGGTGGACGATGGGCCCGGAAAAGTGCTCGCAATCGTCGGCGGCCATTCGCTCCGTCGGCGATCCGCTGACGGCCAGTGGACCGAGATAGCAGAAAGCGAATTCGAGCTTTCATGCTGCTTGCCGATGAAGAACGTCCTTTTTGTCGGAACCGACGACGCGCACGTTCTGCGCGTGCATCCTGACGGCTCGCAACACCGCCTGACGGGTTTTGACGCCGTAGCGAGCCGCGAGAAGTGGTACGCCGGATCGGCGATCGTCGACGGCAAGCCGATGGGACCGCCGCTTGGAATTCGTTCGATGGCGTCGACATGCGATGGCGCCGTACTTTTGGCCAACGTCCACGTCGGCGGAATTCCGCGATCGACCGATTCCGGTGTAACCTGGCGCCCCACTATCGATATCGATAGCGACGTCCATCAGGTTTGTGCCCATCCAGCCCGGCCCGACATCGTGATAGCGGCGGCGGCGGTGGGACTTTGCATCAGTCGTGATGCCGGAACGACGTGGACTATCGAACGGGAAGGACTTCACGCCCAGTATTGCTCTGCCGTAGCGTTTGGCAAAAGCCATATCTTCGTGGCGGCATCCAGCGGCCATTTTGCGACGCAAGGCGCAGTATATCGACGCCCGATTGACAGCGACGGTCCACTGCAGCCTTTGGCCGCAGGCATGCCCAAGTGGATCGACGGCATCGCCGATACCGACTGCATCGCGACCCGCGATTCAATGGTCGCAGTAATCGATGGATCCGGACGCCTTTACGTCTCGCATGACGACGGCGATTCTTGGGCGCATCCGTTCGATCGTCGAACCGTTCCAAGCGGGCTTCACATTTGCTGACCTCACCACGCCGGCCATGAGCGTACTCGACCGCTAGGAAACCCTTTAGTTGCGCATCAGCCCCGGTAGGTGGCGATCCACCATGTGTTGCCGAAGCTGTCTTTCACTCCGGCGCCGCGTTCCTGATAGGGCTTGTCCTCGGGCTCATTGATCGAAGTCGCGCCGGCTTGGATAGCGCGTTCATAAGCAGCGTCTACGTCCGTTACGAAGACATAAATGGCCGATGGCGTCCCCGTATGCAACGCGTTGCCGCCAAGCTCCATCATGATGACAGAGTCCCCGATCTGGACCTCGACGTGGAAACCGCTACCTACGGGCAGTCGTTCAAGTTCCCTCGCCTGAAAAGTATGCTGAATGAAGCGGGCAAGATCTATATCTCCGAAGATGTACGGCCGCACCGTTCCCACGCCATGTCTTACAAATCCCATCTGCCGATCATCGGTCATACGCGCTCCTTATAAGCGAAAGCGAAAGTCAACCGCAACTCGCGCTCCGGCGATCGGGAGCAAGGCCGGATTGGCTTTGCGTCCTCGTCGGCGCTTGAGTTCTGGTAAGGGAATTATTATGGCATAGTTCGTTTTATCTTGACTACAATAATAGGGCAGGTCTGATCATTCAGGCGTTTACTCGACGACTTGCCGCGGAATCTGGGATTTTTGAGATATTTTCTCCATTTTCTGCCTCTCGCGCCCGGTTTTCCTGGACGAGAGCATGTTTGTTCTGACTTCGAGAGACAATTATCCGGTCGAAAAGTGTCGCAATTTCTTTTTCGACATGAACAAATTGGAGAGCGCGAAGAGCACGTTCAGGCAGTTTTCGTTTTTTGTTAACCCGCGATAACGCACTTTCTTGAATCCGAAGTATCCTTTGACGGTTCCGAAAATATGCTCGGCTCGCGACCGGATCGAGGATTTGCGCCGATTCGTCTCGCGGTCCCGACCGGTCAGCGGGCGATTGCGGTAGGCGCGTTTGCTGATGAACGCCCGTGCCTGCGGCGACTTCTCGCGGATCGCCTTGGTTTTGCCGGTGTAGGCCGAGTCACCGTAGACGCGCGTTCGCTACCGTGCAGCAACTCGGCGACGACCTTGCTATCGTGGACGTTGGCGGCGGTGGCCACGATCGAATGAACCAACTTGGTGCAGCTGTCCACCCCGATATGCGCCTTCATGCCAAAGAACCATTGGTTACCCTTCATCGTTTGATGCATCTCCGGATCCCGTTCGCCGCGTTGGTTCTTGGTCGAGCTGGGCGCGTGAATGATCGTCGCGTCGACAATCGTACCGCCGCTAATCGTGATGCCACAATCCGCCAGATACTGGTTCACTCCAGCAAAAAGCTTCTTGCCCAGGTCATGCCTTTCCAGCAAGTGGCGAAACTTGCAAATCGTGGTCTCATCCGGAACCGGAGCTTCGCCCAGGTCGATCCGCGCGAAGGCGCGCATCGAGAGCATATCATAGAGCGACTCCTCTACGGCCGGGTCACTCAGGTTGAACCACTGTTGCAAAAAGTAGATGCGCAGCATTGTTTCAAGATCGATCGGCCTACGACCAACACCCTCTCCCTTGTAATAGAACGGCCTGACGATTTTGCGCAAGCGCTTCCAGGGAACAATGCGATCCATCTCTTGCAAGAACTTCGTGCGTCGCGTCGTCTTGGAATGACGCTCGAAATCCGTGGTAGCCAAGGTCATCTGCTCTTGCATGCTCATAGGATGATGATAGCTTGAACCGGGGCGTAAGTCGATCCCCTTGGCCGGAAATAAATCGGACCTGCCATAGTGTTATGGCTGTAATCCCGCAAGAGGAGAGGTTGCGAGCTCGTTTCAGAGGCCCCCTAGAACGTTCCGCGCCGAAGATCTTCGAAGGCTTGCCGCACCTGCGCTTGCGTGTTCATCACGATCGGTCCGTAGCGCGCCACCGGTTCGCCCAGCGGACGGCCCGCGACAAGCAGAAAACGTCCCCCGTTCGCGCCGGCGCGCAAGGCGATCGCGTCGCCGCGCGTAAGGGCGGCGAGTTCTCCTCGCGCGAGCGTGCGCGCTGCGACATCGACGCTTCCTTCGTACGCGTAGACGAAGGCGTTGTGCTCGGACGGCAGCGCGGTTTCAAACGCCGCACCCGCATCCAGCCGGACGTCCAGATAGGTGGGCTGAGTTTGCGCCGCTTGCACCGGTCCATGCACGCCGTTGAAGCTTCCGGCGACGACGCGAACGTTCGTGCCGGGCAGCGTCACATCCGGTATGCGATCCGGCGCGATATCTTGGTACCGCGGCGCGATCAGCTTGTCTTTGGCCGGCAGGTTTACCCACAGCTGAAATCCCCACATCAAGCCGTTTTCCTGTTGCGGCATTTCCGAGTGAACGATGCCGCTTCCGGCAGTCATCCATTGGACGCTCCCGGCGGTCAACAGACCGGAGTTTCCTTTGTTATCGGCGTGACGCATCCGTCCGGCCAACATATACGTCACCGTTTCGAATCCGCGATGAGGGTGTTCCGGGAATCCGGCGGCGTAGTCCGTTGCCTGGTCGGAGCGAAATTCGTCGAGCAACAAAAATGGGTCGAGATCGGGTAGTGCGGGTTGGCCGATGACGCGGTTCAGCCGCACGCCGGCGCCGTCGCTTGTCGGTTGGCCTTGCACGATTATAGCGACTTGGCGTGTGGTTGGCGCTGCGGTGTTGTTCGTCATACTCCCTATAACCCACGGGCGGTTGCAGGGACGTGCGGTCGTCAAATGGGCTGCACGGCTATCGTGCAGCCCATTTCACTGTGGTTCTCAGCAGTAGTTACGGCAGGGCGTTCCGCCGGGACCGGTGGCTGAGGATGCATTTGGTCTAGCCATGTGCCAGGGGCCGTACACGCCGTTGGCTTGATCGGGCCCCGAGTCGCCCGCAAAGTGATACAGGGCATGCCCCTGATATGACCATTGCCGCGCTCCATCGGTGCGGGTCACCATTACCATGTTGCCTTGGGCTTGCGCATTGGCACTTGGCGTGAGTAGCGGCCATTCGGAAGTGCATGCTCCCGAACACGCGGTTCCGGGCGGCGTATCACCATCGATGAAATAGAGCGTATGGTGATTTGCCGGATCGACGAACGCGGCTGCACCTGCCACGGTATCTTGAACCGGAATATTATTTTGCGGCTGGGGTGCCGTGCTCGGTGCGCTCGACGGCACGGTAGGCACAGTATAGCCCGCGCCGTTAACGCCTCCGCCGCCGCACGCAGCCAAGCCGGCGATGCTCGCGAATGCGAGCACTTTCAATCGGTCGTACAATTCTTTCTTCTCCTGTGGTGGATTGAGGTTCGTACAAACCGTAGCCGTAAAAAGTGAAAAAATATTGAATGCGGTTCACAATGATACAACGGGGGCGCTGAAAAGACGATCGATCTCGTCGATATCTAGACGCAGCGGGGCCGTCGAGGTTTCCTCGAACAGACTGCTCGCCAGTGCGCCTTTGCGCTCTTGCAATTCGAGAATGCGTTCCTCCACCGTTCCTTCGGCAATCAGCTTGTACACGAAGACGTGATTGCTCTGGCCGATGCGGTGGGCGCGATCGGTCGCCTGGCGCTGGACTGCGGGGTTCCACCACGGATCGTAGTGGATCACCGTATCCGCGGCCGTGAGATTGAGACCGGTGCCGCCCGCGCGTAGGCTGATCAAAAAAAGCGGAACTTCTTTGCTTTGGAAGCGTTGCACCGGCACCTGGCGATCGCGCGTGTCGCCGCGCAGTTCCACAAACCTCATTTGCCGTTTGGACAATTCCGGCTTCATCAAGTCGAGCATCGAGGTGAACTGAGAAAACAGCAGCACGCGCCGGCCGTCCTCGAGCAGACTGTCCAGCATGTCCAACAGCGCGTCGAGCTTCTGCGATTCCTTCACGCCTTCCGCGGCGGGAAGACGCACGAGACGCGGATCGCAGCACACCTGCCGCAGTTTGAGCAAAGCATCGAGCACGACGATGCGACTGCGCGCGAGACCTCGCCTTGCGACCTCGTCGCGCACGCGCTTGTGCATCGCCAGCCGAATCGTCTCGTACAGGTCGCGCTGCGCACCGGCCAGTTCGATGCGTTGCACGATCTCGGTCTTTTCGGGCAGATCGGCGGCCACGCGCTCTTTCGTGCGGCGCAGCAGAAACGGGCGCAGACGCGCGGCGAGCGACGCGCGGCGCAGCGTATCACCTCGCTTTTCGATCGGCGTGCGAAACAGCCGGGCGAAGGCCGTGCGTTCGCCCAGCAGTCCCGGCACGGCGAACGCGTAGATCGACCATAGTTCTTCCAAGTGATTTTCGATCGGCGTTCCGGTCATGGCAATCCGTTGACCGGCACGCAGCGCTCGCGCGGCGGCCGCGGCCTTGGCGCGGGGGTTCTTCACCGCCTGCGCTTCGTCGAGCACCGCGATCGACCACTCGCGTTCGAGCAGGTGTTCCGCGTCGCGCGGCAGCAGTGCGTACGTGCTCAGCACGATATCGGCGCCTTCGATTTGATCCACGCGCTGCGCGCGATCGGGTCCGGTCAGCGCGACGACGCGCAGTTTCGGCACGAATCGCGCGATCTCGGCGCGCCAGTTCGGCACGACGCTTGTCGGCGCAACGATGAGCACCGGCCGGCGCAAGCGTTGCGCGCTTTTTTCGGCCGCAACGTGCGCGAGCAGCTGCACGGTCTTTCCCAGGCCCATGTCGTCGGCTAAAACGCCGCCGAAACCATGTTTGCGCAGCACGCCAAGCCATGCGACGCCGTCGCGCTGGTATGGACGAAGCTCCGATTTGAAGGTTGCGGGCGTTTGGAACGACGTGCCGTCGAGCGAGGATAGCTCGTCAAGCAGCCGGTGCAGCGAATCGGCGGCTGCACCGCCCAACTGGACGGCTCCGTCCAAGTTTGCCAACGTGCCGGCCTGCACGCGAGCGATCGGC
The DNA here is from genome assembly GCA_963777315.1 of Vulcanimicrobiota bacterium. Taxonomy (GTDB): domain Bacteria; phylum Vulcanimicrobiota; class Vulcanimicrobiia; order Vulcanimicrobiales; family Vulcanimicrobiaceae; genus CAVYEM01. The sequence goes on from CAVZQC010000004.1 coordinate 923,266, forward strand.
AAGCGGCCTTCTTCCGTCAGCGCGTCGCGGCCGAAGAGATCGACGAGCGCGGCTAACACGCGGCTGACGCGAGCGGCCGGCAGCGCCAAATATTTTCCGTTCGGAAGCTTGCCGTACACCGGCTCCGCGCGCTGCGAAAGTTCGGCGAGATCGCTTCCCGGACCGATGCCCTCGGCGGCAATGGCTGCAATGATGATCGGCAGCAACGCCACCCGCTCACCGTGCAGATCGATCCCGAGATCGAACTCGAACCAGGATAATTCGGTCTCGTGCAGATCCGCCTGCCACTCCCGATCGGCCTGCTCGACTTCGAACGGAAAGCTGTCGTCGATTTCGATGCGCCAACCGCCTTGGCGCAGCTGCGGCATCGCCGCGTCGAGAAAGCGCAGCCACGCCAGATCGCCGTCGGCACGTGGCCGCAACAAGAAGCGCCCACGGCCCTCGAATTGCTGTGGCCATCCGGCCGGCACGAAGTCCAACTCTTCCATGCGCGCCCGCACGCCGCTCTCGAACGCAATCCTGCGCGGCCAGATAGCGGCAGTTTCACCCTCGTACACGTGCAGCGCGCGATCGTCTTGGCCGGGATAAACCAGCCGATCGCCGTAGGCGAACTGTAACTCGGCCGTCGGGGACGAGCCGCTCAAACGCAGCACCGGAATGGGATCGCGATCGATCACATGCTCTTCGATGGCGGCTTTCGGCAGTTCGATTCCGGAACCCGAAAATGCGCCTCGCAAAAATATCTGCGTTCGTTTGGCCTGCTCCGCGGTGAGCGCCGGCACCGTGGCCACGTGCGCGGCAAGCTCCGGAGTTGCGCCGACGCGTGCCGGACCGGCCGATCTCGCCAGCGTGTCGACGTACCAAAGCGGCGATGACGGAATGAGCACGCTCGCGGGCAGGCCGTCCAGCTGCGGCCGTTGACGATCGTCTTCTCCCAGCCGCCATGCGATGCGAGCGTCCGCGAGGGCGCGACGTTCGAGCGGGGCCTGCGTCATCGACCGCCAGTGCAGCCTTCCGGTGTCGATCATCAGTTCCAGCAGCGTTCCGAGGATGACGGGCGAGACGTTGCCGAGGCCGCCGAGCAGGCCGCTTGCGTTGACTAAACGGCCGATCGTGCGATCGACCGGAGTGGTGCGCCTGGCATTGCCGGTTGCCAAGTTGTACAGGTCGAAACGGCGCGATGTTCCGGGGCTGCCGTTTTGCAGCATCGGCACGACGTAAGCGCTCAACTCAAAATGCGGCACGTAATACCGCTCGGTCACGTCGATAACGTAGTGTACGTTTTCGCGTGACGCCCTGGGCGCGACGCAGGTCTGCAGCGCAGCGAAGGTTTGCGCCCAACTGTCCACGGCTCCGTCGGCGGCATCACGTTGCGGCTCGCTGCGCCCCCCGTATATGATCGCGAGCGCGACCGCGGCCGCGTGCTTGCAACGCATGCCCACCGGGCACGAACATTCGCCGACGATGATCTTGCGGCTCAGCCGCTCCTGCATGCGCAGCTTTACATGGTAAGGCGCTCGCCGAGAGCCGACGACCTCGGCTTGGACCACGCTACCGTCGTCGCGCACGCCGACGACGCGCCTGCGATTGAAATACTCCAGCCCGCGCTCAAGCGTGGTCGAATCGAAAGAAGCGCGAATATCTGCGTGATCGATCTGCATCGGCAAAACCGCCCCTTTTCCCCGAGCCGTCGCTGCGCACCCGCAGTCCACTGCTTGCAAATGCTGCGCACGCATCAGGTGCGCGCTGCTCATCAACGCAAATGCAGCCCATCAAAGCAAGGGAGCCTTCCGTCGCGAAATTTCGGAGCGCAAGTTTTCGTTTCTAGGCTCGAGAGGAACATAGAACAGCATGAACCGGCTCCTGGGCGTCCTAATCTCCGCACTCCTGGCGCTGACCTGCGTCGCACCTGCCTGCGCGTACACCGATGAAGAGCAGCAGGAGCTGCAGATCGGACAGCAAGTGTACCAGCAGCTTTCGCAAAAGGGCGAAATCATTCATAGCTCGCCCTACTATACGACGCTCGACTCTATAGCGGCCCGCGTTACGCCGGTAGCCGATAAAAAATACTTTACGCCCTTCCATTTCATTCTGGTCCATGAGAGCCAGCCCAACGCGTTCGCGGTTCCCGGAGGAAACGTTTACGTGACCGACTCGATGATGACGTTCGTGAAAAACAAGGAAGAACTCGCCGGTGTGCTCTGCCACGAAGTTTCGCACGACATTCATCACGACGTCTACAATCTGTACGTAAAAGATCAGCGTTTATCGCTCTATGCAACGGGCTTGTCGCTGCTGCTGGGCGGCGGACGCAGCCAACTGGCAAACACGATCATCGGTTTTGCGGCAAACGTTCAGGCGCTGCATTTTTCCCGCGACGTCGAGCACAACGCCGATGCAACGGGAGCCTACGTCTGTGCCCAATCCGGCATCACGCCGTACGGCATGATTTGGCTCATGCAGCAGTTCGAGGCCAATCCGACTGCCAGTCCCCCTGAGTTCCTTTCCGATCACCCCAGCGACAGCCACCGCGTCGAAGCGCTCAAGAACGAGTTTGCTTCGGATCCGTCGACGTTTTCCAGATTCAACTCCAACATCGCATGCTCGACGCCTACGGGCATCGCGGGTTGGAACGATCAATACAAGGGCGGCTGCGGCCGCCGGCAAGCTGCTCCGGTGCATAAAACCGCCGACCGAAGCCCGCGCTGCCCGGCGAACTGGAAGTTCTGCACTAAGTGATGCGGTCGTTGAGCGTTTTGAGCAGCTTGACGATTGCCCAGGAGCCACGCTTAAAATCCGAGCACAGGGATCGAACGATCTCGCCTTTGCGTTTGCCTTGTTCTGCCAGTATGCGATACCGTTGAACGAGCGCGTCGATTTCGCCGTCGCTCCACGGCTTGCGCGCATTTTCAACGCGATGCTCGCGCAAGGGCGTGCGCAGCAACGGCAGAAGCTCGCCCGGCTGCACTGACGCGATGACCGGCACGCGGCTCGCAAACGTCGCGGTCGAGAGTTCGAAACCCACGAAGCGGCGATTCATGCCGATGGCGACGATTGCCGTCGATCCGCCTCCCATGAAGAAATCGCAGACGAGGTCGCCCTGGTTGCTGGAGTACTGCAGCAGTTTCTTGAGCAATTCTTTGGGAAGCTCGTTCTTGTTCTTTTCCCGTCCGGGCTTGTACTCGCGATTGACGACGAACACGTCTTCGCGGTCGCGGTAGTTCTCGCTTCCGCCGCCGCGGGGCGACTCATCGGTGGCGTACCGCGACTGCAGGTTGAACGTGCGCCGGCCTCCGGGCTTCTCGTAGTATAAAATGTGATAGTGCGACGACACGAATTTCCTGCTGGTAAAGACGCCGAAGTTGAACTTCCAGATCAGATGGTTCACTTCGTGAAGTGCAGCCGTGCGCAGCGCGCCGAGCACGTCGTACAAGTTGGTGTACCCCGACACGATGTAGATGCTGCCGCCGGGGCGAAGGACGCGCTGCGCCTGCCCAATCCACGCGCGCGTAAACTCGGCGTATGCCGTCGCCGGGACCTCGATGTACCCGTCGACGACGAAACGCTCGTCGCGGTTGTAATGGCGATGCAGCCGGTCGCCCTCGATACCGTACGGGGGATCCGTGACGATGAGATCGACGGAGTCGTCCGCGAGGTGCTCTACTGCTCCGCCGATCGCATCGATGTTGTAAAAGCGGTTTCCACGAACGTTCACACCACGTACTATAACACGGCTTCGCAAAAGGTCAGCCCGCCGTTTCGAGATAATGGTACGGCATGAATGCATTGCTGTTCGCGGGGATGCTGGCGCTGAATACCGCACCCGGGGCGCAACGACCGCCCGACGGAACGTACGCGTACTCGCTCGTTCAGAACGGGCGCGCAATGGGAACGAGCGAAGTGGTATTCAAGACGCAATGGCCGACGCTTACGGTGCAGGAACGTGCAACGATTGGGTCGCTGCAGGTGACCACGAACACGTCGCTGGATGCCGCAACTCTTCGCGAGCTCTCGTACGACGGCTTTTCTCCGCAGCAAGGCTCGTTCGCGGTCAGCTTTGCAGGAGACGTCGCCACCTTGCACTCCGGCAGCGTGATGCTGCCGCTCAAAGCCGTTGCGGGTTCACCGACGCTCGTCGTGGGCGATGGTTTGGTTTCGAGTTACGCGATCTTGCCGGCGCTGGTGCACGCGACCGGGGTCAAAAGCTTTACGCTCGCGGCGCTCAACGGAGCCAAGGCGTTGCCTGTAATGGTTGGAACGGCAACGGGCAAATATGCGGGCGATGCGGGCATGACTGTGACGTTCGGCGGTGCAACGGCCACGCTGTGGTACGATCCGGCGACGTACGTGCTCGACCGCGTCGACAATCCGACGAGCGGCGTGCAGATTCGCTTAACGTCGCATAGCGCCGGCGCGCGGATCGCCCCGACACCGAGTCCTGCGCCGACGGCGACGCCGGTGCCGCTTGCGCCCGCGCGCTACACGAGCCGCGACGTGACGTTCCCCGCCGCCGGCGGAGCGCAAATCGCCGGCGTGCTGACTATACCGTCGCGCTCGGCAAGGCCGCTGCCCACGATCGTCATGGCGCCGGGAAGCGGCCCTCAGGACCGCGACGAAACGATCGGGCCGAACAAGATTTTTCTGCAGCTTGCCAATGCATTGTCCAACCACGGGTACGCCGTGCTCCGCTACGACAAGCGCGGCATCGGCAAAAGCATCGGCACCGACGCGGATCTGCGCCGGAACGCCGTCGCGGATATCGATGCGGCGTTTCATTACGCGCAGACGCTGAGCGAAGTGGACAAGCGACGGATCTATTTACTCGGGCATAGCGAGGGCGCAGCCGGCGTTCCGATCGTCGCCGCGCGCGAAAGCGGCATTCGCGGGATCATCCTGCTCGCGCCTCCGGCCATACCGCTAACGCAAGTGATCGCCAAACAGGCGCATTTGAGCGACGCTGCCTATCGCAAACGATTGGCCGGCGCCGCTGCGCCCGTTCGGGCGTTCGTACGGAGCTGGGCGGACTACGTTCCGGCCCGGACGATTGCCAAGGTACGCTGCCCCATCCTCGTCATTCAAGGCGCGAAGGATTTTCAAGTGCTGCCGGGCGATCTTCCCACGCTCGTGAATGCCGCCAAAGCGGCGAATCGCAACATTACCGTTCGCATATTGCCCGACGACGATCATATTTTCCTCAAAGTGCCGCCCGGACGCGAATCGACGCTCGCAGAGTACTACGTTGCGGGCTACATCGATCCGGCGGTCGCTTCGACGATTTTAGGCTGGCTGCGCACGCAGTAAAGCCGTGCCCGCGGGCCGCCATGGCCGCCGAGCCGCCGCGGCGAATCGGCTCAGCGTGCGATCCCAGGCGCTCCCGTCCCGCAGTCTCCTCAAAGCCGGCATTGCTTTGGCCGCGGTCGTCGTGCTGGGAACGTTCGGGTACGCCAGACTCGAGGGGTGGACATGGTTCGATGCTTTTTACGTGACGATCATGACGATCACGACGGTCGGATCCGCAGAACCTACGCCGTTGAATCCCGGCGGCAAGTGGCTGTCGATCGTGGTGGTCGCCGTCGGCTTCGGCGCGTTGACCTACACCGTACTGCACCTCATGGCGTACATGGTCGAAGGGCGGCTGGAAGACCTCGTCGGCGAACGGCGGCTACGGCGAAAGATCGCTAAGATGCAAGACCACTACATCCTGTGTGGTTACGGACGCGTCGGGCGCGAGATCGCGCGCGCGTTTGTGGAAGAGCGAACGCCGTTCGTGGTGATCGACATCAATCAGGATTCGCTGGAACGAGCCGCCGGAGAGGGACACACCGTGGTCCAAGGCGATGCGGCTGAAAGCGGCACGTTGCGCAGCGCCCACGTCGAACGCGCGCTGGGCCTCGTCGCCGCGGTGGACAGCGATGAAAAGAACATTTACGTAACGCTTTCAGCTCGGATACTCAATCCGCAGCTGTTCATCGTTGCGCGCGCGAACCGCGATCACGCTGAAGAAAAATTGCGGCTAGCCGGCGCGAACCGCATCATCTCGCCCTACACGATCGGTGGCCGGCGCATGGCCAGCCTGGCCATGCGCCCTACCGCCGTCGAGTTCGTCGACACGGTCCTGTCGGCCAGCAACAGTGAATTGCTGCTCGAGGATTTCTCCGTGGGAGATAATTCAAAAGCGCGCGGCCGCACGCTGGGCGATCTGATATCGCACGAAAGCCCGATCATCGTACTGGCGTTAAAACGCGACGGGCGCATGACGTTTCAGCCCGCACGCGATATTGCCCTCAAGAGCGGCGATGAGCTCGTCGTCGCCGGACCCCCGGATGATATGCGCAACCTGGAGTCGAAAGTTTGACCCGCTACGAAGGAGGACTCATCATGAGAACGCTGCTTGGCCTAACTGTGCTGTCCGTGGCGCTCGGAGCGACGACCGGAGGCGCTATGGCCGTATCGCAATCGCATCATCCGGTCAATGTAACGAGCTGTCGCCCCTCGCGCAACGTCATGCCTGCGCCCGGATTCGTGCCGGCGTATTATCCGCCCAACCTGTTTTACTGGAACACCGTGTACGGTTATCGCTATTACCAGCCGCGGATGAGGACTTCAAATCCCATGCTGGCCATCGATTACACCAACGAAACCGCCAAAACGATGAAGGAAATCGAATTCGGATTGGTTGCCAACGGCTATTTGGTCGCCGAAGTAAAGGATGTCGGAACTTTTTCGCCGGGCGCCGAGATCAAGCATGAATTCGGCCTAAGCCGAGAGGTTTTTCCGTTACGAACCGCTCTTTCGCACTGCGTGCCCTTGAGAATAACGTACGACGACGGAACGAAATGGCGCAATCCGCAACTGCCGCGAATGCAGCACAAATTGGGCCAATAACGCGAGCTTTTTAGCCTCGCGACGAAACGGGCGTCGCAGCGCTCATCGCATGCCCGAGCTTTTGATGCACGATGAACGCCGACGCCAATATCGCCGCGGTGGCAAATGCCAGAAAGCCTAGGCTCCATACGGTGGCGCCGTGGCTCGCGCCCGGAATGAAGTAGCGGATGGCGCCGCGCGCCACAAACGCTACCAGCCACACGACGACGATAAACGGAGAAGAGCGCACGACGTACACGCCGGCTCGCTCCGTCGATTGTACTTGGCTGTGACGGCCGCGAAGAATGCCGAGCGGAATGCCCAGCACCGCGCCGGCCGCTAGAATAGCGGCCACTTCCCACGCCGGCGCCGGCGCGGTGAATCGCTCGCCCCACACCGCAAGGGCGACGAACACTACGAGGATCGCGGGACGCACCCAAATGCGCGCGACGCTCACGCGCGCAGGACGCATCATGCGCCACACCAGCATCGCAATGACGACGATGTAGATAAGCGCCGTCATGCCCAGTTGGTTGCCCGCGACGTTCACGGTCTACTTGATCTCAACCGTTGCGCCGGCTTCTTCCAGTTTCTTTTTGACCGCCTCGGCTTCGTCTTTGCTCACGCCCTCTTTGACGGCCTTGGGCGCGCTTTCCACGAACGTCTTGGCTTCGGTCAAACCCAGGCTGGTGATCTCACGAACCGCCTTGATGACCTTGATTTTCTCCGCTCCGGCCGCAGCCAGAACGACGTCGAACTCCGTCTTTTCCGCCGCGGGCGCTGCTGCGGCTGCGCCTGCCGGCGCGGCCAACGCTACCGGAGCCGCCGCGGATACGCCGTACTTGTCTTCCAGCTGTTTGACGAGATCGGCCAGTTCGAGCACGGTAAGCTTGTCGATCGATTCGATGATTTCTGCAAGTGCCATAGTAGTTTGTCGTTGTCTCCTTTAAGCTAAGCGTTCGAAGCCGCGGCGTCTTTTTGCTCGCGGATGGCATTGAGCACGCGGACGAGTCCGCTTTGATTGCCGGATAGCACGGTAACCAGACCGCGCAGGGGATTCGCGATTGCGCCGACCATTTTCGCGAGCAGTTGCTCGCGAGAAGGCAATGCGGCCAGCATACGGACTTGGGCTGCGTCGACGACGCGGCCTTCGATATACGCGGCCTTGACCTCGATCGGCTTGACGTCGTCTGAAAATTTCTGCAGCGCCTTTGCCGGTGCGACGGGATCGGTTCCCGCGAACACGATTGCCGTGGGCCCATGCAGAAACTGCTCGAGCTGCCGTGCGAGATCCTCGCCCGCGGCAAGCGAAAACAGCGTGTTCTTGGCGACCGAGTACGTGCTGCCGTCCTTGCGCAGTTCGCCGCGCAGACGCGTGATCTGCTCGACCGTCAGGCCGGAATAGTTGGTGAAAAACAAGTTTCCCGACTGTGCGAGCCGCTCTTTGAGTTCGCCGACTGCAGTGCGTTTTTTAGCGGTTGGCATGAGGCTCCTAAAAAGCAGAAAAGCGCTCCATCCGTCCGGAGGAACGCTGCACGCATGCTCGCAAAAATAAAGCCTTACGTCGTTCGCGTCCTCGGTAGGCGTTCTTCGAACATTACCTCGCTCGTGCCGAGCGAGACCCACGGTCTTTGGAGCCGCTCACCATCATAGCAGCGCAGCCGCCGCAGATGCAAGAGCCTGCTGCGCGCGAGCGCGCTTGCTGCCAACGAAAGGGCACCCATGTCTGCTGCCGACGCCTTAGCAACGCTCATGGAAGGCAACGCGCGCTTTGCATCCGGGCAGCCGCGCTGCCGCCCGCTGCTGGGTCGCGTGCATGAGTTGGCCCGGGGGCAAGCGCCATTTGCGACGGTGCTCGGCTGCTCGGATTCGCGCGTACCGGTCGAAGCGGTGTTCGACTGCGAACCCGGCGACATCTTCGTCGTACGTCTGGCGGGCAATTTCGTCAGCGACGACGCGCTGGGGTCGATAGAGTACGCCACGGCGGTTCTCAAAGCGCCGCTGATTATGGTGCTCGGTCACACATCGTGCGGCGCGGTTTCCGCTGCAATCGACTTCGTCGATTCGGGCCAGACGTTTCCGGGCCACATTCAGTTGCTTGCGCAGGCCGTTGCGGCCGCCGCCCGCGAAAGCCGGCATCAGCCCGGCGACCGGCGGCACAACGCCGTCCTCGAGAACGTGCGCTTAAACGTCGAGCGATTGAAAACGGCAGTGCCCATCATTGCGAAGGCCGCCCACGCCGGCGAAGTTCAGATCGCCGGCGCCGTGTACGATTTGGCGACCGGCAAAGTGTCGCCCGTGTAAGCCGCTTAAACGCGCGTCTTCACGCGGTTCGGATCCACTTTAACGCCCGGTCCCATCGTGCTGGCGAGCGTGATGCTCCGCAGGTACGTTCCTTTGGCTGCCGCGGGCTTCGCGCGTACGATCGCATCGAGCAGCGTGCCGACGTTTTCGGCCAGCGCCTCTTCGGCAAAACTCGCTTTGCCGACGATCGTGTGAACGATGCCGGTTTTGTCCAACCGGTACTCGACCTTGCCCGCCTTGATGTCGCGAATGGCCGCACCGATGTTCGGAGAAACCGTTCCCGCCTTGGGGTTGGGCATCTTTTGCGCCAGAATGCGGCCGAGCTGGGAGCCGACCGCACCCATCATGTCGGGCGTCGCGACCGCAACGTCGAAATCGGCAAACCCGCCCTTGACGCGATCGATGAGATCCTGTTCGCCGACCACGTCGGCGCCCGCAGCGTCGGCTTCTTTGGCTTTGTCGCCTTTGGCAAACGCAATCACGCGAACCGTCCGGCCGGTGCCGTGCGGCAGCAGCACCGTCCCGCGCACGTTTTGATCGCTCTTTTTGGGATCGACGCCCAGACGCACGTGTGCTTCAATCGTTTCGTCGAACTTCGCGCTCGCGTTCTTTTTGACGATCGAAACCGCTTGCGCCGCATCGAACAGTTGTTTTCCGTCGTAGGCGGTGGCCACGCTGCGAAAACGCTTGCCGTGAACGCGCGCCACTATGCTTCCACCTCGACGCCCATCGAACGCGCCGTGCCGGCGACGATGCTCTTTGCCGCGGCGACGTCATTGGCGTTGATGTCCGGCATTTTGACCTTGGCGATTTCTTCGAGCTGCGCCTGGGTGAGCTTGCCAACCTTGTTGCGGTTGGGCTCTTTCGAACCCGAGTCGATCTTCAGCGCTTGTTTGATCAGAAACGATGCCGGAGGCGTCTTGGTGATGAACGTAAACGTGCGATCTTCAAAGACGGTAATTTCCACCGGGATAATCATCCCCGCTTGCGATGCCGTGCGCTCGTTGTACTGCTTGCAAAAATCCATGATGTTCAAGCTGTACGGACCCAGCGCCGGGCCTATGGGGGGCGCCGGCGTTGCCTTGCCGGCCGGAATCTGCAGGCCGATTTTGCCTACGACTTTCTTTGCCACTGTGTCGTTCCTTTCGTTCACGTCCCGCACGCAAACCGCGCGGGTTGCAACTGCCCCAAGCGATGAGCGCGCGATCGGGGTCGCTTCGCGCGCCTATCCGCTACACTTTTTCGATTTGGTAGAACTCCAACTCGACGGGCGTTTCACGCCCGAAGATAGAGATGAGCGCACGAACTTTTTCTTTCTCGGGCTGGATCTCGTCGACTATGCCCGTGAAATCGAAGAACGGCCCGGACGTGACTTTCACGCGGTCCCCCTTCTTGAAGTCGATCTTCAGTTTGGGCGTTTCGATGCCCATCTGCTTGAGGATCGTTTTCACTTCTTTGTCCTGCAGCGGAACGGGCTTTTCACCCGCCCCTGGGCTGCCGACGAAACCCGTAACGCCTGAGGTATTGCGCACGACGTACCAAGACTGGTCGTCCATGTCCATTTCGACCAGCACGTAACCGGGAAAAACCTTCTTGGGAGTGATCTTTCGTTTGCCTTCCTTGAACTCGACTTCGTCTTCCATCGGCACCAGGACGCGAAAGATCTTGTCCTGCATGTTCATCGAGTGGATGCGCCGCTCGAGGTTGGCCTTGACTTTGTTCTCGTAGCCCGAATAGGTGTGGATGACGAACCAGTGCTTGCGGTCGTCCTTGCCGCCGGCAGGGCGCGTCTGCTCGCGCTGTTCGAGCAGCTCGTCATCGGCCTGCGCCGAGCCTTCGAGTTGCTCTGCGACTTGGTCGGCCTCGGCCAAGTCGTTGCTGTGCGCGGATTCCGTCAGCGCTTGCGCTTCGGATTCCGAGGTTTCATGCGTGATCGTAAACTCGCCGCGGTCGTGTTCCAATGCAAAATCCGTCATGACGAAATCGGGGGATGCACCCAGGTGAAGATTTGGCCGAATATCCAATCGCACGCCCACGTAAACAAGCCGATGGCGACGACGAGCACCACCGTAAGGACGGTCGCCGACACCCACTCGTCGCGCGTCGGCCAGGTGACGCGGCGCAGCTCGAGCCAAACGCCGCGAATGAATTCCTGCGCGCTCTGATTGGCGAGTTTCCTTCGGGCATCCGGTGTGCTGCCGGGGGCCTTATTCATCAAAGAGATTCTCCTGGAGATTGGCAGGGCGGACAGGACTCGAACCTGCAACAACTCGTTTTGGAGACGAGGACTCTACCAATTGAGCTACCGCCCTGTATGAGGGCTACTTGGTCTCGCGGTGCGGCTTGTGACAGCGGCAGAACCGGCAGTACTTGCTCAGCTCCAGGCGCTGCGAAGTTTTTTGCTTGTTCTTTTGCGTGTTGTAGTTGCGTCGCTTGCACTGCGTGCAAGCCATGACCACCATCACGCGATTTTCTTTCTTCGCCACGTTCCTCTACCGCTACAACGTAAATAAAACGGACCCCAGGCCCGTTCGACGTGCCAGTATAGCACGGAGCGTCCGCGGCTTGCAACCGACCGTATCGGCATCGGCGCGAGGATAACGGCACGAGGCCGCTTGCCTGGCTGCAGCCAGAGTAAACGCGCCCGGGCGGAATCGAACCGCCAACCTCGGCCTTAGGAGTGCCTTGCTCTATCCGATTGAGCTACGGGCGCATGTGCGACACTTGCGCGCGGGTTCCCCGAACCCCTAGACCCTGCGCAGGCGTGCACTCCGCGAACGGTAAACGCTACACGCCATGCCCGGCGGCGGATCGGATTTGCAAGCGCCAACGGCAGCAGCGGACTACGATCTGCTCGAGCGGCAGGTCACGGCACTGCTCGAGGGAGAGCGCGACTTTATCGCAAACGCGGCGAACTTCGCGGCGCTGCTCTACAACGCACTTCCCCTGGTGAACTGGGCCGGTTTTTACTTCCCGGATCCCGGCGGACTGGTCCTGGGCCCGTTCGGCGGAAAACCGGCTTGCACGCGTCTGCCCAAAGGACGCGGCGTGTGCGGTAAAGCGTTCGAGAGAGCAGAAACCGTGGTGGTCCACGACGTCAGCGCAGAGCCGGGCCACATCGCCTGCGATTCGGAATCACGCTCGGAATTGGTCGTGCCGCTGCTGCACGGTGATGCGATCTTCGGCGTCTTCGACCTCGACAGCCCGGTGCTTTCGCGCTTTACCCAACGCGATAAAACCGGCGTAGAGAGCTGGTCAACCGCTTCATGGAATGTGCGCGCTTCCCGGACGCATATCGCAAGGAACGCTCCGGTGCAGACCGCATCAACGATCGCATTGACGTCCAGACTTGCCGCGATCATCACGTCATGCTGCGATTTCTGCTCGACGATTTGAGTAAACCGCACGCCTCCGCCAAAGAGTCGCTGGCGCTGCTGCAGCGCTTTCACAACGTGCTGGTGGCGCACCTCAAGCTCGAAGACCAGTGGCTCTATCCGCGTCTGCTGCGCAGCGACAACGAAATCGTACGCGGTAAAGCCGAGCGTTACCAAAAAGACATGGGCGGCGTTCGGGATCACTTCCTGCAACTTTGGAAACAGTGGTCGCGCCCGGAAGCCATCGCAGAGGACCGGGAAGGCTGGGCTCAAGAGTGGCAAGGCTTCGCACAAGGTCTTGAGCGCCGGATCGACATCGAAGACGACGATTTGTACGTTGCCGCCGAAGCGGACCTGGGCTAGTCCGCCGAAAAAGCTGGAGCCGTTGACGGGGATTGAACCCGTGGCCTCATCCTTACCAAG
>CAVZQC010000005.1:0-242599 GCA_963777315.1 Vulcanimicrobiota bacterium
AACTCGAGTCGGACGCCGCCGCCGGCATGCGGCCGATGTGCGTGGTCGCCACCGCCGGCACGACTTCCACCACTTCGCGAGATCCGATCGAAGAAATAGCCGGCATCGTGCGCGATCGAAACGTGTGGCTGCACGTCGATGCGGCCTATGCGGGCGTAGCGGCCATCATGCCGGAATACCGGTGGATACTCGGCGGCGCGCAGTACGCCGACTCGGTGGTGGTCAATCCGCACAAATGGCTCTTCGTGCCGATGGATTGCTCGGCGCTCTACGTGCGCGATCCCGAGCTGCTGCGCCGCACGTTCAGTCTGGTACCGGAATATCTGCGCGCGCCCGAAGACACGGCGCGCAACTATATGGATTACGGGCTGCAGCTCGGCCGGCGCTTTCGCGCGCTCAAACTGTGGTTCGTGCTGCGGTACTTCGGCGCGCAGGGCTTGCGCGAACGGCTGCGCGAGCATATCGCCTTGGCGCAAGAGTTCGCGGGATGGGTTCGCGCGCATTCTCCCTGGGAAGTCGTTGCTCCGCACCCGCTGTCCGTCGTATGTTTTCGGTACGCCCCTGCGCGGCTCTCGAACCGAGCGTTGGACGCGCTCAACGCGCGCATCATGGAGGGCGTGAATCACAGCGGTGAAATGTTCATTTCGCATACCAAGATCGACGAACGGTTTGCGCTGCGAATGGCTATCGGCAATCTGCGCACGGGCCGGGACGATGTGGCCCGGGCGTGGGAGTTGCTGCAGAAACAGGCCCTCGCGGCTTCGAGCGCCGGCAGCGCAGGCGAGGTATGAGCGGGCCGAGTGGCGGATATCGCGCGAAAGCGCTCAGCCTCGAGGTGCTGCCGGTTGAAGATGCACGTTCTGGTAGTCGAAGACAGCGTCGCGGACGCCGGACTGATTCGTGAGTTCCTAAAGGACGGCGAAAATACGAGCGAAGTTCATACGGCATCGCGCTTGAACGACGCCGTCGACATCGCCGGGCGTCAAGCGCTCGATGCGATCCTGCTCGACGTGTCGCTGCCGGACGCACAAGGGCTCGAGGCCGTGCGGCGCATGCGGGCCGCCGTTTCGCACGTGCCCATCGTCGTTCTGAGCGACGTGGAGGATGACTCGGCTGCAACGCAGGCGGTCAAGGCGGGAGCGCAGGACTATCTGGTAAAGGCGCAGCTCGATGGAGTATCGCTGCGGCGCGCCGTGGGATACGCGATCGAGCGACAGCAGCTGCTCGACAGATTGGCCAAGAGCGAAGCGCGCCTGCAGGAAGAGAACGCCATCCTGCGCCGGTTGACCGATGCCGCCGCGCGAGTTTTCGCAACTCTGGACGTGCGGGCCGTCGTCGGTTTGCTCGCAGCCGAAGCCAGGCGGCTCTGGGGCGGAAGCGTCGTGCTGTATGCGTTGCGTTCCTCGGGCGAGCTGGTGTGCGCGGAAACCTCCGGAAGCCGCCCTGCGGCAGATGCCTTTTTAAGCGAAGCGTTCGGTTTGCAGCGTCCCGTGCTCGCCCAAGATCGGCTGCGTTTGGCGCTCCCGATAGCGGGTACGAGCGGCCGCAACGAATGGATTTTGGACATCCGGAGCAGCGGCGATCGTTTCGGCGAGAACGACGTCTTCGCGCTCGAACTGCTTCGCCAGTACGTGGGCATAGCGATTCAGAACGTCGCCTTGTTCGGGGAGCTGCAAAGTCAGCGCGCAAGCGTCATTCAGCTCAATCAGCTCAAGGACGATCTCATTGCGGTGCTCGCGCACGATTTCAAGGGGCCGCTCACGACGATCATCGGCTTTACCGAACTGCTCGAACAGCATGCGCTCGAGGGGGACGATGCCGAGGGCGCTCTTCGAACGATTCGCCAATCCGCTACCCGGCTCGCGGGTTTGGCCAACGATACGCTGGCCCTTTCGCGCGTGGAGCAGGGCGAGCTGAATTTGGGCGCCGATCCGGTGAACCTTGCGGACATCGTCCAAGAGACGATTCAGGCAGTGGAGTCCGAGCGGCAGATCGATCTTGCAGTAAGCGCACAAGATCCCGTCGTCCGCGGGGATCCGGCGCGGTTGCGCCAAGTCTTCGAAAACGTTATCGGCAACGCGATCAAATATTCAGCGCCTGAGCGGCCCGTCGAAGTGCGGCTTTCCGAAACGGAGAGCACCGTTCGGGTGGCCATCCACGATCGCGGCATCGGCATTCCCGCCGACGAGATGAAATTCTTGTTCGAGCGTTTCACGCGAGCATCAAACGCCAAGCGATCGCGAATAAAAGGAACGGGGCTCGGATTATATTTGGCCAAGACGCTCGTCGAGCGCCACGGCGGCAATATCGAGGTACAGAGCGAGTTGAGCCACGGCAGCACCTTTACGGTCGTGCTTCCGCGAATCCGTGACGGCTTGGGCGGCGTGCTGCGCGTGGCGGCGGTGACTGCCGACGATAACCTCGGACCGTACGTCATGCATGAATTGCGCACGCACGGTATAGCGTGCCGGCGCGACAAGACGCTCACCGCGCTGTTGGAACGTATGGACGTGGAGTCGGCGGATATCGTTATCGTGGACCGCGATACGATCACCGCCGATGTATCGGGGCTATTCCAGCGTGCGTTCTCGGCAAAGCCGCGCGTGGGCCTGATCCGTATCGGGGCCTCCGGCTGTCCCGGCGAGCCGCCGGACTCGCAATGGGACGTCGTGCTGCCCAATCCGTTTCTGCGCACGGACCTGCAGGAAGCTATCGCGCAGGCCGATCGGCTTCGTTTGGACGGCGTTTCTTGAACCGTTATAGGATCTGTTTTATCACGTAGAAGACCGACAGTGCTCCGATGATGACTACGGTGGCCCAGGCGATTGCGTTGGCCACGCCGGAGTTCACGTAACGCCCCATGACGCTCTTTTTGTTGACGATCAGCAGCATCAGCACGAGCTCCGGCGGCAACAGAATGCCTTGCAGCACTTGGGCGTAAATCGTGAATTTGAGATAGGGAATTCCCGGAATCAAAACGATTGCGGCGCCCGCGATGAGCCCGATGCCGAACAGACTGAAGAAGACCGGTGCTTCGGAGAGCTTGCGATCGACTGCAGCTTCGAACCCAAGCGCCTCGCAGATCACAAAACTGGTGGACAACGGCAGCACGGTAGCGGCAAAGAGGCCGGCATTCAAAATTCCAAAAGCGAAAATAACGGACGCGAGTTCTCCGGCGAGCGGTTTGAGCGCGACGGCAAAGTCGGCGGCTTGCGCGGGCTCGATGTGCGCGCCGTGCTGGTTGGCGACGAATATCGTCGCGGCGTTTGCGACGATCATGAAGCCTGCTAGAGCGATCGCAAGCACCGAGCCGGTCACCACGTCCGCGCGCGCTAAGCCGATTTCGCTCTCGTCGGTCCCTTTTTCAACGACGGCCGACTGCAAGAAGAACTGCATGTACGGCGAGATGGTCGTCCCGATGAGCCCCACCACCATAATCAGGTAGCCTAAATTGCGGAAATCGAGATCCGGACGCAGCGTGCCCGCGGCTACGGCGTGCCAATTCGGATGAGCCAGGACTGCGGATACGATGTAACTCAGGTAGACGAGCGACAGAACGACGAAGGTGCGCTCGACCGTTTTGTTGTTGAACCGCAGAATGAACAGAAAAACGACCACGACGGAAAGCGGAACGGCAACGTATCGCGACACGTCGAACATCTCCGAAGCCGCCGCAATGCCGACGAACTCGGTGGCCGTGATTCCGGTGTTGATGAAGAACAGCGCGGCCATGGCAAAGAAGGAGATGCGTACGCCGAAGTTCTCGCGAATGAGCGCCGCCAGGCCTTTGCCGGTGACGGTGCCCATGCGGGTGGCCATCTCCTGTACGACGATCAGCGAGATCGCAAGCGGAACGAGTACCCACAAAACCCGGTAGCCGAACAAGGCGCCGGCTTGAGAGTACGTCGCAATGCCGCCGACGTCGTTTCCTGCGGACGCGGTTACGAATCCCGGCCCCAAAACGCCCAGCAGAATGAGAAGCGAACGGCGCAGGTTTCGCTTGCGAACTACCGCCACGCCGGTGGTTTATCCGGCGGCCGCCGGATGCGGCTGGCGGCGCGCCGTGATTCGCGGCAGCTCGCGGGCGAGATTTTCGGGCATGATCGCGTCGATCGCGTCGTCGACGGTCACTATTCCCAGCATCTTGCCGTCGTCGCCGACCACCGGAACGGCGAGCAAGTCGTATCGGGCAATCGTCGCTGCGACGTCCCTGGACTGCGTGTTCGGTGAAACGGTCACCACGTCGCTCTGCATGATTCGCTCGATGCTCGCCTCCGGCTGCGCGAGCAGCAACGCGCGCAAGGTGACCACGCCCAACAGCCGGTCTTCTTTATCGAGCACGTACAGATAGTAGATGAATTCCGATTCCGGAGCTATTTCACGGATCTTGCGAATAGTCTGTTCCGCGGTGCGGTGCGGATAGATCCACGTGTAGTCGGTGGTCATCAGGCCGCCGGCGGTATCTTCCTCGTACTGCACGAGCTGGCGCAACTCGCCCGCGGTGTACTCGTTCATTTCCGCGAGCAGTTGCGATTGCTGCTCTTCGGACAACTCCGCCAGCAAATCCGCCGCATCGTCGGAATCCATTTCCTCGATGATGTCCGCGGCGCGTTCCGTTCCGATATCGCCGATAATCGAACGCTGACGTTCGGCATCGAGATGCTCGAGCGCGTCGGCGGCGGTTTCGTCGTCGAGCGAATGGATGACGGCCGCAGCTTCGCGCGCGGAGAGATCGGTAATGATTTCGGCAAGTTCGCTGGGGTGCAGCTTGGCGAGCTTGCTCTCTTTGACCGAGAGCGTCACCTGCGAAGGATTTGCGTCGCGGATCGGCGCCACGGAGTTCCAGGCGATCATGGTACGCGGCACGTTTTCGTATATCCAGGGCGTGAAGCGCTTGCCGAACGATTTGAGCCCGAGCCTGCGCAGCAATCCGCTCACGCCGACGTCGGCGGCGACCACGCGCAATTTCCCGCCGGTATTCGCCAGTTCGATGTCGTTGATGCGCACGACTTTACGGCCGTCGACGTCGACGATCTGCTTGTCGAGCAGATCGCTCACCAGGTAGAGCGCGTCTTCACCCGGCGGAGCCGCGGTTTTCGGCGCCCCCGTTAGCGCGACCGTGCCGTTCGCATCGACGTCGGCGACGCTTTCCATCGGTGCGAAACGCGCGCCTTGCGCGGTTTTGATCACCAGGCCGTCCACTTGCGGAAACGTATCGTCCGGCTTGCTCACGAGGAAGTCGGCGACTTTGCCGATGGGCAGGTCGTTCACGGCCGCGCGCCGTCCCACGAGCTCGGAGATGAAACCTTCCTGGAATGCCATCGCCGTTCACCTCCTTTGCAAAAAAAGACTGTCTTTGCAGGAACAGCCTCGCGCGGTGAACGGCGCTATACCCCAGTCGCGAACTGCTTCGACACCACGCATCGTAGAAGACCTTCGCGGTTGCTTTTGCCCGTCTGTGTCGTTCCTCGACGGCTTACGTGCCTTCGCACGCTGCACCGTCGAGCGCCTAACAGCCGGCGCAAAATCATTCCGCGATTCGCCGCGGTTGCTTTTGCCCGCCCGTGTCGTTCCTCGACGGCTTACGTGCCTTCGCACGCTGCACCGTCGAGCGCCTAACAGCCGGCGCAAAATCATTCCGCGATTCGCCGCGGTTGCTTCTGGCCGTCCGTGTCGTTCCTCGACGACAGCCGGCGCAAAATTCATTCCGCGATTCGCCGCGGTTGCTTCTAGCCGCCTGTGTCGTTCCTCGACGGCAGCCGGCGCAAAATCATTCCGCGATTCGTCGCGGTTGCTTTTTGCCGTCCGTGTCGTTCCTCGACGGCAAAAAGCAGTTCGCGAGTCTTCAGCCGCATTAGACATCGCCTTGTCTCGGCGCAGTCTGGTCTACCCGCTTGGCGTCTCTCGACGTTTCGGGGCAGCGGCGTGTGTATTGCGTGGACGCCTCACCTAGCGAGGTATCCTTCTTTCAAGTATAGGCTGGCGCGTCAACCCCCGAATTAGCGGGCCTGCTACGGCCCCACGACGATTACGCCGATTTGGCCCACGCCGATGTGGTAGCCGCACGCGTAGAAGTAATGTCCCACGCGTTTAGCTGACGAAGACCGGCGACTTTCCGCCGTGCGCGCGAACGTTTCCCGTGCTCCACTCGCTCGCGTCGATGATCCGCCCGTGCGGTTTGGTGAAATCGCCTTGGAATGTGTAATGCGCAGGCACGGTCTGTCCGCTGTACGACATGCCCGTTGCCGTGTGATTTTCATCGTCCGGATTGACCCATTGGATCTTGTCGCCCATGTGGACGTGCACTTCAGCGGGGTCGTATCCCTTGAGCTCGCCGAAGCTGGATCGTTTGTGAGGTCGAAAATCCAGGTCCATGCGAATCGTCACCAAATGCGAAGCGCGGGCTGCATGGTGCGCGGCCGGCGCAGCGGCGTGCGCCGCGCTCAGCATGGAGGCCGCCAACGCGGCGGCCCCCAATGCGGACAACACTGACGTACGCATCAGCTGCCGCCCGGAAGCGCGACGGGTACGTCTTTGATGTTGGCTCCCTGCGATTGCGCCTGCGCTTGCTCGGACGCGGTCGCGCTCTGGAGACCTTCGATATCTTGCGGATTGAAATGACCCGACTTGAGCCTTTGTCCGACCGACGCGAAGGAGGACGTCAGTCCGCCCAGGCCTGCATCGAGCTTCTGCAGGAGCGGGTCTTTGCTTTTTTGCGCGATCTTCTCGGAAACTTTGACTTCGTGGACCGCGAACAGCAAAGCAGCGCCGCCCTTGACGATTGCGGCTACGCGATGCGGAGCGCCCTGCGCGAAGTCGCCCTCGCGGTACGGATTCATGACCCAGTGATGAAAACAGAAATAGGCGACGCCTAAATGCGCCAGAAAACGAGTCTTGTCCAAAAAGGCGGATGCGGGCTGCAAAGCGCCCGCGATCATCGCTGCGGCGAGTACTGCGGTTACGGTGAATCGTTTGAAGCGAGCTCTACTTATCATGGAAGAAGCCTCCATACACGTGGCCTGAGCAGTTTTGCAACGAGTGGTCGAAGTTACAGCTTGCCGAGTATGCCTTTGGCAAAGCCGGGGGCAAAGTGTTCGAGAATTTGCGGATTTGCGGTTATCAGTGAGATGGCTTTTTGTTTGAGATCCTGCGGGTTGGAACCGCTTTGCGAAAGCAGTCCCTCGATTTGCTGCGCGATTCCGCTCTGCCCGCTCTGCGCCGCATTTCCTGCGGCCGTTTGCAAGTGCTCGCGGACTTGGGACGGATCCATCGTCGAAACGTGATCCGACGCGGCCTGCGCAACGGCTGCGGAGTCGGCTCCGGTAACGCGGCCGAGCAGGTTTTGGACTTCATCGAACATTGCGTCCTCCAATTATTTTTTGGCCGATTGTGCTCCGCTTTTTGCCCATTCCACGTCTTCTTTGACGTTTGCGATGGTTTGCTCGGGAACCAGCGGCGTTGCTTGTCCGATCTTGTTTTTACCGAGCAGCGCGAGCGTTGCGGCGATAATGGCCCAGACGACCGTGACGATCAGCGCTGCCAGCCACGTCGCCACGACCAGCGAAAGCGCGATGATCGCCAGCGCCGTAAGCGATCCCAGCATCAACAGCGCCGCAATCGCCGAACCGCTGAGCATTCCGGCGCCGACGCCGGCGGTTTTTGCCTTTTCGGTCAGCTCCATCCGTGCCAGTTCCATCTCCTTTTTGACCAGCA
Organism: Vulcanimicrobiota bacterium; assembly: GCA_963777315.1. GTDB lineage: Bacteria > Vulcanimicrobiota > Vulcanimicrobiia > Vulcanimicrobiales > Vulcanimicrobiaceae > CAVYEM01. The sequence continues at coordinate 7,714 of CAVZQC010000005.1, forward strand.
GCACTACGTCTTCGGACAACCGCTTTACGCTGTCGGCCAGACCTTCGTGCTCGGCGCGAGAGCCGGTGTCGGAATTATTCATCGTGCGAATCCTCTCGTGGTTGGATGCACCGAACGTACCCACTTGCACGGTCCGATTCATCATGGCAAAAGCAAGCGGCTAAGGCTGTCTGCCGACCGCCCGGACACGTTGCCAGGCGGTCCAGATGAAGATTGCCACGGCCGCAGGCTGAGCGACGGCAGACGCGACGAGCAATGCTTGCGCCGCCGACGTTTTCCAGGTGAGCTCGTACCACGGTTCGACCACCACGCGTACGACCAGGCCGCCGTTCAAAAGCCAAAAGCACGCCCATACCGCGAACACAGGCCGAACGCTTCGAGCGCCAGCAGAACGCTGCCGAGCACGAACGTCAGCGCCAAATACGCCAAACCGGCTTTTACGAAGGCGCGCGCTTCACGCGGCATGTCGCTGCGGCGGCGAAACCGTTATCGGGCGCGCTGCACTTGCCCGGGCGTTATGGTGGGGCCGTGATTGCCCCATGAGGTTCGCTCGTGGTCGATGACAGCGGCGATCTGCTCGTCGCTGAGCTGCGATGCGAACGCCGGCATCGCAGCCGAGTAATGAACGCCCCCGATCGCTTTCCCGGACAGACCGTGCAGCACGATCGTTATGTGAGCGCCGGCATCGCTGCCGTTGACGACCGGATCGTTTGCGAGCGGTGGGAAGGTTCCCGGCACTCCGGTTCCGGCTTGCCCGTGACACGACTGGCAGTTCTGCGCGTACACTTGCGCGCCCAGCGTTGCGTAATCGAAGCCCGCAACGTTTTTGCTGCCCACGGCGGCATTGTGCGCGACGGCCGCCGGCGCGTTGGGCGCGGTTTGTGTAGCCGGCGCGTTTGCTTGAGCCAAGCCGGGATTCTGCGCGAACGTCGGAGTCTGCGCGAAGGCCGCGGGCGTGGGAAAGTACTCGATTCCATACCATACCGCCCAGCCTGCGACGATCGCAAAGAATACCCACGTCCACACGGGAACCGGGCCCGAAGATTCGGCCCGCACCGGATCGAACGGCTCGTCGGATCCGAATGCATTGATGTCGAGCTCGACGGCTCCGCGAACGCGCGAGCCGGCGCGCAGGCCGGTGACGGTTATGCCGGGACCGTTGGCGACGACGAACGGGATCCTTCGCACGCCGACGTTTCCGACTGCGTCCATGGCTTGGATCCGCACTTCGTGTTCGCCGTCGGCCAATGCCGTCGTGTCGAGTCGAACTTTCGCCGGCGGCCTGTACGTTGCGATCGGTTCGAGCGCATCGTCGATGAAAACGCTGACCGAAACCGGCTCGGCGGAAGCAAGCGGCTCCTGCATCAGCGGTCGTCCCGAAGTATCAGATTTTTCGGATGCTGCGATTCGGTCTCGCCGGGGTGTATGGTCCAATACGCCGCAGCGGCGATCGTCCACAGCGTGGCCGCCGTTCCCACCGCGATCACGATCCATCCCAGCGGATCGGAGTGCACCGGCTGCATGGGCATCATTTGGCCGCGCCTTTCCCAAGCGGAACCTGCTTGAGCGATTCGAGATAGGACACCAAGTCGCGAGCGTCTTGCGTTGCAACGACGATGCCGTGCGCAGGAGCAAACGATTGCGGAACGGCGACCACCACGTCGCCCAAAGCCGCGGCCGGTTTTACCGCAAACAGCCACGGGTATCGCGGCATGATCGAATCCTGCACGACTGCGCGCGGATCCCACAGGTGAATGTACTGCCACACCGCGCTTGGCTGCCGATTGCCGATGTTGCTCAAATCCGGGCCGTTGCGGTGATCGCTGAGCAACTCGGGCGTATCGTACGCGTAGTCTCCGGCGATCGAAGGCCGGCCGAACACCAGATCCTGTTTGAGCGGGCGCACGTTTTGCGTATGGCAATACGCGCACCCTTCGCTCACGTAAATGTCGCGCCCGTGCCGCTCCCGTGCGTCCGGTGGGTGCAGCCCGGCCGTGGGCGGCGTGTTGGAAAGGACGATCCCCGGCACCACGCCCATCAAAACGGCAAGCACCGCGTACACCACCGCCGATGCCAAAACCAGCGACCAAACGTTGTTCATGCCGCTTCTCATGCGCGCACCGGCCGGCGGATTGGCCGTTCATAATCGGTGCTCTCGGGAGTGGGCGCTATCGTCATCGCGTAGACGTTGTATGCGAAGATCAGGTGCGAAAGAAGCATCAGGCATCCGGCTACCGCTCGACCCACCCAGTACGGCGCCGCCGCATCGACCGAAGCGATGAACGGATTGCCCGCGGCCCAAGTCAGGCCTTGCAGCGTACCGGCGATCGACAACGAGATGACGTAAAACGTAACGCCGATCGTCGCCAGCCAAAAATGCAAACCGGTTGCGATTGCGCTGGGAGCTTTTCCGGTCGCGCGCGGCAGCAGCGCGTAGATGCCGCCCCAAGCGATGAACGTGATGAATCCGTACATCGTGGCGTGCGAGTGTCCGATCGTGTAGTTGGTGAAGTGCCAAATCGACTGCAGGCTGCGGAACGCCTCGATCGTGCCTTGCGTCGAGCCCAAGAAATAATAGGCCACGCCGACCACGATGAACGGCAGCGCGTACGATCGCCGTATCGTTTCACCGTGCCCGCGCATCGTCAGTCCGAAGTTCGCCGTACCTGCCCATACCGGGACGAGCATTCCGACGCTAAAGACGATCGCCAGCGTTTGGAACCACCACGGCAAAGGCGAAAATTCGAAATGATGCGCGCCGATGACCGGGTAGAACACTAAGTTCGTCCAAAATCCGAGCACGCCGAGCGCATACGAATAGATCGGCCGGTTGAGCAGTTTGGGCAGCGCGTAATACGTCACGCCCAGCGCCAGAAACGTGAACCACATGCCGACCGCATTGTGCATGAAAAACCCTTGAACCGCGACTTGCCCCATTCCGATCTGATAGCTGGGAACGATCGCGACGATGCTCAGGATCAGCGTAAAAATGAATCCGCCGATCGTGTACCAGTTCGAAATGTAGATTTCGCGCTCCACGCGTTTTGCAACGGTGCGCACGACGGTCAAGCCGCTGAGGAAAACGCCCAGCAGGAACGCAATTTTGACCCACCAGACCCATTCGCGATATTCCTGGTCGCCGTAGTTATAGCCCAGGTCGAGCGTGATCGTGCCGCACACCGCGGCAAAGTTGTAAAAAAACAGCGACAGCCATGCGATGCGTTTGCCGACGACCGGTATGCCGGACGTGCGCGAGGCCACGTAGATAACCGCGCCGGAGAGTGCGATCGACGCCCAGCCGTAAAACGTCCCGTTCGTGTGAATGGCGCGCAGCCGTCCGAACGAGAGGAACGGACTCGTGGCCCAGTCCGGATATGGGAACTTGAAACTGAGCAGGAGCCCTACAGCGGTGGCCAAGAGCAGCCAAAACGTCGCGGTCAGCGTGAACGCCGCAAACAACGCGACGTCTTGTGGTTCGGCATTGTCGCGCCGCACGGGAACCGAAACGCTCACGGGGCCTCCCAGTAAAGCGAATTTACGGTGTCTTTGCCCGTTCGGCGCGTCGTTAAACTGGCTGGCTGGTTTGCGGCGGGTTCGAGGTCTGCGCCGGCGGAGCGAAGAGTTCGAGCACCAACGATGCCATGATTTGCATCTGAGAAAGAACGCCGGTCGTAATTTGCGTGAGTACCTGATCCTTGGCAAGCTCGGAGGACGACTGTCCCACGTCGTCATCGCGGATCTCGCTCTCGCTGGCAACTTCGTTCACGATCTGCGCGGAAAGGTCGCTCGCGCTCGCATTGAGCGCAACGGTCTGGGCGCCAATCTGCGCTCGCGCTTGGCTTATCTGATCCATGGCATCGTCGACGCGCTGTTCGGCCGCGCCGGCCGGGACGGCGTTGGTAACGGAATTGCCGATGTCCTGATTCCAAACGTTGATTTCATCCGACGGCTGTACGCTCAGACCGGCTAGGCTGAGCGCCTGCGCCGTGATCGTGGGCAGCGAAACGTTCACGACGGTCCCCTCGTTGCCGTGGTCGTTGACCTGCAGCGCCGTGCCCGCAGCTTGATCTTTGCCCAGCGTGCTTTCGAAGGCAATCGTCGTTCCCACGTCGGCGGCAGTGAGGTTGGCCACCTGAAAATCGAGCAGCGTGTACGGACCTCCCGGCGCTACGTACGTCGAGGGAAACTGACCGCTGTTGACCGGGACGGCCGACGTGTCGGTGAAAATCGGCTTGGCGCCCAGATTCGGATCGGTGCTGTATGCGGTGAACGTAATGTAGACGCCTGGACCGACGTTCATTCCGCTGTCGGGATCCACCGCGCTGTCGCTGTATCCGGTGATTTGAAAAGCCATGTATGCCGGAATGAAGTAGCCCGTCGGCGGAATGCCGTTGCCCACGAGCGTAACCAGCGGCCCGGGGTTGCCCATTCCGTCGGCGTTCGTTACGTTGGAGCTGCCTGAATTCGGGCCTGCGGGCGGCGGGATCGCGGGCGTAACCTGTTTGATCGAATTGATGCCGGCGGGCGAGTCGTCGTGCGAGCCGTCGAACAGGGTAACGCCGTTGAACTTCGCGTTGCCCGCGATTTTGTCGATCTCTTGCATCATCTGATCGATCTGCGTTTGGATCTGCTGGAGATCGCCGGGGGAGGCGAAGTCGTTGCGCGCCTCTACGATGAGCGATCGAACGCGCTGCAGGATCATCTGGACGTTGTCGAGCGCGCCGTCGGCCACGTCGAGCATATTGCTCGCAGTCTGTACGCCTTGTGCCGCCTGCTGCATGCCGCCGACCTGCGTCTGCAGATTTTCGGCGATCGCGAGCCCGCTGGGATCGTCGGAAGCAGAATTCACGCGAAGGCCACTGGCCAACGCGCGCACTTGCCGCTGCTCGTCCGATTGCGTCCGCGACAGGCTCAGGTCGAGTCTGTCCGGCCCCCAGTACGTCCATAAGAGAGAGTCGTTTCCTCCGTGAAACTTCCCTTGGTACATTCCATATCGGCATCCGAGCGAAAAATTTTCGTAGACCGTTCGGCCCACCCTTAATCCGTCCGACCCCCTAGACGAAATAGAGTCGGGGAGTTATGACGAGCCGACGATACGCCGTTGGCCTGCGGATCGCAGGGCTGTGCCTGTGCGCATTCTCCGCTTGGGCCTTCACCGGACTTCATCTCGCCGCCGCCGCGCCGGAGCCGGTGCGGGCCGTTCTGCAGCTTCCGCTGATTATCGCCCCGGTTGCCGTTGCGCCGCCCGAGTCCGCACTGCCGGCCGACGGAACACCCGAGCCCGAACCTTCCTTTACGGCTACACCGGCCCCACGACTGGTCACGCGGCGCGGCGGCCCGCTGGAATTTTCGCTGTCGGGCAGCGTCAACGTAGGCAACCGCACTTCGCAAACCGACCGCGACGCCTCACTGGGAATCGCATCGGATTCGCAAACTCAGACGACCGGCAACGTGGGAATGCTTGCAGAAGTTACGCGGCGCACTGCGTCGACCACGCTGCAGTTCGGCATTCCGTTCGACGTGGCCAGCACCAACAGCAGCACGTTGGGACTGGCGCAGATATCGTACGCCACCCCGCACTACGAAATTTCCTACCAAGCCTCGACGCCCTCGGCCTTCGGGCAGCTGCCGATCGGCTCGACCTTGCGCGGTTTCGCGCTCACATTGCCGTTCGGTTCGGGCGATGCGCAGCTCTTCGAAGGTCCTGCGATCGGTTCCAACGGCGACGTCGTTCCCGTTCAAGGCGTTCGGCTGCGCCGTCAAGTCGGACGCAGTTTGGCCGAATTCGCAGCGACGCAAAACCCTGCCGGATTCCAAACCGCCGCCGCGCGAACCGAACTGGTCGGCCTTGCATCGAGCCTGGGACGGTTGACGTTTGTGGGTGAAGCTGCGCTGCAGCAAAAGCCCGGCACGGGCACCGGCAGCGCGTTTGCCTACCAGGGACGCGTGGATGCGGGCTCTTTCGACAGCGGCTGGAGCGCCACGCTGCGTCACGTTCCCGAACGCTTTCTGCTGTACGGAACCGGAGAGGCGTACGGAGATTCGTATCTCGACGTCAGCTTCCGGCGGTTTTTCAAAGGCCAGCTCGCCAGCGCGGAAATCGGTTACGACACGACGTCGCTGAGCGGCATTTCCTCCTCGCAGCGGCGCACATCGTTCAGCTACGGCGGCCAGGTCGGTCGAGTGCAGTACCAGTTGGGCTTGCAGGAACAAAAGCTCTTCGGCGGATCGAGCCCTTCGCAATGGTCGGGACAAACCGGCTTGCAGCTGGCCACGTCGAGCTCGCAAGGGATGATGCTGCTCGGCGTGCAGGCGGGGCGCATGACGCAGCCGATCGGCGGCAACATCGGTACGGCTGCGCTGAGCGCGCAGATCGATCGCAACGTTGGACAGATGCAGATCGGCGTTGCGTATCAAGCCCAGCGTCAGACGAATCCAACGACCGGCGCTTCGCTTTCGGGAGTTGAAAATTTCAGCATCAGCCGTCTATTCGGCCGTTCCGCCGTTGGCGTCGCGTACGGAGTCAATCACGCAATCACCCCGTACTCGGACGCCGTGACGCGTTCTCCGGTGCTGCAGTTGGGACGGCAAATTTCGCCGGCGCTTTCGCTGCAGGTGCAGTACGGACGCCAATCGCTCGTCGATGCGGTCAATCCCGCGCTCAACAGCCGAGGACGTTTGTTCAGCGTGCAGATCAACGCGCCGTTCGCATTGGGCAGCGGAGCCGTCCAAGGACGCGCCGACGCGCGGCTGCCGGCGACGATCTCCGGGCGCGTGCTGGCGGATACCGGCATGAACAACACGTTCGGATTTCTTACGAGCGGCGGAATGGGCGACGTCGTCGTGGTGTTGGACAATCGCGACGTGCAGCGCACCGACTTGGAAGGAAGCTTCCGGTTTTCGTTCGTTTCCCCCGGACCGCATACCATCCGCATCGAGAACGCGTCGCTCCCGCGCGGGTACACCGTCGACCAACCCGTCGCCACGCTGAATCTCGAAGGCGGCCAGACCGGGCAGGTCGTGTTTCGCGTAGGCAACTTCGGCGCGATCGCCGGCCACGTGTTCGGCCGCGACAGCGGCGGATCGCTCATCCCGCTTTCGGACGTCATGCTTCGCTTGGACGGGGGGATGTATTCCAAAACCGATGCGAACGGTGCGTACGGGTTCGGGCGGCTTCTCGCGGGCGATCACGTCGTGCAGATCGTCACCCAGAGCATTCCGGCGTTTGCCGATTTTCCCGCGGACGCAGTGCGCCGCACCGTGTCGGTTCAAAACGGCAACGTTGCAACGGTCGATTTTACCGCGCAGCAGTTGGGATCGATCGCGGGAAGGCTGCTGTTTTTGCAGGAGCTCAAGCCCGATTTCAACGGCGGCGTAAACAACGCGTACGTCGTCGCGGAACCGGGCGAGCATGCCGCGATAACGGATCCCGACGGGTCGTTCGTATTGGACGATTTGCCTGCGGGCACGTACAACGTTTCCGTCGATCCGCAAACGCTTCCCGATCCGACCGGACCGGTGGAAGACGGCGCTGCGGTGACGCTTGCGGGCGGCGAGCATTATGAAGGGCTGCTGTTTCACATCGGCCGCAAGAAGAAAACCGTCGTCTTTACGTTTATCCAGCAAAAGACCGCCGGCGTGGAGATCGGGCTGGGCGATTCGCGCCTTCCGCCGCTCGGAAGCACCAACGTGCACGTAAGCGCGCCCAAGGACGCCGGCGAAGTCAGTGCCTTTGCATTCGGTAAAACCACGGCGTTGCGCTACGACGAATCCGGCAGGTACTGGAGCGGAACGATTGCGGTTCCGGCCGGCGCCAAGGCCGGCGCGCAGGACGTGGTCGCCCACTGGGGCGGTAAAGCGCCCGGGACGGCGGCATCCTCGCTGCAGATCGATCCGCAAATGCCGCTGGCACTTCTGCAAACGATTCCCGCGCATGCGGCGATAGGTCAGTACGTCGCCGTGCGCGCTCGCTTTTTGGCCGACGTTCGCAGCGGAGATACCATCGAATGGCAAGACGGCACCGTGACGACCCTGCGCAAACCGGCGTCCGGGCGCATATTCAGCTTTTCGCTGCATCTTTCTTTACGGCCACTTCACGGAACGCTGCTAACTCGCTCGGGTAAGCTGCCGATAATGTTACCGTGATGTTACCGCTGGTGGCATCGTTTATCACCGCCATGGATGGCATTCTCGAGATGGTGAAAGGATTTAATGAACGCTAGGAATTTTGCAGTGCTCGCTACGATGGCTGCGCTGCTCTGCCCAACGTTCGCGAACGCAGCTACCACGAAGACCGGTTCGGTTACCGTGAAATGGAACTCGCAGGCGCTCGCGACGCTCACGTTGCACACCGATTACAATTCCTCCGGCGTGTTTAACACGTCGGCCGGAAAAGTCGACACGAACGCCAATGGCGGTACGGGTACCTGCACGGCGGCCGACCCGACCAATACCGACGGAACCGTTGATTTCGGCACGGTTTCGGTTGATCCGACGAAATACACCGACTGCCAGTACGAAAACGCCGTAAACGCAATCGTCAGCACGAGCTCCAGCAACTGGACCCTTGCGGAAGCGCTCGGCGCTAACCCGGCTGCCGGCTACGAACTCTGCGCGTACGCCAACAACGGCGCGAAGAGCTTCGCCTCGTTCAACGCTGCGGCGCTCCCGGTTGCGCAGACACAGTACGCGGGGTCGGCCGTTACCAATACCAGCTCGGCGGCATGCGCTTCGAACGGCCAGCCGTTGAACACGTCCGGCTTTACGGCAGCAACCAACACCAATCAGTTCACCGTCGGCAGTCCGGCGAACGTCGGTCAAGATCTCGAACTGGTCATGGCCAACAACGCTGCGTCGAACAGCACTACGGCGACGCTTACCTATACGCTTACCGCGAATTAAACAACCCTTTGCGATTCGGCGCGGGGCTCGCGTGGGTTCCGCGCCGAAATTCATGGCATGGAGAAGATGTTTAAGTCTGCCTGCGTCACTGCATTGATCGCCGTTAGCCTGCTGCTTCCCGCCGCAGGCGATACTTCGGGATTCGGCATCGAGGTCTCACCGGCAAAGCTCGACATCTCCATCCCGGCCGGGACGACGTACAACATTCCGGTAACCGTTCATAACACCACGCCCGATTCGATCCACATTCAGGCGTCGCTGGTTGACTTCGGGGTTTCACGCGGCGGCCAGTACGAATTTCAAAAAATCGGAAGCCGAAAATTTTCGCTGATGCGATGGAGCTCCATCAATCCGCGCGAGTTCGATCTCCCCGGCGGCACCACGCAGCAAGTGCGCCTGACGATTGCAGTCCCTCCGGACGGCCGTCTGTCGGGCGAATATGCGGGCATAGCGTTCTTCCAAACCCGGCCGGTCCGCCGTGCCGGCTCGAACTTCGCCTTCTCCGCGCGCGTGGCATCGAAGATCTACGCAACGGTCGGCTCGGACCAGTCACCGTCCGGCGAAATCGTGAAGATGGATTCAACGCGAAGCTCGCGCGGACAAACCTATCGCGTCCTCTTTCGCAATACGGGCAAAGTTCACGAATATCTCAACGGGCAAGTCGTGGTTCAGCGCGGGTCCGACACGATAGAGCGCATCGGCATGCCGGAGTCGCTGCTGGTAGAGCGCGGCGGCGAACGCCTCGTGCAGATCGGCGGAAAGCACCTGGACCCCGGGACGTATCAAGTGATTGCGACAATCGATTATGGCGGAAAAACCGAAACCGGCGGAGCGATCACTCTAGCGGTACGGTAGGCGCCGCGACGCTACATTTTGACGGATCGCCGGATGCGGTCCGCTATCTGACGCACGACATAGGAGGTCGGGGAAAGTAATGAGCAGGGGGGCTCGCGCGTTTCTAGCGGCAGTCGTTGCCGCGACGGCTTTGGCCCTCGCGCTCGCGCCGCGGGAAGCACACGCAACGACGCGATCGTCTGCGACCACCGTCAAGTGGTATTCGCAAGCGCTCGTGAACGTCACGCTCACGCCCAACTACTATCCCGGCTTCGGTTCGGTAAAAGCGACTTTCGGAGCCCAGCCTGCACCCACGCACGGGCCTGACACGGCGTTCGGCGCGGTCGATTTCGGTCAAGTGCTTGCGGGCGATTCCTATTTATACAAATACGCGGTGCATGTAAACGTACAGACCAGCTCCGCCAACGGCTTCAATCTGTACGGCGAAGGCGCGGCAGATTTTTACAACCAGAACGACGGGACGTCGCAAACGCTTTCCTCGACGCTGTACTACGTGCCCTCGACCAGCGGATCGCCGGCGGATTCCAATACGGGTTTCGCGCCGGGATATCCATTTTATAAAACATCGGGCGCCGTAACGGGCGGCAGCTTCAACGTGCCGCCGAGCATCTCGTATGTCGCTTACCCCGCGCCCATTGCGAGCACGTCGCAAGAGGCGGCGGATTTTTACTACGATTACGAACTCAAGGTGCCGCCCACCGCGACGGCCGGCTCGTACTTCGTCTGGGTCGTCTACACGGTGATGGCAAAGTGAGACTGAAAGTCGCACTGTTCTCGCTTGCCGTCGCGTGCATAGCGGTAGTCATGGCCGGCTCACGCGGGTCGGCAACGCTGGTCCAGCAGCGCGATCAGATCGCCGTAACGATCCTGGTCAACGTGACGCCGGCTCCCATGGGGTATCGCGCTCCGTCGCAATCCGATGAAGGCATCGTCGCGCGCATGCGCATGCGTCAGCGTGGATCCGACGATTGGGTCGCGCAGGTCAAGCAGCAGCCGGTTCGCGTGGAGGCGGCCGTGACTCCGAATCCGCAGGCGACGCTGCTGTACTCGGACCAGCCCTTTACGTCGATCACGACGACGGCCGGAACGACGACGACGGTCCCGTGCGCGTTCCACGTTACCGTGCACACGGCTTCGGCATACTGGATTCTCAAGCACGGGCTTTCGAACGATTTTTCGGACGGCGCAGCCGATACGTTTACCGGCACCGCGCTGGCCAACAACACGTACCTGGCAACGCCCAAACCCGCTCCGACGCCGTACATCGTGTACGCCGACGACGGCGGCAACTGGGCCACGCTCGACACGAACAAGTACATACAGACGTACTGCGTCGATTTGTCGGTGAGCGTTCCCGCAACCGTTCCGGGCGGCACGTACAGCAGCAACGCGGTTTACACGGTGTATTACTGATGCGGCGCTTGGGTTCGACCGTTCTCTCGCGGCTCTTCGTGTTGATGATCGCCCTGTGCGCATCGGCCGCTGCGCAAGTGCATCCGGCCGGCCAAAATTCTTGGCCGCACTCGCTGCCGATTGCTCCCGTGCTGCATCTGCCCATGCCGCTGACCAAGGCGCCCGCACCAAGCGCGTCGCCTTCGCCCAACGCTTTTCTGCCTGCGCTGCGCGGACGCTACGTCGGCGCGGTCCCCGACGGCGCGCGGGTGCCCCTTACGATGCTGCCCACCTTGCCCATGCATACCGACGCGGCGACGATCCATCCCGGGCGCGGCCGCATGAGCGTACGCCGTCCGATGTCGGCGACCGGCGCCACGATCACCGTTACCACCGGCGCAGGCTGCAACAACGCCGTCGGCGCGCTGTTCAACACTGGCTGCACGATCAACTGGCAATCGTCTTCACTCACGCCGGCCACCGACACGTATCAGGATTATTACTTGGCGCCGAGCAACGGCGTCGGAACGACCGCCAGCGCAACGGCGTCGGGCGGAACCTACAGGGCTGCCGCGGGCAGTTCTCATTCGCTCGCGCTCGCAGCTGCCGGCACGTACGTTTTGGCCGTATACGACGTCACCAAAGGTCTATGGGCGACCGTCGTTTACGTCAATGCCGGTCCGACGTTCTCGCTCAAAGTGTATCAAGACCCGTATCACAGCGTCGAAACGTACCAGTACGACGTCTCGAGCAGCGGCGCTGCGTACATCGACGTCAAGAACGTCACGGCATCGGACTACTACGTCGTCTATGTCGAAGCCACGTCGGGCAATCCCTCGTGCCAGTTCATCAGCCCGCCGCAAACGCCGACGGCCACCGCGGGTCAGCTCTGCAGTCCCGCCAACTCTCCCGGCCAGCAGGCTCCGGGAGGCGAACTGTCGGTAACGTGGCCGTTGGACACGTCGATTCCTGCGGGTACGTATTCGGTCGTGATTTACGACAAGACGTTGAATCAGCGGTTGGCGCAAGTGCAAGTGGCGCTCACCGGCGCGGCCGGCAAACTGATTCTGGTGTATCCCGACGGAACCGGCGGCGGAGTCAATCCCTCGCCGCGTCCGCTTCCGGCAACGACGCCCTCGACGACCGTTGCGTGGGACGGCAACGGCGAGGAGTCGGTAAGCGGCATCAATGCGTCGGTTTCGGGCATAACGTCGCACCCGTACATGTGGACGGTGAACGACCCCGACGGCCGCGTCGTGAGCAGGTATTCGGCCACGATAGGTCCCAACGCGAATCACGTTTTCACGTTCGACTCTTTAGGCATCTTCAGCCCGGGCGACTATCCTTCGGGCATCTACACCACCACGCTATACGACACGGCGACGAGCACGACGACCGCGTCGCAGCAGTTCAGAGTCGTCGGATACAATGCGACCACGGCATTCCACGTCGGTGCCAGCGATCAGTCCTCTCTCAACGTGCCGCAAAACGGCTCGGCATCCGCGTCGCTGAAAATCACCAATACGAGTGACGTGTATTACGGCGTGGGCAACGGCGACACGTTCTCGGGGCTCGGCTTTACGACGGGTAAAGACTTTACGGCAACCGCCGGCAACGGCGTGGGCGTCATGGCGACCCTGAGCGGAGATACGATCGCCCAATGCACGCCGTCCTGCAGCACCACCGCGACCGACTCCAACGGCACGACGTGGAACGTTACCGATTACTGCAGCGCGGGTGGCCTGACGACGACCGGCGAATGCGACATCGTCGCGCTGCCCGCCAGTCCCTCGACCCAGCTGCAGGTGGGAGCGTACCTGATCGTCCCGTCGGTCACGTTCTACAATGCGAACGGCAGCAGCTGCACTCTTCGTGCAGCGGAACGACGTCGATTCTTCCAACGCACGGGCTGACGTGGTCCAAGCTGACTAATACCAGCTACGCCTGGACGCCGGTTTATTTCGCGAATGGCAGCACTTTGTCGGGCACCGCCCACGTCATGTTGTACGGCATGACCGGGCCGCCGGGGCGCTGGTTCGCAACGCCCGCGCCGACGGCGGTGGGTGCGCACCTGTATCAAACGCGCTTTCCGCAGGCGGACTACCATCAGTACTCGCCCTACTCGATCAACTACAGCTATTACGACATCTTCGGAGTGACGATCACCAACAACACCAGCACTCCGATAACCGAATTCGCGGTGTCGCTGCCGGGGCCGTATGCCGCCAACAACACGCTGGAATACGTCGCCATCGATTCGAAGAGCTCGGGAAGCTGGGGCGTGTCGGCGCCCTGCGGCAATGCGAACCTGAGCGCAGCGTGGGTATGCTTTACCGCTTCGGGAGGCGCGAACGTGCCCGCCAACGGATCGACGACGGTCTATTTCGACGAAACGACCACGCCGACCAGCTTCGGATATACGGACATGATGGTGCAGGCGCTCCAGCCGCAAGCATTCTTCATCTCGCCCGACAACACGAACGTGACGGTCCCCGTGGGTCCGACCAACCCGTACACGGTCGACAGTTTGGCGTTTGCGCTGTACTCGCTCAACGGCGGAGACATGCCCACGTCGTTTTCGCCGAGCACGGCAGGTTCGGGCACTTCACCAACGCTCAACTTGAACCTGAGCAATACCTCGACGGCAACCGATCCGTTCCCCGACTACGTCGACGCGGTGGTCGTCGCCGTTCCCACCTCGCTCACGGTCAGCGGTAATCCCGCGCCGACGACGGCCGGGTGGTCGTATCTCGGCAAGCAAACCGTGGGCGCAAACACGAACTATTGGTTCGGCGTGTGCGCCGGACAATACGTGACGGCCGACGGTCCGCCCGCGGCCACGCCGCTGGGCAGTCCCGCGCCTGCGCTGCCGCAGTGCACCAGCGCGCAGGAGCAAAACTCGCTGGCGCCTGCGGCAACGCTCACCGTACCGTTCACGTTCAGCAACTTGCCCGCCGGCACGGCGAACTTCAATATGTACGCGCACGGCGCGAACGCCAACGGGTGGACCGGCGCCAAACAGTTCTCGCTCAACGTTTCCAGCGCATCGGCGAGTGCCGGCTTTTCGGCCGCGGGCGGATATCCCACGCCGGCTCCGGTTTCAACGAACACCGTTCCTCAGATCGGCGGCAGCGCGAATACCACCTATGGAAACGCGTACACGTATACGATCAAGAATACCGGCCCGACGAACATCACCTCGCTCACCGTAACGGTGCCCGGCACGGATACGAACGGCAACAATGCGACGGATCCATCGGGCCAAACCTGGGTGCTCACCGGCGCGCCGACCCTTGCAGGCAACGTCGACGGCTGCACGGTCACCTCTTCGAGCAGCGCGCAAACCAATGGGACGAACGGTTCGATCAACATCGGGGGCGGTTCGTGCGCGCTCAAACCGGGCGACACGCTGCAGATTACGTTTACTGCGAAAGGCCCGTCGGCGCAAAACGATTCGTATCAATGGGGAACGACGATCAATCCCAGCGGTACGCCGGCGGGCGAGGCGTGGCTCGGCGATACCGACGTCAAGGTCGTGCTCAGCATCGGCCTGAACATGGTGATCGATCCCACCAATCCCGGTCCGGGCGGATCTACTCCGGTGATCAGCTGCGGCTCCTGCGGATTTTCGGGAACAACCGTCGACGTGGGAACGGTCAATAACGGTTCGTCCGGCTCGTTCAGCGATATCGCGCGCGCGAGCGTCTACATCACCTCGGGCAGCCCTTTGACGTGGTCGCTGTCGGTGCAGGCGAGCAATAATCCGGTCAACAGCACCGGCGTGCCGTCGAACGAACTGCAGACCGCCGTCGATTCGGGCAATTCGTCGCAAGGGGCAGGCATAACGTTCGATCAGACAGGCTATGCAGTGGTTCCGACGGCGGGTAACTTGCTGCTGGCCAACGGTACGAGCATTCCGGCGCGCAGCAACCCCTACGACATCCTGCAGAACTTCAAGGTTTCGATCGGCAACGAGAACATCGTGCCGCAGGCCGTGACGCTCACGTATACGCTCGTAGCGAATTAGTGCCTGAGCCGCTAAGGTCGGCGGTTGCTGCAGTCCAGGAGGCCGGCGCGATTCTGCTCGAGCAATTGCGCCGGCCGCTGCATATCGAGGAGAAAGGCCGGCGCGCGGATTTGGTGACGCAAGCCGATCGCGCAAGCGAAGCGGCCATCGTGGCGCGCCTGAGCGCAGAGTATCCGGCCGCGACGATTGTGGGCGAAGAAGGCGGCGAGCGCAAAGGCAGCTCCGGCGAGCGCTGGATCGTCGATCCGCTCGACGGCACCACGAATTACGCGCACGCGTACCCGCTGTTTTGCGTGTCCATTGCGTACGAGGCGGACGGCGAGGTCGCGGCGGGCGTGGTCTATGCGCCGCTGATGAATGAATTGTTCGCCGCCGCGCGCGGCGCAGGCGCGATGCGAAACGACGCGCCCATTCGCGTTTCGTCGATTGCGGACGTGGGCGCGGCGATGCTCTGCACGGGCTTCAAACCATACGATTTTGAAACGAACGCACCGTATTTTGCACGCGCGTCAAACGCTGCGCAGGCCGTGCGCCGCGACGGATCGGCGGCGCTCGATTTGGCCTACACGGCCATGGGGCGATTCGACGGCTTTTGGGAGTTCGATCTCGCCCCGTGGGACGTGGCTGCGGGCGCGCTGATCGTTCGCGAAGCCGGCGGAAGGGTGAGCGCGCTCGACGGCAGCGAATTCAGGGTCGACGGCGGATCGGTGCTTGCGAGCAACGGGCATATTCACGACGAGCTTGTGACGTTGTTCGCCGGCCCTTAGCAAATAGCTACACCGCAATCAACTCGCGGCGCGTCCACGATTCGTCGGCCAGTTTAATCGCCGTGATGATCGATCTGGCACTCCAGGCGAAGATCCAAGCGATGGGCACGCCCCAGAGGCCGACGTGCAGCACGCGAATGCACGCGTATGACGCGGGCACGACGAGCAGACCGGTCACGATGCCGATCGTCATGGAAAAGCGCGTGTCACCCGAGGCTCGAATCGGCGCCATCGACACCATGGCCCAGCCTTTGATCGGCAGCGTCACCATGTGCGCGGCCAGCGGCCAGGCCGCCAGCGATGCTACCGCGGCGCTCAGCGTAATGACGTACGCTGCGGGCCACGCGAGCAGCGCTGCGGCGATGCCCGTTACGGCGCTGATCCAAAACGCGACCACGCGCGAGCGGCGGAAGAACCATTTCGCGCCCTCCACGTCGTTTGCGCCCAAGCGCTGACCGATGACGGTCTGCACGGCGGACTGCAGCGGGCTGGGCACGACGAACGTGATGTCGGATACCACGCTGAGCGCTCGAAACGCGGCGATCTGCACCGGTCCGAACGGCGCGAGCATGGCAACGATGAACGCGTCGGGCGCCATCATGGTAAAGAGGAAAACCGCCTCCGGCAACCCGAGCCGAGCACATTCGACGGCCAGCCGAAAGTCGAGCGTCAGCTGCGTGAAGATGCGATAGACGGGGCGCCGCCAAACGTACAGCACGCCGTACGCCGCCGCAATCGCTTCGGACAGCAACGACGATACGCCGGCGCCTACGATGCCGAACGGGTGATGCGTGAGCCAGCCCAGCGCCAGAACGAGCACCAGCGGAATGTGAACGATGTTGATCACCGCCAGGACGATCGCGCCGAATTTGCGGTTGCCCGCAACTCCCAAGCCCGTGATCAGCGTTCCGGAAATCGCGATGGGAATCAGCGACAGGCAGCGTACGAACAGGTACGTGCCGCTCGCGTGCGCGCTGGGCAGACGCCCGACCATTTCGTGCAGGACGGGTTCGGAAAACAGCATGCTTGCCAGCGCGATGACGATCGCGGCCACGAGCGGCATAACCAGCGCCGCGCGCACCGTTTTGCCGAACCCGTCGACATCGCCCGCGCCCACGCGCTGCGAAGCGATGATTCCGCCGCCGGCCATGAAGCCCAGCACCGCAAAAGCGATCGCCATGAACGCGGTCACGGCGCCGGTCGCACCCGCGAGGGCAACGGCGCCCAAGCTGCCGATGACGATAGTGTCGACGATACCTAAGACTTGATCGCCCAGCATCGCGACGCCCGTAGGAAGCGAAAGGCGCCGGAATGCGGCGCCTACGTTGCGATGGTCGACGATCATGGACATCGTCGGGCCTCGTCGAGCGCAGCAAAGAACGCTTCGACGTCATCACCGGTCGTGTAGAAATGCGGGCCGACGCGAATGCCGCATCCGGGCCGGTAATCGACGAATACCCGCCGTTCGATCAGCGCACGGTACGCGCGCTGGGAGTCGGGAAAATCGATCGCAATCCACCCCGTGCGTTTGGCCGGATCCAAAGGCGTATTGACCTGCAGGCCGCGATCCAGCGCTCCATCCGCGATCGCCGTGGTCAGCCGGACGTTGTGCTCGCGGATGTGCTTGACTCCGATGTTCCCGATGAGATCGTGTCCGGGTTTGGCGACCAGATAACCCGGGATAGTCGGCGTTCCCGTTCCCCAGCGATACATCGTTGGCGACCACGTCATCGGCGCGGGTTCGAACGAAAACGGCCGCGCGTGCGCCATCCATCCGGTAACTGCCGGCTCGAACGTGTCGAGCGATTCCGGGCGAACGTAGATCCAGCCGCATCCCGGTCCGCCGCATAACCATTTGTGGCTTCCGCCGGTCACGACGTCCAAATCCCACTCTCGAACGTCGTACGGGTAGACGCCGGTCGTCTGATACGCATCTACGCACAGCAGCGTGCCGGTGCTGCGGCAATGCGTTTGGATCGCGCGCACGTCGGCAAGCGCGCCGGATACGTAATAGGCGTGCGAAAGAACGGCGATGACGGTGCGCTCGGTAATCGCTGCGATGATGCGTTCGGTCGGAACCGTTCGGCCGTCGTCGGACGCAACTATGCATGGCTTGGCGCCGAAGCGCTGCCACTCGGTCCACACGTACGTGAGCGAAGGAAACTGCAGCGCCTCGTACACGACTTCGTTGCGCTCGCGGGTGAAATGCAGGCATGAGGCCAGAGCCGACTGCATCACCGAAACGTTGGGGCCAAGGAAGATCGAGCCGGCCGGCGCGCCGATGATGCGTCCGATGCCGTTGGCAACTTCACCGATTTGCGGCAGCCAGCGCTCCCAGGCCTCCGGTCCGTCGGTCGCCCAGTCGTTCCAATACGCTTGAAGTGCGTCGCGAGCTCCCAGCGGCGCCGCCCCCATCGAATGGCTCACCAAATACGTCGAAGAAGCCAGCGTGGGAAACTGTTCGCGGGCAACGGCCTGCGCAGGATCGCTTCGAAGCGTCATTCGTAGCCTTTGCCCAAGTACGAACGCACTTCCCACAGCTCGGGAAAGAAGCGATGCTCGAGCGTGGTCGCCAAGTACGCCGCGCCAAGCGATCCGCCCGTGCCTTTCTTGGCACCGATCATGCGTTCGACCATGCGAATGTGCCGGCCGCGCCACAGCAGAAACCGCTCGTCGAATTCGATCAGATCTTCCAGGAGAAGATACAGATCGTAGTTGTCGCGCGGGTGCGTGTATATCGTTTTACAGCTGTCGATCAGCCCGTCGTGCGAATCGGCTGCGAATCCGCGGCGCGCCAGCAGCGCTTTGACGTTGTCGTACAGCGAAGGCTCGGCAAGCCGGCGATCCAGACGCGAGCGCTGCGCATCACTGGTCTGAATGTGCTTGAGCGCGTCCAGCCGGCGCACGCCGCAAAGAAACTCGAGTTCCCGAAACTGGATCGATTGAAAGCCGCTGGCGGGATTGAGGTTGTCGCGAAACGCGTTGAACTCTTGGGGCGTCATCGTCTCCAAGATGTCGATCTGCTGTTCGAGCAGGCGTTGAATCGTGTGGATCCGCCGGAAGTGTTTGGTCACCTGGAGCAGCTCGTCCCGATCGAGGTCGCGCATCACGGCCTCGACTTCGTGCAGGATCTGCTTGAACCACAGTTCGTACACCTGATGAATGATGATGAAAAGCATCTCGTCGTGGTGCGCGGGCGACGAGAGCGGGCGCTGCAGTTCGAGCAGTTCGTTCACTTTCAGGTACGATCCGTACGAGAGACGTTCTTGCTGCTGCATCGATTATCTATGCACGGTTACGGTATACGTTTGAACTTTTGCCGGTTTGGCTCCACGCTCCCAAGCGCGCTGGTATGCGAGCGTGAGACGAAACTTCCCCACGCCGGCCGCGCGAAAGACGAGCACTTCGATCCCCGGACCGCCGGGCATCAGTCTGCCGCGGGCCTGCTGAAAGACGCCCAGCAAGGTGAGTCCCGGCGGCAGGGGCCCCTGCGGTCTCCAAGTGTATCCGGTTCCCGAAGTAACCTCCAACTGCACCTGAAACGCGCGGCCGGTTCGTATCGCTATGGAGGAATCCTTTGCCGTAAACGTCGGCATGGCCACGCGCCTCATTGCAGGCGCCAATGACGGCAAAGCCGTGGGCGCGGGTACCGAAGCGGCGACGGCGGCCGCAAAAATCACTGCGAGCATAGCTTGCGTTCAATCCTCTTCTTGCGCGGTATCCAATTGTCGATCTATCGTTCCGCGCAGCACGTGGAAAGCCATCACGAAGTCGGCCGCCAGAGAAGCTAACGGCGCGCGCAGCGTTTCCGGCCGGTTACGTTCGATGAGCGCGTGGGACAGCCACGCGGGACCGTAGCCGGCGGCAAGTCCGGCCGCCGCAAGCCAAGGTTTGCGCAGTACGATCGCGCGCAGCAGCAGACCGGTGCCGGCGAGCGTACCGGCCACGTGAAACAGACGCGTTCGCGGGTCGCGATGAGCCTGCAGATACCGTGGCCAAAACTCTCGGAACGACAACCGCCGCACCCCCTTGCCGCAATCGCTTACGGGGTCGGCGCGCCTTCTCCTCGAACGGCTCGTGCGCTATGCAGAACAAGAATGTCGTCGCTCTGGCCGCTGCGCTGCTGCTTGCCGCGGGATGCTCCTCGCAGCAAAGCGCAAATCAAACCGGTCCGTCGTCCCCGCCTGCGCTGCGAAACCCGCTGAATTTTCCGTTGTACGCCGGCGCCTCCGTGGTGAGCTCGCGAGCGTTCACGCAAAACGTGCAATTGGGAAACGCAGCCGGGGGGCACTCGGTTTTTACGGGCGGCAGCGGAACGTACTCGGGTCACGAAGTCATCGCCGCATCCAACGCGTCGTTCGGGCAGCTCTCTTCATGGGTCGAGCATCTTGCCGGTTCGCCGCCGTCCGGATACCGGTCGGTTGAAACCGGCAGCAATCCGCAGGCGCAGACCCAAGCGCAGCGCTACGGATTGGATTATGCCGGCTTTGAAAGACAGCAAGGTACGCAAAAGCACGGCGTGCTGGTGATCGTGATGGACCCTGCGCGCGTGAACGAGCGGTTCGGGCGCATACTGGGCTTGATTGGCAAGTACCGAGCGTTGCCGCAAATGATGCGCGCTCCCATCGACAATGAAGCCAAGGCGCGCATCGGCATGACGATCACGCAAGCGACGCAGCCGCAAAGCCCCATCGGCGCAACGCTTGCCGCGCTGGATCAATTCGAACACCGGAATGCACGCGGTATCGTCGTGATCGATGCTGTTAAGCAGTAGCGCCATGCTGGCGGCAGTGTACGTTGGCGCGCAAGGCCTGCTCGCTACCGGCGCGCACACCGACGTGGCCGGCACCCAGCACGGCGTGGCGGCCGGTGCGATTCTGCAGCTGGGCGTACTGGGCAAACGCGTGGCGATGCGCTTGGAAGGCGTTCCGCCCGTTTCGCTGCCGCAGAAACCATCGGCATTTTACGGCGCGGCCACCCCGCAACTCAGCTTGATCAACGGCGCCGTTCGATTTGCGATCGATCCGGCGGGACATCTTTGGGCCGGCGTGGGCGAAACTATAGTCAACCAGCGAACTCCTTTGCCGAACCTGTCCCAGGTGGTGGCATCGCGGCTCGCCGGCGTCCGTTACGAGATGACGTATCGCGTACCTGCGGGGCATGCGCGCTTCATCGAAGTGATGCTCGGCGCGGCGCCGCATATGACCGGAACGGATCGCTACATGTACAGCATCGGCCTTCCCGAGGTCGACAAAGCGGAAGTCGCGTCTGAAGAAGACGTCATGGCCGCGCTGGGCATGTCGTTCGCACGTTCCGAATTGCTGGTGGGATTGCGCAGCATCGGCTTTTCCGCGCGCTATCCGGCTACCGGAGAAGCCGGCGATCGCAACAACGGCGCCGGCATCGCCGTCGAGTGGCGGCGCTTTATCGCAAGATGACGCCTTCGAATTCGAGCAGGCGCCGGCGCAGCGACCGCGGTCCGGCGCCGCGCAGGCTGCCGTCCGAGCCGACCACCCGATGTGCGGGCACGAACAAGTCCAGGGGCGAGTGCGCCATAGCCGATGCAACGCCGCGGGCCGCACGAGGCGCGCCGACGGCACGCGCGAGGTCGCCGTACGAGATGATTTCGCCGGTGTCCAGGCCGGCGACGAAACTCCACACGGCGGTTTGAAACGGCGTTCCTTCCAAGAGAAGCGGAAGGTCGAATCTCTGCAGCCGCCTGCGGAAATACGCCGCGACTTGCGCCGCGGCTTCGCGTAGCAGCGGATGGCGCGATCGCGCGCCGCTTTTTCCGGTCATGCGAATGAAATCGCTTGCGATGATGCGGCGCTCATCTGCCCGAACGGCAAGCGCCACTCCCAGCGGAGTAGCCATTACGACCGAGTCCGGGTACAAGGCAGCCATGGAACGCGATGATAAGATCGTGCAGGCGCCAAAACCTGCGGAAAAAGCCGAGATCAAAGAACAAGCACGTGAAGCGCACGAGGGCGACAAGCAACTGGACGACTATGACAAGACCGTCGCCGACTCGTTTCCTTCCAGCGATCCTCCGGCGCAGCCGTAGAACACGCGGTGCCGAGCGTCTTGTGCTCGGTTTCGGACTGACCCGGGCCGGCCGTATAATTTATCCATATAGGCCGGTCCCATAGAAGACGGCGACGTTGCGAGATTTCTCGGTGAGGGCCAACCGGTGAGGCTATGAGGTGAGCGGCGGCCGCGCATGCCTTTGCCGGTTACCGCCCTGGCCAGCCTTCATCCAAACCCAACGCGGACAGCGAACGCCAATCGTCCGGCGGAGGAGCACTTTGACGCGATCGTCAATTCGCCGGCTGAACATTGACATCAGACGGAGTGCAAAGAGGGATAGCATGCGATTGAGAACGTTCCTGACGGCAGTCGGCTTCATCGGCTGCGCAACGGCCTTTCTCTGCACGGCTTGCCCCGCTGCGCAGACGCCGATCGTACGACGGCAAAGGCTGATGACATTTCGCACGCTGCCGAACGTACCGAGCTGTATTTCGGCCGGCCTCGATCGGGGCAATCCGATGAAAGGCCCTTCGGTAATCTTTGCCAAGTTGAGTCCGGGCTGCATCGTACCATGGCACTGGCATCCTTTTAATGAAACGTTGATGACGGTGGCGGGCACCATTGAGAATCAGGTAAAGGGCGGAGCGGCGTATACTGCTCGTAGCGGCGACTATCTCTTCTTGCCCGCACGCCATCCGCATCGCGCAACGTGTTTGGGCCCAAATGCGTGTTCGATCTTTCTCATCTCCGAAGGGAACAGCAACGCGCACTGGATCGATCCGGCCGGCCGCGAGATTACGCTCAAGGCCGCGCTACAAGCCGCAATGCCGGCTTCTACCGCAAATCCAAAGTAGTCATTGCAGGCAGATCCGCGGCAATCCGTATAAAGCCGAGTTTGCGGTGGGGAGAGATGGCAGAGCGGTTGAATGCGGCGGTCTTGAAAACCGCTGAACGCGATGAGCGTTCCGTGGGTTCGAATCCCACTCTCTCCTGATCTTTAGAAACACAAGTGAATGCGTACCAGGCGCTTTCGGCTTCCACGTCGCTGCGCTTTCTTTGCCTGGGCCGCATGTTGCGCAGCTTCAATCAATCCTATCTCGGCGTCATAACGCCGCTGTATCTGCTCGGCCGGGGCGCGAGCGCTGCGGAAGTCGGCGTACTCGTTACGGTGTGGGCGAGCGGCAGCGCGATTCTGGCGTTGGCCGCGGGTTTCATCGGCGACCGGTTCGGCAGAAAGAAGGTTCTGGCGGTCTTTAGCGCCTTCAGCGCAGCCGCAGCGCTCGCTTTCTCTTTCGATATGCCGTTCTGGGTGCTGGGTTTGGCGGGTGCGCTCGGAACCATCGGTCGCGGCGGCGGCCCTGCGTCGGGCGGCGGTTTGGGGCCGTTTTACTCAGCCGAACAAGCGCTCTTGGCCGAGCACGTCGATCAGCGGTTGCGCACGCGGGTCTTTGCGGCATTTTCGATGATCGGGGCGCTGGGCGGCGCATTCGGTTTTCTGCTG
This sequence comes from Vulcanimicrobiota bacterium, assembly GCA_963777315.1. Taxonomy (GTDB): domain Bacteria; phylum Vulcanimicrobiota; class Vulcanimicrobiia; order Vulcanimicrobiales; family Vulcanimicrobiaceae; genus CAVYEM01. The sequence continues at coordinate 31,184 of CAVZQC010000005.1, forward strand.
ACGTTCGTGCATCAGTACCGTCTCGTCTTTTTCATCGCAAGCGCAATCTCGGTACTGCTTCTGTTCTCCGTCGTGCCGATTCACGAAACCGCGGCACATTCGCAAGCCGCGCCGCGCGGGGGCCGACCGGCGCCTGCGCTTTCCAAGCGCACGCGCGCGCTCGTGCTGCGTTTCATGGTCACGAACGCAACCAACGGCCTTGCGGTGGGATTCCTCGGCCCGATGCTCGTGCTGTGGTTTCATCTGCGCTATAACGCACGGGCCGACCAGATCGGCGTAATCTATATGACGATCGGCTTGTGTTCCATCGCATCGTACTCACTGGTGGGCCGTGCGGTCGACGCCATCGGTGGTGCAGTGCGCACCGTCGTGAGCCTGCGAGTCGTATCGTGCGGCCTGCTCGCGGTGCTGCCGCTCATGCCGTCGCTGTGGTTCGCGGGCGCAGTGTTTCTGCTTCGCGTGTTGGTGAACAGCCTGACGGTGCCCGTGCGGCAATCGTACGTCATGGGAATCGTATCCCCGCAGGAGCGGGCGCGCGTCGCAAGCATTTCGAACGTGCCCTCGCAATTCGCAGCCATGGTCGGTCCATCGGTTGCCGGCATCATGCTGCATTCGATTTGGATCGGTGCCATGCTGGAAGCAGCGGCAACTCTGCAGTTGCTCAACGCGTCGCTGTACTGGACGTTCTTTCGACGAACGAAGCCGCCCGAAGAGCGACCGGTGCGCTAACCTTCCGTGGCCTCGCTCGCATTGAACTCGAGCACTGTGCGATGCGTTATACCTGCAGCAATCATTCCAATCGAAAAGGAGTCGATACAAGTGCGAAATGTGTATGCCTGCTGCGCTGCGGCGGCGTTCCTCGCCATGGCCGCGCCCGCCGGCGCTCAAACGACGCCGCGCGTGATCAGCGGTACCATTACGGCCGTTAACGGACATCTGGTTACCATACAGCGCAGCGACGGCACGATCGTCGTCAACGATCAGCCCGCGCTGGATCAGCAGATGACCGGAAACGTTGCCGTCGGACGCCAAGTCGTCGCGCGGGGCCACTGGCAGAATGGAACCTTCTACGCGACCAGCTTTGCCGATGCGAACGTGTACGGTTATGCCGGCTTCAACGGTCCGGGCGCCGGCCTTGCCGGTCGCCTGCGCGGGGCGGTTCGAGGAACGGTCACGGCGGTGGACGGGCACCTGGTAACGGTGCGCGGGACGGACAACTCTATCGTCATCAACGACCAGCCGGCGCTCAGCCGCAAAATGACCGGCAACGTGGCCGTCGGCCGCGACATCGTTGCGTCGGGCTACTGGCGCGGCGGAACGTTCTATGCCACGACGATTTCCGACGCAGCCTCGGCGGACGTGCAAACCATGCCGAATTTCGGCGCGTTTGCGCGAAGGCCCGACAGTTTGAGCGGAACGATCAGCTCGGTGAGCGGCAATCAAGTGACATTGCAGCAGTCGACTCGTTCCATCGTCGTGAACGATCAGCCGGCGCTCAACGCGCGCAGCACCGGCAACGTTGCCGTAGGACGCCAAGTCGTCGCCGACGGCTACTGGCTGCACGGCATTTTTTACGCAACCAGTTTCGCGGACGCGACGCCGTAGCGTCCAGCATGTAGTGTCCTCCAGTCAGAAGCCCGCTGACTTTCTTGCCATCAACTTCTGACTGGAGGACACTAGAACGGCGCAACAAAGGCCGTCCCGGTGAAAGTCCGGGCGGCCTTGCCGTAATAAAAGGAGCCGCTGCGCGATGGCGCAGAAGCGAGACGAGCGCTCCGCCGCACTGCGGAGATCCGGGAGGTTCAACATCTACACGAGGCGCGCTACATACAGCTCGCTGCTTCCTATACTGCTCGTTTTGGCCGTGCTCGGCGCGTTCAGCGTCGGCGCTGGACTCTACCTGCACGGGCAAATAGCAGCCTCACTCCAGGCGTCGGAGCAGATTCGGCAGGCCCGTGCCGATGCGTTCGCCGTCATTCGCGGGCAGCTCGATGAAGAAACCGGTTTGCGCGGGTATGCCGCCACCGGTGACTCCGTATTTTTGGAGCCATACCGCTTTGCGCGTGCCGTGTTACCCCGCGATCTGGCGCACCTTCGCGCGCAGGTCTCCAACTTGGACATTTCGCGTGCGGCGCAGCTCGTAGACGAGACGGGCAGTCTGAACCGGGAGTGGCTCGCGACGGTCGCCGATCCTATTTTACGCAACCGCGCAACGGGCGCCACCCTGCAGCTTCGCGGGAAGTCGCTCGTGGATCGGTTCCGCGCGGCAATGAACGGCATCGATGCACTGTTGGATCGGCGGGAGCGCAGCGCTGCGGCCCACATTCAAAATGCCATAACCCGCATCGTGCTGCTGCTCTTGGGCGTTATTCTCGTGCTGCTGATCGGGACGATGCTGTTCGCACTCTTTCAAGCGCGCCTATCGAGCGCCTTGGAGCGCGAGCGCAACCGCAGCGAACTGCAACGCGAAGAAGCCGCGGCGCTGCGGGCTGCCTATCAAACCGAAAAGCATATCGCAGATACGCTGCAGGAAGCGTTCGTGCAGCGTCCTTTGCCCGCGCATCCTTCGTTGCATTTCAGCGCGATGTACACGCCGGCGGCCGAAGAGAGCAAAGTGGGCGGCGATTGGTACGATGCGCTGGAAATTTCGAACAACCACGTTTTGTTCGCAATCGGCGACGTGGCCGGACACGGCATCGGGGCTGCGGTCGGCATGAACAGAGCTCGGCAGGCCATGATGTCCTCCGCGTTGGCCCAAGCCGATCCGGCGTCGATACTGGCGCGCGTAAATGCCGAGCTGCTGCAGCAGGACTCGCCTATGGTGACGGCTCTCGTCGGATTTGCCGATCCGCACGCGTGTGAGTTCTCGTACGCGACTGCCGGACATCCGCCGCCCGTGCTGCTCGAGCCCGGTCGACCGCCAAGACTGCTCCATTATGGCGGACTTCCCCTCGGCGTCTTTGCCGATGCTCAATATTCCACGCAGCATGTGCAAAGCGTCCCCGGAGCGACTCTGGTGCTATATACCGACGGTGCGGTGGAACACTCTCACAACGTCATCGAAGGCGAGCAGTTGCTGCTGCGCGCGGTAAGCCAAGCCGGCTTCGGCCAACAGGCCGACCCGGCGGCGGCAATACATCATGCTATTTTTGCGCAGCGCAGCGCTGGCGACGACGTTGCAATCCTGACTGTGGGCTTTGCGGGGACGCCGCTGACGCAGGTTCGCGTGTCGGCGGATCGAGCCGACACCGGGCTGGCCGCACGCATCGCGACGTCGCGGTAGCGTTCGCAGCGCGAAGGATTTTCTACAACGCTTCCCGCCATAATAGGCATGAATCGTTGCGTAACCGTTCTTCTTAGTGCCATTGCGGCGGCGCTTGCGTTGTCCGCGTTCGCGGGCGCAGCTGCCGCGCCGCCGTCCGTGCCGCAAACGCTCGGCAAGCTGCATTGGCGCAACATCGGTCCGTTCATCGGCGGCCGAGTCGTCGCCGTCGCCGGCGTGCCCAGCGATCCGGATCTGTTTTACATGGGCGGCGTGGAAGGCGGCATTTGGAAGAGCACCGATTACGGCCAGCGCTGGACGAACATCAGCGACGGAAAGATTCCGGGCATTGCGGACAGCATCGGCGCGCTGGCCGTTGCACCGTCCAACCCTCGCGTGATTTATGCCGGAACCGGTGAAGCCGACATCCGCAGCGACTTCGATACCGGCGACGGAATCTACAGGACGACGGATGCGGGCAAGACGTGGCAGTATGCCGGTTTGCGCGACACGCACATGACGTCGTCGCTGGCGATCGATCCGCGCGATTCGAACGTGGTGTATGCAGACTCGATGGGGCACGTATTCAAACCAAACGCGCAGCGCGGCGTGTTCAAAACGACGGACGGCGGCAAGACTTGGCGCAAAGTGCTGTACGTCGACGAGGATACGGGCGCGAACGTCGTCGTGATGGACCCGCACGATTCCAGAGTGCTGTACGCGGCCATGTGGCAAGCGCAGCGCACGCCCTGGGCCTTGACGAGCGGCGGCCCCGGAAGCGCCTTATATAAAACGGTCGACGCCGGCGCGCACTGGACGAAGATTTCAACGCATCCGGGGTTCGCGCATGCGCTCCTCGGCAAAATCGGCGTGGCCGTTTCCGCGGCGGATCCGCTCGTGGTCTACGCGATAGTGCAAGCACATGACGGAGGGGTGTTCCGCTCGGCAGACGGCGGCGCCACCTGGAAGCGGGTGAACAGCCAGTGGAACCTGCGCCAGCGCGCCTTTTACTACATGGCAATCTATGCCGATCCTACCAACGTGAACGTGGCCTACGTGCCGCAAGTCGACGGAGTGTTCAAAACGATCGACGGCGGAAAAACCTGGCGTCCGATCATGCGGCCTGGGGATCACCACATCATTTGGATCAATCCGCGCAATACCAAACTGCTGCTCGAAGGCGACGACGGCGGCGCAACGGTGTCCGTGGACGGCGGAAAAACGTGGAGCACGGAAAACAATCAGCCGACGGGGCAATTCTACCACATCGCGCTCGATAACCGATTCCCGTTCCACGTTTACGGAGCCCAACAAGACGAAGGCGCATACGAAGGTCCCAGCGCGTCCAACGAAGGTTTGAACCTGGGCGCATGGCATACGGTAGCTTCGGGTGAAAGCACGTTCGTGGCGCCGCAGCCCGGAAGCCCGAACGTCACCTACGGCAGCGGCTACTACAGCTTTATGGCGCGCATGGACACGCCCACCGGCGAAGTAAAGAACGTCACACCGTGGCCCAAGTACATGTCGGGCGCATCGGCGGCAGAAACACAATATCGCTTCGGCTGGACGCACCCCATTCTTTTTTCGCCGGTGAATCCGCACGAGCTGCTCGTCGCCTCGCAGATCGTGTTCAAGAGCGACGATTACGGACAGACGTGGCAGCAGATCAGCCCCGATCTCACCCGAAACGACAAGCGAACCGAAGCCCCCAGCGGAGGTCCGATCGATCTCGATCAGAGCAACGCCGAAACGTTTCCCGACATTGCTTCGCTTGCGGTTTCTCCTCTGACCGGTGCGGTGATGTGGGCGGGTTCGGCCGACGGGTTGGTACACGTCACGACCGACGGCGGCGCGAGCTGGCATCTCGTCACGCCGCCACAACTCCCGCAGTGGGCGCAGATCAGCAGCATCGAACCCTCGCATATCGATCGCGGCACGGCATACCTGAGCGCCTCGCGCTACATGTGGGACGACTTTCATCCGTACGTCTTTAAGACGACCGATTACGGCGCGCACTGGACGCCCATCACGCAGGGATTGCCCGCCGATCAGTACGTTTTCGTCGTGCGGCAGGATCCGCGCGATCCGCGCTTATTCTTTGCAGGCACGCGCAGCACGGTGTACGTCAGCTTCGACGGCGCAGGCGGCTGGCAGCCGCTAACGCTCAACTTGCCGGGCGTTCAGGTTCGCGACATTGCCGTTGATGCACGCCAAGGCGACGTAGCAGTTGCCACGCACGGGCGCTCGTTTTGGATCCTGGATAATCTTAAACTGCTCGAGCAGATCGCCGACGGAGCCGCCCCGAGCAGCCCGATGCTTTTCGCACCCGAAACGGCATGGCTCTCGCACGCATATGGCGAGTCGCCGTACGCTCCGACCGACGTTGGTGAAAATCCGCAATACGGCGCGAGCGTGTTTTTCGACGTACCGTCCGACTACGACGGGAGGCAGCCCGCCGCGCTGACGTTCCTGGATGCGCAGGGCAGAACAGTACGCAGCTTTTCCCTTCATTTGCGGCCCAAGCACGAGAAAAAACCCTCAGCCGAAGAACTTGCCGGCATGGATCACGCGCAGCAGATCGCGCGTGAGCTGAGCGAAGCGACCGCCATCGAGCCGGGCATGAACCTGTTTCTCTGGGACATGCGGTATCCGCCGGCAACCGAAGTGCGCGGCTTTCACATGCCGACGTCGGACGACATCGACGATGGAGTGAGCGGACCGACCGTGGTGCCCGGCACGTACACGGTGGCGCTGGAATACGGCGGCAAGAAGATGCAGCAGCGGTTCAGCGTCGAGCTCGATCCGCGATTGCACCCGGGACCGGAAGCTCTTGCCGCCCGTTTGTCGCTGGCCATGCGCATTCACGGCACGCTGGACGATTTGAATCGCGCGATCGATGCTGCGATCGCCCGGCGGGATCGTCTTTCGCCGGCTAAGCGCGAGCAGCTCGACGGCGTGCTGGCTCAGGTCGTGCAGTTGAAGATTCGTTCCAGCGAGGGCGACCTGATGCACGAAACCAAGCTGCGCGACTATTTAGCATTCCTGATGAACGAACTCGACATGGCATATCAGGCTCCGACGGCGGCGGAGTACGCTACGTACACGCAGCTTCAGGCGCAGACGAATGCGGCATTGACTCATTTGAACGCGGCGATGCGTTAGCCTCGCCATCCTGAAGCAGTGAACCAACTCGATGCCTCAGGATGACGCCGTTGCTTTTTGGACCAGCGTAGCGACTAGATCATCTGCGTCGCGTAGAAGACCCCATTCTGAACGTATCCGTATGCCGTCACGTTACGGCCGACGTAAACGCGTCCGGAACTCTGATTGTCGAGCGCCGGTTGATCGTCGATCGTTATGGTGCGCGAATACCCCTGCCGGATGCTGACCTGGCTGCCGTTCACGCCGACTATCGTGCCGCTGATCCGCGCGTTGCCGCCGCTATTGTAGCCGCCGTTGTTGTAGCTCCCGTTGTTGTAGCTGCCGTTGTTGTAGCCGCCGTTGTTGTAGCCGCCGTTGTTGTAGCCGCCGTTGTTGTAGCCGCCATTGTTGTAGCCGCCGTTGTTGTAGCCGCCGTTGTTGTAGCCGCGGTAGCGTCCGTTGTCGTCGCGGTCGTTGTCGTTGCGATTGCGCCGGTCGTCCGCCCAGCGGTGGTCGTTGTCACGCTGGCCGCGGCCGTTGTCCGTGCCTTGGTGAGACCAGCCGTTGTGATTGCCCCTGTCGGACTGCTGGTGCTGTTGCGGGGGCCGATGCGAATCATTGTCGGCCAGCGCCGGGATCGTGCTGATAAGCATGCCCGCGCCAAGTGTTGCTGCGGCGAGCGCAGCTCGAACGTTCATCATGATAGTGTACCTGCTTTGAGTTACCGTAGTCCGCGTATGCCGCGTGTCCTCAAAACGGAACGCCGGTTCCAAGCGTTGCTCGGCAAATTCCCAGGTATGGGCTACACCAGTAAGGCGGCGGCGACCGCGCGGTCTTGCGTCCATCGGCGGCCTTCTTCGCACAATTCGCGCAGTACGGCCTCGTCGAAATTTTGCCGCAGCCGTCTCATGACGCGATCGTACTCCTGCTGCTCGGTGTATTCGCGCGCAGTCTCCAGCGCAAGCAAGCGCGCATCGACAAAGCCCATCAACCACGCCGCGCGCCTGCGATCTTCGACTTGGGCATCGGCATCGCCGGACTGCTGCAAAGCTGCAATGGCGGCCAAGTGCTGCAGCGCAAACGCAACCGAAACGTCGACCTGAACCTCGCGAGCGAGCGCGAGTGCTTCTCGTGCGTGCGCGCGCGCGGGCTCGTAGCGGTCCAATGCGACGTAATACGCGGCGATGTTTCCCAAGATCGCCGCCACGGTGCGTTGCCGGCCGAGCTTTCGAACGGCATCGAGGGCCTTTTCGGCATATCCCAGTGCGATTTGCGCATCGCCGCATCTAAATTCGGCTTCGGCAAGCGTAGCGGCGGTAATCGCAACGTTTCCTTCGTCCGTGCCCTCTTCGAACGCGGCCGACGCCTGCGCGAAAAGCTCGCGCGCTCCGGTGACGTCGCCCTTCAACCCGTGCGCGGCGGCCAGGTCGCGCAGCGTTCCGCCCACGCGCCACGAGCCGGATTGGCGCCGCGTGACGAGCGATTCGCGCAGCAGCTGCTCTCCCTCGTCGACTCGGCCCAGATACACCAGCGAACGGCCCGCCAGACGCTGCGCTTCGGCCATTCCGGGCTCGTCGTGCAACTCGACGAACGCTGCCAACGCCCGCTGCGCGGCCGAAAGCGAGGACCGGAACTGGTTGAAGGCCGAGGCCAGAAACGCTTCTCCGAGTTGCAGCCGGGCTGCCACGAGCGGCGGCGTCGCATCGTCGACGCGTTCGAGCGCCGACTGAACCCAACGCCGTGCTTCAGCGGCGGCAAAAACGCCGAAGACGCGATGCAACGTCGCGGCCAGCCTTTCTCCCACACGCGGATTCCCGTCCGATCCGAACGACCACGTCAGCGAAGCGCGAATGTTTTCCAGCTCTCGCTCGGCGCGGCAAAGCCAAACGCGATAGGGGAGTTGCTCGTAATTCAGCGCGAGCGTTTCGGCCAACTGCGTGTACGCGTGCGCGTGGGCCGCCGCAGTTTCCATCTGCTCGGCGCACTCGATCAGCTTTTCGCGCGCGTACTGCCGGGTCGATTCGAGCAGACGATAGCGGACGTCTTGCTCGACCGGCTCGGCAAGGACGAGCGACTTGTCTACCAGCGACGAGAGCAGCTCGAGGGTTTCGAACTCATCGACGCAATGCGCCGCGCCGACGGCGATCGCCGCGTCGAGCGTAAAGCCGCCGGCAAAAATGGAGACGAGCCGGAACATGCGCTGTTCCACGGGTACGAGCAGATCGTAGCTCCAGTCGATGAGCGCCCGCATCGTTTGCTGGCGCGGCAGCGCAGTACGATCGCCGCCGGTGAGGATTCGAAAGCGCTCACCGAGTTTCTGCGCCAGCTGTGCGGGCGAGAGCATTCTCATGCGGGCCGCCGCGAGCTCTATCGCCAGCGGAATGCCGTCGAGCGCCGTGCAGACTTGCGCCACGATTCGCGCGTTGTCGCCCTCGAGCGAAAAGCGCGGGTTCACCGCGCACGCGCGCGCGCGAAACAGCTCGATCGCTGCCGCGACGTCGAGCGACGGCATGCGATAAACGGACTCTCCGGTGAGATTGAGCGCTTCGCGGCTGGTCGCGAGCAGCGTCACTTTCGGGCAGGCGCGCAGAATGGCGGCCGCACTCGTGGACACTGCGTCGACCAGATGTTCGCAGTTGTCCAGAATCAACAACAGATGCTTTTGCTTGAGGTGCGCGAGCAGCGAGTCGAGTACGGGACGCCCGGGGCTTTCCTGAAGGTCGAAGATCGCGGCGACCGCGGCGGGCACCAGCAGCGGATCGCTGAGCGCGGCGAGGTCCGCGAACCAAACACCGTCCCCGTACCGCTCGAATGCATCCGCGCCGGCCTGCAGCGCGCAGCGCGTTTTGCCCACGCCGCCGGCGCCGCACAGCGTAACGAGGCGTGCCTGCACCAGCAGCGCTTGGATGTCGCGCAGGTCTTGCTCGCGCCCGACGAATCCGGTGATCTGCGAGGGGAGATTGGTGTTGAGAACGTTGAGCGAACGAAGTTTGGGAAAGTCCGCGCGCAGATCAGGCGCAACGAGCTGAAAAACGTGCTCGGAGGCGGTGAGATCCTTGAGACGATGTTCGCCCAGATCGCGCATGGACGTGTCGCGCGGAAGCCTTCCGTCGAGGCGGCCGGCAACTGCGCCGGAAAGAACGATTTGGCCGCCGTGCGCTACTGCCAGCAATCTCGCTACGCGGTTGAGCGTGGGCCCGAAGTAGTCGCCGTCACGTTCGTCGGACTCGCCCACGTGTATCGCCATGCGCACGCCCACGCCGTCGACGCCGGAAAAGTCTTGTGCGCCCAGCATTCGTTGCGCGGCCACCGACGCGTCGATTGCGTCGTAAACGTCGGCAAACGCCACGCAAAACGCGTCGCCGAGCGTCTTGAAAATGTAGCCGTGGTGTTCGGCCATGGCGGCCTTGAACAGGTCGTCGTGCCGGCGCACCGCCTGCTGCATTGCCTGCGGATCGCGATCCCAACGCACGGTGCTGCCTTCGATGTCGGTGAAGAGGAAAGCGACCTTGCCCGAGGGCGGCGCGACGGGAACCATACTCAGCACAGACTTACGCCGGCCGGTACCGCGGAAAAGAGGCAGGTGCGGAGTCGTCGCAGCACCAACGCCTTGTCGAACCATCATTCGAGGAGCGGCCATGAAACTCGTTCGGACATGCATTCTCTATCCGATCGCTTTTTCTTCGCTGGTGCTGGCATCATGCGGCGGCGGAGCGCTTCATCAGATTCCGCAGTCCGATCAAAGCGGATCGGCACAGCCGCCTGCGCAGCCGCCTGCGAGCGGGGCGACGGTCAGTGCCGCGGACGGCACTTACGCGATCCCACTTTCGGGCGGGTACGGCGCAACCATCACGCTGCACGCGCAGAATGCCCCGTCCGGTGCCCATCTCCTCGTGCATGGCGACCAAACTGCGACCGCGCCCAGCACCGCTCGACAGACGCAGTCGGCGCGATCCGCGGCCTGCCCCATCCCGCCCACGATTTATCTGCAGAACCCCTTTCCGTTTCCCATCACCATTCGGCTGGAAAGCTTTTCGGTTGTCTTGCCGTGCGACGTCGACGGCACGTTGTTCGGCGTGAGCTTCTATCAGGCGATACCGCAGCCGGCCGTCGTCACTTCGACCAAAGTGGGCGATGCGACGGCGATGGGCCGCAAGATTTCGTTCAGGCCGGCCGTCACGCGGCTGACGTTCGCGCCGTTCACGACCTCGGCGCTGGCGATCCGGCAAGAAACCTCGACGGCGCAGGTGGTTCTTCCGGTGGCGCCGGGATCGACCACGATGCTGACCTCCAACGTTTCGCACGTTCCGTCGACGCTGTCATTCAACTACGCGACCGCTACGGGCGGCTCGTCATATTCTTCAGCATGCTTTAACGCGCACGACGCCTCCGGTGCGCTCGTTGCCGCGCTGCGCGGCGTGCCGATCGCGGGAACGCCGTCGTTCTACTGCAGCGTCGATCCCGGAACGTCGGCGATCGCGTTCGGCCGCGTGATCAAGTTTTTCATCGGCAGGCCCAAATACGATGCGAGCGTCTTTGAATTCGACGGACCGAGCAGCGCGTATCTGTGCACGAGCGGCTCTAGCGTCCAGTGCGACACGCCGTCGTTCAGCATTCCAACGTACCGGAACTTGATCGTCGCCAATGCGAAAGATCTGCAGATGTGCGTGCCGGTCACGCCAAACGCGGACTGCAATAACGTGGCAGGCAAACCTTCGCCCCCGCCGTCCATGCAGACCGTCTCGCGCGGCGCGGAATTCCAACTGCTCGTCGCCGACGATCCGACGTACAAGCCGGGCACCCGAACCGCGCCCGTCCCGTGGGACGGCCTGCTGCGCCTGACGGTGAGCGGCAAGTGCCGCATCAATACGCGTCCCGACTCGGAAAACGGTGAAACACCGCCGGGCTACAGCGACGACGATCAGAGGGGCGTCGGGCCGTCCGCCGAGTTCGACATCAGCCCCACCGGCAGCGGAACGTGCAGCATAACGACGAGCGAAGATCCGAAGTTCATCACCGACTATAGCGATCCGCAGCATCCCACGGGACGTTCAAAGACGATCGCGATTACGATCCGTTAAAGCGCGTCGCGCGCCGACCGCGGTGAAGGCGATTTGCCCGTTACGGGCCGCCTTTGCCGTTGCGCCTGTCGCGATACTCCTTGTAGGCCGGACTCGTCATGGTGGCTTCCATGAATTTGAAAATGCAGTACATGACGAGCGGCACGAGGAGCAGTTCGACCGGGAACATCAGGGCCGTACGGTTAGCGGCGCGAACTCGAACGAATCTGACCGCAAGGGAACGCAACGATCTGCTGGGGCAGGATGACGGCGTCGTTGAACGGCCATTGGTGCGCGAGGAGAAACGGCGGCGGAAAGATCGCGTTGAGCTCGGGGTTGATCTCGGCGCTGAAGAAATAGCCTTGCGGCGAGAGCGCCGGAGCCAGCGATGCGATGCGGTAGATCGCAAGAGGGCGCCGGTAGAAGAGCGCGTAGCCCTGATCGGTTCCGATGAAATCGTAGCCGTGTATCGCGAGATCCGCGCTGAGTCTGCCGATCGGCACGTGCGGGCGGAACAGTCTTCCGAACCCGCTGGATCCGAAGCTTCGAAACGCCGTCGAACCGACGCGCGTGCCCGGACGGCACGAGTCGGCGTACTTGACGTGCCGCGCAGAATCCCGTGCCGGCGCGGGGCCGGCGTGTGCCGGTACCCCCATCGAAGAGACGAGCGCTGCCAGGAAAAGCGCGGTGTGGTTCATCGAATGCCCCGTTCTTTTAGCGGTGCAGCTCAGACAGTTCGTTCAGGGCGCTTGGGTTTCCGTAGGGCTGCGGATCGCCTTTGAACAGCACGCCGAGCACCGTACACCGTACTGCCGCGAGCCCCATGGGCCAAGGCGAGTGCGTCCACTTGCCGTAGAATGGAACTCCCGGGACCGGATGCACGCCGTTGGAGTCAAGATCGGCGAGCAGGGTGATGTCTTCTCGGGACGGATCCCACAAGTCCATGCGCAGACGCGTTTTGCGAATTTGGCGCCCGGTGAGGTTCGTCTCTTTCACCGTCCACGCAATGTCCATTTGTCCCGTCGAGGGACGTCCGTAAATATGCGCTTGACACGTGTTGACGGTGACTGCGTTGGGCTGTAGCGGCAATAACGTCACTACAGCCAACATCAGTGAAGGCAGCGTCATCGGTTAGCCGCCAGCAAACGCGCGAGCGTCATCGGGTCGACGCATTGCAGCCGGCGCATGCCGTTCAGGACGGCCTTGGAGTCGTTGTGCAGAACGCTTTTCCGGATCGAAGCGATGATGCTGCGTTCGTGCACGGATGGCTGATGGTATGACGGACACGGGGAGTCGCTTTGCGCGAGTGTTTTCGCGACGGGTGCAAACTTCCAGTCCGGAGCTGCCGCAGGCGCGGGTTGCTGCGACACCGTCTTGGCGACGACGCTATCGGCAGCGGGTTTGGTTTGCGGCACGGCGGACTGATCGGACGACGGGGGCAGACCGGGCGCGCCCGGTGCTACCGAAACCGCTTTGCAAACGTCGGCGATTGGCTGCAGCGCGGGGTTCATCTCGGGATGCAGCACGAGCCCGGCTTTGGCGAACTCGCCGCACTTGGAGATCATCGTCAGCGTCGTGTCGAGCTGCTTTTGCTTGAGGATCTCGTCCCCGAGCTGCTGGCAGGTCTTGGACGGCGCGTGGCCGATGGGCGCTTGATATCCTATCGATGCGCCGAAGTTGTACGCGTTCGAACCGAATCCGCCCGTCTGCGGCTGTCCCACCGGCGCGGGGTTGTTGGCGTTTTGGTTGACGTTGTTTTGGTACAGAGCCGCGGTGAATTGCGGGGTCGGGCATTGGATGCCCACGCCGTACGAGTACAGGCCCAGCGGTACCGTGTTGATCTGCGTGTTGACGTTGGCGCTGGAGGCGTTCGAGTCCGTGAACGGGTTGACCGACTGCGCGTTGCTCGGCTGCGCCGTAACGTTGGTCGTCCCGCCGACGGTCACTTGCGGTGCCGCGGTGGGCGCCGGAGCGGGCGCGACCTGTGCGACGGCGAGCGATCCGGAGAATCCGCTCAGGGCCGTCACCAGCGTCGTCAGAACCAGAATTCGATTGTTACGCATGATGCTAATCCTTCTGAACTGGGAGGGGATTCATCGGGATGAATCCCCTGCCGCGCTGGTTTATTGGAAGTTCGAGAACGCCTGGCTCTCGATCGACGTGGTCGAGGAACCGAATTCCTCGTGCGTGTTGGTGTACGCGGTGTCATTGCCGTACACGTGTACGTGCGTGTAGGAACCGGCCGAGTCGTACGTCACTTCGATGCTCGGGTTGTCGAAGTTCAGTTTGAACGACTGAGATTGGCCGCTGTACGTGCCGGCCAGGTTGCCGTTGAAGTCGGAGGTCGAACCGGGGTTCTCGATCTTGACGACATCCTTGGGAATGTCGTTGCCGAAAACGTCGATGCCCGAGTTCGTCGGGGGATTCTTGATCGTGCCCGTGATGGCTCCGTTGATGTCGCCGCTGTCGGAGGACTTGGTGAAGTTGCCGCTGATCCCGTTGAACGAGACGCCGGCTTTCTCCGAGGAGGTCCAGTTGTTGACGTAGCCGTCGTAGTAGTCGTGGTTGACTTGGCTGACGTTGGTGCATCCGGTCATCCATGAGTTCGTGAAGATCGACGTCGTTCCGGTGGTTTCCGCGAACGCAGGCGATGCCGCCACGGCGATGAATGCGCCGACTGCCGCAAGTGCGAGCGCTTTGCTCTTTAGCATAGAGAGAAGCATCCTTTCTTTCTATCGCCCGGGTCTCGGCGCGATAGGGGGTGAGGAGATACTCGGACAGCGTACCGGAAGCGGTTAAGCAAGGCACGGGCTAAGCGTTCCGGGAGCAAGTGGTGATTGCAGCCCGGGTTTAGGGCCCGTCGAATCTGATCAGCGTGATAGGTTGCGCAAAAATCCTGGAAGTAAAGGCCGTTTGCTGAGACCTACGGCTCATTTTCCGCGCGCAGCCGCAGTATTTCGCGCGCTCAGCCTGCGCATGATCGGCGGAAGCTCCGCGAGCAATTCGCGCGCCAGAAATCCTACTCCCATTTTGCGCCCGAGCGTCAAACCGGCTTGCGCATGCAGGAAAACGCCCCAGATCGCCGCTTCGGCCGGGCCTGCCCCCCGTGCAAGAATCCCACCGATGACGCCGGCGAGCGTATCGCCCGAGCCCGACGTCGCCAAGCCGACGTGGCCGTACCGGTTGCAGAAGAGCTCGCCCTGCGGCGTTGCGATGTACGTCGCCGCGCCCTTGAGCGCGACCACCGTACCGAAGCGGCGAACGGCCTCGAGCACGTGACTTGCCGGATCGGCCTCAACGACATCGCGCTCGATCCCGAGCATCGCGGCCATTTCTCCGGCGTGCGGCGTGAGAACGGCGCGAGAGCCCAATTTTCCCAGTGCGCCGGCACGATCGCGAACGAAAGCCAGCGCGGCCGCATCGAAAACCGCCGGCCTTTCCAGGCGCGGCGCGAGCGAGGCGAAGAGCCCCGCGCACGTGGCGTCTTGGGTCAAGCCCGGTCCAAAGACGAGCGCGTCGACGCGGTTGGCTCTGCGGGCGATCTCGGCAGCGGCCGCCGGTAGTATTGCGCCCGATTCGCTTTGCGCAAACGGCACGACCAGCGCTTCGGGAACCGCGGCGGCTACGTGGAGCGCAATGCTCTCGCACGTGGCGATCTGCAGTTTGCCCGCGCCCACGCGCAGCGCGGCCGTGGCCGCCAAGATCGCCGGGCCGGGCATTTGCGGACTGCCGGCCACGATGAGCACGCGGCCCCGCGCATCCTTATCACCCTGCGCAAGAGCTGGGAGCGGGCGGCGATGCAGGAGCGCCGGGCCAATGCGCGCAGCGGCGGGGCGGCGCGCTTTACTTGGGTGCGACGGGGACATCGGGACCGCGGGTCACCGGTTCGCCGGCCTCGCGCAGCGGCGCGGTGGCGTTGTATCGCTCCAATTGCATGCGCGCGGAGCTGCCCGCGCCGACGGCGCGATATGCGGTAATCGAACAATTCGCCACGTCCCCTGCGGCGTCAATGGCAAGAATCTCCCCCTCGTTCATGTCCTCGAGCAGATAGCGAAAGCACAGAACGATCACTTGATGCCCGATCACGGCCACGCGCCGGCCGGGATAATCGAGCGTCAAGGAATCCAGCAGGCTGCGCAAGCGCAGAATGACGTCCGTCCAGCTCTCTCCGCCGGGCGGCCGGTAATAGAACTTGCCCAGGCGCGAGCGCATCTGCGCCTGATCGGGGTAGCGCTGTTCGATTCCCGTGCGCGTCAGGCGGTCGAGGATGCCGAATTCCTTTTCCCGCAGCCGCTCGTCGCTTCGGACTTCGACGCCCTGCCATTGCGCGGCGGCCAGTGCAATCGCGGCGGTCTGCTGGGCGCGCACGTAGGGCGAAGTGAGCACCGCGGTCACCGGCTTGCTGTTGTGCGCGAGCCACTCTCCCAGCGCGCGCGCCTGGCGTTCACCCAGTTGTGAAAGCGGGACGTCGCAATCGCGCTGCTCGATATCGATCGTCGACAAGCCTTGAGAAAGCGCGAGGTCGCGGGCGACGTTGCCGGCGCTCTGCCCGTGCCGGATCAGCAGCAGTTCGTCGGGCCATCGCCGGTCGGATTCGTGCACGTCGGAACTGTACCCGCGAACGACGTTCCCAGTCCGGGCTCAGCGGCATTCGTTACCCTGGCACCCAAAAAAGGAAGTACATGATTAGAGCCTTCATCGCGGGAGTTCTGCTGGCGGCGTGGGCGCGAACGCCGACGACAAGCCGCCCAAATTTGAAGCGTGGGCGGCGCGCACGTCGCTGAGCGCAACTTTACGGCGAAGCGCTCCACGCGGGGACAACCCGCTGCCGGCAACCGATCGCAATGTGCTCGCCGGCGTCAAACTCTACGGTGCGAATTGCGCGGTTTGTCACGGCGATTCAAGCGCGAACGCCACGAACGTGGCCAAAGGCCTCTATCAAAAGCCGCCGCAGTTGGCAAAACGCGATCGCGCACGGCATTCGTTGGACCGGAATGCCTGCATTCGGCAAGACGTTGGATCGAACCCAGCTCTGGCAGCTCACGCTGTTCTTGAAGAGCATGGACCGTCTGCCGGCCGCGCCCTACGCGGCCTGGCACAACATCAGAGCGTAAGGAGCCTATCGCGCGGAACGCGCCTGCGGCGTGGCGACGAAGGTGTACTGCGCGTTGGCGCTCGTAAATGCCGTGCCTACGATCGCGCCGGCTTCGATGCGCGCATTGACGTGGGTGACGGCCGTCGAACCGATGTCCAGCCAAATCGAGTTGCCCGTTTTCCCGCCCACGACGGGCACGTACATCGCGCTGAAGTCGGCCGGAAAGTAGTAGCCGTCGACGATGCCCTCAGCGTCGATCCGTAAATCCAGCGCGCCGGTGTACGGTCCGCTCGAGCCGTAGAGCTGCGTCATCGCAGTCGAATAGTGCGCCGTGGCCAGTCCGGTATCGGCGGCCGCTGCCGCGGGAAGCGTGCACAAGGCCAAACCTATGCTCGCCGCGAGCGCGAGCGTCGTGAGTTTCATTGCATTTGCGTTCATCGCTACGATCAACGCGCGAGAGGGCGCTTTTGCTACGGCGAATGGATGAAAGGGGGGCAAAGGGCGAGAACGGCGTTTCCCATGATGACACGCGAACATCTGGATTTGCGCCGTCTGCCGGTTTGGGAGCGCGCCGCGATCGTGCTCGATCGATCGGATGCGCTGGGTGCCGGCGGTTCTTTCGATTTCATGATGGAGAGAGATCCGCGGGCTTTGACCGCCCGCCTGGAGCAGTTGCGTCCCGGACAACTCGTGTTCGAGCAGCGGCGCGTGGGTGACGCGGAATGGCGCGTCACCCTTACGCGAGTTCGCGCCGAAGACAGCTCGTCGTTACTCTCGTCGGCGCTGGCCCGCAGCCCGTTGCTTTCGCAGCTGAGTGAGTCGGCGCGTTCGCTGCTCGGCGAGCGCATGAGCGAGCACACCGCGCGAAAAGGCACGGTCGTTTTTACGGAAAACGCCAATTGCGGCACGTTGGGCGTGCTGCTCGAGGGCGCGATGGCAGTGGTCGTGGGCGCGGGAACGCGCGAACGGCTGCTGTTTCACCTCTACCCGTTCGATGTGTTCGGCGAAATCGAATTTTTCGACGGGGGCTTGACGATGGGCCGCACGGTGGTCGTTTCCAAGATTGCCAAATACGGCGCGGTGCCTTACGACGTCGTGCGCCTGATCGGCATGCGCGACCCCGGATTCTTGGTTTCGCTTGCGGCATCGGTCTCACAGCGCAGCCGCACGCTGGCCAGCGCTTTGGCCGCGCAAGTGTCACAGTCGATTTTGGCGCGAGTCGCCGGCGCGCTGCTGCCGTACGCAGCGCCCGAACGCGGCCAGCATCCCGCGCTGCAGCCGCTGCCGGCGATGACGCAGGCGCAGGTTGCCGCAGCCGCAGGCACCGTCAAAGAGGTCGCGGCGCGCGCGATTGCCGAGCTCGAGCGCACGCAAGCGCTGCGGCGAGAGCGCGGCCACATCCGGTACCTGGATCGCTCTAGGCTGCTCGAAACGATCGATCGTTCCTAAGACCCTCCCAAAAGGTTTCCACCGCGTCCAGAACCGCCGCACCCGCGCGCAGAAAACGTTCGGGTTCAAAACCGGGCTGTGCGAATGCCGCCGCCAATTCGTCGTCCACGTGCGCAGCATGGCGCTCCTCGATCCGGTCGTGCCAAACCCAAAAGCCCAGCGGCAGACCTGGAATACGCTGCTCTTTGATCCGCGTCAGACCGGCGATCAGCTGTTTCCAAAAGCCGGCCGCAGCCCAGTGTTCGACGGCGTGGGATGCACCGGTGCTTTCGGACGGATCGGAGGACGCGTACCACGTCATCAGCGCATCGCAGAATTCCAGCGTGGCCGGCGTGCCCAGTTCGCGTCTGCCGATGTCTTCGAAACGCAAGCCCAGCGCCGCGGCGAAATCCGCGAGCCATTCAAAGTGCGCCGCGCGGAACGTGAACCGCCCGTTTTCGACCGACCCTCCCGGCGTAAAGCTGACGCCGAGTTCGTTCATGAGGATCTCCTTGCCCGCGCGATATGCGCGCAGGTCGCGCGAGTTGATGCATTTGCGCAACTGGGCTTCGACGAACAAATGGCTGAAGACCGAAAACTGCACGGTGAAATGACGCAACTCGGCGGTGGTCGCTCGCCCGTGGGCGAACCATGACGCGTAGCGGTTCATCCGAACGATCGGATGATCTTCGATGTGAGCGCTGACGGAAATTTTGAACTGCTCGAGATTCTGCATGGACGTGGTCCCTCAAAGGCAAGGCCGTAAACAAAGAAAAAACCGCCCCGGCGCCGGCCGGAGCGGTTTTGAACTGAGCTTTTACTGCTTTAGAACAACACCGAACTAGCCGACTGCACCGTAGCGGCCGTAATAGTACGAGGTTGCGTAAAGCGCGAACAGCATGTTGGGGAGCATCCTATCAGCTCCGCGGCGAAATATCAAGCGTGGATGTGACTTTTTCGCCGCTCATCGGAATAGCGGGGGCCGCGGTGCTCGGGGGCGCCATCGGCATTCAGCGCCAGGCGGCGGCAAAGCCCGCCGGTTTCCGAACGCATCTTCTGGTTGCAGCCGCTTCGGCTGCGTTCACCGCGATGGGCGCGCATCTGCACGACACGCGCATTCCTTCCTACGTGGTGGTCGGCATCGGGTTTTTGGGCGCCGGCGCAATCGTGCGTCAGGGTACCACGCCGCACGGCCTGACCACCGCGGCCAGCATCTGGATGGCCGCCGCCGTTGGGCTGGTGATGGGATACTCGAACACTTTCGGCTTGTACGTCGGACTGCTGGCTACGGCGATAACGCTGGCGGCGCTCACGCTGTCCGACAACGATCTCATGCGGATTTTCCGCATTCCGCGCAAGGCGACGCTGCGCATAACCTGCGCCTCCCCGCAGATCTCGCTCGCAAGGGTTACGCAAGCCTTCCGGGAAGCGCGCGTGCGCTTCGAAAGCAGCGACATCGTTTCGATCCAAACCGAGGGAGCGGACGAAATCGTGCAGCTCGTCTATTTGATCGACCTTCCTCGCCGGCGCGATCTGAGCGCCATCGTGCGCGAGATCAGCGCGCTGGGCGGCGTGCGCAAAGTCGAAGCCAACGAACCGTTCTTCGTCGCATAGCGCGTGCGGTTTCTCTTCCAATGGCTGCGCCCGCCGCGGCCCTCCGGGACGGCGCTGCATCCCACGCGCACGGTGGACGTCGATGAACCGTTCGCGCAGGTGTTCGAAGGCAGCGTGCACGGCGTCGAGCAGGTGCTGGGCGGAGTCGTTCGCGACGCCGACGGCGAGCGCGGCACGATCGAGGCGACTTTCGGTTTGATTGGCTCCGAACGCGTGACGATTACGCTGCAGGATATGGGCGAACGGCGCACCCGCGTCACCGTCGAAAGCCGCCGCGGCGCCGCCGTAGGCGCCTCGCAACATTCGCAATACGTCGACGCGTTGATCGCTTATCTCCAGAAGTAGCTCGTATTTTAGCGAATGACGTCCGCGCCCATGTACGGCACGAGTACCGGCGGAACGCGAACGGAACCGTCGCGCTGCTGAAAGTTCTCGACGATCGCCAAAAGAGTTCGCCCGACGGCCAGGCCTGAACCGTTGAGCGTGTGAAGCAGCTCGGGCTTGGAGGAGGCATCGCGCCGGAAGCGCATTCGCCCGCGGCGCGCCTGAAAATCCGTGTCGTTGGAACAGGAGCTGATTTCGCGGTACGTCTGCGCGCTCGGAAGCCACACTTCCAGATCGTACGTTTTAGCGGCGTTGAATCCGGTATCGCCGGCGCACAGCGCCACGGTACGGTAGGGCAATTCCAAGGCTGTAAGCAGTGCTTCGGCATCGCGCGTGAGCTCTTCGAGCGCGTCGAAGGACTGCTCGGGCAGGCTGTACCACACCAGTTCGACCTTTTCGAATTGATGCTGGCGGATGAGCCCGCGCGTATCTTTGCCTGCGGCTCCCGCTTCTTTGCGGAAGCACGGCGTATAGGCCGTATACTTGAGCGGCAGGACCTGGTCGGAAAGAATTTCGTTTGCGTGCAGCGCCGCGAGCGGCACTTCGGCCGTGGGAATCAAAAAGAGGTCGGCGTCGCGATCGAGGAACATCGCGTCTGAAAATTTCGTCAGCTGTCCGGTCGACCACATCGTTGCGCGCGAAACCAGAATGGGCGGAATGACCTCGACGTAGCCTTTGGCAGTCGCGCGGTCCAGAAAAAACTGCACGATCGCGCGCGACAGGCGCGCTCCTTGCCCTTTGACGATCGAAAAGCGGCTCCCCGAAAGTTTGGCGGCTCGTTCGAAATCGAAGATATCGAGCCGTTCTCCCAGCTCCCAATGCGGGAGCGGTTCGAAGTCGAACGCGCGCGGGGTGCCCGCACTGCGAACGACGACGTTGGCGGATTCGTCGCAGCCGTCCGGCACGGAGTCGTCGAGCAGATTGGCGGACTGTGCCAGCAGCTCGGCCAGCGGCGAGCCGGCGTTTTCGACGGCCAGCGTCCTCGCGCGTTCTTCGGACTGTTCGATGCGTGCAGCCAGTTCGTCGAGCGCCGGCTTGAGTTCGCGCGCCGCCGCGGCTTTGTCGGCGGCTTTGCCGATTTGCGCCGAGAGCCGGTTCTTGTGCGCTTTTGCCGTCTCCGCGTCGGTCAACGCGGAGCGGTGCAGCGCGTCCAAACGCAGAATCTCGTCGACGAACCCAGCATCTTGGCCGCGCCGCCGTGCCGATCGTCGAACGCGATCGGGATCGCGGCGAACCAGTGAAAGATCCAGCATATGGAAGAACCGCGCTTTACGCGAGCCGGCAGCGCGCTCCTACCGGGACGCGGATTCGACGCAAACGCGCTGCTTGCACCGCAGCAGGCGCTCACGCTGTATTTTGCGCGCGCCGGTTTGCGCGCGCCGCAAACGCAGATCGTCGGTTTGCAGGACGCGTTCGGACGCATTTTAGCCCGGCGCGTCGCCGCCGACGCCGCTTATCCGTTAGCGGCACGCTCTGCGATGGACGGCTTTGCGGTGCGTTCGCGCGAAACGCCGGCGCGGTTGCGCGTGGCCGGCGACATTCGCATGGGCGTGCCGTGGACGCAGCCGTTGGCCGAGCGCACCGCGGTTCGCATCCCGACCGGCGGCGTGGTCCCTGCGGATGCCGACGCCGTCGTTCCGCTCGAGGACGCGCGCGAGGACGCAGGCTGGATCGAAGTCGGCGCCGTTGCGGCAAGCGATTGCATTACGCCCGCCGGCTCCGACATGCGTGCCGGTGAAACGCTGCTCGAACCCGGCCGGCGGATTGGCGGCGCCGAGCTGGGAGTGCTCGCAACATTGGGCATTACCGCGGTGCAGGTGTTCGCCAAACCGGTGGTCGCGGTGCTTTCCAGCGGTGACGAGCTGGTCGACGCGAGCGCGCAGCCCAATGTCGCGCAGGTACGCGATTCCAACCGTTGGGCGGTGGCCGGCACGCTTCAGGCGCTGGGCGCGGCGGTGCGCCATCTTCCGATTGCTCCGGACGATCCTGACGCGCTCGAAACGCTGCTGCGGAGCGCGCTCGAACGCGCGGACGCAGTGGTGTTGACCGGCGGATCGTCGGTGGGCTCGCGCGATCACACGCCTGGAATCGTTCAACGTCTGGGCGCACCGGGCGTCATCGTGCACGGCTTGCGCGTCAAACCCGGCAAACCGACCGTGCTGGGCTGCACGGACGGGAAACCCGTGATCGGTCTTCCCGGCAATCCGGCCTCGGCGCTGATGATTCTGCAGGCGGTGGCCGCACCGATTTTCGATGCGCTGACCGGGGCTGCGCGCAATCCGGCAACGGTCGAAGCGCGCCTCGGTGAGCCGTATGCCAAACGCGCCGGCTGGACGTGGTTCGTGCCGGTTCGTCTGGACGAGGCGCAAGCGCAGCCGTCGGCGTATCCGCTGGAGCTGCGGTCGAGCTCGGCCAGCCTGCTCGCCCGCGCAAGCGGTTTTTTGACTTTGGACGAAACGATAGACGCGCTCCCGGCGGGAGCTCGAGTTTACGTAAGCAGATTTATCGGGAGCTGAAAAACGAATACCACCACGGACTCCGGTTCGGGCTTTCCGGCCGCGCCGCACATCGAAGCCATTCCGCTCACCAGACCCTTCATCGGGCCCGAGCAGATCATGCGCGAAGGCGGACATGGCTCGCTGCTGCGGCTGGGCGCCAACGAGAGCAACTTCGGCCCCTCGCCTAAAGCCGTGCAGGCGATGGCGGCCGAATTGCCGCGCATTTCGTGGTACGGCGATCCGGAATCGTACAAACTGCGGGTTGCCGTTGCGGCGCGCCACGGGTGCGGGATCGACAACGTGTGCGTCGGATCCGGCATCGACGATCTCATGGGCCTAACGGTTCGCGCATTCATGTCGCCGGGTTCGATCGCGCTCGCGACGCTGGGGACGTATCCGACGTTCGCTTACCACGTGATGGGTTTCGGCGGCGAGCTCGCGACCGTGCCCTACCGCCCCGACGGCACGGTGGACGTCGAGGCGCTCGCGCAGACCGCGCGCCGGCTGCATCCGGCCATCGTCTATATCGCAAATCCCGACAATCCCGGCGGAACGTACCTCGCGCTTGACGAGATCGAGCGGCTTTTCGAATCGCTTCCAGGCGAATCGCTGCTGTTTTTGGATGAAGCTTATGCCGACTTCGTCAGCGAAAGCGACGGGTGTGCTCCGCACATTCATCCCGGGCTGATTCGCGCGCGCACCTTTTCCAAAGCGTACGGCATGGCCGGCGCGCGGATCGGATATGCGATTTGCGCGCCGCGCACGGTGCGAACGTTCGAAAAGATTCGCCTCCAGTACGGCGTGAACCGCAACGCGCAAATCGGCGCGCTTGCGGCGCTGGCCGACGTGCAGTTCCACCGGTACGTCGTCGAACAGGTGGCGCGCGGGCGCGAGGATTACTACGCGCTCGCGGAATCGCTCGGCTGCGACTTCGTGCGGTCCCACACGAACTTCGTGTGCATCGGTTTCGGATCGGCCGCGGAGGCGACGGGCGTCATGAACGCGCTGCTCGCGCGCGCGGTGTTCGTGCGCAAACCCGGTGCTCCGCCGCTGGATCGCTTCGTGCGCATCTCGGTCGGCACGCCGCCGGAGCGCGAAGCGCTGGCCGAACATCTGCGCGCGGTGACGGCCGAACGCACGCCATGAGATACGCGATCATCTCCGACGTCCACGGGAATTTGGAGTCGCTGCGCACGGCGCTTTCGCTCATACGCGCCGAGGACAGCCTATTGTGCTTGGGCGACATCGTGGGCTACGGGCCGAATCCCAACGAATGCGTGAAGCTGGTGCGCGAGCGCGCCGCCGACACGGTACTGGGGAACCACGACGTCGCCGCTGTCGACAACTTCGGAATCGAGTATTTCAACCCCGCCGCGCGGCGCGCCATCGAATGGACGCAGGGCGTCATCGACCCGCAGGCGTCCGCGTGGCTCAACGGCCTGAGCTACGAGATTCGCCATCCCGACTTTTTGATGGTGCACGGCGCGCCCGTGCATTACTTCGAATACGTGCTCGACAAACGCCATGCCAAGGCCGCCTTCGACCGCACCGACGCGCCGCTGATCTTCATCGGCCACACCCACATCGCCGAGTATTACGCGCTCGAGCCGGACGGCAGCATTTCGCACGCGCACATGCAGCACGGAGGCGAACTGGATCTGCAGGCGGGGAAGCGGTACATCATCGACGTCGGCAGCATCGGTCAGCCGCGCGATCTCAATCCTCAACCGTGCTTTGTCTTTTACGACGATGACCGGCGTCGCGTGCAGTGGGTGCGCTACGACTATGCGATCGGTCAAGTGCAGCAGAAGATGGCTGCGGCGCAGTTGCCCGCCGCGCTGGCGGCGCGCCTGGACGTCGGGCGATGATGCCGGTCGACGACGGACGCTGCTTTGCGTGCGGAGCCGACAACGCCATCGGTCTGCATTTACGCTTCGAGCGCCGGGGCGATCTCGGCGTGCGCGCGCATACGATGCTGCGCGCCGAGTTTCAGGGCTGGCAGGGAATCGCGCACGGCGGCATCGCGCTCTGCCTGCTGGACGAGGCAATGGCTCACGCCGCCGCAGCCGCGGGCTATCGCGGAGTGACGGCAAGCATGGACGCGCGTTTTCGCCGGCCGGTTCCGCTGGGCGTGCAGCTCGAAGTCGACGGCTGGGTCAAATGGCAGCGGCGCAACGTGCTGGAGCTGTGCGCGCGCGTCGTCGATCCCGATGGGACCGTGCTGCTCGAGGGCCAAGGCCGTTTCGTCGCGCAGGGCCGCATCGAGGACGTTGCCGATCGCCGCAATCCAGCCGCGGCGCAGCGCGTTCGTGCCGAAATCTAAGCAGATTCGCAAAGCGGCGCAGACGCAAGCCGCAAAGAATCTCTCGCCAAGCGTCGACAACCGCCGCGCGCGCCACGAATACCACATCTTGGAATCGCTGGAAACCGGAATCGAGCTCACGGGCACCGAGATAAAATCCATTCGTCAGGGCGGCATCAGTTTGAACGAAGCCTACGCGCGCGTACGCGAGGGTGAACTGTGGCTGCTGGGCATGCACGTTCCCGCCTACAAACAGGGCAGCTTCTCCAACGTGGAGCCCAACCGTCCGCGCAAACTGCTGCTGCACAAAGAGCAGATCGCGCGCCTTGGCGGCCGCGCCGCGGAAAAAGGCTTGACGATCGTGCCGCTGCGCCTGTACTTCACGCGCGGCAAAGTCAAGCTCGAGATCGGTCTGGCGCGCGGCAAGAAGCTGTGGGACAAACGCGAGGCGTCGATGGAGCGGGATGCGCGCCGGGAGATGGATCGTGCGCGGCACGCGACCTGAACGCGCGCTCGAGCAGATCGTCCGCCGCAGCGGAGCGCTCGAGAGCGGCGAGCGCGTTTTGGTTGCCTGCAGCGGCGGCAGCGACAGCGTCGGATTGGCTGCGCTATGCGCGGCAATCTCGAAACCGCTGCGCCTGCGCCTCACGCTCGCGCACGTCAATCACGGCTTGCGCCGTTCGGCATGGCAAGACGAAGCCGTTGTTTTGCGCGTGTCGGCCGCACTCGAGCTGCCCGTACGCATTTGCGCGATCGATCCCGGCGCAATGGACGAAGCGTCTCTGCGCGATGCGCGATACGATGCGCTCGTGCGAATCGCACGCGACGCCGGAGCGCGCGTCGTCGCAACCGCGCACAATGCGGAAGATCAAACCGAAACCGTTCTGCTGGCGCTGTTTCGCGGCACGGGATCGAAAGGGCTGGGCGGCATGGCGCTGCGGCGCAAGCTTGCGGACGGCATCGATTTGGCGCGCCCGCTTTTACGCAGCAGGCGCAGCGACATTCGCGCTTACGTGCAGCGCGCGGGACTGCCTTATGCCGTCGACCCGACGAACGCCGACGAATCGTTTCGTCGTAACGCCGTGCGCGCGGCTTTGACGGCGCTTCGTCCGCTTTTCCCCGGCCTGGACGAAGCGGTTTCGCGGGCGACGGAAGTGATCGACGCGGAACGTTCGGCGGGCCCGGTTGCCGAGCTGCGCCGTCACGTTCGCCAAACCTTGCACCGCGAGCAAGCGTTGCGCGACGTCGATTTCGAGCACGTCGAAGCGGCGGTTCGCGCTCTGCGGCTTGGCCGTTCCGGGCGTTTCGTAATGGCTCCCGGGGTGGAACTGAAGATTGAGCGTGGGGCGTTGACGGTACACCGAAAAGAGAGATGAGCATCGATTCTTACGGCCCGACAATCGAGCGCACGCTCTTTACGAAAAGCGAGATCGCGGCCGCTATCGACCGGTTGGCCCAAGAAATCGCGCGGGACTACCGCGGGCAACCGATGCTGGTGCTGGGCGTGTTGAAGGGAGCACTCTACGTCACAGTCGATCTGGTCCGCGCGATCTCGCGAGTGCCGGATGGGCCGAGCCCGATCGAACTCGATTTCTTGGTCGTTTCGAGCTATGGGAACTCGGCGCGGTCGAGCGGTGAGGTTCGTTTGCTCAAGGATACCAGTGAAAACATCGCCGGCAAAAACGTGCTGATCGTGGAAGACATCGTCGACAACGGCCTCACGCTGCAGTACCTTCGTTCGTTACTCTCGGGGCGACGAGCCGAAAGCCTCAAATCGTGCGTGCTTTTCGACAAACCGTACAACCGGCGCGTCGACGTGCCCATCGATTATAAAGGTTTGGTGTCCCCTGACGCCTTCGTCGTAGGGTACGGCTTGGATTACGGGGAAAGCTACCGTAATCTCCCCTACCTTGCGCAACTGCGTCCGTGGGTATTTTCAGAGTAAGGTAATTGTAAAGACATCGTGAGCAAGCATCTCCGGGGAATCCTTCTCATCATCGCGGCCATCGTGATGGTGTTCTTCATCGTGCAGAAGCTCGTTCTGCCCACGACCGATGTCACGCGCCTAGATTACAGCGCCTTCTATCAGAAGCTCGAACGCAACGAGGTCCAGACCTTCCACGCGAATGGTTTCGACGTCACGGGCGATTTGGTCAACGGCAATCACTATACGACGACCATTCCCAACCGCGATTCCGAATTCGTTCATCAGATCACGCAGCACGTCAAAGGCTCGGTGACGTGGGAGATGCCCAACAACACCTCCGTGCTGACGTCGATCTTCAGCTTGGCTCCCTTCATCGTGCTGGCGTTGTTCCTGTTCATCATTTTGCGGCAGGCGCAGAACGGAGGTAGTCAGGCATTGTCGTTCGGCCGATCGCGCGCGAAAATGCTCTCCGAGAACCGCCCGAAAGTGACGTTCAACGACGTCGCGGGCGTCGACGAAGCCAAAGAAGAGCTCGGCGAAATAGTCGAGTTCCTCAAGTACCCCAAAAAATTCCAAGCCTTGGGTGCGCGCATTCCCAAAGGGGTGCTGCTGCTCGGGCCGCCCGGTTCGGGCAAGACGCTGCTCGCTCGCGCGATCGCGGGTGAAGCCGGCGTACCGTTTTTTTCGATCTCCGGTTCGGACTTCGTCGAGATGTTCGTCGGCGTCGGCGCTTCGCGCGTGCGCGACCTCTTCGATCAAGCCAAGAAGTCCGCGCCCTGCATCGTCTTCATCGACGAGATCGACGCCGTCGGCCGTCAGCGCGGCGCGGGATTGGGCGGCGGTCACGACGAGCGCGAGCAGACCCTCAACCAACTGCTCGTCGAAATGGACGGCTTCGATCAAAACACCGGCGTTATTCTGATCGCCGCAACCAACCGCCCCGACGTGCTCGATCCGGCGCTGCTTCGTCCGGGGCGCTTCGACCGGCAGATCGTCGTCGATCGCGCCGACGTAAAGGGTCGCCAGAAGATTCTGGAAGTGCATGCCCGCAACAAACCGCTGGGCAAAGAAGTGCGTCTGGAGATTTTGGCCAAACGAACGCCCGGATTCTCCGGCGCGGATCTCGAGAATCTGCTCAACGAAGCGGCGCTGCTCGCGGCGCGCCGCAACAAAACGCTGATCGAGATGAACGACTGCGACGAAGCGATCGATCGCGTCATGGTCGGCCCCGAGCGCAAGTCGATCGTGATGTCGCAAAAAGAAAAAGAGATCACGGCCTATCACGAGTCGGGCCACGCCATCATCGGCGGCTTGACCGACAAGGGCGATCCGATCCATAAGGTGACGATCATTCCGCGCGGGATGGCGCTGGGCATCACCTGGTCGCTGCCCGAAGACGACCGGCACAGTCAGACCAAAGAAGAACTGCTCGCAACGATCACGCGTGCGCTGGGTGGCCGTTTGGCCGAAGAGGTCAAGTTCAAAGACGTGACCACCGGCGCGAGCAACGATTTCGAAAAAGCCACCGAACTGGCTCGGCGCATGGTCACGCAGTACGGCATGTCCGAAACACTCGGGCCGATTCAGTACGGGCGCGGCAATCATCAAGTCTTTCTCGGGCGGGACCTGGGCGAGGAACGCAATTACTCCGAAGAGATCGCTTCGAAGATCGATGCCGAAGTGCGGCGCATCATCGAGAAGCTGCTACGATCGAGGACGCAAGCTGCTCGGTGACAACTGGGACAAAGTCGAACGCATGGTGGCCTCACTGCTCGAGTACGAGACCGTCGAAGCCGACGAGGTCAAAGCGATCTTGGAGGGCCGTCCGTACAATCGCGGAGGCGGTACGCCCGCCGCAGCGGCCGAACCGCCGGCCGTACCGGTCGAAGAAGGCAAGCGGATCGAACAGCCCAAGCGCTTTCCGCCCAACATCTCTCCGGAACCCGCGTGACGCCGTTCAAGTTCACGGCCGCAGCGATATGCCTGTGCATATCGCTGCTTGCGTTTAGCCCCGGACGGGCGCGCGCGGCGGCGGAGCCGGCATCCGCGGCTACGGGCATGCAGCAGTCGGGAATGCTGCCCGGAGGCGGTGCGTACATCGTTCGCCGCGACAGCTTTGCTCCCACGGTCGCAGTCGAGCTGTGGTATCGGGCGCCCGGTGCCGGTTACGACAACGCGTACCCGGGCATCTCGCGTTTGGCCATCACCGCACTGGCGGCTTCGGCGCCGCCGCACGGAACCTCGCTGGCCGAACTGGTCACCCGTATCGGCGGCACGCTGTCCATCAACGTCTATCCCGACATCGCCATGGTCGGAGCGAGCGTTCCTTCAACGCAGGCGCACGCGGTGATTCGCGCGATGACGAACGCGTATTTCTCGGCAACGATCGACGACGCGGCGCTAAAGGCTGCCTTGCGCGACACTGCCGTCGCTTCGACGGAGTCTCACTTCGATCCCGAGCGCATCCTTCAGGACGCGCTCTTCTCGCACGTGTTCAGCGCGGGCCCGGCGCACTATGCGCCGCTGCCGGCTTCGACGCAGGATTTCGCCAAGATTCCCGCCGAGCGGGTGCGGGCGTTTGCCGCACGGGCATTCCGGCGGTTGAACGCGGTGCTTACCGTGGTCGGTGACGTCGATTCGGAATGGGCGTCTTACGTCGTGGCCGGCGCTCCCGCGCGCGCAACGGATCGCGTTTCCGACGTTGCGTCCGACAATCCGATCGATTCAACGGTTTCCGGCGCGCCCGTGGACGTAACGCAAGCCGCGCAAGTCGGCGGCATCGGCTTTGCGTGGACGGGACCGCCGATCGCCGATCCCAAAGCGGCGACGGCCATGGATTTCATCGCCGACTACCTGTTCGATCCACAGCGCGGAGCGGTTGCGTCGCAGGTTCGCGCGGACAACGGCGATGCGTTCGTTTCGGGACAGTTCATAACGCTGCACGATCCCGGCATTTTGCTGGTCACGGTTTCCGGCGATGCAGCCAATACGTACCGCGCAACAGTGCTTGACGGAGTGAGCGCGGTGCAGCAGCCGCTCGACCCGCGGGCCTTCGATGCTGCGCGAAACGCTTTCATGTATCGCATCTTGAACCAGTCTCAAACGCCTTCCGCCCGCGCGGACAACTTCGGCTGGTATGCCGCCGAAGGAAATGCACCGTACGCGCCGGGTGACCAGTCCGGGCAGTATCTTCAGATTGCACGGTCGCTCGATCCGCAATACGTTGCACGCATTGCGCGCACGTATCTGCAGCATCCCGCGATCGTGAGGCTGCTTTCGACGCCGCACGCGGCAGGTAACGCGATATGATGCCGGCCCGCGCGCTCGCGCTGCTTTTGGCCGCAGCCATGGCCGTGGGGACGCCCTGCGCTCGCGCTGCCGCGCCCGCCGGCCGCAACGTCACGGTGGTCCGCCAATCCGATTCGGGCGCCGATTTAGCCGGAGCGGAACTGCTGCTGCAAGCGGGCCTGGACCGCCAGTCGCCGCGTCAGAACGGGCTTGCCGCGCTGGTTGCCCAGGTAATCCTCGACACGCCGGTGTCGCCCGGCGGAGTTGCGCTCGAGAAGACTGTTGCCGGCGGCGGCGGCTCCATCGACTACGTCGTCGAGCCGCGGCACGTGCGTTTCTATCTCCAAGCGCTTCCGTCGTCGTTCGTGCCGTCGCTGGCGCAATTTCGCGCCGCGCTGGCCAAACCCGACTTCAGCGATGCAACGCTGCGCGCAGCGCGCGCCTCGCTGGATCGAAAGCGTGCGCGAAATCAGCGGCTCGCGCTCAGCGTCGGCGTCGATATGCTCAACCGCGCCTTTTACAAAAATTCGGACGCCGGTCTGCCTCCGCTTGGAATGCCCCAAACCGTCGCAGGCTTTTCCGCCGCAGACGCAGCGGCATTTTACGCAGCGCACTACCGCCGCGGTGACGCCGTCGTGAGCGCCGTCGGAAAACTCTCCGCCGTGAACGACGCCGATTTCGCCGGGCTCGTCGACGGTTTGCCGGCGGGCACGTCGCCGACCATTGCGGTGCGCATGGCCGCGTTGCCGTCCAACTCGCAGCAGCTGATCGCTCATCGCGACGTTCCTGTGCCGTGGCTGGTGGCGCAGTATCCGGCTCCGGACTTGCGTAGCAAAGATTTCGGGGCAATGCTGATTCTCACCGCGTTCATGCAGCGCACCCTGGCGGACGTTTCGGAAGTGCCGTCGATTGCGACGCCTTCGGCAGCGCAGCGCGGTGTGGGTGCGTACTACAACTTCGACACCCATCCCGCGAACGTCATCATTTACGTCGACGGCGGTTTGGGCGATCCCACGCGTACGTTCGCAACCGCGCTGACGGTCGTCAACGTGCTGGGCCACGCCAAACTCGCCGGCGACTTGAATGAAATGCGGGCGTTCGCGGCCGGCCGGTTCTTGGAAAGCACGCAGTCGCTGCAGGACCGTGCATGGCTTGCCGGCGTGTTTGCAGCAACCGGTACGAACGGCGATCCGCTGGCGTCGATAGTCAAAGCCATCGATTCCACCAACGCTACGGATCTTCAGCGCGTCGCACTGCACTATCTGGGCTCTCCGACCATTGCGCTGGTGCTGCCGCGTTCCCAGCCGACGGTTCAAAACCCCACACCCTAGCGCATTTTGCGCGTCGCTCTAGTCCACGATTACCTCAATCAGCGCGGCGGCGCGGAACGCGTATTCGCGCACATCGCCCGGGCGTATCCGCAGGCGCCCGTTTACACTGCGCTGTTCGATGCCCGCCAAACCGGCGACCTCGTCGACAGCTCGCGCGTACGCACCTCGTACCTGCAGAAAATTCCCGGCGCCGGCGCGCATTTTCGCTATCTCGCCCCGCTCTATCCGCGTGCATTCGAATCGTTCGATCTTTCGGCTTTCGACACGATTGTGAGCTCGACGACGGCCTGGGCCAAGGGGGTCGTCGTGCCGCGCGGTGCCGTCCACGTTTGCTACATCAACACGGTGAGCCGCTTTGCGTTCGCCTACGACGATTACGTTTCGCCGCTTCACCAAGGCGCGATGCAACGCTTCATTTCGCTGGCCGCGCGCCCGGTAGTCGCGCGGCTGGTTCGCTGGGACAGGCGCGCGGCGCAGCGTCCGACGGCGTTCGTTGCCAATTCACGCAACGTGGCCGAGCGCATCCGGCTGCATTACGGACGCGATGCCGCGGTGCTGCACTGCCCGGTCGACGTCGATCGCTTTACCGTTGGGCCGGGCGGAGGCGAGTATTTTTTCATCGCTTCACGCCTGCTGCCGTACAAACGCATCGATCTCGCGATCCGCGCCGCGGCGTCGGCCGGCGTTCGGCTTTTCGTTGCGGGCACCGGCCCGGCTGAGGCTTCGCTGCGCGAGCTCGCGCGCGGCACGACCACGACGATGCTTGGATACGTCGACGACGCGGGGGTGAACGAACTGCTGGGTACCGCGCGGGCCGCGATCCTGCCCGGTGAAGAGGATTTCGGGCTCGTGCCGCTCGAGGCCGCGGCGTGCGGGCGGCCTACGATTGCCTATCGCGCGGGCGGCGCCTTCGAAACGATCGTGCCCGGCGAGACGGGGGAGTTTTTCGAACGGCAAACCGTCCAGTCGCTCGCGCAGGCGCTGCGCGATTTCGACGAGCGACGCTACGATCCGCAGCGTTTGCGGGCGCACGCGCAGACGTTCGCGCCCGATCGCTTCATCGCTGCGCTCAAAGCGATCGTCGAACGAACGCGAGCAGCGCTTTAGCGGGCCCGTCCGCGTCCATGCGCGCGACGCGCCCCAGCCCGCGCTCGCGCAATTCTTTTCGCAACTGCGCGTTCGCATCGAGTTCGCGCAGCGCCGCAGTCCACGCGCGCTCGTCACGCGCCGCAACCAGCATGGCCGCCCCTGCGCAGGTTTCCGGAAGCGCAGCCGCATCGGCGGCTGCTACGGGAGCACCGCACGCCATCGCTTCAATCGCCGGCATGCCGAAGCCCTCGGCCAGCGATGGAACCAACACGGCACGCGCGGCGCGATACAGTTCGCGCAGCTGCTCGTCCGAGGGATGCACGCGCAGGTGCGGAGCGCGCATTGCTTGCAACACGCGCTCGTCCGTTTGGCTCAGCGCTCCGGCGACTACCAGAGTGGGGCCGCCGGACGCAAACGCCGCATCGTAGGCTGAAAAAAGCAGTTCGGCGTTCTTGCGCCGTTCGCAACCGCCCAAAAACAGCATGTAGGCTTGTTCGCACAGCACCGTGGGCGGATGCCAGAACGGCGAGGGCGCGTTGGGGACGATGTCGATGCGCGCCGGATGCACGCCGGTTGCCTCCTGGAGCGCTCGCGACGTCCAGCGCGAAACGGCGAAGATTCGGTCGGAGCGTGCGAGCGCGCGGCGGATCGGCACCTGCTCGCGGCGCCGTCCGATAAAATCACGGCGCGGAAAGGTAAAAGCGAACGGATCGTGGATCGTGACGACGCTTGGCGCATGCGGCGCAAAGCGCATGCCGTTCCAAGGATACCACATGGCATCGAATCGTTCTGCGCGCAACTCGCGTGCGGCGACGGTGCGGTACGGAAATTCCCGGCCAAGCGCGCGGGCTTGCGCGTTCGTGCGCGCGACGAGCGCTATTTCGCTGCCGTCCAAGCGTCCCAAACTCTGCAGCGTTTGGCGTACGAGCCGTCCCATGCCGCGCCGGTCCGACGCAAGGTTCCAGGCGTCGACGCCTAGACGGATCACTTGGCCAGCTGCGGCGCTACCGTGATCAGCAGTAAAGATAGACCGTTAAACGCGGCGTGCGTAATCATGTTCGACCACGCGCTGCCCGTCCGTACGTAGACGATGCACAGGATGATTCCTCCGACGGCCAGCGGTAAACTGAGCGCAACGAGCATTGCCGGCGTAAACGGCTGCTGGGCGTGAGCCAGTCCGAAAAGAATCGAGCTGACGATCGCGCCCGGCCAGAAACCCCACCACTTGCGCATCGCGTTGAACAAAAAGATGCGAAACACGAACTCTTCGGTGACCGGCCCGACGACGATCGCGAACACCGCAAAGAGCAGTTTTTCCCAGCCTTTCATGTGCAAAAAGATGGCCACGGCGAGCTCTTGAATCTTCAAGTGCAGCACGCTCGTCAGAATGGATCCCAGCGCCGTAACGACGACGAACATCGCGATGACGGCCAGCACGATTTTGCCGGTATCCCGAGCGGCCGGCCACTGCAGGCCCAGGCCGCGCAATCCCGTCTTGGCGATCGCCGGCAAAACCAGCAACAAGTACAGCACGAGCACGACTTCGGCGGCGGACTGCAGCTCGATCCCGAACAGGCCCATGAGCGATCGCTGCAGGCCCGCGACGTCGACGCCGCGTCCGACGAACCAAACGATGCCGCCGACGATGATCACCGCCAGAAACACGATCGCGCCGCCGAGCAGCGTGAGGATCGCGGCCGCCGGCCGGAAGGCGTTAGGCGCGAAGGCGATCCGCCAGGCGGGCGAAGTCGGCGATGGCGAGCTGTTCTCCACGTATCTCCGTATCCAGGCCGACGTCTCGTAATGCCTGCGCAGCCGACGCGCGCGGAACGCGCAGCGAGAGCGCAAGACTGTTGGCCAGTGTTTTCCGGCGGTACGCGAACGCCGCGCGCGCGACCTGCAGAAACCAGCGTTCGTCGCTCACGGCAACCGCGGGCGCCTCTCTTCGTACCAAAAGCAGCACCGCCGATTCGATCTTGGGGCGGGGGTAAAACGCGTCGGGACTCAAGCTGAAGACTTTCTCGATGCGCATTGCGTACTGCGCGGCAACGCTCAAGCTTCCGTATGCGGGCGTCGACGGCCGCGCGCGCAAGCGGTCCGCAACCTCTTTTTGAACCATCACGGCGAGCAGCCGCGGCCCGTTGCGCAATTCGATCAGCCGCATGATCAGCGGCGTTGCGATGTTGTACGGCAGATTGCCGGCCATGCGCCAGGGCTGATCCTGCGCGAAAGCGGCGTAGTCGAACGCAAGCGCATCGGCTTGCACGATATGCGCCGCGCGCAGTTCCGGGCGCGATCGCACGATGCGCACCATGCCTGGATCGACTTCGATCGCAGTGACGTGCGCGCCGGCATCCAAGAGCGCTTGGGTAAGCTGTCCGGTTCCGGGGCCGATCTCAAGCACGCGCACTTCGCCGGACGGTTCGCGATCGCCGCCGCTGCACGCGAGCTGCGCGATACGCGCCGCCGCACCGCGATCCACGAGAAAGTGCTGCCCTAGGCGTTTCTTGGGCCGGTATCCGAACTGCTCGAGCAGCGCTCGCGGATGCATGTGAGAGCGCCGCTTCTCGTCAGCGCAGTTTAAAGACCTTTACTGCGCGCCGTCCGAACGCCATGGCATCGGACAGCGAGTTGAACCCCAAATCGATGCGATGCCCGACGATTGCGCCGCCCGTGTCGCCTGCAATCGCGAATCCATAACCGGGAATGTAGAGTTTGCTGCCGAGCGGGATTATGCGCGGATCGACCGCGACGATTCCCTGTCCGGCGCGATAGCCCCCCGCGGTGTATCCGTCGCACCCACTGCACTGCGCGGTGTAAGCGGTCGCCACCATATCGAGCGCGGCTGCCGCCAGATACGACGTTTTTTGCAGTCCGTGCCGGCCGAACTGCGCGATGGCGGCGTTGGTTCCGACGCCGTCGGCGACCACGCGCGCTCGCGGTTTGCGAACGAGTCGCCGGCTGACGACGTGCTTATGCAGCGTGCCGTCGGTTTTGGTGTAATCGACCATCGTGAGCGTCAAACCGGCTTGCCCGGCATTGACGATTTTGCTGCGTCCGGGCGGCAGAGAAAAATCGATCTCGTGCACCGTGCGCTGGGCGACGTGGTGCTTTTCGGTCGCAACCCATCGCACTATGCGCGCGATGCGAATCGTCGCGCCCGCCACAATCGGATCGGCCAGCGAGGGCCGAACGATGTCGTGCGGACCCAGCTGGATGCCTTGCTGTTCGAGCAGCGCGCCGACGTCGCCGGCGTTCGTGACGATAGTCGTAGTGCCGGACGCAGTTCTCAATTTGACGGACACCGCGGGAGAATAGTCTATCGTCAAATTATCCGTCACCGGCGTATCCAAAGCCGGGTGCACGTAGTCTTGCGCACCGGGCGCGATGCCTCGCTCCGTGAGAAAATCCCCGACGGTTTTCGCTGCGGTGACGTGCCGGCTGGCAGTTCCCTGCGACTCGAAAATCACCACGTGGCCGGCGTTCGCCTGGAGCGCCGCGGCTGCGGCCAACGCCGGCTCACCGACGAAACACGCGCTTGCCAAAGCTATGCCCAGAACGGCGGCGAGAAGATGATTGATGCGGTTGACGCTGCGTCCGAGCAACCCAACTCCTTTCCTGGCGGAACGCACGGCGGGGCCGAGGGCCGCTCCAAACCGGCAAGCCGGAGGGAGGGCCGGAAAGCGGCGATGCGATCCGTGGAGACAGTACATTGGCGGCGCGTCACCGGCGCATACCGACGCGCCGTGGCGACCACGAGCTCCTGTCCCGGCACTGTGCGGCCGGACAGGACTGACCCGCGGACTATATCACGCCTTTACAAAGCGGCGTATACGGCTAAAGTCACAGCACTGCTCGGGACCAAGCTTGCGGTTTGCGTGCGTTCCGAGGCCTGCGCCGGGCGGGTACATAACCTTCGGCCAAGCATGCGCGTCGGATTTTTCACCGAGGTCTACCACCCCATCGTCAACGGCATCGTCGCTTCAATCGACGGTCTGGCCGAGGGTTTGCGCGCGCTGGGGCACCAAGTGTACTGCTTCACCCCGCGCGTTCCGGGCTACGTCGAAAACGACGGCCCCGTTTACCGCATGCCTTCGCTGCCGCTTCCGATTTCCACGCCGTATCGTTTGACGGTGCCGCTGGTGAGCCGCCGCAACCGGCATGCGATCGTCAATCGTCTGAACGTGCTGCACGCGCATTCCCCATTCGTGACGGGCTGGATGGCGGTGCGCTACGCTCGCCGGCTGCGCATTCCGTTGGTCTACACCTATCACACGCGCTTGGAAGAGTACGCGCATTACGTGCCCTTCGACGCAAATGCCACGCGGCGCGCCGCGGCTACGCTCACGCGAAACTTTGCCAATCTGGCCGACGCAGTCATCGTTCCGACGCCGGCGATGCGCGAACGCTTGGCCGAGCTGGGCGTTACCTCCGCGGTCGAGGTCGTTCCCAGCGGAATCGATCTGCGCCGGTTCGGAGCCGGAAAGCGCAGCGCCAAACTGCGGGCTTCGCTCAACGTCGGGCCCGGCGAGCGGCTCTTCGTTTTCGTTTCGCGCTTAGCGCGCGAAAAGAACATCGAAGTTCTCATCGAAGCGCTTGCGCTTTGCCCGATTCCGGCGCGTCTGGCCCTCGCGGGCGACGGCCCGGAGCGCCAAGCGCTGGCGGATTTGGCGTCCCGCCTGGGGGTCCTGGACCGCGTGGCTTTCCTAGGCTCGATAGAGCGAGAGCGCCTGCCCGACCTGTACGCGAGCGCGGACGCTTTCGTGTTCGCGAGCATGACCGAAACGCAGGGTCTGGTTTTGGCCGAAGCGCTTGCGGCCGGGGCCCTCGTGGTAGCGGCGGACGCCCCGCAGATTCGCGAAGTGCTCGGGGACGCAGGCCGGGTAGTAGAGCCGTCCGCAAAGGCGCTCGCGGCTGCGATGGCCGCCGTTCCCGTCGAGCCGGACGGCGTGAAAGCGGTCGCGGCACGGGCTGCCGCCGGGCGCTTCGGCATCGAGGAGCAAGCTCGTAAAGTCGCCGCGATCTATGCCAGGCTTCACGAGCCGGCCTTGGGGACTTCGGTAGTTGACTCGAACATATGTTCGATATAAAATACGTCCATGGACCATTTTTCAGCTTCGGGCAAGGGCGGCGTGACGGCCGTCGGCATCGGTTTCGCGGCGGATGCGCACGGCAACGGCGTATGTTACGTGCGCATGGGCGGGTCCGCCGGGCAAGTCCTTCGGGTGCCGTTCTCGGTCAAGCGCTGTCCCGCACTCTGCGAGCGGGAAGTCGGCTATGCGGCCCTGCAGAGCGCGCTGACAGCGCTGCGGCGGCTCGGCCCGCACCGAATCCGGGTAGTCGTCGACGACGCGCGTTTGGCCGGAGACCTGCGCGAGCGTCGCGACGTGCCGGCGGCTCTGGGTCTGGCGTACGTGAAGTTGCGGTGTGCGCTCAACCAATTTCACGAGTACGCAATCGACGGTTCATCCAAAAGCGCGCGCGATCTCACCGCGCGCGCCCGATCCGAGATCGCGATGCAGGCGGCGGCCTAACGCGAGTCTTGCCCGGCGCGTCGCCGAGCGCAACGCGTTAGCGCGTGCCGCGGTACCGTCGCCTGGGAACGGCGGAACTGCCCGTGGGTACCGTCGCGCTCGCCAAAGCTTTGATCGGATGCGCGCTCGTCCGTGACTGCCCGGAAGGGCGCACCGCGGGCCGGATCGTCGAAACGGAAGCGTACGTCCTCGGCGATCCGGCCTCGCACGCGTATTCGGGACCGAGCAAACGCAACGCGTCGATGTTCCTTTCGCCGTTTCACGCCTATGTGTACAAGATCTACGGCACGTCGTTCTGCGTGAACGTGTCCAGCGAACCGGCCGGGCTTGGTGCGGCGGTCTTGATTCGCGCGTTGGAACCGCTCGAAGGCCTTCGTATAATGGAAGATCGCCGCAGCACGACGCGCGTGCGCGATCTCGCGCGCGGGCCGGGACGCTTGTGTCAAGCGCTCGACGTCGACTTACGGCTCGACGGCGCGAACCTGATCGACGACCGCGGGCTATGGTTGGCAGCCGCCCCGGCGACCTCGCCGGACGTCGGCGCCGGCGTTCGCATCGGTTTGACCAAGGCCGCGGAACGTTTGCTGCGATTTTACGAACGCGGCAACCCGTTCGTATCGGGCCCAAAGCGCCTCTCGCCCTAGGGAACCTCTATTGCCTCGAAGCGTTGCGCGCCGGCTGGGGCTGTGTTATAGTTTGCTCGTTCCTCACCGCTCACGTCACGACGAAATCTCGCGGCAGCCTCGCCCGATCTTTTTTCGCGTATGCGGCGTGTGCGACTCTACGAGAGAGATAGTCCACTGCAATTCGAAAATCGTCCCAACGATGGCCGGCCCCCCCAAGGTGGAGGCCGCCGCAGACGCTCCCGTCGTCATCGTCACTTCCAGCCGCACAGCGAGCATTTCGCGCAGATCGAACAGACCGGACCGCCGATGCTCACCACCGAGCAGCTCACGGAGAAAACGAAAGCCGAACTCAACGCAATCGCCAAAGAGTTCGAAATCGAATCTCCGCTCAAACTCAAAAAAGACGAGCTCATTCCCCGGATACTGGAGATCCAGGCGCAGCGCTCGGGAATAGAAATAGCGAACGGCGTTCTCGACGTCTTGCCCGAGGGCTACGGCTTCTTGCGGCGCGACGGCTACATCATCGGACCCGAAGACATCTACGTCAGTCAATCGCAAATCCGCCGTTTCGAACTTCGCCGCGGCGACTTGGTCGAAGGTCAAGTGCGGCGTGCGAAAGAGGGCGAAAGATACTACGGTCTCATTCGCGTGGACCGCATCAACGGATTCACGCCCGAACAGCTGCGCGGACGGCGCACGTTCGAAAAAGGCACTCCGATTTATCCCAACGAGCGCTACAGGCTCGAAGTGCGCGCCACGCAGCTCTCCACGCGAGTCATCGACGTGTTCTGCCCCATCGGCAAAGGCCAGCGCGCGCTGATCGTTTCGCCGCCGAAGGCCGGCAAAACTACGCTGCTCAAAAACATCGCCAACTCGATTTCGATCAATCATCCCGACGCCCACATCATGGCGCTGCTGGTCGACGAGCGTCCTGAAGAAGTCACCGACATGCAGCGCACCATCGACGGCGAAGTGATCGCTTCGACGTTCGACGAGCATCCCGAGAACCACACCGCGGTAGCGGAACTTGCGATGGAACGCGCAAAACGCCTGGTGGAAATGGGCAAGGACGTCGTGATCCTCCTCGACTCGATCACGCGACTAGCCCGCGCCTACAACCAAGTCATTCCGACGTCCGGCCGAACGCTCTCGGGCGGCCTGGATACCGCCTCGCTGCACAAGCCCAAACGGTTCTTCGGCGCGGCGCGCAAAATCGAAGAGGGCGGATCGCTCACGATCATCGCCACCGCGCTGGTCGAAACCGGCTCGAAGATGGACGACGTCATATTCGAAGAGTTCAAGGGCACCGGCAACATGGAACTCAACCTCACGCGTAAGCTCGCCGAATCGCGCGTCTTTCCGGCCGTCGACATCAAGCGCTCGGGCACGCGGCACGAAGAGCTGCTGCTCAGCGAGATCGAAATGCGCAAGATCTGGATGCTGCGCCGGGCGACGAGCGTGCTCAACAGCGGCGACATCACCGAGCTCATTTTGGACAAAATGGCGCAGACGCGCACCAACGACGAGTTTCTGCAGACCGTTACGAAGGAAGCGCTTTCGCTTTCCCGGGGGTACGACGAGGGCAACGGAAAGTATTGATCCTCGTTGGAGCACGTTCGCCATCGAATCGCAAAACCGCATCCGTGCGGTTTTGCTGCTTTAGTGGTTAGGGCTCGTTGAGCGATCGGATGCGGCTGCACAAATTCCTCGCGCATGCCGGCGTCGCGTCGCGGCGCGCCGCGGAGCAGCTGATCGCCGCGGGCAAAGTCCGCGTGAACGGCACGGTCGTGCGCGAGCTCGGAACGATCGTCGGCAGCGAAGATCGCGTCGACGTCGGCGGCGCTGCCGTCGCGCTCGCGGCGCAGCCGACGTACCTCGTCATGCACAAGCCGGCGGGCGTCATGACGACGATGCGCGATCCGCAAGGGCGGCGCACCGTCGCGGATCTGCTGCCCAAAGGGCTCGCGCGCATCGTCCCGGTCGGCCGTTTGGATTACGAAACCTCGGGCGTGCTGCTGCTCACCAACGACGGCGAGCTGGCCAACGTCCTCACCCACCCGCGTTTCGGCGTCGAGAAGACGTACCGCGCCGTGGTGCGGGGGCGGCTCGAGCCTGAGGCGATCCGACGGCTGCAAAGCGGGGTATGGCTTGACGAGTTCCGCGCGGGCGGCGCGCGCGTGCGCGTCGTCGCAGTTCGTCGAGACGCCTGCGTTTTGGATATAACGATTCATGAAGGCAAAAACCGGCAGGTACGCCGGATGTTTGAAGCCGTAGGACATCCGGTGGCGGCGCTGGCGCGTTTGCGCTTCGGTCCGCTCAAACTGGGAAATTTGCCTGCGGGGCACACCCGCGAACCGACGGATCGGGAACTCGCAAAACTGCGCCGTCTGCTTACGCCGCCATAGGAAATCAATGGATCGTCTGACCGCCCTTCCGCACGCATACAAACTCGCGCGCCGCGACGCGCGAACGTCCCGCACGGTCGTGCGCTTGCCAAACGGCGCCTCGTTCGGCGGCGACGTGGTGGCGATCTGCGCGGGGCCGTGCAGCGTGGAGTCGCGCGAACAGATCGAAACGACGGCCAAAGCGGTCGCTGCACAGGGTGCGAACGTCCTTCGCGGGGGCGCGTTCAAGCCGCGCACGTCGCCCTACTCGTTTCAAGGTTTGGGCGCGGAAGGCCTCAAGCTGCTGCGCGCGGCGGCGGACCGCTACGGCATGGCCGTCGTGACCGAAGTGATCGATCCGCGCGAGGTCGAGCTGGTCTGCGCGTATGCGGACATGCTGCAGATCGGAGCGCGCAACATGCAGAATTTCAGCTTGCTGCGCGAGGTGGGCGAGTCGTCAAGACCCGTGCTGCTCAAGCGCGGTTTTTCGGCAACGATCGAAGAGTGGGTCATGGCTGCGGAATACCTGCTCGTTGCGGGCAACGGCGACGTCGTGCTGTGCGAGCGCGGCATTCGATCGTTCGATAGCGCGACGCGCAATCTGCTGGACATCGCCGCTGTTCCACTCCTGCACGGTTTAACGCACCTGCCGGTGGTCGTGGACCCTTCGCACGGTACCGGCGTAGCCAAGCTCGTCGGACCGATGGCGCTCGCAGCTGTGGCATGCGGTGCCGACGGCCTGCTGGTCGAAGTTCATCCGGACCCGCCCGCGGCCGCGTCGGACGGACCCCAGTCGCTCACGTTCGAGCAATTCCAAGCGCTGATGCCGCAAATCGACGTAATAGCGCGTGCGTTGGGCCGCAGCGTTCCTTCCGCGACGCTGGCCGCTTAGCGCCTGCCGGTCCGCTAGTCCGCTGGGGTGCCCGGCCGACGAAAGCCGTTTGAGTTGCGTTGAAGGGCGGTAGAAGGGAGGCGCCTTAGTCCTCCTTCATCTCGTACACAGCACTTCGAGGTAGGAACATAAGCATGATTCGCACTTCTGGTCCGGCAGCGGCCCTTATCGCTTTCGCGGCGTGCGCGGCGTTCGCGCTGCCGGCGTCCGCGCAGTACGCGAACGAGTATTCGCCGCCCAAGTTAGTTCATCGCGGCAGCACTTCCAAAGGGATTGCCGGCACCGGTACCGTGATCGTACAAGTTCAGGTCAACGCAGACGGCTCGCACAAAGCGCTGCGCGTGATCCATTCGAGCAATGCGGGCAACAATGCCGCGGCGCTCGACATCGCCCAGAACTCTTCGTACCGGCCCGCGCATCGCGGTGCGAAGGCCGTTACGGCATTCTACGACTTCACGCTCAAATTCACCGGAAAATCGGTGGCGGCGCAGGGTTCGAGCGTAGCCGGCGGATCTTCGGTGAGCGCGCAGATCGATCGCATGATCCGCGCGGGCAATTACTCGGGCGCGCAGGCCAAGGCTCAGCAGGCTCTGCAGAGCGCTCCGGACGATCCGGTCTTGTATTCGGAGTTGGGAGCCGCCAACTACTTCATGGCGCAGTATCCCGAGGCCGCCGAGGCGTTTTCCAAAGCCTCCAACTTACCGCACGAGTTTACGCAGGTCGCGGCCAACGCGTACGTGCTGGCATCGCAAAAGCTGGTCAACACCAATCCTTCGCAGTCGCTGGCCTACGCGCAGAAAGCGCTTGCGCTCTCGCCGCACAGCGGTGGCGCGTATTACGCTCTGGGTGCTGCGGAACTGGCTTCCGGCAATGCCGCGCAAGCCGCAACGGATCTGAAAAAAGCGCGCGACATCGTTTTTGCCGATCCCAAAACCGACGTCAAGTCCCGCGTCAACGTCGACTCGGAGCTCTTCAGCGCCTATACCAAAGCGGGCGACGCCGCGCAGGCGCAAGCCACGATGAACGAGATCAAAAAACTCGATCCGAACAATGCAGCGGTCGGCACGATCATGACCAACTCGTACTTGACGCAGGGACAGGCAGCCGAGAAAGCCGGCAAGTACGACGAGGCAATCTCGTACTTCGAACAAGCCGCGGCCAGCGGCGGAAAGCAGGCGCAGGTCACAGCTTACACCTCGGCGGCGTTCGCATTTAACGAGATGCTCCAGAAGCAAAAGAATCCGGCGACGGTGCAGGACTACGCCAAGATGAAGGGCTACGCCGACAAAGCCGTGGCAGCCGATCCAAACGACGCGCAAGCCAACTTTGCACAAGGCGTCGCGCTGGGCGGGGAGTACCTGGTGGGGGGCAAGGCGGACTCGTCGCTCAAGACGCAGGCACTGGCAGCGCTGGCCAAAGCCAAGTCCGGAGCGCAGTCGTCCCATAATTCCGCGCTGGCGCAGGCCATCGACAATTTCGTCAAACAGCTGCAGTAGCAGGGGAGGGAAAGTACGAGGACTTTGCGGGGGGCTGGCCTAATGGTCCGCCTTCACGGAACGGGGGCGCCTGCCCCGTAAATTTTTGTACTGTCTAAGCGCACAATACGTTCCCGTAAAACGGGAGGGGTCGAAAAAATAGTGTTTGGCGGTTTTTGGGCATTCATGCAGCAGGGCGGCTGGGACATGTGGCTGCTGCTGCTCCTTTCCATCGTGGGTCTGGCGGTCGTCATCGAGAGGCTCTACTTCTTCGCCATGCAGCATGGCGACACGAAGGGGCTATTGCGCTCGATCGGCCAGAAAATCGCGCAAGACGACGTCGAAGGCGCGATCAAGGTATGCCGGGCGCAGCGCGGCATGCTGCCGCGCATTCTCGAGTTCGGCTTGCTGCGCGGAGAGAAAAATCGCGCCGACATCACGGACGCGCTCTCCATCGCGCTCATGGAGCATCTGAACTCGCTCGAACGTAATTTGGGCATCGTCGGCACCATCGCCGTCATCGCACCCTTCGTGGGTCTGTTCGGTACGGTGCTCGGCATCATCCGAGCGTTCCAGGACATCGCGCTCAAGGGCAATTCCACTCCGGCGGTAGTCGCGGCCGGCGTCTCGGAAGCGCTCATCACCACGGCGTCCGGACTGATCATCGCCGTCATCGCGGTGGTGTTCTTCAACTACTTCAAGACGCGCATCAAAGCGTACAATCAAGAGATGATCGTCGCGGCCAACCAGATGGCCGAGATGCTGCACTTCCACAACACCGGCGCTCCCATCCCCACCGACCTGTACCAGCCGGTCAAGTAGCGGGAGCACTTCGGTGAGCCTTCTCTCGGCAAAGCAGGACGAAGAGGTGATGGCGGAGATCAACATCACGCCGTTCACCGATGTCCTGCTCGTGCTGCTCATCATCTTCATGATCCTGGCCGCGCTCGTTACGCCGCCGGGCTTCGAAAAAGAGCTGCCCAACAACAACAATTCGCAGCCGCAGACGCAAAAGCAGCATAACGACATCGAAATCGACGTCAACAACAAGGGCGTGATCTTCGTCGACGGCCAAAAGACCGACGAGAACGGCATCTATGGCGTGATGTTGACGGAGCGCGCCAAACGCGGAAACAAGCACGTCTCGATCATCGCCGACGCCAAGGCGCCGTACGGCATCATCATCCGCATCCTCGACGCCGCGAAGGTGGCAGG
Source organism: Vulcanimicrobiota bacterium (assembly GCA_963777315.1). GTDB lineage: Bacteria > Vulcanimicrobiota > Vulcanimicrobiia > Vulcanimicrobiales > Vulcanimicrobiaceae > CAVYEM01. The sequence goes on from CAVZQC010000005.1 coordinate 75,729, forward strand.
GCTCGAGGACGTGGGTTTCGTTACTTCGTAGTGGAGGTTTAAGAAGTAAGTCGTGGCCGTTTCAACGGGTCAAGGCGAAGAAGAAGTCATGTCGACCATCAACATCACGCCGTTCACCGACGTGCTGCTGGTCCTGCTGATCATCTTCATCATTCTCGCCTCAGTCACTAAAGAGCCGCCGCTCCCCTTGGCCAAAAACCGGGACAAGGTGCTGCCCTCGCAAATCGTCGTGATCATCGACGACAAGAACACGATTCAAATCGGCTCGAACACCGTCGACATCCAGCAAGCCAAAGGCGCCTTCGCCGACCTGCAGGCAAACACGGGCAATCACTTCAAGAGCGTGATCATCAAGGCGGACCCCAAGGCGAACTACGGCACGATTTTGGAGGTGATGGACGCGGCCAAGTCCGTCAATCTCACGGAGTTCGGCCTGGCGAATAAGATCGAGGGAAGCAAGACCTAACCGTGGCAAAGAAAAACGGTTCGCCCTTCATTACGTCGGGCGAGCACATCCGCAGTTTCATCGGCTGGGCATTCGTAATCTCGATCGCCCTGCATTTTGTCGCGGCGCCGTTCTTGCGCAACATGACGCAGCATACCGAAGAGCAGACGGTCGAAAAGGTGTCGGTGACCAAGAAGATCACCGTCAAACCTCCGACGCCGCCGCCGCCCACGCCCACGCCGCCGCCGCCGAAAACCACCCCGCCTCCCCAGCAAAAACCGCAGCAGCAGCCTCAGCCCAAACTCAAGGTCGAACCGCCCAAGACGACCAGCAACAACGCGTCGACGACCTCGAGCGAAAACAAGTATATTCCGCCGCAGAAGGGCACTGAGAACGGTGTACCGGCAGGGACCGTCGCCAGCGCTGCACCCGCGCCGGCGGCACCGACCGCGCCGCCCGGCACGCCGAAACCCGCGTGCCAAACGCCGTATCAGGATGCGACGGCAGTTCAGGCCGTCACTCCAGATTATCCGGAGGCCGCGCGCGAACAAGGCTTGGGACAGGTCGAAGTCAACGTCATCGTAACGCTGTCGGCGTCCGGCGCGCCGATCGGCGTTACGCTGCAGAACTCCTCGGGCAACATGTCGATCGATCAGGCGGCAAAACAGGCGGCCATGGGATCGACGTATGCTCCGAAAATCGTCAATTGCCAGAAAGTGCAATCGCAGTACATTTACAAAGTCACCTTCGATCCCAATAGCTGATCGCGCGCTCGCACCGAGCGCAGCATCTTCGAAATGTACGTCAAGCGTTCGCGAACGCTGCTGATCGCCGCCGCGGTCGTTTCCCTGCTGGTCCATCTCATTCTGGCCGGGTACGTCAGATGGCCGGTGTTCGACCGGTCTCCCGAGCAAGAACGGCTCACGCGAATACGCATTCTGCGCGTCGCGCGCCGGGTACCGCAGACGCCGCAACCTACGCCGGCACCCACTCCGATTCGAACGCCGGCCGTGCGCGCGAGCATCGTTCCGCCTGCGATCGCCGCGCGCGGTTCGAAGGGACTCGCGCCGGCCAAAACGCTTGCCGTTCCGGCCGCCGGCACGCCTCCTCCTCGCGCCAAGCCGGCTCCGACCCCGGCTGCCACGGCTACGGCGTCCGGGCCGTGCGCCGGCCATGCCGACACCGACCCGACAGTCGCCGCAACGCCGGATGCCGCGGACATCCCGCCGCAGGCGCGCGCGAGCAAAGCGAGCGGAACTGCAGCGGTACGTGTGTCGCTGGACGCAGAGGCGCGCGTGCTGCAGGCGAACCTGACGGTGTCTTCAGGCAATGCGGGGCTGGATGCGGTCGCCGTGCAGATGGCGCGCGGCGCATCGTACACTCCCAAGTACGTCGGCTGCAAAGCCGTTGCGGGCGATTACACGTTCACGGTAAAATTCGTCGCTTGGTAACGGGTTGCCGTTTGGACGCCGGTGTCGCGCGCCTACGCGGACCTCGTGCCGGACCGTTCGAAAATCAACATCGTGTTGATTTTCTACTCGCGCCGCTTTTTCGAGAGAACGAAGTTTTGAAGTCGACATCGTGTCGAACTCGAAAAAGTCGGAGCGTCCCGCAACGAGGTCCGCGTAGGCGTGCAACACCGGCGTCCGTGGGCGCTCGCATGCGCGGTTCCGGCTAAATGACTCCCATGTCGCGAAGCAATCGAAGCGTATCGATGTAGCGCGTGAGGTCCTTTTGCGTTTCTTCGTCGACGTCCACGAAAGCGACCCCGGTGCGATGCCGCTGCAGCATCGGATCGAAATGTGACCAGCGCACCATGCCGTTGAGGCGAATCATCGGGCGCGTGTCGCCGCGCAGCTCCAGGGTGACCGTGATCGGCGCTTCTTTTTGCAGCTCCGCATTGGTGATCATCGCCATGCCGCCCAGCGCGATGTCGTACGTTTCGGTGAATTCCGGAGCGAAGTCTCCGGAGATGCTGTACGACACGAGCAGCGTGTCGCCCAGGCGCTCGAATTCGCGCTGGTGGCCGTACTGCTCGCGCTCTTCGGAATCGCGCGAGTCCGATTCTGGCTCCACGCTTTGCGCCTTAGGCGTCTCAAGGAGCAATCCTTCCAGCGACGTATCCAGGGCAGCGTGACGTTCGTCCAGGCCATGACGCTCGCGCTGCTGCAAGGCGTGAGCGAACTTTTTCCCGTCAGCAGCCTGGGCCAGACCATCCTGATTCCCGCGCTGCTGCATTGGCGCAACGTCGACCGCGCCGACCCCACTTTTCTGGCCTTCGTGACGGTGCTGCATCTGGGAACGGCAGTTGCGCTGATGATTTTTTACCGGCGCGCGTGGGTGAGAATCATCCGGGCTTTCGTCGGGAGCATCATTCGAGGACGAATCGGCACGGATCCCGACGAGCGCCTCGCGTGGCTGCTCGTGGTGGGCAGCATTCCGGTGGGATTGCTGGGCGTGCTGCTCAAAGACCCGGTACGGCATTTTTTCGGAAGCGCTCGGCTGGCGGCGGCGTTTTTGATTTTCAACGCGCTCATCATGTTTTTCGGCGAATTTTTGCGGCGGCGGCAAAAAGCGCAATTTCACCGCCCCGACAAAAAGATCGCCCAGCTGAGCTGGGCCGAAAGCGTGGGCGTCGGATTCGGGCAGTCCTTTGCGTTGTTTCCGGGCATTTCGCGCTCGGGCGCTTCGATGGTCGCCGGGCTACTGGCCAACCTCAATCATGAGGATGCGGCCAATTATTCATTTTTGCTCGCAACGCCGGTTATTTTGGCGGCCGGCCTGCTGGAAGTGCCGGATCTGATCGGGCCGGGAAGACACTTGGTGCTTGTCCAAGCAGTGATCGGCGGCGTTGTCGCAGGCATTGCAGCGTACGCTTCGGTCGCGTTTCTGGTTCGGTACTTCCAAAACAACGATCTGCGCCCGTTCGGCTGGTACTGTTTGATCTTCGGCGCAGTGTGTTTGGCGCTGGCCGCCAAAGGGGTCATTCAATGAAAATCGTCGCCATCGTTCTGGGCATTATCTTCGTCATTTTGGCCATCCTCACGTGGACCGGCGGGGCGCACGTGCTGCCCGCGATCGGACTGGACGGTAAACATCACACCAAGCATACGATCTTGTATGCGATTATCGCCGTGCTGTGTTTCGTATGGGCGCGCATGTCCACCGAACCGGCGCGCGTGTAGTTCTATTTCTTGCCGATGAGATATGCTTCGTTCGGGTGCGGCGCGAATACTTCGACGTGCGCGCGCGCGTTGCGAAGATGCGGTTCGAACTCACGCAGGCGCTGCTGGGTCGTTTGTATGATAACCACCGGATAGTCGGCGGCGTTGGACAGCACGCTCGCCACCGCGCGCGCGTACCCATGCTCGTCGGCGCTGCGCTGGCCGAACAGCGAATCGCGGTAGACGTGCTCGATGTTGTAATACGGATTGCCCTGCCACCAGGCTTCCCACATCCAAATGCGGGCGTCGGCGCTGCGGAATGAATTGCGGGCCGGCGGCGCGATAAACAGCGCATCGGCCTGATGCGCGCCGATCGTTGCCAAAACGTCGCCGCGGCGCACGGTGTTGCGGCGCAGGTTCGTAGCCACCCAGCGATCCGTTTTGCTGATGTAGTCCCATGCCAGCTCGCTTGGGGGAACGTCCGGCATATCGTCGGGGTAGTGCGCTTTCTGCAGCCAGTAACACAAGACGTTCCAGAGCCCCACGATGGCAAGTCCGGTTTGGCCGTCGCTGCGCAGATTGTGCACGTTATCGTGCCACACGCCCAAATAGACGCACTGTTCTTCGGTAAAAAAGACGCCTTCCCAAGCTTTGAACAGGTCGACGGAGTAGATGCGTCCCGGGAGCATTTCCACGATTTCGGCCACTTCGTTGTCGCGCAGCACGGTGAAGTCGTTGACCACCAGGCCTTCGCCGGCGCGCACGAACCATTCGACCAAGTCGCCGCCGTGAGCCGCCAAGCCGTGGCGTTTGAGATAATTGAGATGCGTCGGAATGCCCATGAAGGGATCGACGACGCTGCTGCATCCGTATTTGCGCAGGATCTCTTCCAGCCGGGACGAGGAGATACGGCGCGTTCGCTCGTGCAGTTCGATCACGTCCGCGCCTTGAGCACTTCGGCCAATGCCCGCACGGCTTTGGGATCGAATTGCGTGCCTGCTGCGGTTTCGAGGCGAACGATCGGCAGGATGCGATGCTCGGCAACGCGCGTCCGGTACGCTTCGTCCAGCGCTTCGTATGCAATGGCAAGAGCGAGCACGTGTGCCGCCGGCGGGATAGCATCGTGCCGCAACCCGTCGGGCGCTCCGGTGCCATCATACCACTCGGCGCGCGCGCGCACGATTGGAGCGGCACCCTGCAGGAAGGGGCATCGCGCGATCGATTCGGCGGCGCGCACGGCATTGTCGGCGCGCGTCTGTATGCCCAAACGCCCGAGCGCGTCGAACGCGGCGGACTCGCTCCGGGGCGAGCGCAGCTCGCCCAGACCGTACACTGCGCTCGCGAGCTGCAAACTGCGCAACGTTTCGGCGGACAATGCGAGGGCGCAGCCGATATCGTTCGCGCGTGCAGCCACGCGTTGCGCCCGCTCGGGCGTGCCGTTGTGCTCGTCGATCAGCTGCGACAGGATCGTCACGATCTCGTCGGGAGTGCTGCGGCCGGCGTTCAGCGCCGCATGCGGAACATCGATGGGCTCGATCGTGCCGCCGAACGTATGAAACCACATGACGAACGCGCGAACTTGCTCGGGCGCGAACGTCCTTCCGCTCCCGGCGGATATTCCGGCCAGCGCTTCTTCCGGTTCTGCGAACGCAACGAAACTGGCGGCAAGGTGCAGCAATTGCGCCGGCTTTGGAATGCCGGACCAGCGCAATTGGTCCGGAAATCCGGTGCCGTCCCAACATTCGGATTGCCAGCGCACGATATCGGCGGTTGCATCCGGCAGAGCGGCGATGCGCTCGCACACCCGCGCGCCATGCGCCGGAATGTCCCAGCGAGCAATTGCGGCCGTGCGTTCATTTTGCGGTTCGCCCTTGGCAAAAGCCGCGTTTCCCAATGCGCCGGCGTTGCGAAGCTGCGCTGCAAAGTAGAGCGCATCGCAATCCTGTGATGCCAATCCGGCAAGGCGCGCCATGGCGACCGCCAGAGCGGCAACGCGTTCGCCGTCTTGCGGCGCTCCGCCGGCGGCGTGATCGGCTACGTTTCCGAAGAACGAGAGTGCTTGACCGAGGGCCACGGACTCGGGGCTCGAACTCCCGTCAGAACCTTCGCTGAAGGACATTCTTTCGTCCGTTTTTCTATTACCGTGCCGAAACCCTCACATATCGCCGACGACGGCAGCATTTTTATGGTCGACGTCTCGCAAAAAACGCCGACGCCGCGAACCGCTCGGGCGCAGGCCCGCGTCCATTTAGGCGCGGCAGCTGCGGCCGCGCTGCGGAGCGCGACGCTGGTCAAGGGCGATGCATTCGCGGCCGCTCAGCTGGCCGGCATCATGGCGGCGAAGCACACCTCTACGCTCATTCCACTCACGCACGTCATCCCGCTTTCCGCCGTCGACGTGGCGCTGCGTTGGAAGGACGACGTGCTCGTTATCGAGGCTGAGGCGAAAACCGTTGCAGTGACCGGCGTCGAAATGGAAGCGATGGTCGCTGCGGCGGTGAGCGCGCTCACGATTTACGACATGGCAAAAGCCGTTTCGAAAGACATCACGATTGAATCGGTGCGCTTGCTGCGCAAGACCGGCGGCAAGAGCGGTACGTATGAACGCTAAGGCTGCGCTCGTCGTGCTTTCGGACCGGGCGGCTTCGGGCTCGCGTGCGGATCTCTGCTTGCCGGTGATGCGCGAACGTTTGGGACCGGCGTACGAAATCGTGCGCGAAACGGTGCTTCCCGACGACGCATCGGCGCTGCAGGCCGAACTGATCGATCTCTGCGACCGCGGCGCCGCATCGCTGATACTCACCAGCGGAGGCACCGGCCTTGGACCGCGCGACCGCACGCCGCAGGCCACGGCGGCAATTCTGGACTACGAAGTTCCCGGCATCGCCGAAGCGATTCGGGCCGCCTCGATGAAGATCGTCAAAAGCGCCATGCTTTCGCGCGCGCTTGCCGGCGTGCGCCATCGTACGCTGATCGTCAATCTTCCCGGCAGCCCCAAAGCGGTGGGCGAATCGCTCGACGTCATTTTGCCGGTTTTGCCGCACGCCGTCGAACTGCTTGCCGGAGACGTCGTCGACGGCTGATCCATGGATTTCTCACAAGCGCAAACCTATTTGCTGGGAACGGTCAACGAAACGGCGTCTCGCCGCGAGCCGTATCGGCTGGATCGCATGCGTGCGTTCATGCACGAATTGGGCGATCCGCAGGACCGCTACCCGACGGTGCACGTCGGAGGAACCAGCGGAAAAGGCTCGACCTCGACGATGATCGGGGCTGCGCTGAGCGCTTCGGGCAAGCGGACCGGCCTGCACACCAAGCCGCATCTGCGTTCGATGACCGAACGTGCCCGGATCGACGGCGCGGACGTGCCCGAAGAACGGTTTGCCGAGCTGCTTGAGCAGATGATGCCCGCGATTCGACGCATTACCGACGAATACTCGCGTCCCTCGTACTATGAAACGCTGCTCGCGCTGGCGTTTTTGTATTTTGCGCAGGAACGGGTCGATGCCGCGGTCATTGAAGTGGGCATCGGCGGCAAACTCGACGGGACGAACATTTTGCTCCCGCGCGTGTGCGTCATTACGAACATCGGCTTGGACCACACCGAAATTCTGGGCGATTCGCTCGAAGAGATCGCTCTGGACAAAGCCGGTATCGCCAAGCCCGGCGTGCCGCTGGTCACCGCAGTCGATCGCCCCGGCCCGCGCGCCGTGATTGAAGCGCGCTGCCGCGAAGCCGGCGCACCGCTGGTCGCGGTCTTGGACGTAACGGCCGTCAGCAAGCTCGAACTGGCGCAACGGGGACAGCGCTTTGCTTTGCGTACGCCGCAGCAAACCTACGACGTGACGTTGCCGCTGCTCGGGGAGTTTCAGCAGCGTAATGCGGCCACCGCTATCGTCGCGCTCGAACAGCTCGACGCGAAGCTGCGTCCCGGCAAGGACGCCATCGAACGCGGCCTTGCGAATATGACTTTGGCGGGACGAATGGAATATTTCCCTTCACATCCCGGCATAGTGTTCGACGTGGCGCACAATCCCGACAAAGCCGCGCATTTGGCGCAATCCCTCATGATAACGTTTCCGGGCAGACGCTTTGCCTTCGTGATCGCCGTCGGCGCCGGCAAAGATGCGCCCGAAATCCTGCGCGCCTTCGCCGATTTGCCGGCTTCGTACGTCTTTACGTCGTTCGAAGCGCAGGGACGGACGGCATCCAAACCGCAGCGCCTGGCGGCGATCGCCGAAACGCTCGGAATATGGGGGCGTTCCATTGCGGATCCGATTGAAGCGCTGGCCATCGCCAGACGCAACGCTTCGAGCGAAGAAGTGATCGTGGTCACGGGTTCGACGTTCGTGGTTGCGGAGCTGCGCGAATGGTGGATCGAGAACGTCCTTGCCGGTCAGTTTGCGCGATAACGCGCGCGGCGCGTTACGAGCGCGCGGTCGCGTGTTGCCATGGGGCGAGCGAACGTACGTAATGGGCGTAGTAAACGTCACCCCGGATTCGTTTTCGGGCGACGGCATGCCCAATGCGCCCGAAGCGATCGCACACGCGATCGAGCAATCGTGTCTGGGCGCGGACATCGTCGACATAGGCGCCGAATCCACGCGGCCCGGATACGTACCCGTCGACGAGCAAACCGAGCTGCAGCGGCTCCTGCCGGTCTTGCACGCGGTGCGCCAACGTCTGCCCGGCGCCATCGTTTCCGTCGACACCCACAAGCCGGCGGTTTTTCTTGCCGCGCGCGCCGCAGGCGCCGACATGCTCAACTCGGTGTGGGGTCTGCCCGAAGAGCTGCTTGCGGTGGCAGCGCAAGCCCGCGTGCCGGTCGTGATCATGCACAACCAGGCGCGCGCGCATTACGCGGGCGGCGTGATGAACGAGGTGCTGGCGTTTTTGCAGGAAGCGGCCGCGCGCGCGCTGAGCGCGGGACTCGAGCGCGACGGCATCATCGTGGATCCCGGGATTGGATTCGGCAAAACCGCCGATCACAACATTGCGGTCTTGCGCGAGTTGCCGCGGTTGACGGCGCTGGGATTCCCCACGCTGATCGGTACGTCGAGAAAATCGACGATCGGGAAATTGACCGGCAAAGCGCCGCTGCGGCGCGTTGCGGGCACGACGGCGACGACTGCCCTTGCGGCCGCTGCCGGCATCGATATCGTCCGCGTTCACGACGTGGACGAAGCGATCGACGCGGTTCGCGTCAGCGACGCTATCGTTCGCGGTTGGCGCCCTGCGCAATGGACGTGATCGCACTTGCCCGAATGCGCGTTGCGGGCCGTCACGGCGCCTTTGCCGCCGAGCGCGCTTGCGCGCAGCCGTTCGATCTGGACGTCGTCGTCGAACTCGATCTGCGGCGCGCTGCAGCCAGCGACGATCTTGCCGATACGCTCGATTACGCGCAGCTGCACCGGCGCATAACGCAGGTCGTTGGGTCGACCTCCTTCGCGCTGCTCGAGCGGCTCGCCGGCGAAATTCTGGACGTCATCTTTTCGGATCCTCGCGTAGCGCGCGCCGAAGTGGCAATCGCCAAACCCGCGCTATTGGAAGGCGCCACGCCGAGCGTGCGTTTGCGGCGGGACAATCCCGGCTATCGCGACTAGCAGTCCGATGGCGCGCGCTGCGATCGGCATCGGTTCGAACCTGTGCGATCCGGTTGCAAAAGTGCGGCGAGCATTTCGCGAGCTCGCGATCGTCGGCACGATCGTCGCGCGCTCGCCGCTCTACCGCACCCGAGCGTGGGGCCGAACCGATCAGCCGGATTTTTGCAATGCCGTCGCTCTGTTGGAAACCACGCTCTCGCCGCGCGAACTTCTTTCGGCGCTTCAGATGCTGGAAGTGCGGCTCGGCCGCGAGCCGGGCGAACGTTGGGGGCCCAGGGCGATCGACTTAGACATCCTGCTGTATGGCGAGCAGCGTCTCGACGAACCCGGATTGACCGTTCCGCACGCGCGCCTGTTCGAGCGCGCATTCGCTCTCGTTCCGCTGGCCGACGTAGACGAGCGGTACCGGGAGGCGGTCGCGGGGCTTCCCGGCGCCGAGCGCGAATCGGTATCGCTCATGTCGGAGCAGCAGCTGGTCGGCCGCGTGCGCATGCTTGCGCGGGCTTTCTTAGAAACGGACCTGATGCGGCTGCGCATCCAAGATGAAAACGACGATGCGGTCGAGTTCCGCCGCAAGGCGGTGCCGGCGGCGCGCAGTTCGACGCAGGCTTCCCAGGCGTGGGACGCCCCCGCGCCGGTCGCCCACATCGAGCCGATAAAGGCCGACTTAGTCGGCATCTTCCATTTGAGCCGGCGTCCGGTCACCGAGGGCGAACGCTTGGACGACGATCGGGAGCTGGCATACGTCGAAGCGCTGGGAATCCGCAATCCGGTACGCTCTCGGGGCTCGGGGCGAATCGTCAGCGTGCTGTGCAAGGACGGCCAGCCCGTCGAGTACGGCCAGGTTCTTTTCGAGATCGATCGCGGCTAACGTGCCCGACGATGCCGCTGCGTGATGCTTAAAAAAGTTCTCATCGCCAACCGCGGAGAGATCGCGTTGCGCATCAATCGCGCATGCCGCGAGCTCGGCGTGCAGACCGTGGCGATATTTTCCGAAGCGGATCGCAACTCGCTTCACGTGCGTCATGCCGACGAAGCGTTTTGCGTGGGTCCAGGGCCGGCCGGCCTTTCGTATTTGAGCATCCCGAACATCATCTCGACCGCGCTCATCACGGGCTGCGACTCCGTGCATCCGGGTTACGGTTTCTTGGCGGAAAACGCGCGTTTTGCGGAAATCTGCGCGGACCACGGGCTCACGTTCATCGGTCCGCGCCCGGAAGTGATCGCGGCAATGGGGGACAAGGCGACCGCCAAGCGCGTGATGCAGCAGGCCGGCATTGCGACGACTCCGGGAACCGATATTTTGCCCTCGTTCGAGCAGGCCCGCGCTGCGGCCGACCGGATCGGCTATCCGGTGCTGCTCAAAGCCACGGCGGGCGGAGGCGGCAAAGGGATGCGCTCGGTGCATGCGCCCGACGAACTCGAACGCGCGTATGCGTCCGCGACGGCCGAAGCCGAGGCGAGTTTCAAAGACGGCCGCGTCTACATGGAGAAGCTGATCGTCAAACCGCGGCACATCGAAGTGCAGATCATGGCGGACGACTTCGGCAACGTCGTGCATTTGGGCGAACGCGACTGCTCGGTGCAAAAGCCGTCGCATCAAAAGCTCATCGAAGAGGCGCCCGCGCCCAATTTGTCCGAGGCGGTTCGCAACGAGCTGCACGCGATGGCGGTGACGGCAGCGAAAGCCGTCGGCTACAGCAACGCGGGAACGCTCGAGTTTCTCGTCAACGGCGATCGGGTGTACTTCATGGAGATGAACACGCGCATTCAAGTCGAGCATCCGGCCACGGAGATGGTCTACAGCATCGATTTGGTCAAAGAGCAGATTCTCGTGGCGGGCGGCGAACAATTGGGATACACGCAAAGCGACCTCAAGCCGGTGGGACACGCCATCGAGTGCCGCATCAACGCGGAGGATCCGCGCAGCAATTTCGCCCCGGCGGCCGGCACGCTCACGAACGTCGTGTTTCCGGGCGGCCCGGGGATCCGCGTCGACACCCACGTGTATTCAGGCTCGGTCGTGCCGCCGTTCTACGATTCGATGATCGCCAAGATCATCGCGCTGGGCAGCAGCCGCGAAGCGGCGATCGTGCGCATGGAGCGCGCTCTTGCAGAAACCGCGATCGAGGGCGTCAAGACCACGATCGACCAGTGCCTGGAGATTCTTGCCAGCCCGCCGTTTCGCAGCGGGCATTATGCCGTCGACTTTTTGCCGAACCTGCTGGCTTCGGCCGCATCGGTTGCATAGCCGTGCCCACCCGCCGCATGAGCCGCGAGCTCGCATTGCAAGCCCTGTTTTCCGTTGAAATCGGCCACCGCGATCCGGGCGAAGTACTCGAAGAATACCTGGCGACGTTCGGTGACGGCTCGCACCGGCTGTTCGTCAAGGATCTCGTGCTCGGAACGATCGAAAACGCGAGCGAAAGCGACGATGCGATCGGGCCGCTGCTGCAGGGCTGGACGATCGAACGTCTGCCGACGATCGACCGGCTGCTGTTGCGCATGGGGACGTTCGAACTGCGTCATCGGCCGCAGACGCCGCGGCCCGTCATCATCAATGAAGCGGTCGAACTGGCCAAGCGGTTCTCCACCGAGGATTCCGGCCGTTTCGTAAACGGCGTCCTTTCCACGCTCAGCAAGGCCAACGGACATGCGTAGAGCACTGCGGGTGCTGCTGGTACTGCTGCTGCTGGTCGTGCTGTTCGTCGCCGGTTCCGTCGCCGGCATCGTGGCGGCATACTCGCGAAACTTGCCCGACATCTCGCGCATGGCGGATTATCAGCCGGCGCGTTCGACGCGCATCTATGCGCGCGACGGCTCGCTGCTGGCCTCGCTGTACAAAGAGAATCGCATTTGGGTGCCGATCGGCAAGATTCCCCAGCCGGTTCGCGAGGCGTTCATCGCCAATGAAGATCACAATTTCTACCATCATCACGGCGTGGATTTCGGGGGTATCGTTCGCGCGTCGTTCGCAGACCTCACGCATCACCATATCGAGCAGGGCGCCTCCACGATTACCCAGCAGCTCGCCCGCGGGCTCTTTCTCACCGACAAACAGTCGATCTCGCGCAAGATCCAAGAAGCGCTGCTCGCGATGGAGATCGAGCGCTACTACACCAAAGACGAGATCCTCGAACGGTATTTGAATCTGATCTATTTGGGCTCGGGCGCGTACGGCGTCGACGCGGCCGCTCACACGTACTTCGGACGCAGCGTGGGCAGCCTGACCTTGGGCCAAGCGGCAATGCTCGCGGGCCTGGTGGCGGCACCCTCCGATTATTCGCCGTACGTCAACCGGCCGCTGGCGCGCGAGCGCCAGCTCCACGTGCTCCAACGCATGGCCGACAGCGGATACATTACCGGCGATCAGGTGGCCGAAGCGTACGACGCGCCGCTGCAGCTGGCCGGACAGCGACCCGCAGGACTCCAGGGCTTCAGCGCGCCGTGGTTCACCACATATACGGTCGCGCAGCTCGAGCGCGCGTTCGGCAAACAGGCCGCGTACGAAGGCGGTCTGCAAGTGTACACCACGGTCGATCCGCGCATGGAAAAAATCGGGCAAGAAGCCGTCGATTGGGGCATGAACGAGGCCAAACTCGAAGGCATCGGCGCCGACCAAGCCGCGCTGGTTGCGATTCGTCCGTCGACGGGCGAGATCATGGCGATGATCGGCGGCACGCATTTTTCTTTGACCAATCAATTCAACCGCGCGTGGCAAGCGCATCGCCAGCCGGGCTCTTCCTTCAAAGTTTACGTGTACACCGCCGCCATCGATAGCGGAATGCCGGCGTCGACCATCATCGACGATTCCCCGGTCAGCTATCCCGACGGCACGGGCGGGACGTGGTCCCCGCAAGACGACGACCACAGTTATATGGGGCCGGTCACCCTGCGCGTAGGGCTTGCGCAAAGCCGAAACATCGTCGCGGTCAAACTGCTCGAGCAAGTGGGCGTGGATCGGGTTATCCAGTATGCGCACCGCATGGGCGTCAGCTCGAATCTGGAAGCGAACCTTTCGCTCGCGCTGGGAACGTCGGTGATCACGCCGCTCGATCAAGCCACCGGTTACGCCACGCTGGCAAATCAAGGCGTGCACATCCCGGCCTCGCCGTTCCGATTGGTCAAGGACTCGCTGGGAAACCCGGTGCTGGACAATCAGTACCCCGAACAAACCGAAGTGGTCAGCGCAGGCACCGCATACATCATGACCACGATGATGGAAGACGTGGTCAACCACGGCACCGGGTATCCCAATGCCGTAATCGGGCGCCCCGCCGCTGGAAAAACCGGTACGACGTCGGACTTTCGCGATGCCTGGTTCGTCGGTTTCACCCCGGATTTGGTCACCGCGGTATGGATCGGCAACGACAACTATCATCCGATGAACGAGTCGTACGGAGGCAACATCCCCGCGCGCATCTGGGCACGTTTTATGAAAAGTGCGCTGGAAAACGTGGCAAAGCACGACTTTGTTTTTCCCGGTGACGAGGTCAAGAAAGTTGCCGCGTGCGGCGGCGGCTACGGGCCGTACGAATACTATTTAACCGGAACCGAACCGCTCACTCCGTGCGGCTCCCCGCAATTACCGCAAGCTGCTGCGTTCGGCGGTCCGCTTCACGCGTCCAACGGTTCGAGCGACATGCCGCCCGCGCCCACGTTTTCGCCGCCGCCGACCGCGCCGCCGCCGCGTGAGGCAGCGCAGCCCCCCGACAGCGTCGGCGATGGTACGAATTACGTTCCGTTGGACTCTCCGGCGCCGGTGGTCAGCACGCAGCCCCGGAATAGGTAGAGCGCCGTGCAAGACTCCCTGTTTTCGCCGCTTCGCACGCCGCCCGGCCCTCCCATGGAAACCGTGCAGGGCGTCAGCCGCGTCGTCGATTACATTCGCCGGCTGATCGCACAGAATAAAACGCTCGCCGGCATTCGCGTGCGCGGCGAGGTTTCCGGTTTGAGCGCCAAGGACGGCAGGCTGTATTTCGATCTCAAAGAGAACGCCGACGTCCTCAAGTGCATCGCGTGGGCGGCTGATGCGGCAAAGCTCCCGCCGTTCAAAGACGGCGAGGAAATCGTGTGCACCGGTGACTACGGTACGTTCCCGCAGCGCAGCCTGTATCAGATGTTCGTCAAAAGCGTCGAACTGAGCGGCATAGGCGCGCTCTACGCGCAATTCGAAGCTCTCAAAGAGCGGTTTCGCAAAGAGGGCCTTTTCGAAAAGGAGCGCAAGCGCGCGCTGCCGGTGTTTCCGACGAGGGTCGCGGTGGTATCCGCGCGCGGCAAAGGGGCCGAAGATTTCCTGGCGACCATTGCCAAGCGCGCGCCCTTTATCGACGTGCGCTTCGTCGAGACGCGCGTTCAAGGGGACGGTGCGCAAATGGACATCGGCGAGGCTATCGACAAAGCCTCGCGGCTGGACGTCGACCTCATCGTGCTCACTCGCGGCGGCGGTTCCTACGAGGATCTGTTTGCTTTCAATCTCGAACCGGTGGTGCGTGCCATCGTTCGCTCGCGGCACCCGGTTCTCTCGGCGATCGGGCACACCGGCGACGTTCACGTTTGCGACTACGTTGCCGACCACGTGTGCGAGACGCCTTCCAATGCCGCCCAGTATTTCGGCGAAATTGCGGATCGCTTTGCGCTGCGCATCCAACGCGCAAACGACGTCATCGAACGCTCCGTCCGCGCGCTGGCCGCCAACGCCGCCCAACGCTTCGATGCCGCCGACAAAGAGCTTGCGCATGCCCGGCAGACGCACGTTCCGCAGCGTGCCCGCACGCTGCATGCACTCGAGCGCCGGCTCACCGAACACGCCCCGCACGCGCGCCTGGCGCAGCGCGTAAAACGCCTGAGCGGGCTGCGTTCGAAGCTCGGTACCCTAGCGCGTTACTATGCCGTGCCGCGCATCAACCGCATCGCGCGCGCGAGCGAAGCACTCGAGCGTTTTGCGCGCTCGGGTTTACGCTCGTTCAACGAGCGTTTGCGGCATATGGACACGCAGCTGATCGGCTTGGATCCGCAAGCGCCGCTCTCGCGCGGCTATGCAATCGTCACGCTGAACGGTATGGCGGTGCGTGACGCCGGCGCCGTTCCGCAAGGAGCTCGAATTCAAGCGCAGCTGCAGCACGGCAAACTCGTAGCGCGCGTCGAAGGAACGGATTGCAATGGCTGATCACAAACCGGGGGCTTTCGAGCAAAAGGTGGCGCGCCTCGAAGCGATCGTCAAGGAACTCGAGAACGGTAACGTCGAGCTGGATCGCGCGGTCGCGCTGTTCAAGGAAGGCAAGACGATCGCGAGCGAGTGCGAGCAGCTGCTCAAGGGCGCCCAGGCGCAGATCGATCGCACGATAGAGCAAACTCCCTCCTCCGGGCAGGCCGATGACGCTATGAGCGAGGACGTGCCTTTTTGAGCCGTGTCGACTGAACGACCACTGCGGTGACCGAGCGCCTCGACACGCTGGTTGCGCAGCGTGAAGGCATCACGCGCTCGCAGGCGCGCAGCCTGATTATGGAGGGCCGGGTGACCGTCGACGGGACGCCGGCGAGGAAGGCGGGCGCGAACGTGCAAGCCGATTCGCGGGTCGAGATCGAACGGCCGCGCCGTTTCGTCAGCCGAGGCGGGGAAAAGCTCGAGCACGCGCTGGCCGTCTTCCAGATAGACACCGAGGGCAAATCGAGCTCTGGACGTGGGAGCGTCGACGGGCGGTTTCACCGATTGCCTGCTGCAGCGCGGCGCGGCGCGCGTCGTGGCCGTCGACGTGGGCTACGGGCAATTGGACTGGCGTCTTCGCAACGATTCCCGCGTGACGGTAATGGAACGCACCAATTTCCGGCACTTGCGCGATGATGCGTTCGCCGACCCGTTCGATCTCATCGTCGTCGATGCGTCGTTCATTTCTCTGCAAACGATCGTTGCGCGCGCGTCGGCATATCTAGCGGACGATGGCGATATCGTCGCACTGGTCAAACCGCAATTCGAAGCGGGACGCGAACGGGTCGGGCGCGGCGGGGTGGTGCGCGATCCGGACGTGCATCGCGCGGTGCTGCGGGAAGTTCGCTTCGCTGCAGCGCAGCTGAGTTTGAGCGCGGTAGGGTTGACGCCTTCGCCGCTGCTGGGCCCCGCGGGAAACCGCGAATTCCTCATGCACCTGCGGCGCGGCGGGTCTGCCCTTGCCGATGAAGTGATCGACGCGGTGGTAGCGAAGCGCCATTCAGCATGACGGTTTCGGTGAAAAAGCGCAGCGTGGCGCTGTACGTGGACGCCGAACGTGAGAATGCCCGTTCGCTAGCCGCCCGCGTCGGGAGCGGCTTTCGCGAAAGCGGTTATGCCGTTTCGTCCGTTGCCGACGGCGCACGCCTGGACGACGCAGCGCTTCTGGTTACCATCGGCGGTGACGGAACGCTGCTGCGGGCGGCGCGCATGGCCGTCGACAAAGGCATTCCGATCATCGGCATCAATACCGGCCGTCTCGGCTTTCTGACCGAGTTCGACGAAAACGACGAACGCATCGACGAGCTGCCCGAGCTGCTCGAACGAGGTCTGGTGATCGAGGAGCGCCTGGCCCTACAGGCAACCTCGAACGGCAAAGCGTTTTTCGCTCTCAACGACGTGGTCGTCCGCAAAGGCGGGGTTTCGCACCTCGTACCCTTCGGTTTGTGCCTGAACGACGAACAGGCCGCGCACGTGCCGGCCGACGGCATCTGCGTGGCGACACCGACAGGGTCGACGGCGTATTTTTTGTCGGCGGGCGGCTCGATTATTTCCCCGCACGTAGAGGCGTTCGGCGTCGTTCCGCTGCTGCCGCACACGCTGTTTTCGCGTCCGCTGATCGTTCCGGCGACTTCGCAAATGTCGATCACGTGCGACAACGAGCTGCTGCACGCGAACCTGGAATGCGACGGCAACGTCGTGAGCGATCTTGCCGGCGGCTCTACGGTCGTGATCGAGCGCTATCCGCACGCGGTTCGCTTTGCCCGCATCCAGCGGTTGCGATTCTTCGAGCGTTTGGAGGAAAAGTTGCGCTGGGGCGTGTCGATCAAGGACCAGCGTTTTCGATAGGTATGCTGCGGCGGCTGACGATCCAAGATTACGGCCTGATACCGCGCGCCGAGATCGCCTTTTCCGAGCGCGCGACGATGTTCACCGGCGAAACCGGTTCGGGAAAAACGATGGTGCTGGGCGCATTGGCGTTCGCTTTGGGCGAGCGCGCCAGCGTCGAAGTCGTCCGGCGCGGCCGTCCGCGCGCGACCGTCACCTTGGAGTTCGAACTCGACGACGCGATGCGCGAGCGCCTGGGCGCGGACGGATTCGATCTCGACCCCGACGAGGATGCAACGATATCGCGGGAAATCTCAGCCGAAACGGGCAAGTCGTCCGTGCGGCTCAACGGCCACCCGGCTACGGCAGCGTACGTGCGCGAGGTGGGCGCCCTGCTGGTCGACATTGCCGGACAGCATGAAGCGCAGCGCCTTCTCGCACCGAGCTATCATGTCGAACTCCTGGATCGGTTCGCCGGCCGGGAAGCGCTGCAAGCGGGCGAACGCGTTGGTTTTCTGCACGCGCGGCGAGTGGAGGCCGCCAAAGCGCTCGCGTCGCTGGATAGCGACGAGCGCCGAGCGCAGGAGCAATTCGCGTACGCAGAATTCGCGCTTGAAGAGATCAAAGGCGCCGCGCCGCAACCCGATGAGGACGAGCGGCTCACCGCGCGGCGCCGCGTTCTGGACAACGCGGAAAAAATCGTGAGCGCGCTGCACGCGGCGCACGAAGCGCTGGCGGGAGACATGGGCGCTGCATCCGATGCGCTGGGCGTTGCCGGCGCAGCGCTCGGGCATATTTCCGATATCGCGCCGGACTTTGCGCAAATCGCCCAGACCGCACAAGGCCTGCAAAGCGAAATCCACGATTTGGCCGCGCGCATAGCGCGCGAATCGGATGCGGTGGAGTTCGATCCGAACGAGCTCGAGTCGATCAATGCACGCCTGAATACGCTCGACGCGCTCAAACGCAAATACGGCGGATCCGTCCGCACCGTTCTTGAATCGGCACAGGAGTTTCGTTCGACGATCGAGCTTTACGGCAACGCCGGTGAGCGCAAAGCGCAACTGGAGCGCGAACTGAAAGAGGCCGCCGTACAGCTCGAGGATGCCGCCGCGCACCTTTCGCGCATCCGCCGCGGCGCGGCCGACCGGCTGCAAAAAACCGTGGAAATCGAACTTAAAGACCTTGCGCTTGCATCGGCGCGCTTGGGCGTCCAGTTCGAACCGCTGGCGGAAACCGGCGCAAACGGCGCAGAGGCCGTCGAGTTCACCTTTGCCGCGAACAAGGGGCAGACGCAGCGGCCGCTCGCGCGCGTGGCATCGGGAGGAGAGATTACGCGCGTGCTTCTCGCGCTCATCGTCGTGCTGGCACAAGCGCGCGGCGGTACGGCGCTGGTCTTCGACGAGATCGATGCCGGCGTGGGCGGCGTTACCGCAACGGCGGTCGGCGTGCGGCTAGGGCGGCTGGCACGCCACGCCCAAGTCGTATGCGTGACGCATCTGGCACAGATCGCCGCGTGGGCCGACGCCCATTACGTGCTCGAAAAAAACGAGAACGGCAGCGCGACCGCGATCGAGGTTCGCGCCGTCGGCAGCATCGAGGAGCGCGCGGCGGAGCTGGCGCGCATGCTTTCGGGGCAAGCGCACGACGTTGCGCTGCAGCACGCGCGCGCGCTGTTGGAGCAGGCGGGTTAATCCGGAATCTGATGGATCTTCAACAGGTTCGTTCCGCCGGCGCCAACCGGCATTCCCGTGGTGAATGCCACGCAATCGCCGGGCACGAGCAGGCCATCGCCGAGCATACGCTGCTCGGTGATGTGCAGCAGCACGTCGATCGAAGAATAGCGTTCGATTAAGATCGATTCCACGCCCCAGAGCAGCGCTAGACGGCGGGCCACTGCAGGGTCGGGCGTGAGAGCGATGATTCTGGCTCTGGGCCGAAATGCGCTGATGTGGTGCGCGGCGTTGCCGGTCGTCGTCCCGGTGACGATGTACGCAAGGTTCAACTCGGCGCTCGCGCGCGTTGCGGCTTCGGCTATCGACGTTGCAATGTCGCGCGTCGCGCCCTCCAGGCGCCGAAGCTGCAGGATCTCGTGCGGGTATTGTTTTTCGACCTCGCGGGAAATCCCGGCCATCACGCGGACCGCCTCGGCGGGATACCGGCCGCGCGCCGTTTCGCCGGAAAGCATTACCGCGTCGGTTCCATCCAGAATCGCATTGGCGACGTCGGTCGTTTCGGCCCGCGTCGGACGCGGATTGAACGTCATGGATTCGAGCATCTGCGTAGCGGTTACGACGGGCTTGCTGGCGCGGTTGCAGCGCGCAATCAAATCCTTTTGAATCATCGGCACTTGTTCGAGCGGAACCTCGATGCCTAAATCGCCGCGCGCTACCATGATGCCGTCGGCGGCCAAGATGATGTTGTCGATGTCCTGCAGCGCTTCGTGTTTTTCGATTTTTGCCAGCACGGGAACGCTCTTGCCGCGCTCTTTCATGAAGGCTTTGACGCGATGGATGTCGTCGGCGCTGCGTACGAAAGACACCGCGACGTAGTCGACGCCTTTGTCCAATCCGAACGACAGAAACTCGAGATCGCGATCGGAAACCGCCGCGATGTTGAGCGTTCCGTCGGGGTAGTTGATCCCTTGCTGCGCGCGCAGTTCGCCGCCCACTTCCACCGTCGTGCGGATTTCGGTAGCGCTCTTGTCCAGAATGCGCAGCGTGATGGCGCCGTCCTGCAGGTACAGGCGCCTGCCCACCGCCACGTCCGCGGGCAGATCGTGATACGAAACCGAGACGCGCTCGGCGCTGCCCTCGATCGGTTCGCTGGTGAGCACGAACGGATTCCCGCGTTCCAAACGTACGCAAGCGGTACCGTTTTGAAGCGTTCCGGTTCGCACTTTGGGCCCGGGCAGATCTTGGAGAATGGCGATGTGCTCGTTCAGTTCGGACGCTATTGAGCGAATGCGGTCGGCGCTTTCGCCATGCTCTTGCGGAGTCGCGTGCGAGAAATTGAGCCGGAATACGTTGGTGCCTGAAACGATGAGCGCGCGAATGATCTCGGGATCGCGCGACGCCGGTCCGATCGTAGCGACGATCTTCGTTCGTTTTTGAATCTTATCCATGAGCTCGTAGGCGCTTGCGCGGCAAGCCCCGAAGGCTCCTGCGTTTGAACCGGGATCCTGACGATCGAAACGCTTCGCAGCGCAACGTATTCAGCTTTGTCGCCTCATTGCTGCTGCACGCGCTTGCGGCGTATTTTGTGTTTTCATTGGCGACGTCGTCGTCGCAGCAGGCCGCATCGGAATCGTTCTCGGGCAGTGCCGTCGTTACCGTTACGCGCGAAACTCCCAAGAAAACTGCTCCGGCCACGGTCGCGCGTGCGGCGGTTCCGGTTCCCAAAGCGCCGCCTGCCGCGCCCCCCCGCATACTGCACGAGCTTGCCAAGTTTGCCCCGACCGCACCGCCCAACCCCACGCCGGTTCCGCAGCGAACGCCCGCGCCCAGACCGGTGCCTACGCAGGTTGCGTTGGCCGCTACGCCGGCCCCGCTTCCCTCGACCGCTCCTACGACGGCGCCCATCCGTATCGCCGCCGCCGTTCGGACCGCCGCGCCGAAGGCCGTCGCTACCGTCGCGCCGCCCACCGCGGCGCCGACGGCCGCTCCCAAGCCGGCCCCTACGGCGCTTCCGACTTCGGCCCCGACGCCACGGCCTGAGCCTTCGGCACTCTCGGCGACGCAGGCGCCGCTGTTGGCAGTCAACCCGCAGCCTCTCATCACGCCCGGGGCCCCGTCGCAGATTCGAATTCCGCATCCGGCAGCAACGTCTGCCCACGGCAAAGCGCCTCGACCCGGACCGACTGCCGTGGGCTCACCCGGTCCGCGCGGCTTCAAGGCGGTAAAAGGCCCGAGCGTCGTTCGGCCCGTTCAAGCCGCCACTCCCCGGCCCGTCCGAGTTCGGCCGGCGCCGCCGAAAAAACGTCAGTCGCTCGAGCAGCGGCTCAAAAGCCTGTTGCCGACGGCGGGTCCCTCGTTTACCCCCGAGCCTCCCAAGCACTACTCGTTCCTAGGCAACCTCAAGCCGACCCCGGAGCCCGAGCCGACTCCGCCCCCGCAAGTCATCGCGGCGACCAAATATCTCTACGTAGAAAACGTCGGCAGCCAGCGCTGGAAACAGTCTTTTCTGGGCACGGCGCCGGAAGAGGCATACGTGAAGATGTACGTCACGCGGGTCAAGCGCATCGGCTTCGTCAACTGGTGCACCGGTTGGGTCGTGCGCGCGCCCATTGCCGGAAATCAGCACTGGATCGTCGAGGACAACGTCAGCTACATTTGCGCCGGGCACTTAGAGCCGTTCACGCCCCCTGCAGCGCAACCAACCGTGCGCAGTCCAGAGCCTGCGATAAGCGCCCAGCCGAAGGGTCCTTGATACCGGGCATTTGTCGGCGTACAATGACGGAGTCTCACAAGACCAGTGAGCATCGACATAAGGAGGGCGGTTGGAACCGCAAGATCCACCGGGCGACGCAGCCCGAAAGAGCGCGCCGTAACAAGAGCGCTAGACAAGCGCTCGGCGGCAGCCGGACGTAACCGGTATTCGGGCGCGCTCCATGTTGAGACACGATAGAACAAGACGAGGGGCTGCACCCACTGGGGTTGCGGCCCGTCGTGTTTTTACGGTAGTCTATGTCAAGGTTGATCGGTATGAGCGTGGGCAGGTCCCGCGCTTCATTGTTGATAGGGGATCGCTGCAGTGCAGCTCACTTTGGCGCAGGCATTCGGACGTGCGGTCGACGAAATCGCGCATGACGCCGGTTTTCCCGGCGTCGAAATCGTGCAGCACGCCGCGCGGCGCGCGCGCCATTCCACGTCGCTTTCGCTCACGATCGATCGCGAGGGCGGGATCGATTTGGCGACGTGCGAACGCGTCGCCGGGGCAATCAATAAACGGCTGGACGATCGCGAAGAACCGTATACCCTGCAAGTCGAATCGGCCGGCCTGAACCGTGCGCTGACCAAGCCCGGAGACTACCAGCGCTTTGCCGGACGCAATGCGAAGATCGTCACCTCGCTGCTCGTGCAGGGCGGCAAAACGCACCGGGGCGTCCTGCGCGGCGTTCGCGGAACGAACGTCATTTTGCAAACGGACGACGGCGAACTTCCGTTGCCGATAGCAACGATCGAAAAGGCCAACCTGGAATACGACATCCGCGCGGATCTCAAACGTGCCAAAGAGGAGCGCAAACAGCACAATGCCTGAAGCCGCAACCGAAGAAAAACTCATCGACGTACTGCAATTCATCTCGAGGGAGCGCAACATTCCGTTCGAGATGCTGGTCGAAGCGCTGGAAGCCGCGCTGCTCACGGCGTACAAGCGTCACTTCGGCAGCGAAGCCAACGCGATCGTCACGGTCGATCGGCAAAGCGGCGAATACAAGGTGTTCCACCGGCGCACCGTGGTCGACGAAGTCGCCGATCCCAAGCTCGAAGTCATGCCCTCGGAAGCCGGTCCGCAGTATCAGGTCGGCGATTTCTTCGACGAAGAGGTCACTCCCAAAGACTTCGGTCGCATCGCAGCGCAAACCGCAAAGCAAGTCATCGTGCAGCGCATTCGAGAAGCCGAGCGCGACACGGTCTACAACAAATATGCGGCCAAACTCAACGACGTCGTCAAAGGAACCGTTCAGCGGTTCGAGCAGCGTAACATGTACGTGCTGCTCGAAGGCAAGGACGAAGCGATGCTCCCGCTGTCCGAACAGGTCCCACGCGAAAATTTCCGCATCAACGACTTCATTCGCGCGTACGTGCTCGACGTTCGCAAATCGCCCAAGGGTCCCAGCGTGATCCTTTCGCGCGCGGCCGAAGGGCTCGTGCAGCGTCTGCTCGAGTTCGAAGTTCCGGAAATCGAAGACGGTATCGTGGAGATCATGGCGATCTCGCGCGAACCGGGGAGCCGCTCCAAGGTCGCCGTGCGCACGAACCGGCCGGAAATCGATCCGATCGGTGCGTGCCTTGGTCCCAAATCCAGCCGCATCGCCAACGTTTCCGACGAGTTGCGCGGGGAAAAAATCGACGTCATCCGCTGGGAACCCGATCACGTCGCCTTCATCATGAATGC
Source organism: Vulcanimicrobiota bacterium (assembly GCA_963777315.1). GTDB lineage: Bacteria > Vulcanimicrobiota > Vulcanimicrobiia > Vulcanimicrobiales > Vulcanimicrobiaceae > CAVYEM01. Next base: position 99,093 of record CAVZQC010000005.1, read on the forward strand.
GCTCCAGCCCGCCAAAGTGCTGGCCGTGGAGCTGTTCGACGACGACGGGGTCGCGCTCGTCGTCGTGCCGGATTATCAACTGTCGCTGGCAATCGGCCGCGAGGGCCAGAACGTACGCCTTGCCGCGCATTTGACCGGCTGGCGCCTGGACATTGCCAGCGAATCGGAGGCCGACGAGGCGCGCGAACGGTACTTGGCCGAAAGGGCGCAGCCGGCTGCAGCCGAGGTTCCGGCAGCCGAAGAGCCTGCGGCCGAGGTCGAAGAGCTCGCCGCAGAGCCGGCCGCTGAGCCGCCGGTCGGAATCGACGAGGAGCTCATCCGCAAGTTGGAAGAGTTCAAGCGCGAGCGTTTGGGGGAAGCGGAATAGCCGCACCGGTGCGGCAGTGCGCGGGCTGCCGCGAGCGCAAACCTCAAGCCGCGATGCAGCGGTTCGTCCGAGCCGCCCAGTCGCGGACGTGGCTACCCGACAGGGGTTCCAACCGGAGTGCCGGCAGAGGCGTGTACCTGTGTTCGGCGGCATGCGCGCTGCGCGCCGAAAAAAACCGCAAGTATCCGGGGCTTGCATCCTCGGCCGCCGAATACGGGTTTGAAGTAGGTTAACGCCGCGACCGCACGCCAAGGGGTTATGTGAAGTGACATGTTAAGCTCGCACAATGCGTAATCGTTTCGGCTGCTCGTCCTCGATGCAATCGGGGAGGGAGCGCGCCATGAACTGAGGGGAAAAGCAGGCACCCTCGGCTTCCCGCTCCGAGGGAATCAACCGGCCTGCAATGACGAAAGGCAGATTTTGGCTACCGGAAAAGTTCGCATCTTTGAACTTGCGAAAGAGGTAGGGCTCTCCTCGAAAGAGCTTGTTACGCTCTTCAACGAACGGCTCGGCGGCATCTTCGAGGCGAAGAACCAGCTCAGCGTCGTGCCCGATCACATCGCCGACCTCGTGCGTAGCGTGCTGCTCAAAGCGGCGCCGGCGGCCAAACCGCCCGCTGCGCAGCCTGCGGCTGCACCCAAACGCAGCCCGGCAAAAACGTCCGGACCGCGCGCGGCGGCGCCTCCCAAAGAAGAAACTCCCGCAGAACCCATCCCGACGCTCAAGCCGGTTGCGGCCACTTCACGCCGGTCGGCCGCCTCTACGGTCAAGCCCGCGGCGGCGCCTCCCGAGCCCGCGCCCGATGCAGGCCCCCCCGCCGAGCAGCCCGCTCCGGTGAAGCCCGCCGCCGCGCGCCGTCCTGCGCCGGCGGCTCAAGCGCCGAAGGTTCCTGCGGCGCCGGCAACGGCCATTACGCGCCTGCGCCCGGTTCCGGATGGTCAGACTTCGATTTTGCCTCGGCGTGCGGCGCCCCCGCCCACCACCTCCGCTTCGGCGTCTCCAGGCCCCCAGACGGGTCTTCCGGGACGGCCCGGGGTTGCGCCTCGCCCCGGACAAGCCGGAACGCCCGCGCAATCCGCAGGCCCGCGCACGCCGCAGCCCGGGCGATTGATCGCGCCCGCGCCCCAGCAGCGCCGCCCTCAGGGCAATGGTCCCTTTCGCCCCCTCACGCCGCCGGGCAATCGCCCTTTCACCGCGCGCCCCGGCGTGCCGCCGTCGGCCACCGAGATGCCCACCCCGAGTTCCGGGGGGCGCCCCGGCGATCGCACGCGCGACCGCGACGACAAGATCAACAAAAAAGACCGCGAGAAGGAGCTGCTGCTCGAAAAGGAGCGCAATCGTAAAAAGCGTCCGGACTCCGCGCCCGCGCCCGTAGCGGCAAAGCTCGAAACGATCGAAATTCCCGATCTGCTTACGGTTCAGGAATTGGCGACGACGATGATCGTTCCGGCCAAAGACATCATCAAAGAGTTGATCAAGATGGGCACGATGGCGACGATCAACCAAAACATTTCCAGCGACGTCGCGATCCAGGTTGCCAAAAAATTCGGTTTCAGCGCGGTCGTGAAGGAAGCGGGCGAAGAAGTCACCGTCGAGCAAGAGGAAGACAAGCCCGAAATGCTTACCGGTCGTCCGCCCGTGGTGACCGTGCTCGGCCACGTGGATCACGGCAAGACCTCGCTGCTGGATAAAATTCGACGGGCGGACGTGGCCGGCGGCGAAGCCGGCGGCATCACGCAACGCATCGGCGCGTACACGGTGGAACGGAACGATCGCAAGATCACGTTCATCGACACGCCGGGCCACGAAGCATTTACGCAGATGCGCGCACGCGGTGCGAAGGTGACCGACGTCGCGGTGCTCGTGGTCGCGGCCGACGACGGCGTCATGCCGCAAACGAAAGAAGCGATCGCGCACGTTCGCGCCGCCGGCGTTCCGATCGTCGTTGCGGTCAACAAGATCGACAAAGCCGACGCACAGCCCGAACGCGTCAAACAGCAGCTCGCCGAAGAAGGCCTGCAATCCGTCGATTGGGGCGGGACGATCGAAATGGTCCCCGTTTCCGCAAAGACGGGCACCGGCATCGACAAACTGCTCGAAACGGTGCTGCTCGAAGCCGACATTCGCGATCTGAAGGCCAACAAGAACCGGCGCGCAACCGGCGTCGTGATCGAGTCCGCGCTCGATCGCGGACGCGGCGCAGTTGCAACGGTGCTGGTCCAGAACGGCACGCTTCGGGTGGGCGACATCGTCGTAGCCGGCGGCACGTTCGGAAAAGTTCGAGCGCTGGTCGACGACAAGGGCAAACAAGTCAAAAAAGCCGGCCCCTCGATTCCGGTCGAGATCATGGGCTTGGGCGACGTGCCGGCCGCGGGCGACACGTTGATGGTGGTTTCCGACGAGCGCGTTGCCCGGGAAACGGCCGACAAACGCAAGACGCGCCGGCGCGACGTTCGCATCGCCGCAGCGGGCGGTCAGCGCGTTTCGCTCGAGACGTTCATGCAGATGCCCGCGGAGGGCACTAAGACGCTCAACATCATCGTCAAGGCCGACGGTCAAGGCTCGGTGGAAGCGCTGCGGGCGCGCATGGAATCGCTTTCGACCGAAGAGGTGGAGATTCGCGTGATCCACGGCGGCGTGGGCGCCATCACGCCCAACGACGTCAATCTGGCCAGCGCGTCGAATGCCGTTCTGATCGGATTCAACATCCGTCCGGACGAAACGGTCAAGCGCCTTGCCGAAAACGAAGGCGTCGACTTGCGGTTCTACCAAGTGATCTACGACGTCGAAGACGACTTGCGCAAGGCAATGCGCGGCATGCTTGCGCCGGTTCAGCGCGAGATCACGCTCGGACAAGCCGAGGTTCGCGAAGTCTTCAAGGTCAGCAAAGTCGGTTCCATCGCAGGCTGCTACGTCAAGGGCGGCAAGATCGTGCGCAATGCCAAGGTCCGCGTGCTGCGGGATCAAGCCGTCATTTTCGACGGCGAGCTCGAGTCGCTTCGCCGCTTCAAGGACGACGTGCGCGAAGTGGCCGAAGGGTACGAGTGCGGCATTCAGGTCGCCCGCTATCAGGACCTCAAAGTCGGCGACATCATCGAGGCTTACTCGGTCGAGACGGTCGCAGCGGAGCTCGCTCATGCATAAATACGCCCAATGAAACGCGAACGGATGCAGCGCATCGATCACGAGATGCAAAAAGTGCTCGGAGCGCTGATCTCGCAAGAGCTCAAGGATCCGCGTCTGGGTTTCACGACCGTTACGCGCGTGCAGATCACGCAGGATCTGCAGCATGCCAAAGTCTTCGTGTCGATCATCGGCGATCGCCACGTCGCCAGGCAGACGATGGATGCGCTCGCGCACGCGTCGCGTTTTTTGCGCGGAGAATTGGGACAGCGAATCGCGTTGCGCCACACCCCGCAGCTGGAGTTCGTGGAAGATCGCTCCACCGAACGCGCCATCAACCTGACCAAGGCGCTTCGCGAGAGCAACGCGTGATCGAGCAAGCGCGCACTATCGCATCGACCGCGGAAGTGGTACGGGAACTGCGGCGGCGCCCCGCGTTCGTGATGGTGAGTCACGTCAAACCCGACGGCGACACGCTGGGCGCGGGTTTGGCGCTGGGGCTTGCGCTGAAAAAAATCGGCAAGCGCGTCCAGTATTTTCAACAGGACCCGGTGCCGCGCAACCTGCGGTTTCTTCCCGACACGCAGTACGTTTCGCGCGAGATCCCTGCGGATCTGCCGCCCGACACCCTGTGGGTGTTCGGCGACATGAGCAGCACCTCGCGCGCGGGCGAATTTCTTCCCGCGGTAAAGCGCGAAAACATCCTGGACATCGATCATCACTTAGGCAACGACCATTTCGGCGCGTTCAACTACGTTCTGACCGACGAATGTTCGACCGGCGCGTGCGTTATGCACCTGCTGCGGGGATTGGGTACCGAAATCGACGCGCAGATCGCCACCTGTCTGCTTACGACGATCATGACCGACACGGGCGGCTTCATGCACAGCAACACGACGCCCGGCGTGCTGCGCCTATCCGCGGAATTGATGGAGCTGGGTGCCGACAAAGAACGGATCACCGAAGAGATCTTTGCCAACAAACGGCTCGCGGCCATTCTGCTGCTCGGACATTCGCTCAGCCAGGCCCAAACGGCTCACGGCGGCCGCTACATCTGGTCGTACGTCGACGAAGCAATGCTCGCGCAGTGTGGGGCGGACGGCGAAGACGCCGAGGAAATCATCAGCCATCTGCGCTCGGTCGAAGGCGTCGAGGCTGCGGCGCTGTTCAAGGCGTACGACGGCGACATTCGCGTGAGCTTGCGCAGCAGCGGGCGCATCAACGTGCAAGCGGCAGCGGCGCGGCTCGGCGGAGGCGGACACTTTCGGGCATCCGGCCTGACGTTCGCCGGTTCGCTGCCGAACGCGATTGCGGCCGTCGAAGGGGCGCTGGTAGCGGAAGGGCTTTAGGCCGTGAAAATCATCCTCGTTCTCGCGCTCGTGCTGGGCGTGGGCGCACTCATCGGAACGCGCCGCGATACCCCGTTCATTCGGTGGGGCATCGTCATCACGCTCGCCGGCATGCTGCTGATGGTGACGTCGGCGCTCTTCACGTTTCGCGGCGTAACGGCCGGCATCGTTTTGGCAATCGCCGGAGTATGCGCGTACTATTACGGCCGTCTGGTTCGGCGCGAGCAACTGTTCGTTTCGCGACCCAAGTAGCGGCGTGCTCGGATTCGCGAACGTGTTCAAGCCGGCGGGTCCCTCATCGGCTCAGACGGTCGCGCGTTTGCGCCGCATCTACGGAATTTTCGCCGGCGACCGGCACATCGCCGTCGGACATTTGGGAACGCTCGATCCGCAAGCGGCCGGCGTGCTGCCCGTCGCCATCGGAAAAGCAACCCGGCTGATTCCGCTGCTGGACGACCGGCGCAAAGCGTATGTCTGCACCTTCGTTGCCGGTGCGAGTACGACGACCGGCGACGCCATGGGCGAAATCGTCGATCGCGTACCGCCGCCTCGGGGATGGGAACGGCGCCTGAGCGGCGTGCTGGCGCAATTCACTGGAAGGCTGGAGCAGACTCCTCCGATGTTCAGCGCCCTGCACCACGAAGGAAAGCGCTTGTACGAATTGGCGCGAGAGGGAAAAAGCCTGGAACGGCGTCCGCGGCCCATTACGATTTACGGCTTGCAGATTCTGGGTGTCGAACCTGGAACCGACGGCGCGCAAACCGGCGTTGCGCGGCTGCGCATTGCATGCAGTGAAGGAACGTACGTGCGTACGCTGGTGGAGGATCTCGGAAAAGCGATCGACGTGCCCTCCCACATGGGCGCGCTCGTACGCGAGGGCTCGGGTCCGTTCGTGCTGTACGAAAGCCGCACGCTGGACGAAATCGCCGACCGGCCGCAGCAGGCCGTCGTCGCGCCCGAGCACATCATACCGTTTCCGACGATCGTTCTGGATCTTCGCCGTTCGGCGGATTTCCGCGCCGGGCGCATCGTGCCGCTCCCATCCGGCGCCGGCAGCAAGCACGTCTTCGTTCGAGACGAATCGCGCACGCTCGTCGGCGTAGGCGAGGCGCACGGATCGCTTCTGGCACCGCGCAAGGTCTTCGTGTAGCGCACCGATGAAGCTGCATTATCGAGCTCGCGCGCACGGCGCACTCGCCGTTGGCCGTGGCCATCGGGTTCTTCGACGGCATGCACCGCGGCCATCAAGACATCGCGCGCCGCACGCTGCGCTTGCGCAAGCGGGGCCGGCTCGCGGCAGCGATCACGTTTGCGAATCACCCCGCCGCGTTTTTGCGCCCGGGAACGGAGCCGCCGCTGATCTGCACGCCGGAAGAGCGCCTGGATCTCATCGCGCGCGCCGGCTTTGACGAATGTTTCTTCGTTCCGTTCGACGATCGCATCGCCTCGCAGGACGCGGTGCATTTCGTGCGGCAGACCTTGGTTCGCGATTTGGACGCGCGCGCAGTGGTGGTGGGCCGAAATTTTCGGTTCGGACACAAACGGGCGGGAGATACGACGCTTATGGGACGGTTGCTCGACGAAGCGGGCTTGGAATTCGAGCCGGTGGAAAATACGACCGATCGAAACGGCGAAAGGATATCGAGCACGCGTATTCGCGCGTATATCGCCGCGGGCGACATGGCCACCGCCGACGAGCTGCTCGGCCATAGCTACGAGCTGCGCGGCAGCGTGCAGCGGGGTGCGGGGCGCGGTCACGATCTCGGATTCCCGACCGCCAACATCGCCGTGCCTTCGAAACTGCTGCCAAAAGACGGCGTGTATTCGGCCATTGCGCGTCACGAGGGACGCGACTATGCCGCGCTGGTCTCCATCGGCGCCAATCCGACCTTCGCAGGCACGCAGCGTACGGTTGAAGCGTGGTTGCGCGATTTCCATGAAACTATCTACGGGAAGGAACTGGCCATTCGCGACCTGCGGTTCGTTCGCGAGCAGCAGCGTTTCGATTCGGCCGAAGAACTGCTCGCGCGCATGAACGAGGACCGCAATGCGGTGGCGTACCCTTCCTATGGATAGCGCGCGCATCACGAATAGGCTTTTGGCCGCAGCGACGGCGGCAATAGGTTTGTGCGCGTGCTCGGGTTCGAGCACCGGCCATGGCAACTCCGCCATCGCCCGCGTCGGCCAAGCTGCGCCCGATTGGACTGCGCCAACCACGAGCGGGACGAAGCTGTCGCTGCATGAGATGGCAGGCAAAGCGGTGTACCTGAACTTTTTTGCGACCTGGTGCCCCCCGTGCAATGAAGAAGCGCCGGCGATCAACAACCTGCAAAAACAGTACGCGTCGCGCGGTTTGCGGATCGTCGGTATCGACGAACTCGAGAATGCGGGAAAAGCGCGCGAGTTCGTGCGCAAGTACGGTTTGGTGTACCCGGCAGTGGTGGACGACGGCACTATCGGCTCGCAATACGAGGTCAACGGGCTGCCCGTGCACGTGTTCATCGACCGCAACGGCATCGTCAAGAAAATCGTGGTCGGAGAGATGGCCGGTCCGGAGATCGCATCGGCGGTCCGTTCGATGCTTTAAGGAGTTTGGCGGATTTGGGCCATTTTCGGATTCGTCGCTGAATTTTGCTCGAAGAAGAGGCGCGAGGACGGACGCAATGCAGCGCATTGTGGCCGCCGCAGCAACGAAGTATTCGAGCAAAAGGCGGCGCGAAGGCGGAAACGCGCCTAAGTCCGACAGACTCCTAGAGGATTCTTAATCTTACCGGAACTCTTTACGGGACGTCCCTCGTTAGCATATCGAGGTACGACGTCCATGCATCCGAACAAGAAAATTCTCGCAGGATCGCTTGCGCCGGCGCTGGCCCTGGTGGGCATGTTTGCATCGGCGGCTCCGGCGAATGCTCAAGCATACGGCTACGATTCGAACAGTTCGGGAGTGGCCAATGTCAGCGTCATCAACGGCAGCGCCGAGATCGTTCGCGGCGACAGCGGCGTTCAGACGGCCGCCAACATCAACGCGCCGCTGGTTGCCGGAGACTATATCGCGACGGCACCCGGTTCGACGGCCGAAGTGCAATTCGACGGCATCTCGATGCTGCGGCTTGCGTCCAATACGCAAGTGCGGTTCATCAGTCTGAGTCAGAACTCGCGGGAAACTCAGCTCGCGCAGGGCACGGTCGAGCTCGCCGAACTGCAAGGCGCCGACGGCGGCCCGCAAATCGATACGCCGTCGCTCACGGTGCGCCCGAATCAAAGCGGTGACTACCGCGTCTCGGTATCGAGCAGCGGCGAAACGCTCGTGACGGTCCGCAGCGGTTCGGCCAGCGTGGCTACGGGAGCCGGTTCGCGGACGCTCGCTCCCGGAAGCACGCTGGTCGCATACGGGCCGTACTCGAATCCCTCGATCGATATGCGCGACGCGATCGCCTTCGATTCATTCGATCAATTCAACAGCTCCCGCGATCAGGCCACGGTTACCGCGTACAACGCCAATCCGTATCTTGCGCCGGGTCTGGCGGGATACTCCAACTTCGCAAACTACGGCCGCTGGCAAAACGTGCCCGGCTACGGCTATGCGTGGGCGCCGTACAATCAGAATCAAACCAACTTCGCGCCGTATCAAAACGGTCAATGGGTATGGGAACCCGGTTACGGTTACACGTGGGTCGACAACGCACCCTACGGGTACGCAACGTCCCACTACGGCACGTGGTTCAACAACGCCAACTACGGCGGATGGCTCTGGCAGCCGCCGGCCTACCAAAACCAAAACGGCGGCTCACTGTTGTCGACGTGGCTGCCGGCGGTCGTCTCATTCTTCCTGACCGGATCGAATGGAAATAGCGGCAACGTCGGCTGGATTCCGCTGGCGCCCGGTGAGCAATATCAGCCCTGGTACGGGCAAAACTATTCGTATCCGCCGACCGGTTTGACCAACGTATCCAATATCACGAACGTCTACAATTACTACAGCAATGCGCGGTATTACCGCGGCGTCACGATGGTGCCCGTGAGCGCATGGCGCAACGGCAACTTCAGGCGGTTGATCGTCGAGCGTCCGCAGCAGCTGCGGCGCATCAATCTGGTTCGCGGCGCGCTTCCGATCGTCCCAACCGCAGCCAATCTGCATTACAGGCCGGCGGTTGCGGTTCAACGCCGGATCGTTCTTTCGCGCACGTTCGCCGCTCCCCGGTTTGCCTCCAAGTCGCGGCTTCTCGCACGCCCGTCATTCGCAGCACAACGAGCGCGTATCACGTCGATAGCGGCCGCTAAACCGCGCATCGTGCGCCTGCCGAGCCGCGTAGCGGCGCATCCCATCTATCATCCGGCAGCCCATCCGCCGATTCGTCTAACCGCGATCAAGCCGATCGCAAGGCCTCACCTTTCACCGATCGTCAAACGCAACGCCGTAGTCAAACACAACGCTGTAGTCAAACACAACGCTGTAGTCAAACACAACACCGTAACGGTAACGCATGCTGCGGCTCCCGTTAGGCGCGTCGAACGCGCTACACGGCCTGCACCGCAAGTGCGCGCCGTTCGCGTGGTGCGTCCCGCGCCGCAAGTGCGTGCGGTTCGCGTAGTGCGTCCCACGCCGCAAGTGCGTGCCGTTCGCGTGGTGCGTCCCGCGCCGCAGGTGCGTGCGGTTCGCGTAGTGCGTCCCACGCCGCAAGTGCGTGCCGTTCGCGTGGTGCGTCCCGCGCCGCAGGTGCGTGCGGTTCGCGTAGTGCGTCCCGCACCGCAAGTGCGTGCCGTTCGCGTGGAGCGTCCCGCACCGCAAGTGCGTGCCGTTCGCGTGGAGCGTGCCGCGCCGCAAGTGCGTGCCGTTCCGGAATCGCGGCCGGCTGAGCACGCGCGGCCCAGGCCGGCAGCCACACCGCGTCCGTGACACGGCGCTAAGGTCGAAAAGGCCCTAAGCCGCTCGCACCACCAGGGATTCGCCCTCCAGCCGAACGTCGGCGCTCCCGCCTTTGCGCAGTTCGCCGCGCAAAATCGCCGAGGAAAGCGGCGTGCTCACGTGCCGCGCGACGATGCGGTGAACGTACCGCGCACCGCTTCCGGCGTTCATCGCCTCGCGCGCCAAATATGCCCGAGCCGGCTCGTTCAAATGCAGGCGCACTTCGCGCGCGCCTAAACGCGCGGCGAGCGCTTCGACGTGGATGGCCACGATATGCTCGATATCTTCCAAACGCAGATCGTTGAAGCGAACGACGTCGTCGATGCGGTTGAGAAACTCGGGCCGGAATGCCATTGGGAGTTCCTCATCGCTCAGGTTGGTCGTCATGATGATGAGCGCGTGCCGGAAATCGACCGTGCGCCCTTTGGCGTCGGTCACGCGGCCGTCGTCGAGAATCTGCAGCAGCACTGCGGCTACGTCCGGGTGGGCCTTTTCTAATTCGTCGAAGAGCACGACGCAATACGGCCGCCGGCGCACGGGCTCGGTGAGTTGGCCGGCCTCTTCGTGGCCTTGATACCCCGGAGGCGCTCCCAGCAGCCGAGAGATCGTATGCGCTTCGGTGTACTCGGAAAGATCGATGCGCACGAGCGCTTCTTCGGTGCCGAAGAGCGCTTCGGCAAGCGCTTTGGCCAGTTCGGTTTTGCCCACGCCGCTCGCCCCCATGAACAAAAAACTTCCCAGCGGTTTGCGCGGATCGTGCAAGCCTGCGCGCGCGCGGCGAATCGCTTCGCTCACGGCGGAAATCGCTTGGCTTTGGCCGATAACGCGCTTGGCGAGCGTTTCCTCGAGCGACAGCAAGTTGTTGGCTTGCGACTCGGTCAACGTCGCCTGCGGAATACCCGTCCATTTCGTTACGACGGCTGCAACGTGCTCGGCCGTGACGGGCGGAGGCGAGCCCGAGCGTTTATTGCTCAGCGCAACCGCAGCCGCGGCTTCGTCCATCAGATCGATGGCCTTGTCGGGCAAAAAGCGATCGGCGATATAGCGCGCCGAAAGCGCCGACGCCGCGCGAACGGCTTCATCGGTGATCTCGACGGTGTGGTGCTCGGCATACCGGGCCCGCAAACCGGTCAAAATCCGCTCGGTTTCTTCGATCGACGGTTCGTTCACCATGACCGGCTGAAACCGGCGCTCGAGTGCCGAATCGGACTCGATGTACTTGCGGTATTCGTCGAACGTCGTCGCGCCGATGCACTGCAGATCGCCGCGCGCGAGTTCGGGTTTGATCATCGAACTCAAATCCAGCGAACCTTCCGCAGCTCCCGCGCCCACGAGCGTGTGCAATTCGTCGATGAACAGCACGATGTCGCGCGCGGCTTTGCGCACTTCGTCGAGAATGCGTTTCACGCGTCCTTCGAATTCGCCCCGGTACTTCGTGCCTGCCACGAGCGGCCCGAGCGATAACGCCAGCACGCGTTTGCGGCGCAGCGCCTGCGGCACTTTGCCGGCAACGATTCGCTGCGCGAGGCCTTCGACGATCGCCGTTTTGCCGACGCCGGGTTCCCCGACGAGCACGGGATTGTTCTTGCTGCGGCGCGCAAGAATTGCGACCACACGCTCGACTTCGTCCTCGCGGCCGATGACCGGATCCAATTTGCCGGTGCGCGCAAGCTCGGTCAGATCGCGCGAAAAGGCCGCCAAGGTCGGCGTCGCGGTGCGCAGACCGCGGGCCCAGTTTTCAAGCGGATTGCCGCCGGATTGGCCTTGCTGCTCGCCGAGCCGTTCCATGAGCAGCGCGCCTCCGGCGACCAGTGCCGCGGCCGTGAGCGCGGCGCCTACGTACGGCAGCGCGGCTCGGGTCGCCTGACGGCGTGCCGAGCACAGCGCGCAGTAGCGAGCTTGCCCCGTGGCAGGATCGGTTACCGTCGCCGGCCGCAGCGCGCAGATCTCGCACAATGTCGTCATCTAACCGATGCTACCGCCGCACGCCGCAAGGGGTTTCGACTCACTGCGCTTCGTAGGTTACCGTGACGGTCGCGCTTACCTCGACGTCGCTGGGCTCGATGGTCGTCGGCGCCGGAGCGGGCGCCTGCATCTTCGCTTCCATCATCATTCGCGGTACCGGCCCGGTTTCATATCCCTGCTGCATGCTCCTCACGCGCACGACGTGCAAACCCGCGGCCGCAGCCATCGCTTCGGCTTGCGTGCGCGCGTCGGCCACGGCCGACCGCAGCGCGCGCGCAAACTGCGCACGATTGTCCCGCACCCCGAAGCTGATCGAGCCGATGTCGGTCACTCCGGAAGCCACGGCGGTATCGATCGCTTTGCCCACCAGATCCAAACGGTCGAGCGTGACTTGAATGTTGCGGTTGACCGAATAGCCGTAACGTTGCGTCACCGGCGCAATCGGCGCGCCGGGCTGGGGCTGCGGCGGCGGCGCGTAGTTCAGATTGTAAAACGTCGTGCGAACGTCCGAATGCGCGATGCCCAGCGCTTCAAGCGCGCCGGTCATGCGATCGTACCGGGAATTGTTGTCCGAGGTTGCCGCCGCGGCGGTGTCGGCATTGGTTGCGATGGTGAAATTTTCGGTAGCCGTGTCGGGCGGTGCGCTCGCTCTACCCTGGGCGCTGACGGTGATGAGCACAGCAAGCAAAAAAACGTGCATCAGACTTCTCCTCGAGCGGTCAACGGGCAAAAGACGGGAAAATACGGCAATATGCTGGTGGAAGTCGTCGTGGGGTTCTGCGTGGGCGTGATTGCCCGCTACGTCGTTCCGGACTCTACGGGCATCGGTGCGGACACCCTGTTCGGCATCGTCGGGGGCGCCCTGGGCTCCTTCATCTACAAGCTGTTCGGGCACAAGCCTGCTTTCGACGACTGGAACGGATGGAGCATGGCCAGCGCGGCGGCGGGGGCGCTGGTGATGATACTGGTGCTGCGGGCAACCGCCGGAAGGCGTACCATCGCTTAGGAGGGTACAAAGCCAGAATCATGCTCTGGGCCATCATCGTTTGGATTGTCTTCGGATTCATCGTCGGGCTCATCGCGCGCTGGATCGTTCCCGGCGCGGTGGGCGGCGGCGTTTTGACCGACATCATCGTGGGCATCGTCGGCGCGCTGATTGGAGGCTGGGTATACCGTGCCTTCGGCCACGGCGGCCCCACGCCGCTGTGGAGTTTTCTCTACGCGCTGATCGGCGCGGTCGTCTTGCTGCTGATTCTTCGGGCGCTCACCGGCCGCAGGCGGGCCATTTAGCGTACCCATGACGTACATCATTACCGAGCCGTGCATCGGAACCAAGGACAAGTCGTGCGTCGACGTTTGCCCCGTCGACTGCATCCACGGCAAGGACGAAGACGAGATGCTCTACATCGACCCCGAAGTGTGCATCGACTGCGGGGCTTGCGTTTCGGCGTGTCCGGTCGAAGCGATATTTGCCGATTCCGACGTGCCGCAGAAGTGGGAGAACTTCGTCGAAATCAACGCGGACTATTTCAAGAACGCGTAGCAAGTAATGCCGGCGATGGCGCAGCGCTTCGACGTTGCCGTCGTGGGGGCGGGGCCGGCCGGTGCATCGACTGCGCAGCTGATCGCGCGCCTGGGGCTGGACGTTGCGTTGATCGAGCGCTGCGAATTTCCACGCAGCAAGGCGTGCGGCGAATATTTGAGCGCCGGCACGGTACGCATTCTCGAGCAGATCGGCGTCGCGTCGGAACTTTCGTCCGCAGCGCTTTGCGTGGACGGCATCGAGACTTTCGGGCCCGGCGCCCACGCGCGGCTGCGTTTCACGTCCGGCGGGTGGTCGCTGCCGCGTGCTACGCTGGATGCCGCGCTGCTCGCAGCGGCGCGCAACTGCGGTGCGAGGGTGATCCACGCACGAGCGGAGGGTTTCGCCCGCGAACGGGGCGGCGTTCGCGTCGACGTGCGCGCGCCTAGCGGCGAAATAACGGCGCTGCACGCTAAAGTGCTCGTCGGAGCCGACGGCGCACACTCTCTGGTTGCGCGTGAATTCGGACTGACCCGAGCGGTTCGCGGCCCGCGGCGATTTGCTTTGGGCGGACACTATGCCGGCGTGCGCGGTCTGGACCGTTACGTGCGCATGTTCGTCGATGGCGCAACGTACTTCGCCGTCAATCCGCTCTCGCCCGGCAGCGCCAACGCCATGCTGATCGTCGACGAACGCGAGCTTCGCCGCCGGCGCGGCGACGTCGACGCCTTCATGCGCGAACGTGCAGCGGCGTTGACGCGCGGGCGCATTCGTTTGGACGGAATGCGGCTGGAAACGAAGCGTATCGCAATCGGGCCGCTCGCTCACAGCACGCGCGGTTACTGCGCCGAAAACGTGCTATTGACCGGCGATGCCGCCCATTTTCTGGATCCGTTCACCGGTCAAGGCGTGTACCTTGCGCTGCGTTCCGGGCAACTCGCAGCGCGCGCCATTTTCGAGAGCTCGAGCGGAGTGCACGCGCAGCGCGCGGCGTGGCGGGCTTACGAAAAACGCCTTGGGAGTGAGATCGCCCGGCGCAAACGGCTCTGCGCGCTGGTGTCCTTTTTGGTGCGCTTCCCGCCGGCGGCCAAAGCGGCCGCCGCGCTGTTCGAGAGGGATTCGCGGGCGTTCCGGCCGCTGATCGACGCGGTGACGTCGTAAAACGCCGGTGAAGATGCGCAACGGGATCGTGATGAACGCTCCTGCGCAGCGTATTTATCAGCACGCGTGCGCGACGGAGCGCTGGCCTGATATTTTGCCGCATTACCGGTTCGTGCGCATACTGTCCGGCGACCAGGCGCGGCGTACGGTGGAGATGGCGGCACGCACGCCGCTCGGAATCCCCGTGCGCTGGCGCGCCGAGCAGATCAACGATCCCGCAAAACCGCAAATCTCGTTCCGGCATTTGGGCGGATGGACCCGCGGAATGCAGGTGCGCTGGCATTTTGAAACGCAGGGCGCTCAAACCCGAGTGTCGATCGATCACGAACTGCATTCTCCGCTGGCGCCGATCATCGGCGCGTATTTCATCGATCCGATCGCCAACCGCACTTTACGCTGCATCAAAGCGCTCGTCGAGGGCTCGGCATGAGCGCGCACCGCGTGGCCGTCACCGGGTTGGGCATGATAACGCCGTTAGGCATCGGCGCGCAGACGATGTGGAGTAATTTACTGGACGGGCGTGTTGCCGTTGAGCCGCTCAGCCGGTTCGACGCGGCCGAATATCCCTCGCGGATGGCCGCGCAAGTCGACGATTTCGACCCTGCCGCCTTCCTTTCTCGCCGGCGCGCGCAGTGGATGGATCGCTTCTCTCAGTTTGCCGTTGCCGCAGCTCGATTGGCGGTCGAGGACGCCGGCCTGCAAACCGGTGCGTTGGCGCAGGAGATGGGCGTTTTCACCGGCTCGGCGCTGGGCGGCGTTGCGCTGGCCGAAGATCAGATGGACGTTTTTCATCGCCAAGGGCTTCGCGCGGTGCGTCCCCTGCTCACGATATCGGTGTTCGGAGGCGCGGCGGCCAGCAACATCGCCATCGAGTTCGGGCTCACCGGGCCCGCCGGCGCCAATGCGAATTCGTGCGCGTCCGGAGCGATGGCGATCGGCGATGCGTTTCGCGCGGTACGGCGCGGCGAAGTGCGCGCCGCCATCGCAGGCGGCGTCGAAGCGCCGCTCGCACCGCTGACGTACGGCGCTTTCAACGTCGCTCGCGCGATGTCGACGTGCAACGACGATCCGCAGCGCGCGAGCCGTCCGTTCGATGCCGACCGCGACGGGTTCGTCATGGCCGAGGGCGCGGGAATGATCGTACTGGAGCGCTACGCCGATGCCGTCGCTCGCGGTGCAGCGATTTACGGCGAGATCGCCGGGTACGGCGCTTCCAACGACGCGCATCACATGTCGGCGCCGCTGGAAGACGGACGGCAGACCGCGAGCGCGCTCGAACGCGCGCTGCACGACGCGTCGACGTCTGCCCGGGAGATAGAAGCGATCAACGCCCACGGTTCCTCGACTCGACTTGGCGATCGCGCCGAAGTTCGCGCCTACGAACGCGTTTTCGGCGATCGGCTCGCGCAAGTTCCGATCTGCACCACCAAGGCTCAGCACGGACACGCGCTGGGTGCTACCGGCGCCTGGGAGATCGGCATCGCCTTGCTGGGCATGCGCGACGCGGTGTTGCCGGGCGCGGTCAATTTGCGTCATCGCGATCCGCACTGCGATGTCAATTGCACGCCGCAAGCGCGGCATCTGCGCGTGCGCCGCGTTCTTTCCAATTCGTCCGGGTTCGGCGGCATCAACGCCGCGGTGGTCCTGAGCGCTCCGACGCCGTGAGTGTGCGCTGCCTTATCGGCGCGCAAACAGGCGCCGGAGGGCGGCGGGGCTAACTTACGCGCCCATGACCGGCCATATCATTGAGATGGTGTTTGCGTGGCTGCCGCTGGCGATCTTTATCTTCTTGCTGTTCGTGCTCTATTTCTCCAAACGGCACGAGCGCGCGGTCGCCGTGGTGCATGGTAAGACGTATGCCTGCGCCCGGTGCGGGCGTCGCGGCAAGCACGAACACATGGTGCCGGTCACGCACGAAGGCGCCGTGGTCTGGTATTGCGGCAACTGCGCGGCGCGTGCTTCTTGACAAGCCCTTACGAGCTGCGATACTGAGCGCGGCCGACAATGCGTCGGTGCGCCGTTTTGTCGATCGCTACGGCTTCTCCTTAGGAGCGCAGCGGTTCGTCGCGGGCCGCAGTGGTCAGGAGTTTTTGCAAGTCGCCAAGGCGGTCAACGCGCAGGGCTTCGCCGTGGCGTGCGGCATCCTGGGTGAGGGTGTGCGTACGGCCGGCGAAGCAACGGCGGCGGCCGAGCAGTATTGCGAACTGCTGCGCACGTTTGCGGCGCAAGGCATCGATGCCAACGTCGCGTTCAAGCTCACGCACGTGGGTCTGGACATCGACCCGGCGTTCGCGCTGGAAAATGCCGTTCACATCGCACAAACCGCGCAAACCACGCGCAACACGATGCGCTTGGATATGGAACAGTCGCAGTACGTGGACGCAACGCTGAAAACGTACCGCCGGCTGCGGGAGCGATTCGACTGCGTGGGATTGGCTTTGCAATCTTATCTGCGCCGCAGCATGGACGATCTGCGCGCGCTTTTACCGCTTGCGCCCAACGTGCGCGTCGTCAAAGGCGCATACCTGGAGCCTGCGGCGATTGCCTATGCGGATAAAAGAGACGTGGACGCGAATTATCTGCGCCTGGTCGAAACTGCGCTCGATGCAGAAGGCTATACTGCCGTCGCAACGCACGATCGCCGGATCGTCGAGCGCGTAGTGCAGATCGCGCAGCGTCGCGGCATTGCGCAAACCGGCCGTTTCGAATTTCAAATGCTGTACGGCATCGCCGGCGGACTGGCAGGCGAATTGGTTCGATCCGGATACCGCGTGCGGTTGGCCGTCCCGTTCGGGACCGATTGGTTTCCGTACCTGATGCGGCGCTTGGCGGAAAGGCCGGCCAATCTGGCATTTTTCCTCAAGGGAGCGGTAACGCGCCGTTGATCGAGCCGGCGAGCCCAGCGGGCGTGTATTGCGCGGTCCTTACGCCGTTCGATGCGGACCTGCGTCCCGATGCCGGCAAAGCGATACCGTACTATCGCGCTCTGTTGCATCGCGGATGCGACGGCTTGAACGTTTTGGGAACGACCGGAGAAGCGATGTCCGTGGGCCTCTCCGACCGCTTGCACTTTATGGAGTCCGTCGCGGGCGCCTTACCCCGCGAACGGCTCATGGTCGGTACCGGCGCTTGCGCGCTCGCCGATGCAGCGATCTTGACGCGGGCGGCATTCGATTTGGGATACGCGTTTGCGCTCGTCATTCCGCCGTTTTATTTTCGGGACGCCGACGACGAGGGCATCGTACGTTTTTTCGACGCGCTGTTCGAGCGCGCAGCGCCTCCACGACGCAGCATCTTGCTCTACAATTTTCCGCGCATGAGCGGCATCACGTTCCACGGCGATCTGTACGAGCGGCTAACGGCGCAGTTTCCCGGCATCATTCGCGGGCTCAAGGACAGTTCGAATACGCAAGCCTTGGAACGCGAACTGCACGAACGCCGGCCCGAGTCCGCGATATTTCCCGGCTCGGAAGCGCTGCTTCCGGCGGCGCGAGAAAGCGGACTTGCAGGCTGCATTTCGGGCACCGTGTGTTTATGGCCGCAGCTCGCGTCGCGGGCTTGGCATGAGGGCCGGCGTGGGGACTGCGAACAGGTCGTGGCATTGCGCCGCGGCCTCGACGGTGCGCCGCTGATTCCCGCCGTCCGGGGCCGCGTCGCGCGCGAAACCGGCGATTCGGACTGGCTGCGCAGCGTTCCGCCGCTGCACGGAACTCGCGCGGCGGCAGCCGACGTATAAGGAGTGTGATGAAGAACGTGATAACGGGCTGCGCGTTGCTGGCGGCTTTCGCCCTGGGGGGCGTCGTGGTCTTTGGACAAGAAGCCGGCGGTTCGGTTTCGGATGCGTCCGCGGCATTCGCGCAGCTCAGTGCCGATCCGCAAGGTACGGTCTGGCGCAACATCGTGCACGCGCCCGCGGGCGACGTTTTGGCAATGTATATCGGCCATGCGCCGCGGCAGGTGTACGCCAAGCAGGACGAACTCATCTACGTCGTGAGCGGTCGTGGAACCGCAGCGGTCGGCTATCCTTCGTACGACATCCAGCCGGGTTCGGTCATTTCGATTCCGCGGAACACTGCGTTTGAGATATCGTCGACCGGAACGACGCCGATCAAAGCGCTCGTCATTGCCTCACCCAACAACGATCCGGCGGACAAGCGAATTTTGTAGCGGTTCGTTCAGATCTGTACGACTTGCGCGATTTCCGGCACGTCGGCGCAGACGATTTGCTCGATCGCGCCTTTGAGCGTCATGTTCGAAGCTGGACATCCTCCGCACGCGCCGAGCATTTGAACGAATGCCGTGCCGTTCTCGACTTTTATGAGCCACACTTCGCCGCCGTCCATCTGAATGCCGGGGCGAACTTTATCGAGCGCCTGATTGACGCGTTCTTCGATGGATGGCTGCTCTATTGCGTTATTGCCCATACCCCTTCATCAATTCGTGCATTCGCCCGGCCACCGCAAGCGCATCGTTCCAATCGCGCTGCCACATGTTGCGGCCGAAAATCAGGCCCACGCAGCCGGCTTCCATTGCGATCCCGGCTTTGTGAAGCGTGTCCTCGTCGCTTATTTTGCTTCCGCCGGAAACCAGCACCAGCGAGCGCCCCGCCGATTTGACCACTTTGCGCAGTCCATCCAGCTCCGACAGCTCCAACGTGCTGTAAGGTTTCGGCATTTTGTCCGCGGTGGCCGCATCCCATTTGGGCACGTTGAGCTTGATGACGTCCGCTCCCACTTCGCAGGCCGCGCGCGCTGCGTAATCGACGGCATACAGCGAATCAACGCCGCCCTTGGCCTTGACGGCCGCTCCGCGCGGGTACGCCCACACGATGAGCGGCATGCCGTACTTTTCGCAATCGCGGCGCACTTCGTTGCACTGCGCGATATCGACGTCTTGCGACGGGCTTCCGACGTATAGCGTGTAGCCCACCGCATCCGCTCCCAGCCGCACGGCATCTTCGACCGACGAGGTGAGCGAACTGAATGCATCATCGTCGCTGGGCACGTTGGTCTTGCCGTTGACCTTCAATACGAGCGGAACCGTACCGGCGTACGCCTTGTGGTATTTTTCTGCCAAACCGACATGCAGAGCGATGCCGGAAAATTCGCCTTCAACGACAAGGCGGTAAATCCAATCGGTGTCGACGGACTCGGGGTTGCTGAAGAAATCGACCGGTCCGTGCTCCAAACCCTGATCGATGGGCAGGAACATCAGCGTGCCGTTGGCGGGACCGTGCTCGTACATCATGCGATGCAGTCGTACGCGTTTTCCGGTGGAAAGATTCATTTCGTCGAACGTGGGGCGGCGCACGGCGGTCAACATTTGAGCGGTCTCCTCTAAACTGCGGTCGGGAAGGCTACCGTTCGGCGGCGTCCGGGTCCTTCGCTTTTGTCCCGCTCCGGCATGACAAAACCGGCGAAGCGGATAATCCCCGGGCGTGACTTCACCCGCCATAGGCTTCATGGGAATCGGCGCTATGGGCGAGCCGATGTCGGTTGCGCTGCTGCGGGCGGGCTACGCAGTCAGCGCGTGCGCGCACCGCAATCGCGAGCGTCTGGAACGCGTCATCGGCCAGGGGGTTGCCGAGCTTGCCGATCCGGGCTCGGTAGCGGCGGCATGCGACATTGTGATCACGTGCCTGCCGGATGCGCCGCAGGTGGAAGAAGTCATCTTCGGCGATCGCGGTGCTGCCTCAGGCGCAAAAACCGGCACCACCTTCGTCGACATGTCGACCATTTCACCGGTTGCGGCGCGGGCGATCGCCGAGCGCTTGGACGCGCGCGGCATGCATTTTGCCGACGCGCCGGTCAGCGGAGGGCCCGCGCGGGCTGCATCCGCGACGCTCACGATCATGGTCGGCGCCTCCGCGAAGGATTTCGCGCGGATAGAACCCGTCCTCGGTGCGATGGGCACCCCGCACCACATCGGGGCGGTGGGACTGGGAGCGACGACGAAACTGGTCAATCAACTCATCATTGCGAGCGTCATGATTGCCGACGTAGAGGCGCTCACGTTCGCGCGTAACGCCGGCGCAGACGTCCAGGCGGTTCGCAAAGTGCTTTCGACGGCGACGGCGTCGAACTATCTACTCGAACAATGGCTGCCGAAAACGTGGTTTGCAGGTACGTTCAAAGAAGGCTTCGCCCTTGATCTTCTCCGCAAGGACTTGGGAGCGGCTCTCGACGCCGCTCGCGCAATGAACATGCCGATGCCGGCATCGGCCTTGGCGTATCAATTGTACACGCTCAGGTCCGCGCAAGGCGACGGCGCGCTCGACTACAGTGCGGTAGCGAAATTATATGAGCACGTCGCCGGGACCTAACAAACGGGGAACGTTTAACAAACACCCCGACTTCAACAAGAAGATCCTCGTCGTAGACGACGAGGCTGCGATACTGCAAACTCTGCGGTACAATTTGGAGCGCAGCGGTTACGCCGTCGTCACCGCCGGCGACGGCCGCAGCGCGGTCGCGATGGCGCAACGCGAACAGCCCGACCTCATCGTGCTGGACATCATGCTGCCCGTGCTCGACGGTGTCGAAGCGTGCAAAGAAATCCGCAAGACCAGCGGCGTGCCGATCATCATGCTCACGGCAAAAGACCAAGAGATCGACAAGGTTCTCGCGCTGGAGCTGGGCGCGGACGATTACGTGACCAAGCCGTTCGCGCTGCACGAATTTCTCGCGCGCGTGAAAGCCCGATTGCGCCGTCCGCTCCCCGTTTCGGCAAACGACCACGATCGGGCCATTGCGCTGGGCGGAATCGTTTTGGATCCTTCGCGCCAGCATCTGACCGTGCGCGGCAAAGACGTTTCCCTTGCGCCCAAAGAGTTCGCGCTGCTTCGGGTGCTGATGGAAAATGCCGGCCGCGTGGTCACGCGCCAAACATTGCTCGACAAGGTTTGGGGATACGACTTTGAAGGCGAACAGCAAACGGTAAGCGTGCACGTCCGCTGGCTGCGCGAGAAGATCGAAGAAGATTCGCGCACTCCGGGCCACATCATTACGGTGCGCAGCCGCGGCTACATGTTCAAGGAGTAATGCATAGACGTTGAAGTCGTCGCGCTCGGAACGTTCGCAGCAGGTATCGCAGGCGGATTGCTGCTGCGCCGGTACGTTCGCCCCCCCAATTCCGGCGACGCCCCCATCGAACTGCAGCCCCAGCCGCCCCCCGACAACCGGTTCGACGTGCTCGCGCGGGCTTTGCCGCTGGGTGTCATGATGCTCGATCGGCGCTTGCGCGTGCGCTTTGCCAATCGGGCGGCAGCGGCGATCTTCGGGTTCGATCGGGCTCGCGTGCGTGGAACGCATATCATCGAGGCGATTCCTTCGATCGAACTCGAGCGGCGCGCCGGTGCAGCGCTGCGCCTGGAATATCCGCCCGGACCGCTGATCGTGAGCGGAAAGGCCGTCAATCGTTCGTACGCGGTTTCGACCTATCCGCTGGTCGCGGAAGCCGAAGACGAAGAAGACGAAACCGGGCGCGAGGCGAGCGGCGTGCTGATCGTCGCCGAGGACCAGACCGACCTGCTGGCGCTCGAACGCGCGCGCCAAGAATTTCTCACCAACGTTTCGCACGAGCTGCGTACGCCGCTTTCATCCATCAAAGTGATGCTGGAAACCGTTACGGAATCGGGCGACGAGGAAGCTCGCAAGCTGTTTTTGCCGCAAGCGCTGGGCCAAGTGGATCGCCTGGCTACGCTCGTGCAGCGCCTGCTGGAACAAGCGCGTGCTGAATCCGGACAGATGGTGCTTCAAATAACCGAACTCGACCTGGAAGAAGTCGCGCGGCCGATCGTAGCGTCGTTTGCGCACCAAGCTGCGGCAGCGGGTGTGACCTTAGAACTGCGTTCCTTACGGCCGGCCGTCGTCGAGGCCGACGAGCACCGGCTCGGACAGATTTTCGTGAACCTGATCGATAACGCGCTTCGATTCACGCCCGAGAAAGGCAGCGTTACCGTTGCGCTGGACGTCGATGACGGGTACGCCGTCATTCGGGTCGCCGACACCGGCATCGGCATACCGTACAAGGATCTACCGTACGTTTTTGAACGCTTCTACGTCGTGGACCGGTCGCGTACGCGCGCCGCCCGCCGCGCCGGCGGCGCGGGCTTAGGACTCTCAATCGTTAAACAGATCGCCGAAGCGCACGGCGGCGTTGCGCACGCGCAGTCGGCGCTGAACAGCGGCGCCACCTTTACGGTCCGCATACCGCTCGTCGCAGCTGGCCCTTAACTTTCCTTAATGTCCATTTAAGGAGGCCTTAGGTTGGGCTTGCTTAGATGAAGCTGTCTTGATCGCCGCACGCCGTCCAACGGTCGCTCGGGCGCACGAGCGAATCGCTTCGAGCGTATTATTCGCCGCCAGCGCGTTCGTGGTCGTCGTGATGGGTGCGCTGATTGCGTACTTAGCATACATGGGGCTGAAGATCGTCTTTATCGATCGCGTCAACCCGCTGCATTTCTTGTTCTCGGCGGACTGGACGTCCGATCCCAGTCATCCAGGCGCGCTGGTCTTCATCGTCGGATCGCTGGCGATCACGCTGTTTGCCATCGGCGTCGGCGGCCCGTTCGGCGTCGCGGTCGGCATTTTTCTTTCACAGCTCGCGCCCGCGCGGCTGGCTGGACTCATGAAACCTGCGATCGAAATATTGGTCGGCATACCTTCGGTGGTCTACGGCTGGCTGGGCTTGACGCTTCTCGTGCCGCTCATTCGCCAGTGTTCGTCTACGACCGGTTTCGGACTGCTCACCGCCGGCATCGTGCTCTCGATCATGATCTTGCCGACCGTCATCGCGCTCTCTGAAGACGCACTGCGTGCCGTGCACGTCTCACTCAAGGAAGGATCGATGGCGCTGGGCGCAACCCGCTGGCAAACGATTTGGAGCGTGATGCTTCCCGCGGCGCGCAGCGGTCTGGCCGTAGCGATCATCTTGGGCATCGCGCGCGCAATCGGTGAAGCGCTGGCAGTGCAAATGGTCATCGGAAACAGCGCGGTGCTGCCGCGCGGGCTGCTCGCGCCAACGGCGTCGCTGACGACGGAAATCGTTACCGATATGGGAAGCGCCCAGGAAGGCACGGTGCTCTATCACGCGTTGTTTTCGCTGGCGTTCATACTCTTGTTGATTGCGATGGCGCTCATACTGGCCGTGCGCTTCGCGCTGCGCCGAGCGTGAGCGCCGTGGTAACTGCTGCAGCGGCTGCCCGCAATGCCCGTTCCGGTACCGCAGCGCAGCGGCGTGCCGTCGATTACGCCATGACCGGCGTGCTTTGGAGCGCGGCTCTGGCCATCATCGTGCTGCTCGCGTTTTTCATCGGCTATATCGTGTATTTGGGCGCTCCGGCGATTTCGTGGCATTTTTTGACCGCTCCACCGAGCGAAATACGGGCCGGCGGCGGCATCGGACCGGAGATTTTCAATTCGTTCTATATTTTGGTGCTCACGCTGCTGTTCACCACGCCGATCGCCGCAGCCGGCGGAATCTATCTGCAGGAATATGCGCGGCCTGGCATCTTTACCTCGCTGGTTCAGTTTTGTGCAGAATCGCTTTCGACGATCCCTTCGATCGTGATGGGGCTGTTCGGACTGCTCGTATTCGTCACGTATCTGCATTGGAAATTCACCGCATTGGGCGGCGCGCTTACCCTCACGCTTCTCAACCTGCCCGCACTCATGCGGGTGACGCAAGAAGCGGTTCTGAGCGTCCCTGGGGCCCTTCGGGAAGCGTCGATGGCGCTCGGAGCAACCAAATGGCAAACGATTCGCCGCGTCGTCGTGCCCAGCGCCATCGCACCGCTTACGACGGGCATCGTGCTGATTGCCGGACGCATCTTTGGGGAAACGGCGGCGCTGATCTACACCGCCGGGGTGAGTGTGAGCGCGGGCACGTCGGCATACGACTTCAGCTCTGTTTCACCAAGCGGAAACGCTTTCTGTTCACCTCTGGTATACGCATTCCGAGGGGCTCATTCCGGATGCCGAACGCGTAGGCAACGGTTCGGCGCTCGTCCTGCTGGCGATGGTACTGCTGTTCAACATCTCCGCGCGCCTGTTGGGCGGCGCATTCAGTAAACGCCTGAGCGGAAGATGAGAAACCGCAACGGCGAAACCAAACTCTGCGTTGCCGATCTGAACGTTTGGTACGGAACGTTTCAAGCGATCAAAAACGCTTCACTGCGGGTGCGCAAGAACCGCGTAACTGCGCTGATCGGGCCGTCCGGGTGCGGCAAGTCGACGTTCATCCGCGCACTCAACCGTATGCACGACCTAGCCCCCGACGTTCGCGTGCAAGGTGAGGTAACCTTGGACGGCGAGGACATCTACGCAAAGGACGTCGATCCGGTTACCATTCGTCATCGCATCGGCATGGTGTTTCAACGCGCAAACCCGTTTCCGAAGTCGATCTTCGAAAACGTGGTGTACGGCCCGAAGATCCACGGCGTGCGCTCGCGCAAACACCTCATGGAGATCGCCGAACGAAGCCTGCATCAGGCCGCGCTGTGGGACGAGGTAAAGGACCGGCTCGACCGGTCCGCGCTCGATCTTTCGGGAGGACAGCAGCAGCGTCTGTGCATCGCGCGCGTGCTTGCAGTGGAACCGGAAGTCATTCTGATGGACGAGCCGGCTTCGGCGCTCGATCCGATTGCTACCAGCAAGATCGAAGACCTCATCGGTGCTCTAAAGGAGCACTATACGGTAGTCATCGTCACGCACTCTATGCAGCAAGCGGCACGCATATCCGATTACACGGCATTTTTCCTGATGGGGGAGCTGATAGAGGTAGGCAACACGCGCGATATCTTTTTCAAGCCGCGCGACAAACGGACCGAGGACTACATTACGGGCCGCTACGGCTAAGCCATTGCGGACTGCGTGATGGCGCATGAACCGGGCCGGCTCGGCTAGAATAGGCCGCCCGCCATGGTTGCACAGAAGATGAGAGCGCTTCGCAAAACTAAGCCGCAGCCCGGTTTCGTTCAGCAAGAGCTGCCGGTCCCGCAGATTGGGCCGTCCGACGTGCTGATTCGCGTACAGAAGGTCGGCATATGCGGCACGGACGCGCACATCTACGACTGGGACAAATGGGCGCAGCATCGCGTGCATCCGCCGCTCACCGTCGGTCATGAGTTCATGGGGAAGGTCGCAGCGATCGGTTCGGCCGTGCAGATGGTCGGCGTGGGCGATCGGGTTTCGGCCGAAGGACACATTGCGGACGGCACGTGTTTGCTGTGCCGTACCGGCGAGGCACACATTTGCGAACGCGTCGAAATCATCGGGGTCGATCGCGACGGCGCGTTTGCCGACTACATCGCTATGCCGCAAGTCAACGTTTGGAAAATCGATCCGGTCATTCCGGACGAGTTCGCCGCGGTGTTCGACCCGCTCGGCAATGCGGTTCATACCGTGATGGCGGCCGGCGTGAGCGTGAAGTCGGTCGTTATTACCGGCGTGGGATCGATCGGGTTGATGGCGATACCCGTTGCACGCGCGGCCGGCGCATCGGCCGTGTACGCCGTCGACGTCAATCCGGCAAAACTGGAGCTCGCACGCAAACTCGGCGCCGACGAAACGTTTTCGGCCGCCGACCCCGGCTTGGTGCAGGCGATCCTGCAGCGCACCGGCGGCGATGGGGTCGACGTGCTGCTGGAGATGTCGGGAAGCGGGCAGGCCATCGACGTCGGGCTGCGCATGGTGCGCAACGGCGGCAGAGCTGCGCTGCTGGGGATTCCCAGCGACAACATCAACATCAATTTGGCCGAACGGATCATTTTCAAGGGATTGACGGTTCTGGGCATAAATGGGCGGCGCATGTTCGAAACGTGGTACGAAACGCAAGCGCTGGTACGCAGTGGGCGAGTCGATCTGGGCCGGATCATCACGCACGTGCTGCCCTTCGAGCAGTTCGATCGTGCTTTTGAATTGATGCACAGCGGTGAAGCCGCGAAAATCGTTTTGGATTTGGGAGGCGGACAATGAACGCGACGTTCGAGCGCAAGCTTCGCGCAGATATCAACGATCTCAAAGCCGCGGGAACGCACAAATCGCTGCGCCATCTCACTACGCCGATGGCTCCCGAAGTGCATATGGAAGAAGCAGGCGACGTCATCGTGCTTTCGAGCAACAACTATCTCGGGCTTTCGGACGAGCCTTCAGTGATCGAGGCAGGCAAAACCGGATTGGATCGGTACGGTGCGGGCACGGCGTCCGTGCGCTTTATCTGCGGCACGTTCGACATTCACCGTACGCTGGAAGACCGCATCGCGCGGTTTTTGAGCACGGAGGCTTCCCTCACGTACGTCTCGTGCTGGAATGCCAATACGGGGTTGTTTCCGGTAGTGTGCGAAGATGGCTCGGCAATTCTTTCCGACGAGCTCAATCACGCATCGATCATCGACGGCTGCCGGTTGGCGAGCAAGTCCCGGCGCGAACGTTACAAACACGGCGACATGCGGGACTTGGAGGAAAAACTCAAATCGCTGCATGGTGCGGCTCCTCTGCTCATCGTCACCGACGGCGTGTTTTCCATGGAAGGCAGCCTTGCGAAATTGCCCGATATCGTCGAATTGGCTAAACGCTACGACGCAGTTACGGTCGTCGACGATTCCCACGGTACCGGCGTTATGGGTAAGAACGGTCGCGGAACGATCGAGCATTTCGGTCTGGAAGGCCAGGTCGACATCATCACCGGCACGTTGGGAAAAGCGCTCGGCGGTGCGGCCGGAGGTTTCGTGGCGGGCAGCGGCGCGCTCATCGACACGTTGATTCAAAAATCGCGCCCGCAACTTTTTTCAAACGCATTACCCGCAACCGTGGCATGCAGCTCGCTGGCCGCGCTCGATTATCTGGAGAAGCATCCCGAAAGAGTCGAACGGCTGCGAGCAAACGTCGCGTATTTTCGCACTCAGCTCGAGCGCCTTGGCTTCAAACCGCTGGAAGGGGAGAGCGCCATCGTTCCGATCATCGTCGGCGATACGGCGTTTGCCATTGCAATGAGCAACAAACTGCTCCAACGCGGCGTCTTCGTAACGGGTTTCGGCTACCCGGTAGTTCCCGAAGGCACCGCGCGGATCCGCGTGCAGATGAGCGCCAAGCTTAACGCAGGAAGAAATGGATCGGGCCTTGCAGGCGTTTTCCGCCGTAGGCAAAGAAGTCGGATTGCTGAAGGAGTAGGGCTAGGCCGCTGCCTTCGATCCGTGGCGCTGAGCGTACACGTTTGTAAACTGCGCTCCGAGCAGCATGATTTGCGCGGAGTAGTTGACCCAAATCAGGAAAACCACCAGTGAACCAAAGGCGCCGTAGCCCGAACTGACTCCGGCTCTGCCCAAATACCATCCAAGCAGAAATTGACCAACGACGAAAAGGAACGACGTGAATGCTGAACCAATCCACACGTCGCTCCATTCGATGTGGCAATCGGGCAAATATTCGAATAGCACCGCGAATCCCAGCCATATGACGGCGAACGAGATCACGAAGTCCACGATCTTGATGACCGTTGGGAAAAACGGCGCAATGTGGATGAGCCAGCCCGATGCGGCGGTGAGCAGCGCATTGACGCCTATCGAAATCAGCAGCAGCAGCGCGATCAGCATCATCACGCCAAAGCCGGTGATGCGCTGCTTTATCGCTTGCCAAATGCCCATTTTTTGCGGCGTGAGATCCCATATGGTGTTCAAAGCAAACTGTACCGCGTTGAAAAGGCCGATCGACGCGATGATAAATACGATCCAGCCGACGATTTCGGCGAGAATACCTTTGCGCGGGGCGTTGAACGTCGCGGAAACGATCTGCTTGACCGCGCCTGCTCCTGCTCCGGCATCGCGCTGCAAATATCCAAAGATGTCGTTGAGAACCCGTTGGTGATTCCCCACCACCAAGCCGGCAATTTCGACGAGTACGATGATGAGCGGCGCGACGGCGAAGGCGGCGAAATAGGCCAGAGCCGCAGCGAGCCATTGACCGTTGTGACGCCCGAATTCTTGCCATGTCTGCTTCGCAAGGGGCACCGCGTCTTGCCGCAGTTGCGTCCACGCACTCATAATGCCAACGCATTTACCCCGAACCGGAACGGGCAGCATGCGGGCGGCCGCTCTGAGGTTCCAGACCCGCCTGCTAAGGGGCTGCGCCTGCCTTTTCCGAAAAAGCGTGCCATGCGCGAGAACCTGCGTTTCGAGGGACTGACGCTCACGGTCGAGAGCGTCGAAGAGTCGCTGCGTTTTTACCGGGACAAGATCAAACTCGACGTCGCTTTCGTTTCGCTGCCGGCGTTCGCGTTGTTACGCGCCGGCGAAGGGACCGTCGGTCTGCTTTCGCTCCAGGAAGCGGTCAAGGAGGGTGCGGCACGGACCACGCCCGAGCATAGACGCGGCATTCACATCGAGTTCAGTACCGACGACGTCGACGTCTTGTACGCGAGCCTTTCGGCAGACGGCGTTGAATTCGTCGAACCTCCGCATGACGAACCGTGGGAACGCTCTATGACGGCGCTGGATCCCGACGGGTACTCCGTTGAATTCGCGCAAGGCCGGCGCGGCTCTGCGCTGCAGAAGAACTAAGGAACCTCTTAAAAACCCCCCACGCAGTCCATCGCCATGTCGCTTCTCGTCCAGTTCATCGTTGCTGCGGCGGCCACGATCCGCTGCATTGCGTTCGTCCTCGCGCCTGGAACTGACCATAATCGCCACGGCACTGCACCACGGAGACTTCTTCAGCGATTTCCCTAAAAAGCGGCGCCCGAATCCGAATGCCGTATACCGTGCCGTGGGCTCGGTACGTGCTACTTATGATGAAATGCATCCGCAAATGCATACGACGGGCGGATCTGCCCGTCGAGCCGTACACGTCCATGTACGATCTTCGGATCTCCGGGTTTCTCATGGAGAGCGTTGATGCCGGTTACGCAACCGTGCAGCAGCGGCTGGAAATTGGGCGATCTGTTCGGCTGCTGCGACGGATCCTGTTTGCGATCGGGTTCAAGGGAAGGCCATCTGTATGCGAACGAGAGCGATCCAAAGCGCGTGCGTCGATCGGTGGTCCATCGCGTTCTACAACAGCACGCGTCCGCAGCTCGGCGCTTGGCGACGGCACAGCTTGAAGAACCGAAACCAGCTCTAAAGGTCACAGCCGTAGCGCGGAACTCTACTTTTGCTTGCTATCGCCGGACCAATAGCGGCCTTTACATTTCACGGAGCCTGTTCGGCGATTTAGCAGGTTTGATTCGGCTTTCAAGGCCCGTTCAATGTCGGCGTGGCGAAATCAGAAACGGCCCTCGTAAAAGCGTTCACAAGGACCGTTCCCGGCTTTGGTTGCGGGGGCGTGATTTGAACACGCGACCTTCGGGTTATGAGCCCGACGAGCTACCGGACTGCTCCACCCCGCGGTAGAAGCCTCATATACGCGATGACCGCCGATGAATTCCTGCGCGACGTCCCAAAAGTCCAACTGCACTGCCACTTAGAAGGGACGCTGCGCGCTTCCACGTTCCTGGACCTCGCTCGCCGGCACCGAGTTGCGCTCACCTATAGATCCGGAGACAGTGATGGCTCGCTCGTTTCCGCCGAGCTGCTCTCAGCCGACTGCCGAACCGTCTATCGCTTCGCTGACTTCGGCGAATTCCTCATGACATTTGCAGCAGTAAGCCGCTCGCTCGCTAACCCCGAAGACTACCGCCGGTTGGCGCTGGAATACATCGAGGACGCGCAGCCGCAAAACGTCGTTTACGCCGAGCTGTTCATCTCGCCCTCGGTGTGGCGTTTCTTTCATCCCGAACTCGACGTGCGCGCGTGCGTGCAACAAATGCGTGCTGAATTTGATGCCGCTCTCAACGGCCCGCAAGTCAAATTGATCGTGGATTTGACGCGCAACTTCGGCGTGGAAAGCGCGATGCGAACCGCGCTGCTCGCTGCAGAACTGCAGGACCTCGGCGTGATCGGCATTGGGTTGGGAGGCGACGAAGCGCGTTTTCCGGCGCAGATGTTCGCGCGGCCGTTCGATTACGCGCGCTCGCAAGGCCTGCATGCCGTGGCGCATGCGGGCGAAGCCGCCGGAGCCGAGAGTGTGTGCGCTGCGATAGAAGTGTTGGGAGTCCAACGTATCGGCCATGGGTTACGCGCGCTCGAAGATCCGCGCGTCGTGGCGCTGCTCGCGCAGCGGCGCATTGCGCTGGAAGTTTGTCCGACCTCGAACTTCCTGACCGGCATCGCGCAGCGTGATAACCCCCACCCTCTGGTAGAACTCGACGCGGCCGGCTGTATCGTTACCATTGATGCAGACGATCCGGCGCTCTTTGCAACGAGCATCACCAACGAATACGCTTACGTCGAACGGCTGTGCGGGCGTGAAACGCTGGTGCGTTTCATACGCAATGCGGTCGACGCGAGCTTCGCCGGTGCCACATGGAAGGCCGACATGCACTCGCGCCTCGAACGGTACATCCACAATGTCGGGACATAGCCATTTTGCCGAATCGACCGAGGAATATCTCGAAGCGGTGTACCGCTTGGAACGGGAAGGCCCGGGCGTAAGCACATCCGGCCTTGCTTCCGAGCTCGGCGTCGCACCGGCGTCCGTGTCCGGTATGCTGAAAAAGCTCGCGGCGGAAGGCTACCTCGAACACGTCGCGCGCGGCGAGGTAACGCTTACGCGCAAAGGTCTGGAAGTTGCGGTTCGCGTGGTGCGGCGCCATCGTTTGGCGGAACGCTTGCTGACCGACGTGCTCGGCATGCCGTGGGACGAAGTCCAGCAGGAAGCTTGTATGCTCGAGCACGCCATTTCGGAAAACGTCGAGCAGCGGCTCATCGCGATTTTGGGCGATCCGCAAGTCTGTCCGCACGGGTTGCCGATCCCGCCCAAGGACTTGAGCGATCCGTCGCGGCTGGGAGTTCCGCTCGCGCAAGTCGACGTCGGCAGTGAAGCCGTCGTGCAGGGCGTTACCCAAGAAGTGCCCGAGATGCTGCGGTATTTGGGCGAAGTCGGTCTGCGTCCGGGTGCAAACGTGCGCGTTCACGACAAAGCGCCGCTGGGCGGCCCGTTGACCGTTGAGGTGCGCGAACGCAGGCACGCCATCTCGCTGGAACTTGCGCGCATGGTGCTGGTTACGGCTTGATCACTCGCGCGCTCGTCGCGATCAACATCGTAGCGTTTCTTTGGGAGTTGCGCGTGGGCGGTTCCGGCGTGTTCAGCGGCGGCATTCCATCGGGAACCCTCATCGACGGCGGTTTGCTTTCGCCCAACTCCGTGCTGATCGGTCACGAATATTATCGCATCTTTACCAGCGCGTTTCTGCACGGCAGCATCGCGCACATCGGCCTGAACATGCTCTCGTTGTATTGGCTGGGCCGGTTCATCGAAGTGGTCCTCGGATCGTGGCGTACGCTGCTGGTGTATTTTGTCGCGCTGATCGTTTCGGGAATAAGCGTGGTGCTATTTTCGCCGCCAAACGCCGCAACGCTGGGCGCGAGCGGCGCGATCTTCGGTTTGTTCGGAGCGCTGTTTGCGATCGGGTTGAAGCTCGGAGATCGCGGCAAAGACTTGGTGCGCGCGAACGTCGGCATCCTGGTGCTCAATCTCATCTGGAGTTTCGCCGTTCCCGGAATATCGTGGCAGGCGCACGTCGGAGGCTTGGTTTCCGGTTTCATCCTCACGTATCTCATTTTCTGGCCGCCGCGCCCGGTGTTTACGCGCGTGTACGATCCGCACAGCGGGGCGCAGTACGATTCGCAGCTCGAGATGCCCGATGACGATCGCCATTGACGACGTCTTTGCACCGAACGGCCCGATAGAGCGTGCGCTCGCGGGCTTTGAAGCGCGGCCTGGTCAGGTGCAGATGGCGCAGCTCATCGAACGCGGGTTTCTCGAAGGGATGCACACGATCGTCGAAGCCGGAACCGGCGTAGGCAAATCGCTGGCGTATCTGGTGCCCGCGCTGCGCAGCGGAAAGAAAGTCGTGCTGTCGACCGGCACGATTGCGCTGCAGGAACAGCTCGTCCTCAAAGACATTCCGCTGGTGACGCGCGCCCTGGACATTCGCGCGCGCATCACGTTGCTCAAAGGCCGCAGTCACTACCTATGCAAGCAAAAGCTCGAGCGCATGCGTTCGGAGCGTTTGCTCGCGTCGTCGTCGACGATGGAGCGGATGTGGGCGTGGGGTGCGTCAACGGAAACCGGCGATCGCGCCGAGTTGCCATTCGTGCCGCCGGGCGATGAATGGGAGCAGCTTGATGCCGACGCGGACGATTGCGTTGGGGAGTTTTGCGAGCATTTCCGCGACTGTTTTTTCTTTCGCAAGCGAGATGAAGCGAAATATGCCGATGTCGTCGTCGTCAATCATGCGCTCTTTTTTCTGGATCTCGCAATGGGAGGCGGATTGCTGCCGCCCTACGATTTTGCCGTATTGGACGAGGCGCATCAGTGCGAGCGCTGGGCGACGGCCGCTCTGACCGCGACGCTGTCGCGTTCGACGATCGCGCGCATGCTGCGCAAGCTGCATCGTTCGTACTCGCTGCCAGGGCATTTCGACGGCGAATTCGATCGCGGCGTGCGCGGTTTGGAATCGGCGCTGGCGCGCGTTCCGGGCGACCGCTATCCGCTTGCCGCCAACGACGAGGCTGGCCCCGCGCTGGAGTCGCTGCGCGAGACGCTGTACAAGCTGGAGAACTGGCTGTACGCCAACTGGCACGACGCGCTCAAAAAACGGACGCAAGGTGATGCTTCGGCTGCGTCGGTGCAGGCCGCCGAACGCAGGCGCGATTTGGCGATGCGAACGATATTGGCGCACCAAGCGACGATCGAACGCGCGCAGTCGCCGCCTGAAACGGCGATTGCATGGGTCGAGCGCAGCGAAAGCGACGCGCGCTATCAAATCAGCAGCGCGCCGTTCGACGTTGCCGATTTTTTGCAGGCTGCGCTGTTCGAGCGCACGCCCAGCGTCGTGCTTACCAGCGCGACCATCGCAAACGGGGCTTGGGGCGAGGCCGGTCCATTCGGTTTCCTCAAGGAATCGCTTGGTGTCACTCGCGCGCAGGAGCTCATTGCACCCTCGCCGTTCGACTTCCCCAAACAAGCGCGCTTGTACGTGGCTTCGTCCGCGCTCAATCCGAAATCCGAAAACTTTGCGCGCCGAGCGGCGCCCGTGGTTGAAGAATGTTTGGATCGCAGCCGGGGGCGAGCGTTCGTGCTGTTTACCTCTTATGCGCGGCTGCGCGAAGTGTACGCGCTGGTGCGCGAGCGAATCGCGTTTCCGGTGCGGCTGCAAGGCGAACTGCCGCGTCCGCGCCTTCTGCAGTGGTTTCGCTCGACGCCCAACGCCGTGCTCTTCGCAACCGGAACGTTTTGGGAAGGAATCGACGTGGTCGGCGAACAGCTCTCGTGCGTCATCATCGATCGCCTTCCGTTCCCTTCACCCACCGATCCGCTCGTGCGCGCGCGCATCGAAGCGCTCGAGAGCCGCGGGCGCAGCGGGTTCGATCACTACATGATTCCATCCGCTGTCGTGCGTCTCAAGCAGGGGTTCGGGCGTCTCATCCGCAGTAAGAGCGATCGCGGGCTCGTTGCCATTTTGGATGGCCGCGCTGCATCGTCGCGGTACGGCAAGGTCATTCTCGATGCATTGCCGCCTGCCACGCGGATATCTCACCTCGAAGAGTTGACGGAGTTTTTCGATCGATGAAAACACGATTCGCCTGTACGATCGCTTTGGCGATGCTCTGCTGCAGCGCACCGGCGTTCGCGTGGGGATCTAAAGGCCACACGATCGTAAACCACCTCGCAGCGTTGAGTTTTGCGGGCCGCATGCCGGCGTTTTTGACCGGTTCCTGGAGTGCATACGAGATCGGTTTTCTCGGCCCGGAGCCCGACGAGTTGAAGGATGCGGGCCGGTCGTGGGATGCCGATTACGATCCGGGGCATTACGTGGATTTGCGCGACGACGGCAGCATCGCGGGCGCCGTTTGGATCGACCGCCTCGCGGCTGATCGGCAGGCTTACGATACCGCGCTGCGCGCCTCGAACACCGATCAGTACAAACAGGGATATCTGCCGTACGCGATCTTGGACGGCTGGGAGCAGTTGCGTAAAGACTTTGCGTACTGGCGTGTCGATAACTATACGGCATCACGCGCTCGCACGCGCGCGGCGCGCCTGATAGCGGTGGACGATCGCAGCATCGAGGAAAGCATTACCAAACGCGACCTTGGGATGTGGGGACATTTCGTGGCGGACGCATGCCAGCCGCTGCACGTCACCGTGCACTTCAACGGTTGGGGGCCCTATCCCAATCCCAATGGCTACACGCAGGATCGCACGACGCATTCGCAGTTTGAAAGCGAATTTGTCGACCGCTACGTGAGCGAAAAAGGCGTCGCCCAATTGATGCAGCACGCGTCGAGCCTCTCAGCGCCGACCGCGCTGATCTCCCAGACCGACGTCATGAAGGTGATCGCGCGCTACCTGCTTGCGAGCAATCGAACCGTCGCGCAATTGTACGACATCGAGAAAACCGGCGGTTTTGGCGACGGCTCACCGCAGGCGATTCGGTTTACGCAAATGCGGCTGGCCGCCGGAGCAATGGAACTGCGCGATCTTTCCGTGTGGGCGTGGCAGGACAGCTTGTACGCAACGGTCGGCTACCCGAACGAAACGGTGCGCGACGTCCTCTCGGGTAAGGCGCCCTGGCCGCAGCGTTGATCCGGTAATTATTCTTCGCTGACTTCGGCCTTTGCGCGTTCCTGCAGTTCCTCGACCACGCCCGAATCCGCCAGCGTCGTCGTGTCGCCCAGCTGCCGTCCCTCGGCCACGTCGCGCAGCAGCCGGCGCATGATCTTCCCGCTGCGCGTTTTGGGCAGCTCCGGTGTGAATGTGATGTACTTTGGACGCGTAAACTTGCCGAGCTTGCTGCCCACGTAATCGCGCAGCTCGTCCGCGAGTTGCGTCGACCCCTTATCGCCGCCGCGCAGCGACACGAAAGCATAGATGGCCTGCCCCGTGATCTCGTCCAGCTTGCCGCAGACGGCAGCTTCGGCAACCGCCGAATGATCGACCAGCGCGCTCTCGACTTCGGTGGTCGAAATACGATGGCCGCTGACGTTCATGACGTCGTCGATGCGGCCCATGAACCAGTAATTGCCGTCCGTATCGCGCCGGCAGCCGTCGCCCGCAAGATACTTGTGCGCAAATTTCGACCAATAGGTTTCCACGTAGCGTTCGTCGTCGCCGTAAATGCCGCGCAGCATCCCCGGCCACGGCCGTGTGAGCACGACGTAACCGCCGCCCCCCAGCGGTACGGATTCACCTTGGTCGTTGACGATGTCGGCCGCAATGCCGGGCAGCGGATACGTTGCGCTGCCCGGAGGCGTCGATGTGATACCCGGCAGCGGCGAAATCATGATGCCGCCGGTTTCGGTCTGCCACCACGTGTCGACGACGGGACACGTATTTCCGCCGATGTGTTCGCGATACCACATCCACGCTTGCGGATTGATCGGTTCGCCGACCGATCCCAGCACGCGCAGCGAACGCAGGTCGTGCATGCGCGGGTACTGCTCGCCCCATTTCATGAACGTGCGAATCGCGGTCGGAGCCGTGTACAGAATCGTAACCTTGTACCGCTCGACGATCTCCCACAGGCGGTCCTTGTCGGGATAGTCGGGCGTGCCTTCGTAGATGACGCTGGTGGCGCCGTTGGCCAGCGGTCCATACACGATGTACGAGTGACCGGTCACCCAACCGATGTCCGCAGCGCACCAATACACGTCGTCGTCTTCTTTGAGATCGAAGACGAGTTTGTGCGTCATCGTCACGTGCGTCAGATAGCCGCCGGTGGTGTGTTTGATGCCTTTGGGTTTGGCCGTCGTTCCGCTGGTATAGAGCAAGTACAGCAAGTCCTCAGCGTTCATGCGTTCGGGTTCGCATTCGGCGGATCGATCGGCGATGGCGTCGTCCCACCACAGGTCGCGGCCGTCTTGCATCGACACGGCATCACCGCCGCGTTTGGCGACGATGCACCTGCGTATCGAGGGCGTGTGTTCCATGGCGAGATCGCAGTTGTGTTTGAGTGCGATCTTTTTGCCGCGCCGCCAGCCTTGGTCCGCAGTGATCAGAACGACGCATTGGGCGTCGTTGACGCGGTCGATGATCGCGTCGGGCGAGAATCCTCCGAAAATCACCGAATGCGGCGCGCCGATGCGTGCGCACGCCAGCATCGCAACGGGCAGCTGCGGGATCATCGGCATGTAGATCGCGACGCGATCGCCTTTCTTTACTCCCAGCGCGCGCAGCCCGTTGGCAAAACGGCAGACGTCGTCCAAAAGTTGTTTATACGTAATCGTCCAGCGATCGCCCGGCTCGCCTTCGTAGTAGAACGCGATCTTTTCGCCTTTGCCCGAGCGCACGTGCCGGTCCAGGCAGTTCACCGCGACGTTCAGTTCGCCGTCGCCGAACCAGCGCGCGAACGGTTCATTCCACTCCAGCGTTTGCGTGAACGGCTTCATCCATTCCAGTTTGCGCGCCCACGACGCCCAAAACGCCAGGTAATCGCGCTCGGCGTCTTTGTAGATGCCGGGCGCAGCATTGGCTTGTGCGGCAAACTGCCGCGACGGTGAGAAGCGGCGGCTTTCTTCCGAGAGCGCCTCGATCGATTCGGCGGTATTCATTCATGCGTTTTACCGGGAACTCACGCGCATGCCTGCCGAAAATAACCGGGTGAACGTTTCCGCGCTCGTGCTTGCAGTCCTTACGAGCACCGGCCTTGCGACGGTGCAGTACGGTGCACCGCCGCCGGATTTTCAAGTGCCGACCTCGCAGGGCAGCCGCCCGCTTTCGCAACTGCGCGGCAAACCGGTCGTTATCAACTTTTGGGCGACCTGGTGTCCGCCGTGCACCAGCGAGTTGCCGTATTTCGAGCGTCTCGCGCAACGTTACGGCGACCGCATCCGCATCATCACCGTCGATTGGAATGAACCGCCGGACGTCGCGCTCGACTACTTGCGCGGTCAGGGGCTCGATTTATCGCTCATTTCCGACCGGCAAGGCAAGATTTACAAAGCTTACTCGCTTTCCGAGGTGCCGGACACGGTTGTGCTCGATTCCGACGGAAAAGTGGCCTATGTTTCCGTCGGTGGCCTTTCCTGGAACGAGCTCGTGAGCGCCGTCGAGAAGGTTTTGCAGTAAAGTCTTGGCACTCCGCTGCCGAGATTGCTAAGATAACGACATGAACAGCGGCGAACCGAGCGGCGGCGTGCCTTCGGGCGAACTCGACAAGCGCAAAGCCTATATTCTGGCCACGGTGGTGTACGAGTACATCGCCACGGCGGAGCCTGTCGCATCGCAAACGCTCACGCACAAGTACAGCCTGGGCGTCAGCTCGGCAACCGTCCGCAACGAGATGGCGGAATTAGAAGCGGGCGGTTACCTGGTGCAGCCGCACACGTCGGCGGGCCGCGTGCCGTCGGATGCCGGATACCGTCTGTACGTCGATCATCTCATGCAGCCCGAACGGCTCGGACCGGGCGATCGCCGGCGCATTCGCGACGAGTTGCGCGATGCCAGCCGCGAGCTCGACGAAATCATCGAAGGCACTACACGCTTGCTCGGGCGGCTATCCAAAAATTTGGCCTTCGTCACCAAGCCCGCTCCCGAAACCACGACGTTCCGGCATCTTCAGTTGATCTGGCTTTCGCCGCGAACCGGCGTGGCAATCGTCGTGACGTCGTTGGGCGTTTCGGCGCAATCGCTGTTCGAGCTCGCGGCCGACGTGACGCCGGACGATCTCACCAACCTTTCCAACGCGCTCAATGCGCGTTTGGGCAATCGGGTGCTGCGCGACATCGCCGAGAGCGATATCGGAACGGCAATTGCGCAGTTGGGATTGCACGACGATCTGAAAAACGCCGTGCTGGCCGCGCTGCGCACCGTACGCTCGGGCGAGCAGCAGCCGCTCACGTCTTCCGGAGCGCAAAATTTGCTCGATCAGCCCGAGTTCCATGATCTTCGCAAGCTGCGCTCGATTTTGCGCATCGTCGAAGAGCAGAAGACGCTGTACGACGTCGTGGCCGATTCCATCAACGTTGAATCGCCGTCGGTGAAAATCGGCCGCGAGCTGGGCGTGGAAGAGATGACGGATTTCAGCATCGTCACGGTGCCGTACCGTTTCGGACAGCACGCGATTGGCATGCTGTCCATTTTGGGGCCGCGCCGCATGCCGTACGCGCGTTTGATGGCGCTGGCTTCGGGTACGGCAGAAACGCTTTCCGAACGCCTTTCCGACGTAGAGATCAAATAACCGTTTAATGCCCACCAAAGACCTGTACGAAGTGCTCGGCGTGAGCCGCGGCGCGAATCCGGACGATATCAAGCGCGCGTATCGCTCGCTCGCGCGCAAGCATCATCCCGACGTCGCCGAAAACAAAGCCGAAGCCGAACACCGCTTCAAAGAGATAAACCAGGCGTACGAAGTGCTTTCGGACCCGCAAAAGCGCGCGCAGTACGATCGCTTCGGTACGGTCGGCAACGGTTCGGCCGCTGGCCAGGGCTTCGGCGATTTCGGTTTCGCCAATGGGTTCGGCGGCACGGGTTTCGGCGACATCTTCGACATTTTCTTCGGCGACCGAACCGGCGGCCAGCAAACGCAGGCGCGTCGCGGCGGTCCGGCTCGCGGCTCGGATCTGCGCTACGATTTGGTCATAACGCTTGAAGAAGCGTTTGCGGGCACCTCGCACGACATTCACTTCAACCATCTCGCCCAATGCGAAACCTGCCACGGATCCGGCGCCGCTCCGGGAACGCTGGTTGTGCCGTGCGATCGCTGCAGCGGTACGGGCGTCATGCGCATGTCGCGGCAAACGCCGCTCGGACAATTCGTCACGCAATCGACGTGCACGCAGTGCGGCGGCGAAGGGCAGCTGATCCGACAGCCGTGCCAAGCGTGCTCGGGACGCGGCCGGCGCGAAGTCGAACGCAACTTGAGCGTCAAGATTCCGCCCGGCGTCGACGACGGCAGCCGCATCCGCATCACCGGCAGCGGCGAAGCGGGGATTCACGGCGGTCCGCCGGGCGATCTGTACGTGTATCTGAGCATCGCGCCGCATGCGCTGTTCAAGCGCGACGGATTGGATACGTACGTCGAGGTTCCGCTCAGCTTTGCGCAGGCAGCGCTCGGAGCAACGACCGCTGTGCCTTCGCTCGAAGGCGATCTGCAGCTCGCGGTGCATTCGGGCACGCAAAGCGGCACGACTTTTCGCATTCGCGGTCACGGCATGCCCGGCGTGCGCGGAGGTCAGCGCGGCGATCACGTCGTCACCGTTCACGTCGCCGTACCCACGAAGTTGACCAAACAGCAGCGCGAACTGCTCGAAGAATATGCGCGCTTGGAGACCGCGGCCGGCGGACACGGCGGCGAGGAGCGGTCGTTTTTCGATAAGGTGAAGGACGCGTTCAAGCCTGAATAGATTCTTCGTGCCGGGAGCTCACGAGCCCGGAGATGCCGTTCGATTCCAAGGCAGCGACGCGCACAAGATCTCCGCTGTGCTGCGCCTGCGCGAAGGCGATTCCATCGAAGTGATCGACTCCCGCGCGCAGCGCTTTCTCGCCTCGATTCAAAACGCGGGGCGTTCGGTGGACGCCGTGCTCGAACGGCGGCTCGAGCCCGTAGCCGCAAGCGGTTTCGCAATTACCGTTGCGCAAGGCGTTCCAAAAGGTCAGCGCATGGATTTTGCCGTCGAGAAGCTCACCGAACTGGGCGTCGAGGCGATCGTGCCTCTGCGTTCCGAACGGACGATCGTTACCGTCGGTGCGAACAAACTCGAGCGGTGGCGGCGTTTGGCGCGCGTCGCCGCGCAGCAATGCGGGCGCGATCGCATTCCGGAAATCACGCAGCCGGTGGGTTGCGAGGAGCTGATCGCGCGTTTCGATCAATACGACTGCGTGCTGTTTGTGTGGGAGCTCGCGCGTGATGCAGCGAGCGCCCAGCCGCTGCCGATGCTCGTCGCGCATGCGCGCCGGATTCTCGCCATCGTGGGCCCTGAAGGCGGATTCTCGCATGCCGAAGCGCAGGCAGCGCAATCGGCCGGCGCTCATCTCGTTTCGCTTGGGTCTCGCATTCTGCGCACGGAAACCGCGGGGCTGGCGCTCGTGTCCGTCCTGAATTACCTGTCCGAAAACGCCTGAACGCACTTCGAACCCACCGCGCGTCCAATCGGCACTCAGGCAGGGTAGCGGGCGGTTTTCCGGAAAGCGACCCCCATAAGGACACTTCTTGGAGGAGATGCTTATGCATAGACCTGCGCTATTCGGCGTTTTTCTTAGCGCCGCAGTACTCGTATCGTTTGCGCTGCCGCGCATATCCGTTGCCGCGCCGGCGGCCGCCCCCACACCGGTGCCGGTGCACCGCCCCGACTTTTCTTCGATGAACTTCATGCTCGGAACGTGGCGTTGCCATTCAACGCTTCGGGGAAAGAATCGCCCGGACACATCCACGACGACGATGACGCTCGACGGCGCGTACATGGTCACGCACGACGTCGCGCCGCCCTTTGACAAATACCGCACGCAGGCCGTGCGAACCGATTCCTACATGACCTACAATCCACGAACCCATCTTTGGGTCACGATCAGCGTGGACAACTTCGCCGGCTATGGTGCAGTGACGTCACCGGGCTGGCGTGGCAATACGATGACCTCGACGCTCGTGGCTTCCCAGGACGGCTCGAGCGGCAGCGACACGCTGACCAAAGTGAGCGATACGCAGACGCGCGACGTTGCAACCAATAAAACCAAGGACGGTCACGTAACGCACACCACCACGATGTGTAACAAATCGTAGTCGTTCGCACACGCGCCCTGCAAAAAGCCTCGGGTTTTGCCCGGGGCTTTCTGCGTTTAACCGCCTGCGTTACATCCTGGCATTGTCGAAATGGAACCTTTATGGTAACATTTTGACACATGCCGCTAAGCCATCTCGACGCGCTCCTGGAGATAGCCTCCGAAAATGACGGCTTCGTTACTAACCGGGCGGCAGCCGATGCGCATATCACCCGCCGAACGCTCGCCGGTATGGTTGCGCGCGGGCGGCTGGAGCGTGTCTCCCGCGGCGTTTATCGCTTCGTTCACTCAGTTCCCAACGTATTGTCCTCTTACCGCGAAGCCATCCTGTGGGCTCAGTCGCATCGAGGGCCGCGTGTGGCCCTTTCGCACGAAACTGCTCTTGCCGTCTTGGGTCTCACGGATGCCAATCCGTCCAAAATCCAGCTCACGGTTCCCCCGCAGAGCTCGGCTGCGCCGTCGACGTCCGGCCCAAATTGCAATCCATCGCGCCAAGCTTAGAGAGCGCAGATATAATCGAACACGAGGGACTACCGGTTACATCCGTCCCGCGAACCGTTTTCGACCTTGCGCAGAGCGGCAATCTTCGTTTCGCCCGCGACGCAATCGCCCAAGCACGGCGCGAGGGTTACATCACGGAAATCGAAAGTCGGCGGCTTACCAACCATTTGAAGAGACTGCATGGCGCGTGAGCGGCTCGACAAAGCCCTTCACCGTGTTGCGCGCGAGGCTGGCCTCGACGAGCTTCGGCTCCGCCGTTGGGTCTCATTCCTCGCGCTATGCGGCGTACTCCAACGAGCGATCGACGCCGGCGTTATTGGAAGCTACCATCTGAAGGGCGGCGCAGCACTCGAACTTCGCTTCGCTGATAGGGCTCGCACGACGAAGGATATGGACGTCGGTCTACCCGGTAGCCGGCGCGACCGATTTCTGACGGGCTTATCGGACCCGCGGCATTCAAACGATTCAGATCGATCTTGGCCCCGCGAGGGACATCGTAGACATCCTATTTTTGCACATGCTTGGTCGGCTGGATCCGAAATCCGTCCAGACTGCTTGCATCCGAGTCTTTAAACAGCGATCGGAGCATGCATGGCCGCCACCCATTGAAGTGCCCGCGGCGTGGAAGATCGATCTAGCATCCCTCGCGGTAGAACAAGGTCTGCCGTTTGCCACTAGTGACGAGATCATAGCGGCCTATACCGGCATCAGCGAAAGAATCGTCCGAGCATGAGCCGGTCGAAGCGGCGCCCTTCTAGGCCTGTTGGTCGCGGGCGCAGTATTATACTATAAGGCACCTTGCGGTGGCTCCATTGCCGGCGAGGTTGGCATTTGGCCGTAGAAGACTATCTGGACCCTGAAGCTCGGGCGCGCGTGGAGATCGACCATCAATTGCGCGAGTGCGGGTGGGTTGTTCAGGATTACAAAAAGCTGAATCTCGGCGCTGGTCTTGGCGTCGCGGTTCGCGAGTTCAAGATGAGCGGTGGCTACGATGCCGCCGACTATCTTCTGTTTGTCAATCGCAGGGCCGCCGGAGTGATTGAAGCCAAAAAAGCCGGCTCGACGCTCACCGGCGTCGAGTGGCAGTCCTCCAAATACACGAAGGGACTGCCCGACGGGATCTCAGCGCTCGAGAAGCCGCTGCCGTTTGCCTTTGAGTCCACCGGCGTCGAGACGCGCTTTACGAACGGCTTTGATGCGGACCCGGCGAGCCGCCAAGTGTTCACCTTTTATCGGCCCGCAACGCTCGCCGAGATCGGTTCCGAACGTACGACATTGCAAAGTCGTCTTCGCGATTTGCCGGAACTCAACGAACAGGGCTTGTGGGCCGCCCAAGCCGAGGCGATTCGCAATTTGGAAGAGTCGCTTAAACACGGGCGCCCGCGCGCGCTCATCCAGATGGCAACGGGCTCGGGCAAGACCTTCACCGCCGCCAACATCGCGTATCGGCTCATCAAATATGCGGGAGCGAGGCGCATACTGTTTCTGGTCGATCGCGCGGGTCTCGGGCGCCAAACGCTCAAGGAATTCCAGGCGTTCTCCACACCGGACGATGGACGTAAGTTCACCGAACTCTACAACGTTCAGCCGCTCCGCTACAACCGTATCGACGACGTTTCTCGGGTGGTCATCTCCACCATCCAGAGGCTCTATTCGATCCTTAAGGGCGAACCGGAACTGCCGGAAGAGCTCGACGAGGAATCGGCATACGACTTGCAACCTCCCAAGCCCGTCGAGGTCGCGTACAACCCGTCGGTGCCAATCGAAACGTTCGACGTCATTATCGTCGACGAATGTCATCGCTCCATTTACGGGTTATGGCGGCAGGTGCTGGAGTACTTCGACGCGTTCATAATCGGGCTGACCGCGACGCCT
Organism: Vulcanimicrobiota bacterium; assembly: GCA_963777315.1. GTDB lineage: Bacteria > Vulcanimicrobiota > Vulcanimicrobiia > Vulcanimicrobiales > Vulcanimicrobiaceae > CAVYEM01. The sequence continues at coordinate 142,672 of CAVZQC010000005.1, forward strand.
GGAAAGCAGACGCTCGGGTTTTTCAATCAAAATTTGGTAATGGAATACAATCACGAACGCGCCGTAGCCGACAATGTCAACGTTGACTTCGATGTCTTCCGCATCGCGACCGAAATCAGCGCCAAGGGATCGAAAATTGATGCCGGACTCGTGACGACGTTTCGCGATCGACAGACGCGCGAAAAGCGTCTGGAACAATTGGATGACGATATCGTCTACGATGCGAGGGAACTGGACCGCAAGGTCGTCGCCAAGGATCAGATCCGGACCATCGTCCGGGCTTTTCGCGACAGTCTTCCGCAGTTATTTGAAGGCCGCACGCACGTACCCAAGACTCTGATCTTCGCAAAGGACGACAGCCACGCCGACGACATCGTACAAATCGTGCGTGACGAGTTCGGCAAAGGCAACGATTTCGCTGCCAAAATCACTTACAAGTCGGGTTCACAAGGTCAAAAAGCCGAGCAGCTGCTCCAAGATTTTCGCAACACCTACAATCCGCGCATAGCGGTGACCGTCGACATGATTGCTACCGGAACGGACGTAAAGCCGATCGAGTGCGTATTCTTCATGCGCATGGTTCGCTCTCGCCAATTTTTCGAGCAGATGAAGGGTCGTGGCGTGCGGGTCATCAATCCGACGGACCTGCAAGGCGTAACGCCGGACGCCAAAGTGAAAGACCGGTTTGTGCTTGTGGACGCCGTCGGCGTGACCGAAGCCGACCTGCACGACACGACGCCGATGGATCGCAAGCCGACCATTGGTCTCGATAGACTCCTGCACGCTCTGGCGCTGGGTTCGCGTGACCTTGATGTCGTTTCATCGGTGGCTTCGCGCATCGCGCGGCTCAACTTGCGCCTTTCGAAACAAGAACGCGAGGAGCTCGAAACGGTCGCCGGCGTGCCGCTGAAGGACTTGGCCGATACCATCGTAGACGCGCTGGATCCGGATAAGCACTACGAGGCTGCGCAACGAGAAACTGGGATGGGCGAGCCGAACGCAGATGCGCTCGAACGTACTGCATCGCGGGTAATCGATGAAGCCGTAAGACCGCTCTCCGATAATGCGGCCTTTCGGGAAAAACTGGTCGAACTGCGCCGCAGCTACGATCAAGTGATCGACGAAACGTCGGCGGACAGGTTGCTTCAGGCAAAGTATTCGGTTGACGCCGCCGATCGTGCGCGTAAGACCGTCAAATCGTTCCGTGAATATATCGAAGAGCACAAGGACGAGATCACCGCCTTGCAGATCCTCTACAGCCGTCCGTACAAACAGCGGCTGACGTGGAAGGAAGTGAAAGAACTCGGCAATGCCATTGGCCGCACGCCGCAGCACTGGACACCGGAGAATTTGTGGGCCGCGTACGAAGCGCTCGATAAATCGAAGGTCCGCGGCTCAGGCCCGCGTGTATTGGCAGACATCGTGCAAATCGTGCGTTATGCGCTCAATCAGGTCGATGAGCTGGTGCCGTTCCCGGAGCGCGTGAACGAGCGTTTTGCCGGATGGATGCTTCAGCAAAAACAAGCTGGGCGCACGTTCACCCCGGAACAAACCCAGTGGTTAGAGCGCATCCGCGACCACATCGCCGCGAGCCTCGCCATCTCTGCCGGCGATTTTCAGTACACACCGTTCTCGGAACACGGCGGCCTCGGCAAGGCGTATGAAGTATTTGGCGATCAGCTAAACCCGCTGCTCGACGAACTAAACGAGGCTCTGGTCGCGTGATGACGGTCCCGAAAAGTTGGACTCGCGCAACGTTGGCCGATGTTGCCAAGTGGGGCAGCGGTGGCACTCCTACAGCCCAACGCGATGACTATTACGGCGGAAACATACCATGGGCTCTAAGCGGAGACCTGAAAGATGTGCCGTCCGTCGAACCATCTTTAACGATCACCGATGCCGGCCTCCGAAATTCCAGCGCTAAGTTGGTTGAACCCGGGACCGTCCTGATTGCAATGTATGGCGCGACGATTGGAAAACTTGGCATCGCTACTCACCCGCTGGCGACGAATCAGGCGGTTGCGTTCGCTCGACCGCTTCCCGGAGTGATCGAGCCGCGATTTCTCTTCTGGTACCTGCGTTCGCAGCGACAACTCCTTGTAGCAGCTGGTAAGGGTGCTGCACAGAAGAATATCAGCCAAACAACCTTAAAGGGGTGGCCAATTCCTCTGCCTCCCCTCGTCCAGCAGCGGCGGATCGTCGAAATCATCGAAAGACAATTCTCTCGCCTCGACGCCGCGGATGCATCTCTTAAGAGGGCAATGATTAACCTCGCTACCGTTCGCCGCTCCGCAGCGGCGAAGCTTTTGGACATCCATGAAAAGCCTCGCCCATTGAATGATCTAATCGCGGCGGGTCGTCCGATCTGTTATGGCATCCTGATGCCTAAAGAGGACGTCCCGAATGGCGTGCCATACGTGCGGGTAAAAGACTTCCCGGGCGGCGCGATTAACGTCCATAGTTTGCGCCGTACAACGCGGGACATAGCCGAGAAATACAAGCGCTCTGCCTTACGCCCTGGGGATGTACTTGTCTCGATTCGCGGCACCTACGGGCGGGTGGCCATCGTGCCCCCCGAACTTGTGGGCGCAAACATAACCCAAGACACGGCGAGAATTTCACCCGGAGAGGGTATTTTACCGGCATTTTTGGCCGCTTATCTCGGAAGCGAGCCTGCCCAGCGTTTTTTGCGGGGCGCTGCACGCGGCGTCGCGGTTAAGGGCGTCAACATAGGAGACCTTCGCAGGCTGCCCGTTCCGGTTCCCTCGCTCCAAGAACAGCATCGACTTGTTGAGGTGTCGCAGCGCCACTCTTCAATCCATGGCGCGCTGTCGGTTCAGCTGTTGCTTGTTTTGCGGCGTTCGGCACAACTTCGCACAGTGATTATGCAGAAAGCCTTCGTCGGAGGACTTGCACAATCGTCTGGGTGTTGAAATTCCGGGGTTGTGTTCTAAGCCTGGGCCGGGAGCTGCCGCTCCAGCTCCGGCGCTCCTGCGCTAATCGATGAAACGACCTCTTTTAGGAGGACTCCAATGTGAGGCGAAGACGCAACGAGTGAATGACACAAGTGGCCTCGTCACAAGGCTTTGGAACTACTGCAATGTTCTACGCGACGACGGCCTGTCATACGGCGACTATATCGAGCAGTTGACATACATGCTCTTCCTGAAGATGGCCGACGAGCAGATGCGGCCGCCGTTCAACCGCCCCTCGGTCGTGCCCGACGGCCTCGACTGGCCATCGCTCCTCCGCCTCGACGGCGACGAACTTGAAGTCCAATACCGCCATATTCTAACCGAGCTCGGAAAGCATCCGGGGATGCTCGGCGTCATCTTTCGCAAGGCGCAGAACCGCGTCCAGGACCCAGCGAAGCTCAGGCGCCTAATCGTCGATCTCATCGATAAAGAGCACTGGATGACGCTCGACGCCGATGTAAAAGGTGACGCGTACGAAGGCCTGTTGCAGAAGAATGCCGAGGACACGAAGTCCGGTGCAGGCCAGTATTTTACGCCGCGTCCGTTGATTCGTGGAATCATCGACGTAATACGCCCCCAAGCGGGCATGACCATCTGCGATCCGGCGTGCGGTACGGGCGGCTTTTTTCTCGCAGCCTACGATCATATTGCTCGCAGTGGGCTGCTGGATCCCGATCAAAAGCGCCAGCTCCGATACGAGGCCTTACAGGGATGGGAGATCGTCGACAATACCGCGCGGCTCTGCGCAATGAATCTGCTGCTCCACGGAATAACCGCGGCCGATGCTGAGAGCCCTATTCGCGTCGACGATGCGCTCAAAGCCGATCCCGGGCTGCGCTTCGATATGGTGCTGACTAACCCGCCGTTCGGCAAAAAGTCATCGGTTACCATCGTTGGCGAGAACGGCGAATCCCGCCGCGACGACCTGACCGTCGTGCGCGATGACTTTTGGGCGACGACCTCCAACAAACAACTGAACTTCGTCCAGCACGTTAAGACGTTACTGAAAATCGAAGGGCGTGCGGCGATTGTCGTGCCCGACAACGTACTCTTCGAGGGTGGAGCGGGTGAGACGGTGCGCCGTCGTCTGCTTCACGAATGTGATGTGCATACGCTGCTGCGCTTGCCGACGGGCGTCTTCTATGCGCAGGGCGTCAAGGCGAACGTGCTATTCTTCGATCGCAAGCCTGCGTCGGAGACACCGTCAACGCGAGCGCTTTGGGTGTATGACCTGCGCACGAACATGCATTTTACGCTGAAAGAAAAACCGTTGCGGCGCGAAGATCTCGACAATTTCGTTGCGTGTTACCGGGCAGACAACCGGGGGCAACGAGCAGAAACCGAGCGATTCCATCGTTTCACTTACGATGAGATAATTGCGCGCGATAAGGTGAGCCTCGACCTGTTCTGGCTGCGCGATGAGTCGCTCGAAGACGCTGCCAACCTCCCCGAGCCGCACGTTCTGGCCGCGGAAATCGTCGAAGATCTTGAAGCCGCCCTAGCCGAATTTAGCGAGGTGGCAGCTTCACTTCGAACATTGGTACAGGAGCCGCCGTAGCAACATTGGTTCGGCGCGGTACACCAGAACAAGTTCGGGGTCGAGTTCATTGAGCCGCTTAAAAGAGCCGAAACGCCGCAGGGAAGGATGCAGAAGTGCCATGCTGCGCGTCCCTCATGAAAAGGTCGCACGCATTCGAAAGATATGGCCGCTCCATAGAGCATATTACAACATCGCAGATCCGCGGGGAAATAGGGAAAGGTGGAGTTGTTCATTATCGGTCTGATTCTGTACGTCGGTGGAAAGTGGCTGGTGAAAAAGACCGGCGCCGAGCGCCCCATGTTCATTTGCCGGAACTGCACCCGAGTGAGCCGGGGGTTCGACCATTGCATTTTCTGCTGCGAGCACGGCCGGGACGTATCGGTGACGGGCGCATCCCAGCCCCCTTCGTCGAAGTGGTCTAGCCGAAGCTGACCCTCTATCGATGCGGCCAGCCATGCTGGCGCTGCCACGTGATTACGTTTGCACGGCAGTCGTCGCAGGTAACCAATCCGCTGGGAGGTCGATTGCGAGCGCAGACGATACACTTGCCTTCGGCGCGCGCTCTTTCGCGTTGCTCGCGCTTCTTCATGGCCAAATACGTGCGGCGCTCTTTGGTTATGGGCATTCTAGCGTCGTCCGGCGATGAAGAGCGGGCTGAGATCGAGATCGTACCGCTGCACGATTTCCGACAGGGCTTTGAGCTGACCGGGACCGACGCTCAGCATTTCAACGCCGACTACCTCGCCGTAGTGGTCCACGTCGACGTTGACTTCACCGCGATCGTGTGTTTCAGTGCGCGCGACGACGTGGTTAGAAAAACGCAAGTAGATGGGGCTGCGCTCGCGATCCCCCCGCTCAATTTCTTTTAGCGTTTTTATCACTTTTCCACCTCATCTGAAGTCACCGTCCACACGTAGTACATATCGGGCGCTTCTTGGTCGAACGTTGCGCGGATGCGTCGGCCTTGGATGACTTTGTACCGATTTCTACGGCCCCACTCGCCGGGAAGTTCCGTTTCGTAGTCTCGCAGGGTTTGCTCGACGTCGGCTTCACTGACATGGCGTTCCTCCATGCGCTTTCGGGCGTGTTGGTCGTATTCAACCTGCATCCATTGTCCTTATGTCAACAATATATCCTCGCCATATCCTTATGTCAACATACTGTCCGTGAGGATCCCAGTCGCACCGCCCTAGCGGTCTCCAGCCGAGTAGAACTTCGAACGGCTTTTGACAACACCGGATCAGTCGGGGCGGCCTATTACCGGGCGAGGCCTGCGTCCTTTGCCCTAAAGGCCTACGGAGCGCGTTCAATCCATATGCCATAGTGCGGCGTTTGGACCGGTGCGTATGCGACTATTGCGCCGGCTTTGCACCGGTTTACTCGTGCTGATGTGTTGTGCTCCCGCGGCTGCCCACCCGCTGGGCAACTTCACGATCAACCATCTGGCAAAAATCACTGCGGCGCCGCGAGCGCTGCACGTGCGCTACATTTTAGACATCGCCGAAATCCCCACGTTTCAGATCGTGCAGACGCGAGCGAACGGCAATTGGAGCCGGCAAACCCTGCAGGGTTGGGCCAACGACGAAATCGCGCTCGTGCAGGACGGTTTCCACGTTGCGGTCGACGGTCGATCCGCCGCGATGGTGCCGAGCACCGCGCACGCGCGTTTTCGTCCGGGCGCGGGCGGCCTGCCGATATTGCGCTGGGTGGGCGAATTCGCGGTGCCGCTGCCGGCCGCCGCGTCGCATCGTGTCAGCATCGACGATCGCGTGTACGCCGATCGTCGCATCGGCTGGAAAGACGTCATCGCCGGTTCTCAAACCGAACCTACGGACGAGCTGCAGCATTATCCCAGCGCGCTCATCGGCACGCCCCGCCGCATCGGCGGTCTAGCGTTTCAGCTCAGTTCCTCGGGCGCATTTTCGAACATTCGCGCCGGAGCCGATGCTCAACCGATGACGGGATCGCTCACGTCCTGGATCGCGCCGTCCGCACTTTCAGACATGTTTTCGCGTCCCAATCAAACGCCGTGGTTCGTGATTCTCACCATACTGGCCGCGTTCGGTTTGGGCGCTCTGCACGCAATCGAACCCGGTCACGGCAAAGCGCTGCTCGCATTCACGCTCGTCGGCGCGCGCGCCACCTCCAAGCAGGCTTTGATTTTGGCAACGTCGCTCACGTTTGCGCATACTGCGGGCGTCCTACTGTTGGGCATCGTGTTGTTTTTCGCAGCGGGTTTCGTATCGGAAACGATCTATCCGTGGATAACGCTGCTTTCGGGCCTTGCGATCGCCGTCATCGGCGCTCGCGCGCTGGCCAAGTACGTTCGCATGCGGCGCGGGCTGTCGCACGCGCACGTTCACCGGCATGAAGGAGCGCATCCGCACGCGCACGGCCACGAGCACGCGGGCGATGCAGACGCCGCGCACGGTCACGGACATTCGCACGCTATCCCCGGGTCGCAACCGCTCGACTTTCGCAGCGCCGTGTGGGCCGCGATGAGCGGCGGCATCGCGCCGTGTCCGGCCGCCATCGTGGTGTTGCTGGCGGCGCTGCGTTTGCATCAGCTTGGCTACGGCGTATTTCTCATCGTGATCTTCAGCATGGGACTGGCAGCCGTTTTGAGCGGCCTGGGCATCGGGGTCGTGCACGGTGCCGACTGGCTCTCGCGCCGCTCGGCCTACGCGCGCTTTGTGCGTTACGGTCCGCTCATCACCGCCGCCGTCATTTCGATAATCGGCTCCGTTACGCTCGCGCAAGGGTTCGTTCAGCAGGGAGCGCGTGTTCCCGTAGTGCTCGTCGCTGCGCTCGCGCTTGCCGCAATAGCGGGCTATGCGTTCTCGGGGCACACTCACCTGCACGGCCACGCGCACATGCCTGTCGAGGCGCAAACGACGTGATCGTTACCGGCGCCTTTACCGTCTTTGCTCTAGGTTTGCGCCATGGAGCAGATCCGGATCATTTGGCGGCGATCGACAACATGACGCGCAACTCCGTGCAGCGCCAGCCGCTCTTGAGTCGCTTCATCGGTACGCTCTTTGCCGGCGGCCATACGGTCATGGTGCTGGCGATCGCGGCATTGGTGGGCTATTTGGGATCGCTGTTTGCCGGTCGCGCGCAAATCATCGAAAACGCCGGCACGCTGATCAGCATCGTCGTGCTCGTGTTCATCGCTTTGCTGAACATGCGCCAGCTCGCGGCAGGCCAAACGGATCGCGTTGCCGGTGCAAAAACGCGGCTGCTTCCGTCGTTTTTACGCAATGCGACCAGCCCGCTGGTGGCGATACCCGTGGGCCTGCTCTTCGGATTCGGATTTGAAACGTCCAGCCAGATCGCCGCCTACGCCGTTGCCTTCGGCGCGGATGCAGGCGTCGCGGGGGCTCTGCTGGTCGGTTCGATGTTCTGCGTTGGAATGGTGTGCACCGACACGCTGGACTCACTGTTCATTCATCGCCTCGTCACCTATCGTGCCGGTCGTCTCCCGCAGGTCATGCGAGTGTGGATCTGGTCCGTCACGATGTTCGCGCTTGCGGTCGCCGCATACGAACTGTCCCAACTGCTCGGTTGGCGCTCACCGGCTTCGGATCTGGCGGTGAGCGGCATACTGGTCACCATTCTCCTCGCGATCTTCGCATGGATCTTCCTCTCGACACGGCAATTGCGCCGTGCCGGTCCACTCTTGGAGCAGCTGCCATGAAACATCGAATTCTCGGTAGCCTCGCCGTGCTCGTCGCTTTGGTGCTCGGCTTCACGTTATACGTGAACCGGCCCGCCCAGGCGTCCGATCATCAGGACTCTCCCGTCACGCTCGGGCGTCCAGGCGCGGATATTACCGATCCCTACGCGTTCCCCGCTCCCGACAACTCGAACAACGTCGTGTTGGTCATGGACGTGCATCCGCTGATCCCGCCCGGACAAGCTCTTTCAACCTATTTCGATCCGGGCGTCGTCTATCAAATGAACTTCGACGGTTTGGACGAGAATGGGCCAACGCCCGGAAAGTCGATCCAGCAATCGTTCATTTTACAGTTCGTCGCAGGTCAACCCGGGCCGAACCAGCAGATGTTCGTGTACGGGCCCAGCGCGCCGCTCGTCACCGGAAACCAAACGAAACTGGTCGCGCTTTCCGGCCAGGGCACGATCAACGCGCCCTTTACCGTCGGTCATATGAAAATCTTTGCCGGCGGGCGGGAAGAGCCGTTCTTCTTCGATCTCGCGCAGTTCCTCAAGATACTGCCCGATCGCAACGCCGGAAGCGACGCTGCGAGTCTGTTTGCCCAAACTGGGCAACGACACGTGCCCGCAAGGTTTCAACGATCCGGGTCAGGACTTTTTCAAAGGCTTTAACGTCCTTTCGCTGGTCGTCGAGATACCGCGCGCCGATCTCATCGCCGCTTGCGGCGGCAGCAAAATCGCGTATTGGGTGACCACCAATACGTCGGGCGGAAAGTAGGAGCATCATGCGTATTCCATCATTCAAACTCCAATTCGTCGCGCTCGGCGCGGCGCTGATGCTCGCCGCATGCGGCGGCTCGGGAACATCCAGTCCGGCCAATCCGCCGGGCGCTCCATCCGCACCGGGCGGCGGCAATTCGTCCAGCGGGCCGACGGCCGCGCTGGGAAACGGGCCGTTTCAACAGCTGGATCGGTTGAACCGGCCCGCGGTAAACGAAGTCTTTGCGACTTTTGCCCAGCACCAGCAGAACAACGTCGATACGCCCAACCAAGACGTAGCCATCTTGGGGCCGGAAATCTACGCCTTCACCACGAGCGTGGGCGGACGCAGCAGCGCGATTGCGAACGTGCTGCGTTCGGTGCTCACGCCTGACGTGCAGATCATGGATCTCTCGGGCACGAGTTCGTCGTGCATCGGCAGCGCGCCGGGTACGTGCAACAACTATCTGGGCATCGAAACCGGCGGTGCTCTACAATTGCCGGCCGGCCGCAAACCGTTCGGCGGACGAGCCCTGACCGACGACATCGTTACGACGTCGCTGTCGGCAATATTCGGAAACGCAATCCCGTCACTCAAACTCGCGCCCGACGACAACAACGAATCCGACGGCCGCGCGGACTCCTCGTATCCCTCAGGGCACCGGCCGAACCTGACCAGCGACAACGTCACCTGGCAGAGTGCGCCCAAACACTTCACCTCGACGTTCCCGTACTTGGGAGCCCCGCACTAAAGGACGCACGGCGCACCCGCGCTCATGGCTCTTGCGGCGATTGCATGCAATGCGATCGCCGCTTGGCCGTCCGGCGGCGGTTGTCGTACGCGCACACGCCGCAAACACATCGCTTCAACGAATGCGTTTGAGCGGGTGAACGCCGAGATTAAGCGGCACACAACCGAAGGTCGCGTTCGGTCGGGCGCTTAACGTTGGCCTGAACGCGCTACCAACAGAAACACGGGTGTCGGAATTACCGCGCTGGAGGCCTCTTTGTCTACAGGGAAATGCGAAGCGCAAAACTGCCCGATACATGTACACGTTTTTTAAGCAATGGAACCGGCAGTATCGACGAGATCACTGCTCCATTTGCATTGCATATCCGATTCAAGTATTTCATTCTCAACGGCCGTCTGTTTTCTTCGGACCATTTCGATGATCTTGGATACTCCTACATGCACGAAAACAGATGGGTAGCGCCCTCTTCTGGAAGACTCCTATCGTTGCACCCGTCATCTGCCTATTCCCATTCACCGTGCCACCGTGCGTTCTGTAAGTGCTTTTGGGCGGCGCGCACGAAACGGCGTTCACTCTCCATGCGGCTCAGCGCGTGCAGCGCGGCAAGGGAGCCTGGCCCGGAGCGTTTTTCCACATCGCCGAAGAGGCGCTTTATCCGGCGCTCGTGCACTTGGATCTCGATGTCTCGCTTCTCGAGCATTTCCATGGCTGCCGCCCTGGTCAATTGCCCCAGCAACACAACTGCAACCTCAAGCGCTGAATCGCTTGACTGGCAATCGTTGAACACGTGATGCAATAGTTCAATGAAATGCGCTTCGCCCGACGCCGAAAGGCTAAAGACGCCCTTGTTCTCATTACGCCCGCGTGTCGCTCTCACGGTTCGCCGGGAGAGATAGCCGGCTTTCGCCAATCGATCCAACAAATGATAGATATTTCCCCGCCCTAACGGGCGATACAGCGGGGAATGGTTGCGCACTGCGTGATCAACGGCATAGGCCGAGAGCGGCTGCCGCCGCAGAATGCCCAGCACTAACAGCTCACGCCCCGCGTCGGAGTTCACGACCGTCGATTGCATAAGGGACGGTGGTTCGCGCGCGCGGCGCCTTCGCCCCGCGATACCAGACGTATGCGACCGGAACCACGAAAAGCGTCAAGAGCAGCGAGCTCGATAAACCGCCGATGACCACGGTTCCGAGTGCGCGCCGGTACTCCGCCCCAATCGTGTGTCCTGCCGCTAGCGGGAGCATGCCGGCGATCATCGCGGCGGTGGTCATAAGAATAGGCCGCAGTCGCAGCTGCGCAGCGTTCGCGATCGCGTCGGCCCCACTCGCGCCGCCTCGAACCGCGCGCTCCGCGTACTCGACGAGTAAGATGCCATTTTTCGCGACTAAGCCGACCAACATGACGATCCCGAGCATTGAATAGAGATTGAGCGTCTGTGAGGGCACGTGCATGACGTTTAACATGAAAAGCACTCCCAATGCACCCGCCGAAGCCAGCGGGACGGTGAGCATAATGACGAGCGGCAGCGTGTAATTGCGATAAAGCACCGCCAAAATTACGTAAACGCCTATCAGCGAAAACAGCAGCGCCGCGAAGATTTTCGAAACCGCGTCCAGGAATTGCTCGACGTCGCCACGCGGTTCAACGCGCGTTCCCGGCGGCAAGAATGCCGGGTCTGCAATCTGCTTGGCGATTGGGGCACTCACCAAGCTTAAAGGCGCCCCGCGCTGCGCGTTTGCACTTACGGTCACGATGCGTTCGCCGTCCTCGCGCTGGACGATGGTGGGCTCGCGCAGCCTTCGCACGCGCGTAAGATCCTCCAGGGGTATCAATCGCCCGTCACCGGCGCGTACGGGAAAACGCATTAAAGCATCCAGATCGCCGCTGTCCGAGCCACCGGCCCGTACGATAACGTCCTGTAGTCCGGCATCCTCTCGGGCGCGCGCGGCGATGCTTCCTCCTGTTGCAATGCGTGCGGTGCGCGCGACATCATCCGGTGAGACGCCTAGCATCTGGCTGCGCGAAAAATCGACGTCTACTTCGAAACGCCGCCGCAGCCCCGAATCGCTCGTTTGCACATCGGTCGCATACGGATTGCTGCGAAGCGATGCGGCAATGCGCTGCGCCGCTGCATCGATGACTGCCGGATCGCCGCCGATCGTGTAGCTGATGCCGGCCGCGCCTCCCATGCCGGTGCCCGCTCCGGCGATTGTTGCCTGCGGAATAAGGGCCGTCATGTTTTTGATCCGGCGCTCGACTTCTCCACCGTTTGACGTCGGGTCGCTCAGCACCATCGTCAGCTGCGCGACGTTGCCGGCGAACACGTCCGCACTGCCGTTGAAGGCGCGCCCGGCGCTCTCTTCCACATGCAATACGGCTGGATCGTCCAATAGTGCTTGGTTTACGCGCTGCGCGGCTGCGTCCGTTTGCGCCAAAGGCGTGCCGGCCGGCAAGGTTAGCGTCATCGTTACAAGCCCGCGATTCACCGGTGGTGAAAACTCCGCCGGAATCGCACCCGACACAAGCGGCACGAATGAAAGTGCGCAGATCGCCGCAGCAGCAACCACAACGGTCTTCGGCCGGCGGATTGCTGCGGGCAGCCAACGGCGTGCGTACGTTTCGGCCAGGTGCTGCTCGACGTGATTGAACCAATTGATCGCCGCATGCCATGCCGCCAAACCTCGCAAAACTGCTTCCGCGCGCATCGTCCATGGAAACGTCTTTGCTCGCTTGCGCAATGCCGCAAGCACGGCTCCATACGGCAACCCGTCAAGCGGCGCCGCGCCGGTGCGCAATGCCCAGCGCGCGGCGAGCAGCGGCGTCAACGTCAAAGCTACGAGCAGCGAGAACGCCGTTGCGATAACGATGACCAAACCGAATTCGCGCATGAACTCGCCAACGATCCCGCCCATCATCGCAATCGGCGCAAAGACCGCAGCGTCGACCAAAGTGATGGCAAATGCCGCGCCGCCGAGCTCGCGGCGCCCCTCGAGTGCTGCTGCATCCGCCGAAAGACCGCCCGCCGCTGTCCGCGTAATCGCTTCGATGATCACGATGGAATCGTCCACCAGAATGCCGATTGTGAGCGATAGGCCCATGAGAGAAAGGACGTTCAGCGTTAAACCGAGCACCCACATCGTGGCAAATGCGGCGCAGAGCGAGGCCGGAATCGCAATTGCCGCGATGAGCGCGTTGCGCCATGCATGAAGAAAAAACAGCATAACGAGCACGGTCAGGAGTACGCCCTCGCCGAGCGTCTGGAAAACGCCGGCGATGGCGGCGTTTGTGGAAGGCTCGTCGGTACGCAACTCTTCAAACCGCACGGCGGGGAAGCGCTGCGCCAGTCGGCGCACGGCAGCACGCACACCGGCGATGGTGTGCAGCGCGTCGCTTCCGGACGCGTGCGTTACGTACACCAGCACAGCCGGCTGACCGTCGACGCGCGAGATAACGCTCTGCTCGGCGTACGTATTCTCCACGCGTGCCACGTCGGCGATCCGAACCGAAGCACGACCCGGGACCGTGAGCGGCAGGGTTCCTAATGCAGCGATACCGGTCGCGGCTGCGTCGATCCCGATATTTGCTTCGCTTGTCGCCGTACGCAGGCTTCCACCTGGAAGGACGTCGTTGCCCGCGCCGGCGGCGCCGAACAAATCCAAAAGCGTACCGCCCACTGCAGAAAGCGCCGCAGAACGCGGGCGAATGATGAATTGTCGCGTCTGCGCACCCGACGTCTGTACGGTACCCGCACCGGGTACCGCCCGCAGTGCCGGTAAAATGTTTTTCGACAAGGTGTCCGCGAGCGTCCCGGGTGCTACGAGTTCCGAACTGATCGCCTCTTCCAACACCGGCGCTTGCGTTGGATCGCCGCGCGAGACCAGCGGCGGCAACAAGTCCGCCGGCAAGTTTGCGCGCGCCGCATCTACGGCTTGTTGCACATACGTGCGGTCGACCTCGATGTTGCTGCCGAACCGGAACTGCACGCTGATTTGGGCTACGCCGCTTTGCGCCGATGAATCCACGTGCTGTACATCGGGCAGCGCGCTTACTTGATCTTCGATCGGCTCGATCACCAAACGTTCGATCTCGGCTGCCGCTGCGCCGGGATATGGCGCGGACACCGTGATAACCGGAAGCGCGATCGGCGGCAAAATGCTGCGTCCCATCATCATAACGGCCGCCGCGCCCGACAGCATGATGACGATAAAGAACAGCGTCGCGGCAACGGGGTTATTTAGGGCAAAGCGCGTAAGAGGCACGCGCCACACCTTTGCTGCCGCAGCGACGGCATGCTGCGCGATCGACGCTGGAATTACTCCACCGTGAAGTAATCCGGTCCATTGCGCCCCTGTTGCGGCTCGTCAAGTGCGCGTAATGTCAACCTATGAACATTATCTTACTCGCTATACTACTCGCCCAAATGGGTATGCACGCACCCCCCGTGCCCATGACTCCGGAGCAATTTGCTCAGGCGGTGCCGGGCCAAAATGTGCAAATTGCGGTCCGCGTAGACGGCGTGCAGCGCACGACCATTTATGCCGAGCTGCTTCGCCATGAAACCGACAGCACGGCGAAAGCCACGGGCCGGCACGTTGTTCTGTACTTCGCAGGCGGAACGCCGGTTGTGATGGGCAGCGCAAGCGACGTTGCCAAAGGCGCGCTGCTTTACGTGTACGGCATCATCACGAAATCCAATCACGTGGACGCCAAACGGGTCGTCGTTGATACGCGCTTCATTAAAGTCGAGTAACGGTGAGCCTATCGGATTTGGTCGCGTGGAGTGCCGTCGCGGCCGTTCCGCTGGGCGCGGGCACAGGGTGGGTATTGCGGCGATGGGGACCTGGGCGCTTCGTCAGCCGCATGCGACCCCACTACGTACTTGGCTACACGGCGCTCGCGATCGCAGCGCTTCACGTCACACTCGTCATCGGCTCGATGCAGGCTGCCAATGCGGAAGGGCTTTGGTTTGCAACCTTCGCATTCGGCGCTCTTGGCGTGCAGACGTTTCTGGGCGCGAGCCTCCAATCGCCGGGTGTTTATCGTGCACCGCTGCGGCGTTGGCACATGTTGTTGTTTTGGACGATTGGCGTGCTCATTCTTGGGCACATCGTTTTCGACTAGGCCGCTACCTCAGCTTGAAGATGGCAAGTGCGTCGCCGTACGAATAGCCGAGTTGGAAGTTTCCGCCGGCGGCTACGGCGATGTACTGTACGCCGTGAACGGCGTAACTGATCGCCGGCGCGTTGACCCCGGCGCCCAAATAGTAACGCCACAACCGTTTGCCGCTCGCGGCATCGTACGCATCGAACCAGCCGTTACCCTCGCCCATGAACGCCAGACCGCCGGCGGTCGTCAGGGCTCCGCCGATGAGCGGCTGTGGCGTCATCACCGTCCAGGCAATCTTTCCCGTGTCCACGCTGATTGCAACGAAACGCCCATCTTGAACGCCGCCGGGTGCGACGTTGGTGAACGCGCTTCCCAGACGCAGGTGACCTGGGGCCGCATTTGTCGGACCCGTCGTGAAGTTCATCAATTGATCCATTCCGAGCACGTACACCATGTGCGTCTTCGGGGAATAGGCTACCGGTGACCATTCCGCACCGCCGTTCGCGCCCGGAAGCATTTTTACGCCAACTTTCGTCGGTGTCGTGAACATGTTCTTGCTCATCGCAACGTAGGGCTGTGACTTGCGGATCAATTTTCCCGTGTTCCGGTTCACGATGAAGAACCAGCCGACTTTGCCGGCTTCGCCTGCGGCGGGAATCTTTCGTCCGTTCATCGTGACGTCGAACAGCACCACCGGGCTGGTTGCGTCGTAATCCCAAACATCGTGCCGCACTTCCTGATAGCCCCATTTGAATTTTCCCGTGCGCGCGTCGAGCCCAACGATCGAGTCGGTCCACCGGTTGTCGCCTTTGCGCACCGTGCCGCTCAAGTCCGGATTGGGGTTGCCCGTTGAAAAGATCAGCAGGTTGCGCTGCGCATCCAGCGCGGGCGTCGTCCACACCATGCCGCCGCCTTTCTTCCACGAATCGCCGGCGTACGTCTTCGGATCCGGCGTCCTCCACCGCCAACGTTGCTTACCGGTTTTGGCCTCGTAGGAAGCCACGAAACCACCGATTGCCCATTCACCGCCTGCGCTGCCGATGATGATGCTCCCGTCGTATGCGACCGGCGTCATCGTCTCGGAATAGCCGAGCTTCGGATCGGCTACGCGCACGGCCCAGCGTTGTTTTCCGGTCCGCGCATCGAGCGCGACGAGTTTGTCGTCGAGCGTCGTAAAATATACCATGCCGTAAGCGAGCGTAGGACCGCGGTTGACCGGACCGCAGCAGATTTGAAAGTTGCCAAGGTTGTACGTCGTTTCCCAATACGGCGCAGCCGTGGCCGCATTCAGCGCCATGATCTTCATTTGGTTGTTTTCCACGCCCGTCGTGATGAACATGACGCCGTCCACCACAATCGGCGTCACCTCGAAACTGGCGGCGATGCCGGTTTGAGCAATGGCTACCGGAACGAGATTTCTAACGTTCGACGCGGTGATCTGCGTGAGCGGCGAATACCGATCGTTGGCATACGTGCGTCCATGAACGAGCCAGTCGTTCGCGTCCGATGCGGCACTGCGCATCATGCTGTCGGAAAGCCCGATCCTGGCAGACGAGGGAATCGGCGCGATCGACTTTGTCGACGGGGGCACGGCGCGCACGATCTCGTTCGTTCCTTGATTGCCGGGCGCCGGAGTGCCCTTCGTCGCTCCCGACTTTCCGGTGATTTTCGTCTCAGACGGCGGAGCACCGCTCTCTAAGCGGCCGTTTTTCTGCAAAAGGAATGCCGTCACTTCCTCGTACTGTGCTGAACTCAAACTTCCGGGAGCGTTCGCGGGCATCTGCCGGTGAATGAAGTCGTAGAGTTGCTCTGGCGTCGGGTAAGCGTTGTTGAACGACGAGCCGAGAAGCCGTGGCCCCGATTGGCCTTGCAGGTTCGCCCCGTGGCACTGCGCGCACGATTGCGCGTACACCGTAGCTCCCGCAGCGGCTTGTGCGGCGGTGTATTGCGCTTGCGCTCCACGTGAGATTGCAAGTCCGCCGATGGCTAGAACGAAGGCGATTACGCCGGCCGATGTGTACCGGGAAAACGTGTGCTGCATCGAAGACCTCCACGAAATAGCAACGGCTCCTCGAAAAGTATACGCCCTTGCATAATGAAAAGGAAAGGCCGTTCACCGGCCGATACAACAATGCCGTGAGCGTCACCGATAGCGCCCGAGCTGAGGACGGCACGGCCGCGACGATCATCGGCATCGAGACGTGCTGCTCAGCCCTCGATTACGATTGGCTCGAGAAGGCGGTGCGCAACGTAGGCGGCGTTCGCGACGTCGGTATCGACCGTACGAGCAACGATCTCGAGGTCGCGTACGATCCTTCCGATATCACGCCGCAGCAATTGGTCGAGCGGATCCGGCGTGACGGCTTCCGCTGCACGTGCGAAACAGAGCAAGCCAAGCCTGAGGCGCACGTGCACGAGCAACACTCCGCGGCGATGATCGATGAGATGCTGCGCAAGGCAATCGCTTCGGCGATACTCACGATTCCGATCGTGCTCTACTCTCCGATCGGGCACGCCTTGGGATTCCGCGGAACGCTGCCGTTCGGCGTCTCGGAATCGATTCTTGGATTCATCCTTGCGACACCGATCGTGCTGTGGGGCGGCTGGGTGTTTTTGTCGAGCGCCTGGAGCGCGCTGCTGCGCCGGGAAGCGAATATGATGACGCTCATCGCGCTCGGCATCCTCGTGAGCTACGTGTACTCCGTTGTTGCGACGTTTGTAACGCATGGGGACGTGTTCTACGATGCAGCCGGCATGCTCACGGCGTTCTCACTCGTCGGCCACTGGATGGAGATGCGCAGCCGTTTTGCCACTGGCCGCGCCGTCGAAGCGCTCTTGAATCTCGCTCCGCCAACCGCTCGCGTACGCCGTAACCGAGCGGAAACCGAGGTTCCACTCGAGCAAGTCGTCGTCGGCGACGACGTGATTGTACGACCCGGCGCTCGCGTACCGGTTGACGGCGTCGTGGTCAGCGGCCAAAGCTTCGTCGATGAGTCGATGATCAGCGGCGAGCCCATTCCCGTCGAGAAAAAGCCCGGCGCGAAGGTGATCGGCGGCACCGTCAATCAAACGGGCAGCTTTGTCTTCACCGCGCAGGCCGTCGGCGCCGACACGGCGCTCTCACGTATCGTGAGCATGGTTCGCGACGCCCAAGCTTCGAAAGCACCGGCTCAAGAAATGGCCGACCTCGCCGGCAAGTATTTGGTCTTCGCCGCGATCGGGTCAGGTGGTATCGCGTTTCTCGTCTGGTACCTGTCGGGCGCCGGTGTGCTATTCGCCATTACGGCGGCCGTCTCCACGATCGTCATCGCCTGTCCGGACGCGCTCGCGCTCGCAACGCCGACGGCGATCACCGTTGGCGTCGGGAAAGGCGCGCGTAACGGTGTCCTTTTCAAGAACGCGACCGCACTGGAGGCGACCGCGAAGATCGATGATGTCGTTTTTGACAAGACTGGAACGCTAACGGCCGGAAAGCCGAGTTTGACCGACCTGCTGCCGCAAGCTCCTTTCACGGCGGAGCAACTCGCGAGGTTCGCCGCGACGGCCGATTCGAAATCCGAGCATCCGCTCGCGCAGGCGATCGTCGCCGGTGTGCAGGCGCGTGGTATCGATTTGCCCGAGCCAACCACGTTTGAAGCGCTGCCGGGACTCGGTGTTCGCGCGACGGTTGACGAAAAAACCGTCCTCCTCGGGAACGCCAGGCTGCTGCAGCGACAACAAATCCCGATTCCGTCCGATGCACAAGCTCGGGCGGCGCAGCTCGCGGCGAACGCAAAGACACCGATGTTCGTGGTCGTTGATGGAGGGCTCGCGGGCATCGTCGGCGTCGCAGACACGATTCGGCCGACAGCCCCCGCAGCGATCGCCGAGCTGCGCCGCATGGGCATTCGCACAGCCATGATTACGGGGGACAATCGCCACACTGCGCAGGCCGTCGCGCGCGTGCTTGGCATCGACGACGTGCTTGCCGAAGTTCTGCCGGCCGATAAGGCGAACGAAATCAAGAAAATCCAACAACAAGGCCGTCGCGTCGCGATGGTCGGCGACGGTGTAAATGATGCGCCCGCGCTTGCGCAAGCGGATGTCGGCCTGGCGATCGGCGCAGGGACCGATGTCGCGGTTGAGACGGCGGAAGTAGTGCTGGTCAAGGACGATCCGGCATCGGTTGCGGTCGCGATCCAATTATCCCGTGCCGTACGCGCGAAGATCGTGCAAAATCTTTTTTGGGCTGCCGGCTACAACCTGCTCGCCATTCCCGTTGCGGGCGGTATCCTGTACCCCTCGCTGCATGTGCTGCTCGCGCCCGAGTGGGCGGCGCTACTCATGAGCGCCTCTACCATTTCCGTTACGGCGAACGCACTCATGATAAATAGACTGCATTTGGTCCGAGCGCGTTAGTCGCGAGATCGGGCCCTAGACTAAAAAGCGCCTACTTTTTTGTCGCGGTTTGGGGCAACCGGGAGACGGGGAGATGCCAGCCGTACTGAATGGCTCCGAACCGTAACCCAAAACACAACACCATGCCCACTATGGTGATGACAATCGGATGAATGTGAAGCACGCTTCCACCCGCCACTACCGCCGCGCCCGCGAGGGCTGCGAGCGCGTACAGGTCGGCGCGCAGCACCGCCGGGATTTCATTGGCGAGAATGTCGCGCAACATGCCGCCCCCGATTCCCGTCAGCATGCCCAGCAATGCCGCCATCACCGGATGCAGTCCATGAGCCAGTGCCTTTTGCGTGCCGGCGACTGCGAAAAACGCCAGACCTAACGCGTCGAACCATAGCACCGGATGATTGAGCCGAGCCATGACCGGATACCAAAGAAACGTTATTAAACCCGCCAAGATACTGACCGCAAGATAATTCCAACTCGAGATCGCGGCCGGCGGAACCGCGCCGATCAGCAAGTCCCGTGTGATGCCGCCCGCGTTGCCTGCGGCAAAAGCGAGCACCATGATGCCGAAGATGTCGAGCCGGTGTTTAACTGCCGTCGCTGCGCCGCTGATTGCGAACACGAATGTGCCGCCCAAGTCCAGCACCAGCGACAGGATATGGCCCATGTTTCTACGCTGACAGCCAGGCTCGTGCAGCGGTCACCATCGCCTCCACGCCCGTTTCCAGCGTCGGATGAATCGTGGGCAAGAAGCGCGGATTATGATTGGTTGGGATTTCGTTGAGCCGGTTTGCCGCCTTGGCTTTCGCATACTCGGTCGGATCCGTTCCGCCGACGAACCAGAATACCGACGGTACATGCCACTCCGCTCCGAACGATCCGAAATCTTCACTTGCCGAGGCCGGTCCGGTTTCAACGATCCGGTCCGCCGCGAACGTCCGATGGAATGCGTCGAGGACCGTCTGCGTAGCGTTCGCGTCATTTGTTGCCAAAGGATAGCGATCCAGCGCGGTGATTTCCGGCGGTTTCGGAGCGCCCGACGCCGCGGCCTCGGCATTGACGATACGTTCGACGGCGGCGAGCACGCGTTTGCGAACCCCTTCGTCAAAAGTCCGTATGTTGAGTTTGATAACGGCCTCGTCGGGAATCACGTTTTCTTTCGTGCCCGCCTGCAGCACGCCGACGGTGAGCACCGCAGATTCCGAAGCTGCAACCTCGCGCGAAACGATCGTCTGCAGCCGGAGCACCGTCGCAGCCGCCATCACCACCGGATCGATACTGGCCTGCGGCATCGAGCCATGGGCGCCGCGTCCGAAAAGCCGAATCTGCAGGCTGTCTGCAGCGGAGGTGATTGCACCGGGCCGTCCCCCGACGTTACCGGCCGAACCGACCATGACGTGCTGACCGAGCACGACGTCGGGTTTCGGAAACCGTTTGAACAGGCCGTCGTCGATCATCGCCTGCGCGCCTTCCGCCGTCTCTTCGGCCGGTTGGAAGACTGCGAGCAGCGTGCCATCCCAGGCCGAACGCGCCTGCGCCAGCAGCTGCATCGTACCGACGAGCCAGGTAACGTGCATATCGTGTCCGCAAGCGTGCATCACCGGCACTATCTTGCCGTCGCGGTCAGTGCCTTTAGCCTTACTCGCATAAGGCACGCCGGTGGCTTCCTGCACCGGCAGTGCATCCATGTCCGCGCGCAGCATGACGGTCGGCCCGTCGCCGTTTCGCAGTAGGCCGACCACTCCGGTCTGACCAACGCCCGTCGTCACCTCATAGCCGGCCGCGCGCAGCCGATCCGCAGCAAGGCCGGCGGTGCGCGTTTCCTGCATTGAAAGTTCGGGATGGGCGTGCACGTCTTTGTAAAAGCTTTCCAGATCGGAAAGCGAGCCATCCAAACGTGAAAGTACAGGATCTGAAGAAGTCACCATACAGCTACTCGCGTTTCGTATGCCCTCCGATAACGATGCGGTCGAGGGTTCGCTGCGTTGCGCGTCGCTGCCTACCGTAAAAGCAGGGTGAGCTCCCAATGCTGCGCGCACTCGTTTCGCGACATTGCCGTTGCGAAGCTGAGGCAAATCTCCGAAGTTCAGGCCCGCTTCGTGCCGCCCTTTCCCAAAGTGGCGATACGCATAACTTGCATAGTCCGCCTCAAGGCGTCCGAAGGGCTCAACCTGGACGACAAGCATGATCAAAAAACTGCTGAGGTCCATCGCTCCATCCTCACCCAGCGCCGCTCGCGCGACGATATCGCATTCAACGAGCGTAGGAGCTCCGATTCGTAAGCTGTCGGCGCGTTCGATCGCATCCCTATAGACGCGAGCGTCGGCTCGTTTCCCAGAATGGCGATGATTGCCGATGTGTCTAGAACCATTAGATAGGTAGTCCTGCGTCGTCGTAGCCCACGATTTCCTCATGCGTACGGGAATCGACGACTTTGCGGGAACGCGCAATTTGCTCAATCCGATCGAGCGCCGCTGTCCGGTTCTTGCGGCGGCGTACCGTCGCGAGTCGTTCCCGGAGCGCCTCAGCGACGGCGTTCGTGAGCGTTTCGCCTGTCTCTGCGGCCAGCTCGCGGGCGAGCCTATTTGCCTCCTCACTCTTAATGCTTAACACCATTGTGGCGCCATACTACCAAAAAAAGGCGGATAGGTGACAACGCCCCTTGATGAGAAGCCGCGCGAGGTTCCACCGCGGTCTCGCGTCGCCGTCGTTCGCTGCCTCAAAGCATAGGCAGCGGTGTTTCTCCCGAACGCACGGCGCGGTGACATTCTTCAAGAAAGGTTATCTGCGCGCGCTCGGATAGCGGAAATCCATACGCGCTCTGCTCTTCCATGGCTCTTTGCAAGTCCCAGCCCTGCGCTATGCGGACCAGCATGGCAAAGGTAGAAGCACGCCCGTGGCCGTCGTTGCAGTGCACGTACATTTTCCCATCCGTGCGATGACGCTGACATAGCAGCAGCCACTGCCGCGCTTGAGCGATCGTTGGCGGATGATGGTTCTTAACCGGGATATGCACGGGTTCGATCTCCGGCGCACTCTCGGCCATTTCTTGCGATTCCTCGTGGGTGCGCAGATCGACGACGCAGTGAAAGCCGTGCGATGCAAGCCACTTGTAGCCTTCACGTGTTGGTTGTCCGCCTCGAAAGAGCCAGCTTTCAAGTGGTCCGAACGCGGGGAGATCGCGCTCCGCGGGCGCCGCATCTTCGAATGCTTCAAGATCGGCGCGCACCTTGCCGATCTGGTCCTGAATCGATCGATCGTCGTGCGGACCGCCGATTATATCCATTTGCGAAGCATTTTTATATATTGCCTAAAAGCCTACCCACCGCCGCTGTGCCATAACGGAGCGACCGATCCGTTGAATGCATCTTGGTTCTGCTGAGTGCATCTTCGTTCCGGCAAACGTGCGCGTCGGCGGCGGAACGATTCGCGAACGGCCCTAGCGAAAGGCACCGTCGTGGCCGCTACGCCCAATCCTGTCCCCAGCCGCGAAGTACTGCCCAGCGGCACGGTGACGTTTGCGTTTACCGATATCGAAGGCAGCACGCAGCGCTGGGAGCGGCGATCTGCCGTCCGGTTCCAGCGAGGAGTCTGTTGTGAAACGATATTTCTTTGCACTACCCGTTTGTTGTGGAATTTTGCTGGCCGGCTGCGGTGGTGTGGGCTCAAGCTCGATGCATTCGGCAGCATCGCAGTCGCACGAAATGCTTCCTTTGGGTGTCGCTCATAAGAGCGATATAACAACCGCCGTGCTCCCGGAGTCGATCGATCCGTTGCAGCACCATTTTCCAGTAGTGCATGGAACCGCAGTCTACGCCGTGCCGACATACGAAATTGACTACAGAAAGCCCGACGGAAGCGGATTTTCGACGTACGCGTACGGCAATGTAAGCGTCACCCGAACCGCATCAGCCATGATCCTAGTGGCGAACGGGATCAGCAAACCAGAAACGTTCCCGCCGTCCGCAACGATACGGAAAGCCCGATCAGCCCTTCTATTCGTACGGCCCGGAATGCAGAAGCCGTCTGTAGCCCAAAACTTATTGCCCGCTGCCATCATTCCATAGGATCGTTGAGACTTGGTCATTCAAGAAAGAGGTGGCGCCGGTTTTTCGAGCTGCGGATAGCGCCTTCTAAACAGCACGAAGATGTTTTGCTGCTCGGTAATGCAGCGTCGGAAACAGCCGCCTCATGGCATTACTCGCCGATCAGTCCAATCCGGACGATCTCGCGCGCATGCTCGCTGAAGGCGCCGCACTCTCTCCGGAAGTCGCCATTGCGGTCGCGCTCGCTGAGCCCTAGCGGCATGGCCGGATTACGGTGTTTTCGTCGGGGCCGGATGCGGCATCGGCATTGGCATTGGCATTTCGCTCCCCATAATTGACATCATGAAGTGGTTCGTACGTTTGTAACCGGCGGGCGGCGCGAACAGGGAGGCGATCGGCATGGTGAGCGACACGGCCGACAGGTCCATCTTCATGGCGGCTGTCGCGATACCGGTGAACGCCATGTCGGCATGGACGGGCACGCCCGAAAGATCGTCGGCGAACGCTACGTTCGCGACTATTTGCTGAGGCGTTTTATCGGTGTGCCTCTGCATTACCGTCGTGAGACGGTACACGTGTGAGACATGGCCGTTGACGGGCTGATCGCCGACCAGCTCCGTGGTCGAGGAAAACTTGTCCAACTGCGTCATCGCGCGAAACATCCCACTGATATCGGAAAACGGCGAACGCGAACGTGCGGCCCTTTTTGGCGGATGCGACTTCGAATGCTCTCCTGGCGAACCAAGTTTGGTTTGATAATAGTACTTGCCCGTGGACGACCACATGGTCAGCGTACCGTTCGCGGTGTTGACGAGCGCTGAGACGACGCCTTTCGGCAGCATCGCCGGCATAGCGCTGTTCGCATGGGGGTGTTGCGTTGTCACGGCCACTTTTAGGACGTCGATGCGCGTGAACGCATCGCGGTGTGCAACGCGAACATCGATCTGCACGGCGGCCGATTTGCCTTTCCCGCTGGTGCCGTTCACGCTCATCGTTCCGCTTGCGGTGAACGCCGGGAACAGCGCGGCGGCGCGTGTGGGGGCGGGCTTTGGCGTGGGCTTCGGCGTGGGAGCAGCGGCCGCAGTCGCGAGCGGGAGAAGGAGCGCGTACAAAACCCGGTGCGAGATCATGCGCGCGTTTTCGCGCGCGCTCGCGCTCGCCCCCGCCCCCGCGTTCACCGACGGACACTCCATTCCAATCGCGTCTGCCGGAATTTTGTTGCGAGAGTCCCAACGGGCCACCTCGCGCCGGCTAGTCGTTCAGGGTGGTTGACGACCGCCCGCTCGCCGTACGATAATAGGACCTCGAAGTCGGGAGGGACGACATGCAGCATCCGAACGTCGATATTCTGGTCGTGCCTCGCGAGCAGTTCGGCCGCACCGCCGAATCGCTCGAAAGCATCTATGCCAACACCCGCGTGCCGTTCTCGCTCACCTACGTCGACGGCAACTCGCCCCGGCACATCCGGCGGTACCTGGAACGCAAGTCGAAAGAACTCGGCTTCACGCTCTTGCGCTACGATCGATATCTCTGCGCGAACGAAGCGCGCAATATTGGATTGCCTCATTGCCTGGGCGAGTACGTGGTATTCATCGACAACGACGTGTACGCCATGCCCGGTTGGCTGGAATACTTGATCGCGGGTGCGCTCGAAACGGGCGCCGCGATCGTCGGGCCTTTATACTACTTGGGTGATCCGCGCGAAAAGCGCATCCATACCGCCGGCGCGGATCTGTACGTGAAGGACGAAGGCGGCCGGCGAACGTTCGTCGAGCGCCACCACTTCGTGAACGAGCTCGCCGACGATGTAAGCGCGGAGCTGCAACGGCAACCGGTGGGATTGGTCGAGTTTCACTGCCTGCTCGCGCGTAGAGACTTCGTTCAGGCCGTCGGGTTGGACGAGAATCTGCGCTCGTTCCTGGATCACGACGACTTCTGCCTTGCTGCGGCGAAAGCCGGCGCAAAAGTATACGTCGAACCGCGCGCCATCGTTTCACACCTCTCACCGCCGCCCATTTCGCCGAGCGATCTGCCGTTTTTCATCCGGCGGTGGAGCAACGCCTGGATCGATCCGAGCATTAAGCATTTCGCGCTCAAACACGGTCTGCGCTTCGACGACGACGGCCTGCAAGGACACTACCGCTATCGCGACGCCCACCGGTTACGTCTGATGGGACGGCTTCACGGGATCGTGCACCGGCTTTTCGGCAGGCGCGCCTCCGGCATGCTCGATCGCTTCGTCAACGCCTACGTTTTCGATCGTCTGCTGAACTTACGCTAGAACCCGCGATCTGCAGACCCGCCGCGAATTCGTGCAGGTCCCTCCACCCCGCTAGGGGAATGCTCTCCCTGTCCCGGGGCCTAGAGCAGGCTCGCTACTTCTTTTTTTTCTGATAAGGGGCCGCGCGATGATCGTCCGTTCGAAGCTACAAGCCCGTTTCGCGGGTTTGGTCACCATGGCTGTAATGTTGGCAGCGTGCTCGGGCGGAGGCACGTTGATGCCGGCTCAGAACGAGGGGAGCGCGACACCGCTGTCCGGGATGCCAGGTCAAACGAGCGCGCCCGTAACGCTCGACGCCGCCCGTACACTTGCGCAGAACACCAGGAGTTACGGCAGGCAACTGTCCGTGACTCCCGCGTCGCTCACGTTCACCAGCAACTCGACGCAGACTCTTTCGGTCCGGATTCCAGGGAAAACGACTGTCTACGCCGCGTCGAGTGATGACAGGATCGCTACCGTCATGCTGCAACGCACCGACACGTCCGGTCCGACGACGATTGTGTTGACCGTCACGCCTCGGGCGAACGGTAAAGCCTACATCGGCATCCTGGACCGCGCTCTCAGATATGCCATCGTGCCGGTCTGCGTCAACGTTCCAAGTATGCCGACGCCGGTTCCGAGCCCCACGCCGACCGCTTCGGTTAGTCCGACGCCAACGCCGACGCCGACGCCGACGCCAACGCCAACGCTGACACCGACACCAACTCCTACGCCCACGCCCACAGCAACGCCGACACCGACACCAACGCCTACGCCCACAGCAACGCCGACGCCGACACCAACACCGACACCAACGCCGACGCCGACGCCTACTCCCACACCGCCGACGACAACAACGCCGACGCCGACGCCCACATCCACCCCGACGGGGGGCGGCGGTGGTTCTTGCAGCGCAACGATACCACCGGACTACGGCACGGAGCACAAGAAAGGTACCAAGCGCGACGTCATTGTCGTATGCTAGCGATCATCGTCGCGCGTGATGTCCGGTGATCGCGCGTGAATGGGCTATCGATTCATTGCGATAGAGTGGGACGGCACCGAATTTTGAATGCCCGTCCTGAAAGGTTCGCAGCCCTCCAAACGGTATATGGTGCCGCATGTCCAGGCTGTTGGAAGAATTGCCCGTCGGGACGCCGGTGCACGCCAAAGACGGCGTTCGAGTCGGCGAGGTTCGCGCCGTATACGGTTCGGGCGACGGGCGCGTGGCGGAATTTTTGCTGGTTCGGTGGAGCGTCCGCGATGAGGAGGCGCTTGTCGCCGCCGACGAGGTGACGCAGATTTCCGAGCAGGGAGTGACGTTGGGAAAGAACGCCGGCTCCTACGATCTGCTCGCAGCGTTCGACCCTTCCGCCAACCCGATGCTCCACCGCCTGGTCTGATCCGCGCCCAAAAGACCCCATGCCGACTGCGTCGTATACCATTGAATCGGCATGAGCAGTTTGAAGTTTTCCATCGTCATTCCAACGTACAACGAGGCCGGCGGCATCGAGCGGCTTGTGCGCTCGGTGAGCGAGGTCTTTGCGCAAAACGGCCTGGACGGCGAAATGATCGTCGTCGATGACAACTCGCCCGACGGCACCGGCGCCATCGTCGACAACCTTGCCGCGCAGCTGCCCGTGCGATGCCTTCATCGACCCGGAAAGCTCGGGCTGTCCAGCGGCGTCATCGACGGATGGAAATTTGCGCGGCCCGATTCGCAGGCGCTCGGTGCGATGGACGCCGACTTCAGCCACGACGTCAACGTGCTGCCGAACATGGTTCGAGCGCTCGAAAACGGCTACGGGCTGGCGGTGGGCAGCCGGTACGTCAGCGGCGGCGGGATCACGAATTGGCCGTGGAAACGAATCGTCACCTCGAAGATTGCCTGCATGCTCGCACAGCCCCTCACGCGCATCAAAGACATCACGAGCGGTTACTTTCTGGTTCGCCGCGAGGCGCTCGAAGGAGTTCGCCTGGACCCGATCGGTTTCAAAATCGGTTTGGAAGTGATCGCCAAGGCCCACTACGGCACCGCACTCGAGGTGCCGTACGTGTTTACCGACCGCGTTCACGGCGAGTCCAAATTGAACGAAAAAGAAGTGTTCAATTATCTCAAGCAACTGCGCAAACTGTACGCTGCGCGCTTGTTTTCGAGGGCCCAATAGTGCCGATGCCGGACTGGCTGCGCCGCCGGCGCACGAAGGCCGCCAAGAACGACGAAGCTGCGCTATGGACCAAATGCCCGGCGTGCGGCGAAGTGCTCTATCGTCAGGACGTCGCGGCCAACCTTTGGGTTTGTCCCAAATGCAGCCATCATTTCCGTATGAGCGCGCACGACCGCATCAGCACGCTGGTCGACTCGGATTTTACCGAGATCGGCAACGAGGTGCTCCCGGGCGATCCGCTGCAGTGGGTGGACAAAAAGAGTTACGCCTCCAAACTGGATGCCGATCGCGAGAAGTCGCAGCTCAGCGAAGGCGTGGTCTGCGGTTTTGGGCAGATCGCCGGACATGACGTGGCGCTGGGGGTGATGGATTTTCATTTTCGCGGCGGCACGATGGGAACGGCCGTGGGCGAACGCATTACCTTGCTTTTGGAAGAAGCGCTCAGGCGAAGGATTCCCTGCGTCATCTTCACCGCCAGCGGCGGCGCGCGCATGGAAGAAGGCATGCTCGCGCTCATGCAAATGGCGAAAACGACCTCCGCGGTCGCTCGTTTCATGCAGGACGGCAACGTGTTCATCACCGTGCTCACCGATCCGACGACGGGCGGGGTTTCTGCGTCCTTTGCATTTCAATCCGACCTCATCTTGTCCGAGCCTCGCGCAATGATCGGCTTTGCCGGCCGGCGCGTGATCGAGCAGACGATCCGGCAAAAACTTCCCGATCAATTTCAAACGGCAGAATTTTTGCTCGATAAAGGGCACATCGACATGGTCGTGGAGCGCGCGCAGATGAAACCGACTCTGGCCAGACTGCTCGACTATGCCGCCCAAGGCCGCCGCGTGGAAGCCGGTATCTCGTGAATTTGATCGTCGAGCGCGAAAAGGGTCTGCTCGAACTCGAGCGCCGCATCGACGAACTGCGCGCGGCTAACGCGCAGCAGCCCGTCGATATGTCGGCCGAGATTCTTGCACTGGAGACGAAATACGGCGAAATCCAGCGCGAAGTCTTCGGATCGCTCACGCCGTGGGAGAAAGTTCACATGGCGCGGCACCCCGCGCGTCCGACTTCTGCCGATTATCTTTCGCAGTTCGGCGCGTTCGACGAATTGCACGGCGACCGCCAATTTCGCGACGATCGCGCCATTATTGCGGGGCTGACCACGCTGCGTGGCCGCGCCGTGATGGCGATAGGCGAGCAGCGCGGCCGGGACACCAAGGAAAACGTCGAGCGCAACTTCGGCATGCCGTCGCCCGAGGGATATCGCAAGGTGCAGCGCCTTGCGCACTTAGCCGGGCGCCTGGGCGTGCCGATAGTCACGTTCGTGGATACCAAAGGCGCCGACCCTTCAGCCGGATCCGAAGAGCGCGCGCAGTCCGAAGCAATCGCCGCGTGTTTGTACGAGTTCACCATCGTTCCGGTTCCGATCGTGGCGGCCGTCATCGGTGAAGGCGGAAGCGGCGGCGCGCTGGCGCTCAGCATCGCCGACCGGATCGTCATGCTCGAACACAGTTACTATTCGGTAGCTAGTCCCGAAGGCTGCGCGGCGATTCTTTGGAGCGATGCGTCCAAGGCCGACGAGGCGGCGTCGCATTTGAAGTTGACCGCGCAGGATTTGCACGGGTTTGGAATCGTCGACGAGATCGTGCCCGAGCCGTTGGGCGGAGCGCACCGCGATCCGGCGGGAACCATCGAGCGCGTGCTGAACGCTATCGACCAGGCGCTCGCGCAGCTGTGCGTAACGGCGCCGGACCGGTTACGAGAGGGTCGATATCTGAAATATCGGCGGATAGGCATAACCCCGTGAAACGCAGCGCTGCCGGCTTGGTGCGTTTATTGAGCCGCCTGGTTTTCGTTTGCGTTTCCGTCGTCGTGCTCACGCTGGTCTCCATACAATTTGCGCGCATCGTCGGCGAAAACATCGCCATGGCGCAGTCGCTGGCATCGGTTCGCCACGACGTTCGCGCGCTCGACGAGCGAACGCGCCGCGACCGTAGCGAGATGCGCCGCCTGCTGGATCCGCAAGGCGCCGTGCCGGCCATTCACCAGCGCCTGCATCTGGTGGCGCCCGGCGAAGCGATCATCTACGTCAAACGCGCGTCCGCCGGCCATCCGTGAACGATACCGAACGCGGAACGGTCATCAACGTCAATGCATACGGGGCTACGGTTCGACTGAGCGGGGGCCGCTTGGCGAGCGCGCCGCTGGTCGACGTCGAAAAACATCGCGCCGACTACGAGCGCGCGATCGCGGCGCGCAAAGCGCTCGAGTTCGTCGTGCGGCAGACGGAACGCCGCACGCTCGTGATGCTCGCGCCGCAACTGCGCGACGAGCAGCTCGAAGAGCAAATCGCCGGCTATCTCAAGATGACGCAGGAGTGGGACAAACCGGATGCTCCGCCCGCGCACGAGCGGCACTTTCTGCGCAAGAAAAAACGCGCCGCTCTCTTCCAATCGCGCCATTCGCAAGAGCGGTGACTCGGGCGGTCGTCTCAATCGGAACGAACTCGACGCGTGCTCTGGCTGCCCAGCTCAACGGGCGCGCACGCATTCTGCTTGCGCGGTCGGTCGGCACGCGGATCGGACAGGGATTGCGCGAACGCGGACGGCTCGACGAAGCTTCAATGGAGCGCACGATCGATGCGGTGCGCGAGCATACCGCCTGCGTTCGCGAACTGACCGGCGACATTCGCGTCATCGCAACCAGCGCGTTGCGCCGCGCCGACAACGCCGACTTGTTCGCCGGCCGAATTTTCGACGTTACCGGCGTGCCGCTGGAAATTATTTCGGGAGAAGAAGAAGCGCGGCGCTCGTTTTTGGGAGCGGTGTCCGGAATCGAGTCCGGCGGCGCAACGCGCCTGGGCGTAATCGATACCGGCGGCGGCAGCACCGAATACGCCGCCGGCACGAGACGTGCGGCGCAGCATATCGTTTCGTGCGAGATCGGTGCGGTACGGTTGACCGAAGCGGTCGCGCAGCTTGCGGGCGGCTCGTCCAAAGTGCCGGATTCCGACATTGCACGCGCGCGCTCGCTGGCTCGCACGGCGCTTTTGCCGATCACCGGCGTGCCGCCGGTGGATCGATTGCTCTTCGTGGGCGGAAGCGCGACGGCCGCGATAGCGGTCATGCGCGGCGACCGTGCGCCGTTTGCTTATGCCGAGCTCACCCGCGCCGCTCTGCGTTCGCTGGTCGAGCGTTTACGCGGGCTCGACCTGCACGCACGCAAGGCGATACCCGGCATGAATCCGCAGCGCGCCGACATTCTGCTCGCCGGTTTACTCATCGTGGAGCAAGTTTTCGAACTGCTCGCGCACGAGCGGGCGCTCGTTTCGAGCAACGACCTGCTGCTCGGCACGCTGCTGCAATGAAGCAGTTGAGCCGTTCGCTGCGTTGAATCAGCCAGGAATGTCAGATGCCGAGGTCTACCGGGCCGTGCTCGATGCCCGACGCGCGTGGAGCGACTATTTGGATGCCTCAGACGAGGACGAAGACGCGGTGTACGAAGCTTATCTCGAAGCTGCTGCGGAAGCCGTTCCCTTAGTCGGAGGACTTATCGAGCTCTGCGTGGAGGCGAATTTGATTGCGATTTCCGCACGCGATCGCGAAGAGCGCTACGTCGATTTAGCCGCCACCAACGCGCGCGTCCACGCCGACGCGATCGTTGAAGTCGTCGGCGATATCGTCCTGGGTCACTCCGAAGAATTTCCGGCGTTCGAGCGCCGGACGGCAGCGCAAGACGACGAGGAAACGCGCTTCAACCGCGCGCGTGAAATGTTCCGCGAAATAAATCGGCCCAACGTTGGCCGGGCCGTGGACGAATTGCGTCAACTACGCGACGAGCTGCTGCGCAGCGGCCAAGAGACGCACGCCGGCAGGCTGTCGCACATTCTGGCGCTGCTCCAAATTTCGCCGCCTCGTTTAAGCGAGTGACGCTTTGACGCGCCGATAAGCTTGCCGCGCGCCGATGCGCGCGCGCACGCGGATCTCGTGGCCGCGCTCGGCCGAGTATATCGTCAAAAACGTTTCGAGCTCGCTGAGCAGCTGCGCCGGCAGATCGTCCAGCGTTTCGTACCCGTCGGTGCTCAGCGAGGCTTCCTTTCCCGGCAGCAGACACGTGACGTAGCGGTCGTTTTGCGTGCCGTCCTTTTCGATCTGAAACGCTCCGAGCATTCGCACCGTCAGAATGCAGCCCGGAAACGTCGGTTCATCCATGAGCGCAAGCATGTCCAGTGCGTCGCCGTCGTCGCCCTTGGTTCGCGGAATGAAACCGTAATCGTACGGCCAGCTCAGCCCGCTCGAAAGCGTTTGCCGCAGCTCGAACGCGCCATCGGCGTGATTCCACGCGTATTTGTGGCGGCTGCCGCGCGGCGTTTCCACCACGACCCGCAACGTGCCCTCGTCGCCCAATTGCGGATCGATGTCGTGCACTACAAGCGCGGAATTCCGGATTCGCTTCCCGGCACGGGCTGCTGCTGGGTGATTTCTTCGGTCGGCAGACCCGCTTGCCGGTACGCGTCGAATCCGCCGTCCAAAATCGCGACCTGTTCGTATCCCTGTTCCCGCAGGCGCGCAGCAACGCGCTGCGCGCGTTCGTCATCCTCCGAGTACACGACGATTCGGCTTTCGTGCGGGAGCGGCAGCGTCAACTTGTCTTCTTCGAGCAGCACCTTCGGATCGTAACGCAGCGCGCCGCGGATCTGTTCGTGCCCCGTGTGCGCGCGCGCATCGATCACCGGCGTGGTGTTCGTGTCCAGACTGCTCGCCGGCACCCGCGGGATCGCCTTGTCGTCCATCACTTCTTGCGGCGGTTGGGATTGGCCGGAACTTTGCCGCCGCTGCGGCGCGCTTCGGAAAGTCCGATCGCGATGGCTTGTTTGCGGCTCTTGACCTTTTTGCCGCTGCGTCCCGACTTGAGTTCGCCGGCATTCATCTCGTGCATCGCGCGCCCGACCTTGCGGCTTGCCTTCGGCCCGTATTTACGCCCCGAGCTCTTCTTGCGCGTCGACTTCTTGCGTCCGCCGGTCGATTTCTTGCGACCGCCGGTCGATTTTTTGCGCGAAGCGGTGCTCTTCTTGCGCCCGGTGCTCGTTTTTTTGCGTCCACCGGTCGATTTCTTGCGTCCGCCGGTCGATTTTTTGCGTGAAGCGGTGCTCTTTTTGCGCCCCGTGCTCGATTTCTTGCGGGTGCTCTTTTTCCGGGATGAGCTTTCTTGCGCTCACCCGTCGATTTCTTGCGCGAGCTGCTGCTCTTGCGCGAAGACGAAGATTTGCGCCCGTTGCGCGCGCCGGCGCGGGTGACGAACTTGACCATATGTCCGCGCGGGTCGTACAAAAACTCCAGGTTGCTGCGATCGAAGATATCGAAGAACCTATTCCAGTCCACCTGTTCCAGGCGTTCTTCGGGCTGACCGAAATCGATCCGCAGCATGCCGCCGGTTCCTTCGACGATTGCAGGATGCCCGTCGTTGCTCTCGACCCATCGCCGGATCTCACTGTGATCCGTAGTGCGCTGTGCAGTGGCCACGTGTACCTCCAATCTTTTCCCGACTGTGGTTACCCGCAGCGTCGCCGGGAGAAACGCCCGTTAAACTCCGCCGCTGCTCGGTGCGCTGTCGGTGTCGCCCGACGACTTGCGCACCAGCGCGGTTTTCAGATGCTCGCGAAGCTGCGCGAGGGCCGGATCCAGGCCGCCCGCTTGATCCAAACGCTCCAAAGCCAAAAGGATGCGGTTTGCCTGCGGCGCGTCCATCCGCACCGCCAGCGTTCCGTGAGCGGCGTCGTAACGCGAAATGCCGGCGTTTAATCCAGCCACGGTAGTCCTTTACCCGGCGCGAGCGATTTGCAACAACGCGCGCAGCTGCTCGGCGACTTCGTCGACGCCGATCGAGGCAAGCCCCGGATCGACGAACGGTGCGTGGGGATCGCCCAGCGTGCCGCGCCAGATGACTCGATGGTACGGGCGGCTGGGCGGAGGCCCCCAATAGCGCGGACTGGTCGGTCCGAACAGAATGACCGAGGGCGTCGCAAGCGCCGTGGCAATGTGCGCGATCCCGGTATCGCCGCAAACGAGCGCTTGAGCCGATGCCACGATGCACGCCAGCTGCGTCAGATCGGTGCTGCCTGCCGTTACCGCGTGTAGGGGAAGCCCCGCGGCTTTAGCGATGAACCGGCATCGCCGGAATTCGCGGCTTGAACCGGTCAGGAGCATGCGATGGCCGTCGGCGCGCAGTCGCGAGCAGAGGTCGATCCACCGCTGGGTCGGCCAGCGTCGCGATTCGCTGGCCGCGCCCGGATGAACGACGATTGCTCCGCGCGCGCGAACGTCGCCGCGTGGTGCGCAAATCTCCAGATCGTTCGGATCGGCGGGTATTCCGCTTTCGCGCAGCATTCGGCACCAGCGGTCGATCTCGTGTTCGTCGGCGCGCCACTCGGGGAACCCTAGGGTCTGCGGTATCTCGGCGTTAGCGAACGCAATGAGTCTGCGCGGCTGCGTTTGCAAAACGATGCGGTGGCTTTGCGGGCCGCGGCCGTGCAGATTGACGGCGACGTCGACGTCCATCAAACCGTCGTCGAGCGGTTCGAGCGGAGCGGCGTCGATGACTTCGTCCACGCCGCCGCATAAAGCGACGAGTGGAGCGAGATAGATGGGCGCGGCCAGAACGCGATAGTGCGCGGGAAACGCTCGCGCGCAAGCTCGAATTGCAGGCACCGCCGCCAGCAGATCGCCCAAGCCGAGCGCGCGCAGCATGACCAGCGTGGGCCGCGAAGTGACGACTGCATTGGGACGCGCGCGCGAGGATGGTGCCATCGCGTGTTTACGAGGCGCGTCGCGCGAAAGCGTGTTGCGTGATGACGTCGTTGTACACCGCCAAGGTGTCGTTCGCAATGCGCGTCCAGCCGTAACGCCTGTTGGCGCGGCGCGTCGCGGCGAGCGCGAGCTCGGCGCAGCGCCGCTGATTTCCCAGCAGGTGTTTCAACGCCTGCGCGAGCGCGGCCGGCGAACGCGGCGGCACGTGAACGCCCGTTACGCCGTTGACGACGCTGTCCACCAAACCGCCGACCTGCGCGACGACCACGGGAACGCCGCACGCCATGGCTTCGAGCGGAACGATTCCGAACGGTTCGTACCACGGATAACACACGACCGCATCCGCCGAACGCAGCAGCGGCGGCACGCTCGAACGTTCGACGCGTCCGCGAAACACGACCCGATCGGCAACGCGCAAATCGCGCGCGAGTTTCTGCAATCGGCAGGCCTCGGGATCTTCAGGCAGCAGCGCAGCTTCGGGACCGCCGGCGATGACGAGCTCGACGTCGGGCAGCAGTTCCAACGCGGTGATGACGTCGGCGATTCCTTTGCGCTCGACCAAACGGGACAGGCATACGAGGCGCTTGCGCCTGCGGTCACGGCCTTCGACCGGACCTAGGGGTTGGAACGACGCCAAGTCGACTCCGCACGGTACGACGGCAATCTTGGCCATGTCGGCGCCCATGCGCACCAGTTCGAATGCTTCGGCCGTCGAGGTTGCGACGATGCGGTTCGCCTCGCGTGCAATTCGGCACTCTTCGTCCAGTCGCGATCGCGGGCTGGTGTCTTTGGAACCCTGATAGCGGCGCTTTTCCACGCCGAGCGCGTGGAACGTCTGCACGACCGGTATTTCCAGCGGTGACGCGGCGTCCAGGCATGCTTTGCCCGACATCCAGAAGTGCGCGTGAACGACGTCGGGGCGATCGTGGTTCCACCGCTCGCCAAGATACTGCGCGAACTGTCCCATGTAGGGCAGCAAACGATCCTTTTCGACGTTTGTCTGCGGGCCGGCAGGAACGTGTTCCACCGTTACGCCCGGCGCATACTCTACGCGAACCGGCAGCGCCGCGTCGTCGCGGCGGGTGAAAACCGTTACGTGCGCGCCTTGCTGCGACATCGCTTCGGCGAGCGCGGCCACGTGAACGTTCTGGCCGCCCGCGTCGACGCCGCCCAGCACCGCAAGAGGGCTGGCATGTTCGGATACCATCGCAATTTTCAACTTACGACCTCCTGCAATAGACGGTCCCAATCGCCGAGAAATCGATCCAAGCCGTAGCGCGCTTTGGCGTGGGCGCGCGCATTGCGTCCGAGCTGCGTGCACCGATCCGGCTCGCGCAGCAGGCGTTCGAGCGACTCGACGAGGGCAGCAACGTTGGTAGAGATGATTCCGGTGCCTGCCGGAACCGCTTCGGGCACTTCGGTGGTGGCCAGCGCGACGACGGGCATTCCCAAATGCATCGCCTCGATGAGTGAAAGACCCAGCGACGTCCACCGGATCGGATGCAGGTAGACGCGCCGGCGCGCAATTTCACCGTGCAGCCGCTCCTGCGGCAAGTTCTCGAATCCGCCGCGCGCGCCCGCGCCCATTCCGAACAATTCGACGGGCACGCACGATTCAAACCGTCCGAGCAGATCCGTTCCGGTTACGCGCGCACGTCGCTGGGGTTCGTTGATGACCACGGCGCACGAGGCGACTTCGCCCGTATAGCGGTAGCCGGGATCGACGATTCCGTGTTCGACGACGTACGTGGGTCGATCGCCGCAATCCCAAAACAGATCGTTGAAGTTCGTCACGTGCACGACCGATACGCCCGGCCAGTCGGCAGCGGGATGGCGCATCGCGTTGATTTGGCCTTGCGGCGCGTTGTGCTCGACGTAAATCGCCGGCACGTCGATTCCGGGACGTAGGCCAAGCCACGTTTGCGCGAGATCGTATTCGTGCGGGCGCTGCAGGATCACGACGTCCGGTTTGAGAGTGCGCGCGTCTTGCGGGCCGATTTCCCGAACGTTTTCCGGCCACTGCCAAGTTTGCGCGCGTCCGCGTCCGTCGGCGCTGCGATCGGGCAGCACGGGTACGGCATAGTCGTGACCGCCGTGAACGAACGCCGTCATCCACGATCCGTGCACGTGCCAGGCGAAGATCTTCATCAGGCAACCTCGACGCGCATCGGCGCCAGGCTCTCGAGCGCGCGCAGCACGTCGTCGACCGAAACGCAATCCAAGCACGGCTGGCCTTCTATCGGGCACGAGCGTGCGCGGCATCCCGCGCAGGGCGCATGCTGATCGCCCAGCAGCACGTGTTCGGTCCGCCACGGACGAAAACGCGCGGCCGGAACCGTCGGCGCAAAAATTGATACCACCGGCGTTCCGACGGCCGAGGCTACGTGCGCGGCCGAAGTATTGCCGCACACGACCGCCGACGCGTCGCGCACGATCGCGGCGAACTCCACGAACGAGGTTTTTCCGCCTAAGTCCACGGCACGCGCGCCGGCCACGTACGCGGTGAGTGCGGACTCTTGCGCGCTTCCCGTCACCACGACGTTGATACCGCGCCGGCAGAGCGACGCAACCAGCTCTGCATTGCGATCCGGGAACCACGCACGCGCCGTCACGGTCGATCCTGGATGCACGACGACGTACGG
Source organism: Vulcanimicrobiota bacterium (assembly GCA_963777315.1). Taxonomy (GTDB): domain Bacteria; phylum Vulcanimicrobiota; class Vulcanimicrobiia; order Vulcanimicrobiales; family Vulcanimicrobiaceae; genus CAVYEM01. The sequence goes on from CAVZQC010000005.1 coordinate 179,796, forward strand.
CAAGTGCTGCACGTTGCCGCGTTCGAGCAGACCGATCATTCGCAAGCGCGCATCGTCATCGGCGGGCAAATCGTAGCCCATCGCCCGCACCAGCGAAAGCGCTCGTTCGACCTCGTGGATGTCGTCGGGCACGCGGTGACGCACGTCGAGCAGCGAGCCCGGATAGTCGACGCCGATCGCGCCGATTCGCGCAACGCCCGCCATTCGCAGAAGAAGTGCCAGCGGCAACGGGCTTTGATGAAACGACGTGAGTACGATCGCTTCGTCGAACGTGCGCGTGCGAACGTCCTCGATGAATTCCAGCGTGCGGGCGAATGAAACCGGCTGCGGGTCCGCATCGATCCATTCGGCTTGCCGAACGAGCGTTTCGCGCACGCCCGGAAGCGCTCGCGCAGCATCGGCGCCGCGCGGACCGCACAGAAACGTGACATGCGCATCGGCGGCCACTGCGCGCACCGCCGGACCGGTGAGCAGCACGTCGCCGTTGTTGTCCTGGCGAGCCACGAGCACGCGTTTCATGCCGCGGACCGTGCGTTCAGTGCGAGGACGTAATCGACGGCCGACGCGAGATCTGCGCACACGACCGGCGCCGACTCTATCTCTTGCGCGCGCGTCACCGGCGTGGGCACCAGAACGGCGTGTGCGCCGGCGCACAGCGCTGCTTCGACGTCGCTGCCGATATCGCCGATCACGATGCATTCTCGCGGTGAAACGCCGAACTCGCGCGCGGCCGCGTGGATCAAACCCGGCGCAGGTTTGCGGCAGCCGCACTGGGCGCGCGGCTCGTGCGGGCAAACGAACCACCCGTCGATCGCGCCCACCAGAGCTTCGATGCGGCTGTGCAGGGTGTCGAGCTGGGCGCGCGTGACCGCGCCTTGTGACAGCACGGGCTGATTGGTCACGACGCCGATGCGCATGCCGTGCTCGCGCAATCGCCGCACGGCGCTCGCCGCGTGAGGCATCGCGTCCACCGCATCGTCTGCATGTGCGGCGTCCGCAATCAGCGTGCCGTCGCGATCGAAAAGCACCGCGCGGATCATTGCGCCGGCTTGCGTAAGAGCGCGGGCATGGCAACCAAACCGCGAATGCGGTGATAGACCGCGGCAAACGGAATCACGGCGCTCGTGGCCGCAAGCGTGGTGATCTCCTTGGCCGTGCGGGGACCGGGCGCGATGCGTTTCCAGGCAAAATCCGCCGTTAGTCCCGCCCATGCGGCAAAACACAGCACCGTCGCCAAATGATACGGCCAGCGTCCGCGCGGAGCGTTCGCCCGTTCGCGCCAGTGCGTGCCGTGCAGCGCGCGCATCAGCACGTCGTCGGCATTTCCCGCCTGCAGCCGTACGCTGATCCATGCATCCGCCGGGCGTACCGGGTGCTCGGTTTCGCGGCGCCCTTGCGCAATGCGATAGCCGGCGTCGAAGACGCGTAACGCAAAGTCGGCGTCCTCGCGATACGCACGGCGAAAGCGCTCGTCGAATCCATCGAGGCGCTGAAGAATCGAACGCGCGTAGATCATGTCCGCCGTAATCCACGCAGAATGTTGCAATCCGCGCACGTTGCGTTCCCAGTCGGTGGGAGCGCGATCCGCCGGCAGCGGCACGCGCACGCGACCCTGCGATCCCACTTCGTCGCGATCCAGCGCGGCGATGTCGGCCACCGCCTGCTCGAGCCATCCGGGCTGCACGCGAACGTCGTCGTCGAGAAACGCGATCCATGCCGCCGTCGATTCGCGCCATCCCGAATTGCGCGCAGCGGCTGGTCCCATCGCCTTACCGCGCAGGATGCTGATGCGCGAACGAAGCGCCGCAGGAGCGTCCACCGCGAGCGGCGCTTCGGGATCGCGGCGATCGTCGACCAGAATGATGCGCCCCAAACTCTCGCTGCGCGAATCACCCAGCGATCGCAGCAGCTCGCGCAGCGACGCGCGTCCGATCGTCGGGACCACCACGTCAAACCGCACCGCTGACCTCGCGTGGCTGCGAGCCGGATTGAAAGACGCCGCTGCGGCGCAGCAGAAACGGACCGATCGCCAGCGCGTCCACGGGCGCGGAGCCAAAGCACTCCAGAGCGTCGCGCGGATCGTCGACCATCGGCCGCCCTGCGGTATTGAAGCTGGTGTTGATGACGACCGGGGTTCCGGTCAGTCGATCGAACTCACGCAGCATTCGCGCAACCAGCGGTTCGTCGCCGGCGTCGACGGTCTGCACGCGCGCGGTTCCATCGACGTGCACGGCGGCCGCGATAGCATCCCGCCACTGCGGCTTGACGCGATGCGTGAAGAGCATGTACGGGCTGGGCAGTTGCCCTTCGAAAATTTCGGATGCGCGCTCCTGCAGCACCATCGGAGCGAGCGGACGAAATTGCTCGCGACCTTTAATCGAGTTGAGCCGTTCCAGGTTTTGCGGATACTTGGGATTGGCCAGCAGGCTGCGATGCCCAAGAGCTCGCGGCCCGAACTCGCTGCGTCCCTGGAACCAGCCGACTACGCCGTCGTCCGCGAGGATTCGCGCAACGGACTGCGCGATGTCGGGCGGCCGTTCGTACTCGATGTGCGCGCCGTCGAGTCGGCGCGCGAGCTGATCTTCATTCCACTCGCGACCCAGCGCCGCCGTCGTCATCGGCTGCGTGCGATCGCCGTTTTGATGAGCTGCGAACAACGCCGCGCCCAGCGACGTGCCGGCATCGCCGGCGGCGGGCTGAACCCAAATGCGTTCGAATGGGCCTTCCCGCGCGAGTCGCGCGTTGGCCACGCAGTTGAGCGCGACGCCGCCGGCCATGGCCAGATGCCGGTCCCCGGTCTTCGCGTGCAAACCGCGCGCCAGCTCCAGGAGCACTTCTTCCAAACGCGCCTGCACGCTCGCGGCCAGATCGGCGTGTGCCCCGATGAACTCGCCGTCATCGCAACGCTTTGGCGCAAAACGAGTGAAATCGACCGGATCCGTGTCGAAACCGCCGTCTTCGCGCACCCGGATCGCACGGCGGAACCCGTCCAGAAACGCGGGCTTGCCGTAACCGGCCAGCCCCATGACCTTGTACTCGTCGCTGGAACGGTGAAAGCCCAGATGCATGGTGAGCTCTTCGTATAAGAGGCCTAACGAACTGGGCAACGGCTGAACGGCGAGCGTTTGCAAGTCGCCGTCGCGCACCGTGCCGGAAAGATATGACGCGCGTTCGCCCCGGCCATCCGCAACGATAACGGCGCAGTCGCCCAGCGGTCCGCCCAGATACGCCGAGGCGGCGTGCGCGACGTGATGCGCGACGTACTCCACGCGTGCTCGCTCGATGCCGGGTATCGCCGCCTGCAGAAATCGCGGCAGCCGCTGCGCGTAGAGCGTGCGCAAAGGCTCCCAATCGCTGCGCGTAACGTCGGCATCGCCGGCAGCTGCAAGCGAGGGATCGTACGAGTATGCTACGACGTCGACGTCCGAGGGCTGCAGACCGGCGTGTGCCAAACACCACCGCGCGCTGAGAACCGGAAGTTCCCACGTGCTGAACGGCACGCAATCTTTGCCGTGCTTGCGGCGGTTGAAGCGTTCTTCTTCGGCCGCGGCGACGATGGTGCCGTCGACAACAAGCGCAGCGGACGAATCATGGAAGACGGCGTTAATTCCCAGTACGATCATCGCTTCGTTGCCCCACTGACAACCGACTTTTTTTTGCGTGTGTGCTGCGTGCGCTGCGAACGTGCGCCTATTGTTTCCGAGAAGAGATAACTTAAACGCTCAGGTTAAAAGGGGGCACTTCATGGTAAAGAGCCGTGCATGCACCGTGCGGCGATATTCGGATGCGGTTACGTCGGTCTGGTAACGGGCGCGTGTTTTGCCAAGCTGGGACATCACGTTGTCTGCTGCGATACAGACTCTACGAAGATTCGATCGCTGCAGCACGGTGACGTACCGTTGTACGAACCGGGATTGCGCGAACTGATCGCGGCACAGCACTCGGCGGCCCGGCTGCAATTCACCGATCGCCCCGCCGAAGCTATGGCGAGCGCAGCCGTTGCGTTCATTGCCGTGGGGACGCCCACCGGGCCGACCGGCGATGCGGATCTCACGTACGTGCGCCAAGCCGCCCGCGACATCGCCGCATATGCCGGCGGTCCGACTATCGTCGTGAACAAATCGACCGTTCCGGTAGAAACCGCGGACATGGTCGAACGCATCGTTACGGCGCACGCGCCTTCCGATTACCGCTTCAGCGTCGCGTCCAATCCGGAATTTTTACGCGAGGGCAGCGCCATCGAGGACTTCATGCATCCCGACCGCATCGTCGTCGGTTCGCAGGATGAGCACGCAATCGCCGTGCTGCGCGAGATGTACGCGCCGCTGGGCGCGCCCATGCACGTTGTCGACGTGCATACGGCCGAGATGGTAAAATACGCTGCCAACGCTTTTCTTGCGACCAAGGTTTCTTTCATCAACGAGATCGCCAATCTGTGCGCCGCGGTCGACGCCGACATCGACGGCGTCATTGCGGGCATCGGCGCCGACGCGCGCATCGGCCCCGCCTATCTACAGCCGGGATTGGGCTTCGGCGGATCGTGCTTGCCCAAGGACGTCGCGGCCCTAGCCGGCGTCGCGCGCGCCCACGCGATCGAACCGACGATGCTCGAAGCGACGCTCAACGTCAACCGGCGGCAAGTCTCGCGCGCGGTTCGGCTGATCGAAGACGCGGTGGGAGATGTGTTCGGCCAAGCCATAGCGGTTGCCGGGTTGGCGTTTAAGGGCGGCACCGACGACGTCCGGGAATCGCCCGGCATCGTGCTGGTGCAAGCGCTGCTGTCGGCGGGCGCGAACGTTTGCGTGCTCGACCGCTTCGCCACGGAGCACGCCCGCGCAGTCTTGCGCGATCGCGTAAGCTATGCGGGCTCCGTAAATGAATTGTGCGCGGGAGCCGGCGCCCTGGTGATTGCAAGCGACGATCCTTCGTACGAACGGCTGAATTGGGAGAGCGTTGCGGCCGCGCTTGCCGATCCCAACGTCATCGATCTTCGCAACATCCTCGACCCTGATGCCGTGCGGCGCGCAGGACTGCGCTACGTCGCCGTGGGCCGGGGGCGCCGCGCAGTGCTCGCGCGATGAACGTGCTCATTACCGGCGTCGCCGGTTTTTTGGGATCGCACTTGGCGGACGCGTATCTGCAGCGAGGCGACAACGTCGTGGGTGTGGATGACTTGTCGACGTCCACCGGCGAGAACATCGCGCATCTGCAGCCCGAACCGCGCTTTGATTTCATCCAAGCCGACTTGTGCGAAGGCATTACCCGGATCGAACGTCCGCCCGATCTGATCTTGCACTTCGCATCACCCGCCAGCCCGCAGGATTATGCGCGCGCTCCGATAGCAACGCTCAACGTCAACGGCTCGGGCACCGAGCGCTGCTGCAAGTTGGCGCTGGCGAACGGCGCGCGGCTGATATACGCCTCGACCTCCGAAGTGTACGGCGATCCGCTGGTGCATCCACAACCCGAACGCTACCGCGGCAACGTCAATTCACTTGGTCCGCGTTCGTGCTACGACGAGGGCAAGCGTTTCGGCGAAGCGATGATTGCGGCGTACCGCCGCACGCACGGCTTGGATGCGCGCATCGCGCGCATCTTCAATACGTATGGTCCTCGCATGCGCGCCGGCGATGGCCGGGTGGTGCCGGCCTTCATTAAACAGGCGTTGGAGGGAACGCCGCTGACCGTCTTCGGCGACGGCACGCAAACGCGCTCGCTGTGTTTCGTCGACGATCTCGTCGAGGGCATCACTGCCTTGGCAGCGTTGGAACGTCCGGCCCACGAGGTCGTGAATCTGGGTTCGGAGTTCGAAGTTGACGTAAACGAAATCGCGCGCACGATAGCGCGGCTATGCGGGGTAACGCTCACCGTGGAGCAGTGCCCTCTGCCGCCCGACGATCCGGTGCGGCGCCGTCCGGACCTTGCGCGCGCTCGCGCGATGCTGGGCTGGGAACCGCAGACGCCGTTGGAAACCGGCATGCGCAAAACGATCGAGTGGTTTCGCGCGCAGCATGCTTTTGAAAAGGAGACCGTCGGATCATGACCGCGACTACGGGATATACGCAAACCTCTGCGGCCGCGCGCGCGCTGCACGGGACGTTCATCGTCACCGGAGCTGCGTCGGGGCTCGGATTGGCCATCGCACAGGCGATTGGAGCCGCGGGCGCAAGCGCCGTCGGCTTTGACGTCAACGCGCCTTCGGGCGATTTCGAGCACGAGATCGTCGACGTTTCCGACACGTCGATAGTGGAAGCGAAAGTTCGCGAAGTTGCGCGGCGACACGGTGGGCTTAGCGGTGTGGTTGCGAACGCAGGCATCGACGCGTGCGGGCGTTTCCAGGACGTGTCCGCCGGCGCGTGGGAGCGCGTGATCAAAGTCAACTTGATGGGCACTGCGGCAGTCGTGCGCGCCGCATTGCCGCATCTGATCGAAAGTCACGGGCGCGTCGTCACGGTAGCATCCACTTTGGGCCTGCGCGCGGTGAGCGACGCGACCGCGTACTGCGCGAGCAAATTCGGTGTGGTTGGATTCACCCGAGCCCTCGCAACCGAACTGGCGGGTCAAGTCGGGGTGACGCTGCTGATTCCCGGCGGCATGCACACGCATTTCTTCGATGACCGCGACGAAAAATACAAGCCCGGTGCGGACGCCCGGCTCAATCGCCCGGAAGACGTAGCGCAAGCAGCGGTTTTCGCACTTGCCCAGCCGCCGGGCTGCGAAGTGCGCGAGATGCTGATCTGTCCGTCGATGGAGACGTCCTGGCCTTAAGCGTTCCCGGACTTTCGCTCCAAAACAACGCATTTTCAGCCCTATATACCCTTGACGGAATATGCCTTATGGGGGATAATACGTTGTGGCATGGGAAGTCGAATTTACGGACGAGTTCAAGGAGTGGTGGGACGATATCGATGGCGGCGCTCAAGCAGACATCGATGCATGCGTTCGGCTCCTAGCGGAGGTGGGACCGGCGTTAGGACGGCCTCACGTCGATACTGTAAGCGGCTCGGCCCACGCCAACATGAAGGAGCTCAGAGTCCAGAGCAATGCGCGGCCGTTTCGGATATTTTTTGCCTTCGATCCACGCAGAACTGGCATTTTATTAATCGGCGGCGACAAGACTGGCAAAAAGCGATTCTACGAAGAGATGATTTTAATCGCTGACCATCTCTACGATGAGCACCTTGAAGAAATTGGAGACGAAGGCGCAAATGAGTAAGAGTTACTCAGTACTCCACGAGAAATTGACGCCGGAACAGCGTAAACGCAGTGACGCGCGACTTGAGCACTTGCGTAATCAAGTCCGGCTTCAGGAACTACGCGTTGCGCGGGCGCAGACGCAGGAAACGATCGCCGGTGTCATGCGCATTCCTCAGTCGTCTGTTTCTAAAATTGAACAGCGCACCGACGTCTATGTCAGCACGATTCGCCGTTACCTTGAAGCGGTTGGCGGCAAACTTCAAATTATCGCGCAGTTTCCGGACGGAGAGACCTTTGAGATTACGCAGTTCCATGAGATTGGCGAACCTGAACAGGAACTCGTGGACGCGTAAATCCTTCAGTGGGATTTTACTAAGATCTTCGGCTTGGAAACATGGTGGCCCCAGCGCGGATTCGAGCCCCGAAGCCCTACCGCGGCCGCACGATAACGATCGCAACGCGCGACTCGTCGGCCCACGCGGCCGCTGCAACCAGCGGACTGGTCAGGTACGCAAAGGCCTGTGCGATCTCGGCGCGCGAGCAGCCCGCGTGCGTGCCGTTGGCGGCCAGTTTCGCGTCGACGAGCGCGATCGCCACGTCTGCGGTAATCGACGCCGCATCCGACCGCGCATTTCCTTGCGCAGCCGTGAGTTGCATCTGCCATCCCTCGCTTCGCAGATAGCTGCAGATAATCGTTAAGCGCTTCACGCTGCCGTGTTGGCGTGCCCACAGCAATTCGCCAACGCGATCCGCTGCCAAGCCCGGCGCAAGCATGTCGCGCAGTTCGACGGCGGTAGCGCCGGCGCCGAGCAGTTGCTGGAGATCCCGGACGGTCCACGCGCTCACGCCGTGTTGTTGTAGTTCCGACGTGAATTCCAGTTCGCCGGGAAAGTCCGGGCCGACGATCGTGCAATACTGCGCGCCGTACGCATCGCGATACTTGCTGGCTTCAAAGCAGTCCGGCTGCGTGACTTGAGAGCGCGCGGTTTTGCACTCGAGCATGACGCGGTACTGCAGCGGGCCCAGCACCGCGTCTGCGTAGCCGTCCGGAGCATCGTTTCCGCCCAAGTGCGTCGCGCGAAAGCCCAGCATCGTAAACGCATCGCAAACCGCGCGTTCGAACGCAGCGGGATCGTCGCCGTGTGAGGTTTGGCTCAGCCGCGCGCACAGCTCTTCAGCGCCAGGAGCGGGCGGCGGCTGCGGCACCGCAATCGCCGGCCACGGATCCGGCGGCTCGTTGATGCGAAACCGGCGATCGTCGTCCTGCACGATCAGGGGTTTGCGCTTGCGCCCTTCGGTGCGAGCGATGTATTCGATCAGCGCGGTATAGACGTATTTGCGGCTCGTGTGCGGCGGCAGCGTTCCATTTTTGATGGCTTCGGCTAAAATTTCGTCCGCCGACCGCGGGTGCCCGTCGCTCAGAATGGCCAGCACCGCGTTTAACACGTGACCGCGTTCCGGCGCACTCGAGGGCGTCGTCATCACCGGGTACACGCGCTGGTCGACGCGTGAGAAGCGTTGATCGTCGATGATGCGTACTTGCGCGCCGAAGACTTCGCCGGCGGTATGAAATCTTTCGGCAAAGCCAGCCGCGCCGATGCTTCCGGCCCGGACTTTTCCCACCTCGTCCCATTGCAGCGGGGCGCACACGCTCAGCCGCGCATCTCCACGCAAGGTGTACGGCAGCGCGCTAAAGCGTCGCGGCGCATTGGAACCGACGTGAACGTGCACGCGATCGTCGTTTCGCACGTTCGGATCGGTAGTAAGCAACGATGGTGCGCGCCGTACGGCTTCATCGGCGATTTCGTGCAGCCACGCCCGCACGGGCGCGTATTCCGGTGCATCGCAGAACGGCAGCCACAGGCCCATTCCCCGCGCGCCGGCCAGGACCGGAATGGAACGAACCTCGCGCTCAACAAGGACCTGGTGTATCGCGCGCGCTGCATCGTCCAACATGGGCGCGGCGGCCGTGGCATCCAACTCCAACAGAATGCGCGCGAACCGCAGGCGAAGCGGGTCGTTCGCCGTGGGCGTCCAGCTGTGAAATTCGACGGCGGAATCGCGGTGGCAGAGCCACAGCAGCGCGTTGGCGCTCAGTCCGACGTAGCAATCGCGCACGCCGCCGACGTCGACCTGCACCGATGCAATGGTTTTCGGCAGAGGCTTCGAAGTGGGGCCGTGCCATTGAGGCGTTGCGCTAAAGCCGTGGGGAAAACTGACCGCAACGACGGGAATCGCTCCGAAGAGGCGCTCGAGGAGCGGCGCCACGAGATCGTAGTGCGCCAGGACGGGAACCGTCGATGGTTCGTGCTGCAAGACATCCATATCAGGCGCCTACTTGGCTGCCGGTTGTCTGCTTACCTGCCTGCTCCGTCGAGTTCCTGGCGCCCCGTCCCATGCGGGTACAGAGTCTGCGTGAACCTGGGAATCGGTTTGGACTTTCCCCCGATGGAAGCGCAGACGGCCAAGTCGCTGCCGCATGAGCCCAACTACCAATTCGAGCCCAAATGGGATGGGTTTCGCGCGTTGTGCTTCAGGGACGGCGACGACGTGGCCCTGCAATCGAAATCCGGCCAGTCGTTGGCGCGCTACTTTCCCGAACTGGTGGCGGCGACAAAAGCGCTCAAGTGCGAGCGCTTCGTCATCGACGGCGAGATCGTCGTGCCGGTCGAGGATCGCTTGGACTTCGATCAGTTGCTGCAGCGCATCCACCCTGCCGCCAGCCGCGTCTCGATGTTGTCGGCTCGATACCCCGCAACGTATGTCGTTTTCGATATCCTCGTCGACGAGCGCGCAAAACCGTTGTATCAGTTACGGTTGAACGAACGTCGCTCCGCTCTGGACGACTTCGCGCACAAATTTCTGCAAGATCAGCCGAGGTTCAAGTTGTCTCCGGTAACCGCAGACCGCCGAGTCGCCGAACGGTGGTATTCGTCCGTCGGCGGAGCTTTAGACGGCGTTATCGCCAAGCGTACGGACATTGCGTACTCTTCCGGCGACCGCCGCGGGATGCTCAAGATAAAGCGGCTGCGAACTGCCGATTGCGTGGTGGGCGGTTTTCGCCTGGCAAACGACGGAGCCTCGCTCGGCTCGTTGCTGCTGGGTCTCTACGACGGCGACGGCGCGCTCGACTACGTCGGTTTCACATCCGGCTTTTCCGCCGCGGAGAAGAAGTCGCTATTGAAAAAGCTGAACGATCTCAAGACCGACGTCTCGTTCACGGCGCGCACGCCCGGCGGTCCGAGCCGGTGGAACCGCGGCAAAGAAACGGCGTGGGTTCCGGTCAAACCTTCGATCGTTTTGGAGGTCGAGTTCGATCACGTCAGCGGCGGACGTTTTCGCCACGGAACGCGGCCGCTGCGCTTCCGTCCCGATAAATCCCCAAAGCAGTGCACGATGGAACAGCTGAATCAGCCGATCGGCACATCGCCGTTTTCGCTCGCCGCCGCGGACTAAGGCTCTACTTCACAATAATGTCGACTTTGCTCTTCGATAGCTTCGATTGCGCTCGTTCCTTCAAAGACGCGCATTTGGTCGCCTTTTGCGCTGGTCTCCGCCCCGAGTGTATTCGTTATGGCGCTGCGAAAGTTAGATCGCTTGCATAGCCGCTGGCAAAGTTGCCGCTCGTGAAGACCTGATTACCATCTGTGTCGTAGACTTGTATAATGCCCTGACCCGAAACGTACAGATGCGAATTGCTCGGATCGAACGCGACCCATCTCGGGAAATGAAGGTTGGCGAACGATCCGCTCGTCGTAATTGCGTTACCGTTCCGATCGTAGACCAAGAGCGTGGGAGGACTAAAGTTGTAGATCGCTGCGTACACCCGGCCCTTGAGATCGAACGCGGTGTCTACGGCACCGGTGCTGTTTGGGAAGGATCCGGCCGTGGTGATTTGGTTGCCATTCTCATCATAAGCCCTGATCGGTTGATCGAATTCTAAGTACAAACGGCGCGTAGTCGGATCAAACGAAATGCCGGCTGATACTCCCTGATCTGCGAATGAACCCGGCGACGGGAGTTGTTCGCCGTTCTGATCATAGACTGTGATGAAATCGCTGTTTGAAATATAATTCGAAATGTACAATCGGCCCTTGCTGGAGTCAACGGCAAGGTCCTGAGAGAATTCGGTGTTTGGAAACGATCCGGTGGTCGAGACTTGATTGCCGTTCTGATCGTAAACCGCAATCGAGTTGGTCCTGGTCGCCCCATTGCTGTTCAGCACATACAGGTGACCGTTGAGCGAGTCGAAATCAATGGCGTACGGTTCAATGAGATCCAAGAACGGCCCAGTCGTCACAATTCTGTTGCCGTTCTCATCGTAGACCATTATCGTGTCACTTGTGGTGTTGGTCACGTAGAGCGCCGGGGTCGGTGCGAGCAGCGCTTGCCCGGTGCAGCCGCAGCTGTGGAGAGTCGCCGTCACGATGCCTGGCGCGTTGGGTTCGGCCATAGCAATGGGCAGGAAGCTGAAGACGTTACCGCCCAACGGCGTTATTTTTACGACGTTCGAGGTGAGCGTTATCGAGGACGCGTTGTCCGGGCTGACGATCGCGTTGCCGTCGGCATCCTCCGGAGTCACGGCGAATTTTTCCGCCTGCGGGCCGACGAGCTCGTAAACGTTTTTGTTTGCCTGCGTAATGGGAATCACGAACGGCTGAGAGCCGCTCGGCGCCAGCACAATTTTCGTGCACAAGCCCTCGAGTAAGGCGGTGATCGCGTTGCTTTGCCCGGCAATGATTCGCCGTCCGACCGTTACCCATGCAAGAAGCTTGCCGGCGCCGTTTGGTTGATCCCAAGCCTCGATCAGGAACGAGTCGGTACCGGGCGGGGCGTCGATAGTGATGGTTGTCGTTGCCGCCGCCGCCCGGGACGGTGGCGCATTCGCAACGACGGTAGGCTTCGTTGCATTGTTGACCGTAATGGAAACGCTCCGCGTCGAGGCCGAGACGGAGCCGACTCCCGTTGGCGCCCCCCAATGCATGGTGAACGTAGCACTCGTCGTACCGGGACGCTCACCGCCACTGCTCGCCGGCGGAGGAATCAAGGGCGAGCCGGTACTCCCATGTGAGCACGCCACCAACAGCGCAATTACAAGTGCCCCAAAGATGGCCCGAAAATTTGTTGCCACAAAGCCCTCCGCAGCGCACGACCGCTCATATCAGCATAGGGTCGCGCAGGTCCAACGGGCCAGGGCCGGATGGTACTTTAGCCCGAAGCATCGGACCTATGATCTCTTGAAGGATCAAATGTTCAATCTGGTACCGACGTACCGCGCGATGCGGCACCGCAACTCCGCACAAATCGAACGTTCTAGCGCGATTCAACACCGTCCAGCAATTCTTGCAAGTCATAGCGTCCGCGCTCTACGGTCAGCGGCTTCCACAAATCGCCCAGCTTGCCGATTCGGTCGGGAACGTTGAGCATCGTGAAGTCCTCCGTTTCGATACCGCGTTCGACTTCTTCCCACGTTACCGGGGTCGACACGCTGGCGGCAGGCGTCGGACGCGCGGAGTAGATCGATGCGAGCGTTGCGCCGAGCCTGTTTTGGTTGTAATCGAGCAGCACGTGATTCCGCGGACGTTTTTGCACCTTGTATTCCGCAGTCAGAATGTCGGGATGCGCCTTGGCCAGTTCGAACGAAATACGCTTTGCCAGCGCCCAAACGTCGTGCTGGCGAGGCCCGTGTGCGATCGCTACGTACAAATGCATGCCGTGGCCGCCCGAAGTCTTGGCGTAAACCTTCATGCCCAGCGCGCGGAGCGCATCGTTGACGATGAGCGCGGATTCGCGCACCGCCGAGAACGGTGCACCGAACGGATCGAGATCGAAATGCAGATACTCCGGCCGATCCGAGGTCGCGCAGCGCGCGTACCACGGGTTGAGATCGATGCAGCCCAGGTTGATCACCCACAACAGCGAGGCCAGGTCTTGCACCATCGGAAAATCGATGACGTTGCCCGAACCGTGTTCGATCGAGCACGTCTCTATCCAATCGGGCCGCGTCGACGGAGCGCGCTTCATGAAGAAGAAGTCGCCCGCGATGCCGTTGGGATAGCGTTTCATCACCATCGCTTTATGGCGCACGTGCGGCACCAGCACCGGCGCGACGCGAGCGTAATAGGTGAGAAGATCGCGTTTGGTCAGCCCGAGCTGCGGCCAAAATACTTTGTTGAGGTTGGTCAGGCTCAAGCGCTTGCCGTCGACCTCGACCGTAGCGCTGTCCCCTTGTGGCGGTATCGGGGTCGTGCGGATGCTCATGTCTTTGCGTACGTTCCCGCTCATGCCGCGCCGAGATAGCGCAGCAGCCAGCCCTGCGCGAGCTGCGCCACCCGTTCAAGCGCGCCTTGCTCCTCGAACAGATGCCCCGCACCGGGAACCACGGCAATCTCGCACGCAGCGTGCATCTGCGAGGCGGCGCGCCGGTTGAGATCGATCACGACCGGATCGTTCTCGCCCACGATGAGCAGCGTCGGAGCGTGCACGTCGCCCAGCGCCGCGCCGGCCAGATCCGGACGGCCTCCGCGCGAAACGACGGCGGCCACATCCTTACGTCCGGCCGCCGCAAGCAGCGCGGCACCGGCTCCCGTGCTTGCTCCAAAATATGCGACCGGCAGCGTGGACAGACGGTCGTCGTTTCTGCACCATGCCGCCGCGAGATCGACGCGGCGCGCCAGCAGCGAAATATCGAACCGCAGGCTCGCCGTACTGCGGTCCAGCTCTTCCTCGCGCAACGTAAGCAGATCCATCAGCAGCGTTGCAAAGCCCCGTTCGTTCAGCTGCTCTGCTACGAAACGATTGCGGGGGCTGTGGCGCCCGCTGCCGCTGCCGTGTGCGAAGATCACGACGCCGTGCGCGCCGGGCGGCACGGTGAGCGTGCCGGCAAGCCGTTCGCCGTCGCTCGGTACGACGATCTCAAGCATGGAGCATTTCTCGAACCTGCTCGTCGGTCGTTTGGGTAAAATCGGTGTACCATGCCCCAACGCCGCGAAACGGGCGTGGCGTCGCAACGCAGACGACGTCGTCGGCATATTTCTGCAATTGCATTGCGGTATCGGCCGGCGCGACGGGAACCGCCGCGACGATGACGGCGGCAAACCGTGCGCGCATAGCCAGGATCGCCGCGTACATGCTCGCGCCGGTCGCTAAGCCGTCGTCCACCAGCAGCACGGTCCGCCCTTTTACGTCTTGGGCCGCACGCCCCCCGCGGTAAGCACGTTCGCGGCGCAAGAGTTCGCTTTCTTCGCGGCGGACGATGTCATCGATGACCGGCTGCGCCACGCACAATTCATCGATGGTCTCACGGTTGAGCACGCGTACGCCGCCCGAAGCGATCGCGCCGATGGCAAGCTCTTCGCGGCCGGGCGCACCCAGTTTGCGCACGACGAATACGTCGAGCGGCGCGCCTAAGACGCGCGCAACTTCATACGCGACCGGAACGCCTCCGCGCGGCAGTCCAAACACTCGCGTATCGGATCCGCGGTATGCAGCAAGCTTTTCGCCCAGCTGCTTTCCCGCTTCCGCGCGGTCCGCAAAAATCACTATCAGCCGTTTCCCCTCTACCGGTGAGGGGAAAACAAACAGGCCATGGCGCCGAGCAGTCTGCTGGAAGGCCTTCAAGAGCACCTCGACGCGATCGCCGAGCGCGACATCGATCGGTTCGCGCAGAGCTTGGCAACGGGTGACGACGTACGCTTGGTCGGCGGTGACGGGCGCATCATTCAAGGCAAGGAAAATGCCGTTGCCGCGCATCGCGACTGGTTTGCTTCCGAAGGGTGGACGTTCGATCCGCAAGTCCTGTGGACGCGTGAAGAGGCCGGTGCCGGCTGGGCGCTTACGCGCGTGGACTACACGCAAGGCGCAAGCGCTCGCCAATTTTTACTGCTGCTGCTTTTCGTGAATGAACACGGCGTGTGGAAACTGGTGTACGACCAGAACACGCCGATACTGTGAAATCAAACCGGCGAGAGAGGTTACAGCTATGAAAGCCGTCGTGTTTCACGGCGTAGGCGACATCCGGCTCGAAGATGCTTCCGAGCCGACGATCCAGCACGATCGCGATGCGATTCTGCAACTCACCGCCAGCGCGATTTGCGGCACCGATTTGCATTTCATTCGCGGCTCGGTTCCGGGCGTGGAAAAAGGCACGATACTGGGCCATGAAGGCGTGGGCGTGATCGCGCAGGTCGGCAAAGGCGTACGCAACCTCAAGCCCGGCGATCGCGTGGTCGTCGGATCGACGATCGCGTGCGGTTACTGCAGCTACTGCCGTAATTCGGATTTTTCCAAATGCGACAACGCCAACCCCAACGGTCCGCAGGCGACGGCCTTCTACGGCGGTCCCAAACAGAACGGACCCTTCAACGGTCTGCAGGCCGAGTACGCGCGCATTCCGTTCGCAAACGTCAATGCCCTAAAGCTTCCCGACGAAGTCAGCGACGACGACGCAATTTTGCTTTCGGATATCTTGCCGACCGCCTATTTCGGTGCCGACATGGCCGGCATCAAGCCCGGGCGAACCGTCGCGGTGCTGGGGTGCGGGCCGGTGGGCCAGATGGCAATCGCCTGCGCCAAGCTCATGGACGCCGGGCGCATCATCGCAGTGGACTCCGAACCCGATCGAATGGAAGTCGCCCGCGGTCAGGGCGCCGAGGTGAGCTTACCGGCGGCATCGGCGTCGATCGCGTCATCGACTGCGTCGGTATCGACGCCGACAAAGACCGGCACGGCAGTACGCAGTGGCGCAAGGGAAATGCGCCGCAGATGCCGTTGAACGGCGCCATCGAGATGATCGCCAAAGCCGGCACGGTTTCGGTGGTCGGGGTGTATCCGGCGGGGTTCAAGGAATTCGATTTCGGCAAGGCCTTCGGCAAGAACCTCACGGTGCGCATGGGCGATTGCCCGCATCGGCGCTACCTGCCTCGCCTCATCCGCTTGGTCGCAAGCGGCGTGCTCAAGCCCTCGCGCATTCTCACCAAGCGAACGGCCTTCGGCGACGCCGTGGACGCGTACAAGGCGTTCGACACGCATAGCGCCGGGTGGCTCAAAGTCGAGCTGCTGCCCCCGGCAAGAGCCGGAGCGGCCGTCGCGCGCGGCGAGGTGGTGACCGCTTAAGCGCGACGCTTGGCTGGGTATGAAGTGCACGAGCGAATCTTACTAACGAAGGGATACATATGGCGGTGACTTTGGAACAAACGCGCGGCGGTCTTCTGCAGCGTTCCGGAACGGTGGTCGGCCAGGCCGTCGATCGCGGAACCGGGCTGCTGGCCGATCGCGTCGAGCACTACACCAACGTTGCACGTGAAATCGGTGACATTTTACGAGATCGCGGTGAACCGCAGGCCGCAGACGTCCTGCAGACGGTTTCCAAGCGCGGTACGGACGTAGCCCGCTATCTGCGCAACAACGACGGCGTCAAGATGTGGGGCGACGTTCAGGACTTGGCCCGCGGGCGCACATGGCTGCTCACCGGCGTAGGCTTGGTCAGCGGGCTTGCGCTCGCGCGCGCCGTGCGCACGGCGGCCGGCGGAACCACCGAGGACGAGTGGCCGACCGAGCCCGCGTATCGCGAATCGTACGAGCAGCCCTACACGACGGCACGCACGAGTCGGTACGAAGAATGAACGACGATCGCCCTTCGATGGCCGATGCCCTGCGCAATCTGGGCAAAGATCTCGGCGACCTGTTCCGAGCCGAGCTTGCGATCTTCAAACAAGAAGCATCGCAGCAAATGCAAGGTCTGGCCATCGCGGGCGTATGGGTAGCGGCGGGTGCGGTGATGGGCTTGGCATTTTTGGGAGCGTTCACGGCATTTCTGATCGTGGTGCTTTCGCTCGTGCTTGCGCCTTGGCTCGCCGCTCTGGTGATAACGATAGCGTGGGGATTTGCGGCACTTTCATTGATTGCCGCCGCAGCAATAAAACTCAAATCGATGCTCCCGTTGGAGTTCGATAAGACGACGCGTAGCGTGAAGGAGGATGTAGCATGGATCAAGAGCGGGATCGAGTCCGCCAAGTAGAAGACGCGCGCGAGCGCGTCGCCCAAGACGTCCGGTCCGTGGCCGAGAACGCCAATGTCGTGGACCGCACCAAAGAAAAAGTTCAAGGCAAAGTCGACGATGCGAAAAGCGCGGTGAGCGACAAGCTGCAAGGGGCTCGCGACAAGATCGGCAGCGCGCGCGACAAACTGAGCAGCGCCCGGGACACCGTGCAAGGCTCCGTTAGCGACATGAAGACTAATGTGACGAACAACATCGGAAATCTCAATCCGATGGAAAACCCCATCGGAATGTTGTTGGGAGGGTTAGCCGTCGGATTCCTAATCGGCTTGGCGCTTCCGGTGACGCGGTTTGAATCCGAACGCATCGGTCCCATCACCGAAGACATGAAAGGCCGCGTGAGGCAGGCCGGCACCGAAGTAATGCGCCGCGGCGGCGAAGTCATAAAGGACACGATCGAAGCCAGTAAAGAGGCGGCGACGAATTCGCTTCGCGAACAAGCCAAGGAAATGGGCATCGGCGAGGGCGGCAACGGCTCAAGCGAAAGCCGGCAGTAACACCAAGACGGCGCCTTCCAAGGCGCCGTCCTCTTTTCAGTCGAACGAAGCGCGTCTGTTTGGGATGATGGTGGAATCGGTAGACACAGCAGACTTCTGGTTTGGAGCCGCAAGCGCGGAAACGGTTTGCGGGATGCGCTCAAATTCGGCGAACGCTCTGCCAAGGCGTGCCGACGCCGAGCCAAGCCGCTTAGCGGAAGGTGTA
Organism: Vulcanimicrobiota bacterium; assembly: GCA_963777315.1. Classification (GTDB taxonomy): domain Bacteria; phylum Vulcanimicrobiota; class Vulcanimicrobiia; order Vulcanimicrobiales; family Vulcanimicrobiaceae; genus CAVYEM01. The sequence goes on from CAVZQC010000005.1 coordinate 197,752, forward strand.
GAGACTGGACGGGCGCGGCCTACGTGACGATTCATACGGCCAAGGCACAGTCCGGACCATCAAACGATGCGGCGTGCAAATCTTTTTGCAGTCCGCCGCATCGGCAGCGAAAGCTGCAGTGGTGCGAAAATTTGCTGCCCTAAAAGGGCGTCCGGGTTCGAGTCCCGGTCATCCCATGAAAGATGAGTACTTCCAAAATAATCAGCAGCAGACCGAACAAGCTTGAAATGCGTCTGCACTAGATTCTCGAATCGGAATAAACGTGAAAACGCAAAACACGCGTGCGAACACGCACGCGCCTTTCGCTTCCATTTCGAGACGCGCGTCGAATAAGTCGCGCATGGACGAAAACATCGCGCGACGACGCAACGCGGCAATAGCGACAACGGAAGTGATCGAGAATGCTATGAAGATGCTGCTGAACGACCGGCAGACGTTCTCGCGGTTTCGCGACGCGGTAAGCTCTGCGGTCGCCGTGCGCCAAACGCATTTTCCCGGCGCGGTCGCACGCTGGTACTCGCAGAGCGTGCTGCTCGGACTTCGTCGGCTAGGAGATTCCGATCACAGGACGCACTCGATGCGCAGATTGTTCGATGCGATGGTGGCGCACCCCGACGAGTGGTCGCTGCGATCTGTGATGGAAATTTGGGATTCGACGGGACACGGCTACGACCGTGAGATGTTCGAATTCTTGGCGCGGTCAACGTACGGGCCGTTCGCCGACGCGTCCGGCAAGCGCCTCAACGTCGCAAAGGTGTCGCGGGACCGTGACGATCTCGAGGCGGCGCTGTCGGACGTGAAGAGCGTCGTGAACAAAACCGTCGCGCACGCCGAACGGCACGACGGCGAAGCGCCGACGATGACGTTCAGCCAATTGGATGCGGCGATCGACTTCTGCCACGAACTGGCGAAGCCGTACATCGCCCTGCTGACGGGGCGCGACTACAGCGATATGACGCCGACCGAGCAAATCGCCTGGTGGCGCATCTTCGAGGATTGGCCAGAGATGGCGGCCTTTCCGACATGAGCCTGAAACTGGCACGAAGTGAGGAAATGAAAAAAGGGCGGCCATGTCGGCCGCCCTTTTTCGTTTGAACCGGCAGCGAAACGCGCCGGATCGGCGTGAACGGAACGTTGAGCTCGAAGTCAACGTCTATCCCGTGCCGCTTTTCAAGCGGAACGAGCGTGCGCAGGTTCAACGCGACGGCCTTGAGGCGCGCCTCGTTCGCGTGCGCCGTTCTGACGCGCGCCATCGCGTTGAGAACGCAGATGCGCTCGTAGTTCTTCGCGATGGACCGGTGCTTCTTCGCCCCAGTCCGGGAGATCGTGCGGGTCCTAGCGCAATTTTGCGTCGCCGCGGAAGAAGCGGCAAAACCGGTTAGCGCCAATGCTAAGAGTGATGTCGGCGCCAAAGGCGCATTTTGCCGCCGGCTGCTCGATCATGGGATATCGCGGGTCGAAGGTCATAGCAGTCCATAGCAGCACCAATAAGCGGCGAGGCAAGTCCTGTGAAAATTGATTTTAGCAAAACAGCCGAGGATTACGGTCGCTACCGCGCGGGGTTTCCAGAAGAGTTCTTCGAGCGCACAATCAGATCCGGTCTAATTCGCCCCGGCGACCGAGTGCTCGACCTCGGAACCGGCACGGGAACTCTGGCACGAGGCCTCGCGCGGCGAGGCTGCACCGTCACCGCGCTCGACCCGTCACCCGAGCTTCTCGCGCAGGCCCGACGATTAGATCGCCAAGCCGCAATCCATGAAGTTACATATTTCGAAGGACGAGCTGAAGCGATTCCGCTCGGAGATCGTTCGTTTGACGTCGTGACGGCCGGACAATGCTGGCACTGGTTCGATAGTGCAAAGGCGGCAGCAGAGGCACGGCGCGTGTTGCGAACCGGCGGACGTATTGTCATTGCCCATTTTGATTGGATCTCGTTGCCCGGCAACGTCGTCGAAGCAACCGAAGATCTGATGGGACGGCATAATCCCAATCGTCTCCTGGCGGGATCCGGATTGCATCCGGAAAGCCTAAAAGACCTTGCAACGACAGGCTTTAGTGAAATCGAGACGGCGTCGTTCGATGTGGAGGTCCCGTACACGCACGAAGCGTGGCGAGGACGAGTGAGATCGCACGGGGGCATCGGAGGCAGCCTCGGCTCAGCAGAAGTGATCGCCTTCGATGCTGCGCTAGCGCGGCTGTTGAGAGAACGCTTTATATCCGACCCTCTGCTCGTTCCACACCGCGTATGGTATGGTACGGCCGCAGTTCACGCTCCGTCATGAGCGGCTTCTTGCGTCCGGTATGATTACTTTGCGCACAATCGGCGAAGAGGATTGGCAGTTGTGGCGTCACCTTCGACTTGAAGCACTCCGGGAGGCGCCCTACGCGTTCGGCTCGACGTTCGACGATTGGCAAGGGCCGGGAGACACCGAATTGCGCTGGCGTAGACGCCTGAAAGACGTGCCGTTAAACCTCATCGCCCATGTTGAGGAAACGCCGGCGGGCATGGTGAGTGCCACATCTTCGCAGGTCGATCAAATCGCCGAGCTCATCTCCCTGTGGGTCGTGCCGTTTGCGCGCGGGCGCGGCGTGGGCGACGCACTCGTCAAGGCCGTGATTCAGTGGGTTACGGACCGGCAAGCACGGCGGCTGATCTTAGACGTCACGGGCGACAATCACTACGCCACGGCTCTTTATCGGCGTCACGGGTTTACGGACGAAGGATTTATCGAGGGATCTGGACCAGGCTCGCAAGTCGAACGCCGTATGTCGTACGCTGTGCAGAGAGTCCAATAGATCATCGTGATGATTAGGGCGGACGACTGTAGGATCCGATGACGGGAAAACGCGACTTAGGCGGCTACCGACTATCGCGAACGACATACAGTGTGGGCTATTTGCGCCATCGCTTTCCGCATCGGTACACTGTGCGGCAGGGTGCTTTACGGACAGATGACGCTACTGGTGGTCCCGCTCAACCCGCGTCAAGCCGAGTTACACAGGCCCTGGGCGAAAGAACGGGCGGTTCAGGAGCAACAAGGTCCAGCAAATGTCGGTCGCCCGAGACAAGCACGCCCGCGCGGGTGGCGCGTGCCAACGCCACGAGATAGTCGTCGTGCGGGTCGGCGGTGAGTCCGGGTTGGGCCGGCGGGTCCGGTGAAATGCTCGAAAGCTCGCGGATGATGGAGACGAACCTTCGAACCTCGTCCTCGGTCGCGTAGCTGCGGAACTTTGCTCTAAGCAGGACGCGCTCAAGCTCCTCGAGCAACGCGGACGACGCGATCAGCTCGAATTCGCCGGCCAGCCAGCGCAACAAGAGCCTCTCGCGGCGCCCCGTCAGCCGAAATAAATCCAGCGATTAGGACGCCTGGATCGAGAATGGCCCTTAGCGATGCCGTTCCCCGTTAGCCAGCGCCAAGGCTTCGGCTTCACTTAGATGCGAACGCCCGCCGACACGCTCGAGCAGCTCAAGGCCGAGGTACGCGCGCAGCGCCTCCTCCACGACCTGAGAATCACGCTTACCGCTTCGTGCGGCGGTTACACGCGTGGCCCTCAAGAGGCCGTCCTCGAGATAGACGGTAGTCTTCCGTTTCACCTTGCCATCTTAACAGAACAGCGTCATACCGTCAAAACGGCCAAGAATCAGGCAGAAGCCAGTCCCGGGTTGACGTTCCAGTCCGGGTCATCACAATACGGACTAAGTCGCCATTTTTAAAAGCCCGGATTCGATTCGCGACTTCCCCTTGTCTTCTGCTCTTGGGTCGAAGCGGATCGTCTATCTGGGAATTTCAAATACGACTCCGGGTCCACAAACTGCAGGTACGGCGCAAGCTTGACCATTGAGTCCAGCATCGCGGCGTGCCCCTGTCCGATTATAAGCACCACGCGATCGCCGGGGGCAATAACATGCGTCATGTTCGCGAAGATGTGCAGATTGCGAGCGTACCAAAACGCTACCAAATCGGCGCCGGCATAGTCGCCGCGCGCATCCCCGATACGGTTGACGTACATGTACCAGGAAGCGTTTAAGCTCAACGCCTGCGGTGTGTTGAGGTAACGCAAGACGTCGAGAACGCGGCTTTGTTTTTCTAATGTGTCCGAAACGCGGATCAACGGGCGCGAATGCGCATCGGCTTGCTGCAGGATTGCTGTCTGCCCATGCTTTTTCGCAGAAGCGACTACGGCGTCGTAGTCAAACGGAAATCCCGATTTCGTGTCGATTGGATAGATCGTCGGATTGTGCGATAGAGCCGCAAGGCGGTACCCGAACTGGTCGTCTTCGTTGGGCCCGAGCCGATACGCTCCGCGCAGATACTCCTTGTAGCGTTGTACGTACTTGGGATCACTTGCCACCGCTTCAATCATCACTTTGGTCGGCTTAAAGGCCGCCAGACGTGAAACGACGGCGACGATTTGGGCCTGCATCGCCGGACTTAGCGCATCCTGACTCCAAGCGGCGTTGTGCAGATCGCTTTTTGCCACTAAGTGCGCAACGCCGACGATCATGACCTGGGCTTTGGGCGGATTCGTTTGTGCCGATGCGGGCGAGCACAGCGCCGCCGTAAGGGCCAAAAACGCCACGGCTCTTTTCATGTCGGCCGCTGTAAAACGTCGTTCCACAAGTGGTTTACGGACATCAGGTCGGTGGTGTTTCGCTCACCCGCGATTCGCCCTTACGTCTTTTTCGCCACTAGCGCACTTTGCGGGCTCGGTTCGAGCGAGCAGCGTTCCGGAGCTGGGAAGCCGGCATTTTGAAACATGCCCGCATATTCGTCTTCCGTGTACACGTCGCCGTCCGGCGTAGTCGTCAGCATCGTGTAGGCGAAACGAGCCGCGAACGGCGGCGAAACGCGGTCCGGATTGGTGATGAAGTCCACCACGATGACGCAACCGCCGGGCTTGAGTGCAGCGTGTGCCTTGCGCAGCAGCCCGGTGGCCTTCTCGGCGTTGAAATGGTGCAGGAAGTTCGGTATGAGGACCAGATCGTAATCCTGCCCGAACTCCACGGCGAACGCGTCGCCCGCAAGTTCCTCGAATCGTTCGGCCACGCCGGCTGCGCCGGCATTCTCGCGCGCAACCTTGAGCACCGCCGGCCAATCTTGCGCGACGATGCGCGCTTGTGGAAAACGTCGCGCGACGGCGATGCCGAACGCGCCGTGGCCGGCGGCGATATCGAGCACCTTGGACGCAGAGGCAGCGTCCAACGGTGCAAGCTCCGCTACGATCTGCGCGGGGAGCCGCTGCAGCGGCGCCATGGACGTTGCGAACAGCGTCCACAGCGCAACGTCTGCATCGTGCGTGTTGAGCGAGCTGTGCTCCTCGGCAAGCGTTCCGTCCCGTACGACTTGCGTAGTCTGCGACGCGCGTTCGACAACGAAAGGGTTGGTCAGAAACTGTACCGCGGAAGCGATGCACGCGGGCGAACGCCGATCGAGGAACAGAGCAGATTCGGGCGTAAGGCGGTAACGGTCGTCGCGTTTTTCGAGCAAGCCGAGTGTCGAAAGAAAGTCGCAAAGCGTGCGGCAGCCCCGCTGCGATGCGTTGCTTGCCGTTGCGATGCGCTCGACCGTATCGCACCCTTTCCCGATGGCGCTGAACAGGTCAAGTTCAACGGCAGCTTTGAGCGCATACGTCCGCTGATACGAATTGGCGATTTCCATGATCGTCGCGGGCGAAGGCGCAGCCTGCGTTTGCATTGGAGCCGTTTGCACTCTGGGCATCAGCGCGTTGCCGACGCGTCGGGATCGGGCGCGCCATCCGGACAGTAGTGCATATGAGTGGCGTGCGAGACGTAGTATGCGTGGATGTCGTAATGCGGGATGGGCATGCCCTCGTGTCCGTGAGGATGGTACTCGATGTCGACGTGGTTGATCGTGTGCCCGGGCAGCGCGGTCAAATCGGTGTAGTTGAAGCCTCGCTCGAACTCGCTCTTGGGCACCATGATCTCCGAAAATACCACCTTGCCGTCGTAGGTCCCGTAGATGGGAGCCTGCATGTTCTTCAGGTCGGCCCAGTGATCGCCCATCGTCTGCACGCACGGACTGACCAGCATGTATCCCGCCGGGATACCCGCGGGCCGCACTTTGGGCTGAGGCGGAAGCTGCATGCCTTCTGGGGGAGCGGCGGCTAGCGCTGCCGGCGTCGCCGCGGCGAGCGCAAACACAAAAACCATAAGACGTTGAAGCACTGTGAGTTCCTTTCACGCTTCGAAAAGCGAGTACGCAGGTACGTTCTTCCGATTCTGCACGACAAGCGTCTAGAAAGTGTCTAGGCGGCGCGCAGGTTGCTTGTCCCGAGTCCGCTACGGCACCTTAGAGCGGCAACCGGTTCGTGATGTAGTCCGCCACACGCCCTGCAGCCGGCGGATCGAGGTTCGAAAGCACCGCGATCACGTAGCCTGCTTGCGGGCAGATCTCCAGGTCGCCGTTCATTCCGGGTGCGCCGCCGTTATGTCCGAAGCACCTCGTTCCGTTCACAACGCGATCGCCGAACCCAAACCCGTATTTGATGCCCGGCGCCATCTGCACTTTGCCCGTGGTCATCATCTCGGTGTACTGCGCGCTCAGCAGCGTATGGTTTTCCAGTGCGTTCGCAAAGCGCAGCAAATCCCTCACGGTCGAATATCCGCCGCCGGCCGACGTGCCGCGATACGGCAGCGTATCCGTATTCGGCTGCACGCCGCCTTGGGGCGCGCTCATGTAGCCGATGCTGCGGTTTGCCACGGCGACGTCTTCGGGCTCCGACCCGCTATTCGCCATACCGGCCGGTCCGTAGATGTGCTCGCGCACGTAGTCGTAGTAGCTTTGACCGCTGACTTTTTCGATGACGGCTCCGAGCACAATGAAACCGTAATTGCTGTACTCGAACTTGCTGCCCGATGTGAAGCGGAGCGCGCGGGCGCCATAGAGATCGATGTAATCTTGCAGCGTGCGCAGCTTCAAGCGGTTCTTGTCGAACTCAGGGCCGAAAATGTCACCCGTGCCGCCCGTATGCGTGAGCAGCTGCCGAATCGTGACGCTCGAGGCCATCGGCTTGTTGGGGTAAGCCGGAAGGTACGTTGCGAACGGTTTGTCGAGATCGATCTTGCCGGCTTGAACCAACTGCATGATCGACGTGGCCGTGAACATCTTGTTCATCGATCCGATGCGAAAGCGCGTATCCAGTGTATTCAGCGTATTCGTTGCCCGGTCGGCAAGACCGTACGCTCGTTCAAATATGGGCTGCCCGTCTTTCGCGACCAGCACGGCGCCCGCAAAAGCGTCTTTCGCAGCCTGCTCTTGCATACGCGATTCGACGGCCGCAATCAGCTGTGGCTGCGAGAGATGCGGAAGCGGAAAATCTGCAGGACGATCTATAGCGACCAACGAGCCGCCCATGATGCGATACGGCGGCTTGCTTTGCACGTTGAAGACGAGCCGCGCGAACTGGTCCGAGAGATGCTCTTGGACGAGCGCCGTAATCGACGCCGGGGTCGACTTCTCGATCTTCCGCAAGTCAAAACCGCCGGTCATGCTGCGGAACTGCATCTCATCGTCGAGCTGCGGCAGCCGTTGGGGTTCGTGCTGTTCTAAAAAATGTTTGAACGTTTGCCGGTCGCCGCTATCGAACGCTTGTAACCACGCGCCCAAGGCACGACCTGCGGGCGTGTTCGGCAGCGCAGGCGACATGGCTGCGTTCCCGCCGAGCGTATGAAGGGCGAAGACCAGCGCGAAAAACCACACGACAAATTTCATGCAAACCCTCAATGCCGCGACATGATCGTTTCGAGCATGTCTGGGCGGCCGGCGATTCGTACCAAGTGCGGGTAGCGCAGCCCGCCGTGGTAATCCACCGAGTACGTCGAATACCAGCCGCTTTGCGAGCCTAGCAGCCGGATCGAATCGCGTGAACTGCTCGCCTTTGCGATCGCGTCGTCCAGCACGCCGGTAGCGTATTCCTGTCCGTCGACGGCAACGATCTTCACGCCCGGCGACAGAGCGGCGTTCCACGCGGCCGATCCTTTGCGTACGTCTCGAATCGAGCCGTCGGAACCGATTCGAACACCCAGCGAATACCACAAGTCGGCGCCGTGGTTGAATCCATCGCGTGCCGATATGAATTCGTTCGGCTTGTCGGTGTAGACCAGGCGCCATCCGGCCCGTTCGATATCAGCGTACGGTGGATGCGGCGCGATGTCGTAGACGGCGCGCTCGAAGAATCCGTGCCAATCATAGGGCAGTACCTGTCCCAGCAATCGCTCGACGTCGGCGCGCGTATACGTTTTGGTTATCGGCCCGGTCAGTTGCGGCTGCGTGAACAGATGCTCGAAGTCGTCCAGTGATTTCTTGCCGCCGCTGCGGTCGCGAATGATAACGTCGGCAGCCAGCCAGATCAGATGCCCTTCGGTGTAGAAGTCTCCCGCGGTCCGGCGCAGCGAACTGTATTGTCCGCTTGCCGAGTAATAGTAGGGCGCGCCGGTGGTCGTATCGATGATCGGCGTGGTTGAGCGCCCGGGCTCGTTGTCCATCGCCGCGTAGATGCTTGCCAAATATTCCGGGTAGGTTTTGGGATCGCGAATGCCGGTGCGGAACGAAAGCATGTCGCCCAAATACTGATTCATGCCCTCGTACACCCACAGCAGATCCGTTTGCATCGGTATCTGAAAATTCAGCGTCGTAAGGTCTTGCGGACGCCGGTATTTTCCGTTCCAGGAATGCGAGAATTCGTGCGTGAGCAGATCGCCGCCGGTGACTTGCCGTTTCGGGTCGGTCATAAAGTTCTCAGGCGCGCGATTGTCACTGCTTTGATGATGTTCGATTCCTTGAAATCCGATCGCGTCGCTGAGGGTGAGAAGCGAATGATAGTCGTGCCAGTGGCGCGAGCCGTACAGCGCCAGCGCCTGCGGCGTCATGCGCTGATACGCCTGCAGCAACTTGCTGGGAAAGTCCAAATCCTGCGGTTTGTCGGCGAACGCGTCCAGCCATTGAGCGCTGTCGCCGCTGCGCCACAACAGCACGTGTTTGTAGTACCGTCCCATGTCCAGAGGAGAATCGATCAGCATGTTGAGCGGGACGGTATCGAAGTCCACGCGCTGGCCGCTTTGACGCGGACCGGGCAGAGCCGTGCCGTATCCCCATCCCATCGGCAAGATGATGCTCGCCTTGACGAAATAGCCGTGCGAGTTGACGTCGTTTTGATAGAGCAGGTCCCGGTTCCAGTTGACGATCGCGACGTTGCGGGTTGCCATCGTATCGCCCGGAGCGTTGAGCAGCACGGTAAAATCGACGGTTAGCGCATTTACGCCGGCCGGGACGTCGACGTGGAAAGCATACATGTCGATTCGATCGCGCCGCCAGCGCAGATCGCGTCCGTCCGCGCTCACTCGCAGTTGCGCAAGGTCGTTCAGCGGTCCGGTCGGCCCGTGTTCGCCGGGGATCCACTTTGGATAGACGATGGTAAAGACGCCCGGCTTTGCCGGAATCGTCATGTGCGATTGCATGATCCCGCGTCCGGCTTGACGCGCGTCCAAAACCAAAGTTTCCGGAATCGCCTGCGTTGCGAGCGAAACCGCGTTTGCATTCGGCGTCTCCTGTGCCAAACAATGGGCAGGCTGCGCGGCGCAAATCGCAAAAATGAGCGTAATGAGTGCCCGCTTCATAATGCGCTAGATTCTGCGGCAACGCCTCGGGATGCTCCCCGGCGGGTACAAGCGCGCCATGGAAGATAAACGCAGGCGAGACGAATTCGGCGAGTTGTTCGAGGACACGTTTACCGAGAACGAAAGCACGCCCAGCGGTGAAGCGCGCGAAGACGCGCAAGAAGACGTGCAGTTGGATGCCGACGTAGATTCCCAGGACGACGACCGCGCAATGCGCGAGAACGTCTTTGGAGTCAACGACCCTAAACCGAAGACTTGACGGGCAGGCCCATGGCCGCCTTTATTCTGGACCTCGACGGTACGCTGGTCGACACCGTCTATCAGCACGTTTCCGCGTGGCACGCCGCCCTGCACAAGTGCGGATACGAGCTGCCGATGTGGCGCATCCATCGCAAAATCGGCATGAGCGGCGCGCTGCTGATGCAGGGCCTTGCGCTCGAGCTCGGACGCAGCGTCGACGACGCGACCGCCCAGCGACTGGAAAAAATTCATTCCGAAGAATTCGCGCGATCGTTACCGTCGGTTCGGCCGCTCAGCGGCGCGGCGGAGTTGCTCTCGGCCTTTGCTCGTAACGATGTGCCGTACGCCATCGCTACCAGCGGGCACCGCAGCGATGCCGATCCGCTCCTGCAGATGCTCGACATCGGCAAGGACGTTCCCGTCGTAACAAAGGAAGACGCGCAAAATCCCAAACCCGACCCGCAGCTCTTCCTCATCGCCGCGAAAAAGCTGCGCAGTTCCTCGCAAGCGACGATGGTCGTAGGAGACAGCGTGTGGGATATGCTGGCTGCCAGACGCGCGCATTTTTTAGGCGTAGGGCTGTTGACCGGCGGGTATGCCGAAAGCGAGATGACCGCGGCGGGCGCATACCGCGTGTTTTCCGACCCCGAGCAATTGCGCCATCATTTATATGAAGTGGGCGTCAACGCAAAGGAGAACTGAAATGGAACGCGAGCGGTACAGCGACGAGGACGCGGTAGAGCGCGAAATCGAAGAGCAAACGCAGTCGCCCGAACCAAGCGAAGATACCGAGTTCGAGCGTCGATCGGGGCCGGACGTCGCGCACGACGTGCAGCCGGATCGCGCTCGCGAGCGGGCCGAAGCCGTTTACGGCGAGACCGACACGGATCCGCGGCGAGAAGATCAGCCCAGCGCGCATCGAGCGACGCAAGACGAACACTTGTAAGCAGCGGTTACAGCCGCCAGCCTAAACCGAAACCGTAATAATGGTTGCGCGAGCGATCGGTGATCGTCCGGCCTGCTTCGACGTCGACTTCAATTTGCGGCGCAGGCTCGTATTGCAGCCCGGCATCCAACCCGAACAGAGCGCCGCCGTCCGGCCGGGTCTTACTTTGCGCGAAAGCTTCAGCGTACGTTTGCGCGCGCGAACTGAACTGATCGGTCAACACCAGCGACGGAAGAAGCGTCGTTCCGGCAAAGCCGCGCTCAACGCCCACGGTGGTGGCAATGCCGATTGCCGCCGACAGTGAGCGCGCATAGTCTGCGTTGAGCGTTTCGGTGGGCTTTCCCGCGCTGAGCGGGGCCGCTCCGGTGGGGACGGTATACAGCGCGTCCACCGCGAGCGCTCCGCGTTCGTCGTGCGCGATCTCCCACTTTGCGCCGACTCCCGAATCAAAAAATCCGCTGGCCGGCGCGCCGGCGTCACGGCCGAGCTGGTACGCCGGTCCGATCAGGTCGACTTCGACGGACTGCGCGATGCCCAAGCGCAGAAAGCCTTGCGGATACTGTACCGCCGGCGCATCGCCGGACTGGTTGGCAAAACCCAGTTCGATAAGCGCTTCCCGCGGCTTGACAGCGCAAGCGCTGTAGCCGACGGTAGGCCGATTGATCGCCGCGAGCAGATTGGTGCGTCCCTGCGTCGCGCAGCTGTCCGCGGCAGGCGTGGGTGATGGAGTCGGAGCGGTCACCGCCGCTGCGGCCAACACGAGGACGGCTGCTGCGTGCACGATGCCAAATTGCCGCCGCAGGCAGGGTCGAACCTGCCCCTAAGGCAATCAGTCCGGCGCTTTTGGAGGTTGTAGTTTCCTGTGAAGATCGTCGTCACCGTGAAGTTGGTTCCCGACACCAATGCGGTCAAGCGTATCGATCCCGCGACCAAACGCTTGGTGCGCACGGGTCTGGAAACGGTGCTCAACCCGTTCGACGAGTACGCGATCGAAGCCGCGCTGCAGCTCAAAGAGCAGCTCGGCGGCGATACGACCGTGACGATTTTCACCATGACGCCCGAAAACGGCAGAGAAAAAGAAACGATCCGCAAAGCGCTGGCGATGGGAGCCGACGACGCGGTGATGCTTACGGATGCGCCGCTCGAGGGCAGCGACGTGTGGGCGACCGCGTACGTGATGGCGCATGCGCTCAAAAAGGCCGGCTTCGATTTGCTCATCTGCGGCGGTTTGGCGGACGACGGCAACAGCGGCGGCGTTCCTACCGCACTGGCGGAATACTTGCGCGTGCCGGGATTGACCAACGTGCGAAAAATCGAACGAGCGGGCGACGGCAGCATTCGCGCTCAGCGCGAGACCGACAGCGGCTATCAAGTCGTTACCGCGCCGCTGCCCGCGCTCATCACGGTAACCATGGCGGTGGGTGAACCGCGGTACGCATCGCTCAAAGGCATCATGGGGGCCAAGAAAAAGACGATCGCCGCCATGGCGCTCGGCGAACTGGGCGTCGACAAACCCCTGGGTTCGGATGGAGCCAAGACCGAAGTGCTGCACGTTTCGGCTCCCAAGCCGCGCGAGAAAGCGCGCGTGGTGGAAGCGCCCGACGGCACAACCGGCGCAAAGGCGATTTTCGAATTTCTGCGCGAGAAGAAGCTGGTCTAATGCGCCACGTTATCGTCTACGTCGAGCACAAGAGCGGCCTGACCCGAAAAGTCACATTCGAGCTGGCGACGCAAGCCCGAAAAATTGCCGACGCATTGGGCGGCAAAGCCCACGCGGTCGTCTTGGGCCAAGGTGCGGTAAAGTTGGCCGAACAGCTCAAAGCGTATCCGCTCGACGCGATCCACGTCAGCGACGATCCGGACGTCGACAAGTACTTGCTCGATCCGGTCGTCGATTATTTGGAATCCGTCGCTCGCAGTACCGGGCCGGCGCTGCTCTTGATTCCCAATACGATGCAGGGACGCGACGTCGCCGGACGGATGGTTGCGCGCCTGGATGCCGGTCTGAACTCCGATCTGACCGACTTCGATCTCGCGGATGGAAAAGCGATCGGCATCGGGCCCAAACTGCAGGGCTCGAGCACCGTGGCCGCAGGTTACAAAAATACCGATTACGGCGTCGCGACGATTCGGCCCAATGCTTTTGCGGCACAAGCCGGCGGACCGGGGGCGCAAATCGTGCGCCTTGAAAAGCCGGCGGACCGGCGGTATGCGATGGTCATCGAGAACGAGGTGGAAGAAGCCTCGGGGGAAATCGGGCTTGAGGAGGCATCCGTCGTGGTCAGCGGCGGACGCGGCTTGGGCGGCCCGGAGCCGTTCACCGCCTTGCTCAAACCGCTTGCCGATGCGCTGGGCGGCGCGGTCGGCGCTTCGCGTGCGGCGGCGGACGCCGGCTGGGTACCCTACAGCCTGCAGATCGGGCAAACGGGCAAAGTCGTCAGTCCGCCCCTGTACATCGCGGTCGGCATCTCGGGCGCGATCCAGCACAAAGTCGGCATGCAGTCGGCAGGCACCATTATTGCGGTCAACCGCGACGCCGGCGTCCCGATCGGCGAGTTTGCCGACCTGCTGGTCGTGGGCGACCTGTTCCAAATCGTGCCCGCGCTCACGGGCATGGTGCAGGAAGCCAAAACCCACGCGTGACAATCGACCACCGCCGCACGTTGCGTAACTACCCTCTCTAAAGGACAATTGCTTTGAAACGTATCCTCTTGCCCGCGTTCCTGGCAGCGGCGGCTTGCTGTGCGCTGGCATTCTCGACGGCGCCCGGTATCGCCAGACCGAAACCTACGCCGACCGCGTCGGCTTCGCCGGCTCCGCTGCCGACTGCGACGCCGGAACCGCCCAACATCGCCATCCCGCGTTTGGAGCAAAAGCTTAAAGAAAATCCTAACGACCGCCAAGCCATGGCGGATCTGGCGGGGCAGTTCATAGGCATCGGGCATCCCGAAGCCGCCGTGCCGCTCACGCAGCGTTTGCTGCAGCTCGGCACCAAGACCGCGCAGGTGTACTATCTGGACGGCTCGGCACAGGCGGCGCTCGGCAATGCAAACGCGGCCATCGCCGATTTGGAGAGTGCGTCCAACGTCGAACCGACCAATTTGGCGGTGCTCGCGACGCTGGCGGATCTGTACGTCAAGGCCGGTAGAACGCAGGATGCCGAACGGATCGCCAACCGCGCCGTGACGTTCAACAAAGACGATCCCAAGGCGTACGAAACGCTGGGCGGCGTCTACGCGTCCGAGCAAAAGTGGGACCTCGCGCGCGCGCAAATGGAGAAAGCGTACTCGCTCAATCCCAAGGACGTCAGCCCGCTCATGCAAGAAGCGCAGACGTGGGTCGCGCAGAACACGATTCCGAACGCGCTGACCGTGATCGATCGCGCCCTGGCCGTCGATCCCAAAAACGTGCAAGTGCTGCTGGCGCGCGCCGATCTCTACGCCAAGCAGAACGACGTTCCCAAATCCGCGTCCGCGTTCGACGACGCGGTGGCCGCTGCAGGCAACGACGGAGAAAAAGCGTCGGTGTTGGTGCAGAAGGCGCTCATGTACGCCGCGGCTCGGCAAGGTGCACAAGCGCAAGCGACGTTTGCCGCGGCCATCAAGCAATACCCGCTGATTTCATCCCTGCATACCGCGTACGGCCAGTACTATCTTACGCAGCACGATCGCAACCATGCCGAACAAGAGTTCCTCGCTGCACTCAGAAGCGATCGCACCGACGTGAACGCGCTGTACGACATGGCGGGCATCAAACAATCCGAGGGCCGCACCAGCGACGCGATTTCGTATCTCAAACGTCTGAGCCAGGTTGCGCCCAGTGCGCGGACGTATGGGCTGCTCGGGCAGGCATACGTGTCGGCGCACGACTACGCCAAAGCCCGCGACGCGTGCGGCAAGGCGTTCCAAATGGAGCGCAGTCCCGACCCTCTGGGCTGCGTCGCCGGATCCGATTACAGCCTGAAAAACTACAAGGAAGCGGCGAAAATCTTCGACGTGCTGGATCGCGACGTGCGGCCCTTCATGGATCACAACGCGCAGCTGTTGTACATGATGGCCGACTCGTACGCGCACACCAATCAGAAGCCCAAGGCGATCGCGGCGTACAAACGTTTGCTCAAGCTGATGAAGCCCGGCACCAAGACGTACAAGCAGATTCAGGCGCAGATTGCCGATTTGACCTCCAAATCGGCCAAGAAGACCAAACACGACTGAACTGCCGCGATGATCGTCGTTTGGGATCCGCTCTACGGCGATCATCTCCGCGGCATCCCGCACCCCGAATCGCCCGATCGCGTCGAGGCGGTCGCGGAGTTTCTGCGCCGGCGCGGCGACCTGCGAAGCGCTTTACCGGCGCGCGACGCAACGCGTGCGGAGATCGAACGCGTTCACGGGGGCGATTACGTCGATCTCGTCGAGCGTGAAACTGCCGGCTTGCACGAGCGCGCGGCGTATCTGTCCACCGGAGATACCGCAGTCGATGAACGTTCGCTGGCCGTTGCTCGGCGAGCCGCGGGAGGCGCGATAGTTGCCGCGCAGGCCGCGATGGAAGGCAACACCGCCGCATTCGCCGCCGTGCGGCCGCCCGGGCATCATGCCGAATCGACGCGCGGCATGGGGTTTTGCGTGTTCAACAACGCGGCCATTGCGGCGCGCGCGATGCAGGCGCAAACCGGTGCGCGCACGCTGATCGTCGATTTCGATTACCACCACGGCAACGGCACGCAGGCCGCAAGCGGCCGAGGCCTGTCGTACGTTTCCACGCACGCGTATCCGGCATATCCCGGCACCGGTGGACCCGATGAGACGTACCTGCTCGGCAAAGGCGACGCCGTGGTCAATCTGCCGCTGCCGGCGCACCGGTTGGGGACCGAAGCGTTCGTGGCGGCTTGGCAACAGCTCTTGCCGCGCGTGGCAAGGCACGTTCGTCCCGACGTGCTGATCGTCAGCGCGGGTTTCGACTACGTCGCGGGCGACCCGGTCGGCGACCTCGGAGTCGACGTGTCGGCAGCAGCTCAGCTCGCGGCGACGATTGCAGCGGTCGCCGGCGAATATTGCGATGGGCGCGTAGCGTACGTGCTCGAAGGCGGTTACGATGTTAGCGCGCTTGCACAGTCGATTGCGCTGATCGTCGACGTGCACGATGCGCACGCCCTCGGACACAACGCCGAAACGGCCGCCATCCCGGCGACGCAGCAAGCGATCCTTTCGCGAATCGCCGGCGTGTTAAGCTGAACGCGAGAAAAGCCGACTACGTTAGCGAACGAAATGGCGAACGATCAGCCATCGCACCATCGTTTCGGGATAACCCACGTATCGAACGGGCAGCGTCTGCCGATCTTCATATCCGGTGCGGGATTCGGTAAGCAAATGTCCCGCGTTCGGGAACGTGACGATCGTCAGATCGGGCTCGCCGGACTGCTTGAACGCCGCGCGAAGGCGCGCTGCGCTTCGCGCCGCATCGACGTTTTTGTCCAGCGCGCCGAAGAGCGCGAGCGTAGGCGTGCGAAGCTGCTGCAGCATCGCAGCGGGATCGTAGATCAGCGCAGCCCGAAGCCCGGCGAGCATCGCGGGCGGCGGCGGAATGGGCATGCCGGGCGGAATCCGCATATAGGAGAACCACGGCTGCGTCCGAGCGGAAGCCAGCGCTTGCGCGGCGGCGCCCCAGTTGTCGTCGTTCTTCACCGAAGCGAACATCGTTTGCTCGAAGGCGAGGGCCTGTGCGATCTGCTTGGGCGTGAAGTCACCGCCTTCGCGCAACGACTGTCGGATTTCATAAAGGACGTTTTCGGTGATGCTCCCGCTGGGCGTGCTCTTGAGGATCAGAAAGGCCAACGGAAACCGGCTTGCAACGATGGGAGCGACCCAACCGCCGTTGCTCGCCGCCCAGGCGCCGGTCCGCCGCGCGTCGACTTGCGGCTGCGCTTTGACCAGCTGCAGCAATGCCACGACGTCGTCCGCTTTTGATTGCGGGCTCGTGTAGCGCCAGTTTCCTTCGGAGACGCCGGTGCCGCGCTGATCGTACGTGACGACGTTAAGCCCGTTGCCCACGAAGTACGGAATCAAAAAACCCATCTGCCGCGTTGAATCGTCGGCTCCTTGAATCAGCACGACCGTCGCGCGACGGCGCGCGCCGGCAGCGTACCAGAGCGACCCGCCGAACCGCTGCGCACCGTTTCCGAGAACGAAACGCCGTTCATGAACGCGAACGGATGGCGCGCCGAGGTCGAACGTCAATGCCGGCGAGTCCGCTGTCCGGTAGACGTCGCCCGCAACGTGCGCGAGCGTGCCCAAGCGCCGCGTTCGGGCATCATAATACTGCACCGTCGGGCTATCCGGCGGTTCGGCGTCGACGCCGACGTACACTGCGCTGCCCGCGTTCCGATAGACCGCCAAGATATCGGGAACCGGGCTCGCCAGAGCGAACGCTAAACACACCTGCGTAAGCATTATCCCTCCTGCGTCGCTCGCGAGTTCAAGCGCTCTGCCGCCACCGTCGTGCGCGCAGTTAACGCGTTACCGAAGACGCGATGCGCACCATCTCATCGCGCGCGATCTCTCCCACCATCGCGAAATGCAAGTCGCCTTGCGCCCAAGCTAGCAGCGTGGTCGGTCCGTCCAGCACGTATTGGGCGGGGTACGATCGTATTTTGGTTTGATGCACGGTGTAGCGCGCCAAGTCGACTGCCGCGCCGCGCGCGTTCTCGAAGATGGACACCGTGCGCAGTCCGTCCGAGTACAGCAGATGCAGCGTGCGCACGCCTTTGATGTCGCTCACGTCGCCGGCAACGGGGAGAAAACCCTCGGGCAGATATCGCGGCCCAAGCGCTTGGAATCCAGCGGTGCGCACGACGGCTTGCAGATCGTTGGACGGTATGCCGTGCCCCGTTCCCTCCACGCGTTTGTACCCCGTCCCGGGGACGGAAAAAAGATCTCCCGGCAGCGCGTCCGCATACCGGATGTTTTCAAACCGCATTTGATGCGATACCGAACCCGAAGGCGAGTACCGTTCTTTTTGCAGCACCAGGTTGGTCTGCGCGTCGACGGAGATGCGCATGACGGTTTCGCCCGTATACTTATTGGCCAGCAGCACCGAGTGCGCGCGCCTTCCCGCAACGCTGTCGTCGGGCCCCATCACGGCGCGGTAGTTGTGCAGCAATAAGTCGAAGTTGTCGTCTTCGGCCACTTGGTCGTCGATCGCGTCGTCTTTGATGACGATGATCCGGTGCCGGTGCGGATCGATGTCGTAACTGGTGTCGCCGTGGCTGATGATGGAGTCGCCGTACAGCGACTCGGGCGCCAGATACCAGCGCCGTGTCATGTCCGGTGCGCGGTGTTCGATGCGAAAGAGCACTGCGTCGGCGTGATTCGTCCCGAAGTCCACGTTTTGCACTTGACCGACGTAGGAGTACTTGGAATACGCCGAAACCGCGTCGCGCAGCAGCTGCTCGGCGTTTTGCGCACCGGCATGTGAGGCTGTGCCGGCCAGGACGGCCGTCAGTGACAGCGCTGCGCTAATCGTTCCGCTAAGGATTCGCATCGGCCGTATACGATGCGGCTTCCACGTTTACGGCTGTTTGCTGCGTATCGCCCGTCGCGGCGTTTTCGAGATCGACCGGATTGACCGAATTGCGGTCGTTGAACGGAACGGTGCTGTTGAGCGCGGCGTGATCCTGCAGGTAGTACGATGCTTCGATGACCGGCGCGCCGTGCGGTCCCAGGTACGCCGTGCCGAAATACGCCGCCAGCGCGACGGCCGCCGCAATGGGCAGCGCGAACGCAGGCCGCAGCCACGCCGTCAGCCTGCTCGAAGCCGAAGGCGGCGCCGAGCGGATGCGGTTCCAGATCCCGGCCTTGAGCGTGGGCGGCAGCTCGCGTTCTTCCCGGGCCGCATAGGCGCGCAGCGTTTCGGTGAGCGCGGTTTCGGCGTGAAATTCTTTGCTGCAGTCCGGGCACGATTCGATGTGCGCGTAGACGGCCGCATCCTCGGACGGCCCGAGAGCTCCATGCAGGTAGTCGATGAGTGTTTCGGCGGTCAAATGCTGTGTCATTACTGTTGTTGTCTCTGTATCAAACGTCGTAGCAACGCTCGCGCGCGGTGGAGTCTGGAGCGGACGGTTCCGATCGAGCATCCCATGATCTCGGCAATCTCCTGGTAGCTGTACTCCTCGATGTCCGCCAAAATAACGACCTGTCGCTGTTCCGAGGAGAGCTGTTCGAGCGATCGCGCGAGCGGCTCGCTGAGTTGGCTCTCCACGTAGTCCTCTATCGGTGAGCTGGCCAGCGGCTTTTGGCCGCCGAAGTCCTGAGGCGCGTTGTCCTCGGGGATCTCTTCCTGGTAACGTCCTTTTTTGCGCCGAAGTTCGTCCCGGTACAGATTCGTTACGATCCGGTAGATCCAGGACAGGAACGAGGTGCCCGGTTGGAAGCTGCGCCAGGCGCGGTACACCCGGATGAACGCCTCTTGGGTCAGGTCGCGGGCATCCGCCTCGTTATGGGTCAGGCGGTAGGCGAAATTATAGGTCGCCTTGCCGTAGTGCTCGATCGCACGCTCCAAAAAGGCAGCCTGCTCCGCGGACGGCGGCTCTATCGGATGGCGCGGCACTCCCATTGCCGATGGCATTTCCCTCGCGGCAATTCAACGCCTGGAAAGCCTGCGCATGAGGCGGAATCCCCGTTCGCGCATACCCCGACCGGCCCCAAGTCAGGCCTGGTATGCCGTCGCCCGGGAAGCTGCCCGGCTGTTACCATTGAGAGCGAACAAGCAGCGGCGGGGGATTGCGTAATGCGAAGGATTGCCAAGGAGATGGTATGGCTGCCGTAATGTCGGCGCCGCGCGCTTTTCGGCGTGTCACGTTCGGCCTGGCCGGACGCAGCCTAGCCGTCGACGTCGACGATGCCGCGGCGCTGCATGTTCTCGAGACGACGTACGCGCGCGTTCGCGTGCCCGAGGCGAAAAGCGCCAATCACACCGCTTCGCTCCAGCGCTTGTCCGATGGAAGACTGCACGTACGCTTCGACCGCTGCGGACTGGCGGCCGGAGACGCGGCTGCCGGCGGTCCCAATGCGCCGCTCCTTTCCGCATACTATGCCGCCAAAGAGGTGTTCGCGCGATTTGCCGCCGCGCAGCCGTCCGCGGTTGCCTTTTACGGCGCCTTGGTGGCCATCGGCGGCGGCGCGGTGCTGATTCTCGGGCCCACCGCTATCGGCAAGACCGTCTTGTCGCTCAACCTGTCGGCTCTCGGAGCGACCTTTCTGGGCGATGAAACGGCCGTGCTGGACTTGCGCTCGGGGAACGTTTGCGCCCTCGCGCGCACGCCGGCGCTGCGCGAATCTGCGCTCGATTTCTTGCCGTCGATTGAAATGCGGGCGCGGGTGAGCGAAAGCGCCCACGTACTGCAAACCGAGCGCGGCCGGTTCTGGTACGCTTTGGGATCGCACGACCTGGCCGGAATCGCTCCCTCCGATCGCGCTTATCGCCTGCGAGCGGTTTGCGTCATACGCGAGCGCTCGCAAACCGGAGCGATACGTCGCATGGAAATCGCGCAAGCGCTGCCGGCGCTCATGCAGCGTGCCTATGCGCGTCCGTCGGAATTGACCGAACTGTCGCGGCTGCGCCGCGCAATGCGCAACGTAGCGGGTTTCGAGATGTCGCTTTCGCATCCGCGCGGCTGCGCGGCCGAGCTGTTCGAACAGGTTCGAACGTCATGCGCGTAATTCGCGCAGAACAACTCACGCGCTGTCCGGACGGCAACGCCCAGCTCGAGCGCCACTGCGTCTACACGGCGCGCTGCGAAATCGCAGGCATCGTCATGGAACTGTGCACGGACATCGCGGAAGTTGCGCGCCTGTTCGCGCTGCGATATGCCGATCATCCGGCCACGCGCGCGGCGGATTTCCGGTATTACGTCGCGACGGTGCGCGGCGGCTACGAATTTTGGTGCGCCCACGCCGCTTCCTGGAAATGGTCGCAAGGTCCGCTGCCTGCCGATGCGGTGGTGTTTTTGGCCGATGCGGTTACGATGGCCGCGCTCGTGCGCTTCGATCGCCGAATGTCGTCGATGCGTGCCGCCGGCGTCGAGTTTCGCGGGGCCGCCGCCGCCATCGCCGGACATTCGATCACGGGCAAAACGGCAACCCTGCTCGCATGCGTGCGGCGCGGCATGCGGGTGTACTCCGACGAGCGCGCGATTTTGCGGGAAGGCACGCTGCATCCGTTTCTGCGCCGGTGTTCGGTGCGCGCGGCCGGCGCGCGCCTGCTGCTGGCCGACAACGATGCCGAGCCGGTCGCCGACGCGCTGCGCACCGCACCCGAGCTGTCGCTCAAGACCTGTTTCGGCGAAACGGCAATCGCTGCGCCGGGTCCGCTGCGCGCGCTGTTCGTGCTCAACGGCACGGGCCATTGCGCCGCCCTCGAAGCAATCGATACCGCGGCTGCATTGCCGGCAATCGCGCGGTGGTTCGAAACTCGCGGCGACATGGTGGATCGCATTGCGCGGGCCATTGGGCTGCTGCGCGACGTGAAATGCTACCGGCTCACGTTGGGAACCGCGGACGAGAGCGCGGCGGCTATCGCCTACGTTCTCACCCGAATCGCGGCCGTTTCGTGAAGTATGTCCGAACCCGATATTTGTGCGCGTGCATCGTCGTAACGGATGCCACGATACTGCTGGCGGGCATACCGCTTCAGCAATACAGTTTGAGCGTCGCCCACCGGCCGGTCGTCCACACTCAAACGCTGCTCGCGCTGCTGATCGCCGACCTCGCGCTGCTGGGTTTGGCGCTATGCGGTTTCGCCGCCGCGTTCTTGCTTACGCGCCGAGGCGTTCAGTTCGCGTTCAAGCGCGTCGCCAAATCTTTCTCGCGACCCAACCGAGTGTAACGAACGAACAGACGGCGATGATCGCAAACAGCGACGTTTCGAGCAGAACGACGCCGGCGAACTGACTTCCGCCGCACAAAGCGACCGCGCTGGCCACCAGCGCGAGTTTCCATCGTCCGATTGGATTGGATGGCATGCCCGCCAAGTGCTGCGCCTGGGCTGCCAGCGCGCCCGGCGAAAATCCGACCGTTTGAACGATGTCGGCGATCTTGCCGTCCGGCGCGGTCAGGAAGACTTTGTCGTTGTGAATGAACGCCGCATCGCTCACGCGCAGCGACGAGATGCCGAAGCGATCGAGCAGATGCTGGATGTCCGACGGCCTGCCGGTGAGAATCGACCACGATCCCGCGCGCGCGCCGTACTGCGCGCCGTAACGCTGCAGAACCCAGGGCGAGTCGTAGGCCGGATCCAGCGTGATCTCCACCAAATGAAAACGGCGCGGATCCAAGCGCTGCTGCAGGGCGGTGAATTTCGCGCTGAGCGCCGGACATTCGTCTTTGTCCGGGCAGCGCGTGAAGATGAAACTGAGCAGCACGACTTTTCCGCGATAGTCCGAGGCGAGATCCACCAAACGTCCGGTTTGATCGACCAGCTGCGTGCGCGGAAGGCGCGAGCCCAAGTCGATCGGCACGACTTTACCGGTTTCGGGTAAGCCGGGTACGAATTGCGCCGCGATTGAAGCGTCGTACAACCGCCACGGCGTGCGCGAACGGTCCAGGAACGCGTCGATGCCCGTACCGGGCGGCGCGTTGAGCTGCGGCGTAATCGCAACGGCGCGGCTTTGCGCGGCGACCATTCCCGTCACCGGCTCGATGCGCACGACGACGGTGCCGCGCGAGCCGGCTCCGAGCACGACGCCGTGAACCGGAACGGCCTCGGGCGACGCGAGCGCCGCCATGCCCGGTACGGCCAGGAACGCAAGTGCGGCGATTAGCCCGCGCAAGAACCGCATCGCTTTGTCCTACGACACCAGCGCGCGCAGGTCATCCGCGATGGCGGCGGTGCTGGCGCTCGGCGGCAGCAGCTCGCACAGACGGCCGTCGTTGTCGAGCAGATAGATTGAACTGGTGTGGCCGATGTCGCCGTGCTGCGGCTCAACCGCTGCGCCGTACGCGCGATACACGCGCGCGAGCGCAAGCGGCGTGCCGGTCAGTCCGCGAGCGCGCACGTGCAGCGTGGAAAAGAACGCGCGCATTGCGGCGGGAGTGTCGCGTTTGGGGTCGACGGTTACCATGACGATTTGCAACTGCAAGGGCGTCAGGCCGGCGCGCGAACGCGCCGCCGCGAGTTTGCGCAGCGTTTGCGGACAGACGTCCCGGCAATGCGTGAAACCGAAGTACAGCGCGGTGGAGCGGTCTGCGCGCGCGCCCAGCGCGAAGGCGGCGCCGGACTGGTCGGTCAAAACGAAGCGGTGCGCCGGCGCGGGCGGACGCAAGACCGTACCGTGCCGCGGCGGCGCTGCGGCGCACGACGCCGCGCAAATGCATGCCAGCACGATCGGTCCGTTTCTCAACGCGCGCGGGAACTGCACGATATCATCAGTCTAGGCGCGGGCGTCCATGCGGGTCTATGCCCGAAGTCATGCCGAAACCTCAGGACCGTGCCCTACCATAACCGCGTGGAACGAGCGCAAGCCGTAACGTTTGCCGTTCGCGTCCTGTTGGGCGCCTTGTTCGTCTTTGCCGGCGCGACCAAAATCGGCCATTTCAACGACCTCGCCGCCACGATAGCGGGGTTTCGGCTGTTGCCCGCTGCGGTCGTGGGTCCGTTCGCGGTGGTACTGCCGTTTTTCGAGATAGGCGTCGGCGCGTATTTGGCGCTGGGCCTGTTCACCCGCGCTGCGGGAATGGTTGCATGCGCCGCGCTGGTCGTGTACGCCGGGGCGATCGCCTCAGCGGTGATTCGGCACATTCCCGCGAACTGCGGCTGCTTCGGTCCGCAAGACCGGGCTGCGGCTGATTGGCCGCACGTTTTCGTCGATTTGGCGCTGGCGGCGGTATGCGCGATCGTGGCGTGGCGCGCACCCGGTTCGTTCGCGCTCGATCGCCGCATGAGGAATGCATGAACGATCGCCGCATTTGGATCGCGATCACGGTCATCATCGTCGCGGTCGGCATTATTATCGCCATTCATTATGCGAACACGGGCGGCGTGCAGAAAAGCGTGACCTTGGCGCCCGTTTTGAGCACCGCGCAGCCCGGCCAAAAAGCGCCGCAATTTACGGCTGCGACGAACAAAGGCTATTTCGACTTGTCGAAAACCGCCAAGCCGGTGCTGCTGGAGGTATTTGCGACGTGGTGTCCTCACTGTCAGCGTGAAACGGCCGTCATCGACCGGCTGTACCGCCAGTACGGCGATCGCGTGGACTTCGTGGGCGTAACGGGCAGCGACACCGGCATGGACGGCAACTCGCCGGCCAGCGAACAGGACGTCATGAATTTCGCCGCGCGGCTGAACGCGCAATATCCGCTCGCGTACGACGGTTCGCTTCAAGTCGAGCGCGAATACCTGCAAGGCGGATTCCCGACGATCGTGCTGATCCGTTCCGACAAGACGATCGCGTACGTCACCAGCGGCGAAACGTCATACGACGAACTCAACGCCGCGATACAAAAAGTGCTGCGCTAGAACCTTAGTCGTTGGGCGGCAGCTGGTAATTCGGAGGCGGCACCACCGGGTTGCCCACTTCAAGCGTAACGCTCTGGTGCTCGCGCAGCGGAATGTCGGCCAACTTGCCGGCGTACGGAACGCCGTTGACGAACGCCGTAACCGGACCGCGGAACGGACCGACGCCGTCGCTGCCCAGCGGCTGTCCCCAAATGTCGAAGAACATGCCGAGCGTGAACGGACCGCCGCTCGGCGGACTGACGTCGCCCGCTTCGACGTGAATGATGCCGCTGGGATCGTGCGTGTGTATCCAGTACAAACACCCGCCGCTTGCAGTCGGCGACATGCCGATGAACGCTGGGATTTGCACCGGCGTGCCGTTGTAAAACAGCGACAAATGGCTGTGAATGTGCAGTGCGACTTGTTCTGTCAGCTTCGCACGGAATGCCGTCCACCACTTGACCGCGTCCGCCCGCGACGGTGTCGGAGATGATGCCTTTACCGATGTTCGGCACGGGAAAACCGGTCGCTTTGCCCACCGCCTGCCCATCCTTGAGTTTGATCGGCTTGGAAGTGGGTGAAGGTCCGGGCGTGGGCGTGCTGATGTTGAACGCCAGCGTCCGCGCACGCGAGGTGTTCGCATACCACGTCGAGATGCCGAATCCCGCGAGCACCAGCACGATGACCGCTGCGAAGCCGATGTAGATCGGCGTCATGGGATCGCGCTTTCGCGGCGGCGGAGAAGCGCCTCCGCGCGAATTTCGGCGGCGTTCGGCGCGGGATGGCTGACTCATGGCGCCGTTAGTTGACCCCCGCAGCGGTTTGGGCCTGCGCGGGGTCGAGCCGGCGGTCTGCAATCAAATAGTTTCGAACGTAATCGTCGACCGCCGTACTCAGCGGCGTCACCGGCTCGGTGTAGCCGGTGGAACGCAGCCGCTCGATCGCCGCGCACGTGTGATACTGATATTTATCGCGCAGCGCGGCCGGCATGTCGATGAACTCGATGCGCGGCGGAACGTTCAGCGCCGAAAAAATGGGACGCACGAGCTCGAGCCACGTGTGCGCGATGCCTGAGCCCACGTTGAAGATGCCGCCGCTTTGCTGCCGGGCCAAGTGCAGCGTCATGGCGACGGCATCTTTGACGTAAATGAAATCCCGCCGTTGTTCGCCGTCGCGATAGTCGCTGCGGTGGCTCTTGAACAGCCGGATGCCGCCGGACTCGCGAATTTGGTGGAACGCTTTGTCGACCAGACTGCGCATGTCGCCTTTGTGCTGCTCGTTGGGGCCGAATACGTTGAAGTATTTTATGCCGGTGATGCGATCCAGCAGTCCCGTATCGCGAGCATGCACGTCGAAACGCTGTTTGGAGTAGGCGTACATATTGAGCGGGCGCAGCGTATCGAGGTTCAAGTCGTCGCGCAAATCGTGCTCGAGCGCGCCGTACGTGGCGGCGGAGGAGGCGTACACGAAACGAACGTCCCGCTCGACCGCCCATTGGGCGACGTTGACGGTATAGCGGTAGTTGTTGCGCATAAGGAATGCGGCGTCCGTTTCGGTCGTTGACGAGCAGGCGCCGAGGTGAAACACCGATCGCACTTCGGGCAAAGAGCCCGGCCGTTCCGCAACGAGCGACTCGAACGCATCGGCTTCGACGTAATCGTGAAAGCGCAACGGGACCAGGTTCTTCCATTTCTCGGACCTATCGAGGCGATCGACGATGATGACGTCGTCGATCCCTCGAAGATTGAGCGCCCAAACGATAGCGCTGCCGATGAAGCCCGCGCCGCCGGTGACGACGATGCGCCCACTGTCGAGATCGTGCATCGTGAGCGCGGTTCGCCTAGAACGGCGCCGTTACCCGCAGCATAACGGTACGGCCGGCAGCGATTTGCGTGGTGTTGAAGCCGTTGGCGATCTTGATGATGTAGGGATGATCGAGCAGGTTCTCGACGCTCAGATCGAATCCCAATGACCGATCGCCGTTGATGCCCGGCTGTTTGCCCACAGCCGCGTCGAACGTCAGATGCGATGCAAGCCGGGTGGCCCCGCTTTGGAACTCGACCGGATACCCCGTTCCGTATTCGCTTTGCAGGGTCGTAAACCACGCGTTTGCATGTCCGAAACGATGCGTGTACGCGCCGTTGGCTTCCCAGGTTTGGTCGTGATCCTCGTCTTGCCACGCCAAGTTCGACACGTCGCCGGGCGCAAACAAGAACGTCGAACCGGAGACGCCCGCGGCCTCGGCGTGCGAGTACGTTCCCGATAGGAACCACGTGTCCGCCCCGTGCCCCCGGCCGTCCAGGCGAGTTTCAAAGCCTTCGTCGCGGCCCACGGCGTTGTTGAAGACGGCAAACAGCGGCGTGTTGAGCAACTGCGTCGTGTCCAAAACGTTCACGGCGTTTCGGCGGAAATAATTCACGTAGCCTTTGAGCGACGAGCCGAACGTGTGCGCGACGCCCATCTCGAAATAGGCGTCGCGTTCGGGCTTGAGATCGTACACCGGCGTCGTCGCGCAGCCTTGCAGCACGACGCAGTCCTGACGCACGTCCTCCAGCGACGGCGCGGCATACATTCGCCCGTAGTAAAAGTGCACGACGTTCTTGTCGTCGGGCGCGATGTTCACGCCGATGCGCGGGCTCAGCTGCCAACCCCCTGTGAAACCGCTCGAACGATCGTAGCGCAAGCCGTAGTTGACGCTCAGCACGCGCGACGGCGACCATTTGTCCTGCGCGTAGAGTCCCAACTGCGAGCCGGCCTGTGCCACCGAGGTCGCGTGCGGCAAATACGGCAGTGCGGGGTTAGGTGGTCCTGCGCTTGCGGGGGCCGCGATGAGCTCGTCGTCGGTGTAGTACTCACGGCTCACGTCCGCGCCGATCTTGACGGCGTGATGCGCGCTCGCGCGCAGTTGCGAAATCCGCACGCCGGCATACGTCGCGCGCTGATCCTGGCGCAAACCGGCCAAGTACTGATCCGACAGCGTGGCGTGGACGTCCTTTTCCAAGTCGCCGTCGTAAGCGACCCGCGTGTAGCGCACCCACGGAATGAACTGGAAAACGCCGTTGCCGTCCTTGGAGGTCGCGGTGAAATTCAGGTTCGCATAACGGTCGTACTCGCGCTGGACGTCGTCGGTTCCGGGCAGAGCGACCTGCGGATCCACCGCATTGCCGCGATCGGTATTGATGGGAATCTGGAACTGAGCGAATTGGTTGGACAAATCCAGCGCCAAAGTTTGACGCGTCCCCAGCGGCGTGATGAAGCGTAGAAATTGATCCGCCTGCGAGGAACCGTCGTGGATCGGATCGTAGGTGGGCGCATCCAAACCGCGGTCGGAGTGCTGGGCGTTCGCGCTCAAGAAGAGCTCGGAAGATCCGAACTTGAACGCTTCGTCCAAGCTCGTCAGCGCTTGGCCCTCGTTGCCGCCGCCGATGGTCAGACGGCCTTGCCGCGGGCGCTGCAGGTCTGCTAGGCGATTGGTCTGCACGTTGACGACCGCGCCCATGCGGTTGCCGCCGTATTCTGCCGGAAAGGCGCCGGTGAAGACTTCGACCGAATCGACGTTTTTGGGATCGATGATCTCGGCGAAGTTCGAGGTCGTGCCTTGCGGCATGGGCGCTCCGTCGATTTCGTACGTAACGCCGTGGAAGCCGTGTGCGACGGGTTCGTTGTATGAAAAACGCACGATTCCGGGAACGGTTTGCACGATGCGATCCAAACTGTTGTCGGCAGGCAGCGCCGCAAGCTGCTGCCGGCTCAAGACGTTGGACGAAATGGGCGTGCCGGAGGCTCCGGCGCGACCGGCAACGTTGACCGTGCCGATGACTTTGAGGTCTCCCAGCGTGAAGTTGACGGTCAAGATTTGATCCGACGACACGGAAACGGCAAGTTTCTTTTCCGCCACGCCCGGATACGATCCCGTTAGCGCATAGTCGCCGAACGGAACCTGCGCGAAGACGTAATTACCGGCAGCGTCGGTCGTGGTCGTCAGCAGCGACCCGTCGCCGCGCAGCGTCATTCGAACGCCCGCGTGGGGTGTGTTGTCGACTAAAACGTTGCCGCGCACTATTCCGGTGTCGGCAGCTGCAGCGGGAAGCGCAGCAAAGCAGACGAAGGCGGCAAGCGCCGCCGCTACGATTTTGAACATTGGAGCCTTTCCTAAACGAACGCAGTGAAGAGCGGTTTAGGAAAGAATCGGCGGCGGCCGCGAATACAAACGGCGCGTATGGGGGAACGATTTCAGTGCGTGCGGGCTGCGATGCCGCGGCAGCAGGCACGCCCGTTCGAGCGAGTGCAGATGTTCGCCGTGCGCGAGCAATGCCAGCGCAACGGCGGCGAGAGAACGTGCGAGCAGCGAAATGGCCAGGCGAATCAACAGCGATGCGGCCACCATCGCCACGGCCACCGCGGCAAGCGGTATGCCGTGCGCGCGTTCGCACGATTCGAGCGCGGCAAACCATGCCGCCCCGGAGAACAGCATCAGCGGAACGCGCGGCGCGCAAGCTCGAAGGCGCGAGGCGAGGATGCTGCCTTGAGCCGCGTCGCGCGAGCTTAGGGCAACGGCGACCGCCAGAGCAAAGGCGCACCCCGAAAGGGCGGCGCCGTGCATGGCGCCGCCGACTGCGTGGCTCTGCCCAAAGACCAGCGCGTGGGCCAAGAGCGCCACCGGCAATCCAAGCAGCAACGCCGTCGCGGCATTGCGCGGTTTGAGGCTCACGAGCGGTACACGACCTCGGTCATCATTCCGTCCATCATATGAATCTCGTTGTGGCAGTGCAACAACCAACGTCCGGGCGGAGAGTCGGCCCGGAAGCGCCAGGTCAGCGTCCCGGTATAGGCGCGAACCAGCGACGTGTCCTTGGGCAGCGGGCGCACCATGCGCGCACCGTCGACTTCGATCACCTCAAAGACGTGCCCGTGAAGGTGCATGGGGTGGTCCATGTCGGTCGTATTCTTGAAATGCACTTCCACGACGTCGTTTCGGTTGACGAGGATCTTTTGCGTGTTGGGATACGTCTTGCCGTTGAGCGTCCATTTATTGCTGCCCCAGTCGCCGCCGCCGATCGTGAAATGGTACGAGCGCGTCGGCGCGGGCGGCGCGGAACCGCCGGTGCCTCCCGCGTTCTGATAGGTAAAATAATCGACGCCTTCCATGGTTTGCGGGCTGCTCGCGGGCGCCGCGTTTTCCATGCCGGGAGTGTACAGCACCGCCGCCTGCTGGTACGCGAGCGGATCGCTGGAGATGCCCTGCAGCAGCCATGCTCCGGGCTTGGTGATTTCCGCCCATGCGTCATACCGCTCGCCCACGCCCACGCGCAGCGCGTCGACTTGCAGTGGGCGCTGCAAACGATTGCCGTCGGTGTGCGTGACCGTCAAGCGATGTTCCGCCAAGCGGACGTACCGCGTTTGCGTCGGGTTCGCATTGAGAACGCGCAGACGAATGCGCTGGCCCACTTTGACGGGGAGCTTGCGCGTGTTCGGATACGATTGCCCGTTGATGCAGTGCGCGGCGTACGCGACTTCGTCGCCCATCTTGTCGTCCGGTTTCATCTGCAGCATTTCCGGCGAGCCGATCGGATCGACCATCGGCGCGGTGCTGGTTCCCATCATGGCGGCCTGAATGGTGGCCATCTTCGGAACGTCGTGAAAGATCAGCGCGAACTCTGCGTCGGCGGGCTCGTCTTTCGGATCCTCCACGACGATCATTCCGAACAGCCCGCGCGCCAAGCCGTCCGAGACGTGATCGTGGTACCAGCGCGTCCCCGGGGGGCCGGGCGTGAATTCGTACAGGAACGATTCGCGATCCGGAACCGCGCTTTGCGTGACGCCGTCGACGCCGTCCATCTTGTTGGGGAGAATCATTCCGTGCCAGTGGATCGTTGCCGGTTCACCGCTGGTGTTGACGAACTTCGCGCGCAACCGCTGTCCGTGATGCACTCGAATGAGCGGGCCCGGAATCGTTCCGTTGAACGCCAGGCCCGCGAACGCAACGCCGGGCGTGGGCGAGAACGACAACGGCGCGGACGTGAGCGTATAATCCAGAACGTCGCTCGCCGATGCAAGACGCGAGAGCGGCGGCAGCGCCGCGACGATCATCGCGCCGGTTCCGGCTCGCAAAAAAGCGCCGCGGCTGAGCCGGCGTTGCACTACTGTCCCACGTTCAAGGGCACGTCCATCGACGAGCCGTCGTACTGCACTTTGATCGTCCACGGGCCCCCCATCGAGAAGACGATCTTGCCCGTAAAGACGTTCGGGTCGCTCGGCGACGCGCTCAGATGCACCAGACGCGTTTGCATCGTGCTCGTTCCCATTTGCATGATCGGAACAACGCTCACGTCCTTGGGCGGCGTTCCCGAAAAGCGTACCGAGATCGTTGCATCGGTCACCGGCGTGGCGGGATCGAACGTCACGACGGGCGCCTGCTGATTCGTGCCGCCGTCCAAGCTCGACAGATAAGCGACGATATCGTCGACTTGACCGCTGGTGAAACCGAAATTCGGCATGGGCGCGCGCGGATGCACGATGAAATCCGCGATTTGCGCAGGCGCGAGCCGGTGCTCGATTCCGAACAGCGCCGGTCCGATCGAGCCGCCTTTGAGTTGCGCGCCGTGGCAGCCGGCGCAGCCGTTGGCCTGCACGAGTTTCGCGCCCGCATTCGAGTCCCCGGTCTGGGGCGCAACGCTCGGCGCGCTGGTCGCAGCGCTCGCCGGCGCGGGGGATGCCGGCGCAACGGCCGCTACCTCGGGCGCAGAAGCCGCGTTCGCCGAAACGAGCCGGCTGTTCGCCAGATATCGCTTACCATATTGATACGGACCCGCGTACGCAAAGCGAAACGCGATCTGCGGGTGGGAACCCGGATACATCCCGAGCTCGCTGATGAGCGCGAGATTGGGCAACACGTTGTGCGACAGATCGAGCACAATTTGCCGGTTGAGCGTGTCGCTGGAAGCCACGTCGTAGCGAAGCGCGATATGGTTGCGCCAGCCCAGATCGCGTTCGGCCTCGAAGAAAAAGCCGTTCAAATCGACGCCGTATTCGCCGACGTCCGGGTTTGAATCTCTGCCGTGGTAGTACATCGTTTGGTAATGCCACGCGCTGTCTTGGTAGCCGAAATACACGCCGCTGCGCGTAAAGGTATTGCTGAGCAAAAACGTGCCGTCGGGATCGTCGACCGGAGAATCGCCGCGCATTGCAACCAGCCCGACGCTCCACGGAATCTGCATGCCGCCGTAGGACACGTTGACGTCGAGCGTGCGCGGATTGTGCGTGCGGTTGAAGTCGAGCGCGTCGCCGGTTGGCCCGCTTCCGGTAAGCCATGACAAGTTGTACATGAACTCGTTCGACATGCCGCTGAAAGCGACGCCCCAGCGCGCTTCGTTGGGATTGAAGTCGTTCTGCCCGGTGGTTTGGTCGGCCAGCAGATAATCGCTGATCGTCCAGGCGTGGGCCGGCATGAACGGAAACGGCGTGTGGAACTTGCCCAGCTGCAGCGAATTGGTGCCATGCAACAGTCCATTCCACGACAGCCACATCTGTTCGGTCTGGCCGATGACGCCCGAGTCGATGACGTGCTGTTCGGCGTACCACGTGAAGTTTCTGCCGAGAAATCCGCCGGCCAGCAGCGAGAGATCGTCCACCATCGTCGATCCGGGATGATCTTTATTTGCCAGCAGCGAGGTGATGTAAATGCGCGCGGAGATGGGCAGCGCGCTGTCCTGCAGATGGCGGTTGAGGATTTGAAAGTTCGTCATCATGACCGACATGCCGTAGCGGGTCATGCCGGGGAACGTGGTATGGCAGGTTTGGCACGAGACGCCTTGGCCGTTGGCGAAAACCGGAATCGCGTCGGCCGTTGCCGGCGCAGCTACCAGGACGAATGCGGCGGCGCAGAGCGTGCGCGCGCCGACGACGAGCAATCGGAGCACAGTAAACCTCCGTTACGGCGTGGTCGGGTATGAAGGATCGACCGTTACCGCGTGGGAGGTGGGCGTTGAAAGCGAGACGTTCCGGCGTGCACCGCGAGCGCATACGCAATCGGCGAGGGCCGGCGCGAGATATAGGAACTGACGGTTTGCTGCAGCCGCTCGAGGTAACGGCTTGCGCCGTGCGCGCTGCGCGCGCACGCGGCCAGCAGCCGAGCAAACAGTGACAGCACGTAAGCGCACGCCAACGCCACGACGATTTGCACGACGATGCCGAACCAAATGGCATGCGCGCCTTCGGCATGCTCGATCGCTGCGAACAACGCGATTTGCGCGACTGCAAGGCGCGGCCACAACTCGGCGCACGATCGCTCCGCGGCCGTGTGCGTGAAAATGTTCGAGCGGCACAGCGATTCGGCGGCGCACAGCAGTGCGAGCGCGACAAGCAGCGCGAGCGAGCATTCGAGCGCCGGCGCCATCCAGGCGTGGCGACCGTCGGCCGCGCTGCGCCCCGAAAGCGCATAGGCAAGCCCGTGCCCGGCCAAAGTTGCCGGAACGACGGCTGCAAGCCATACCGGAAGCGAGCGTTTTACGCCCAACATTACCACAACGATACTAGCGCCCTTCCCCGGTGGGGAAGGGTCGGCGGTCGTCCCTAGGGGGGCTTTGTCCCTGCGGGCGGGGACCTTTTGCCTTCCGAGCCACGGAACCCGGGAAGGCGGCGGGAGTGTTCAATGGAATACTCGCGACCCCCGCCCCAGGAAGTGAATACCGTCGGAGAGAGTCATGACTGCCCGTTTACCGGTGGAAAACAGCGATACCGTCAGTCTGGTGTGCGCACTGCTCGTGCGCTATCCCGAGATTGCGGCGATGCGCTGCACCCCGGGTGAGGGCACCGTGCGGTTTTCGTTCGCGGTAACGGCCCGGCTCGACAAAGCGATGCAGCGTACCGTGGCCGACGAAATCGCCTCGCACGTCGACGGGTTCTTTGCCCTGAACCGCGACGGCGGCCAGGTGCGCGTCGAATGTGAATCCGACCGGCCCATGAGCTTCGTCCACGTCACGCGCGATCTCGAGACCTTCACGAAGGACGAATTGGCGATGCTCACCGCCCTATTCGCCGAACGTTTCGGTACGGCGTTGGTGCGCAATCCGGTTCCGGACGAGCATCCCGACGAAGATCCCGCGCTGCAGGAAGAGCTGGCCGAGTCCGCCATCGAAGCCTTGCGTGACCCGGCCCAATCCAAGAGCTTGGTCGGGTTCCGCGAAGAGAAGACCATCCTGGTCTACTTTTTGAAATCTCAAAAGAAAGCAAAGGCGTCGGCCCGCAGATAGCTAGCACACTCACTCTGCTCCTCATCGGGGACGTCGTCGGTTCACCCGGCCGCGAAACCCTCAAGCGTTGCGTCGCACTCGCGCGCGATCGGCACCACGTCGATATCTGCATCGCCAACGGCGAGAACGCCGCCGGCGGATTCGGCTTGACCGCGCAGAGCGCGCAAGAGATGTTTGCCGGCGGCGTCGACTTCATCACCAGCGGCAACCACATTTTCGACAAGCGCGAGTTCAAGCCGTACTTGGACTCCAGCGATCGCGTGATTCGCCCGGTGAATTATCCTCCCGGCGTTCCGGGCAGCGGCATCGGATACGTGTCGGCGGACGGCGTGACCGTCGGCGTGCTCAACGTCATGGGCCGCACGTTCATGCCCCCGGTCGACGATCCGTTTCGCGCCGTGGACGCGGCGCTCGAACGAATCCGCGAACGCAGCAAGATCGTCGTCGTCGACGTGCACGCCGAAGCTACCAGCGAAAAGGTTGCGCTGGGACGCTATCTCGACGGCCGCGTGTCGGCCATCTACGGCACCCACACGCACGTTCAAACTGCAGACGAACAGATTTTGCCGGGGGGCACCGCGTACGTAACCGACGTCGGCATGACCGGACCGACCGAGGGTGTGATCGGAATGGAGGCCGGGCCGGTTCTCGATCGGTTTACCAGCGGATTCTCCGAACGCTTCTCCGTGCAAAAGACCGGAAGCAAACAATTTTGCGCCGCGGTAGTAACACTAGATGTGGAGTCCGGCCGCGCTACGGAAATAAAGCGCATCTTCCAGCGAGGCATACCATGATACAGGATCCGGCAAAACACGTCACGACGAGCGTTCTCAAAGTCTCGGCGAAGAGCAACCCGAATTCGGTTGCCGGCGCGCTTGCCGCGGTTTTGCGCGAACGGGAGAGCGCCGAACTTCAGGCTGTGGGCGCCGGCGCCATCAATCAAGCCGTCAAGGCCGTTGCGATCGCGCGCAGCTATCTCAAAGCCGCGCAGATCGATTTGGCGTGCGTGCCTTCCTTTATAGACGTGGAGATCGAGGGCAACGAACGGACCGGGATCTCGCTGGCCGTCGAACGCCGCGCCGTTTGATCGTCGATTTTCACTCGCATACCTGGGAGAGCGACGGAACGCTCTCCCCTCCCGCGCTGTGCGCGCTCATGCACGATCGCGGCGTCGGCGTCTTTTCCATCACCGATCACGACACGCTGGGCGCCTACGGCCAATTCGAGCCGCCGCCGGCGGCGCGCGTAATCACCGGCATCGAGATCAATACGACCTACGACGGCGGCGAAGTCCACGTGCTGGGCTACGGCCTGCCCCTGCACCCGTCGCCGCTCAGCTCGGTGCTGGAGCGCAACCGCCGCGCGCGGCGCGCGCGGGTCGGCCGGATCGTCGAGCAGCTGCGCGATGCCGGGCACGGCATCACGCTCGAACACGTTCACGCCGAGGCAAACGAGCGCGCTTCGCTCGGGCGCCCGCACGTCGGCAAAGCGCTGGTGCGCCTGGGCATCGCACCCGATATCGAGAGCGCCTTTCGCGGTTTTCTGCGCCGCGGCACGCCCGGGTACGTGCCCTCGACGCACATCACTCCCCACGAAGCCATCGACGTCATCACGGCGTCCGGCGGAATACCCGTGCTCGCGCATCCCGGCCGTCTGCGCGATTACGCGATCGTCGAGCAGCTCTCGCAGCACGGACTGCGCGGCCTGGAAGTCTTCTATCCCACCCACGAGCCCATGCAGGTTCAGCACTTTCGCGATCTAGCCAAGCGTTTCAAGCTGGTCATGACGGCAGGCTCGGATTTTCATGACGCTCGTTATCATAAACGCGGCGTGGGAATCGAGGTGGAGCAAGAGGATATTACGCCGTTCTTGAAGCTGGTTGCAGAGTGATCGCGCTTGTTCTCTTGCTCCTGACAACCCATGCGGACGTGACGTTGAGCAACGGCATGCGTGTGATCGCGGTCCAGGACAAACTCGCGCCGGTCGTCACGACCGTTATGACGTACGGCGTCGGCTCGAACGACGACACCGTTCCAGGCGTCGCGCACGCGACCGAACACATGTTGTTTCGGGGATTCGGCGACTTGACGTCGGGGCAGTTCTCCGATATCGCCGCGCGCATGGGCGGCACGTATAACGCGCAGACGAGCAACGAATATACGCGTTATTACTTTACCGCGCCCTCGCAGTATCTGCCGCTCATCCTGCGGCTGGAAGCGATGCGCATGACCCAGGCGTGGATCGCACCGGCGGAATGGGCCAACGAACGCGGGGCGGTCGAACAAGAGCTGCGCGCGCAGCAAAGCGTTCCGACCTATTCGTTGGGAGTAACGTTACGCTCGGACATCTTCGGCGACACGCCGTTGGCGGCCGCTACCGGGGGCACGGTCGAATCGATTCAAACTTTGAGCGCAGCGCAGATTCGCTCGTTCTACCGCCGCTGGTACCACCCCAACAACGCCACGCTGGTCGTCGCCGGCGACGTCGAGCCCCGCAGCGTGATCCAGCAAGCGAGGGCGGTTTTCGCTGCAAACGTTTCGGCGCAGTTGCCGGCGCACCGTCCGGTTTCGATCCGTCCGCTGGCGGCAGCCACGATCGACCAGCGCGCGGACGTTGCGTTCCCCAGCGTTGCATTCGGCTATCGCTTTCCGTCGCTGAACTCGCCCGACTATGCGGCGGCGCTCGTTTTGCAGGCGGCGCTGAACGACCCTCGCGGCGCGCTGGCGGATCTTTCCGCCTCCGGAAGAACGCAAGGCGCCGGAGTTCTCGAGGGAGCGTTTCCGGAAGTGGGTTTTGCGTTCGTCCAAGCCGGCGTCACCGCGCACGGCGACGTCGATGCCACGCGCGCGCTGCTCGATGACACCATCGCAACATATCTGCGTTTGGGAGTTTCCTCGCAGCTCGTCGCGGATGCGAAACGGCGCCTGAGCGCGTCGCGCGCGTTCGAACAGGCTTCCATTCAATCGCTGGCGTTCGGCTGGGCCGATGCCGCAATGCTGGGGCGCCGTACTCCGCTTTCGCTGTACGCAGAGATCGGTGCCGTCACGGACGCGGACGTCAACCGCGTCTTGCATGAATATGTGGTGCCGTCCAGCCGCATCACCGTCGTGATTCGACCCAAGCCCGGCGCGGCAACGCCGCGCACTGCCGCTTTGGCCCCGCTCGCAGTGGAGAATGTCGCCGGCACGGTCGCACCGCCGCAACCGGCGCCGCTGTGGGCCCAGGCGTTTTTCAAACACGCACTGCATGCGCCGTCGCCGCTGCAGTACGTGCAAAGGTACGTGCTTCCCAACGGCATCCAACTCGCCGTTTTATCGCAGCGCACCGCACCCGTGGTCTACTTGGCCGGAACGATCAAGATGAATCAAACGCTGCACGCTCCGGCAACTAAGCAAGGCGTGCTCGAGCTGACCTCTGCGCTGCAATCGTGGGGCGGGGGTCCATACGATAGAAAGGGCTTCGAGTCTGCAGCCGCCGCGATTCCGGCCGCAGTCCGTCCGGGCAGCTCGTTCGGTCTTCGCGTCGAGGCGAAGAACTTCGATCGCGCGCTTGCGCTGCTGGCCGATGCGCAACTTGCGCCGGCTTTTCCGGCCACTGGATTGCAAGTGCTGCGCAGCAGTTTCGGGCAGAGTTTGGCGGACGAGCAGAGTCAACCCGACTGGACCGCGCGACTGGCGATGGAGGCTGCGCTGTATCCGCCATCCGATCCGGTTCGCCGCCATCCCAGCGCGGCAACTGTGCGCGGCCTTACGATTGCCGACGTCAAGCAGTGGTATGCATCGGCGTACCGGCCCGATTTGACCAGCATTGCCGTGGTCGGCGACATCGCGCCGCAGTACGTGCGTCAAGAGGTTCAAAAATATTTCGGGAGCTGGCGCGCGCATGGAACCAAGCCCGACTTTCATTATCCCAAGGTTGCGATGAATGGACCGGCCAGCCAGGACGTTTCGTCCGCCGATGCGCATCAAACGACCGTCCAGTTCACGGAGCTGTTGCCGATCTATCAAAGCAATTCCGGCTCTTTGGCGCTCGACCTTGCCGACACGATCCTGACCGGCGAAGGCGAGAGCTCGCTGCTGTTCGAGGACCTGCGCAAGAACACGGGTTACGTCTACAACGTCGACTCCTTGCTCGATATCGGCAAGGTTCGTTCCACGTATCAGTTTACGTTCGCGGCGGATCCGAAGAACGCTCAAGCGGCCGCAGCGCGCTTGCTGGCGGATCTGCGCCGTTTGCAAACCACAGCGGTCAGCGAGGATGAACTCACGCGGGCGAAAGAAACCGTTTTGGCACGCAGCGTGCTGCCGCTGGCGGGCTATGCGGGGATCGTCGACGATCTTTTGGCTGCGGAATCGGGAACGCGAAACGTGTCGACGGGCGGATATAGCGGCAAGTCCATGTGGGGCACGCTGCTCTCGCTTACGCCCGCACAGTTGCGCGATGCGATGGCGCGCTGGATTCGCGTGGGCGATTTCGTGCGAATTACGATTTCGCCGCAGAAGGCCCGAGCGCAGCGCTGACCGCGGTGCGCACGCCCAGCTGCAACGGCTCGGCTTGACGTTCGAGCCGTTCCAACTCTGCGCGCTGCGTACCGGCAAGGTTCGCATTTTTCATGAACTTGTGATTCACGCGCACGTTATACGCGCAAGCCGCTAGTGCCGCGCGCGCGAATTCCGCCGCGCATCCCACGTCGCTCATCAGATTCGCGTTCTGCAGCTCGGTCGCTTGGAATGCTAAGCGCAAGGCGCTCAGCGCGGCGGTGGCGCCTTCGAGCGGCACGCCCGCAGCCTCTTCGAGCGCTTGCTGCACGGCGAGGGCATTCCCCCGGACGGCCACCACCGCCGCGTAGGCCGCCTCGTCGCGTTCGCGCAGCTGCAGCATGCGCGAGCGCAGCCCGTCCGCCTCTTCGTAAAGTGCATGTGCCAGAGAGTGCACCGCCTCGTACTTCGGTCGTGCCGCGCAGATGCGCGCAACCATCGCGACCAGCGCGCAAGCGGCCGCGCCCACGACCATGGCGGCGCTGCCGCCCCCCGGAACGGGCTCTTCGGAAGACAGTCGCGCCAGATATTCGTCCAGCGATTCCACGGCTACCGTCTTAGCGGGCCGCCCGCGCAAGCCTTGGTCGTAGCGGGGAGGGCATCGACCGTGGCAGAATAGCGCAGGCTTCCACAATTCGAAAGGATACCGACGATTGCCAGTACTCGAAGAAAAGTCGCGTAGCGGCGATGTAAAAGATCGCGCCCTTGCGCAAGCAGGGAGGTCGCGCATCGCCTGGGCGGCCGGATACATGCCCGTTCTGGCGCAGGTTCGCGAACGTTTTGCGCGGCAAAAGCCGCTCGCCGGCGTGCGCATCGGCGCCTGTCTGCACGTCACCACCGAAACGGCCAACCTCATGCTCGCGCTGCAGGCCGGCGGCGCCGAGATCGCCTTGTGCGCGAGCAATCCGCTTTCCACGCAAGACGACGCTGCGGCCGCGCTGTGCGAGTACGGTATTCCGACCTTTGCGATCAAAGGCGAGGATCACGAAACGTACTATCGCCACATCGAGTCGGTGATCGCCACCAAACCGCACATGTCGATGGACGACGGCTGCGATCTGGTCAACACGATCTACGGCAAGCACAAGGAACTGCTCGACGGCATGATCGGCGGCTGCGAGGAAACCACCACCGGCGTCATTCGACTCAAAGCGATGCAGAAGGACGGCGTGCTGCCGTATCCGGTCGTTGCCGTCAACAACGCTCTGACCAAGCACATGTTCGACAACCGTTACGGCACCGGTCAGTCGACGCTCGACGGGATCGTGCGCGCTACCAACGTGCTGCTCGCCGGACGAACGCTGGTGGTGGTCGGATACGGCTGGTGCGGGCGCGGCGTCGCGTCGCGCGCTTCGGGAATGGGCGCGCATGTGGTCGTCACCGAAATCGATCCGCGCAAAGCGCTCGAAGCGGTCATGGACGGGTATCGCGTCATGACGATGGACCAAGCGGTCCGAGAAGGCGACGTGTTCGTCACGGTAACGGGCAACTATCACGTCGTCGATGAACGCCACTTCAAAAACATGAAGGACGGTGCGATCGTCTGCAACTCGGGCCACTTCAACGACGAGCTGAATCTGGAGTGCCTGCCGGGCATCAGCAAAGGCAAGAGCTCGCCGCGGGCTTTCGTCGAGCAGTACGAGCTGCACGACGGCCGTAAGATTTGCATTCTGGCCGACGGGCGTCTGATCAATTTGGCCGCAGCCGAAGGTCATCCGGCATCGGTCATGGACATGTCCTTTGCGAACCAGGCGATGTCGGCGGCGTACCTCGCGCAGAATCATTCGAGCCTTCAGAAGAAGGTCTACGACGTGCCCGAACACATCGACGAGGAAGTCGCCAAACTCAAGCTCGCTTCGATGAACGTCGAAATCGACACGCTGACGCCCCAGCAGACCGCGTACATGGCGTCATGGAGTGAAGGAACCTAAAACATGGCGTATCGCCGGCTCTTTACCAGCGAATCGGTAACCGAAGGCCATCCCGACAAAGTCGCCGATCAGATTTCCGATGCAGTGCTGGACGCGATTCTCAAAGACGATCCGAACGGCCGCGTGGCTTGCGAAACCTTCGCAATCACCGGCCAGATCCACATCGCCGGCGAGATCACGACTACGACGTACATCGACATCCCCCGAATCGTGCGCGAAGTCATCGAAGACATCGGCTACACCAAGTCGGCGGTGGGGTTCGATGCGGAAACTTGCGGCGTGAGCGTTTCGATCGACGAACAGTCGCCCGACATTGCGATGGGCGTGGACAAATCGCTCGAAGCCAAGGCCGGCGAGCACCCCGACGATGTGTTCGAACGCATCGGCGCGGGCGACCAGGGTATGATGTTCGGCTACGCATGCCGCGAAACCGACGAGCTGATGCCCCTGCCGATCGTGCTTGCGCACAACCTTACGCGGCATTTGGCAGCGGTGCGCAAGAACGGCGACATTCCGTACTTACGGCCCGACGGCAAATCGCAGGTCACGGTCGAATACCGGGACGACAAGCCGCTGCGCGTGGAGGCCGTCGTCATCTCCACCCAGCACGATCCGGATATTCCGCTCGAAACGATCCGAACGGAAATAACCGAAAAGGTCATCAACCACGTCATTCCGGTATCGCTGCGTGATGCCGATACTCGGGTGTACGTCAATCCGACGGGCCGCTTCGTCATCGGCGGACCCAAGGGCGATGCGGGGCTGACCGGTCGCAAAATCATCGCCGACACGTACGGCGGGATGGCGCGTCACGGCGGCGGCGCATTTTCCGGCAAGGATCCCACCAAGGTCGATCGGTCCGCAGCCTACGCCGCTCGGCACGTTGCCAAAAACGTCGTTGCGGCCGGACTTGCGGATCGCTGCGAAGTTCAGGTCGCCTATGCCATCGGCATCGCGCATCCGATGAGCGTTCTGGTCGAAACGTTCGGAACGGCGAAAATCCCCGAAGAACGCATTGCGGAACTCGTGCAAAAGATCTTCGACCTGCGTCCGGCCGCGATCATCGAGCAGCTCGATTTACGCCGTCCCATCTACCGGCAAACCGCTGCATACGGACACTTCGGCCGTCCGGATTTGGACCTGCCGTGGGAGCGCTTGGACAAGGTCGAGGCACTGCGAGCCGCAGCCGGGACGCACGCGCTCAAGGTTCCCAACTTCACCTAACAAACTGAAGAGCGGCAGATGGGCCCGGATGCGAACGCATGCGGGCCTTTTCGCGTTCTAGCATGTAGACATCCATGGGTACCATTGGGACCGGGTACCCGGTACAAAGGAGATTACATGAACCTTCGAAGCAGAATCCCCGCGCTGGCGATCATCATGGCATTCGTGCTGCCCGTGGCTGCGCTGGCACAAACGGTGACGCTGCAGCAAGGCCAAAACCTCAACGTTCAGATGCAGGACACGCTCGACTCGGGAAGCGCCTACGCAGGCCAGCACTTCACCGTGCGCGTCGTTCCGCCGTTTCCGAACGACGATTCGACGTTCGCCAATGCCATTATCAACGGCACGGTCGTGAAGGTCGTGCAAGCGGGGCAAGGCCGCAATCCCGAATTGCACTTGGCTTGGGACTCGATCACCCTGCAAAACGGTGCGAGCTACCCGATCAATGCCGTGATGACGCAGGGCTCACCCAAACAGCAGAACCGTAACGGCGGACATGTTGCCCTCACGACGATTGGCGGCATGCTGCTGGGCAACGCCATCGGCAAGACGATTTTCCACACCAACGTCGGAGGCGCAGTCGGCGCTGCCGGCGGTTTCCTGGTGGGCTATAACAAGAAATCGAACATTACGCTCAAGCAGGGATCGAACATGGAGCTCACGCTCACGCGTCCGCTCATGGTGCGCCGTCAGGCCGGACGTCCGTACTAAACGCTGTCGCTCTTTAGCAGAGCACGCACGGCTCTCAGCGCTGAGGGCCGTGCTGCTTTTTAATCCAGCGTAGGCGGACCCCACAGCGGGTAGTCGATGCCCGTGCCCCGGTTGGCCGCCAACGCTATGAGCAGGAGCGTTGCGACGGCCAGCATCAGCCACGAGAAGTCGCCTACCGTCGGCAGCACGCCGAGGGCGACGATCAGCGTCGTTGCACCGGCCGGCGCGTGTTCGCAGTGCAGCAGGCGCATGAGCAGCGCCGTAAGCGCGAGCGCGACCGCCGCGGCCAGGGTACGGTGAAAGTTGACGTGCGGCGAGAACGGAATGCCCAGCTCTCCTGAAGCCCAGAGCGCAAAATAGCCGCAGCCCGCCCCGATGGCATGCCCGAACAGAACGTTTCGCGGCGCAGACGTCCGCTCGAGGGGATAGCCGAAGATGAGGATCGCGGTGGGGCCGAGCGACGGAAAGATGTACGGCCGATTGGTGACCACCGCGATCGCACCGGTCACCAACATCGCCACGAAACTCAGCACGGCCGGCCGCATCGATCCACCTTCGCGAACGAATATAACGATACTTTTGCACTCCGGGCTTGAGGCCGACAAGGACCGCTGCCCGGGATGGCCAAATAGCGGGTCGTTCGCGACCGTTCCGGATTAGCTCAGTTGGTAGAGCAGCTGACTGTTAATCAGCGGGTCGCTGGTTCGAGTCCAGCATCCGGAGCCATGAAAAGAGAAAGCCGCCCTACGGGTGGCTTTCTCTTTTCATCACTCCTCGACGCGTGAC
Source organism: Vulcanimicrobiota bacterium (assembly GCA_963777315.1). Lineage (GTDB taxonomy): Bacteria > Vulcanimicrobiota > Vulcanimicrobiia > Vulcanimicrobiales > Vulcanimicrobiaceae > CAVYEM01. The sequence goes on from CAVZQC010000005.1 coordinate 240,504, forward strand.
GAGAACCGCCATCCTGAGCAGCACCGCTGTGTGCGGCGCGTGTCGAAGGGTCATGGCTCGACAAGCTCACCATGTCAAAATAGAACCATCTGGCACGAGCAGCGCGGACCGCAATCCTTGTCACCGCTGAGCAGCCCGCAGCACCGCGCACCTGCGGCGTTGATTGTTCTCTCTTGCGAACCGCCGATGCCGTTATGAGCGCCGCAATGGCAATTCCGCGGACAGCCTGGGCCGCTTGCTGAGAGGCTCGCCGCGTATTTTTTGAAGGTGGACACCAGCTTGACTTAAATAATGCACTAGTTTAGGAAAGGCGTTTCTGCATGAAGTTCGCCACTCGATACGCCGCAGCGGCCTGTTGCCTTTTATTTGGTGCATGCTCCGGTTCTTCCGGACAATACGCGGTACCTTATGCCGCTGGAATACCGCAAGGCTCACAAGGTGGATCGCGCCCAACGAGCGCACAGTACTCGATAACGTACCTCCCGGTGGACTCGGGCTGCACGGTTTCCGAGCCGCCAGTACTCGCGCAGAACGGCATTGTTGGCGTGAATGAAATTTGTGGCTCGAGCGGCCATCTCGTTGATTACGTGTACAATCACGGAGTTATCACGCATCTCGATGCACAGTACGAGTACGTCGATGGCATAAACAGCAGCGATCACGCGCTCGTGCAGGGCTTGCACAGTAATTTTCTCATTCTCGACGTCCGTGCCAATGTCGCGGTTCCTCTCCAGGGTACTATGTCAGTGGGGTCTGCGATTAACGATGCTGAATATGTCGCCGGAACTGTACAGCTGTGTGCTAACCCCAACCCTTTGAACTATTTACAATGCCCGCAAGCCGCCCGATTTAGCCCTGATGGGAGCTATCAAGTACTCTCACCGGAGAGCCATACGTTGGGAGCTTACATAAACGCCTCAGGCGCGGTGCTCGGGTGGAGTTCTGCTCCGACTCTCGACGCACTTATTTTTGAAAAAAATGGCACGGTGGACATTAATAACACAATTCATGCGAGCCCCTCTCAACCGTACGGGTTGAACGATGAGGGTCATGCAATCATTACCGTAGGACCACCGTACTATTTGCAGCTGAAGACGTATGTGTTCACCGGGAGCAGCACGCCCGTGCTCATTCCGCCACTGTATCCGAATCAACAGAACTATGTCGCTGGCATTAACGACCAGGATGACGTCGTAGGGTCAACATGCAAGATCAACGATCAAGCGCCCTGCGTGGGGTTCCTTTACAAAATGGGCGCAAACGGCCAGAGCAGTAGCGAGGTGGCGTTGACCACCGTTGCACCGGGGTATGTGGACGGCGCCCCTGTCGCCATTAACAATATAGGCGAAATTCTGGTAGAGACGCAGCACGCAGGCCAAACCGTTCCGGCGTTGCTCATACCGTTTGGTTGCGATCCGTAATATGGGGCGTTTGGAAACGGCACCGCGGATCTGAACCCCTGACTGTTAAGAAATTGAACGTCTCCGCAAAGATGAAGCGCGAACTCGGGCTAGCGGCGCCTTCGACAATGCCAAGATAGCGCTACAGCGCATGTTTGCAGGCCGTAACCGTGACGCGCAGCTTCCCCGAATTCCGTATGCTCGCTCGCCATGCAGGTGGAGTCTGCTGCAGCGACCGTTGAGTCGGGTCGGAGGTCGTTGCGCCATCGTGCAGATGTTAGTGTTGCGTGGACGCGACTACAGCGCGAAATGCGGAGTTATCGAAAAGAACGAGCGCGCAGTGGATCTTCCGATCGCGAACCGTGTGCCACTCAGCAGCCGATCTGCCACGAATCGCATCGGTCTACGAATCGGGTGAGGCTCAGATGGACCCTTCTCGGCTAAGCCGAAAGTGTCCACCAAACCGGATCAGCTTCAGTCAGCGCAAATCGCCGCCAAGACCGCATCTTCGGGGATTGCGCTGTTCGAGGAGCTGCGCAATCCCCCCATGTCGCTTGTTGAATTACTCGGCGGGGAAACCGGTGCAGTTCGCGCAGTTCCCGCGCGGTGAAATAATCCGGGTCGGAACTCGCAAACCCCGACTGAGTGGTTCGCGGCGCAACACTTCCATGCAATTCACGCGGCTTGACTTCTATC
>CAVZQC010000006.1:0-146554 GCA_963777315.1 Vulcanimicrobiota bacterium
AGACGCGCGGAAGACGAGCACAGCGCCGAAGACGAGCATAGCGCCGACCATTAATGCGGACTGGAAGTCATCGATGATTTCCGATGCCGCAATAAGCGCTCGCTGGCGACGTTCGCCGTATTTGCGGCCGACAAAATCGCGCGGTATTTCGTCTTCGCCGAATGCGCGCTTTGCATTCGTCACGTATCGCGATGGAGTTCGTGGTATTTCTTGGCACGGCGCCACGCGCTTGCGTCATTACGCGGATGCGCGTCCACCTTCTTGCCTGGTTCGTAAAAGCGCAACGGTCGATCAATGACGGCTCGGATGCCCAGCAACGATCCGAAAAACTCGACGACGTTGTCGACGATTGCTTCCACGATATTAGGTGCGTACGGATCGCGCACGTCACGCGTGTTTTCGGCAGACAAACTGATTGCTGCACCGACGAAACCTCACGATACCTCGGCCGCAGCATAGAAACGCCGCACGCGCTTGACGAAGCGCTCATAGGTAGTGGGATCGTGATAGCCGGCATGGCGCTCGAACTCCACGCGTGAGATTCCTGCCTCCAGCGCGGCGATCATCGCGCCCCGACGGATCCCGCGCAGCGAGAGATCCGGCACGCCCCCGGCGACCCCACGGGCTCGCACCAGCTTGCGTAAGACACAGTCGCTGATGGCTGCCGCCACTATCTCGTCACGGGCTACGCGTGGAAACAGCGGTCCTCGGTATGACTCGCCCAAATGGAGCAGGAGCCAGCGTAGCGCGCGCGCCGGGCACAACGGGATGGCACGCTCCAAACGCGGGATCAAGAGCTGTCGCGCGCAGCGTCCCGGAACGGTGAACAGGATACCCGATGGCACGGGCGCGAGCCAATCGGTGTGCGCGTCGCGCGCTTCCTGCGGCTCTAGCCAGGCCGCGGCACTGGTAAGGAGCAGCGCGCGATCACGGGCACCGGCCAGCGTCCGGACATCGATCATCCGAACGACCGCCGCGAGCTGATCCCGCGTCGTTGGTGTGATGTAGCGGAACGCGCCGCGGGCGCCCCGCTGCGCGCGCTCGAGCACCACGCGCAGCTGCGCGGGATCTAGATGGTGGTAGCCGCGCAGCTCTTGCACCCAAATGACGGACCGCAGGTAGCTGCACAGGGTGCGGCCGCTGCAGCTCGGCGCGCGTGCGAACAAATACGTCGCGATCGTCTGCGCGCTCGCCGGGCACGCGCACTCGTTGCGAGTGCGGCAGAAGGCTTCGAACATGCGCCACACCGTCCAATTGGCGTGCATGCCCCGCTCGGTCGACCGTGCACTCATTCGAAATACGGGCGCGCGGCGTTGCCCACACTCCGCTGGCGATCGACGTATTCCCAGCTCGTTTTGGAGTCCTTGTGCCGCAGCGTCTCTTGGACGGCGCTGATATCGCCCGTTCGCTCGTACTGATCGCTGGCGCGCCCGCGGCGGAAGCTGTAGGGGGTGTGGCCCGGACCCAGGTCCAGCAGCGCCGCGTAGGTCGCCACGATCCAGCGCAGGCCGCCCGGTCCGAGGCGCCGGGGCAGCACGTGATCGCCGCGTGTGATCGGACACAGGATCGGCCCGCGCGTCATTCCCGAGCGCCGCTGCCAGCCCTCGAGCAGAGTGATCGGGCAGTAGCGCTTATCAGGGTGACGACGCAGCGTGACCTGCTGGCCGCGCCCGCGCTGATCGCCCTTGGAGCGCGGAATGTTGATTACCCACAGGTGCGGCGTGCGCACCACGTGCTCCCAGCACGCATCGCTCACTTCGGCGGTCCGCGGCGCGCTCGCGTAGGCGAGTGCGAAATAGGCGGCGTCGCGCGCAGCCCGGTTTGGCGGATAAGCCTCCTGTGCGAGGTCGATCATCGCGTGCACCTGCGCTTGCGAGAGCGGCGCCGCTTTTTGAATGCGGTGCAGGCTGCGTTGGCGCTTGAGCAGCGCGCGCAGTTCCGGACCATTAAAGCGTTCGCAATCATTGGAGACGTGCAGGCAGGAGAGAGCGGAGATGAAGCGTGCGATGCTCGGGTAGCTCGCGCCGTGCTCGTCGATGCACTCGATGAGGTAAGCGATGACATCCTGGTCGCACGCGGGCAGAGCGCAGCGCTCGTTTTTCTCGCACCAAGCCAACCAGGGTGCAAGAGCGGCTTTGTAGAGCGCGATAGTGTCGGCTTGTTGCAGCGGCGCCAGGTAGTGGTCCAGGCGCGCATCGGGCTGCGCGCGGCGGTCCAGCTCGCGGCAGTAGGTCGCGCGGCGAAGCGGCATCAGCATGGGGCACCTGCGGCGCGCGTACCCGTAGCGTGCGCTTTAGCATAAAGGTTTTGTGCTGATAAGCATACCGCAGGACATCGGTACAGCGCTAGCGTTTTGCGGCGATCGCTGTGACGATTATGATGACGCTTTTGGATCATTGAATGACCCCTTCACGTTCGAGATGCTGGCGATAGCTGCACATCTCATGATATTCACGCCGGTTCTCGAATAACGACAAAAACTTTAGTGCATTGCAGCTTTTTGTCACAACGCTTTCGAGGGCTAATGAGCGGAACGCCATGCAGCACCATAAGGTGACACCACGAGTATCGGCTTATCTTTCAAGACGACGGTGGCTCGACTGCACTTCGCGCGAAATGCGCGTGTGCCTAACATGCGACCGGTAAAACATGGCGCCACTTTACGACACTTTGCAAGCATCGCGCAAGCAATGCAAAGCGCTGTACCACCGTGTAGAGCCGCGCACAACCTTGTGCAGCGCTCTAGGTCTGCAGTATTTTCGTAGATTTTGTCATGCCGCGGCGGAGAACCGGTGAAAGGGATTTGGCGAACGACGTAACGCTTGTGCTGACAGTACAAGAGGTCGGAAGATATCTCGGGCTGTCAGAGGCATCGGTCTACCGCGCCCTTCGCCACGGGGAGATTCCCGCCGAGCGTGTTGGAGGAACGTGGTTGATTCCTAAAACGGTGTTCTTCTCGAAATTTGGCTCGCCGGCCAGTGCGCGAAAAGTGCATGGATCATCTCAGGCAGTGGTCGCACCTGTAGACGCAGCCGATACTCGGCCCGCGCCGCGCGAAGCCGCCAAAGTCCGTGCGGCGCATCGTGCTGAGAAAATCGACAGTGCGTTGCATGGCGGCGCGGAGAGAAACCTCATGAGCACCACTCACGTGTCCGCAAAGTTGGCCGCAGAGATGCTCGACTGCACACCGCGGTACGTCCGCGAATTCTACTGCGCAAACGGTCTGCTGCGCTATCGCATGAAAGGTAAGATTTACCTCATCGAAGTCGCCTCGATTCAGGAGCTGATTCGTCGCGAGACAAAGGGCTGCGACCCCTAGTGCTGGCATCGGCGCGAGGGCGCAAAAGACGTCCAGAGCCGCAAACGCAGCCGCTCCTTATTGAGAACGCAGCCGCTGTGGAGGCGCTGCTGGGCCTGCGTGATCGCATCGAACAGCGCTGGGCGTCGGAGAACCACGAAAGCCCGCCTGTCACTGCCACTAACAATCCATCGCGAGGCGTTACTCGCCGTCATGCTAACTCGCATAGAAACCGCGTGCCGAAAAGCATATGACGCGTAATGGGCGAAGAGCCGGTGGAGGCGAAATGAATCATGGCCACGGCTCACCTCCCTCCCGGTACCTTCAACGGCGTAGGTGAATCACCATGATACCGGCGACGGGTATCCATGTCGTGGATGCGTTATACCGCGTATCTACACGTGCGCAAGAAACTGAAGGCGAATCCCTCTTCAACCAACGTCGCGAAGTCGAAGAAAAATGGGCGGTTCCGAACGGAATCGTCGTACGCAAACGTATCGCCGTCGCGGAATCCGGGAAGGGCGCGCTGCAACTCTCTGGAGCCGGCTTCTCCTTCAACCGCCGTGCCGAGTACACGGAGCTCGATTGTTGAGTATCAGAACATGCCCGCGGCACAGCGACCCGATGCGATCGTCATCGATTGGGCCGACCGGTGGAGCAGGAACGTATTGGAATACGCAGCCCTCACCACCGCGTTTCGCATGCTCAATATCCGACTACTTGCGATTGGTGATGGACTCGATCTCACCGATCCGCGCAATGATCTTGTAACGCATGTAAAGGCCGCGATCGGACAAGAGCAGCTGCGCATCACGAAAATGAAGGTCAGTGAGGCGCGCCGTTCTCGCAGGGAGCGTGGTAAGTGGCAAGGCGGCGCGCCGCCGGATGGCTACCGCACGCACGAACGGCACTGTTCCGGATTAATTCAAACGCAGCGTGAGGCGCCCGGTGGCCAACAGCACACCGTTAGAGTGCGTGCTTGCAGATGTGATCCTACTGTGTTGCATCGCGATCCCGATCGCGAAGCTACGCTTACGTTTATCTGGAAACTACTGCAGACGTCGCCACTTTCGTGGGCTGCCATGGCCGATGAAGTAAACGAACGAGGTTTTCGCCGCCCGAATGGCACGCCGTTTCGATGGAACGACTTATACCGCATCGGTGAAAATCCGCATTACGCCGGCGGCCTTGCGACGGACCGGTGGGACCGCGATATACACGATGGCCGGATCAAAAAGCGCAAGCCCCTTGTTCACCAGACTGTTCTTTGGGAAGCCGAGTGTATACCGGAGCCCTACATATCGCGCGAAACGTTTGAGGCCGTCTACAGTCGGCGGTTCAACAAGATAACACGAAACTTGCCCCGCTCAGCTCGTGGAAATGTTTCCGAATTGCTGGGTATCCTGTACTGTCCCGAATGCCGCCGCGCTATGGCGTCGCTGACAAGCTTTGCACCATTATTGGACAAGAAAGGCCGCCAACGGAAAGGACCTCGGAAAAAATATCCCAATATGCAGTGTTCGCATGCCAAGCAGTATCATCCAACGTGCGGAAACAACAAGCAGGTTCGCGTTGAAACAATCTCCCGGCTCATCATCGAGCAGATTTCAAGTGTTGCTCGACTCTCCGACAGCGCAATACTTGCCGCTCTAAAAATACAGAGAAGCGAAAGTTCGCTGCGGACGCTGGAACACGAGCGGAGGCGACTATTTGAGAGCATTGTGCAAATGGACGCACTGCGGCGGACCATCCAGCGAATGGTGGCGTCCGGTGCACAATCGCACGACGACGGGGAGCGCGATCTGTTCCACCATCAACGCCAGCGCGCACACATCGATGCTCGTCTTCGCGAAATCGATCTCGAAATGTCGAGGCAGCATGCTAAGCCGGATTTTGAGCGTGCTCGCCATATTATCGAATGGCTCGCCGCAAACTGGGGCAACATGACCGTACGCGAAAAAGCTGAAGCGCTACGATTGCTCGTTTCCCGTGTTACCTATGTTCCCAACGCCACAGCGCATCCGGTGGTGATACGCATCGAAGAGTATGGCCCGGCTTTTCTGCAGTCTGCGACTGCCCAAGGCACCGCGGCGCAAAAACGTGCTTAGCGCAACGGGTGCGCGGCTGCAAAGCATATCGCTCTTGTAGGCGTTACTTCGCGAAAATTACTGGCATCGCCCAAATTTACACTGCTTGGCTCGATAGCAATCCTGATACATTGAAAAGAATCGTCGGCCAGGAACGGTAACTTTGCGCCCAAGCAGTGCCGGCTAGAATCGCTCTACGCAACCCCCGCCTCGGCAATTTGTGAAACGCAGCAACCCAGCGGGAGCGAAAGCAGTCGGTTAATCAGTGGGTCGCTGGTTCGGCCAGAATCCTAAGTCACATCAACACGCCGAATCCCTCGTGAAAACGGCATTCTGTTTTTATCATGTCAGCCATGGTCGGGCAGAAAGGTTGATGGCACAGACGTAGTACGGTTACTACACGGACCCGTCGCAACAGGCCACTCCGTCTCCCTGGTGCTCCCACCCATGTGAAACCATCGACGCCTTAGATGTAATGCTTAAACGGCAGCGCAGGAGCACTTAAATGAGGGGCAGCCACCAAAATCTCTCCGACCATGTCCGCAAAATTTATCGTGACCGGTAAGCTGACGTTTAGTACGCAAGCATTAAAGTTTAAGCTTCGTAAGAGCGAGCACATCTAAAACCACAGTGTCTATAGAGCATTGACCCTTAACGACTTTCACCTCAACTGGATTCGGTGTCTCCGGGCCAAGATAGGTGCTGAGGCGTGCAACAAATCCCGTCGTCCAGACGAGTGCCGCGCGATCGCTCAACTTCAACATGGTGCCACGTGCAGCAGGGTATCGTCCCATGCGAAACAACTTAGTATCGTTCGCCGGCTTGATCCTTACTCCGACCAGCATAGTTTCCTTTGGCACAGCCTGCTTGGAATCCAAGCCACTCTTCCTCGCTGAACTCGGATTTTGCATGCAGAAATAACTCGCGCGGAGCTGCACCTCGGTGATCCCTTCTGTAAGCCTGAATCACCATCTCGGTTAAGTTCTTTGCCTCGTCAGTCGAGAGGTGGAACTGTTTTAGGTCGCTGTTGTACCAAGGGCCCATTGCACCGCGGAATACGACGCCATCGCCATCGCTAAGAAACATTTGTGCGGCGCAGCATGCGTAAGATCCCTTTGCGTCCGAGCTGGTCTTCTTATAAGTAATTCCGACATAGCAAACGCCATCACGAACATTTAGCACCCGCCATGGGAGGCCGCCGACTTTATAGTAGGCTGCGGTACACAGGTTCCATGCGAGGTTCGCGCGGTCAAGAGCACCAGGAAGCAGCGGCCGTTGAAGCCCGTCCGTGAATGCAGCTGGCTCCAGCACTGGCTCCCTGATAATCTGCGTAACAGTCTGTGATGCCAACAGCCGCGCTTTAAGCTGGCGCCTAAAGTCGAGAACATAATCATATATCTCAGCTTGTCGAGCATCTTCAGGAAACAAGGTCGGCGTCGTCGCCAATGATCGAGCAAACTTTTCGCTTATAGTAACGGTTTGTGGCAGCCGATCTGCCACCGGAACGGTGGCCTTGGGACGGCAAAGACGATATACTATTTCAGGCACGACGACAAACCATAGTGGTATCGGTACTTCGAGGCGGCGACGTGCTTCCTCAAGGCGGCTAACAAAAATGTCTACTGTCTTGTAGACCGCTTCGTGTCTGTTTTCGATTCTAGCCGCTGAATCGATTTCCCATTCTTCGATATCGTCTATGACTTCAACTGGATCATTTGGCCAAACGGCACCGAAGACTTCGGCGAATCCAGGAAAGCACACGTGATGAGGAGATTCATTGGGCGGCTCAATGAACCCAGTAACTTCCTTAGACCAGAGCCGGAAACGCCTAAGCGCGCTGCGCGTTCCGATGATTCCGTAGTTGATTTGTTTAATTCTTTGCGCCTGATCGACGGGCCCGAACAGAAAAAGCCCATCTCGCGGATATTCCATGGCTTGGCCATGGCCGAACCTTAGCTTGGGCTCCTTTATATGTGCCAGCCTTCGCGCAAAGCTCATGAAGGACGCCCACCTTCGGTCACTTCATCTTCTGCGTCGACGTCGCCCAAGTTATCGAAGTCCTCATCGTCGATGTCATCGTAAATCGACTCGCTCAAATAATCGTATTCTTCATCAGGTTCCTGATCTGCACGTTGATCCGTGGACGCCGGTATGGAGACATTAGAGCTAAAGCACATTCCCGGCAAACTTAACCGTAGCGACTGTTCTGGAGCGATCGGCACGAGAATCTCGTGTTTCGATTCACTCAAAAATGACAATCCAGCAAATAAAACGTCTCGCCACTTATCGTTATACCAGGACCTAGCAAACCTTCGTCGTCTGTTTGTACTCCTTTGGGTCGTCAAATGCAAACCGTCGGAGGAAAACATTACGCGCTGGATAACGCGCACGTGCGTTACCGGGCTCCATCTCGGCCTGAAGGACAGCGCTTGATGCCAGCGTCCCTTCTTCCAGACTCCCTGGATCTGGCGTTTTCCGCCGAGCGACGAAAAATTGAACTTTACCAGACCGCTCGGTCCGTGATTGATGTCTAGCCACCAGCATCGTATGTTCTCGCTGTAATGCTCGATGTAGCCTCGGCTAGCGAGAAGCGAGTCAATTGCGGACGATACAAGTTGAGAGCAGAGAGCTTGAGCACGAAAAAACTCTATGTTATATCGCCGCCACCCGTCCCTAAGAAACTCCGCCGAGGATATCATAGCGGGTCCTGTAGTCACGTGACGCGTCGTTTTAGGCAGACCTTCGGCGGGCGGCACGAAGGACAACAGCCCCTCACCGAACGCAACATAGGGCCATCCTGTAAGTCTCGTATAACTATCAAACGATGAGCCATCGCCTGGCGAGAGGCTCGCATCATAGCGCCAGAGGAACTTCGGCAGTCCTGACATTGGAAGCCAATTTGAGACGAGCAATTCTTTCCGTGGCTGCAGCCGCGTGCCGCCCCTTAGTTGCAGGTTACGCCAGCGATCAATCGTGCGAGACGAGCTCTTAGGCACGTTATAGGCGTCAAGTGTTTCGACGAGTTCTGATAGGCCTTGAGCCCAACTTCGATCAAAGGGAACATATTGCTGCCGTGCAGTGAGAAAAGTCGCGTCGTGTTCCTCAAGGTGCAGCGGGATGATGAAGTCTGGATCTCTGAGCGCCTTTCGCACTTGATCTGCAATTATAATCTCGCTTCTGACGCCATCCTTATCCGTCGCCGCCTTGGTGCCAACAAAAAGAACCTTGCAGGTATCGTCGCGAATTATTCTTTCTATGCTGCGTTCCCATTCCTGACCGCCCTTAAGTTTAAGGACGTCCGCCCAAACGTCGTAGCCAAAGGCCGACAGGCGTGCGCCCAACCACTTCACAAATGCGTTGTCTTCCGGATTTGCGTGGCATAAAAAAACAACACTTCTCTTAGGAGTGGATCTTGATGGCGTATGGTCGCTGTTCAGATTTTTCATTCTATCTCCACGGCACGGCGACTAGCGCATTCTCACATCGTTGTGGCGGTTTTGCATCACTGTTTTGATTCACTTAATGTGTGCTGATGAATTAGCGCTATTATGTGTTCGTGGATGCGCGCGGGCGCGTCACCGCCGCGTATGAGCAAGCCAAGTTCGATATTTGCGGAGATCGCATTCTCTGTGAGGTTTGCGCTCGTCGTGAGCGCCGTCCGGCCGTCCACAATTATCGCCTTGGCGTGCAGCAGGGCGCCCCAAGGGCGCCTTTCGATTGGCCACGCGTAGAACTTCACGTTCGGGTACGCCGCAAGCGTGTCAAATGCAGCCGCAGCGTCTGTATATAGGCGTCCGTCGCTGTCTTCTCTCGACTCTAGGATGAAGTGCATCCTGACACCGCGGCGAGCCTTTTCTTCAAAGATATCCAGCGCGTCAGTGATGCGAAAAGCCGCAAACGAGATGACAACGATCTCTTCTTCTGCCGATCGAATTAACTCGAGCAGTACCGGTGCGGTACGGCGAATGGCTGACTCCGTACCCGGGCCGGTCCAGACCACATCGATGCTTTGCTTTTGAGTATCGTACTTAACGGCGGCCAAACCGCATTCGATCCCTAGCCCTAATGCACTCGCCGACAGGTTTGGATCGATGCCGCGAACGTCGCGGACAAACGACGATAAGAGATCACGGGCAGCGTCGTTATTTACTGCGCGCATGATCCGAAGAGCGTTGACTTCCTTGAGATCTTGGTGCTCATGCAGCACGTCTATGAACCGGCGCACAAAGTCTTCAGAAAGGCTTTGAACTAGGTCAAGAACACAATTGGCAATTTTGGCCTCACTCGCGAGCAAAGTATGCCATTCCTGAGTCAGCCATCGTGGGAACCAGCGTTGCTCGGTCGAGCAGGCGGTTGTTGCTCTCGCAACTTGTTTCCGGCACGAAGAGGCAACTGTGGCACGCGGCGGCGTGTTGTGTCCCATCTTCAACCGAAGGTTTATGCTCAGCGCATAATGGATCAGACGTGCAGAGATCGGCGCGTCGGATCGCGGCATCGAGAACGCGACCAACCGTCTCTTGCTTTGCCATCTGCACCAAACCGCCAAGCGTGCCTTCGGAGTCTGCCGCTGCCGTGTATATCAGGATGCCGGCCATGGGTTCATCGCCCTTAGCGCCGTCGTTGCAGTAGATGCGCTCACGCAACGAAGCCGCGTTGTATCCGCACTCGAGCGACAGTTCGTTGATGAGCAGATGTGCCAACGAGTGCAGGACCACGTAGCGCGTGCCGGGCCATCCGGCCTCGCCGTTACGGGCGACGACACGCGACCGGATCTTCTTGATACGATCGTCGTTTTCGGCTTGTTGCTCCCATGCGGCAATGCGCTGCTCGGGCAGACGTACGAAGATGCCTTCGCCGCGCGTGTCATTAGCCGGGACCCAGGTCGGGTTTTCCGTACTGAGGGCAACGCGTCGCACGTGACTTTCGTCTTCGCCAAAACCCGAATCAGGCGGCTCCACTCGAGCGAACCCGATCAGCGCACTGGTCTCACGCAAACGGGTAGCTGCAACAACTTGAGCGATGTCCTGCTGGTACTTCTTGGGCACCCCGGCATCCTCAATCGTAAAATCTATCGTATCCGGCGCACCTGCAGGATCGATGAACCGTTCCCACTCGGGCGCCTTCAGATCGCTCTGCTGCGATTCTTGCGGATCTTTAGGATTTCTGCGGCGTTCAACCGCGTCCCATAATTCGGCCTGGTCAAAACTAGCGAGATGCGCGATATTAGCGTTGAATTTAAGCGCGAATCCGAGCGAGGTTACATCGTTGATATCGGGGTTCGCCAGATGATTCCACGCCGCTTCGACCGCATCGTCGAGCGGCGTTGAAGTGCTGGCGATGGGTAGCGCTAGTGCGCTGCGGGTGATGCCGAACCAGGTGTTCGATGCGCCGAGTAGCAAAGGCTCTGCGACGTGATCGCACGACTCAAATCTGCGCAGGTGCGGATGTCGTCCGCGGCACTGAGGACCCTCTTCGACGTTGCGATTGAATGCGGTCGCAATCATGCGAGATTGTTCGCAGGCGTTGCATCTGACGAAGATTTCCGTGGAACGCGTACCGCTGCCGGCTTCAATAAGCGACAGGGTCCCCTGTCCGCCTTTCGGGCAGGCCTTATAGTCGTGCGCAAACTCTTGCCACGGAAATTCGTCCAGGTGCCCGTTGCGGCAGGCCATGACAAAGCGCGCTGGCACGGCGAGCGGTGATTTGCCATTCGGGTTGCAGTTCTTATGGATGTAGCGGGTCTTGTCGATCCGATACGCGTTTGACTCGAGACTAAAGAGTCCACCTTGAATCGTCGAGAGAACATTGCACTTCGTGCAGCGCAGCCATCGCGGAAACGAAATGACCGGAACGCCGATCCGCGCCCATTCATCCATCGGATTGTCCGTCTCTTCCATCCACGGCATCGCGGCGAGGTTTTGCACTTGCGGGCCGAGTTCGATTTGGACAGCATCCAATAAACGATCTTGTTCGATAAAAGCAATCGGGTCGCGCCATGACTGCAAGCCGGCGACGATGACGGAAAAATTCGGTAGATCGACGAGAGCGCCGACACCGTACGTGTGCAGAATTTGACTGGGCCGAATTGCACCAACGCGCTTGGGATAGTTTCCTTTGCGATCAGTACCTGGACGCGGCTGAATGGCGGCGGTCGTCATAAGAGCGACTCCTGGAGTTCCGTTTCATCGGGATCATCAACGGTCGGCGCGCTATCACCAGCGGTTGGGCTCTCTGCAACCGGTCTTAGGTTGTAAGAGTTTGCCTCGTCTGCGCTATCATCGGATTCTTGCAGGATCAAATTGATCGTGTGCTCGGTTTCACGCAACGAGTTGGGCGCGTTCCACACGCTCCACTCGTTAGGCAACGGCTGGATGAGCAGCGCGGCGGATGAACCCCGTTTGCCCTTGTAGGAAATCGGTGCGCTATGCTTGAGCCCGTAGCGTTGTTTGTCCGCCCACAGGTCGAGTAGCACATCGATTTTGTCTGCAACTTCGTCGGCTACCGCAGGATTCGGCTCGACGCGCTTGATGCGCTCGACGATCCAGTCCAACTCTTTGCGTAAGGCAGGATCGGTGACCGGCGCTCGCTGCGCGGCTGGCTCCGGGTTCATGTTCACGCCAGCACTACGATGCGCCGCCTCGTGCCGAATCAGGGCTACAACGACAGCCGTAAGACCACGATCGATTGCGCGTCGCGAGAACGGCGTCACTGAGAGCGCTTCAACTTGGCGGTAGAATGTTGCGTGATCGTGTTCAAATCGCTCGTAGTGCGAGAGGTCGCGCGGACGCGACCAGTTGTACAGGGTAAAGACGATGCCGGGCATCTTCAGTTCACGGCCGACGCGGCTCGTCGCCTGAATGTACTCTGCCGTGGATTTGGGTTGTCCAACGACGAGCATAAGGCCAAGGCGTGAGACGTCAACGCCCACAGAGATCATATTGGTGGCGAGCACGACGTCGAGCGGTCCGGTCGTGCTCGAGCCGCGAACGCCCCACGTGTGCGGCAGCGCCAGCCGATCCAGCATCTCCGGAATATCATCTGAACGCATCCGGCTGGTCAGTTCGCCCATGACGATCGCTCGTGAGCGTTTGCCAAGTCCGCGCTGCGCGGCTTTGCCGATACGCTCGCGGACATCGATCGTCAATCATGCGTCGCATACCGGCCAGCTCGCGCAGCGCGCTGAAGTAACCAACGAGCGTCATGTAATGGTCTGCGGCCGAACCGTATTTGTCGAAGACCGCCTGCGCCGCGGCGAGAATCGAAATCGTGAGACGTGCTTCCGCCACTTTCAAGCGGAGCCCGCGCGCGCACACGCCGACGTAACGGCGCCCTGGTTTTTGTTCGCTCGGCGCCACTTGCTCGGCGAAGAAGTTATCGCTCGCGTCGAAGATCGCTGGCGGGAAGACACTCAGATCGCGCTGGAACAGTTTTTTGCCTTGGACAGACGCACGCCGGATCGTTGCGGTCGAGGCCACGACTTTGGGGCGAACAACTTCCCCGCCTATCGTCATTGACGCGAGTTTGTCGATCGCAGTCTCGTACAGTCCTACCAACGTACCGAGCGGGCCGGAAATGAGATGCAGTTCGTCCTGAATGATGAGGTCCGGCGGGCGGAGACGATCGCATGGATCCGTCTTTGCGGCCGGGAGGCCATTGGAGGCCGGATGCGTCGGTTTCTCGTTGTGGTTACTTACGCCATCGAGATCGCGAGAACGGAAGCCGTGGCGAGAGCAACGTTCATAGGTACGCCCGAATAGCAGATGCAGCGCCCCGTTCCATGGCAGTTGCGCGAACTTATCAACCGTCGCGATGACGAACGAGGGCAACAGACGATAAATTTCCTCATCAATCGTGACGACTGGTATGCCTTCGCCGCCGGACTTGATTGGCGTGAAAGGACAATCACCGTATTGGTCCGAGCATTCGGTAATCGTGCGCCACAACTGCGCATGGACTTTTACGTTGCTGCCCGTCTGCAGCGCCGACCCACACCAGGGACATGCCGTCAACTTGAGCGGATCGGCTTGACCACCCGTAAAGCCCTCGCGTTGGCGGGCCGATTCAACTGCTTCGCGGCCGTCATTGGTCCAGTTTGGGGTGGTAGATGAACCAATCCAGAGTCCCAGACGGAACGGCGTTTCCCCCCAGCGCGGATCGCTCTTGACCCGTTCGCGGCGCAGATACTCGCATGCGCAGACGAGCGCCGCCGCACGTTGGAATTGCTGCGAGGTGAGCAGACGCAACGTGTAGCGCATGAGAACAGCAACGCCTTCACTGCCGTCTAAGTTACCATCATCGCCTACGATCTTGCCTTGAAGTCGACGAATCGCAAATGTGTATGCGACGAGGCCAAGGTAGGCTTCCGTTTTGCCGCCGCCGGTTGGGAAGAACAGCAAATCAACGAGCGCTGTCTCACCAACGCGATCGCGATAACGAGGATCCGTAAGAGAGGGGAGGGTGAGGCATACGAACGCAAGTTGGAACAAACGCCACGACCGATTCTTCGAGATGTCTACTTCGCGAACGGCGTCCGCGAGTGAAAGGTCGCGGCCTTCCTTCGATTTTACTGTCTTCTGATGCCCAATCGCTACTTGCTGGATGCGCTGCTTCCACATCGCCTCGTTTGCAAAGCGGAATGCTTCAGCCGCATCTTTATCGCGGCCTAGCAGCGCGATGCCGGCTTCGATGCGGTCCGCAATAGTACGAGCATCGATAAGGGCTTGCTGCGCCGCATCGTTGTGATCGGAAAGTCGTTCAGCCGCGTCGGCGCTGCGACGCCCTTGCTTGTCGAGCCAATCGCGGTATGCCGTAACGATCGGCATGAGCAAGCCGGCAAAGTCGTCGTTCTTCGCTTCAGTCAGCACCTTCATGTCGAGTTTCAAGTCTGCAAGGAGCGGATTTTTCTCGACGGATGGCTGCTCGGTACGCGGCACCTCGAACGTCGGTACATTATGTGTGACAAGGCGAACCGCGCACGTCGGATCTGAAGTATCCACTTCTGCATGGACTGCAGCGCCGTGGCCAGCGGCGAAGTCGACGACGCTGCGGTAGAGCATCGCGAGTTGCGCAAGTTCTCCGTCTGTCTCTTCGAGCGACTCCTTCACGTCGTCGCGTGCACGGAAGATCGCCTTGCCTTCGGGATCGGTAACCGCCAAGTACGGCTGAAACAGCCACTGCTGATCGGCGTTCTCTCTCTGGGACGGCTGATCGTTCACGAGGAACAGCGTGACTAGCCAGCATTTCTTGTACCGGCGAGCACGGCCGCGAATTTTGACCAGTGGAAACGCCATGACTGATATCTGCTCATCGAGGTCGCCGTCCTTCAGCGCGATTTTCACTGTACCCCTTTGCGGATATCGCTGCCAGACACGTAGCGTTTCTTTTTCAAGATCCTTTTTCGTGAAAAAGAACCCTTCGCGGCCCTCAAGTTCAATCCGCGACCGCTTCTCTTTTTTGTATTGCCCCCACTCAGCGCAAACTTCGATTCGGGTTACGTTCTCGTCAACGACGAAACTCAAGCCGATCGATGACGGGAAATAGCCTACCGTTGCGACGCGGTCGCTGCTTGCTCCATCGCCTGCCGTTTCATCATCAGCATTGCCGGAGTCGTCGGTATGGCTGGGCTTAACCCGAACGTCAGACGGCGCGAGCATACCAACAAGATAGCGATCGTGCGGAATCGGCGTCGCCGGCAGTATCTCGTCCGGCCCAAATGCGGGACCATGGATGTCGCCAACGACCAGTTGCTGGAACTCCTCGCGGATCTGCCACGGCGATGCGGTCGCGAAGACTTTGGGGGGAGGGGACGGGGTTACGAGGCGCTTTGTTGATATTTTGTTACGCATGTCTCTCAGTACAGGGCCATTTGCTTATCGTTAACCGGCGCAGACGCTTTTTTTGCATGTTTCGTCTTTCCGGAACTGGCCGCAATAGCCGCAACAGCGCCATCGGCGGTTTCTTCACGGTGGCGAGCGTGATTGAGTTCCAAGAGGCGATCCAACACTTCGTTTCGGGCGGTATCACAAAATGTCCAACGCACACCTTCATCAGTAGGATAATATCCGTGCTTGAGATCGATATCTTCCCATCCATAACAGGCGATGATCTCTAGATCCATTGCCGTGTGTAACTCCCGTAATTGCACAACTAAGGTCTCCTGGCTGCGCGGATCGCTTACGCGATTGTAGACATCGGTCAGGCCGATGCAGGCCTGTTCCATCAACGCTTTGCGCTTCAATTCGATTTCACGCATGTACGGCTCAACGCTATCGGCATTCAATGGAAATGGGAAGGTCTCGAAACAATCACTTGGCGCATATCTAGTGACTGTACCAAGGGTGCTCGTGTACGCACGCACCCACACATGATGAACGGTTGAAGACAGAATTCCAAGGGAAGCGAAATCGCCTTTCGCTATGACGCAAACGCCATGCGAGTACACAAGATTATTTGGATAGAACATCGGTATAGCTATTTTGCTGTGAATCGGCATTACAATAATGTTATCAAACGATGCAATCGCATTACGCAGTTCCGGGCGAGTGCGCATTAATCGCCACCAGTATTGCTTCCCATAAGCATCCTTGATGTTGTCGCGCTGTGGTTTCACACGCTCGCGCACGATTTTCATGCATTCCTTGTAAGTTTCGGCGCGCTCAAGAGACCAATCGTGGAAGTTAATAATCCACCGGCTAGCCGATCCGTCTGGACGAGAACAAATGTCTTCTGCCGTGAGGTATGGGAACAATACGTCTGCGTTGGACGAATTTCGCGCGATTAGCGCTTGAGCGTCTTCGGGTTCCAACAAAAAGCCCGTCCCCAACGCATACATTCCGTTATACGCGATTCCGGAGTTGGCTGCGAGCCGAACCGGTTTGCCCTCGACGCGACGTGATTCAGCCAGGTATGTCGAAATATCGGCGACCGTTACCCCATCAAGATTTTTTCGTTGCAGTCCCGGTTCAGATGCAGCCCAGACCTGTGCAATATGCACGCCTGCAACTCCCGGCCATGGACGACTTTTCACCGCGCGGACGATACGCCAACCTCGAGCAGATATTTCATCAAGAGCGATCTCCCGCGTGTCGCCCTGCGCAATTGTGTCAGCGGCTAAGAACGCTAGGTTCTTGCCGATATCGGCACCGCGCAAGAAGAAATATCCAACGAGATCCGCGTGCCCCTTACGGCCGTCCGCCAGCGTAGAAACAAGATACTCGCGAAAGTCCGTCCCAAACGCCCCGCTGATTTTCTTGCCGCCCATGAAGGGTGGATTTCCAATAAGCGCATCGAATCCACGTTCCTCGCGTTCGAACACCTCTGGAAATGCAAGTGGCCAATGCATCGTAATGCGAGGTGGACTGCCATTCTTTGCGCCTGAGTTTAAAAATTGTTGTGCAAGTGAGCGCAACGGTTCTAGCGAACCGTTCAGATTCTTCTCACCGTTCGAGTGTTGAAGCGCCCCTTGAATTTTCAGCGCGACACTGCGAAAAGCCGCGTCACGTTGCTTTTCACTTTGCGTAGAGGTTGATAGTGCTGTACCAACTACCATATCAGCAACCACGTTTACCGCGTCGAGCATTTCGGATGCCTCATCGTTTAGGCGCTGTTTCGCTTCCGCGTCACGAACACTAATATTCGGCAAGGATTCTAGTTGTCGCCGCAGAGTGGCAGCACGTTCCACGATGGGCTTGGCCACCGCCGCTACATTAAAAAGCAATGCTTCGTTTATTGCTTTGC
Organism: Vulcanimicrobiota bacterium; assembly: GCA_963777315.1. Lineage (GTDB taxonomy): Bacteria > Vulcanimicrobiota > Vulcanimicrobiia > Vulcanimicrobiales > Vulcanimicrobiaceae > CAVYEM01. The sequence continues at coordinate 17,122 of CAVZQC010000006.1, forward strand.
CGATAGCGGGGTTTATGTGCGCGTAGAGCACTTGCTCAAGCGATGTGATGCCGAGGAGAGAATCGCCCTCACGTATCGAGTGGTCAAGGAAACTAAACGGTCGCTCCCGCGCCATCGTGATGAGCCAGAGCGACAGCTTTGCCATTTCGACAGCCATGGAATCACGATCAACGCCATACAGACAGCGGTCGACCACGGCACGCCTGGCGTCAAGGGTCAAATCATCTCGGCTGGTGTTTTCGAGCTGCGGCTCCTTGGCGATCCATGCCTCCACAATACGGTCAGCAAGATAACGACACGCCGAAACGAGGAACGCTCCAGAACCGACGGCCGGATCGCAGATCTTAAGATCGAGAAGTTCCTTGGACGAACGAAGTTTCCACTTATCCGGTTCAACGCCATCACGAGGCCCAGGCGAATAGACGAGGGGCTCGAGCTCGTATTGAACCATCTCCTCAGCGAGTTCGCGCGGTGTATATTCAGTACCGGAGTCGCGACGCGCACGCGTCTGCTTAACCACCAGCGAGCCGGTATTGAAGATAACCGGAAGCCCGTGTAGGTCCTTGCGCAGCGCGTAAACGAACGGTCCGACGCGGGTTGCTAGATCGCGCTTGTTATCGCAGGCAGTATTGAGCAGGCGGAGCATTTCGGCGTCTTTGCCGCTCACAACATCTTGGCTAGCAGCCAGCATCTTCTCGATCGCGCCTTCACTGCGCTTGGTCTTTTCGGCAAGAAACGCGATAACGTGCTTGCGTCCTTTAGTAGCGGCGCTTTCCACGTCTGCTAGCGGAATCTCGGCTTCGTCACCGCTCTTGCCGACCAGGCCGAGATAAACATCATCTACGCGCTCGACTCCATGATCGAGCAGTCCCTCGTAGACGTGCCCAATCTGCTCAACGTCGAGCGAGCGGAACGAAAGTTTGCGGCGTTCCCTGGAGCCGTTTTCGCGGATCGGTAGTGTCTGGATTGCTTCCAAGATCGCGCGGACGGTAAGGTCGTCCACAAACAACGGCGTGCTCGCCGCATCATTCCACTTCTGCTTCTCAGTTCGACCTTCCAAAAACGGAAAACGGTCTGGATCGAAGAGTCTGCCACCGTAGGGCGGCAGGCGCAGACGATCGTGATTAAGTCCAGCGTAGATGACGCGGAAGGTCGCGAGTAATCTATTCCATGCTGCGCTGCGACGCTCCAGTGGCTCGTCGCCTTCTATGGCCGCTTGTTCATCGAGTTGCTCACGCAACGTCGAAGCCGCATAGTAATCTGCGTAGAGCGGCTCGCTCAACGGCAGCAGATCCCGTTCTTCGGCGTAGAGGAGAAACACAAGGCGCATCATTACCGTGGCCGCGGCCTCGTACACGCGTTTCGGCGGAATGCCGGCGAGCAACTTGCTGTCACGCTCGAGATTGGCTTTGGAGATGGCGTCGACGAGTAACTCGACAGCCTGCCGCACCTGGAAGCCAAGTTGGCTTGTAACTTCGCTCTGGAATTTTTCGGAAGCCTCGAACAGGGCTTCGATCTGCGCGTCTTCTTGAACGGCAAAGAAGCGAGAAGCGCGCAGAAGGCTGGTGAAACTTTGCAACAGTCCGCGTTCACGGCTCTCAAGGAAGAGTGAGGTATCCCAGGTTGCATGCCCGCCGGCGCCGGCGCTGGGCACCCACACGAGCACGATGCGTTGGCCATCGGTCACGATTCCGAGGCGCACTTGATGCGCTTTGCAGAGTTCTTTTACGCGATCGATCGGCGAGGTGTTCCAGCGGTCGCCTTTGATCCGTTCATCCAGCGCAGTCCCGTGCGGATAGCGCATCAGCAGCACGCGCAGCGCTTCCTTGAACAGAGCGCCGTCGGCACGCAACACAACGCCGTATTCTGGAATCGCATCGGTGTATTGGGCAACATCCTCGCCCGTTCGGTAGTACGGCCCCCACTCGAGCACGTCGCGCAGCAGCCAGTCGATCCAGGTATTCCAGTGTTCTTGCTTTGGCGTCTCGGCTTTCGGATAACGCTTGCGTAGGGCGTCGCGAACTTTATCCTTTGTAGAATCGAGACCGCTCGGAAACGCTTGGCGCACGACCGGCAGCGTGAGGAATTGGCCTTCGGGTTCAACGAGGCGCAGCCAATCGGCGTGAATATCGATTGATTGGCGGCTCACGCGCGGTTCCTCTCGAACAGTCCAAGCGACTTAGTTGCGTAGCGCTTCGGTACTAACACCATAATAGCAGCAGGGAAGACCGCCTGTTCCGGCTTCGCAAAGCGGCGGCGCAAACGTTCCGCATCGCGCTCGATTTCCTCGGGTATTTCATCCAAACGTCGGCGCAATGCGTCGATATCACGATTCACCTGCGCGCGCTCGCGTTCGTTCTCGACGTCAAACATACTCAACTGCTCCGCCGTATCGCTTTCGACTTCCGCCAATTCGCGTTTGATAGAATCGCGCAATTGCAGCATGACGGTTCGCAGTGATTCAATCTCAGTTTCTTTGCGCTCGTCCAGTAAGCGCGCGACACCACTGCGCAGCTCCTGGGCACGCGCCCGCACGGCATCGTATACGGGTTCCGTAAGCCGATCCCAGCAGGCGGCAATCTCATCCTGGTGATGCTGCGGAATTAGTCCGTTGCCGCGTGCGGCGAGAGTGGCTTTCACTTCGCCGACGTTGAGGCGTCCAAAACCGCGGGCTCCGCCTAGCCGTCCGCCGGCGGAGAATATCTGCTCGTGCAGGCGATACCCGTCGCGCCCCATGACGACCAGACGCGATTCGATGATGATCGCAGGTTCGGCGAGGTCCGCATCGTTGACGAGTCGCCCGGTGAAGCGCGTAAGGTGCCCCTCGCCCTCGCGCGCCCAGATTTCAGCGCGGAGCAGCCGCATTGATTGCGCGACTAAACGCGAGCCGAGATGTGCGAGCACGACATCTTCTCGGCCGTTGATCACGCTATTGTCAAACGTAATCGGTAGACGTTCATTCGAATACGGATGATAGAGATTAATGCAGGCGTTGGCCCAAGAGCGGGTTAGGTCGGGAACCTGATAGGCGACGATCTCTTTACTGCGTTTATTCTTCGCTGGCAGCGTTACCGGCTCGAGCGGGAACTGCCGCCCGAGTTCCAAGCCGACGTCCACGACATTCTTGATGGCCTGCGGGGAGATGCCGAGTTCTTCTTGAGACCCGAGCAGTCGCGTGTGCATCTCGTTCACGCGCTCGCGGAGTTTCAGTTCGGCCTTGAGCGCTGCGGTGCTGGCGGATTTCCCGGGAACGACCAGATCGAGATTGCCGTGGCGTCCGAGCATCTCTTTTTCGACCTCGCGCGCGAGCACGGCGCCCGCGCTCCCAAGATCGGTACGGATTTTGTCTACCTTTTTGGCGGCACGGAACAGGAACTCCAGATCACGTTCGAACGAATGCGCCTTCCCTTCAAAGTCCTTGCCGACGAAGTGATAGATGTAGACTTCGGCATTGGGCTGTCCGTGGCGATCGATACGCCCATTGCGCTGTTCCATACGATTCGGATTGAACGGAATCTCGACATGAATGAGGCGATGGCAGTGATTCTGTAGGTCGATGCCTTCGCTCGCGGTATCCGTTGCGAGCAAAATGCGCACCGGGTCCTTCGACGGGTCCACTTGAAACGCGGCCTTGACCTGCTCGCGTTCATCAGCATCCATACCGCCGTAGAGCAACTTAAGGCGATCCCCTGATAAGCCAGCGGCATCGAACAAGTTTTGAAGCCAGCGCTGCGTATCGCGATACTCGGTGAAGATGATGACGCGCTGGTCGGTCCACTGCGGCCTGCCATTGACCGTGGTGGGGCAGCACCATTCCTTGATCTGCGCGATCAGTGCGCGCGCTTTCTCGTCCGCGCGATCTCGCGCGCTGTGCGCCCAAGACTGCATGCGCTCGAGCAGTTTTTGCTGCTCTGGTGTGATGACGTCGCCGGCTTCAGCCATAAGCCGCAACGCTTCGAACGTCGCATCCTCGAACTGGTCATCGTCCTCAAAATTGGAATGGACCTGATCGTACAAGTCACGCAGGCGATCCGGGTCGCCACCGCTGCGGCCGCCGAGCGCTAGCGTCTCGATGTGGGCGTCAAGCGTCTGCGCAAATGCGGCTGGCGATGAGAAGAGACGCTTCTTTAAAAGAAGGGCGATAAGATCGGCGGCAACGGAATTGCGTTTGCTCGCTGACTGCTTGCGGCGTAACTCCGTGTAGGCTGCGAGATCGGCATGCACCTGACGCTCATCTATCGGATAATCCACGACAATCTTCTCGATCTCGCGCTTGGGGAAGCGCGGCATGCCGTCCGGTCCGGGTCCAAGTTCCCGGATGTCTTCCTTCATACGGCGTACCACGGCGTTACGTAGTGCTACCGGGTCGGGCTTTACGCCACGCACGAAACGCTGGGGATCCAGCAGTTCGAGCAGCGTGGAGAACGAGTTCTCGTAGCCGTTGTGTGGTGTCGCAGACAAAAAGAGACGATGCTCCGAGTGGGGTCCGAGATAGCGCAACAACTCCGTGCGTTGCGAATCGGTCGCATATTTGCCGTTTCCGGCCGGAGCGCATTGATGGACCTCGTCTACGATCAGCAGATCGATCGTGCGCGGATACGAATTTCGGTCAGTCGGAAGAAAGTCGCGCAGTATACGCATCGGCCGCTCCATCTTCAGCCAGTCGAAACTTAGGATGAGGCGGGGAAAGTGCGCGAAGATGTTTGCCTTCACTCCCCGCTCGCGGCGCAACAACCGCACGGCCTCGGCGTTTACAATGCGAAACTCGAGCCCAAACTTGTCCCGCATCTCGGCCTGCCACTTGAGTGTCAGCCCGGGGGGACAGAGAATCATCACGTTGCGCGCGCGGTGCCGAAGTATCAATTCTTGCACGATGAGGCCCGCCTCGATCGTCTTACCGAGGCCGACGTCGTCGGCGATCATCAGGTTGACGCGCGCCATCTCCAGCGCACGGACGACCGGATCCAGTTGGTAATCTTCGATCGTGATGCCGGAACGGAATGGGGCTTGCAGCGCTTGCGAATCGGCGGAGGTGACGGCGCCCCAGCGCACCGCATCCAAAAACGTCTTCAGTCTTGCTGGATCATCAAATCTGCCAGCAATCGGCTTCGGCAGATTAGCGGTTTCAAGAATCCGCGCGCCGGGCTCGATTTCCCAGATGACGCTAAGTTCATCGCCAAGACCGTCATCTTCAACCGACGACAACTCGACAAGACGCTGAAGGCTGTGGTTTGACGACATGACGTCGATCGGCAGCGAACTCGGCGTAACACTGCGCACGATCCAATGTCGATCGCGAACAGTGACGAGCTGTCCCTCTTCAGGAGCACGGCTGATGCTGGGCGGGCTTAGCAGCACGAAACCACCTCGCGCATCGTAAGCGGCAGCGCCGGATCGGCTTGAGTATTAGCGGCGATGTTCACCCGTTCGTCCTTCAAGCGTAAGCGCGCGGTCGGTGAAAACCGCACGCCATTCATCATAGCAAGCAGGCGCCTGCTTTGTAAGGTCGCGCACGCTTTCCAACTATTACGGATAGCAGTTCGCGGTGACGGACGTATGTCACTTGCGATGCGCGATAGTCTTCTGGCTGTCGCTTGTCATAGACGGGCGAGAGCCGCCTCGGGCGGCTGTTTCCGATCAAAACCTCGGTCTGCAGGTCTATGCCAGTAAGGAGGCATCATGCCGCAGATTCGAGCAGCGGCCTACAGCGCTCGTCGCCCTCCCATCGCTTCGTACTCCAGCAGAAGTCTCCAGACATTTTTGCTGGCTCACCGACTTAACGACCCAGCGGGATTTCGACGGATGAATAATCCGGCAGATCCCCCTTATTGCCAGATTTCATGGCCTCCTCATATTCTGCACGGCGCCGCCGTTGCTCACGCTCTACGACAGCCCACTGCCGCTCGTCTAGAATCTGTAGCTCGTGTTTCGCAACCCAAACACCGGAGGTATAGTCACTCTCCTCATTGCTCAATAAAATCTTTTTCGGCGACATTGAAACGACCACCCCATATTCGTGTTGGTTCCAATCCGGCCGGTACGCGTGCACAAAGCAGCCGCGGTAGATATCGAAGGAGCCGTTCAGTGCCGTCATCCGTGCCACTTGGCGTTTCGCTTTGTCCCGCTCCTGGATTGCGGCTGCGCGCTCATCGGCAATTGCCTTCGTTTCCCGGGCCCTTTCACTTTCGTACTGTTCTTGCCAACGCGTTAAATTGGAAACCACGCGGTTCCACTCAAACTCGTCCAACACACGAATGGCGTGCCGCTTGTAAGAGATGCGAACTGGATAGTCAGACCCGACCGGCTCAATTGTGCACGCTTTTTCGGATATCCGTGTGACCGTGCCATACTGCGCGTATGATGTGCCGAAGATGGTCGCTTCAATGTGGGACTCTATTTGTAGATCCAGCGGCTTACCCCAACGCCTACTCGCTACATTATCGTTCAGGCCTTTTATAATTTTCTCAAGAGTCTCAATCTCATAGCGCGGCGCGTTGGTGAGCACGTATGCTGCAAAGGCTTGATCGTCCATATGAGGCTCTATAAAACGTGGCCGCCGAATTTCCGCTCGACGAGATATGAACGAACAACGACGAGCCCGAAAGCATCGGCCGCAGCAGAATCCTAGCGGCGGATACGGCGTGGTAGAATCGTCAAGTCACGCCTTTCCATATTCCGGCGTCAGGCAGTTCATGTTTCAGGGTCGCCGGAGACGATGGTTTCTCCGGGCGTACCGAGCAACGTCGCGGATGCGATTGCGAAAAATCCGAGCTCCGGGGCGATGGGCAAAGCACTTGTCGGAGACGTCATGCGTCAGAAATACGGCGTCGACGGCGATAGCTGGGGACCTGCGGCGGCATTCGACGTGCTCGATCTCGACGGCGCGAAGATGCACGGCGTCGAGCAAAGCGTGAAAACGCTCAATGACGACATCGCGGCGCACGCCGGCGAGCGACCGGCCATAGATGCGCTGCGGGATGATGCGCGATCCGTTCCCGGCATGGTGCGCTTTTCGCAGGCCACGCCCGACATGCCCTGGCATGCCGATCGTCCAGCGATGGCGCTGTACGACGCGATTGCAAACGACGCGCGTTTGGATCCGTCGCTGCGCCGCGATGCGCTTGCGGCCGAGCGCGCGGTCTCGGATATCGTGATTGCGCACAAAGAGAGCCGGGCGTTCGCGCCGTTCGACGGCAGCAGCTACGCCGACGCTGCCGGACCGACGACGCACTTCCCCGTCAACGCCGCGCAGGTCGATCCGTGGGCGCCGAAAGTTTCCGAAACGCACAACCGCTTCTTCAACGAAACCGACGCAGCGGCGGCCGAACGCGTCATCGCGTAACGACATGCCACCGCGGGTGCGTGAGGTATTCGCGCTGCTCACGCGGTGCGGATACCAGTACAAAAACACGGTTGGCGACCATCATCATTTCGAGAATCATGATACGGGGAGCAAAATTACGGTGGCCGGTAATAGCGGGCACGAACTGACCAAGGGTGCGTGGCACCGGCTCCAGAAGCAGCTTGGCCTAAAGTGAAAGGGTTCGCTGTGGACTATACGGTTGTCGTCGAAAAGGGCTCCAACAATTACGGGGGCTATGTGCTCGACATCGAAGGAATTTATGCCGTCGGGGACAGCGAGGAGGAGGTCATAGGTAGGCTTCAGGACGCGATCGCTTATCGAATTTCCGAGATGCGAGCCGAGGGCAAAGAAATCCCGCGCCCCTCACAAAAAGCGGTTACCGTGCACATCGCCGCTTAACGCACGCACCGCCTCCGAACGCGCCATCGCCTAAGGGCAGCGTCACGGCACGCCGGACGCATAGCAAACGGCGCTTTGCGCCACCGTAAGCGTTCGCGCATCGGCGTCAAGTGTGGCGTGCGCGCCGATCGGCAGCGTCCACTGTTCTGCGACGTGACCGGCCGGCACGTCGAGCAGAACCGGTATACCGAGATCGCCCAGGCGATCTTCGAGCACACCGCGTAAACGCATGCCCGCATAGACGTGATCGTCGGGGACGTCGCAGTTCGTCAAGCCGCCGGCCATTATGCCCGCCGCACGGTGCAGCGCTCCGCTCATGCGCAATTGCGTCAGCATCCGATCGATCCGGTAGGGCGCTTCGTCGACGTCTTCGATCAGGACGATCGCTCCTGCGGTATCGATTGCATGCGCTGTCCCCGCCAGCGCCGCCATCAGCGAGAGATTGCCGCCCGCGAGCCGGCCGCTTGCGATTCCGCTCGTAAGACTGCGCGCACCCTCTGCATGCAGTTCGCCCAACGGCTGCTCACTCATGATTGCGGCTCGCAGTCCGCGAGTTTCTTCGCCCGTAAAGTCGGAGAGCGCTGCAACGGGTCCGTGAAAGGTCACCAGGCCGGTTTGCTGCGTTATCGCGTTGAGCAGCGCGGTGAGGTCCGAGTAGCCGAGCACGACTTTGGGATCCTCACGCAACGCGTCGTAATCGACGAGGTCAAGCAGACGCATCGTGCCGTACCCGCCGCGCAAAGCGAAGGCTGCGCGAATGTCGCTATTGCGTACTGCAGCATTGAAGTCGGCGGCGCGCTCTTCGTCCGTGCCGGCTAAATGCCCGCGCCGGTTCGCCGCGTTTGCGCCCAGACGCGGCACGAGGCCGAGCGCGCGAACCGCCTCGCACGCCCGAGTAATTTCCGCATCCGTAACCGGTCCGGCAGGCGCGACCAGCGCCACCGCGTCGCCCGCCCGCAGCATTGGTGCAAGCAACGTCGTCAACGCTCGGTCTCCACGTGTTCGGGATAAATCGGGCGGTTGATGATTCGCTGCAGCGACGGTGCGCCGGCCGACAAGATGAAATCGCTAAATCGCCCGAAATCTTCGCGCGCCGCTTCGCCTTCGGCAAACCTTTCGTTTTTGGTCAGGTCTATCTTGCCCGAGACCGGAACGAACCGCATGTACCGGCCGTCGTCGTCGATACCCGTCTGCAGCAGTCCCTCGTCTTCGAAGACCCGCGCCGCAACGCTTACGGTGCGCTCGTTGGCTTTGTCCAATTCCAACGTGCGCGCGATGTCGGCGTACGTCATGCGCACAACGCCGTCGGCGGCTAGTGCGCGCATGCCCTTGTACAGCAGCCGCAAAACGTTCAACGTCGGCGCTTCTTGATCGATGATGAATTCATTGATGCGCCGGTCGGCTTGCCCGAACAGCAGATGGATGCGCGCTGGCCGGCCGTCGCGGCCCGCGCGTCCGGATTGCTGGTTGAACTCCGTGAAATCGAAATTCAAATGATACAGCACCACGTTGCGAACGTCCGGTAAGTCGATGCCTTCGCCGAACGCCGACGTTGCCACGATGATGCGCAAGGCGCCCTCACGGAACAGCGCTTCGACCTGCGCGCGATCGATCGACGGCATGCCGGCATGGTAAAACATCACCTCGTTGGGAAAGCGTTTGCGCAAAGCGTCGGCGATTTTGCCGGCCTCGCTGCGCGAATTGCAGTAGACGATGCCTTTGCCGTCTTCGCCTTCGAAGAGCTCGACGAGATAGTGCAGCTTCTCGCGCGTTTCGCGCGCGTCTATCACGTGCAGGTTTTCGCGTATCGTGGGGTCGATGACCCACGCGTCGATCCGGAGATCGCGAACGATCTGCTTGAATGCATCGTCGCCCGCCGTGGCCGTCAACGCGAGCACTTGGGGATCGCCCAGCCCCGCGACCGTTTCGCCGAGCGCGCCGTAAGCGGCACGATGCTTTGATTCGTAAATGTGATGCGCTTCGTCGACCACTACGAAATTCGGAGCGCTCGGGCCGCCGAACGCTTCTCGATGGAATCGCAAAAACTCCGGGGTTGCCAGTATGATGTCCCAATTTCCCGTTTCAAGCGACCGCATGAGCAGTGCGCGGTCGTCGGACGATATCGCCCCGTTGGCTCGCAGCATCCGCAGTCCGAAACCGTCCATCCGCCGTTCGAGCGCGTCGAACTGGTCGTTCACCAGCGCCCGCAGCGGATAGATTACCAGCGTCTTTTGACCCGACTCCAGCGCGCGGTACGCCGCCGAGTACTGGAAGCAGAACGATTTGCCGCGGCCCGTTCCCATGACCGCCAGCGTATTTTTGCCCAAATCGATCCGGGAAAGCACTGCATGCTGCGCATCGTGCGGCTGCGCTTGGCCGATGAGCGCGGCCCGGATTGCCGAGCGGTCCATCTGCCCGCGCACGGGCGTCGCCAATGCGCCGGCGGCCATGCGCGATTCGCGATCGATGCGGATGTTGACGCCGAAGTATTTCCCTCGTCCGCCCGTGACGTGCTCGATGCGCGCGCGATAGCGTGTTCCCTGGTCGATAAGCGGCGCGAGGTGCTTGGCAATTTCCTTGCGCAGAAACCCGATCTGCAGCGCACCGTAATGCACCGCCACGGCGTTGGCGTCGTACGGATTGTCGGGCCGGCGCAGCAGCTCGAGTTCGAGCCCGGGGACCAATCCCGCCACCACGTCTTGCCGGCCTTCGAACGAAACTCCCATGACTTTGGTAGGAAACGAATCGCGTTCGCCCACGCCCGCGAAGCTGTCGCGCGCGAGAAACGTTTTGCGTTGCGCGAAGAGGCGATCGATGAGCTCGATTTCCGGGGCGCGGCCGCCTTTGAACTGCTCGAGAACGCGCTCGAACGCAGCCTCCGAAGCGGTCGGCCGCGGGAGGCGTTTAGCCGTTGTGCGGCGGCTCCGGTTCGTCGGCGCTGCGAATGGGCTGTTCGGGTTCGAATCCTTCCAGATTCAAAGTGATCTCTTCGTGGCCCTGATCGAATGCCTGCTCGTCCATACCCGCCGCCTGCGCGTCGAGGGGATCCATCTCTTCGAAACGACTTTCGTCCGCCACGGCGGTCGCCGCCGAAGCCTCTGCCTGCGTGCGCTTGCGCTTGTAGCGCGCCGGCGTCGCACCCGGCGGCCGCGTCGCTTTGGCTTTTTGGCGGCGCGCCTTTCGTGCCGCGACGATGTCTTCGCGCGCTACGCCCCCGTGCGCGCCCAACGCCTTGTTCTCCGAAACGCTGCGCGCGGATCGCGTCCCCTGCGTCGCCAAGCCGGCCGCGCGCTTGCGCGCGGCGGCATCCAGCTGCCGCTTGCGAAACACGAGTACCAGCGGAGCCGAATAAAAGATCGAGTGGTATCCGCCCGAGCAGATGCCGACCAGCAGCGCGAAGGCGAAATTCTTGAGCGATACGCCGCCCAGTGCCAGCAGCGCAACCAGCGTAATCACGACGGTCGCGAGGGTGTTGAACGAGCGGGTCATCGTCTGCAGGATCGACGTGTTGACGATCTTCTGATATGCCTGGCCCGCCATGATCTTGCTGTTCTCGCGGATCCGGTCCAGGATGACGATCGTGTCCATGACCGAATAGCCGATGACGGTCAGCACCGCGGCCAGAAACGCATCGTCCGCGCGCTTGCCGGCGAGCGCATAGATGCCGATCATCATGCACGCGTCGCGCACCAGTGCGATGACCACGACCGCACCGAAAATGTAGTTCCAGCCGAATCGGAACGCGATGTACAGAAATTGAATCAGCAGCGCGATGATCAGCGCTTCTATCGCTTTGGTCAGGTACTCGCGCCCGAGCGTGGGACCGACCGACGAGACCGACGAGCGCGCGCGGTCCACAGGCCCCGCGGTGCCGAGCGCATTCCACAGCGACTGGGTGTTGTTGCCCAATGCCGTTTGCGTCTCGACGCTGTAGCGCGTGTAGCCGTTTCCGGTTTGCGTGCCCACCGTTCGAACCGTTTCGTCGGCCAACTTCAACGGCGCGAGCGCGTCGCGCAGCTCGTTGAGGCCAACCGGCCGATTGAAACTCACGTCGACCGACGTGCCGCCGGTGAACGAAAGCCCGAGCTGCAGCATTTTTCCGGCCTGGAACCCGTTGCCGCCCTGAAACCCGTGCCAAATCATCGAACCGAAACCTGCAGCGATGATCAAGTACGATATGAACGAGACGATGCGGAACCAGCCGACGACGTTCCAGTTGAGCCTGCGGAAAAACATGGCTTACGCTCCCGCCTTTGCCGCAAAAATGCCGATCTCTTCGGTCTTTACGCCGTAGAGCGGAGGACTGGTCGCCACGTCGTTTTCCACGAGCACGTCGACGAACAAGCGGGTGATGAAGACCGCCGTGACCAGGGAGAACACGGTGCCCCAAAAGAGCGTGTACGCAAAGCCCTTGACCGTTCCGGTGCCGAGCATGTACAGCACTCCGGCGCCCACGATGGTCGTGAAGTGGCTGTCGAACACCGCCGTGAACGCGCGCGCGAATCCCGTGCGTACGGCGGCGCGCATCGTCTTGCCGGCCCAGAGTTCTTCTTTCATTCGTTCGAAGATCAGCACGTTGGCATCCACCGCCATGCCGATGGAGAGCACGAAGCCGGCGATCCCCGGCAGCGTCAGCGTCGCGTGCGCGATCGAAAGCAGCCCCAGCATCATGCATACGTAGATGATGAGCGCGATGTCCGCGAGCAGCCCGGGCAGCCGGTACACGAACAGCATGAACAGCAGCACGAGGCCCAGCCCCAGAATCGAGGCCTTGAGCGACATCGCCAAATCGATCTTGCCCAGCGTGGGGCCGATGGTTTCATTCTCGATGATGCGCACGTCGACCGGCAGCGCGCCGGCATTGAGATCGTTGGCGAGCGAGGCGGTTTGATCGGTGGTGAACGAACCGGTAATTTCGCCGGTGTCCGAAATGGCGCTCTGGATCGTCGGTGCGGACAAATAGTGCTTGTCCAGGAACATCGCCAGAGGCTTGCCCACGTTCTTAGACGTCAGGTCGTAAAAGCGCTTGGGATCCTTGGTCGTGAACTGGATGTTCGGATTGCCGCTTTGGTCGTACGCAGGCTGCGCCGATTTCAAATCCTTGCCGGAATACACGACCGGGCCGCTGGCCTGATAGGCTCCCAGATTTGCGTACGCGCATGCCTTCTTGTTCTTCGGATTAGCGTTGCATGCGGCGAGCGCCGCTTCGGCTTTGTTGCGCACGTCCTCGGGCATGATCTTGTATTCGAGAACGGCCACTTGCTTGAGCGCGGCTTCGGCTTGCTCGGGATTCTTGACCTGCGGCAGATCGACCGAAATGCGGTCGCTGCCGACCTTGTTGATCTCCGGCTCGGTGACGCCCAGTCCGTTGATGCGGCGGTCGATCACTTGAATGGTGTCGTTCTGAATATCGGGCGTGATCGATTTCACGTCTCCGGTGGGATACGAGCTGGAGCAGCAGGTGCGCGCCGCCTTCGAGATCCAAGCCCAGATGAATCTTCTGCGCGATGGGCAGTATCGCCCATAGGCTCGAGGCCAGGATCGCGAGGACCACCAAGCCTTTTAGGGGGTTCTTGTATCTATTCCAGCTCATGTCTAACCGGTGAAAAAAGCAGCGCCCGCCCTTACCGGCGGGACAACCCACAAAGTCTAACAGGCGGGGGAGAACCCGTCAAATTAGCCTTACGCCGCTCCGGCCCCTTCGGCCGGCTCGACCACGCCTGCCGGTACGAGCGCAATCTCGGCAGGCACTTCGGCATAGCTGAAGACGCTCAGCCGCACTCCCGAGCGGGTCAAGAACTCGGCCAGCAGCGGCCGGACGGGCGTCGTGCAGAGCAGCGCCGCTTTGGCCGGCATCACGCTTTGCGCATACTGCTGCGCGCGTTCGCGTATCGTCAAGGCCAGCGCAGGGTCGATGGCTGCGCCGGGACCGGCAAACGACTCGGCCAAATGGCGCTCGAGCTGGGGGTCGAGCAATAGCGGCTCGAGCGCGTCGGTCGCGCGCCGTCGCAATTGCGCGGGAACGGCAACCCGGCGAGCGGCTTCGGCCAAATCGCGGGGATCTCGGCTCGATGCCGACGCCTCGATCATCGCTTCGAAAATTGCAACCGGATCGCGCGGCCAAATTCGTTCCCGCAGCATTAGCCCCAGCGCTTTTTGGACCGACGAGAGCGGCAGCGCATCGCTTCCGATTTCTTTGACGATCGTCGGCACGGTCGCACGCAAATGTTCCAGCAGGGTCTGCAGTTCCTGGCGCCCCAGCAGCATCGCTGCACGCGATCGCGTGACTTCGGCCAGATGCGAGCCGAGAATCGAGATCGGATCGAATACCAGAGCGCCTTGCTCCAAAGCGTGTTCCCGCGCGGCAGGCTCGATCCACTTGGCGACAAGACCGTACACCGGTTCGAGCGTTTCCCGCCCGGAGATACGCGCGAGGACGAGCTCGTCCGCTACCGCCAGCATGCGCGCGAGATCGAGCGCGCCTTCGCCGGCGAGTTCGTCGCGGACGCGGATCGCATACGTATCGGGATCGCGCGCCAAGTCGTCGCGCAGGCGCACGCCGGGCAGGACGATGCCGATCTCGGCGGCGAGCGCGCGGCGCACCTCTCCGACGCGATCGAGCAGCGCATCCGACAAGGGCGGCGCGAGCAGCTGCGTCAAGTTCGAACCGAACTCGATGCTGACCGCGTCCACGCCGACCAAACCTAGCGCGAGTTCGGGGCGCCGAATCGCCTGCCGCTTTGCCGTTTCACGCTCGCGCTGCAACAGTGCAGCGTCCAACCGGTTGCGCTTTTGCGCAAAATGCGCGCCGGCGAACGCGCACGCGCCCAAGGTAACGAACACCGGGCGCGGCAACGCCGGAACCAGGGCGAGCGCGAGCAGCAGCCCACCGGCTCCGCGCAGGATTTCCGGCCGCGCGAACAGCTGCGATGCCAGATCCGATCCCAGCGAACCGTCCGCAGTAACCCGGGTGACCATCATGCCCATTGCGGTCGACATCAAGAACGCCGGCAGCGTAGTCACCAGCGCGTTGCCGATGGACAGCAAAGCGAACGTCTGAATTGCATCGCCGGGCGACATGCCGCGATACAACGTGCCCACGGCAACGCCGCCGATCAGGTTCAACGCCACGATGATCAGCGCGGCGACGGCATCGCCTTTGACGAATTTGCCTGCGCCGTCCATCGCGCCATAAAAGTTCGCCTCTTTCTGAACCAATTCGCGTTTAGCGCGCGCTCCTTGCGCGTCCAGCACGCCCGCGTGCACGTCGGCGTCGATCGCCATTTGCTTGCCGGGCATCGCGTCCAAAGTAAAGCGCGCCGCGACTTCGGCAACGCGCTGCGAACCGCTGGCGATGACGATGAACTGGATAGCGATCAGAATGGCGAACACGATGAGCCCGACGACCAAATTGCCGCGAACCACGAATTCGCCGAACGCCGGAATAATTGCGCCCGCGCCGCCGGGCTGCTGTCCTTGCGTGAGGATCAAACGCGTGGCCGATACGTCGAGCGAGAGCCGAAACAGCGTGGCTATGAGAAGCGCAGGCGCAAAGGCCGAAAACTCGAGCGGTTCCTCGATCGTCACGCTGAGCAGCAGCACCAGCGCCGACGTGAAGATGTTGATTCCCAGCAGCACGTCGAGCAGCACGGGCGGCAGCGGCACGATGAGAATCGCCACGATGCCTAAAAGCAATGCGGCAAACGCGTACGTCGGCAGCCGGTTCACGACGTGAGCGCTCCCGAATCGGCAAGGGCTGCGACGACTTGCGCCACGGCAACGTACGTTTCTTGGGCAATGAACTCACCGGCTTTCGATCCCGCGTACAACGCTCGTGCCAGAGCCACGTTTTCCACAACTGGAATCCGGTATTCGGCTGCAATTTCGCGCACGCGCGCGGCAGCCTCTTCCGCAGCGCGCACGAGGACGCGCGGAACGGGCACGTCGGGCGGCCGGTACTCCAACGCTATGGCAATGTGCGTGGGGTTGGTTATGATGAAGGCTGCGTCTTTCACTCTGCGCAACGTGCCGCGCGACAGCTGAGTGTGCAGCGCGCGCCTGCGGCTGCGCGCGAGCGGATCGCCGTCCTGTTCCTTGCGATCGCGCTTGAGGTCTTCGAACGACATGCGCAAGCGTGTGCGCCAGCGTACCAACTGCAGACCGTAATCGGCGCCGGCAAAAACAGCGCCGATCGCGCATGCGACTGCCGCGGCGTGCAGCGCGCCGCTCCACGATGCCGCAGCAACGGCTCGAACGTCCGCCGAATGCAGCGCAGCGGCATACACCGCGGCAATAGCCGGAAGTATTGCCGCACCGCAGCAGGCAAACGCAATGCTCGCGCGTGCGGCAGTGACCAGCGACTCGCGCGAAAACATGCGTTTGGCGTTTTCAACCGCAGACAGCCGCTCGAGCTTGATGCCGACCGCGCAAAACCGAAGGCCGCCGCTTTGCAGAACGCCCGCGGTTAGCGCGCCGCACGCGCCTGCCAAGGCCGGAACCAACATCAGCCACGCCACGGACGCCGCGTGCGAAGCGTCGATTCGTCCGCTCGCGCCGGCGATCAGGGCGGCCCGCGCCGCGGCGCCCATCGGCGGGACCACCGCACCAAGCGCCATGGCGGCCGCTGCAAAACAGGCCACGTTTGCGAGCTCCTGAGAGCGAGCAAAGTCGCCGTCGCGTTTGGCGCGATCGATCCGCGACTGCGTGGGCTCGAACTGCTTTTCTTGCGCCACGTCAATGCGCGTAGAGAAACGGAATTCGCAGCCAGGGTGTCGCACTTTGTGCGAACAGCACCGGCACGGCCGCAATCGTCCCTATCAAAGCCATGCCGAAGACTACGGGAAACGACAGCGTGAAGCTCGCAAAGCGCGGAATCACGCGCGAGAGCGCCCCAAGCGTGCATTGCGCCACGAAAACGAGCGCTATCGCAGGCGCCGCCACCAGAAGCGCCGCCTGTAAAATGCTCGCGGGCAGGGCTACGGCATACGCGTACAGCGCGTGCGGGGAAGGAACGCCCCCCGGCGGCACGCTTTCGAAGCTGCGCGAAAACGCATACAGCACGACGCGATATCCGCCCAGCAAGAAAAAACCGGCGGTAAAAACCAGCGACCATACTCGTCCGAATCCGGACGCTGCGAAGATTTGCGCGGTTGGTACGCTGCCGCGAATGCCGACGTAATCGTCAAGCGCACGGCCGCCCGCGTAAGCACCGTCGTACAGTACGGAAGCGGCGATGCCGATCGCAGCGCCGATCCCGGCTTCGCACGCAACTCCGGCGATGAAGGCCATGCCGTCAGGGGCGTGAACGGCCCGCACGCCGGGAGCGATGCCGATGGCGATGGTGAGCGCCAAACCCGCGCGCACGATCGGCGGCACGGACGGATGCGAAAAACCGGGAGCGCGAAACACGAAGCCTGCGCAGCGGGCGAAAACCAGCAGCGCAGTAGCGCTCATTCCTGCACCAGAGCGGGAATGTGCGCGAGAACGTCCCAAAACAGCGCCGCGCACAAGTGCATGCCGAAAGAACCGAAGAGCGCGACGGCGATGCCGACTGCCAGCAGTTTGGGCAGCAGCGAAAGCGTTTGCTCTTGAACTTGCGTGGCTGCCTGCAGCACCGCAACCGCAGTGCCTACCAGTGTCGCGACGGCCAGGACCGGCAGACAGAGAATAGCCGCGATCAAAAGCGCTTCGCGCAGCAGTCCGTCGAATGCAGGCATGCGAAGACCCTACGCGAGCGCTATTGCAGCAACGTTAACGCGTGATGAACGACCGCCAGGCGGTGGCCGCCAGCAGCGCGCTGACGATTGCGCGCGTAGCCGGCGATTTGTTCAAAGTGTAAAAATGAATGCCCGGAGCTCCGCGTCGCAGCAGGTCGGCGGCCTGCAAGGTCGCATATGCGACGCCCAGATCTTCTACCGCCTTGGGCTCATCGCTGCGCTCTTCCAGCGCCGCAAGCAGCTTGGGCGGGATAGCCCCGCCGCCCAGCGCGGTCATGCGCGCTATCTGCTGATAATTCGTAATCGGCATGAGCCCCGCGATAATCGGCACGGTGATCCCGGCTTGCCGCGCGCGATCGACGAACGCAAAATACTTTTCGTTGTCGAAAAAGAACTGCGAGACCAAAAAATCCGCGCCCGCGCGAACCTTCTCCACCAGGTGCTCGAGATCGCTGCGTTCGTCGGGAGCGTCGGGGTGCTTTTCGGGAAAGCATGCCGCGCCGATGTCGAAATCGTACACGCGGCGCAGCATCGCAATGAGCTCGGCGGCGTAATGGAACCCGTTCTCGACCGGAACGAACGTTGCACTGCCGCGCGGCGGATCGCCTCGCAGCGCCATGACGTTTTCAATACCGGCCGCTTCGAGTTCGTTGAAGATGTTGCGCAGGTCGGCTCGGGTGCTGCCCACGCACGTTACGTGCGCCATCGGGGTGAGCCCGATCTCATTGCGAATCTGCTTGCACACTTCCAACGTCCGCGCGCGCGTCGATCCGCCGGCGCCCCAGGTGACCGATACGAACGCCGGCCGCAACGGCCGAAGCGCGTCGATGGTTTCGAGCAGATGCGCGTGCGCCGTTTCGTCCTTGGGCGGAAAGAATTCGAATGAAAAGAACGGCCGCTGTCTCGCGAGCGCTTGAGCGATCCGCATGACGCTCGTTTACTTATCTAAAGCTCGATACGACGCCTCCGCAGACCAGCGCCCAGCCGTCGACCATGACGAACAGCAGCAGTTTGGCCGGCAGCGAGATCACCGGCGGGCTGAGCATGAACATGCCAAGGCCCATGAGGATCGACGCGACGGCTAAATCGATAGCGACGAAAGGCAAGTACAACGCAAATCCGATTGCAAACGCGTCCCGCAGTTCGCCCACCACGAAGGCCGGAATGAGGACGACCAGCGGCGCCCGCGCGGCGGGCTCGGGCCTCCGGCGCGCCGAGCGCTCGAAAAGCGCGACGTCGGCAAGGCGCGTTTGCCGCAGCATGAATTCGCGCAGCGGTCCGGCCGCACGGTCGACGAACTGCGACTGACTGATTGCGCCTTTCGAATACGGTTCGAGCGCCTGGCTCGAGATGCGCGTGAGCGTGGGCGACATGATGACGAGCGTAAGCACCAAAGCCAGTCCGGTGAGCACGGAGTTGGGCGGCAACGCCGCCGCGCCGATGGCCGAACGCACGAGCGAAAGGACGACGACGATGCGCACGAACGACGTCGACATCACCAGAATGAACGGCGCAATCGACAGCACCGTCAGCGCCGCCAAGACGTCTAGCGGCAGCGTTCCGCGCGCGTGATTGGCAACCGTCAGCAGTGCATCCATGCCCAAACGCTACCGCGGCGATGTTGCCGCGGTATGCCGGCTGCGTTACACCGGATTGCCGAAGTATGGGAACGTATCGGTCACGCCGCGGCTGCCTGCATCGACGTTGTCGCTGGTCAAGCACGGCGTAGACCTGCCGTCGGGCGGAGCGAGTCCGACTTTTTCGCCCAGCGTACCGAAGATGACGCCGAGCGAAAGATCGATGACGGGACTGGACGGATCGCGGCCGCCGAACTGCCGGTATGGATTGCTGAGCGCCTTCTTTATTCCGCCTAGCGGGAAGTTGGGCACGGCGCGCACCACGCCGGTGGGCAGCGCGCTCTTGCCCTTGGTCTCGACGGCAAGATATCGGGCAGGCCCGTCGGCGGCAAGATTCGCTTCCAACTCATCGGGAATGAGGACGTGCTCGACCGAACTTGCCAAGTGCGCGGAACGATGCGCGCCGTGCGGTGAAGTCATGAACGCGTAGATATCGTGCGGCAGCAGCGGATCGTTCCAGGGCGAACTGCGATTGGTGCGATCGTGCCGTTCGAACGGTTCGAACGCTTCTTTGACCGCCGGTCGCGCCAGCCGTTCGACTTGCGTCCATTCCCCGTTGCGCTGCAGCGACGTCGTCGCGTACAGGCGTATCACCCCGAGCTTACCGTTGGGCGCGGCCAACATTCGTCGAGGCAATTCCACGATGAGCGAGAGAACGTTATAGTCGCGCAAAGCGTCGACGCCCGGTTTGCGAAAGCACTTGGCCGACGGCGCAGGCACGCCGTTGCCGGCCGGCGGATGGTACTTGTAACTGCGGTCCGGAACGATTTTCAAAAACTGCGACAGATCGAAATAGAACGGATCCTTGCGCGGGCCGGCCATTGCCAGAACGCCGTTGCGCAGATGCGCCTTTTGGCCGAGCGTAAACGTCTGCGGTGAACCGACCCAAGCCGAACGGGTTCCTATCATGGCCGGCGCGGCCGGTCCGTACATCTCGAGGCGCTGACGGCTGCCGCTGCCGATGGCGCGGAATTGAATGACTTTATCTTCGCGATAGTCGCCCGTCGTGTCTATCTTGAATTGATACATGACGCCGGGATCGAAAAATACGGTTCGAGCCATTCCGGCCGGAACGAGCGGATGAACGTCCATGGCGAGCACGACCTTGTTCGGATCGGCTGCGGGAAAAACGAAGACGTCGGTGATGTCGCCTCCAGGCCGCCCCACCGTCAGCGGCGAGTCCTGATGATCGGAGGATCGCCCTGCGCGCGGAAGATACAGCAGGACCGCCACCGCGAGCGCGACGATGGCGAGCGCGGGCAGCAATATCCGCAACAAGTGTTTCAAGAATGGACCTCCGGCGTCGATCGTGATGAGGAAAGTTGCTGCAGAGTGAGCCGCGCAGCATCGGCGTAGTACGGATCGAAATGGGGATTCAGGGCCAGAGCTTGCGCAATGTACGTGCGAGCGCGATCGCGCCGACCGAAGTGCAGTTCGATCATGCCGGCGTGGTAGAGAATGCGGGGGTCCTGCGTGTGGTACCGTACTGCCAGCAGCATTGCCCGCCGAGCCAGATCCCAATGCCCGTCCCTGGCAGCGGCCCATGCCAGCGTATCTTGCGCAAAGATCTCGTCGCCACGGCGGCGCACTTCCCGCTGCGCGATTGCAAGCGCATCGTCGAGCCGGACGCCGTGCTCGGCATAGTACACTGAAAGAAGCCGATCGCTGATATGATACGCATTACCGATGCGTTCCACCGCAAATATCAGCAGTCTGCGTTTGCCGTGCGCCCGAGAGGTCGCCCAGCGCATGCTGGGCGTCGGATTTGTATCCCAGCGTTTCCGGATCGGGAACGATCTCTGCGCCCTTGTCCGCAGCATCGAGCGCGCAGTTCCAATCCTTTGCCGCCCAGCAAAAGCGCGCCAGCGCGCGGTATGCCATGGCGAAATTCGGAAACTGAGCGATGGCCGTGCGTTCCTGCGCCTGCGCTTGGGCCGGATCGCCGGAGGAAAACGCCATCTCACCGAGTCGATAGTGATACCACGCGCGCGATTGCGCCGAATTGTCGATGACCTCGTCCGAGCGCTGTGCGGCGGCGGCCATCAGCGCCCGCGCTTGGGCGAGTTTGCCGGTCAGCTCGTCGTACCGTGCTCGAGCCGCCCAAACGCCGGGATCGTCGCGAATGCGCTGCGCCGCCCCGACGTCGTGCAACGCGGCACCGTAATGCCCCATCTCCATTTGGAGCAGCGCCATCTGCGCGGGCGCGTTGGAATCATCCGGGCGCTCGACGTGCGCGGCGGCTTCGTACGCGTATGCGGATTGAAAATCGTGAAGCGCGTAATACGCCGAAGCGATGACCTCGAGCGCGCCGCTGTTGTTTTGCGGCTGAAGACGAAGCGCGCGTTTGCCTTGGTGCAGCGCGCGCAAAATATCGCCCACGTCAAGGCTTTCGCGATACCGCTGCATATATTGCGCGGCCAGCAGCTCGCGCTGATCTGGTCCTGCGCGTCCTCGCGCACCCGGCGTTCGTAGAACGCGACCGTCTTGTCGCGGTACGAGTAGTCCGGAAGGACCGGTGCCACGTATGCGCGGGGAGCGCCGGCTCGCTGCGCGCCCAATAGCGGCCATGCGGCAATTGCGGCCAGCGCAATCACCAGAACGGCGAGCCGGTTTCGTTTTAGCCTAAAGACCGGCGCTATTGCGGCGCTCCGAGACACATATGCAATGCTCCATGGCGGTGGGGATTCGCCTTACAACGCCGTGTCGCGCGCGTTGGATTGCCCTAAAAGAAAATCAATCCAAGCAAACGGGCGCAGCGTTTTAGCGCCCGAGGTTGAAAAAGGCCGTGAAGCGAACGCCCGTTCCGTGGAAGACGACGCGCAACTGATGCGCGAAATGGCAGCCCGCAACGTCGCGGCTTTTGAAGTATTGTACGATCGGTACCATCAGCTGGTCTACGGCATCGCGCTTCGCATGCTGGCCGATTCATCGGCCGCCGAAGATGCCACGCAATCCGTTTTTTTGAAAGTATGGAGCGCGCCGGAAGGTTTTCGCGGTGGGAACTTTGCCGCGTGGCTGGGCCGCGTCACGCGCAATGGCTGCCTGGATTCGCTGCGCGCGCGCTCGCGGCGCCCCGTTGCGCCGCTGTTCGAAATGCCTGCGGACGACCACGTCGAGGACAGTGCATTCGCTCACATCGATGCCGCGGCGATGTATGCCGCGCTCACGCAATTGCCGTCCGATCAGCGCGAACTGATCGAACTGTGCTTCTTTGGCGGGATGACGCAGCAGGCGATCGCCGAACGAACTAGTGTGCCGCTGGGCACGGTCAAGACGCGCATACGCTCCGGACTGCATAAATTGCGCGCAGCTTTGATCGGATCGGAGCAGGCATGAACGAGCACGAAGCCATGCTCGACGACGTTGCGATGTACGCGTTGGGGGCGCTGCCGCCCGATGACGCTCAGCGAGTGCGCGCGCATTTGGCGCAATGCGATTCCTGCCGCCAGGAGTACGAACGGCTCAAAGACGTGGCCGCCGTTTTGGCTTTGGGCGCACAAGATCCGGCGAAAGCTGCTGCGCCCAGCTCTGCGCTCAAGCGCCGCATCATCGCCGCAGCGAAGCCGCCGCAGCGCCGCGCCGCCGCTTGGCCTGCATTTGCGCTGGCGGCAGCGTGTCTGGCGCTGGCGGCGATCTTCGGCGGACTGTACGCATCGCTGCTGCATCATTCCGGTCAGGCCGACCGGCAACTCGCGCAGCAAAACGCCGTACTGGCCGACTTGCTCGCTCCGTCGGCGCACCCCTATCGCGTCGCAGGCGGCGAAGTCGTCAGAAACGGCGACCGCATTTATATCGCCATGCGCAAGTTGCCGCCGCCGCCCAAAGGAAAAGTGTATCAGGCCTGGACGCTGCGAATCGGCGCAACCAAAATGACGCCCTCGTCGACGTTCGTTCCCCGGAACGGTATTGCGCTGCTTCGCTTGCCGGTCAACGGCAGCGACGTCGCCGCAGTTGCCGTGAGCGCCGAACCGGCAGGTGGCAGCAAACAGCCTACCAGCAAACCCGTGTTTGTGACGAAACTGACGTAACTGTCGTTTTTAGGCGGGCTTTTGAATCAGTTCGGTGACGCGTACGCCGAAATTCTCGTCGATGGCCACGACCTCGCCGCGCGCAACGAGTTTGTTGTTGACCAGCAGGTCCACCGGGCCGCCCGCAAGACGATCGAGTTCAACGATCGATCCCGTGCCCAATTTGAGGATCTCCGCCACCGGCATTTTGCACGTTCCGAGTTCCGCGGTGATCTGCAGCGGCACGTTCATGAGCAGATCGAGATTCTGGCGATCTGCCGAAGGGCTGCCGTTTTTCTTGTGTTCCGCCATCATCGCCGTTTTCAAATCCTTTACGGAGCGCTGACAATCATCGCGTTGCGCTCGCCCAGACTCCACATTGGCCGCGGGCCAGGACCGCCGTCCCGAGTTTGAGCAACCCGCGTTCTCCCACTCTTGTCTTCATCGGCACGTACGTCCCCGGGCGTAAGTCCAGAACCGCTGCACCGTCGATATTTCCTCGGGCGAACTCGACCTTGACCTCCAGTTCGACGTCCATGAGGTCGCCGATTCGAATCGTGGAACCGCCGGCCGTGGGCGGCTCGGCAGAGAGCGCGACGCCAAGGCGAAGCGCTGCGGGCCGTTCGAAAAGCAATTCGAAATATGCGGCATATCCGTGAATGTCAAGAATGGGTGCGAACTCGCCGGCGTCGCGGCCGCATACCGCCGATAGACAGCCGGAAACGGCCGACAATGCGCGGGTGACCATTTCGTTCTCCAGCGGCGAGAGTGCGCGCAGGTCACCCGGCACTTCTCCGAAGAGCGCTGCAGCCAGCGCGAGCGCGTCGGCGGGGCGCAGCACGAACACGGCGTCGGCCGCCGCACCGCGCACGCCGTAAATCCGTGCGCCGGCGCAAATCGCTCGCCAAGCCGCGGGGTTCGGAATAACCGGCTCGAGCAGCCGCAGCGATACGGGCAGCCGCAGCACCGAAGCCAGCGTTTCCCGCACGCCGTTTGCAACCACGCATGCCGCGCTTACGGGAAGCGACGATCGTTGCCGGAACTCTGCACGGCGCACTCGCCGGCCGTTGAGCACTTCGGCGTGGCACTGGAATCCCAAAACGTTCATTTCAGCAGGTCCATCGTCGTTTTCTCCACGCCGTCTTGCGCCGTGCCGGCGGCCCGAATCGCATCGAGCGTCAAGTATGCTTGCTGCAAACGCTCCAAACCCACGTCGAGATCGATACCGCTCCCGGCGCGCGCAAACGGTGCGATCGCGCCGAAGTTACCGTCGCCGGCGTTGCCGACGTGCGGCGTAACGCCGGACGGCGCGGCAACGTGCTGCGGGTCGACGGCTTGCAGTTTCGAGCCTGCGGCAAAACGCGCAAGACCGATGCGCCCCAAGGTTGCACGCTGCATTTCCCGCCGGCCGGTGCGCGGGTCGAAGACGCTGCGCTCGTACGTTACCAATCCGTCGGGCTGGATGCTCGCGTTCTGCGCTATCCCAAGTGCTGCGTCGACGGGATCGACGCAGAGCGGCGCGAGCGAGCTTCCTTCGGAGCGAAAGCCCTGCACGGGCAATCCTCGTTCGTCGACCAGCGCGCCCTGCTGCAGCCTGAACGAACCGTCGCGGCTGAAGAGCAGCCGCCCGCGCTCGTCGGCAGTGATGAAGTATGCGTCTTGCGGCGGCGCAGCGGAAAGGGCGTCGAGCGTGCGCGTCGCTGCCTGCGGCTGCGCAACGTCGCCGCGTTCGGGAACCGCGCCCGGAGCGTATGCCTGCAATACGTCGCGTTCGCGCGCTTGCAGTTCATCCAGCGCGCGCACAGTAGCATTTGAGATCAGCATGGTGCGCACTCCCGCGTTTGCGCGTGCAGATCGATGCCGCGCAGCGCCAAGGAATACCGCGCCTGTTCGAGCGCGCGAGCCACTTGCGGCGCAGCCGGCGGCGCGCACAACGCGACGAGGATCAACTGCGGGCCGCGCAACTGGAGCATGACTTGAACGCGTCCGCGATCGCCCTCCAACGCAAACGCCGCTCTTCGCGGAGCGCTGCCGCGGTGCACGAGCGCCCGTTGAATCTTGGTCGCGAGCGGCGTGCGCGCCGCGCGCCTTTCGGTTTGGGGAGCGCCTGCGGCAAAGAGCTCGCGCGCGTGCTCGGGCGGCGACGCTTGACGTTTGTCGGGGACGTCGCGCTGCATCGAAGGCTGGCGCTCGGTGCTGCGCTGCGCCCGCGGCATTTGCGGGCGTTCGCTGCTTTGCCGCGCAGGCGCCGCCTGCGGTGCGTACAGCGCGGAATACCATGCCTGTGAAAGCGCACGGCGATCTACGGCAGCCAGCGGTGCGGTGAGCACGCTGAAATTCAAATCCTCGGTGATGGTCATGCAGGCAGCATAGGCCGCCCGCATGACCGCGTTAATAGGGAATTGTTAACGTCTCCGTGCGCGAACGGTAGCGGCCGTCGTCGAACGCCGTCGATTCGGCGGCATAGATTTTGGCGTCGGCCACATCGAACGTCACGATCAAATTCCGCAGCACGCCCATACCGATGTTTCCGGCGTCGAACCGGTCGGCGAAGGCCCCATGCCGGCTCAGCATGATGTTGGAATACCGGTTAAAAAAGCGATACGATCCCACGTCGAGCTCGTCGACGATCGTGAAGACTGCCTGGGCTGCGCCGCCGACGCCGTAGCTGTTCGCGAACTGCCGGTCTCCGGGAGGAAGCAAATCCGGATGCGCCTTCATGAACGGTGAAAACAACAGCAGTTCGCCGCTGTTGCCGGTATCGAGCACGAAACGCCCGGGAATCCCGTCGACCTTGCCATGCACCTCGACGAGCTGACGGTCGACGTCGACGGCGATGGCTTCGCCGGGAGCATGCAGCGTGCCGGGCCGAGCGAACGTCATGGTTCCGCGCGCCGCGTCGATCGTCACTTCCGATGAAGCAAAGAACGGATAGCCCAGCACGCCGTCGGACCGAAACAATCCCGTGACGTTGCTCAAATCCAAAACCGTCACCATGCGCAGCGGAAGCGTAGCCGAGCCGATCTGAATGCCGTCGATCGGCGCTATTCCCATGCCGCCCATACGCTTGGCGCCGGAAACTTCGAGATGGCCTTGCACGTGCAAACCTAACTGATCCGCTACGCGCGTATCCAGTACGACGGCCTGCGCTCCGGTGTCGACCAGGAACGTATATGGATGCCCGTGGATCGCCACCTGCACGTAGTAATGCTTGTTGTGCTCCTCGAGCGGTACGGTTACCGGCGCGGCGGCTCGGATCTGGGTATTGGCGGGAATGGCGAATACGGACCGGTCCACTGCACCATCGACGCTGACGTGTTCGACGTAACGCTGCAAGTCGAAGTCGTGGTCGCCGTTGGAGTCGATTTCTTTTTGCGGTACGAGCGCTCCCGCGAAGACTTTATAGTCGTAATAATCCGACGTCGACGTGCCGTCCTGATCGTCGTAACTGACGCGATCGATCATCATGTCGCTCGCGTCGAGTGCGACGGTCTCCGGCAAACCGCCCGGCGGCGTTACCAGGATGGCATAAGCCGCTCTTGCATCGGGCAACTGAACTGCGCCCAAGAACGTATCGTATTGCGGATGCTTGACGAAGCCGTCCTCGTCGATGAAGTCTTGCGTGCGCTGTCGCTGCAGCAGCAGCCCGTTCAGCTCGCGCACGTTTCCGTTTTCATCCGACGCATACTGGCGATCGCCCACGCGCAGCGTCGATTGAAAGCGCACGCCGATCCATTGATCGTACCGCTGCCCAGCCGGCGCCGTCCAACTGTGAAAGGAACCGTCCAAACCCGCGCCCAGTATCGAGCCGGTCACTTCCAGGGTGCGCGGGGCGCGAACGGCGAGCTTTTGGAGCGCCGCGCTGCGAGCGGTAAGAACGTTTTGCAGCGTCGCAGGCGGTGCGCTCAATGCGGGCGCGGCGCACAACAGCAGCAGCGCGCCAATCAGCGTTGCGGTGCTACTGCGCCTTGTACTTCCGGTAGCTGTCCAGCACGTTCTGGACGTACGCCTGGGTTTCGGCATAAGGTGGAACCCCGCCATACTTCTCGACCGCCCCCGGTCCGGCATTGTATGCGGCCACCGCCAGCGGAAGATCACCATGGAAACGCTCGAGCAGGCCCCGAATGTAACGGGTGCCGCCCCAAACGTTTTGCGCCGGGTCGTATGCGTTGCCCACGCCCAGCTGCGCGGCGGTTCCCGGCTCGAGCTGCATGAGCCCCTGCGCGCCGGTTTTCGAGGTCGCGCTTGCGTCGAAGCCCGACTCGTTCGCGATAATCGCCTTGACCAGCGCCGGATCGACGCCCCAGGTGCTTGCATCGGCGTTCACCAGCCGGTCGATTTGGGGCGGCGGAATCGTGTTGGGCCCCTGCGTAGGCTGCAGCGGAGCATCCGATTGTGGATTCATCGCTTGCGCGACCATCGAGGCAAAGGACGCCGCCGGCGAGTCGGGCGCAGCCTGCCGCATGGGCTCGCCGGTAATTTCGGCAATCCGGCGGGTTACGGCCGCGATGTCGCTGAGCACGTTCATGATAATTCCTTCACCTTATCGGCAAGTAGGGCTAGCGCCGATAGCGTGTGGTCCGGGGGCACCGGCTGTTTGCCTTGCCGCAAAAAGCGTTCGAGGGCTTCTTCCTGTGCGGCGGCGATTGCCGCATCGCCGTCTTTGGCGACGATTCCCAGCGCTCGGGCATCCGCCGTTTGAGCCAACGCGGCCACGCCGGCGCGAACCGTGCGCGCGTTTTCCCAATGCTCGTCGCTCGACGACGCGTTCCATCGTGCGGCTCGTGCTGCCCAGGACGTCGATGGCCGGATGCCGCCCCGCGTTCGCCAAGCGCGCCGACAACTCAATGTGGCCGTCGAGCAGCGCGCGAGCGCAGTCGCTCACGGGGTCGCGTTCGTCGCCGTCGGACAGCACCGTTGCAGCCAGCGTGATCGATCCGCCGTGCGCATTGCCTGCAATTTCGACGTAGGCCGCCAGCTCGGCGAAAACGCTGCCGGGATAACCGCCTCGGCCCACCGGCTCGCCGCCGGCCAACGCGATCTCGCGCAGCGCTGCGGCAAACCGCGCCAAACTGTCGAGCACCAGCAGCACGTTCAGCCCGCTCGCACGCAGCGCGTGGGCCTGCGCCATTGCCGCACGCGCGGCGCGCACGCGTTCTGCAGCGCTGCGATCGCTCGTCGCGCAGACGATCGACGCAAAGCGCGGCGCGCTGCGGATCCATTCCTGCGCCTCTCTTCCGCGTTCCCCGACCAGGCCCACGACGACGGCGTCCGCGTGCGATCCGCGAACCATTCGATCGACGATCGTCGATTTGCCGCAGCCGGGCGCACCGAAGAATCCGACGCGCGCGCCGCGTCCGATCGTCAATAAGCCGTCGATCGCGCGAATGCCCGTCCAAAACGGCCGTTCGATAGAGACGCGCTGCGCCGGCAACGGAGCTTTGGGCACAACGGACCGGCGGCGTCCTTTGAGCTGCGGACCGCCGTCCAAGACCATGCCTCTCGCATCGAAGCTGCGTCCGAGAACCATCGTCCCAAGCGGCATCGTCAGCGCCGCGGGATCCGTGCAGACGACGTCCCCGCGCCGGACTCCGTCGATGGCGTCGTGCGCCGCCACCGTCGCGTAACCGTCGCGCAGCGCCGTCACCACGCCGGTTATTTCGCCGTTTGCGGTACGCACGCAAACGCCGTGGCCGACCGCGGCACCGGGGATGCGAGCTTGCAGCAATCCGCTCGCGGCCCCGAGTATCGTACCGTACGCAATCACGAACGCAGTGCCGCAAGTACGCCGGCCAAACGCGCGCCTAAACCGGCATCAACGCAGCCGCAACGCAGTTCGATGACCGCGTCCCCTTCGCGCAAGCGTTCGTCCGCGACAACGGGTACGCTGCAGGTCAGCGCATCGGCTTGAGCGGGATGAACGCGGACGCGCATCGGTGCTTCGGAAAAATAGCGTTGCAGTGCCCGCTCGACGATGACGTCGATGCTCGCCGGTGCAAGCTGCAGTTCGCGCGCCAGCACGTCGACCGCTACGTCGGCCAGCACCGTTTCGACCGCGGATGCAACTCCCTCGGTGACGCGTGCGCGAAACGTTCGAACGTCACGCAGCGCATCGGCGCCGGCTTGAAAACATTCGTCGAACTCCGAGTCTTGAGGCGTTGCAGCCGGCTGCGGCTCTGCGGGCGCGGCACAGGCACGTTCGCCGTCAGCGGCGTGCGGCTCGAGCACCATTGAAGCCAGGGTGCGGA
The DNA here is from genome assembly GCA_963777315.1 of Vulcanimicrobiota bacterium. Classification (GTDB taxonomy): domain Bacteria; phylum Vulcanimicrobiota; class Vulcanimicrobiia; order Vulcanimicrobiales; family Vulcanimicrobiaceae; genus CAVYEM01. Next base: position 46,492 of record CAVZQC010000006.1, read on the forward strand.
ATCCGTCAGGCATCGGCGATGAATCTTTGCGCGTCCGGCAGCAAAGGCGAAACCGGGCGCTGCATTCGCGCGACTATCGCGGCGCGCTCGTGTTCGGGATACATGTCGAGCACCGCTGCGGCCGTGGCTGCGGGCAAGGCGCTGATGATGGCCGCGGCGGCATGCGCAGGTTCGTTGCGCAGCGCACCGCGCACGTCGGCGGCCGGAATGCCGCGCACCGCATCGGCCGTTCTGACGATTGACGCTCGCTGCGCCAAAGCGCGAGCCAACGTGCTCAGTGCCGGAGCCAGCCGGCGCAATGCCAGCAACCCTGCAATCGCGGCAACCAGCGACGGCAGTACCGGAACCATAGCCCCGTACGCCAGCCACCATCCGTCCTTTTTGGCGATGGGAGCGTGCGAGAACGACACCGCTTCAACGTCGAGCGAATCGCCGCGGTGCGGGTCGATGCCCAGCGTTGCCCGCGCGAGCGACTTTACTTGCGCAACGTCCGAAACGCGCGCGGCATCGAGAAACACGGCGGCGGAGATGCGCGCAATGCGGCCCGGCTGCGCCGAAGCTGCAACCTCGTGCGTATCGCTTCCGCGATCGACCTGCTGCTCGGTCTTATCGTAGCGTTTGCCCGCTCCGTCGAAGCGCTCGTCCTGCGTCGCAGCGGCGATCGGCGTTGCGGACAGCGGCGTACGCCGCACGTCGCGGCTGGTTATCGTGCGACGATCGTATTCGACATGCACGCGCACGATCGCCGCACCCGCGCCGATTGCGCCGTCCAGCGCGCTCTGAAGCGATCGCTGCAGATCGTCGCCGTCGCCTTGGGCGCTTCCATCACCCAGTGCGAGGCCGCGATCGTCGACGATCGTAACGTTGCGCGCATCCAGCCCCGGAACGCTCGCCGCCACGAACGCGCGCATGCCCGAAACCGCATCGGCAGACACGCGCGCACCCGGAATCAGCCGCAACCGCACGCTGGCGCTCGCGTCGCGGCTGGTGTCGTCGGCAAAGTACCCTTGTTTGGCAGGCGCGATGATGACGCGCGCGTCTTGCACACCGTCGATTCCCCGCAGCGCCAGCTCGATGTCGCCGGAAAGACCGTCGCGTGTTTGCGCGTCGATCACCGCTTGCGGCGTGAGCGCGCCCAAGTTCGCGAGCAAATCCTGCGAGCCGTCGACGTGCGCGTGGGGAACTCCGGCCATCGACAGCCGCAACAGCAACTCGTTGCGGTGCTTGCCGTCGACGAGCACATTGTCGGCGGACGGAGTGAAGGCAATGTTCCAGCCGGCCAAACGCTCTTCCACTTCACTGAGTTGCTCGGGGTGGAGCGGCGCGGCAAAGAGAACGCTGCGCTGCGGATGCGCAACGACGCCGCCCACCAGCGCGATGCCAACGGCGAGCGCGAAGCCCGCAACGGTCAGGGCGCGTGTGCGCAAAGGTAAAGCAGCGAAGCGCGCGAGCAGTGCAGCAGCGTCCACCGCCTACACCTGCATGTTCATGATCGACGCAATCGCTTGCGCGCTGCGCTGCGCCGCCGCCGTCGCAACGGAAAGCGCCACGTCGGCGCGCGCGCGTTCGTAAACGGCCGTCTGCAAATCGCCCACGCCGGCGGCAAAGCCGTCTTCGGCGCGTTCGGCCTTGCCGAAAACCGCGCCCAAATCGTCGAGAATACCGCCGAAGGCGTTCGCATCCGGCGCAGTTTGCGCGGGTTGCGCGCCATCCGGCAGCGGAATATCGGGTACGAGCGGTTCGATCCTCACAGCCGCCCCATGTCGATGGTTCGCAGCGCGAGCTGCTTGCCGACGTCGAACACCGATGCATTGGCTTCGTACGCCCGCGTCGAGTTGAGTACGGCAACCATTTCGGTAAGCACGTCGACGCTCGATCCCCGCTGCACGTGCGCGCCGGCATACGCAACCTCGGGCGAATCATCGTCGCTTTGCGTCAACGCAAAATCCGGAACGAGGCGCTCGTATGAACCTTTGGGACCGGCGGCCTCGGCGGCCGCGACATTGCGCGCTTCCACGTCGAGCGCGTCGCGCTGGGCCTCCATGCCGGCGGCGGCCATGCGCAGCAAGCCCAAGCTATCCATGAGTCACGCTCTTGATTTCGGCCAGGCGCGCGTGCACGGCGCTCAAAATCGCTTGGGTGAAAAGCGCGCGTTCGGCAACTCCGGCCATGGCAGCGTCGACGCGCGGGCTCCCGAACGGAGTTTGCGCGCGTCCGGTGGCCGAAGCTGCTGATCCCAGTGCTTGGCGCGCTGCCGAGAGCGCGCCGGTCAAAGTGTCGGCTACGTCAAACATGCGCCAACGCTAGCGCGCGAATATGTCCCGGACGTTACGGTGATGCTGTCGTTCGCGGCAACGGCAAACCCCGGCCGTCCAGCGGTATGCCGGCAAACAGGCGCGTAACCTCGTCGTAATTTTCGACGCCCGAAGCGATATGGTTTGACTTGAGGTAATTGTTGTACACGCGCCAGGAGAACCGGGAGAGGTTCAAGTTGACGAAATGGGCGTTGCGTTTGCGAACGGCGGCAAAGTCGGCCCACACCTGCGCAACGAAAAGCGAATGCCGGTACGTTTTGAGCGGGGGCAGATACAGAAAAAGTTCGAAGGCGCCCGAATACTGCGCCACCGGATCGCCGTCGCGCAGACACGTGACGGCGGCAATGTAGTTCGCCTCGTTCTCCCGGTTGAACCCCGCAACGTGGCTCCATTCGTGCGCCTGTGAGAACGGCCGCTCGAACCACAACAAATCGGGCGCGAGCTGCGTTTCGAGCGTAAACGGGTTGGTGAAACCGCTCGTGCCGCTGCGATCCATGAACCAGCCTGCCAGCGTTGGTTTGGGAGCGTCTACGTTCGGCGTCCACTCATCGCCCAGACGCCGGACGACCGGCGTCCAGGCGTCGCGCAGGCGGGCATAGGCCAGCGGATCGTCAGCATGCATTCGATGGGCGATCGGCGCGAGGGCGTTCATGCGCGCGATGATGCTCGTGCGCAACGCGTCGATAGCGGCCGGAGTGAGCCGCGAAGGTTGGAAGTCGGCGCGCGTTTCCACCGGAGCGCGATCGTAACCAAAGCCCCATCCGCCGTAGAACCACACTGCGTACAGTCCCGCAACGGCGGCTGCGCCCACGACTGCGCGCCAAAACGGACGCACGAAGAACAGCGTCGCCAATACGGCCGCCGCACCGGCTATCGCCACCGCATCGCCCAGCGAAAAAGGAACGGCCGGTGTGAACGACGACCAAAAATCTTGCCACTTGGGATAGTAGCCGTTGATGAACGTTGCCTCGACCCACTGCGGCGAAGGCCGCCAAAGCGCCGCGATGACGCCCGCGGCGATGAGGGCCAGGTGCAGCGGGAACCAGGGATATGGAAAAGAGCCGCTTGCGGCGGCCCTTCTTCGAGGCATCAGCGCTTGGAGAACTGGAAGCGTTTGCGGGCGCGCTTGCGGCCGTACTTCTTCGATTCCTTCTCTCGCGGATCGCGGGTCAGCAGGCCGTGCTTACGCAGCGCTTCGCGCAGCGACTCATCCATCGACAGGAGAGCGCGGGCGATTCCATGGCGCACTGCGCCGGCTTGTCCGGCAATTCCGCCGCCTTGGGTCTTCACGTCGATGTCGAATCGAGAAACGCTTTGCGTTGCTTCGAGCGCTTGGCGCACGATCTGCTGCAGCGTGGGGCGGGGAAAATAATCGTCGATCGAGCGTTTGTTGATCGTGATGATGCCTTGTCCCAACGTGATGCGCACTCGCGCGATCGAGCGTTTACGGCGTCCGGTACCTTGAAAATTATCGATCACGATTCTCCTACGCCAGCGGCTGCGGCTGCTGCGCCTGATGAGGATGCGCCGCACCGGTATAGACGTTCAAACGGTTGAGCTGCACGTTGCGCGTTCGGTTGGTCGGCAGCATGCCGCGCACCGCCCGCTCTATCAGGCGCTCGGGATGCTTGTCCCGAACCTCGCGCGCCGTTTCAGTCTTCAAACCGCCGGGATAGCCGCTGTGGCGATAGTAGATTTTTTGATCCCACTTGTTGCCGCCAAGCTCCACTTTGTCGGCATTGATGACCACGACATGGTCGCCGTCGTCGATGTGCGGGGTCCACGTCGGCTTGTGCTTGCCGGAAAGGGCGCGCGCGATGCGCACGGCCAGCGTGCCGAGCCGCTGTCCGGCGGCGTCGACGATGTACCAGTCGTGCTGGGTTTGCGCGGTCTTGCGTTGATACGTCCGCATAACTGCGCAAGTCTACGGGAATTTGGGCGTGCCGTCAAGCCGTTTGCGTGGAAAAGTAGTTGACAAATATTTGAGTCCGCAAGTACTATGTCCGCCATGCTTACCGAAAACACGGTGCTCGCTCTTGGGCTTTCGCGCTCCGAAGCCGCCCTTCGCCGGCGTTTGGAGGGCCCGCTTGGCGGCGGCCACGGCATCGGCTACACGGATTTTTTGATTATGGCCGAGCTTTCCTCAGTTCACGGACGGCGTTTGCGCGCGGTCGACTTGGCCAAACGTCTCATGCTCAGCCCCTCGGGCATAACGCGCGCCGTGCTGCCGCTCGAGAAGATCGGCCTGGTCACTCGCATCGCGCACGAGCGCGACGGGCGCGGGAGCTGACATCGCTCTCACGGCCGCCGGCGAAGCGCGTATCGCGCAAGCGATACCAACCGTCGAGCGCGTCGTGGACGAGGCCTTTGCCGGAAACGTCACGCGCACCGATCGAATCGCCCTTTTGGGATTGTTCGAGCGCTTAGGATACTGATTCGCGGCGGCGAATGGTGCGGCGTGCAGCAATATCTTGCGTTTTTACATCACATCATCGAAAGCGGCGCCGAAAAGAGCGATCGCACGGGGATCGGCACGCGCAGCGTATTCGGCTACCAGATGCGTTTCAATCTGCGCGACGGCTTTCCGCTGGTCACGACCAAACGTCTGCACACCCGATCGATCGTGTACGAACTGCTGTGGTTCCTGCGCGGCGATACCAACGTGAAGTACCTGCACGACAACGGCGTAACGATTTGGGATGAATGGGCCGATGTGAACGGCGATCTCGGACCAATCTACGGCGCCCAGTGGCGCTCTTGGCCTTCTACCGGCGGCAGTGCGATCGATCAGTTCTCGGCCGTTCTGGAGGAAATCGAACGCAATCCCGATTCCCGCCGCCTGATCGTGAGTGCGTGGAACGTCGCGCAACTGGGCGAAATGGCGCTGGCACCCTGCCACGTGCTGTTTCAGTTCTACGTTTGCGACGGCAAACTTTCGTGCCAGCTCTACCAGCGCAGCGCCGACGCGTTTTTGGGAGTACCGTTCAACATAGCATCGTACGCACTGCTCACGCACATGGTAGCCTACCAATGCCGTTTGGAACCCGGCGAGTTCATTTGGACGGCGGGCGATTGCCATCTCTACAACACGCACTTAGAACAGGCCCGATTGCAGCTCGCGCGCGCGCCTTTTCCGCTGCCGCACTTGGCGTTCAAGCGGCGCCCGCATTCGATCTTCGACTACCGCTTCGAGGACATCGTCTTCATCGGCTACGAGTCGCATCCGCCCATTCGCGCTCAGGTGGCCGTTTAGGCGTAAGCGTGCGTCCGCGCGTGATCTTCGTCGTTGCGCACGATCGCCGCGGCATCATGGGCCGTGACGGTACGCTCCCGTGGCGTTTGCCGGCGGACATGGTGCGATTTCGCGCGCTGACGATCGGCAAATCCGTCGTTATGGGGCGGAAAACGTACGAGGCGATCGGCAAGCCGCTGCAGCGCCGGCGCAATATCGTTCTCACGCGCAATGCGACGTTTTGCCCGGACGGCGCCGAAATCGCGCGGTCGGTCGACGAAGCCTTTGAAATGACCCTGGCCGATCGTGAAATCGCAGTCATCGGCGGCGCGCAGATCTTCAATGAGTTTTCGCCGTACGTCGACAGCGCATTCGTGACGGAGATCGACGCAGACGTCGAGGGCGACGTCCACTATGCCGCGCCGGAGCGCGCGCATACGCGCCGCGTGCTCGAACGGCACCCGGCCGACGAACGCAACGCGTATGCTATGCAATTCGTGCGCTACGATTACGCCGTGAATCCCGACGTGGCCGGCGGTTCGGCAAACGAATCGAACCCGTCGCAATAGCGCACGCCGGCCAAGTACAGCCCGTGTGCGGGCGCGGTCAATCCCGCAGCCGCGCGATCGCGCGCGGCCAGAATTTGCGGAATAGTCCCAGGGTCGCGGCGACCGATGCCGCATTCGACCAGCGTGCCGACGATCGTGCGAACCATTCGATGCAAAAATCCGTCTGCGCGAATTTCGATTCTGACCAGGTCACCCTTACGCCGCGCATCGAGCAGCGTTACGGTCCGAATCGTCGGTCCGCTTTCGGGAAGCGCGCCGCAAAACGATCGGAAGTCGCGTTCGCCCACCAGATGGCGCGCACCCTGGGCAAAACGATCGACGTCGAACTCCGACCAGACGTGATAAGCGTATCGCGCGAGCAGAGGCGACGGCTCGCGCGCATTGTACACGACGTAGACGTAGGTGCGTTCGCGGGCGGAGAACCGCGCTGAAAAATCATCGCCTACGACGTCTATCGCTCGCAGCGCAACGTCGCATGGAAGGGCGCTGTTGGCCGCGACGGCAAAGCGCTCGAAAGGAAAAGCCGTCTGCGCTTTCCACGAGACGACTTGTCCGGTTGCATGCACGCCCGCGTCGGTGCGTCCCGCAGCGGTGATTTTTACCGGCCGGCGCAAGAGCGAAGAAAACGTTCGCTCGAGTTCGCCGGCGACGGTTCGCACGGACTGCTGATACTGCAAACCGCAAAATTTCGTACCGTCGTACGCTACGACGGCGCGGAGGGTCGTTACGCTGCGGCTGTCTCCCGGCGCGGAACCGTGCGCTTCTCGTCCAGGTCCAGCAGGTCGGCCCAGCTCGTCACGTCGGTGCGATCCGGCGCTATTTCGTTGCGCACTTTCAGAAAGTACGCCAGCGACTCGCCCTGCGGCTTGTGGGTCACCCAATCGCGATTCCAATCCGCGATCTCCCTGGGCGATTTCTTGGCGACCACGGGTTCGAGATAGCTTTCGATGTCGGCATCGCTCTTGGCGTTCTTGACCACGGCAAGCAGTTCATCGCCGTCGACTCCCAAGAAGTCGAAAAGCGCCTCGTCCATGGGGCAGTCGTAGTTGTACTCCCCCGGGTTGCCGTAGGCTTTCGCCTTGGCTTTGTCGATGGTGCGCGCCAGCTGCACGAGCCCGTGCACCTCTTCGTGCACGCTGCGGGGATAGGTCTTGGTCAGATCCACGGTGTGGGGTAACTCCTGTCTTACGGAAAGTAAGTGACGGAATCCAGAACCCCGCTTACTCTGCGTAAGTTTCAGGCCGAATAGTAGCCTAGCGCGCTTCGCATTGGGCGTGCGAGCAGCGGCATGCCCCTTGCGCGCCGGGAAGTCCGCCGCCGTGCGTGGCCGCTTCCTTGCATGCGTGGCTGCAGTACTGTTCGCCCACGTCGACCGTGCACGTGCACGGCTCGTGCGCGCACTTTACGCTTTGCATAGGGTTTACCCGTGCCCGCGCTGGAGCGGAAACAAAATGACGTCGCGTACGCTGGCGGAGTTCGTGAGCAGCATGATCAATCGATCGACCCCGATGCCGATACCGGCCGTCGGCGGCATGCCGTATTCCAGAGCGCGAACAAAATCCCAGTCGGGCGAGGGGACTTCTTCGTCGCCGCCCGTGCGTTCGGCCACCTGCGCTTCGAAGCGCGACCGCTGGTCGTCGGGATCGTTCAGCTCGGTAAAGGCGTTGCTGATCTCCATGTTCGCGCAGAATAGTTCATAGCGGTCCGCGATCGCGGCATCGCCCGCACGACGCTTGGCCAGCGGCGAAAGCACCACCGGATATCCCGTTACGAACGTCGGCTGGATCAGGTGCGGCTCGACGACGCGCTCGAAGATCTTGTCGAGCGCGTGGCCCTGCGAGGGCGATTCGGGCAGGCCTAAATCCTCGAGCGCCGCCGCCGCCCCGCCTGCATCGAGCAATTGTTCGCGCGCATAGCCGCCGTGCTCGCGAATCGCCGTGAGATAGTCGAGGCGTTGAAACGGGCGCGCAAACGAAATGCAGGCGTCGCGCACGGGCAATTCGTCCTTGCCGCCGCTGACGAACGCAACGAGATGCGCCAGCAGCGCCTCGTTGAACTCCATCATGTCGGCGACGTCCCAGTACGCCGCATACAGTTCGAGCATCGTGAACTCGGGATTGTGCGTCGTGTCGATACCTTCGTTGCGAAAGATGCGCCCGATCTCGTAAACGCGTTCCATTCCGCCCACGATGAGCCGCTTGAGGTTGAGCTCGGTCGCAATGCGCAGCTGCATCTGCTGCTCCAAGGCATTCACGTGCGTAATGAACGGACGAGCTGCAGCGCCGCCGGCAACGTGCAGCAGGGTCGGCGTTTCGACCTCGAAAAACCCGTGCGCATCGATGAACCGCCGCATTTCGGCGATGATGCGGCTGCGCATGACGAACCCGTCCCGAACCTGCGGGTTCACGATCAGATCGACGTAGCGCTGCCGATAGCGCTTCTCGACGTCGGTCAAGCCGTGCCATTTGTCGGGCAGCGGATGAAGCGACTTGCAGAGTATCGCAAATTCGCGCACGTGCAGCGTGAGTTCGCCCATCTTCGAACGGAACATGAAACCGTGCACGCCGGCGATGTCGCCGATGTCCAAGTCGATCCAGTCTTGGAACCGCTCTGCGCCGATCTCGTCTTTGCGCACGTACAATTGCAAACGGCCCGTGCGGTCCTGCAAGTCCGCGAAAACGGTTTTGCCCATGCGGCGCTTGGACATGATGCGGCCGGCAAGCGACCACAGCTCGCTCTCGGCTCGCTGCTCGGGAGTGAGGACGGCGTATTTCTGCGACAACTCCGCGGCGCTCGTGTCGATGGAATAGCGCGTGCCGGCAAACGGATCCGTTCCGCGCGAACGTAAAGCGGCCAGATTTTCACGTCTGGCCGCCACAAGTGCTCGTTCGGATCCGGTAAGGTCCATTACGCGGTTCGTCAGACTCGCTTTCTTGGCGGCTTTCTTCGGCGCGACGCTTCCGCTCTTTATCGACTCGATTTTGTATTTTGCGACCCCGCGCGGTGTGGCCACGTCGACGGTTTCGCCCTTTTTATGTCCGATCAGCGCACGGCCCAGCGGCGATTCGTTGCTCACCCGCTGATTGACCGGATCGGCTTCGGCCGAACCGACGATCGAAAACTCGTGGCTGGAATGCGTTTTGAGATCCTTGACCTTGACGGTAGAACCCAGATGCACCTCGCCCGACGCGTAATCGGACTCGTCGATGATGCGCGAGTTGCGGATCATCCCTTCGAGCTTGAGAATCCGTCCTTCGATAAACGCCTGCTCTTGCTTGGCGTCCTCGTATTCGGCGTTTTCGCTCAGATCGCCGAACTCTTTGGCCTGACGGATGCGGTCGTTGACCTCCCTGCGGTGAATGGTCTTGAGATCGTCGAGCTCCCGCTCGAGCTTCTCCAGACCCTCTCTGGTGAGGACGATCTCTTTGTCGTTCAAGTAAGGACCCTCGGTAATCAAAGGCGCCCGGCAAAAGCCGGACGGCCTCGTGTGTAAGTCAAGCGCCGCTGTACGGGGCGGCGCCAGCGCCGTTGGTTCGCAGTGCCCCGGGGGGTCGCCTGCCGATGCTCGACAGCATACCCCATCGGCGCGGCGGTGTCACCTGCCGGATAACTGGATAACGCGGGGCTGCAGGTGCAGGTCGCGCAGGAGGCGTTCGTAGTCGGCGGCCGTCACGTCCCCCCATCGCTTCCCCAGCAGAGCAAGCAGCGCCGCTTCGAGGACGTTGGTTCCGAACGACCGGCCTTGGAAGTCCGGCGTAGTGGTGATGAGCGTTTTCACGCCGCGTTCGCGCAATTCGTCGACGTCTTTTTCGGTCACGGTATTGGTCAGCACGACTTTTCCCGCGAGATCGTCGGGCATGAACTGGCGCATGAAATGAAAGTCGCCGGCGATGATGTCGGCCTCCCGGTAGTATTGCGGATATTTGGGCTGCGGCGGCTTTTCTTGCTTTTTGCCGGTCGGATAGAAGAATTGAAACGGCAGCTTGCAGGCATCCGGCAGATACTTTTCGGCCATCGCTTCGAATTCGGCTAGTCCTTTGACCGGTTTGTCGAGATCGAGCGCGAAAATGAAATCTCCGAACAGCACGTCGGCCCCCGCTTCCACGAGCGCCTGAGCCATGCCGAAACGATCGAGCGCACTGACCATCAACACGTGCATGCCGGCAAGATTCATCCCGAGGTCCTGCTGCATGAACCGCACCGCTTCGCGCTCGAGCGTGTTCTTCAAACCACTTCCGTCTACGACCGGAGTGATCGTCGCAGCCTCGAGCAAACGCAGGCCATCGCGCAGCGCAAACCGGTGCCGCCCGGCATAGAGGTACACGTCGATGCCGCCAAGGCCGATGGCGTCGACCGTCCCGTCGAGTTCGCGCACCTTGGCGATGGCGTGGTCGAGTTTTCCGTCGGTGCCCACGCGCGAGATATCGAACTGCTCGCCCAAGAGCGTTACGTCCGCGCGGTGGTCTCGGGTGCTGCTGCCCAACGAGACCGACACGACTTTTTTCACGCGATGGCGCCTTTTCGCCGTTCGTGTGCGGCCAGCGCGTATCGAGGCGATCCGCTCCGGAGTGATGGCGGCGTCGAACGCGCGCATGTCCGCCGTCGAAAATCCGCAGCGCTCGGCCATCTCTTGAATCTCGATCACTTTCTGCAGCTCGATCCCGCGGCCGAGCGTGTAGTTTTCGAGCCGGTTCTCCAGCGCGAGCACCATTGTCTCGCTCATGCACGCCAGCGCGGTGCGCGGGGGCAGGTTCAAATCAAATTCTTCGCCCGGTTCGCGCACGCGCTCGAAGTGCGGATTTCCCGGCAGCAGCATATTGCCGCCTTCGGTCACGAGCACGTCCGGCCGATCTTCGGCGACTCGGCGGCTGACGTCGTGCGGGAGCGACAGTTCGCAGACCACCGCGCCGGTTTGCAGGTCCTCAGGTTCAATGACGTCCTGCGTCGAGCTGGTTGCGGTCAACACGAGCTGCGCTTGGCGTACGGCTTGCGAAATATCGGTCGTGTACGAAGACTCGCACGGCAAAGCGCCCGCAATCGATTCGTAAAATTTCGCAAGGCGCGTGTGGTTGCGCGCCACGAGGATCACTCGATTGACCTTGGGTGCGATCAAACGCACGCAGGCCGATCCGATCGATCCGGTCGCTCCAACCACGACCGCCGTTGCGCTCTCGAGATCGATCTCCATCTCTTGCGCTCCGCGAAACAAACTCTGAATGCCGGCGGCAATCGTGAGCGAGTTCCCGGTCGTGACGGGAATCGGCGAACGCTGCGCTATCGTCACGCCGCCGTCGCCGACCACGCCGGTAAACGCGCCCAGGCCGGCGATGTCCGCGCCGAGCTCGACGCCGATCTCGATCGCGCGCACGATTCGCTTGTAGACTTCCTCGCGCGGAAACGCCATGATCTGCTCGGAAAAGAGCGCGGCCGACACGAACCAGCCCTCGGTTTCGCGGCCGTCCGGGGTACGCACGCCGGTGACGTGCGCTGCGGCCCACGACGGCATCCACTCCATGATCTTGCGGATGATCGCCGGGCCTTTGCCTTTGGCGTTGGGCTCGTAGCGCACCAGATCCTCGAGCGAAAGCGGGTGGACCACGAAGCAGAATTTCGGCGTGTTGACGCTCATTTTTCGGCCTCGCGCTTGAGCGCGGCCAGCATCATCTCGCTGTTCTCACGCACCTTGCGCTCCAGCGTGGGGCCGATGAGTTCGACCAACGTCGGCACGCCGAAGTCGTAGTCTACGCCCAGCACGACGTGCGTTCTGCCGCCGTTTTCGTCGAACGTCCAGGCGCCTTCGAATTTGTCCAAATCGCCTTCGAGCAGCTTGTAGTCGATGCGCAGCGCAGCGTCGTCGAAACGATCTTCTTCCGTCCACTCGATGGGCGCTTCTTCAACGAGCGTTTTCCAGCGCGTGAGCAGACTGTCGGGCCGGCGTTCTAAAACGGTCACCGTTTCAACGTCGGGCATGAACTGCGGGAACCGCTCCTGCTGCTTGGCAAGCTCGTAGACGACGCGGGCCGGGGCGGCGATCACGATGGACGTTTCAACATACGGCATGGAAGCTTACAGTGCGCCGAGCTTCTCCTGGGCGGTCGCCAGCCCTGCTTGCAAAGCGTCCAAGGCCCTGTCGACTTCTTCGCGCGTAACGACCAGCGGTGGTTCCAAGCGAATAACGCGCTGCATGTTGAGCGTCCAGGCTGCAGTGACGCCGCGCTTGACCATCTCGGGAATGATCCACCCGCCGTATCCTTCGCTGGTCAATTCGACGCCGACGAGCAATCCCAAGCCGCGCGCCTCGCGAACCACCGTGGGATACCTGCGTGCGAGCTCGCGCGCACCCGTCAACAGCTGTTCGCCGCGCGCGCGCGCGTTCTCCACGAGGTTTTCGTCGACGAGCGCGTTCATCGCAGCCAGCGCGGCCGCACACGCGAGCTCGTTCCCGCCGAACGTCGACGTGTGCATGACCGGATGCTTGGCATACGCGGCATTCCAGACGCTCGGGCGCGCAATGTACGCTCCCACGGGAATCACGCCGCCCGAGAGTCCTTTGGCCAGCATCATAACGTCCGGTACGACGCCGTCACGGTTGCAACCGAACAGCATGCCGCAGCGTCCCAGGCCCGTCTGCACCTCATCGGCTAGCAGCAACGCGCCGGCTGCATCGCACAGCTCGCGCACCGTGCGCAAATATCCCGCCGGGGGCACGTTCACGCCGCCTTCGCCTTGCACGGGCTCGACGATGAATGCGGCGGCGTCGCGCAGCGCGTCTTCCAAGCCCGCGGTAACCCCGTAGTCCACGTGCACGACCTCGGTCAGCAGCGGCGCGTACGCTTCTTTGAAATACTCCCTTCCGCTCGCTGAGAGCGCGCCGAGCGTCTTGCCGTGAAAGGCGTTGCGCGTCGCGACGATCGTGCGGCGTTTGGTCGCAGCGCGCGCGAGCTTGATGGCCCCCTCCACCGCTTCGGTTCCGCTGTTGCCGAAAAACGAAATCTGCAGATCGCCCGGCGCGAGTTGCGCGAGCCGCTTGGAGACGCGGCCCAGCATCACGTTGAACATCGTCTTGCCCGAAAGCGACATCGACTCCATTTGCGTTTTGACCGCCTGCACGACTTTGGGATGGCTGTGCCCGAGCGTGAAAACGCCGTAGCCGCCGGCGAAATCCAGATACGCTTTGCCGTTGTGATCCCAAATCGTCGATCCGCGCGCGCGAACCTCCACCGGGCTGCCCGAAAGCTTCATCACGCGCGCCAGCGGAGGATTTACGTACTGCTTGTAGTTATCGCAGGTTTCTTCGTACAGCGCTTGCGGCGAAGCTGCACCGTCGGTCACGCCGCCACCGCACACTCCAGCGATGCGATCGTTTCTTCGACGACGTCCACGACGTCTTGCGCGCGATCCAAGTGCATGATGCGCTCGCGCAAGGTCGCCGAATGGGGTATCCCTTTCAGGTACAGCGCCAGATGTTTGCGCATCTGCGGAACTGCGCGCGATTCCCCCATTTCGTCGACCATCGTTGCATAGTGCACGCGGATGGCGTAGCGCAGGCGATCGGCGACGGCGGGAACGGGTTCGGGTTTGCGTCCCTCGAGCGCATCCCGCACCTGAGAAATCAGCCACGGATTGCCCAGCGTCGCGCGGCCCAGCATGATGCCGTCGACTCCGGTTTCGCGCATGCGCTGCAGTGCGGTGCCGGCATCTTCGATGTCGCCGTTTCCGATCACGGGAATAGCGACGGAGTCTTTCAGGCGCTTGATGTGCTCCCAATCGGCATTGCCTTTGTAAAACTGCTTGGCCGTGCGCGCGTGCAGCGTGACGGCCGCAACGCCGGCTTCTTGAGCGCGTTTGGCTACCTCGACGTACACGAGCTGTTCTTCGTTCCAGCCTAGGCGCATCTTCATCGTCACCGGGCAGTCGACCGCGCCCACTACCGCCTTCATGATCGCCTCGCAGCGTTCCGGGTCGCGAAGACACGCCGAACCACCGTTGATCTTGGTGATCTTGGGCGCGGGACAGCCGAAGTTGATGTCGACGATGTCGGCTCCGCACTCGCGTACGATCCGCGCGGCCTTTGCCATGGTCTGCGGATCGTCGCCCCAGAGCTGCGTGCTCACCGGCTTCTCCTGGCCATGCTGATCGATCATCTCCATCGTGCGCTTCGCGCTGGAAGCGTATTGCAGGGCGTTGGCCGAAACGAACTCCGTCACGGTCAGACCCAGCCCGAACGGCTTGTAGAGCGCCCGCATCGTACGGTTGGTAACGCCGGACATCGGGGCCAAAATCAGCGGCGGCGAAATGACGTGCGGGCCGATCCTCAAAGGCATAGCGACGGTAGTATAGCACAGGCCGCTGCGCCAACGTAAAGTTTTCGTCCGCGCTGCCGATGACAACGGTAAGGCAAAACGCTCATGACGACAGCACTTTATACTGCGGCAGGCAGCATCATTTCCGACGAAAGCGGCGCCACGCTGGTGGAATACGCCGTGATGGTGTCGCTCATCGCCGCCGTGTGCATTGCCTTGATTACGGCGCTCGGAACGTCCGTGAAGTCGCAGTTTTCCTCCGTTACGTCCGGCTTGTAACGAAAAACCGGCGCAGCCCCAAAAGGCTCAGGTGCGCGTTGACGTCGTGAACGACCGTCGTGTGCTTGGCGACCGCATCGGCCAGGCCTCCGGTTGCCACGACGCGCGCCTGCACGCCCATCTCACTGCGCATGCGCGCGACCAGCGCTTCGGTTTGCCCGACAAAGCCGTACACGATTCCCGACTGCAGCGCTGAGATCGTGTCAGTGCCGATAGCTTTCTCCGGTGCTTCGAGCGCGATCTGCGGCAACTTGGCGGTACGGCCCACCAGCGCATCGATCGAGATATTGATTCCGGGAGCGATCGCAACGCCCAAATACTCGCCTGCGGCGGATATCGCCATGAAGGCCGTCGCCGTTCCATAACTGATGACGATGAGCGGTGCGCCGTACAGCTCCCGCGCGCCGATTGCCGCCGCAACGAGATCCGCTCCCACTTCACCCGGCCGCTGCGTTTTGACCGGCATGAGCGATTGCCGGTGCGGTTTGAAAAAGACCGGGCTGCAGCGAAAGAATCGCACGCACGCGGCTTCCAAGGTCGAATCGAGTTTCGGTACGACGCTGGCGATGACGACCGCCTGCACGTCCGAAACGAACAGCTCGGCCGTCACGAACAGCTGGGTGAAAAACGCCCCGTACTCGTCTCCGGTGCGTTTTGGTTCGGTCGTGACTCGCCACGACTGCAGCAGCTCGCCGCCTTCGCCGGCAAAGCAGCCCAGTTTGGTTTCCGTGTTCCCGACGTCAATCGCGAGCAGCATGCGCTTTACCGCGAGCGTCGAGCATGTCTTGGACGCAATCCAGCAGGCGCGCGGCTAAAACGAGCTTGGGCGCTGCGCCGAGATCGCGGCGCCCATCGGTTCCCCACAGCAGCACCAGCCTATTGGCGCCCTCACCGAAACCGCCGCGTGAGACGTCGTTGACCGCGATGAGGTCCAAGCGTTTGCGCGCGAGCTTTTCGCGCGCGTGCTGCTCGTGGGCTTGCGTTTCCGCGGCAAAACCCACTACAAAACGGTCGCCTTTGCGCTGCGCGACCGCCGCCAGCACGTCGGGTGTGCGCACCAGGCGAACTTCGATGTCGCGCTCGGTTTTTTTGCGCTTGTGCGGTTCGCTCACCTCCGGGCGCCAATCCGAGACGGCCGCCGCCGCCACTATCACGTCTGCGCCGACGGCGTGCTCCATTGCCGCATCGTGCATTTGCTGTGCGGTCTGCACGCAAACCACGCGCACGCCCGCAGGCGGGTCGACGTGGGTGGGTCCCAGGATTAACGTCACGTCGGCGCCGCGCAACGCCGCTTCCCGCGAAACGGCAATACCCATGGTTCCCGTGGAGGGGTTGCTGATATATCGCACCGGATCGAACGCTTCGCGCGTCGGTCCGGCCGTAACGGCAACGCGTTTGCCCGCAAGCGACTGCGTTCGCGCCAGCACCGTTTCCAACGCTTGCACGATCGTTTCTTCGGATGCAAGGCGCCCGATACCGTGCTCGCGCTCTGCCAGAAACCCGCTCTCGGGATCGACGAAAACAAACCCGCGCTCGCGCAAAACGCGCACGTTTGCTCGCGTCGCCGGGTTGTGATACATCGCATCGTTCATTGCCGGTGCAAGGATCACGGGAATCCGCGCGGCCAAAAGCGCGGTCGTCACTAAATCGTCCGCCATGCCGCCGGCCAGCTTGGCCAGAACGTTCGCCGTGGCGGGAACTACGAGCGCAACGTTTGCTTCACGCACGAGCCGAATGTGCGGAATGCGCTGCGGTGCGTCCCATAGCGAAGTATAGACCGGACGTCCGGTCAGCGACGAGAACGTGAGCGCGCCGACGAACCGCTCGGCGTGCGCGCTCATGATCACGTCGACGAGCGCACCGCGCTGAACCAGCGTGCTCGTGAGCGCTGCGGCTTTATACGCCGCGATGCCGCCGGTCACGCACAACAGGACCCGCGCGCCTTTCATCGTTTTTCGGCCTCTTCGCGGTCCACGCGCAGGTTGTCGATCAAGCGCGTCGTGCCGAATCGCGCAGCCCCGATAATGAATGCGGGCGGCCGCAGAAATTCCTGCGGTGCGAACGTGTCGACGTCGACGACGTCCAAATACTCCCATTGCGCAAGCGGGCTGAGCACGCGCCGGCCGCGCTCGCGCGCCGTCATCACGTCGCATCCGCCGCGCAGCTGCGCGAGGGTCGTCTCGAGGGCCGCATACAGCGTCGGAGCGCCGGCGCGCTGCTCGGGCGACAGGTACGCATTTCGGCTCGACAACGCCAAGCCGTCGGACTCACGTACGGTCGGAACGATGCGCACGTCCACCGGCAAGTCGAGGTCGCGCAGCATTTTGGCAAGCACCGCGGTTTGCTGGGCGTCCTTTTGCCCCACGTACAGCCGATCGGGCGCGATCACGTGCAGCAACTTGCACACGATGGTCGCCACGCCGCGAAAGTGCGTGGGGCGGACGGCGCCCTCGTAGGTCGATCCGAGATCGCCGACGTCGACGATGGTCGAAAAACCGGCAGGGTACATCGCCTGCGCGGACGGCGCGAACACCAGATCCACGCCGGCTCGACCGAGCGCGGCCATGTCGCCCTCCATATCGCGCGGATATCGTTCGAAGTCTTCACCGGCTCCGAACTGCATGGGGTTGACGAAAACGGTTGCGACGGTCGCGGCGCATTGCGCGCGAGAGCTCTGCACCAAACGCAGATGGCCGGCATGAAGCGCGCCCATCGTCGGCACCAGTCCGAGCGGGTGCGCGAGCGACGCAACGCCCTCCCGCGCGAGGGCGACGTCATCGCAGAAGTGCACGAATCGCCCGGCCTAACGCCGCGTCACCCGCAAAACGGTGTGGCCGACCTGAAAGGGAACGCCGATTTCCAGCCGCACTTCTTGCGTGATCGGATGGTCGTCCATTCGCGTTCCGTTCCGGCTCTGCAGATCGGATAGCAAGAGCAGCCCTGCTTGGTTGCGCAGCCGCGCGTGACGGCGTGAAACGTAGCGATCCAGCGTTATGCAGGCCTCCGCAACCGTTTCGTCCCGACCGATGACGATTTCGTGTTCGAACGGCCACGTTTTGCCGTCGAGCGGGCCGCTGAGCACCTCCAAGAGATAGATCGCGGACATGGCGCAGGCGCTTTCGCCTCGAAAAGCAAGTGGCCCTGGGGACACGTGGGTATGATGCCTGCAGCCCATTAACAATTCCGATACACGTGACGATACTTTCTAAGTGACGCAATGGACACCGGAGCAGAGCGCTGAGGCGGGGATGAACGATAGGATCGACGAGTTGCTGCACCTGATCGAGGTCGAGCCGGACGCGCTGCGTGAAGCCGAATTCATGCAGGCGCAAGCGATCCTTGAAACGATGGTCGGCAAAACCATTGCGGCGGCGGAAATCGAAGAAACGCGCATCGTCGTCACGATGGACGACGGCAACAAATACTTCTTCTACGGTTTCTTGGGCGAAAAGAGCGACTAGCAGGCCTGCTAGGCGCGAGCGCGCTGCTGCAGCTCGTGGATATGTTCCACGATAGCGCTTTGATCGGCGGCTGCGATTTGCGTGAAAGCGATGCCGTGAGCGAACTGCTGTTTGCCGGCGTCGAAGAACGAGAGCACGACGCGGCCGCGCACCATCATCTGATGACCGCTGTCCGCCAGCGTAAAGCGCAGCGTGACGCTTTGGCCCGGACTCAAATCATTTTTGGTAATGACGCGCACGCCGCCTCCGCTCAAGTCCACGGCATTGCCGTACATGACGAGTTCACCGCCCGGAACGATGACGGTCACGGGGAAATCGACGGCTGCGCGAAAGAACCGTCGTTGTTGTGGTGAGCCCGGTTGCGAGGACACGGGCGTAGAGGTTCGGGGCGACCTTTAAAGGCCCTGCGCAGCGAACAGCGCTCCGAGCATAACGTGCTCGGCGAGCGCACCGCCTTGCAAGTAGACTTCGTACGGCTCGCGCAGCGGCGCGTCGCACGATAATTCACTGGTAGCGCCTGCGACGAAGGCGCCGCTCGACATAATGACGTGCTCGCGGTAACCCGGCACGCTGCCGGGCACCGGACGAAAGCGCGCATTGATGGGCAGCGCCGTTTGTAACGCTTGCGCAAAGCGCTGGAGTTTGCGTGCGCTGCCCAGGCGAATCGCCTGCACTACGTCGGTGCGCGGCTGTCCCGCGCGAGGGTCGACGGCGTACCCGAGCTCTGCGAAGAGCGCTGCTGCAAAATCCAAACCGCGCAGCGTCTGTTCGACCAGCAGCGGCGCGACGAACAGTCCTTGGATGAGCGCACGCCCCATACCCAGCGTCGGACCCAGTGCGTCGCCCAAGCCTGGAGCATACACCCGCGCGGCGACGCGCTCGACCAAATCGGCCCGGCCGGCAACGTATCCGCCCGCAGGTGCGAGCGTCCCGCCCAAATTCTTTATCAGCGAACCCATGACGAGATCGGCGCCCACGTGCGTGGGTTCTTGCGCCTCGACCAGCTCGCCGTAGCAGTTGTCGACCAGAACGGCTACGTCGGGGCGCGATTCCCGCACGCGCGCGAAGGCCGCGGCGCATTGCGACACGTTAACCGACGGCCGCGCAGCATAACCGCGCGAACGCTGCACGAACACCGCTGCAACGCGATCGTCCTGCAGCTCGCGAGCGACCGCATCGAGGTCGAACGGCGATTCGTCGCGAGCGTGCCGCAGCGCAACCTCCCGATATCCCATGCCCGCCTGCACCAAGTTGTGCGGCGCCTGCGCTATCGCGTTGCGCAGCGTATCGTACGGAGTGCCGGTTATGCTCAGCAAGATTTTTCCCGGCGGGACGCAGGCAGCAATTGCGGCCGCGATGGCGTGCGTTCCGCTGGCGAACGTTAGGCGCGCAAGCACGCGCTGCACGCCGAAAATGCGCGCCAGCAGCGATTCATACCGTTCGCGCGCGGCGTCGCCGTATCCATATCCGGTCGAGCCGGCCAAATCGGAATCGACGATTCCTTCTTGCAAAAACGCCGAAAGCACGCCGGCTTTAACGTGCGCTTGCGGCTCGTACCGCAGCGTGCAAACGCTTTCGTACGCGCGGCGTGCCGCATCGCGTACGGCATCCGTGATGCCGAAGCGATCGCACAAAATATCGATCACGCCGATATGCGGGCTTCGTGCCGTTCGTAGGCTCGCACGAACGGAATGTAGAGCAGCGTCGCAACGCCGACGTTCACGCAAATCAGTGCAACGGCGCGCACGTCCAGCGTGGCCAGATACGTCGACGCTACCGCCGGCAGGCTGGAGGGAACGTACAGCGCGGGGCGCGCTACCATGCCGTGCGCTATCGCGAAATACGATATCGTCGCCAGCACGACCGGCACCGCCACGAACGGCACGGCCAGAAACGGATTGAAGACGATCGGAAGGCCGAAAACCAGCGGTTCGTTGAGATTGAAGATCGCCGGCACGATCGTCAGACGCCCGATCTTGCGAAGACGCTCGACCTTGCTCATTGCAAGCAGCGCCGCCAGCGGCAGCGTGGCGCCCGCACCGCCGGGAAAGACGAACAAAAAAAGCGACACGACGACGATGTGCGGCAGCGGCCGGTGGTGGCCGAATGCGGCCGTGTTTTGTAATTGCAGCGTCAGATAGACGGGCGTCACGATGGCCGCCAGCGTAGCCGGCCCGTGAATGCCGCACAGCCACAGCAGCGTTTCGGCCAGCGTAATGATCAGCAGCGCGGCGTACGTGTCGCCCAAACGCCCCATCGGCGCAAGCGCGGCGATCAGTTCGTTTCCCAAAGAGAAATGCATCTGGAACAGCGCCGCGCCGGCGGTAAGCACGAGCGCCGCGCCTGCGTAATCGGCGACCGGCGCCCACGGCAAAATGCGGCGCAGCGCCATGCAGGCGGCGACCACGGCGAGCGCGACGACGATCGCCAAGAACAGCCCGCTTTCGCCGACGCGATGCAGATATCCAAGCGGATCGGCAGCCGTGAACGGACGCGGTAATGCCAAGGCAAAAGCGCATGCCGCGCCCGCGACGACTGCGAGGCGAGAAAGCCGCAGCCGAATCGCCAATCGGTACGCCAAGATGACGACCAGCGCGGCCGCCATCACTCCAAACGCCGGCAGTTCCGCCAGAGAAACCCGCTTCAAAAAGCCGGCAAAGAACGGCGCGTGAACCGGAACGAGCGCCACGAATGCAACGAGGCCGCCGATCAGGCCCGCCAGGCTCCACGGAAGGCTTTCGCGCACGGCAAGCATGGCCGGCGCGTCGGCGAACGTGCTGCTAGAGCTTGCGAACCACGGCTTCGACGCGACCGACGATAGCGACATCGCTTGCGTAGATTGGCTCCATTGCCGCATTCTCCGGCTGCAAACGAACGCGACCATCCTCTTTGTAAAATCTCTTTACCGTCGCTTCACCGTCGAGCATGGCCACCACGATCTGCCCGTTTTCGGCCGAGCGTTGCGGCTGTACGACGATCAGATCGCCGTCGAGTATGGCAGCGTCGATCATGGAGTCGCCTTGGACGCGCAGCATGAAGCCGTGCGACGCGCGCGCAAACGCCGCGGGCAGAACGAATTCGCCCTCGATGTTTTCCTGCGCCGTTATCGGAACGCCGGCCGCGACTTTGCCCACGACCGGCAGCACAATGGTTTCCGGAACCGCCGAGCCGGAGTCGGGTATCGTGCTTCGCAGCGCGCGCGGTTTGGTGGGATCGCGGCTGATGAGACCGCGCCGTTCCAGCGTTTTGAGATGCGCGTGTATGGTGGACGATGAGGAAAGCCCGACGCGCTCTCCGATCTCGCGGACCGACGGCGGGTACCCGCGTTCGGCCGTAAACCGGCGAATGACGTCCAAAATCCGCTGCTGTCGCTCGGTGGTTTGTTCCATGCGCCTCCCCTGGGATGCCATGCCCCTGGCATGCCAGCCGGATACAACCCTACCATAACCTTGCCCGTAAGGCAAACATGTGTTCGCAAGGCCTTGACACTCGTCGGCGGCGCCGTGGTAAAATTCTAGTAGCCGAACACGCGTTTGGCCCAAAATATGGGTAGGGTAGTACAGCGAACGGGCGTTCGCCGCAAGATACAGTAAGGAGCACAGCCGTGCGCAAGCGCAAACGATTCACCTTGATGCCTCTGATCACGCTGGCCGCGCTAAGCGCGATGGTGACGGTGCCGGCGCTCTCGAGCATGCATCTGTACGCCGCGACCGCACAGCGCTATGCCACCGTCGTCGTTCAGCCCGGCGACACGCTCTGGAGTATTGCGGCGGCCAAAACGTCGCGCGACGGCGACGTGCAGGAAACGATCGATCGCGTCACCGAGGTCAACCACCTTCGCGGCGCGTCCCTCTCGCCGGGTCAGCACCTTCGCGTACCTCTGTCCTACTGAGCCGCACTTCGCAACCCCGGTATCGAAGGACCCTGAGCGTGTCAGTCTTAGCGCGGTATGTCGACGTCCTCGAACAGTTCGCCGGCGTCGAACCGCAACCACGTCAGCGCCGCCGATTTTATGCGATCCCCCACACGATAGCACACTGCTTCTTGACCTGGCGCATGCGCATACACGAGGCGATCCGACGGGTCCACGTCCAACACGAGTTCGCTGCCGTGCGAGAGGTATTGGGAGATTTTCGTGGCGGCCAGCGCCCGGCGGTGCGAGGGCGAGCGCACTTCGACGGCAACATCCGGAGCAAACGGCGGCTCTTCCGACCCCTCGTGCGTGAGCGGGCGAAGACGATCGTATGAAACGTAGGCAACGTCGGGCACCAATTCCGTGCCCCGTGCAAGCTTGAAGCGCCACTCCGTACCTACGACGCCGCGTTCGCCGGCGCAGCGCTTCATTACCGTAGCAGCGGCGAACTGTACGACGGCATGGGTGCGCTTTGGGCTCACCTTGGGGTAGGGACTCCCGTCGATGTACTCGATTTCGGGCTTGTCAGAAAGAATATCAGCCATTTGGTTTGCTCCACGCCAACTTATCACGCCTAAGCGTGAAGGTACAATGCTGCGGGCCTCGACAGAGTCGGCGTGCCTTCGAAGCTTACGACGACTAATGTTTTGCGAAAGAGTCCGACAGCAGCTGAAAATCGACGATCGATCCGCCGAGATCGCCGTTGCTGCTGGTGTCCGTTACGAGATGCGCCTTCACCGGAAGCGACACTGCGGGATCGTACTGAAGGGTCCCGTTCGTCGTGCTGACTTTGGGGCCAACGTGAAGTACGCGATTCACCGCAATCGTCACGACGCCGCCGTCGTCCTTTGTGACGGTATAATTGGACGTCACCGTTCCCGTACCTTGATTGAGCGGTTGATCGGTCTTCCAGTGTTTCTTGTCGTCCAGGCGCGACGCATCGTAAAAGCCGCGGCCGAGATACGTCAGCAGAGTGGTGATTTCGCCTGTGACCTCGCCGGTTTGCGTTAAGTTTTGATCGCAGATGACGTTCTCGGGGTCGGCATACACCGCGCAGCGGATCGGCTGTTGCGGGCGGTCGGCCCGATCGACTTTCTCGGTCGCATCGACCACCAGACCGCCGTCTTGGGCGGCGGACAACACGTCGACGGTGATCGTGCCGGATACACCGTTGGTGGAGGTCGTCTGGGAAATCTGGGCATAGCCGTGGCCGTTCGTAAAGCCGCTGTCCATGCCGGAATCAAAACCGTGCACGTCGATCGCGTAATGGTAGACGACGACCCGCAGCGGCGCGGCGTAAGCCCCAAGCGGCGCAGCAAAAATCGCCGCCATCAACACGCAGATAGCAAGTCGTCGTATCATGGTGCCTCCTTTGAACGCGGGAACTCTTCAGCGAAATTGCAGCCGGGTCCTCAATTCCGCAAAAGCGTACCACCGGCGCGGATCCTCGTTCAAGTGCGTTTGGTCACGACGATGACGCTGTGGCCCTGATGCTCGCCCAGGAATTCCAGGCCCTCGGCGATCCACGTGTCCAGGCCGCCGTGCGAATGTTTTGCGACCTCTCGCACGACGTGGACGCGGTCCCGCAGCCACGACAGTTCCGAACGCGTGGTTGCGGGCCAAACGGCGACTTCACAGTCTTCGCATTGGTAACCGGCTTTCATGCGCCCCGGATCTCTACGATCTCTACGCGCTCAGAACGCGACGCGTAATTTGCGAACTGCCGGTCGGTCGTGAGTAACGTAAGTCCATCGATTTGCGCTTGCGCTATCAGCATCCGGTCGAACGGATCGGAATGGGCATCGGCAAGAGCGCACGGCGAGCGCGTGAAGGATTCGGATGGCAAGTGCGGAAAATCTGGCTGCTTGCATGCGGTGTCGTACGTACTCGGCCAAGTCGCCCGGCAGGGTCAACCTCCCGATAGCGCTTTTGGTTGCCATTTCCCATACCGACGCCGACGAGAGAAAGATGTCCTCTTCTAGACTCGCTATGAGCTCGATCGTCTTGCGCTTGAGTCTTTGCCGGCTCCAAAAAGTAGTGCAGAAAGACGTTGGTGTCCAGCAGAAGATTCACTTGTAGAACTGCTTGAGCAGCTCCGTAGGCAAAGGCGCATCGAAGTCCTCGGCAATATAGCCGAGCCCTTCGTCCATTCCCGCACCGGCGCGCTTCGCCTTGCCGATAGGAACGAGCTTTGCGATCGGCTTTCCCCGGTTTTCGATAACGATATGCTCACCGCGCTGAACCTGCTTGAGCAATCCGACAAATGTGTTTTGGCTTCATAGACGCTGGCCGTCTTCATTTCCAATATACCCCCACGCGCATTGTTGGTCAAGTTATCTTGGTTACAACCACCCTACGGGAAAAATAACCGGCCGTTTGAGCTTATGAAAACAAAGCGTCCCTGCAGCAGCAGGGACGCTTTCGTGCCGCTTTCGGCCGGAGGTCAGGCTCAAGACTAGAGTTTGATCTGCAGTTGGAAGTACGCGTTGAAGGGGAACGGCATACCGGCTCCATCAGAGCCCGGCCCGTACGGCAAGTACGACTGCTGATTCCACTTCTGATCCGCCAGGCCGTTTGCAGCAACGTCCGTCGGGCTCGTGCCGTTGTAGAAGTTGCTGGTATACAACCCGGTGGGAGCGTAGCCACAGAGATTAGGCCCAGGCGCATACGCCTTGGTCCAAGGTTCGCTGGAGCCGCCGAAGCACGTGTGCCACAGATTCGTCAGCGTGGCCATTGCCGTGAGCTTCGGTGAGATGTCGTAGCGCAACTGGAGGTTGAGCAACGCAATCCACGGTTCCCGGAACTGACCCGGTATGGCGAACTTCCCGGTCTGCGGATTGGGGATGAACAACTGGCCGGCCACGGGCGATGGCGAGATGTTTCCTGCAATCAGCGTCTGGTAGTCGCATTGATTCGGGTTGGTTGACGGCGAAACGGTGGTGATTCCCGACGTTGCGGAGTTTGAACCGCACGCGCGCGGGTCTTGACCCGTTACGTCGAGCGGTCCGCCGTACGACGAGCCTTCCGAAACTTGGACGCTCGGCGTGATGGCCCACCGCTGGTGCCGGTAGTTCAGGATCAGGGAGGTGACTATCGGCGAGTCGTAGCAGAAACACGCTTCGGGATTGTTCGTCAGCGACATGCCGGTGCTATATGCCGAGTACCAGCCGCTGGGATCGACGAGCGGCTGCGGAGCCATGTTGTAGTACGGGTTGGCGATGGCTCCCGCAGTACTGCATGACGTCGGCGTCCCTGCGTCCGTTGTCGCAGGAGTGTAGCACGCAGAACCGCCGCCCGCTTTGGTCAGCGTGTTGAACTGCGTGATGGCGGTATCGGCCTGCGTGATTTGATTTGAACCGAAGTATTTGTCCTGGTATTGAACCTTCGCGTTCGTGTAGGTGAAGGCAAGCTGTCCGGAGAGCCCTTCGCGATTGAAGTCGCCCTTGCTGATTGCCGCCTCAACGCCGTAGCTGCGGAACTGCCCCACGGGGACCTGAGTTACGAAGTTCGGTCCGATGAAGGACTGCTGCTGATACCCCGACGTCATGTTGAAGAACGGGGTGATCTTCGCCGTGACGTCGGTTCCGTTGAATTGGTGCTCCAGCGAGAGATCCGACTGAAGCGACGATTGCAGCGGAATGGGGTGGAACGGGCTGTGGAAGCCCAGCGGCAGCGTGGCAGCCCACGTCGCGAGCGAGTTGCCGGAGCTGTTGAGGTACTGCAGCGATGCGGAGATCGGCGGCTGCGTATATTTGCCGACTTCACCCCGGATCACCGTGCGCGGGTCTACCGTATAGGTAAACGATGCACGCGGCGCAAGGTCGCGCAAGTCGTATGTAGCGGGCGAGGTCGCGCTGAAGGCCGGATGGGCGTATCCGGTGATCGGAATTCCGCCCGGACCAACGCTGCAGTTGGTGGTATAGAAGACCGGCGCCGGCGGCGGCTGACCGGGCTTGAGCGGTATGGTCAGCACTTGCCCGGCTCCGTTTTGGCAGACGTTCGTCTGCAGGATCTGGGCGAAGAACTGCGTTCCCGGCGTGAGCGGGGACAGATCGTACAGATAGTCGTCGAATCGAAGCCCCAGGTCGATGTTCAGCTTTTCGCTCGGACGGAAGTCGTCCGTGAGCGAAAGGAACGTGAACTTCGGTTTGACGGTGTTGTACGTGCCGTACGTGTCGCCGTTCTGGAGCGTTACCCACTGGGCGCCGGCCAATGCCGCGGGCGAACCCGCTGGAGCAACCGGATACGAGGTGGACCCCGCGACGTCACGTGCCGGACCCGTGCGGCAGCTCGACGGCTGACCGGTCGACGGATCGTAGCACGTGTACGTGCCGTTTTGATATGCCACGTACCCTAACGGCGATCCGCCGCCGAAGTAGTCTGTTGATCCATCCCGTATTGTTGAACCGCGAAACGGTGGCCGTCGTGTAGTTGGCCGTGAGCTGCAGCAAGTGCTTGGAATTGATTTGATCCGCCAGCTGCAGTTCGCCGCCCGCCGTATGCGTGATGAGGTCGTAGTTTGCGGCGACGTTCGGAGTGAACGGACCGCCGATGCCGTTCACGTACTCGTTGTACGTGGCGTCGGGTCCGGCTTGCGTCCAATCCGAGAAGAACGTATAGCCGAAAGCGCGTGCGTACGCGTTCGGTCCGAGGGAATGCGTGTACTGGATCTTCGCGATCCCGGTGTCGTTGAAGATGCCGTCGCGCAGATCCGCCGGTACCTCGCTGTTTGGCGCGCGGTTCGGATTGCTCGACGGCTGAAGGTACGTCATCGTCGGCAACGCCGTGCCGTTGGGCTGAATCGGCGTGCCGAACGGCAGATTATATACGTTCGTCGCGTCGACGTAGTTGGGATAGTTCGGCGTACAGGTCGCGCCGTTGTAGACCCCGCTGGGAGGACAGTACGGCAAACCCGTGACCGCCTGCGTATACTGGGCGTACCCGCCGGCATCGTTGGGGCTCGTATACTCCGACGTGTTCATCGACGAAGCGCTCCACAGCAGCTGCAGATCGTCGCGCTGGCCGTCCTTGCGCGGAATGCCGAAGTGCAGGTTGACGACGTCCTCGCGATCGGAGATCGTTGCGACGTTGCCGTAGAGTGCAGCAGCCTCATCCAAGTAGTAACACGACCCGTTGGTGAGCCACGGCTCGGTGCCCGCGGTCGGGGACGTGAGACCGTTGGCGCCGCCGCAGATCGGCCAGACGCCGCGTCCGTTCGATCCTGCATTGCCGACCGTGGAGCTGTACTGCGGATAGAAGTCGTACGTGCCGCCGAGGTTGAACAGCGACGCGCCGTTGCTGTTGTTGAGGTAGTTGAAGCCCTGGTTGTAACCGCTCAGGCCGACGTAGTAGCTGAAGTTGCGGTTGGGCGAAGCCCCGCCGGCTTCGATTTTGGCCTGATGGTAGAACTGCGGAACAGCGATGCTTCCGGACAGCGTGCCAAAGCCGGGAAAGGTTCCCGTTTTGATGACCTGGTTGATGAAACCGGAAGTGCCGGCGGACGAAATGGACGCCGGGCCGCCGCCCGTGTAGACCTGCAGTTCCTGCAAGCCGAGGTTCGATTCCGTTGAAGAGTTGTAGTTGTCGAACGCGCGGTTGACGGGAACGCCGTCGTATTCGAACGCCGTGAAGTAGTAGTTGTTTCCACGGACGAACGGCGCCGTGTTGTTGTTCCAACCGGTTCCGCCGATCGGAACGTTGAGACCGGGAACCGACGACATCGCCGAATAGGCGCTGTCGAGGTTGCCGCCGCCGCCTAGCGGCGCCGCTGCAGCAGCCGCCGCAGAATTGACGCTGTAGATGTCGGCGGTAACGCCGGGCTTGACGAGGTTGCCCGCGGCTCTCGAAGTGACGCGCGCAATGGTTCGCAGCGCGCGCTGAAGTCGAAAGTTTTGCGAGCTGGTGTTGTCCGCGAACACCGTTATGCCCGGCTGCGAAACGTCTTGGTAGTCCGTTTTTGCAGCCGAAACGGTGTACGTGTCGGGATTGAGCGCGAGAAAGATGTAGTGTCCTGCGGCGTCGGTCGTCCGGGTTGCTGTTTCGGACGGCGCGACTACCGTAACTGTCGCTCCCGCTATGGGAGCTCCCGTCGTAGCATCGAGCACGTTACCTTGGAGTCCGCCCGTGGTGCCTGCCAGTGCCCATGTTCCCTGGGCAAGCATTGCGAGGAGGAGCAGCAAGGCCGTGAACGCATGCCCGACTTTCAGTTTTGGCATGGTTCCTCCTTAATGAGGGGCCTAGTTGTTCGGCCGAATAGGGCATGGCGATGTGAACCGCCCCCAATTGCGACCGACAGGGAAGTTCTTTTCACGGATTCTTAATCCTCTGAGTGTCTGCTGAGAGGCACCCACAAAAAAAAAGGGCTCCGTCCACGCGGACGGAGCCCTTCGGGCCAGGCGCTTTCTTGCTTACAGTTTGATCCGCGCCTCGAGGTAGAAGTTGAACGGCTGCAGGGTTGAGTTGCCGTCCACGTTCACCGCGCCCAAGTACGCCCCGTAGGGGTACTGCAGGAACGGCTGGATGCTCGCTCCGGGGTTGTAGACGTTCCCCACCGGCGGTATGACGCCGGCGGTGTTGAGGATGCCGTAACTGCAGACGTTGGAGTTGGCGATCGTCCACGCTTCCTTGGATCCGCCGAAACAGCGATTGACGAGGTTGGCAAACGTGCCGATGAGCGTGATCTTCGGGGACACGTCATAGCGCACTTGCAGATTCATCAAGAACTGAGTCGGGTTGACGAACGCGCCCGGCTGATCGAACGTCTTGGTGTACGGATTCGGGATGACGATCGTCGAGGCGCAGCTGAGCGCGTCGAATCCCGCTCCGCCGGGCGAACCGTACGGATAGCGGGACGGATCGACCGCCGTGGGAGCCGTAGCGCACCCGCCGGAAGCCGGGTCGATGCCCGGCGTGGTTTCCGGCGAACCGTACCGATTGCCCGCCATCAGCTGAAAGCTCGGTGTTATCGACCAGCGATCCCGTTTGTAGTTGAGCACGAGCGCCGCCGCGTACGGCACCTCGAACGAATCGGCCGATCCGCCGATGCCGCCAGGGAAGATGTCGTACACCGGGTAGCTCGCTCCCGAATTGAGCAATCCTTGCACCGGGGCGTTCCAATACGGATTGGCGATGGCCCCCGGTGTGGCGCAGGCTACACCCGCACCGGCATTGTTGTAACACGGCGAAGCCGCAGCGCCGGTGCTCGTCGCACCGCAGCGCGAATCGCCCGGGTTGCTCGCGCAGAACGACGTGTAGCCGTTGTAGGTCTGAATGTCGTTGTTGATTTGCGAAACGATCGTCGAACCGTTCGCGAGCGTATCGTAGTTGATGTAACTGTGGGTGTACGTCAGCGAGAGCAAACCGGAGAGGCCGTTCTGGTTGAAGTCGCCCTTGTTGATCTGAAACTCCACGCCTTCGCTGGTTTGGCGGCCGACGTTCAGTCCGGAGATGAAGCCCGTCGCCTGGTCCAGGAAGAAGTTTTGAATCTGATCCTTGGTCTTGCGGTAGAACGGCGTGAGTTTGAGCGACCAATCCGTTCCCTTCAAATGCTGCTCCCACGACACGTCGTAGTTGAGCGAGGTCGGCGGGCGCACTTCGTGTCCCGGCGTAGTAAAGCCGAACTTGTAGAAGTGCGAGCCCAAGAAGTCCGCGAGGTCTTCCTGCAGCACGTTGTACTGTTCGTACGCCGTGTTCGGGGGTTCGACGTATTTGCCGGCGCTGAAACGGAACACCGTGTTGGGGCTTGCCGTGTAGGTGCCGGATACGCGCGGCTGCAGCACGTTATAGGAAAGCACTTGCGCCGACGCATTGGTCAATTTCGTCGGCGACGTACCCGCCGGACAGACGCCCGGCGAGGTAGCGGGGACGACCGAAAAGCCGTTGGCCTCGACGCAATTGTTCAAGTTGTACGCGTTGAACCAAAATACCCGAGCCGGGTCGTTGGGATTGGTGTTCGACCCGTCGAATTCGAACCGGTCGTTGCGCAGTCCGAGGTTGATCAGCCAGCGCGAACTGGGACGCCACTGATCTTGAATCGAGAGCGACATGAATTTCGGCACGACGTTGTTATACGTTGCGTATAAGCTGTTTTCGTCGACGAAGTACGCGCACGATCCCGGACCGCCTCCGCAGTTGAGGGCGGTGACTGCGGCGGGTTGATCGCCCGCTGCGGTATCGTTGCAGAACGGATTGCCGGTGCTCTGCAGGCAACCCCAGTTCAGATACGTCGCCGCGCCTTGCGAGCAGGTCACGGGCGTCAACACGCCCGCTGTGCTCGTTGCGGTATTGTAGCAATACCCCGAGGTGGGAGCGTTCTTGTTCACCAGAACCGCAGCCATGCTGCGCGAACCAGCGAAGTTGAACATCTGCGTGTTGTTGTCGCGCACCGAGCTTGCCGTCGTGTAATTTCCTTGGATGTTGAGCAGGTGCTGGGTTCCCAGCTGAGCTGCGAACTGCGCCGATACGCCCCGCGTATGCGAGCTGAGTTCGTAGTCGGGAGAAACCGAGCAGCCGTAGTTGCTGAACGCGCAAACCGGACCGTTCTGCAGCCAGTCGGAGTAGTACGTGTAACCGTACGCGCGCAGGTACGCGCTGGATCCGAAGTTCTTCTGATACTGCAGTTTGACGATCTCCTGATCGTTCCAGACCGTGTCGCGCTGATTGACGGGGATCTGCGTGCCCGCGCCCGTGTAGCTGAAGGCGGGATGCGGCGCGGAGTTCGGATAGAGATACGGCGAGACGAGGGAGCTGTAATTGCTCGGCAGCAATGCGCCCACGGGACCGCCCCATTGGAAGCCGTCGTAGTAGATCGGGCCGCCGGCGTTGTTCGAGTTGGCCGGGTAGTTGCCCAGGCCTCCGGAGTCGTTGGTCGATTCGTAGAAGCCGTTGTGCAGCATGCTGCTGTCCCAGAGCAGACTGCAAGTCGTCGCGGCCCGAGTCGTTGTGATGCGGGATGCCGAAGTGCAGATTCACCACCACGTCGCGATCGGCGATGTCCGAAGCCGACGCGAACTGATACGGCGCTTGGATATATCCGCCCGGCCCCGCGAACCCATTGGCGTAACAGCCGCTGTAATTGATAATGGTCCCAGGGGGTACACCGGGCGCCGCTACGCAGCCGCCGACCGGCGTCAACTGCACGAGCGCCGGACCGAGATCCGTATAGCCTGCGGCGTTCTGCTGGTCGACGTACCTGAACGCCTGATTGTATCCGCCGACGCCCGCATAGTACGAAAACAGCCGGTTGGGCGAAGCGCCGCCGACTTCGACGGACGCCTTGTGATAGAACACCGGGGTGCCCACGCCCAGCGCAGCTTCGCTAAAGCCGGGATACGTGCCGGATTTGATCACTTGATTGATGTATCCGGCCAAGCCTTGGCCTTCGGAGTTTGCCGGGGTCGCGCCGGTATAGACTTGCAGTTCCGACATGCCCAGCGACGACAGCTGTCCCGAGGGATAGTTGTCGAACGAACGGTTTACCGGAACGCCGTCGAATTCGTAGCCGACCTGATCGTAGTCGCCGCCGCGAATGTGGACGGTTTGGAAATAGCCGGCCTGATTGAGCGGCATTACTGCGCCCGGAACCGATGCAACGGCCGAATAGGCGCTGTTCAAACTGCCGCCGCCGCCCAGCGCGCTAATCCGGTCCTGCGTTGACGCATTGACGGAGTAGACGTCGGCGGTCGTGCCGGACTTTACCAGGCTGCTCGCAGCAGCCGACCGGACTGACGCAATCGTTTTGAGCGTCCGGTGCAAGGACACCGTGGCGATTTGCGTTGAGTCCGCGAATACCGTTACGCCGGAAACGCTGGCCGCATCGTAGCCGTCTTTTTTGGCCGATACGGTGTACGTGTCGGGCGTCAATGAGAGGAACGTGAAATGCCCGGTTGCGTCGGTCGTCGTCGTGGAGTTTTGAGAAGGTGCCGATGCCGTTACGCTTGCGTTTGCAATCGGCGAACCTGTCTCCATATCCACGACCGTTCCGCTCAGTCCGCCGGTCGTGCCCGCCAGTGCCCATGTTCCCTGGGCAAGCATCGCTACGGCCAAAAGCGCGGAAACCAACACATGCCGGAATCTGTTCGATCTTGGCATTGTGCCTCCAGTATGAAGTGAATTACGCCCGGGGTGCGCCAATCCGGCGGCATCCAGGCGCAACAAGAGCGCTTCTTCGGCCGGCAGAGTGACTCCCTGCGGATTTTCGAGCGTCCGGCTACGTCCGCACGCGCATGCGCTGCTCGAGCAGGGCCGGGATCTGCGAAGGCCGGTCGGCAACCGGAACCCCAGCCGCGACGAAGGCATCGATTTTGCTCTGCGGCGTGCCGAACTTGCCCGAAATGATGGCGCCCGCATGGCCCAGCGATTTGCCGGCCGGCGCATTGCGGCCGCCGATGAACGCCACGATCGCAGCGCCGGCCATGTGTTCTTTAATGAAGGCCGCCGCGTCTTCTTCGTCCGAGCCCCCGATCTCGCCGCAGAGCACCAGGGCGCGGGTCTGACCGTCGTTGTTGAACTCGCGCAGACAATCGACGAACGTCGTGCCGATGATTGGGTCGCCGCCGATGCCCACCGCAGTCGATTGGCCAAAGCCTGCCCGCGTGAGTAGATCGACCACTTCGTACGTCAGCGTACCCGATCGTGAAATCACGCCCACGTCGCCTTCTTTGAACACGTGTCCGGGCATGATGCCGATCGACGATTTGCCCGGCGAGATCAGGCCCGGACAATTCGGGCCGATGATGCGCATGCCGGGCGTGGCGGCCACGACCTTGAGCACGTCGTGCACCGGCAGCCCTTCGGTGATACAGACGGCGAACGTAATGCCCGCATCGTGCGCTTCGAACAGCGCGTCGGCCGCAAACGGCGGAGGCACGAAGATGCAGGTGTGCGTTGCTCCGGTGGCGTCGACGGCATCTTTGACCGTATCGAATACCGGCAATCCGTGCGCGGATTTCTGCCCACCTTTGCCGGGCGTAACGCCGCCGACGATCTTCGTGCCGTACTCGAGCATGCGACCGGTGTGATACGACCCTTCCGCTCCCGTTATGCCTTGCACGATCGCCTTGGTGTTTTTGTCGATGAAGATGCTCATGATGCGCGAGCCAGCTCGACGGCGGCGGACGCGCCCTCGTCCATGGTCTGCACCGGCGCCATGCCGGCTTGCGCGAGTATTTCGCGCCCTTGTTCTTCGTTCGTTCCCGTCAAACGGATCACGAGCGGCACTCTGCGCGACGACGTCGTCGCGAGCGCTTCGACGATGCCCTTTGCGACCTCGTCGCAGCGCGTGATGCCGCCGAAGATGTTGATGAAAAAGACTTTCGCGCCGGTATGGTTCATCACCAACTCGTAGCAATTGCGCACGCGTTCGGCATTGGCTCCGCCGCCCACGTCCAAAAAGTTCGCGAACGTGCCCCCCGCGTTCTTGACAGCGTCCATCGTGCCCATCGCAAGACCCGCGCCGTTGGCCATCGTGCCGACCGTGCCGTCGAACCGGCGAAAATTGCGGATGCCCAAACCCGCTTGCACGGCGAGCGTTTCGTCTTCGTCCAGCGGCAGCGAGGCTTGCCACTGCTTGAACTCGGGGTTCTTGTACAGCGCGTCGTCGTCCAATTCAACTTTGGAGTCCGACGCAAAGACGCGACCGTCGGCGGTGAGGGCCAGCGGGTTTATTTCCACCAATTTGGCGCCGTAGCGAAAAAACAGATCGTACAGGCCGGCGGCGATTTGCGGTAACGCTTTGCGGTATCCCGCATCCAGTTGCGATGCGAATGCCAGCTCGCGGCCCGCGAACGGCCAATAGCCCTGCGCGGTATCGACGAAAAATTTGGCGATCGAATCGGGATGCTGCTCGGCGACTTCTTCGATGTCCATGCCGCCGAAACGGCTGACCATGAAAACGGGCTTCTTGGTGGTGCGGTCGATCGCCATCGCGCAGTACGCCTCTTTGGCGATGGGAAGCTTCTCTTCAATCAGCAGCGAGTCGATCGGCTCGCCGCTGGGATTCTGACGATTGCCGGGCATCGGCGTCGCCATGATTTCCTCGGCAACCGTGCGTGCTTCGCCGGCCGTTTTCGCAAATTTGATCTTGCCGGCTTTTCCGCGGCCGCCCATCAGCACTTGCGCTTTGACGACCCAATCGCCGGGGTTGGCGCCCACGAAACTCGCCGCTTCGCCGGGCGTCGTAACGTGCGCCCCGCGCGGAACCGGAATGCCCGCACGGCGGAACAGTTCCTTTCCTTGATATTCCATCAGATTCATGTCGTCGGCCTAATGCTCTCATCAGAGGTGCGATTCCCGTTGCCGTTACCACATTGGGCGGCTTCCACGTTTCCATTGCGCGATTGCGTGGACGCAGATCGCTCGGGGATTGGCAGATTCTTGCTCAGGGGCGCTACGACGCCGGCCCGACCACGGTCCCGCAGAACAAACTTGAAAACTAAGCGGTGCTTGGGTTATAATTCTAGTGCATGGGCTCGAGGCCGCCATTTTCACGCCTTCGTGGGCGACGGTGAAGTCGTGATCGAGCTCACGTCCGATCGGCGCGTCATCTTATCCGCACGTGAAGACGCTATTCGGGGCGTAACGCGCAACACAGCACTTCGATGTGAGCTTGCAGAACTTTGGAAGGAAGCACATGGCTAAGGCTAAAGCGCATGCAGATGTAACAGATGCAGAAATCGACGCTGCCATCGCACGAGGAAAGGCGTTTGAGAAGTATGCGCCGCGCGCTGTTAAGGCCGCGTATCGGGAGAAAGACGACGTGATTGCTATCACCCTTTCGACCGGCGTCGAAATCGCAATTCCACGCAAACTCCTTCAGGGCTTGAAAGGCGCGGACCCGGTCGACGTGGGGCAAATCCAAATTCTGGGACCAGGATCAATGCTGCATTGGGAAACTCTTGATGTGGACCACGGCCTTGCGAGTCTGCTGAAGGGCGTTTTTGGGAATCGGCGCTGGATGAGCGAGATCGGACGGCGAGGCGGTTTGGCACAGTCCGCAGCAAAGCGCGCGGCAGCGCGTCGAAATGGTCGGAAAGGCGGACGTCCGCGCAAGGCCGCCTGATCGACTGCGCCGGCTAAACGGTGACTCACAGCTTTCCCAAATACGATCGCGCCACGATCATCTGCTGAATCTCCGAAGTGCCTTCGTAGATCTCCGTGATCTTGGCGTCGCGATAATACCGCTCGACGGGAAACTCCGTCGTGTATCCGTATCCGCCGTGAATCTGAATCGCTTCGGCCGCGTGCTTGCGCGCCGCCGTCGAGGCAAAATACTTGGCTTTGCTGGCTTGCGCGGCAAACGGTTTGCCGGCATCGTACAAGGCTGCGGTGCTGTAGGTCAGCAAACGCGCCGCGTCGAGATCCGTGCCCATCTGCGCGATCTTGAACGCGATGCCTTCGAACGCGCCGATGGGCCGCCCGAACGCCACGCGCTCGCGCGCAAACTTCACCGACGCATCCAAACATGCGGCCAAAATCCCGCACGCCTGCGCCGCGATGCCGATGCGCCCGCCCGTCAGCGCGGTGAGCGCGTTGCTGAAGCCCGCGCCTTCGTCACCCAACCGCGCAGCATCGTCGACTTTCACGTTATCGAACGCGATATCGCACGTGTTGCTGGTGTGAATGCCCAATTTGTCGGTGATCTTCTCCACGACCAGGCCGGGTTTACCGTTGTCGATGAGAAATGCGCTCACGCCTTTTGAACCGGCGCCTCCGGTCCGAAACATCCCCATGATTACCGTCGAATAGCTGCCGTTGGTGCACCATTGCTTGCGCCCGTTGAGCACATAGCCGCCGGGCACGCGCGTTGCCGTCGAACGTAGGCCCGCGGCATCCGAGCCGGCGTCGGATTCCGTGAGCGCGAAGGCCGCGATGGTGTCTTCTTGCGCAAGACTCGGAAGATACCGGCGCTTCTGCTCTTGGCTTCCGAGCTTGAGAATCGCCATCGAAATCATCGAGTGCACGGAAACGGTCACCGCCGATCCGGCGTCGACCCGCGCGAGTTCTTCGATCGCGCGCGCGTACGACACGTAATCCGCCCCCGAGCCGCCGTATTCTTCGGGCACGAGCAGACCCATGATGCCGGCGGCAGTGAGTTTGCCGAACAGTTCGCGCGGAAAATAATGATCGCGATCCCACTGTGCGATGTGCGGCGCAATCTCGCGCTGGGCGATCTGGGCTGCAAGTTCGCCGACTTGGCGCTGATCTTCGGTGAGTTCGTATGCCGTAGCGCTGGGATCAGCGCGCTGCGTAATCGTAAAATCCCTTCCCGGATTTTTTCCCGTACCAGCCGGCGGCAACGTACTGCTTGAGCAGCGGGCACGGCCGGTATTTGGTGTCGGCGAAGCCGTCGTACAGCACGTTCATGATGGCAAGGCACGTATCCAATCCGATGAAGTCGGCCAGCTGCAGCGGACCCATCGGATGATTCATTCCCAGTTTCATCACCGTATCGATTGCATCGGGAGAACCCACGCCTTCGTACAAAGCGTAGATCGCCTCGTTGATCATCGGCATGAGCACGCGGTTGGAAACGAAACCGGGAAAGTCGCGCACTTCTACCGGCGTCTTGTCGAGATCGCGCGCCAGCTGCTGCGTGAAGTCGTACGTTTCTTGGGAGGTTGCGATACCGCGAATGATCTCGACGAGCTGCATTACGGGCACCGGGTTCATGAAGTGCATGCCGATGACCCGCTCGGGGCGCTTGGTGGCCGCACCTAAGCTCGTGATGGAGATCGAAGACGTATTGCTGGCCAGGATTGCCTCGGGCGGGGTCGATCGATCGAGCGATCGGAACAGCTCGAGTTTGAGGTCAAGGTCTTCGGTAGCCGCTTCGATGGCGACGTCGACGTCAAAATCTTTGATCGCGGTTTCCGGCCGAATGTGCGTGAGAACGGTCCCGCGCTGCTCTTGCGTGAAGCGTCCTTTCTCCACGCCGCGGTCCAGCGTGCGCTCGATGGCCGCAAGCCCGCGATTGACGCTGGCTTCGTCGCGATCGACCAAAATGACCGAATTGTGGTGCATTGCCGCGACTTGAGCTATGCCGGACCCCATTTGTCCGGCTCCCACGACAGACTATCCGCACGCGCAGAATTACTCGACGCGCACGAGTACGGCGTCGCCTTGGCCTCCGCCGCTGCAGATCGCAGCCACGCCCAGGCCGCCTCCGCGCGCGCGAAGCTGATGAACGACCGTGCCTATCAGGCGCGCGCCGCTCGCGCCGATCGGATGCCCCATGGCAACCGCACCGCCGAGCTTGTTGATTTGCTCGGGGTCGAGGCCTAATCTGCGGGCCGACGTTATCGCGACCGCGGAAAACGCTTCGTTGATCTCCCAAACGTCGATTTGATCGGCGCGCAAGCCGCTCTTCGCGAGCAGCTTTTGCGCGGCCATCGCGGGGGTGAGCGCAATGTACGGCGAGTCCCACGCGACGGCCGCATGGCCCAGTACGCTGCCGATGACGCTGCAGCCGTGCTCGCGCGCGTAGCGATCGCTTGCGAGCACCATCGCGGCTGCGCCGTCGTTGACGCCGGGCGCGTTGCCCGCGGTGATCGTGCCGTCTTTGTCCAGCGGTTTGAGCTTGGCCATTGCTTCCAAACTCGCGTCGGCGCGCACGCCTTCATCGCGATCGACCGCCGTGCTTGGAACGTCGCCCGTGACGAACGGCGCCCACTGCGCGTAGTCGAGCGTAAATTCAGCGGAAGGTTCATGCGACCACAAGTCGTCCGCGGACGAGCTCGACGAACCGGCGGCCACCGGAACGCGTGCGCGGGCCGGCAGTGGGAGCGCATCGACGACGATCTTGCCTTTGGCCTTGGAGGCTACGCGAACCGGAATGATTTCAGCGGCAAGCTTGCCGGTTTGCTGAGCATGCGCGGCGCGGCGGTGGCTCTCGTACGCGAAACGATCCTGCTCTTCGCGCGAGACGCCCAGCTCGCCGGCGACCTTTGCTCCCTGAGCGGCCATCGTCATCGGAAAATAGTAGTCCCACAGCCCGTCGTGAATCATCGCGTCGATCAGCCGTCCGTCGCCGAAGCGGTATCCA
Source organism: Vulcanimicrobiota bacterium (assembly GCA_963777315.1). Lineage (GTDB taxonomy): Bacteria > Vulcanimicrobiota > Vulcanimicrobiia > Vulcanimicrobiales > Vulcanimicrobiaceae > CAVYEM01. The sequence goes on from CAVZQC010000006.1 coordinate 84,603, forward strand.
CCGCGCGCGTCCTTTAATAGATACGGCGCGTTGGACATCGACTCCATGCCGCCGGCGCCGACCACGTCGTTGCTGCCTTCGTTGATGAGCCGGGCGGCATTGACGATCGCGAGCAGGCCGGAAGCGCACACTTTGTTGACCGTTTCAGCCGTTACGGTCTTGGCCAAGCCGCTTTTGAAGCCGACTTGGCGCGCGGGATTCTGGCCCACGCCGGCCTGAAGCACTTCTCCCATGATGACGTGCTCGATTTCGGCCGGGTCGACGCCCGAGCGCTCGATTGCGGCCACCATGGCGGCGGCCCCCAGCGTAGTCGCCTCCAGCGGGGCAAGCGCGCCGCCCAGACGCCCGAACGGGGTACGCGCGGTGCCCAAAATCACCGCCTTGGAACCATTGGAATTCATACACGAGAACGCTTCGTGACGCTCCAGAAGGGGTCCTTATGCCGCTGCTTGCGCTTGACGCCCTACGTGGTAAACTAGTCTATGAACTAGTGCAAAGGAAGAGCGCGCCATGAGATCCGTCGGGGCATACGAGGCTAAGGCTAACTTGTCTAAACTCTTGGAAGCGGTCGAAGCGGGCGAGTCCATTACGATAACTCGCAACGGCAAAGCGGTCGCGGAAATTCGCCCGATCGACCGCCGCGCACGAGCTCGGCAGGCTATTGCGGCTATAACTCAATTGCGCCGAGGTCTGACTCTGGGCGGCATTTCGGTGCGAGAACTCGTCGAGCACGGCCGCAAGCAATAGTAGGGCCGGCATGTTCGTGGTCGATTCCTCAGTTGCGCTGGCATGGTTTTTCGAGGACGAGTCGACAGCCCGAACGATTGAGCTGCTGGAACGTTCCGCGGATGACGGCATCGTCGTACCGCAGATTTGGCGCTACGAGATGATCAACGGTTTTCGAAGCGCAATGCTGCGCAGCCGAATGAATCATCGCCAAGCCGGACAAGCCGTGGTTCAGCTCTTGCGGCTTGCCGCCGAGGTCGATGAAAGCTCGGATGAGCGCATTAGAGCCACGTATGATTTGAGCAACGAGTATGCCTTGCCGTGCTATGATGCTGCATACCTTGAGCTGGCGCGCCATCGACAGACTCCGCTGGCAACCAACGATGGGCAATTAGCAGATGCGGCGCGCAAGCTGCGCGTAGAGCTTTTATAGTCCCTCGCCCGGCGACATCGGCTGAGTGCAGACCACGCGTTCGTCGGCAGCGCAGTTCTCACATTCGAACTGCAGCGTAACGTGCGACACGCCGAACCGTTTGCGCACCATGGCGTCGACCTCGCGCAGAACGTACGTCGCTTCGCTCACTCGGCGATCGTCGATGAGCACGTGCGCGGAGAGCGCGCTTGCGCCGGTTCCGATCGTCCAGACGTGCAGGTCGTGAATTGCAACGATTCCCGCAAGCGACGCCATCGCTTCGCGGATCTCGCTCACGTGCATGCCGCGGGGCACGCCTTCGAGCAGCACGTCGGCGGCGTCGCGCACTACGCGCAGTACGCCCACGACGATGATGGCCGCGACGAACAGCGAGAGCGCGGGATCGATCCACGGCGCGCCGGTTGCCGCGATCGCGGCGCCGCCGACGATAACCGCAAACGCGCCGAGCGCATCGCCCGCAACGTGAAACAGCACCGCTTTCACGTTGAGGTTTTGTTTACTGCTCCTTGCAAGCATCAGCGCGATGCCCGCGTTGACCAGAAGACCGACGCCCGCGATCGCACTCATCAGCGCGCCGTCGGGATGATGCACGATAAAAAAGCGCTGCACGGCTTGGTAAGCGATGAACGCCGTCGCCGCGAGCAGCACGCTGCCGTTCACGAGCGCGCCCAATATTTCCACGCGCCCGTAGCCGAAGGTTTTGCGGGAGGTCGCCGGCCGCTGCGCTCCGGCCATCGCGAACAGCGCGATCCCCAGCGCGAAAACGTCCATGCACACGTGGACTGCGTCGGTAAGCAGCGCGAGCGATCCGGCACGTACGCCGCCCCAGAATTCTAAGCCCGCGACGCACGCGACCAGCGCGAGCGCAACCGTGAGCCGCGCGCGCGGCGACACGGCGTTACGCCTTGCGCGCCTTGAGCGCGAGCACCGCCAGCATCGCGCCGAAGGTGAAGAACGTCTTGCTCTCCGCCGCGGCGATTGCGTCGGCCTTCCACGTTCCCTGCTGCTGTGCCGCAGGCGTCAGCGCGGGAATCAGCGGCGGCACGCTCGCCCGATACGCGTCGTACTGCGGGCCGAACCGAGTGCGCAGATACTGCTCTTCGTGCGGAACGATGATTGCGTACACTGCCGCCATGATTCCCAAACACGCCCCCGTCAAGGCCGCTCGCCGCGCCGCAGCGTTGCCGCCCGTGAACGCTATCGTGAAACCGCAAGCGGTGACGAAATTGCCGGCGTACAGCGGATTTCGTACGTAAGCGTAAGGCCCGGCGGTGACGAGCTCCGGCGCGGTGACCCGATCGTCGCGCGTCGTGACGCCCGAATATCCGACCGCCCAGCAGCGGACCAGCTCACCGCACAGCGCGATGGGCAATCCTACGGCCACGCTGAATGCAGTGGGTTTGCCGAACGCGGCCAGCAGCGCTGCCGGTAGGGCCAGCAGCGCACCGCGGTTTTTGAAGACGAACGTGCGAACGCCGCCGGCACCGGGATCGCTCATGATGCGCCGCTCATTTGGGCGGCCCGGTAAATGTCCTGCAGCGAGCGCGACAGCGGAATTTTGGGTTCCCATCCGGTTGCCCGGCGCAGCTTTTCGTTGCTGCCGTACAGCAGCGCAGTGTCCGACGGGCGCATTCGCGCGGCATCTTCGCGCACTTCGACCGGCACGTGAGCGATGCGGATCAACTCCCCGAGCAAGTCCCGAATGGCGGTTGCAACGCCGCTGCACACGTTGTATGCCTGCCCGCGTTCGCCGCGTTCGGCCAGCGCAACGTAAGCGCGCACGACGTCGCGCACGTCCAAAAAATCGCGCCGGGCCGCAAGGTTGCCGCAATGCAGCACCGCAGGCGCGCCTGCGGCTATCCGTGCGAGCTGCGCGGCAAACGAAGGAACCACGAAGCGCTCGTTCTGCCCCGGACCGATGTGGTTGAACGCGCGCGCGATGACCGCGTCGACTCCGAAACTGCGCGCTTCGCCCAGCACGATTGCCTCGCCGGCGGCTTTGCTGGCAGCGTACGGGTTTTCGGGGTCGGGGCGGGCGTTCTCGTCCAATGGCGCCGCGCCGCCTTGGCGTCCGTATACGTCGGCAGAGCTGACGAAAACGAATCGCGCATCCGATCCGCTGCGCTCGCGCCAAGCGCGCAGCGCGGCGAGCATACGAGAAGTTCCCATGATGTTGGTTTCATACGTTTGCTCGGGCGCTTCCAACGCGCGCGGAACGAACGCCTGCGCCGCCAGATGGAAGACGACGTCCGGAGCAGCGAGATCGAAAGCCGCGTTCAAACTCGCAGCATCGGCGAGATCGATCGGCACGAGATCGGTGCCGATATCGTGCATTCCGCCCGCAGCCAGGACCTCGTGCCCGCCCTCGCGCAAAGCCGGCACCAAGTACGGTCCCACGAACCCTCCCGCGCCGGTGACCAGCGCGCGCATTCAAACCTTGGCGAGCGGCGAGAGGCGGTCCAAGTCCGCCTGCACCATCATCGACACGAGCTGCTCGAAGGAGACCTGCGGAGTCCATCCCAGCACTTGGCGAGCTTTGGCCGGATCGCCGATCAGCAGATCGACTTCGGCCGGACGAATGAAGCGCGGATCGCTGCGCACGTACGCCTCGTACGACCCCAAGCCGGCAGTCTCGAACGCCACGCGGCAGAAATCGCGCACGCTGTGCGTTCGCCCGGTCGCGATCACGTAGTCGCCCGGTCCGTGCTGCTGCAGCATCAGCCACATCGCGCGCACGTAATCGCCCGCAAAGCCCCAATCGCGCTGCGCATCGAGATTTCCCAGCAGCAGTTCCTTTTGCAGACCGATCTTGATGCGAGCGACGCCGTCGGTGATCTTGCGGGTGACGAACTCTTTGCCCCTTCGAGGCGACTCGTGATTGAAGAGTATTCCGCTCACCGCGAAGATATCGTACGACTCGCGATAGTTCACGGTAATCCAATGTCCGTACACCTTGGCTACGCCGTACGGACTGCGCGGATAGAACGACGAGTTCTCGTTCTGCGGAACCTGCCGCACTTTTCCGAACATTTCCGAACTGGAAGCCTGATAAAATTTGATCTTGGGATCGACCGCGCGAATCGCTTCCAGGACGCGCGTCACGCCCAGCGCGGTGAACTCGCCCGTGAGCACAGGCTGGCTCCACGAAGCCGGAACGAACGACTGCGCGGCTAAATTGTAGATTTCGTCGGGTCTGACCGAGTCGACGATATTGGTCATCGACGTTTGATCGAGCAAGTCGCCCGACACGAATTCAACGTCTTCGACAATGTGCGCGATGCGCTCGTGCACGTCGGTGCTGGTGCGCCGCGTCATGCCGACGACGCGATAGCCGCGCTCGAGCAGCAACTCGGCTAAATATGAACCGTCTTGGCCCGTGATGCCGGTGATGAGAGCGGTCTTTCCCATGAACTTCTAGTTGAGGGTGGCGATGTTTTCGCCCTTGTCGTCGAAAACGAAGCGCGTCTCGAACATCTCGTCGCCTTCGGGTCCGACGACCTTGGATTGGATCGTCAAGCGGTGCATGACCTTGCCTTCATGGCGCACCGCGCCGGAATAAAAGTACTGCACGAGCGGCGTTTGGCTGTCTTTGAGCGGCGCCAGGCGTCTGCGTGCGACCAATATTTCGAGCAGGCGCTGCTGCAGTTTGCTGGGCAGCAGCCGGCTCGCATCGTCCGGGCTCAGCCGCAGCGTGGTCAGCTCTTCCTGCGCCTTGTTGCTCTCTTCGACGGGCTTTCCGGTGGTGTAACGCACGATCGCGTCCCAGTCGTCGGCCGAGATGCCGGTAAAGCGCATGCCGTAGCGCCATACGGATTTTCCTTGATGCGTGATCGTGTCTTGCCAAACGGATTTCGCGCGGACGCGAACGCCGCGCGATTCTATGGTCGCGCGGACTTCGAACTCGTCTTTGCCGACGGGTTCCTGCGTGATGACGCACAGCCCGCCGCCGCCGATGTCGAGTCCAATCGCCGGCTTTTGTGCGGTTTCGGCACCGGCGCAAACCGTTGCCCGGTAAGCTTTCCGTCTGCGGGGATACTTCCGTCGATTCGGTTCCTTACCGGTAAACAACGCCAGCAAATCTGCCAGCATGGGGCGCATTTCGCCCCGGTTCAGATGCGTTCCGCCTGCTCTCGCGGACGCCGCGCGAGTTCGATGACGCGCCGAGCGACGAACGCGGCGACTTCGCTGGGAACCGTCCCCCGCCCGAAGCCCGCATCGTAGCCCAGTTCCGCGGCCATGAGATTGGTCACGCGCGGGCCGCCCGCGCACAGCACCACGCTCTCGCGCAGCCCTTCGGCTTCGACGAGCTCGACCAGCGCGGTGAAGTTCTTTACGTCACTTCCCTTCTGCGTGACGACTTGCGAAGCCAGCAGCGCGTCAAGCCGCTTTTCCTTGGCGAACCGCACGAACTCTTCCACCGAAACCTGGCTGCCCAGGTTGTGCACCTCGAACGATTTGTAGCGCTCGAGTCCGTAGTCGCCTTTGTAGCCTTTCATGTTGAGGATGGCATCGATGCCGACCGTATGCGCGTCGGTGCCGATGCACGCGCCCGCGATGCGGATTTTTCGCCCCAAGCGTTCGGCTACGAGCGCGTCGGTTTCGTCCATCGACATCGCGTGCGCCTTGATCGACGGAGCCGAAACGGTGGAAAAATCGACCGCTTGCGGCGTCGCCGCATACACGACGAAAAACGAAAATCCATCGGCCACCGCGCGGCCTTCTGCGACCTGCACGTGGGTGAAACCCATTTTGACGACGAGCTGCCGAGCGGCTTCGTCGGCCGCTTCGCTCCAATCGACGGGCAACGTGAACGACAGACTGCACCTTGCCGTCGTTCATCGTGTCGCCGTAGGGCTTGAGCGGGTGAATCATTCCTCGAACGGATTCCAATAGTTTGGACTGCGCCGGAAAACGCCGTCGAAGCCGCGTCCTCCATCCGGCGGCCGCGAAACGTCGGCAAAGACGGACGCTTGGATCGCATGCATCAACCCAAGGTCGTTCACCCGCACGAGCAAATCGCGGCATGCCGACAGCACGTCCTGCGCGCGGCCTTCGACTCTGCCGCCGGGTTTGAACGCGATTTCGTCACCGAAATGCCGGGCGGTGTTCATGATGTAGCGCGCGTTTTCAAGCGAGAGCACGCGGTCGGTCAAAAACGGCGTGTGGATCGCCTCGGTCAGCATGCCGCACAGATGAACCGTCTGATGCGTCATCACCGAGGTGAGGTTGAACATCGCGTCGACCAGATGCCCTTTGAAGATATCGCCGGTCATGTGCTTGGTGGGCGGCATATACTTGAGCGGCGCGTCGGGAAATATCTGCCGCGCGAGCTGCGCCTGCGCAACCTGCATCAAAAAGCCGTCCTGCAGATCCGGATCGATCTCGTACGCATCGCCTAAGCCGATCTGCTCGTCCGGCATGCCGGCGCGGTGGGCGAATTCTTCGTTGATGAACTGCGAGGCCAGCACCGCGGGCGCCTGTTCGACCGCATCGGCGGTCGTCAAGTAGTTGTCCTCTCCGGTGTTGATGATGATCCCGCTGGACGCGTTGAGCTTGCGGCTGAAGTGCTGGTCGATGAACGTGCGTTTCATGTTGATGTCGCGGAACAAAATGCCGTACATCGAATCGTTCAGCAGCATGTCCAGGCGCTCGAGCGCTGCCATCGCAGCGATTTCAGGCATGCACAAACCGCTGGCGTAGTTGGTGAGCATGACGTAACGGCCCAGGCGCTGCGGAGACTTCGTCGAGCGCCGCTCGCATGATCGTGAAATTCGCCTGCGTGGCATACGTGCCGCCGAATCCCTCGGTCGTCGGGCCGTACGGGACGAAGTCCAGCAGCGATTGCCCGGTCGACCGGATGACGGCGACGATCTGCGCGCCCGCCTGAGCCGCAGCCACGGCAGCGGTGCGGTCCTCATAGATGTTGCCGCTGGCGACGATGACGTACAGCAGCGGCGGCGGAAGCTGGGGCAGGCGCGCCAGCAGTTCGCGGCGCTCGTCCCGGCGGGCGGCGATACGGCTGCGGCCAAGCCGGGCGCACTTGCGAGCGACCTCGATAGCGGCCGGCTCGGGCACGTCGGAAAACTGCGCGAGCGTGAGCGCCCCCGCGCCCAGCTGCTCGCCTAGCACGGCGGGCTCGAGCCCCGTTTGAGCGAGCGCGCGCCCGAAAGCAAGGGACACGCCCGCCGCAAGTTGCTCTTGCTCGAGCGCGTCGACAATGAGGTTCGGCACCGGCACATCGTCGGCGCCGACGCCGTCCACGCCGAACAGGCGCAGCGCGGATCGCTCCACCGACACCGTGGAATGCGCGGCGATGAAATCGCTCACCGGGGAAACGATGGCCGATGCCAGCTCCCGGCAGCGATCGACGATGCCGCTGTCGACGCGCAGTTCCATGGCTCTATCTTACGGGCGGTCGGGCGTTTCTCCTCAATGCCGCAGGCGCGCTGCACAGGCATCCGCGCACCGGCGTGTGGTATGAGACAAGTATGGCCAGAAGGTTTTGGAGCCTGTCAGCCGCTATCGCGGCGCTTGCCGGCGGCGCGCTTTTTTTCGCGCTGCACGGTACCGCCGGTACTGCTCCCGCGGTTCCTGCGACGGCGCCTTCGGATGAACGCGCGACGCATGCGTGGCCCGGATATCAATACTCGCCGGCGCACAACGCCGTCTTTGACGGAACGCTGCGCACGAACTGGCTGACCAGACTCGGCGACCGGATCAACGGCGGACTGGCCGTCGTCGACGGAACGGTGTACGCGGTGAGCTTCGACGACTCGCTCTACGCGCTTGACGAAGGATCGGGCAAAGTTCGCTGGAGCGCGCGCGCCGGCAACGTGCTCATGTCGACTCCCGTCGTAACCGCCGGCGGTCTCGTGATCGTCGGCAGCGGCAAAGACGGCTTTCTCAAACCGAACGACGCCGATTCACAGGTCTGGGGGCGCCCCGCAGGGGACGACTTCTACGCATTTGCGACCGACGACGGGCACGCGGTCTGGAAGTTTCACACCGACGGTGAAAACATGCCCTCGCCCGCGCTGCGCGGCGACACGCTGGTGTTTGCCAACGGCGACGCGCATGCGTACGCGATCGATGCGAGCACTTCGCGGTTGCGATGGAGGGTCGACTTGCCCGGCGTCGCCACGATGGCGTCGACCACGATCGACGGCGACGCAGCGTTCGTGAGCACTTGCCACAACGCGCCCTATTTCTGCGAAACGCGCGCCATCGACGTGGAAACGGGCAAAACGCTGTGGAGCAATCCGCACGGAGGCAGCGACTGCACGCCCACCGTCTACCGCGGCACGGTGTTCGTCAATTCGACGAACGTCGAGAATGCGCCATACACGCCGGGCGGATACGTAACGGTTGCGGCGATCGACGCGCACACCGGACATACGAAATGGACGCGTCGCTTCGAGCGCGCTCCGTTCACGTACATCGCCTCCTCGGAACGGCAAATCGCCGGCACCGCGCACGGCGGCATGCTGTACCAATCCATCGGAAATCTGCAGCGCGTGGTGGCGATGGACGCCGCGCACCGGAAAAATACGCTGGACCGCGCATACCTCGGGCAATGTGAAGATGAGTCCGGTCGTCAAAGGCGAGCGCGTGTATTTCGGCGACACGGCCGGCATTTTTTACGCGGTGGACCGGCGCAGCGGACGCATCCTGCACACCGTTTCGTTTCTTCAGCCGTTTTCGGTTTCGTCGCCGGTCATCGACGGCGGCACGCTGTTCGTGGCGGACGGCCCGATGGTTTTGGCCATGCCGCTGGACACGTTGTGAGTCCGGCCGCGTTCGGCCGATTTTGCCCGTAGGTACGCCGCTAAGCCCTCGCGCCAGCCGGGCATCGACATCCCCAGAGCGTGCAGCCGCGCGTTGCGCAGCGCCGAGTACGCCGGCCGGCGCACGGACGATTGCCAGTCTCGGTGCGAGATCGGTTCGATCGTTCGTTCGATCCCGGCAATCCGCAGCGCTTCGCTCGCGTACTCGTGCCAGGTGACCGCGCCTTCGTTGACCATGTGATACACCCCGCACGGCGCATCCGCGTCGAGCAGCGCGAGCAGCCCCTGCGCCAAGTCTGCGGCGTACGTGGGCGAAACGGTTTGATCGGCGACCACGCGCAGCGGTTCTCCGGCCCGCGCCTGCGATACGATCCGATCGAGGAACGTATAGCCTTTGCTGCTGCTGGGCCGCAGTCCGTACACGCCGCACGTGCGCACGACATAGCAGCGTGAGGCGAGCCGCAGCGCGAGCAGTTCGCCGGCATATTTCGAAGCGCCGTACACGTTGATCGGATTGGGCCGCGCGCGCTCGTCGTACGGCCGGCCGAGCATTCCGTCGAAAACGTAATCCGTGCTGATGGTGATGAAGGCGGCGTTTCGCTGCGCGCACAATTCGGCAAGCGCATTCACCGCCAGCGTGTTGGCCGCAAACGCCTTTTCGGGTTCGGATTCGCAGCGTTCGACGTGGTGAAAGGCCGCGCAGTTCACCACGGCCTGCGGAGCGTACCGATCGAAGGCCGGCGTTAGCGCCGCCCGGTCCGCGACGTCCACCTCCGAGCGCGCCGGCGCGGCGATTTCGCAAGCGGTCCACAACCGGCGAATCTCCGTGCCCAGCTGGCCGGAGCCGCCCAGCAGCAGGACGCGGCGCGGGGAAGGCACGGCGTAACAAATGCGCCCGCGAACGGTAGAAGCCTCCAAGAACCCGAATTGACAGGAGTATGGCGATCGGAGAGCAGAGCGACGAGGCTCTGGTGCGTCGGGTCCGTAACGGCGAGCGCGAGCTCTTCTCGGTTCTGGTCGACCGGTACAAACGTGGGATTGCAAGTTTCATCAGCGCCGGCGTGCGCAGCCCGTCGGACGTGGCCGACCTCTCGCAGGAGACATTTCTGCGCGTCTACGCGCACCTGGACACCTTCAATCCCGCGCTCGGCAAATTCTCGACGTGGATCTATCAAATTGCGCGAAACGTGGTGCGCACGCACTTGGGCAAGTCCCAGCGACGCGTTGCGGTTGCGGAACTTCCCGAAGATCGCACGCTCGAAAACGCCTTGCCCGACGATTCGGGCGAGAGCGATCCCGCCGGCGGCGTGTTGCGCCAAGAAGCCGAGCGCGAGCTGCGCGAAGCGCTGGCCATGCTGCCCGAACGCACGCGGACGGTTCTAGCGTTGCGCTACTACAACAACATGGAGTACCACACCATAGCCAGCACGCTGGGCCTATCGCTGGGAAACGTGAAAACGCTCATTCACCGCGGCAAGATCGCGCTCGCGCAAAAGATGCGCGAGCGTGAAGCGCACGCCATGCAAAGCGTCGCCCCGAAGGGAGGCACCCGTGCGCTGCTCGTCCTGTAAGCCTTTGCTCGAGCGTTACGTGGCGGGCAGGCTCACGCCGCGCGGAATGGCCCGGATAAGCGCGCACGTGCGCGAGTGCGCCGAGTGCAGCGCGCTGCTCGATGAAATCAAGGTCGTCGAGGGTTTACTGTTCACCGCTCCGGCGCCCGATTTGCCGCAGAACTTCACGTTCGCCGTCATGGCCGAAGTGCAGACGCTTCCGGCGCCGCGGGCGCGCCAGCATCCGCTCTGGAGCTTTCTGGTGCTGTATCCGGCCGCAGCTTGGGCGGCGATCGTCGTCGCCATGGCGCTCACGCGAACCTCGCCGAACGCCGTTGCCGGCATGCTTGCCGGCAGTTTGTCGCGCGCAGGCGCGGCATCCGGTGCTTTTGCGGCAAATATTTCGCACGGTCTTTCGACCACGATGCCTTCGCTGGCGGCATTCGGCGCAGGCGTTCTCCTCATCGACGCCGTCGTCGCGTGCGCGTTTGCGCTGCTCTACGTCGTCGTGCGGCCGCGTCTTGCGGCACATCTTGCGCCATCCCGGGAGGCCGTTCAATGAAAAATCGTCGCTACGCGCTGGTCGTTGCCGCGTTCGCCATCGCGCTGGCCGCGACGCTGGCACCGGCGTCCGCTCACACGCAGTCGATAACGCACGGCGGCCTCTATTTCGGCGACGTCGTCGTCGGGCCCGATCAAGTCGTCGACGGCGACATCACCGTCGTTTTGGGCGATGCCGACATCCAAGGACGCGTGAACGGCAACGTCACCGCTTACGGCGGCGACGTGAAGTCCGAGCCCGGTTCGGAGATTACGGGACAGGAATATCCGTACCGCAGCAGTCTGATGTCGTGGGTGCCGTGGCTGCCCGGCAGCTCGACGATCGCGCGCGAAAACGAACGTCTGATGGTGCGGCTGACGTACAGCGTCATCGTCGTTTTAGCGTTTCTCATTTTTCCGGTTCGCGTGCGCACCGCGCTCGATCGCGTCGAACATCACCCCGGTCTTTCGGCCGCAGTGGGCGTGCTCGCGCTGGTCGCAGTCGTTCCGATTGCCATTTTGCTGCTGATCAGCCTGATAGGCTGGCCGCTCATCCCGGTGGAGATGATCGCGCTCTTTGCCGGCATCTTGATCGGTCAGGCGGCATTGGCGCTGCTCGTGGGGCGCCGGCTGTACGAGCTGATCCGCCCGCACGGCACTCCTTCGCCGCTCGGCGCGCTGATTTTGGGTTTGGTCGTCATCAGCGCGGCGGAGATTCTGCCCATCGTCGGCGGTTTGGTCACCGGTTTGGTGTGCTTGGTGGGACTGGGCGCCGCGATTCTGGCGTTCATTCGGGAAACGACCTTCATGAGTCCGGGCGCATCACCGCGTCCGCGTCCGCCGATCAGCGGACCTCCGATGTCGGCAGCATAGCTCGCCGCTACGCGCTGCCCCACGCCAAACCCAGTGCGGCCGCCGCGCGGGCAAGGTTCGCGTCTCTGGTCATGAGCGGGAGCTTTCGACGAACGGCAAGTTCCAAGTAGGCCGCGTCGTACGCCGACAACGAAAACCGGGCAGCGAGATCCAGACCCGTTGCCATCGGCGAACCGGCGATGAAACGATCGACTTCACAATCGAGCTCGTCTAGCGCCTGCAGCGCGGCGGCAACCTGGTCGTTCGAGAGCCGCTCGCTCCGCTCGGCCATCAGCAGCACGTTCTGGATTTCCCAGCGAAACAACGCGGGCACGACGGCGCCTTGCGCAGCAACGGCCCGCGCCATGGTCAATGATGCTTCGTCGCGTTCGTCGGCGAAAAGCCATGAAATGGCCGCCGACGCATCCAGAACGCCGGCAGGCTTAATAGCGCCGGCCTTCGTCGATCAGCTCGCGGATCGTTAGCGGTGCCAGCGTCGCTTGGTTCGATAGAATGCGCTTCATGGCATCGGTTGCGCGCTTGCGTGAGGACGTCCGAGCGACGGGGCCGATCTGGGCAACGGGTTCCCCGTTTTTCGTGACGATAATGGTCTGCCCGTTTTTGGCTTCTTCGATGAGCGCCGAGAAGTGCGTCTTGCCTTCGAAAACGCCGACTTTCTTCATACCGGGATGGTATCACGATTACGACTAGTTGACTAGCTCTGTGTCGGTCCCGGGGACGGGCGAGTGCGGGGACCTTTCGTACCAACATGGGCAAGCGTTTTCAGGGAATACGGCACAGTATGGCTACCACTGCGCGGACCGCCCGCTTTGCGGTGCGTACCGGACGCATGCGCGCTTCGACGATTCGCGAGATGCTCAAGGTCACGCAGCAGGCCGACGTCATCTCGTTCGGCGGCGGGTTGCCCGCGCCGGAGCTGTTTCCCACCGAAGAAATAGCCGACTGCACGCGCGAGGTCATGCGCGAGGTCGGTCCGCAAGCGCTGCAGTACAGCGTCACCGACGGCATCCCGGAACTGCGCGCGTGGGTGGCAGAACGGCTGACCCGGCGAATGGACGCGCCCTACGACCCGGCGGAAACGCTGATCGTCAACGGATCGCAGCAAGGGCTGGACTTGCTCGCGAAGATCTTCATCGATCCCGGCGATCACATCGTGCTGGAGAATCCGTCGTACCTGGGCGCAATTCAGGCCTTCGACGCATATCAGTCGCGCTATTTGGTTGCGGACACCGACGACGACGGCATGATCCCCGAATCGCTCGAACACGTGCTTGCGCACGCGCAGCCGCTTCCGAAATTCGTTTACGTCGTTCCGAATTTTCAGAATCCCACCGGCAGAACGCTCAGCGGCGAGCGCCGCGAGCGGATCGTGCGCATCTGCGAGCATTTCGGCGTGCCGATTGTCGAGGACGATCCATACGGTGAACTGCGCTTTGCCGGGGAGCATCTACCCTCGCTGGCCTCGTTCGACAGCTCCGCGACGATCGTGTACAGCGGAACGGGAAGCAAAATCATGGCGCCGGGCATGCGCATAGCGTGGCTTGCCACGCACGACCGCGAGGTACGCGAGAAACTCGTGCTGGCCAAACAAGGCGCCGACCTGCAAAGCGGAACGCTTGCGCAGTACGTGTTCACCGCTTACGTTTCCAAACGCGAAGCGTTCGAGCGGCATCTCGCTACGATCGTGCAGGTCTACGGCGACCGGCGCGACGTGATGCACGACGCGATGCGCGAATTCATGCCCGCGAACGTTTCGTACAATCACCCGCAGGGCGGTATGTTCATGTGGGCTCAGGTCCGTGGAGTCGACACGGTCGCACTGCTGGCGGCAGCGGCTGCATTGAAAGTGGCGTTCGTACCCGGCTTGTCGTTCTATCCACAGCGCGACGTGACCGACGGGATGCGTTTGAACTTTTCTCATTCGTCGCCAGAGAAAATCCGCATCGGCATCGAACGGTTGGCTCAAGCGGTTCGGTCGATGCCGTAACTGCGGAGGCAATCGCTCATGGCTGAATATCTGGTAACCGGGATAGCCCAGACATCCGACCCCGCCGCGCTCGAGTCCATCGTCGAAAAATGCAACTGCAGCAAAGAGCGCATCTCGATCATCACCAAAGCGAACTTGCCGGCGAACGCGCACGATCACGGGCGCGGCGGAGCGTCGCTTTCGTCGGGCAGTATGATCATGACGGGCGCGGGGGGAACGTCCGTGCCCGGCATGGGCGGTAGGAACACGTCCCTGTCGTCACTCGTGGGCCATGGCTCGGGGCTGGACTATCTTGGCGGGTTGCCGCTCATTCCGGCCGACCAGGCGCAAAACTACAACATCGCGATCGCCGAAGGACGCAGCCTGGTCACGTACAAAGCCACCGCCGAGGACGCGCAGACCGTCGAAGCCGCATTTCGCGCAGCGGGCCTGCGCCGCGTGCGGACCTTCAGGTCCGACACGGCACCCTTGTCACCCTGAGCCTGTCGAAGGGTCGAAGGAGCAACGATCTTGGCCGAGCATCTGGTCACCGGAATTTCGCAGACGTCCGATCCCGCGCATCTGGAAGATACGCTGTGCAGCAAAGAGTCGGTGGACTGCGACAAGCTTGCCGTCATCACGAAGGATTCGCCGACCGAAGACCACGAGGAGTCGGTCCTCAACTACATGCACGTCGGTCAGCAGCACACGACGAGCGATCTGGACCACGACGTCATCGCCGGCGGAACCTCGATTCTGACGAACATCAGCGAACCGCAAGTGCCGAATATCAGTTCGGACAATCGCTACATCGGTTTCTTTGCCGAGCCGCACATCATCGATCACCTTTCACAGTACGCGATTCCGCAGGACCAAGTGCAGAACTACAACGAAGCGATCGACGCGGGCCGAAGCGTCGTGGTGTACAAAGCGCAGCCGGCCGAAGCATCCGACGTCGCGCAGACGTTCAAGGAAGCCGGCTTAAAGAACGTTCAGACGTTCCAAGGAAAGTGAACCCCGAACCGGCCCACTCGTTCAGCCGTTAAAGAGTGCAGCGGTTTCCAGTTCGAAACCATCCAATTCCGGGTGCAAGCTCACCACGGCAATCTCGCGCGCGAGAATGGGGTCTTTCCCAGGACGAAAAATCTCCAGCGTGAGCTCGTACGGATCTACCAGCACGCCCAGGGCCGCGCCGTTCGCCAGATAGGCGGACATCTTTGCTCGCAGGTGTTTGAGCGCATCGGTCTTGGATCGTACCTCGAAGACGACGTCGGGGCATTTCCCACCGGCCGGCTCTCACCCACGATGCGTCCGGAGAGAGCACCGAACCGTCGGGCAACTTGAATCCGGTCGAGGAGTCGAACACTTTGCCCGAACCGCGCTTTTTGCTCCATTCGCGCAGCTGCCCAAAAACTTCACCGCTGCAGTAGCCGCTCTTCCCCGTCGTGGGCGTCACTATGAGGTCTCCTTTAGCACTGCGTTCGAACTGATAGCCGGGAAAACGCGCCGAGTACGCCAGCAGCTCGTCGTCGGCAATCGCGGTCGTGGGCGAGAAGACGGTCGCCATGGAAAGTGCTCCTTGCTCGCGAGGGTGAGGAAATCTTGCGAGCCGGCCGAAGTGCCGAGCGCAGGAACTTTCCGGAATTAACCCCGACCCTCATCGATATATGCGAAACTTCATCGGTCACCGGCGTTCCGCCGTCGTCGTTCTGCTGGCTGCCGCGATCTGCGGATCGGCGATCTCACGCCTGCAGGCCCGGGACGCGCAGCGCGCCGGAAACACTCAAGCTCGCACGGTTTTGAGCCGGCGACTGCAAGACTTCTCGGTGAGAAGCAACGGCGGCGCAGCCTCATTAGATACGCGCGATCTGGCCGATGCTGCGTATCTCACGCTGCTTCAAGACGGCGATTCGGGAACGGCAGAGCGCTATATGCGCCGCCTGTTCGATGCGCAAGACATGAACGCGCAGAGCCGCAGCTACGGCGCCGTCCGGTGGCGGACCGGCGATACAGCGATTTCCGACCAGAACGCGGTGGAATTCGCCGCTCAGGCACTTGGGCCGGTGCTTCTACGATACGGCGGCAAATTTTCACCGGACTTCGATCGAATCGCCGCTGGCCATGCCGCCGCGGCCATTGGCGCGATCGAGCGGCACGACGTACCGGTCGCGTACACCAACATCTACCTCATGAAGTGCGTGAATCTGCTGCTCTTAGGTCAATACGTGCGCGAATCAAACGTCGTCGCGCAGGCGCGCGATCTGCTGAGCGTATGGACGCAGTACACGCGCCGGAACGGCATCGCTGAATTCGACAGCCCGACGTATTATGCAACGGACTTGGATTCTCTGGTCAGCGGTTATCGCTACGCGGAAAGCGCAAGCGATCGCCAAACCTTCGCCGCGATCCTGCGCTACTTTTGGAGCGATATCGCCGCCAACTATTTTGCCGGCGGGCATCGCATTTCGGGCCCCTACAGCCGCGACTACGATTTCGTGAGCGGCCTTGGCGATCTCAACGCCTGGATCGCTTCGACCGGGTGGGACGCCACGCAAACATTCGAGGGAATAAAGAACCTGCAAGGAGCGTTTCTCTACGACAACCTGCAGCCCGGCGGCTATCGCGTCCCGGCCGGCCTGCGCAAGCTCGCGTTCACCACGCCGCGCACGGTCGTATCGACATGGGATACGGTGCCGACGCACATCCGGTGGAATTGGATCCAGCGCCGCATCTCGATGGGTTGCGCCAATGGTTCGTACGGACCGCAGGACAAAATGTTCAATACGACCTTCGCCGGCCCGGCGACGTTCCCTCAGATCAGCGTCGTGGTCAGCACGGACGACGCGCCCTATGGGCTAGGTACCGAACTCACGAAATCCGAGCACGTTTCGCCGCAGATAGGCTGCGCGGCAACACCCGGCGCCTCGCTGGTCACGCTGAATCTTGCGCCGTATGCCGCGTCCGAATCGACGGGCGGTCTGAGCACCAATATCATGTTGCCGCTGCATGCGGACGTCGCCCTCGACGGGACGCCGGTACATCCCGGCCTGCAGGCCATTCCGGTGCGCATGAACGACGTGATCTCGGTCGCTGCCGGCGGCGCGAGCTTGGCCTTGCGGATCGTTCACGTAGACGCAGTGGATAATGCCGCGCCGCAAATGCAAATCATGACGGACCGCACCGGTACGAACCGTGGTGTTGCATGGCTTCGCATCTTGCATCTGCAACCCGGAGAACGCACTGCACAGGCGAACCTCAAAGTTGCGTTGCTGTTCATAGCGCGCGACGATGATGCGGTTGCATCAGCCGTATCGCAAGCTCGGCAGGCGGCGATCGACGACGATCAACGCGCGGGGCTGTGGACGATCGCAGCGAGGATGCCGCGCGCAACGCTCAGCGTCGAACGCTCGGCGACGAGCCGCGGCCGGCTCATCAGTTTGCTAGCCGACGGACAGACGTTGCCGCGCGCGCCGCTCGCGATCGACGGTCAGCCGCTATACCTTGCAGAAGGTCGGCGGCCGATGAAAACGATATCGCTGTCCGGCGCGCAGCTCCAAGATGCTTTGGCGGCTCAGCGCGGTATGCGCAGCGGTCTGGGACGTCGACGGCAAGCCGAACGCATATAGCCGCCCCGATTCATCCGCGACGAACACGCCGCTGGGCACGACGACCGGCGAGGCGTAACTGTATCCGACGGTCGGGCTTTGCCAAAGCACCTTCCCGGAATCGGGATCCAAAGCCGCAATGCTTTGATCGAGCGTCGCAAACGCGACGCCGTTCGCGATCGCGGCATAACCCAAATCCGCGGTGTTCATGGCAATTTTCCACTTCACCGCGCCTTGCAGCGAGAGTCCGAAGAGGGTGCCGCCGGGAAGGCCGTTATAGGTGTCCGGATCGTGCACGTAGCCGCCGCCCACGATCAGCGTTTGACCCGCAATCGCGGGCGTGGCGAATCCGCCCGCACCGAGCGGGGCGCCCAGACTCGTCGCCCAGAGCAGCCGGCCGGTTTGAAGATTTACTGCGTAGAGCGAGCCGTTCTTTCCGACTGCATACCCGTTTCCACCGTACGCGAGCACGGTGCCGCCCACATCCAAGTCCTCCAAAGCCGGTTCGGTATTGACGTGCCACACTTCGGTCAGCCCCGTGTTGAGCGAAACGATCGCGTTGGCTTCGTCGGGTGTTTGCGTGCACGTGTTGCCGCTGCCGAACACGATTTGGCCGCCGTAATACGTGAGACCGGACCAGATCCCGCCTCCGTCGCTTTGCGCGCCGGGAGAGGTGGTCCAGGAGAATCTCGGTTGACCGGTGCGTTCGTCAAACGCGTAAACGCCGCCCGCGCGGCAATAGCCGTCGTCGCCAAGTGAGACGGGAACGTAGAGCGTGCCGTTGCCGGCAATTGGCGAACCGTGCAGCCCCCCAGGAACCGACTGCGACCACAGCTGTTTTCCGGTGCTCGGATCCAGCGCCGTGATCGCATAGTTTCGATCGGACGCATCGTTCTGCTGGCTTCCCAAAAACAATATTCCATCGTACAGCGCCGGCGTCATTTTCGTTTCGTCCGAATCGTCGAGCTGATACGTCCACTTCACGTTTCCGGTAGCCGCATCCAAGGCAACGGCCAATCCGTTGAGGTCGACCGCATACACGACCCCGCTCACGACGATCGGACTCGCCTCGAAGCTGCCCGTACTATGGTACGTCCAATTCGAGCTGCAGGCTCGACACCGTCTGCTTGTCGATCCCCGTCGGCAACGACTCGGTGCTCGTGCGCTGCAGGTCGTGCGCGAACGTAATCCAGTCGTCGCCTTGGGCAAGCGACATGCCTGCGAAGGGCGGCCCCGCCGTTCCCGTCGGCCTCGGCGCGGGCGTCGCCGCCGCCTGGGGCGAAGCGCTCGTGCCGCCGCCCCCGCCGCAGCTTGCCAGCGCAACGCACACGATCATATAAGCCGCGCAGCGAGCAATCACGGTGCTTTTCACGGCCGCCGATCTTCGCCTCCGCGCTGCGTTTCCTTTCCAAGGTCTCTAGCAGGCGCTCCCTGTCGCGCCCGGAATGAGCCGCCCCAAGTGTACCGAACGGCGTTGCGGTTGAACCATCGCAAGATTTCGGACCTCACCGCGCTGGTCTGCGTTCTCGGATTCGCCGCCTGGTTTTCATCCGGGGCGCCGATCCTGCGTCACGACTGGCCCTCGCCCCATCCGGCCGTCGGAACGATGGTCGCCGCACTGTCCGGGTGGGACCCGGTCGGGATGGGCGCCCCGGTCGGCTACCCATCGTCCTTTATCGCCGCGGCGGTTCAGTACGGCGTACTGAACGCATTCGGACCGTACGCCGGCACGCTGGTCTGGCAGATCTTCATCGCGTCGGTTTGTGCGTTTGGAGCGCAATCGTGCGCGCGCGTCTTTTCCACCTCTTGGAGCGCGCAAGCGGCGGCCGCGATCTTCGCCCTGTTCAATCCGTGGGTATACAACCAAGTCGTGGCCGGACATGCGTTCATGCTGCTCAGCTACGGCGGAACGTTTTGGCTTGCCCGCGAGGCGCTGTCGCCGACGAGCGAACTGCGGCTGATCGTCTCCGGATTGCTGATCGCGCCGCAAATCCAGTTTTTCGCGATAGAGTGGCCGCTGCTGCTGTTCGTCGCCGTACGCGACCGGCGACTACGAGCCCTGACCGCATGGGTGCTGCTGTCATTACCAATCGTCGTGGGCATGTTCGCCACGCGGACGATCTTGGCGGGCACGCCGCTGACGATTGCGTGGGAACGTCTCCAATCGATCGATCCGGTGAAGGCGCTTTTGCTGCTCGGCTATTTCCCGCATTACGCGCTGTTCGACGGCGTCGCACGAGCAGCAGATTGGGCGGTATTCGGCTGTGCCGCCCTGGGCGCAGTCCTTGTGTTCGCGAAGGCTCGCCGGTTCTGGCCCCTTCCCGCGCTGACGGCGCTCGCGATTGCCATTGCCGTCGGTTTCAACGCTCCTTGGCACGCAGCCGTACGGTGGGCGTTCGCAAGCGTTCCCGAAACCGGATTGCTGCGAGAGTTGTACGGGGTTCTCGGGTTAGCGGCGGTCGGATACGTTCTGCTTTGCGCATTTCTGGCCGGACGCGCGCGCTACGCGGGTGTTGCGTGGGCTGCCGCATCGCTGTGTCTGCTCGCAGGGTGGATCGCTCGACCGCCGGCCACGTATTGGGTGGCCGCCGGCAACGTTCCGAGTGTAGCGGTCGACCAAGAACCCAACTCGCGCTTCGCCCTGCTGCCGGCCTTTCAGCCCATGCAATACCGCGGGCGCGGTTCGGGGATCGATCCCGACTCGTATTCACGCGCCGCCAATATCACGCCGCTCAACGAGTTTCTCGCATCGTATCCGGTCGCGGCTGCGTTCGGCCGCTATTTGCGCGATCGCGACGCGCGCTATCTCGCCGCGCTGAGCGTCGCCCGCGTTTATGGCAGGCCGTATTTGCAAAGCAATCTGTCCGATCTGCGGTATCAATGGTCCTTTCAAGATGCGCGCACGATTGCGCGCTTGCGTGCAACTGGCCTTCCCGCTCTTTCGGTTTTGCGGTATCTGCCCGAACTGACCGTATCCGCAATGCCGGCGGTCGGCGCACTCGACACGAACATCGGCGCGGGCAACGTTCTCTTTTCCGACGCCCGCAGCGTGCGTGGTCCGTACGTCCCGCAGAAGTGGAAAACGTTTGGCGCCATCTTTGCCACCAAAGCGCCCAACGTCTACGTCAAGGCGAAGGACGGCTGGGTCGACGCCCGCCTGGCCTTTGCCGAGCGGCCGGAACTGGCGCAAACGTTCGGCGGCGCGCTCACCACGAATCCGCGCGCGCTGCTGCGCATCGTTCCGCGGCACGAAGCGCTGGTCTGGATCGACGGGGCGCTGCTGGCGGGCAACGGACGCCGCTTGAGTGGTGGAACGAGCGGCTACGCGTGGATCGAAATTCCGGTTGGAGTATCGGCCGTCCGCTGCATAGGAACGTGCGTCGTGGCGGCGCAAGGCGATCCGCCGCACGTACCTGCCAACCCGCCGCCGCATGCCACTCGCGAAACACCGTTCGTTGCCTGGACTCCCTGGCTCACCGTTGCAACGTTACCGCCGTCACCCGTGCGGCTGCTGCGCTACAACGTCGCATACGATTCCCACTGGATGGCGCTGCTTGCCGGGACGGCCTTGCCGCACGTGCGCGTAGACGGCATCGTGAACGGCTGGATCGCACCCCCGCATGCGCGGCCCTTGCGCGTTCTTATCGTAGAATCCGGCGCGGCTGCAACGTCCGCGGCCGAAGCGCTGTGCGTCATCGGTCTGCTCGCGCTCATTTTCGTGGAGCTGCGCGTTTGGATCCGGGCGTCAGGGCTTTACCGCAATGCGGCCCGTGTAATCGATCCGGTTCAATAAAATGTGCGTGCCGGTTTCGCGGAAATACTCGTCGACGGCTTCGCGAGCTCCCTGCCAGTGTCCGTAATCGTCGATGATGAGCACGCCGCCGGGTGCGAGCAGCGGAAAAAGGTGGCGCAGTTCGTGTTTGGTCGATTCGTACCAATCCGTGTCCAGCCGCAGCAGCGCGATGCGATCGGGAATGGTTCGCGGAATCGTTTCTTCGACTTTGCCTTGGACGAATGAGATTTTTTCCGCGGGATATCCGACGGCCAGAACGTTCCGCCGCACGTCTTCCAGCGACGCGTAGCACCATACCGATTCCGTGCGCTTCGGCGTCGACTCCAAAAGCCGGGTTGCGGATTCTCCGCTGAAAGCGCGGTCCCGCTGCGTCGGCGCGGACATTCCTTCGAACGTATCGTACAGGTACATGTGCCGTGAAAAATCGCCCAGCCGCAGCAGCATCGAGAGCGCGGCCATCGAGCTGCCTCCGCGCCAGACGCCGCACTCGACGAAGTCGCCGGGAATCCCCGCCGATGTAACGTAGCGTACCGCCTCGCAGAGCGCGTTGATGCGTTCGATCGACGTCATCGTAAAGGGGCGAACCGCTGCGTCGACTTGCTTCACGTCGTCGCAGAGGTCCACCGGCTGGGCCGCAACGACGTCATAACCGAAACGGCGAAACACCGATCGCAATCTATCCTGCACGGGCCGTCTCGACGTCATCCGGAAACGCGGTACCGCGCCGAGCGATCGCCACGACCAAACCGGCGGCCACGCACACTACTGCAACGTAACCCGCAAAAGAGAGCCAACCATATCCGGTCTGCGCCTTCATCAGCAACAGCGCGCCCAACGCCAACGCCACGTCGCACAGCCCTAGTCCGAATATAAACGCGCCGGCCGTGAGCACCACCGCCACCACCGACCACAGCAAATCACCGCCTGCGAATGCGACGGCCATTGCGGCCAAGAGCGCGGTCCCCAACATCCGCACTACGCGCTCGTTTTGCCAGCGTACGACGCGTTGACGCGATTGCCACAGCGTATATAGCGCGTAACCCAAAAGCATTGCGACCGAAAGGCAAAAGACGACGTCCAGCGGATTGTCCCGAATCGTAACCGCAAACGCTGCCGTTACGAGGATCGCGCCAAAGTACGGTGAGCCTCTGCCGAACAGCACCGAATAACGGCCCGTCAACAACGCCAGCGCGCCCGCGACGATCGTCAACACGACTACGGCGGCAAACACATGCATCGGTTGTCCCAGAATGCCCAGCAGCCCTTTGTCTTGCGGCCATAGATAACTCCAATTGACGAAATCGCGCGTGCCGGCGACGGCGTACTGACACGCCGCCGCCAGCGCGCTGAGCAGCAGCGGATACGGGTTCAGAGCATCAACGTGATAGAACAGAAACATCGTCACGGCGATGAGGGCCCACCACGTCGAAACGTCGGTGCCGCTGTAACTGAGGAAGAATGCGAAAACGACGCCGGCAACGCAGGCGAGCACCTGCATCGGCCGCTTTGACGGCGGTACGTTCGATCTGCCAGGATGCGCACGTACTTCACCGCAAACGCTGCGGAAATGGCGCCGAAAACGACGAACGTGATCCATGTCGACCACAGCGCCCCCACCCATTGCGGGACGATGTTATACGCCGTGAGGAGCCCCAGCCACGATCCCTCGCCGTAGCGATAGGAGTGCACGCGAAACGCTAGTGCGGTCTGCGCGAATCTGGGCGGCAAGGCGAGCCATTGCACGAGCACGCAGCCCACGCCCAGCGCCAGCAATCCCAGCGCTTGAATCACGTTGATCCGCTGTCTGCAATCTTGCGCTAAACGAAGGGCAGGCGGTAACAGGATCAGCGGCAGAAGCGATTCCGAAATAGAACCTGCGGCGACCAGCACGATGGCCGAAAAGGTCAGCCGATTGCGAATTGCAAGTCCCATGCCGATTACGGCGAGCAGGGCGGCGACGACTTCGCGATAGCCTGCGGCCATCTCGTACAAGGCCATCGGGGAGAGGAGCGTTGCCCAAAACAACAGCACGCGCTGTTCGGTACGCACCGTGGCGCGCGAGAGCAGATACGCAGTGCAGCAGCCGGCTTCACCGATCAGCAGTTTGAGCGCGCTTGCCGGTATTTCGGAACCGGAGTTCCCCGTAAGCGCGTATACGGCCATCTGCACGGGCGTAACCACCGATACGAGCATCGGCCAAAGCGGCGTTCCCGCCCACATGAAGGCAGGATTGCCGCTGCCGAAGCTGACGAGATTCGCGAACCGCACCCATACCGGAAAGTCCCACTGGTCGTGCGTAATAAGAGCCAGTGCGAGAATCACCACGACCGCGCAGGCGGCCGTCCAGCCGTAACCGGCAAACACGGCTCGCGTCAAAGCTGCTGCAGCGATCAACATCGCCAAAACGACGAGTGCCGCGAGCGCGACGGTCAACGGCAAGCTGTTCGCAACCAAACGCACCGGCGGATCGTAGTGCAAGACCACGCCCACGCGCTGAACCGTCCAAAGCGCATTTTTCACGCGCAGCTGTATCTTCCACGTGGTGCTGCGGCACGCCGCCGGGTCGGCAACCGGAAACTCCACGCCGGCGGGTTGATAGAGCGGGGTAAAAAAAACCGGAGCGGTGATGTTGGGCGCGTGACTGATCGCCAACGTGCTCACCGTTTTACCATCGAACCACGCCTGGGCCGATCCGCCTTTCCAGGCGCCCGTCAATGCGCCGATCACGTACAGATCCAGCCGGCACCGCACGCTGCTCTCACCTAAGTGCGAAAATTCGTACTGCGGCAAGAACCAGGTGCCGGCCGCCGATTTGCCGGCAACGACGCCGTCGAGTATGGCCGTGTTGTTGGTTCCCGGTTCGACCGATCCGTCGGTTTGGCGAATTTCGCTGCCCAGCCGCTCGGCACGTTCGCGATGAACGAACGAGCGCACGGCGCCGGGAGAGTCGATGCGAACGTCGTGCACGTGCCAGGTGACGCCCCGAGCGCGAATCGCCACCCGCCAAAATGCATACGGCCAGGCGTGGCACGGCGGCGCTGCGATCGGCTGCGGACTCCGAAACGGCGCGGTCCAGTGCGCCGCCCGGCAGCCGTTGAAGCCGACGTCGATGAACGCGCCTCGAGCACGCGCAACCGGTACATCGGAGTCCAGGCGCATCGTAACGGGCGATTGGCCTTCGCGCATGCCTTCGGTCTCGTATCCTGAAAACACCCACGCGGCCGTCATGCGGCGAACGCGGCTGTCGAAAACCAGGTCGTGTGAGGGCCAATCGATCGCGGCATGCGTATACGCGGCGGCTTGGCTTCCCAGGCTCACGAGAGCGTCCGGCCGAGGACGATGGCGTTGCCCGCTTTTGAAGCTGCCCTCCAGCTCCGTACCGTACGCGACAAGAGCGATGAGCAGCAGCAGCGCAACGGCTATGCGCAACGCTCGATCTCTGTGCAGTATGCGCGCGCCGCTTTGCGC
This sequence comes from Vulcanimicrobiota bacterium, assembly GCA_963777315.1. GTDB lineage: Bacteria > Vulcanimicrobiota > Vulcanimicrobiia > Vulcanimicrobiales > Vulcanimicrobiaceae > CAVYEM01. Next base: position 109,341 of record CAVZQC010000006.1, read on the forward strand.
CAATCGAATTCACTCGTCCGTGCGCGCGCTCGAGCGGAAAGCTGCGCCCGGTCCGTTTCTTCCGAGAAAAAACGAACGAGCGCTTCGGAGAACGCCTGCGGTTCGAACGCGCTCACGACGATTCCGCCGCCGTCGATCATCCAGCCGATGATCGGCGATGCGATAACCGGAACGCCGTGAGCGAGCGCCTCAATGACGGCCATGCTGCACGCTTCGTAGCGCGTAGTGGCAAGCATTGCCGCCGCGCCGGCGTATTCGAGCCGGACTTGCGCCGGAGACAGCGGACCCAGAAAAGTAACGCCGGGATGCTTGCGGGATTTCGTTTCAGCCGCCGTTACACCAACGACGCGCAGTTCCAGATCCGGAACGCGCGAACGCGCCAGGGCAATCGCGGTAAGCGCGACGTCCAGGCCTTTTTTATACGGATGCGTTCCGACCCAGACGACTCGCCGCGAAGACGAATTCGCAGCGAACTGCGCTTGTGCGGGCGGCTGCGCGCCGTTGACGATGACGGCGATGTGCCTTGAAAAACCGTACGTCAGCTCGAGCTCGTCCACAACCGTCGGCGAGACGGCGATATGCCGGTCGAACCGGCACGCCAAACGCTGCAGCCAGGTTTCGATTCGCCGGTAAGCGCGGACGGCAAACGACATGCGAGCCGTAAGGGCCGGAATTTCACATGCGCGCGTGCCGTGCCAGACGATGATGACTTTGCGAGCCCGGACCATCGCCAGCGCGAACGGCCACGCGTATTCCGCGCCGTTGATCAGAACGACGTCCGCGTTGCGGCTGCGCAATGCGATCAATAAACCGCCGACGATGTCGCACAGGAGCGGAAAAGAACTCACGAACGTCTTGCGGTCGAATGCCCACACGCGGTGAATGCGCCACGCCGGCCGCGCCGCAGCCAAATGCTCGGCTAATTCGCGCACGACCGTTTCGATGCCGCCGCGGAACTCGGGCGAATAGCGGCTCGTCAATGCAACGTTCATTGCAGCCTGTGCTTGGTCGTGGGCTGCGTTTCCCAGCCGCCCGCGTCACGACCCTTCGGGACGTAACCGACGACGAACTTGGCACGAACTTGTTGGAAGATCCAGTGCAATCCGCCGATAGGATCTGCGAGCAGCTCCGCCATGAGCGCGCGTAGGCAAGCCGCCGTCCCGGGCTCTTGCGCGCGCGTAAGCAAACCCATCGTGCGCAACTGCGCATAACCGGCATCGGCTCGCTGGCGCTGAGCCGCAAAATCTCGCGTCACGGTCGCTTCGGAATACAGACACATTGCGGAAGGCTCGTAAACCGCCGCCAAGCCCTGCCGCGAAGCAAGACATGCTAAATAGGCGTCGTTCGCGATGATGTCCGTGCTCGCGACGTTTTCCAAAAACCACGACTGCCGTACCGCAAAGAAACGGCCGATTATCGCTTCTTTGGGAAAGCCCAGCGCACGAACGCGATGCAGGATGTTGCTTCGAAACCGCGCCGCCGGAAAGCGTTGGTGCGTACCGGCGGCGATGACGCGGCCGCTCGCTGCGACGACGCCCCCCTGCAGCCGGGAACGCAGTATCTCGATGGCACCCCGCATCGGCAGCGCATCGCCGTCGATGAAGACGACTATCGGCTCGGACGCGGAGCGCGCCGCGCTCACCCATCCGGCAAGTTGTCCGCTGCGCTCGGCCGGCCGCAACATCCGAACGCGCGCGTCGGCGGATGCAAAAGAACGCAATATCTCCGGCGAACGATCCGTACTCCAATCGTCGACCGCGACGACTTCGCCGACGACGCGCTCGGAAAGCAGCCGCTCCAACAGCGATGGAAGATTTGCTTGTTCGTTGTAAATCGGCACGCCGACGGTAACGGACGCGTTGGGTTCGGGCATAGAGATGAAGCCCTATTGGTAGGGCGTCGACTGCTATCCTCCGAACTCGAGCCAAGCAGCATGGCGAAGCGTCATCGTGTCCCAAAGCGGCGTACAGCTCCTACCGTACCGATTTTTTATCCCGATTGGCTGCTGCTGAGCGAACTGTCCGCGGACATCGAAGCTGCGCTCGAGCGCTTTGCGACGGGTCGGTTATTGGACGTCGGGTGCGGAGAGTGTCCGTACGCCCGCTGCAACAGCGCGGTGACGCAGTGGATCGGCTTCGACGCCGATAGTAATTCGTCGGCGGATATTACCGGTTCCATCTATCAGCTTCCCGTTGAAAGCGCGTCGTTCGATACCGTGCTGTGCACGCAAGTCTTGGAGCATTTGGAGCGGCCCGTGGATGCATTGCGCGAGCTGCATCGAGTCCTGCGGGCACCGGGCAAGCTGATTTTGAGCGTACCGCAATATTGGCCGCTGCACGAAGAGCCGCACGATTTCTTTCGTTACACCACACTGGGGTTGAACAGCGTCGTTTCGGCTTGCGGCTTCCGGCTCGTCGAAATGAAAAGCCAAGGTCGCGGAGCCCGCGTGGCTGGCCAGGCGCTCAACAACGCGATGCTGTGCGCCGGCGATACGTACGCATTCCGCGAGCAGCTCTGGTTCAAGGCGATGAAAGCGCCGTTCTATCTTTTGGTCAACATCACGTCGGCCTTGCTGGGAACGGTCTTAAAGACTCCGCGCGACGTGCTCAATCATCTTATCGTCGCCGAGAAGGCCGAGCCTGCGGAGCCTCTTTAGGATCGGACTTGCGGGCGAAATAGCGGAAGCTGCGCCACCCCTCGCCCACGTCTTCTTCCACGTAGCGAGCGGGCGCACCGGATTGGGCCAGAAGAGCCAGCACGCTGCTCTTTTTTGCGCCGTGCAACTCCATCGGATGTTCCTGAACCGCCAGCAGCATGCCGCTGGGCGCGTTCGGATAGTGGCGACGCAGATACGCTCGCATCAACGGACGCGGAATATACGGAACGAGCGGCACGGCCGCGGCCTTGAGCCACTTCGAAAAGCGGATCGGATACCGATCCGGCAAGCGAAAGACGACGATCCCGCCGGAGGCCGCAACCCGCGCGAACTCGCGGATATATGCCCTCGCGTATCGAGGATGCATGTGCTGGAGCACGATGTCGGTGTAAACGAAATCGAACGTTCGGCTTTCGAACGCTCGCAAATCGTCGGCCGCGTTCAACACGAACCGGCAGTTTGCAATGCCGGAATTCAAGCGCCGCGCCTTTGCGATCATGGACGGAGCGATGTCGACGCCCGTTACGGCATCGAAACGGCGCGCCAGAGCGCGGGAAAGCCGGCCCAGGCCGCACCCGAAGTCCAAGGCATGACGACGGCTCGCATCAGGAAAGAGTCTCGCGACCGTTTGCATCACAGCGTCGACTTCGCGTTCTCCGGTTGAATAAAACTCCGCCTCGTTCCATCCGTGCCCCAGCTTCGAGGGTTCGCTCAACACGGCCCACATGGGATCGAGCTCGCCGAGCTTGTCCCAGTTCTGCTGCAGGCTGCGTAAATTCAAGCAAGCACCTCGGCAGGACGTTCCAGCGAAATTTGCGTCGACGCCGGAGACTTCACGAGATTCCATTGCCCGCGCACTTTCACCAGACCCAGGCGATCGCCGATGACGCAGCGCATGATGACGTCCATCATCGAGTCGGCCGACCGATCCCACGAGAACTCCGCGGCGCGCGCGAGGGCAGCGCGTTCGAGTCGAGCTCGTTCGCTGGGGTCGTGCAGGATGCGCAAGATCGGCTCGGACAAATCGCCGTCTTCGGCTATCGTGCGCCCGTTAAGTCCGTCGACGATCGCTTCACGCAAACCGGGCACATCGTACGACACGGCGGGCGTGCCGCAGGCGTTGGCCTCCACGACGGAAATGCCCCATCCCTCGATCTCCGAGGCGGAAACGAACACCCATGCCCCTTGCAAGAGCCGGCTCTTTCTTGCCTCGTCCACGAACCCTTCAAAGATCACTGCGTCCGCAATTCCACATTTGCGCGCATGGTGTTCCAGCCGGGCGCGATCGTCGCCGTCGCCGGCGATGTGCAGCACCGCATCCGGGATCGCTTGCCGCACGCCGTGCAGCGCATCGATAATCCGATCGACGCGTTTATAGCGCTTCAGGCGTCCCAAGTACACCAAAGTCGGACGGGCAAATTTTTCGCCGGGCACCAGAGCGGCGTTCACGCCGTTTCGCACGATATCGATGGATTGGCGGGGTATGCCGATGCCGTGCATCGCTTCCCGCGTATCTTCGGAAACGGCGACGAATTTGCTGTTGCGGTACAGGCGCGGCATCAGCCAGCACTCCATCCACGTCAGCACCAGCGCCAGCGGCGCGGCGAGATGATTGCGAAATACGTCTTTGTGCACGTGATGCACGACGCATATTTTCGGTTTCATCGAAAAGAGCGGGGAGAAAAACGGAATTCCGTTTTCGGCATCGAGGATCACGTCGAAGCGATCCCGGAAGTTGCGGGCGTATTCCAGAGGCAGCGCTGCGTACACCGTAAGGGCGTTGCCCACGCGAGTGATGCGGATCCCCTCGATCGTTTCGGTTGGCGGCGCGCCGGCAAACGACGCGGCAAGCCATTCGACGGAGTGCCCTGCCGCTACCCAGCGCTTGCCGAGCTCGTGCAGGTACGTTTCGGCACCGCCGGCGGACGGATGCTTCGGATCGCGCCAGTTCAGCATGAGGATATTGAACCCGTCATGCACGCGGATGGGCTTGGTCGGAAACAATCGGTCGAACAACGGAACGACCACGCGCAAAAAAGAGTGGCGCATGCGCAGGCGCAAGATCGAGGCCAGCATGTGAGACGACGCCGGCAGGAGCTGAACTCTGGAGCCCTCGACGTCCCGCCAAACCGTCGCGCACTCCCGCACGCGCATTCCGGCGGCCTTCATCCCGAACAAAAGGTCGACGTCGAACGCAAAGTTTGCCGTTTCGACGCCGGGCAGAATTCTGCGAATGGACGCTGTGCGGAAAACCTTGGCGCCGCACTGCGTATCCGAAAAACGCAGCCCGAACAGCATTCGAATGCACGCGTTGAAGACGCGGCTTGCCACTCGCCGCCGAAACGGTTGAGCAATTTCCACGGTGGCTCCGGAAATCCAGCGCGATGCGATGACTGCGTCGTAATCGTGGAGCATTTCGCATAAGCGGCGCAACTCCGCGGCGGACGTTGCATGGTCCGCGTCAACATAGGCCACGATGGGCGCTCGCGCCAGCAAGAATCCCGCGCGAACTGCTCCGCCCTTTCCGACGGCCTCCTCGATGGACACGGCGGCAAGGTTGCCGATTTCGACGCGCAGGCGGCTGACTATGCTGCTCGTGGCGTCGGTGCATCCGTTGAGCACGACGACGATCTCCGAGTCGTCGAAGATCGCCGCATAGTCCCGCAGCGTCGATTCAATCCTGGCCGCCTCATTATGCGCGGGGATGATGATGGAGTATCGCGGCCGCATCATGCTGCCTCCGGTGCTGCGGTCCGGGCGGCCTTCGTCCGAATCGCTACCCCGTACAAACACCCGGCTACCGCGATCGCGTTGCCGATCAACAGAACGTGTATGACGTCCCAAAGCGTACGATGGTAAAACGCGATCGCCAGCACTTCTCCAAGGACGACCGCACCGAGCATATAGAGGAAGTCGAATTGGTGCAGGCCGATTTTATAGTTGACCAGCAGCGTGAGTACGGCCAGCATGCCCATCGCGCAGCCGTACGGAAAAACGAACGGCGCAGCTGCGGCGAAGGCGCCCCCTGCGACGAATCGCAGAACTTCCGCAGGCATGCAGGCGAATATCGCAAGAGCTCCGCCCAGCAAAAGCAGCGTTACCGATCCGGCCTGGGCCAGCATCGGGAGCGGATTTTCGCCGCTCGTGCTCTTGCCGACGGCCTTGGGCAGCACGACGGCCGGGATGAAGGCGGCCAGAAAAAGGACGATCTTTCCGCTGAGATTTACGGCCGCATAGAGCCCTGCTTGCCGCGGCTCGAAGTAGTGCTTTACGAGCAGGACGTCCATGAAGCTGATGAACGTGAGGAACCCCGTCGCTAGTCCGACGCCCGCCGTGGTTTGCATCAGGCGGCGCAGGTCGAGCGATAACGGCACGGGGAGAGCCGCGGCGCTGCCGTGCTTGCGCAAGACGGCGCCGATCGTATACGCCAGCGCGCACGCGGTTCCGACGATCCATCCGAACATTGCGCCGCGAACGCCGAACCCGGCGTACACCAGCGCGATCGCGAGCAGCACTTTGATCGATGCTTCGAGCACCGCCGAAATGCTATAGCGTAGAAAGTCCTGCTCGCCCTGAAGAATGCCGCGCACGCTGGGCGTCATCAATCCGAGCGCGATAATGCCTAAAGCAAGAACGATGGCGATATCGTTCGGTATGCGCAGAAACGAAGCTATCTCGGCGCGCAGCAGCAAACCCAAGGCGAGGGCGATGATGCCCGCTATGCCCGTCCATTTGAGCAAAACCTGCGAAAGGCGCCGCACCCGCCCGGCGTCGCCTGCGGCGTGAAAAACGGCGGAGTACTTGACGACGACCAAGGTGAGCACCGACGTCGGGATCGACAAAATCATCAGGAAGCTCACCAGCGACGACAAGGTCGCGAATCCTTCGACTCCGAGCCGGCGGCTGAGCGCAAAATTGAATAAGTAGTTCAGGACGTTTGCGGCCATCGTCGCGCCGAACACCAGCGCGCTATGGCGCACGAAGTCGTTACGAAGCGCCCGCTGCACCGGAAGCGCCATGCGGCGCATCGCCAGACCGTTGACCGTCATGCGATCGGTGCCTCGCGGTTCTCCGGCGGACTGGGCAAATTCCGGGCGAACTTCTGCACGATCAGGTTGAAGGCGATGCCCAATTCCTCGACGTCCAGCAACCGCGCCATCGCAACGAACGCCAGCGCTCCAATGGCAATCTGGCCGAACAAGAACCACGCGCGCGAAATGAACGTGTGCGCCGGCTCGACGCCTAGCGCCGCTATCCAATGCAGCGTTGCTACCATCACGCCGGAACTGACGGCAATTTTGAGCGTCGAAAGCCCCAGAGTGCGCCAATCGATGCGGTGGACCAGCCGCTGCACCAAAACCAGCAGCATGACGGCTTGCATGGATTGGCTGAGCGAATTCGCCAGCAGCAGGCCGCGCGCGCCCAGCGTCGGCAGCCACAGCACCGACAGCAGCACGTTGACGACGACCGTGAACACCGAGATGGCGACGGTCCAGCTCGTTTCCTTGCAGGCAAACGCGCAGCGCGTCAGCACGACGTTCGCCGCCAGCGCCACCAAACCGATCGCCGCATACGGCAGCAGTCCGGCGCATAGATCCGTCGCCGTCGATTTGAACGTTCCGCGCTCGAACAGAGTCTGCACGATCGGATGGGCCAGCACCATCAGCGCGCACACGCTGGGAATCGTGATGAAGTTGACCAGCCGCAGGCCCATCGTCACGCTCTTGCCGACCGCCAACCGGTTTTCGCGGGCGAAATGGGACGCCAGCAGCGGAAAGATCACCGTCGCGATTGCCGCGGCGAAAATCTGCTGCGGAAAGTTGACCAGCTTGGTGGCATAGTTCATGCCGGCCATGTAACCCGGAGTCAGCGTCGAGGCAAAATAGCGATCGAAAAAGATGGCGATTTGCCCCGCAGCCGAGCCCACGATGATCGGTCCGAGCATGTCCCACATGCGGCGCAAGCCCGGGTGGCGCAGATCCAGGGTGAAACGGTACCGGCGCGTGAACAGCAGCGTGGGCACCTGCACGAGCATCTGCGCGGACAAGCCCAGTGCGGTGCCGAGAACCAATGCGTAGATGCCGAAGCGATGGTTGAGCGCCACTACGCACGCAATCGTCACCGCGTTCACGGCAATGCCGGTGAGCGACGCGGTGCGAAAGCGCTGATGCGCGTTGAGCACGGCGCTCAGCACGCCCGCAAGACTGACGGCAATGATGCTGGGCATGAGCCAGCGCGTCATCCGGATCGCGACGGCCATTTGCGGGCCGGGAAACCCGTGCGCGATGAAGGGTACGTATACGGGCGCAAAAACGTAGCCCAGCACCGCACAACCCGTCAGGACGATGAGCAGGCCGTTGATGATCGTGTTTGCCAAACGCCAGCCTTCGTCGTCTTTGCCGCCGGCGATATATTCGGTGAACGTGGGCACCAGCGCGCTCACCAGCGCACCGTTGAAAACGCCGAAAAGGATCGTCGGAATGACGGCAGCGGCAAGAAACGTGTCCATCTCCCACTGCGTGCCGTAGTAGCGCGCATTGACCACCTCGCGGACGAAACCCAGCAGCGTCGATCCCAGCGTAGCGGCAATGACGAACAGCGCCGAGCCTGCCAGCGCGGCGTGGGATTTTTGGTCGGGGGTGACGATGCGCAGCTGCGGTTTAATGCGCGCCGTCCTTTCGAATGACGGCCGGAATCGTTCTGATCAATATCCCGATGTCGCCCAGCGGCGACCACGTATCGATGTACTCGTTGTCCAGGCGCATCCACTCTTCGAACGAAACGCTGCAGCGGCCGTTGATTTGCCACAGGCAGGTAATGCCCGGAATGACCGCGAGGCGCCGCAGCGCGTACGGCGTGTAATGCTCGACTTCGCTGGGCAGCGGCGGCCGGGGGCCGACGAGCGACATCTCGCCCCGCAGCACGTTGAACAAGTTGGGCAGCTCGTCGATACTGGTTCGGCGCAGCAGTTTGCCCAGCGGATGCACGCGCGGATCGTTTTTGATCTTGAACACGGGACCGTCCGCTTCGTTCAAGTGCACGAGATCGTCGCGCATTTCATGCGCGCCTTCCACCATGGTGCGCAGTTTGAACATGCGAAAGTGCCGGCCGCCGCGTCCCACGCGCTGCTGGCAGTAGAACGGCGATCCGCGATCGACCAGCACGATCGCAAGCGCCGCCAGCCCGATGACCGGGAGTGCGGCGGCGGTGAGAAGCACGCCGAGTACGAGGTCGGTCAGACGCTTGACGAGGGGCCAGGCCGCGGGAATATTTCGAGGCGCACTCGTCTGCCCGTATTCGGCCGGCGCGATGCGGCGCCGTTCGTCCGCTAGTTGCACGCGGCCTCGCGGCTGTGCAGCGAAAAAGCTGCAGCGACCGTTTTGCCGACGTAATCCATTCCCTCGATGATGCCGAGATCGGCGCCGTCGCGGCGGCCGCCGACATGAACGAACGGCACGTACTCGCGAGTGTGATCGGTGCCGGGCGCGGTCGGATCGCAGCCGTGGTCCGCAGTGAAGATCATTTCGTCGCCCGGGCGCAGGAGCGATTCCAGCCTGGGAAGCAGTGCGTCGAGCGCGCCGAGCGCATCGGCATATCCGCGAACGTTGCGGCGATGCCCGTATTTTGAATCGAAGTCATTGAGGTTCACGAAGACAAAGCCGCTTTCGATCCGCTCGAGCAGATCGAACGTCTTTTCCATAGCATCACGATTATCGGCAACGCGCACCGACGTCTCTATGCCGCGTCCACAATAGATATCGCAGATTTTCCCCACCGCGTGAATGGGAACGCCCTTGCCCGCCAGCTCGTCAAGGATGCTCGGCGGCGGTTCGATTGCGTAGTCGCGGCGGTTCGCCGTGCGCAAAAAAGCGCCGGGCCGTCCGATGAACGGGCGAGCGATAACACGATTGACCGCGTGCGGTCCAGTCAGCATTGCGCGCGCGCGCTCGCACCAATCATAGAGCATCGGCAGCGGAACGACGCCCTCGTGCGCGGCCACTTGAAATACCGAATCCGCCGAGGTGTAAAGGATCGGGCGGCCGGTCGCGATGTGCTGCGGGCCCAGCTCCTCAATGATCTGCGTGCCGGACGCAGTGGTATTTCCAAGCGGTTCTTTGCCGGTGATGCGCGTGAACTTGTCGACTACTTCGGACGGAAAACCGCCCGGATACGTCGGGAATGGTACGTCGGTAACGATGCCGGCCATTTCCCAATGGCCCGTAATGGTATCTTTACCTTTGCTGCGCTCGGCAAGCCGGGCAACACGCGCGGCGGGAGCGGAAACGGACGCGACGCCGGCGATGTCCGTCAGCATACCGAGTCCCAATCGCTCGAAATTGGGCAACCGCAAGCCGCCTACGGCGCGAGCGGTGTTTCCAAGGGTATTAGCGCCCGGAGCATCGCCGTACCGCTGCGCATCCGGCAACGCACCCACACCCCCCGAATCGAGAACGATCGTCACAAATCGGGTCATTGATCTTTCGCGATTCGCAGCCGCGCAAGGCCGCGCCTTCCGCAAGAGGCTCCGTTTCGAGCATCCCGAATCGGGCGGCTCGTGCTTTTTCTGCTCTTGGGCATCTTGCTTCACGTCAATGCGAGCAGCGTTCGATTCTACTACGATCGGTTTTTATTGGAAGCGGACGGCAACGTGAAGGTACGCACGAGCGACGGCATGACGATGACCGGCGACGCATTTTCGATGGACCTCAAACTCAATCGCTTCGTGCTGGGCGGGCACGTGCACGTTCGCGATGCCGCGGGCGCGCAGGACGGCGCAGCGCTGGCGGATTTTTTAGACTACGATCGGATCTATTTCGTCCCTATTCTGGGCTCGATGCCGGATCGCTGGACCTTCCTGAACGGCGATTTCGCGCATCCGGCAAAAGGCCGCCAAATGCCCGGCGACACGTTCTTCTTTCCGGACTTGGGCGCGAGCAGCCCGTTTCTGATCTCGACGAGCGCAATCGTCGGCACGCGATCGTTCGTGCGCTTTTCCGGTAACCGCATCGACCTTGCCGGCGGGCTGGGCGCATACGTTCCGACGCCATCGTATTACGTCAACTTCTCGGACGACCAGCATTTGGGAGACAACTCGCTGGCGGGTGCGAATTACGACGCCACCTGGGAGTTCGCGGGCGGCGCGCACGCGATCAGCGCGCTGCATTTTCGGTACGACACGGTGAACAAAACGTATCTTTCATTCGAACAGCACCTGAGCGGTTCGAAAGCGTACGCCGTGTTCTCGATCAACCCGATGACGCGACCTTCGAAATTTTGGGACCTCGTGCTCTCGGATAAACCGTCGGCTACGTTTCAAGTCCGAACCTTCACGCAGCTGCACACTTTTGGGCACTGGCTCTCCCAGCCCGACGAGTCGCGCCAGTTCACCGTATTGCAGGCCGTTCAAGCGCTGCCGCGCTCGTTCGTGCAGCTCAGCGTCACCGATACGAATTTTTCGCTTTTGCCGCCGGCCCCCCAGGGTTACCACGGCATGGTGCCCGTCATCGATCATCCCTGGCAGATGCTGCTGAGCGCGCAGACGTTCGATCACCGCATCGGCAAACTTCCGCTGTACGAACGAATCGGATACGGCTTCGGCTACACCCACGACGCCGTGGGGCTGCAGACGCTGCAAGGCGCCACGTATACGACGATTTGGCAGCACGATCTCGATCTGCAGGCTTACGTCCCGTCGCTCAAGCTGGGCAGCAGCGCGCTGGAATCGAAAAATTATTACCTCAACGCCGCGTTCGAAAAAAATCGAACCTGGAGCTCGGTGCCGCACTACGTCGATCTCACGACTACGCGGTTCAGCTTGAGCCGCGTCTTCGACCGGCATTTCGTATCGTTCCTGAACTACTCGGTGCAGAACATCGGCGACTACTACGGCGCGCTGCAGAACTTTGCGTATCCGTCCTTCGTCCCGGTGGTGAACGGCACCGCGTATCCGGGCTATGCCGCCTTCCAGGGAAAAGCCACGTTCCGCGAACTCGCGCTGGGCGTCAATTACGGCAACGCCGGCAACCTGGCCGCGTCTTTGCTCCTGCGCAAGCACGACGACTTTCCGGCTCCGGTTCCCGGGCTGTTCCAGCCGCCGCCGCTGGACGTGCTGGGGCGCCAAATCAACGGGCAAGACTATTTGGGCGAACCGCCTTACGACGTGACGGCGGACGTGCGCGTGCGCGTCAACTCGCACATGTCGGTCGACGTGTCGCGAGCGTATTATTTCAACTTCGGCAACCAGCGCTGGAGCCCGCAGTTCATCATTCAGGTAATGCAGTGAAACGCGCGCTTTCGGCCGTTGCGCTCGCGCTCGTACTGGCCGGCGCCGCGACGGGCGCAACGACTGTCACGGGACAAATTTTGGACTACGAAAGGGGCTATCTGTTCTTCACCACGGGTGACGGCTTTCGCGTTGCGCCCGATGCGACGATCGTCGGCGTTCCGCGAGCGCGCCGCTACGCGCGCGTCACCTTCGACGCTTCCGGCACGATCGTGCGGGTGGAAGTTTCTTCGCTCAAGCTGCCGCCTGAAGGCGATCTCGGCGCGCTCGCACGCTTTGCCGTCGCGATGTCCACGCCGGCACCCAATCCGGACCTTGCGCCCGCTCAAAGAGCCGGTCGCTGCTCGCGCACCGTGCGCGGCAAGCTCGTCGCCGTAACGATCAACGTTCAAGTGCCGCCGACCACTGCACTGACCGACACGGTGTACATGACCAGCGACCAAAGCGGATGGAACGCTCAAGCATACAGACTCGATCGCATCGACGCACTGCACTACCGCACCATGCTCAAGCTGTACTCCGGAACCACCATGCACGTGCTGTTCGATCGCGGATCGGCGCAATCGATTCAGGTCGCGGAAAACGGCATCGAGCAGCAGCCCTATCTGCTGTGCATCGGCGACGAAGACGCGCAGGCGTTTCGCAGCGTGGTCTACCGCTGGGCCGACGAACAAAGCGGTCCCGGCGGCCAGATACCGCAGACGTTTCCCACGCCCTACAATCCCGCGCCGTTTCCGAACCTGCCCACGCCGCCGCCGCGGCCTTCGCCGCTACCGCACTGATATCGGCAGGTCGCGCTCGACGCTGCCTGCGCCGTTCGATGCCTGAATCTGCGCGGTGTACCGGCCGCGCAGAAAAAACGGAATGTGCGGCAAGCGATACGTCCACTCCCAAATGCCGGCGTGCGTTTGCGGAATATGGACGGTATGCCCGGCCAGATGAATTTGCACGCTGGCCACGTTGGTCGAAGTCACGATCGTGCCGCTCACCGTTTCGCCGCTGTGAAACACGGGGTCGCTCAGCATCACCGCCAAAATTTGCGGCGGCGCATTGTCCGGCAAAACCAGGGGCGTGGGCAGCGGGGACGGCGACGGCGCGGCTTGCGCTCCGGGGGCAGGAACCGGTGAAGGCAAGGGCAGCGCCGGCGGCATTTGCGCGGTTGCCAGCACGAGCGCCGCTGCGGCAAAGAGCCGTGCGATCGGCACGCCGTTCGATCTCACTGCAGCGTAATGGGGACCGTCGAACTAACGGCCTGCCCGCCGGCGTTACGCGCGATCACTTGGACTGCGTACGTTCGATGCAGAAAGAACGGCAGCGAAGGCACGCGATACGTCAGCGCAAAGCGGCCCACGCCAATCTTTTGCATATGCGCCGCGTACCCGCCGACGCGCGCCTCCACGCTGGCGACGTTCGACGACGTCAGCACGATGCCGGAAAGGACTTGGCCCGCGTGCGCAACGGGTGCGCTCAACGACATCGCAAGGATGCGCGGAGGTTCCGCGGGCGAAGCTCGAACGACGGGCGGCACGCTCGCGGACGGCGCCAAGGTAACGGAAGCGTCCGGTGCGGACGACACGGGCGCCGCAGTGCTTTGCGCGGCGGAGGACGGCTGCACGGGCACGTACACGACCGGACCGGGTGTCTTCGCCGGAGTCGCGGTCGGCACAGCCGTGACGGCTTGGACGGGCGCCGGTGCCGCCGTACCGGGCCTCCCGATGTGGCTGTACCACTCCAAGGCGACCACGGCGCACGCAACGATCAGCGCAGCGGCAAAGCCGGCGGCGGTGCGGCTATCCATCATCTTCATCTACTTCGGCCAACGGTCGGCCGATACACAACCGTTCCCTGCACGAAAAGTCTCCGCGTCCGGCGAACGCAAGGCCGGAATGGCCGTTACCGCACCGCCGGCCCCTACGCTCAGCGTCGTCGTTCCCCTGTATAACGAAGAGGGAAACGTCGCGCCGCTGCTCGAGCGAATCGCCGGCATCGTCGAGCGTTTGCCCGGTGCGCCGCCATACGAAATCGTGCTGGTGAACGACGGCAGCACCGATCGCACCCAGGTGCGTATTCGCGAACAACTCCTGCGCCGGCCCAATCTCGTCTTGGTCAATCTGTCGCGCAACTTCGGCCATCAACTGGCCGCGACGGCAGGCCTGGACGCCGCGCGCGGCGAGGCCGTCATTCTGATGGACGGCGACCTGCAGGATCCGCCCGAACTGATCGAGCGGTTCGTGGAAAGCTGGCGGCAAGGCAGCGACGTAGTTTACGCGGTGCGGCGTTCGCGCAAAGGCGAAAGCATTTTCAAACTGCTGACCGCGCGGGTCTTCTATCGTACGATCAAGCGACTCACGAACGTTTCGATTCCGGTCGATACCGGCGATTTCCGGCTCATGAGCCGCCGCGTCGTCGAGGCGCTCAAGTCATCGCGCGAACGTCACCGTTTTCTGCGCGGGCTGGTCAGTTGGGCGGGCTACGAGCAGATCGGCATCGAGTACGACCGTCAAGAGCGCTTCTCGGGTTCCACGAAGTACCCGCTGCGCAAAATGCTCACGTTTGCGATAGACGGCATCACGTCGTTTTCGGACGTGCCGCTTCGCTTCGCATCGTACTTGGGCTTCACGGTCAGCACCGCCGCCTTCATCTATGCCCTGATCATCGTCATCTTTCGCGCCTTCCGGCTCGGAACGCCCGAATACGCGCGCGGCTGGGCGTCCACGATGGTCGTGATTCTGTTTCTGGGGGGCGTGCAGCTGATCGGCATCGGCATTCTGGGCGAATATCTGGGACGAATCTACGATGAGGTCAAAGCCCGGCCGCTGTATTTGGTGGCCGGAGTCGAACGCAGCAGCGCGGATCAGTCGTAAAAGAGCGGCGGAGGTTCGACGGGCCGGTCGCGCAAGGTAAATGCCGAGCTCAATTCGTCTGCGCCCGCACGCTGCGCGCCGTAGGCGTACAGCAGCGTTTGGCCCGGCGTGACGCGATCTCCGATGCGCGCCGTAACGCGCAAGCCGCCCAGCGCATCATGCGAACTCAGGTTGCGGGCGGCGTTTCCGAGCCGCACGACGTCGACCGCGCGCACGTATCCCGCTTCGCGCGCGGGTACGGGCTCCGCGCCGCCGGCATGCATGGCTTCGAACGCCTGCGGATCGCCGTGCTGCGCGCGGATCATCTCCACCAGCTTGGCGTAGCCCATGCCGTTGTCGAGAGCGCGCGCGACCCGGGTTTGAGCGTCGTCCAACCCGCATTCCTCCACGAGCGCGGCGGCTATCGCGAGCACGACTTCGCGCGCGCGCGAATCGCCCGCTCCGCGTAGAAAATCGCGCGCTTCGATCGCTTCCAATCCCGGACCGATGCAGCGCCCCAGCGGCTGGTTCATGTCCGTGACGAACGCGCGCGCGCGCCGGCCGAAACGTCCGGCGATTTCGACGAGCAGGCGCGCCAGCTCGCGCGCCTCCCGTGCATGCGGCACGAACGACGCGGCGCCGGTCTTTACGTCGAACACGAACGCGTCCGCGCCGCCCGCTATCTTCTTTGAAACGATCGATGCGGCGATCAATCCCGTTGCCGGAACCGTCGCGGTGCGGTCGCGCAACCGGTAGATGCGCTTGTCCGCCGGGACGATCTCGTCGCTTTGCGCGGCGATGGCGCAGCCGACGCCGCGCACCTGCGCGACGAATGCGTGCGGCGTCATAGCAACGCGAAAACCCGGGATGCTCTCGAGCTTGTCGATCGTTCCGCCGGTGTGTCCCAGAGCGCGGCCCGAGAGCTTGGCCACGTGCGCACCGCAGGCCGCCGCCAGCGGAACGGCCGCGATCGAAACGAGATCGCTCACGCCGCCGCTGCTGTGCTTGTCGACGACCGGGGTCGAACCTTCAAACGCGATCGTCGTACCGCTGGCCACCATAGCGCCCGTGAGCGCGTACGATTCGTCGACCGACATGCCGCGCCACACGCATGCCATGCACAACGCAGCCATCTGCGCTTCGTCGATCGCTCCGCGCATAAACGCGCTTACGACCGCGGCCCACTCGTGTGGCTGCAGCTCCGCTCCGTCGCGCTTGCGCACGATCAGGGCCCGCATCGCGCTCTCGTCCATTGCTGCGTGGATTTCGCACCCCTCCCGGCGAAGCCCGCCCGCGTGATCCTCGAGCCGCTCACGGCCATCCTATACGTCGCGTTTTTTGCCGCGGTCGCGCTCATGACGATGCGCAGGCCGGTGCACGGCGTTTGCATACTGCTGATCGTGCAACCGTTTGCGTTCTATCAGAGCGTGGAGGCTACCACGATCACGCTCCCCAAGGTGGCGCTGGTGGGCGTGCTGCTGGGCATAGCGGCGTACCGCGACGCGTTCGCGCCGGTGGGCGCGAAAGTACCGTGGCGGATCCTCACCGCCGGCATGTTCGTGCTCGCTGCAACGATCGTGTCGCTCGCGCACGCGGCGTATCACGGTCCGGTCCTGCGCGAAACGCTCAAAACGCTGGAATACATCGTGCTGTTTTGCGTCGTGGTTGCCGCTTATCGCCTAGAACCCAACCGGAGCTCCGTTCGCACGGCGATTCTCGCCACGACGATCGCCGTGGCACTGCTGGCGCTCGCGCAGGAAGTGCTCGGAGCTCCGTCGGCAATGCTGCTCAACGGACATACGATCCCGCGCATTGCCGGACCACTCGAAGGGCCAAATCAGCTTGCCGGCTATTTCGACGTCGCATTACCGCTGGCGATGGCGCTTGCCGTGGAAGAGCCGTCGCTGCCGGCCGGCGTGGCGCTGTTCCTGATCGCCGTTACCGACGTGCTCACGTTTTCGCGCGGAGGGTCGATCGGCGCGGTTGCCGCGATCGCGACCGTGGCGCTGGTATCGCGCAGAAACTTGCGGCCGGTTTTTACGGCCTTGGGCGCCGGGCTTGCCGTAGGTTTGGGCGTTGCGGTGTCGTGGGGCATCGTGGCCGACACGATCGGCCTGGAACGCTTTTGGGATTTTCGCCAGTCCGACTATGCCGGCGGCGTCGGCACGCGGCCGGAACTCTGGCGCGCGGCATGGACGCTGTGGCGAAACCATCCCCTCTTCGGCGTGGGCGCGGGGAACTTCGAACGTGAGATCCCGCTCACGGGTTTGCACGGAGTGCGCACGCACGCGAACAGCCTGTACCTGCAAGCGCTGGTCGAGGGCGGCATTCCGCTGTTCGCGGCAACGCTGTGGCTGGTGTATACGTCGATTGCAACGTTCGCGCGGGAGGCGCTGCGCTCGCCGTTCGTGCTGGCTGCATTTGCGGCGAGCATCGCGCTCGCGCTGCACCAAGTGGTCGATTTTCTCACTTTTTATCCCAAGGTCGGAGGCGAATGGTGGATCGCGCTCGCGCTTGGCGCGGCGGAACTTGCCGCCCTGACTCCCGTGAAACGAGCGGCGTGCGCGTAGCGGCTTTGGTTCCGGCCGGCTTTGCGATCGGTGCCGGCGCGTGCGCGATCGTGCTGCATTACGCGCCGCGCCGCATCGCCGTCGATCTCGCCCAGCCGCTGCCCGTGGTTACGTACTGGCATGGTTTCGGCGCGCTGCTCTGGTTGGTGCTGTTGGTCTCGACGGCACTGGCGAGCTGCGGGTACGTAGCAGTGCTCCGAGCGCCGCTTGGGCTGCGGCTGCGTGCGCTCGTCGCGGTCAGCGCAATTGCGTGCGCGGCCGCCCTTGCGTTTCCAATCGTCTTTTCGAGCGACGTGTACGCATACGCCGGATACGGCGACATGGCGCTGCACGGCATCGATCCGTACGCGCACGTGCACATCGCGCTGAACGACCCCCTCGCGCGCGCGATGATTTGGCAATGGGGTAATCCCGCCCCGACGTGCGTGTACGGCCCCGCGTTCGTTTGGCTGGCGCAAGCCGTGGTTTGGGCGCTGCAGTCTTTGGGGGCCGCCGCGCCGCTGTGGGCGTTTCGCGTCCTGGCCTGTGCGGCACTGGTCGCATGCGCGCCGCTGGCGTACGCAGCGTTCGAACCCTTTTCGCCAAGACATCGTCTGCGCGCCGCGGCCGGCATCGCGCTCAATCCGATTGCGATTTGGAGCTGCGCGGAGGGGCACAACGACGCGATCGCGATCGCCTGCATTTTGGCAGGCTTCGCGCTGGTAGTTTACGCGCGCGCCTTTGCGGGAGCCCTGACGATCGCGCTCTGCGCGCTGCTCAAAGCGCCGGCGCTCGCCGGGGCGGCCGGGTTGGTGCTGTCCTCCTGGAAGCGTCCCGATATTCGTTCGCGCATTACGGCCGGTGCGGGGCTGGGCGTGCTGATCGTACTGGCCGTCGCGGTGCCGCTCGAACGGGGCGTGCGCGAGCATTTAGTTCCGGCGGGACATTACGCGCCGCACTTTTCGCCGCAGTACCTGCTGGCATGCATCATGCCGTTGCCGCTCGCGGCGGTAATCGTCGCCGGCGCAGCATTCCTTCTGGC
Source organism: Vulcanimicrobiota bacterium (assembly GCA_963777315.1). Taxonomy (GTDB): domain Bacteria; phylum Vulcanimicrobiota; class Vulcanimicrobiia; order Vulcanimicrobiales; family Vulcanimicrobiaceae; genus CAVYEM01. Next base: position 127,714 of record CAVZQC010000006.1, read on the forward strand.
GGCGTTCGGCGCTCGCGAATTGCTCGCTCGCAGGCGGCAGGGAGCAGCGTTCATCGCTTTTGCCGTGTGGGCGGCGGTTCCGAATCCCTATCCGTGGTACGCGCTGTGGATCGTACCGCTTGCATTTTTGGCCACCGACGTTCGAGCGATGTGGGCCCTGCTGTCGGCGTCGCTGCTGATCGTCGCGCGCTACTACGGCGACGCGACGGCGCCCCTTCCACCGGCGCTCGAGGCGTTCATCGTCGCGCTGGAATTCGGCCTTCCGTTAGGTCTCATGTGCGCGGCGGTGCGCACGTCGTATGCGCGTCGCGGCCGCCCGGAAAACCGTAGACCGGCCCCTGATTTTGCGCCGCTCCGTCTTCGGTGACCGAGTCGTACACGCGCTCTTCCCGATCGAGTTCGTTTTGGGCGTCGCGGGCGAGCCGCGCGATTCCCTGCGCCAGCCGCGTCTTCGCCTGAACCTGCGAGCGGCCGATGCCCTCGACGCTGCCCGCGGAAGCGCGCGCGACGCGCCGCGCGATCGCGCCATGGCCGCGCGCGTGATCGACCAGACCCGGATCTGCGTTCGGTATCACCGCGCGCGTGCGTTCGACGACGCGAAACACGAGTTTAGCGGACGCGTGATACCCGTGCGCGAGGCGCTGCATGCGGGCTGGCGAAACGACCGCCTGCAATGCATAAGCCGGGTGCGCGTTGCACCGCGGCGCAGACAGTGCAAGCGTTCCGGACAAGATCGCGATCGTCGCCAACAAGCAAAAAGTCCCGCCTGAACGAGACTTTTTGCATAGCGACTGCGGGGTTCCCGCACCGGATTACTTGGTTTTGACTTCGATGCGCTTGGGCTGCGCTTTCGGAAGCAGCGTCAGCGCCAAGTTGAGCAGGCCGTGCTCGACGTTGGCCTCGATGCCGTCGGCGTCGACGTCTTCCGGAACGGTCAGCGAACGCGTGAAGGACCGCTTTTCGTTCTTGCCCGTGACCGTGAGCACGCCGTCTTCGAGCGTTACCTCGATGTCGCCGGGTTTGAATCCGGCCACCGGGATCTCAACGGCATATCCGGTCTCGGTTCGCATGACCTCGATACCGGCAAATCCGGTCATCGGAGCCAGGAACGTCCGGAACGGGTCGCCTCCCCACAGATCCGCAAACGGTCTGCCGAGGACGCTGCCGTTGCCGGCGGGCCGATCGCGCTTGAGAAGATCGCTCATACTGTGAAAACCTCCCATAAAATTTGGCACTCTCCTGTAGAGACTGCTAAGCCTTAAAACCCGCGGCCCCGAGCGGTGGTTGCATGTTGCGGTTATCATCGAATGGCTGTGAACGCAGAAATCGCCACCTCGCCCGAGCGTACCGGACCCGCTGACGCCCCGAACGGCGGCCGGTCCATTGCCGGCACGCTGCTGCGGGCGTTGTCCGGCTCGAATGCGGTCGTGTCCGCGCTGATTGCGGACCTGCGCCGCGGCGTGGGCGCCTTCGCCCTGCACGAAACGACCGCCGCGGCCCGACCTGCGCTGCTCGCGAGCGTCTACCGGGCGCTGGGAGGCCAGCTGTTCGTCCTGCTGCCGACGGCCGACGCGGCGGAGCGCATGTTCGCCGACCTCCTGTATTACCTGGAAGAGGATGAGCCCCGCGTCGTTCGCCTTCTGCGCGCGCGCGAAGAGAGTGCCGGCGCAATCGAGTCGCCCTCCGAACGCAGCGCGCGCATGGCACTGCTGGGCGATCTTGCGGACGGCGCTTCGGGGATTTTTTTGGCTCCGCTGGCGGCCCTGCGGCAATACGTCGTACCGCTGGAAACGTTCCAAGGCGCGCGTTTCACGCTTCGCGTGGGCGCGACTCCGGGCTGGGACGCGGTCATCGAACGCCTCTACCGCTTGGGATATCGCCGCTGCGACGTGGTCAGTGCGGCCGGCGAATATGCCGTTCGCGGCGGGATCCTGGACGTGTTCGCCGCGTCTGCCCCCACGCCGGCGCGCATCGAATTCTTCGGCGACACGGTGGAAAGCATCCGGCCGTTCGACCTCGAGTCGCAGCGCAGCGGGGGTTCGCTCGACGAGCTCCAGGTCGTGCCCTGGACCGAAATCCAGCGCGATCCGCAAACGCGCGCGGCAGTCCTGGATCGCTACGCCGGCCCTTCGAACGCGGCGGCGGCGCTGCGCGGCTATCTCGAATCCGGCGCGGACGTTCCCGACCAGTGGCTGCCGCTGGCATTCGAGCGGCGCGAAACCGCGTTGGACTATCTCGCGCGAAACGCAACAATCGTCATCGACGAGCCCAGCATGCTGTCCACGATCGAGCGCGCGCTCGACGACGAACGCTCGCGCGAAAACGACGTGCTGCGCTCGAGTGAAGCGGACGCGAGCACACAAGCACTGCTGGCGGAGATCGATTTGCCGTATCCGCGCCTTGTCGATCTCGCTCCGGCGCTGGCCCGCCATGCGAGCCTGATTTTTCCCGCGGGAATCGAGAGCGCGCACGCAGCGGACTGGATGCCGCCGGTCGGCCGAACCGCCGCGCTGGAAACGCGCCCGGCGGATCATTTCAACCGGCAAATCGATCTCTTCAGCCAATCGCTTCGCGAGTGGGTGAGCGCGGGCGAAACCGTAGTGCTCGTTACGTCGGGAACCGGACGCACGAGCGACGTCGTTCGCGCGGCAGGCCTGGAGCCGCAACGCTCCGCACCGGCGCAGCTGCGCGACCACGGCAAAACGGTACTGATCGATCAAGGCAGCATCGAGGCCGGATTTACGATTCCGCAGCTGCGCTTGCGCGTGCTGGGCGATCGCGAAATCTACGGACAGCCGCCCAAACGCGTGAAACTGCGCGCCGTCAAAGAGGGCGTTCCGGTCACGCTGGCAGATCTCAAGGTCGGCGATTACGTGGTTCATGCCGTGCACGGCATCGGTCAGTATTTGGGATTGCGCGGCGAAACGATCTTGGGCGCGACGCAAGACTATCTGGATTTGCAGTACGCCGGCACGGATCGCATGCTCGTGCCGGTGACGCAGATGCACCAGGTGGCCAAATACGGTGCGGCCGAAAGCGGCACGCCGCGGCTTTCCAAGATGGGCGGAGCGGATTGGGCGCGCACCAAATCGCGCGTCAGCGAATCCTTGGCCAGAATAGCCGACGGCTTGGTGCAGCTGTACGCCGAACGCGAAATGTCCAAGGGCCACGCGTTTGCGCCCGATACGCCCTGGCAAGCCGAACTCGAAGAGGCGTTTCCCTACGAAGAGACGCCCGACCAGCGTAAAGCGATCGACGATTCAAAAGCCGACATGGAGCGCGCGCGCCCGATGGATCGCGTCGTCTGCGGCGACGTGGGTTACGGAAAAACCGAGGTCGCCATTCGAGCGGCCTTCAAGGCAGTCGCCGACAAAAAGCAGGTCGCGATACTGGTTCCGACCACGCTGCTTGCCGATCAGCACTATCGCAACTTCAGCGCGCGTTTTGCCGGCTTTCCCATGCAGATCGAAGAGATATCCCGCTTCAAAAGCAAAGCGGAGCAGCGCCGCATCGTGCAAGACCTCGCGCAGGGGAAGGTCGACATCGTCATCGGCACGCATCGCCTGCTGCAAAAAGACGTCGCTTTTGCCGATTTGGGCCTGATCGTCGTCGACGAAGAGCAGCGCTTCGGGGTGATGCATAAAGAGCGGCTCAAACAGCTGCGGGCGAGCGTCGACGTGCTGACGCTGTCCGCTACGCCCATTCCGCGCACTCTGCACATGTCTTTGATGGGCGTGCGCGATCTCTCGCTCATACAAACCGCTCCCAAAAACCGCATGTCGATCAAGACGGTCGTCGTTCCGGCCGGGGACGCGGTCGTGCAGCGCGCCGTAGCCGCGGAGCTGGACCGCGGCGGCCAAGTCTATTATCTGCACAACCGGATCGAATCGATCCATGCAGTCAAAAACGCGATCGAACGATTGGTGCCGCGTGCGCGCGTCGCCATCGGGCACGGGCAAATGGAGGAGCGCGAGCTCGAGCCGGTCATGGAGTCGTTCATCGACGGCAAGATCGACGTGCTGGTCGCCACGACGATTATCGAAAACGGCATCGACATTCCCAACGTGAACACCATCGTCGTCAACGACGCCGACAGATTCGGCTTGGCTCAGCTGTACCAGCTGCGCGGACGCGTCGGGCGATCGAACCACCAGGCGTACGCGTATCTGATGTATCAGGCGCACAAGGCCTTGACCGAAGAAGCCAAAGCGCGTCTGGAAGCAATCCGCGAATTCACGCACTTGGGCAGCGGCCTGCAGATCGCTATGCGCGATTTGGAGATTCGCGGCGCAGGCAACCTTTTGGGATCGGCGCAGTCGGGATTCATCGCGTCGGTCGGTTTCGATACCTACTGCCAACTGCTGGCCGAAGCCATCGCGCAGCGAAAGGGCGAACAGGCCGCACTCGAAGAGCAGCGTGAAGCCGTCATCGACGTCAAAATCGACGCCTACGTCCCGAACGACTACATTCCGCAGGCGTCCCAAAAAATCGCGGTGTATCAGCAGCTCGCCAAATCGCGCAGCCAAGAGCAAGTCGAGGAGATCGCCGCCGGCGTTCGCGATCGTTTCGGCCCGTTGCCGGTCCCGCTCGAAAATCTGATCGAGATCACCAAGCTGCGCACGATCGCGCTGCACAAGCACATCACGCGAGTCGTCGTCGATGAAAAGCGGCTCACGCTCGGCGTGGGGAGCGCCTTCGAGCTGCAGCCCAGCGCAATCGGCCGGTTTCAATCGCTGACCAAAAATCGCTTCCGTTTCGCCGAGGGGAAGATTCTGGTCGATTTGCCCGCGCTGGCCGCCGGACGCCGCGCGGAAGAAACGTGGATGCCGCTCCTGCGCCGGCTGCTCGAAGCGATGTGAAGGAGCGCGAGCGCCCGCCCCGAAACGGGCGGCGGTTATTTCCCTTGAACTGGAGCTCTAGAATGTCGAACGCCCACCGGCTCGTTGCGGGTATTGCCACCGCACTGCTCACCGTTTCCTTGGCCGCATGCGGCGGGGGCGGTGGAGGCGGCAACGTCGCAACCGTGAACGGTCACGCGATCAGCCACGCCGATCTCGATCAGAAATTGGAGGGCAGCCCGGCGGCGCGGGGCGTGCTGCAGCAAATGGTCACCAACCAGCTGATCGACCAGTACGCGAAAGACAAGAACATTTCGGTCAGCCAGAGCGAAATCGACAAAATCGAGAATCAATACAAAGCCCAGTACCCCAACGGGCAATGGGACGAGCTGCTCAAAGCGCGCGGTTTGAGCGAACAGGACGTGCAGGATCTCATTCGCCGCCAAATCGTCTTGGACAAAGCGGTCGGCGGAAGCGTTCACGTGAGTGAAAAGCAGATCAAAGACTACTTCGACAAGAACCACGCGCAGTTCGACAAGCCGCCGATGGTGCGCGCGCGCCACATCCTGGTACCCGATCCCAAAACCGCGCAGAAAATCGAAGCCGACCTCAAAAACGGCAAAGACTTTGCGGCCGAAGCCAAACAGTATTCGATCGACCCGGGCAGCCGCGACAAAGGCGGCGAGCTGGGCTGGTTCCGCAAGGGCCAGATGACGCCGGCGTTCGAGCAGTACGCCTTCAGCGGCCCTATCGGGAAAATCGAGCTCGCCGGTGAAATCGCCGTTCGGCTACCACATCATCCAAGTGGAGGAACGCAAGCCCGGTCAGAACGCAACGCTCGCGAGCGCGCACGATCAAATCGCGCAGCAGCTGCGTCAGCAGCAGGAAGCGCCGCTGATTCCGTCGTTCCTGCAGCAGCTGCAGGCAAACGCGAAGATCGACATCAGCGATCCGCGCTTCGCCGGGCTTTACCCGACGCCCGCGGCGAGTGCTGCCCCGGTGGCCGCGCCGACGGCCGTTCCGACGAAGTAGCAGCTCCGGCATTGCAGGCGGCGGGATTGCAGCGTGCTGGTGCGCATCGTCGGACTCGGACCGGGCGATCCCGAACTGCTCACCTTCGGCGGTATCGAAGCGCTGCGCGCGGGCCGGCTCGCCGTAGCGCTGCTCGCACCGCCCGATCTCACGCACGCGCTGCATAACCACGGCATCGCGCTCGAACCCGATCTGGTCGAAGATCCGGCGCTCTTCGTGCGCGGCAGCGAGGACGTCATTGCGCGTTTCGCTCGGCGCCTGGGAGCAGCGGACGGCGACGTGAGCATCGGCGTGCCGGGCAATCCCGTTTCCGACTTTGCCGGACTGCCGCTGCTCCTGCGCGAGCTGCACTCGCTGGACGCAACGACGCAGATTGTTGCAGGAATGCCCAAAGCCGCGCTCGCGGCAGCGATCGGCATGCCGCTCGTGCCGCTGCCGCCGGCATCGGCAAGCTATGGGTGGGAGGATCTGATCGAGATCATGGCGCGATTGCGCTCTTCCTGTCCGTGGGACCGCGAGCAGACGCACCGAACTCTGGTTCCGTACCTGATCGAAGAAACGTACGAGGTCGTCGAAGCGATCGAACACGGCGACGCGGGGGCACTCTGCGAAGAGTTGGGCGACCTGCTGCTGCAGATCGTCTTTCACGCGCAGCTCGGCAGCGAATCCGGGACTTTCACCGTCGCAGACGTCGTCAACGCGCTTTCCAACAAGATGGTGCGCCGCCATCCGCACGTTTTCGGCGATGCGGTGATCGAAGACGTGAACGCGCAGTGGAAGAACTGGGAGCAGCTCAAATCACAGGAAGCGACCGGCCAAAAACGCGCAAGCCGATTGGACGGCATTCCGCGTCACTTGGGCGCACTGCAGCGCGGACAGCGCATGCAGGAAAAAGCTTCACGCGTGGGATTCGATTGGCCGGGCGTTCCCGACATTCTGGCGAAAATGAACGAGGAACTGGACGAGCTCGCCCAGGCTCAGCGCGAAAAACAGGACGATCCGCGCGTGCGTGAAGAGTTGGGCGACGTGTTCTTCACATTGGTGAATCTCTCTCGCGCCATGGGCATCGACGCCGAAACCGCAATGCGAGAAGCCAACGAGAAATTCTACAAGCGCTTTTCCTTCATGGAACGGCGCGCGGCCAAAGAAGGCAAAACGCTTTCCGACATGACGCTGGACGAGCTCGAGGAACTGTGGCAACTGGCCAAGACGCAAGCAGCGTAATTCGCGTCCGGATGAGCGCGCACGACGCTCACTACGGCGGCAATCTCGTCGACGGGGCGCGCATGCTTGCGCTGTTCGGCGACGCCGCCACCGAGCTGCTGATTCGAATGGACGGCGACGAAGGGCTGTTCGTGGCGTATGAGAGCGTGGAGTTCTTGGCCCCGGTCTTTGCGGGCGACTATATCGAAGCGCGCGGATGGATCGAGACGGTGGGCAACACGTCGCGCAAGATGCGCTTCGAAGCGCACAAGGTGGTCGCGGCAAGGCCGGACGTAAGCGAAACGGCGGCCGACGCGCTCGCGAAGCCGGTCGCCGTATGTCGCGCTGCGGGAACGTGCGTAACTCCGAAAGAGAAAAAGCGCCGGTAGGCGAACACTACCCCGCCGGCCATGCTGGTTCGGCAGGAGGAAGATACATGAAACGTCTTTTTATCGCTTTGATTTCATCCGTAGCGCTCTTCGCATTTGGTCTGGCTGGCGCTCCCAGCGCGTACGCGCACAGCTCGGGCCACATGCACAGCAGCTCGAAGATGAAGCATTCGTGTCCCAGCGGCGAGCATTGGGTCAAAGGTTACATGCGCAACGGCAAAAAGGTCCACGGGTACTGCCGCAAGTAAGCGCACGCCGTGCAACGAACGAGCGCCGGATCCGTGAGGACCGGCGCTTTTGCTTTTGGCGAGAGAGTCTGGCGTCCCGACGCTAGATCAAGCGCTCGTGCGTCTTCCTTCGCCAAACCAAGGCGTAATACGCAAATTGCAAGGCTGCGGAAACGAAGAACGCGATCGGATAGCCCATCCACACGCCGTCCAAGCCGTAGTGCTTCATCAGCAGAAACGCGCACGGCACTTCGACGCCCCAGATCGAAAAGATGCCGATGGCCGTAGGCCAAAACACGGTGCCGCTGCTTCGCATCACGCCGCTGAGCACGCTGCTGTTGCCGAAGAGCAGATAACTCCACAGCGTAATCATCAACAGCGTGTGCGCGATGTGTAGCGTATGCTGCTGCGTGATGAACCAGCCCAAGATGTCCCAGGCGAACACGTAACAGATCAGGATCAAAATGCCGCCGACGGCGTAGTTCAATACCACGCCCGACCGGATGACGCTTTCGAGCTTGTCCTCGCGGCGCGCGCCGATGCACTGCGCGCCGAAAATCGAAGCCGTGATGCCGATGCTGATGGCCGGAAACTGCACGTATCCGACGATCTGGTTGACCGCGCCGTACGCGGCGGTCGCGTCCGAACCGAAATAATTCACGAACGATATGACGGCAATCTCGGCCAGCGCAACCATGATGACTTGGATGCCCGTCGGAACGCCGATGCGAACGACCGTGCGCAACAGGCGCCAGTCGACCCGCATGTCGCGCACCATCTCGCGATCGAAGCGCAGCGGGTGGCCGGTGGCGCTCAGGTACGCCAGCAGCCCGGCGAAACCGATGCCGTTTGAGATCAGCCCCGAGAACGCTGCGCTCGCCACGCCCAAATGCGGCCCGAACCAGCCCAGAATGAACGCCGGCGTAAAGATCAGCGACAGCGCCGTGCTCAAGATCAGCGCGTAAAACGGCGTTTGCGAATCGCCGGTGCCGCGCAGGAACGTCGTATAGGCGATGTACGGAAAAAAGATCGGCAGATAGGCGAACAGCACGCGCGCATATGAAGCCGAGTCGCTCAGGATGTTCGCCGGCGTCCGTACCACCTGCAGCAGCGGCTCGGTGGCCAAAGCGCCGAAGATGCCCACGGCGAATCCAAGCACCAGACTCACTGTGAGCGTCGTGCCGGCTACGCGCTTCATCGTCCGAAAGTCGTTCGCGCCGAACGCCTGACCGATGAGCACCGTGCTGCCGCTGGACAAACCGATGATGAAGGACACGAGCAGGAACACGATCGGAAAAACCGCCGACACTGCCGCCAGCGCGTTCACGCCGATGAGCCGCCCCAAAAAGATGCTCGCTGCAGTTTGCGAGGCGGACTGCAGCGCGTTGCTGAGCATCAGCGGAATCAGAAAGACGAGAAAGAGCCGCCACATCGGACGGCTCTGGTCGAAGATATTGATCGAACCGCGGCGCGCGCGCGGCTGTGCCTGGGCCATGCGCCCTCCGTTGGCAAGCGGCCGTCCCGAGCCCTGTTCGGCATGAGGAGCGAAGTACGGCGCGCAATATCGCTACCGATGCGGCTGGACAAGTTCATGAAGGTGTCGCGTTTGAGCAAGCGCCGAAGCGAGGCGCAGGAAGCGCTCGCGCACGGACGGATCACCAAAGACGGCAAAGCGCTCAAACCGGGTTATCAGGTCAAGCCCGGCGACGTGCTGGAGATCCATTACGCGACCAAATACGTCACCGTGCGCGTGCGGGAAGTGCCGCTGCGCATGCTGCCGCGACACGACGCCGCGGACCTGTACGAGATCCTGGATCGGCGCAGCGACGAACCGCTGCAGTGGACGTGAGCCTGAGCGCGGACGCCAAAGACGCGCTCGCGCGCGAGCTTCCGCAGAATGCGCACTGCCGCAGCGCCTTGCTTGCCGCGCTTTCACTGTACGGTCAAAACGACGGCTACTTCGTCACGCAGCGCAACGCGGTCGCGCGGCTGCTGCGCTCGCTGCTGGGCGCCCAAGGCGAACATCACATCGAAAAACGTTCGCAAACGCGCTTGGCGGCGGCGCCCGTTTACCGCCTGAAGATGCCCGAAAGCTCTGGGGAATTGCCGGCTAAACCCGCGCGCCGGTGCGATCGCATCATGGAAACGCGGGCGGCCTTTTTGGCCTGCGGTTCGCTCTCAGCCGGCACGCAAGGATACCATCTCGAGTTCGTGCTGCGCGATCGCGCGCGCGCCGCGCGGTTGTCGTGGATGCTGCGCGCGCTTGGAGCGCCGCCGAAAACGATGCAGCGAAAGCGGCGCTGCGTTTTGTACTTCAAAGACTTCGAAGCGATCGTTCGGATTCTCACGATCGTCGGCGCGCACGGCGCGGTCTTACGCCTGGAGGGCGTGCGCGCGCTCAAAGAGACCAAAAACCGCATCCACCGGCTGGTCAACACCGAAGCCGCGAACTTGGAACGCACGGCTGCGGCCGCAGCGGCCCAGCGCGAAGTCATCGACTATCTGTGCGCTGCGTACGGCCTGAACCAATTGTCGCCCCAACTGCGAGAAATCGCGCAGCTGCGCCTGAACCATCCGGATGAGAGTCTGACCGAACTGGGACGGCGATGTAATCCGCAGGTCGGCAAGCCGACCGTCAACAGCCGCTTGACGGCGCTGGGCCGGTTGGCCGGCCGCCTGCGCGGGGAAAGTACGCGCGCGGCTCGTAAAGGTCGTCGGCGGGGCGCCGCTCGCGCGTAGATCGTCAACGGGAGTTCCTTCATGCGTATCGGGATCAACGGCTTCGGCCGCATCGGAAGAAATTTTGCCAAAGCGCTGCTCGAGCGCCATCCGGGCATACAAATCGCCGCGGTCAACGACCTGACGAGCGCCGCCGAGTGCGCCCACCTGTTTACCTATGACTCCAACTACGGAACCTACGAAGGCTCGGTCGGCGTCGACGGCGATGCGATATCGATCGACGGGCAGAAAATCGCGGTGCTCGCCGAGCGCGATCCCGCAAAACTGCCGTGGAAGGATCTGGGAGTCGACGTCGTCATCGAATCGACCGGTCTGTTCACCGACGCCGCCAAAGCTCGCGCGCACATCGACGGCGGGGGCGCCAAGAAAGTGCTGATTTCGGCGCCGGCCAAGGGCGAGGACATCACGATCGTCTTGGGCGTGAATCATAAAAACTACGATCCGGACAAGCACGACGTCATCTCCAATGCCTCGTGCACGACAAACTGTTTGGCTACGGCGGTCAAACCGATCGTCGACGATCTCGGATGGGTCAAGGGATTCATGTCCACGATCCACTCCTACACCAACGATCAGAACATTTTGGACGCGCCGCACAAGGATCTCCGCCGCGCGCGCAGCGCCGCAACCAACATCATTCCGACGTCCACTGGCGCCGCAAAAGCCCTCTACCTGACGATCCCCGAAGTCAAAGGTACGTTCGACGGCTTCGCGCTGCGCGTACCCACGCCGACGGTTTCGATGGTCTATCTCGTGGCGCAGGTCGGCAGGGAAACGACCAAAGACGAGGTCAACGCGATCCTCAAACGAGCGGCGGACGACGATCTCAAAGAATACGTGCAATATAGCGATCGCGAACTGGTGTCGAGCGACTTCAAGCACTCGCCGTACAGCTCGATCGTCGACGCGTCGCTGACGGGGGCGAACGGCGACCTGATACAAATCGGCGCGTGGTACGATAACGAATGGGGCTATTCGTGCCGCCTGGCCGACCTGACCGCGATGGTTTTGGAGAAGATTCCGGCGGGCGTGTAACCGGCAGTGCATGCGTTCCTGGCAGCTGTTCTGCTCGGCGGCGTTCCTCGCGCCGCCGAGCCGCATTTCACGCTAGCAGACACGTATCGAACCGTGGGCGTTTCCTCGCCGCGAGTATCGCCGGACGGCAAGACGCTGGTTTTCGTGAAAACGACGGTCGATCTGGATCGCAATCGCCGCGACGGACAACTGATCGTTCTTACGATCGGTTCGCGCGCGCAGCAGGTGCTGCAGACCGATCGCACGGTACACGATCCCGCCTGGTCGGCGGACGGCACGCGCATCGCGTACCTGGCCGACGACCGGGCGCATCACGCGCAGATCTGGGTGATCGGATCGCACGCAGGAACGCCGCAGCCCGTGACCGGCGCAAAGACCGGCGTCGACCAATTCGCCTGGCGCCCCGACGGAAAAGCGATCGCGTACGTCAGCACCGATCCGCCGCCGCAGCGCACCGGCATTGCGCGCTGGCAAGACGCATTCCGCGTCACCGATAACGCCTATTTGGATCCGGGGCCGTTTCCGCCGGCGCATCTTTGGCTGGCGGTAGCCGCAAACGCTGCGTGGCAAAGCCGGCGTCTGACGCACGGTGCGTGGAGCGTGGCAACCGGCGATGCCGCTTCGACGATCTCCTGGTCTTCCGACGGACGAAAGCTGCTCTACGTCCGGCTGCCGAATGCTTTGCTGGGCGATGCCGATCGCTCCATCGTCGAAGTGCTGGACGTTTCGAGCGGGCGCAGCCGGCAGCTCACCGCACGCAGCGCGCTCGAGTTCAATCCGCGCTTCTCGCCGGACGGCACGCACGTCGCATACACCTACGCTCGCGGCGGCGATCCGATGAACGAAGCCGACATCTTTCTTTCGCGCGCAGGCGGCGCCGGCGTCGACATATCGCGCGCGCATCTCGACGCGAATGCCGTCAACTATTCGTGGTATCCGGATTCGCGCGCGCTGCTCGTTCAAGGGCATGCCGGAACGCGCAGCGTCCTTTGGCGCCTGACGACGGGCGCAGCCGTGCACCGCATCGATCTGGGCGGCGTGAACGCTCTGGGAGACTTCGACCAAAGCATCGCGCGCGATGGATCGATCGCGTTCGCCGGCTCCTCGGCGCATCGCCCGGCGGAGATCTATTACCGCTCCGCGGCCGGATCGCTCGCGCGGCTGACCGATTACAACGCAGCTATCGCGGCAAAGCCGCTGGGCAAAGTCGCCACGCTGGCTTGGAAAGGCCCGAGCGGGTTTGCCGAAGACGGCGTTCTGACGTACCCGCTCCATTATCGGCCCGGTACGCGCTATCCGCTGGTTCTGCTGATTCACGGCGGCCCGACGGGCGCGTCCACGACCGGATTCGACGAACTCGCGCAACTGATGTCGGCGCGGGACTGGTTCGTTTTGCGGCCCAACTATCGCGGCAGCGACAATATGGGAAACGCCTACCAGCACGCCATCTACGCCGATGCGACGCGCGGCCCCGGACTGGACATACTCGCGGGCACGACTGCCGCAGAGCGCAGGCTGCCGGTCGACTCGCGTAAAGTCTGCGTTTCGGGGTGGTCGTACGGCGGCATGATGACGTCGTGGCTGATCACGCAGGACCGGCGCTGGGCGTGCGCGGTCTCGGGAGCAGCGGTCAACGACTTGGTGTACGATTACTCGTTAGCCGACGACATCAGCGCGGACCGTGAGTCGATGCCCGGCTCACCGTTCGTAAACGGCAATTTGGCGCTGTACCGCGCGGTTTCTCCGCTGACTTTTTATCGCAACGTCCGTACTCCGACGCTCATTCTGTCCGATATGTACGACGATCGCGTGCCGGCCGCTCAATCGTACGCGTTTTATCATGCGCTGCGCGATAACGGAACGCCCGTCGAATTCTATCAATGGCCGGTTCACGGCCACTGGCCCGCGGATCCCGTTCGAACGGCGGACGTCTACCGTTACTGGATCCGGTGGATCGCCGAGCACGTGCAGTAGCGTAGGAGCGCATCATGAACTTTCGCACGCTCAAGGACGTCAACGTCAAAGGCAAACGCGTACTGCTGCGCGAGGATCTCAACGTGCCGATGCACGAGGGAAACATCCTGGACTACAAACGCATCGACGCGTCGCTCGAAACGCTGCGGTATCTTTCGGATCGCGGCGCAAAAACGATCGTCGTCTCGCATTTGGGCCGCCCCGACGGCAAGCCGGAAGCGAAATACGGCATGAAGCCCGTGGCCAATGCGCTCGCGAGCCGGCTCAGTACCGACGTGACGTTTGCGACCGACGTCGTCGGCCCGTCGGCTCACGAGGCCATCGAGCAAATGCACGCCGGCGATATCGTGATGCTCGAAAACGTTCGCTTCGAACCGGGCGAAGAACAGAACGATCCGCACTTTGCGCAGCAGCTCGCCCAGCTGGCCGACGTCTACGTCGACGATGCTTTCGCGACGGCACATCGCGCGCACGCCTCTACCGCAGGCGTCGCGCAGTATCTGCCGAGCTACGCCGGCTTTCTGATGCAAGCCGAGATCCAAGCGCTCTCCAAACTGCTGCACGATCCGCAGCAGCCCTACGTCTGCGTCATCGGCGGCGCGAAAATCAAAGACAAGGTCGGCGTCTTTACCGAGCTCATGCGCAACGTGCATGCCTTCTGCATCGGGGGCGGCATGGCGAACACGTTTCTAGCCGCGCGCGGCATCGACGTGGGCACGTCGCTGCGCGACGACGATCTCGAGCCCGCTCGCGTCATCGTGGAGCTGGCGCGAACGCGTGACGTTTCGCTGCTGCTGCCGGTCGACGCCGTCGTGTCGAGCAGCTTCGACAACGACGAGGGCGCCCATACCGTCGATTTACCGCAAGTCGGATCCTCGATGATCCTGGACATCGGGCCGAAAACGGCCCAGCAGTACGCCCGGGCCATTGAAACCGCGCGCACCGTGGTCTTCAACGGGCCGATGGGAGTGTATGAAAAAGCGCCGTATCGTGAAGGCACGCGCGCTATCGGCGAAGCGATGAAAGCGGCCACGCAGTCGGGCGCGACGACCATCGTCGGCGGTGGCGATGCCGCTGCGGCTGCCGAGGAGCTCAAATTCGGCGAGAGCATGACGCACGTGAGCACCGGCGGCGGCGCGACGCTGGAATTTCTGGAGGGAAAGACGCTGCCCGGCATCGCCGCTCTCGAACAAGCCAAAGAACGTGAGTAGACGCATCTGCGCCGGAAACTGGAAAATGCACAAGACGACCGGCGAGGCAGTCGACTACGTCCAGCGTTTTCTTCCCCAGATGGCCTCGGTGCCGCAGAACGTGCGCGTGGTTCTCTGTCCGCCGTTCACGGCGCTCGCGGCCGTCGGCAGCGCATTGCGCGAATCCGACTGCGCGGATGCCCCGCGCGTTGCGTTGGGCGCGCAGACGATGCACTGGGAAGCCGCCGGCGCGTACACCGGCGAGATCTCGCCGCCGATGCTGCTGGACCTAGGCGTTTCGCACGTCATCGTGGGGCATTCCGAACGCAGAGTGCATTTCGGTGAAACCGATGAATTCGTGCGCCTCAAAACGCGCGCCGCGCTCGAGAACGGCCTGACGCCGATCGTGGCGGTGGGCGAACCGGCCGCCGTCCGCGAAGCCGGAGGCGCCGGGGAATACGTCACGGCTCAGGTCCGCGCCGCCGTCGACGGGCTTTCGAGCGATGCGGTTGCCGGCATCGTGCTCGCGTACGAACCGATCTGGTCGATCGGCACGGGGCAGAACTGCGATCCCGCCGATGCAAACGCGATCATGCGCGCGATCCGCGATTGTTTGCCGGCGCTGCGTGACGTGCCAATCCTCTACGGCGGCAGCGTAAAGCCCGACAACATCGCGAGCTACACGCAGCGTCCCGACATCGACGGCGGGTTGGTGGGCGGCGCTTCGCTCGATCCCGCAGGCTTTGCAAGCTTGTGCGCTGCGGCCGCATGAAGTATTCACCGCTCGTATTGACGGTGCTCGACGGCTGGGGCTGCAGCAACCGCACGCACGGCAACGCCATTGCGGCAGCACGGCTGCCGTTTTGGCATTCGCTGTTCGAACGCTACCCATGGACGATGCTGCACGCCAGCGGCGAAGAGGTCGGCCTGCCCAAAGGCATTATGGGAAACAGCGAAGTCGGCCACATGAATCTGGGCAGCGGGCGGGTCGTTGCGCAAGGCGTGGTGATCATCGATGCCGCCATCGCCTCGGGCGAGTTTGCGAAGAACCCCACGCTGAACGCGTGCCTGGATCACGTCAAGCGCACCGGCGGCACGCTGCATCTGATGGGCCTGGTTTCCGACGGCAGCGTCCACAGCTCGCTGGATCATCTGCTGGAGCTGCTGGCGTGCGCGCATGCTGCAGGCGTGAAGGTTGCCGTTCATGCGTTCCTGGACGGCCGCGATACGCCGCCGCGCTCGGCGCAGAATTTTCTGGACGGCGTCGAGCGAACGTTGCAACGGCTGGGTCACCCGGGCGCGATCGCAACCGTAATTGGCCGCTACTACGCGATGGACCGCGACAAGCGTTGGGAACGAACGCAGCTCGCGTACGATGCAATCGCGCGCGGCAAGGCACCGTACGCTGCACCATCGGCGGCGCAAGCGCTGCAGGCGGCGTACGCACGCGGCGAAGACGACGAGTTCGTCAAACCGACGATCGTCGCAGAACCGCGGCCGGTGCGCAGCGGAGACGCCTGCATCTTCTTCAATTTCCGGCCCGATCGAGCGCGTCAGATGACGATCGCGTTCGAGGGCGGCGCCGGCGGCGAGATTCCGTTTCCGGTCGAGCGTTACGATGATTTCGTGTTCGCGACGATGACCAAATACGACGAAACGTTTTCCAATCCGGTGCTCTTCGGGCCGCGTCCCCAGCCGGAAACGTTCGGCGAAATCGTTTCGCGGCATGGGCTGCGTCAACTGCGCCTGGCGGAGACCGAAAAGTACGCGCACGTCACGTATTTTTTCAACGGCGGACGCGAGGACGTTTTTCGCGGTGAAGATCGTCAGCTCATACCGTCGGATCGCTCCGTTCCGACCTACGACTTGGCGCCCCAAATGCGCGCCGGAGAGATTACCGCTTATGCGGTGGAGCAGATCGAGGCGCGAGCGTACGACGTCGTGATCATGAACTACGCCAATGCGGACATGGTCGGACATACCGGCAAATGGGAGCCGACGATCGAGAGCGTGCAGATTCTCGATCGGTGCTTGCGCTCGCTGGCGCATGCCGTGCTGGGCGCCGGCGGCCTGCTGGCGATCGTCGCGGATCACGGCAATGCCGAAGACAAAATCGATAAAGACGGCAACCCGCTGACGGCGCACACGACCAATCCCGTTCCGTTTCTGTTGATCGCAAACGGCATCGAAGGCACCCTTGCGCCGGGCGGCAAGCTCGGCGACGTCGCTCCCACGTTGCTGCACCTCATGGGCTTGCCGGTGCCTAAGGAAATGACGGGCACTGATTTGTTCGTGCCGTCGGCAGCCCCGCTTTCCGGCGGCGTCCCGAGTAACGGCGCATGAACGCGATCGGAACGATCGACGTAACCGTCGTCCTGGGAAGCGGCCTTTCGGATCTGCTTGAAGCGCACGGCGCGTTCGAGCGCGTGGAGTACTCCGCAATCGGCATACCTGTGGCGCAACTTGCCGGCCACGCGGGCCACGCGCTCGCCGGCAGACGGCACGGTAAACGCGTGCTGGCGTTTGCAGGGCGCGTGCACGCTTACCAGGGCTTCAATGCGTCGGAAGTTACGCGCACGATTGCCTTCGCGGCGGATCGCGGCGCAAAGGTCGCGCTGCTGACGAATGCTGCGGGTGCGGTCAATCCGCAGCTGCACGCCGGCGATCTGATGGCGATAGCGGATCACATCAATCTGAGCGGCATGAATCCGCTCGCCGGGAGCGGTCTGGCGGATCCGTTCGTCGCAATGACGGACGCTTATAGCCCGCGCCTGCGCGAACTCGCACACCGCATCGACGGGAACCTGCGGGAAGGCGTCTATGCCGGATTGCTCGGACCCACGTACGAAACGCCGGCTGAAGCGCGTTATCTGCGAACGATCGGCGCCGATGCGGTGGGTATGTCGACCGTGCTGGAAACCATTGCGGCGCGTTCGCGCGGCATGGAAGTGTTCGGCGTGAGTTTGATCGCCAATGCAGTGGCGGCGCCGGGCGTTTCGCATGCCGAAGTAACGCGCGCAGCGCAATCCGCTGCGCCCAGACTGGCGCATCTGCTCGACGCTCTGCTCGAGCTGATTTAGTCCAGGCGATAACTGCCGCTGACGTCTACGGTGAACTCGCGGCCGCCCACTACGATGCCGCGCACGTGATGATCCCAAAACGTCAAAACGCGTAGCGCGATGGGACGCAGCCGCGCAATCAGCTGCCGCGTTCGGTTGGAAACGGCCACGGCGTCCTTGACCCACTTTGGATGCTCGCGCGGAAGCGGTGGCGTTTCGAGTTCGTCGTAGGGCGCCGGCGGCACGATCGCTGCGCCGGGCAGCGCCGGGGGCGCAAGCGGCATCGCGCTGCGCTCGGGATCAATGCGCGGCATGCAGCACCTTGCGCAGCTTTCGCAGCCCCGCCAAATGCAGCTGCGATGCTCGCTGCGGTGAAATGGACAGCGCTTTACCGATCTGGTGCAGCGATATTCCGCGCAGATAGTGCATGTCGAGCACGTCGCGCTGGCGCGGCGGCAGAGCGCCCAGGGCGGCGCGAACGTTGTGGCGCTCGGCGCGATCGGCGGCTATGGCTGCAGGATCGGCCGTGAAATCGAGCGCGAACTTTTCGTTGAGCGGAAGCGGACCGTCGAGCGAAAGCGGGGCGTACCGGTACGCGTGCAGGTTGGCGCGCCGCAGCGCCGGCCGGCGCCGTTCCATCTCCGGCATGGAAGGCAAGTGCCCTTCGCGCGACGCCAGCGCAAAGCGTTCGCGTTCGGCTTGCCGGATTTCACGCCGCACGCGCTCGGAAACGGGGTCCAAGCGTCGCAGGCCGTTGAGCATGGCTCCGGCCACGATCTGCGACGCATACCGCTCCAGCGTAGGCCCGCGCGCGGCGTCGAACGTATCGACGGCGCGAATCAAGCCGATGCAGCCTTCGCCGACCAAATCGTCGATATCGCTTCCGGGCACCATGCGCGCAACGCGTCGCGCGATTCGCTTGACCAGCGGAAACAACTCGCGGATGCGAAGTTCGCGCTCACCGCAGTTTTCATTCATGCAAACCATCCAGCACGCGCGCCAGCACCTGTGCGAAAGCGGGCGCCGCGATCGCGGCATAGTCGCCGAATGCGCCGGACAGCGGTTCGAACATCGGCTCGAACACGATCGATTCCAATTGCACGCGCAGTTGCGCGGCAGCGGCGCTATGCACGGCTCAAGTTGTTTGCGATGCGC